>NZ_FXAW01000003.1:0-88394 GCF_900177665.1 Marivirga sericea
TCCTGACCTAAAGTCTCAGTGTTAAACATCCCGCTTCTCACATCACCTGCTTGAGACTCAATAGCTGCAATAAGCTCGTCACTAGCTGTAATAATGAATTGGCTACCTCCTGTATCATTCATTAGCAATGAATGCAAACTGTTATTGGCACCGTCAACTCCATTCCAATCAGCAACACCTAAATCTGATGAAAACACTGCTTCTGGATGAAATACGAAATTAGCATCATCCCATGAAGCTACATAATCAGCAGCTGCCACTAGGTCAGAACCGTCTCCAGCAATCGCTTGCTGAGCGAAGTTAGCTGCGTCACCATTTCTACCCCAGTATAAATATACTCTTGCTAACAAAAGTCTAGCGGCATTTTTATTAGCTCTTGCTACAGCAGACGTTCCAGCACCAGCTTCAGGTAAATCAGCTATCGCTTCCAATAAATCTTGCTCTATTTGCTCGTATACCTGCTCATTGGTGGCTCTTGGTCTATCGTCCGCATTGGCAGAACCAACAGTAGCTTCAGTTCTTAATATAGCAGATAAGTTAAACCCATTCACTTCCTGACCTGGCTCATAGCCTAAAGTTCTCGCTAAATCGTGATAGAATAAAGCACGTAAAAATTTAGCTTCGGCCTTCAACACATTTTTAGCCGCTTGATCTCCAGCAACTTCCTCGCCATCAATCAGGTTAATAACGATATTACATTCGTTAATAGCAATGTAACGATTAAACCAGATATTGATACCCGAATTCACTGCGTTTACATAGTCATCTTCATATCGACCGGTAAACTGTACAAGCTGCATGTTATCAGCTAAAATTTCAGGTGCTATCATCATTTCTTGACCATAATACTCAAAATCGTTCACGCTTTCATAGGCAGCGAACAAAACTGCTTCAAAGCCGCCTGTATCGCCTAGTACCACTTCTTGAGGAAGTGCCTCCTTATTCTCAACATCTAGATCTGTACAAGATGTAAAAAGGATGCCTCCCATTAAAAATATATATAATAATTTCTTCATGATTATCTCTTGTTTAAAAATTATAATCCGATGTTAATACCTGCTGAGAACTGTCTTCCTAAAGGATATGCTCCGAAAGAAGATTCACCGGTACCGTTATTATTGGCCACTACTTCAGGATCAATACCATCATATTCGGTCCAAGTTAAAAGATTCACTCCTTGCACAAATACTCGTGCTTGTCTCATATTCACTCTTTCCATTATTGATTTAGGTAAATCATAAGACAAGGTTAAAGTCTTCAATCTTATGTAAGAAGCATCGGACAAGAATCTATCGGTTACCAAATTAGTACTAGTTTGGGCTACACCTGCTATCGTTTGATTAGGCGTTACCTGAGGATAGTTGGTTAAATCCCCTGGCTGTTGCCATCTGTTCATGATGTCTTGCCTTTTATTTCCAACTCCACCTGTACCAAGAAGATTATACAAATCACCATTATAGGCCATATTACCATACTGGTATTGGAAAAATACATCTAAAGACAATCCTTTGTAAGAGAAGGTATTACTCCATCCACCAAAATGCGTTGGAATAGCACTTCCTGCAACATAGCCATCTTCAAAGTTTTCAGTGTAAGAAAGGTTACCATCTTTGTTGACAAACATTTGACGCCCGTTAGCAGGATTCACACCAGCTGATTCTGCAAAGTAGAAGAAATCTGACGGCTCACCTACAATTAACTCTGGAACTCCTGTATCTGCATCAAAAATAGTATCTTGACCACCAACTAGTTCTATTACCTCATTCTGCAAGAATGAAATATTAAATCTTGAATCAAATCTGAAACCTCCTTGATCGACAACAATACCACCAATCTCGATATCAATACCTTGGTTTCTTACTGCACCCACATTATCAAATATGGAGTTATTCCCTACACCTGCATTTTGGAAGAATGGAACTGCAAATAATAAATCTCTATTATTTGTTCTCCAGAAATCAATATTACCAAATAATCTATTATTCAATAATGAGTAATCTATACCAATGTTGATGGCTTCTTCTTGCTCCCACTGAACAAAGTCGTTACCCAGTTGAGTTATCGTAACAGTGGAACCTCCTAAATATTGACCAGTTGCACCTCCCCAATTGGTTAAAGGAACGTAGTTGGCTGGAAGTCCGTCCTCAGGATCTCTTAACTCAGCGTTTCCTAATACACCGTAACTCGCTTTTAATTTTAAGTCATCCACAAAACTTACATCTTGTAAGAACACCTCATCAGATAATCTCCATCCAAGGGAACCTGCATAGAAAGTACCATACTTAGACTCAGATCCAAATCTTGAATGACCATCACGTCTTACAGTCACACTAGCTAAATAACGATCATCGAAATCGTAATCCACTTTTCCGAATACTCCCAATCTTTTATATTCGTCATAGAAACCTCCTACAGAAGTTGGCTGACCATCTCCTGGTAATCTAAAGAATGGATTAGCAAATGAGTTGGCACCTAAGTTTGCTCCTTCTCTTTCTTCAAACTTATACTCATAACCTACAATACCTTTCACTCTATGAACATCAGCAAATATCTTACTGTAATTCAAGTTATAGTTGGTGTTCACGTTTATGGTTCTTCTATTATTAACCAAAATTGAACCACCAGCGGCAGCAAAAACAGGTATGGTAGATGGCCTTTGTTGATCATCTCTATTCATAGAAAAATCAATTCCAATAAAACCAGTTGCAGATAAACTAGGTAAGATTTGATAGGTTGCATTTGCACTTGATACCGTTTGCAATGTTCTACCTAATCTTACTTCTTCATTAACCCCTTGCAAGATATTGTATCCAAATAAGTGTGATAGACCATTGGTTGGATAAAGATTGTAATCTCCATTTGCATCAGTGGCAGGTGAAGTTGGGATTGCACCAAAAGATGCCACCCAAGGCCCGTTCACAAAGTTACCATTTGCAATTGTACCGAAAGTTTTATTATGCGCTAATGATAATTTAGCTCCTACTGTTAATTTATCAGTTGCCTGATGATTTAAGTTCAATCTACCTGTAAATCTTTCAAAATCAGACATGATTACCTGACCTTCTTGCTTGTTATATGATCCACCAAAGTAGAATTGAGTTTTCTCATCTCCACCTGACATTGATAGGTCATAGGTTCTAAATCTTGCATCTTGGAACATATTATCTACCCAGTCATACTCCTCATAAGAAGACGGATCTTCTGGGTTACCGAATAGTGCAAATGCACCAGTACCTGGAGTAGCAGGATCAATACCTACATTCGTTTGTTGCTCCGCCTGGAAGGTTGTAAAGTCTCGAGCATCTAATACTTCATACAAATTGAACGGCTGTACAACACCTTCTTGAACACTCAAATTCACTTGCGTTTTTCCTTTTCTAGAACCAGTTTTAGTCGTTACGATTACAACACCATTAGCTGCCTGAGCACCATATATCGCTGATGCAGATGCATCTTTTAAGATATCAATAGACTCAATATCATTTGGGTTGATAGAGTTCAATGGATTTGAAGATCCTTGCGTTGTCCCTCCTCCTTGTGTTCCAACCTGAACACCATCAATAATAATTAATGGGTCGTTACTAGAGTTAATTGAACCAACTCCTCTAATTCTGATATTCATAGCACCACCTGGAGCACCACTGGCAGCAGAAATTTGCGTACCTGCAACTCGACCCTGTATAGCTCTATCAAAAGATTGCATCGGTAAATCTTCGATCACATCACCCTTAACAGAAGAAATTGAACCAGTGATTTCTCGTTTCAATTGAGAACCATAACCAGTTACCACAACTTCTGATAATTGTTGCACATCTGTTGCCATTTGGATATCGATTACAGAACGAGATCCAATAGGAACTTCCTGCTTTACCATTCCAATAAATGTAAATACCAATGTACCTCCACCTGAAGGAACTGATATTTTGTAATTACCATCTAGGTTAGTGGTAATACCAGTACCAGTACCTTTTAGTAATACGTTCACACCTGGTAACGCTTCGCCAGTCTCATCATCAGTGACTGTGCCGCTTACCGTGCGATCCTGTGCCCATGCATGTAGCACCAACACCAGCATAAAACATGTCAGTAAAAACTTTCTCATATTTTCTTTTAGATTTAGTTAAAAGCAGTCTCCACCTTGGAAACTGCATAGCATTCTCAAAAGTAGAAATTCACTTATGCTTTTAAATCAGCCATAAAAACTGAATTTATTTATTAAAAAGTAATACAATATGTATTAGTCAAAGGGCAGCAAAAAACCATGTAACCCTGACATTTTAATTCGTAAACCTGCATTAAAACAAATGTCATTTTTGCTATCATTGTGGCTAAACTAATCTGCAGACCTGATTCCAAACAGCTTTAGTGAAAAATGTATTTCCCGACATTCATAAAATGCCATAACAAAATTTGAATTCATTGTTTATAGTCACATTGAGCAGCTTCCATTAAAAGATTAAAAGGAATTGGGAGATGATCTTACTAATTGATCATTTGGAGGGGAATTGGAGCTAATACGTTGACAATATAAAACTTAACTTGATTTATGAGTCTCATGAAATTTTATACTGTAACAGAATAAATGCTTAACAACTTATTTAATTATTTGTGCTCCATTGGTTAATAACTTAATTAATCAAAAGGTTAAGAACTTAATTAATTACCGACACTAATGTTTAAAATCTTATGATTTGGATCTATATAAAATTTAGATTGTATAGACCGATCAGGATCCAGCAGTCATTTTATCTGGCTTAGATCGATTTAGATTCGTGTTATGAGAGAATGCATTTCGTATTCGATTATAATCTAAAAAATAGCTTAGTCTAATAGAAAAACTATTTAACTGCGGATGACTAAAAAGGTAATCAAGATTTTCATTAATACTCTGTCCGCTTTCCTGCAAATAGCTATCCAAGGCATTTCGATAGAGAATGGTAATCTGACTACCTGGAGCAAACCACCATGCAAACTTCAAATCCAGATTCCAGGTATTGAAGGAGACATCATAAATATTTTCCCTTTCGGGCTCTTCAGTCAATTCTCCATTTTGCTCTAAGCTATAGAGCTTTGTGTATAATGCCCCAGAATAATAGTGTCTGAAAATAAGGTTTAAAGAGATTTTATTATTGAAGATGTAATTTCCACCAATGGAATTTTCTACGGTGATCCTGTCTCGTTGCCCGAATATGATATCATTGCCATCCATATCAACAAATCCTTGTTCTTTGTAAGAAGGATTATAAAACAGTCCATAGTTTAAATTGAACTTATTAGAAAACCTATAGCGGGGATTTAAGCTAAGAAAAACACTACTTCTACCCTGCTCAAAATACTTGTACCAATCGATAAAACCCTCAAATGCCAATTTCTTTCTGAAATCTGTATTCATCCAAATCCATTGATCTTGATATCCGGGAAACTTTACGTGTCTTCCATTTATTCTAGGTTCATAAATATCATTTTGCCCAAAGGGAGTAACTTCTACACCCCCACCATAACTAAAGAATTCTTTTGTGGTAAAACTGGAATTAAAATTAAAAGTGAAATTGCTAAAAAGATCGGGATCTAATCTTCTAAAATGGAAAAGATTAAAATTCAAAAACATATTATTTAAGTTTCCTCTAGGCTGCAGATATCTATAGCCGTAATAACCGATATAGCGCACATAATTCGTGTTAGTCGAGAAACCAAGATCATTAATATTATAGTCCAAGCTTCTCAGATCAATCCTACCTTCCACCCTATGCTCTCCGCTAATTTTAGTTGCCGCTGCTTGAATTTCGGTTCCAAAAGTGGTTTCATCTTCTTCGAAAACCCAGCTTCCTTCAGTGCTGGCGCCATAATTCCAAGTATTGGCTTTATTGGTGTGACTCACATAGAGCCCAGTTGCATTGGCATCCCTAAAATTACCAACTCTGTTCACATTGGTATTTACAAAAGATACGGAGCTATTGTCACCAAAACGCTGATCCAAAACCGTTACATTATAGTTAGTATACGGCTCTACTATTTCAGCTCTTGTTTCACCGGTCTCAGTATTTCGAATATTAGCAAATGCCTCATCTGTAACTGCATTGAAAAATCCGATTCCTAGCCCATTCTCCGTTCTACCGGACACTTTTGTTGCGTTAATTAAGTCAACTGTATTGGGTTGAAAGAGCACTTCCTCACCTTCATTGGCATTAGCACTGCGAGAGGGAGCACCCCCCACCCTTCTCGAATAAAACATATCACCCTTAGAAAATAACTCCGTTCCTTCATTGAAGAAGGCCCTTTGTTCGGCAAATTGAACTTCAAATGCAGATAAATTCAGAACGTTATTATCAAAACGTGCTTGTCCGAAATCAGGGATTAAAACCATATCCAGTGTAAAAGCATCTGAAATACCGTATTTCAAATCTAAGCCACCGTTGAAACTGAAATCAGTTTTGCCATCATAATTATTAGCGTATGCTGATATGTAAGGTTGAAAAGATAACCGGGTCGGAGTTTTGATATTTTCAATGCCATGTATTTCTCCATCATAAAGCGAAAAAGCTCCTTTTTGATTATCTACATGATTCCAACTATAGCGTGTTCTGGTTCTAAACACTTCTCGCTCCATATTGAGGCCCCATTCTTGCACAGACTTCTTAGGGAATCTTAAAATAAAATAGGGAATAAAGGCCTCAACTACCCATCCATCATCATTAATCTTAACTTCACTATACCAAACAGCATCCCATGAATTATCCTCGTTTCCGTTGGTCATTTTAGCATCATATTGGACACCTGCTGCTGTTACAATGAACTGCATGCTTTGCTGCCGGTCGTTATATCCATTTAATAAAATAAAGAAGAAATCATCCGCTCCAATATCATCTCTTTCTGTTAATTCTGTAGCTATTTTATGAGGTTCAGGATCTTTCATATAAGCACCAAAATAGACGCCTAAGTCATCATATATAATTTTCACCTCAGTAGCCAAGCTATCGGGTATCGGACTCCCATTAGTTGGATTTCTTTCTACAAAATTTTGAGCAATAGGGGCATCTTGCCAAGCCGCATCATCTAAGACTCCATCTATTTTGGGTGCTTCTGCTATTCTAGGGATGCTGATAGTTTTTCGAAAAATGCTATCATTTTCCTGTGAAAAACTTAGGAAACATACAGAAAGTAATCCAATACTTAAAAAATACTTCAACATGTGAAAAAAATTTAATTTCCTTATTTAAAGTGCTAGCGAGCATTCATCATTACCTACTTAAAACAGCATAAATAGAAGTATTGGGGACGATTCTAATTATTTTGAACAGGTAGATTTATTATATCGATGTCTTCCAACATTCAATAGTTGCATTTTTGCCCTATTTATTTTGGTGTACCAAAAACTAAACCATTCCTTATATACCGTATTTAAATACCATGAGGACACTTCAATAATCAAAAGATGTTCATTTACGAACAAAAGCGAGCGGATTTGGACAAATCAAGAGCACCCGTGAAAATTAATTTTTAACACTCAATATATATCATCTATCAAAAAAAAATCATAAATTCAAACACACCAAACCTACTGACTATGAATAAATTAACAATGATCAGCATAGCATTGCTATGCTCTTGCCTTTTCGCATGCAAAAATGAAAAAGCACAAGAGGAAGAAACGCTCACCCAATATTCGATTGAAGAGTTTTACAATAACATCAACTATTCAGGTGGATACTTTTCTCATGATGAATCAAAACTACTAGTATCAAGTAATGCCACCGGAATTTATAATCTTTACGCCCTACATACTGATGGTTCTCGGATTGACACCCTTTCGAATAATGAAGATGAATCTTGGTTTGCGGAATCCTATTTTCCAAATGATGATCGCATCCTATTTTCAGCAGATAAAGGGGGAAATGAAATCAGTCATATCTATTTATTGGATACCGATCAGAATGTGACCGACCTCACGCCTGCTGAAAATGAGAAAGCATCTTTTATAGGATGGAGTAAGGATTTAAAAAGTTTTAAATACACTTCTAATAAAAGAGATCCGCAGTTTTTTGATATCTACGAAATGGATATTGAAAACTTTGACAGTAAGATGATATTTGAAAATAATACAGGTGGTAATCCTTCTGGCATTTCTGATGATCATAAATATGTGGCCATCAACAAACCTATTACCACATCCATCAATGAATTGATCATAGTGGAAGTGGAAACGGGCGAACAGACCAAGATATCGCCTGAAAACCCAACGGCAAGCTATGGAGCACAGGAGTTCAGTGCAGACAATAAATCCCTCTTGTACACTACCAATGAAGGAAGCCAATTCACTTATCTGAGTAAATTTGATTTGGCTAGCGGTGAATCTGAAAAGGTAGTTGAAACAGACTGGGATGTTTGGTATGCCAACTTCTCTTGGGAGGGTACCTACCGTGTAATGGGAATTAATGAAGATGCCAATACCACTGTGAAAATTACCAACACAAAGGAAAGTGCAGAAGTAGAATTGCCAAAAATAAAGGGTGGCAATATCAATGGAGTAGGCATCTCAAAGAGCGAAAATAAAATGCGATTATCAGTAGGAAGCTCTAAATCTCCTACTAATATTTATGTCTATGATTTTGAGAGTAAAGAACTTAATAAACTCACAGAATCTTTAAATCCTGAAATGGATCGAGAGGATTTAGTTGAGGGAGAGGTCGTTCGCTATCCTTCCTTTGATGATTTAGAAATCCCTTCTATTCTATATAGACCACATCAAGCTTCAGCTGAAAATAAAGTACCCGTATTAGTTTGGGTACATGGAGGCCCAGGCGGTCAAACACGCTTAAATTATTCTCCATTAATTCAATATTTGGTTAATCATGGCTATGCCATTATAGGCGTGAATAATAGAGGAAGTAGTGGTTATGGGAAAACTTTTAACCGACTAGACGATCAAAAGCATGGAGAAGATGACTTAATGGATTGCATTTATGCTAAAGACTATTTGGCCACATTAGACTGGGCCGATACTTCTCGAGTAGGTATAATTGGAGGCTCTTATGGTGGATATATGGTGATGGCAGCTCTAGCCTTTCAACCAGATGCTTTTGAAGTCGGAGTCAATATATTTGGTGTAACCAATTGGATTAGGACACTCAGATCTATCCCAAGCTGGTGGGAAGCTCAAAAAACTGCTTTGTATGAAGAATTAGGCAATCCAAATACTGATGATTCGGTAAGGCTTTATAGAATCTCTCCCCTATTCCACGCGGATAAAATCACTAAGCCGGTGATGGTACTACAAGGAAGTAATGACCCAAGAGTATTACAAGTTGAATCCGATGAAATGGTGCAAAATGTGAAAGATAATGGCGTGCCCGTAGAGTATGTACTCTTCCCTGATGAAGGCCACGGTTTCCGTAAAAAGGAAAATGAGATTAAAGGATACGGACAAATAAAGGTATTTTTAGACGAGTATTTGAAATAAGTCAATCTTTATAAACAAGTAAACAGATCGTCACTTTTTTAATTTTGAAGTGACGATCTGTTTGTTTAAATCTAATCCATAATTTTCTTGATACTTTTACCGATCTGCTCTCCCGCTTCTTCTAACTCTTTCCCAATTTTATCAGCTTCCTTTTCGATTTCTTTAGCTTTTTTGTTAAGCTCTTCTTCTATGCTTTTTGCTTCTTCATTCAGTTCTTTATCCAATCTCTTAAATTCAATTCGCAATTTGGCCATCCATTTCTTAAAACTATTAGATGATTTACCAGTCTTGATGGAATTATCACCTTTCTGGAAAGATGCCATTTGGCCGGTAGAAATATCAATAGAATTCTCCTCAGCTGTAAAATGCACGCTTCCTTCTTCCACTTCCACCTCCATGCTTTCACTATTAGAAGAAACACTAAATTCAGTTCCTAATACTTCAACTTCTCCAACTTCTCCTGTAACAGTAAAAGATTTATCAGAAGGTTCTATTGAAAAATAGCATTCACCGGAAATGGCAACTCTACGCTGATCAAAGGCTTCAATGTACTCCAATTCAGAATATTGATTTAAAAATACAATACTTCCATCAGGCAAACCCACTACCTCGTAATTATCTTGAGTGGTGATTTTCTCTTTAGAACAGGCTGCTAAGAAAACTGCAAGTATAAGTAGACTAAATAGGGATTTGTATTTCATAGCTGTCATTATTAATTCAGCTCAAATGTATTGAATTCTAAGTAACTAATTATTAAATCAACAGACTTTTAAGCTTTAGGATATTCTAATTGCTACTCTATCCTAAATTCTAATTCTACAGCATCATCCTCGGGAATTGTATTATTTCCATGAAGATCCTCCTCAAATAAGCGATTAAAATTATTACCAGCTAAGTCCTCTACCTTAGTGTTAACTCTTAAGATGTAACTCCCTGATTTCCATTTAGCATCTGGCTTAAATGATACGGTAGTATCATTTACAAAATCGGTGCTACCTGAAAAATCTTTGCCACCATATAGGATTTTGATACCAGACACTGTACTCCCATAATCCATAACTTCAAGAGTATTTATCATTAGTTGCTCAGTACTCGATACTACTGGGGTTTCCAGCTTCCAGTTCTGTATAGATGGCTTTATTTCATCACGAGGCAAGATAACTATCCTCTTTCTATAAGTTGAATCCATCTTTAAAGCATTCATTCCTCTTAGTGGCTCTATTAAAATTTCTATGCTATCTGCGGGTTTCAAAATTGATCCAATCATCCTATTTGGACCTAAATCAGTCTTGATCCTGCCGGGCTCCAACCAAACGGTCAATACGGTGCGATCTTCATTCCACAAGGGAGGATCTAATCTAAGAATGGCATGTTCTAATTTCTGATTCCCTTTATATAATGATATTTTTTCATAGGGATTTACTTCACCCATAGAGTTTGAGAACTCAAGATAAAATTTCAAGAAATTAGCCGGTACTTCATTAGAGAGAGGATAAACATTAATCAGGCGTGGTACAGATAAATTCGATTTTACGGTAAACTCAAATAGTTTACTTTTAGAATTCCACACCTCATAGCTTTCATCAGGACTAAAAGGAACTATCGGTAAGAAGGTAACGCCTTTTTGATTTCTTTCTATTTCCCCTATTATTTCAACAACTGATCCCTTCCTTCTAACGCTTTGTACCGTAGAATCAGGTATCGTAATTGATTTAACCTGCTCATCTTTTGTATTTAATGTAAAAATTTGAGCGCCCAATTCTTGAGCGCTCAAACTATAAATCAATATTATAAAAAAAACTCTTACAGCCATCTACTGCCAGAAGTGAATAATTGCATTTGTCCATCACTTTTTCTTTGAAGCATTACAAAAGTGTCATCTGAAACTTTATCCAACTGTAACACATTCACAAAAGGTAAAGCTATGAATTCGACTCCAGCCGTTCCGCCTCTTTGCGTAACTGGTTCAGTTAATGAGCCGCTAAAATTTTTTACATTGTCTAAGGCAATTTTCATTAACGCTCTATTGCTATTTGCCATCAATAGGTATGAACTTCCTTCATTTTGAAGCACTACCATGTCAAGGGGAGTATTCCAATTGCCTAATTCTGCTACAGTTCTACCTTTAACATGTTCATTCGGTTTTAAGTCAGAGGATGGAAAAATAACCAATGGTGTACATGTATAAGCAGCAATAACATATTCAATACCAGCTATAGTGGTGGCTGTAAATGCTTTCACTGGAGAATTAGTTTCAAACTGGCCATGAGCTGCATGATAAATCTCTAAAGAAGACATTTCTTGCTTTTCGTCAAAGGGAAAGGAAATGCTTCTAAAAGTCGAGCCAAATTCCTTATTAGATAAGCCAGTTACCATCACTTTTCCATTACTGTAGTTCAGGTCAGAAATTGCCCACTTTCTCATCGAACGACCCCTGCGATCCGTTGCTTCAGCCTCGATAGAAGCTTCCAGCAAGGCTTCACTAAACATGACCTCTTTCAATGATACAAATTGAAATACTCCATTTTCAATTTTCATTAGGATTGGAGTATTACTGGTATGTTGAACTGCAAAATATATGTTTTTAGAGATTGGATTAACCACTAAGTCTTCTATGCTTATTTGATCTGCTGTTGTTCCCAAGAGTTCAGCAACTTTCACATCAAACTGCTCTAAAGAAATGTCCGCATTGTTTCCTTCAATGGCCTCAGTATCTTGGGTATCAATGGCAAAGACTTTCGCGTTTTCGCTATCGCCAATAAATAAAATTCCTTCAGGACCAAAGCTGAGCGCGTTAATTGATTTCACCATTGGATCACCTTTCTTAAAATGAGCTTTCCAATCTTCTTTAGCTACTAAACTAAAAGTAGCTAGCATGAGTATAACAAATAAAATTCTTTTCATTTTTTTAGTTTTTAGCTTTTTTATTTGTAATAACCATGATTATAATAATTTGTTTGTCAGAAACTTACAAACCTACTCAACCATTATTCTAATTCTTTTTCAAAACCAAAGCTGTCCTGTTCACGCAATAAATTTTAACGAAATCTCCGCCCTCCTTTTTAAAACTCTCATGAACAGTGGATTGATCAATCCTTTCATGACCTCCAAATTTTGCATCATCGCTATTTAAGAGATATTTAAACCTCCCTCCTTTCGGGACCCAAAATTCATAATCTGGAACCGAATTACTCGGATGAAAATTAAAGACAAAAATCAAATTGGATCTTTCAAAAATTAGCACTTGATTGGTTTCATCTATATTAAGCAAATTAGCTGGAGCGGCTTCTAGTAAATTTTCATGCTTCAAAAGCTCCAACATTCGCTCTTCAAAATCATTAAGGTAATGGTATTTCAATTCTTTATTATCGACCAAAGACCATTGCCTTCTTGCATATTTGTAGCTCCAGTCATTCCCTTCCCTTGGAAAATCCATCCATTCAGGATGGCCAAATTCATTCCCTATAAAATTCAAATAGGCTTCCCCACCAGCTGAGGCTGTCACCAACCGGATCATTTTGTGCAGCGCTATTCCTCTATCGATTATTAAATTATCGTCTCCCTTGGCCATGTGCCAATACATTTCCTTATCCATTAGCCAGAAAGCCAAGGTTTTATCTCCCACCATCGCCTGATCATGGGATTCTGCATAGGCCACGGTTTTTTCACTGTATCTTCTATTGCTCAGTACATTCCAGATTTCCTGCATACTCCATTCCTCATCTTGCTTATGCTTAAGCCATTTAATCCAATTATCAGGAATACCCATACCTAAGCGATAGTCAAAGCCTAAGCCACCAGCTTCTACTGGCTGGCAAGTTCCCGGCATTCCACTCATATCCTCTGCTATGGAAAAAGCATGAGGTTTAATTTCATGGATTAAAGTATTCGCTAATTGTAAATAGCGAACTGCATCCCAATCCACTCCTTCCTTGAAATATTTATCATAGTGATCGAAACTGATTCCTTCTCCATGGTGATGATATAGCATAGAAGTTACGCCATCAAAGCGGAAACCATCAAAATGGAATTCTTCCAACCAGTATTTTAAATTTGAAAGCAAGAAACGACAAACTTCTTCTTTTCCGTAATTGAATAATTTGGAATCCCAGCCCGTATGATATCCTCTACCGCCTTCGTGGAAGTACTGATGTCCACTTCCATCAAAATCGTTCAGGCCTTCTGAAAAATTCTTAACGGCATGAGAATGCACCACATCCATAATGACTGCTATTCCCATATTATGGGCTGCATTGACTAATGATTTTAAATCATCGGGCGTTCCGAAACGAGAAGAAGGTGCGTAAAAATTGGCCACATGATAGCCAAAAGAGCCGTAGTATGGGTGTTCAGCCACTGCCATTAATTGGATACAGTTATATCCCAAATGCTTTATTCTGGGTAAAATATTTTCTTCGAATTCTTTGAAGGTGCCCACACCCTCCCTTTCTTGAGCCATCCCAGTATGAGATTCATAAATCACAGGATTTTTAATTTCACTTAATCGGAATTGATCATCTGTCCACTTAAATTGTTCTTTAGGATTCCAAATTCTACCCGTAAAATCATAATTCTCTGTATTTTGAGTAGCATACTGGATGTAAGTAGGAATTCTATCGTGCGTGCCATTAGCGGCCGTCACCCTTACTTTAACTTGAGATAGGTGTTCCAATCCCTGACCTTCTGCTACTTCCACATGCCAAATATCCTCCCCATCCTTTTTCATAGGATGTGCATTTTCATTCCATTGATTAAAATCTCCCACCAAGGACATCGCTTGCGCTTCAGGAGCCCATTCTTTATAGGAGAAACCCATTTTAGTTTTTTGAAAGCCTAGCTCCTGATGCCGATTGGCAAATTTCAATAAACTTCCATGTTGAGCACTCATCCTATCCAATTCCGATTTAAAATAATCAAATCGCTTTTGGATATCACTTTCATAAGGGGCTAACCAGGGGTCATCTTTAATAATTTGTAACATCTATGAAAATTTAGGCTTTTCTAAAAATAGGAAAAGATAATGGAATCTTACAGTGATTGAAAATATAAGTTATAAGCTTACTAATTTATTGATAAGATTGTAGCTTTGCGAACTGCAAAAAAATGAAACTATAATAATAGCAAGATGCGAGTAATTACAAACATGTTAGCGCCCAAAGAATTCGAAAGTAAAAACGAGTCGGGTAACATTTTGAACATTGATATGTATGATGCGAAAAGTAAGGATTACTTTTCGCCTATGGAAAGTCTTCTGGCTTCTTTAGCCTCATGTGCCTCGGTTGATTTGGTAGAAATGATCAAAAAAAGGAGAAAAGACTTATTTGATCTTCAGGTAGAAACCAAAGGGGAGAGAAGAGATGAACATCCTAGATCATACGAAAGTATTCACATGGTTTTTACAGCAACTTCTAATAATCTTAAAGAGGAAGAGTTCATGAAATTGGTGGAATTAGCTGCTGGCAAATATTGCTCCGTAGCGGGCACCTTAAATATAAAAGCTACTTATGAAGTAGTTATTAAGGAGGTTTAACAAAAAAGGCTTTCTCAATAGAAAGCCTTTTTCTTAGGTCATAAGACCTGTTTTATAATCTATATTTTGATACTCTTCTTTACTCAACTTTAAATCCCTCCGCGCATTTTGGATCTCAGGTCTGAAAAATGAACTGTACAGCAACAAACCTGTGAAGAGTCCCATTAAGCCATTATGATAGGTCATGGCAAAGATTGCTATCGTGATAATTTGATAGATGGCTAAACCGATATACTTCACTAAAGTTGCGCTTTTATACTTTCGCATTTTAGAGAGCAAATCTTCATCTTTTGAGGCTAATTTATACTGCTTCGCAGCTAAAAAATGAAGGAAAAGGATCTCTACCACAGCTAAAATAACGGTTATACCCACTACAGTGTCTTCAATATTGGCAGGAATAGCAAGAAACTTAGCATTTCCATTTTCTGCTCTTAAAAAAACAACGGCAAAAAGAAATAATGGTGCCGCTAACAAACCATAGTAGGTCATCTGCAATGATTGGAAAAAAGATTCCCAATACTTAAAATCGGATTTTTGATCCATAAATAATTATCTCTTCTCTTACTCAGAAGCTGAATCAAGCAATTTCACTGCTGAAAGCCCTAAATGATCTACCAAAATCTTCTTATAGTCGGTAGTATTTTTATAGCCCCCATTTGCATTGAAGAACTCTTCAATAATTGGTTGCCAATCACTTGATTGTGGCATTACAAAGGCAAATTCTTCTGAGCCCTCATCACCGACTTGATGTCTTTTTAGTGGTTTTCTTTCCTTCACTGCTGATAGATAAAATGCCAAATCCAAATAAGACAAAGACCTCTTATCTAATAAAATTTTATCCAAAACATCTGGGCTTGAATTTACATAACTAATCTTCATTTCAGGATAATAATTAGCCTTCACTTTATTAATACGCTTCTCATTTAAAGTACCTTTAGCAGTATAAGCCGTAAATCCACTAAATTTTTGCGGTATTTCACTCATTGATTGAATGGTAGGAACACTACTATGCGTAACTAGGATAGCAAAATTGGTAATAAATGAAGGACTGAATAAAATTTCACTTTTTCTTGCTTCGGTTACAGTAATATTTCCTAATCCGAAAACCCCATTCTGTCCATTTTTAACCCCATTGTACATAGCACTAAAACTGCTCCCATTTCCTAAGAAGCGGGCATTGAGATTAATCCCGTGATTCTGTCTCACATATTGTAAAAAATCATTCATGATGTCAACGCAAACTCCTGTTAATTTTCCGCTTTGATCCTTATAGACAAAGCCAGGGGTTTCAACATATGTAAAAGTAACAGTACCTTGACCAGCAGCTTTTGCACTTTCATAGTTATCTCCAGAAAGACTTTGTGAAAATGCATTCAAGCTTAAAGCAGATAAGCCGATTAGAAATATTAATTTGGAAAGCTTCATAATTTTATACTATTTAGATAGAATATGTACTTATATCAGAAAGTAAATAAAGACATTACTCACTAGGATTCAAATTTTCTTGAGGTAAAGCGTATTTTGGCGCTAAAGATAATGCACTATTAAAGTATTTTTTTGCAGATTCCTCATCCCCTTTACCTCTAGCAATCAAACCTTGTAGATTTTTAATAACTGCCTTAAAAGGAACTTCAATCTCATTACCCTCTTTATCTTGAGCGTATACTTGACTGCCTTGCACCAGTGGTTTTCCTAAAAGCAATTCTGTATTAAGCATAGCATCTTCATACTGCTTCAAGGCATACTGCTTTTGAACTACTTCATAAAGCACATACGCATCATCAGAAACTGTGTACAATTTTTGATACATTTTCAATGACTGATCCAATGCTCCCAATTGATCCAAACTTTTAGCTCCAATTTGGAGCATTAACTGATTATTAGGATTTTGCTTCAATGCATCCCTTGTTACCAATGCAGCTGATGCATATTGATTAAACTCAAAATAAATATATGCCAAAGAGTCTAGATAAGAGGAGTTTTGAGGCTCAAGTGCCATCAAATCGTAAATAGCCGTTTTAGCTACTTGAAAATCATTGTATCGGACAGATCGATTGTATTTTGACCTTGCCCTTTCAACCTCTCCTTCATTTTGGGCTAAAGCGCTAAAATTAAATACCATGAAGGTAAATAGTGTAGCTAGCAGTAATTGTTGAGTAAAATTTTGCATGTTCATGATTTAATTAAATTGTTGACTTACCAATATGATGCCAAGATATAAATTGATATGTTTTCTATCCTGTTTTTAAATTAAGTTTCTTTCCAACTTCAAGCATAAATTCGAAAGCTTCCTCTCTATTATTTTGAATTTCTCCATCCAGTATAGCTTCTTTTATCTCACTTTTAATAATACCAATCTCTTTGCAAGGTGAAAGATTAAAAGCATCCATTATATCTTCACCACTAACCGGAGGTTGAAAATTTCTGACTTGATCATTTGCCTCTACTTCTCTCATTTTCTGCTCTACTTTGTCGAAATTAGCGCGAAATTGCTTGACCTTATTCATATTTTTTGAAGTCACATCGGCTCGGCAAAGTGTCATTAAGTCTTCGATGTCATCACCAGCTTCAAAAAGTAATCTACGTACAGCATTATCTGTTATATTGTCTCTGACAAGCGGAATTGGCCTCAAATGAAGCAATACCAATTTTTGAACATACTTCATTTTTTCGTTCAAGGGTAATTTCATTCTCTTGAAAATCTTGGGGACCATTCGTGCTCCCTTATCTTCATGGCCATGAAAAGTCCAGCCCTGTTTTGGATTAAATCTTTTTGTGGCAGGCTTAGCAATATCATGTAATATAGCAGCCCATCGTAACCACAAATCTCCACCGTATTCGGCAGCATTATCTAACACTTGAAGAGTGTGATAAAAATTATCTTTGTGTTTAAATCCGTTCTTTTCCTCTACTCCTTGCAAGTCAATCATTTCCGGAAAGAACTTATCTAACAATTGAGCATGGTATAATAACTTAAAACCATAAGAAGGCCTATCAGTCATAATGATCTTATTGAACTCGTCAGAAATCCTTTCTGAGGAAATAATTTTCAAACGATTAGAATTTTTAATTATACTGTCAAAAGTATCAGGAGCAATATCAAAATTAAGCTGCGAAGCAAAACGTATCGCTCTCATCATCCGCAACGGATCATCTGAAAACGTAACATCAGGCTCAAGTGGAGTTTTGATCAGCTTCTTCTTGAGATCTTTCACTCCTCCAAATGGATCAATTAAGGCTCCATAATTTTCCTCGTTTAAACTTATAGCTAATGCATTGATAGTAAAATCTCTTCTATTCTGATCATCCTCAAGAGTTCCTTCTTCTACTATTGGTTTCCGACTGTCTCTTTGATATGATTCTTTTCGTGCACCAACAAATTCCAACTCCAAGTCTTCATGATGAATACTGGCCGTACCAAAATTCTTAAAAACTTGAAATTTCTTCTTAGGCCCAATGTTAGCTGCTACTTCTTTTGCTAATTCGATTCCGCTACCAACACATACAAAATCAATATCTTTTGACGGACGTTTTAGAATTAAATCTCGGACATATCCACCTACAACATAGGCTTCAATTCCTAGCGAATGAGCGCTTTTTCTAACTAAATCAAAAACTGGATGCTGAGCAAGAAGAGCAGAGAAATTCATTAGTACTGCTTAGGATATTTTTTTACCAAGTATTGAAAACTCAATCGAATGAAAATAACTTCGTATTAAGCAAGTGTAAATTTAGTATAATTTGATGATAAGAGGATGAAAATGATAAGTATTTTAAGCTTAAATTATACTTTTTTATAGATGCTGCAAGATCAATTTTTCAGTGGATCTCATCAGCAAAAGGAGCAAAATTCATTTTCTACAAAATTGTTAAGTGACTTTTCATTCAATTGCAAATGAGTGTAAAGAAATTAGTTGTACACAAGATCCTGAACTTCAGCAAGAATAGATCATTCAACAACTAAAAAAGAATCACCAAACTAGACTAGTTTCTCGTTAAAAATGGGAGTAGCCGTGAAATTTTAGACAAAAAAAAAGCAGCTTCTTTCGAAGCTGCCATTTACACCTGTTCATTATGCCTGTAAAGCTTTTCAAATCTTTAATCTACATTATCATGTAGGAACTTATTATTGCCCAAAATTTGATTATCATCATTCAAGTTAAATCTTGACACATTCTGCTCTGAAGAATGTGGCACATCTTTCAATTTTACCTGCTTACGTTTATAGGCAGGAACTTCCATTTGCTTATATGCTTCAGGAGTATTGGTATGACCACCATTCAAATTCTTCAATTTTTGAATCCGTTCTACAGAACGCTGCTTCAACATTTCCTGACGTTGTGCTTCCTTTTTTTCTATGTCGTCATGACTTTCTGATTTATCCACTATTTCATAATCGTTGGACAAACTTTCTGTAAAATCATCAGCATAATCGCTTTCCTCTTCAGCATATTCCGGCTCTTCCTGCTTTTTTGAAGGAAAACCGAAAGAGTATCCTCTTTCCTCATCCGCTTGAGGTCTTGACTCTTGCGTATTTTTCTTTTCAAAATTAAAGGAGCTTGCCTCTCTTCTAGGTTCCTCTTTGGGTTTCTCCTCCTTCTCATTACCGAAAAGCGTGATCTGCTTATTGGAATCTAAATCATAAACTTTTCTTGCTTCCTTATGAGGAATGGCATTTTCTTTGTAACCACCCTGATCAAAACCTGTCGCAATCACCGTTACAGAAAGTCCCTCGCCTAAAGATTCATCTACACCATGTCCAAAAATCACTTCAGCCTCATCACCAGCACGTTCCTGAATATAATCTGTGATTTCTGTTAACTCATCCATTTGTAGCTCTGCTTTTTCACCAGAGATAATAGAGAGAAGTATTTTTTGAGCCCCTAAAATATCCGTACTATTCAATAATGGAGAAGATAATGCTTCTTCAGCCGCTCTTAAAGCCCGGCCGTCACCTTCCGTTTTCGCAGATCCCATTACAGCAGCACCAGCATTTTTCATAACGGTTTTGACATCCTCAAAATCCACGTTTACTTGACCCGGAACAGTTATAATCTCTGCAATTCCTTTGGCTCCAGTTGTTAATACATTATCTGCTTTCGCAAATGCATTACCAATGGTGAGGTTTCCGTAAATCTCTCTCAATTTATCATTGAGAATGATCAAAACGGTATCACAGTTTTCTTTTAGCTGGCGAATTCCTTCTTCGGCTTGTCTGACCTTTTTCTTCCCTTCAAATAAGAAAGGCGAAGTCACAATCCCAACTGTTAAGATATCCATTTCTTTGGCTATACGTGCAATTACAGGAGCTGCACCAGTACCAGTACCCCCTCCCATTCCAGCAGTAACGAATACCATCTTGGTGTCATTTCCTAACAACTCACGGATTTCTTCTTTGCTTTCAAGTGCAGCATCTTTTCCTTTTTCAGGATTAGCTCCGGCACCTAAACCACTTGTCAGATTTGTTCCAATTTGTAGTTTATTAGGTACAGGACTTGATTTTAATGCTTGCGAGTCTGTATTACAGACCACAAACTCAACATCCCTGATGCCTTGGTTAAACATGTGATTAACAGCATTACTGCCACCTCCACCAACACCTATCACTTTAATGATAGATTTATGGTGTTTTGGAATTTCGAATTTATATGCTCCTTCAGTCATAATAACCGTATTTTAAGTCCTTTGGGTATTAATAGTCATCTTTTTCATCAAAATCATCTATCAAAAAACTTTTCGTTTTATTGATAATTTTCGAAAAGAAGTCTCCTTCTTTTTTAGCACCTTTTTGCCTGTGATTGATAAACATATTTTGATTGTTCAACTTTGCCTCAAGGTACCTATTTTCTCGTTCGTCAATGGAACGATAACCTGCCAATACTAATCCTACAGATGTGGCATACATCGGGCTCTTCACAGCCTCTATTTTTGTTCTTCCTAAATGTTCGTTTGGATATCCAATTCTAGCATCCATTCCAGTTAGATACTCCACCAGCTGTCTGGCACTATGCATTTGCGAACCACCACCTGTGATCACAATACCACCAGCCAATCGACCTTCATAACCTGACGCCAATATCTCAGCATGCACCAAATCAATAATTTCTTCCATTCTGGCTTCTACTATATGCGCCAAGTTTTTAATAGAAATTTCCTTTGGTGCTCTATTTCTTAAGCCAGGAATTGAAACAATTTCATTTTCACTTGCTTCAGTGGATATCGCCCTTCCGAATTTTGTTTTCAACAATTCAGCTTGTTGCTGCATAACCATGCAGCCTTCCTTTATATCAGAAGTAATGATATTACCGCCAAATGGAATCACTCCTGTATGTCGAATAATATTTTCGTGGAAAATGGCTATATCTGTTGTACCTCCTCCTATATCGACCAAGCAAACGCCTGCTTCTTTTTCATCATCAGAAAGCACTGCCAAGCTAGAAGCCAATGGCTCTAAGATCATATTCTCAATATCTAATCCTGCTCTTTTTACACATTTCTGAATGTTGTTAATGGAATTGATATCAGCAGTGATCACATGAAAATCGGCTTCTAACCTTATACCTGTCATTCCCACAGGATCTTTGATTCCATCATCATAATCAACGGTGTATACCTGAGGCATAACATGTATTATCTGATTCCCAGCTGGAATGACCATTCGATGCATATCATTGGTTAAACGATTTACATCCTCCACAGTAATTTCCTCATCTCTGTCTTCACGTGTAATACTGCCTCTCTGAATAGAACTTCTGATGTGATGACCGGCTATGCCTACATTCACTACTTTTATGTCGATACCGGAATTATCCTCAGCTTCTTCCACAGCCTTTTTGATAGCCAAAATGGTTTTTTCAATGTTGATGACTTTGCCTTTTACTACCCCATCAGATACAGCTTTGCCCATACCTAACACATCTAGCTTGCCATAATCATTTTTATGTCCGACTATCACCACAATTTTTGTGGTCCCTATGTCTAATCCGACTACTATTTTATCATTTTGCATGTCCATGTATCGCCTAAGGTTATTCTATTCACAAATGATTTGTTCTTTAAACTGTAAATTTACACGATCGTATCGATTCCACCCACGGTCTGGGAGTATCTTGTCGTAAAAAATTTTAAGTTTCGATAATTTATCAGAATAATTATACACTGAGCCAAATTCAATCAACTGTTTGGTCACTTGCGGGTATATATTAATAATTCCTCTATCATCTACTTCCAATTGAGCAAACTGCGCACTCCAAAATTTATCCTTTTCTATAAATTTTATAAAGTTAAATAAATCAGCACCCGATTCATCGGCTAGCATATCTTTTTCAATGTAAGAATCAAAGAAACCACCAGATAAAACCATCACTCTAGCTGTAAACCTGTCTGAAACCGGTAATATTTTTCCTTGATCACTTATATAATGATCTGCACCGTCTGGATTAAAAATTCTGGCGATAGGTCTCGCTTGTACAGCATCAACCATCATATTTCCTGCTAAGTCCCTATATACCTCGGCTTTTTGGATAAACTTATGAGCATTCACTCTGCTTTCTAAATCCTTCAGTTTGAAGTTTTCATAGGGTAAATTCATCACCATTTCATTACCATTATTAGTCAAAAGACTATTGATGTCTGCCTCGTTAATAAAGAAGTTACCTTGCTGATTTTTAATATTGATAATAATCTTTTTACAAAGCACTTCTTCTTGCTTTTTGCTCACGAATCCGATCGTTACTACAAATATCACTATCGGCAGCACAATCTTCAGGACAATATTTAAACTATTTTTAAGCTGCATTCTGCTTATTAAACATGTTTTTTAATGGTTCAACTAATTGATCGATATTTCCAGCTCCCATTGTTATGAAGACTTCTAAATCTCGATTGCTTAAATATTCAATAATAGACTCTTTCTCAACCTTATATTTTTCATCTGCATGTATAGACTCCAAAAGAATGTCACTACTTACTCCTTCAATTGGTAACTCTCTTGCAGGATAAATATCCAACAACATCACTTCATCTGCCAAGCTCAAACTTTGAGAGAACTCTACGGCAAAATCTCTGGTTCGAGAATATAGATGTGGTTGAAATAAGACGCTCACTTTCTTACCAGGATACAAAGCTCGAACTGAAGTCAGCATTGCCTTAATTTCGCTTGGATGATGCGCATAGTCATCAATAAAGACAAAATCATCTCTTTTCAGCACATATTCAAATCTGCGTTTAACTCCGGTATATGTCTTTATACCTTCTAGAATTTCTTTATCATTTAATCCCAACTGCTGAGCTATAGCAATTGACACCACTGCGTTCTCCACATTATGAAAACCAGGCACCGACAATTGAAAGCCTTTAATGATTTTACTATTTAAGCTAACATCAAACACAAATTTCGCATCTTTAACTTGTACATTTAATGCTCTTATATCACCCGCATTCAATCCATATGAAGTGGGTCTACCACTTATTTTTTTGGACGCTACTTCTTCCCACAAGCCGTCTTTTATGTAGATCTGGCCTTTAGGATCTACATTTTCCAAAAAGAGAGAAAAGGATTTTTTCAATTCTTCCAGTTTACCATAAATATCCAAATGATCTGCGTCAGTTGAGGTCACTACAGCAATATTGGGTTTCAATGTCAAGAATGAACGATCAAATTCATCAGCTTCTACCACTATGATGGCCTTTTTATAATCACCTTGATTCATGACCATGTTTGTGCCATAATTGGTAGTGATTCCTCCTAAGAATCCGGCAATGTCTTTCTTTCCTGCTTTTAACAAATGAGCAATCATAGAACTAGTAGTAGTTTTCCCATGAGTGCCCGCAACTGCCACTGTAAACATTCCTTCGGTTAATTTACCCAAAACCTCTGACCTTTTATAAAGACTAATTCCATTATCCTTTAGGTAATTAAACCCTTTGTGGTCTTTTGGTATTGCCGGAGTATAAACTATTAATACTCCTTTATCTGCTTTAAAAACAAAATTAGGCATCTGCTCAATTTCATCATCAAAATGAATGAGAATACCCTCTTTTTCTAGCTTATTGGTAAGGTCGGTTGATGTTTTGTCATAGCCATACACTTTCACTCCATTGTGATGGAACCAACGTGCCAAAGCACTCATGCCGATGCCGCCAATTCCAATGAAATATGCGCTATGTATATTTTTTATCTTCATTCAATCATTTTAAAAATAATCGATACTATATCCTCTGTGGCTTTAGGTTTAGCCATTTTCTTTATATTCTCAGAAAGCATTTTCTGCTTTTCAGTATCCTTCAATAATTTAAAAGCATCTGGAAGTAATTCTTTAACCGCTTTCGTATCACTCACAATCAATGCCGCATTTCTGGACACTAATGCTTGCGCATTTTTAGTTTGATGATCTTCCGCTACATTTGGCGAAGGAACAAAAATTACTGGTTTCCCCACTACCTGTAATTCAGATACTGATAAAGCCCCTGCTCGGGAAATAATTATGTCTGCAGCAGCATAAGCTTCATCCATGTTTTTAATGAATTCCAAAACCTTCACTTGTTTAGGATCAGAATCATTTGCTCTAGTCGTCATTTCAGTATGATACAACTTCCCAGTTTGCCATAGCATTTGATAATCTTCTTGTGCTAACACACCTAAATTTTGGGCAATACTTTCATTTATAGTTCTTGCTCCCAAGCTTCCACCTAAAACCAAAATGGTCTTTTTGCTTTCATCTAGATCAAAGCTTTTTATAGCTATTGATCGCTTAGGTAAATTCAATAAATTTTTTCTTATGGGGTTTCCAGTTACATTTAATTTTTGAGCTGGAAAATATTTATCCATTCCCTCATAAGCCACACAAATTTGCTTAACTTTTTTCTTCAACCATTTATTGGTCAAGCCTGCATAAGAATTCTGCTCTTGCAACAGACAAGGGATCCCTAAGTTCGAAGCTGCTCTTAATGTAGGCCCACTAGCGTATCCACCCACTCCCACTACAGCATCTGGCTTAAAGTTCTTCACAATCCTGCCAGCTTGTTTCAAGCTATTCAATAGCTTAAATGGAAAACTCAAATTCTTCAATGTCAAGCTTCTTTGAATACCTGCTATAGGTAAACCAAAAATTTTATAACCCGCCTCAGGCACTTTTTGCATTTCCATTTTCCCTTCAGCTCCTACAAACAGAACATCCGCATTTGGCAATTGCTTTTTAATTTCATCAGCAATTGCTAATGCAGGAAAAATATGTCCTCCAGTGCCTCCACCGCTCAAAATAAATCGATATGGTCGTTGCATATCCATTTAAGCTGCCTCTTTTTTAGGTAAATTAGAAAATTGCTTTTTACTCAATGCATCTGGAGTTTCTTCAATTTCACCTCGACTCACACTTAGAATGATTCCCATTGCTATCCCAGTAAATAGCAAAGATGTTCCTCCCATGCTTAGCAAAGGAAGTGGTAAGCCTGTAATGGGACCTAAACCTACTGCAACACCCATATTTACCATTGCTTGAATGACTATGGCAAAACTGAGCCCGGCTGAAAGTAATCCTCCGTAAGCTCTTCCACTAGCTGCTGCAGCTTTCATTCCGCGATAAAGTAAAGTTAGGTAAAGCATAATGACAATGCCTGCTCCGATCATTCCGTATTCTTCTACCACAATGGCAAAGATAAAATCTGAAAAGGCTTCAGGTAAAAAATTTCGCTGACTGCTGTTGCCTGGCCCTTTTCCAGTAACTCCTCCTGTTGCTACTGCAATGTAGGACTGCTGCGCCTGAAATGGGATATTTTCTTTGCTTATGAAGTTTTCTACTCTACTTATGGCCGTTTCCCCTCTTTGCCCTACTACCATGGCAATACTGACCGCAAAAACACCCACAAAAGCCAACATGGCTAAATATTTAACAGGTATTCTTCCAATGAATAGAAGCAGCATACAAGTTAAGAACAACAATATGGCTGTTGACAAATTAGTCATAGCTATTAATCCGCAGATCACACCACACCATAAAAGCATTGGAATTAATGCCTTTTTAAAATCGTTGATATTTTGCTGTCGTTTGGACAGCATTCCAGCTAAATTGATGATTAAGGCCAATTTTGCCAAATCTGAAGGCTGAAACGATTGATTAATAAATGGAATCGTGATCCATCTCGAAGCACTGTTAAGATTCACACCGAACTGCCAAGCAAAAATCAAAAGTGGCACTGATAGCCATAAAGCTAAACGCGATATTTTAGAGTAATACCGGTAATCTACTTTGTGTGCTACCCACATAGCGAAAAAACTCAGCAATACTAAGAAGCTATGGCGCAATAAATAGTATTCTGTATTACCTCCATATTTAAAATAGGCAATAGTACCTGTTGCACTATAAACGACCAAAATACTGAGCATACCCAAAGCGAACACCACCGACCAAATAACGGGATCTCCTTTAAGGTGCTTATCAGCCCAGGCCTTTATGTTTTGAATGCTTAGCATGACTGCGATAACTTTTTTAATTCTATTTCTCTCTCCAGTAATTGAAATGCCAATCGAAATTGGTTTCCACGATCTTCATAATTTTTATACAGGTCAAAACTGGCACAAGCAGGAGAGAGTAAAACGATTTCCCTGTCTTTTGATAGTTTATATCCCATTTTAACAGCTTCTTCCATTGACTGTGTCTCTTCAATTATTGGACATCTATTTTTGAAATGTTCCTTTATCTTGGTATTATCTTTTCCCAAACAAATAATAGCTTTCACATTAGTACTGACCACATCTAATTGGCTATAATCATTTCCTTTGTCAACTCCTCCAACTATCCAAATGATCGGTCTCGTGAATGCATCTAAAGCGTAATAAACAGCATCTACGTTTGTCGCTTTAGAATCATTTATAAATTCAATACCATGGATGCTTCCCACAGATTCTAATCGGTGCTGAATGCTTTTGAATTTTGGAAGGCTATCCGCAATTCTTTCATTCTTAATTTTAGCAAGTTTTGATGTTAAAATTGAAGCCATGGCGTTTGTCTGGTTATGTTTTCCTTTGATGGTCAGTAAATCTTGTGAAAAAGTGTGTCTCTGTTCATTTAAATTAATGATGATACCCGATGGATTTGCGTATGCGCCTTCATAGGGAATATCTTCAAATTTCAATTCAAGTAATTTGGATGCAAACTGATGTTTAGCAAGATTAGCTTTGATCAGATTATCTTCTGTATACAGCAGCGCGTAGTCTGCCTTATCTTGATTCTTAAAGAGGGAAAATTTAGATGCTACATAATTCTCAACTTTATAATCATATCTATCCAAGTGATCCGGAGTAATATTCAGTAAAAGAGCGATATGAGGTTTGAAATCAACGAATCCATCTATCTGAAAACTACTGCATTCCAGCACCCACCAATCATAATCTTGGCTGATTAGCTGTCCTGCCATGCTTTTCCCAATATTACCTCCTAATCCTACTGAGAGCCCTGCTTCTTTCAATATATGATAAGTTAGCATGGTCGTTGTAGACTTGCCGTTCGTACCTGTTATTGCAATAATCTTTCCTTTGGTGTACTTAGAAGCAAATTCTAATTCATCAATTAATGGTATATTTTTAGCAAATGCTTTCTGCACAATCTCCACGGAGGTAGCTATCCCCGGACTCTTGATGATTTTGTGGGCATTCAAGATTAATTCTTCCGTATGCTTCCCTTCTTCAAATGGAATTTCTGCTTGCACTAATTTTGCTTTATTGGCTTCATTTATAATTCCAAAATCAGACACAAAAACATCATATCCCTTTGCTTTTGCCAGCAAAGCAGCACCAGTTCCGCTTTCTCCTGCTCCCAATATGATGATCCGTCTTTTCACTTCTTCTTTTTACCTCTAATTTTTATCTCAATACTTTATTTCTTTTTTAAAAATTGCTAGACTTTATCTAAGCTTTAATGTCGCCACTGAAATAATAGCTAATAAAATACCCATAATCCAAAAGCGGTTTACAATCTTAGACTCATGAATTCCTTTCTTTTGATAATGATGGTGTAATGGAGACATTAAAAATATTCTTTTGCCTTCGCCAAACCTCTTCTTTGTATATTTAAAATAACCTACCTGCAGAATGACTGAAAGATTTTCGATTAAGAAAATACCGCATAGAACAGGTATTAATAATTCTTTTCTTATAACTAATGCTAAGACTGCTATAATTCCTCCGATAGAAAGACTCCCAGTATCTCCCATAAAAACCTGCGCAGGATGTGTATTATACCATAGAAACCCAACACAGGCACCTACGAATGCAGCACAGAAAATCACGATCTCACCACTATTTGGAATAAACATTATGTTGAGATATTGCGAGAAAATAGCGTTCCCAGATACATAGGCAAAGATGGCTAAGGCCAAACCAATGATGGCTGAAGTACCAGCAGCTAGTCCATCAATTCCGTCCGTAATATTTGCTCCGTTACTCACTGCCGTCACAATAAAAATCACCCACAAAACGTAAATGATAACCGTATAGCCATCGGGCATGAAAGGAAAAATATTACTATAATCAAACTCATTGTCTTTGAAAAAAGGGATAGTTGTTACCATCGATTTCACATCTTCAAAGGAGGTTTCAGATACCATTCCCACACCGTCAGAAACACTTACAGGTGACACAAATTCTCGTATCGTCACATCAGGATGATAAAACAATGTTAAACCTACAATTAGACCCAAACCGATCTGGCCAACGACTTTGAACTTACCTTGAAGCCCTTCTTTATTTTTCTTAAATACTTTTATGTAATCATCCAAAAATCCAATCAACCCCATCCAAACAGTGGAAACCAATAGCAAAATGATGTAAATATTGTCGATCTTAGAGAATAGTAACACCGGAATTACAATTGCCAAAATAATCATAATTCCTCCCATCGTTGGAGTCCCCGCTTTCTCAATTTGACCATCAAGCCCTAAATCTCTTACCGTTTCCCCAACTTGCTTTCTCCTGAGCTTATTAATCAATTGTTTTCCGAATGTAATCGTAATCAGTAAAGAAAAAAGTGTCGCCATACCAGCTCTGAAGGAGATATACTGAAATACTCCTGCTCCAAGCAAGTCCATTTTTTTATTTAAGAAGTCGAATAAATAATATAACACCTTTCTCTTTTTTTATTTATTATGTATTAAACTCAACATTTCATTAACTACTTCCTTATCATCGAAATGACTTCTCTCGCCTTTTACTTCCTGATAAGTTTCGTGACCTTTTCCAGCCACTAGTATGATATCACCTCTTTGCGCAAAACTGCATGCTAATTTAATTGCTTCTTTTCTATCAGGAAGATTGGTTACCTTTCTCACCTGAGAAACTGGCACGCCTTTTTGCATATCGGCAATGATTGCCTCTGGTTCTTCGTATCGCGGATTATCAGAAGTTAATATCACACGATCACTAAATCTACAAGCTATTTCAGCCATTAGAGGTCTTTTAGTTGTATCTCTGTTTCCACCACAGCCCACTACTGTCAATACTTGTTCATTTCCGGTTCGTATATTATCAATAGTTTGTAACACATTCTCTAATGCATCTGGAGTATGAGCATAATCAACCACTGCTGTTATTCCAGCAGTATTAGGAACTTGCTCAAACCTCCCGTTCTTCAATTCAATTTGTGACAAATTCAACAGTATTTCTTCGGAGTCTTCTTCCAGCAAATGAGCTGTAGCATATGAAGCCAAAAGATTATAAGCATTGAAATAACCAATTTGTCTGAACCACACATCTTTTTGTTCGATATTAAGCTCAAGCCCTTGAAGTGAGTTACTCAAAACTTTAGCTTTGTAAGTTGCCATCATTTTTAAGGAATAGGTATGCTTTGATGCTTTGCAATTTTGCAGCATTACCATCCCTCTTTTATCGTCTACATTAACCAAGGCAAATGCGTCAGCTGGCAAATCATCAAATAATTTCTTCTTGGCTTTAATGTAATTATCAAATGTTTTGTGATAATCTAAATGCTCATGTGAGATATTGGTGAAAACTGCTCCTGCTAACCTTAATCCTGCCATTCTCTCTTGTTCGATGGCATGGCTGCTTGCTTCCATAAAAACGATATTACACCCGGAATCTACCATTTTCTTCAAAAGAGCATTCAATTGCAATGCATCAGGCGTTGTATGGGTTGCTGGAATTACAGCCTGATTAATTTGATTTTGCACTGTAGAAATCATCCCTGTATGATAGCCCAGATTCATGAATAGCTGATGTAGGAGGCTCACCGTAGTGGTTTTACCATTTGTTCCCGTTACAGCTATCAATTTTAGCTTTTCTGATGGATGTCCAAAATAATTATCGGCTATAATCCCCAAGGCTTTAGCTGAATTATCAGTCTGTACATAGGTTACCTCTGGATGGACTTTCGCAGGAATATCCTCGCATAGCACTGCAACAGCGCCTTGCTCAATAGCTTTGGAAATATATTCATGTCCGTCAACTTGAGTACCTTTAATAGCAACAAATACATCTCCAGCACCCACAATTCGAGAATCGAACTGTATAGCATCAATGCCAATATCAGTCGCTCCCGAAATGCTAATCAATTTAACTTTATATAATATGTCTTTTAAATTCGCCACTAACCTACATCTAGTTTTATTGTACTCCCTTTCAATGCCCGCATACCAGGGTATTGTGATTGCTGACTCACTCTTCCTTTTTTTCCTTTAACTACTACATTTAAGCCTGTATTTTCTAATAAATATAGTGCATCTCTTAATGTCATTCCTCTGACATCAGGCACAAGACCTTGCTGATGCTGATTATTAGGTTCCCATTTGATGGAGTTATTATGAATAGAAGCTCGAACCCATTCCAGTTCCTGACCTTCCGTATGATTTGAAACCCCTAAGTAGTTTAACATTGCTGATAGATCGCTTTTATTACCTGCTTGAACCACCGGAAAGATACCAGTTTCAGGCTTTTCAGCTAATTGGTATTCTTCATGCATATTTAAATCTAAGGCAAAAATTTTATCCGCAATTTCTTTAAAAACAGGTGCTGCTACATCCGAACCATATTGCTGATATCCTTTGGGATTATCCATCACGACAATAGCAGAATACTTTGGGTTGTCTGCGGGAAAATAACCCGCAAATGAGGTGTAGTATTGACGAACATACCTGCCATCTTTTAAACTCTGTGCTGTACCTGTTTTTCCAGCAATTTTGTATTCCGCATTATTAATATTGGAAGCAGTTCCATTTTCCACTACTCCTTCCAGCATAGTTCTTAATTTGTTAAGGGTCTCCTTTGAACATATTTGATCACTAATAACACTAGTTTTAAAAGTATTAATTTCTTTATCTGTGCTCTTGATTGACTTCACCAAAAGTGGACGAATCATCCTACCATTGTTTGCAACTGCATTAAATAAGGTTAAGGTATGTAAAGGAGTCAGCTCCAAACCATAGCCATAAGCCATCCAGGGCAAAGTTATACCACTCCATTGTTTTATTGGTGGAATATTAGGCTTTCCCTCTCCTATCATTTGGAATCCTAAAGGCTGGGTTACACCCATCGTTTTTAGATAATCTAGAAAGCGCTGTGGGTTCTCACGGAAAGTTTCATCTACTAATTTAGCGATGGCAATATTGGACGACTTCTCAAAAGCATCTCTAATGGAAATTGTTCCATATCCGCCTGGTTTATGATCTCTTACTTTTTCCTTATAAAATTTCAGTTCTCCATCTCCTGTATCTATCGAATCAGAAAGCTGAATATTACGCTCTTCTAACAAAGCCATATAAGAGGCTAATTTAAAAGTAGATCCGGGTTCTCTTAATCCGTGACTCCCTACTGCATAATTGTAAACTTCTCCATATTTGCCATTTGACAGCTTCTTCAAATTAGAAATTGCTTTGATTTCACCTGTCTTCACTTCCATCACCACCACACAACCCATATCTGCATCATGCTTGATCAAATGACTTAGAAGTGCTGATTCAGAAACATCTTGTAAATTGATATCAATAGTAGTTTGAATATCAAACCCATCCTTTGGTCTGATTTCAGAACCGTCATTAACGGGCCTCCAACTGCTTCCGGAGATTTTCTGAAATAGCGCCTTACCGTTAGTTCCAGCTAAGTACTTGTTAAAACTATATTCCAGCCCGGCTCCATAATCATTCTCATTTAAAAAACCGATCGTTCTAAAGGCCAAATTGGAGAATGGTCTGAAACGCTTATCAGTCTTGGTAAAGATAACACCCCCGCCTAATCTTCCTTCTCGGAAAATCGGCCATGTTTCCATCTCTTTTTTCTTTTGATAGCCAATTAAGTCATTAGAAAGAAAAATGTATTGTTTGCCTTTTTGTCTGGCAGAAGTGATCTTTTGTTTATAATAAGTAGCGGTTTGTCCAAAGCTTTTAGACAGCATTAAGCTCAAAGAATCAATGCTTTCTCTAAACAAAGACTCTTCAGCGATGGTCGGGTCAAAGGCAACTTTATAGAAAGGCAAAGAGGTTGCTAATAAGCTGCCATTGTCTGAATAAATATTCCCCCGAGTAGCTTTCACTTCCTGATAGCTCATATTAATCTCTTCCGCCATCTTTTGCCACTTATCACCTTCCATCCACTGGATGTGAAAAATTTGGTACATGATGGCTCCTGCAAAAATGACAATCGCCAAAAATGCTAACCTCACTCTGAGCAGTATGGACTTCTTAATATTCACCTTTCTCTACTACTATTTTAAATGGTGGTTTTTCTGATTCTTTTAATCCTAGTTTCTTTACCTTTTTTGCAACTTCCGATTGCTTAGAAGCAAACATATACTCTGACTTCAATGTGGTATAATCTGCTCTTAAATCTTCCACTTCCTGATGGAGCTTATCAATTTTTCGCGTTGTTTTATCCGCATAGTGACTATTACCAATATAAAAAATACCCATCACTACCAAGAACAAAACATAAGGCAGATAATGAACAGGTAATCCTCCTTCAGCATTATTTCCGCCCAAGGCTTTATCCAACTTGGAGAAAATACTTCCGGAAGCTGAATCTTTCGCCTTATTCTTATCTTTTTTCTTAAATGTATTTTCCGTCATAACTTTTCAGCTATTCTTAATTTCGCACTTCTAGCTCTGTTATTACTTTCTAGCTCTTCTTCTTCAGCAGTTATAGGCTTTCTGTTGATGGCTTTAAATGGTTTTAACACATTGCCGTAGAAATCTTTTTCCTCTTCGCCATCTAGTTTACCTTTATTGATGAAATTTTTCACTAATCGATCTTCCAAGCTGTGATAACTCATCACTACCAAACGACCACCTGGCTCAATTACATCTTCCATCTGAAGTAAAACTTCTTCCAAAGCTTTTAATTCTTCATTCACCTCTATTCTTAGCGCTTGAAAAACTTGCGCATAATATTTATTTTCTCTACCGCGCTTAGCAAATCTTCCTAATATCTCCTTTAACTCCCCTATAGTGTTTATGGGACTGGCAGCCCTAGCTGAAACAATAGCAGAAGCCAAGGTTTTTGCATTTCGAACTTCACCATAAAGACCAAATATTTTATGCAAGTCCCCTTCACTATATTCGTTCACAACTTGCTTTGCAGTTACCTCTGCATGCTGATCCATCCTCATGTCTAATTCTGCATCAAAACGAGTAGAAAAACCCCTTTCAGCCTTATTAAACTGGTGAGACGATACACCTAAGTCAGCTAAAACTCCATCAACCTGCTTAATACGATATAATTTTAAATACTTCTTTACAAATCGAAAATTAGCCGGAACAAACTCAAAACCAGGATGATCAATTGCGTCTGCATTCACCACTGCATCTTGATCTTGGTCAAAACTAAAAAGCTTACCGCCTTCAAGTTTATCTAAAATGGCTTGTGAATGACCACCTCCACCGAAGGTTAAATCCACATAAATGCCATTGGGCTTAATAGCCAATCCTTCCAGACATTGCTGTAACATAACCGGTTCGTGATATTCGCTCATATGGGATTAAGATTCAAAAAGGTGTTTCTCAGCCAATTCAGAAAATTCTTTCTGGTCTTTAATGAGATAGTCATCATATTTTGATGCATCCCATATTTCAACTCGATTACCCATCCCGACCACTATAGATTCCTTTTTCAACTCAGCAAAAGCCATCATATTCTTCGGAATCAAAATTCTACCAGCACTATCGAGTTCCACGATTGCATTGCCTCTAAAGAAATTGCGCTGTAGATTTCGGTACTCTGCATTGAATTCATTCAAACTGGCAATCTTTGAAAAAATCTTTTTGTATTCGAGCATTGGGTACAAAACTAAACAAGGCTCGAATCCTTTGCGCACCACTATTTCATCACCGCTACCCTCAGGTAGAGCATTTTTGATCTTGGCAGGCAAGACCATACGCCCTTTGGCGTCTAGCTTACAATCATATTCACCAGTGAAAAATGCCATGCTTATAGTTTACACAATTTCTTATATGCAAAGCTAAAACAATATGCGACATTTCATACCACTTTCCCCCACTTTTTTACACTTTTATTAAAAAGATTACATTTTGGATATCAAAAAGTCAAGAAAAAGAGGCTTGAAAGTATCGTGTTGATGTTTTCGACCAAATAGAATCATCACGAGGCTACAAAGTTATTACTTTATTAAAACACTGATAACCAATATTTTATACCCCATAGTTTTTAGTCAAGTGAACAAGACAAGCAATTGATTATCAGCTAAAAACGAAAAATGATGAAAAATTAGAAGGTGTAATATTTGAAGATCTATACTTTGTTCAAAACTACTACAAATCAAAGGATAACCTAGATTATAGCTAGAATTTCATCTCTATGCTCATCAAATGCGGGAGGTGGGGGAAGGTGGGAGACTTTTTCCATAAAAGATAAATAACCTGCAAAATTGCGCAGACCGATGCTCCCTTGAACTGGATTTAATATCATGTTTGAAGCATCTTTTCCCTTTAAAGCATCTGCAACTGTCTGTAAATTACCTGCTGGAATTTGAGCATTTTTCATTCTACCGATTAAGAAGTCAGATTGGAAGCTCTTTGCCTTCTCTTTTAGCATTTGATTTAAAATCTTTCTGTTTTCTACTCGCACAGAATTAGTATTAAACCTTGCATCTTTATACAGTTCAGGTATATGCAACAACTCACAAAGCTTTCGAAATTGGGAATTTATTCCAACCGCAATCAAAATTTCTTTTTCATCGGCAGTCTTCAATATTGTACCATATGGTGCAATATTAGGATGCTCCGCTCCCATTTTTCCAGGATTATGACCAGCCACTAAGTAATTTGTGGCTTGATTTGCAAGTGAAGCAATAGCGGACTCAAATAATGAAACCGATACTTTTGAACCTTGATCTGTTTTAAGCAAATTGATATATGCTAACAAGATTGCTTCTTTTAAATGGTGCGCTGCCAAAATATCTATCAAAGCAACTGGCATTTTTATAGAATTTCCTTCTGGCTCGCCATTCATGCTCATAAAACCACTTTCTGCCTGAATTATAGCATCGTAGCCTACTCTTTCATCTTCATCTCCATATCCCGTAATTTGACCATAAATAATATTCGGATTAATGGCTTTAACCGACTTATAATCTACCTTTAATTTTTCGGCATCTCCTGCTTTATAACTGGCAATTATAATATTAGATTTAGCTATTAATTTATACAAGATGGATAAATCTTCTTCCTGACTGATATCCAACGCAATTGATTTTTTACCGCTATTAGCTGAGGCGAAATATGCTGATATGGAATTGCTAGTAGTTTCTTTTTGGAGTTTCCAAGAGCGGGTCACGTCTCCTTTAGTATGAGGGTTTTCTATTTTGATCACTTCCGCACCGAGTTCAGCAAAAAACTGACCAACAGAGGGGCCTGCTAATACATTGGCTAGTTCTATTACTCTTAAATTATTGAAAATTGGCGGCATATTTAGTTCTTAAATTGAAGCTGAAATTGAAAAAAGCTAGCAATGCAAATTTAAAAATATTTTCTTTTGCTAGCCTGCGGCTAGTGGAAAATACTAACGTCTTTCCCGGATTTTATTACTTAATTTGAAGTAATAAGATATTGTACTGTACCGTAGGTACAAGTAACCATCACTAGCCAGAGACTAGCGATAGAAAGCCTATTTTTTTTCCACAAATTCAAAACTAAATTTTATTTCTACTGTGAAATTTACACCTCCGTCAACTTCCACTTCCCTCTTTTAAACCAGATGATCGAAATTATGGCCAAAAGCGAGAAGGCGAATACAATACCCAAATAAACACCATCCGAACCTAAACCCAAATTATTAGCCATGAAATAGGCTAATGGGATTTGAAATAGCCAAAAGCTTACAAAATTGATAATGGTTGGAGTTTTGGTATCCCCTGCACCATTGAATGAATGGCTCAGCACCATGCCATAAGCAAAGAAGATATACCCAAAACAAATATATCGAACAGCTTTAACTGCTTCATTTTTTACTGCATCAACATCTGTAAATATTCCTACAATTTCATGAGAAAAAATATAGAAAATTAATGATACAGAGAACAAAAAAATCATATTGTATCGTGCTGCTAGCCAAACAGATTTCTCTGCACGGTCAGGAAGTTTCGCACCTAAATTTTGTCCTACTAATGTGGCTGCAGCATTGCTAATACCAAAGGAAGGCAAAATAGTGAAAATTATAATTCTCAAGGCAATGGTGTAGCCCGCTAAAACTTCACTACCAAAATTGGAAATTATTCTTACCAGAAATATCCAGCTAGCCGACTCTATTAAAAATTGTCCCACCCCTCCCGAAGCAATTTTTACGATTCTTTTGAGAATTGAGAGATCAGGCTTAATATGCTGAAAGGATACAGTAATCACTCCTGTCCCCTTTAACAAATGATAAAGTTGATATACCACACCAACACTTCTTCCAATCGCTGTTGCTACTGCTGCACCTGTCACTCCCATGGCGGGAATCAGTCCCCACCCGAAAATAAAAAGCGGATCAAGTAACATATTCAGGATGTTGCTAATCCACAATGCACGCATGGCAATTGCAGCATTACCTGCTCCCCGAAAAATTCCATTGATCAAGAATAGCAACATGATGGTGCCATTACTGGCAAATAGAATTTTAGTATACCATCTTCCTTCTACAATTAATTCTTCCTCACCTCCCATCAGACGCAAAACATCTTCGCCATAAATGAAACCAGCAACACTTAAGATTAAAGAAACCGCAAGCGTTAAGAGAATGGCTTGAACAGCTGTATGAGAAGCTTCTTTTTTCTTTTTCTCTCCTATTCTGCGCGCTATCATTGCTGTAGCTGCCATACTTAAGCCAATACCCAAAGAGTAAACGATGGTGATAACGGATTCTGTCAGCCCCACTGTAGCAACAGCATTAGTACTAACTTGCGCCACAAAAAACACATCTACCACAGCAAAGAGGGACTCCATCACCATTTCCAAAACCATAGGAATGGATAAAAGAATAATCGCACGACTGATTTTAATATTGGTTAGGTCTTCATTAGTGCCTTTTATGGCATACTGTAGAAACAAAACATATTTTCGGATTCTTTGGAGCATGTACTACAATTGAAGAGGGCAATATAAAATTAAATTCTGGATGTTTTAAGAACATTAAGTCTCACAACTAGTTTTTCAAAATAAAAACTATGAAAAAACAGCCTATCAAGATCGAAAATCAAAAGGGTCAGCTTAGTATTGAAAGAAGAGAGTTTCTTAGGAAAGCTGGTGGCTTTGCTATTATGGGATTATTTGGTACTTCATTTTTTACTTCGTGTAGCGATGACATCCAAGACCCCATAAATATTGACTCCAATTCGGAGGGCATAAATGTTGATGGCGATACGATCACCATTGACCTCAGCATCATTGAAGAACTTAATTCATCGGGCGGCTGGTTGCTGATTACTCAAGCGCAAACACTTGTCGTGAATGACGGAGAAATAAAGGCTTTAACTTCTGTTTGTACCCATAGCAATTGTGATAGAAATTGGTCGTTAAGCGATGGGAATTTTAGATGTTCTTGTCATGGCTCTGTATTTACAACCGATGGTGAAGTCATTACAGGTCCTGCGACTAGGCCTTTAAGTCAATTTGATGTGCAGATCGATAATGATATAATTACTATCACAAAATAAACTATTGTAAAATTAACGTTATCATAACTCAATTTTAGAAGAAAATGTAGAAATTAGAGTCCATATTATCATGTACTATGAACAAATTCTTAATTCTATCGCTTGCATTTCTACTATTGATGAACTGTACTCAAAGTCCCGAAGATTACGAAAACATAGATTGGCAAGGCCATCGTGGAGCTAGAGGTGCTTTTCCTGAAAATACTTGGGCCGCCTTTGAACATGCCATTGATCAAAATATGGCTACTTTGGAAATGGACGTAGTCATCACTAAAGATGAAAAAGTGGTAGTATCCCATGAGCCTTATTTGAATCATAAAATTTGCTTAGATACTACAGGAAACCCTATTACCGAAAAGGCTGAGAAAGGATGGAACATTTATAAAATGACCTATAAAGAATTGCAAAAATGTGATTGCGGTAGCTTGAAAAATCCTGACTTTCCCAAACAAAAGCAGGTTAGCTCTCCAAAACCTTTGCTTAATGATATTATTAAAAAAACAATTGCATATTGTAAGCAAGAAGGTAAAGAACTCCCACACTTGAATGTGGAAATTAAATATGAAGACGGCATGCAAGATGTTTACCATCCCGACATTAAAAAATATAGTCAGCTTGTATTCAAAGTACTTTTCATGGAATATCCGCAGGAGAAATGGAATATACAATCTTTTGATTTTGAAGTATTAAAACACTTTCACAAAACCTTTCCTAAGGTCCCATTAGCAGCATTGGTTTATGAAAGTGGAGCCTGGGAACAGCAATTTGAAGAATTAGGCTTCATACCTGCCATTTATAGCCCGAATCATCAATTAGTAGATAAAAATATGGTGAAAAGGCTTCATGCAAAAGGTGTGAAGATTATCCCGTGGACTGTAAATGAGGAAAAAGATGCCGAAAGATTGCTCAAAATAGGCGTTGACGGGATAATCACAGATTATCCTGAATTAGCAGATGTATTCCGCAATAATCCTTAATTTTGCCTAAATTTTAGAGATACAAAACCTGTCAGATTTAAAAATTTAATGGCCTTGTCGCTATTCTATTCTTCTTTAATTTTAATAGAAAAACTTAACAGGTTTCTGTTTTCGTAAAATGAGAGGGATCTCAGATTTACTAATTACTAATTATTAATTAAAATATTATGTCCAACAAAAAATATGATGTCTACGGAATAGGAAATGCTTTGGTAGATATTATCACTGAAGTATCAGAAGATTTTGTACTTGAAAATAAAGTAGAAAAAGGGGTAATGACCCTTGTTGAAGAAGATCGTCAGGCAGAATTGCTCAATTCTATGAATATTACGGAAGAGCATATGCAAGGTGGAGGTTCTGCTGCGAACACTTTAGTTGCTGCCAGTCAATTAGGAGCTAAAGGTTTCTATTCTTGTAAAGTGGCTAACGATACAGAAGGAGTGTTCTTTCTTAATGATTTAAAAGCCAACGGAATTGATACTATTTTAACGCCAGAAAGTGCCCCTGTTGGTACAACAGGAAAAGTATTGGTTATGACAACTCCTGATGCAGAACGTACCATGAATACCTACCTAGGTATAACTGCAGACTTTTCTGAAAAAGAAATTCATGAATACGCGCTCAAGGATTCAAAATACTTGTATTTAGAAGGATATTTAGTGACTTCTGAGAGTGGACTAGCAGCCATGAAAAAGGCGAAACAGATCGCTGAAGAAAATGATGTTAAAGTTGCATTAACATTTTCCGATCCATCAATGGTGAAGTACTTCAAGGAGCAGATGGAATCAGTAGTGGGTGCAAGTGTAGACCTATTATTCTGTAATGAAGAAGAAGCTGCCTTATTTACTGGTGAAAATGATCCGGATAGTATTAGAGAAGAATTGAAAAAAGTAGCTAAACGATTTGCCATTACTCAAGGTAAAAACGGAGCGATAATTTATGACGGTGATACCTTTATCGACATTGAGCCATATCAAGTAAAAGCAATGGATAGCAATGGTGCTGGAGATATGTTTGCTGGTGCATTTTTATATGCTATCACTAACGGACATAGCTACGCTGATGCCGGAAAATTAGCCTCTTTAGCAAGTTCAAAAATCGTAACGCAGATGGGGCCAAGATTAACGTGGCCTGATGCGAAAGAAGTATTGAATAAGTGGAAGGGCGCTTAATTAGCATTTACGAATAAGTAAGCTTTCCTTAAAACTGGATATGAAAGCCTCTGAAAAAATTTTCAGAGGCTCTTTCGTATTCAGATATGCTGATCAACCAATATTGTATTTCCATCAGGATCAGCAATCACGAAACTGGCGGGGCCATTTTCGTTCTCACCTGTTTCTTGTATAAACTGGATCCCCTTTTCTTTTAACTCTTTCTCGATAGTTCTAACATCATCAAATCCATCCAGATTCTGAGCACTTGAATCCCAACCGGGGTTGAAAGTCAAGATATTATCTTTAAACATGCCCTGAAATAAGCCTACTAAAGAATCCCCATTTTTCATAATGAGGTAATTTTTTTCCATATCTCCACCTAGCTGCTTGAATCCAAGCTTTTCATAAAAGCTTTTGGATTCTTCTAAATTTTTTACTGCTAAACTGACTGAAAATGCTCCTAACTTCATATCTGAAAACGCTTTTAATTGGACATTAATTTAATTAAAATTTATGAAGTTATTGATTCTTAAAGCTTTCTTTTTAATCCTGAAAGTTTTCGATCACAAATTCTCCAACTCTCCTTCCCATTTCCAATCCGATTTCGTTATCCGTCCTAAAGTGAACCCCACCTTCAAAGCGAGACTCTGAGCATTCTGAAGCAAGGTTGCGGAACATACTTTCATCTCTAGGAAACAAATGAGCTAGCACCTCTGCCAATGCTCCGGCTACAGTGGTATGCCCGGCCGGATATCCCGGAAAATTAGGGGTCTGAACCAAAATTGGTTTGAATTCGGGATCATATTGGAAGGGACGAATCGTCCAATAGTGATATTTCCCGTCCCATGCTGCGATCGTAGCATCAAAACGAGCAGCATGAAACAGAGCCGTTGCATAACTTGATTCAAATGGCTCTAGATTGTATTCTAAAATTTTCCTTTCCAGCAATTCATCCCAGATTGGTAAACTTTTCCATTTCCATGCAATGTCGCTTGTTGCATTATTTTTATTAAATTCTCGCAGTTCTTCCATATCCTGCTCCCAATTTTCTGGAGGAGGACCAGGCCTAAATTGTTTCTGACTTTCTAAAGTAAGGGGTTTCCATTTTGCTTTCATAGGATCCCATTTGCTAGGGGTTCCTGACCAAAGGTTTATACCTTCTGGAACTTTTGCCGACCAAACTGCTTCAGTTCCGTCATTTTCAGCATACTTAATATATTTTTGAGCAATCGTCCTCCCAATCGTAATCCCATTTTGAATATCCGTAGGAAATTGTAAAGCAGTTTTTAGTCTTGAAGATTTGAATTGAATTAAAAGGCTATCCAATTTTCCCTTGCTTTCGGGAAAGTAATATGGAATTATTTGATGTGCCACCCCTGCTGCTGCACTCCACTCGCAAATAAAGGAAGAATAGTCTGTAGCTTTGCCATAAGCTACTAATCGTTTATCTTTTTGATAAGGCCTAGCTTGCTTAATGAATTGTTTATGCTTCCAAACTTCCACTAAGGCATCATAAATAGCTAAATGTAAAATAGCGACTCTTCCACCATTCTTATGCCCTTTATATTCTTTGCCAATTTCCATCAAAATTTGGTGCCACCGATAAGAAGGATAAGAATTATTCCAATAGTTAATCTCTTGAATAATGGAGTCTTCTAAGATTCTCTGGGCATGAATAATTAATTCTATCTCTTTTTCCTCTTGCTGTGCACTTAGCACTTCAAACTTCTCGTCTAAAGAAAATTTAAATGACTTATAGTCGTGCTGTTGAGCAACAGCTGAAGAACCTAGAGAAAGAAATAGTAAAAGGCTAATGAATTTAACAGTGCTCATAAAATGAATGTCTTTGCTAATGGACTTTCAAAAGCCCTAAATGAATAGGTAGCAAATTTAGAATAACCATTAGTCTTTTAAAGAGAATTCATTCTTAATTTTAATTACAAAAATTAGGACTGGAAAGCGATTGGGGCAGCCAATAACTGATTTGGAATTCCAAATGCATCTGTCAAAGCAATTGCGTCTTGCCGGACCTCCCAACATAATTGATTAACCATTTTTCGAATCGCTTTGGTTTTTACTCCTTCCATGTAGCCTTGCTCTAAATACCAGCCCCGATTTTGCTCGATTGTGTGTAGGGCGTATAATTGACATAATTGTTGAAGGGATCTTTTACAAGCAGCATTTTGGGTAGTTTCCACCGCCAATTGAAATTGCTCTAGCACCTTTCTTTCGATGTAAGACTGCCCCACATTTACCAAGTGGTGCTGTGCAACGTTTACTGCGTCAAATGAATCCATGCCATCTTCTACAAGTCTTTTAATTCGCTGCCCTGCAGATGCTACAATAGCACCTTCCCTATACTTGAAAGCGTTTAAATGAAACTCGAAATCTAGCAAATGTTTGTCATCTGTGCTTCTTACAACGATGGGGTTCTTTTCAGCAAATGAGGTTTTTGCTTGTTTAGTAAGATAATTAAAAATAGCGGTGAAATTCATATCACCCATTTCCTTCTTAAATTCAGTTAACCTACTTTTGGCCACTAGTTGCATCAGGACTGTATTATCTCCTTCAAAAGTAGTATAAACGTCAGTGTCATTTTTTAAATCACTTATTCTGTTTTCTGAAAGGTACCCTTTGCCGCCACAAGCCTCACGACATTCCTGCAATGCTTCAGTAGCAAACCATGTACCGTAAGCTTTCATTCCAGCAGCTAAGGCTTCAATTTCTTGCCCTTCATCCTCAGATTTGGTTAGGAAACGATTGGTCAAATACTTTAAAGCAAAATGCATAGCATAACTTTTAGCCAAAAGTGGCATCAGTCTTCTTTGGTGCATTCTATAGTTTAAAATAGGAACTTCTCCTCCACCTTCCGGTCCAAATTGTTTGCGGGTATTAGCATATCTTATAGCAATCGTCAAACCTGATTTTGCTGCAGATAAAGCAGAGCGGGGTATTCCAATCCTACCTCCTACTAAAGTGCCTAGCATAGTGAAAAATCGCTTATTATCAGATGAAATAGAGCTAATAAATTTGCCCTCATCACTAACAGAAGCAAATCTATCCAGCATATCATCTTTAGAAACCAATACTTTATTAAAAGCAATTAATCCATTATCCACTCCATTTAAGCCCATCTTATGGCCGCAATCTTCAATCTCTACTCCAGCATGCAATTCCCCTGACTTATTTCTTAGTGGCACTACAAATGCATTCACTCCATAATCCTCACCATTAATGATTAATTTTGCAAATACTGTAGCTTTTTGGCCATGCAAAGCAGCATTACCTATATATTCTTTTCTTGCATTTTGATGAGGTGTATGGATCGTGAAAGTTTTATCATCATGATTGTACGTTGCGGTTGTTTCTAATCCTCTTACATTAGAGCCATGGTTGGTCTCCGTCATAGCAAAGCAACCAGGCAATTCTAATGAACCAATTTCTTTCAAATACTTTTGATGGTGTTTTTCAGTTCCCAGGAAATAAATACTCATTCCCCAAAGACCAAACTGCACTCCAAATTTAATAACCATACTTAAGTCATGATAACTTAAAGTTTCCATGATGGTGAAATAGCCTTCCATATCAGCTCGACCACCGAATTCTCTAGGAAAAGCCCATGATCCATAACCTTCCTTAGCTAGTATTTTACACCATTCTAAGACTTGTGCTCTTTGATCTTCTATTTTATCATATTGATGATAGGCAAATTCAGCTTTAGTCAATGTATCCTTCACTTTTTGAATCAAGTCTATTTTAGATCCGTCCAAAATCTCTTGCATGAGTTTAGGATCAAAAGAAGATTTTGACTGCTGCAGGGAAGTAACAGTCGTATGACTATCCTCAAATCGGTAAGCGGCTTCATTAAAAATTAAGCCCAATTCCTTTTCAGCTTTTTGAAAGGCTTTCAAGTCTTTGTCTTGAATAATTACTTCATGCCCATTTTGCTGAGATTTGGCCAACTCAAAACCTAGAGTAGTCAGATTTTTCAGGTTTTGAGGCTTAATAAATTGAATCTGATTTTTCCAACTTTTTAATTCCTCAGCCGAAGGCTTTTGATCGGGATTCAAGTACTGCTCCAATAAATTGATCTCCTCTTTTTTTAGCCATGACTGAGAATTAATCAGCTTCTTCATGGTATCAATATCAGTAGTAGTCAGATTAAAATCTTCCCAAAGCGTAAAATAGAAAGGTAAAAATATACAAAGATTAGGGTTTTCGGATAGTAAATCTGAATTCAGCATAGACTCTTTTTATAAAACAAAACTTAAGAGAGTAAACGCATGAATGAAGCCATAGTTTAAAACAAATCAACTTCAGTAATTATTAAAATGGATATGGACAGATCGCTATTACTATACCACACACTAATTTAACCGATGTTAAAAGTGACAGTCAGTAGCAATTTTTAAGAAAGCTTTGAAGAAAGAAAGTCTATTTACTTAACCTGAATTTGTTTACAATTAAATTCAGGGTGAAAAAAGCAGCTAAAACAAGTGTAATTATTAGCAAATAACCAGTCACAAAACCAATACTATATCCTATTTCTCTCCCCCATTCATATGCAGTGAAGGAAGCTTGAAGATTAGAGGTAATTGAATAAATAATGGTTAACAAATAAGCTATACCAACAAAACCAAACAAGATTTTTAGGAATTTTTTAATACTAAGGTCGATCATGATTATAAGTTGAAAAGTTCGAAATACAAAAAAGCAATAATTTAAGAGAATTACAAGATTAGTTTTTAAAAAACAATCTTACAACTATGCTCTAATCCATCATTTCAAAAGCGTCCACTTACATTAAGCCAATTTGCTACTTCCCTCAAAGTCAATTTTAGAAAATCGTGTTATTATTCACAATATTGTTGCAAATAATAATTAACACTGTCATCCCCCATGTTTTTTGCGCTTTCCCAGTCTTGACAAGCTTTAAGATCCTCTTCCAGTTGATACTGAATATTTCCTCTTAATTTATAAAAAGAAGCATCCTCCGAATTAAGCTCAATCGCCTTGTTCAAATCCTTTAAAGCAGGTTGATAGTTTTCCAGTACTGCTTTCACGTTTCCTCTGTAATAATAAGCTGAAGCATCCTCTGGATTTAATTGAACTACCTTATCGTAATCTTCTAAAGCTCCCTCCCAATTCTCTGTCTCTTCTCTCAAAATAGCTCTATTGTAATAGGCATCTGTATTTTCAGGTTCAAGCGTGATGGCTTTGGAATAGTCCTCTGCTGCAAATCTAACATTCCCAAGATACAAATAGCATTGAGCACGGTATAAGTAAATGCTCGCATTTGAAGGATCAGTTTCTGCTGCACGATTCAAATCGTCTAAAGCGGCTTGATAATCTTCTAATTCCAAATAAGACCTTCCTCTTTTGAAGTAAGAATCGGACTTGATCACATCTCCCTGAATGGCTCTTTCAAAATAAGAAATAGCCCCTACCCAGTCTTCTAAAGCATAATAAGACTCGGCTTTGATATAAAATAAACTAGGTGTTGCTTGATCCAAGTCTTCTAATTGATCTACATCATCAATAACTCCAGCATATTCTTTCAGTTCAAATCTGGCTGAAGCTCGATTTTCATAAGCTCGCCCATATTCGCTATCCGTTGCAATCGCTCTGTTGTAATCTTCAATAGCTTGTTCAATATTACCATTCAATTGCTTGGCTTTTCCTCTATTATTAAAATATACTGCCTCTTCAACACCCCCCTCGATCGCAGTATTATAATCAGTGATAGCACCTGATAAATCCTCTAAGCGGAACTTTGTATTCCCACGAAGGGCATAGGCTTCATATAACTTTTGATCAGCAGCAATTGCTAGGTTAAAGTCCGTCAACGCTTTCTGCCAGTTATCCAAAGCATAATGTGTTTTAGCACGTAAAAAATATAACTGTTCCGCATTACTTCCATACTCCTCCGCATTATTGAAATCAGATAGTGCCAATTCGTACTCTTCTTTTTGAAAATTCAGTTGACCTCGGTGATAGTAAGTCTGAGGGTGCTTATCGCCAAAAGTAGCCGCCTGGTTTAAATCACTATAAGCTTTATCTAATTCTCCAAGTTGGAAATATGCATTTCCTCGGCCGTAAAAAACATCAGATGACTGATTTCCAGTCTGGAATGCCTGATTCATATACTCTATCGTTTCAGGATAATTTTCCAGATTATAATTACATAATCCCATCTTCACAAAAGTATCATTCTCCGTTTGACCTAATTCAACTGCTCTATCAAAGTCAGCTAAAGCTGCTTGCCAAGATTCTTGTTCAAAATAAGCATTCCCTCTATTCAGGATGGCCTGCCCATAATTTTCTTCTATTGATAAAGATTGATTATAATCTTGAATAGCTTGCTCAAACTGCTCTAATTTTGCTTTAGCCTTACCTCGATTATTATATATTACCTCATCTCGCTGTCCTAAACCAATAGCTTCATCATAAGATTTAATTGCATCCTTAAATCTATCCTGACGGAACAAAGTATTCGCATAATGATAATGTGTCCTTGGATTTTGAGTACCTGAAGCAATTGCTCTTTGAAGGAACTGAGCAGCCTCCTCGTATTGCTTTCCTTCATAAAATGCATTTCCTAAATTCTCAATGACCGTTTTGTCAGTAACGCCTTTGTCCACTGCTTTGGTAAGTTGCTCAGCTGATTGCTTAAAATTCTCAATTGCAAAAAAAGCATTCCCCAATTTAGCATATAAATCTCCTTCGTTTATCCCACCTTCTTCGGCTTTTTGATAATCACTAATGGCCTGACGATATTCTTCTTTATCATATAAAATATTCCCTTTGAAATAAAACAGTTGAGCATTCTTAATACCTGCAGAGATTGCAGTTTGCATATTCTCTAATGCTTTTTCATACTGCTTAGTTTGGTAATATGCCAAGCCAAGCATTTCAGCAACCTCCGGACTCTTCTTCTCTGTTTTTTCCAAATCTGAAATAGCCGCTGAATAATTCTTTTGTTGGTAATAAGCCGATCCTCGATTCAGTAGAGCCTGATCATAGCCTGGGTCTTTGGTCAAAGCCAAATCATAATCTGCAATGGCTTCAGCAACCTTATCCTGCAAAAATTTAGCTTTACCTCTATTATTATAGATAATAGCATCCGTTGCACCTAAACTGATGGCTTTATCGTATGATTCTACAGCTTTGAGGAGATTTTGCTCTCTAAAATACAGATCTCCTAAGGTAGAGTAAACAAGGATTGTCTGACTGCCTTTTTCAGCTGCTTTTGATAAATCAGTAATAGCAGGTTGGGCAGATTTTAACCCATTGTAAGCCAATCCTCTTTTTTCATACAAAATCAGACTGCTTTCTCCTTGCTCTTCGGCTTTGCTTAAAGCATCCACTGCACTTTTGAAATTGCCCAGCTCATATTGTGACTGTCCTAAGCCAAAATAAAGCGACTGATTACTAATTCCGCCCTGGATTGCCGAATTTAATGCTCTGGAAGCTTCTTCGTAGTTCTCTACTTTAAAATATGATTGACCAATCAATTCATAATTCTCGCCTGACCGATCTCCTAATTGAAAGGCTTGCTTCAAATTGTCTATAGCAGCTGAATAATCACTTTTATTGTAATGAGCTTTTCCTAATGCAGCAAACAATCCTGGTTCTTTTATTCCACCCTCTTTTGCTTTTTGCAAAGATGATATGGCTACATCCCAATTTTTATCAACTAAAGCCAAATACCCCTGATACAAGTATATTTTAGCTCCTTTCGCTCCTGCAGACAATGCTCTTTGAATGTTGACTTTGGCTTCCTGAGTTTGACCTGCTTCAAAAAGGAGAATTGCATATTGTTCAAAAACTTCTGGAGCCTTTGCTCCTGCAGCAAGAGCTTTCTTAAAATACGAAATTGCTACCTCATTTCTATTAAGTTGTTTGCTCGCTATGGCAGCATTTCTAAAAAGACTTGTATCAGTTACTTCAAATGAAATTGCTCTTTCTAGATTTTGAATTGCTTCTTGATAAATACCTTTTTCGAATTGGGCAGTTCCCAAAAGTTGAAATATCACACCATCATTAGCTCCCCTCTCCACGGCTGCATTGAAATCAGCAATAGCTTGATCGTTGTTCCCTTGCTCTAAATGCGCAATTCCTCTCTTCCTATAAATATCCGATTCATTTTTACCTCCATTTATCGCTTTATCAAAATTGGCAATAGCGGAAGCATAATTTTGAGATTGGAAGTATGCTTCAGCTAATTGCAGGTAGAGATCTGCATCATTTGAGCCCTCCTGAATAGCTTTTTCGTAATCCTGAATGGCTTTTTCCCAGTCTTCAGTTTGATAGTAAGCAGCACCCCTGTTTTCCAAAGCAGTTTGATAATTCGCCTTTAGACCTAAAGAAGTGGTGTAATCTTCAATTGCAGCGATATACTTTCCAGTTAAAAATTTAGCTTTTCCTCTATTATTGAAAAGTACTTCAGAATCGTAGCCTAATGCTTCAGCTTGGTCATAAGCAGTTACAGCTTTAGCATATTCCTCGTTTTTAAAATGGGCATTACCCAAATAATAGCTAACCTTAGGATCCTTAAATTTTAATTCAACAGCCTTTTCCAAATCCGGAATTGCCTGACCTAACTGCTCTAGTTCGTAATGTGCAATACCTTTAAAAGCATGCCATTTGGCTTCGTTCACTTTTTGATCTTGAGCCTGCGCAAAATCATTTATCGCTTCGGTATATTTCTTTTGCTCAAAGTGCGCAAAAGCTCGAATAGAATAGGCCCTTGGACTTGATTTTATTTTAAAAGCATTAGTTAAATTACTAATCGTTTTATCATAATTATTAGCTTCATAAGCGGAAAAACCAGCCATTTTCCAAGCAAACTCATCCTTTGGGTTATTATTAGCAAATTCCTCAAAAGCATTTAAAGCATTCGACCAATCTTCACTTGCATAAGCATCCAAGGCAGATAACAAATGTCCGTTTGCCTTAATTTGTTGACTGAAATTGGAAAATCCATTGGTTATAGAATTTATGTTTTCAAGACGGCCTAAATCGACTATTACTGCACCATTTATCCCTGCCGCTTTGTTCAATACCAGTCCTAAGATTTTGCTTCCTGAAGTAGCTACTGAACCTATAGCAGATTTACTCAGATTATCAGGAATAACAGCAAATTGACCATAGCCTTCAATTTGCGCAGATTTGGATATTTTTACATCACTCGTTTCTGTTTTTTGGATATCGATCGCCTGTACAAGCTTTAAATTACCGCCTTGCTCAAATATAGCCGTTGCAATAGCTGCTTTTTCAAACTTAGTGCTCAAGTTATTATCTACAGCAAATTTTACCAGCCCACTAGCGGGATCAAAGGCATTAAATGTCGAAATATTATGAATAGTACTATCATTAGTAAAAACCTTTGCACTAGTAGCCCCTATAAATAAATTTTGATGAGTAGCACCAGTACCTTGTCCATCTAGAATGATGGCCGTCCCTTTTTGTAAAGGTTGACCAGCATTATCATAAGTCTGTACGAAATACAGACTTTTCTCAACTTGGGAATAAGAAACAAGTGAGCTTATAGAAAAAATGATGGTAAATAAATTTCTGTAAATTTTCAGCATAAATCAAAGATTTAAAAAGATTGACGAAAATTATTGAATTTTTGGCGCTTATGGAAGAAAATCACCGCTTTAGTTATTCATCTTGTAAAAAGATACAGAGTTAATTATATTGGATTCTAAAATATATAAAAATAAACCTATGAAAAAGACTTATCAGTACTACCTATCCATATTAATATTCTTCTTGCTTATGGCCTGCGACCCAACTACAAGAGAAGCAGTGGAAGATCGCGAAATCAGTAATGAAGAAAAAACCGTGAAACAGGGCCCAATAAGCTTAGTGATTCACGGCGGAGCAGGCACAATCAAGCGAGAAAATATGACCGAGGAGCAAGATGCTGAATACAGAGCTAAATTAGCTGAAGCACTTGAAGCCGGATATTCCAAATTGGAATCTGGTGCACCCGCGATGGATGCTGTAATAGCTGCTATCCAAATTATGGAAGCCTCTCCACTTTTTAACGCTGGAGTGGGAGCCGTTTTTACTAATAAAGGTAAAAATGAACTAGATGCAGCAGTAATGGATGGCAAAAACAGAAATGCAGGTGCCGTAGCCGGTGTGTCCACTATCAAAAGTCCCATCTTGGCTGCGCTTTCAGTAATGGATGATAGCCCTCATGTGATGATGTCAGGACCCGGAGCTGAAAAATTTGCCGAAGAGCAAGGACTAGAATTGGTAGACCCAGAATATTTCTTCACTCAAAGTAGATATGATGCTCTTCAAAGAGTTAAGAAAAGAGAAGAAGAAAAAGGCAATAGCGCTGCATTATTGGATTTCCCTGACAGTAAATTTGGGACAGTAGGCTGTGTAGCGCTGGACAAAGATGGAAACATAGCAGCAGGAACCTCCACTGGTGGTATGACCAACAAAAGGTATGGTAGAATAGGAGATGCACCCATTATCGCAGCTGGCACCTACGCAGATAATGCTACTTGTGGTGTTTCAGCAACAGGACATGGTGAGTATTTTATTCGCTCTGTAGTGGCGTATGATGTAGCAGCAAAAATGAAATATGCCGGTATGAGCTTAGATGGAGCGGCTAATAAAATCGTTTATGAGGAATTAGTGGAATTTGGTGGGTCTGGTGGTTTTATTGCCCTAGATAAAGCTGGAAATATTAGCATGCCATTCAATACGTCTGGAATGTATAGGGGCTATATGAATGAGAAAGGTAAACCTAATGTTTTCATTTATAAAGACGAAAAATAGCGACTGAGTCCAAACTATTTTTACTGCCATGCTTAACAAAAAAGCATGGCTTTTTTATGAGCTATCCATAAATTATTTTTTTTCATCTATTTTAAATACATAAGTATAAATGACTATCGCTCATTAAACTGTTTAAGTTATGTTTAGCCCATCATTCTAATCATTAAACATAAATGGATTTTTCAAAGATTTACGCCTTTTTCCTTGGGTAAATGCTGAAACTGAATTAGGTTCAAGTTATTAGAGAGAGAATTATAAATAATTGATAAAATAGGCTGAAAATAAAGCATTTAGAATATATTCTATTCGTTGCTTGGAAATAAGACGTACTGAATATACTAAACTCATCTAAAAATTTTTCCAATCATTAGAATTGATTGCGTTTAACTAAATGTACTTTTCTAATATTAAAAAGAAAAATTATAGATGTAATTCAACATATTTATGTTCGTCTAAAAAACAGTGCTAAATGACGGATTTGCTTGAATTTAAGCTACCTTGTAATATTAACAAATATTTATGAACAAGAACACAGTAAAATTTAACAATAACGACAGCCCCGAATTTGTAAGTACCTTAAGACAAAGAGTCAACCAATATTTCAAAGATAATCAGGTATCTAAGTACGCTAATAATCAAATGATAGTAAAAACAGCTTTCATGCTTTTGTTATACTTTATTCCATTAGCGTTTTTACTAAGCGGACTAGTCACCACTTTCGCAGTTGCATTTCCACTTTTTATAGTGATGGGCTTCGGTATGGCTGGAATTGGATTGTGCGTGATGCACGATGCAAATCATGGAGTCTATTCCAAAAACAATAACATTAATAAAGTATTAGGATTTACTGCCAATTTTTTAGGCGCTTATCATATTAACTGGAAAATTCAGCATAATGTCCTGCATCATTCCTTTACTAACATTGACGAATATGACGAAGACATAGATAAAAAAGGCATTATTCGATTTTCTCCGCATCAAGAACGTAGGAGCTTCTTCAAATTCCAAGCTTTCTATGCGCCCATTTTATATGGACTAATGACTTTCTATTGGTTGATTGCTAAAGATTTAGACCAGTTAATACGATATAACAAAAGAAATTTACTAAAGGGGCAAGGCCTTACTTTTAAGAAGGGATTAGGTTTAATGATGCTTAACAAAACTTGGTATATTGCCCTAACCCTAGTGGCTCCAATCATCGTAACTGGAATAGTATGGTGGCAAGTAGTTTTAGCATTCTTATTAATGCAATTTATAAGTGGATTAGTTTTAGCATTAGTTTTTCAACCAGCTCATGTAATCACTGAAACAGATTTTTATAAAGTAGATGAAAACGGAAGTGTAGCAAATAATTGGGCGATTCATCAAATGCGCACTACTTCTAATTTTGCTAATTCATCTAAGTGGTTCTCTTGGATAGTAGGTGGATTAAATCACCAGATTGAGCATCACTTATTCCCTAACATTTGTCACATTCACTATGATAAAATAGCTCCAATCGTAAAGCAAACAGCAAAAGAATATGGTGTTCCCTATCATCACCATAAATCATTCGGTTTAGCATTGAAAAGTCACTTCACGCTTTTGAATCAATTAGGGACAGGCAGTTATGATAAGAAAGTGAAGAAATTAAAAACTGCCCCTGTTACTGCACTTGCATAAGTCTAAATTATTTTAAAGAATTTCTAAATACTCGTGGTTTAATAAAGGAGAAAAACCCTTCTTAAACCACGAGTTTTTTTTATTGCAAGAAATCCTGCAGACACTAATTTATATCTCTTTTCGCAATCAAAAAGTAGTTTAATCCTATGCTGATAACAAGCCACGCCCCAGCTATTATAGCACTACTGACTTTTACATAATCCTGAATTTCCATGAACACATATCTTTGAAAGGGTATTTCAATTAAATTATTGACTGCATGAATTGGAAAAAGTGTGATTAACCAATGATCATCAAATACATAATTCAGAATTCCAACTAATGCTGGTTCCAAAAATATGGCGTAAAAACATAGACCTATGATGGCAAAACCAGCTTTTTTCAAGACTACAGAAATCAACATGGCCAGATTCAAGAATGTTAGCAGCTCTAGAAAATGAGCTAATAGAAACTCCATATCCATTGTATATAGACCAAAGCTGAATCCGGAACCATAGAAAATTCCCATAAGTGTTCCTGCCAACCAAATAACCAACATATTGAATAGACTAAAACCGAATATCATACTTTGCTTGGCTAGCAGAAAGTCGGTGGGCGACATTCCATCAATTATATTTTGCCGAATTGTTCTATAAGAATATTCATTGGTTACTGAAATGATCACTATAAATGCCAAAAAGAATTTCAAGTAAGATGCCAGATAGGTTAAATTTTGCCAGACATCTGGAAAATCATAGAAAGGAATTATATCGGGACTGATACCTTCAAACTCCATTCCCGAGCTTGACATCCATGATAATAATAATTTTACACTGCTTAAAATCAGCAGTAACAACAAAAAATAAAGCGAAGCCAGTCTGATAAAAGTCTTATAATTTTTAAGCTTCAACCATTCTATTTGTAAATATTTCAATATCATGACTTAGCGGATAAAAGTTGTAAAAATTGTTTTTCCAAAGATTTATTAATGTAGGCTAAGTGCGTAAGCACTATGCCTTTTTCAATCAGGTATTCATGAAACTCATGGATTGCAGTCTCTTTTGATAATTGTACTTCCAATCTCCCTACATTATTGAGTTTCATGTCTATAAAAGACGGAAAAGTACCAATAACTTTTCTTAAACTTTCAGTATCATCAGCTAATACCTCCACTCCCTCATTCCCCATTAAACTTTCTGCCACTGTACCATGAAAGATCTTCTCACCTTGCTTTAAAACTGCAAAATGAGTACAAACCTTTTGAACTTCATCTAATAAATGACTTGCTAGAATGATGGTTTTTCCTTGGCCTGCAATATCAAGAATCAGTTCTCTAATTTCTGCTATTCCTTGAGGATCTAATCCGTTTGTCGGTTCATCCAGAATTAAAATTTCGGGGTCGGATAATAAGGCAGAAGCAATGGCTAGTCGCTGCTTCATCCCGAGAGAGTAAGTCTTAAAAGGCGATGTTGCACGATTTGCCAGCCCCACCTGCTCCAAAACTTCCAAAATTCTGCTTTCTGGAACCTCTTTGATCTTACAAACTATTTGAAGATTTTGAATCCCAGAGAGGTAAGGATAAAATGTTGGACTTTCTAAAATAGCTCCTAATCTTCTCCTTTGCGATGCAGTTGGTTCTTCTCCAAACCATTTAAAATCACCAGAATCTTTTTGGACTACTCCCAACAAAATACCCAATGTAGTACTTTTACCACTTCCGTTGGGCCCTAATAAACCAAATACAGTTCCTTTTTCTACTTTAAGTTCAAGATTATCAACTGCCTGAATATTTCCATATCTTTTATTCAGCCCTGAAATATCTAGTATATATTCTGCCATAAAAATTATTCTTGAATGCTATCACTATCTACTTGAGAAGAATCTTTTTCCACTTCTTCACGCACCTTTTGCCATTTTTCTCTTTGCTCCTTTTTCTTTTCCCGGTCTTGAACAAAATCGGTTATTGGTCCCAAATCAAAATCAGCCTTCATAAGTGCAGGAACTTGTGAAATATCGAATTTACCTTCTAAAAAACCAACAAAAAGCCCTTCCTTTGTATCAGCAGAAGCATATAAAACATCGTCTCGTCCTTCAGGTGCCTTTATTTCAATGTCTGTATTTTGAATTCTAGCAGTAAAAATCGACTCCCAGTTGGTAAAGTCTTGTTCGCTTTTCCATTCTGCATAAGCTTCCTTTTTCGATTCATCATCCAAAATGATTTGCAGGACATGCAATTTTTTAATGCCCTTGGTAGCCTCCTCAAACTCAGGATTATTTTTTGAATTAATCATTTTCAGATTACTAGGGTATAGATTAATATTCAGACTGTGAATTTCTTTTTGCTGCAGGTCTTTTAAGGGATCTTCTATTTTTTTTTCGCAAGCAGAGAATAAAACTAAAATGAATAAGGTAAGGATTAGTATTCGCATGATTTCAGTATTTAAAAATGAAAAAAAGCAAGGTAAGCTATTGCTTGCCCTTGCTAAAGTTGGTTTTATTTTTCAAAACTATTTTTGGTCATCTTCCATATTCTCCAATTGCTCTAAATTTTCCATTCCGGAAATATTAAGTCCCTTAGCCATTTTGGACATTTGTTTTAGGTCGATCTCACCGAAGATACTTGCAGCAACAAAACTGCTATCACTTCCTACCAACATTACTAATTCGCTTACTTTTCCTCCGTTCTCTTGAATAAGGAATCTAATATCAGAATTCCCATCTCTCACGGTCATCAATTCATCGTAGCCTTTTAAAAATGCTGCGTTTGCCTCTGAAAATAAAGCTGCGCCTTCACTAGTTTTACTGTTGGCAATTAATTTAATGCCTTTCAAACCTGTCACTGCTTTCTTCATGGCTTCTTCCTCTTCTCCCTCCACTTCGAAGTTGGAGAATAATTCTATCATACGCTGATTCACCGAAACTATTGTAAATGACTCGTTTGTCGAGTATTTATTGTAAAATTTCATGAATTCAGTATTCTGTGCCTGTGCTGCTATACTTACTAAAGCAAATGCAACTATTAATCCTATCTTTTTCATATTTATTCGAGTTTTAAGTACTGAGTTTTAAGTTTTAAGTATTAGGTATTGAGATTTAAATCAATTGATAATTATCTATTTTTAAGCATTTTCCGGTCTGACCTCCGGTACTGACCTTTTTGTCTATTTTTCCCGATTCGTACCTCTCGGGATCTTCGCTACGCTACGACTAGAATCTTGATTCTATCTAATCATCCATCCTGCCCTTTCTTCTTTTCCTTCCTTTCTGGTTGAAAAGTGTTTTTCACTTTCTCTTGAGCTGTATTAATCATTTCAAGTGAGCTTAAATGTTTTTTGCCATGATTCATCATGGAAGCCATCAATTCCAAAGTGGCTTTTGCTTCTTGGTAAGCTTTTTGCTCTTCTTGAGCCAACTGCCTTTGCTCTTGCTGTTGTGGCATCCACCATGCAAAGAATCCTAAAGCCATGATTACTAGAACTGAAGCGGCCACTTTCATCCAATTCCATTTATCTTTAGGCTGAGACTTCTTATGAATCTCTTTCATAATATTCTGATCGAAGTCATCCCCTAAACTTAGTTTTTGCTTTGCATCTTCATGGCCTTCAAACCACTCTGCCATCTGTCGTAGCTCACCACTTAATTCGTTCCTATTTGCCTGCAGTTCACTTTTGAACTGACTTTCTTCTACTTGACTGAGCTCTCCCAGCCAGTATTTTTCAAGCTGTTGTTCGAGTTTTTTTAATGCCATGGTCATTTATTTTTTGCATGCTTGCTTTCAAAAATTTTCTTGAGCGGAAGAGGTCAGATTTCACTTGTGCCTCTGATATTTCCAAAGTTTCCGCTATCTCCTGATAGCTATTTCCTTCCACTTCTCTTAAAATGAATACAGTCTTTTGCTTTTCACTCAACTGCTCCATCACTTCCTGCATAATTTTCCATTGATCTTGCCAAAGGGAAATCGTACCGGGGTCTTGCCCAAAAGTCTTTTCTAACTTGAGCGAATCTTGATGCTTCTGGACCGTTTTCTTCTTTCTTAATCTATCCAAGCAAATATTTTTAACTATTTGCATACCCCATGCCTCAGGGTTTTCAACTGATTCCCAATCTGCCCTTTTATCCCAAATCTTAATCAAAGCTTCTTGGGTAGCATCTTTAGCTTCCTCTTCATCTTTCAAGAAGTAGAAGCCAAAGCGGAAGAGCTTATTCTTTTGGCTCAGGTAGATATTTTTAAAGTAGTTTTCTTCGCTCATTTCATATAGGAGATGCACTAGTGAAGTGAAAGTTACAGAGAATTTGAATTTATTTTTATAAATAAGGATATAATGATTTATTTAACTGATAATCATCATCTTACAAAAATTATTAAATTCAATCCAGATTTAATTAGTCTTATTTTCTAAGTATAATTTAAATGCTAAGATTTAACTTACTTTCTTTTTGCATAAACAAAAAGAAACAAAAATTCTAGAAAGTTTAATGCATCAACCCACAAGGCCAACGCTGGCCCGCTAAACTTTCCTCCTTCCCGTTTTTCCGAGTTCCTCGGAAGTGGTCGTGTAAATTCACTTCTCACCAATTAATAAAAATCATACTTTTCTACTATAATATAAGTTTCTATTTAGTTTTTTTGATTAAAAAAATGGAGGAAATCCAGTAAAGAAGTATCTTTCGGACTTTACCTAGAAAATCTCAATATGAAAATACTTTTCAGTCTAACAATACTAGTATTCACATTTAATTCAATTCTGACAGCCCAAGACGAAAAAGACAACCACCTGCTGTTTTGGGAAAAGCTAGAACAACATTGTGGAAAGGCCTATGCAGGGAAAGTGGTGACCGCTCCTGTTCCTAAGGATTTTCTACAACAAAATTTAGTGATGCACTTCAAGTCATGTGGAGAAGGACAGATTAGAGTTCCTTTTGTAGTAGGTGAAAATCGCTCAAGAACCTGGATTTTTACTTTGAATGATCAGAGTATTCAATTAAAACATGATCACAGACATGAAGATGGAAGTCCAGACGATATTACTATGTACGGAGGCACGAGCCCTAATACGGGATTTGCTGAATTACAATATTTCCCTGCCGATCAAGAAACCGTAGATCTAATCCCTTATGCAGCTGGAAATGTATGGTGGGTCAGTATTACGGATTCTACTTTTACTTACAATTTAAGAAGAGTAAGTAGTGATAAGCCTATAAGAGTGGAATTTGATTTGACAGAAGAAGTGGCAGCACCCAAAGCACCATGGGGTTGGGACAAATAATAATTTCCAGATTCTTTATAAAACTTAGAGAAGCTTATTGGAGTTAAATTCTAAAATCATTTTATTATTATGTCAAATATTTCCTTAATAATAGAAGAACGCGCTGCGGATATCGGTAATTTTATGGTAGGTAGACTGCTGCCCTTTAAACAAAAAAGAGCAGTTGGTCCTTTTGTTTTTATAGATCATATGGGACCTGCCGCTTTAAATGATCATGAAAACTTAGATGTTCCTCCACATCCACATATTGGCTTATCGACCCTAACCTATCTATTTGAAGGTTCTATCATGCATAAAGATAGCATTGGTAGCGAGATAGAAATTAAACCAGGAGCCGTAAACTGGATGACTGCAGGAAAGGGCGTTGTGCATTCAGAGCGAACACCAGAATATTTAAGAAATTCTGATAAAAATTTACACGGATTACAAATTTGGGTAGCACTACCTAAAGAACTAGAAAATTCAGATCCTTCTTTTACGCATATTGATGCAGATAAAATTCCGCAATGGAATGATAATGGCCTCGAAATCAAATTAATTGCCGGAAAAGCATTTGGAAAGGAATCGCCTGTTCCAGTTCACAGCAATCTCTACTTTATTGAAATTAAAAGCAGCAAGGCGCAAAAAGTAAATATTGGCAAGGACCTGTTTGGTGAAAGTGCTTTGTATATTTTAGAAGGTACTATTAAAAGTGATGGCAATACTTATGATCCCAAACAAATACTAGTTGCAACAGACAGTAAATTGTGTGAATTCGAAATAGGCGAAAATTCAACGGTTTACATTTTCGGAGGAGAACCTTTCCCTGAAGAACGCTATATTAATTGGAATTTTGTTTCCTCTGATAAGGAAGTGCTAAGACAAGCAAGACAAGATTGGATTGATCAAAAATTTCCCAAAGTGCCTGGGGAAAATGACTTTGTGCCTTATCCTAACTTCAAATTAAAATAATTTAAACCGATCCATAAACTTTTCTCTCTGATGATCGTATTTATATTCCATGGCACATAAATCCATGGAATGCTTATGGAAATAGAAAAAGCTATAAATCATCAATTTCAAAATGAAACTCAAAAACTAATTGCTGAATTGCTGTATTCTGCTAATTGGTTGGAGAACCTCATAGCAAAGGCTCTAAAACCATTGGACATTTCCTTTCAACAATTAAACGCTTTACGAATAATTAATGGGCAGGAAGAAAATAAAGCCAATGTGCAGGTCATTAAGGATAGAATGATTGATGATCGCTCCAATGTTTCCCGATTGCTCAATAAGCTATGCGAAAAGGGGCTTACCCTTAAAGATAGATGTACACAGGATCAGAGAGTGGTGTATATAGCGCTAACTGAAAAAGGTAAAGAAGTAATGAAGCAGGGAAAAGAAAAGATGGAGCAAATTCAATTTTCATTGGACAACAAAAACCTTCAAAGGTTAAATAATCTATTAGAAGAACTTAGATCATAAATTCAATCAAGCACAATTTAATTACATAAAAATGGATACAAATCAAGCATTATTAAAACCTATTAAAATAGGAGATTTAACACTAAAAAATAGAGTCATAATGGCTCCAATGACAAGAAGTAGAGCTGATAATCCTGATAAAATAGCTACTGCAGCACTACAAGGGACCTATTATCAGCAAAGAGCTTCCGCAGGTTTAATCATTACTGAAGGTTCTCAAGTTTCAGAAAAGGCTGTAGGATATATTAACACACCAGGTATCCACACAAAAGCACAAACGGAAGCATGGAAAGAGGTTACCAAAATGGTGCATGATGAGGGTGGTAAAATATTTATTCAACTTTGGCATGTAGGCAGGATATCGCATCCTGATTTTCACAATGGAGAACTACCACAGGCTCCTTCAGCGCTTAATCCTGAAGCAAAATCATTTACTCCAGATGGCTTCAAAGAAACCGTTACTCCAAAAGAGATGACTGTAGAAGACATTAAGCAAACTATACAGGATTTCAAAAATGCAGCTGCCAATGCATGGGAAGCAGGATTTGATGGCGTTGAAATTCATTCATCAAATGGTTATTTATTGCATCAATTCTTTAGTTCTACTTCTAATATTCGTGAAGATGAGTATGGAGGTTCTATAGAAAACAGAGCCAAGATACTTTTTGAAATAATTGATGAGATTAAACAAGTGATGCCTGAAAACAGAATTGGGTTAAGATTAAATCCTTCACTGCACGGTATTTTCGGAATGACTTTAAATGAAGAAACGATTCCAACTTTCGACTATATTATTGAAAAGTTAAATGATTATGATTTAGCTTATTTACACTTATCAGAACCTTTCAATGATGTATCAGATGTAGAAGGAGCCGTTACTGAAATAGCCAAACGATACCGACCAATGTACAAAGGCAACTTGATGATCAACGCACATTTCGACAGGGAATCGGGTAATAAAGTAATTGAAGATGGAGATGCCGATATGGTAGCCTATGGAAAGCCTTACATCTCAAATCCTGATTTAGTGGAACGTTTTGAAAGCGGGGCGGAGCTTGCAGAATTTGATACTGATACTTTCTATACACCTGGCCATAAAGGTTATACAGATTATCCCAAATTGCAAGAAGTAGAAAATTAAAGTCTAGTAGTTTAGTATGGTTGAGCCGCCTTGATGAGAATTGAGGTGGCTTTTTTATTTTATAATTTTCTTTTTGTGTAACGCTATTTCAAGACGAGACACCCCTTGAAAACCAAAAAAGCCCCTTAAAATCAATCAAGAGGCTTTTATTGTGGAGTTGGAGGGATTCGAACCCTCGTCCGGATAAGGAAACGATGCATCTTCTACATGCTTAGTTACTAATTAGGTTTTCGAGCCTGTTATGGAAAGTAACAGTCCTGTTGCAGGCCTTAGCTATTTTAGTTTCGCAATGGCTTAATAGCATCACCATGCTAGTTTCTCCTTTCGACACTCCTTGACCGCTCCCGGAAAAACGAAGGAACGAGGAATGTGGCTGGGGAATCCTTTTGGGGACTCAACCCTTAAAGCTTTATCTTAATAAATTAAGATTATGCAGCCATGGCGTAATTAGATTCGCCAATTATAGTTGGAATGAATTACTTAAGGATGTACATTCTCCACCCTGCATGCTAATACATAATTCACACTTACCGTCAATACCGGTCAACCCCATATGTCAATTTATTACACCTTCCATTTGAAGGGCTACAAATGTACAATATTACATTCAATTCTAAAGCTGCAATATCCAATTCTTTAACACGAGCTTGTAGATTAAAAGTTTATATATATCTCAAAAAACAAAATTTGAAATAACAACCTCTTGCTTTTCAAGCTCTTACACATTTCCCTGATATTTTTCTCCCTCCCCTATTTACATTTCCGATCATTCTACTTACCTTTGCAACGGCAAATCGGCACGACCAGCTCCTGCTGAATTCCCCCAGGACCGGAAGGTAGCAAGGGTAGGCGGTCGTAGCGGTGCGATGTTGGTTTGCCATTTTTCTTCTCTCCCCCTACTCTCATTACATTTTCCTGACAACACTCTTCATTTGAAAAGTTATTTTCCAATTTATGTCTTACCTTTGCCCAAGATTAATTGAATTAAAAATAACCCTTTCTACACAATGAAATTTTTTATTGATACCGCTAACTTAGACGAAATCAGAGAAGCCTATGATATGGGCGTTTTGGATGGTGTAACTACCAACCCTAGCCTTATGGCAAAAGAGGGCATTACTGGAGATGCAAATATCAAAGCACATTATAAAGCAATTTGCGACATCGTGGATAATAATGTTAGTGCAGAAGTAATTGCTACTGACTTTGAAACCATGATGAAGGAAGGCCGAGAACTTGCTAAAATCGATGACAAAATCGTAGTAAAAGTACCGATGATCAAAGATGGCATAAAAGCAATCAAGCAGTTCTCAGCTGAAGGCATTAGAACGAATTGCACCTTAGTATTTTCTGCCGGCCAAGCATTATTAGCAGCTAAAGCAGGTGCTTCTTATGTATCTCCATTTATCGGAAGATTAGATGACATCTCTACTGATGGATTAAGTTTAATTGAAGACATCATTCGTATTTATGATAATTATGCTTACGAAACTGAAGTATTAGCTGCTTCGGTTCGTCATACTATGCACTTGTTAGAGTGTGCTAATATGGGAGCAGATGTTGCAACATGTCCATTAAAGGTAATAACGGCTTTATTAAAACACCCTTTAACTGATTCAGGTCTAGCTCAGTTTTTAGCCGATCATAACAAAGGAAATAAATAAGAGTTATAATTTCAAAAAGATAAAGAAGTGGCCTTTTCAAAGTCTCCAGCTTTGGAAAGGCTTTCTATCTTTCTTAAACATCCATTTTCAGTCTATATACTTTATACTAGACTTTAGAATCTATTAAAAATGTACATCATAAAAGTAAAAGGCAAAGCAAAAATTCCTGATTACATCCAGCTTAGGGATGATAATTTTGTATTAATTGCTTATTTTAGAGCCGATCGTCCATTGAAAAATATGGATAAATATGGATTGGAAGGCAAGGAAGAGGCCTTACAGGAAGTTATAAATCAATTACCTTTCGGTAAAATTCAAGCTCTAGATATATAAATCGAGCGTTTGTAGAATTATTGTTTATTGAAACCAAATGATAAAATTTGTGTAATTAGCGTCTTAAATCCAGATAATTAAAATGTCCTCATTTTCCAACGAACCAGTAATACGAATCGAAAACGCCACTATATTTCAAGAAGATAAGGCTGTGCTTAGTGACGTCTCATTGAAAATAGAAAAAGGAGAGTTTGTATACCTCATTGGAAGAACAGGGAGCGGGAAAAGTTCTTTTATGAAGACGCTTTATGCTGATTTGGATTTACGCTTAGGCCAGATGGATGTGGCAGGATTGAAAATAAACGGTATCAAATCGAAGCAGATTGCTCAGCTTCGCAGAAAAATCAGTGTAATCTTTCAGGATTTTCAGTTATTAGCAGATAGAACCGTTGCAGAGAACCTTTATTTCGTCATGAAAGCTACTGGTTGGAAAGAAAAGTCCAAAATGAAAACGCGCATGGCTGATGTTTTGATGCGAGTGGGTTTGGGAGCTGTCGATAATAAAATGCCGCATCAACTCTCTGGTGGCGAGCAGCAAAGAGTGGTCATTGCGAGAGCCTTAATTAATGAACCTGTTTTATTGATAGCTGATGAGCCTACCGGAAACTTAGACCCAGAAGTGTCTGAAGGAATCTTTAAACTATTTACTGATATCAATAAAAGTGGTACTGCCATCCTAATGGGAACTCATGATCACAGCTTTTTAGATACACACCCTTCAAGAGTACTTAAATGCCAGCAAGGAAAATTGCTTGATTCTAAAAAAGAAGATTTCGACTTCCGAAGTAATTACTAAATACAGCTGATTTTTGAACAATAATTTGAATTATTGATTTTAAGATCATGCAACAGCCACAAGAAAGACCGGCAATTCCTTCAATTCAGAAAGAAATTGGCACGAAAGAGATAGAAGCTTTCCAAAATACTACTTTAAGGCCCATCATAAAACAACTTCATGCTCTTCTCTTAGCGCATTTTTCTAGTCTCCTACTCAAGAGGAAAGGTCACTATTTCAAAATTGCAGACGATCAAAAAGGGGGATATATTCATTCCATTTTTCAGACTGAACAACTTTATAAATCAGAACTAAAAGGGATGATAATAGGAAATTTCACCAGCAATGAGTACCAAACATACAGAAGAATCTCCACACTGATCGATAAAAGAATATACTCAATAGTAGAGGAACGAATTTCAACCAATCAATCGGAACTTATAGATTTAAGAACCTGATTAAATTCCATTTCATCTAGACAGCACTACTACGATCAGATAGAACGGCTATTCTAAAACACAAATGAAAAAGGAAACAAATCGGTAGGTTTATTGATTACAATAAACTTACCTGAAGCATCGGTAAATAAAAGTTCAAAACCTTGCTGATGCCTCTTTTCAAATTCTAGCATGACCTGCCGGCATCCTCCACAAGGTGGAGCGCTTGCCAATTGATTAGAATCTTTTCTGCTTGCAGCAATGGCTATTTTCTTAAATTTCTGATCAGGTGCTTGAATCCCTGCTCTGTACATAGCAGTTCTTTCAGCACATAAGCCAGCAGGAAAAGAAGCATTTTCTTGATTGGTCCCCGTTATAATCTCTCCATTGTCTAATTCGATAGCTGCACCTACAGTGAAATTTGAATAAGGAGAATGTGAGAATTTTCTCGCTTCAAGAGCTGATTGCCAAAGCTCTTGATAGTCAGAGGAAAGTTCTTCAATTGAATTATATATGGTGTATTCTACTTTAATTTGTTCTTTTTTCACAGTCCGTTTACTTTATAATGGAGCACAATATACTATTTAAAGAAAATTATGTTTAATAATCCTATACAATATTTGTAAAGAACAACGTTTTTAAAGTATGATTAAAAAGTGTGTTATATATATCTTGGGAGTGGTTCTGTTAGCGGCATGTCAAAAGCAACCAATAAGTCAATCTCAGCCTGAGAATAATCAGCAGAATCCGTCTAGTCTTAATCCAGAAGCTAATCGAAATTATGCTAAACGACCTCGAGTAAAACAGGAAACTTGGTTTTTCGGTCTATTCAAAAAGAAGCAAAAATTAAGCTGGGGCGATCAGCTAATTGCCGAATATGAAGATCGCATGGAAGAGAATGTGAAAGAAAAACGGAAAAAAGCAAAGGAAATGGAAAAACCACAATATACAGATTGGACCTATTTCGGTCACAAAAAGAAACCAAAAAAACGTTCCCCTGAAAAAATGAAGTACTGTGATGAATGTGGTATTAGACATTAAATTGAGCATTTATCACTAAAAAGTCTTCTGATTTTATGGATTTGGTTATATCTTTGAACAAATTATTTTGAATGAAGCGCAGATTTTTTCCCTTTGACAAGAACTACTTATTGCAAAATGCTCAAATAGAGCTGAAAGATTCATTATTGAATCAAATGGTTGAAATCGTGAAAGAAATCTACCTCATGCGCTACAATCCTTTAGGATTGAAAGACAAATCGATTGAAAAAATATTATCCACCACTAATTACAACCTTGAAGAGCTGTCTACTTTTTATGAAGAATTAGCAGGATTCTACCGTTACAAATACAGTTCTAATCAATTAGAACTACTTTTTGACGGAAGAGATCATCAAGAAAAATATGAAGAAGATTGGTCTAATACTTTAAAGAAATGGGTGATTGAATTCTCGAAATCCAAAAATTTCCTCAAAGCAGTATTGGAAACTTCAATCTTTTTTCCTGATGACAAACAATCGCAGCTAGCTTATTCTAGGTTGAAAAACTATATGACGGATCATTTCGGTATCAAGATTTATAAGCATAAAGGTATTGTCCCGATGAAGATAGCCTAATCTTTTGCTTCTCGACAAATTGCAGGTCCTACTGAAGTACCAATTCTATCAGCCCCTGCCTCTATTAATTCTTTTGCCTGCCCATACGTCTTTATGCCTCCACTAGCTTTAATGCCGACATGCTCAGGCAATACAGATCGCATTAATTTTATGTGTTCTACCTTGGCACCCTCATCTGCAAATCCAGTAGAAGTTTTAACAAAATCAGCTCCTGCATCTGCACAAATCTTACAAACATCCACAATTTCCTTTTCTGATAAATAAGCTGTTTCAATTATTACCTTTAGCATCTTATCATTTTCATGGGCCAACTTACCCAATTTAGCCACTTCAATTTTAGGCCACATCATTTCCGACTTAATAGCAGATATATTTAAGACCATATCTAGCTCATCAGCCCCATCTTTTATAGCTTGATGCGCCTCAGCTTCTTTAGTTTGGCTCATTTGGTAGCCTAAAGGAAAACCAATAACGGTAACTAATTGCATTCCTGTCTTACCTATATCTCTTTTGGCTTTTTTAACCCAAAATGGGGGGACGCATATTCCAAAAATATTATTTTCTTGCGCTTCTTTTAATAACATTTCAATGTCATTTGAAGTTATTGTCGCTTTGAGATTCGTATGCTCAATGTAATTTTGTATATTTCTCATATTCAACATCTAATTCTAAATTATGATTAAAAAGTGTATCAACTATACTTTTTTCTTTCTGATTATACTAACTGCTCAAATTAAAAAAGTTTCAGGGCAAAATTTAAAATTTGGATTTGAAATAAATGATAACAAAAGAAGTACAACCGTACCCTTCGAACTTAATAGTAATCTCATAATTATAAATGTCCTGTTTGAGGGCGTTATTCCGCTTAAGTTTATTGTCGATACAGGAGTTACCAATACGGTTTTAATTGATAAATCATATAGCGATATCCTAAGCATTGAACCTGATAGAAAATTAACATTGATCGGTGCTGCAGGAATTAAAGAAGTAGAAGCATACATCGTAAATAGGACAAGTGTTAAGGTAGGAAATATTACGGGAAGTAATATACCGCTCTTGATTTTAAAAGAAGATTACCTGAATCTGCAAAAAACCTTGGGTATAAAAATACATGGAATCTTAGGGTATGACTTTTTTAAAAATTTTGTTGTGAGGGTTGATTACAAAAATAAATTAATGAAGTTTTATCGGCCCGAGTTTTTTAATAGACCCCTTTTGCTCTATAAAGCCATAGAAATGAAGATCGAAAATAGCAAGCCCTATATTTTTCAAAATTTGAAAGTCAATGATTCAACGGAGATACTTGCTAAGCTCATGATTGATACGGGCGCTTCTCACCCTCTGATGTTGCACAAAAACAGCAGTGAATACATTCAACTACCAGAAAAAAATGTCCAGGATATACTCGGTGCAGGAATAGCCGGAAGTATAGAAGGACATGCCGCCCGAACAACTCAGATTTCACTGGATAAATATACATTAGAAAATGTGGTAACCAATTTCCCCGACTCGGGTGTATATCAAGACATTATCAAGAGTACGGGAAGAAATGGAACTATTGGTGGAGGAATTTTGAATAGATTTAAATTATTCTTTGATTATGGGAATGAAAAAATATATCTAAGAAGAAATAGCTTATTCAAAAAAGAATTCAAACACGACATGAGTGGCTTAACTGTGGTGGCAAAAGGCGAATACTATTTAGAACCTTATTATGAAATTGAAAAGGTGCGAATGGACACGCCTTCTTACGATGCAGGTCTTCGAAAAGATGATAAAATCATCAGCCTTAATGGAAACTTGGGAAGAGATTTAAGTTTGGGGCTTATAAATGATATCCTAAGTAAAAAAGAGGGTAAAAAAATAAAGATAAAAGTAAAAAGGGGCGATGAAGTATTATCCTTCACCTTCTATTTAGTAGCGTTTATATAAATATCCTTTTAAAATTACGCTTCCCTGAATAATACTTGATTTTGAAAAATTGCTGTGTTTTCTTGAATTTAAGTGCATTTTTCAATGCTTTATAAATTTTGGAGCTTTCGATGCTATCCTTCATTAAATATTCATCAACTCCAGACGTTACCTCTTGCCTATTCTGAGATTTCAATAAAGTGATTGCAATAGCTTCTTTACTCAGCGAATTAACAGTCTTCACTATTGCTTTTAATGGACTTTTCCCCATACTATCATCTAGAAGAATACAATTTGGGTGAATTAAATGAATTTTATTAAGCATATCAGCATGAGAAAAAGCGGTCTCTATCCGGTTGATTTTGTCTTTTAAATCAAAAAGCTTCTCATAAATAATACTCAGCTCTAAAGGATTATTACCCACTAAAAGGACATTTAATTCTTCATTTCCTGACACTTCTTCGTCTAATTTACTGATACTTAAACCCCTCATAATCAATATTTTCAGTACAATTATTTATTTAATTTTCTAAAAATAATAAGGCTATTCCAAATTCGCTAGAACTATTCTACTACACGCTCTATTTATTCGACTAACGAAAATCATAACCTTTCGGATTGTGATAAGTTTCAGTTAATATGAAGATTCTATTGACAGGAGCAAATGGTTACATCGGGAGAAGATTACTACCGGTTTTAGTGATGCAAGGACATGATGTTATCTGCCTTGTTCGAGATAAAAGACGGATTGAATTAGAAGAAAAATTAATTGATAAGGTTCAGTTCTATGAAGCTGACTTGTTAAAGCCAGAACAACTTCAAAGCTTGCCGCAAGATATTGAGGCCTCCTATTATTTGGTTCATTCCCTGGGTAGCTCATCTAGCAGTTTTGAACAAATGGAAAAGGATACTTCACAAAACTTTGTTGATGCCATTAATAAAACAAACTGTAAACAGATTATTTACCTCAGCGGGATCTCTAATGATGAGTCTCTTTCAAAGCATCTTAGCTCTAGAAAAAATGCAGAAGATATATTAGCCAATGCTAATGCATCCCTGACCGTTTTGAGAGCTGCTATTATCATTGGCTCTGGAGGTGCTTCTTTTGAAATCATACGTGATTTGGTAGAAAAATTACCTGTGATGGTGGCTCCAAAATGGTTAAAAACGCGATGCCAACCAATTGCTGTAAGAAATGTGATTCATTATCTATCTGGAATCATCGGAAAACAGGAATCCTACGGGAAAACTTATGATATTGGAGGCCCAGATATTCTAACTTACAAAGAAATGCTTTTAATCTTTGCCAAAGTTCGAGGATTAAAAAGATATATTATCACACTCCCGGTATTGACACCCCGTCTTAGCTCATATTGGCTTCATTTTGTAACTGCCACTAGCTATAAGATTGCGAGCAGTTTAGTAGATAGTATGAGAAATGAGGTCATAGTCGAAAATAAAGGAATTGAGAACATCGTTCCTCAAAAGCTCATTCCTTATAGTGATGCAGTAAAAATGGCTTTTGATAGAATTGCTCAAAACGAAGTAGTGTCCAGTTGGAAAGATGCTTTTGCTAGTTCAAAGATCAATACAGATTTAATGGAGTTTGTAAAAGTTCCGACCTATGGCTGCTTTACAGACCAAAGGACGACTACTTTTGAAAGAGATCGAGATGAGGTGTTACAAAATATTTGGGAAATCGGAGGCGATAGAGGATGGTATTATTGGAATTTTCTCTGGAAATTAAGAGGTTATGTGGACAAAGCAGTAGGTGGAGTGGGACTTAGAAGAGGCCGAAGAAGCCCTGATCAACTGGTGGCAGGAGACTCATTGGACTTTTGGAGAGTTCTGGTGGCTGATAAGCAGGAAGGTAGATTACTTTTAATTGCTGAAATGAAATTACCAGGTGAAGCATGGCTTGAATTTAAAGTTTCAAAAGAAAACGGTAAAAATAAGATTACTCAAACTGCTACTTTTCGTCCTCATGGCTTATTTGGTAGAGTATATTGGTATAGCATTTATATTTTTCACGAATTTATCTTTAACGGAATGATGAATAGAATAGTCAGTCATCATGAAAAGGAGAAAGAAGTTTCTGTTAAAGTATAATCTGACCCCACATTGTCTTTCATCAATTTAGAGATAATTTCATCTGTTTCATCAGGAAAGTTGAGTTGAGGCTTTTCTTTCTGACGAATGAATTCATGTATTACTTGGATATGCCTCTGGTGTAATGTTTTAAGGACCTCGACCCCCAAGTTTTTCAAAGCAGCTGCATTACATTGTTGCTCATATTGCCCCTTCATGGGTATGACTAATAATTTTTTATGAAGAAATAATGCTTCTGAAGGACCTTCAAATCCTGCCCCGCAAATCACTCCTTTGCAAGCACTTAAACTTTCTAAATAAGGTTGATTATCAATTGGAATAATTTCTATATTTCCTTCCTTCTTTCTTTTTGAACAATGCTTAGAAAACACTTGAAAATCAGCATTCACTTGCGATAAAACCTGAATAATTCTCTTATCACTGTAGGAAGGTAAATAAACAGTATAATGATTTTCTTCCTTCCTTTCTCTCATTGTTCTAACTTCTTGCCTAATAATTGGCAAGTTTATTCTGTCGCCATACCCCCTAAAATGAAAACCATATGCAGAACTGACTGGTGCATAATATTTCAAAATACAATGACCTAAAAAATCCATCTTGTCCGGTTTCGGAGCGAACGGATGAATTACAGCCGCTTGATGACTTAATCCGATGCACTTTTTTACCCTTAAAAAGCATGCCCAAGCAGATACGGGTTCAAAATCGTTTATCACTAAATCATATTCACCAACATTCAATCTCAAGATTTCTTTGAATAGCTTAATGAAGCTAACACTTCTGAAAGTAGCCCAAAGATCTACTCCTCCCCTCTTTCCAAATACAAAACTTAGGCCATCAAATTGATATCGCACATTATGTCCTAATTTGACATCAGCTTGCGTTCCACTGATTAAGACATCCAACTCACCATATTGCTCTAAAAGAGGAATAATATCTCTAGCTCGGCTGATATGGCCATTGCCAGTACCTTGTATAGCATATAATATCTTCATACCTATTTTTTATGAAAGATATACCTACAAAATGAACTGATTATAAAGAAAAAATCATCAAATCATGAATAAGTCACGATTGTTCAGCTTTCATTCTAAAGCAAAGCAGAAACTCTGCTAATACAGACCTTCAAAACCTTTTTATATTCATTTAAGTATCTTATATTATCTATTTAAAATTTTAATACTTAATTTTGGCTTATTAGAAAAACAGCAGTGAAAACTATCAAAATCACCATATCCTTATTTTTTTTAGTCTGCCTCTTTAATGTAGCTTTTATACCGCAACTATGTTTAAATGCTATACAAGAATTACAGAACAGGGTAGTTTCGAATAGTATTCTGGCTGAGGAATCAACTAATGGCCTGAATATTTTTGAGGAGGAAAGTAAAGAATCCTCAAAAGAAAATAATGAAGATGAAAACAATAGCTTCCATTTCAAAGAACTAGGAATTCTCCGAGCTTCTGTAAAAAGTACTTTACATAGCTTATTAGTAAATATTTTTTTTCATTCGAATCTTTACGAATCCATTTCAATATTAAAAATCACCCCTCCCCCAAAAGTATAATCTCATTTCTTTTAAAATTTATTGAACAAATAAATGACTTCATCTAAACGAAATCATTTATGCTTTTTAAAAAAATCAATAATTGATTAAACAATGAGTGAATCAAAATTTTCAACATATACAGGAATAACATTTAAACATTTTAAAAATGACTCCCTTTCCAGTATAGTAGTATTTTTAGTTGCAATGCCGCTATGCCTCGGGATTGCGTTAGCCTCAGGAGCACCTCTATTTTCTGGATTAGTAACTGGAATAGTAGGGGGAATAGTCGTGGCACTTTTAAGTGGCAGTCAATTGGCAGTTTCTGGACCTGCTGCAGGTCTAGCAGTTATCGTCTATGACGCCATCGCAGACATCGGTTTCTTTGAAGGGTTTTTGGTAGCTGTGGTTCTAGCTGGTGTTATCCAACTCTTATTAGGTTTCCTTAAAGCCGGAACCATAGGGAATTACTTCCCATCTTCTGTCATAAAAGGAATGCTAGCGGCAATAGGTATTCTACTAATTATCAAGCAAATACCACATGTTTTTGGGTATGATGAAGACTATTTGGGAGATTTGGATTTTTGGCAAAATAATGATGAAAACGCATTAACTGCACTAGTTTCAGCCTTTCAAAATATAGAGTTCACAGCTTTCATCATTTCCGTCATTTCTTTGATTATCCTAATTGGTTGGAGCTACATAAAGAATAACACAATCAAGTCAATCCCTGCTCCTTTGGTAGTGGTCTTTGTGGGAGTTGGAATTAATGCTTTATTTATAGCTATGGGCAATGGAATGGCATTATCACAAGAGCACTTAGTGACCATTCCAGTTTTAGGAGAAAACACTTCTTTTGAAGAACTATTTGTGTTCCCGGATTGGTCTGTATTATCCAACCCAACCATTTATACGGTAGCTATTACCATTGCTATTGTAGCAAGTTTAGAAACACTGCTAAGTGTTGAGGCTGTAGATAAATTAGATCCGCAAAAACGCCGGACTCCGCTAAACAAAGAATTAAAAGCTCAAGGTATTGGTAATATCCTTGCTGGTCTAATAGGGGGTTTACCAATGACTGCAGTAATAGTCAGAGGTACAGTTAATATCAATTCAGGCGCGAAAACAAAATTATCCGCTTTCTTACATGGAGTACTTCTAATAGTAGCTATCCTCATCATTCCTACTATTTTGAATATGATACCATATGCAAGTTTAGCTGCTATATTACTATTCACAGGATATAAATTAGCAAATGTAAATCTGATGAAGGAAATGTATAAAGTTGGACCAACCCAGTTTTATCCTTTTGTCATTACCATTGTTGCGATAGTATTTACCGATCTATTAGTAGGAATTATAATAGGATTATTGGCCGGATTCTTAAATATATTGCTCAAAAACATGAAAAATACCTATTCATTCGATAAAGAATCTCATAAAGAAGGGGAGCCTATTCGGTTAGTTTTATCAGATGAAGTTTCTTTCTTGAATAAGGCGAGCATGGTTAAAACACTTGATCAAATACCTGAAAATGCGAAAGTAATTATTGACGCTAGAAAGTCAAAATTCATAGATTTTGACGTTATTGAAGCGATAGAATTATTCACAAACGAAGGTGCCCAATACAAAAACATTGAGGTTGAACTGCTTGGCTTCGATGAATTTCACAAAAAGTACAGTTTTAAATAAATACCACGATGGAACAACAATCATATTCAAGATTATTTGAAAACAATAAAAAATGGGTTGAAGAGAAATTGAATCTTGACCCGCATTATTTTGAAAATCACGCCAAAGGTCAGAAGCCTAAATACCTTTACATAGGCTGTTCAGACAGTCGTTTACCAGTAAATGAAATGACTGGAACTTCTGCAGGTGAATTATTTATTCATAGGAATGTAGCTAATATGGTGGTACATACTGACAACAACTTGATGTCAGTATTGCAATATGCCATTCAAGTTCTAAAAGTAGAACATGTTGTGGTGTGTGGCCACTATGGTTGTGGAGGTGTTGCTGCTGCTATCGAGAACAAGAGCCTAGGACTTATCGATTCTTGGTTAATGAACATTAAAGAAAGTTATCAAAAAAATAGAGCCTTTGTAGACAAAGCCGAAAGCAAAGAGCAAAAGGTGAATAGATTAGTGGAAAGCAATGTAAAAGAACAAGTTTATAATTTGTTCAAAACAAGCTATGTCCAGGAGGGTATCAGAACGCAAGGTTTACAAATCCATGGATGGGTGTATGACTTAAAAGAAGGCCTACTAAAAGATTTGAATGTGAAAATCGACAAGGATTTCGATGAAAAATCAGTTTACGATTTCCATTAATAAATAACATCCTGAAAATAACGTATTAGAAAAGTTATTTTCAGGATTTCTTGCTCAATTCCAACCTTCATCTCCTTTCAGAGGAACAAAACTAAAATCAGCAAACACCTCTTTGCTAATTTCCTTTTCGGTAGTTTTCGTCAGTCTAAGCATTTGCTGCTTATTATTATCGCCAACCGGAATAACCAAGCAACCGCCTACCTTTAATTGGGCTATCAATGAATTGGGAACTGTTGGAGCTCCGGCAGTCACAATTATTTTATCAAAAGGTTCATGAATTGCTAAGCCTTTGGAACCATCTCCCTGAAAAAAACTAATTTTATAACCGAGCTTGGGCAGAAAGGCACTAGTCCTTTCATAAAGCGCTTGTTGATATTCAATCGTATAAAGCTTTGCTCCCAAATCATGAAGCACCATAGCTTGATAACCCGAACCAGTTCCAATTTCTAGAACTTTATCTCCTGCTTGAACATTAAGCAACTGCGACTGAAAAGCAACGGTGTAGGGCTGTGATATGGTTTGACCATGGCCAATTGGAAAGGCTTTATCTTGGTAGGCATGTTCTAAAAAAGCATTCTCAAAGAAAATATGACGAGGAATTTTACCCATAACTTCTAAAACTCGTGCCGATTCTATCCCTTTATCGCGAAGCTTTTGAATGAGTCTTCTTCGCATGCCTTGATGTTTATAACTGTCCTCCACCATATTTCAAACTTAGGAAAAATTAAGGATAGAGAGCGAGGAAAAATAAAAATAAAACACCTTAAAAATAAAAACCTTCCAAGTTTAATAAACTTGGAAGGTTCTTTCACTAGCCACTGCAAATGCTTTCCGGTGAATACATAGGCACCGGTGGATATTCGTGCAACTTTTATGCTACTGCCTAAAGTAATATTCTTAAGGGATACTAACAGGTTCCTTTTTCAATCTGTCTTCTATTACTTTCTCAATATGTGGAAGTGAACTGTACAATTGCTCGTAATCGTCAATGATGAAGTATTTCGTCTGGAATTTATCCTTCCTATAACTGCTATCAATAATAGCTTCTACATTATAATCAAAGTGCTCCGGTTCATCTGAAATAGAAAATTTAGTTTCTCCTGGAGAGGAAATAATTCCTGCTCCGTAGATTCTTAAGTCACCATCTTCTCTAATTAAGCCAAATTCAATCGTAAACCAATAAATTCTACTTAATAAATGGATTGCCCAGTCATCATCTAAATGTTTCAATCCTATTTTAGCTAAGCCTTGCAAGAAATCTACAAAGGGTTGATTAGCTAGCAAGGGGATATGTCCAAACACATCATGAAACATATCAGGCTCTTCTAAATAATCCAATTGTTCTCTGGTTCTCAACCAGGTAGTGGCAGGAAAAATTCTATTGCTCAAGAGTTCAAAGAATTTATCATCATCTACTATGCCTGGTACAGCAGCAACTTGCCATCCTGTAAGCTCTTTCAAGTATTTATTAGTTTCCTTGAAATTAGGGATAGCTTTTTCTGTAAAATGAATTTTATCAATTCCATCCACAAACTCTTTAGTGGCTACTTTTTTGATGTTTTGAAATTGTCTTCCGAAAAGGATGCCCCAAACTTCTTGGTCTTCGGTTGTGTAATTGTCATAAATTTGCTCCATGGTATTAGTAATTAATTTTTAATGTTAGTGTTTAAAATTTGGACATAAAAAAAGCCCGATTCCATTGGAACCGGGCTTGGTATATTTTCTATTTGAAATATGTCTTACATCATATGCATAACACTACCATTACCGATTCCTTTCGGGGCTTGATAATAGTAATAATATGTATTGTGCGTAAAATTCATTTTTTCAAAAGTATAAGGTAATTATTTAAAAACAAAGAAAAACTTAATTAAACGTAATTATTTAACTTTACCGGCATTACCAATAATAAGATATCTTCGTTCTTGTCCATATCTGATGGGAACAATAAACCAGCTTTATTTGGCGCTGACATGTAAATGCTCACTTCTTTGCTATCTAGGTTATTAACATCTAGATTAAAAACTAAAAGTGTAACTAAAAGAAGGAAGAAAAGGGAACAGACTTTGTTGTTTCAAAGATAATTGGCCCTCAATATCATCTCTTTGTAAAAAATAAAAATATGGATTTTTACGATTATACACATTAAAGATGCTGACGTTCCATATCCTTTCACCTTTTCGCTTTTGTTTAATGAAATTTATGCCAATATCTAGGCGGTGATAATCTCCCATTCTAAAATTATTGATACCCTCGTAGATGAATATATTATTCATAAAATTCGGATTATTATCATGAGGAACCTGATACTTTCCTATGGGTAAAGTAATCGGAGCACCAGATGTATAATTCCAAGTTGCTGAGAAATTTACGCCTTCTTTTACCTTAAATACTACAACAAAATCTACAGCATGCCTTCTGTCAAACTGGAACGGAAATTCTTCCCCTCCATTAATCTCGTCAAACTGACGTAGGGATTTTGACAGGGTATAAGTGGTCCAGGCTTGATATTTTGGCTTATTTACTTCAATCATTAACTCTGCACCGTAAGCTCTTCCTCTACCCACATTAATGTTCTCTTCTATGAAATTTGGTTGAGTTTCAAACAACAAGCCTATCTCCTGTCGTGGCATTACCAAGTTCGAATATTTCTTATAGTAAAACATACCCGATATTTTAAATTCCTGAGATCGGAAATTTTTAATATAACCTACATTTAATTGTTGAGACTGTGAAGGTTTGATACTTTCGCTTGACGGCAACCAGATATTAATTGGTGAAGTCAAACCAGTACTGCTCAATAGATGAATATTTTGATTCATTAAGGCATAGGAAAAACTGAAAACATTTCCCTCATTAGCTTTAAATATCATATTAAATCTAGGTTCGGGTAATAGGTAAGTCTTTTTTTCAACAGCAAGCATTCCTAATCTTAGTCCGGGGCTAATAGTAAGATTTTTATAAAGGTCCCAGTCAACATGCGCATAAAAATTACTTTCATATGCACGAATAGAGCTTCTCAGATAGTTAGAATCTATTACTACATTACTATTCTCAGACTTAAACTCACTTAATTGATTCGGAAGATAAAAGTGATAGGTTTGGTGCAAACCAAAGTTTAAGGACAAATTTGTTTTTAGAAAATATTCGTAATCTAATTTTAACAAAATATCGTCAATGCGGGAAGTCGAGATGCTTTCATTCACAATTTCCGGACTATTACCGCTATACTTTATTCCATTTGTAAACCTATAATTTAAAAAAGCCAGTGTAAAATTACTAAATAATTTAGGTGAATAAATATGATTCCATCTCATCGAAACAAATTTATTTCCCCATTTTTGATAATTCTTTGAAATATTACCTTCTGATTTGTTTTTAATTATATTGCCATCATCACCAGCATAAATACTTAAATAAATTTTATTGTTATCATTCCAAACGTGGTTGATCTTTGCATTTAGATCGTAAAAGCTGTAACCAAGAGAAGTACCGTCAAAAAGCAATTTACTTAAAGGGCGCGTTATCAAATCATACATAAATCTACGACCAGATATAAAAAATGATGTTTTCTCATTTTTAATTGGCCCTTGATAACTGACGCTAGACGAAATCAATCCAATTTTCGCCTTTCCTTTTTGGGTTTGTCTATCTCCCTCCAAGGTATTTACGTCTAAGACTGAAGAAAGCCTGTTACCATATTTAGCAGGAAACCCACCTTTGAACAAATCAAAATTATTAATTGCATCCGAATTGAAAATTGAAACAAACCCTCCCAAATGATTAACATAATAAAGTGGGACATTATCCAGCATTATGAGATTTTCAAAATTACTACCGCCTCTGACAGAAAAATCACTACTACCCTCACTGGTAGCTGTTACTCCTGGTAGAAACTGAATAGATCTAAGCACATCTGGTTCACCTCCCAACGCTGGCAACTGATTTATTGTCCTGCTTTCCAAACTCATTAGATTTGCACCGTAGAGCTTATGAGCATTAAAATCATTTTTACTGTATACTACTACTTCATTTAGAAACCCTTTTGGTTTAAGATGAAAATTGATTCTTTTTGAGCCCTTTGGAATCGCTATAATTGTATCCAAGTATTTGTATGCTGAGTGATTTATTTGAAGTAGCAAACTAACTGAATTATTAATTTCAAGAGTATAAAAACCATACTGATTGGAAACCGAAAAATTACCGGACTCTTTATCATATACAGTTGCCCCAATTATCAATTCTCCTGTTGATGAATCCTTAATAAAGCCACTAATAGTATTAACTTGTGCAGTCAGTTCTGTAGGGATTAAAACTATACATATCCATAGAGCTAAAAAAACTAAATAATTTTTAGCATGATGCCACTGTAGAATTACTTTACAACTCATGAGCTTACTATTGTATTTTATTAACTGTATCCAAAACTATATTGGTGGCTCCGAGAACTCCATAGCCATTTATAATATTGGAGTACACATCATTTATTTGATCAAAACCGTCAACGATATCTGGCGACTGCGTTTCAAGATGTTTGAACAAGGATTTCTTATAGAGATATAAATCTTCGGTTATAGATTTACATTCAACAATTAGTTTGTAATCATAATCCACCGGACCATTTTCAAAAAAGCTAACTCTGTAATAATAAATACTGATAGTTTGGCGGGTTTTATTAAACAGCCGATTTGAAAAAACGATACTATATGGAGCAAACCTTTCTATATCTTCAGCAATTATAATTGGGTGTGAATTAAAACCATAAAAAATACTACCCGGATAGGGTTCCCCATTAGGGTAGTACAGATCATAAAAAGCTGAAAGTTCAACTTCGTAGAATCTGGGTTTATTTAAAGAGTCGTTAATTACAAATTCCACTCTGCTTACTGGTCCGAATTCACTGATGAAAACAGAATCAGTAAATTTAATATCTTCTATAACAGGTGCTTCAGGTATCAAAGTAAAAGCTTCTGCTTCCTGATTATCACTACTTATTTTGAAATGATATGAAGAATTATTATTCGCTATGATATTTGTATTGAAATGTGTATCAGCCAAAATACTGGACTGAAAAACCAATTCATTATTTTCGAATAATTCTATATCAAGGTCTTCTGTCCCAATGTTTTCAGAAAGTAAATCAGACGACAAGCCAGCATAACCTTTAATTGTATCATTATCCGATACAACAGAATAAAGTACAATCTTACTAGAATGCTCGGGTAGTTGCACATCCACATCAGAAACACAAGAAAAAAGCAAGCCCGGTAAAAGGCTTACCAATAAAAGTAAATTTATTTTCATTTAATTAGCACGAGTCTGAAGGTCTACAGGAAATTGTTGCAAAAGCACCTGCACTAGTCAACAATTGCCCATCTGATGCAGCTACATAAACTCTAAAATTATAAGCTTTCAATCTTCTAGTACTAGCGTAAGGTTTAATTTTATAGCTCTGATTATAGCCCCCAGCTGAAGAGGAAACAGAATTCCCATAACAGTTTCTTTTATTTCTAAAGAAGATTGGGAAACCTTGAGTTTCTATATTCATATTTACAGCACCACCTCTACTATTCTTTCTTATTTTTCCAGTTACTGAATAATATATGCCTACTTTCAAATATCTTAGTCTATATTCAACAATACCTTGAGAAGAGCTCATTAATTCAATCCAATCGGAATTTTTAGAACTACAATAAGATAATCGTTGAGTATCATTTTCATCATATGACTCGTCAAATTCGATACTTAATACCTCATCTTCAAATGAATAAATTCTTGTAGGTTTTCTTAATTCCAGTTCTTCCTCATTCTGATAAACAAGAACAGTTTCATCATCAAAATTTAATTGAAATAATTTATTTTGAATTTGAATAACTCCGTCTTCGTTTAGCAATAAATAAATTATCTCATCTTCATCATCTTCTTCAATAAACCTTCTGTTATAATTTAGTTCTGAAAAAGATATGAAACTGTTATAAAAATTATAATCTGAGATTTCCTTCAGTTTATCTTCAGACTCGGCACTTATTAAGTTGTAGAAGTCTTCAAGATGATCAAATTCATATCTGTTATTAATTATCTTATAAATACTCTCATCCTTCTTTTTCAACTCTTCATTTACTTCTTCTGTACATGCTACTAGAAAAACAGTAGCAAATATTAATAATACTTGAGAAATTTTTATACGATTAAAAAATTTAGTCGTCATAATTGTTATTTTTATATTTACATTTTATTTCAATAGCCTCGCGCTTATGTCTTAATTTTGCGATTCAGCATAATGTGCGGGGCTTATTTTATGAAATTTATTATAGATGATTCCATTTTCACCTTGCAATAATTTTATCCTTGATAAAAAATTACATCTTAAAATTATTACTTATTTCCTTCACCTCCTTTCTGTGAAAAAAACGGTTTAATAATTTTAATTGAACTATTAAAATTTTCTCGAAAAAAAATATGTTATTGCGGGTAATCAAGCCTATAAAGTTTTAATGCCATGGTTCTAATTTGGGGTTGGCACTGAGTTTCAATATGTGAGATTCAAACTCGGTTAAAATATTTATACAATAGTAATCTATTTATTTAAATAAATCCAAATAAAGTACATGCTTATTACATATAAATCTTGAAAAAGATTGCAAGATTTATATTCTAACCGCAAGCCTTGACGCAACCGAATATAAGATTATCTCTAATACATGCCTCCTACGGCAATGGTGGCCGAAAAAGTTAGATTATACATATATCAGGAAATCAATAGAATCAGGTGCTCTTTTTTAAACATCTTAGGGAGAAATTTCAGATAAAATAAACCTTTCTAAAAATTGAATTCTACTTTTTGAAGCATACCTGATAATAGATGATCGAATCTACATCACAAGTACATGTGGAAAGAAATCTCATATTTTAAAGTTCTACAAACTGGCTTAAAACAAAAAAACCTCTGAAAGCAACTCCCAGAGGTTTAAATATCAAAAGTCTTTTATTTACCCTTAAACGTAATTATTCAACATTACCGGCATTACCAATAATAAAATATCTTCGTTCTCATCCATATCAGAAGGGAATAGTAATCCTGCTTTATTAGGAGCTGACATGTCAATGCTCACTTCTTTGCTATCTAAGTTATTCAACATCTCAACCAAAAACTTAGCATTGAATCCGATTTCAATATCATCTCCTTGATGCTCACAAGCCATAATCTCACTCGCTTCATTAGAGAAATCTAAATCCTCCGCAAAGATTTGCAATTCACTCCCATTGATTTTCAAACGAACCTGATGTGTCGTCTTATTCGCGTAAATGCTAATCCTTTTCAAAGAAGACATAAATTCCTGACGGTTGATCGTCAATTTGATATTGTTCTCCGCAGGAATTACATTTTCGTAATCAGGAAAACGCTCATCTACCAATCGGCAAATCAATTTAATATTATTGAATTTGAAATAAGCATTGGACATATTGAATTCCACTGCTACGTTCACATTTTCTGCCGGAAGGCTATTTTTTAATAATGATAATGCTTTTCTAGGAATGATGATCCCTGTACCTGAATCAGAAGCAACATCTACTCTTCTGTAACGAATTAATCTGTTACCATCTGTAGCAACAAAAGTAGTATTCGTTTCATCAAACTTAACGTAAACACCACCCATAGCTGGACGTAATTCATCATTACTAGTAGCATAAATCGTATGATTGATAGCGGTTGCCAAAACATCCGCTGAAATATCTACTGTATCAGGATTTTCTACTTCTTGTACTTTCGGGAAGTCAGTAGCATTTTCACCTGCTAATTTATAGCGTCCATTATCAGAGCTGATTTCGATACTATAGGTTTCTTCATCAATAGAGAAGGTCACAGGTTGCTCGGGAAGATTTTTTAAGGTATCCAGTAATATCCTTGCCGGTACTGCTATACTTCCATTCTCAGATGATTCTACATCGATCTCCGTGATCATAGAAGTCTGCAAATCTGAAGCCGTGATAGTTAACAGACCGTCTTGGATTTCAAATAAGAAATTCTCTAAAATAGGCACCATCGGGTTGGTTGAAATCACCCCATTGATGGATGAAATTTGTTTTAATAATGCAGATGAGGATACTAAAAATTTCATAGTTTTTTATTTAGGGCTCGCTTTCAAATAATTATCAAAAGCTTAGCTATAAACTTCTTGATTTTGTATTACCAACAAAGTTAAAAATTAATTTGCAAATCTATACTTTATAGTGCATTTCGCAAATAAAAAATTGCAAATGGAGAGGAATATGATATTGCAAATCAGATGATGAAGAGATTTAGCCTATTTCTTACTTTTAAAACCCTTAAGTTCTACAATTACAAATGTTAAAGCTTTTCAAGTTCAATCCACAGCTTTTCCATTCGCTCATTTCGGATTGCTGCCCATTCATTTCCATTAATATTTACTAAATAAGCATTAAAAGCAGGATTTTTGAAAAATTCCAGTTTCAGACTTTCATCTTTATCCAATGCTTCAATTTCGATTGTGCCCGCTTCCTCGAAGCTATTTTTTTTCTCAAGTGCAATATGACCCTCTGGTAAGAACTGATCTACAAAGAAATAATTAAAGCGCTCAACAAAATTCATCACCTCAGCAGTATCCGCTGTTTGATTCTGTATTCGCAAAAGTCTATCCTTATATTTAAACTCAACAGCTTTTCTATTAGGTCTGTCAATTTTCAAGCTGACCATATCTTGCCATATTCCATCGAATATTACTCGGTCGCGCCAGTCATTTTCAGACACTTCAAATATTCCCGCTACATAACTTTGGTAGCCAGGTAATTGCATAATGTACACATTCTCTCCACTTACAAAATAAGATTGCATAGATTGAAAATCCCCCCCCACTGTAAAAGAATTGATGATGCTTTCATTCCCGTAGATATTCACTTGAACACCAGAGTCTATCACATTTTTCTTTATTTCTGTTAGCTTCTCGCTAATAACAGGCCTTTGAATACTTACTTCTTCCAGTAATTTAAAAAACACTTGTTGCATAGAAGCATCCATTCTATACTCCTCATTGACCACCCAAGCATTTCCTTTCTTTTCTAATGTATTGGTAAAATCTTGTCCATCCAATTCTATCCTTGAAATAGCTTGATTTGCATTGTCAATAGCAAATAAATCCTTGTCAAAAGAAGTAGATTTTCTTTCATAAGGAATGTAGCTATAAGCCCATATGGATAGAATTACTAATACTACCAAAACAGACAGCAAAATAAAATTTTTTCTTGATTGAGATTTAGCCATTGAATCTTGCATACTTTCTCTTCCTCCAGTAGTTTCTTAAAATTCCAAATAGCACGATTAAAATGATCGGCAGCGCCACATTGACCAATTGTAACCACAATTTATCATCTGCTACTTTCACTTTATCAAGAGGTCTTATTTTCAACTCCTTATTTCGTGAAATAATCAGTCCATCTTCATCTAATAAATAATTTAGCATGTTAAAAATCAGCTGATCATTAGCAAAATTAGAAGGGTGATTGGCGTAGGGATCCACTCCCAAAGGAAAAGGTTGATTATTCTTTTTATTTATTTCGCTAAGTAATAGATCGCCATCCGAAGCCACTATGATTGAATTTTCAGAACTCCTATCTTTTCTTTTAGCGGCATTTTTCCCCTTAGGTGGTAGTCGATTTTGATAAGCTGAATTAAATTTTCCCTCTAATAAATAGGTGACGGGGACATTTTTCAGATCAAAGTTTTCTGGCTTCATTTCTTGCTTCAAATTTTCAAAGCTGATATGAATCGGGCCTTTTAGTTTTCGAGTATAATCAGAAGTAAATATCAAAGGCGTTTTTTGGATCCCACTTGATGCTACAGTATCTATGGAACTGACGAACTTTCCATAGACTGCATTCATATTTCTTACAATCGGGTGATCGGCATATTTATTCAAAATGATATAATAAGGCCATGGTAAAAGTTGAATTTGAGGATCTTTACCCAAGTTTCCCGTTACGATGGGAAAGTTCCCGCTATTGACATCTTGCAATACGTCATTATTCACTCGCACTCCGTATTTAAACAGCAAATCAGCTAAACCTGTTTCTACAGGGAGTGCCATAGCACCGTACTCTTTGATAGAATCCACATCCATTTTTAATCCATCAAGGAAGAACAAGCTCTTGCCTCCGTTCATAATATATTGATCAATATCATATAACTCCCCATTACTAAAATCCTCGGTTGGTTTTAGAAATATTGTGGCATCGAATTGAGTTATCCTGTCCGTATTCTGAACAAGAATCAAATCATACTTGCTCGTTACTGCATCATTTAGTCCTTTTAAAACATTGCCTGAAGGGCTTCCACTGCCTTGAAAAAGTGCTATCCTTTTTCTTTCTTTAGTGGACAGACTTTTGATGGTAGAGGCCAATTCATATTCCAAAGTTTCAATGGATTGCGTAATGGCCTGCCCAGCTCCTGCTGCATTATTGCCGTTCAATAAAATGACCGGCATGCTTCTTTCACCATAAGAGATTTCCGCTCCCGGAAATATCAATTTTTGCGACTTCTTTCCATCGGAATTATCAAAAACTGTAGTAGGCTGAATACCCTTATCGATCAAATAACGATAAAATTCATTCCGCGAATTGGCTGAGTTCGCTTCATCCGGATTGATGAAACTGTATTGCAAATTACCATAAGCATAAGTTTTGAATTGTTCAAGGGTCTGCTTAATAGCCGTTTGTAAACGCGTAAATTCCGCATTAATGTCACCAGCCAAATAGACCTCCACATATACTGGCTCATCCAGATTTTGCAACATGCTAATAGTAGCCTGGTTCATAGAATAACGCTTTTCTTCCGTCATATCATATCGGAAGATCTGGTGGCGAAAAACCAAATTCACCAAGATCACCACCATGACAATTATGAAAAACTTGAGCGTATGTTCTGTTGACTTCCTCTTTAAGAATTCCATTTTCGCAATTTTAAAACCCAAAAAGTAGCTGATAAGAACAATGCCGTAACGGATACAAAATATATCACATCTCGTAAATCGATCACTCCTTTGCCGAGTGAGTCATAATGAGCCAACATCCCGACCTTTTCTATCTGCATTCCCGAATTAGCAAAAAAGGCCAAATCACTTATTGATGAAAACCCGATAAAAGCGATGAAGCTAATAAATACAGCAATAATGAAAGCCACAATCTGATTCTCAGATAAAGAAGATGCGAAAATTCCAATCCCAGTATAAGCTGAAGCTAAAAACAATAGTCCTATATAAGCTCCCACGATTCCTGCTGAATCGATATTTCCAACAGGATTACCGAGATAAGACAAAGAAAAGTAATAAACTAAAGTGGGGATTAATGAAATCACAACTAGCACCAAACCAGCTAAATACTTACCCATCACCAATTTGAACTCCGTGATCGGTTTTGTCATGAGCAGCTCGAAAGTTCCGCTTTTAGTCTCTTCCGCTAATGCTTTCATAGTGATAGCGGGAATTAAAAACATCAAAACATAAGGTGCTAAATTGAAGAAGATGCCCATATCAGCATAGCCGTATTCGAAAATGGCGGTATCAGGAAAAACCCATACCAATAAGCCCATACTGACTAAAAAAACGCCCATCACCAGATAGGCAATGAGAGAATTTAAAAAGCTATTGATTTCTTTGTTAAAAACACTCCACATAAGCTCAGTTATTTTGCGTGAGTTTGTGAAACACTTCTTCCATATTGCCTTTTTCTAGTGAAATCCCTACTAAATCGACATCATTTTGAGTAGCCCATTTAAAGATGTCTTTTCGAATATCTCTTGTTGCTTCCAATAAATATTCTGTTTCTGTTACAAGCTTCAAGCTATTCACTTCTTGATGAGTGGTCCAAAATGACAAATCAGCATGTTTTTCGAGCTCAATTTTAATTGTAAATTTCTCTTTCTCCTCAGTTAATTCGCTTACAGCCTGGTCAGCAACGAGCTTTCCTTCTTTAATTATGATGGCTCTATTGCAAAGGGCTTGCACTTCTTGCATGATATGCGTACTTAGCAATACCGTTTTATCTTGACTAATGGACAAAATCAGATTTCTAATTTCTATGATTTGATTAGGATCTAAGCCGGTAGTTGGCTCATCCAAAATCAAGACCGATGGATCATGTACCAATGCTTGAGCTAAACCTACTCTTTGTCGATATCCTTTTGATAAAGTCCCAATCTGCTTGTTTTGCTCTTTTTTCAATCCGCACAAGTCTACTAATTCTGAAACTCTATTTTTTAATTTCTTTCCTGATAAACCATAAATCCCTCCACAGAAGCGCAGAAATTCATGTACGTACATATCTAAATACAAAGGATTATGTTCAGGCAGATAACCAATATGCTTTTTAACCTCTAGTGGTTGCAAGGCTACATCAATTCCATCCACCTCCACTTGTCCCGAATCAGCAGGCAATGTGCCTGTTATCATTTTCATGGTCGTAGACTTACCTGCACCATTAGGACCCAAAAACCCCACAATATTCCCTTTCTTAATTTCAAAAGAAACATTATTCACTGCTGTTTGTGAACCGAAATTTTTAGTAAGATCTCTTACGAGTATGGACATTCAGAACTTTAGGATTTTGCTAATTAAACGAACGCAAAAATAGTGTATTAATTATGAAAAATTCAAGTTTCACGCTTTGTCTTAATTTCTTTAAACACCAAAGATGCTATTTAAAAATCTTGCAAAGCCATAGAGGCGCAAAGTTTACGCTAAGAAAAATGAAGTAAAACAATTAAACATCTACTTGTGATCATTTCATTCAAATTTTTGCGTTACGAGATCATGACGACTTCGCATGAGTCACCTTTTCTGCTTGGCCGAAATCTACTCCAAAACCAAAGGCTCGAAACTATAGCAGATGACGAAAATAATCAAACAAATCCAGCCCAATACTTTGCGACCAGTACTAAGTGGAGTATCGTCAGGAGCTACTGGGTGTTTGACTCCAATTAATCTCCCCAAGAGAAATACAAACAATAAGTAGCCTGAAAATCCCGTAACTGAAGGAAATAGATAAGATGTTAAATATTGCATAGCAAACATACTTACTGCAATCATCAAAGTAGTGGATTGCTGTAAGCCTAAACCCTTAAATGAAAAATATAAAAAGCCAACATATAGCGCACTATATAAAGCAAAAGTGCCAAGGTCAGTACCAGCTGTAATCAATCCAAGCCCTGCAACAAATGTAAAAATCATATACAGAGAGAAAGCTATATACTGATGATTTTTAGCTCCGAACAAGCCATAAATCACATGCCCCCCATCTAGCTGGCCAATCGGAATTAAATTTAGTGCTGTGAAAAATAATGCTAAAAACCCGGCAAATAAATAGGGGTAATGAACTATTTCTCTGTGATTAGGTAATTTTTCCGGGTCGGCAATGTTATTTTCAAACCAACTAAATAACAGACTATTTCCTAGGCTAATACTTGCCATTTCTTGGTCATCATACACATGATCAGCATAATCTAGCCCGTACTGTTCATATTCTGGATGGATTTCAAAAATATACTCTGGCTCAGGCAAATGAGTAAATCCGTAAAACAAAACACCCAAAGCCACTACGAATCCGGCAATAGGTCCAGCAATACCAATATCAAAAAACTGCTTTCTGGATTTAATTGGGCCTACAATTCTAATTAATGCTCCCATGGTTCCGAAAGATACCGAAGGTAAAAAACCTAACCAAAGTGGAATATAATTTGGTAAGCTAACTTCTACTTTATGATATTTGGCAGTAAAAAAATGACCAAACTCATGAACTGTTAGTATCAAAAGGAATGGGATAGAATATTCCATTCCAGCCATAAAATCAGACCAAGAATAATCAGGAGAATAAAAAATAATTCGATTCGTCACCCATTCAGAACCCGCCAGTGTGGTCGTGATGAAGGTTAATACAAAGAGTAAAATCTTTTTTGCGTAGTAACGCTTATTTTTCTCGATCATATGTCGGATAATTTATTCTCTAATAAATGCATAAACCCACCATTTCTTGGAATATGCAGTGTATGAATCCCCAATTGTGAAGCAGAATTCAAATTTTGAATTCCATCATCCATAAACAGCGCTTCGTTGGCTTGTGTTTTGGCTAAGCTTAAAACATTCTCATATATTTCTCGATCTGGCTTTCTCTGGTTTAATTCATGAGAAAAATAAACCTCATGAAAAAGCTCCTTCAAATGTTGATATGGAAAGGAATCCGATAATATCTTGTGAAATGCCCTTTCATGGATAGCATTCGTATTGCTCAATACTATGCATTTATAATTCTGTAGTAGATACCTAATTGATTCAATTCTTTCAGCAGTAATTTCGCCTAACATTGCATTCCATGCTGAATTAATTTCATAGTCGCTAACTTTCAACTTGAATTGATCTCTTAAACTCTGACGAAAGTCAGCATCCGAAATCAGACCTTTTTCATATTGTTTAAAAACGTCCGCTGATAAATAGGCGCTTTCGACTTCTTTTTCAGATAATCCTGACAATTCAGAAAAAGCTACAATAGTTTTTTCTACATAGAGATTAATAATTACACCTCCTAAATCGAAAATGATTGTTCTAATTTTTTGCAATAGCCTAAATTATTTTTGAGATGCAAATATGGCTGAAAGGCTTCCTAAATCAAAATTCAAATATTAACACTATTGAACTACAAACCGGTGAGAACTTTCATTACCATTACTGTAGCTAATCTGCAAAAAATAAGTCCCTGACTTTAAACTACTCGGAAGGTTTACTTCAATTCTGCTTTCACTAAAGTAAATATTTTCCCATTCAATTTGTTTTCCAGCTTGGTTAAAAATACGAATGAATTTTAAATCAGCCTTACTACTTTCTGCTATCCTTAACCTAAAGGAGTAATCACCTCTCAGAGGGTTAGGATAAATTTTTTGATTGAGAATGGAATCAAGCTTAAGATTAACGATAGGCTCTTCCACATTTTTATCTCCATCTCCTTCATTGTTATCATCTCCTTCGTCTCCATCATCGTCACCTCCATCTCCTTCGCCTTCATCATCATCTCCTTCGCCTCCATCATCTTCTCCTCC
>NZ_FXAW01000003.1:88654-524542 GCF_900177665.1 Marivirga sericea
CTCCATCTCCCCCATCGTCATCTCCTTCGCCTCCATCATCTTCTCCTCCGTCTCCAACTCCCCCATTGTCATCCCTACAAATTACTAACTGTGAATTTACATTTTCCCGAATCTCTTGCAATTTGAGATAGACATTATCACCAGGGCACAAAGTACTGCAACCATCCCGGTGCCCCGCAATTACTCCAAGTTCTGGGTTTAAAGGATGAAACTTGGATTCAAGAACCGGTAAATCGTCCTTAAAAGCTTTCCAGCTAATTAAAGACTCTAAGCTCTCCAGCAGTTCGGATGTAGGTTCAATAGTTTCATAATTACCCATTAGGCATATGCCCATAGTATTGGAATTAGAACCACAAAAATGAGCTCCCATTACTTGATCTTGCTCTCCACCGGCAGGATCTCTTCCTGCATACACTGTCCCATTGGGGGCGACTAAATAATTATAGCCTATATCCGACCAACCGTTCTCCTGTGTATGGTAAATATAAATATCCCTAACGGCCTGTGTAAAATCTATAGTATTATTAGATCCGGCAGAATGATGCACAATCATGTTTCCAGTATCTGTAAAAATTCTTGTATATGAAGGTTCAGGAAGGCCAACTCTCCATTCCGATTGCTGAACAACGCCACTTAGTTCGCAATCGCTACTTTGATTCATGATAGTTTTCCTGGGTGAAAAGTCGGAATATTCTCCACTTCCGTTTATTAAAACAACATTTAAATCTTGAACTTCCGATGGAATATATAAGTCAATTGATTTTATAGCTTGTTCAAAATGAATTAGACTAGAATGAAAATATCCATCTGCATTATCAGAATGCAAATCGTTGTTGAAATAAATAGTATCTGCACTATTTATAAAACCAATACTACTAAAATCTCTGATTTCCTTTGATTTCAGCGCAATAGCTGTGAATGAAAAATTGCTCTCCTGAATCATTCTTTGATTTGCATCATTATTCAGGGGAAATGAAGTGTGGATATTTCCTTCTTGTGCTTGTAGCTGAATACTAATTATATTAATAAATAGCGTAAATACTTTTCGCATATAAGATAGTTGACTTACGGACAAATATAAATCTCTTAACGGGAAATATATGGAATTGAACATAAAATAAACCGAATAGGCCATCAAAATCCATTCTATGTGTTAATTCTCTATTTGCTTCTACTACCTTTTCATTTTAGTTGGAGAAAAATCAAAATTAAGGAGATTTTGATGATACTAGAAGGAATTTTTATCGTTGAGATACAAGTAGGACTGAGTGGCTTCCTAAATCAAAATTGAAACAACAGCACTATTGAATTACAAACCGTTGAGAACTTTCATCACCATTTCTGAAGCTAGTTTGCAAAAAATAAATACCTGGTTTCAAAGTACTGGGCAGTTTTACTTCTAATTTGTTTTCGGTAAAATAAATGTTTTGCCATTTAATGCGCTTTCCTTCTTGATTAAAAATATAAATAAATCTAAGATCGTCTTTACTACCTTCTGAAATATCCATACTAAAGGAAAAGTCGCTTTTTATAGGGTTAGGGTAAATTTTTTCACTTAGAACCGAATCAATCTCAATCACAACAATTGGCTCCTCTTCATCCTCTCCACTACATTCTTCCAATTGTGCCTCAACGTTTACTCTAATTTGTTGTAGTCTTTTGTAAACATTCTCACCTGGACATAAAGTACTGCACCCCTCTTGATGACCTGCTATTACTCCAAGATTACTATTTAGTGGATGAGCGCTCACATCCAGTGGTGCCAAATCATCTTTAAATGCCTTCCAACTCAACACTTGCTCTAGGCTCTCTAACATTTCTGAGGGAGGTTCAACTGTTTCATAATTACCCATAAGACATATTCCCATCGTGCTGGAATTTGAGCCACAAAAATGTGCCCCTAACACTTTATCCTGATCTCCAGCTGCTGGATCCCTACCCGCATAAATGACCCCATTCGGAGCAACTAAATAGTTGTAACCTATATCTGACCAACCATTCTCTTCAGTGTGAAAAATATAAATACTGCGGACCGCTTGCGTATAGTCAGAAATATTATTCGATCCAGCAGAATGGTGAACAATCATATTTTCAGTAGTCGTAAAACTTCTAGTATAGGAAGGCTCAGGAAGGCCTGCTCGCCATTCTGATTGTTGAATTACCCCGGTTAATTCACAGTCATTGTTTTGTTCTACCTTCCCTTTCTGAAGCGAATAATCGGAATATTGCCCACTTCCATTTATGAGTACCACTTCTAGTTTTTCGTTATCTTTCACACCATATAAATCAACTGATTTTATTGCTTGATCAAAGTGTATTAAGCTGGAATAGAAATATTGATCGCTATTATCAGAATGGAGATCATTATTGAAATAAATAGTATCGGATTCATGAATAAAACCAATTTCACTAAAATCACTGGTCTCCTTTGATTTCAATGCAATAGCTGTAAAGGAAAAATCAACGCTTTGCGTAAACCTCTCATTTGCACCTGAATTTAAGACAAATGAAGCATGAATATTTTCCACTTGGCCATGTAATTGATTACAAAAAATAAAAATAAGTAATGTAAATACTGTTCGCATATGAAATTTTAAACTTGACTATAACTATAACTGTTTTCAACGTTCAAATATTGAATGAGAGTAGAAATATAATGACCTTCTCAACTACTAGCTTAATTCACTTCAATATGAAAGCTAGGTTTATTTGAAACTTCTTATTTATTTCAATTTAACCAAATCATTTCTTTGGAAGACTTCGATTTTCTTAGAAGCCTTTTTTATTTTTGCCACATGCCTACAGAAAAAAAGTGGATTATAGCACCAGAACCTGAAACAACTAAAATTGAAGAATTAAGTCAAGCAATCAATATTAATTCTGTACTGTCCAAAATATTGATTAACAGAGACATCACTTCTTTTTCTGAGGCAAAATCTTATTTCAGACCTTCTATTGAAGACTGTCACGATCCGTTCTTAATGCAAGACATGTCAACAGCAGTGAAGAGACTTACAAAAGCAATTGACAATGAGGAAGCTATTTTGGTTTATGGCGATTATGACGTGGATGGATCGACATCAGTTTCCATGATGTATAGCTTTCTAAAAAACTATACAAAAAATTTACATTACTATATTCCTGATAGATATCTAGAAGGTTATGGGATTTCAAAAAAAGGTATTGATTTTGCTGAAGACAAGAATTGCAGTCTAATTATCTCTTTAGATTGTGGAATCAAAGCTAATGAACAAGTCAAGTATGCAAACTCAAAAAACATTGATTTTATAATCTGTGACCATCACAATCCTGGTCAAAAAATACCTGAGGCAGTTGCTGTTTTAGATCCAAAGCGACAGGACTGCCGATATCCTTTTAAAGAACTCTCAGGATGCGGGGTTGGATTCAAACTAATTCAAGGGTTCTGTATTGAAAGGAAAATTCCTGAGCACCATGCTTTCGAATTATTAGATTTGGTAGCTATAAGTATTGCAGCAGATATTGTAGCTGTCACAGGTGAGAACAGAACGCTGGCATTCTATGGACTAGAAAAAATAAATTTCAACCCAAGACCGGGCATTAAAGCCCTCCTTCAAGCCTCTGGGTTGAAAGAAAAAATTACCATCTCGAATTTAGTCTTTCAGCTTGGCCCTAGAATAAATGCTGCAGGTAGAATAGACCATGCTCACTTAGCTGTAAGATTACTAACTGCCATTCATGAGGACGAAGCTTTAATTATTGCAGATGATGTTTCCAACAAGAATAATTCAAGAAAAGACTTTGATCAAAACATCACAAGCGAAGCACTAAGCATTATTGGAGATGATACAGAACTACTAGCAGCCAGTAGTACCGTACTTTACAATAAAAATTGGCATAAGGGAGTAATAGGAATAGTAGCTTCAAGATGTATTGAGCAGCACTATCGGCCAACTATTATTATGACCGAGTCCAATGGTAAGGCTACTGGTTCAGCTAGATCAGTGGATGGATTTGACCTTTACGGTGCAATTGAGTCATGCAAAGAATATTTAGAGCAATTCGGAGGTCATAAACATGCAGCAGGACTCACGCTACCAATAGAAAATATTCCCGCTTTCTCCGCAGCCTTTGAGCAAGTTGTCAAGAATAGCATAACGGAAGATCAACTTACTGCGAAAGTGCATATTGATAGTTACATTGAAATAGATCAAATTACTGAGAAGTTTTATACTATTTTATCTCAAATGGATCCTTTTGGACCAGGGAATATGCAACCTGTTTTTGCTGCAAAAGATTTGAAAATTCTTGGAGAACCATTAATCCTCAAAGAAAAACATCTAAAACTTACGGTAAAGAACAAAAACGGAAACCAGAAAATTACTGCAATTGGTTTTGGAATGGCAGAATATAAAGCGCTTATTATGAATTCTAATGATTTCGAACTGGCATTTACAATACAAGAAAATCATTTTAACGGTGTGAAATCTTTGCAGCTTTATTTAAAAGATATCCGCATTGAATAATTATTTTCGTTAATTTGCCGTTTAGGTATGTTTGTTGCTTTATAGCATCAGAACAAAAAAATAGAAATGATATTAAAAGCTGAAAATCTTGTAAAGACATATTCCAAAAGGACTGTAGTGGATCATATTTCTGTAAGCGTTGAGCAAGGAGAGATAGTAGGGCTTTTGGGACCAAATGGTGCTGGAAAAACAACCTCCTTTTATATGATAGTCGGCTTAGTAAAGCCAAATTCGGGGGAGATTTACTTAGATGATCAAAATATCACTGAATTGCCCATGTATAAAAGGGCAAAAAAGGGTGTAGGTTATTTGGCACAAGAAGCTTCGGTGTTCAGATCTTTAACGGTAGAAGAAAATTTAATGGCCGTTTTGGAAATGAGGAAAATCAGTAAAGCAGCCAAAAAAGAGAAAATGGAAAGCCTTTTGGACGAATTTAGTCTTAACCATGTGCGCAAAAACAAAGGTATGGTACTTTCAGGAGGAGAAAGAAGAAGAACAGAAATTGCAAGAGCATTGGCCATGGATCCCAGTTTTATTTTACTTGACGAACCTTTTGCCGGTGTTGACCCCATTGCCGTAGAAGAAATTCAGACTATAGTAGGCCGATTAAAAGAAAAAAATATTGGAATTCTGATCACTGATCACAATGTAAATGAAACGCTATCTATTACCGATAGAGCTTATTTAATGTTTGAAGGTAAGTTGCTAAAGGCTGGAACCGCAGAAGATTTAGCAAATGATGAACAAGTTCGTAGAGTATATTTAGGTAAGCACTTCGAATTAAAGAGAAAACTTTAAAATATGGAATTCCTCCACTCAATAATGACATGGGTTATGAAGAAAAGAATTCACGAAGTGGAGCTTTTTATGAAATACCCAAATGAAATGCAAAGTGAGGTACTTCAAAAATTGATCTACCGGGCGAGGAATACCAAATTTGGCAAAGAATATCGGTTTGATGAATTAAAAGACTTCAAGGATTACCAGGAACGAGTACCTTTACACACTTATGAAGAAATATTCCCTTACATAGATCAGCTCCTTAAAGGAGAACAAAATATCCTTTGGCCAACTGAAATCAGATGGTTCTCCAAATCGTCAGGCACAACTAATGACAGAAGTAAATTCATACCCGTTTCTGACGAGGCCTTGGAAGACTGCCACTTCAAAGGCGGAAAAGATTTGTTATCAATCTATCTTAACAATAAGCCTGATTCTCGACTTTTTACGGGAAAGAATTTAAGTATAGGAGGAAGTCAGCAGGTTAATCAATTCGATAATAACTCAAATTCATTTTATGGCGATGTTTCTGCTGTAATCATGAAAAATTTACCCTTTTGGGTTCAAATAATCAGAACACCCAGTCTGGAAATTGCCTTAATGGACGAGTGGGAAGGGAAAATTGAAGCAATGGCTAATGCGACCATGAAAGAAGACGTCACTAGCCTGACTGGCGTACCGACTTGGACAGTGGTTTTATTGCAGCGAATACTCGAACTAAGTGGGAAAGACAACATCTCAGAAGTTTGGCCAAACTTAGAATTGTTTATTCACGGTGCAGTTTCATTTGTTCCTTACCAACCTCTTTTTAGAGATTTGATCAAATCTCCAAAAATGAGCTATTTAGAAACTTATAATGCATCAGAAGGCTTTTTTGGAATTCAAGACAACAGTGACTCTGACGAAATGCTTCTGATGCTTGATTATGGTATTTTTTATGAATTTATTCCCTTAGAAAATGCTGATCAAGATCAGCCGAAAACTATCCGTCTAGCTGACGTTGAACTTCATAAAATTTATGAAATAGTTATAAGTACTAATGCAGGTTTATGGCGATATAGAATTGGTGATACAATTAGGTTTACCTCTTTAAATCCTTACAGAATTAAAATCAGTGGACGTACCAAGCATTTTATCAATGCATTTGGCGAAGAGTTAATGATCGAAAATGCCGAAAAAGCCATTGCTACAGCTTGCAACAAAACGGGGGTAATCATTGATGACTTTACAGCTGCACCTAAATATTTACAACATGGAAAAAGTGGAGCACATGAGTGGGTTATTGAGTTTTCTAAAGAACCTAAGGACCTAGAGGAATTCGCTAAGATTCTTGATGACGAGATACGAAAAATAAATTCAGATTATGATGCTAAACGCTATAAAGACATAGCATTACATGGTCTCGTTATTCATAACGTGCCACAAGGAACTTTCTACGAATGGATGCGAAAACGAGGTAAGCTAGGTGGTCAGAACAAAGTACCTCGATTGTCGAATAACAGAAAATATCTAGATGATTTATTAGAAATGGTAGTAAAAAAATAAAGCACAGCTGTAATTTACAACTGTGCTTTAAATACTAATGAATTTTCTATCTTTAGAAATCAAATCCTACAAAGAATTGCAATACAGAATTCTTTCCGTTATCTAATCCATTTCCATCAGGAGCCACATCCACTAATCCATAGTTATATCTAACCCCTGCTGTACCGCCAGTAAAATCGAAGCCGACTCCTGCAGCAACACCGTAGTCAAACGTATTAAAATTATCTCTGTCATATTCTTCCACACTGTTAATACTGCCATCTCCATCAACATCCTTTACCTTAGCTGAAATTAAAGTGGCAATATAAGGACCACCACTAAAGTATAGGTTTTCGCCAACATGAATATTAGCAAGAACTGGAATTTCTATATAGGACAAATTATATCTATACTTTCCGCTTCCAGTAAAAAAACCACCATCATAATTGATTTGCGATCCTTTTAAACTGTAGTTGATTTCAGGTTGGATACTGACCTGGTCCGAGATTCCTTTGCGGAAATAAACTCCAACAACGAAACCTGGTTTTGTATTTTCATCATTAACTTCATCAACATATAAATTAGATAAATTTAATGATGCTCTTACACCTGTTCGGTCAGATTGAGCTTTGACTAAAAATGAACTCAATATCAAAAATGGTAACACTAAAATTATTTTATTCATCTTATTAAAAAGTTTGGTTATGTCCTTTAATAGCGAATTTGATAATGATTAGTTACAAAAGAATATATTTCTTTACAGTTATCAATGTAATTTTAGCACCCCTCCCAGCTATCAAACCAACTGACTATCAATCAAAAAAAGCCGACCATCAGGTCAGCTTTTGATTAAAATTTAATTAAAAAAATGATTGCTAAGATGCCCATTTGATTGTGCAACCTATTGCTTTGGTTTTCTTTTCTGGCACCTCCTTTTCATTTAGAACCGCATCAACTGCATCTTCTACATACTTCTTATCAGCATTTTCAGCAGACTTAGTGTTGTTGTCAATTGCTCCTATATACTTGACTTTCCTTTCTGCATTCAGAACATAAACATGTGGCGTATTTGTGGCGCCATAAGCCTTAGTGATTTCTTGAGTTTCATCGTATACGAAAGGAAACGGAAATCCCTTTTCTTCAGCCCTTTCAATCATTTTAGCGAAGGAATCCTCTGGAGATTTCACATCGTCATTTGGGTTTATAGCAATAACCGGCACTCCTTTGGCAGCGTATTTCTCATGTAGTGCAATAATTCTATCTTCATAAGCAACAGAATATGGACAAGAATTGCATGTGAAAATAATCATGAACCCCTTAGCATCCTCATAAGAATCCAGTGACACTTTTTCTCCATCAATATTCTTGAGGGAGAAGTCCATAGCTATATCTCCAACCTCATAGCCTCCCTTTTTAAAGCTAAAAGCAAGAATAGCAATTAGCACTAACGACAATCCAATTAACTTTTTCATAGTAGTATTAATTTAGTGTTTGTAAAATTAACTCTTCCAATTCACCTTCATGAAATTCCTTTTCATAAAAATATTTATTTCCATCTTTGATAATTAAGGTAGCAGGTATTGCTCCTGACCATTCTGGAGAGACCTTATCTATCCAAGAATTATAATCGACATCATCTATTAAATACAGTCCATCGGGATTGATCCCCTTTTTTAAAGCAAATTTCTCCGCTTTAGAAGCATTCTCTGAAAAATCAATACTCATATAAATAAAATCTACTTTTGGAAACTTTTCCTCAGCATTCACAAAATAAGGAAGCTCCTTAATACAGGGTTTGCACCATGTGGCCCAAAAGTTGATGACTTTAAGACTTTCTGTATCGGATTCCTGCATGATTCTTTCCAATTCAGGTACTTTAATGATTTTCAATTCACCACCTTGAGCCAAGATTTCAATTGACACAAAGGATGAAACAAATAGGAAAACGGTCAGTATTTTTTTTAACATAGCAACTTTCTAACGGATAATATTCTAAATGGTTGATAGAGAAGACCCTATACAATGAGCCGATTTTATAGTTTTTACCTTTATCAATTTTTGACTTCAATAATTGCAGTCATTGGAGATCTAAATAATGCGTCATAAGAGCATTAAAATTTCATCCTTGGGTATTTTTCTTAGATTAATACGCTCCTTAGATCCGGCTATTGTGATTTTTGATAGCAGAGCTAATCCTTCATCACGTGTAGGAATCATTTTAATGATTTCTAAGGGATCAGTTCCACCTACATATTTAATTGCTAATAATTCTCCTGAAAGACTATCATAAAAACTCAATTTTACTCGACCATCTAAAGTTGAATAAGCATTAATTAAATATTCTGTATTGCTCAAAGAAAAGGAAGCAGATATTGCGTTTTGAATTCGTAATCTATCCTGTATTACTTCTCCACTGAAATTCTGTAAGTCAACCGTGTCATTTAAAACAGGCTGATAATTATTTATGAAGAAAGATTGATTATTTACCACATAATTCGATGCTAAAAAGCCGTTGCCATAAGAATTGAGTGAGTTCATCATATTTTTATTTGAGCCGCTAACCAAACCTGTTTGCATACCTTGGTCATTCGTGTAGGTCAAACTCATACCGTCCTCTTTAAGTGAATTAAAATAAATTGCAGAGCCAGCATTATACGACCCTACGAAAAAATGTGTCTCATTCGAATTTCTAAAATCCTTCAACTTTTGATGAGCATTTGTAATATCATCATACTTTCTTGCCCATTCCATAGCAAAGCCGTCTTGTACTTTACTTAAAACTGTTCCTGTTGTATCATTATAGGTCAAAAGTAAATACGTGCTAGGGTTGAGGTTATTGAAGGCTAAAGGTCTCCTGTAAGCGGTATAGCTTCTCAGTGCCGCAATTGTTTGTTCTAAATCATTTATCTCAAAAAGCGTTGCCGTATAATCAGGTAGACTACTTCCAATGAAATAATAATTATCACCTTGCCTTACTAAATTAGGCACGGCCTTGACAAACTGAGGATCTAATTGTGTACTCCACTGAAAATCACCTCTATTGGTAACTTTCAGAACAAAAATTGTTTCATCGACCAAGGTTGATAGCACCAAAAAACCTCCATCGTCAGTCGCTATAGCATCAAGTGGAGTAAAACTAATCCCTTCAGCAGGACTATCAAATATACTATTAAATTTTTCGGTTGGTCTGAACTCAATAACTTCTTCTCCGCATGAAGACAACATAACTAAGCCCGATATGACGAGGAGAAAATACTTCATATTTCAACAGGCATAAACTCCTTTTTACTTAAATATTTTAATGGGAAGATCACTCCTATTAAAGCTTCAAAAGACTGAAAACTAAAATCATCCATTATATCATAGGCCTCATTTTGTAGATTTTCATTCATGTATCTTGCGTCTTGATTATTTGCATTGTTCAGGCCCTGCCTAAAATTTGCTTCTGCTGTCAAATAAAAAGTCCCAACTCGGAAGCGAGCACCACCCCCTATGAATACCCCGACAGTATTGGGAGCCATTATCGATTTAATATCTTCTTGCTTATTGAATTCTCTACTCTCAATGCCATTTTGAGTGGTGATTTTTGAGTATTCCTTGTCAGCATTCATTAAAATCGAAAAATTAAGGCCGACTTGCGCAAAAGGAATAATTGCAGGAACTGTGGGCTTCTTACTTGATTTATCCCAAAAGCGACTATTCACTTTCCTAAACATAAATCGAAAAAAGACAGGTAAATCGAAATAATTCAAATCATGATTATGAATAAAACGCACACTTCTACTTGAACCAGGTTGCTCTTGTAAGTATCGGAACCTGACTTGATTAACAGATGCATTCACCCCTACTACTATTCTTTGCTCAAATTGATACATAAAAGAAATACCATACAAAACTCCCAAATTCTGAGCTTTTTGATACTCTTTATCATAAACTCTTTGATCATCACTATTGGTAGGTTTGATCACAGAATATCGATTTATAACATTTACTGAGTTGTAATTTGGTCCCGTCCTAAAACCAAAATAAAACTGGGAATTTTTGAATGGATCTTTGTTTAGCTTATCCCAAACTGACTGCGCTTGACAAAATGCCGTTGAAAACACCAGTAATATACTGCAAATATATTTTAACATCATTTAGCTATCATACACTCTAATAAATATCTTACTTTTAAAACTTCCATCAAAATAAATCAAGTGTTCGTTCACACTATCTTTTTACTAACTTTACAACTTGAAAGAAGTTATGCAAGAAGATATATTAAAAAACGAGCACGAAGATGATGGATTGTTTGAACACCATCAAATAAAAGTTGACCCGAAGCAAGAATTACTGAGAATTGACAAATTCTTAATGGATCGACTTCCCAATGTTACGAGAAATAAAGTCCAAAAAGCTATTAAAGATGGATTTGTACAAGTTAATGGGGAAGCTATCAAACCCAATTACAAAATTCACCCTAACGATACTATCCGCATTGCATTACCAGAGCCGCCTAGGGATACAGAAGTAAAACCCGAAAACATCCCGTTGGATATAGTCTACGAAGACTCTCAATTCCTTATTGTTAATAAAGAGGCAGGAATGGTTGTTCATCCCGCCCACCAAAATTGGGAAGGCACTCTTGTAAATGCATTAGCTTATCATTTTCAGCAATTACCTGAAATGGAAGGAAATGAAGGAAGACCAGGTCTTGTGCATCGTATTGATAAAGATACCTCAGGGCTCTTGGTAATAGCTAAAACAGAAAAATCCATGACACATTTAGCTAAACAATTTTTTAATCATAGTATTGAAAGAACATATTATGCCTTAGTTTGGGGCGATGTAGAAGATGATGAAGGTACAATTGATGTGAACTTGGGCCGAAGTTTTAAAGACAGAAGAATTACTGACTCATTTCCAGAAGGAGATTTCGGACGAACTGCAATTACCCATTATAAAGTTTTAGAAAGGTTAAGATATGTTACCCTGATCCAGTGTAATTTAGAAACTGGAAGAACTCATCAGATCCGCGCTCATATGAAGTATATTGGCCATCCACTATTCAATGATGCTACATATGGCGGAGACAGAATTTTAAAAGGAACACAATTCTCTAAATACAAATCCTTTGTGGATAACTGTTTCAAAATAATTCCAAGACAAGCCTTACACGCTAAATCATTGGGTTTTATTCATCCTTCAACAAATCAATCAGTTCATTTCGATTCTGAATTACCTAATGATTTCACAGATGTTTTAGAAAAATGGAGACACTATATCCAATTCCACTAATCTTCCGTACCAAGTAGTACACCAAATTCAAAATACTTTATGAAGATTAATTTTTTAATTTTAGTTGTCGCTTTTTTATTTTTTTGCGGTTGTGATATTCAAGAAAGTATAGACAATTTTACAACTTTCAATATTTCTAATACTGCTGAGTTTACAATTCCTTCATCATCTGGAGTGAATTTACCAATTGATTTAGGGACACCAAATATTAGTACATCCTCACAACAGAGTTTTGAGAACAATAATACCCGGGCTGACTTAGTAGAAGATGTTAATTTAAGTGATTTAACCTTGACGATTACCAGTCCTGATGATCGTACTTTTAGCTTTTTAGAAAGCTTAGAAATCTATATTTCCAACGATAGTGAAGGGTCTACTTTGCTCGCTGAAATAGAGAATGTACCCGATAATATTGGCAGGGAATTAGAACTGGAAACGACTGGTGCTAAATTAGATGATTACATCATAGAAGACCGTTACGATCTTAGATATGAGGTAGTGACTAGAGAATCTATAAATTATGATACCGATATTAGAGCTGACATGGTGTTTGAGGTTAGAGCAAAAGTTTTATAATTCGCTCTCAACCATCCCTTCCACTTTTAGTTTATTCTTAACTGGATTAGCATACATAGCCAATAGGGGATCCTTTAATTCATTAAAATCAGCAGAGAAATTTTCAGCTTGCTTGTGAAGGTAGGCTTCGAATTTCTCTGCTTCTTCTTTAGTATAATGATCTGAAAAGCGTTCTCCATATAACCAATCGTAAGCAATAAAATTATTTGACCACAGCTTATAACTTTTATGAACCCGATCGTCAATTAGATCAGCTAAGGCCTGCATTTGATCATTTTTATTCTTTATTTCACGAATTTCCTGCAATTTTTCATCCACTATCTTTCCTATCGAGATGTGAACTCTTCCCTTTACACCTGTTATACCTGCAATCATACTTTGGAGATCATCTTCAGGTGTTTTATCTATAGGTTTTCCTGCTAATTTTGAAGCTACTTCCCTAGCTTTTAAAACATCACATGGGTCATATTCATAAGAAATAGCCATAGGAGCGATTCTCAATGGAGCGTAATTTTCGTAGAAATCCTTTCCTCCACTTAAACCTATCATTTTCAATAACCCTTGTTGTGTTTGATCATCACCATCTTTGGTTCTACCCTCTCGCTGAGCAATCCATATCGAAGTTTTTGCATCAAGGATTGTATGACGAATGTAGGATGAAAGCGTTTGGGAATAAGAGTACATTTCTCTCGGCGGAATATTTCGATTCACGATGAAGTTCTTATTCAATTTTGCCAAGTCAGTTACCCACTGATTCACCAATAGGTTATTTCCTATGGCTACTTCAGTTGTATCGATTCCCAATTCAAATAATAATACATTCAAAATAGTGGAATCTAGAACTATATCTCTGTGATTGGAAACAAAAAGATAAGATTTATCTTGATTAATTTTATCGAAACCATCATGAGAAATCCCTGCCGAACTGTTATCAAGCACCCTTCTAGCAGTAGGATACATCATCACTTTCTGAAAATCCTTTACGGACCTTACTTCAGTCAAAGCTTCCTTTAACTGTCCCGTTGATTTATCAGGAAAAACTCTTTGAGTAACTTGATCAAAAAATGGATGCTGAATTAAGCGCAGAACAGCTTCATTCACTTCTGAATCATTATAAGGTCTAATCGAATCAAATGCTTCCAAATACTCCATATTTAAAAAATAGAAACACGAAATAAGCGAAATTTATGATAAAAACCGTCAAATCCTGTAAAAATTGCCTGAATTGGCCCAGTACTACGAATCAAAAAAACTTCATAAACTATTAACAAACACTTAATAATAAGTCTGTTATAAATTCCTACATTTGTAAAAAAAGAAAATATTAAGTCATGCTGAAAGCAAGTCCAAATTTCCACAACGGCATCAATTTCATTCAGATCTCCAGCTTGCCGTATGAGCAACAAGAGCTTTTTGGCGGGTGGATTCCACAATCCGCAATGCTCAAATTAGAAATCAACAATATAAGCCTTCCTGATTGTGTAGAATACCAAGACTATGCCTATTGGTTTGATTTTCAATATCAAGATCAAAACTCCCTACTGGAATCAAGCCTTTAAAATTCCAATTGAATTTTTAGCTTTGCAGTAAATACCTGCGCATGGATTACCATAAAGAACTTATTACCGTCTCTCAAAAATTAATTCCTGATTTTGAAATTACTCAGGAGCATTCCCTAAGTAAGAAAAGCTTTATTGACAAGCTTAGTCCTTATATTAATCACTTATTAGATAATGACTTTCAGAAATTGGTGCAGATAATGTACCGTATTGATGTGTCAGAAAAAGAATTTGCCTTAACTTTGCAGCCTGGAACAAAGAAAATTCCTGAGAAGCTTGCGGAAATGGTGTATGATCGACTTTGTTTGAAAGCAAAAATAAGGGCAGAATATAAAGCAAAATAGAAAGTTCTTAACGCTCTTAAACTTAGTTAAAAATAGCAGTATGTCAACGACCCAGCCTAAATTATTACACCAATTGAAAGAGTAGCTAAAATTGTAAAAAATGTTGAAAATTGCAGTTGATTTTGATGGCACAATAGTAGAAGATCGTTATCCAAGTATAGGGAAACCTCATCTATTTGCTTTTGAAACGTTAAAAGCTTTACAGCAACAACAACATCAACTGATTTTATGGACTGTACGTGAAGGAAAGGCATTGCAACATGCGGTGGATTTTTGCAAAAAGAATGGTGTGGAATTCTATGCTGTTAACAAGAATTTTCCGGAAGAAATATTAGAACCTGAGCAAAGTCGAAAACTCAATGTCGATTATTTTATAGATGACCGCAACGTTGGAGGGTTCGTAGGCTGGAGTAAAGTTTGGGAACTATTAGGTAACAATCCAGTTGAATACACACTTCCTAAAAAAAACTTTTGGGAGAAACTTAAAGATTTATTCAGATGATTCATTTGAAAACAAAAGAAGAAATTGAAATAATGCGTAAAAGCGCATTATTAGTATCCAAAACATTGGGACTCATGGCTGAACTCTTAGAGCCAGGCATCTCTACTTTGGAATTAGATAAAAAAGCTGAAGAATTCATTAGAGATCATGGTGGTGTACCTGGCTTCTTAGGTCTTTATGATTTCCCAAATACTCTGTGCATGAGCCCCAACGAACAAGTAGTTCATGGATTTCCAAATAAAGAACCTTTACAAGAAGGAGATATTATATCCATAGACTGCGGTGTAGTTATGAACGGTTTTTATGGTGATCATGCTTACACATTCGCTGTAGGAGAAGTAAAACCAGAGATAGAGAAATTATTGAAAGTTACTAAAGAGTCTTTGTATTTAGGTATAGAGGAATGTAAAGCAGGAAACAGAATTGGTGACATTGGATTTGCTATTCAGCAACATGCGGAGGATCATGGCTATGGCGTAGTGCGAGAGTTAGTTGGGCATGGATTAGGACGAAAAATGCATGAGTCTCCTGAAGTGCCTAATTATGGTAAAAGAGGTAGAGGAGCTAAATTGAAAGAAGGGATGGTATTAGCCATTGAGCCTATGATTAATTTAGGTGGCAGAAGTATCAAGCAACTAGCTGATGGATGGTCAATTGTAACTGCTGATAATAGATATTCCGCACATTTTGAGCATGATGTAGCCATAGTAGATGGTAAACCTGATATATTATCGACATTTGACTACGTGGAAGAAGCCCTGAACAAAAAAGGAGCTCTTGTAGTGTAATTTTAAAAAATGTAGAACTTGGGAAAATTTAAAAGCTGATAAATGTACCGATCTATTCAACTTCTGGTCATTGCACATTCTATTTCAGAGCTAACCTAAGCCTTTTCCCAAAGTCCGCTAGGCACAATTTCTAAAACATGTCCTTCAGGATCTTCAAAATAGGCGGATAATTTACCATTTGGCCATTTATGTTCATAAGTAATGCTTATCCCCATGTCTTCTAATTCACTTTTAGCGGAAAAGTAATTTTCAGCTGGAATCTCAAAGGCAATATGCTGTTTTCCTCTTGCAAAATGTGGCGGAGGAACATCCTGATCTTCACTAAAATCTGGATTAAAGCAAAGCAAGACTGAGCTGCCCGAACGAAAGAAAATTAATTTTTCAGGAGCATGCGTTATGATGGGTAAACCTAGCTTTCCGTGATAAAAATCTTTGGCTTTTTCCAGGTCTTTAATGTAAAGACATGTTTCTTTTATTTGATTGATTTGCATGAAATCAATTTATGAAATTTGAAAGTGATTTGAAAACAGCAGAAAGAGTTTATTTAGCCATTATTGCTAGTTTCAAGATCTTTTTTTTACTTTTTCTTCTTTTTAAAAACCCTTCCTATCCATCTTGGCAATACTAAAGCTCCTAAAAATAAATAAGGATAGTAAGTCATTAATCGCCAAAAGATATTGGTTATAAAAGTTACTGAACCTAAATCTTCTTTAAAGAATTGTGTGAAAATAAATTCAGCTGTCCCACTACTGCCAGGAGTTGGGGAGACCAGCATAGTTATCCAAATCACTACGTGGCGAGCAAAAATCACAATGTGCTCGAAGAAGCTTTGATTTGAAAACGCTTCAATTACACAATTCAACATAGCATAACGAGCAGTCCATATAAAAATCGTGGAAAGGGATATCTTTAACCAATATGTGAAGTCTCTTCCCCTTAACTCTTTTGAAGCCATCATAATTTCAGAGCCTTGTTCGTATGCTCCTTTTCTCCATCTTCTTAAGAATTTAATTGATGTGATTTTTAATAAGATCCATCTGAACCACCGGGGATTAACCAAGACCGCAAATGCCATCACGAAAGTATAAACTGCAATAAGAGAATAACTCACGATAAATAGAGTAGGTAAACTCCTCCCGAGTTGAGTTTCTATCATTGAATTCTGCGGAAAAATGTGACCAGAGGCTATCAAATAGACTATTGGGGCCATCACCACAAAATATAAGTTATCGAAAATGGCCGTAATCATTGTGTAAGCCAATGCTTTCCCCAGTTTCAGCCCTTCTTTCATTAAAATAAAAACCGCAACAGCCGTTCCTCCCACCACGGAAGGAGTCACTGCAGAGGCAAATTCCCACAAAATGATAACGTAAATGCTACTCTTCCAGGTGAGCCTTTTACCCGTGATCATTCTAATACGATAGACATAGCCTACATCACGTGCAAAGAGTACAAAAAAGGCCAAAGCTACAGGGATGATTTCTGCCTCAAAAATGAGAGAGAGATTTTCTACCGTTACAGAATCATCTTGATAAAATAAAAAACCTACAATGGATACGCCTAGCAAAACAGGAATCCAAACCTTATTCGGATTGAGGGTTTTGAAAATTTTCTCCTTCTCTAACTTCATTCAGCAACAGTTTCAATTTTTTCAAGCCAAAAATTATTAAAGCCCTCCCCTACAGTTATGGTAATTAGTGAACTTTGCAACAACTCTAGTATGGCAAGAAAATTAAAAATCACCGCTATCTTTTCGGGTTTCTCGTCAATAAAAGTGGTAAAAGCTAACTTTCCATCTCTTTGTAGCTTAGCGATGATATAGTCTTTTTGGTCCTCGATGGTGTAAGGATATTGAACCACCTTATGAGAAGGTTTGTTTTTTTCAAGTTCATAGCGTGCCATCACATCTCTGTAGACTCTCAGAAGTTTATATAAGTCTACGTTTTGCAGTTCTGCTTCCACATTGATGGTTTCAGAAAGAGATCGCACTTCTTTTTTAACATTGCCTCGCTTTTCTTTTTCCTGCATTTTACCTTCCATATCAGAAAGCTCTTGCAAAACAGATTTATACTTTTTGTACTCTAACAAATGCCTTACTAGTTCTTCTCTTGGGTCGATTTCATTTCCCTCTTCATCCATTTGAGGTCGAGGTAATAGCATCTTAGCTTTGATGCGCATTAGTGTAGAGGCAACCAATATGAACTCACTTGCTACCTCAATGTTCATCTGTTCTAAATGCTTTAGGTAATCTAGAAAGTCATTCGTGATTTTCGAAATTGGAATATCATAAATATCCAGTTCGTCCCTTTCAATGAAGAAAAGAAGTAAATCAAATGGTCCTTCAAAAAGTGGAAGTTTTATTTCAAAACTCAATAGCGATGGTTATTTAAGTGTTCTTCAATTTCAAAGATAATTGAATTTGAAAAGATTGCAGGTGAATAGCAGGATTTTATTGTAAATTTGCATTTATAACTCAAAAAATTCGGTAATTTGTGGATTGATTCAATCTATAACCGATTGATTGATTCTTGAAATACAAAGCAGCGATTAGATTTTACGTGAAATAAAAAGTTTTGTAGCAAAATTTAATCGTACGAAACATTTACATTTAGTATTTGTTTTCAGCATTAAACATATTAAGACATTATGCTAATTCAACCCGGAGAACTTTTATCAAAGATTGATAGCCCTGCTGATCTCAGGAGCCTCGATCAGTCTCAGTTAGTCCAATTAAGCCAAGAGTTAAGACAATTCATCATTGATAATGTATCGATTTATGGTGGTCACTTTGGGGCAAGTTTAGGTGTTGTAGAACTTACAACAGCACTTCACTATGTATTCAATACACCAGAAGATCAAGTTATTTGGGATGTAGGACACCAAGCTTATGGCCATAAAATCTTGACGGGAAGAAAAGAGAGTTTCCATACTAACCGGGTTTATGGTGGAATGTCGGGATTCCCAAAAAGAAAAGAAAGCGAATACGATGCTTTTGGAGTAGGTCATTCCTCAACTTCAATTTCTGCTGCTTTGGGCATGGCTCTAGCGTCTAATTTGAAAGGCGAATTCGAAAAACAACATATAGCAATTATTGGTGATGGTGCAATGACCGGTGGAATGGCCTTCGAAGGTATGAACCATGCGGGAGCTTCCGATGCTAATATGATTATTATTTTGAATGATAACTGCATGTCTATTGACCCAAATGTAGGCGCATTAAAAGAATATTTAACCGATATCACTACATCGCATACTTACAATAGGATGCGGGACGATGTTTGGAAATTATTAGGTAAAGTTAGCGGCTTTGGTAAAAGTGCTCAAGAGGTTGTCGGCAAGTTAGAGAACAGCATAAAATCTTTCTTACTTAAGCAAAGTAACTTATTCGAATCTCTTAATTTGAGATATTTCGGACCAGTAGATGGCCATGACGTAAATCACTTGGTTCATGTATTAAGGGATTTAAAAGATATTCCAGGACCAAAAGTTTTACATTGCGTTACAACTAAAGGTAAAGGATTTGGTCCTGCCGAAAAAGACCAAACTAAATGGCATGCACCAGGTAAATTTGATAAAATAACTGGAGAAATTCAGAAAAAACCTGTTGATAAGCCCTCTGCACCAAAATATCAAGAAGTTTTTGGTCACACTATAGTGGAATTAGCTGAACAGAACGAAAAAATCGTAGGAGTTACTCCTGCCATGCCATCAGGTTCTTCATTAAATATAATGATGAAAGCTATGCCAGACAGAGCTTTTGATGTGGGTATTGCAGAACAACATGCAGTTACTTTTTCAGCTGGATTAGCAACACAAGGATTGATTCCTTTTTGCAATGTATACAGCACTTTTATGCAAAGAGGATATGATCAGGTAATTCATGATGTATGTATCCAAGATTTACCCGTTAATTTCTATCTCGACAGAGCAGGATTTGCAGGTGCTGACGGCCCAACTCATCACGGAAACTATGATATCGCTTATATGCGATGCATTCCTAATATGATAGTCGCTTCTCCAATGAATGAATCAGAATTGAGAAATATGATGTATACCTCTCAATTACCTAGAGAAGGGGCAGCTTTTACCATTCGCTACCCTAGAGGTAAAGGCGTAATGCCTGAGTGGAGAACTCCAATGGAAGCAATAGAAATTGGAACTGGACGACAGGTTAAAGAAGGAAAAGATATAGCACTATTAAGTATTGGACATATTGGCAATTATGCAATGGAAGCTGCTGAAAAATTAGCAGAAGAAGGAGTTGATGCAGCAGTTTTTGATATGCGATTCGTAAAACCATTAGATGAAAAATTGTTACATCAGGTATTTTCCCAATATAAAAAGGTAATAACCATAGAAGATGGTTGTCTTATGGGAGGATTTGGTAGTGCAATTCTTGAATTTATGGCAGAAAATGACTATTCTTCACAAGTGAAACGTTTGGGTATTCCGGATAGAGTTGTAGAACATGGAGAACAACATGAATTGCATGCAGAATGCAACTTCGACCCGGAAGGCATTTTTACCACAGCGCTTCAGATGGTTGAACAATCATTACATGCTAAATTATGACCATTCACTATGAAGTTTCCGGAAAAGGTTATCCGGTAGTTTTTTTACACGGCTATGGGGAAACCCACAAGATATGGGATCACTATCGGGAAAAATTATCCAATAAATATAAGGTAATTACTCCTGACTTACCTGGATTTGGAAAAAGCGATAGCTTACCGTACGAGCATAGTCTCGATATGGTAGCCAACTCTATATACGATTGCCTAAAAAAGTTGAATGTAGCAGAATGCATTATTATGGGGCATTCTTTGGGGGGCTACATAACTCTTGAAATCGCTAAGAGATTTCCCAATATCGTTTCTCACATTGGTTTGATTCACTCCTCAGCACTTGCGGATACAGAAGAGAAAAAAGAAGGTAGAGAAAAATCTATTGAGTTCATTCAAAGACATGGAGTGGAGAAATTCATTGAGAGTTTTGTTCCTATGTTATTTCATGAAAACCATAGGGATAAATTACAAGAAACCATCCAAGCCATTGTGGAAGAAGGAAGTAAAATCCCCGAAAAAACGCTTACTGATTATATGTTAGCAATGCGTGACCGTAGCGATAGTTTGGATTTCATAAAAGAATTTGAAGGCTCCATTTTATACGTATATGGGGAGGAAGATCCTAGCATCCCTGTTGCTCTAAGTAAATCACAAATTAAATTTATGAAACACCCATACCTGAAAAATCTCCCGAAAACTGGGCATATGGGTATGTTTGAAGAAGAAGCGGAAGTATTACAAGCCATATCCAAGTTTATTGAGGTTACTCATAAGTAAACAATAAAATAAACTGCAAACTAGTTTCAACAAGAGTATATGAAGAATAAAAACAGGTAAATAAACCTAGCAATCCTTTATTGCTTTGCCAAAGCTTGTTCCCAATCCCAAGCTGATTTTAGCATTTCATCAATTCCTCTTTTAGTTTTGAAGTTCAACTCTTTTATAGCTTTAGTATTATCAGCATAAACCGCTTCTACATCCCCCGGGCGTCTCGCTACGATTTGGTAAGGAACTTGCTTGCCAGTCGTTTTCTCAAAACTTTTGACCATCTCCAAAACAGAATAACCATTTCCTGAGCCAATGTTAAATACATTAAATGAATTATCGTCTTGTTTAATAGCATATTCCATTGCATTTATATGAGCTTCTGCTACATCAGAAACATGAATGTAATCCCTAACACATGTCCCATCTGCAGTATTCCAATCATCACCAAAGATATTTAACTTAGCTCTTTTACCTGTTGCTGTTTCCGTAATGAAAGGCACCAAATGATGAGGCGGTCCTGACTGAAATTCCCCTAATAGAGCAGACTTATGAGCACCAATTGGATTAAAATACCTTAAAGAAACCACCTTAATAGGATGAGCAACACTCGCATCCTTCAAAATATCTTCGCATACTTTTTTTGTATTACCATATGGAGAAACAGCAGCTTTAATTGGCGCATTCTCACTAACTGGCAATTGATCAGGATTACCGTAAACTGTACAAGATGAAGAGAAAACAATGGGTTTTACATCGAATTCATTCATACACTCCAATAAATTGATAGTGGAAGTAAGGTTATTGAAATAATAGTGTAATGGTTGTTCAACCGATTCACCAACCAACAAAACAGCAGCAAAATGGATCACTCCAACGATTTGATTGTTGTTGCTCCAAAAAACTTCTTGCAATTGCTCCTTATCTCGCATTTCTATTTGCTGAAATTCGGGGCGCTTACCAGTGATTTTCTCTATCCTATCCAAAACGGACACCTCACTGTTAGAAAGATTATCAATAATCAGTGGCTCGTAACCTTGATTCATTAATTCAATAACCGTATGAGAACCAATATATCCTAATCCTCCTGTAACAAGTACTTTCTTTGCCATTACTTTACTATATATTTTTCAAAATCTTTATGTTCTTTTTCGAACAGTTTTTCTTTATCAAGCGATTTGAAGTATTCATAAGTAATCTTCAATCCTTCTTGTCTATCTACCTTTGGTCCCCAACCCAAAATTTCTTTTGCTTTCGTTATATCAGGTTGACGTTTCTTGGGATCGTCTTTTGGTAAATCTTTATAGACGACTTTTTGGGTAGTGCCAGTCAATTTAATGATCTCTTCTGCAAATTCCGAAATAGTGATCTCATCGGGATTTCCAATATTCACTGGGTAAGAATGGTCACTTAGTAGCAAACGGTAAATACCCTCTACTAAATCATCTACATAGCAAAATGATCGGGTTTGTGAACCATCACCAAAAATAGTTAAATCTTCTCCTCTTAAAGCTTGGCCTATAAAGGCAGGCAGAACCCTTCCATCATTTAACCTCATTCTCGGACCATAAGTATTGAATATTCTAACTATTCGTGTTTCTAGTTGATGGTAAGTATGATACGCCATGGTAATCGATTCCATAAAGCGTTTCGCTTCATCATAAACCCCTCTAGGCCCGATTGGGTTTACATTTCCGTAGTAGTCCTCTGTTTGCGGATGCACCAATGGATCTCCATAAACTTCAGAAGTTGAAGCCACCAAAATCCTTGCTTTCTTTTCTTTGGCAAGGCCTAATAGATTATGTGTTCCGTGAGCTCCTACCTTTAAGGTCTGAATAGGAATCTTTAAGTAATCAATCGGGCTGGCAGGAGAAGCAAAATGTAGAATGTATTTTAGCTCTCCTGGTACATGCACATATTTGCTAACATCATGGTGATAGAATTCAAAATTTTCCTTCCCCATCAAATGAGCAATATTATCCATAGAGCCCGTGATTAGATTGTCCATCCCGATTACTTCATAGCCTTCCTTGATGAACCTATCACACAAATGGGATCCCAAAAATCCCGCAGCGCCTGTAATTAAAACTCTATCTTTTGACATCATTATGATCTTCCTATACTAAAATAAGTGAAGCCTAATTCCCTCATCTGTTCAACTTCATACAAATTTCTACCATCTAAAATCAATGTTTCATTCAATTCCTTTTTGATTACATTGAAATCAGGAGTTCTAAATACTGGCCATTCGGTCATAATCATTAAGGCATCTGCCCCTTCCAATGCCTGGTAAGGATTATCTGCATAGGTAATTTTACTACCAAGCTGCCCTTTGACATTCTCCATCGCTTCCGGATCATAAGCTTGTACTTTAGCTCCTGCCTGGATGAGGGCTTCTATATTATACAATGCCGGTGCCTCTCTGATATCGTCTGTATTAGGCTTAAATGCTAATCCCCACATTGCAATGGTCTTTCCTTTTAAATCATTTTTGAAATAGCCATTTAGATTATCCATTAAGCGGGTTTTCTGCGTGGTATTCACATCCATTACCGCATTCAATATTTTAAAATCGTAATTAGCATCTTTAGCTGATTTCGCCAGTGCTTGAACATCTTTTGGAAAACAACTACCCCCATAGCCAATACCTGCAAAAAGAAATCGCTTCCCTATCCGAGTATCGGTTCCAATGCCTTTGCGCACCATGTCTACATTGGCACCTAGTTTTTCGCAAAGATTAGCTATTTCATTCATAAAAGTAATCTTCGTGGCTAAGAAAGAATTGGCTGCATATTTAGTCAATTCCGCAGATTTTTCGTCCATGAAAATGATAGGATTACCTTGACGGACTAAAGGAGCGTAAAGTCTATCCATTATTTTGATTGCCCTTTCCGACTGGGTTCCAATTACCACTCTATCAGGCTTCATAAAATCATCTACGGCTACACCTTCTCTCAAGAACTCAGGATTAGAAACCACATCGAAATCCACTTTGGCATGCTTAGCAATAGCGGCATGCACTTTATCAGCAGTTCCTACTGGAACAGTACTTTTATCTACCACTACAGCGTAATTTTCAAGGATATGCCCTAGATCATCCGCCACTTTCAAAACGTATTGCAAATCAGCAGCACCATCTCCACCAGGAGGTGTAGGTAATGCTAAGAAAATAACTTCCGCATCTTTAATTCCTTCTTTAAGGTTGGTAGTGAAATCTAATCGTTTCTGTTTTATATTTCTCTCAAAAATTACTTCCAGACCCGGTTCATAAATAGTTACTTTACCTGATTGTAATTTCTGGACTTTGGCTTCATCTATGTCAACACAAGTCACGTGATTGCCGGTCTCTGCAAAGCATGTTCCCGTTACTAATCCTACATAACCTGTGCCTACTACTGCTATTTTCATTTAGTGATAGTTTAATTATAAATCTAAATTTAAGTTTACAACAAAACATGTAGTTGTAACCATTAATTTATTCAAAATCAAAATTAAACTATTATTTTTAAGAAATTAAATGTACTTGATAAAATCATACAGTAATGTCAAAATTCGATGATAGAAGAAACTCAAAAGTATATTTTTAGTAAAGATTGATAAATCGGCAGCCTCAAAGACAAAATGATCTTTATCAAAATTCACCAATCTGAGTAAATCAATTTCCAGTGATGCTATAATACTTAACGAAAATTGTATCCAATTACCATTGCATTATTATAATTCATGAATTGCTCATAAACTCTTTGGAACAGTATATCTTGACTATCTCTGCGGTATTCTAAACTGAATTTTTTCCATTTTATTCCAGCTCCATAGCTAAAATTAAATCTTGTTTGAGCAGAATGATCTTGACCAAAGTCCAAATCAACGTATGAGTTTCCGACATGAAAAGTATGCTGTACTTTAAAATTTAAAAAAAGATTTAGATTTTCTTTTAAATACATTTTATACCGTATACCTAAAGGAATATCAATAGAGTAAATTTGATATTCATATTCTCGATCTAGACCCTGATCAACTACTGTTGTAGAAGAGGCTAATTGTTTGTAGGTTGGTTCAAAAATAACTGACCACTTATATTGATTTACCTTCAGAGGTATTTCCACTTCTAATCCTAGGGTATAAGATGTGTTTCTAGGAACTTCTATCTCTTTTGCTGAATTGGGTGAAGCAAAAATATACCTGCTTTTAGCGGTATTAACTCCCGCCTTAAATGAAAAATTGGCAACAGTTTTACCTTCTGGTCTTAATTCTTCATATCTTTTAATTTTTGAACTAGAACATTGATTAATTTGTAAAAAATATGAAATCAAATTATTTTCTGATAATCTCATGTTTTTTACAAAACTATTTAGCTTCTCTGTTTCACAAGTATTGATGCGTAATAGTTGTTTTAAATACTCATTGCTTTTAGCAAATCCATTGCCAGTAACAGCAAATTTCTTGTTAACCAATTGCTTTATTACTCCATTATCTTCAGAATAGAAATAATCTTTATATTCACCTTCTTCTATCATGTACAGCGAAAATTTTGACTCAATCAAAACTTTTAGAATTCGTTGATTTTGATTGAATTCAACCTTTCTTTTTATTGCAATACGTTGCTGATTATTATCGGAAATATCCTCCTGTACAATTCTATTTACAAATTTAATTCTATCTCCAATTTGAATCGATTTAATTTCATCTGCATCTATGCTATAGACAGTTTGATTATCTAATGATTTCACTGTAAAATTATCTGGGGTGGAAGACCATCCAAAGTTCTTCACATAACAAACAATAGTATCAGCGAACTGATCTATGTAAAACCCTTTTTCAAATTCGATTTGAGCATTCGCTTTGCTACAGATCACTAATAGTATTATCGAAACTACGAAGGTGATATTTTTCATTTGGTTGAAAGTTTAATGTTAAAAATTTAAAAATATCAAAACTTTCTGGAAAACCACCTAATCCGTTAATATAAATTAGAAATCAATTACAATACCCAAGTTAGGTAATAAGGAACTATTACTAACATCTGCAATCCTAACCAATTCCCTAGGCTGTTGAATTTCCCCGTCATCATTTCTCCTTAAACCAAAGCTAGGTTCAGAGGGTAAATCCTGAACAAATGCATTTTGAACTTCAAAGAAAATATTGAAGGTCCAGTTGTCAAAATTCCATTTTTTATCGATTCTAATATCTGTTTGATTAAACGGATCAAGTAATAAATCTCCTTGTCGAGAGTAATCTCTCACAATGTTTGGGTATGAATTTAATGTAGCTTCTTGGTCAACTGGCGCAAGTGGAGTTCTTCCTAAATAACGAACCCGAGCACTCAACTCCCAATTATTTCCAAATTTGTAACCTCCCGTGAAAGTCAGTAAATTCCTATTGTCCCAAGTGGACCTTAAATATTCATCTTGATCAAAACCCGTAAATTCACTTCTATACAGAGTGTAGGCTAAAATTGCATAAAAATCTTTTGTGAGCTTTCGTTGGTACAAAAATTCCATACCATATGTTCTTCCTAGTCCTACACTTTCAATATTCTCATTACCTAGCACTGAAAAACCACCCCCCAGATTCGCTAATGATACGCTATCCACAACAGAAACAGGATAGTTATCATATTTCTTGTAAAAACCTTCAATACTGAAACGAGAGGATGGAGTAACTAAATATTCTATACCCGCAACCAAATGGTCGCTTTGGATATACTCAGCTTCCCTATTCGCATAGTTATCATTTTGATCAGTAAAACCTAAAATCGTGTATGGTGGGATTTTAAAATATCTACCTACCGATGCATTTACAGTCCATTTTCGTTTTTTGTCAAAGGTATAGGAGGCTGAAAATCTTGGACTAAAGGTTCTGTAAATTTCATTACCCGTATCTGTAAAAGTATTTCCATCTACTCTGAAACCAGCGGATAAACCTAGTCTGTCATTTACAAAACTTCGTGAAGCTTGTCCATGTAGGCCGTAGCGAGTGAAATTTAGACTATTATCATAACTGAAACCTCTGTTTTGATCTATCAATTCGGAATTATTAGAATATATGGCCTCTTGCACTATAAACCCTGTATTTAAGGTCCAATCCTCCATGAACTTTGTTACATTATATCGGAGCTTTACCTCTTGCTCTTGTGAATTATTGCTGAACACTAAACCTTCCTGATTTACATTATCTTCAAATTGCTCAAATTGATTATTCAAAATATTGGTACTTAACGCTGTTGTCATAAAACCTGAATTATCCTTAAATCTTCGTTTCCAACTTAAGCCGGAAGTTGTACTCCATTGCTGAATCACAGGTATCTGATCCAAAACTGCTTGTTGTTCAGCATCAAAATCATCGGGAGCATTAATTGTCAAATCATCGATAGACCCAACACCTGTAAAAACCAATTCATTATATTCATCGAATTTATGCGTTAGTTTGTATTGATAATCCCAATAATCCGGCAAGAATGGAAGATCTATCGCCTGAAATAACAACTGTAAATAAGACCTTCTAACAGAAGCAATGAAAGAGGTGTTGCTAGCCTCTTCATCTTTCTTTTTGAATAAAGGACCTTCAGTGGTTACGGCCGCTTCACTACTACTTAACCTAAAATTATTTTTAAACTCTCTTCTATTTCCATCTCTTTGATCAAACTGCAGAACACCGGAAAGAACATTATCATATTGACTTCCAAAAGCACTGGATGATAGAGTAACCCCTTCAAAAAAAGATACATTTAATAATCCAACAGGACCACCAGCACTTCCTTGAGTACTAAAGTGATTGATATTAGGAATTTCAATACCATCCAAATAGTAAACATTTTCGTTTGGCGCACCACCTCTAATAATAATATCATTTCTGAAACCACCAACTGAACCACTAACTCCTGGCAAAGATTGGGCTACTTTCGCAATATCATTATTTCCCCCTGGATATGTTGCAATTTCTTCTGGTGATAATTTTTGAATAGAAAGTGGCGTTTCCTCATTTTTCTTAAACGGATTAGCTCTGACTGTCACTCCTTCTAGTTGCTCTACATTTTCTTGTAAATCAAAATTAACATTAGGGATTCCTCCAGAACGTACGGTCACGTTGAATTTTGAAGCTTTTTCATAGCCAACATAAGAAGCCGTTACTGTATAAGATTTTGGCTCGATATTTTTGATTTCGTAAAAACCTTCCACATTTGTAACAGCACCTAATTCAGTACCTTCAATAATTACGGTTGCTCCAATTAGTGGCTCCTCGGTTTTGGCATCCTTAACATATCCTCCGAAACTTGCCTGACCCTGTGCTAAAACTACTTGAGCGTTCACTAATAAAACAACTAGGGTACTCATTAATCCCAAAAAGTAACGTATCATTTTCTATTTTTAAGTTTATGATTTAATATTATTACAAATTCATAACATTTATGTTACAATCTTGTTTTAATATTAGTACAAAAATTTTTAATAAATGTTAGATAAAGGAATTAAGCTGTTGGAACTCTACAGGATATTCATAAAAAAAAACCCAGACGGTGACTTACAAGAGTTTGGAAAAAGTTTATCTAATCAGGAAGAGGGCGGTGAAAAAGAAGATGATTTGTCAGAGATGAGCAAAAAGATGCCATTTCCATTCCCTGCTCAATCTGCAGATGAATATATAGGTTGGGTTTGGGGACGAATGATGAGTTTTACTCAAATTTGGGAGAAGAAAGCTTTTGCTAATCAACCCCTCCACAATTTAACTGAATTTGGCATTGCTTTATTTGTAATGAGCCATGAAGGTTGCAGTAAATCTGAGGTGGCGAATCATTCGCTTCAAGAAAAAACTACCATTTTTGAAACCATCAAAAGACTGGTGAAGAATGGGATTTTAGAAGAAAAGTCAAATGAGAAGGATAAACGAAGTAAAGATTTGAAACTTACTGAGCTGGGTAGAATTGCAAGTTTTAGCGTCATGACGAAAGCCAATGAAGTGAGCCAGCATTTGGTTGGGAATTTGAGCAAAGCCGAAAAGGTTAAGCTTTTTGATTCACTTATTAAACTCGATGGCTATCACATGCATTGCTATGAAAAATACAAAAATGAAGATTGGGAAAAATTAAAGGCTGAGATGCTGGATTGAAAATTCTGGAGTAGCGCCTTTTACGCAAAAAAATCTCGAACACTTACCCACCACTTTAGCTAGGATACTCAGAGAAGCAAAGTTTTTGCCAAGAGAATCTTAATACAAGGAAATCTAGATTACGATTGTATTGTGAAAACGAAATGTAATTTAAGTACCAGTCTGTTTGCAACTCATATCTCAAGTTGGCAATCGCCTTTACGCTGTTATCTCATTAAAAATTCGCAATTTGAAGAATCTTCATTGCAAATGAGGAATATTTTGAATTTTAAGGAAAAAGTATTTTAAGCATTACTTTTCTCTTCTTTAGGCTCGTATTTTTTTGGAGCATAAAGAAAGCCAAAAGCTTCTGCTCCTTCTTTAGAGTGCACTTCATGATGAATATAATGAGCCCTTATCATTCTTTTGAGATAAGAATTTTTAGCTTTAAATTTTATTTTCATTCTTCTATGGACTAGTATATCATGAAACAACACATAGAAGACCCCATAGCAGGCTACGCCTATTCCAACAAACAACAACCACCTTAACTGTGGAAATTCAATACCCGCCATGATTAGGCTAGCTGAAGGAACACTAAAAACCACAGCAAATAAATCATTTCGTTCTAGTGTATGATTATGGACTTTATGATGTGATCTGTGCCAAGTCCACAAAAACCCATGCATAATGTACTTATGAGTAAACCAAGCCACTCCCTCCATGAAGAAGAAAGTTCCTACAACCAAAAAAGCATAAAATAATATGGTCAAAACTTCTGACATGACTGCAAATTAACTAAGATTTGGATTAAAATTTCAATAATTCGTCTCGAACTTGCTCCATTAACCACATAGGGGTTGATGTCGCTCCACAGATTCCAACTGAATCATTTTCCAAAAACCAGCTTTGATCTAATTCTGTGATATTAGAGATGAAATACGTATTTGGATTCTTATCCTTACATACATTGTATAGAACCTTTCCGTTAGATGATTTTGTTCCCGAAACGAAAACAATTTTATCAAATTCTCCGGCAAAGGATCTTAATTCCTTATCTCTATTAGAAACCTGTCGGCATATAGTATCATTTGCATTTACGCTAATACCCGCCTCAGTCAAGATTTCTTTAATTTTATAAAAATTATCTGTGCTTTTAGTAGTTTGACTATATAAAGTCATTTCTCTAGGTAAGCTGTCAATATCTAATTCACTGATATCTTGAAACACTACCGCTTCTTGATTAGTCTGTCCTAATAAGCCTTCCACCTCGGCATGTCCATGCTTTCCGTATATATAGATCTGCTCTTTTTTATCGAAGGAGTTTTTAATCCTATTCTGTAACTTTAGTACAACTGGACAGGATGCATCAACAAGTGTAAGATTATTTTCAATCGCTAATTTGTAAGTTGAAGGGGGTTCTCCATGAGCTCTAATTAAAACTCTTTCATTGGTTAATTCCTTTAAAGCATCTCTATCTATAATTCTCAGGCCCTTAGCTTCTAATCTTTTAACCTCTTCATCGTTATGCACAATGTCCCCCAAGCAATAAAGGTACCCTTGTTCTTCCAGCATATCTTCTGCCATTTCTATGGCATAAACCACTCCAAAACAGAATCCGGAACTATTATCGATCTTAACGTTTAGGTTCATCATGGGTAATTTTTATAGCGTATTAAACTGATGTTTAACATAACTACCTAACAGCAGAAATAGTTTTTTAGAATCAGTCACTCTCACTCTTTCTTCTAAAATCTTATTGGGTGGAAATTTCTTTATCTTATCAAACAACTTCAAGTAATAAGTGTAGGCTAAATAAACTCCCCACCTTGCACCTCTAGGTAAATTAACTATACCCTCATAAGCGTGGTCAAAATCTTTTTGAATATCTTGTTCTATTTTCTCTTTATGTGAGAAAGAAAAGTCGTTAAAATCTACTCCGGGAAAATAAACTCGTCCTCTTTCGTAGTAATCTGATTTTATATCTCGTAAGAAGTTTACTTTTTGAAAGGCTGAACCAAGACTCTTTGCTGCAGGTAGTAATTCTTGATACTCTTGTTCATCTCCTTCGCAAAATATTTTTAAACACATTAAACCTACTACCTCAGCAGACCCATAAATGTATTCTTCATATACACTTTGGGAATAATCAAGATCTTGCAGATCCATTTCCATACTGTGCAAAAATGCCTCAATCAAAGCATGATCTATTTGATACTCATTTACTACCATTTGAAAACAATGCAACACAGGATTTAAACTTATTTCCTGTTCAATAGCTTCATAAGTCTGCTCTTTAAAATCTTGCAAAAGGGAGGCTTTATCTTTCTCATGAAAGGTATCTACAATTTCGTCTGCATAGCGAACAAACCCATAAATAGCATAAATGGGATAATGAAATTTCTTATCGAGACTTTTGATCCCTAAACTGAAAGACGTACTATATCTATTCGTAATCAGCTTACTACATTCAAAAGTAGTTTGGTTAAATAATTCTTTGGCATTCATACGCTAAACTCTTAATTGAAGTCTTTCATCACCTCTTTTCCCACGACCTGACCTGATATTAGCGATGGTGGCACACCAGGACCAGGTACGGTCAACTGTCCTGCATAATAAAAATTTTTCAGGTTCCTATTTTTTAAAGCCGGCTTTAAAATAGCTGTTTGCTTTAAGGTATTCGCTAAACCGTACGCATTTCCTTTAAAAGAGTGATAATCCTTTATGAAATCATTATGCGCATAACTACGCTTATAAGTTACATATTTCTTTATATCTTCTCCTAATATTTTCTCCATTCTATCCATAATAAGGTCATAATATTTTTCCCTTATATCCTCACTATCCTCTAAGCCGGGAGCAACAGGCATTAAAATAAAAATATTCTCTTTTCCTTCTGGAGCCACAGTTTTATCGGTTTTTGATGGAGCGCTTACATAAAACAACGGCTCTTCAGGCCACTTCGGATTTTCGTAAATCTCATGAGCATGAGGACCAAAATCATGATCAAAAAACAAATTATGATGTACTAAACCCTCTATTCGTTTATCAATACCCAAATAAAATATCAACGATGAAGGCGCCATGGTGCGATTTTCCCAATATTTGGCATCATAATTTCTAAACTTTTCAGGAAGAATTGATTGATCGGTGTGTTCGTAATCAGCTGAAGATACTACAACATCTGCATCATATGAAGCATTTTTGGTTATGACCCTTTTAGCAATTTTTCCATCACACTCCACAGATATTACTTCTTGATCGGTTTTAAACTTGACCCCCTTTTCTTCGGCCAACTTTACCATCCCCTCAACAATCTTATGCATACCACCTTTTGGATACCAAGTCCCAAGGCTGATATCCGCATAATTCATCAAGCTATATAGCGCTGGAGTATTTTCAGGAAGCGCGCCCAAAAATAAAATTGGAAATTCCATAAGTCGAATGATTCTTTCATTCTTAAAAAACTTTCTAACGTGGCTGTAGATAGATGAAAAAATATCCATCCTAACCATATCAAAAAGCAACTTAACACTCATAAACTCCGTGAGCGAACGACCTGGTTTGTACACCAAATCATTTATCCCTTTTTCGTATTTATATGCTGCTTGCTTAAGAAACTTGTCTAGTTGTGCACCACTGCCAGGCTCTAATTCTTCCAACATATTTTTAAACTCCTGCATCTTGGCAGGGACTTTCAATATGTCATCTTTACCGAATACCACGTGATAGGAAGGGTCTAATCTTTGAAGATCGTAGTAATCTGATACTTTCTTACCATAGGTTGCGAAATATTTCTCAAACACATCCGGCATCCAATACCAGCTTGGACCCATATCAAAAGTAAAGCCCTCAGCTGTGAACTGACGGGCTCGTCCTCCTAAATCTTTATTTTTTTCTAAGACTGTAACATCACAGCCGCTGTTGGCTAGATAAGTTGCAGTAGATAAACCTGCAAAACCAGAACCAATTACTACTACTTTTTTATTTGCCATTCACTTATAAAATTATGCATATATCTTCAATGCATCCTTTAACTCTTTTCTGGCAATATGGATTCTATTTTTTACAGTTCCTATTGGAATATCTAATTTTTCAGCAATTTCATGATATTTGAAACCTCTATAATGCATCATGAATGGTTCTTTATACACATCGTCTAATTTTGAAATTTGACTTACAATGTCGGCCATAGCGAATGAACCATAAGCAGAATTTTGCGCAATATTTTCAGTTGAATTAATGAAGTGCAAGTTTTCGGTTGTATCAATGAAAGTTTTTCTCCTTACCATTCTTTGATAATTGGTAATAAAAGTATTTTTCATGATAGTAAACAACCATGCCTTTAAGTTGGTACCTTCCGAAAATTTCTCTCGGTTTGAAAATGCCTTCAATACAGTTTCCTGAATTAAATCATTTGCCTGCTCCATGTCCTTCGTCAGCCTTAATGCAAAAGGTTTCATAGATTTTGTCATGTTGTTAATCGCGTAACCAAATTCTAATGCTGTCATGATTGTCAATGTTTAATGTTGTTTAACAAATCTATACTTTAATTAAACAATAACCAAATATTTTGTTTAATTTTTTTATTCTTTCATTAAACATAATAAGTAATCTATAACTGACTACTATAGCAAATATCAATTTAAGTCACAATGAGGCACTTTTTCAATGTACCTACATACAATAATAGCGTCTAAGAAATGTTGAACATTATTAATCTGATGCTTGCAACTTTTAAGTTTTTGTCCACATCAACAATACACAAATAAAATTTAACCCATCAATCATTGAACTAAGAAATGACCAAAAAAAAAGCCATCCGATAACGGATGACTTAATATCTAACTCTTTAAGAGAATTTAATATTACTTATATCTCATATCTTTTTGGCTAACTGGCCTTTTTGGAGACAATTCGATATCTTTTTCATTGATGAAGTCTAGTAGATCCTCCATCTTCATTATGAACTCAACGTTCTTCTTCCTTTTTATATCCTGTCCAATCACTTGGAAACCGCCAACAAATAAAGTTGCGCTACTGAATAAGTCTGCAACTTCATCAATATACTCTTGTACTTCCGATTTTTTTGGGGCAGCTGTACAGATCGTCAATACATAATCAGGCTCATGAATTTCCCTCACTGAATATAAATCTGATTTTGGAAGATTTTGTCCTAAGTAAATAACTTTAAACTTCCTTGCTCTTAACAAAAACGAGGCAAACATTAAAGATAGTTCATGCAATTCACCCTCCGGCAGATACAATAACCACTTTCCTTTAGACTCTCTCTCTGTTACATATTGACCATCAATTGCAACAGTCATCTTCTGACGTATCAAATTAGATATAAAATGCTCTTGAGCAGGCAGTATACTCCCTGTTTGCCATAACATTCCGATTTTAGCTAAAAACGGATAAATAACATTTAACATCGTCCGTTCAAAGCCATACTTAAGAATATTATTGTTTAATATGCTCTCAAACCTATCCTCATCCATATCAATCATACTCAAGGTCAATGAGTTGATTTGATCAGGAAATCTGAGATTAGTTTCTGCTATCTTCAATACCTCTTGGCCCAGCTCCTTCTCACTCATTTTTGCGATTTTAGAGATCTTGTAACCGTTTTCCTTTAAGGTGGAAATATTTAATACCAGTTTTAAATCTTCATCGCTGTAATAACGGATGTTGGTTTCAGTTCTTTTGGGCTCTATAAAATTATATCGTTGCTCCCAAATTCTCAAGGTATGTGCCTTGATCCCTGATAGGTGTTCTAAATCTTTAATTGAATAACTACTCACTTTGCTTCTCTCCTTTCTACTTACCGGTTTAAATTAATAAATTAAAGTTGAATCTTATTGCACTAAATCTTTTAAGGGTTGATAAGTGAAAAAATAACCACGAGACATTAAAAATGTTTTAAATAAAGAAAACATTGTGCCAAATTTGTAAAAAAAAATCGAAAAACGCCATGATTATTTATAATGTTACTGTGAATGTTGAAAAAGAAGTGGAAGAAATCTGGGTAAACTGGATGAAAGAGATCCATATTCCTGACATTTTAGCAACTGGTTTGTTTCACGAGCATAAGATGCTACGTCTATTAAATGAAACGGAAGGAGAAGGAGAAACTTATGCCGTGCAATATTTTACGGATGAACTGGACAAGCTAGAAAAATATATGAGCGAGGAGGCTCCAAGATTACGGGATGAGCACAATAAAAAATTTCAAGATAAGTGTGTTTCTTTCAGGACTTTCTTGGAAACCGTTTGAAGTAAAAAAGCAAATGCTCAATCAATTGAGCATTTGCTTTTTTTATGTGTTTTGCTTTTTCAAAGACTTCACTAACATCTCTATAAGACGATACACTAAAAACACCCATGGAGCGCCATGCATCAATAAATCAAAGTAATCAGCAGCTTGCATACCTTCTCCCCCACCCATTATCCAACGTATTTTACCGAAAAAATGAGGCTCGGGAAAAAATGGGGCAAGTCCTAAAGTAAGTACTGCTATAATTGGAAGGATTAATCTATTGGTTTTCATGTTACTTGCTCAACTGATTAATGTGGGACATAATTGTGTTAGGATCTACTACTCCTGCTTGTCTCCATTTAATTTCACCTTTTTGAAATAAAATTAATGTTGGTATGCTTTGCACACGGTATTTTGAAGATGCTGCTTGGTTCTTATCAACATCCACTTTAATCACTCTTACTTTGCCTTTCATTTTTTCCGCCACTTCTTCCAAATAGGGTGCCATCATCTTACAAGGCCCACACCAGTCGGCATAGAAATCAACCAAAACAGGTGTTTCACTTTTAATTAAATCTCCAAAACTTGCCATTATTATGATTTTACGGGGTAACCCAAGTTACCCAATTTCTCTTTTACTTCAGCTAATGAAGTTTTGCCATCACTATCAAGCTCAAGCTTTCCCGTTGATATATCAATATCTCTCACTTCTACGCCTTCAAGATCAGCCAATCCATTTTTAATAGCATCAACACAACCTCCGCATTTTACATTCTTCACTTCCAATATTTCCATTTTGCGCATCTTATTTTTTGTACTGATTCCAAGCTTGAATTCCGCCATCTAAATTGTACAACTTATCGAATCCGTTGCTTGCCATAAAACCACAAGCTGTACTACTTCTGTTACCACTTCTGCAATACACTAAATAAGTTTTATCTTTATCTAGCGCTTTGATATCTTCAGCAAAAGTTGGCCCCATAATATTGATCACTTTAGCACCTTCAATAAATCCCTCGACTTCTTCTTCAGGAGAACGCACATCGATTATTTCAGTATTTGCCTCTTTTGAAAGCTTATCAAACTCCTCTGCTGTTATGTTTTTATGATTCATATTGTTCTATTATAAATTAACCTTTAGATTTTTACAAAGATACGGTTTTTAGCAAAGCTTTGTTTGTAACAGGAGTTACAATTATCTCGATCAGTAGCAATCTTCCAACCTATTCATTTGTTTTAGAGTCTTTCACAAAAGAATAATGCCATGAAAATTAAACTTTTAGCTGTTTTTCTTTGCTTATGCTTTATAAGCTGTAAAAAAGATATGGAAAGCGATTTGGAAGCAGAAGTCATAAAAGTCAATCTTGACGGCACCGAGTTATACACCTACAGTTTTGGTGACTCTTTCCCGGTAGAAGGTGGTTGGGAAATTAAAAAACAAGCAGAAAACTATCTGATCAGTGAAATGAACTGGACTGAATATCAATATCAGGCTAAAGAAGGTTTCAAAGGCATAGAAACTGTGGAGATCGTATTATCTAGTAGTATAGGTGACAATAATTTCATAGATCAGAAAAAGTGGATTTTTGAAATTAGAGTGAAATAGGCTCCCAAAAGAGAATTTCAAGAGCCTACTTTACTTATTTGTCGGAATAAAGTGACTCCCCCGCCTCGTAATATTTATCGCCTTCCGTCCAGAAAGGCGTTTCGTCATCGTTGGCAATTAAGCGAGCAGACAGTACAAAAGCTCTAAAGAATTGTTCCATATAATCGTAATCAATGCTTTCAGGATTGTCAGCTTGTTGATGATAATACTTTCCGATTTCAGCATCGAAGGCAGTGAACCCCAAACTGAAAGTTGGCGCTGGAATACCCTTCTTAGCAAAATTGACATTATCACTTCGATCAAATAATCCTTGCTCGCCAGCAGGATCATCAATTGCCTTTAGACCAAATTCCTTAGATGCTTCTTTGATATGTTTTCCTGCAGTTGTTCTTTCTAACCCAATGATTGTTGTTAAACTAGTGTCGTTATAGCCGCCATTATCGCTATTAAAACAATAAACCATTTGATCTAATGGAAGCAATGGATTTTCCACATAGTAAGAACTTCCTAGTAAGCCTTTTTCTTCAGCAGTAAACAATATAAATAGTGCAGAGCGTTTAGTCGGATTTTTAGCAATACTCTCTGCAGCGCTCATCACTGTAACGACACCCACTGCATTATCACGCGCACCATTATAGATCGAGTCTCCTTCTGCATTTGGCTTTCCTATTCCTAAGTGATCGTAGTGTGCCGAGTAAATAATAAATTCATCCTTCAGCTCAGGATCTGTTCCTTCTACCATACCAACAACATTTTTAGAGGGCATTGGTAATTGCATAGCTTGCCCGATTGTAACTGCTAATCCAGGCTGTCTTTTTGTATTAATTTTATCTAACCATTGCTTTTGATCATCCTTCACCCAAAGTTTAAAAAAAACACTTTGCTTATCTTCAGAAGCGAAACCTATAGAGGACCCTCTTCCCATAAAACTCTTAAAGGTCTTCCAATTATCAGGATTTTCAGTATGTAATTCAATTATCCCTATTGCTCCCGCCTCCTTTGCTAAGCTTGATTTTTTACCACTGGCTTGGTATATAAATCTATAATCTTGATTATCTTTTTGTCCCGCTATGACTACTGCAATTTTTCCCTCAATATTCTTTTTATTGAAATCTTCTTCCGATCCATAATTAAGGAAAATATAATCGGATTCTAAATCAACACCTGAGCCCTCCACTCTCAATAGGTTCTCAGCCTTCACTACATCTTCGCCAATTTTAAGTGCATAAGCGTTTGGCGCAACATTTTTGACCAAGGGTACTTCTTGAAAATATCCCTCAGTGGCTCCCTCAACTGGTGCTACCCCATAGCGTTGAAAAGTAGTAGAAATATATTTGGCGGCCACATCAATTCCAGGAGTACCTGTCTCCCTTCCTGCTAATTCATCCGAAGCCAAGAAATAAATATGACCTTTTATTGTATTTTTTTTGATCGTATATTTTACTAATTCAGCTTCATCCTGTGCTACAGTCCAAAGTGATGTCAGCATTAAAGCTGCAATAATCCATAATTTTTTAGTCATAATTTGATAATTTTATTTTACGATAAAGATAGTTCTTTTAAAGCCTCATTCGAATTTTGTTTTTTGGAAACCAAAATAACTACAGCAGCGGTCACAAACATCAATAAACTGTAAATTGCTGCAGGTACTGCCATCTGTGTATTATTTAAGATTGCGGGACTTAGTGCTAATGCAATAGCTAATGTACCATTTTGGATACCAGTTTCTATTGCAATTGAGCTTCTTTGCCTCTTATTCAAACCAAATAGCTTACCTAAAGTAAAGCCCAGCAATAAGGCAGACAAATTTAAGATAATTGCCGCCACTCCTGCTTGCTCGAAATAAGGAATAATATTTTCTCTTTCTTTTAAAATTGCGGCTGATAAGATCAAGACAAAAAAGACCGTAGAGATAATATTCATAGCTTTCTCAGATCTCAAGGCAAAATTTGGACGTTTTCTTTTGATGATCATTCCAATTACCACTGGAAAAATAGTCACTAAAAATATTTGAATGAAGGTCTTGAAAAACGGAAGTGTAATCGCCTTTTCTCCCGTCATATAATACGCTAGAGCTATATTAAGCAAAATGGGAATAGTGAAATTAGTAATAATGCTGCTAATAGCTGTTAAACTTATAGAGAGCGCTAAATCAGCCTTTGCCAAATGAGAAATCAAATTAGAAGTTGCCCCTCCTGGACACAGTGCAATTAAAATCAAACCAACTGCTAATTCCGGAATGGTGAAAAACAAAGATGCAAGCCCAAAGCCTATCAAAGGCAAAAGGATAAGCTGGCTAACCAATCCGATAATAGCCGCTTTAGGGTAGACTGCGACCTTTTTGAAATCACTGACCGTTAGGGTCATCCCCATCCCTAACATAATAATACCCAGAGCTAAAGGGAGAAATATGGCTGTTACAACACTTTGTTCCATGTCTGAAGTTTTTAACATGTAAAATGCTGAATTTATTTCTAATGTGCAATTAGCAATTGCTAATTTTAAGCATTGTGCTTTTTCAGGATTGTATTATTGATATTTCTTATTAATGCTGGACCTTCATAAATAAACCCCGTATACAGCTGTACTAGACTTGCTCCAGCTTCCAATTTTTCAAGAGCATCTTTTGCTGTCATTATACCGCCAACTCCAATGATAGGAAAAGCTTTGTTTGATTTCTTGCTTAAGTACCGGATTACGTCCGTTGCTCTTTTATTTAAAGGCATTCCACTCAATCCACCATTTCCTATTTCATCCACTACCGCTTTAGAAGTTTTCAAACCATCGCGACTTATGGTGGTATTGGTAGCAATTACACCATCTATCTTCGTTTCATGGACAATTTGAATAATATCATCTAGTTGGTCATTTGATAAATCAGGAGCTATTTTCAGTAGAATAGGTTTTACCTTTGTTTGCTCTTCATTGAGTTTCATTAAATGGTTTAGCAATTGCATCAAGGGTTCCTTTTCCTGCAATTCGCGTAAACCAGGGGTATTTGGGGAGCTCACGTTTACTACAAAATAATCAACATAGGGATAGAGTTTTTGAAAACACTTTTCATAATCGTTAAATGCTTCTTCATTGGGTGTAACTTTATTTTTTCCGATATTACCCCCAATAATGATTTTACTTTTTCTCGATCGTAATCTTTTGATAGCTTCATCAATACCTTGGTTATTGAATCCCATTCTATTGATGATTCCGGTATCATCTTGCAATCGAAATAATCTAGGTTGAGGGTTTCCAAGCTGGGCTTTGGGTGTAATAGTTCCAATTTCTATAAAGCCAAAACCTAACGAAGCCAACTCATCAATTAGCTTTGCATCTTTATCGAAGCCTGCAGCTAAACCTACTGGATTAGGGAATTTCAAACCGAACAATTCTCTCTCAAGCTTTGGAGACTTTACTTGAAATAAACTTCGATTAATGGCTTTAACACCTGGAATATTAAAGATAAATCTTGTGAGTGAAAAGGTAAAATGATGCGCTCTTTCAGCAGATAACTGAAATAATAATGGTCTGATGACGGATTTGTACATTAATTCAGATTTCAGAAATTAAAAATCGTTTATTAGATTTCAAATTTCCGATATAGAATTAATATATCCTCGCAATTGACAAAAAATAAATAGTTTTTTAAAAAGATATGATAAAGCTTCTAAAAAGAGAAGCTTTATCGCATTGCATTTTTTTCTTATTTACTTAAAAATGCTTTAATAGTATCAATAACCAATAAAATGCGGTAAATAAGTAGTTACTCACAAATGATTTTAATCCCAACTCATTTCATCATCTTCATCTCTATCGAATTGAGTGAAGTCAAATTCTGGCATTAAATCTGTTTTGATGTGATCAACACTTTCATTCAAAGCACTCACAAATTTATTAAAATCTTCTTTGTACAAGAATATTTTATGCTTTTCAAAAGTAAATCCATCATCCTTGGGCTTTCTTTTGCTTTCAGTGATAGTTAAATAATAATCGTTAGCTTTCGTTGTTCTTACATCAAAAAAATAAGTTCGTTTTCCTGCTCTTACTCTCTTTGAAAATAATTCTTCCTGTTCTCTTTCCATAAACTCTTTCACTACTTCTTCTAAATGTTGTCTTTTTATTATTTGGCTTAAATATAGTATAAACCCTAACACTTTTGCAAATTGACCTTATTAAATTGCCAAAACATAACATTAAATAAAATAGTATATAATATTTATGGACATATCATTAGAAAACCTTCCTGAAATTCCTTCATTAGACTTATTAGCCAAGCAACTAGTAGAAGGATTTATTACTGGTATGCATAAATCTCCTTTTCATGGTTTCTCAGTCGAATTTGCCGAGCATCGTTTATATAATAGCGGTGAAAGCACTCGTCATATCGACTGGAAAGTTTATGCTAAAACAGATAGACTATACACCAAGAGATATGATGAGGAAACCAATTTAAGAGCTTACATTTTGTTAGATAATAGTTCTTCTATGTATTATCCTTCTCAAAACAATGGAAAAATCAGATTTAGTGTATTAGCCGCTTCTACTTTAGCGTATTTGTTACAAAGACAAAGAGATGCTGTTGGATTGATCTCCTTTTCCGATCAAATTGATGTTTTTACAGAGGCAAAATCAACTAGAGCACACCTCCAAAATATTTTTGTTCATTTACAAAAAATCTTAAAACAAAACCAACAACAAAAAAGCACTGAACTAAGCAGAAGCTTGCATATTGTAGCTGAAAAAATCCATAAGCGTTCTTTGGTCATTATATTCAGTGATTTAATGACCAGACCAGAGCAATTGGAAGAGTTTTTTAAAGCCATTCAACACATAAAGCACCGTAAGCATGAAGTGCTTTTTTTTCAAGTGAATGAACCTTTGACGGAGCTTGACTTTGAGCTTGAAGACAGGCCTTATCTAATTGAGGATTTGGAAAGTGGACAAAAAATGAAATTAAATCCTTCCCAAATTAAAGAAACATACCATAAGAAGGTTGACGATTATTATAAACAGATAGCTCTAAAATGTCATCAATACAAAGTGGATCTAACTAAAATTAATATCAATGATAATATTCAGAAAGTACTTGCTGAATTCTTGATTAAAAGAAATAAAATGAATTAATTATTTTAAACCTTATTTAAACCATTTAAAATTAAAGCTGTTCTTCAAACCACTTACATTTACTAATATTACATTATGTTTACAGGAATTATAGAATCATTAGGAGGTATCAAATCGATAGAAAAAGAAGGTAGCAATCGAAAAATCACGATCGAAAGCAATATTTCTCATGAATTGAAAATAGATCAAAGTATTTCTCATAATGGCGTTTGCCTTACAGTAACAGAATTGCTCCCAAATGCCCATACTGTTGTTGCAGTAAATGAAACTTTACAAAAATCAGCCATAGGCAGTTTACAAGAAGGTGACCCTGTTAACCTGGAAAGGTGCATGATTATGAATGGACGATTGGACGGTCATATTGTGCAAGGGCATGTAGATGAAACAGGTAAATGTCTTGACATAAAAGATGAAGGAGGAAGCTGGATTTTTACTTTTTCTTATAACAGCTCTACTAATGTCTTGGTTGAGAAAGGTTCTATTTGCATTAATGGTGTCAGCCTCACTTGCTTTGATGTATCAGATGAAAAATTTAGCGTGGCTATAATTCCTTATACTTTCGATCACACAAACTTCAAAAAAATGAAAAAAAACGATGAAGTGAACTTAGAATTCGATATAATTGGGAAATATGTACACAAACTAATAAATAAAACTAACTAACCAACTACACTATGGCTTCAGAATTGAATTGCATGATAGTGGATGACGATCCAATTTTCAGACAATATATTTCTAAACAAATCAAGGAAACTAATGGGCTCAAGTTAGTTACAGAGGCAGAAAGTGCTGCCAACGCACTTGATTTATTAGAGGAACATGAGGTTGATATTATCTTCTTGGATGTGCAAATGCCCGAAATGACAGGTATTGAGTTGACACAACGTTTAAATAATGGATATGAAGTGATTTTAGTGACAGCTAATGATAGCTATGCTGTTGACGCTTTTGAACAAAAAGTTACTGATTATTTAGTTAAACCCTTTGAATACGAAAGGTTTGCTCAAGCCATCACAAAGGCTCAAAAAAATATAGAGGCTTTTCGCAAAAAGAAGAACATCATTGAACATATTTTTATTAAAAGTGATGGTAAAATTGTTCATTTGAGACTCCAAGACATACTCTTTGTAGAAGCTTTAGCGGACTATGTTGTAATCAATACCGAAGCAAAAAAGTACATAGTACATCACACCATGAAAGGAGTGGAGAAAAAACTCCCTGTTCATCGCTTCGTACGAGTGCATCGATCTTTCATTGTAAATATTGAAAAGATAGATTATATAGAAGATTTAACAGTCCACATTAAAGTTAAATCTATTCCTATTGGCGCCTCTTACAAAGAAACGCTATACAATACTATGAATTTTCTCTAAGTGATTAGGGAAAATTCTTTTGTATAAGTGGTAGGTAATTATAGCAGCTAGTAATCCTAAAATTGCTCCCATTATGATATCTCCAGGATAATGAACACCTACATATATCCTAGAATAAGAGACTAACATGGCCCAGACTATCATACATCGGGCATAAAAATTTCTGTAGATAAAAAACAAGAAAAAAGCTAAGGCAAAAGTATTGGAGGCATGACTGGAAGCGAAACCATATTGTCCTCCACAGTGCTTTACTAAATGCACCATATCCTGAATGGCTGGTTCGTGGCATGGCCGAAATCTTTCAAAAAAAGGCTTGAAAAAACCTGATGCAGCTTGATCAGCTAAAGTAATTAATAAGGTAAAAGCGAGAATCATTGACCAGCTTTGCCACTTTAACTTCCTGATGACTAAAAACAAAATTACTGCATATAAGGGAATCCAGATATTCCTACCGGTTATCGCTAACATAATCGGGTCCAACCAATCGCTATGGAGGCCATTAAGCCATAAGAAGAATTGTTGATCTAGTTCTATTAAGGACTGAAGCATGAAGCAAAACTACTAATAAATCCGTATTCTAGAAAGCAATTATTGAAGGCTAAACTGATATAATTTCAAATATTTAGTGAATTATATCGATCACATTTACAATCAATCACTAGAAGACTAGAAATAATAAAAATCCAAACAATTGACTCCTGCTCCTGGCAAAAGTAAGTTATAATAATAGTGTACAACTCCCTTTATTGCGGAATGAACTGCTTAATCTTCTCTTTCAAATTGAAACATCCAATCATATAAGCTCATATCGAAGGGAGAATAATCTGGATCAGCTGAGCCCATTCCGTCACCGCTATACGTTCTTGTCCAAACGTTATGGCCTGCATCTTCAAAAATAGTTATCTTCGCTGCATGGGTCGGTGATGGATTTTGCTCATTATATTTCTCCACAAAATTTTTGGATGTCTTCATGTTAGTAGCATCATTCTCGCCCACAAAAACCCAAACAGGAGTATTTTGCGCCTTTTCAAAACCTCTCCCAGCTCCATAGGCTGCTACTGGAGCTGCAGCGGCTAAATAACTAACAGAATCAGGCACATTAGTGATGTAATCATAAACACCATTTCCACCGTGACTCATACCTGTTAAATAAATTCTTTTCTCGTTTATTTTGTAGTTATCGATCAAGTATTCAATAAAACCCTTAAGATTATTTTCATCACCAGCCCCCCAATTATTTGCGTTACCCGTACTTCCATGGTATTGAGGTGAAACAACAATCATCGGATGTTCAGTAATCCACAATTGATTTTCTATCATTTTCGGAGGCCCATTTTTCAGAACTCTATCTAATACTTCAGGATTAGAGGATCCATCTCCTCTTTCAGATTTCCCATGAAGGAATATCATTATCGGATAGTTAGCATTAGCATCTTCATACCCTCCTGGCAAATAGATATAATAGCCATAAGCAGCCGCTGTGGAACCTAATACTTCTGCAATATGGTCTCCACCAGTGTCTTCTGGCAAACTAGCTAAATCATTACTTGATCCATCGGAGGACGGACCTTCTTCTTTACAGCTTCCAACTAAGAACACAAAGGATATAATAAGGAATACACTACTTAATTTTTGAAAAACACTCATAACAAGCTTGTTTTATATTTAAAACGTTAAGCAAAATAGCAATAAATCAATAGATATTTTAATTAAAGGTAGAGAATTCTTTTAAATGATATGAATAAATAGTAGAATTCCTATCAATTTTCTTTGCTAACGCTATGAAGATCAGTAAGCACTGCTTATTAATTAATCTTTTCATCTTGATTTTAGAGACAGCCAATCTACCTCTTTCTTTAATAAAGCCACAGTTTCCTTTTCAAAATCCTTTTCTGCCTGATAATCATAGGCCCAATTGGCTTGGGGTGGCATGCTCATTAATATAGATTCGGTTCTGCCATTAGTTTGTAATCCAAACTTCGTTCCTCTATCCCAGACCAAATTAAACTCCACATACCGTCCTCTTCTTAGATACTGCCACTTTTTATGTTGTTCGGAAAAGCTTTTGTCTCTATTGATTTCCATCAAATGGCTGTAAACAGGGGCAAAAAGATTACCCACATCCTTTACGAAAGAAAATATCTCTTCTTTAGTATGCTGGTCATCATCTGAAAGACGATCGAAGAATATCCCTCCTACCCCACGGGTTTCATTTCTATGGGGTAAATAAAAATAATCATCTGCCCATTTTTTAAATTTGGGGTAATATTCGATATCGTGACTGTCGCAAACATTTTTAATCTGTTGATGAAAATATTGCGCTTGTTCTTTATCAACTATATGTGGTGTCAGATCTATTCCTCCACCGAACCAATAAGTGCCATTACTTAATTCAAAATAGCGAACATTCATGTGGATAATGGGTACTATCGGGCTGGATGGGTGCATCACAATGGAAACTCCTGTGGCAAAAAAATTCAGGTCGTCTGAGCGAGTGTTATCAATTTCCAGCGTTTTTAATAAGCCATCAGGAGCAGGCCCTTCAACAGCTGAAAAGTTTACACCTGCTTTTTCCAAAACAATTCCATTTTGCAACAAACGGGATTTCCCTCCTCCGCCTTTAGCGTGTCTCCATTCGTCAATTTCAAATTTACCTTTTCCGTCAGTTGCCGAAATTTGATCGCAAATATCAGCTTGCAATTCCTGAAAAAAATGTCCTATGGATGCTTTATCAGTATTCATTACTAAACGTTTATAAAAATTCAGAAACTGTTTTCATTAGATCTTCTAAATACTTCTGGTCTATTTCATCAAAAGTATTAAGTTCATCGCTGTCTATATCCAAAACCATGGCCACTTCGTTGTTTTTAAATCCCGGCACTACGATTTCTGATTTAGAGGCTGAACTACAAGCAATATGCCCTGGGAAAGCCTCAACATCTGGCACAATAATAGTCTTACCCTCAGCCCAAACGGAACCACAAACACCTTTACCTTTTTGGATACGAGTACAGGCAATTGGCCCTTGAAATGGTCCCAAAACCAATTCTCCATTCTTTGCGATATAGAAACCAATCCAGAAATAGCCAAATGCTTCTTTGAGTGCAGCGGTGATGTTAGATAAATTAGCTACTACATCTTCTTCTCCGTGCACCAAAGCCTTAATTTGTGGGAGCAATGCTTTGTATTTCTCTTCTTTAGTTGCGTTTACATCAATTAATAATGATTCTGACATATTTTTTAGATTAAATACTGGATTAAAAAATTATTGAGCAATATTATGAAAGACAGATAAAACATCCGTTTGTTCTTTATCTTGAATTTTTTCTTGGGAAACGAGTCTATGATTTTTTAGTTGAGGGGACTGAATTCCTTTCTGAAAATTAACTGGAGCTTTAAAAATTCGAGCTTCATCCCAGAGTCCTGCATCAATGAAAGATTGTATAGTCCGAGCTCCTCCTTCCACTAGTATGGATTGAATTTTTTGTCCATAAAGTTGATCAATCATCTCATTTAAGAAATTCTTTTGACTTAGCTCAACTGATTCAACTTCCTTAAAATGATTTTTTTCAGCTCTAGTATGGAAAAGAATAGTCTTTTGCTTTCCGTCAAACATTTTATGCTTTTCGCTTAAAATCAACTGATGATCAATCAGCAAACGAACAGGGCTTTTCCCATACCAATCGCGAGCGTTCAATTGAGGATCATCATATTTTGCAGTATTTTTCCCCACTAAAATAGCATCTAGCTCTGTCCGCCACTTGTGTACCATTTGCCTAGATAGCGGATTACTGATCCATTTAGAATCAAAATTCTCTCTGGCCACAAACCCATCAGCCGTTTCCGCCCACTTTAAAACTATAAAAGGTCGCTTTTTCTGTATGAAAGTAAAGAATGCTTGATTTATTTCCAGGCAGTCTTGCTCCAAAACACCTTTTTTGACTTCAATTCCTGCTTTTTCTAGGATATGAATTCCTTTCCCCGCTACCAGGGGATTAGGATCTACAGCACCAATCACAACCTTCTTTAGCTGCTTTTCCACCAATAACTCAGCACAAGGAGGCGTTCTACCATAATGAGCGCAAGGTTCTAAGGTGACATATGCAGTTGCGGACTTCAATAATTCTTGATTCTTAATAGAACGAATTGCTAAAACCTCAGCATGTGGTTCGCCAGCTTTTTGATGCCAGCCCTCTCCGATTATTTCACCATCCAAAACAATGACACAACCCACCATAGGATTAGGGCTAGTAGTTGCTTTGCCATAACTCGCCAATTGAAGCGCCCGTTGCATGAATTGATCATCTTGTTTGCTCATCATGAGCAAAACTAAATAAAAATTCATGAACTTTGAGGAAAGCATTTTAAAATGAACAGTAAACATTTATTTGAAAACATAAAAATCACAATAGGCCAATTTGAAGAAGAAGCCGAGGCAGAAGCAATTGCTTTTTTAATAGTAGAAGACCTATTTCAAATCTCAAGAATGGACGTGCTTGTGGAAAAGGAATTGGAAGTAAGTGGTCAAACGCAGGAGTATTTGAATTCTATTCTTGACCAACTCAAGAACGGAAAGCCAATTCAGCATATTTTAGGAAAGGTTGAATTTTATGGAAGGCAGTTTTTAGTAAATCCTAATGTTTTGATTCCCAGAAGAGAAACAGAGGAGTTGGTACATTTAATTTTGGAAAACAATCCTGATTTGAGTGAGGAATTAATTATTGATATAGGCACGGGTAGCGGCATTATTCCCATCACAATTGCAAAAGAAAGAAAACATTGTGAAGTATATGGAGTGGATATTAGCTCTGCAGCTTTAGCCACCGCGAAGAGAAATGCAATGCTTAATCATGCCAATGTTAATTTTATACAGCTAGACATTTTAGAGGAGACCTTGGAATTGCCTAAAGCAAATATTTGGGTTAGCAATCCTCCTTATGTAATGGAGAAAGAAAAAGCTGAAATGAAGGCAAAAGTTTTTGAGCATGAGCCCTCGTCTGCACTATTTGTTCCTGATCATAATGCATTGGTATTTTACGAAAGGATCGCTCAATTAGCATTTGAAAATTTGCTAGAAGATGGCGAACTGTATTTCGAAATCAATGAGCAGTTCGGAAAAGAGATTAAATTCTTAATGGAAGAAAAAGGGTTTAGAGATGTAGAAATCAAAAAAGATATGCAAGGAAAAGAACGCTTTCTCTTAGGAAAAAGGTAGAAATTGCTGAACCTTATAAGAAATGGCAAACTTCTAATGCTGTTCAATTTTACCGTTTCTGCAAAATATTAACTCGATAACCTTCATATTTCACAACCATTATTTTTCAACTATGGTCAGTCTTATTATATTCAAATTCTCAATTAACAATTCTTTCTTCGTCCTTCCATGAATTCCATGAGAGAATAGGATAAAAAATTAGAAAACTATGAAAAGAACTGCATTTATAACAGGCGCCACATCAGGTATAGGTCGAGCTACTGCTCACCTATTAGGAAAAAACGGTTTTAGAATAATTGCTACTGGCAGGAGGCAAGAAAGATTAGAAGAACTAAAATCCGAACTAGAAAAATATACAGATATTCATACGCTTAATTTTGACGTTCGCGATCAAAAAGCAGTTTTAAGTGCAATCGATAGCCTGTCAGAGGACTGGTCAAAGATTGATCTTCTGATAAATAATGCAGGAAATGCACACGGATTATCTTCAATCGAAAATGGTAGCATGGAGGATTGGGAAGCAATGATTGACATTAACGTAAAAGGTTTGCTTTATGTATCGCAGCCTATAATTAATAAAATGATTGCAAGTAAGGCAGGACACATTATCAATATAGGTTCCGTAGCAGGGAAAGAAGCGTATCCTAATGGAAACGTTTACTGTGCTTCAAAACATGCTGTAGATGCGTTGAATAGCTCCATGCGAATGGATTTAAACAAACATGGTATCAAGGTTTCTCAAGTAGCTCCAGGTTTGGTGGAAACAGAATTTTCTCTCGTTCGATTTAAAGGAGATGAAGATCGTTCCAAAACAGTATATGAAGGATTTGACGCTCTCAAAGCAGAAGATATAGCAGATCTGATTTTATTTATGGCTACCCGGCCTGCTCATGTGAATTTAGCTGATGTATTAATTTTCCCAACTGCTCAGGCCTCGTCTACAATAGTCAACAAGGGATAAGCTAGATTTTTGGAGATATTGAGAGATCCTACTACCAATAATCAAAATTTCCATACTCACGGGAATTAAATCTGTTATTGCAAATTGAGATTATCTCTTTGAGCAATGATCTCATTAATCTTATTTTTCAGATCTTCTTTTTGATCGGGACTAAGAATACTCCCATCAGATAATTGCGCACTCATTAGTCTTATTATTTCATCCAATTCTTCACATGAATTGAATAATTTATCCATTAATTCCTCAGTTTTAGGATCTGTGGTTTCCATTCTTATCAAATCAGTTAAGCCTAAAACTCTGGCTAAAGGAGCACGCAGCAAATGAGAGTTAATAAATGCATATTCTGTCAACTGAAAATTTCTTTCTTCTAACTCTTCTGTTCTGTTTTTAACCATTAAATCGAGACCGTCATTTAGCGAGCTGAGTTCTTCATTTGCATGGTTTAGCTCTTCTACAGCATTGCTTAATGCACTTGTACGTTCCCGAACGATTTCTTCCAAATTAGTTGAATATTCGCTAAGTTTTCTGCTGTAGTTAAACTGAACAAGAAATAGAGTGACTACTAACAGAGATGTAATAAATTCGAAATACAGAGATTGACTTAATTCCCTATAAAAAGGAATAAAATTTGTATCATTCAATCCTAGTAACTGGTTAGTCACTATAAATATAGGAATTAGAAACAAAGCATAATAAATAGTAATTCCCAATGCGCATAACAATATACTTTTGATTAATTGTCCTGAATTTTTCCTTAAAATCACATGATAATAAATACCAAAAAAAGCCAATCCTCCAGCGTGCATTAAAATAGTAGAATAAATAGAACCTTGCTCTGGGGTAGTTAAAGCAGAGATCACTACAGTTACAATCAGATAAAAAGGATTAACAATGTAAAATACACTAATCAGCAAGGGGATTTCATTTAAACTACTAATAGCGGCAGTGAAACCTGGAATATTAAATTTCACTAAGCTCATTAATGTAGATAAAAGCCCAAATATCACACTAACTAGTAGGTCCCTAAAATGCTGATTATTTAAAACATCTCTATTCAATCATCTTATATTAAAGGTTAAGCTTTTTAAGCTGAAACATCACTCATCTTGATTTAGATCTTGAATTACTGAAGTCGCCTTTTCAAAATTCTCTGCTTTCACATACAAATCTACTGAATTTGGAGACGCCCCAAATCCGGCCATCACACCCGAACGAAATTCATTTTTCACTAGAGATGGGATTCCTATTTTAGCCAATTCAGTTCTCATCATTTCAATAGTAATTTCAGTGTCGCTATAAACCCTGACCATGTCGTTTTGGTTATTTTTCATAATATTAAAGATAGGGAAATTATAGAATATATAATTAATTCCAAAAACAACTAGGTATTCGGTATCTGATCAAACATCAGAAACCATGTAAATTAACGTCTGATATAACTTCTAAATCCACATCCAATCCCACTTTCTTTTGAATTACTTTAAAATGATGTTCTTCATTTGCAGAAATCAATGAGATCGCTTCACCGGCATGCTCTGCTCTCCCGGTTCTACCTACTCTATGGACAAAGTCTTTAGGTGATCGAGGTAATTCATAATTAATTACAAAAGGTAAATACTCAATATCTATACCTCTCGACAGTAAATCCGTGGTCACCAGTACTTTAATTTTCCCTTCTTTAAAGTCTCTTAGGGATTCATTCCGGGCATGCTGACTTTTTTTACTGTGAACCGCTAGTGCATCTACTCCATTCTTTCGAAGTTTATCTGCGACTTTATCTGCAGTTGCAATAGAAGAAGTAAATACCATCACTTGTTTTAAGTCTCTCGATTTTATAAGATATCTAAGAAATGGTCCTTTTTGACCTTCCTCCACTGCATAGGCCGATTGTTTAATTAGTTCTACTTTTTCCTCATGCTGCTCTAATTCAATGATAGCTGGATTATTCAGATAAAGTTTTTTTAATTTTTGAACGTCTGGACTTAAAGTAGCTGAGAATAATAGTTTCTGCGCTGCAGAAGGAATAAGTTTCAATATATCATCTAAGTCCTTTTTAAAATCAATATTCAACAATTTATCAGCTTCATCAATTACCAAAAGCCTTAAATCACTTAATTTTAAAGAATTTACCTTTATCAAATCTAGGAGTCGTCCAGGTGTAGCAATGACTATTTTCACCGTAGTCATCGCCTGCATTTGCGGGTTTTTCGATGTCCCGCCAAATACTGCAACCGTTTTACTATGATTTCTATTAATATCTACAAAAAGCTTAATGACTTCCAGCACTTGTTGTGCTAATTCTCGAGTTGGTACCATGACCAAAACCTGTGGAGAACGATTTCGCCCTTCTGGGAAAAAATTTAGTTTAGTTAAAATGGGTAAAACGTAGGCTAAAGTTTTTCCAGAGCCCGTCTGAGCAATCCCTAAAACATCCTTCCCTTCCAGTGCAGGCGGTATAACGGCTTGCTGAATGGGGAACGGCCTTTTAATATTCTGTTTTGTTAAAGTATTGGAAAGTGCAATAGGCAAATTAAATGATGCAAAAGACATAGAAGGGTGTGCTATAAAATGAAATACAAAGTTATTCAATTTTCATCATGATTCCCTTTTACGTTGAGATTTAATCCTGCTTTGACGAGTTCATAATAAATAGCAAATCTGTCAGGATTTGGCGAAATTCCTAATATGCTATTGGAGGATCAATTTCAAACTTAATTTCCTTAACTTTGCATTATGGTTCAAAAAGTCAAATCTCAGGCCGAAATGTTGGCAAAATTAGGCGTTAAGGGATTAAATCCTATGCAAAAAGAGGCCTTGCAAGTACTGAAAACTTCAGAAGACACTATCCTTCTCTCTCCTACTGGGAGTGGCAAAACATTGGCTTTTCTACTGCCCATCATTGAATCATTAGACCCCGAATGCAAAGAAATTCAAGTTTTAATAATCGTCCCCTCTCGTGAATTAGCACTACAAATAGAGCAAGTAGTTAGAGAATTGGGCAGTGGATATAAAGCGAATGCCATTTATGGAGGAAGAGCTGGAGCCAAGGATAAAGTCGATTTACAGCACCCCCCTGCCATCTTAATCGGGACTCCTGGTAGAATTGCTGATCATATCAGTAGAGAAAGTTTTGCTGTCAAAAGTATACAAACTTTAGTGCTAGATGAATTTGATAAATCTCTAGAAATAGGCTTTGAAGGGGAAATGAAAGCTATCATTTGGGAGCTTCCTCAGCTGAGAAAAAAGATTTTGACCTCCGCCACTGAACCTAAAAAAATACCCGAATTTTTAGGATTGCGTGATCCTTTTTATCTTAATTATTTAAATGAAAAAATTAATAAATTATCAGTCAAAATTATTAAATCCCCTGATAAAGACAAGCTTGAAACTTTGGGGCAATTAGTCCAGAAATTAGTTGGCCAACCAGGCATCGTCTTTTGCAATTTTAAAGACAGCATTGAAAGGGTCAGCGAACATTTAAGTAGTCTAAATATTCCGCACGGCTGTTTCTATGGTGGTTTAGAGCAAAAAGACCGGGAAAGGGCTTTAATCAAGTTCAGAAATGGCAGCTATCACCTACTACTAGCCACCGATTTAGCTGCCAGAGGTCTTGATATCCCTGAAATCAAATTTATTGTCCATTATCATTTACCCATTAAAGAAGAAGAATTCACTCACAGAAATGGAAGGACTGCCCGAATGCATCAATCTGGGGTTGCTTATGTTTTGGAAGGGGCTGAAGAACGGCTGCCTAATTTTATTAGTGAAGACTATACTTCTTTGCAGGAAATTGGTGACACAAAGACTAATAAAATTGATTTTCAAACGCTCTTTATTTCAGGAGGAAGAAAAGATAAAATTTCCAAAGGTGATATTGCTGGTTTGTTTATGAAGGAAGGGAAACTGCAAAAAGAGGATATAGGAGTCATCGAATTAAAATTGGACTGTGCTTTTGTCGCTGTGAATACAGAAAAAGCTAAAAATCTAGTGAAATCTTTAGATAACAGTCGATTGAAGAAAAAAAAGGTAAGGATTAGGGTAGTTTAGGAACGCTAAGACTTTATTATAGAAAACTAAAAAGCTCAAGCCAGATGCTTGAGCCAAGACTTGATAATAGATTTTACCTCGGAATTGCATAAATCTCTTCCTGCCTTCCGTCAATATAATAGATTTCTTCACCATCGAAAAATGCTTCTTCTTCCAGCATAATACGGATTTCCTTATTCCATTCTTGGATAAATACGGCTGCGTTTAGCTCAATGGAATAAGCTGTATTGGGATATAATGGATAATCTCCGCTTCCTGGCACACCACCTTGTGAATCCCACATTCCAATAGTCGGACCAGCGGCATGACCGTGATAGCCAATAGGGTGAGTGTATATAGTAGGTTTTAAACCTCCTGCCTTGGCTTCTTCTAAGGCTGATAGCAACATCTCATTTCCAGTTCTACCTGTTTTGAATTGATCAGTCAAATGATCTTGCACTTTTTTACCCTCTTCAAAGGCTTTCACTAAATATGTTGGGATTCTATTTTCACCTGGTTTTAAAACATAGGCGTGCTGCTGTGTGTCCGTATTTAATCTTAAATAGGTAATTCCAAAATCAACATGCAATAAATCTCCAGGCTGAATAATTTGCTGATCAGGCCTTTTACTGAAACTTCTCAAATGATCAAAATTTTCAGGATCTCCTCTTTGCACATCTACTGTAGGATGAAACCATGTTTTCAATCCTAGCTTATTGATTTCCTGTCGATACCACCAAACTAAATCATCCGTAGTGCTCACTCCTGGTGTTATCGCTTCCAAGGAAAACCCTTTGGCAATTATATCATGGGCAATGCTACACAACTGCTCATAAATCACTTTTTCTCGTTCCGTCCGAGTTTCCAACCAGCCTACTGCTAATTTCTCAGCGGAAACGACTTTTTTCTGTTGTGCTGTTGGCAATGCAGCCATCAGTAAATCAAATTCCGATTTAACCAAGCCATCGGCATGTGAAAAATCATTGGACATATTCACCGCTATTTTCTTAGGATTTTTTTCTTGAATTATTTCAGCCAATCTTTTCCATTGGTCAGCTTGAGTCTCAGGAGACCAGGCTCGTTTAAAAATTTCACCTACATCATATCTGGCCACTGCCTGCGCTTGCAATTCGGCTCCCTTCTCAGCTTGATATATGACAAGCATAGTTGTTCTTCGCGCTGCCATCCAAGTAGACGGTAGCATCGTCTTAATCACAGGGTCTTCATTATATTCGCTGGAGATAATAAGCCACATATCGATTCCAGTTCGCTCCATTATTGTTGGCAGTACAGTTTCAAAGCGTTCTTTCAAGATTTGGTCTTCTAACTCCGCCTGATCTTGCAAACTGAGGATTTCAGGATATTGTGCTCGAAGGGAAAAACTGCTAAAAAGTACTACGAGTACTACATAAATATATTTGATTCTCATTTTGTGTTTAACTTAAATAATGATAAAAACAATTCAATTACAGACATTAGGTGCCGTCACCTCAGTGGCATTGCTACAATCACCAATTAATCTCTGTTAGTACTGTGTAGCTATTCAAATCACCTTTCTTATCATATTGCTCACTCCTCACCACACCAACGTTCTTTGCTACCCATTCTATATTCTTAGACTCACGAGTAGTGACCATAGCGTCAAATTTTATAATTGAATTAATCTTATAGGCTTCGTATGAACCTGCAGGCACTTCAATACTTTCCTTTGCCATTACTTTCCTATCTTGAATTTTCACTGACATATTCATTTTCATAGGACCACTAATAGTAATATCAATACCTCCATCCTGCAAATACTCTCCTACCACCAAGTTTTCAGGGATGGTCACTGCATCAAATTCCACCTGCATATCCATTTCCTTAAAACTTTCCATAGTTTCTTCAGGTATGTATTTACTCATATCTAATTCGACAATCCCATCTTTACAAACAAACTCTACTTCTTTCTCCATAACAACTTTATCCTTTTTGTCATAAGAAATAAGCATAACGCTAGCGATCAGCTTATCAGCATCCTCAGTGAGGGAGGTCACCTCGTAACTTTGCTTGCCTTGATATTTATCTTTGGCATTGTAATTAGCAGAAGTCCATTTCCTGCCTTCTTTTAGAAGAAAATAGGGATTACAATCTGATTGAGATATTGACTTAAAAGGCATGAAAATAACTAAGAATACTGCAAAGGCTTTATATATAATTTTCATTATTGAGTGGTTAAGTTTGATAGCAAATTACAATTTTATCTTGATAGTGGCAACGCTAATAAAAATACTGGAAAGCACGGCCATTAAATTTTGGGCAAAGGAAAATTGAAATACTACTTGATTTCCCTGTATTCACTTCAATTTCTTCACCATCTTTTGATGAAGAATTCCAGTTTTATGAGAAGGATATTTATCCCCTACTACCTCAAAATGCATTTTTTCATAGAAAGATATTGCCGTTTCTCTTGCATTTAACTCAATTGTTTCCAATTCGGTCGCTCTACATTTTTCTAACAATTGAGTTAAAATACTCATACCTATTCCCAACTTTTGATATTTTGCTAGGACAGCCATTTGAGAAATAATACCCGTAGAGTTTTCTATATTTAATCTACCAGTACCAAGAACAATACCTTTTTCTCCAATGCATACTAGGTGATACCCATCCTCTTCAAAATTGTCATTTATCAATTTCTCAGCATCATTCATACCCTGAAAAAAACAAGCTATTCGGATTTTCTTCGCCTTAGCATAGAATTCATGCTTTGTATCAATATATTGAAATTTCAACAGCAAATACTTTCTCTTTTCTTCCGCTGGGTTTTATAATTTTAAAATCACGCACTTTCAAATAAATCTGCAGCTCCTTCTATACCCCCTCACTTCAACAACTCTTCTTTCATTTTCCTCATCACTTCTTCCTTTAACTCTGGTAGATTTTTCTGGGTCAAGCCTTGCGTTGAAATAGCAGGCAGAATTTGAACATGTACCTTTCCTGGCTTCATTAGAAAGCTACTTGGCTTCATTAATTCTGCTGCATCCTTTATAACGACCGGTAAAATCCTTGCTTGTGCATCGATAGCAATTCGAAAGGCTCCATCATAAAATCGCTGCAAGGGCTGGTCAGTTCGGTTCATGGTCCCTTCAGGAAAAACCAATATAGAAGATTCACTGTTTAAAACCTCATTCAAACGATCTTTACTTTTTTGTCTACTTTCAGGATTAGACCTGTCAACGACTTCAGTTATCATCTTAATTAAAAAACCGAATATGGGAATTTTAGTAAGTTCCTTTTTAGCTAATGCTTTAAAAGGAGCATCAATAGCTTGGGCAATAGCGGGGGTATCTAAAAAGGAAGTGTGGTTGGAAATCACTACATAGTTTTCTCTTTTATTAAAGTTCTCTGTCCCTTTTATTTTGTAGATGATACGGTTAAAAGTACTAAAAAGTAATGACCATAATCGGATCGCTTTAAAGCTCAAATGGATCCCTTTTTTATGGATCATGGGTGGAATTAAAAACACAGGAAAAAGTATAATCATGAAAACATGAAAAACTAGCAGTGCCCAAATGGTATAGATGAATTGAAAAAATTTCAGCATCGAATGAATAAATTCTAAAATATGAATACAAAGATGTCAAAAATAATAGAATCAAGCCTTTTTTAATAAAATTTAAGCTGAAGCTTTCTACGGAAAAGTAATATTTCTACTTTAGTTATTAAACTTATACCTAAAAATGAAACGGACTTACCTATTAGTATTACTAGCAGCCACAACATTAAATCAGGTTGTTTCTCAAAGTAAAAGTAAAGAAGAAATCTTAACTGAATGGGATGAGTATTACACCTCAGAAAAGAAGGAAATATTACCAGACGGCTTGAATTTTCAACCTTATCTATATAAAGGTACCAATCTAGATCGTAAACCAGTGCAAAATTTCGGAGAATATCCTCAAAAAATATTGTTTTATTGGTCAGCAGACTGCCGATATTGCAAGAAAGAACTTGACGATTTAGAAAGAATTATTTCCGAGCAACCCTATTTAAAGGATTCCATCTTGGTAATTATGAGAGTGGACAAACAAAATAGAGAATGGAGTCTTCAAAACAAGAATGATTATTATATCCTTTCCCGGAATAAGAAAGATTTTATGCGCTTGCCTGTCCCACTTTTATTCTTATCTGAAAAGATTCTCAAAGAGTCCAAATTAATGGGAGCTCCTCACACTCTATTCTTAAATAGTCATCAAGAGGTTGAAGCTATTAAATCGGGTTATATGGTTGATAGTAGAAAGTCCGAAATGGAAGAAGCGAATTACGAATTCTTAAAATGGAAAATTAATCAGCATCTAAATCCAGAATAGATTCAAGTCAATTTGACAATTACAGTGATTTTTGGAGATAGGCCCTTTTTTAGATTATAGCTCTTAAAAGTCCCGTGAGAACTATCTACTAAACATAATAAATGCTCCCCAATAGTAAGGATGCTGATATTCCTTTAACATTGCTAATTGTGCTGAGCGAAAAGCATCTGGAATGGCTTTTCCTTTTACATTCTCTCTGTAAAATCCTGACATGAGTTTTTGAGTTGCTGTATCGTCAACTTTCCATAAACTCATTACCAGAGATTCGGCTCCTGCTACAATAAATGCTCTTTGCAAACCGTAAACACCCTCTCCTGCTTTTACATCTCCTTTTCCAGTCTCGCAAGCAGAAAGCACCACCATTTCGGTATTATTTAAGTTTAGATTAATAGCTTCATAAGCTGAGAAAAAACCATTATCACTCTGATTAAACGATTGTGAGCTTCCCGAGGCTTGATCTGCTCCTGCACCCGTCAACAATAAGCCAGAGCGCAATAATGGGTTTTGTCTGATATACTGTAACTGCACACCAAACAAATTATCATTTGCCTGTTTATCTTCTAAAAAATAACCGTGGCTTGCCAAATGCAAATACTTTGGTGATTTTACTTGCTTTAAATTGGATTCAGTGGCATCATTATTCAAATACTTTTGCATTTTCATACTAGGTGAAAGATATTCAGAAATACTTTCAATTTCCTTTTGTGTCCCAGGTAATTGCGCTATGCTTTTGCTATTAAAATTTGGATCACCCATTAAAAAGGCTGTCTGGTTGCCAGATGGCTGAGCTGTTTTCTTGAATAATATATCATTAGGATGACCAATGTAGCGAATGTCATGATTTTCAATTAAGTATTTTCCATTCGGCTGTTGCATGGTATTCATATTTACCTGATTATAAATCCCGTCCGGAGAAATATAAATTCGACTAGCTCCAAGCACTTTATTTTCTAATTTCTTCCAAAACTGTGCATAAGAATATTCATCCTTCATTTTCTGATTAATGACATTGTTGTAGTAGGCATAATACCTGTTCTCCAGTAAATCGCCATCTTTGTTTATGACAATTTCGGGCTTTCCTACACCTTTTTTTAAAATCACATAAGCATAGGCATTTTTGGTAGTTAACTGTTTATTAAAAATTGGATATTGTACGATTTCCACCATCACTTCTCCATTCTTCAATTCTTTAAGGATAGTCTCATAGTCCGTATTTTTATCTTCATATGCACTTGAAAATGCCTCTGATCTAACTGATAACTCTTTTTCAGTTTGATTGGTAGCACTTTCTAAGGAATCAACGTTCAGCGATTGCTCATTAATCTCTTCATCACTTAAAGCATAGGCGTTCGCTAATTGTTGCTTTTGATCTAACCACCGCTCATATAAGGCGGTTAACTCCTCATCATTCTGACTAAATATGGTATTTCTTAAGGCAGTGGAGGCACTTAAAAGAATACCTTTAGTTGAAAGTCTATACCGCATAAAATCATCCAATAATTGCGGATATTCTTTGTAATTCTCTAAAGCAAAATTGTAAAATCGAAAAAATCTTGGTTTGAGTTGTTCCCAGTATTTGGTTTTCTCAGCTTCACTAAGTGCAGGAAAATAATCCTTAATGAACTCCTGACTAGTTTTCATCACTTTAGTAAAATAACTTGCTGCTGATTCCATCTGACCATTCGACCAAAACCACAAAGCCAGGTCCTCTTGACTTTTCACCACCTTTGGATGCGTCTTGGATAATTTTCTTTCGCGAGTGTAAAGTGCCGATTGTAATAGAGGCTCTGCTTTCTCATTTTGTCCCAAAAATCTGTAGAGATTTCCTAAATCAGATTGAGTACCAGCTGTAGTTAAATGCTCTTCCCCGAATTCTTCCTTATATATTTCTAAAGACAACAATAAAGCTTCTTTTGCTTTATCGTATTCTCCCTTTTCCGCATATAAGGCTGCAATATTGGACTTCATATGAGCATAATCTGGATCATTTTTAGCATTGAGCTTCATTCTACTCTCCTGCAAATCGAGTACATTTTGAAATAACATTTCTGCCCTTTCCAAATTACCATTCTCTTGTTCCAGAATAGCTTTATTGGTCAAAAACTGGAGATATGTACTATTTTTCTCAGTCAAACTCTCTTTGGCTATTTCTGTACAGTCATCCATCAAGCCCAAGGCTTTATCTGCCCTACCCATATATTGATTCAGAATAGCTTCATTATTCAGGTAAATAGCATAGGGGAGCATTTCATTATCTTTTTCAGCACTAAGTTTTTCCTCCAACTGCATAATGATTCGCTCTGCCTCGATAAAATTCCCCAAATTAATCTGAAGCACAGCGAAATTATTCAGCTCAGCTAAATAGCCAATGCTCTCTTTTCCTTGAAGCTTTTCCCAGCCATCTAAAGCTTTTTCTGTATATTCACCAGCTTTGCTATACCGACCCATATCACTATAAAGGAGCCCCAGCAGCCCCAGCGTTTTATAATAATTTGGTTCATTGCGAGCTGACAGTTGTTCATATTTCAGTTTAGCCAATTTCAAATTAGTTTCCGCCATAAATTGATTCCTCATCTTATAATTCAAACGACCGAAATCATAGATATCTCTAGCGGACTCTAATTCTGTCTGCGGTTCACCGTCACTTAAAAGGAAATCGGCTGTCTTAATTAAGCCTTCTCCTTTTTGCTGGTTTTCAAATGACTCTGTCTTATCTAAAAATGCAATTGCATAATTAAATGAAAGGGTATCATAACTGTCGCGTTTCTCCTCAGTTTTTTCCTTTAGCTTATCCTTTACTAACTTTTCCGCCTTATTTTTCAGCATATTCCCTACTCCAAACTGTGCAATAGAATTATGCGTAAGAAAAAAGAATGACAAAAATAAAATTGTTTTAAAAACTACATTTAAGAAAAAAGACATGGCCGTGAATTTGTTTTGTTTTTAGTAATACTATTAAAAATGAACATTTTTCATAAAAATAAGTAAAATAATAAGTGATATATCCATAACATAAGTCAAGAAATTTAATTTCAGAACAATTTTTTAAGCTATGAAAAAACTAAAGATCCCGAAGATAGTACCCGACTACAAAAACAGGGAAAAGATTATCTTAAGAGACTTTTTAGCATTGGAAAGAACCACTTTAGCAAATGAACGTACTTTATTTGCCTATATCAGGACGAGTCTCTATTTAATCTTGGGTGGAATAGGATTTATTCAATTGGAAAGTTTTGAGTCTATTCAGTGGTTAGGATACCTTTCGTTTGGCCTCAGTTTTCTGATGATTATTTATGGATTAGTCCGATATTTCAAACTTAAAAGAAAACTTCAAAAACTCTACGATGAAGATGCTATTCACCGTTTTGAAGAAGAAGAGAATATCGATGATTAATGATTTTTATTGCATTTTTAATTAGTTTGGAGATTACTGTTTGTACCTTTGTAACCGAATTCAGATTTAAGCTTTATGTATCCAATCAAAAAAGTAATTATAGGATTAGATTTAAGTGATTTAGACAAAACCATGGTGGAGTTTGCAGACTTTTTGTCAAAAGCATCAGCCGTGGAAGATGTCTATTTTGTCAATGTTATTAAAAACCTCTATGTGCCTAAAGATGTACTGAAGGAATTTCCTGACATGGTGGAAAATGCTATTAATGAAAGAAAGAGTGAAATGGAAAAAAAGTTTAATCAATTCACTTCTGGCGAGCATAAAGGAAAGTTTCACTTTGAAGTTCTGACAGGAAAAATTGCCGACAGTATTTTAAAGTTCACTAAAGAGAAGGATATAGATTTAATAGTATTAGGTAGAAGGGAAAAAGCCAATGAAAGTGGTGCACTCTCTCAAAGATTAGCAAGAAGAGCTGCTTGCAGTCTTTTGATTATTCCGGAAGGTACAACTCCAAAAATGGATAAAATATTGGTGCCAAGTGATTTTTCAGAGCATTCTAAATTGGCATTGGAAGAAGCGATCAATATTGCCCAGCTTAATGAAAATTCTACTGAAATTACGGTTCAGAATGTATTTACTGTACCCACTGGCTATCATTACACAGGCAAGACTTTCGAGGAATTCACAGAGGTTATGAAGAAGAATGCGGTGAAGAACTATAAGAAATTCATCAGTAAAATTGACACAAAAGATATTAAGTTAAAGGCAGTTTATTCGCAAGATACCAACGAAGATGTAACCACTGACATGCTTGATAAAGCCCATGAGATTAAAGCAAACGCCATCATTGTGGGGGCAAAAGGGCGCACCGCTACCACTGCCTTCTTCTTAGGAAGCATTGCTGAAAGATTAATTCAATTAGATAGTGACATTCCGTTAATGATTGTGAGGCCAAAAGGAAAAAATGCTGGCTTTTTAGAGTTTTTGAAGGAATTATAGCCGATGCGTAAAACCGTTGAAAAATTTTATGGATGGCTTTTTGCCGATAAAGATAGTGATGAGGAAGTTCCTTATGCCAATAAGCGTTTTATGTTCTGGTTTTCTATTATCAGTTTTGCTGTAGTACTATTTTTCATCATAAAAGATGTCGTTAAAAATATTCAAAACGTGCAACCCTAATGCAGCACATTTCACTTACAGATCTCAATTTATTAATCAAAGACACACTCAATACCCAATTGGAACCTTCCTATTGGGTGGTTGCTGAAATTGGGGAATTAAGAGAAGCTAGAAATGGTCATTGCTATTTGGAATTTGTTGAGAAAGATGAGGAAAGCAATCAGTTACTATCAAAAAGTAGGGCTACAATTTGGTCATACAGCTACAGAAGCATCAGCGCTTGGTTTCAATCAGTAACAGGGGAAAACCTAAAAGCAGGAATGACGGTTTTGGCCAACGTTCAAATACAATTTCATGAGGTTTATGGTCTAAGCCTGAATGTAAAAGATATTGATCCTAATTTCACTTTAGGGGAAAGAGCGAGAAAAAAGCAAGAAATTATAGCTCAGCTAAAGGAAGATGGTGTTTTTGAGATGAATAAAAGTCATCCTCTGCCTCTAGTCCCACAAAATATTGCCATCATTAGTGCTGAATCAGCCGCGGGCTACGGTGACTTTATGAATCAAATTTTAGATAATGAATATCGTTATAAACTGAACAGTAAGCTTTTTGTCGCTACGATGCAAGGAGAGAAAGCTGCAGCAACTATCATTGAAGCTTTACATCAAATCCACCGGCAAGTGGAAAATTTTGATGCAGTAGTTTTGATTCGAGGTGGTGGCGCTCAAGTAGATTTAGACTGTTTTGATAATTATGAATTAGCTGCTCATATTGCTCAATTTCCAGTTCCTATTTTTACAGGCATTGGTCATGAGCGAGACGAAACTATTTGTGATTTAGTGGCACATACCAAATTAAAAACACCAACGGCCGTAGCAGAATTCCTAATAAGGGGTATTCGGATTTATGAGGAAAAAATAAACCTAGCAACTCAAAATATTCTTTCCTACCTCAACCAAAAAATAGAAAGAGAGCAACACAGGATAAATGACCTTAAGCACTCTATGCGATATGCTTTAAAAAAGCATATTAATAAAGCAGAAAATCAGTTAGATCGCTATCAACAAAAGATGCAGTATGGAATTCGTACTAGCTTTCAAAATACTCACCAAAAGTTAGAGATTTACGAAAAGACCTTGGATTTAATAAACCCTAAGAATGTCTTCAAGAAAGGCTATTCTTACACCAGCTTGAATGGCAAAAGTGTAGAAGGACAAAAACTAAACAGAGGAGATGAAATAAAAACTATCACTGCGAGAAAAGAGATTATAAGTAAGGTTGAATCTACCACCAAAAAATAATAATAGATTCTGTGGATACAGCAGTAAAGAGCTTAAAAATTCGTAGAATTCAATTATCTTCCATAGCCTTCCATTATGCCCAGTCCAAACAGGGCAAAATCATATTTCACAGGATCCTTTGGGTCCATTTTCCTTAAGCCTTGAGTCAATTCTTCTGCTGTTTGCCAATCCGTTTGTTTTCTTTGGATTAATCCTAGTACTCGAGCCACTCTATCTACATGTAAATCGCACGGACAAATTAAATCAGCAGATTTTATTTGATTCCAAATACCAAAATCCACACCTCTATCATCTTTTCTTACCATCCACCGTAAAAACATGTTAATTCTTTTGCAAGCGGACTTTCTTTCAGGTGTAGCAATATGCTTGCGAGTTCTTGGAGGCGCTAACTCTGAGTTAAAAAAGTAATGGTGAAAAGCTATTAAACTTTCCTTCATAAATCCATTATCTATTGATTTACCTAAAAGAAAGGCTTCTTCTAAGCTATCATGCTTTTGGTAGAACTCTTTAAAGAAATGAATAAAATAAAGAGTGTCTATATCATTGAAAGTCCTATGTTTAAAATGCATCAAATCATTTAAATCATTTTCGGAATGATTTAAAATAAACTCATGAGGGCTATTCCCCATCATTATCATAAGTTCTTTACATTTATTGATAATGGTTTTTCGCTGGCCCCAAGCTAAAACTGCTGCAAAGAACCCGGAAATCTCAATATCTTGCTTTTTGGTGAATAGATGAGGAATACTCACAGGATCATTAGGGATGAAGTCAGACTGATTATATAAATCATACTTTTCATCTAGCAAGCACTTTACTTCCTCAAAACGCTTCATTATTAATCCTTCAAAGGAAGGTAACTAATTTCAACTGGGAATTTATAATCCACTCCACCCAACTTTTCGAAGGCCTTTTTTGAAATTCTTATGATTACCTTTTTGTCCACTCCTGTATTTGGAAGCTTACCTAAAACACGTACAAATACTATTTGATCATTCAAGTCATTCCTTACTTGCATGATGGTACCAATTTTAGCAGTTCTATGCAAGGCTAGATATTTTTCTGTGCCTTCTGATCCTTCTATTACTTCTGCAACACCATTTTCCTTGATCTTATCTATCTTAGGCATATCATCCTCTTCAACTGTAAAATAGGCTTTAGTATCTTGCTTTTGAGGATTTTCTGTAAGCTTAGAAGCTGGCCTTTCAAAGGTAGCATCTTCAACTTTATCTTCTTCAATTTCGACATCTGCCATGAGAGCATCTGGATTCTGTACATATAACTTTTGGCCTAAACTTAATTGATAACTATCCAAACTATTCCATTTTCTTAGATCCTCAACTTCAACCTTATATCTCTCTGATAAGCTGTACAAAGTTTCCCCAGATTCCACTGTGTGTATCCTTGATCCATCAACTTCATCAGCCATTTTTTCCTTTTTTGAATTTATATCAGCTGATTTTTCTTCTTCTATTTCAGGCGCAACAATTTTAACAACCTCTCCACCAACAAAAGGATCACTGAACTTATTCCATTCCTTTAGTTTTGACTCTTTCAAACCGTACATATTCGCTATTTTCTGATAAGTTTCACCTTTTTTAGCATTATGAAAGGTCTGCACGCTTGGAGCTTGATATTGAGCCTTTGGCTTTTCCTCTTTCTTTTTCTTAGTGGTTTCTGCTTTTACTATCAATTTCTGTCCAACTGCAATATTGTTGTCTTTCAAGTTATTTAACTCAATTATTTTACTTTGCGTAACTCCGTATTGCTTGGAAATACTATAAATAGTTTCTCCCATGTCTACAGTATGCACAATTTCTTTCTTATTATCGGTTTTTTCCGCAGGATCTTTTTCTTTTTTCATGGCGATTGATTCACCTGATCGGCTCACCCAGAGTTTTTGACCAATATCTAAATTAGTCGATTGAAGATCATTCCAATTCATGATTTCATCTTGAGTAATATCATATTGTTTTGATATAGAGTAGATAGTTTCTCCTGCCTCTACTGTATGCTGCTTCCCTTTGGCTGAAGGAGTTGAAACCTCTGACATTGTATATTCTTCTTTTTTATAGGGAATGAGGAGCTCGCGTCCAATTTGATCAATTTTATACCCATCTTTCTCCTGTGGGTTCACTTCTTGGATTTCTGACACAGAAACATGATAGCGCTTACCTAAAGAATAGAGAGTTTCTTTAGGCTCAAGTTTATGAATAATATATTTTACCCCATCTATGACTTTTACACCAACAGAATCAACAACTGTAGCATTTGCATTGATTGACGCAGTAATTATGATAAATAAACTGATAAATAAAATTCTGATTTTCATGCTTCTTAAGGTATCCGATTGCAGTACAAAAATGGTTATTATGTAATGATAAGTAAAATAAAACAGAGTTTTAATTATCAAATCAATAAAGAAAACGTGTAATTAATTTACGGATTATAAATTAAGGTGTTTAAAAAACTTATCTCTGAGTATTCTTTAGGAAATTACACTTTCATGCGGCACATAAAAGTTAGTTAAGGTGATAGGGTTTTGTACTAAATCAAAAATGAAAAATATCTTTCTAGAAAATCTTAAAATGTCGTAGTATATTATTGTTGCTTAAATAGTAATCTCTTAAATTGAATGCATAATTTCTATACATGAAAAAAACCATCTTCATTTTACTGTTTCTAGGAATATTTAAAATTCCGCTTTTTGCTGATTCAACAGATGCAAAGCAAGAAGTCTTCATCATGGAGATCAAGGATCAAATCGATGCTAGGACCAAGAGATATGTTGATTTAGCTCTTCAAGAAGCAAAAGATCGGAATTCCAGTCATATCTTAATTGAAATGAATACTTATGGTGGTGCACTTTATGATGCGGACGAAATTCGTTCTGCTATCTTAAATTTAGACGTCCCTGTTTATGTTTTTATAGATAATAATGCAGCTTCAGCAGGTGCCCTGATTTCGATTGCTTGCGATAGCATTTTCATGGCTCCAGGAGGTAGCATTGGAGCAGCAACTGTAGTAAATCAAACTGGCGAAGCAGCTCCTGACAAGTATCAATCCTATATGCGATCAATTATGCGATCTACTGCTGAAGCTTCAGGTAGAGACCCTAGAATTGCTGAGGCTATGGTAGATGAAAAAATTGAAATAGAAGGAATCTCTGAAGCAGGAGAGGTCATTACATTTTCAACATCTGAAGCCATAAAACACGGGTTTTGCGAGGGAGAAGTAAATACTACCAATGAATTACTCACTCGTCTAAATTTAGATATTAATAAAGCATATCGCTATGAAGTCAGTAATACTGAAGCCATAATCTCTTTTTTCATCAATCCATTCATCAGCGGCATTTTAATTCTAATAATAATTGGAGGGATCTATTTTGAATTGCAAACTCCAGGTGTTGGCTTCCCTATTATGGCTTCTATCATTGCCTTGGTTCTTTATTTAGTGCCCTATTATCTAAATGGATTAGCGGAAAATTGGGAAATTTTGGCATTTATAATTGGCTTAATATTAATTGCTATCGAAGTTTTTATTATACCCGGATTCGGGATTTTTGGTATTCTAGGATTGATCCTCTCCTTAGGTTCATTGGTTTTTATGATGTTGAATAACGAAGTATTCGATTTCGAATTTGTACCGAGCGAAAATATTACTAGAGCATTACTCACTACCTTAACCGGGTTGTTCGGAAGTATAATCCTGATGTTTTTTGGTGGAGTCCGATTAACAAATAGTGATTTTTTCAAAAGAGTAGCTCTGCAAGGAGTTCAAGCAAGTACAGAAGGTTATTCGTCAAGATTCATTAAAGCGGGTTTAGCTGGAAAAACAGGCACTGTATTTTCGGTTTTGAGACCAAGCGGAAAAGTAGAAATCGAAGGAGAGTTGTATGATGCAAATACACGAGGAGAATATTTAGACCAAGGAGAAAAAATAGTGGTAGTTGACGAAAGTGGAACAAGTTTAAAGGTAAAAAAAGCTGATAACTAATAAAATATGGACATAATAGGAATTATCCCAGCGCGATATGCCTCAACCAGATTCCCGGGAAAACCTTTAGTGGATATAGCTGGGAAAACTATGATACAAAGGGTAGTTGAGCAATGTAAAAAAAGTAGCGCACTGAAAAAGGTGATAGTAGCCACTGATGATGACCGTATATTTGATCATGTCAAAGGATTGGGTCATGAAGTTTATATGACCAGCTCTGAACATAAAAACGGTACTGAAAGATGTCATGAAGCTTTAAAATTAGACGGAGGCAACTACGACTTTGTTATTAATATTCAAGGTGATGAACCCTTTATTGATCCAGAGCAAATTGCACTACTATCAAGCGTTCTCAATCGAAAGACAGAAATTGCTACCTTAATTAAAAACATTGATGATTTGGAGGATTTACAAAATCCTAATGTTATTAAAGCACTTAAAGCCGATAGTGGGTTAGCTCTGTATTTCTCTCGTTCTCCCATTCCTCACATGCGTAATATTCCTACAGAAGATTGGATGAAAAGCCATCAACATTATAAACATATTGGGATTTATGCTTATCGTGTTGACATTTTGGCGAAATTGGTTACGCTATCTCCTACACCGTTGGAACTAGCTGAGTCGTTGGAACAACTACGCTGGATCGAAAATGGTTATAGAATCAGAACAGCTATTACCCCTATTGAAACAATAGGAATTGACGCCCCTGATGATCTGGAAAAGGCTTTGAAAGAAATGCAACTATGAAAGAGAAGTTAATTAATGGGCACTCACACATTCAATTAAAATTTGATCATGCTGATATTGAAACGCTTCTAGTTAGAAGTGAAGATTTCTACTTATCCATGAATAAAAGGAGGTCTGTTCGCGAATTTTCAGATCATAACATCCCTCAAGAGGTAATCGAAAATATTGTCAAAACTGCCTCAACAGCTCCATCTGGAGCTCATAAGCAACCTTGGACATTTTGTATTATTTCCAATCCTGATCTAAAAAAGAAAATCAGAGAAGCCGCTGAAAAAGAAGAATATGAAAGCTATCAAAACCGCATGAGTGATCAGTGGTTAAAAGATCTAGAACCTATTGGGACAGATTGGGAAAAACCATTTCTGGAAACTGTCCCTTATATTATAGTGGTCTTTAAAAAGATTTATGATGAAGAGGAAGGTCAAAAAAAGACAAATTATTATGTAAACGAGTCTGTGGGAATTGCTTGTGGATTCTTGATTTCTGCAATACATCAAGCCGGGCTAGCAACTTTGACTCATACGCCTAGCCCCATGAATTTTTTATCTGAAATTTTGGGAAGGCCAAAAAATGAACGGCCGTACTTACTACTACCTATAGGTTATCCAGCTGAAGAAACATACGTTCCAAATATAAAAAGAAAAGACTTAAATGAGATAAGCAAGTTTTACAAGTAATAGGACTAAATCGTTATTTTTTGTTCTCCCTCTACGAGTATAATATGGCAACAGTCTTTACCAATGACCATTTTATGCTCTACTATTTTCGAGCCATTCTTAATTCCAATAAAAGTCACTACTTTACCCTCAAAATCTACACTATCCATTTCTCCATCGGTGGCAACAGGATAATTCCCCTCCTCTAATTGGGTTAGTTCTTCATCAATTGTGACATTAAAATCACTGAATTCTGTGTAATAGCTATCTAATTGAACTGGACTACCAGATTGGTCGACAATTTGTAATTTCAAGACTCGAAATTCCATAGTGCAGATTACATCTGGTGGGCATGGGTTCTCTTTGGAGTCCACGGAAGTAGAATTTTGGTCTTGACAAGTAGCTGCCAATGAAAAAAAGCAGAATATTAAAAATAGATTTTTCATACCTAATCAATTAAAATTTTATCGGCTCCTTCTAACAACTGTACATGGCAACAATCATGTCCGATCACCATTTGATGCTCTACTACGTTTTTACCATTTATTTCCCCAACGAAAATAAAAACCGTTCCTTCACTTTCTAATTCTGGTATCTCACTATCTGTAATTACTGGGTATATCCCTCTGCCTTCTTGAGGATCATTTAATTGAAATTCATATTTTTGCCTAGAGTCTAGGAAAGTATAAAAATCATCTAAAACCACAGGGTTTCCGTCCATATCCTTAATCTCTAGAGTGACTGACTTAAATTCTTCTGTGCATATTTTTGATTCAAAATCACAGTCATCCGAATTTTCATCTTCACACGCCAGCATGGAAACTGAAAATAGAACAATAAAAAAATATAGATAGCTAGATTTCATACTACTACTTTTAATTAACTAACGATGCCTTCCTTCCAATATTCTTACTACATCTTGTAACTTATAACCTTTGGCTTGCAATAGTATTAAGTAGTGAAATAACAAATCAGCGGATTCATTTAAAAACAATTCCTCATTATCATCTTTCGCTTCAATAACTACCTCGACAGCTTCCTCTCCTACCTTTTGAGCAATTTTATTAATGCCTTTATCAAAAAGACTTTTCACATATGACTTTTCACTATCGCCATTCTTACGTCCTTCAATTACTGTTTCCAGTTCACTAATGAAACCGATGCTTTCATTTTTCTCATCCCAGCAGGTATCGGCACCAGTATGGCAAGTTGGCCCATCTGGATTAACTTTAATTAAGAAAGTATCTTGATCACAATCCAAAGAAATATCCACTAAATAGAGATAATTAGAAGAGGACTCTCCTTTGGTCCAAAGTCGCTGCTTGGATCTACTATAAAAAGTAACTTTTCCTGAAGACTTAGTTTTTTCCAAAGCCTCTTCATTCATATAGCCCAACATAAGGACTTTTCCTGTTACCGCATCTTGAATGACAGCCGGAAGCAAACCATTCTGACCTTTTGAAAAATCGGGTTTTTGCATAATTCAACTATTATTAAAATCTACTACTTAGATTCTAGTAGGGATATTTTTATTCTTTAAAAATGCTTTCAATTCTGGAATTCCTATTTCTTTAAAATGAAAAATACTGGCAGCCAAAGCAGCATCAGACTTTCCATTTGTAAAGGTATCATAAAAATGTTGCATATTCCCTGCACCACCAGAAGCAATGACAGGTACATTCACTAGAGATGAGATTTTAGCTAGTAATTCATCAGAAAATCCAGATTTAGTACCATCATGGTCCATAGATGTCAATAAAATCTCACCTGCTCCTAGTTCAACTGCTTCTTGAATCCAATTCTCAGTTTCAAGCATAGTAGGCTTTGAACCTCCATGTGTATGAACAATATTTTTATCCTCAATTCTTCTGGAATCAACGGCTACTACTATACACTGAGAGCCAAATTCATCTGCCATATCTTTGATGATTTGTGGGTTTCGAACTGCAGCCGAATTGACAGAAACTTTGTCAGCCCCAGCAGCCAAAAGCACAGAAACATCCTCAACAGTACTAATTCCACCTCCCACTGTAAAGGGAATATTAATAGCCTCTGCAACTTTCTCTACGAGTTCTACTAAGGTCTTTCGCTTTTCGTTAGTGGCTGTTATATCTAAAAAAACCAACTCATCTGCTCCTTCCCTAGCATAAATTTTTGCCAACTCAACAGGGTCACCAGCATCTCTCAATTCTAAAAAATTGATACCTTTTACGGTTCGACCATTTTTTATATCTAAGCACGGAATTATTCTTTTCGTCAGCATATTATTGAAACTGCTTTAAATCTGATAGGTTTATTCTTTTCTCGTAAATGGCTTTTCCAACAATAGCTCCGTATACATCCATTTTGTCTAAAATATGTAAATCTTCTACACTGCTTACTCCCCCGCTGGCTATTAATTTAACATCAGGAAATCTCTCTAAGATATCCTGATATAAGGTATTGGAAGTACCTTGTAATGCACCATCTTTTGAAACATCAGTGCAAATAACATATTTCAGTCCCTTTGCTAAATAATGCTCCAAAAAATCAAAAATATGTTTCTCAGAACTCTCTTGCCATCCGTGAATGGCGATATGATGCCCTTTCACATCTGCCCCTAAAATAATCTTCTCACCGCCAAATTCTTCAATCCATTCAGTAAACAGCGCTTCGTTTTTAATTGCAATGCTGCCTCCTGTTATTTGGTTTGCTCCGGCATCAAATACATCATTTAAGTCTTTAGTGCTTTGAACACCACCCCCAAAATCAATGGTTAAATTGGTATTTTTAGCAATTGTTTTTAGGACATCCAAATTCACAACCTGCTTTGCTTTTGCACCGTCTAAATCAACCAAATGCAGTCTTTGGATACCTGCTGCTTCAAATTCTTTAGCAACTTCCAAAGGGTTTTTATTGTACTCTGTTTTCTGACTGTAGTCACCCTTAGTGAGGCGAACACATTTCCCATCAATTATATCAATGGCTGGTATAATATGCATAATCTTATAATTCGAATAAAAAATTTCTGAAAAATTGCTCTCCTGCTTCCGCACTTTTCTCTGGATGAGGCTGAATGGCATAGAAGTTATCTTTTTGAAGAACATTGCTAAAAGGCAACATATAGTCTGTTTGGGAAATGGTTTGCTCGCACAATTCTGCGTAATAAGAATGTACAAAATAAAAATACGCCGGTGACTTAATGCCTTTAAAAACTATATGATCTGATAAGGTTCCAATATTCCATCCCATATGTGGTACTTTCAAATCATTTGGAAACTTCTTCACTTTAGCATCAAAAATTCCCAAACATTCTGTATCACCTTCCTCCGAATGACTGCACAAGAGTTGTAAACCCAAGCAAATGCCTAAAAAAGGTTTTTCTATTGATTGAATCACCTTATCAAGCCCTCTTTCCTTTAGATATTTCATGGCAGATTTTGCTTCTCCTTGCCCAGGAAAAATGACTTTATCTGCTGATAATATTTCTTCGGGATTATCTGTTAGAGTTCCCTCGATCCCTAATCGCTTTAATGCCAGCATAACAGACTTAATATTTCCAGCATTATATTTTATAACTACTACTTTCATTCCTGATTCAAGATATTATCTAAAAGTCGCAAGTTAATAATACTATTATTAATCTAGGGTCATATTATGATGAAGCTGTCAATTAATTTGTGGTGGGAATTAAAATTATTATAAATGAAGTCGAAGGGAGTTTTTGCACTGAAGCAGATACGATCGTTTCAGAAATAGACAACTTATCAATTACGGCAAGTTTAAGATCTGAAAAATAAGGAAATAGCATTTAAACGAGGACTTTAGAATTGATTCCTCATTAATTTACCTTCTTCTATTACCAAAATTGAATAACCCTCCTCTACCTCTTTGAGGTCTAATATTGTATCTTTTCCCGCCTATACCAAAGACTTTGTTTAAGAATTCTCCTTGAATATAAAATTCAGCTTTTACATTCACTATAAAATAATGGTCATTATTATCAGGGTTTCCTCTAATCTCACCCCTACCAGTCGGGTCGGACAAAGCTGCTGCGGTTATATCTTTATCAACATTTAAATCAAATAAATCATCATCAGGATATCCTCTTCCACTAACGTCATCTAAGTAATCAGAAAAGGTTATTCTATTACTTACTTGTGCTGTAACATCAATAAATTCTGTGACTTTCACTCTTACGCCTACACCAACTGGTATCACAAAAGCAAACCGACCATAAGAATTAGGCCTTTCAGTTTGATATTGCCGTAAAGATACCATTTCTCCACCACGTGGCACGGCCATAATCGTATCGCCTGCTTGATTTCTAAGAAATTCTGGAACCTCAGCACGTGGATCATAAAACAGTACTCCAACACCTGCGACTACATACGGATTAAACATCTTTCGTTGAGTGAACCTCATAGCAGTTGGAAATAGGGATACTGAACCTGTTGCACTTAGCTCTAAATTATTAGATACAAATGACAAACCTCTAGATCTCGTGTTTAACTCGGGGTCAATATCTTGATCATCACCTGACAACTGAAATGCCATCAAATTCACTCCCGCTTGTATCCGGTCGGTAAATCTGTATTGCAAGCCCCCAACAATATTTAATTTAGTATCGAAATATGAACCTGGATTGGTTAAATCACCAAGGCTTCTTGCGTAGCCAAGCCCTCCTGTTGCCATCCAACGCCTGTTAATTCTATTGGAATAGAAGCTTTGGGCAAAAAGCTCTGCGCCACAAAAAAATAAGATCGATATGAGTAGGACTTTTTTCATAAAATTTTACCAATAACAAATATAATTATTTTTTCAGGAAATCTAATAGAAGCTGGAAAATATCCTTCGTAGCAAAAAAACTAAACGATTTCGTCTCCCATTATGGGTACAAATTAAGCTATTTTTTGTTTTTTTGAATATGTTAAAACTAGCAGCAATTGATATTGGTTCCAATGCAATCCGAATTCAATTAACAAGAGTCACCCTATACCAAGGAAATACCACATTCAAGAGGTTAGAGTATGTTCGTTTTCCGCTAAGGTTGGGCCATGATGTATTTACAACAGGAAAAATAAGTGGACAGTCTCAAACCAAATTCCTCAAATTGATGCATGCTTTTAAAATTCTTATTGATTTATACGAAGTCGATGACTATATGGGTTGTGCTACATCCGCTATGAGGGAAGCAGAAAATGGGCGACCGTTAATAGACCAAGTTAAAGCAGAGTTGGATTTAGAAATAAAAATTATAGATGGAGACAAGGAAGCCTTCATGATTAATAAAGCCATATTTCCCTACATGGATGAAAAAGCTTATTTGCATATTGATGTGGGAGGTGGAAGCACTGAATTCAATTTCTATCAAAATAATGAAAAACTACTTTCCAAATCATTCCAAATTGGTTCCGTAAGACATTTAGAAACAGATAGCAGCCATCATATGTGGAGTGAAATGAAAAACTGGATTGAGCAAAAAGTATTAAAAAAATCAGTAAAAATCCATGCTATTGGTACTGGTGGAAACATCAATAAGGTACAGGATCTAGCCAAAAAGAAGCCAGGAAAGCCCATCAGCTTAAAGAAAGTAATAGAAACACAAGCTTATATTAAGAGCTTTGATATGGAAGAAAGAATCAACAAGCTCCAGCTGAATCCTGACAGAGCGGATGTCATTATTCCTGCATTAGACATTTATATCAATGCCATGAGATGGTCCAAATCAGCTAGCATCATTGTTCCTGACACTGGTTTAAAAGACGGAATAATGCAAGTTCTCTATGAACGAAATAAAGAAAAATTCCAATAACCTATTTTGCGGCAACAGCTTCTACTTCCACAAGTAATTCTGGGCGTGCTAGTTTATAGACACCGATGGTTGATCGAGCTACTTTATTTGGATTTTCATCATTATTGAAATATTCTCCATATGCCTTGAACCAAGCATCCCAGTCAATTTCACCTGTTTCGTTTGGTGCCAAATACACTCTAAGAAAGAATACATCATTCATGCTGTAACCTTCAGCTTCTATCGTTTCCTTTATTTTTTGTAGGGCTCCAATACTTTGTTCATAGGTATTCCCATACTTAGACATATCACCGGCTGAAGCATTTGCATTTAACACCTCACTTACTAAGCCTGAGGTATAGAAAAGATCTTTTCCTTCGGGCACGTAAACGCCTTTCAAAATACTGGATTCAGGCCGATCAATTCTTCGAATTGCTTCTTTAGCCTTCTCATTAGTGCAAGAAAAAGCCACAATAGCTATCAAGATAAAAACAATACTATTTTTCATCATCAGAATTTTTAAAGGTGAAACGTTTTAGGATTGATAATTGAAGAATAAATAAATTATCGTTGTTTTCCGGATTTCCGAATATAGAAATGTTATCTAAATAATCCGTTTGAGGATTTAAAAATCCAGTTCTCAAATGAGCACCAAAATCATTTGGTAAGAAATAATATGCATTCAAGGTGGTAGGTAATAAGACCGCGAAATTTGAATAATCTTCTCCTTGGGATCTGCTATCTAATCGATCAGCTAGGTTTTGACTATCCTTGTCGTAAACTGCAAATCGCATAAATCCAAAACCTTGAGACAAATAGAGAGAGTAGTTTGATTTTTTAAGAATATGGAAACTAGGTTCGACATGCAGTGACTGATAATTAGTTCTGGCATAATCATTAATTTGAAACTCACTTTGATCAAAAAACCGTACGTTTCTATTTTCTGATTGAACTTCACCTGCACTAAACCAAAACCCAACATTTAGCCAGCGATTGGGGGTAAATTGCATGTATGCGGACAATTGAACTCCTGCTTTTTTATAGGAGGGTTCTAAATCTGTTTTTGCAATACTAGTTCCAAAACTTAAACCTGCAAACTTAGTGAAAGTAGTATCTTGGGCTGAAACAGAAAAAGCAAGCAGGAAACTTACTAGAGTTATTATTCCAACTTGCTTTTTCATATGAATATATTTAGCTTAAAATTTCCTTCCTGAGTGTACAGGAAATTCATAAATCAAACTTAATCTACTTAACACTTTTCAATTTAGTAAAATCATAATCATCCAAAAACTTAGTTGTAAAATTACCGGATTTGAAAATCTCATTATCCATCATTTCTATATGAAAAGGAATAGTAGTCTTCACTCCTTCAATTACAAATTCTTCCAATGCTCGTTTCATTCTGACCATCACTTCTTCCCTAGATTGACCTGAAACAATAAGCTTAGCAATCATAGAATCATAAAATGGAGGAATAGTATAACCAGCATAAACATGACTGTCAACTCTTACACCGTGACCACCTGGCAAGTGCAAATTAGTGATTTTTCCAGGGCTTGGTCTAAAATTATTTGCAGGATCTTCCGCATTGATTCTACATTCCATAGCGTAAAGGTGAGGAAAATAATTCTCACCAGAAATGGTAATTCCAGCGGCTACTTTGATTTGCTCTTTTATTAAATCAAAATCCGTAACCTCTTCAGTGATCGGATGCTCCACCTGAATACGCGTATTCATTTCCATGAAATAGAAATTATTATGCTTATCCAATAAGAACTCTATGGTTCCAGCGCCTTCATAGCCTACTGCTTCAGCACCTGCGATTGCAGCTTTTCCCATCGCATCACGCAATTCGTCCGTCATCACAGGGCATGGAGTTTCTTCAATAAGCTTTTGGTGTCTTCTTTGTATGGAACAGTCTCTTTCTGACAAGTGACAAGCTTTACCATTCTTATCTCCGACTACCTGAATTTCAACGTGACGAGGCTCTTCAACAAATTTCTCTAAATAAAGTCCGTCATTGCTAAAAGAAGCGCCTGCTTCCTGACGAGCATCATCCCAAGCTTTTTTGAAGCCAGATTCTTCTTTCACAATACGCATTCCCTTGCCACCACCACCAGCAGTAGCCTTCAAAATAACAGGATAGCCCATATCTTTGGCAATTTTCATCCCTTCCTCAATGGATTCTAGAATACCTTCAGATCCAGGAATAGTAGGAACTCCTGCCGCTTTCATGGTAGCTTTTGCTGTAGCTTTATCACCCATTTTACTGATCATTTCAGGATCAGCTCCGATGAATTTTATTCCATACTCACCACAAATCTTGGAAAATTCTGCATTTTCGGATAAAAACCCGTAGCCAGGATGAATTGCATCCGCATTGGTGATTTCTGCGGCCGAAATTATATTTGGAATATTTAAATAAGAATCTTTACTAGCTGCAGGCCCGATACAAACTGCTTCATCTGCAAAACGAACATGCAAACTATCTTTGTCAGCAGTAGAATAAACCGCTACTGTACTGATTCCCATTTCTTTGCAAGTTCTAATAATTCGCAAAGCTATTTCACCTCTATTGGCAATTAATATCTTTTTAAACACGATTTCTTTCTTTTAATGAAACATTAAGAATAACTCTGATCAATTTATCAAGAGGGATCCACTAAAAATAACGGTTGGTCGTATTCAACAGGTGTTGCATTATCTACCAAAATCTTTACTATTTTACCGGAAATGTCTGATTCAATCTCATTGAATAATTTCATTGCTTCCACAATACAAACTGTATCTCCCGCTTTTACTGAATCCCCAACATTTACAAAAGCAGGGTTGTCAGGATTTGGCGTCCTATAGAATGTTCCGATCATCGGTGATTTGATGGCAACGTATTTATCATCATCAGAAGCTGCTGGCTTCTCACCTCCTCCTGAACTTGCAGCAGGAGTTTCTGCTGGAGCAGCTGATGGAGCAGGAGCAGCTACTGGCTGCGGAGCTGGAGCTGCCGCTTGAACAACTTTTGCTTCAGTGTTCTTTTTAACTTTAATTTTGAATTCTTCAGTTTCTATATTTACTTCATCCAATCCGGATTTAGAAATAAAATCAATTAGGTCTTGAATCTCTTTCGCTTTCATAGCAGTTGGTTTAGTTAAAAGTCAATTTTTTATTAATAATTTATTTCTTTACCCTTTCAGCGTATGAACGGGTTCTGGTATCTACTTTAATAAGTTCATCTTGATCAATAAATAAAGGTACTTTTATTTCAGCACCTGTCTCTACTGTAGCCGGCTTAGTCGCGTTTGTTGCCGTATCACCTTTAATACCTGGTTCAGTATAGGTCACTTGCATCACTACAAATGGCGGTAATTCACAACTTAAAGGCTTTTCTGTTTCAGCATGAATCAGGATATCTACCTCTTGTCCTTCTTTGTATAAATCTGCATTATCAATCACTTCTTCAGGGATCGAAATCTGTTCAAAGTTTTCGGCATCCATAAAGTGCATTCCAATATCGTCTTTATATAGAAATTGATGTGCTCTTCTTTCTATTCTCGCAGTGGTTACTTTATGACCAGAGCTGAAAGTATTATCTAGTACTTTACCTGTTGTAAGACTTTTTAATTTTGTTCTTACAAAAGCAGGGCCTTTGCCAGGCTTAACGTGCTGGAACTCTACGATTGTGAATAAATCATTATTATATTCAATGCAAAGACCATTTTTAAAATCGGAAGTATCTGCCATTCTTAGTATGCTTAAATGTAAAAAAACTATTTAGAATCGTAAGCCCATTTTATATAAACGGAACCCCAAGTAAATCCACCACCAAAAGCTGCTAATATAATATTATCACCCTTCTTCATTTGTTTTTCATACTCCCACAAACATAAAGGGATAGTTCCACTGGTGGTATTGCCAAACTTATGAATATTCAGCATCACCTTATCGGAGCTAACTCCCATTCGATTAGCCGTTGCGTCAATAATTCTTTTATTAGCTTGATGTGGTACTAACCAAGCAACATCTTCAGAAGTCAAATTATTTTTAGCCATAATATCTGCAGCCACCTCTGCCATGTTCGTAACGGCAAATTTAAAAACTTGGCTACCTTCTTGATAAACGTAATGCTCTTTCGCGATTAAAGTCTCAGGAGTTGCCGGCTTTCTGCTACCACCTGCTTTCATATGCAAAAACTGCTCACCAGATCCGTCAGTATGTAAAATTGAATCCTTTATTCCATATCCTTCACTATCTGGCTCTAGCAAAACTGCACCTCCACCGTCACCAAAAATGATGCATGTTTGGCGGTCTTCATAATCAATTATGGAAGACATTTTATCTGCCCCTACAACGATCACTTTTTTGTACTTACCCGTTTCAATAAATTGGGATGCTGTGGCTAATGCGAAAATAAAACCCGAGCATGCAGCTTGTATATCGTAACTAAATGCATTTACTGCACCTACATTGTTACTGATAACATTTGCCGTTGCTGGGAACAGCATATCAGGAGTGGTTGTTGCACAAATCAAAAGATCTATATCTTCTGCTTTGTTACTTGTTTTCTCAAGCAACCCTTTAACGGCTTGAGTGCCAATTACAGAAGTTCCTTGATTCTCACCTTTAAGAATTCTTCTTTCTTTTATTCCGGTCCGAGAGGTAATCCATTCGTCATTAGTATCTACTAGGGATTCCAACTCTTTGTTGGTTAGCACATAATCAGGCACCCACCCTTGAACTCCGGTAATAGCTGCAGTTATTTTAGTCATCTTTTGATTGTAGTTTCTTTGGCTATTCAATTGCTAATATATGTAATATTGATTTGATGCCCGACAAAATCTTAAGAAATGAATTGGTCAACAATTGATCAACAATAATCATTTTTAGAATAATTAAATTTAAACATGATAGAATGCCAAAAATAAAAAATTCTAAAAAACAATAGCCAATAAAAAAAGCTTTGCTTGACAGCAAAGCTTTAAAATTCTAACTTAATTAAATTAAGCCAATACTTCTTTTTCCATCACTACATTTCCTTTGTAGTAAAGTTTACCTTCATGCCAGAAAGCTCTATGTGGCAAATGCGCCTCGCCTGTAGTAGGACAAATCGCCAATAATTTTGCCGTTCCTTTTTTGTGAGTCCTTCTTTTATCTCTTCTAGTTCTGGATATTTTTCTCTTAGGATGCGCCATTTTATTCTAATTTTTAATTCTTATTTCCTTTTTTCAAATTTTTTAATGCTGCCCATCGTGGGTCTATATTTTCCTCTTTTTCAATCTCCTCTTCAGCATCATCTATATAAACATACTCATTATGCTCTTCATCTTCCTCTATTTCATCAGGGTGCAATCTTTTTAAAGGTATTTGCAAAGCGATAGTTTCGTAAATGAAATGCCCAACATTAATCACTTGCGTGTTTTTTGTAATGACCATCACATCTTCCTCCAACTCTAGTTCTTCTTCCCCATATTTATAAAGCAACTTTTTGCTAATATCTATCGGGTATTGAAAAGGTTCCAGACTTCTATCGCTAATTAAATCAACGAAGCCAGAGAAATCCAAATCTAACTCCATCAGACTTTCTCTTTTGTCTAACAGAAGCTTTATTTTAACATCCCCACTTTCAACCAAAGCCCCTTCAAATTCACCGAAAAAAGCTGAATCTACCGAATATTCGTATTCATGTTGCTTGTTTCCAAGCTTATAAACCTGAATGTCAAATTCCTTCAACTTTTCCATCCCATCTGAATTAAGAGCGCAAAGATAAAAATATTATTTGATATTACTAAACTGCTTTAGGAATATTCTTTTCGATTCTTGATGATATCAAGTGCTAAGAACAAGGCTTGTCGCATAGAAGTTTCATCTGCAATTCCTTTTCCAGCCAAATCATAAGCCGTTCCATGATCAGGAGAAGTTCTAACAAAAGGTAATCCAGCGGTAAAATTAACGCCGTTTGAAAAAGCTAATGTTTTAAAGGGTATTAGGCCTTGATCATGGTACATCGCCAAAACAGCATCAAAATTCTTATATTGTTGATTTCCAAAAAAACCATCTGCCGGAAAAGGACCAAATACTAATTTCCCTTTTTCCTTTCTTTTTTCAATTAAAGGTTTAATTATCTCTTCCTCCTCATGCCCAATTACACCGCCATCACCTGCATGTGGATTTAAGCCTAAAACAGCAATTCGTGGCTTCTTGATACCAAAATCCATTTTCAGGGATTTTTCCAAAACATCTAACTTACTATCTATTTTATCAGCCGTCACTTTCTCGCTCACCTCGTGGATAGGAATATGACCTGTCACTACGCCCACTCGCAAGTCGCCATCTACCAATAACATGAGACTATCTTTTACTCCAGCTGCTTGCGCAAGGTATTCTGTGTGGCCAGCAAATTTGAAATCTTCAGACTGTATATTATGTTTATTTATAGGAGCAGTAACTATGGCATCTACATTCCCCTCTATAGCATCCTCCACTGCTTTTTTAATGCTAATAAAAGCATATTTTCCTGCTTCTTCGGAAGATTGACCCATGGTGATATTGACCGTTTCTTCCCACAAATTCAAGACATTGAGTTTTTTATCGCTCAACTCTTCCAATTTTTTCAATTGGAAATAATTAAAATCACGGATATTTAATGCTTTTCTATAATAAGAAAGTATTTTACCGGAACCATAAACCACAGGGGTCATCAATTTTATAATTCTTGGATCCTCCAAAGCTTTAATAATAACTTCTGGGGAAATACTGTTCACATCTCCGATGGTAATGGCAATAGTAGGTTTATTGATTTCTTCCATATCTTAAATAAGCGCTTGAAGTCGAATTCTAAAATAATTATGATTAAATTCTGTGCAATTTAGTTTTTTTTTATCTGCTTTGAAAAATGAACGGAGTTCGAGCAAAAAAACATCTAGGTCAACATTTTTTAAAAGACCAAAATATAGCGCTTAAAATAGTTGAAAGCCTCAGCGGACACAATAACTATAAGCACCTTTTAGAAATCGGTCCTGGCACAGGTGTGCTTAGCAATTTTTTGATCGAAAAAGCACAGTACGAGTTAATTTTTATGGATGTTGACCAAGAATCTATTGATTATCTTCAACATCAGTATCCAGCATTAAAAAATAAAATTATAAAAGAAGATTTTCTCAGAATTGATTTAGGTCGCTATTATCAAGAACCTTTCGGTATTATTGGAAATTTTCCATACAATATTTCTTCGCAGATATTTTTCAAGGTCTTAGAATACAGGAATCAAATTCCAGAAGTTGTAGGAATGATTCAAAAAGAAGTAGCCGAACGTATTGCCTCCAAGGAAGGCAATAAAAATTATGGGATTTTAAGCGTATTGCTGCAAGCTTTTTATGATGTAGAGTATCTTTTTTCAGTTCCGCCCAATGTATTTAACCCTCCTCCAAAGGTAACATCTGCTGTATTAAGGCTTAAAAGAAACAAAACTCAAACTTTAGACTGTGATGAGAAGTTGTTTTTCAGGGTAGTAAAACAAGGCTTTAATAACAGGAGAAAAACTTTAAGAAATGCTTTAAAGAGTTTTGATCTATCGGCTGAAATAAAGTCGTTAGTTTTGTTAGATAAACGAGCTGAGCAACTTACCGTTAATGATTTTGTAGAATTGACAAACCATATTGCCAATGGAGAATCTTGAGGAAAAGGAACATATTGACCAATTTGAACTGTCTAAAGAGTATTTAGAGAAATTACAGACTGCTATAACTGAGCAGGATGACCAGTTTATTAAAAATACACTAGACGACACTAATCCAGCAGATATTTCAACCATTTTATTGGAATTTGAAACTGAAGAATCAAGATATGTATTGGATGTCTTAGAAAACGAGGTCAGTGCTGAGGTAATAAACGATTTAGATGAAGATGTCCGTTCCAAATATTTAAAGGAATTTAATACAACCGAAATCGCAGCCATGCTGAATGAGTTAGATTCAGATGATGCTGTGGATATTATTAACGAGTTACCTCTAAAAGACAGAGAAGAGGTAATAGCTTCTCTGGAAAATAAGGAGAAAGCAAAGAACATCTTAGACCTTTTACGCTATGAAGAAGATGTAGCGGGCGGTTTGATGGCTAAAGAGCTCATCAAAGCTAATGTTAATTGGTCTATTAATCAGTGTATAGAGGAAATTAGAAGGCAAGCTGAAAATGTAGAGAAAATCTATTCTGTTTATGTAGTCGATAATCAAAATGTACTATTGGGGAGAGTTTCTTTAAAGAAAATCATTTTGGCTGATGATCATTTAAAGGTTAAAGACCTGTACGATGATGATGTCATATCCGTAGAAACCTACATGGATGAAGTAGATGTTGCAGAAGTGATGAGGAAATATGATTTAGATGCTGTTCCTGTCGTAAATGTACAGGGGAAGTTGATGGGACGAATTACAATCGATGATATTGTGGATGTGATTACCGAATTAGCAGAAGAGGAAAGACAGATGATGGCCGGTATTTCTGAAGATGTTGAAGAGGATGATAGCGTATGGATGCTAACTCGTGCTCGACTGCCTTGGCTGATCATCGGGATGTTCGGTGGGCTCCTGGGAGCTCAATTCATAGGCGTTTTTGAAGAAGATATTCTGTTGGTGCCTGCTATGGCTTTTTTCATCCCCTTAATTACAGCAACAGGCGGAAATGTGGGTATACAATCCTCTTCCATAGTTTTGCAAAGTCTGGCTAGCAAATCAGTTTTCGATGATTCCTTTCTAAAAAGAATACTTAAAGTCCTTGCAGTGGCGATTTTAAATGGAATTGTAATTGCTGGAATTGTGATGGGGATGAATCTAATCTTAGGGCAAGACATAAGATTGGCAATTGTTGTATCTATCGCTTTATTTAATGTAGTTTTATTAGCTTCCTTTATGGGAACTGTAACACCGCTAGTTCTGGACAAATTAGGTATAAATCCAGCCTTAGCCGCCGGCCCATTTATTACGACTGCTAATGATCTGTTAGGTTTACTTGTCTATTTTTCAGTAGCTCACTTTCTTATCTGACTAAAAAAAATGAAAGTACTTATTATTGATGAAATGCACGAAAGTATCATTCCTTTGTTGGAGGAAATCAACTTAGAGGTGGACTATAGGCCTTCAATTCAACGATCTGAAATCATTTCAATAGTAGAGCATTATAATGGGCTAATTGTTAGGAGTAAAACATTGATTGATTCTGAATTACTTCGATATGCAAACAATTTAAAATTTGTTGCTCGAGCTGGGGCAGGTGTTGACAATGTGGAAGTTAATGAGCTTAGAAAAAGAAATATACAGCTCATTAATGCGCCTGAAGGCAATAGAGATGCCTTAGCTGAACATGCAATGGGCATGCTACTTTCCCTTCTTAATCGAATTAATATTGCAGATCAAGAAGTTAGAAGAGGTACGTGGGACAGGGAAGGTAATAGAGGAGTTGAATTGATGGGAAAAACAGTGGGTTTATTGGGCTTTGGGAACATGGGAGAAGCATTTGCGAAAAGGCTAAGTAGTTTTAGCTGCAAAGTTTTAGCTTACGATGCTGAAAAAACCAACTTTTCTAATGAGTTTATAGAAGAAGTTAGTATAGCAGAATTAAAGAAAAGGTCTCAAATCCTAAGTCTGCATATTCCGATGAATGAAGAAAACAAAGGTATAATTAATGAGGAATTTCTTTCTGGGTTTAAAAAATTAGATTACATCGTCAACACTTCAAGAGGAGAAGTATTAATCTTGAAAGATCTGTTAAAATTACTTCAACAGAAAAAAATGAAAGGGGCTGCTTTGGACGTTTTGGAAAATGAAAAAATAAACTCTTACACAGAAGATGAACTATTTGTTTTTCAAGAACTTACAAACCTAAAACAAGTACTTTTCACTCCTCATATCGCTGGTTGGTCTTTTGAATCATATGAGAAAATAAATATAGTATTGAGCAAAAAGATCAAATTATTAGTCGAAAAAATAGATTATTTATAGTTTTGGCGATTAAAAAACCACAAAATAACTATAAATTAGTAGATATAAATCTATTGAAAAATAGTACAAGCATATGAATAAAGGTGAATTTAAACTTAGTGTAGAAGAAAAAATCAAAAGCATAACCAAGAAACCAATTCTTACTTCTGTTATCGTTCTTGTTTTTCTAACTATGTTAGTTTTAGGCTTAAGTTTACCCTACTATTTAGATAACTTCCGAGACTTTTTCAAAGAAGTTTTGGCGGAAGCACACGGTATGCTTTTCGATATAGCAATCATAGGTATTTTGATATACTGGCTTCGAGAAAACGGAGAGAAACAGCTTCGCATCAAAATGTATAAAGATGAGATCGATGACTTCCGGCAGTGGGAATCAGAGGAAGCTGCCTTCAGAACTGTGGGTAATATCAAAAGACTCAATAGACATAAAATTACGGAAATCAATTTGGTGAACTGCCATATGACCAAGACCAACATGAGTCATGTCGACTTAACTGGCTCAAATCTGAACTCCTCAAATTTTAGTCATGCCAATGCCATAGAATGTAATTTTTCTGGCACAAGAGCGAATCAGACTAATTTTGAAAATGCAAAAATGAATCAAGCAAATTTTGAAGGTGCTTTTGCCAGTGGAGCAAATTTTAAAGATACTTTCTTAATTAAGGCTAATTTCAAGAATGCATTTTTAATAAAATCTGATTTTACTAACGCTTATTTAATGGAAGCGGATTTAAGCAATTGTCACCTAACAGGAGCATCATTTGATGAGGCAAGTCTTTATAAAGCTAATTTAAGTGGTGCGGAAGGTATCACAGCTGATCAATTAAAATCAGTAAAAACGCTTTACTTAGCCATCCTAGATGATGACATCAAAAGCGAGATTCAAGAGAAATATCCAGAACTTTTAGGTAAATAGAACGTTAGGCTTTTCATCTTGTTTTCGATGCTAAATTCTTATATCTTTGCATAAATATTTAGAAAGAAAATAGACGGCTCATGCAAAACTGTGCCGTTTTTTATTTTATAGAAATCACAATTTTTAATAACGATGAGTAAAGTATCATACTACACAGAAGAGGGTTTAAGAAAAATGAAGGAAGAGCTCCATCATTTAAAAACCGTGGAAAGACCGAAAGCCTCAGCTGATATCGCTGAAGCAAGAGATAAAGGAGATTTGAGCGAGAATGCAGAATATGATGCTGCTAAAGAAGCTCAAGGCTTGCTTGAAATGAAAATAAATAAATTGGAAACTGTAGTAGCAAATGCCAGAGTCATCAAAGAATCTGATGTGGATACTTCTAAGGTAGGTCTGCTCACAAAAGCAAAGATCAAAAATAAGAAGAACGGCATGGAAGTTACCTATACAATGGTTTCTGAAGAAGAAGCTAATCTGAAGGAAGGGAAAATTTCTATAAAATCTCCAATCGGAAAAGGAATAATGGGTAAAAAAGTTGGTGATATCGCTGAAGTTGATGCCCCTGCTGGTAAGATGGAATTTGAAATTTTAGATATTAGTTTATAAATTGAAGAGGCCGAATTACCAATTCGGCCTCTTAACTAATACAATTATGGCAAGTATCTTCACTAAAATTATTAATAGAGAAATCCCAGGGCACATTGTTGCAGAAGATGACAATTATATAGCTTTTTTAGACATCAATCCCCTAGTGGAAGGACACGTTTTAGTAGTGCCAAAAGAAGAAACAGACTATATCTTTAATTTAGATGATAAGGTATTTTCAGGACTACATCTTTTCTCTAAAAAAGTAGCTAAGGCCATAGAAAAATCAGTTGATTGCATTCGAATTGGGGTAGCAGTCATTGGGTTAGAAGTACCTCACGTTCATATTCATTTGGTGCCCTTAAATTCAATGAACGATATTAATTTCAGTAAAGGAAAGCTTAATCCCTCGAAGGAAGAATTAGAAGAAGTGGCTGCAGCCATTAAGAAAAATTTTAATTAAACACTGTTTTTTTACCAAAAGGTAGGTTCTTCCCCTTCACTATTCTCATATTTAGTGCAGTTAAAACAATATTCTGGTAAGGGGTCTGTTGGACTAAATTGTTTACAAGCAAGAGCCGCCTCATTAACTCCTGACAAAGCTGTAGACGGTATTCTTATACGTTTGGTATCCACACTAGAAACAACAAAGTAGCCTAAGACCTTTTCCTCTGCATTAGTTAAGGAATTTATATTACTTTCAATTTGAGCAGGAAGAGCACTAAAAATAGACCCATCATTTTCAAACTGATCTTTTATTAGAGTCCAAAATTTAAATGCTCCTTTACTTAAAGATTTTAACCTAACTTGAAAACTATAATCTTCTGAAAATCTTAATCCATCGGAGAGGTAAGTAATTTCAAAGTCTTTCAACAAACTATTATTTGAAAACTGATCATTGTATAAGTTTATATCAAATTTGGCAAATTCCGTATTCCAACAATACCTATTATTATTATCCATAGGAGCAGATTGAAATTTATATGTTCCTTGCCAATCTAATTTAAAGTAATCTTCAGTTTCAGTGTCTTTGAAATCACAAAATACTTTAATTCCTTCTTCAAGATACGTATAATCATTTACTTCTACTTGTCGTTGGCTTTTGCGGTAATAAACCTTATCAATTTCTCCGGTGGATAATAGAGTCTCAACCTCTGATTCATAAATAATATCATTCGAAGTCTCAATTCTTAACTTATAACTTTGTCCTATTTTACCCACAAATTCAGTCGGGCATGATCTGTATATACCAGGTTTACTTTCCTTAAAAAAATACTCAAGTCCATTTTCATCAGTTACACTAACGGTAGCATTTTCTTCCATTGGATTAACTAAAGTTTCATAGTCAGAAGTTCGTTGCAAAACCACTTGATATGCTTCTGGAAGATTTGTGATTTCTCCCATCACGACAAGGCGGGAGTTTCTATCATTAACTTCAATGTCGAGAGGATCGATACACCCATAAAATAAAAAAATTGGAACGATATATAATAGGTTGACTCTCATTTTAAAAACTAAAATTATAAGTTAAGGAAGGAAATGGAATCCCTAATATAGCCAGCTGATATCCTTGAGGGGGCGCTCCGTTTTGATCACGAAAGAATACTGAAAATGGATTCTTTCTGCCATAGACATTGTAGAGACCTATTGTCCAGCTACTATTGACCTTTTTTGACTTCTTTACAGGATCAAAATTTAATGATAAATCTAATCTATGGTAATCTGGTATTCTGTATTGGTTTCTTTCAGAAAACTCAGCCACTGCAATAGATCCGATATCATATTTACTAATGGGAATACTAACAGGTCTTCCTGTACTGTAAGTAAAATTAGCACTTAAACTCCAATCACCTGATAGTTTATAAGTTAGTATTGTTGTGAAATCATGAGGTTTATCAAAATATGCAGGATATGGATTACCATTATTAATGATTTCTTCCTCATACTCACCTTCTCCTTGAAAGAACGATCTGGAATAAGTGTAACTTACTCTACCACTTAGATCTCCTGCTGTTTTATTAATTGAAATTTCACTGCCATATGAGTAACCCAATCCACTTACCAGTTCTGTCTCCAAAAACTCATTTAAGAGTAAATTAGCACCTTCTTTGAAATCAATAGAATTCTGAATAGTTTTATAATAAACTTCGGTCGATGTTTCAAACAACCCATTCCTAAAATTTCTAAAATAACCTACCGAAAATTGATCTCCTACTTGAGGCTTAATATGTTGATTACTTAATTTATAAATATCAGTTGGAACTACTGCTGCATTATTTGCAATCAAATGCATGTATTGCCTTGTCCTTTGATAGCCTAATTTGATTGATTGATTATCATTAATCTGATAATTCATGGACACCCGAGGCTCAAATCCTCCATATGAGATAATATTCTCGCCAGCCTCATAAACCCTAGTTTCTTCAATACTCTGCACTGATTTTGTTTTATCATCCTCATAAGAATACATAGTGTAAGGACCAATTTTATTAAAAAGACTGTATCGCACTCCTAAAATAAATTTAAACTTCTGTACCTCAAAATTATCTTCTGCAAAAAAGCCCCATTCTCTTCCCTTATCATATTCTAGTTCTTTCTGGTTAATAATTGACTGACTCCCAGCTGGCTGTAGCTGCCCTGGATTTAAGTTATACTGATTTACTTCTGCACCCCACTCTATATAATGAGGAGACAAATCCACTCCAAAAAATACTTTTGCTGCATGATTTTCGCTTCCAATTCCGAGGTCAAATTGTTGATTACTAAATCTTCCTTCAACATTAGAAAAATTATCTGAGTAAGAAATTAAACTCGAAACATTAAAAATGTCATTCAGCTCATATTGATACCTAAGTGTTCCCGAAATATTTCCATAACGGTAAGTTGTGTCGGGCGTAAAAGAAAATTGATCAGCACCATGATAAGCTGAAAAACTTAATTTCCCTTTCTCTCCTGTGCTCAAGCTCACTCTTGTATTCAAATCATAAAAAGAAGCACTACTGTTTTCTATCTTAGGATTACTAACGGCTTTCAATAACCAGTCAGAGTAAGTACTACGAGCAGAAATCATTACTCCTAACTTATCCTTTACAATCGGAGTTTGCAGTGTAAGCCTGCTTGAAATCAGCCCAATCCCACCATTTACTGTCAAAGAATCCTTAATTGGATTCTGAGTTGAAACTGATAAGACTGAAGAAATTCTCCCTCCATAACGTGCAGGAATACTCCCTTTATATAAGACCACATCCTCTACGATATCTTGATTAAAGACAGAAAAGAAACCAAATAAATGCGAGGTAAAGAAAATTGGAGCTCCATCTAGTAAAACTAAATTCTGGCCTACCGATCCACCCCTTACGTTTATTCCTCCTGATCCTTCTCCAATGGAACTGATGCCTGGTAATGTGATAATACTTTTGATAACATCTACCTCACCCATCATCGGTGGTATTTGCTTGATGGATTTTATTGATAGCCGTTCTATGCCCATCGAAGCAGATTTCAAAGAAGATACATCTCCTCGAGACTTTACTGTAACTTCTGACAGTTGCTGTACATCGTCCGACATTTGAAAATTTAAATTTACACTCCGATCAAATTTGAATTTCTTTTGAATGGTTTTTTTTCCAACTGCTGAAATTGTGAGGACGTGGGAGCCTTTCTCTATACTAAAAGCAAAATTCCCTTCTACATCAGCAACTACTCCATCACGCCCATTATTCCATGAAATAGAAGCTCCCACAATTGGCTCTTGGGTTCCTTTTTCCACAATACTCCCGAAAACTCTGAAATGGTTAGTTTTCTGAGCTATTGAAAAAGTAGAGATTAAAAAAAGAATACTAATTAGTAATAAAAATCTACTCATGTTGATATTTTCACAAAACAAGCGATAGCTTTTTAATATTACTAATCCATTATAATTATTTTGATAGTCGGTATTTATTTCCTTTAGGCTAAAAGGGATATAATATGAAAACCGCAACTATTATGATAGCTGCGGTTTTAAGTCTTAATCAACTACTCTATTTCTACATCCTCCACATTTCTAAAAACGATTTCCTCATTTTCCATTTCAATTAGCACTGTACTGTCATTACTGATTTCACCACTAAGGATTTGTTTGGATAGCTCATTCAAAATAGTTCTTTGCATGACCCTTTTTAGTGGTCTGGCTCCGAACTGAGGATCGTAACCAATTCTTCCTAAATAGTCCAAAACGTCTTGAGTTGCATCAATCTGAATTCCATTTTCTCTCAATCTTAATTGAACCTCTTTCCACTGAATATTAACAATTTGCCTTAAAATCTGCTCGTTCAATGGCTCAAACATGATGGTCTCATCTATCCTGTTCAAAAATTCAGGTTTAACAGATCTTTTCAGTAATTCAAATACTTCGTTTTTTGTTTCAGCTAGAATCTGATCTTTCTTCCATTCATCACCACTATAGTTTTCAGGACTCAGTCTTTCTTGAATTAAATCTGACCCAATATTTGTGGTCATAATAATTATGGTGTTTTTGAAATTTGCCAAACGTCCTTTATTATCAGTTAAACGACCATCATCTAATACTTGCAATAAAATATTGAAAGTGTCCGGGTGGGCCTTTTCAATCTCATCCAGTAAAATAACAGAGTATGGCTTTCTTCGGACTGCTTCCGTAAGCTGCCCACCTTCGTCATAACCAACATATCCAGGAGGCGCTCCTACGAGCCTGCTGACAGCGTGCCTCTCTTGATACTCTGACATGTCTATTCTCACCATTGCATTGTCATCATTGAATAGATATTCTGCGAGTGCCTTTGCTAATTCCGTTTTACCCACACCTGTGGTTCCCATAAAAATAAATGAACCAATGGGTTTATTAGGATCTTGCAAACCTGCTCTGCTCCTTCGAACTGCATCTGATAAAGCACCAATAGCTTCTCTCTGCCCTGCTACTCTTTTACCCAATTCTTCTTCAAGGTGCAACAATTTCTCCCTATGACTTTGAAGCATTTTTGTAACCGGGATTCCGGTCCACCGTGCTACGATCTCAGCAATCTCCTCAGAACCCACTTCCTCTTTTAAAAGCGTATGACTAGAGGCTTGCATTTCTTTCATTTTCGATTGAAACTCATTTAATTTTGATTCCGCCTCTGTTAATTTTCCATATCTGATTTCGGCAACTTTTCCAAAATCCCCTGACCGCTCTGCTTGTTCTGCTTCCAATTTCAGTTTATCAATATGTTCCTTCTGTTTTTGAATTCCCTGAATCACTTCCTTTTCACCTTCCCACTTAGCTCGCAAATCTTTACGTCTTTCTTCAAGATCAGCCAATTCTCTATTTACCATGGCTTCCTTATCTTTATTCTTCTCTCTCCGCATCGCTTCTCTTTCAATCTCCAGCTGCATGATTTTACGATTGAATTCATCTAATTCCTCAGGTAAAGAATCAATTTCAATTCTCATTTTTGAAGCAGCCTCATCCATTAAATCTATGGCCTTATCTGGTAAAAAACGATCGGAAATATACCTACTTGAAAGCTCGACAGCGGCTATTACAGCATCGTCTTTGATTCGCACACCGTGATGCACTTCATACTTATCCTTAATACCACGCAAAATCGAAATGGCATCTTCTTGAGAAGGTTCATCAACATTTACAGCCTGAAATCTTCTTTCTAAGGCTTTATCCTTTTCCACATACTTTTGATATTCCTTTAAGGTCGTGGCCCCAATTGCATGCAACTCTCCCCTAGCTAATGCAGGTTTCAGTAAATTAGCTGCATCCATTGCACCTTCGCCTCCACCAGCTCCAATCAAAGTATGGATTTCATCAATAAATAAGATAATTTGCCCCTCTGAGTCTGTTACCTCTTTAATTACAGACTTCAATCGCTCTTCGAATTCTCCTTTATACTTAGCTCCTGCTACCAAAAGTCCCATATCTAAAGAAATCAATATTTTTTCTTTAAGATTTTCAGGTACATCTCCATCCACAATTCTCTGTGCCATCCCTTCTACAATAGCCGTTTTACCAACTCCCGGTTCACCTAGCAAAATAGGATTGTTTTTGGTTCTACGCGAAAGAATCTGTAAAACCCTACGTATCTCTTCGTCCCTTCCGATAACGGGATCAATTTTTCCAGCCTTTGCTTGCTCATTCAGATTGATCGAATAGCGCTCTAACGCACGATATTTCGATTCAGCATTTTGATCTTTGACAGGATCACCACCTCTGAGTTCCTTTATAGCCTTTATCAAATCCTTTTCCGCAAATCCTGCATCTCTTAAGAGATTGGCTGTTCTATCTCCCGCCTTCAATATTCCTAAAAGTAAATGTTCTATGGCAACATAGTCATCCTTAAATTCTTTTAGAAATTTCTTGGCTTCCGTCATTGCCTTATGAGCATCATTTGAAAGGTAGGGCTGTGCTCCACTTACCTTGGGGTAACTGGCAACTAATTCCTCCAATTTCGTATCGAGAAATGCTCTATTAATATTTAATTTCTTGTTTAGGAATGTAAGTACATTCTCATCAGTTTGCTGAATTGCTTTAAGCAAATGTCCTGTTTCAATGGCTTGCTGTTCATTTCCAAGGGCAATTTCAGCCGCTTTTTGAATAGCTTCCTGCGATTTTATGGTATATTCGTTTAAGTTCATTTTTGTAAGATTTGATTTTAAGATGCATACAACAATTCTTTTACCATTAGAATAAATCTGCCTTTATGACTTATTTCAAGTTATAATTTAATCTTTTCAAGACTTTTTGGCACCATTTATATCCGCTAAAATAAATTATATGTCAAAAATTGCATTTACAAAAGGCTATAAGTTCTCAATAGGTATGATATCCTAGAAAAAGCGAAGGTGCAATAGAATTATTTCAATATCTTTACACTTAAACCCCAAATATCCTTACCAAATGAGGTACCTACATCTTCTGATTTTTTTATTGATCGCCAGCCATGCAATTTTAGCTCAAAATGGTGATGTGCCATTAACTCATTACAAAATTCCAATTTCACCACAGGATTATAGCTTTAATGATCTAAGAATTGATAAACAAGGCAGATTACTAGTAGCTTATAAAAAAGGAATACTACAGTTTGATGGTGATTCTTGGTTAAAAATTGATATCTCTAGCAGTCCCATTAAATTCCTAGATATCGGAAATAGAACATTTCTTTTAGCTAAAGGTGGTATCTATGAAATGAAAGAAGACATGTTTCATCAAAACAAGTTAGAACTTCTCCTTCAGATTCCAATAATATCCCCTGTCTCCGATCTAATCTACTTTAATGAAAAGTATTATTTACTTACAAATGAACAGATTTATATATTTGACGAAGAATTTAATAGATTAAATGTATATGAATCTCAGCTGGGATATAAAGATGTTTTTGTATTTGAAAATAAACTTTATGCATTTGAAGATAATTATCTCCTTGAAAATATTGACGGCACGTGGGTAGATTTAAATCTATTCGCTCCTCAAGACACAGATTTTTTATTTTCCATCAAAGGCAAGAATAATTTATATTTCGCTTATGACAATGGAAGCTTTTATTCTTTTGACGGAAAGGATTTTGATCCTTACTCTTCAGAATTAAATGAATATCTAAATCAGAATTATCCCCTCTCGGGAAAATTTCTAAATGATAAACTAATCATTTCTACTTTAAGCGGGGGAGTAGTAATAGTTGAAGAAACTTCAGGAAACATTAATTCCACTATTCAAAAATACAATGGCTTATCAACAAATGAAGTTACTGCCTTGACAATGGATAATCAGAATGGTTTATGGTTGGCTCATCCATATGGACTATCTAGAGCTTCCCTCAATATACCACTCTCTGATTTTCAATTTTATCCTGGATTGAATGGCTTACCGGAAGCTACCATTATGAGAAATGATACCTTTTGGGTGAGCTCCACTGAAGGCCTATTTTATTTAAAAGAGGTCAAAGATTATGAAACACTTCAAAAAAAGCTCGTCCAAAAAATAAAGGTATCATCACCCAAAAAATCTACCGCTGAGAAAGATGATGATCCAAATAATTTTTTAGAGAATATATTCAGCTTCGGAGAAAATAGTGCTCAAGAACAATATATCAGCGAGAAACTAGATAATTATAGGGAAAAGTATCGTAACGAAGGTATTCGGTTTAGAGCCTTAAGAAAAAAGCTTGACGAAAAAGAGCAGCAACTGAGAGATTCCATTAGGAATAGGAACTCCAAAAATACGAAATCAGGTTCAAGCCCAACATATCGGTCTATTACCAAAACTATTGATATTAGTAGACTAAAATCAATAGATTTCGAATATCAAAAAGTAAATGAAATTAAAGATCATATAGAATCCCTAGTAGATACAAAATTTGGATTAGTAGCAAAAAGTAATACTGGCATTTTCTTAGTAAATACGGAAAAAGTTAGAAAAATCTCAAATCTGAAAATGATTAAAAGGCTTCATTTTCAATCTGAATTGGGAATTCTATGGATCACCAGCGAACAAGGATTATTTAGCATAAATTTACAGGATTCTGATAATTCGCTAATAAAACATTCAGAAAATATCTTTAATGATTTACTGATCAACAATAACAATCTAATTGCTGTAGGAAACAATATACTGGAGATTTTCGATATCCAAAATAAAAAACTTACAACTGTTAAAAAACTTAACATTTCTAATAACTTCTCTGAAGAATTAGCTCTTTTTACAGAAGGTGAAAAGGTCAAACTGTTACGTTCAGACGCTATCTTAGAACTTGAGCCAAGCTCATTAGATTTAAAAATTGATTCCCTCTTTGCCGATCCTCTAAAATACTTCTTAAAAGATCAAGAAGATAATATTTGGCTCTTATCAGCACAAGATGAATGGAGTACTATCAATAAGAAATTGTCTTTTCAAGTCATCAAATGGCTCCACACCGTAAGCGCCATAAAAAATATTAATATGGTCAACGACTCTATTATATTTTTTACAACTGACGACCGAATAATTAGGTGGAAATCGGACTCTAATTCAAACTATCCTTTACCAAAAACATTTATTAATAGCGTGATGGTGGAAAACCAATGGGTGGAAAATGATAAATTTGTTGAACTACAATATGGACAGAATGATTTAAAAGTAATCTTGAGCACCCCTGAATATCTATTCAAAGAAGAAGTAGAGTATCAGTATTTTGTAAAAGGCTTAATGGATAATTGGTCTTCATGGTCAAAAAATCGAGAAATAGATTTTCCATATATACCCTCAGGTGATTATACATTACAAATCAAAGCTAAAACGATTCTCAATAATGAAGTGAATGATTTCCAACTTAAATTTGAAGTACTTCCTCCTTATTGGCAAACCTGGTGGTTTTATGCTTTAGAAATTGTGTTCTTCAGTGTACTAATTTTAGTATCAATTCGATTGAATACTACAAATCAAAGCTCTTATCTTACTAAGACTTTTACCTTTCTTACTTTGATATTATTTCTGGAATTATTAGCTACTATTCTTGAAAATAACTTAGAAGGCTATGTAGATGAATCTCCGGTCTATACGTTTATTATCAACGTAATATTAGCTTTATCCATCACACCCATAGAAAGAGGAATTTCGAAGTTATTAGTTATTTTGAATTCTGCCAGAAGTAAAAAACTAATTTCAGAGATGAGGAATGAACAAAAAAAACAAGAAAAATGAGTAGAGTAAAGATAGAGGAGCCTCAAAATTATTTATTTGAAGCCAAAATAACCACTAGAATTACTGATCTAAACTATGGTGGACATGTGGGAAATGATCGAATTTTTGCATTCATGCATGATGCTAGAGTTCAGTTTCTAAAATCTTTAGGCTACAAAAGTGAAATGGATTTTGATGGATTGGGTAATATTCAAACTGATGCAGCGATAAGCTATAAATCAGAAGTATTTGCTCATGAAGAGTTAATTGTTGAGGTTGGAATAAAGGATATCAATAAATACGGATGTGATTTTGTTTACCGCTTCAAAAAATCAGATGGTAAGGTAGCAGCAATCGGAAAAACCGGAATTGTTTTCTTCGACTATGAAAAACGAAAAATAGCCGGTATTCCTGTATCCTTTAAAAAGAAAATAGAGTAGTCAGGTTTTACCTGACTACATTTACTCCACCCCTTTGTTCATAAGTTCTACCATCTTCTTCTGTACTTTTGAAGTTGATAATATATGCGTATAAGCCTTGAGGAACTTCAACTCCATTTAAATCAGTTGCATCCCACTCAAAGTCTTTATCATTAGATTGATATACAATAGTACCCCATCTATTGAAGATAATAATCTGAAATTCACCAACATACTCATTTGCAAAAACTCTGAAAAATCTATTTTGTGCAATTGAACTTGCTGGCCTGACTGCATTTGGTGCAAATACCTTAGGTTGACAATCTTCCAATACGGTAGTGGAAACATTATACTCACACCCAGCTGCCGTTAAAACAACCCTATATTCTCCTGGCTCATTTGCAATTACTGTTCTATTGGTAGTAGTGCTGCCGTTTGGTAAGGTCCATGTATAACTACCAAAAGAGCCTGGATCCAAGGTTACTGTTCTTTCTGCTTCGAGTCCTGTAGGACAAATAAAGTAAGTACTTTGAATCTCCGGTTCAAAAATTTCCTGTACCGTTAAATCTCTGGTAATAACTACAGGATCGCAGCCTCCAGGTCCATTATCTGTTGCAGTAAATGTATAAGTTCCTGACTCAACAATACTCCATTCAAGAGCCGCTTGGGAATTATCTACTGTAGGAATATTAACTCCGGCTGCATTAGTTAAATTAACATTATATTCTCCACTTGCACCACTCACAATTCCTCTCAAAAGAATAGTACCGTCATCACAATTCACTTCTGATTCTAAACTGGCATCTAGCGGCTCATAGCCTTCCTCCACATTTACTGACAACTCTTGGGCACAAGAAATATTTCCATTTGGACTCACAGTAGCAGTATAAGTACCTACTTGATTTACAGTAATACTTTGCCCTTGAGCTCCATTATTCCAATTAAAGGTGAAATCCGCAGGGTTTTGACCGTCCAAAATTACCGTCAGAATTCTACCACCATCGCAATTTATCGTATTTTCAATATCTAAAATATTAGCTTGTGGGCTTAATGCAACATTTATTGTAGCAGTAGAAGCACATAGCGCGCCCTGTGCTGCAGTAACTTCATAAGCCCCAGCTGCAACATTTGATGAATCCGCTGGATTTGGTGAAATACTATACGTTGCATTGGCATTTAAGCTCTCTAGATATCCATACAAATCATAACCAGTTCCACAACCAAATACATTATCATCTGGATTAAAGCTTACTGAATCTGGCAACTGAAGGGAGAAAGAAGCTGCTCCTAAACATCCCGTACCATCTTGATCGAATACTTCAATACTAAAAGTACCTTCACTCAAACCATTAATTGTAAAGACTGAATCAGGAGAAGTACCATTCTGTTCTACATTTCCTTCTTGGTCAACTATTTCCCAGACAAAATCTGGCTTCAGGGTATCAGCATTTTGCGTAAGTGTAACTTCTATAGACTGATTTGTAGGTTCACAATTTGCAGTTGGATTAACACTAACATTAAATTCTGAGTTTGATAAAGCCACTGTTTCTGTAGTGCTACAGCCCGTCAGGTTATCTGTGGCAGTAATGTTATAAGTTCCCGCTGCTAAACTACTGCCAACAGTTTCACCATCTGCTACAGCTGTTGGTCCAGACCAAGAAATCCTTAAATCGTTTGAACCTCCATTTACGCTTAGCTGAATTTCACCATCACTATTCCCACATGTAGGATTAGTAGTACCGTTCACTGTGATAATTGGATTTTCATTTATAATGACTTCGATTTCATCTTCAGCAAAACAATTTGGATCTAATGGATCAGGAATCTCCACTCTTACTATGAAAGTACCCGTAGCATTTGTATTTACATTGAAATTTTGTCCTGTTGAAGATTGCTGAACATCATCAACAAACCAACGATAAGAATTGGCATTACCTCCAGCACTTAATCTTAAAGTTTCTTCTTCGCATAATGTTCTATCACCACCTAAATCAACTTCATACGGAGGACCAGCAAATATCTCTGCTGTTGATATACAACCATTTTCACTGGTTACTGTGACCGTATAATTACCTGTTTCTGTGACTTCAATTACTTGCGTTGTATCTCCAGTACTCCATAAATATGTATGTCCTGGCTCATCAACTATATCTTCTCCCAATGTCAGGGTGCTTCCACAAAAAGTTCTAGGCGTTAATACATTACTCACATCCGGACTGGCAAATAATTCGAAATTTTCTACCAAAAGCTCATCATAGCCGCATTCATTCGTTATTCTTAAGGATGCTTCGTAAGCCCCAGGGTCCAAATCAATATCTAGGGTATCGTTTTGGTTATTAGATGTATAAACACTGCTGCTGCTTCCTGCTGGAGTAATAGTCCAACTAAATTGGTCAAAACTAGTCTTTCCAACGCCTTGTAAAATAATAGGGTCTGCTGTACAGCCAGCAATAACATTAATAGAAGGCTCTTGATTGGGCGTAGATAAATTTTGTACGAAGTTTGGAAGTCCTAATCTGCTGCTTCTACCTGCCAAGTTAAAAGGCTGCAAGCTTGACGCCAAATTACCCCCATTTTCAGGTAGAAATCTTGTATCAGGAGATCCAATTGTATATACATCCGGACTATTATTTGCGGCAATATAAATTTGACCATTAGGTCCTGTTTGCAAAGCTCCTGCTTCAAAACTAAGGTCTGCTACAGTGACACTATCAGGATTTTCGATTTCTTCAATAGTATAGTCATCATTTACAGGAATCTGTAGGAGTAAAGAATTTTGACCATTATTGATTGTTGCATAAAGCAAATTACTACTTGGAGAAAATTCTATTCCATAAACTATACCTCCAAAATTTACATTTATAAGAGCCTCTTCCCAATTTTCAACGCTATCTCTTCGTAGAAAATCTATAAAAGCACCTCCTGAATTATAAGCTTGTGCCACTTTATCTCCACCCGCAGCGTATTTCAGATAACCGTTTGCTGAGGAATTTGAAAAATAATCACTCCCCTGTGAAATATACTCTGCAGCATTAATACCTTGGTCATTGACCGGGTACAGCCTATAACTATTACTACCTAGCTCGTGGGTTAAAACGTTAGTATTTTGAACACCTTGAGCAGCAACTTTCTCAGTGCTCCTACTATAAATTTTTCTCCCTTTCAAAACCACATCACCCAAGCCATTGTTCAGCTTCATATCCACTAGGGCGTATGAAAATACATTGGTCCCTGTACTTGCGTCTTCATTCAAAAATAAATAGTAAAGGGAAGGATCTGATCCATGCGCAACAGCAATAACGCCTTGAGATGCAGCCGGATCTCCCCCTAAGTCCGTTCCGTTAGCCATTTCAATATGCTCGGAGTCCCAGATAACATCACCATTAGTGTAGAATAACAACTCTCCATTGTCATCGGAAACGGTAGTACACCCCTGTTCTGCAACGATTGCGCCATCAGTAACTGCTACCGGCCCTGCATCTCCATTAAAATCTATACCGGCCCCATCACCGAAATACCAGAAATTAGCTAATTGCTTTTGCTCTTCAAATAAAGTCAGTTCAAAACTAGCGGTAACCGTACAGTTGCCTACCGTAACTGCAGCCGTATACACTCCGGACTGGAGAAAAGTAGCTGTTCCATCTCCATTATCCGTAAATTTTTCAGGATCGGGATTGATCCAGACTACCTGATCAGGATCAGAACCATCGGCAAGGGTAGGTCCATAATTTTCCAAAGGTAATTCGCAAACAGTCGAATCCTGTAATTGCACTTCAGAGTCGAACTGATTGACAGTCACTGCTGCAGAATCAATAATAAAGTTCCCTCCTGCGTTAATTGTCAATACAACATCGTACTGACCGGCCTCCTCATAGATCACATTAGGACTGATCGCATTTGAAGTTTGTCCATTTCCAAAATCCCATGAAAGCGAAGTTATATCATCCAGATCACTGTAATCAGCAAAGAAAGAAACAGGGTTATTCTGACAAAGTGAAGCATTGAGTGACGATGTGTACCAATCGAAACGCACGTTACCATCTATTAAGGCTGGAGGTGCAATGTTTGGTAAGTTTTTAGCCTGCGAGAATGAATTATTATCGAACAAATTCCATTCAATAGTTAAAGAATCAGGAATAGAATCGGCATTCAGAATTCTACTTAAAAATTCCTGAGCACCATTATTGTATAAAAAGTATAAATTCCCATCAGGACCATTTTTAAGAGCATCTACATTGGAAACCGTCCTGTTCAATATATTTTCAGAACTAGCACTATCTAAATTTAACTGAATCAATCGTCCTTCACCTGTGCTAAGATTATTTTTGCTGTAATAGAGGTTTCGGCCACCAATTGACCACTCCAAATCTGTTATAATCTGATTTACGGCTCCTGTATTCGAAAGGATTTCTTCATTTTGAAACACTGGATTACCAATATCTGATAAATCTAATGCTAATAAAATAAGATTTTTAGGATTACCATTTACATTAGCTGATGAGAGTGCGAGTTGTAAAGTATCGCTATCGTGAGCTCTAAAAGAAACGTTGTTCAACTGGAAGTCAACAGAAAAGTTGTGATCAGCTACGCTTAAGAGACTGCCATCGTCTTGAATTTGCACCATTTCTAATCTATTATCTGATTGAAAAAGCAGGAAGTAATTCTCTCCTACCTTATAGGAATTAACAAATTCACTCAAATTAGAAAAGCCTGTACCTTGTGCTGATGTCGTCACTTCTCCAAATTCTCCGAGAGACATATCAACACTTAATTGCTGAAGTTCTCCTGCTGCATTTATAATATATACATAAAAAATATTATCACTGGTGTTATTAGAAGGTGCTATTGCAACCGGATGCCTTAAAGAGTTATCTCCTCCTATAGCATTTCCTCCTGGAAGCATAGCATGATTTTTCCCATAAATCAAACTACCATCTGTATAAAAAAGAAGTTGGCCATCTACTGCATTAGCGGCAACGGCTGATCCTTGATTACCAAAAGGGATAGCCTGATTTTCAATCAGTAAAGATTGTCTTGTATCATTCCGATCAAATTGTATTGCATCACTGTTATTTCCGAAATACCAAAATGATTCAGAAAAATCCTGCGCTACTAGAATTCGAGCTGATAACAACAAGACAACAAACAAAAACTTCAAAATTTTATTATTCATACAATAGGTAGTTGTCAACTTTAAACTGATTAACGTAAAATGATCCAAATAAATTTTCTTTTGCAAGAAAATATGATTTACAGGAAATGAACGTTTATGCTATTAAATCGAAATTTAAAAAGAAATAGGTAAACAAGGGAACAATTTACTGTTTTTCACTTTTTTAACAGAATTTTATAAAATTTTTATTTTGATTATCTCACTTTATTACTTATTTCCTATCTTTCGATAAATTTTGAAATTAAATTTGTGTTGTGCTGTATAATTTAAAAAGAAGAAATTTACTTATTTTATTGCTCTTTGTAGCATTCTCTATCTCCTCCTTTGAAGTTAAGGCTCAGGATCCGCAATTCTCGCAATTTTATGCGGCACCTCTATATTTAAATCCTGCTTTTGCCGGAAATACGCAGATGAGCCGTGCTGGAATCAACTACAGAAATCAATGGCCGAGCATTAATGCAAACTTTGTTACTTATTCTGCTTATTTCGACCACTACTTCGACAGACTCCGTAGTGGCGTTGGCTTAATAATTTCTAGAGATGAAGAAGGTATTGCAGGTTTAAGATCTACATCAGTAGGTGCTCAATATGCCTATCAATTAAGATTAACGGATCAACTTACTTTCAGACCAGGTGTTCAAGTGGGGGTCTACAATCGTAATCTCAATTTTGGTAGATTGACTTTTGGAGATCAATGGGACCCTGAAACACAGACCTTTCAAAATCCAACAGGCGAAAGTGCAGGTGGACCAAGTAAAACCTTTTTAGACCTGTCATTTGGAGGGGTTCTGTATTCAGAAAATTTCTGGTTTGGCTATTCTGTATTCCACCTAAATGAACCTAATCAATCAATTCTAGGCGAAGAAAGTAGGTTACCTATGAAACATTCCTTTCATGCCGGCTACAAAATTCCGTTGAACACCGGATACAGAAAAGGTTACACTAAAAGTGGAGACGAGCGCAGCCTAACCCCTACTGCTCAATATAAAATGCAAGGCGGTTTTCAGCAATTAGATTTAGGGCTTTATAGTACTTTAGAACCTATGGTGGTTGGCCTCTGGTATAGAGGAATCCCTTTTGCTACACCTAATGGGTTTTCAGCTTCTGAATCTCTAGTACTTTTGGTTGGATATTCTTACGAAAAACTAGCCGTTGGATATAGTTTTGATTATACCTTATCTGATTTAGGTATTAGAAGTGGTGGCGCCCATGAAATATCTATCACTTATGTTCTCTCGCTGACCGATCCAAGAAGACCACCTGCTGATAAATTAGTAATCCCTTGTCCAAAATTTTAATTTAGTTTATGATTTTTAGTTCCGATCAACTTTTTACGATCATTATTTTGGTTGTGGTAATAGACTATGCCTTAAATACTGTAATTGATATACTAAATTATAAAAAAGCTAACTCAAAACTACCCGCTGATTTAAAAGACATTTTTGATGAAGAAAGGTATCGCATGGCGGTTCAATATCAGCGAGTAAATACTAAATTTGGTTTATGGAGCGGCTTGACTAGTATCGTGATAATCCTTTTGGTCCTGATTTTTGGAATATTGGGTGACTTGGATAGTTTTACGAGGCTCCATTTCGATTCTGTCATTACCCGAACTCTAGCCTTCTTTGGTATCATTTACATCCTGAATGATATATGGAACATCCCATGGCAGTGGTATTCTACCTTTAAAATTGAAGATAGATTTGGCTTTAATAAGATGACTCCTTCACTCTTCTGGAAAGATAAATTGAAAAGCTACTTGCTAACCGCGATTGTGGGTGGAATTCTCCTAAGTGTGCTTGTTTTCCTTATCACTTGGATAGGACAATCTTTTTGGTTGATTTTTTGGATCGTGATTACCATGTTTATGATTGCAGCAAATTTCTTCTATACCAGTTGGATTTTACCGTTATTCAATAAACTAGCTCCATTAGAGGAAGGATCTCTTAGAGACAAAATAATGGCCTATGGGAAATCCGTTAACTTTCCAATAGAAAATATTTATATAATGGACGGCTCCAAAAGATCATCCAAAGCGAACGCCTTTTTCTCCGGATTTGGTAAAAGAAAAAAAATAGTGCTTTTCGATACCCTTATGGAAAAGCATACGGAAGAAGAATTAGTCGCTATATTAGCACATGAAGTAGGGCATAATAAAAAGAAGCATACTGTTTCCGGTATGATAAGTGCAATTTTACAATCCGGAGCGATGCTTTTTATAATGTCATTTATGATTTTCAATCCGACATTGAGCCAAGCTTTAGATGCTGAGCAACTAAGTTTTCCTGTCAATTTCATAGCATTTGGCATCATTTATACCCCCATCAGTCTAGTTTTATCAATGTTCACAAACTTTATTAGTCGAAAACATGAATTTCAAGCAGATGAATTTGCCGCTATTACTTACAATGGCGAAGCCTTACAGAATGCCCTAAAAAAGCTTTCAGTAGATAGTTTAAGCAATTTAAAACCTCATAAATGGTATGTATTCTTCCATTACTCACATCCTCCTTTGCTACAAAGACTGAAAGCAATCGATAAGCACAATTGAAGATAGTATTATTTTTAAAGAAAAAATTTATCTTTATGGCACAATAGTACTAATACCACTATAAATGATTATATTTCTTCTTATAAACATGTGAAATATTAATCCGTTGGAGAAGTATTATTCGAGCTAAATATAAGCTGACAATAATTTAAAAGCATATTATTATGAAAAAATCACTTATACTGTTATTCTGCCTGAGCATCTCTACTTTGATTTTTGCCCAACAGAATAAAGTAGATGACTTAATCTACAGAGGTGAAAATCTATTTAAAATTCAAAACTACGAAGGTGCTGTAAAATCCTTAGCCGAAGCTGTTGAGCTGGGTGCAAATGAGCCTTATGTAAACTACATGTTGGGTGTATCTTATTTAAAGCTGCCAAACGTTACAGATCAATTAAAAGCCACGACTATCTTTGGAAAGTTAGAGCAGCAGGGAAATTTCTCCGATTTACCTAAAGATGCTTACTTTTACATGGCTCAAGCATTTCATAAGAACTTAATGCTTGAAAAAGCTAGTAAATATTATAATCAGTATTTAAATAGCTTAGGATCCAATGATAGAGCCATACGATCAGAAGTTGAGCTAGAGATTGCTAAAGTAGAAAATGCCAAACGCCTCTTAGGACAGAAGAAAGATATCAATATCCAACGGATGGCACCTCCTATCAATTCTGAATTTACAGAATACAACCCTGTGGTTTCTGCTGATCAGTCAGTAATGGCTTTCACTTCATTAAGACCTAATTCAAGAACGGGAAGAGCTGCAGAGGAAGTTTATATCACCTATAAAGAATCAGGCGATTGGGGCGAACCAAGCAAAATCGAAATAAGAACAGACGAAAATGTTGGAACTGCCGGTATCTCTGCTGACGGTCAGCAAATGTTAGTTTTCATTGGATCTGGCAATAAAGGAAATCTCTACATTATGAGAAAAGAAGCCGCAGGTTGGAGTCAACCTTCTGCTATAGAAGGCTTGAATTCTCGTGATCTAGAAAGTACTGGATCTATCACTCCTGATGGGAAAAAAATCTTCTTTGCAAGTAACCGTCCAGGAGGATTTGGCGGTATGGATATCTATGTTGCAGAAAAAATTAGTGAAGGGAAATGGGGCAATATCAAAAACCTTGGAGCTGAAGTCAATACAAAATACGATGAAGATGCTCCTTTTATTCACCCAGATATGAAAACTTTATATTTCACCTCCAATGGAACAAATTCTATGGGTGGAAGAGATATTTTTAAAACTAATTTAGTCGGTGGAGAATGGATTAACCCTACAAATATGGGTTACCCGATCAATACACCACTAAATGACAATTACTTTACTTTATCCGCAGATGGTAGCAAGGGATATTTTTCATCGGACAGACAAGGAGGATACGGTGGCCAAGATATTTACATATTCGATATGCCAGAGAAGTATGCTAATATTCCGCTTACTATGCTCAAAGGGAAAATTACAGCAGGAGAAGATGAGCGGCCAGTTCCTACCAAAATCAAATTAGTGGATAATGAAAATAACACTAAGGTAGATTATGTTTACGATCCAGATCCTACTACTGGTAATTATTTAATTATTTTGCCTCCAGGTAAGAATTATGATTTGATCATAGAATCAGAAGGATATTTACCTTATACACTTAACATCAACGTACCTAATCAGACTTATTTTTACGAACTCTATCAAAAAATTAATTTAAAATTGATAAAGCAGTTTGATGTGGTAGTAGGACAAGAGGTTTCCGTTAACAATGCTTTTTATGATACTAAGCAAGAAGGATCGTATTCACCAAGACAAGCTAACGAAGCTATGTTAGTACAAAGCGATAGCCTGGATGTCTATGATATGATGGACGCCATTATCGCAGCTGAAGATACAGCTGCTTTCAATTATATGATGGACTTAATGTACTCGGTTAACCCTGTTGAAAATGTGGACTTTGATGCTAATGACGATGAAATGGAAATCGCAAGCAGAACATATTATTATGATGAAAGTGATACGACCACATTACAAAGTAGAGTTGTCGAAGGGGAAACGATATATTCATTGCCTACTATGTTCGTGACAGAAGAAGCAGAGAAGCAAAAAAAGGAGAAAGCTCAAAAACGAGAAGCAACATATGATAAATCTCTTCTAGAACCTGTTTATAAAATTTATTTTGATGTTGGTGCAGCAAGCTTTGACGATAAGTATAAAGTTCAATTGCAGGAAATATATAAGTATCTTCAAGAAAATGAGGGCCTTGGTATCCAGATTTCAGGATACGCTTCTGCTGAAGGTGATCCAGAATTTAATAGAAAATTATCGAATAAAAGAGCAATTGAAGTGGTAAACTTCTTTAACTACAAAGGAGTCGTTAGAAGAAGAATTATTGCAAAAGGGTATGGATCAACTAAAGCAAATACCAAAGATGCTGCGGAAAACAGAAGAGTGGAAGTTCAAATAGTAGATCTTAATGAAGTAGATAGATAATTAAAATTTAATTCCACTAAAAAAGGCTGTCTTTTTCAAGGCGGCCTTTTTTATGCGTAAAAAGGATAGTTTGACCTCAAAAAATTCGTTTTTCACCTTCCCTCTCCTATCTTTGAAAGATTATAATCTTATGTTACTATGGGAAAAAACGATATGGAAAAACCTGTTTATACAAAACCAACCAATAAAGAGAAAAACGAACTGCTAGCAGAAAAGAATGCTGCCGCTCTAAAAGGTGGAGGAGAAGCAAGAATTGAAGCGCAACATGAGAAAGGAAAACTTACTGCTAGGGAAAGGATTGATTTATTAATGGACGAAGGTTCATTTGAAGAGATCGGTAAGTTTGTGATGCACAGATGTAAAGATTTCGGCCTTGACAAGCAGCATTATCCTGGTGATGGAGTAGTGACAGGCTACGGTACTATTTCAGGTAGGTTAACCTATGTTTTCAGCCAAGATTTCACCGTTTTTGGAGGATCCCTTTCTGAAACACACGCAGAAAAAATTGTTAAAATAATGGATATGGCGATGAAAAATGGGGCCCCTGTTATAGGCCTTAATGATTCAGGCGGTGCCAGAATTCAAGAAGGTGTAGTTTCACTAGGTGGCTATGCTGATATATTTTACAGAAATGTTAGAGCTTCAGGAGTTGTGCCACAAATTTCAGCCATAATGGGACCTTGTGCTGGTGGTGCAGTTTATTCTCCTGCGATGACTGACTTCATTATGATGGTAGAAAATACCAGTTATATGTTCGTAACTGGACCAAACGTTGTAAAAACAGTAACACAAGAAAATGTAACTTCCGAAGAGTTAGGAGGAGCTAGCACTCACAGCACTAAAAGTGGTGTCACTCATTTCTCATGCGCTAATGAACTAGAGTGTATCAATAATATAAAGAGGTTATTGAGTTATGTCCCACAAAACTGCGAAGATCCTGTTCCATCCGTCCCTTATGAATTAAAAGAAGATGAAAGCAGAAGCGTCTTAAATGACATAATTCCTGACAATCCCAACCAGCCTTATGACATGCGTGAGGTAATAGAAGGGACTGTGGATAATGACAGCTTTTTTGAAGTTCATAAAAATTATGCAGAAAATATAGTAGTTGGCTTTGCCCATCTAGCAGGTAGAAGTATTGGAATTGTTGGGAACCAGCCTTCTTCATTAGCAGGGGTATTAGATAACGATGCCAGTAAAAAAGCAGCTCGTTTCGTACGTTTCTGTGATAGTTTCAATATCCCTTTACTTGTATTTGAGGATGTACCGGGCTTCCTTCCCGGAACTGATCAAGAATGGAATGGTATTATTTCCAATGGAGCTAAGCTACTATATGCTTTTAGTGAAGCAACCGTACCAAGAGTCACGGTGATTACAAGGAAAGCTTATGGCGGGGCTTACGATGTAATGAATTCAAAACATATCGGTGCAGACATGAATTACGCTTGGCCAACTGCAGAAATTGCTGTGATGGGAGCTAAAGGAGCTTCAGAAATTATTTTCCGTAAAGAAATAGCAGCAGCAGATGATAGAGAAGCAAAATTAGCGGAAAAGGTGGAAGAATATACTGAGAAGTTCGCTAATCCATACAGAGCAGCACATAGAGGGTACATAGATGAAGTGATTCTACCATCAGACAGCCGATCAAAATTGATTAAAGCTTTTTCAATGTTAGAAAACAAGGTAGATAAGCTACCCAAGAAAAAACACGGGAATATTCCATTATAATGACCATAGCCTCCTTTTCGGAGGCTTTTTTCTTAGATAAAATTTCATGAATGTAACATTGGTTACAATATCCTGAACAGCTTTTGCTCTATATTCGTTATAGATTTCAAATAAGAAGAATGGAATATATTGATATTTTTATTAGCTCATTTAAAGACTATGCTCGCTATGTAGGCAATGAAGTTTTTAATCTGCATTGGGGTAATTACTTATACTGGTTAATTGCTATATCGCTATTCTTTTACGCGCTAGAATTAATCATGCCATGGAGAAAAGACCAGCCTAAAATCAGAAAAGATTTTTGGCTAGATGGATTCTACATGTTCTTCAATTTCTTCCTATTTTCATTAGTAGGCTTCTATGCTATTTCTAATGTTTTTGTACATATTTTCAATGATTTTTTAGCAGTATTTGGGATTGAAAATTTAGTGGCAATTGAGATTGGCACCTGGCCTGTTTGGGCTCAGTTATTAACGCTGTTTATATTACGAGACTTTATTCATTGGAACGTACATAGATTATTGCATAGGGTTCCTGCTTTATGGGAATTTCATAAGGTACACCATTCAGTAGAACAAATGGGTTTTGCCGCGCATTTACGCTTTCATTGGATGGAAACCATAGTTTATAGAACCATTGAATATATTCCATTAGCCATGATAGGTTTCGGAATCCAAGAGTTCTTGTTAGTTCATTTGTTTGCCTTGGCCATAGGTCATTTCAATCATTCTAACATCAGAGTACCTTTAGGCCCTTTCAAATATATTTTTAATAACCCTCAAATGCATATTTGGCATCATGCAAAGCACATTCCATCGAAAACAGGAGTCAACTTCGGGATTTCTTTAAGTATTTGGGATTATATTTTTCGAACAAATTATATTCCTAATGATGGTAAAGATGAGAAATTAGGTTTTGACGATATGGATAAATTCCCATCAGAACTGAAAGATCAATTGCTGTATGGCTTTAAAAATAGGAAGATAAAGTAAAAATAATTTAGTAATTCCTGCATTTTCTATTGCGCAAGTACGGACATTTCCGTAACATTGCAATCCGAAAAACAATAGCCAGTCGGTTGTTTATTTTCAGGGCCTATAGCTCAGCTGGTTAGAGCACTTGACTCATAATCAAGTGGTCCCTGGTTCGAGTCCAGGTGGGCCCACTTAATTACCTGATTATCAGTGATTTAACTATAATGTTGGGTAGTAGTATTGAAAATTACTAATGACTATTAGTAATTTACTGAGAAATAAGAAGAGCTGCGGATTAATTTCTGTAGCTCTTTTTTTTAACTGTCATGCTTACTTCTAATCGCCCTGCGTATTGTAAAGTTATAGGTTGAGCACTTCTTTTAGCATTTGATCTTTATTTTTATTTAAAAATTCCGGCCAGGCTCTATACTGAGCTAACGAGGTTGATAACACCTTTTTTTTACCTTGAGCATGAACCTTGATAGCTTTGGTATTTAATTTGATTTGATTATCAGTTATGGTGGACAAAATTATAATCTTTTCTTTCGCAACATCTCCATTTACAAAAGCGCGTTTTGTAGTCGAGTTAACAATATTTGCTTTCTGATAAGGTACACTCCTTCTTTTTAAATATTGAATATAGTCTTCAGTTACTTTATCAGAAAAAAATACAGTCTGGAAGCAATTTGTAAACTGTAACATATTTAATTGATCTATATCATTTACGTCATCAATGACTATTCTTTCCTCTTTTCTATTTCCCACCTTATAGATCGCTGAGTCATAAAGAATAAGACATAATTCGTGACTTAACGGAATAAATATTTGAAGTCCTATTTTGCCAAATCCTGATTTTCCGTGAGGCCATTTTCGCTCTTCTAAAAATTGATTATACCTAACAACCGGAAGGTCTGAGGTGATAAATCCCTTTTTTGTTTTATTTATAAGTATTTTACACTCAAGATCTAATAAATTTCTGACCAAGTAGGACACAGATAACAGTGAGGCAGAGATTGCCTCTATATTAGTGATTTCTGGTATGAGTTGCTTTGTTTCATGGTATGGGTAAAGTTCTGCTACTTTTTCTCTTTTTTGTTTATTGGCGTCAAGTTCTTGTTGCATTGCAACTGGATTTCTCAGATGAGTTAAGGCAATAAAATGGAGTAGTGTCACATAATCTTTTGAATTCTTCTTCGGTAATAGATGATTATCTCTGATTCTTTTAATTACTAAAGCTAATTTTGATTCTAACTTCCCTAAATGTTCTTCAATAACTCCGTCATTTCCGTAAAAAAAATTCTTGGACCCTTGTTTTTTTAGCTTAGCAGTACTGAAAGTATATCCACTCTGTGTATTATGTATTCCGATTTGCTCTCTCCCTTTATATGCAAAGTACCGTAAATAGAACTTTGGTATGTAGTGCTGATTTTTCTTTTCTGTTGTCATTTTCAGTGATTTATTTTTCATAGACCATATCCATACTTATTTAAAATTTCCCTGAATACATTCTCCTTATCATTAAATCTAGCATTTCCACAATACATTCTTGATAAATTGCTTATATTATGACATCATTTTAGCACCAAAGGCTTTCAATTCTTGGATCAGCTCTTCTACTTCTAGTTTCTTCTTCTCATTAGTATGGCTTGGTAATTTAGCAGTTGTTAACCTTAATATTTTTAAATCATCTGTTTAGACATTAAACCAAATGGCACGGTGTCTGCCCTCATTCCCTCTTGTCCACCAGGAGTTTTTATCCTCATACAGTCGAAACTGCATTGCCTCTAATGCTTTGATAATTTCTTCAGTATGATATTTTGCATCAGCTTCAAAATATTTTATACATACCCTATTTATTGTTTCCGTGATATAACTAATATGGGAGTAATTATTTTTGTTTAGACGTTTGGCTGGCGTTATAAACTCATTTACAAATTCCTGCAGCATTTGTTTTTCCATTCTTTTTTTTTTAAAGCTTAGCTCGTAGGCTTCTGTTAATTGCTCCCTACAAGTTCTATTTCATCAATTGTGAAGTTACTTTTTTTTTAAAAATATTTCTTGTTTTCAAATGAGGAAATTGACGCCCAAGTTTCCTAACACATCTGTTCATCCGAACAGTAAAGACACTGTTTTGTGACTCATATTAATTTAAATGGAAATATTATGACACAGACAGATTATTTCAAAGATTGTAATTCCCTAGATGAAGCTAGGAAAACTTATTACCGATTAGCAATGAATTTCCATCCTGACAAGGGAGGAGACGAAGAGCTGTTAAAGGAGCTCGCTAATCAATTCCATTCTTTTAGACCTAAAGAGTTCAAGTATGAGAATGAAATCAATGACTGGAGCTCTCAGACCTATTCAGGAATCATCATTGCTTTGATGGAGATTCCAGATATTACTATTGAGATTTGTGGTTCTTGGATATGGATTTCAGGTGATACTCTCAATCGAAAAGAGCAAATTAAACCAATTCAGCCTGACGATTTCTACAAGCGAGGATTCTCAGCACAGAAGAAGATGTGGTATTTCTCTCCTAGAGGCTATAAGAAGCGTTCTGCTGATGATTTTGACATAGAGTCCATTAGGAACATTTATGGCTCTGAGGCTATCCGTAGCCCGTCTCATAAGAAAATTAAGGAAGGGGTTTAATCCCTTTCCTTTTTTCTAAAAATTCAAGCGTCTGTGGCACATATCCTTACCAACTAAATAGAAGCAACCCCCTTATGATTAAATTAAAAAAACTCCTCGGGTAAATTATTTATGTCACTTAAACAGAGCCCCACTCATAAAAGGTATGTTTTTAGCGTTTTAGCCAGTTACTTTTAATTAACGGATCTAGTTTTTCGGTTAAATCTAGTAGCAGCATTTGTGTTGCAGAACATAGGACTGAAGTAGCTCTTTTAGCAGGCTCAACACTTACTTTACCATTGTCTTGCCATTTATGCAAATAACTATACCTACTATCAGCCAAAGAAGCAGATTCTGTTCTAGCTTGATTATACTGCCGGAAATAATCAGAACCAGCATAACTATTATTTCGAGCTTCAGCAGAAATTAACTCATAATAATCTCACTCTGCATGCTCTTGAGCTTCCGATTAACTAAAACTATAATGCGCATTATTCACCACCTGGCCACCAGCAGAAGTAGGAATATACTCCTGCGCATGGAGCATCGAAAAACTAATTATAGAGAAGAAAGTATAAAACTATTTTTACATGTATAGTCTTAATATGGTTTAAAAGTAAATTCATAATAATCAAACTCACTTTATTTTACAATTGCCAACTTACAAAATAAAAGTAATCGTTAAATACTTGTAAATATATAACGGTATCACTATATTGTTATCATCTTATACAAGTCAATGACTTTGTAAGGTTTTGGTTGAAATATAAGCGCTGGGTGGGGATCCAGCGCTTTTTTTATTTTAACCCTTTCTAATTTTCAAATTCATATATTCAGTATTTGATTTATACTAAAAAAAATATAGTTACAGTTTTAACTAAACCTCTAGAGTGATGAAAAAACTACTATTTTTAATTTTAATCTTAAATTTTGAATCTGCTCTTTCTCAAGAAAACGTTATCGAATCCTTCTCAAACTTAGAGGAACTAAAAATTCGTGCTAATCAAGGAGGCCTTGAAAAATATATTAAATTCGATAAGGCCAATTCAAAGGTTATTAATGAAAGACTTAATCTTGATTATAAATATTTAGAACAAGGCAATAATGCAGTGTATCCAGCCAGTACAAAGCTTATTGTAACCAAACTAAATAAGAATTCCAGTAAAAAATACTTTATCACCTGGGGCGCAATAAATGGCCCTTCAAGAGGTTTTGCAATATTTGAAGCAAAAGAACCCTATAAAATACTTGGTGTAATTTATAGTAGTAAAATCATAGTTCCTGGTAACGGTTTCATATATTCAATTGAACGTGAAGACCATAACTTCTATGTCAAAAAGAAGTACGTAACAGATAACGATTCTATATCTGAAGTCAAGCAGCCTTATTATGGAGTTAATATTGATTCTTACGCTTTGGAGGCTATTACAATATATGAAGATGAAAGCTTAACCAAATCAATTGCAGTAATTCCGAAACAAGGAGCAATAAAAGTACTTGTTGCAAAAGAATCAAATGAATATGAGTCCAAATATTTGGTGCAATCCAGTTTTGGCCTAGTTGGATGGACAAAAATAAAAGCTGCTCAGTATAGATCTATGTCCGTTGAAGGTATTTATTATTATGGTGATTAATTTTTATTAACTACTAATCCTGGAATTCCTTCTGTCCTCACTAAAAAGTATTAGGCATAGCTGAATATTACGAGTTTCTAGAAGAATTATGTGATTTAAAAATTTAATCGATTTTCACCCGAAAATATATCCCCTAAACAATTTGAAAAATCGAAGGGCAAAGAGTATTTAGGTATATGTTAAAATTAGATACTTTAATCCACAGAATTTTGCTTTAAGTCTTACCGGTATCTTGAATACTTATTTTATAAATACTCAGATGGGCTTTTACCCGTATAGCTATTAAAAATCAGTGTAAAGTAAGAGGCATTTATATAACCTATTGATTCTTCCATAGCGTCAATTATACTGTTCTTCAAAATTGCTATTTTATCTAGGCTTTTGACCAATATACTGATTCTTAATGCAATTAAATCTACTTCACTAAGTTTTGCTTTTCAAGCTTCTTTATAAAATACGAGGGGTACAGTTGTGTTACTTTGAAGAACGATTTGGAAAAAGCTTCTGCCGTATTAAACCCAATTTCATTTCCTATGGCTTTGATGGTATAATTTCGGAGTTTTGAGTTTACTTTCAACTCCTCTATCACATATTGGATTCGTAATTCATTGATATAATTTGTAAAATTTTTACTTTTATGGGTATTAATAATTCTTGAAAAATATTTCGAATTGGTTCCAAATTGCACTGAGAGATTATTTACTGATATATCCTTTTGAAGAAAATCTAGGTTTTTTTCAAAATCTTCAAGTTTATGAAGTACATCATTAATAATATCTTCGGATATTCCTAAGTCTGATTTGGCTTCTATACTATATGTATGAGAATCTTTAACTTTCTTTAATTCAGAATTTTGAAGCAGTTCTTGAAACCGTTTTTTATATTGCTTTTGCCTATTATAATTCCAAAGTAATACAACAATTAAACTACTCAATAATATAGATAGGGCACTAAGTACAATTTTTTTGTCTCTATTCTTTTTTTCAAGCAAATCAATAATTTTTTGTTTTGCTAAAATGAGATTGGGTCTATTATATGCATCATTTAGTTGCTTTGATAAGTAGCTAGCATCTTGATCCAACACCTTATCGAAAGCTAAGAGTTTGTCTATATACTCTAATTGCTTTTTAATCTCATTTTTTGATTGGTAATATTCAATAAGTATTTCATAATTTTCCTTTAAAGTTGAAGGAAAGAAATTATTAGCATGTGCAATTGAATCTACCTTAGATAAATACTTTATCGCTAAATCTTTTTTCCCTTGTTTGTAATAAATGAGTCCGTAAAAATTTTCAATTCTAAGGATATCCGCAAAGCTTAAATCCTTTTTTTCACGCAGTGTCCTATAGGTTTCAACATTATCTAGTGCAGACTGGTATTCCTTTTTTTGGTAAAAAGAGCCAGCTGCAGATATAATTAAACGATCGTAGAATAAACTATCTTCCGTCTTTAAAGACAAAGTAATAGCTTGGTTGGTATATATAAGTGCAGAATCAGGTTTTTCAAGTATGTTATATTGATAACCTATGGCATAAAGTGTTTGTAAATACTCCTTTTCATAATCGTCTCCACTAGATGCTCTCGATTTGTAATAGGCCAAATTTGCTTTAAATAAATCAAGGCTCTCCTCATATTCACCGATTTCATTTTTCAACAAGGCAATAAAATACCTGATTTCGGATTGTTGATCATTATTATTACTCTTATTTGCATAAGTATTAGCCTCTGCCAAATTATCCATAGCCTCGGTATAATCCGTTTGAGATCCATAAATCTGAGCCTTTAGAATATAAGCTTGAGCAGGTTGTGTAAAACCAGGATTGTTAATAGTAAGAGAGATGATAGAATCTAAATATTGAAATGCCACATCGTAGTTAGGGGTTTGAGAAAATCTTTTAGCAATCAATTCATAAACCTGTATGTTTTTTTCAAGTTTATTTTCTCGCCTAGCCTTTAATAAATAGGCTTTCGCAAGAGATAGTGCCTTTTCATCGCTTTCCGATTGCTCCAATGTGTTTGAAAGAGTGTCAAAACTCTCGTCAGAAAAGATATCAATTGATTCCAAAGATTTCTCTTGAGAATAAATGAACTGACCAGTGAATAAAAAAAAGAAAGTGAGAATGCCTTTTTTTATATCCTTGTGAATCAGTGAACTTATTATTTTTTTGGAATTCATTTTTAAAGTTAGGTATTAAAATTCTGCGTACTCAAATGATCGCAAATTTAAATATATAACATCTCTGTGTTTTTAGGAGAAATATTATGACGTAATATTTTTGTATTTTCTAAGGAATTGAAAATCAAGTCTATATTATCCATCTCTATCTTCACTTTACAGTCTCTTTTCCTTGAATTGCGGGTCTGAATTCCCGAATACAGACTGCATGTAGTTGTATCATATAACTTTTAACATCTACTTTTGGGTGAAAGAGAGCAACCGACATAATAAGTGACTATTTGATAATTATTTATTACCAGCTAAAACTTATTTCTAAAACTTAATTAATAAATGAGAAACTTAATTTTTATCCTGTTACTGACTCTAACTCTGTCCTGTCAAAACAGCAAAAACGAAAAAGCAAATCGCAATCAAAACAACTCAAATGATTTAATAGTCGAGTCTTTTCACAAAAAAATGGATAGCCTTTACAATACGGGTATGTTTAATGGATACTCTACAACTATCGTAGACACAACAGGAATACTGTATAATAAAGGTTTTGGTTATGCCGATCTTGAGCATAATAAAAAGTACACGGAGCATACAATTATTAATATAGCATCGGTTTCCAAAGTTTTTATTGGGGTTGCACTATTGAAGGCTCAAGAGTTGAACTATCTTAACTTAAATGACCCAATAAATAAGCATTTACCATTTGAAGTCATTAACCCAAATTTTCCTGAAGAAGTCATTACAGTAAAGCATTTAGCTACCCATACAAGTGCTATAGTTGATACCGATCAATACATGGAAACTTGTTATGTAAATCTAGATAATATACCAATTGAGGAAGGTTCCAAGAAAAAATACGAGCTGTATTATCAAAATCCTTCCGATGATTGGAAGCCTTTAGATGCTTATTTAAAGAAAATCTTAGTGAACAATGAAGAATTTTATGATGCTTCTACCTTTGCCAAAAGAAAGCCTGGAACAAAGTATGAGTATAGCAATATTGGCGCTGCTCTTTGCGCTTTAGTAATAGAATCAGCTGTTAAAAAGCCATTCGATAAATTCACTGATCAATACATATTTAAACCTTTGGCAATGAATGCCACGAGCTGGAATTTTGAGGAAGTTGATCGCTCAGAATATTCCAAATTGTATGCAGATGACAATTTGTTACCTTATTACAGAATTCTTTCTTACCCTGATGGAGGGCTGATCACTTCAAGTACAGATTTAGGATATTTTCTTCAAGAGTTAATAAAAGGCTACTCTGGCAAGGGTAATATTCTAGAAGATGATAGTTACCAAGAATTATTTAAACCCCAATTAGAACAAAAAGCTTTTTCAGAGAAGAAAAATAAAGGCTTTAATGTGGGCTTCTTCTTAGAATTGGAGGCTGATTACAACGAAATAGGTCATACCGGAGGAGATCCTGGCGTCAATTCTTTTATGTATTTCAACACAGAAACTAAAACTGGGAGAATTCTCATCACAAACACCGATTCTCAAAAGGAAAATTCGGGTGAAGTATTTTATGGAATTTGGAATACACTAGTCGAGTATAAAACTCACTAATAATTATCAATCGGAAACAATATTTTTAAACTTAATCATTCAAATGAAACAAATTACATTCATCATCATACTGGCAGCAATAGTAATTTCTTGTACCTCCAAGCGACAGCCACCTAGTGAACCTGTAAATCTAACTCAGCTACTTACAGATTCTCTAACTGCTGAATTAGACTCTATGCAGAAAGCAGGTGGAATAGTAGGTTTTGCTGTATCTATAGTAAATCAAAATGGAACGCTTTATGAAAAGGGCTTTGGTTATTCCAATATTGAGACTAAAGAAAAATATACTCAGCATACAATTCAGCACATTGCCTCTATCTCTAAGACATTGATTGGAATAGCCTTAATGAAAGCTCAGGAAATGGGAAAGTTAAAACTTGATGACCCAATTCAACACTATCTCTCTTTTAAGGTATTTAATCCTTACCACCCGGATGCTCAAATTACTATTCGTCAACTTGCTACCCATACCTCTGGCATTAATGATACGGATGAATACTACATGGCTAAATCATGGGTGTTAACTAAGAATCAAGATTTGGAAAATGTTAGTACAGAGTATCCTGCACAAACTTTAAATCCATCAGACTCTATTATGTCGATCGAAAAGTATTTGAAAGAATACCTAAACGTTACAGGTGCCTATTATCAAAAAAATAATTACATCGATTTTAAAGCTGGGGAGCGACATAATTACTCTAACGTAGGGTCTACTTTAGCAGCATTGGTGCTCGAAAAAGCAACTGGTCAAGCTTTCGATGAATTTACTCAGCAATACATCTTAAAGCCTCTGAATATGAATGCATCTGGCTGGGCTTTGACCGATGTTGATATTGATAAACACTCTAGATTATACAGAGCAGATCATACTTTACTCCCATTTTATACTGCAATTACCTATCCTGATGGGATGCTTATTACTTCGAGCAGCGATATCGCAAAATACACTACTGAGTTAATTAAAGGATTCCGAGGAGAGGGGACCTTATTGAGCAATGAGAGCTATAAAGAATTTTACAAGAAGCAGTTAACTGATAGCAATTTTGAAGAAGGTTCACGTAATGCTAGCCATCCCTACAATGGCGACTATGATCCTGCCATTTTTATTGGGCATAGTGCGCTAGGTTTTGCAGGCCATTCGGGAGGTGATGCAGGAGTTTCAACCTGGTTATACTTTAACAAAGAGAAATCGACTGGGATGTACATGGCCATTAATACGGATATAGGGGACCGAAAAAGAGAATTGGAATACTATGCAATCTGGGAAAAAATGGAGGAATATGTTGACAGACTAAATCAATGATTATATAGATTTTGGCTACTTGAAGTCTTAATTAAAACTTTATGAAAAAACTAATTATTCTACTCACTTTTTCTGTCCTTTCCCATATCATCAATGGACAGAACCATAAAGACATTATCATAGGAAAAAGATTCACTATTAAATCTGAAATCTTAAATGCAGATCGCGAAATTTCGATAGGTCTGCCAGACTCATATCATGACAATAATTATACGAAGTACCCGGTAATCTACATTTTAGATGGAAAAAAATATTTCCACTCTTTCTCAGGTGCTATTACACAATTGAGCAGCGATGTTAGCCCACAGATTCCTGAAATGATAGTAGTTGGGATTACTAGCCAAGATAGAGTGAGAGATTCCTCCCCTACGCACTCCTTAGTTGGTTACAGTGGCGAAAAGGAAAAAGGATATGAAGTTAGCGGAGGAGCTGATGATTTTCTAAAATTTATTCAGAAAGAACTCATTCCGTTTATGGAGAAAAATTATAGAACTAATTCATATCGCACTTTTGTAGGTAATTCATTTACAGGTCTTCCTGTAGTTCATGCTTTATTTTCCTTTCCAGAAATATTTAATTCGTACATAGTCATCGATTTCAGTGCCTGGTGGGATAATGAAATAATGAAACAGAGAATTGAAGATTTTTCCAAAGAATACCAAGACCAGAAACGAGATATATTCTTTGCCACCGTAGATCGCGTAGCTAATGATGTATTTCCTGAGCAATACAATTCAGGATGGAATTTCATTCAAGAATTCGATAAAAAGCATCCCGAAAATGTCAGTTTCAACTATAAGAAATATCCGTATAAAGTAGAAAATCATCATTCCATGCCTTTAATTTCTCTAATTGATGGAATCAAATATATTTTCAGAGACCATATGGTCAACTTTGATGCAATGTTGACTGATCCAACATTAATAAAAACTCAGTTTTCAAAACTTTCTGATAGACTTGGTTATCCTATATATCTGCCAGAGGAACGAATCAATTTTTATGGCTATCTATTCCTTTATACCAAGCCAGACATTGAAAAGGCACTTTTCTACTTTAAATACAACACGGAAATTTACCCTCTATCTAGCAATGCTTGGGACAGTTTGGCTGAAGCATATACTGTGCAAGGAGATGCCACAAAAGCAAAAGCATTCTATAGAAAAGCATTAGAATTAGACCCAGAGAATATCGGAATACAAAACAGACTGAATGCGCTAAGTGAATAAATGTTTGCTCGCTAATTTTTATAAAAAATAAATTCAGAAATATTGAGCATTATTTCAATGGCCGAGTAAAACATACATTCTAAATGATAAAAAAAGAAGACTTTTTTTCCTTTCAAAATACCGTGAAGAAATTATCAGCTGATGACGTTAATCAGACTTCTAATTATTTGGAGCCTATCAAAGCTTTTGCTCGAGCCACTAATCAGAGTGTTTATATCATAGATTATAAGGCAAAAGGATTTGAATACGTCTCAGATAATCCTTTGTTCCTATGTGGTCACTCCGCGCGCAAGGTTCAAGAAATGGGGTATGAATTTTATTTAAAGTATGCGCCTGAAAAAGATCAAGAATTGTTATTAAAAATCAACACCATTGGCTTTGATTTCTACGAAAAAATTCTTGTGAAGGAAAGAAAGGACTATACTATTTCATATGATTTTCATCTAAAAAATCAAGAGAAAAAAAGCATCCTAATCAATCAAAAGTTGACACCACTATTTTTAACTGAAGATGGCAAAATTTGGAAAGCTTTATGTTTAATTTCATTATCAACTGCTAATGAAAGTGGTAATATTTGCATCTACAAAAAAGGAGGAAACACTGTTTTTCAATACGATTTAAAAGGTAGCTTCTGGTCTACTAACGAGAGCATTTCTTTATCACAAAGGGAAAAAGAAATAATGCAATTGTCTTCAAGAGGTTTTACGGTGAGTGAAATTGCTGAAGCTATTTTTTTATCTCCTGATACAGTTAAATTTCATAAGAGGAAATTATTCGAAAAACTAGCAGTATCGAATCTTGCAGAGGCAATTGCCTTCTGCACTAACAATAGATTGCTTTAGTACTGAATGATTTGCTTAAAACTACCCTTTAGTGTAACGCTGTTTTTACTCATTAGTGAAATATTTGTATCAATGGTTATCTACTTACTACAGCAGAGGCCTCTTGTCCACTAAAATATATACCACATGCAAACATTCATCATTAAAAAAAGCAATTTCTTTTTCACCATAATTTTTTTTATTGGGTTTTCGAATCTTCAGGCACAAGAAAAGAAAATTGATCACAGTAAAATAAAGAAAGACCTATATCAAATATTAAATGATATTTCACAATATTACGCTTATGTGAATGACAAAAATATTGATCTGAATTGCCTACTTAACTATTATGAGGCTCAAATCCCTAAGATCAAAACTGAGGAAGAAACCGTACTCTTTTTCGAATACCTATTAGACGAGTTTTACGACAGTCACGTCATGCTAAATACTAATCGCAACTCATCCTACCGCCTGAATTCCCCTATTTACTTTAGTCTAAAAAATGGGAAACCTATCATTTCCAATATATGGCAATCTCAAATAGAAGACCTAGAGCAGCAATTAATAGGAACAGAGCTCCTAAAATTCAATGGAAATGACATAAATGAGGTTATTGCTGAATTCCCTACACACTGCAATGATAAAAATGATCCCGAAGTGAAAGAATGGATTATCAATAAAATTGTTGCAGGCCGTTACAATGAACCAAGACTATTAACGCTTAAGAGAGAGGACAAAAAGATTATTGAACTCGATTTGGATGAAATCAAGTTAAAGAATAATACGGGACTGCTAAGTGCAAAAGTCGAAAATGGAATTGGCATTATACGGCTCAATAATTCCCTGGGAAATAATGATTTGGTTAGTGAATTTGATGCAATGCTAGATACCTTATTGGATACCAAAGGACTCATCCTTGACTTAAGAAATACGGTGGGTGGTGGGAATTCTTATGTAGCCAGAGGAATAATGGGGCGCTTTGTTAATGAGAAAAAACCGTATCAAACACATCAGGTTTTCGAAAAATATGATGGAAGCTCTTTAGTTGAAAGAAGCTGGGTCGAATATGTGAGCCCGAGAAACAAAATCTACCAAAAACCTGTGGTTGTTTTGGTGGGAAGATGGACTGGCAGCATGGGAGAAGGAATGGCAGTTGGATTTGAAGGAATGGGTAGAGGTGAAATCGTGGGCTCTGAAATGCAACGATTAGCAGGAGAAATGACTGGAACATCGTTTAAACATCAAACTTATGGATATCGGCTTTCCATTGCAAAACTATATCATGTAAATGGAACTCTAAGGGAAAAATATATTCCCACAAACTATATAGCTCAAACGACTACTAAAAAAGACGAGGTTCTAGAAAAAGGAATTGAGTTACTAACAACCGGAAATTGATAATTAGTAATACCAAAAAGCAAAAAAAACTATGAAACGCATAATTCTATTCTTCGCCTTAGTGCTTCTTATCTCTTGTCAACAAAAAAAAGAGTTTACAACTATAGAAAGTCAGAAAAGCAACAACACTAAAACATTGGAAGTATTACTAGTTGGCACCTTTCATTTTAGCAATTTTAAGCCAGAAAACAATGGAGATGTTCTCCAAGTAAATGTTCCTGATGTTTTAACCGAAGCAAATCAAAAGGAGTTAGAAAAAATAGTTAAGGCAATTGCAGACTTTAATCCTGATAAAATATTTGTAGAAACCCTGCACAAAAGACAAGCAGTATTAGATTCTGTATATACCGCTTTTAACCCTACGGATTATAAGACAGAAAAACGCAATGAGATATATCAGATTGGGTTTAGAGTGGCCAAATCCTTAGAACATAAAAAAGTATTCGCTATGGACTACAGAACTGACTTCCCATATGGTGACTTGATGGAGGCTATGCAGAAAGCCGAACAGTATGATCTTATTCAAAAAGATAGTTTAGAGCTAGTAAGAATAGAAAGCTTTGAAAACGAATTATTTGCATCTGATAAACTTTTATCTGAGATGTTATTTTATCAAAATGATCCTTTAATAAGAAAACAGGACATCAATTGGTATGTAAGCGTTGCAAATCAAGGTGGGGAAAAAGATAATTTTATTGGAGCCTATTTGGCATCTGAATGGTACAAAAGAAATTTGTACATGTTTTCTGTGATTCAAAAGGCGGTTGAAGAAAAAGATGAAAAAATCATGATTTTAGGAGGGTCCAGCCATATAGCGATGTTTAAAGATTTTATCGATTATAATCCCGAATGGAAAGCTGTTGAATTAAGAGAAATAATGAACTAAGAAAAGATACACCACAAAAAAAGTAAAATGGATTTTAGAAAAACCACAAGCCTTTCAACTTTAGAAGAAGAACAAATTTTGGCGTTGTGGAATAATGAATATCCTCAAAATTTGAAGACTATCTCGAAAAATTAACAAACCAATCACATATTTTATTACTAGAATTTAATAAACAAATTAGAGGCTGGTTTTTCGACTTCATTCGTGAAAATGAAAAGTGGTTTGCCATTATTTTGGAATCAAGTATTCAAGAAAAGTGATTTGGAACAAAACTTCTAGCGCTTGCAAAAGAAAAAGAAGTAGAGCTAAATGGATGGGTAATTGACCAGAATAGAGTTAAAAGAAAAATGGTGAATATTATAAATCACAAATAAGTTTTTATCTAAAAAATGGATTTGAAAAATTGCAAAATAGACTAGAGTTAGACATAATATCTGCAGTAAAGATCAAATGGAAAAATGAAAAGCAAAAACAGCGATAGATACAAAACCAAGTGCAAAAAATGGTTTGCGCAAGTTTCAGGTGCTTAACAAACTTTGGCTTCACTCGCTAGTATGCATTCCTCCTCCAATAGTGGGGACTTACACCTTCAAGATCATCGGAGCATTTTTCGCACTTGCTCGATGCTAGGCACACACTAAATATGAAATCATGGCTAGTTCAGGTGGCTATTAAAGTTTTGTGATGATTTGCAAGCCAACCAAATCGGTGATTTGGCTTTGTAGCAATTTGAAAGTTATTAACTTTATATTCAGCTAAGATTCATATATTTGGCGTTACCAAATATCAGAGCAAACAATTGAAATCCTTGAAAAAAGTCAAGTTATATAAATGAATTTTGAGCAACAGTTGCTATTTTTCTTTAGTGCCTTAGGTGCATTTAATGGTCTTATGTTGAGTATTTATTTTGCCTACTCAACAAAATATAAAAAGTTTCCAAATTACTTTCTTTCACTGCTATTATTGGTTCTAAGTGTAAGAATTATCAAGTCTGTTTTTTTGTATTTTAATCCAGATCTATCAGGTGTATTTATACAAGTAGGGCTCTCTGCTTGTGTACTAATAGGTCCATTATTGTATTTATATGTCATCTCTTTTGTGAGAAAATCTAAAACAAAATGGTGGCTGCACATTCTCCCATTCCTATTTTTAGTCACTATTTTAAGTGAAATTTACCCTTATTGGTCGTATAAACAATTGTGGTCAAAATTCATCGTGAAAGGTATTTACCTACAATGGTTTGGGTATCTAATAATAACTGGTTTTCAGCTAAAAGAAATTCTAAAAAAAACATTCTCAAATGTTAACAAGCTCAATCAAATTGAAATTTGGTTACTGAGTATTTATTGTGGTATAGCAATTATTTGGTTAGCATATAATATTGGTTCTTACACTTCTTACATTGTCGGTGCCTTATCATTTTCTTTTGTTTTTTACCTTTTGGTTTTACTGTGGTTATTTAAAAGAAATAAAAACGGTCAGTTTTTTGAGGATAAAATAAAGTATGAAAACAAAAAAATAAGTGCGGAAGAAATTGAATTAATCATAACAAAATTGGCTATCATCCCAGATAAAAAACTATTCAGAAACCCAAATTTAAAAGTATCAGATATTGCAAAGAGTCTAAATATTTCGTCACATCAATTATCACAATTTTTAAATGATAATCTGGGAAAATCCTTCACTTTATTTATAAATGAGTACCGAATAGAAGAAGCAAAACAGTTATTACTTTCCAATAAGAATTATAGTATTGAAGCCATAGGTTATGATTGTGGTTTTAATTCTAAATCTACCTTCTTTACAACTTTTAAAAAGATCACCAGAACTACGCCAGCTAAGTATAAGAAAGAGAAGAGTCAAAAAGAAACAACATAAAAGTCCTAATCTACAAAGTAGTAGTTCGATTTTATAATACAAAACCTTTATTATCCACAGTAATTGCATATTGCGTGAAATTAAAACCGTATGCACAAAATATTAATTCTTCTATTCCTGATTTCATTCTTAATTGGATGTGAGAATATACCTAGAAAGCAAGAGAAAATACTCTTTGTAGTATCTAATCAAAATACCTACGGAGATACAAATCTAAATGCCTCTAATCATTTTTCAGAAATTGTTTTGCCTTATGATGTATTTAAAGAAAGAGGTTATCAAATAGATTTTGTAAGTCCAAACGGAGGTGCGATTCCTATTGGATATATCAAAACGTCAGACAGTATTCAAAAGAAGTATCTGTATGATGCTGATTTTATGAAATTATTAAAACACACACAACTGCCTAAACATATTGATCCATTAAATTATTCAGCAGTGTATTATGTCGGTGGTGGAGCGGCAATGTTTGGTGTACCTGAAAATAGAGAAATTCAACAAATTTCAAGAACTATATACGAAAATAAGGGAGTTGTATCTGCAGTTTGTCATGGCACAGCAGGAATCGTTAATTTACAATTATCTAATGGCAAGTTTTTATATGAAGGAAAGCAGGTAAATGGTTTTCCTGATGTCTTCGAAGATAAAACAGACGCTTATTATAAAACATTTCCTTTTTCTATAGAAGAAGCAATTAATAGCAATGGTGGGAAATTTACGTATTCAAAAAAAGGATGGGACAACCACTTTGTTATTGATGGAAGACTAGTAACAGGTCAAGACCCTTCTGCATCAATATCTGTAGCACAAAAAGTTATTAAAATCCTAGAAGAATAAAATTAAAATAATTTAAGCATGAAAATAACAATCACACCTTTGCTAATAATCTTAAGCCTTTCAACTAATTTGTTTGCTCAAGATTCAGACTATAGTCAAATTGAAAAAACAGTTTCCTACTACTTAGATGGTGGTACAAATAATGACTTTGAAACCCTGAAAAAGGCTTTTCATCCTGAGGCTAAGATGAAATACATCCGAGGAGAAAACTACACAGAGGTCAATGCTTTAGAGTTCTTTCAAAAGGCAATCAAGCCTGGTCCAAAGCAAAACCGTACTTCTATTGTAGAGCAAATCAATATTGCTGGTAATGCGGCACATGCCCGACTTCGTATTGACTATCCCAGTTTCTACTTTATTGATTATATGAATTTGCTAAAGATTAATGGAGAATGGAAAGTTGTTAACAAGATATTTTATAGAAAATCAAAAACATCAAATAAATAAACAGTATGAGACTATTAGTATCAATCTTCCTAATCATCTTTTCTGTTAATCTTGCTAGCAGTCAAACTTATATTGGAAAAGAAAAACACATTAAAAAGATTGTAGAGAATACCAAAAAATTTTCTGAATATCTAAATACGAACAACTATAAAATGGTTGGAGCATCTTATACAGATGACGCAAAAATATTTCCTCAAGAAGGTGAAATATTAGAAGGGAAAGAGGCGATTTTAAAGTATTGGACACTTCTTCCAGGTATGAAAACGAAAAATCATAAAATAACACAACACGAAATAAGAATTGTTAAAAATACAGGCTATGATTATGGTGTTTATAGGGGAACTACTGTGAACAAAAATGGAGAACAGTCTAACTGGAGAGGTAAATATGTTATTGTTTGGAAAAAAGTGAATGGAGACTGGAAAATTTACTTGGACATTTGGAATAACTTATAATCGTACATAATTGAAATAATAATTTAGATAAATAACATTTGCTAACAAAGAGCATAATTGAGATAAATGAAAGCAATTCAATTAATAATTTTATTGGTATTACAAATTACAATTTGTCAATCTCAAAATTTAATTTCGAATCAGCCCATTAAAAAAGAGATAGATGACTATGTATTTCAATTAATGGATGACTATGAAATCACTGGGGCTGCTGTGGCAATAATTAAAGAGGACAAAGTTCTACACCAAAATTTTTATGGTTACGCAAATAAAGAATTCAATGTTCCAGTAAGCGAAAACACCTTATTTAAATTGCATTCTGTTACAAAGCCAATCGTATCAACCGCAATTTTCGAATTGATTGAAGAAGGAAAAATTTCATTAAGCAATTCTATTGCTGAATATTTTGATGTCGATGAAAAATATAGCTTTATTAAAGTATCACATTTATTGGCTCATTCATCTGGTTTAAGAGAAATTGAAAAAAACAGGAATACGAAAGAAGAAGACAATAAGAATTTAGTTTTTCAAACCGAGCTTCAATTCAAACCCGGTGAACAATTTCAGTATGCAGCTACCAATTATTGGCTTTTACAGAAGATTGTTGAAAAAGTAACAAACCAAAAATTCCAAGACTATATAGTCAATCAATATTTTGGTGGCTTAAACGCAGAAGTTGTTTTTTCAGCAGATATTTTAGAAGTAGTTCCTAATAGAACATTCGAATATTATCCTAACAAATCCCAAAAGTTAGAAATTTTTGAATGGTATTTACCCGAATATTCTCACGCAGCAGGAGGGTTGAACTTGACGCTCAATAGTTTGATTTCATGGTGTCAAAAATTGAATGATAATAGATTAATTAATCAAAACACTAAGGCAAAAATGTGGGAACAGTATCCCTATCGAAATGATAATACAGGAAGAAGTTATGGATGGGAAATTAATACTGTTAATGGTTTAAAATCCTATGGCCATGATGGTGGTGGGATCTCTTACTTGCAAGTTATTCCACAACAAGATTTAACGGTAATTTTTTTATCAAATGGCTACAAGCAAAAATATATATCTTTTAATGTAGCTACTACACTTGCGTGTATGATAGATAAAGAGCTGAACGACCCATTTATTTTTGCTTATCAAAAATTAGATGCGGCATTTATCAAAAAAGGTGACAAAGACATCTTGAAATTAATTAGTCAACTGAAAACTAACGTGAAATACAGACATATAAATTATGAAGATTTAGTTAATAGATTAGGCTATCAGCGATTATATTATTATGAATTTCCTCGTTATCAAGACGCGATAAGAATTTTTAAGTTTAATACCCGCGAAAATCCAAAGAATTGGAATGGTTATGACTCATTGGGTGAAGCATATGAAAATTATGGAGATATTGAGAATGCTATAAAGAACTATCAAATAGCTATCAATCTTAACAAATACAATGAACAATCGAATAATGACCGACTTGAGAAAATAATAAAAAATCTTAAACAAAGGCAATAACTATTGCTGATTTCAAACTCTTTAGTTCATTACAATAAAAAAAAACATAAAAAGTACGTAATCAATTGAACTATGGCTAAATAAATTAAAAGATATAATGAAAAAATAACAACGAATAACATCGTATTTAATTTATTACCACCTTCTTGGCTACTTGCAAAAGTCCTCGCGAACTTTGTTGGTGAGTAAATTATGTGATGGTTTTAGAGCAAATGCCATGAAACTAATCACAAACAATCACATTTTCACCAAAAAATTAAAAACTCAATGAATAAATCTCAAAAATCAAGACGTAATTTTCTATGGAAAAGTGCATTAGTACTGCCGTCACTCCATTTTGGCTTACTTTCTTTCACGAGTTTCAGTGATACCAATTTAGAACTGGTGGCTGCTAATCGAATACAAAGAATCGAACTGCTAACGGCTGCAGACAAAATGGATTTGCAAAAAGATTTCTATGTTAATAGACTACACTTACCATTGATTATCGAAAGTGGAAATAGCTTTGAAGTATTGGCAGGGAATACAATAATTAAATTTATTTTAACAAGTACCCATTCCCCATTCTATCACTTTGCATTCAACATTCCAGAAAACAAAATTCAAAAAGCGATTGATTGGTCTACTGAGCGCTTTCAATTAATAAAAAATGGAAAGGGCGAAAAAGTTATACATTTTAAAAATTGGGATGCTCATGCAATCTATTTCTTTGACCCCGCAGGAAATATATTAGAGTTCATTGCTCATCATACTTTAAGTAATTCTGCTAAAAATGATTTCAAACCAGAGGACATTTTAAATATTTGTGAAATTGGATTGGTGTCTAACAACGTACTAGCATTGGCATCCGAAATTGAATTAAAAACTGGTTTAACGGATTACAAAAGTGGGTTTCAAAAATCTTCAGATTTCAGAGCAATTGGTGATCCTAATGGTATGCTTATTTTAAGCAGAGAGAATAGAAATTGGCTCATGACTGATAAACCAGCAGTTGAAAATATGGTTTCAGTAAATTTACTGGGCGAAAGAGAGGGTAGTATTAATCTGCAAAATACTACTTGCAACATAAACATGAAGAGACAATGATATCGTATTATCTTTATAGTTACCTTCATAAAACTTGGAACTGAGAAAGGTAGTATTTACGATAAGAAAAGAAGGTAAAGATTAAATGATTAGATTATCGACCAATTGAAAAATTCTAAAAGAATTTTCTTAGGTCATCCACTGTAAACAATAACACTAGAAGCAGGTGCAAAAAACGAAACGGACAAAACTGATATTTAGAAAAGCTACAAAAAATGATCTCTCAAAGATTGTGGAAATGATTGCTGATGATGTACTTGGGAAAACTAGAGAAAAGTATCAAATACCATTATCGAATCAATATCTAAACGCTTTTGAAAATATAAATGCTGACCAAAATCAAGAATTGATTGTTGTAGAAAACGAAAACACTGACATTATTGGGACTTTACAATTATCATTTATTCAATATCTGACTTATTTTGGTGGGATTAGGGCGCAAATTGAAGCAGTGAGAATAAGGAAAGACAAAAGAGGACTAGGAATTGGAAAAAAAATGTTTCATTGGGCAATAAATAGAGTAAAAGAACGAAATGCTCATTTGTTACAATTAACGACTGACAAAAAAAGACCGGAAGCAATCAAATTTTACGAAGATTTGGGATTTGAGGCAACTCATGAAGGAATGAAACTATATTTTTAATAAAAAATCAATTGTACACCATAATAACTTTTTTTGGTTCTCACTCATCTATGAAGATCCGTTCAGTTCTTTCTAAATTGGTTTGTATTGACTTACTTAAAAGCTTAGAAAAAAATCATAAAATTTAAATAAAAATAACCTAGAAATTAACTTTAAATAAATCTAATCACTCAATTTAAATTTATCAATGTCTAAAAATAAATCATTACTGATTTGCCTCATCATCCTTTTTATTCTCGGGTGCAAAAATGAAAAAAAACAAAATCTCATCGCGTTATCGAATGAAAAACAAAATGAAGTAAATGTCTATTTAAAAAAGCAAGTTCAAAACACACTGGGATTAGCAGTTGCGATAGTAAAAGAAGGACAAGTTATTTATGAAAACTATTTAGGAAAAGAAGATCTTAATGGTAAACCTGTTAGAAAAGAAACCATATTCCCGCTCTATTCTCTTTCCAAACTTATCACCTCTACGGCAGTTTTTCAATTAGTAGAGCAAGGCAAAATTAATCTCGATGATAAACTATCTCTATACATTGATAAATTACCTGCAAAATGGGGGGATATTGAAGTTAAGAACTTGCTTACTCATTCTTCAGGCCTTCCCGATTACAATTTAATGCAAGGAGAGGTTTCGGACAGCAAAACCATGAAAGTTTTAATCCAAAATGAGTTGCGTTTTAAGACAGGAGAACGGTGGGAGTATAATCAAACAAACTATTGGTTTTTAACAAAAATCATCGAAAAGATTACAGGTAAAAGCTACGAAAGCTATGTAATTGAAAATCAGTTTTCAAACCACAATATTTTGTTTTCATCAAATTTCATTGACCCTATTCCAAACAGGAGCTTCAAATATACTTTTAATAATGATTCTAAAAAGTGGGAGAAAATAAGTCTCAACTTTGGGAAAAGAGCTAACTCTGCTGGTGGAATAAACTTAACGTTGAATGAATTTATTGAATGGACCCAAAAGTTTGATAAAAACAAATTGATCAACCCTAATACAAAAATTAAACTATGGACCCCATTTGAGTACGAAAAACCGTTTTATTACGAGGATGAACAAGATAGGTTCTTATACGGTTGGCAACAATATTCGTCAAATAACGCAGTGTCTTATGGATATACAGGTGGCCTGGTGACAGGATATAGAAAATTCATAGATCAAAACATGACGATTATTGTTCTATCAAATGGACTGAAAGACAATCCCATTCACAATAATATTATAAATAAAATTGCTGGAATTATAGATGAAAATTTAATAGAGAGTCGTTAAAGCCAACTCTTTCATAAAGGATAGTTCAAGCCTTTGCTAACATTGCACCCTATGCATTTTTATGGAATCATAAAACATTATCAATCTAGCTAAATGAAAAAAACGAACTACATTCTAGAGCAATATGATGGAAATTAAAACCTTAGAAGACGTAGATAGAAAAGAAATTCTAAAAGTATTTAATGAATCTTTTTCAGACTATCTCATACCTTTTCAATTATCACAGGAACAATTAGCATTAAAAATGTTAGCTGACAAAACCGATCTTATGCTATCAGTCGGAGTTTTTGAAAATTCACATCTCATAGGTTTTATTCTGCATGGATTTGACGAAATCAACAACGAAAAAGTCATTTATAATGGAGGAACAGGAGTTATACCTAAAAAAAGAGGTTCAGAACTAACAAAACAAATGTATCGTTTCATTCTACCTATTTTAAAAGAAAACAAAATTGACAAACTTCAACTTGAAGTAATCAGTGAAAATATTCCAGCTATTCATTCCTATAAAAAATGTGGTTATGAAACCAAAAGAGAACTAGTTTGCTATAAAGGTGAAATAATGATCTCTCAAACAAATGAAAAATTAAGCATCGAAAAATTACGATATTATGATTGGGATCTGATGCAATCATTCTGGAGTACGTATCCTTCCTGGCAAAGCTCAAAAAATGTTATCAACGATTTAAACGATAGCTACATTTCATTAGGTGCCTATCTCGAAAACCTTTTGGTTGGCTATGTTATTTATAATTCAAATAATAATCGAATACAACAAATTGCTATAAGTTCAGATTTTAGGCGAAAACTGGTAGCTTCAACTTTAATTATGGAGATTATCGAAACATATGGTAATAAACTATCTTTTATCAATGTGGATAAACGTTTCAAACCTATAAATACATTTTTGCAAAAAATAGGATTTAGAAGTTATCTTGAACAGATAGAAATGGAATTACATTTAGCATAATTGATCCCCGCTAGCGTAAGCGTGTCGCTTGTATTCAAACTACCTACCTCTGATGAGGCCTCTTAGGTACACAGTTATCTTTACAGCAACAAATCCACCACCATGCGCATTGCCTAATTTCCCTACATCCCTTCCACAATCCAAAAAATTATCCAAAGCCCATAGCTCCCACAGCCGAAAGCCTTTAATTTCCCTAAAGGGTAAATCAAAGGCCCTCAGCTAACCAACTGCACCTACCCGCACAATCCTTCCCTCATAGCTTTTGCTTTTTTTTCTGTTAAGCAGATAAAGAGGTAAAAAAGCAAAAGGAAGCGGTCTTTTTGGCTCCCAAGCCAAAAAGTTGTTGTTTGATATACCAGCCGCACTGCCAGGCACTATGGTGTGCTGCCCTTGGGCTGCGGCAAAGGGTCTCGCCAGCATTGGCTTCAGGCTTTAAATAAGTATTAATCTCTAAGGTATTTAAAGACAAAAGCCAACCCCTTCGGGGCAAGTGCTGTCATGCCCCTTGCAGCTTAGCCCCAGTGCATCACGGCAACCTACCTGGTCTGTTCCTTTAAACCTCCGCTTCGCTACTGTTAAAAGCAACAGCCCCCGGTTGCCAGAGTTAGGCTCGCCTGCGGGCGCCCCCGGGCTGCGGCTTGTCATGGTTTTTGTAGCGCTCCTTAGCAAAGCCCCTTTGAAAAAAAGGCGCTTTACTATTCCCACAGCAAGTATAATTCACCCATGCTTTTCAGATCCCTTTCTTCAATGGCTGTATTAAACTTGCTTATTTCTTCCCAACAAAAAACCACGCCAAGCCTTGTTCGCTCCGTTACTCTCCGCTCGTGGCTAGCCCCCGTTTCCTTCGGTCACTCTCGGTCTACCACCCGGGGTCGCACTCGCAGACGGCTCGACACACAGCGGATTGCAAACCATTCCGTAAACTCCATTATTTGCAACCGCTCTTCCTGCGTTCCTCCATACCTCAGCTTCCCGACATCAATGCCTTGATCAAACTGTTGCACTAAGACGATATGACAGCATTCCACATCTTTTCCCAAATTCCCCACCACCCGTTTAAGGTGCAGCTTTTAGCTGCAATGAATTAACCCCAGGAATTTGGATTATGGTTTATTTGATTCGAGCAGTTAAAGATATCTTCAATAAATAAAAAAAGAGGAAAGCAATATCGGGCTGCTTTCGCTTTTAGGCCGCAAGCCCAAGCCTTTGGGTTTTTTGAGAAATCTCCACCGCCAGCTGGCGGTAGTATTTCCCAAAAAAGGCTTGCCCCCTAGCGAGTCAGCCCGGAAAAAAAGGCTTTCTCTTTTCTTTTTTTTTATTTTTTTCTTTTCTCTTTTGAAAATATTTCCCTGTGGTTTGTAGGTTTACTAGTCTGTATTTCTTCATAGCTTCATTTAGATAAATTAGCATTACTTAATAGATTTACATAATTCTCTAAGCTATTAATGATACAGGAATGTAAATAGGTAAGTCAATAAAGGAAAACAGTCAACGCATTGAAAACCTTTACGCGTACATGAACATTAATAAGCTACTTATTTCAATAGCTTCCTTCAACGATTTACTTTATTAATGATTCATAATTGTTATCATATTTTTAATTGGCATCTCTGATTTTATATGACAATGAAACCTGAATAGACCTATTAAATATTTTCACCATCCTATCATCAAATTGCGCTAGATTAGGATAAGCAATGCTTGGAATTACCCCCAATATATACCGTAAATTGACAGTTATTTTTTCATTTACAAAATATGAAGAACCTACTAAAATGGAAAGGTCAGCTCGTTTCGCGTATGGAGATTTCGCAACATTGACATCGTAATCATTCCTACCAAATAGTAACAGTCCTGACTCAATTCCAGCCTCAACATTAAAATTGCCCAGTCGATAACCAATGAAAATTGGGAGGTTTATATAGTACAAGTTTTCTGAGTCAGCCCCTTTCTCAACAAAAATAAATTCACTTGAGATGTTTACCTTTTCAGAAATATCACAAAGACCTAATAAACCAATCTGGAAACCACCACCCCAATCGTAATTAGCGACTCTTTCTGCTGATTCATCATTAAATGAATAGCCTGAAAAATTTCCTCCAGCTTTCATAAAAACATTTAATTGAGCATTTGCCTTTTGAATTACAAATACTGCTAATATTAAAAGGATATTTCTTTTCATTGAAATCGATTTTTCTAGTCTTCCAAAATTAATGAAGTTATGACAGCTAGCAAAAATAATTTGCGTGGTGGTCAGAATAAGAGGACGAGGATTTCCATAAATGACTCTATGCTAGATTGCGCACTTTTCCAAAAAGCTTTTTACTAGCTTTCCTGCGTCAGGACATTAAAAAAATCAATCCAAACATAGTGAAAGTTACAGGCATGCGGATGAGAAAGATGACAAGAGTTCGCGTTGCCGGCTACAAAAAAAATCTCCAGCATCCTTCCCAACTACCAGACCCTTCATGCTCGTATTTTTTGTTGTGCCGCTCTTGCATCTATCTCACCGTTCCTGTGTGGATGCGCACTATGTTTAAATTAATTTTTAGAGTGCGCATCGCCAGCCGGTGGTTGGTGGCGTACGTTCGTCTTCGTCCAGCGTTTAGTTTAACGCGGTTTCGTGTTCAGTCTGAAGGTTATTATTTCCTTCGGTTTTTGTGGTTTGAGATTAATTTCTCGCCATTGCCATTTTAGTTTTATTCCCTGATGGGTTTGGCCTGCCAGGTCTTTATTTTTTTGATCATTCCCCTGCAGACTGGACACAAAAAAACCGTAGCTATGAACTACGGCCTTTCTTCTTGATTTTCTTGACCACCCATTTCATGGCCAATGACATACAAAAACTAACTAATGCTCCGACAGCTGCCAAAATGCAAGTCTTGATAATATCAGCACTTTGCAAATTCACAAGGACTGTTAGGATTGTTCCTCCAGCTGTGCCAGCCTTACCGTGGACTTGCATCTCCCTTGTTTTTTACCTCAGGTAGTGGAGGAATTTTTACCTGATCATCCACCGTCACCTGACTGACTGCAGTCAGGACACTGGCGCCAACAGTCAGATATCCTGCAACTGTAATCAAGCCAGCTGGTAATGTGATAGGCGCACCTAAAATAGCACCGCCTGCAGCAGCCAATACCAAACCAATTGTCCGCAATTTTCTAAACAACTTTGGTGTGGGCTTTTTGACCCTTTCTAAAATATTCATAGTTGATTTCTCTTTAATAGTGATATAAATATGATTCTGCTTCTCTTGGGCCTCTTCAAAGACTTTTAAAAGCTTATCCATTGCTTCATTCGATCGGATTCCTTTTCCTGTTCCTGTCAGCTCCGAGACTGGTGCGATGCAGCCTTCCAGTTCTGTTCTCGCATCATTCGCAGGATGGATTAAAATCCAACTCCTTTCAGGAACGCTCTTCAATATCAGATGAAATCCCCTTTCATGGGTAATCCTCTTTTCCATTAGATATCTCCCTTCAGGAATACAACTGACAAAAGGCTGGTTCTCCTTCCAAGGAAGTTCAATGGTATGGCAGATTTTTTCACTGCCATACCTTAGAATTCCATTCGTTCCGCTCGTCCTATAATTTCGAATAAGTTCAAAACTCATTGCTAAAAAAATCAGACGTTATCAACCTCCACCAATGCTAAAGCATTGAAAGCACCATTTTTAAGCGGATACATGGTTCCATTCACCTCTTGAAGGAATTCCACTCCAAAAAGCAAAAAGATGGGCTGATCACCAGCTGTAGGTACAGTGGCAGTCAAACTAATAGCCGCCTCGGTTTGTGGACCAATTGCTATCTCGCTACTTTCATCTGTCCCCAGACTGAATGTTTCCTCAGCAAAATCCACTTTACTTGCAGCTGCAACCAAGCGCATATGCGATGCGCCTGCAGGTGCTGCAAAGGTGTTCTGCGGAATAAAATCCGGAATGTTTACTGTTGCTTCACCCGTAGCCCTGTCAATATTGGCTACAAAGGGTGCATACATAGTCGCATTCAGTTTTCCGCTTTGATTGAACTCAAAGCCTTTCAGCAATTCAATATCACCTTCAATAGCCGTTCTTTCGCCTCTATCGTTGGATGTATCGCTTTTCACGACCTTGACCATTTCTCGGGTCATTCGGCTGGCCACTCGACCATCAGCTGCCTTCAAAAGCAAAGGTCGAACGGAAGTCCTTAAAAGCCTTCCAGCTTTTCCAGCTCGCCCGAATTCAGCACCATTTTCTCGAGTCCTTTGGAAAGCTGGATCATTCTTCATCCGCTCTTTGTCAATGCCTCCTTTTTCCCTGGCCAGATAGCCATCTTTCGTTTTGTAAAAAGACAAATCTCCGATTTTGCCTTTCAGTTTGATAATACCCTTTTGTCTTGCCATAATTGAAAAATATATTTGATGAGCCACCAAAGTATTCTCTCAAATAGCGTTTGTCAAAAACTGACTTCCGCTAAAGGTCGTGTTGTCTTAATTGGCAATTATTGTCGTTAAAGCTTTCAAGAAATTGGCTATATTAGTGTATAGCATCCTTATGGATAAAGTATAGATAAAGTATAAGCTTATGATATTGAAAAGAACCGTTATCTATCCAAAGGACATACAGCGCATCACAGGAAAAAGCGAACGCACGGGAAGAAGAATATTAGAGAAGATTCGAGAAAAAAGAGGAAAAGAAAAACACCAAATGATCACCGTTTCCGAGTTCGCAGATTACACTGGAATAGATGCTGAAACAGTCCAGGAATACCTCACAGATTAAGCCAAATTTTAAGGTTATAATCCAGAATTTTCACGCCTTTTGTACATAAAATTTGCCCTTTTTTGCGTATATTTAGTATAACAAAGAAAAGTTCTTTGGCAGTATGTAGTGGAAATTAAGTCATTAAACGGCAACAATTGAAAATAATTCTTTGGTGTCCAATTAGTGTCCATAAACTTCAATAAATGGCTAAATTATTGAAATACAATATTTTAAAGGCTTCATGTGTGGTCCAGGTGGGCCCACTTTCAGAATTCATCTGAACACAAAAAGCCTTAAATCTTACGATTTAGGGCTTTTTTTTATTTTATGTTGTCTAGTCCTGAAATAGCGTTACACAAAAATTAACAAATTCTTTCCAACTCATAATGCACCTATTTTCCCGAAATGTAGAGACACGAAATGAAAGGAAAAGTGCTAAGCGGGTAATAAATACTGATAACCTGAGTTCGAGTCGTCTTTGGAAATTCAGATTTTCATATAATTCAATAGACAAGGCGTCTTTTTGATGATATAGCGGGCTATGTCCAGGGAAGACAACGCAGTATATAGGATTATATGGAAAAGTTTTTCGCATTCCCACCTCTAAACAGCGATTTTCTGCCTAAAAACCCCTTGCAATAGCCCGCTATTGCTTCAGAATTTTTAGTTGAAACTCATTGTTTATAGGCGTTCTGAATCCTAAATAAGAATCGAAGTCAGGTTGATTCTACTCCAATAGAAATATAAATAAATCTTTTGGAGAAGAAAAAATTGCATGAAAAGGCTCTTCAATCATTGCGTTTAATTTAGAATCTAAAAATGAAGCTCTTATATCTGTATGTAGTCCTAATATTTGTTTAGAGGATTCAGATAGAAATTTTTGAGTGTATGCAATTCCTAGTTCAAAACATGCTCCTTCATCTGGTACTCTTCCATCTAGTACAAAAAGAAAAATATCACATTTCAATACTTGTTGTATATCAGTAAAAAAGATAGTCTTATTTCTTTGGACAGTAGTCATATCCTGGGGCGCTTTATCTAGCTCAACACCATCTCTTTGAGGGAAAAATATGTCAAAACCGAGTAATTACAATTGGTCAACTAAAGATTTATTGAAGTCTTGTTCCGCCATATTAAATAATAGTCCAGCAAAGTAAATTTTCATTGTTGTAAAGCGTTTTCTATTTTTTCTTTAAATTCTTTTGGGTCGTCAACATGTAATCCAAGGAGAATAAACTTCTTTTTTCTACCATAAAGACCAATTAATTCATTCTCCGTGTTCAAGCTGATTATAATATTATGACTTTCAATTTCTCCTAATGGCGAAAGCGTTCTTGTCAATACGTTTTTTTCTAATGATTTACTTGATAGTTCTACTTTGTCAATATCCAAAAAGGGAATTTCAACTTCATTTAAAATACCATATTTTAAAGTTAAACTGTCTTCATTGATGGAAATTGGTCTTTGGGTTAGCGATTTAGCAAAACCAAATATTTGAATAGCACTGTAGATACTCAAGGCTGTTAAACACCAAGCCGCAATTATACTCCATTGAGTTAGTAAAAAATGAATAACTACTGTTTCAATACCTATAACTAAAATAAATGCATATAGAAGGGCAGGTGTTCCACTTGTCTTATGGTATGTATATTCATTGGCACCAACTTCTCGTGTTTTCCAATTAATGAAGCTATAGTAAAAAACCGCAACTTCTGTCACAAATGGTAGTACAAGTGCTCTAGGTAAAATTTCATAACAAGTACTTTTAAGGGCATTATAAAAATCTGGAATTGAACCTTTAATTCCTTTATATTTTCTAATAGCATTACGAACTTTAATTAGCACAAAAACAATTATTGACATTTCAATTATTGGTAAAACCCAAGTTTTGAAAATTGACAAATATGATTGGCTCTCTTTGGGTAAAAAAAATGAACCAATTAAAAGCCCAATTATCATAAATGGTACAACTGTAGTTTTTGCAATTTTTGATTTTCGAATGAGCAGAAAATAAACAAGTGGCACCGTCAGAAGTAGGTCCGTTGTTAATGCGAAGCTCAAAGTATCATTTCCTTTAAGAAATGAAGACTTCATTAAAAACATCAGAATTCCAAATAGCCCAATAGGAATCCCAAAATTGATAAAATGTCGGTTTATAGGTGTTGTTTTGTTCATTTCATTTGCTTTAATATCAAATTCTTATTATTGGTCTACAAGTTATAAATCTTGAAAGTTTTTTCAGTAAAACTCAATAATACTCCTACATAATTGATTTTTAATCAAGTTCTGTTTTTTTATCAATGGACACACATTTCTTGTAGCTATTATAGAATTAGTTACAAGTATTACCGTTTAGGTTAACTTCATTTGGCGTTGTTGAATTATTCTCAATACATGAATACCTTGTTCCTCCAGTAGGTACATAAATGGTATTATTTGTTATTACTGTATTTAAATGTGTTTCAAATAATCTAATACCACTTCTGTCTTTTGGTTTAATCATGTTATTAGTAACTTCAATATATTTTGCATTCCCAATTTCAAGACCTCCATCTACTTCATTATTTATGAAAATAACACCGTTTGTATTTGAAAAGGTAACAGCTCTAGAGCCATGAAAGGAATTATTATCAAAAACTACTTTTTGATTTTCATGTTCCTCGTTATTGTTCATTTGAGCAAAATATACAAGGAAACCACTTGATGAAGTTACGGAGTTGTCTTTTATCTCAATATCATCATTATTTGTATTGGTGGCTTGTATTCCATTTTTTTCAACAGTCATAGTGTTTGTATGAATCCTTACGTTTGTTGCTTTACTTAATTGAATACCAGCTTCACAGTTGGTAATTGTATTATCGTGTACAAAAGCATCTTTAGTACCAATAATGATTCCGGCATTATACCCTTCTATTGTATTGTTTGCGATTTCGTTATTAAAAACGGTCTCTCCACTACCTGCTGCAAAAATAGCCCAACTGTCTGATGCAGTACCAATGGCTTTAAATCTATTGTTAATGATTTTTGCACCTGATATAAGTGAGTATACTACCCTTGAACCTATATCGTTATCTTCAACAGTAATATCTTGACCTATTGTAAGTGTAAGGAAGCCTCCACGGCTACCGCTCTCCGTATTACCTTTTATTAAAACATCGAATACTCTTTGGCGTTCTTTTAATATGCCGTTTTCATCTCTAAAGCGTTCTGGTTCTATATTTATAGCATAACCAACCTCACCACCATCCGTATTCGTAGACGGCTGTCCAGCGTCAATAAATGTATTGTTCTCAATAGTAATATCTCTACCATCTACTAATGCTATGGCCATTCTTCTAGAGTTTTTTATGATACAATTTTTAATAGTAACGTTTTGCGTAGGGTTATAATCTGGATTATATGAAAAACCAAATGAAAATATGGCAAAAGTACCTGATGAACCATCTTGAAAACGAACTCCATCTACCACAATGTTTCTTCCTGAGTGAATATAAAATAGATGACTACCTTCCAATCCATTATCATCAGCAGAAAAGACGCGTTGGTCTCTATCTCCATATAAATTACCTCCTGTTACAGTAATATTTTCGGCATCTCTAACCGCCAAAATTGCACCACCTTTTCTATTATGTTTATCGCCAGGATAAATTCGTAGATGGGTATTGTCTGTCATTTTTAAATTGAAGTTAGAAGGGAGATTTACAGCTTCTAGTGTAGGATACCAATTGGCATTGGTTGCAGTACTCGTTGTTTTAGTAACTTCAAAAAAAGCATCAAGCTTATCGATTAAAAAAGTAGAGGCTTCTAAATTTTTGGTTAAGAAAAATACTTTTTCTAAAATCGCGGTATTTGATAGTGCTACTTCAGAAGTGGTTTTCCCTTCAACTATACCCCATCTAACAGCATAAAACTTGAAAGTAGGGGATGCTAGACTTACTTCTCCTTCAATTTCTAATTTAGAGCTTAAGAGTCTTCCGTCAATGGTTCCATTGGAAAAAATAAGTTTGCCATTTATTATATCTCCACCACCAAACTCAAAATTCACATTATTAGGCAATGTAATTGTCTGTCCATTTAAGTCTAACAAGCAATCTATTTTTATAGTGGAATCTGCAGTTAGGTCAGATAAGTTAAAACTGCATGGTGTTGTAATTGTGTTTTCAGGTACATCGGATACAATATCATTTTCATTTCCAATACCTTCTATATTATCTTTACCGCAAGAGCTGTTGAGTATTATAAAAATGAGAATTAAGTAGGTTATATTTTTCATTTTGGGAGTGTTTTTATATTTTTAATTTTAGCAACATAGCTGATTTTATGTATAAAAAGTAGCCGATTTCAGAACGCCAAACTTGCTACTAAACAATACGTTAGTTTCTAACCAATGCCCTGAAATCACTACTATGTTGTTTATTTTTTATACACATTGCTAGCTGTTCTTTTTTTTTGGTAGTTACATCTTAGCATATATTTGTCTTGGTATTCTTTTTAAAATTATAGCAATTAGTTGCCAACGTTTTGTAATATAAACTACTTGCTTTTTCCGTTTTATAGCTTCGAAAATTTGTTGACTTGCTTTTTCAACTGTTGCAACCCAAAATTGTCATTCTCCTTTTGCCATTGCAGTATCAACATACCCTGGTCTGATATCTGTCACAAAAATTGATGTATTTACTTTTTTCGCTTTTTGCCTTAATCCCTCCAAGTAATTTATCTGATATGCTTTTGTTGCGTTATACGCAGGTCCAATTCCACTTCCACGAAGTCCACCAACTGATGTTATAGCAGCTAAATGTCCTGATTTTTGATTCTCAAAATAATTAAAAGCCCAATTTGTAACACATGTAAAGCCAGTTACATTGGTTTCAATTGTCCTCTTTTCAATTTTAAAATCAAGTTTTTCATTTAAATCTCCATTCCCCGAACTAATAACGAGTAAGTCGAGCCCGCCAAGTTCTGTTGTTAATGAATTTAAATTTTCATCAATTAATTTCGTATCGGTTATGTCAAAAGGTTTTGTAAAATAGGCTATCGGATTTTGAGATTTCAATTCTTCAAGTAATTCAGTCCGTCTACCCGTTATACCCACCTTATAATCATTGTCAGTTAAAACTTTTGCTATTCCTTGACCAATTCCTGAGGTTGCACCAATAATTATTGCTTTCTTCATTATCTAATCTTTAATTTTCTAAGAAATTATTACAATGACAGTTGACGGTTTAGTTTAGAAATATTAGGTCTGAAATAGAAGTTAACCTTCAGTATTATTACAAAATTGAAGTTTTAATTTTATGCTTTTTATCTCTAAATGTAGGTTAAATTTTGTTTTTTCGATTAGCGAAATTACTTTTTGAAATATTATGAAAATTGTAAAAAATAGACATTTTTATAGTTTCAGACTGCTCAAGTTTGTCAACTCTAAAAATCGAATCTATAGTTAATTTTAACGGCTAATCCCCAGCTTTTACGAACAATATCTTGATTGTAATTATCTGAAGCCACAAGGTATATGTAGGATAATGGCTTGTATTCCCATTGTAAGCGGCTGTTTATATTAAAGTTGTCACTTTGTGTGTTGTATTGGACGTAGGTAGTCCAGTTTAATCGATTGTTAAAGAATACTTCCCCAGTAAAACGGGTTAGGTGAAACGTTTTTTTACCCAATGATTCTAAATCTATTTTATTAAAATCATAATTCAATTGAAGATTTGCAAAAGGTAATAGCTGATAATTTAAATATGCACCAGCTGCAATTCTACTTCCTCCATAATAGCTTCCTTTTTGTGCGTCTAACTGATATCTAAATTTTTGATTATTCGCTGAATTATATCCCACTTTGAAAATCCCAAAATTATATATATCAGGCACCAGGGCATTCCCATTCCCTAAAGGTGCGAAACCATATTTTAAGTTTATATATTCTTGGGTATACACATAATAGATAGATGACAAGTCTTTAAAAAAAACTGCCCCATTAAAGAAGTGTGATGATTGATTTAAATCCCCACTTTCATCAAAATAATTATCATTGCTATAATTCAGATATCTTATTGAGTTTAGAGTTTTAGAGTTATCGTAAAACTTTTCATAACTAGTACCAATAGTAGTTTGTGTATAGCCCTCTCTAATAGTTACATCATTAATTGCATCATAGTTATTTAGGCGTGGCGTAAATCCAACATCTGTAATATAATTTTTACCCACATTTTTTATAGCTGCATTCCAGTTAAAACCTCTTTTATTAAACCAAATTCCTGCATTGTAAAAACTATTATCATCAGAGAGATTATCATTAAAACTTTTTCCTAAGTTGGCTAACCCAATCCATTTATTATTGTCTGATTTAAAATTTATGTTGATTCCTGTTACCCGATTGTAATCATTTTTAAAATTCAATTTATCCGTTTCTTGTCTGTTTATTAGAAACCCTGTTGTAGTAAAGTTTTTATTGATTTGTTGCTCTGCGACTAATGCTCCATAATTCTGTGAAGCATTTGTGTTTTCATTATCAGTTTGTACATTTACAATGCCAATTCTAGTTTCTGGCAATACATTCCCTGATAATTTTAATCCAAACTGAATAGGGTTTTCAGCTCCAATTCTTCTTGAGTAAAAGGGATTTATACCCTCAACTCCCAAGCTTGAAAATAAATCGGCGTTTTCAAGAAAAAAGTTTCGCTGCTCTGGAAAAAATATTGAAAATCTGGTAAGATTTGTTACTTGTTGATCCACATCAATCTGAGAAAAATCTGGATTTATGGTTGCATCTAATTTTAATGAAGATGTTACATTGTATTGTACATCTAAACTAGGTTTAATTGTTGTTTCATTGGTATTGTTCACTACATCGTTTTGATTATTTACAGTTAAAGACGGGGTAATCGCAAAACGTGAAGCGGATGAATTAGGTAAATCTTCTACCCTAAATTTTTCAGTAAAACGCAAATCAAACAAACTATAATTACGTTTCACATTTTTTAAAATTGTCCAAGAGTTGGTTTTAATATCTCTTACATAAAATTGAACTCCAAAGATGGTATTGTTATTATCAAAATTTAGTGATTTTAACGGTATAGCTATTTCATATTGCTTTAAGTTGTCATTTGAAAAAGCTTTTGCTTTCCAAATCGTGTTCCAACTTGTAGTAAAATCATAACCTTCATTAGTACGCTCTACTATACCATCTATTTGAGTGCTATAACTATTTACTGAAAAATAATACGCGTTTTGTTCTTGATTTTGAGTATCTAAAATAATTACAAATCCATCGCTTATACCAATAGGAACATCTCGTTTTAAAGAACTTACTTGTGTATCGCTTGTAGTGTCATAATATGTTAAACTAACATACAAATATTCTCCATTATGAAACATTTTTACTGATGATTGATTTTTTGCCAAGCCAACATCTGTTGGTGCATAATTATAAAAACCAGAATGAGAATTTAAAGTATTCCATACGTCTTCATTGAATTTACCATCTACTTCAATTTGCGCCTCTACATAAGTAATTGTGGGTGTTTGAGCAGATGTGCTTATTGCTATAAATTGTAACATTAGCAAGATTGCTATTCTAATTTTACTTGCCTTCTGTTTCATCAATTCTAGTTGCTGTTTTACTGATTATTTTCCAATTATCCCCAATTTTTTTCAATAGAAATAAATCGATATAAATCATTTTCTTTTCTGGTATTGTTATTTCAACTTTAGCAGTTGCAATATCTTTTACTACTTCAATTGATAATACTTTTCCATACCGACCATTAAATTTTCCTTTTTCAGCATTCTTAAAAAAAGCAACATATTCTTTAGGTGTTAACGATTTAAATATTTCACCAACTGTTAAGTATAACTTGGCATTTTCAGCAAATACACTTTCTAACTGTTCAAGATTGTTATAGGAACTCCCTTCGATATAATTTTTAAGCGTAAATGCAATTTTACTTTTATCAGATAATTGTCTGGGACTCTTTTTTTCTAAACTTTCATAAAAAAGTTTAGACTCACTCACAAAGCTTTTATCGTAATTAATAACTTTTCTAGAATTTTGATTTCCATAAATATTAATAAGCAATTGCTTTTCATCTAGCTTGTCATCACTTTTACTGGCTTGTGAAAAGACTAAGAAAAATGACAAGAAAGACATCATATAGAGTAAGTAGTTCATGATAATATTTTTTATTGTTTTATTCCGTAACCCCAATAGATACTGGTAATTTTCCATTGGTTATCAACCTTATGAAGTATCATTAATTTATATTCAGGAATTTTGGAGTGAAATTGATCTAGTCGAAGTCTAGCAAAAGAAATCTTATCATAAATTTCAATACTCAATAGCTCTTCTTTATAATTTGGATCTGCATTGCCTGAATCTAATCGAAATTCGCTTTCTTTATATTTCCCTTCTTTATTTACATATCTGTAAGCCCCTTTTTCATGCATGGAAAGTCTTTTGTTTTTAATGCTTCCTGTATGATCACCTAAATAAAAATTTTTAATTGTCGTGATTATAGCTTTACGATCTGAAAAATCTGTCTCAATAATTTGGTTCTCGAAAATTAAATCAGATTTCTGTGCAGATGCAGCTATTGAAATAAAACCTAGTAGTAAAGTGAAAATTAAATTCTTCATGTTTTAAAAGTATTTTGATTCAAAAATACAAGTGAAGTATATACCGTTTTTGATAAATAGACCAGTGGATGCTTTATGCCTACAGAAAGTATGTTTTAGGTAAATTACCTGCTTGTCGTCATAGACGTTCCGTTTAACATCTTAAATAACTGTTTTAGCAACTAATAAATAATAATTACCAGAATGATTGTATTTTAGCCATTCCAAATGAGGCATTTTTTAGGAAAATACAACCCATATAAGTCCCCACTTTCTAAACATATTTTGTTTTGGATATGCGTTTTTCTATACTTTATGTTTTCTTCAAATGTTAGTAATTTTGAAGCAGGTTATATACAGTTATTTCACTCTACATGTAAAATCATAATCCCACAAATAATAACTGCATATGCAAGTTTGTATCTGTTAGTTCCAAAATTTTTAAATGAAAAAAAAATCTATATTTTTATTTTTTGGCTTATTGTTTTATTAATCACAATGTTTGTTTTATATGTTGCACTTCATATGTACTTATACGAACCAAAATATATAGAGTACTACGATGACCTAGCTAAAAAATATGCGAAAGATTCGTTTTGGGAAAGACTAAGCTATTTCTCCGTTTTTTTAAGTAAATCTATTTTGTTTTTAACACCGGTCGTATTACTTCTAATGGCTCGGTTTTATAAGAACCAGCAAAGGCTTTTAAAATTAAATGAACAGAAGAAAACAGCAGAATTAGTTGCCTTAAAGCATCAATTAAACCCGCATTTTTTATTCAATACCTTAAATAATTTGTACTCGTTAGCTATAAAAAAATCTGACGAAACCCCAGATGTAATAGATAAATTAGCAGACATATTAGATTATATGCTTTATAGATGTAATGATACCTTCGTTTCGCTTCAAAAAGAGATCGAGTTAATTGATAACTATCTTTCTTTAGAAAAAGTAAGGTATGGTAACCGTGTTCAAATTTTATTTAAAAATAATATACAAAAAGATATAAAAATTGCACCACTATTATTGTTAACTTTTATAGAAAACGCTTTTAAACACGGTGTTACACAAGAACTAAAAGAAGCTTCTATAGTAATAAATATTAACCTTGAAAATAATCAGATTATTTTTTATATAAAAAACTCTAAGCCTAATGCTAGTCTTGATATAAAGGAAGAGAATCGTATTGGTTTAAAAAATGTAAAAAATCAACTAGAGTTGTTATATCCAAATAATTATACGTTAGATATTGAAAATAGTAAAGAAACCTATGAAGTAACTTTAAAATTACTTGCCAAATAATGACTTACAAATGTTTAATTATTGACGATGAGAAATTAGCTAGAGAGTTAATAGAAGCACACTTAGTGCAATTATCAGGTTTTGAACTTATAGCTTCTTGTACTAGTGCAATTGAGGCAAGTGTCATTTTACAACACCAGGCTATTGATTTATTATTTTTAGATATAGAAATGCCTGTTTTAAAGGGTACAGATTTTTTTAAAAACTTGCTTCACAAACCTAAAGTGATATTTACAACAGCTTTCAGAGATTATGCAGTGGATGGGTTTGAGTTAAATGCGGTAGATTATTTATTAAAACCTATAAGTTTTTCACGTTTTTTTAAAGCAATAGATAAGTTTAAACAACAGCAGAATAGTTTTAATCAAGAGTCTAAAACTACCCTAACTATGGAAAAGGATGATTTTATTTTTGTAACAAAAAACAGAAAAAGAATAAGAATAGATTTTGCTGAAATTTTATATGTGGAAAGTTTAAAAGATTATATAAAGATTCATTTAATAGATGAATCACATGCTGTGAAATTTAGTATTTCTGCTTTTGAAAAAGAGCTAGACAGTCGCTTTATACGCATTCACCGCTCATATATTGTTAATTATGACCAAATTACAGCTTTTACAAAGAACGATGTTGAAATTGGCAAAAAAGAAATTCCTATTGGCGAAAGTTACAAGACTATAGTTGATCGAAGGTTTAAAAGTTGAGAATAAAATCTTAGAATGAATTCAGATTTGTCAATTGACATCAAATTGCACATTTAACAACTAACACTCCAAATCAACTGATTTAACAAGATTTAAAAAAAGGAATGGAAAGGTGCAAACTAATCTTTAGGAATATATAATTTTAAGTCTAAATCTTAGAATTGATTTTTAGGATTTTGAACATAAATATTCGATTTTTTCCGGTTTTCATATATCTTTTTATCAGGAATCTCTTGAATTATATGCTCCGGATAGTTTTTGTCCAACAATAAATCTGATGAAGAATAATGTAAGGAGTAGAAAACATTTTCAGAAGAAGGTTCTATTTTCCATTTCATTGGAGACTGCAATCTCATCTCCGGGTTAATTGCTTACACATTCTTTCCTAAAAAGCCCGCTATCAAATACGATTCCATCAATCCTAACCAAATGGCTATCTTTTAGAATCGAACTCAGGTAAATAATAAGATAATAATTGTGCAATTTTTAAAACGTTGGTTCAAAGGCACAACGCTTTATTTTTATAGCTTTATATAGGCGAGACTAACAATATGCTTTAATGGTTTATTCAATTAGACTAATATATCTTTTTAGCAACAATATAATATTGGTTTGATGTTTTTTGTAGTTTAATTATTTCTAAAATATCGAATCGACCTTCTAATAATAAAAATTTTAAACCTGATGGTTTAAAAGACTTGAAAGGAGGAATAAGCCCTAATTTGCTAGTTGCATATAATATATAACTTAATAATTTTCTCTCTGACATACAGGGTGTAACAGATATAAAAAGCCCACTTGGTTTTAAAAGACTATTTATCTTTAGTAAAGAGTCTTTTGGGTTATTTAATAAGTGAAGCATGTGAAACCCTAAAATCGCATCATAAGAACTCTCTTTTAAATGATTATCAAAAATAGTAGAATGAGTGTATTCAATATTTACTATATCTTGTTTTTCAGCTTTTCTTTCAGCAATTTCAAGCATCTTCGATGATATATCAATTGCGTGAACCCTTTTTACCAATTTAGCAATTTCAATAGAAATATTTCCTGTTGCACAACCAAAATCTAATACTACATCTGATGTTTTTAAATATCGCTTAACTTTAGATATAATTTGTTGATTAATTTCACTGGCTTTATACTCTTCTTTATCATAGCTCGGAGCGGTTCTGTCCCAGAATTTTTCTATTTTATTCCACCTCTTTATCGAATAAATCATAGGTTTTAAGCTATTTCAAATCTTTAATTAAGCCTTTAACTACTTTCAATAATTTATCAGCTGTGTCCAAGTCACTCTGGTTTGTGATTACCGAGATTCCTAAATTGTATTTAGGAAGCAAAAAAAACCAATTTTGACTACCAAAACCACCTCCGTGCATACTGTAATAAGTCCCATATTCTTCATTATTCCTTATAGGGAAGTAGTACCCTATTTCTCTATTTCCATTCTCTAGGAGATTTCTGTGAGATTCTGAGATTACATTATTATTAGAATCTAAATGTAATTGCATATAGTTTACCAAATCTGGCATAGTGGTTTTTACACCACCATCTGCACCATATATAACTACTTCATGAGGAACGAGTTTGCCAGTCATTCCATATCCATTAGCCAAATATTGCTCTTTATCTTTTGGAAGATTTATGTAGGTGTTTTGCATATTAGCATTAGTTTGAAAATATTCCTTTAAAAGGGTATCAAATGACTTTTTATATACATTTTCCAGTATTTCTGCCATTAGCTCTGTATCAACATTTGAATATGTATATCTTTCTCCAGGAATAGTATCTAGTTCTATTGAATGCAAGTCACGAAAGAATTCCTTTTTACCATAATCCTTTTGAATTTCATATACTTTAAAAGGTAAATCTTCATTAAAGTCATTAAACAGTTCATTGATACTTTCAGGCAAGAATTTTGACATTCTACTGGTGTGTGTCAGCAAATGTTTAACTCTTATAGGTTCTCCGTTATATTCAAAGTTTTTGAAGTCTTCCTTTAGATACTCTCTAATATCATCATCTAGGGCAAGTTTGCCTTCTAATACTGCATTTGCTACTAACACTCCTGTAAAAGTTTTACTGACTGATGCGATTTCATAGATTGTTTTATCGGTTGGCTTATTATTTTTCCCTTTATCTAGTTCTCCATAATGAGCTATATACTTTTCTCCGTCTTTATACACTCCGATTGAAACGGCATTTATTTTAGAGTCTAAAAGAAGGGAATCTACATTTTTGTCCATAGCTATATGGATCTTATTCATGGGTGTATTTAACTCCTTTTTTGAAGAATCTTTGCAACTTGCAAACACTGCTATTGATAAGAAGAGTAATAACTCTATTTTCATAATTGTTTTGTTACTGTTTAGAGATGACTTAAGGTATTTTATAATAATTTTGCCAATATTAAGTTTTATTAATGGATCGATTCTAATTTGATAATATTCAGAAACAGATTCTTGTAATTTATTAATTGTTCTTTTAAGTCTCATTTCTCATGAAACTTGAATAAAAAAATCTTCTTCAAGTTTATTATCATAAAGCACAACTATCGAAATTGCAATAACTACATATAGAACTTTCAAAACTATTCTTTTGCACAAAATTTCTTTCTTTTCTTTCTTGAATATTTTTCAAGCAATTTCTAATTCATTTTGTAAACTAAAGAGTACAAAGTTATGCTGCACAAATTTTCAGAAATTGTAAAAAATGGACATTTTAGATTTAATAAAAGTACCTTCTTAAGTCTGATTCTTATACCAAAATCATAAATGTTTTTTTTGGTTAGCTAGAGGCTTGCTCTTTTGTTAAACCCTTTAAAAATAAGCCAAGCACTGAGAATTAAATCAAGAATCGCTGTTGGTGTATTTAATAGAATGTAATCAAATGTAATAATACCCAAAATATCAAATAGAACTAATCCACTAGCAATTATAGATAAGATAGCTCCAATTATCCCCCAATAAGAAACCCAATTAGGAATTAGTTTGGATTTAATAAACAGGATATACAACATAATATTACCTGAACATAATATTAAGATCATGAATATATGATTCACTACATCACGGGATGACTTTAATACATCTGCTAATGTTTGAATCATTAAAATGTATTCAGTGTTACTCCCAACGTAATCTTTACTTAAAGAGAGAACCGTCAGCATCAGAATAGTTCCAGCAATGGAAAGTGTAACAGCAATAATTCTAAAGCTTAAAAAGCCTAAGGACAAGGTTTTACTGTACGGTTTTACAATTGGGTAAAGTAAAACTGCAATTCCTAAATAAATTAAGGACATTGCAAATTGAAAAATAGCAGCTATTATTACTTGGTTGGAATTTAATGCAGCTTCTTTCAAATAATCTATCGAATCTATTGCAGGAGCTATACTGAAAATCCCAGTGACAATCCCAACAAATAAAAAGAGTCCAACTATTCTTTCTTTTTTTTTAATACTGTAATTCATCGTTAGTTTAAATATTTTAGGTTTTTACACCACAAAAATATTTCGCTAAAGACTATGAAAATTGTAAAAAATAGACCTATTAAATATCCTCTTCACTTAGATTCCAAAATTCTTTTGGGTTAAATCCAGTAAATAATTTAAATTCATTATTAAAATGAGCTTGGTCAAAATAACCATTTTCATAGGCAATTTCAGTAAGACTAGAGGTAGTTGGATGCTGTTTTATAACAGATTCAAAGCGTATTACCCTAGAATAGGTTTTGGGGTTAAACCCTGAAAACCTCTTAAAACGTCTGTTGAATTGTTTTTGAGAAATACCAAATTCATTAGCAAGTGCTTCAATCCTTAAATTACCATTACCACTTTTTATAGCTTTAATTGCTTTTGTAATTAAAGGATCTGCCATTTTGGGTTGCTGTAATAGTAATTTGAAATATTCTGATATTATATCAATTCGTTCTTCGGTTGATGGAGCGATAGCAATCTTTTCATTTAACACGTTTCCTTCATTACCAAGAAATGTATTTAATGGTATAAACTTATCATTGAGTTCAGTTGACGGAATATTAAAAAAACCAGGTATTGTATAAGAGTAAAATGCAACACCTATAAGGTGATGAAATTCATCTACAGGATACTGATTTGCCAAATGTGTATGACCTTGAATGGCTGAGAACAAGAAACTAGAGTCCTTGTCTCTTCCATTAAAGGCAAAAACAATCTCTGATAAACTACTTCCTACAACAAAGTATGTAGTGTTTGGCTTTTCTAAAGATGAATTCCAAGTACAAACCCAAAAATGACTTATGTGATTTTCGAGTTCTTTACAAGGTGGTATTAAATTGTATTCCATTTTCTGATAACTTTGTCAATTGTATATTATATTTATATTAATGTAGGTTTTATTCAGGAAAGGTCAAAATGTTTTGTATCGGTCCATGTATAGCTCGTATCTCAAAGAGTATGCTCTATATATCTTGTCCAAAGGCATTTTTCATTCTTTCGATTAATTCTTTTGGTTAGTCAATATTTAATCCAAGTCGGTTATTTTTTTTCATTCCATACAGACCACCTAATTCGTTCTTCTTTTTCAAGTGAAATATGATATTATGATTTTCAAGCTCTCCAAGTGGCGAAAGTGTTTTTGTTAATTCGCTTTTTTCTAATGATTTTTTTTGATAATTCTACTTTATCAATAGCTAAAAAGGGAATCTCAACTGCATTTAGAATGCCATATTTTAAAGTTAAACTATCTTGATTTATAGATATAGGTCTTTGAATTCATTATTTGGTATTATTCCAAATATCCAAGTACATCTTCCAATTTTCATCTACTTTTTTCCAGACGATTACGTATTTGCCTTTCCAGGATGATATATGTCCGTCCTTGTGCTTGGTTTTGCCCTCATAATACCCATAATCATAAGCAGTATTATTAATAATGCTTATTTCGGTTTGGGTTATTTTATGGTAAGTGGTACTTATTCCTTCGGGAAGTGTCCAATAGGTAATAATATCCTCACCTTCTAATATGTTAGTGTTATTCGGAAAAATTTTCGCGTCCTCGGTATAAGAATCGGCAATCTTCTTATAATCTGAAGCCATAATGTATTTTGAAAAGTCTTCTGTGTTTTTCAGTATGGTTTGAATGTCTTCTTTGTTTCCATTTAAAGTCTGACTTTGTAAATGGCTTATGCTTCCGAGGGTTAATATTATTATAATTAAATTTTTCATATTTTAATTTTTAGTGTTGGTTACAATATCATGTATATCATCTGCCATATCCATAACATTAAAGTACTTTTGGTTCTTTAAAATCACAATGTACAAATCATCTTTAGGGTAGTATCTAATGACGCTTTCATAGTTTCCTTGTTCACCATGATGATGGTGCATTTCAAGTTGGTCTCCGTCCCATTCTAAAATTCCTAAAGGTGATTGTGAGCCTTCTCTTTCTGAAAGGAACTTTATAGATGCTTTTGATAGCAATTGATAACTATGTAAATGATAGAGCCATTGGTAAAGATCTTTTGTAGTAAACAACATTAAAAACTTTGCCTCTCTATTTCTAAAGGGGTCAAAATTGTAATCTTTATCAAATGCTATAGCGGGTAGTACTTCGTTTTTGTAAGGCATTGCCTTGCCAAAATAACTATCGGTCATCTTTGCAGGTTTAAAGATATGTTGTTGAACATAATCTTCGAAGGATTGCCCAGACACCTTTTCAACGATAAGCGTTAATAATAAGGGGTTATAGTTTGAATACAGATAATCCGTACCAGGTTTAAAAACGAGTTCCTCTACCTTTCTTAAATCTTTCAAAAGTAATTGTTCTGTAATTGGTATTTTGTTATCCACATAATGTTCCCATGACACCTTAGGTAAACCACTGGTGTACTTGAATAGTTGTTGTATGCTTATTGACGATGCCCAATCGGGTAAATCATCTAAGTAATCACTAATCTTATCATCAGGTTTGAGGCTTCCTTTTTCAATGAGTTGCATTACAGCAACTGCTGGAAATTCCTTATAGATTGAACCGATATTGAAACGATGTGCAGCTGTCAACTGTTCTTTTGTTTCAGGATGGGCAATACCAAAAGATTTTTCATAAAGTACGGAATCGCCTTTTACTACCAATATATTGCCATTGAGTTCTCCCTTTTCGTATTGTTGTTGTACGTAGTCCGCAACGTTACTTTGCTGACAACTTGCAGTTGAAAAAGCCATTAGAATGTAAAGGCTTAGAAGTTTTTTCATGTTTAAATTAGTTTTTGTAATAGTTTGTATTGAAGCTTATTATATGATTTTTATCATTTGTATTTTTATACTACTATAACCCTTTAGAGTAGATTTATATTAATTATTATTTGTTTTGTCTGTGGAATATCTTGTTTACGATTTTCCATTCCCCATCAATTTTTAACAAATTCATATAATCGATAAAGTAAAAGTTAGGATAGTCAATACGAAGTCGTGCATTTGCCGCATTACCAGCAATATTGATTTGCTCTACTATAGAAGTACGGTTTTGTTTTAGTCCTGGCTTGATGGCTTTTTCAAAGAAATCAAGAGCGTTTACCTCCGTGTAGTTTTCTCCCCTAATAAATTTCATCCTAGCGTCTTTGTGAAAAGCTTTTTTAAGCGTTTCAAAGTCGTTATTTGTACCGCCGTCTAAATAATATGAAACTGTTTTTTCTACGAGGCTATAATCAGACTCTTGAGCAAGAGTATTTAGTGAAACACTAATACAAAGAAATAATGCGATGAATATTTTTTTCATTGTTTTAATTTTAAGTTATTTAAGATCTTTAAAGATATTTAGAGTTATTTTTTTAATAAGTTGATTAACTTCAGGGAAACTAGAATTTACGATAAATGAAATTCCAAAATCATACTTCGGATAAATGATCAACCAGTTTTGACTGCCATAAATACCACCGTGATGTTCTATATGTAAGCCATCTTCATCATCCATTATTTCCCAGAAGTAGCCAATCCATATAGAATTTGTGTCTTTATATAATTTACGGTGTGATTCTTTTACTACTGGGTTTTTAGTATTCAATTGAAATTTTATATAATTGAGTAAATCAATACTGTTCGATTTTATTCTACCTGCTGCACCCCAAAGCTGAATTGGTTGTTTAAAGTTGGGCATCAATTCTTCACTATCATTATATCCATTGGCTAATAACGCCCGCTTTTCCTGAGGTAGATTAATAAAAGTATTTTTCATCTTAGCTGGCTCAAAGAGATGTTTCTCTAACAATATGTTAAATGGAACATCATAAACAACTTCTAAAATGTATGCTAGCAGGTTGGGAGCTACATTAGAATAGGTGTATTCTCTACCTGGTAATCGATCTATTTTTAGTCTTTTTAAATCACTTAATAAAGAATCTTTTCGATAACTTGTTAATAAATATTGTGCTTTCCCATAACTATTTTTAGTGGCATCAGTGTATAGCTCAGGAATTCCTTTTACGTTTGAGGGCAAACCACTAGTATGTGTCAGTAAGTGTTTTATAGTTATTGGAATGCCGTCAAAAGTAAGGTTATTATATTCATCACCTAAGTGTTTTGTTATTGGGTCAGATAATTTAATTTTACCTCTTTTAACTGCTTTTGCTACTAAGTAGCCAGTCATAGTTTTGGTTACAGAAGCAATTTCATATAATGTTTCATTGGTTGGTGTATTTCCTTTTCCTTTATCCAATTCTCCAAAATGATTAATGTGACTTGCTCCTTTAGAATAAACTGCTATTGATACCGCATTGAATCTTTTATCTTTTAAAAATGATTGAACATGTTTTTTAACTGTCTCATATATTATTCTTTCTCTAGTTTGAGACTTGCAACTCAAGACTTGTGTAACTATTAGAAGTAACACTATCGAACTAATATTTCTTTGTGAAAATATCATATTATTAGCTATTTTTGGTTTTGAAGCATTTCAACAACTTTTTTGGCAACCGAAATTGAAGAAGAAGGATCTTGACCTGTCACTAATCTTCCATCTTCCTTAAAATAATTTGCATTTCTTTCTTTTGAATATGAAAACTCTCCTCCTCGTTTATTGATTGTTTTTTCGATAGAAAAAGGAAAGGTTTTATATTTTTTCGAATCCATATTTTCAAAAAAATCAGGATAGCCACTTATTTGTTTTTCTTCATATATATATCTTCCGTTTGATAATTTTAAATTTACAATACCTGCTGTACCGTGGCAAACCGTGGATATTATACCATTGTTCTCATAAATAGATCTTGAAATAGTTTGAATTTCTTTGTTTTCTGGTACTCCAAACATTGCAGAACCTCCACCACTGTAATAGGTTGCTTTATAACTTAATGGATTAATCTCGTTTGGACGAAGTGTGTTTTTAAACAAATACATAAAATCAGTATCGTTTAGATACTTTTTCTGAATTCTATCATTTTTACTTATGTACCCAATAGGAATAGCTCCGCCTTTTGGACTTACAAAATCTACTTTGTAGCCTGATTTTATAAAAATATCATAAGCCAAGACAATTTCAGAAAAATGATTAGAGGCAATTAAATTTGTACTCCCGTAAGTATGTTGATTAGATACTACAAAGAGTATTCTATCTTCCTTTTTTTGTGAGGTTTTACATCCTACAATAAACGAAATGATTAATAGAATAAATATTATTTTTTGCATACTGTTTTAATTTACCGCAATATGCAATCATTCTAATTTACAAAGGTTCTCTATTATAAAACCGAACTACCAATTTGTAAATATATACTCTTAATTCATCCTTTTTACCGTCTTCGTTTTTTGTATTGAGCTGGAGTAGTTCCCGTAATCTTTTTAAAAGTTGTAAAAAAAGTAGATTTCGAGTTAAAACCACAATCATAACCAATGGTTTCAATTGTATAAATATCATTTAAATTTATTAACTGCTTTGCCTCTTCAACTCTAAGTTCGTTTATAAATACTGAAAATGATTTACCTAAATTATCATTGAGAACTTGTGATAATTGATGAGAAGAAATATTTAGTTGTTTAGCAATATCTAGTATTTTTAAATTAGGGTTTTTGAAGAGCTTCTTATCCTTGATGACAGTTAATTTTTCTGTAATTAATTTTACTTCCTCTTTATCAATTTTTCTATTCTCGTATTTTTCTTTTTCATCAAAAAATAAGGAGTTTTTATCCCTTCTAAACAACCAGAGTAAAACTAAAAGGTAAAAAACAAATGAGAATGATAATGCTCCAACAATGTAAGATGTATAAGAACCTATATTATATGAAAACCAAATAATTGATACTCCTGCAAAAATATTCAATAACCAAACTTCATTCACATTAAGCTTTATATTTTTTGAGACTACTTTTTTTAGAATATGCTTTAGTTGAAACGCTGTTAAAAGAATATAAATAAACCATTGAAAATAAATTCCCTTAACTAAGAATTTGGTCCACAATTCTCTATTGTCTAAATATGGATATACAATTCCTAATATAATCACTATACCGAAAGAAGGAATTATGTGAATCCACCATTGTTTAGCTTTTTGTGGTTTTGTTTGAGATAAGGTATACAGGTAAAGTATAGGCCCAATTAATACACATGCAGTAAGCCCTATTTGTATAAAAGCACTAAATATATTTGGATTAAAAAATAAGAATACAGATTTGGCAATTCTTATACTCACGACCAGCATTAATAGCGCTAAAAAGTAATTTGAAAACTTTTTCCTTTTTGCCACAATAGCAAAGTAGAGGGTTAATAAAAACCCATTAAATGCCCCTAAAGCACTAAAAAAAAAGATGAGTTGGTTTTCAAAATTCATGTTTTTTCAAGGATTTCAACTTTTCGTAAAGCCATTCTTTTGCAGATTCTCCAGATTTTGATTATGTTGAACCTAACGACTATTTACTTTCAAAAAAGTAGAGTCAATTGTTTTCTTTTTTAATTAAAGGTATAGTTACTGCAAGAGTATCAAGGGAATCCCTATATATGATAAAGTTTATAGCCTGCCCAGTTTCATCCATTTCCAATTTTAAAAAATTTGGGTAGTCTATGATTTTAAAAACATTGTCACCAAGATATACCATTTCACTTTCTTTAGTGCCTTTAAAATGCTCAAAGAAAGGAGACTGAACATACAAGCGATTGTTTTTGGTAATAATGGTAGTTTCAAAACTCTGCTGATATAAGAAATCATCATATGTACCAACTAATGCATTCTGTAAATTTGTAGGTAAGGGTTTAATATTATCGCGAGGAATTACTTTTCTCCACTTCATAATTCTTAGTAGTGTATTCCTTGTATAATCAATTACAGGAAATCTATTTGCTTTTTCACCATTAGCAAAAATTACAAACCCATTCCCGTCTTCTATTGTTGCAAATACATCACCACCAACGCCAGTATTTGAACCATTACATTGAAACCAATTGTAATTATCATATCCAAAAGAAAGTTGCCAGCCCAAGCTCCAACCACCAACAGCGTCTTTTAAAGCTGCAATTTCAGTCGTTTTTTTGGCAACTTCATGGCTGATTAAAGTATTTCCTTTATTTCTCAGCGCATTTTGAATCTCAATAGTCAATTTCGCTAAATCGGTAGGTGTTGACCACATACCAGACGGAGCTACCTGAGGAGTAATAGGCAAACCTGTTTTTATTACATTTCCATGTTCGTCATGCACCTTGGCAACATTACTCAAAAATCCTTTCTCATTAGGTTGAATCATGCTAGAATTTACCAAGTTTAATGGATCAAAAATATACTCTTTAGCCAATTCAGATATAGTTTTTTTAAAATGATCTTCTAAAGCCATTTGAACAATTACATAACCACCGCCACTATATTTCCAACTTGTTCCTGGTACAAATAGAAACTCAATTTCTTTATCATTATATCGTGGAAGCTGTCCCTTTAAACTTTGAACTATCGATGGGATGGTATCTCCTTCATAATAATCGGCAAAACCGTGTTGACTTGTGCCAGCTGTATGGGAAAGTAAGTGTTTCCAAGTTATTTCAATATCAGAAGTAAACTTGCTTTCAGGTAACTGCCATCTCTTCAAGTATTTTTCTATGGGTTCATCTAAGTTGATAAGTCCTTTTTCTTCTAAAATCAAACATAGTAACGCAGTAACAGGTTTTGATATAGAGGCTGTAGAGAAGGCAGTATTTTCGTCTATTTCTTCTTCATTGTTTGCTGCTTTTACTCCCCACTGTTGCTTATGTACTATTCTATAATTCTCAAACACAGCAATACTGAAACCTCGTAATTTATGCTCACTTAGTTTTGTTTGTATATTTAAACTATCGCTAATAAAACTAAAATCTTTAGCTATAGAAGGTCTGTCCTTGTAATTATTACAACTTGTATTTATAACAATTATTACTATAAAGTAAATTTTATTCATGGTTTTGATTATACTATTAGAACGATCTACTATCACTTTTGTCACATGCTTTCCTTGCTTTCAATTTAATATCGAGCACTACACAACACTAATAATAGTGGATATCAAGATTGCATTATATTAAAAACTTATATTGTTTGTTAGTTATTAGTGTTTTATTATTCTGTTTTACAAATTTAATTAGTTTTTGCTCGTCATAGAATAAAAAAAATAGATCTAGCTGGTTAATATGTAAGCTCCAGCTTTTATATAAATGATGACATCCTAATTGCAGGCACAAATTTATTTACAAAAAATCTCTCTAGTTTTAAAACTACCGATTTCTATGCAACTGAGAATAAGAAAGAACAAATAGAAGTTGAGATAGAAATCGATGTTGTAGATGAAGGGATTTCGATTAATTCTTTAAATAAAAACTAACTAAAGCTACAGCCATTACAAGCTGACCTCGATCTGTGGGGCAGACACTAGTGTTTTTTAATTGACTTTTTCTTTCTAGGCTGCTTTTGTTGATTGGTGGAGTAGCCTAAACGAAGGTTAGCATGAATTAATAATATCTCAAGAATTAACTGATAGCCATCAGATATTGAACTATCCTACCTCTTTCTAAAGCCAAATTATAATCTTCGTTGGTGAATTCAAGAAGGTAGATGAAAGGCTCTTTTTCGGCTTTAATCAATTCTTAATTACTGATAACCTGAGTTCACTTCTTAAAAATTGATAAGAAATACCAATCAAATATTCGCTTCAATATTTAAAATACCCATTCAATAAAAAACACTTGCCCCACATTTCGAGACAAGTGCTTCTTAGACCTGTGACTATCGGGAGATCAGATCAACCCTAAATTTGAAAACTCTACAGAAAGTACTTCATCTTGCCATTATAAAGCTTCTCAGATTAATTTTTAATAATCTTAACCATGCTCTGTTTTCCACTGTCAAATCTCAAGTAGTAAACCCCTTCTTTCAAGTCGGTCAAATCTATTTTTTGTCTTCTAGCTGTTGACAGCTTTAAGGTCTTCACTACCGCTCCATTTGCAGAGATAACGGAAACTTCTTGCTCAGTCCCAGTGTAGCCATTCAAATTCAGTTCTCCATTGGTTGGATTTGGATATAAGTTGAAGTCAATTTCAGCATCATCATTTCCTAAGACGGTGTTGATATCAAAATTCACAACACCACTTTCATTTAAATAAATGACAAGGCTGATTTCTGAATTCTGCTTATCATATGGAAGTTCAAAAGAGGTGGCCTCTTGTTCTAGCCCTGGAATATCAAGTAGTAAGTTATAGTCTCCTTCAGGAATCTCAGCCATATTGAAATCACCCAATTCGTCAGTTACGGCAACTCCACTTACTCCACCTGTAGACTCATTCAATAAATACACAATCAATTCGCCTATTCCCTCGCCACCTGTCGCCTTACCTAAAGTTATACGTTCATTAGATGAATCCTCTGATTTTACTACTCTACCATTAATCCGGCCATTTCCATTATCATTTGATGCTGAAGTCTTTTCTTTCATATATACCTTCAGGCTCATGTCATTATCAACCCTTAACACTGAAGCATCCTTATGAAAATGCGTATTGGCATAGTAGGTTGGGAAAACATCAGAAGTAGCACTTCCTAACGGTATAATTTGTAAAATATACTCACCTGCTCGAACATTAGTAAATTCCAAATCTCCATTAGAGAATTTCTTTCTTTGAAACATGCCTCCATTTTTTAGAAATAGCTTAGCTAGTCCTTCCTCCAGAGCACTATCATCTGGTCTTAATATATCAACTGAAATATCATAAGATCCTAGCACGGTGACTGTCCTTTCAACTTCAGCATAATTCAAAGTGTCATTCCCAGCCTGATATGCTTTTATAGTTACTTCTGATTCCCTTGTTAATACCAACTGACCATTAAGTATACTTGCAGATCCACTTTCTACAGAAAAGCGAACTGGGAGCCCGCTGGAAGAGCTTGCTTCTAAAGGATATGGAGACTGATCTTGGTTTAGCGTATCTGGAAGATTAAAGGTAATCGTCTGATCTTCTTTTAAAATAGGCGCTTTAGTCACAGTCACTTCCCAGTTTTGAAGGGTTGTACTATCTCCAGCAGTTACAGTATAAACAACAATCTCTGTAAAATCTCTAGCCTCTTCCATGTTAGGACTAATAGATGCTTCTTCGGAAATTTCAATTTCTGGAACTACACTTGTTATATCTGTCAATCCTTCCACTTCAATTTCAACTGTATGCTTTGTCGTATCAATAACAGCCGCAGAAGTACTATTAGGTAAACTAAAACTCAAAATATCAGTGGAGGTATTGGGGTTAGTAAAGATCTCAATACTTAAATTGACACTACATGCTGATGTGGTATCTATTACCTTAATTTCGTAAACGCCCGCAGTAAGATTAGTTATCTCTAATTCACTTAAGCCAGTGTTAAAAATTTTATAGGCCTGCTGATTTAAGAAAACCTCATAAGTGCGGTCAGCTTTATCAACTCCTATGCTTATGCTTCCATTAGCTACCGAGCCATAATCCTCATTTACTGTAGTTAAGATACTTGCAGAAAATGTAGCTTCATTAACTACTTCAATCGTAACTGGATCTGTTAAGCAATTGTGTGTATTATGAAATGCTTGTACGGTATAAAAACCAGCTTCCAGTTCGGCCAAAACATTACCGGCCTCGGAGAAATCGGTTGAATCTTTAACGGTTGTCCCTTCATACCAATAGAATGTATAATCACTTTCTGAATCTAAATCGACATTAGCTGCAATTCTACCATTAAAAGGTGAACAATAATTTACAGGACTAGCACTTGCCGTCAAATTAGGCTGCACTATATTATTAATAACCGTTACTCGATCTGTAATAAAACAGCCGGTATCATCATAAGTAACTTTTACCGTGTATTCTCCTGCCCCTAAACTACTCAACGCAAGCGAATCGCTAATAACTGGACCCGTGGCACCGACCCCTGCAAACCATTCTACTGTGTGTTCTGAGGCCTCCCCTACTATCGAAACTGTCACTGTTCCATTAGGCTGGCTGGGGTCACATGAATTATTTTCCGTGCTCGTTGTAGCAGCAATTTCCGGAGAAAGCGTTTGTTCAACAACCACAGTAACAAGCGCTGATTCGCAACCACTGACATCATTGGTAGCCTTTACGGTATAACTTCCAGGTGGCAAATTATTAACCGTACTTGTGGTATAATCAGCTGTTGGCTTCTCACTGTTTCCGATATACCATTCAAACGTATAGCCTGTGGTTTCACCACCTACCGAAGCTGAAACGATTCCAGTACCGGTATCAGAACAAGCAATATCAGTTGCTGTAGCTGTGACTACAGGAGTAGCAGTCTCTTCTGGCACTTGCGCAGATTCAATCGTTTGACAGCCAGTTGCTTTCTCTGTTACTAAGACAGTGTAAGTAGCTGACTCTAAATTATTTGCAATGTGACTATTACTGATTTGCAAGCCTCCACCCACTGTATTTCCTTCATACCATTCGTAGTCAAAATTTCCAACAGGTTCGCCCCCATTAATACTTATTGTTAATTGTCCGTTTGGATTTAAACAATTTGAATTTCCGTTATCAACAGTAATAGCCGCCTCGAGATTTTCAGCAGTATCGTCAATAACAACTTGAATAGTGTCAGAACTACATCCGGCTAATTTATCTTTTGCAAAAACAGTATAAGTTCCTGCACTCAAACCTGTGTAAACAGCACCTGTATAGTCCGGTGGGCCATCAACGGTTGTGCCATTGAACCAAAAGAAATCATAATCGGCCGTTACCTCAGCACCGCTCACTAATCTAAACACCCTTGCAGAACCATTGGGAGCTAGGCTACTGCCATCGGAAGAGCAAGTTATATTATTAGTTTTCTCCGTTGAAAGTGCAAATGGAATGGGGTATATACCTACGGAAGAAATATTATTAGTATAATCACATTCTAAAAAATTTGAATTAGGGAAGCTAATAGGAGTTGGAGTTGTTGAGCCATTATCATTTAAAACAACATATAAGGTGAAATTCCCTCCCGATCCATTTACTGAGAGATCAACAGCAGAAGCAACCTGATCAACATCTAAATTACTTATTGTAACTAGTTCGGTATTTAATTTATTGGTTCCAGCAATTAAAGGATCGCCATCATAAAATGTGATCGGGACATCTCCTGAAAATGGAGCGCCTCCTATATTTTTAAAATCGAAGCTCACTGCAAACTGTTCATCCGGGCAATTTGGAGGAGTCAGAAAGAAACCCCTTGATAATTTCAAATCAGGTGGAGTATTATCTTCTACGCCTACAAAAGAATAGACTGAACAACTATCTAAGGATTCATCTCCAATAGTCTCAATTGTGTAATCTCCTTCGCTTAATCCAGAAAAGGTATAACTTGATTGACTTGCAATGCCATTCTTCGCTGCAATTGGGTATGAGCTTACATCACTCCCTTCATAAAGCCGAATTATATAATTTGATTCATCTACATCTGGTAAAGACACTGGGTTTAATTCCATCGTAATTTCACCATCTGTTTGCCCATCACAAGAGGTGATATTAGTAATTGAGGTAATATCTATCTCCTGTGAATCAGCAAAAGGAAGATTAAATACCGCTTCATTTACACAACCATTGTCAATATCAGTTGCAACAACTGTATAAAGGCCAGACGTTAAATTAATGGCTTGAGAGATATTTACTCCCGACTCTGTAAAAAATGGAGTTCCAGTAGCTGCCGATCCTTGAAACCATTTAAAATTAAAACCAGATGTATTATCAGATGAAACAGCCTCAACTTCTAGTTGACCATTACTTTCGGAGCAAGATGTTGGTAAAGATATTATAGTTTCACTTTGAGTGATAGATGTAATAGTTTGACCACTTACTTCCAATAATGCGATATTATTACTGTAATCGCATTCTAGAAAATTGGTAGTTGGGAAACTAATTGGTGAAGGAGTAGTAGAACCATTATCATTTAAAGCAGCATAAAGTGTGAAATTTTCAGCTTGTCCATTGACTGAAATATTCTCTGCAGTAAAAGTTTCTCCAACTGAAAAATTACTTAGCGTAATCAATTCAGTATTGAGTTTATTAGCATCTGCCACCAATGGATCACCATCATAAAATGTGACTGGTATTTGTCCGGAAATAGCTACATCTCCATTATTTTCAAACTCAAAGCTTACCGTAAAATCTTGTGATGAACAGCTAGATGAATTAATTGCCAAGCTTGGTTCAATAAGATTCAACTCTGGTGCTGAATAAGCATAACAACCATCAGAAGTAAGCAATGGCGCTTGATTTAGAAAGTTATTTAATGGTCGATTGGGGCCTGATGTGCAAACTCCATCTGAAAACACTAATTGATGCTTTTGCTGATTTTGAGGTACAGTCAAATCATCATTGATATTCACGTTAAAATAGCCATGTTGATTCCATACCTTTCGGGACGGTACCCATGGTTCGCCTCCTGATTTATAAACTCTAACCTCAGCTGGAGTGCTCAAATCTAAATTTCTTCCTGGTGTCCCTGGTAAGTGATTTTCACTAGCACAAGTCACACAGATTTCTGTTGAGCCATCGGCATCCACATCTGCGACTATTGGATATTCCACTGAAGTTCTTGACCGACAATGAATTTGGGTGTTCACACTACCATCATTTCCATTCATAATATATAAGTAATCTTCATCACGATAAACAATTTCTGATTTGCCATCCCCATTAAAATCAAAAAGAGTAGCACCTGTTATTCCTGAAGTTTCTTCATTTACAACTACGGGTGCTGGATCTCCAAATGCATCAACCCATAATGGTTCCCAATTTTCGTCTAAGGCATAAAGGAATTGTCCGGAAACAAAAGCAGCATTTAACTGACCATCGCCATCTAAATCGGCTATATTAACTCTACCCATTCCTCTTTGCCAGCCAAATTGATAAGTACCAGTACCTATAGGGTCATTAAAAACCTTTGCCGTATTGTTGATTACATCCCAAAAGAACACACTGGATACGTTTCCTCCATTAGCACCCGTGATGATAACATCAAGATTTCCATCTAAGTTATAATCAGCTATTGAAGTGGTTGAACTTTGTGCAGAAGCAAAACTATTATTCTTTGTTTGATATGCGGAAGGCATAGTAGCCAGCAGCGTTAAGGTACCCACATCCTGCGTTCTTCCATTAAGTTCTACAGCATAAATTCTATTACCCAATACTAATTCCAAATCAGCATCACCCACTATGTCAACAGCTACTCCGCCACTAGGGATATTATTCCAGTTTCCTGTAGTGGAAGCTACTATTCTGGTTCCCGTAACTGGGTCTCTAATTTCATCTTTATAATACATTTCTGCTTGACCATCTCGATCAAAATCTGCGAAACTTACAAATACAGGATCTTGATTAAATCTCTCAGAAACCCATAATTCATTTAATTCGCAGTCGAAAGATCTAATCCTATAATCACTACCGCTATTTTCGTTTATAATAAACACTTCTCCACAATTGTCATCTTGCAAATTTGCCATTGCCGCTGATCTGAAGGAAGGGTTATTGGTAGTCGCCTGATGCTTGATAGTGGCATCGTCACCATTCAGAAGGAAAATTCTATCATCATTTCGATTAGTAGATAGAATATCAGGAATACCATCTCTGTCTAAATCTCCAATTGCTATTCTACTTAAATTTAAACTAGCATTATTATTAGATTGGTAGCCTAGGGAAAGCGTAAATTGTGGAAAAATGCTTGGCTCAGCTACACAAGAGGCATCATTTCCCATATAAAAGCCATCACAAGCAGCATCGGATATACAATCTCCATCAAAACAATCGATAAAACCATCTCCATCATTATCAATGCCATCATTGCAAATTTCTTGGGCGTTGCTAAAGCTGATAAAAAATAAGGGCAGAATCACTAAAAATAAAGTCTTCTTCAAGGCTGTGGTATTTTATGAATAATAGGAATTTAAAATAAGTCGCAAAGTACTAAAAACTTAGGATAACGGCTTCACTATTTGAAACTAATATGAAAGAAATGAGAAAAAATTGATTCTATAAAGTACATCAGTACCTTTTCTCAAATTTATTCGCAAATTAAACTGCACTCTTTGTCTTCTTGACTATTCCTGTTGATGCAATTTATTTCTGGGAATCAAGGAATAGAAATTCTGGATAAACTAAAATATAGTAGTCTGCTTTCATCGAATTTACATAGACCAAAAAAAATCAGTCCAACAGTAGCATTTCAAGCAAAGATTGTTTTGGTTGCTTATTCTAAAACCAAACTAAATGAAAGCAGCTACATTAGCAGAAATCAAAAAGGAATTAAAGCATCGATCAGAGGAAGAACTGCTCAATTTATGTTTAAACTTAGGCCGATTTAAAAAGGAGAATAAGGAACTGCTGACCTACTTGCTATTTGAAGCTTCCAATGAAGAGGATTACATACGGTCTGTTAAAAGCGAAATTGACCTACAATTCCTGGATATAAACAATCAGAATTACTATTGGATGAAGAAAACAGTCCGAAAAGTATTGCGGAGCACGAGGAAACATATCCGATACTCCAAAAAGAAGACGACAGAGGTTGAATTGCTACTATATTTCTGCCAGAAAATGCTTGAATTAAAGCCCTCTATTAAAGAAAATATTGTTTTAGATAATTTGTATGAAAGATTGCTTATCTCTATTCGTAAAACTATAGCTAAAATGGAGGAAGATTTGCAGTACGATTATAATCTTCAGCTTGATGAATTGCTGGATTAAATAAATGTATACTTCAAAGTAAACATTCTTCTTTTCTTATATAATCTTTATACATTTAGTTCATGATTATTAATGTAATTTATAGAAGCAGATGCCATGCGTAGAATTATGCCACTTTTACTCCTAATTCTTTTCAGTTGCAATACAGAAAAATCACTTAATACCGAGAAGCTAGCAATTGAGCTAGATAGCATTCTGGTGGTTGATCAAAAATACCGTCTGCAAATGCAAGAGGTTCAAGAGGAATACGGATGGAACTCGCCTGAAATGGGGGAACTTTGGAAGAAACAAATGCAAATAGATCGTTCCAATTTGGAGCGAGTAATTGAAATAATAGATCAAGTGGGAGGATATCCAGGTAAGAGTTTAGTGGGGAATTCGGCTAGTAAATCGACTTTCTACGTGTTACAACATGCTCCTGATATTATACAAGAAAAGTATTACAATCTTATTGTCGCTGCAGCTAAAGAAAATGAGCTCGATAAAAGGTTAGCCGGTATGTACCAAGACCGATATCTAATGCATCGGGGTGAAGATCAACTATTTGGAACCCAAATAAGATCAGAATATGAAACAGATTCAATTAGCGGGGAACGCTTTGAAAAAACATTTGTGTGGCCCATTGCTGATACTACTCGTATTGATTCTGTTCGGATGGTAAATGGGTTAGGTCCTTTAGAAGACTACTTGAGCAGTTTTGGATTGAGTCGCTGGGATTAATATAACAGGATACGATAGCCCTTTAAAAGAGTCAAAAAATACTAACAGAAACGATTATAATGGAAATCTGAGTGAATTTAGTAGGATAAAGGCAAACAATATCACAAACAACTATGATAATAGACACAAAATTTGTTCTACTCTAGCAAAAAACTATCAACACTAAATATTATCAAGTATGAAAAAAGCGCTCACTATTTCGATTTCAGTCCTATTACTTATTAGTACCAGCTGTGCGACACTTTTTACAGGTACTAAGCAAAAAGTAGCTATAGATTCCAATCCACAAGGCGCTGAAATAATAATTAACGGCCAGCAGATGGGTGTAACACCCGCAACAATAAAAGTGGATAGAGAATTAGACGCCTTACTCTACGGTGGCAAAGAAATACAATTTAAACTCGCAGGCTATAAAAACTTTGGCTATATATTGGATGCAAGGTTGAATACGGTCTCCATTATTAATTTCTTCAACCCTATATTTTGGGGAATAGACATAGCCTCGGGCGCAGTTACCAAATATGATGATTACTATAATTTTAGGTTAATGCCTTTGGAAGGCAAAAAGGCCAGTCCCTACACCACGAATAACATGGGTAAGTACGAAAAACTCGTCAAACTGAAAAAATTACTTGAAGATGGTGTAATTACTCAAAAAGAATTTGAAAAGGAAAAAGCAAAAATTCTTGAAGAAGAAGAGTAACTAAACAATTGAAAATGCTACCTCAGCAAGGTAATGCTACCAGATTTTGCTATTCCAGTCCCTTCGCATTTGATAACGTAATAATATACCCCATCTGGGATAGGGCTACCATTGGCGGTTCCTTCCCAGTCATTGTTGTAGGGTTTTGCTTCATAAATTTTATTCCCCTGTTGATCGTAAATTTCGACTCCGCACTGCGAAAAATTTTCAATATTATCTATTTCCCAGAATTGTGCTATAGCATCGTTATTTGGGGAAAAGAATCTCATAGGAGTAAGCCGATCCCCAATATTACCTTCTTCATTTACCTGAATAACAATTTCCGCACTTCCAAAACACCCATTTTCATCTTGACCTTCTACTCTAATGGTAGTAGTAGCCGATAAAGCAATTTCTATCTCCCCCTCTGTAAAGCTTAATTGCGTAGAATCTGCAGTCCACTGAAAATCAGACAGTCCTGAAGCGGATATAGTGACCGTATCGCCTTGAGTTATAGCCATACTCGATGCCGTCAATGTCACATCAGGCAAAGGGAATTCTTGAACTGAGATTTCAGTAATACCCTCGCAACCGTTCGCATCTGCTACGGTTACAGAATAAGTGCCTCCTTGATCTACTGTGATGGTAGGACTCGTCTCTCCAGTATCCCACCGGTAGGATTCAAATGTCCCATCGACCGAGAGAACCACATTATCTCCTTCACAAATAGACGGTGCAGAAGCAGTAATTTCTACACTGAGCCCTCCATTGACCACAATCTGCTTTGTTGATTGCGATGCACAAGAAGAAAAACCATCATAAGAGATTTCCAAAACTACATCGTAAGTTCCGGCGGTGTTGTATACATGCGTTGGATCTTGATCTGATGAAGTACCTCCATCTCCAAAATCCCAACTAAATTGAGCAGTTGCTTCATCGGCTATTACTGATTCATTTGCAAAAGCTACTGGCGTTGAGATGCATGCAGTAGAAGGCAATGTAAAGTCTACTTGAGGCTCTTCTAAAAATGCTACTGCAAGCGTATCAGAATAAATCTTCGGGCAGAAGGTATTGACTTGATCAGTAATTTCTACAAAATAATTGCCCGGATCAGTAGGATTGAAAGTCTGGGAAGTTGCTCCTGAAATCACTTCACTGCCTCTAAACCATTGAAAAGTATAATCACTATCAGCGGGTGTCACTGTGAGACTAGCCGTTTCACCAACACAGTAAGTCCCCTCTCCTGCTTGATCAATAGAAAAGTTAGGGCTGGAAATTACATCAACTGTAATGCTTTTGGTTTCAATAACGCAAGATCCTGAATAAACATCAAGATAAAAACGACCCGCTGTGTTCGAGTTAAAATTTTCAACATCTATACTAATACCTGTCGCACTGAAATCTTCAGGGCCACGCCATTCATAGGTGGTTGCTCCAACATCAGTAGATGTTAAAGTAAGGGTTCCTCCGGTACATACCGGTGCATTTGAAGTGATATCGGCACTGGGAAGAGCTGCAGCAGAGGTAATTGAAACTTCCACAGCTTCTGATGTTTCGATGCAATTTCCCTCTTCTGAAAATAATGAAACTGTATAACTTCCTGATTCAGCAGCATCATTCAGCTCAAGGAAATTATCAGCCCCTGATTTTACTGTGGTTCCATCTTGCTTCCATTCAAAAGTGACTCCATCTAAATCTTGGGCTTCTAATCGTACCGGATTTCCAATACATGCATTGATGGGGCTCTCTGGAGTAATTACAGGTACTATACATCTTTTATTTCTAAGAATGGAGATTTTTGATGCTGGAATATTGTTACTTTCATCGTCCACACTAGAAAAAACAATATCAGGCTTACTATCACCGTCCAAATCTGCCACTTTAATATTTCTATTAATGAATTCAACAGGTAATGAAACTTTGGAGAAAGGCAAACCACCTGACCCATCGTTATTCAACACATTTACGGTTTTATCAGGTCCAGTGTTAGCAACAATTATATCTACGTTTCCATCACCATCTATATCACCAAAATCTAATCCCCATGGTCTAAGGTCTGTCGCCAAATTTTGAGCAGAAGAAAATTGCGGAACTTCACCAGTGCCAGTAGTTTCATTTACAAAAACTGCTACGGAAGAACTTAAAAATAAAGTGGCGACAATATCGGGCCTGTTATCCTGATTGAGATCCCCTACCTTAAGATTGACAAGAGTTCCACCCGTACTAAATTCATTAAAGCTACTAAAAGAGAAGTTACCAGGACTACTTTGATTACTCGCTATAAAAAATCCACCACCGTCTGTGAGGAACTGATTAGTAATAATATCTGGTTTACCATCTCCATTTAAATCCTCTACATCTAAACCTGCAGTTCTTTGAGCATTCTCAACTATGAGCTCTATTATGTCCCCACTAAAGGAAAGAGTTCCTGCTGCAGAGGTATTTTTAACGATATAAATTCTATTACTTTTTTGATCAGAAACCACTAAGTCAGGCTTTCCATCAAGGTCCATATCCTTAATAACTACTCGCTTTGTGGAAGAGCTATTAATGGGGATAAATTGTCGTGTGAATGATAGGTTACCTTCTGTACTAAAATTCACTAAAATGATAAGCCGATTGCCATCATCCCCCTCTGAAAATACCACTTCCGGCTTACCATCTCCATTCAAATCTCCTGTAGTACTATTTAAGCTTGGAGTACCCAAGTTCAAAGGGGTTTCTACAAAACTAAGGTTATTTGGTGTGCTAATATTTCTTAAAATAGTAGCGGAATTGGAATTGGAATTTGCTCCAATTATATCGTTTTTCCCATCACCATCCAAATCACTAACGCTGACATCATATAACCCACTTTCTGCAGAAAAATCAATTTGAGGACTGAAATTGGAAGCTTCGACCCCCTGTTCTCCCCCATAGCTAAGCATAAAGTGTTCACTACTGTAAATAAGACCTGTTGTAGAATTTAAAATGGTTATATTATCGTAAGTGGCACCATTTGGCACCGTAGCTTCAATTAATTGGTCGCTAACATTAATAATCTCTCCTTCTACACTTCCGAAAAACACTTGATCAGCACCTGTTAACCCCACACCTTTGATATCCACTATTTGACCTGAATACCCCTCTTTTGGAGTTACAGACTCTATGACAACATCTTGTGCAAGTGCTTGATTTGCGGCCACTATCAGATAAAAAAGGAAGAGATATTTTAATAAAAGTTTCATGATTTAGATTCTTGAATGGATCTCGCTTTTGCTATTCCATATCTACAATAATAACCTTAATATTTTTAAATTTCGTTAACTCCTCTGCTGCCTTTTTATCTTTGTAGGCATCTCTTCTAGAGAAGGTTTCATAAATATAAACGTAATATACTCCATTTTGCTTATTGAAAAAGATATCGGATGTTATGTCTTCATCCTTTTTCAAACTCTTCACTAGGCGGTCAGCTGAATTGAAATCCTTAAATTCCTTTACAACTACGTAGAATTTCTTCTTTTGATAACCGTCCTCATTTCCACCGTGCTGTACATCTTTACTGGAAAAGCGCGGTGCACGTTCTTCAGTTCTTTCAAGCGTTTTTAATTTAGGCCTTTCTACCAGCTTCTTTAGCTTATCACCTATAGTTAAATTAAGTTGGATTTCGTGAGAACCACTAGTAAAACCATTCACCAGTTTACTGGACGGCTCATAGGCGTAACTGAACGCTAGCTTTTGCATTTTAAATCCCACCATTCCTGACATACCGTAATTAAGTCTATAAGAGCCGCCAATCCAGAAAATCTCGTTAAAATTCAAGGTGCTAAGCAATTCTATTCTTTGACCAACAAATTGCGAGTATTGATAAAGCGCATAAATTTGCAAAGGGGCATAGGCATCTTCTAGTTTAACGGTTCTTTTAAACCGACCATTTCTCCTTGTCACAAGCTTATTCTCCATGGGTTTTTTAAAATAAGCCATCACCGTAATTTCATCAAATGGGGATACTTGAAAAGCTTCAAAATTCTGGCTGTTGGCATATTGTGGCTTGAATAATCGCGGTAAAGATGCTCCAAAGTTAATTCCGCTTGAAGTTTCTAATTTAAATCCGACATTGGAGATAGGCTGAATATTATTATTAAGGAAATTATTAATTGCTGGGTCATTTAAATCTTGAATTTGAGTGATGTCAATGCTGTTGGCTGTAAGTCCTCCAGATATACCAAAATGAAAAGAAGAATTTTTGGTTAAATTTATTCTGTATGAATAAGTAGCTAAAAAATCAGTAGTAGTTAAAAGTCCACGATCAAAATTCCGAAGTGTGGCTCCAAGTCCATATTTCTTATAGTCAAACGGAGATTCAAAAGTTAAGGTAGTAACTACTGGAGCTCCCTCTACTCCTCTCCATTGCTGACGATGATTCAAAGAAACAGTTCTAAAAGGATAAGCAGCTGCTTCGGCTGGATTATATAAATATGGAGTTAGATAAAAATGATTATAAACAGGTAGCTGCTGCGCTATAGAGGGAAGCTCAAAAACAAAAATAGAAATTAATAACGCAAAGATAAACTTGAACATAGAAAGGGGATCACTTTTATTCTTTCCTTCTGTAAATGATTAAAGAACTACTACCAGCACAATAAAAGGCAATATATTAAATACATATTCAATTAACAGCATATGAATTAACAAATATAAAAATATTTTTAAGCAATTATTAAAGGATAGTGTACACATTTAATTACTTTTAACGTTGGAAGCATGCGTATTTATGTATAGACGACTTAATATTAACAACAATCAAAATATAATATTCTTGAAACCCATCGCTATCTTTCTATTAATTGCCATTTTATCAGCATTTAATGCAAAGTCTTTAAGAGCGCAAGTTCTGATTGGGGCTAAAACAGCCGCAAATATATCGTGGATGCGATACGAGGACTTTGATACTGAACAATTTGAAAAAAAACCTGCATTTGGATACAGTGCTGGAATAACGGCCGCTTACAAGGTACAAAAAAGGTTTTTAGTTCAGCTTGATATCATGTATACCCAAACAGGAAAAAAAATAGATGGAATTAGTGGCCCTTCATTTAAGAATTATGCTAAGTACCATCATTTGAATACTCCAATCGTATACAAATTAGATTTCAAAAATGCTTTATTTAACAGAACGTTCAAATGGTATGTGGGGGCAGGTCCAGATGTGAACTTTTGGCTGGGTGGAAATGGAATCTTGCAGTCTGAAGAATTAAGAGAGGAAGCTATTGAGGAACTTGATTATAAAATTATTTTTAAAGACGTGCCAGCAAATCCTGAATATGGAGGCTTATATTATCCTGAAGTAAATAAAGTACAGGTGGGTTTAATTCTTTCAACAGGTATAGTGCTGGAGCCCATGCCAGGTTACTCACTGATGATTGATATTAGATATAAATGGGGTCATAGCTACATGGCAAGAGAGGACGCACAATTCAGTAATGTTATAAGCTACGAGGACAATCTAAGAGCAAGAAATCAAGCTTTAGAGATTTCAGTTGCTTATGTTTTCGACATTAAAAACAAAGGTAAAAAGGAAAAGAAGATTTATTATAAAAATCAATAGCTTTGGCCTAATATTTAGCACATTGTTAGACTGAAACACTATCTTTGAAGATTCTGCCGAATGAATTTTACCTTCGATCAAGTTCGTGTAGTTAGAAGGTGCTTGGTAAAACTTAGCAATATAAAAATATAATTGACCGGTGATTTGCACCAATATTTCTGATCTAATTTTTGAGATGTAAGTAGAACACCAAAAGACTTGGCATCAATTAAAAAAGTAGAATCTGACCAAATGAAATTTTAGAATTATAATTAAAGTCTCGTAATAGGAGCTACCATTTTCTTTCGTTGAAATGCAAAGAATCACCCTATCGATAAAAGACATGAATTCAAAAAACTTCTATATTTGATCTAATATTTTACTGCATTGCTTAGTAAAAATCGGCTTTTCATCGATTTTTTTATTAATAATATCGAATTTATTACATATGTGGTTATTATTTAGATTGAGCTAATAGTTATATCCTTATTATTATTAATATGCATATTAATTCAAATCCATATAGTATATTGATTCGTAAATTCACACTGCTATGAGAAAATTTTTACTACTATCCCTTTTTGCGTCTTTTTCGATTACTCTTGCTAATGCCCAAGAGATCTGCAATGACGGCATTGATAATGATGGAGATGGTTTTACAGATTGTTTTGATTCGGATTGCTCCGACAATAGTGCCTGTGACGGTTTCTACCTAGGGAATGATGCTTCTTGCCAGGCTGAACCCTCTGAATTTCCTCAATTTACGCTTTCTTTGGGTTACCAATCTAATAATGATGCAAGTTTAAATCTTAGTCGGATAGCTATAGGTGATTTGGATAGAGACGGAATCCCTGAAATTCTTTCTACTAATCAAGGTGATGATAGGATTTATATTCTTAATGGTGATGACGCCACTATAAAGCATCAGGCTACAACCAACAATCCTTCTTTTAGATCGGCTGCAATAGCAAATCTGCAAGATGACAATTGTGGAGAAGTGTTTATTATAAACGAAAATAACGGTAGTGATTATAGGATTAGATCTTTCGACTGCGAACTAAATGAATTATGGGTTTCTGAGAGATTTAATCAAGATCCTGTGTTTGTAAGTTTCGCAGATTTTGATCGAGATGGTCAAGCAGAAATGTATTATAAAGATGAAATTAGAGATCCAGTAACGGGAACCAGAATAGTAGCTTCTACTACTGGAAACTGGAATAATATCCCTAGTGGTGGAGTTGCTGTTGACATAGTGGGTGATGCTGATTTGGAATTAGTTTTGGGTAATAGAATTTATGCAGTTGAACTCAATGGAAGAACGCAGGATGTGGGCACCTTAACGCTATTAGCTACTATGCCTACCGCATATCAAACAAAAAATAATAGTTTTGCTTCTGCACAAAGTTCAACTACTTCAATAGCTGATTATAACTTAGATGGAAATCTTGATGTCATCATCACGGGTGCTAATGGAGGAAACGTATCCAGTGTTTTTTTCTGGGATGTAATCAATAATACGGCAAAGGTTTTTAATGACCCTATAGGTACTGGTACTTATCAATTTGGCTGGCAAAGAGGAATGGGTAGAGTTAATATAGCCGATTTAGATGGCGATGGTCAGTTAAATGCTGCTTTTGTTTCCGGACAATTCCTTTATGCCTTAGACGAAAATTGGGAACCATTATGGGTTGATGCATTTGGAGATCCTGCCCCAACAGTTGTTAATGAAGAAACCTCAGGCATTACGGGCTGTACCCTTTTTGATTTTAATGGTGATGGCCAGTCAGAGGTAGTGTACCGAGATGAAGATTATTTGTATATCATCAATGGAAATGATGGTAGTGTGAACACCCAAATTCATTGTCGCTCAAGAACTTCTGTTGAATATCCCATTGTCGCAGATGTGGATGCCGATGGCTCCACTGAAATTTGCGTAGTTTGTACGACCGAAACTCATAATGCCGCAACCCCAGGAAGAAATTTAGGTATAAATGATCCTGCAGAAGTGAGAATTTATAAATCGGGAGGAGAACCTTGGGTACCAGCCAGAAGAGTCTGGAATCAGCATGCTTATTTCAATGTTAATATAAATGATGACTTAACCGTCCCTCAAAATCAACAAAAGCATCAATTGGTATTTTCTAATGGAACTTGTGCTGCAGGTGCTGTTCGTCCTTTGAATAGCTTTCTAAATCAATCCCCCTTCCTAAGTTCAGATGGTTGTCCAACATATGCTTCTCCAGATTTGAATATACTAGAAAGCACGCTCTCAGTTACTCCTCCAAATTGCCCGGATGAACAGTTTACAGTGAGTTTTGATTTTGAAAATATTGGAGATGTTCCATTATCGGGTGATGTTCCCATCACTTTCTATGACGGTGATCCTTTAATTGCAGGTACAAATAAGTTAAATACTGTATTTATAACCCTTAATAATTTTGCAGTAGGAAATGTTGGCTCAGCTGTTGACCTCTTAATAGATGGGACTGGTGGACCTTTTACACTTTATGCGTCTTTGAATGATAATGGATCTACTACACCAACCCCCATAAGTTTTCCTGCCTCAAATTTTTTAGAATGTAGTTACGCTAATAATATTGTTTCTGCAGCAGTGAACCCGATTCCATTTACACTTTCAACGGAAACGACAAATAATATTGTATGTGCGTCAGGAGGTGTTCCTCCAAACGGATCTGCCAGAGTATTCAGATTAGTTGGAGGTACTGAAGTAACATCCGATTACGATTTCTTTTGGTTCAATGGCACAACCGTTGATGGCACGCCTGACTATACAGGCGCTATCTACACTGATCTGAGTGCAGGAACTTACACTGTTTTTGCTTCAGATAAAATAGCAGGATGTAGTTCAGATACCGTACAGGTTGTCATCAGTGAAAGCGCAAGAGATGTTACTGCTAACATTACCGTGGATAGAGGAAATGATAATTGTAGAAACCCTAACGGACAATTAACAGTGAGTATTAATGGCGGTGAGCCAGTAGGGAATTTTGATTATGAATGGTACGAAGGAAACACAGTGGGAGGGGGCTTACAAATCAGTAATAGTCACGTTGCAAATAATCTAGAATCAGCTACTTACACTGTCTTAATAACAGAGAAAGCAACGGGCTGTCAAACGATTGAATCCGCACAAGTGCCAGATGAGACCGTTACTCCTGTAGTCACAGCTACAGCAACTGACATTGCTTGTTCTGACACAGATACTGGAGTCATTTCGGCCAACGTTGGAGGTTCAACTACCGGATATACTTTCGAGTGGTATATCGGAACCAGTGAAAAACCAACTGCTGATTTTACCAGTAGCACAGTTAATAATTTACCGCAAGGAAGTTATACCGTGAAAGTCACTGATAACATCACCAATTGCGAGTCAGCTCTAGTAACAGTAGTTATCGATCAAACATTATCTCCTGAAATTGATTCGATAACAAGTACAGAAAACAATTCATGTGATCCTAACGATCCAAACGGAACAGTTACAGTTTCAATAGTAGGTAATCCATCAGAACACACCATTGAATGGTTTGCTGGAGCAAGTGCTACGGGTACTGCTATTGGAAGCGGGCTGTCCTTAGAGGGTTTAGGCGGTGGTGAATATACGGTAAAAGTGACAAATAATGATACAGGATGCTTCACAACCGATAGAGTTACCATCAACAACAATATCGTAATTCCAAATCTAAGCGCTACAACAAGTCCTGTAACTACCTGTAATCCATTTAACGGAAGAGTAGAAGCATCCGTTGATTTAGATAATGTAAGCGATTATACATTCTTTTGGTACGAAGGTGATCAGGTTGATAACTCTTTAGAGATAGAAGGAGAATCAAGTAATGTATTAGATAATCAAGAGCCTGGTTTTTATACCGTACAAGCACTCAATAACAATAGAAACTGTTTGGCTGATCCTATAACTGTTGAGGTAATCGATCAAGCTATAATTGCCATCACTCAAAATGATAATGTGCTCGCTTTGCCTAGTGATTGTTCAACTGATAATGGTGTTTTAGAAGTAGAAGCAAGTTCTCCAAATAACACTTCGGGCTTTTTATATGAATGGTATGCCGGAAATACAACTATTGGAACCCCCTTTCTATCTGAAACCGTAATTTCAGGTCCGTCTCGAGCAAGCAATTTATTTTCTGGTTTATATACAGTGGTAGCAACTGACTTAGATAATGGATGTTCCAATTCAAGAATATTTAATTTACCTTTTGTAGATGCTCCGAATTTAGAAACAATAACAGTAACCAATACTACAACATGTGATCCTAATGATGAAGGTAGTATAACAGTGGAATTAACTCCTACGACTGCAGCGATTGATGCGTTTGATTATACCATCAACCTTTATGAGGAAGATGACATCACTAACACCATTGATAGTCAACCAGGAGTTACCGGAGTTGCGACCTATACTTTTACTGGTTTAAGCGAGGGAAATTATACGGTTGAGGCATTATCAACGCCGGCCCTAGGAAGTTGTTCAGTTTATTCTTTTGCCGAAATTGAGTTAGATGCAACTGACCCAATTGTAAATATCATTAGCCGCGTACCTAATACGCATTGTACAAATTCATTAGCTAACGGCTCCTTAGAAGTCAGCATTGACAATGGAGCTTCTCCATCCTTGTACAGAATAAATTGGTATGAAGGAACTGATACATCCACACCTCTGGGAACCAATGTTGGAACAGCAGCGGGAGTCAATGGTGAAATTGCCAATGGTGTATTTGGCGGGAGTTATACAGTAGAGGTTTTTAATGAAGCTACAGAATGCTCCACCATCCGTACATTTAGTATTGTTGACAATCCTATCATTGTTTCAATCCCTTCAAGTGAACTAGATATTTCACCGATAACAAGATGTGATTTCAATGATAGCGAGGTGACCGTAAACAATGTTTACGAAAACGGTATTGTAGCAGACAAAAACGATTATATATTCGAATGGTATGATGCAGATGGTAATCAACTACCTAACGAATCCTCACCAAATAATACAGATACAATAGCAAGTATTCCAGAAGGTTCCTACTTTGTGAAGGCAATAAGTAACGTTTCGGGTTGTGAAACATCATTAACTGAATTCTCAATAGAGAATGAGATTGTCATACCTACTATTACGGTAGATTTCGAGCATCCACAAAGATGTGTGACTCCTGGATTAGGCGAATTACGTGTAACCGCATCTGCTCCTGCAACCTCTTTTTCCTATAACTGGTATAACGGAGAAATAGCTTCTGGCCCCGTAGTACAGACCGGTCCGGACTATGTAGATTTACCCGAAGGATTTTATACAGTAGAAATTACTGACAGTGTCTCAAATTGTATCTACACAGAAACTTACGAATTAGTAACTGAACTGAATTCAGTTAATATCTCAACTTCTGCAACCGCAGTTACCAATTGCGATGCACCTAATGGATCCGTCTTTGCTACGGTTACTTCTATAGGTGGTTATACCTATAATTGGACCGATGCTAGCGGTAATTCTATAGGAAATACTAAAGAAATAAATGGCCTTCCAGCTGGAGAATATACTATCGTTGTAACCGATACTACTGATACTTTCTGCGAGAATACCGCAACACTGGTAGTACCCAACGATCAAATAATACCTGCACTTGTATTAGAGCAAACCGCACCATTAACAGTTTGTGATGTGACCATAGCAAACGGAGCTGCAAAAGCATCAGTCGATGGTGGCTTTATAGGCTACACTTTCGAGTGGTTTGAAGGGAATTCTGCAAGTGGTACCGTTATTCATATTGGGCCCGAATACTCTGAGATGGAAGACAGAACGTATACGGTTCTAGCTACTAACAATCTAACGCAGTGTTCCAATGAAGTAAGTATCACGATTTCTTCTGACATCCCTACAGTTGAAGATCCTAGTATCGAAATATTAGCTAATGACACCCATTGTCAAATTGATAATGGAGCAATGAGAGTAGATGTTGGCGGAAATACCGGTAATTATACTTTTGATTGGTACAGAGGAGAAAACTCAAGCGGAACAGGATTTGCTACTGGTGATAGAATAACTGATTTGGCAGCTGGAACCTACACAGTAGTAGCCACTGATATAAGAACTGGATGTATTTCTGCAGCAGTAAGCGCTGAAATAATTGAAGAGTTGAGCTTCCCTGAGTTAAATATTGAAACACGGGAAGCAAATTGCAATCAAGACAATGGTGAAGCGACTGTATTTATAAGCGGAGGAGTAGAGGTGGAAAGAATCGAATGGTACAATAGTTTTGGTTCGCTTATTACCACAGGGCCTAACTTATCAGGAGTTCCTGCCGGTGATTACAGAGTAAGAGTAAGCACTGCAAAGGGATGTAGTGTTGAAGAAGATATTCAGATTCTATCAGAGATCAGTGCATTTAATGGTATCTCAAGAAATGGAGATGGTGCTAATAGTTTTTTCAAAATCGATTGTATAACGCTATACCCAGACAATGTTGTAAAAATCTACAACAGAGCAGGAACGCTGGTGTATCAAGGAAATGGCTATGATAACAACAATATCAAATTTGATGGTGTATCTAATAGAGGTATTAATATATTAGGGGAAAATTTACCAGATGGCACCTATTTTTACGTGATTGATAAGAAAGATGGTTCCAAAATTGTAAATGGTTATTTAGAAATAGTAAATTAGAAATAATGTCTACTAGTTATATTAAAAATAAGTCTTTATTTATCCTGATTTCCTTCTTATTGTTGGCAGGATCTATAAAGGCCCAGCAATATCCTATTTATTCACAATACATATTCAATGGGCTGATTTTAAACCCTGCCTATGCTGGAAGTCATGTACAGTTAAGTGCATCTGCCATGTATAGAAATCAATGGGTGAATTTTGACGGAGCACCTAAAACGTTGTTTTTTAGTGCACACACCTCTCTGATGGACGAAAGAATGGGGCTAGGTCTACTTATTAATGATGATCGTATCGGTAGTTACTCGAATCAAAATATTTACGGTAGCTATTCTTTCATCATTAAGACTCCTAAAGGAAAATTGGCCATGGGTGTGCAAGCGGGCCTCAATATTCTTTCAGCAGATTATAGCAAACTTAATTTAGATGACCCTGGTGATAATTCCTTTGCTAATGTAAGTGGAAATCTAAAGCCAAATTTTGGAACTGGGGTTTATTTTTACAATAAAACCCTATTCGCAGGTTTTTCTGTTCCTTTTCTGTTAAATAACGGATTTGCAAATATTGATATTGAAAATGCTTTTAATGAAATAAGATCAGCTCGTTATTACTATATGCATGGAGGCTTAATGCTTCCATTAAATCTAGATAAAACTGTAAAAATACAGCCGTCTGTTCTTATTAGAGGCCAAGAAGGCGCTCCACTTAACTTTGATATAAACACTAGTGTGATCTTTTATGATCTTCTTAATGTAGGTGTATCCTATAGGAATATTGATGCGGTTGTTTCCTACATCGATTTTAAATTAAGCGAGTCTTTTCATTTTAGCTATTCTTATGACTGGACTACTTCAGATATACTGAAAGCTTCTAATGGTACGCATGAATTTATGATTAATTACAGAGTGCGATTAAGAAACATCCATGATAATGTTATATGTCCTAAATTTAATGATTTTATGTAATGCTATGCATTAGACTTTTTGGGTAAGTACTTTATTGAAAAACATAAATACATTAAACATTAAAATTAACGCTTTCCTATTTTGTGGGATTTTTCTTCTGGAAGTATTTTATTAAATACTCATGAAGCTTCTACTGATTAATAGTGAAAAAAAACATCTAAGTGACTTTAATTGAATAATAAGCATCTCCATCAGTGTCGTTTGAAGTAGACCCTAATTAGTGGCTAAAAGATCTCTATTATTACTTACTTGCAACTAAATTCCAGCCAAAAACTCTTTTACCGTGTCTATTTCATGTGAATAAGCTTTAATTCAAATAGCTTATCTGTGATAATAAAACCTAATCACCACTTTTTACAGTTATCGTAATAAATAGAACCGACATGAAAAAGACTTTTGCATTCCTGCTCTTTCTACCTATTCTTTATTCCTGCAATGAAATTTGGGGCTACAAATTTAATACCGCCACAATTCCTACTACTCCCGTTAATCTCGACTTTATCAATTCTGAGTACGATGATTACAATTCGACATCTCCAGTATTAGGAGAAACATTCCCTATATGTTTTTCTTCCAATAGACGATCCGCAGGCGGAGAATATGACATCATTTACAAGCTTATAAGGTTTAATTTCTCCAAGTCATCTGGCGAATTTCAAATAGAGGAAGAAACAAATGGGAATATGGATGTCTTTACTGAAAATGCAGATTTAAAAAATGCTTTAAGAAAAATCAATAGCCCTTTTACTGAATTTGGACCCTACCTAACGACTAGATTTCCTTTTGGCAATGGCGGGGAAAGAATACTATTATATGCCAGTGATGAATTCGGAGACTTTGATATCAGATTCACTCATAATTTAAATAATATGAATTATGACTCCATTGCTCCTATTTCCTATTTAAATTCTGAATTCAACGACTACTATCCTGCATTTAATAAAGACAGCAGCCAAATTTACTGGTGCAGTGATCGAAATGGGCAGTTTGATATATTTAATGTTGAACTAGATAATTCTCTAAACTTGCTCGATAGATTGTATGACAATTCGGAAAAAACCCCTAGAACTATTGATGCATTAAATTCCTCATCGGATGACAAATGTCCATTTATCCTGGAGGATTTCATGGTGTTTTCTTCCAACAGACCTGGAGGGTTTGGAGGATTTGACCTTTACTATTCTCAAAAAACAAATGGAGAATGGACTAAACCAGAAAATTTTGGAGCCGAAATTAATTCTGAGCATGATGAATACCGCCCAATAATTAGGCCTCAAAGCGGAGAATTCACTAATGATTTGATGATCTTTTCATCCAACAGACCGGCAGGCTTAGGAGGTTTTGATCTGTACTATGTAGGAATTGACAGGGTAAATTGAAAAAATCTATTCCTAGAGCTATTAAGACTAAAAAAATGCACTTTCTGTTATTTTTATACTTCCAGTAAAACTTATCTATAAGCTCACAGTTTATAATTAAAAGGTCTTTAAGACTACATTTTACTGCCTTTAACAAAAGGAATTTAATATTTTCCTCCCTTTTTGAAGGAGAAATTATTAGTTTAAAGTTTCTATGGAAAACTATCTTAATCGCTATAACGAAATCAGAAAAACCACTGAAGGCATTTGCGAGCCACTACAAACTGAAGATTATGTTGCGCAACCAACTTCCGATGTAAGTCCTCCCAAATGGCATTTAGCACACACTACTTGGTTTTTCGAAACCTTCTTACTCAAGGAATTCGCTAAAGGCTATAAAGAATTTCATCCTCAATTCGCTTTTCTTTTTAACAGCTATTATGTGAGCGCTGGTGAAAGAATGTTGCGCCCTAACAGAGGAAATATGACCCGCCCAACTGTTGAGGAGATCTATCAGTATAGAAGATATGTGGACATAGCTGTTGGGAAATTATTGTCTCAAATCATTACTGATGAGATGAAAAACATTCTAGAAATTGGCTTTAATCATGAGCAGCAACACCAAGAGTTGCTGTTTTATGACATCAAATATATTTTAGGACACAATCCATTATTCCCAGTTTATGACAAAGGTTTTGAAGAATACTTTACTGAAGATTGGGAACATGATTGGGTACAAATCAATAAGGGGAATTATAAAATCGGCTTTGACGGTAAAGGCTTTTCTTTCGATAACGAGCATAATTACCATGAAGTCCATTTGGAAGGCGCCAAAATCGCTAACCAACTCGTAACGAATGGAGAATATGCTGAATTTATAGAAGCAAAAGGCTATGAAAACCATGCCTATTGGCATTCAGATGCTCGAGCTTGGTTAGAAGAAAGTGGGATTTCAACTCCACTGTATTGGCATAAGATAGACGGAAAATGGCATTATTACACTTTGGCCGGCTTAAAGCCCATCGATGAATCAGCTCCATTAATGCATATTAGTTTTTATGAAGCTTATGCATTCGCAGAATGGAAAGGATTGCGCTTACCAACAGAATTTGAATGGGAAACCGCTTCCAACTTATTTGATTGGGGAAAACGATGGGAGCATACCGGCAGTGCATATCTCCCCTATCCTGGATACAAAAAACCTTCAGGGGCCATCGGAGAATACAATGGAAAATTCATGGTAAACCAAATGGTGATGCGCGGTGCTTCTCGAGCTACATCAATTAATCATTCAAGAAAAACATACAGAAATTTCTTTCATCCGCATTTACAATGGCATTTCAGCGGAATAAGATTAGCAAAAGATTTATGACAACAACTGATAAAATCAACTTCTCCGTGGCAGATGCTGTAAAAGAAGGACTCACACAAAAAGAAAAATCACTCCCTAGTTGGCTTTTTTATGATGCTGAAGGAGACCGTCTCTTTCAAGAAATTATGAACATGCCGGAATATTATCTCACCAATTGTGAGTTTGATATATTTCAAAAATATAAAGATGAGATTCTTTCCATTATTTCAGCAGATGCTGATGGATTCAACCTGATTGAATTTGGTGCAGGAGATGGTTTAAAAACTGAAATTCTTTTAAAACATTTCGTAATAAAGAAAGCAAATTTCAATTATAAGCCTGTTGATATTTCAGAGAATGTTTTGAACTTATTGCAAGAAAGAATGCAAAAGTCAATTCCTGAACTAGATATTAAACCCATTAACAAAGAGTATTTTTCTGCCTTAGATGCTTTAAATGCAGAAAGGAAAAACCCAATGGTAGTCCTTTTCATGGGTGGAAATATTGGAAATTTTGCACTTCCTGATGCACAAACTTTTATCAATCATATAGCCGAAAAACTAAGAGTAGGAGACCAGATCATTATGGGCTTTGATATGAAAAAAGATCCCGATATGATCAGAAGCGCTTATAATGATCAACAAGGCATTACCCGCCAGTTTAATATGAATCTCTTGAAAAGGCTTAACAGTGAATTAGAGGCTAATTTTGATTTAGCAGAATTTAAACATTATCCGTCTTATGACCCTCAAAGTGGTACCACAAAAAGCTTCTTAATTTCTCAAAAAGAACAAACGGTCTATTTAAAAGGCATTGATACCACCATTCATTTTAGGGCTTGGGAACATATTCACGTGGAAGTATCTCAAAAATTTGATGAGGATATGATTGAAGATATCGCAAAAGAAGCAGGTTTAAATGTGGAAAAGTATTTTTATGATGATAAAAAGTATTTTGCGGATGTGGTGATGAGGAAATAGTTAAACTCGTCAAAGCTTCACGGATCTTGGCGTCTCGCTAAGATCTTGTCCCTGTTCCTTACAATCTTAGCGAGACGCTAAGACTAGGAGGTAAAACAGGGCATATTTTTCGCTTTATCGAAAATCCTTTTGTTTTTTTTTGACTCTTTTGCGTTTAAATTCCTGCTTTTAGCTGGCCTTATATTTTTCTTATTTTCTTTGCGAATTGGCACCTTTGCGGTTAATCACAGCCTTATCCTGTCATTGTTGATGTCCGACATTTCCAGTGAAGGTTTAATCATCATCGATGACTATCCTCATCCTCCAAAATACTTAAATAGCTCTCATATCGGCTAGGGGCAATCTTCCCTTCTTCCATGGCTTCCCGAAAAGCACAGCCTGGTTCATGCGTATGAGTGCAATTATGAAATTTACATTCTCCAATATATTCTCGCATTTCGGGGAAATAATGGCTTAATTCCTCGTTACCAATATCCCACAATCCTAATTCTTTAATTCCCGGAGTGTCAATCACAAAAGTCCCCTTGCTGGCTTCAAACATTTCTGCAAAAGTAGTGGTATGCACACCTTTTCCAACTGATTCAGACACCTCTCCAATTCTTTGATCAATATGAGGAGCAATTAAATTCAGTAGGGTTGACTTCCCTACTCCTGAATGACCAGCAAAAAGCGAGGTTTTTCCTTCTAAAACTTCTTTCAATTCTTCCATACCTACATTTTCTTCGGCAGACACTAACAAAACCTTATAGCCTAATTCCTGATAATCAAATTTTAGTGCTTCGTAATATTCTAAGCCCTCTTCATCTAATAAATCGGCTTTGTTAAATAGCAATACAGTGGGAATTCTAAAGGATTCGCAACTTACTAAGAACCTATCAATAAAACCCAAACTAGTTCTAGGGAAAGCCAAAGTCACTACCAAAACGGCTTGGTCGAGGTTAGCAGCCAAACGATGGCTATGTTTCTTTTTACGAGTGGATTTCCTGATGATATAATTTTCTCTAGGCAAAACATCCTTAATAATCGCTTCCTTTTCATTTTCAGGCGCAATGCTCACCCAATCTCCTACCGCCACAGGATTGGTTACTTTCTCATCATCCAAACGGAGCTTACCCCTCAATCTGCATTCGTAGAATTGCTCTTCTGCAAAAACAGTGTACCAACTTCCAGTCGATTTGAAAACTCTTCCTTTTATCATGATACTTTCATTTTTTGAACGATTGGCGCAATATATCTCATAATCTTTTCAGTGGCTCCTATGTTTTCCTTGACGTATTCCGAAGCATTTTTAGAGGCTTCTTCTATGTTAAATTGGCCTGAATTCATAATAAATAGAAAATCTTTAGCATTCGCCACTTGGAAAGCGCCTCCATTTTCCAATAAATCTAAAGCTTCTTGAAACTTTTTATAGTTTTTATTGCCAAAAACAACAGGCAATCCAAAACACGCAGCTTCCAGAGTGTTATGCAATCCATCTCCAAATGCACCGCCTATAAATGCTATTTTACCATATTGATATAGAGACGAAAGCATTCCGATATTATCAATCAAAATGACTCTTGTATTTGCAGCAGCAACAGCCTCGATCTTGCTAAAGCGTTCGGTTGGAATTTTCAAAATCTCTTCATGCAATTTCAAATTGGTTTCGCTTATATCATGAGGTGCTATAATGGCTTTCCAATTACTATTTTGTTGTAAAAAAGGTGCTATTACTTTAATATCTGGATCCCAAGTACTGCCTCCAATTACTACTGATTGTCCATTTGAAAATTCAGTAAATAAATCTTGAGGCTTTATACTATCTGTTATGGATTTAACCCTATCGAATCGAGTATCACCACTTACACTAACATTGTGAATGTGAATTCCCTTGAGCAAAGCAGCTACCTTCTTATTTTGCACGAAAATATGGTCGAAATGCTTTAATATTTTGCGATAAAAGTCTCCATGGAATTTAAAAAAACGCTGATTCGAACGAAATATGGCAGAAATAGAATATACCCAGCAATCTGCCTTTGCTAAGGCTTTTAAGTGATAATGCCAAAATTCATACTTCACAAAAAATCCTATCTTCGGATTAGTTATCTCCACAAATCGCTTGGCATTTTCTGCAGTATCTAATGGCATGTAACAGATGTAATCAGCCAATTCATAATTTTTTCGTACCTCATAACCAGAGGGTGAAAAGAAAGTCAGCAAAATAAAGAAATCTGGATGCTCATTTTTAAATGCTTCCATCACAGGTCTTCCTTGCTCAAATTCGCCCAATGACGCGCAGTGAAACCAGACTACAGGCTGGTCAACATCTTTAAATCTTTCTTCTAAATGAGGAAAAAGATCCCTTCTACCTTCTACGAACTTTTTGGACTTCGCATTGAATAAGGCAGAAATCTTAACACCAAGACTTAAAAATGATATGCCCAAACGATAAAAGAATTCTCCCATGCGGTAAAATTAAGGGGAAAAATTGGAAGTATAGAGAAAAGTGACTTTAGATTATGAATACCGTATATTTAAAAGTTCATAATCAAACGCATCTCAACTTTTTATGTGTTAGAATCAAGAAATCAAGCCTTCCTTCTAACAAACAAGGCCACAATAGCAGAAGTCAAAGTGCCAACAATAAGTGCAAAAACTGCACTTTGCCACAAGTAACTGGTCAAGTTAAAGTAATTACTGGCCTCTTCTTGGGTCATTTGGCCTTGATTTACAGCATAGGCAGAAACATTCTCAAAATAATCAGGCGTAATTAATTCATGCGTTACAAGTTGACTGAAAGGAGTCAATATGACTACTCCTAACGTTATAACCATACCAGAAATAAAGCCTTGCCTCCAAGTCATCACATTATTGAAATACTTTCTGCGCTTCTCTAATAACGCCAATACATACACAAGTACAGATGGAATGGCAACAAAATTGGTGTAAGCTGCATGCTCTGCAATATTTTCATCATGCCAGCCCATTGCTTTTTCAAAATACATCCAGAGTAGCATCATAATAACGAAAATCAATCCCCATTTAATTTCAATTAGTCTCTTTTGCATGTTTAGGTTTCTTTTGTTGACTCACTAAATATACTCCAAAAAATATCATCAATGCAAATAAGCTTTTTTCCCAACGAAAGACCTCTTGACCAATGATAATGGTAATAAGTGTAGCAAAAACAGGTTGTAAGTAGATGTAATAACCAACAATCGTTGAGTTGACATGCTTTAAAGCCATAGCATTCAGCAGATATGCTAGAAAAGTGGTTCCAATAATCACGTAAACAATGCTCCACCAAATATCAGCTGGAAAGGCTTGAAATTCCACATTGAAAATCGGCACGAGTCCTAAAGGAATTATCATCAATGTACCAAAAAGAAAAACCCATTTCACGACTGTAATAGGCTCATATCTCTGCATCAGTGGCTTGACCATCACCAAATAAATACCATAAAAAGTAGCATTCAAGAAAATAAAAATATCTCCCAAAAAGGCATCATTATCTATGCTAACCTCTTTATTTAACACCAATAAAATTACACCACAGGCACCAATTAGAATCCCAATTATCTTACGCCAAGTTATTTTTTCATTCAATAACCAAAAGGAAATCGCCAAAACAATAATCGGGTTAGCCGTCATGATAATGCTGGCATTTACAGGACTTGTCAAGCTTAATCCATTAAAGAAAATTAGTTGATTGCCCATTACACCAAAAACGGCACATTTTGCAAATAGCCAATAATCCTTTTTCCTAACTATCTTTTCTGAGGAAGTGAAAGCATGATAAATCCAAAAAAGAGCGGTCGCAACTGTTGCCCTTAACAATATAAAGGCATTGGGACTCATATAATTAGGCATTACACCTTTCGCAATCACATAATTTGCACCGTAGATTAAGCCTACTAAAGCAAGTGCCCCATGAATTTGCCATGTTTTATTCATTTGGCAAAACTAATGGAATATGTGGATATTGCAGTTTAATGATGGATTCAAAAATTTAAATTCTCAATAGCTTTTTTGTAGTAAATAATAGCTAAATGCTTAACAATAACGTGTAATTGCACTAAAGGCTTAATTCGTCTAAAATGAAACCTACAAGGTTTTAAAGAATATGGTATTGCAAAGCTAGAATAGGCTCAATTTAAAATTGGAAATAGTATGATATTTGGAGAAGATAAACCACTCGCAGAAAGGATGCGTCCAACTCAGTTGGAAGAATTGGTAGGGCAGCAACATCTGGTAGGGGAAAAAGGAGTATTAAGATTGACGATTGCGCAGGGGAAAATACCTTCGATGATTTTTTGGGGACCTCCTGGAGTAGGCAAAACTACCATTGCAAATATAATAGCCAATCAAGTAAAGGCCCCCTTTCAAACACTAAGTGCCATAAGCGCTGGTGTAAAAGATGTCAGGGAAGTCATCCAAAGAGCATCCCGTTCGGGTAAAATAATTTTGTTTATAGATGAAATACACCGTTTCAACAAATCCCAGCAAGATGCTTTATTAGGAGCTGTGGAAAAAGGAGTGATTACCTTAATTGGCGCAACTACTGAAAACCCATCCTTTGAAGTAAATTCTGCACTTCTTTCCAGATGTCAAGTTTATACACTAAAAGCATTGGAATTAGAGGATTTAAAAGGGTTGCTCCATGCAGCTTTAAAAAATGATGAAAAATTAAAAGAGCTGAATATTGAAATCAAAGAATATGAAGCACTGATTCAACTCTCTGGTGGCGATGCCCGAAAGCTCTTGAATTTATTCGAATTGGTAATTGACGCATATGGTAAAGAGGAAAAAGTTAAAATCACCAATGAGCAAGTAAAGGAAATTGCTCAAAATAGAATGGCGATTTACGACAAATCAGGCGAACAACATTACGACATCATTTCTGCTTTTATTAAAAGCATAAGAGGAAGCGATCCAAATGCTGCTCTATATTGGCTTGCAAGAATGATTGAAGGTGGGGAAGATGTAAAGTTTATTGCAAGAAGATTACTGATTTCAGCTTCGGAGGATATCGGTCTTGCAAATCCTAATGCCTTATTAATCGCTACCAACACTTTTCAAGCGGTTAGCATGATTGGATATCCTGAAGCCGAAATAGTGTTGGCTCAATGTGTCACTTACTTAGCATGTTCCCCAAAAAGCAATGCATCTTATCTAGCAATTAAAAAAGCTAGGCAGCTAGTTCGAGAAACCGGGGATTTATCCGTTCCATTGCATTTACGAAATGCACCCACGAAATTGATGAAAGATATGAAATATGGAAGCGGATATAAATATTCTCATGATTTTCCTGGAAATTTTGCTTACCAAGAGTTTATGCCTGATGAAATCAGTAAAAACACCCTCTACGAGCCTCAAGATAATGCTAGAGAGAAAGATTTTCGACAAAAGCTGCAAAATCTTTGGCGAAAGAAGTACGGTTATAACTAATCTAAGAATTATGGTATTTTTTTTATTAATTTAATTACCTACCTTTAATTTCAATATAAATAAGCAAAACTATAACTAAAACAGAACATGGATCCAAAACTGGAAAAGTGGAAAGAGATTGAATTTAATGTGGATCTTCCTCACGCTAAATACGAAGTCTCGAATTACGGCAGAATCAAAAGTTATTCGACCCGTGAAACCGGAAAAATCATCAAAGGATCAAATGTCAATGGCTATCAAGCTATCATGGTTCGATTTGATAAAAGAATTACTCAAAGCTATTATGTACACCGTTTGGTTGCCGAATCATTTATCCCAAAAGATAACGACAATCAGGTGTATGTCACTCACTTAGACTACGACAAAGCCAACAATCATTTAAGCAATCTAAAGTGGGTTTCTGAAAGAGAATTAGCTGATCATAATAATAAAAATCCAAAAGTTTTAAAGAAAAGAATTACCGGATATAAGCTAACAGAATCAGATGTAAGAGTGATCAAAAAGATGTTGAAAAACGAAAAGACTAGATATAGTCAGATCGCACGACAGTTTGGGATCACACATACTCAATTGAATCGAATTAGAAAAGGCCATAATTGGGGACATGTAACTATTGATGAATAAGGTATCTATTATTGTTCTTTTTAAACTAAAGCATGTTTTTCTAAAGTAGAGAACATGCTTTTTTTTATCTCGAAAGACATTTTTGCTATCCATTCAAAAATTTATCTAACTGTTTACAAAAGCTTCAAGCTTTTCAATTGTATATCCCGTAATTCTGCGCTAATTTTATGTCCAAATTGGTTTACAAAATGCAAAGAGATAATTTAGTATTCGACCTCATCAAGCAGGAACAAAAACGACAAGAAACAGGTGTTGAACTAATCGCATCAGAAAACTTCACTTCGCCCGAAGTGATGGAAGCAATGGGCAGCGTTCTGACTAATAAATACGCAGAAGGCTTACCAGGAAAAAGGTATTATGGTGGATGCGAAGTGGTAGATGAAGTTGAAAACTTAGCTATAGAAAGAGTAAAAGAATTATTTGGCGCTACTTGGGCAAATGTTCAGCCTCATTCTGGTGCTCAAGCCAATGCTGCTGTGATGTTAGCCTGTCTTAACCCAGGTGATAAAATATTAGGATTTGATTTATCGCATGGAGGTCATTTAACGCATGGCTCAACTGTAAACTTCTCAGGAAAGCTCTACAGTCCCTCTTTTTACGGAGTTGAAGAAGAAACTGGTTTGATTGATTGGGATAAAGTAGAGACTACAGCCAAAAAAGAACAACCAAAAATGATTATTTGTGGTGCTTCTGCTTATAGTCGTGAATGGAATTATAAAAAACTAAGAGAAATAGCAGACGAAGTGGGTGCTATTTTAGTAGCAGATATTTCTCATCCAAGCGGTTTAATTGCAAGAGGTCTGCTTGACGATCCCTTGGATTACTGCCATATTGTTACCACCACTACTCATAAGACTTTAAGAGGTCCGAGAGGTGGTTTGATTATGATGCGTGATGACTTTGAAAATCCATTTGGATACAAAAATCCAAAAGGAGAGCTACGTAAAATGACTCAATTATTGGATTCTGGAGTATTTCCTGGTACCCAAGGAGGACCTTTGGAACATGTTATTGCTGCTAAAGCAGTAGCTTTTGGGCAGTGTTTGACAGATGATTACTTCGATTACATATTACAAGTAAAGAAAAATGCTGAGGTGATGGCTACAGCATTTATGGATCGAGATTACAAAATTATTTCGGGGGGAACAGACAACCACTTAATGTTAATCGACTTAAGATCTAAAGGTATCACTGGAAAGATTGCTGAGGCAGTTTTAGGAGAAGCAGATATCACCATCAATAAAAACATGGTACCTTTTGATGATAAATCACCATTTGTGACTTCCGGAATGAGAATTGGAACCGCAGCAGTAACATCAAGAGGTTTAGTGGAGTCTGATATGGTGAAAATAGTAGATTTCATTGATACTGTAATCACTCAACATGAAGATAAGCAAAAGCTTGCTTCTATAAAGAATGAAATTAATGAGTGGATGGTAGCTTTTCCTTTGTTTAAATAGAGCCTTTTACGCAACTATTAGAGCAAATTTAGAAATCCAAGTACCAACATTAAACTTTTATCTATTTATAATTTAAGTTTCATATAATCAATATATGCCAGCAGATCAACCACAAGTGGAGATGAGCTTTTTGGATCATCTGGAAGCCTTTCGATGGCATATCGTAAGGGCTTTATCCGCTGTAGTAGTTTTTTCTATTATTGCTTTTGCCTCTAAAGAATTTGTTTTTGGCACTTTGATTCTTGGTCCATCACGACCAGATTTTTGGTTCTACCAGATGGCATGTAATCTAGGACAAACTTTAGCAAATTCAACAGCATTTTGTATTGAAGAACTGCCATTCATTATCCAAAGTAGAAAAATGACTGGGCAGTTTAGCATGCACATTACCTCTTCCATAGTATTGGGAATCATAGTGGCCTTTCCATATTTCTTTTGGGAAATGTGGAGATTTGTGAGTCCTGCATTATACGACAATGAAAAGAAAACCAGTAGAGGTGCTACTTTTTTTGTGAGCCTATTATTTATGTCTGGAGTATTATTTGGATACTATATAGTAGCCCCTATTTCCATAAATTTCTTGGCCAATTATCAAGTAGATGCATCAGTTTTAAATGAGTTTGATATAACATCTTATGTCTCAACATTAACGATGTTGGTTTTAGCATGCGGTTTAATGTTTCAGTTACCAATGGTAATTCTCTTTATGAGTAAAGCTGGTATTATCAATCCACAAATTTTGAAGCAGTATAGAAAAATTGCAATAGTAGTCATTTTGGTGATCAGCGCTTTTATAACACCACCAGATCCTATTAGCCAATTATTGATCTCTTTTCCGCTTTTAATTCTTTATGAAATAAGTATTTATATTTCAGCAATAATCCATAAAAGGAAAGATAAAAAAGAAGCTGAATTAAAGAAATTAGAAGATAGCAAAAACTAAGTACTATGCTCTTTGCCGATATACCAGGACTTACTGATTTAAAAGAACAACTTATAAAGGGAGTAAAATCTGGTAAAATTGCTCATGCTCAATTATTTTGGGGAAACCCCGGTACAGCAAACTTACCAATGGCTTTAGCATATGCTACTTACTTAAATTGCGAAAATCCTGGGGAAAATGATGCTTGTGGACAATGCAATTCCTGTCATAAAAATGCCAAATTCATCCATCCTGATTTTCAGTTCTCATTTCCTACGGCAGCAAACGACAACATAAAAGGAGACGACTCCAAACTCAGCAATAACTTCATGAAATATTGGAGATCTTTCCTTTTGACAGATAGCTTTGCCTCTGCTGCTAATTGGATTGATCATATTGGTACTGGCAATAAGCAACTCAATATCGCTAAGGATGAGAGTAAAAATATCATCCGAAACCTTTCCCTAAAAGCATTTGAAGGCAAATATAAAATCATGTTGATTTGGTTGCCCGAATACTTACACCCCTCTGCAGCCAATGCATTATTGAAAATAATTGAAGAACCTTCTGATAAAACTGTCTTTCTTCTGGTTTCTAATAATCGGGAGAAATTAATCGGAACCATCATTTCGAGAACGCAGGCTGTACATGTGCCCAACTATTCTGATGATGAAGTAAGAGATATTCTGGTTTCTACATATGAAGTAGCAGAGAACCAAGCTAAACAGCTAGCGCATATAGCTCAGGGAGATCTCCACAAAGCAGTTGAATTGATTGATGATGTTTCAGACGATGCTCAACAAGAATTTGAACAATGGATGAGAGAATGCTGGGCAAATGATTACACAAAATTGGTGAAAAGATCTGATGATTTTCATAAGTGGGGCAAAATGAATCAGCAACAATGGCTGGTTCATGCAGAAAATATATTGAGAGAATCTTTAGTAGCGCTCATGCAAAGCACGGAACTAATGAGAGTACCAGATGAGCATGAGCAATTTGTGATGAAATTCAGCAAAACATTAAGCTTGGAAAAGATTGCACAAATGAATGAAATCCTAAACAAAGCCATCTACTATCTTGAGAGAAACGCAAGTGCTAAGATGACTTTGCTCAATGTTTCTTTACAATTGGCAGCGATCTTAAGAAGAAAATAATTTTATAACAACACATTGGGAATTGACCTTCAATTCCTCTTGATGCTACAACAAAAACCCATTTTCCGATTTGGAGGCTTCAGGAATGTTCTCGTCCTGTATCATCTCTCGTAAATCTATTTCTATAGTTCTGGAAATGGCTGTAATGGGTACATCATTGTAGGTTCCCTCAAATGGGTTCTCAGAGTAATCCCCTATTTTCTCCATTAAAAAGAAAACCCAAATTACAAGTGCAGAAAGTAGAGGGGACAACCAATACATCCAGTCAGCCATGTTTTTGAATACATCTAGCATTCCAAATGGGACTAAGAAGGCGAATACAAAAGTCAACCATAAAGCAGTAGAAGCATATTGTCTTGGAAAAGGAAAAGTTTTAATTCGTTCTGATTTCCCCTGCCCATTATAAAATTCACTAATCAAATGATGAAATTCCATATGCCTAAAATCTTCAAAATAATTCTGCGTTCTCAATTCTTGTAGTCGTTCAGCTTGTTTTCTCATTATTTGAGTGGCCTTATTTGAATTATCACTGTAAGTCTTAAGTTCAGCATCAGAAATAAACTTAGAAAGCTCTGCATCTAAGGTATTTGTATAGTTTTCACAAACCGTTGCATTGAACAATTTATCTAGCCGCATGTCAGTATGCTCCCATTCTTTACTTAATCTCAGTTGAAAACGCAGAGCAGTCAACCATGCAAGATGTCTATAAATCAGTTCTTTTTTTATCTGGTCATCTTCGGCACCCGCCACGAAACTACATACAGCTGCTCCGAACGATCGGCTATTATTTACAATTTCGCCCCAGATTTTTCTTGCTTCCCAGGTACGATCATAGGAACTATTATTTTTAAATCCTAGATAAAACGCAACCGCTATACCTATGACACTTAGAGGTTGCCAGGGTAGGTTAAAGCTTAAATCAAAAATATACGCTAAGAGCGAAATGACAAAACCATATCCCAAGCCCAATAAGAAGGGCTTACTTGACCATCCAAAAGTCATCCAAAAACCGTAATTCTTATTTATATACATTTAAAAGCTGATTTAAAGTAATACCACATAAACATAGAAATAAAATCCCACAAATGCATTCCTATTTTATTAGCTCAATCTTAACAGTATCAAGTATTCAGATAAATTAAACCTTCCGAACAATCGGTGCTCCAGTCCATTTATAGTATATAGAATATTGCCTATATTAAAATTCACGCAAACCCAACAGCTCTATGACTAAATTATACAAATATTTATTTCTATTTCTTTTTACTACGCCTTTACATGGACAAATTCTTCATTACGAGAATTTTGCTGTAATTCTGGATACTACCAAGCATGTAAAAGGTAATATAGTCCCGAGCTTTCAGTATCAAAACCTAAAAGAGGATTTGATAAAATTTGAAAATACTGCTGACCTTTCACTATTATTTAAGAAAAATGCCATGACGATAGCAAATAAGGTGGAATTGTCCCGTTTTGGCGATGAAACTTTCGAGAGTGGTGGATACTTTTTTATTGAATACCGAAGAATTCAAGATACTTTACCTTTCGCTCTTGAACCTTATTTTCAAGCTCACTGGAATGAAGTTAGGGGTTTAGATAGAAAATATGCTGCAGGAGCAAATTTACGATGGAGAGCACTTTACAAAAAAAATACTGGTGTTTTTGCTGGCTTCGGCCCATTTTATGAATATGAAAAATGGGATTACCGAGGTGTTCCAGATTCGGAAACTATACCAAACCCTGCGAACTCCATCACAAATGAATTGATCAGATTAGGTAGTTACATAAGTTTTAAGCAAAGATTTGCGGAAAAATTCCTGCTAGATCTGAGCATCTACTATCAGGATGATATACAAAATCTATTTACCAACCCAAGAGCTGGAAGTAGCTCTAGACTAACTTATAAGCTCACCAAATACTTAGGATTAACTTTACTTTATCAGAATATGTACGATCCGCAGCCACTTGTACCCATCGATAAAGTATATCATAATGTGGTATTTAGCTTTAGCATAAATATCTAATCCTGGTCCAAAAAACTCATACAAGCATTTAATGATAAGATTGCAAAAATATTTAGCACCCAAATCGATTAACTGCAAGGAGAGCACTAGGATAAAGGTCTGAAAATCAATTCATTGAAATAGTGACAAAATGTAATAACTCTTGATCCTTGCCTCTAATTTCAGCTTCTATACTTAAACCTTCTTGCTTTTCTTCTATCTTAATTATCCCATAGTTCAAATCACTGACCAACTCTCCTAGTCGATGTCGGTTAGGTTCTTGAGGAGCATTGTTCCAGGTATGTGTTAAACCGCTTGAGGTTACTTCTACCAAAGGATAGTCAAGATCTTTAATATCTAATCTTGATATTTCTGCAATATGACGGTCTCCACTTAACAATAATGTGCCTTTTGGCTTCTTCTCTTGGATTAAAGACAAGAGTCTTTGTCTTTCCTGAGGAAAATTTGCCCATTTTTCATAATTGTGATCTTCAGGAATCATTTGAATACCACTAGCTATGATAAATAACGAAACATCTTTATCTGACATTTCACCTTCCAGCCACGACCATTGTTCTTCCCCCAATATTGTACCCTCTTGATTTACCTGATAGACACGATCTATTCTCTCAAGGCTATCTCTATGGTATCTTCCATCTAATAAAATAAGTCTTATGGTATGGGACTTCCATTTTACGTCATAGGAAGAGTACGCGCCTTTCCTTTCTCTTCTTTCGTCTTCAGCTGGCACATCAAAGAAATCCAAAAACAGCTGTTGACTTTCTTCTTTATAAGCATATTCCTTTCCAGCATCATTTTTACCATAATCATGATCATCCCAAACGCCTATCACTGGCATTTGCTCTCGAAGCTCTTTATAATCAGGGTGATTTTTCTGTATTTGATATTTATCCTTTAAAATCTGCATATCATCCGTATCACCATAAATATTATCCCCTAAAAACATGAATAAATCGGGATTGTGATCTATGATGGGTTGCCATAGAGGCTGAGCTAAGTTTTGACGATTACATGAGCCGAAAGACAAAGTCAAAGTTTCTTTCGAACCAAATTCAAAGGATTGATCTTGAGCAAAAAGACATGTGATAGTGAAAAGAGTAAGCAAAAATGACAATAAAGATGTGCGCATGTTTTCTTAGTTTTTGAAGATATCGCAAATTTATTGCATTAATTTACAAAGACTGTAATTTAAGATTAACTTTTTGCTAATTTATGTGAAAATTATAATGAAATAATATTATCTAATGTATTGTAAATTTGATAAGCACCAGAAACACATGGAGTGGGTATTTTTTATAAGTGATAAAAAGTTTTTCCAATAATAACTCCAAATTCCTTGAAATATGAAAGGTTCGCTGGATCCTAAACGGAAACTAATCTTGGGGAGCTACAATGTCAAATACCGCACTGATCCGCTCAGAATCGTAGAGATTTAAAGCCTGTTGCAATCTTCTTGAGGCTAAAATATAATCCTGCTCATGAATGGCAATCAGCCCCTGATTGAAAAATTGTAAAGCACTTAATTGTCTCAAGCTTATTTCTTTATAGATTGTTTTGGAGTTGGGTTCCCCATATCCTAAAGCACCTATAGACAGGTTTTGATTCAATAATGTAGCGCTATTATCAGGTAGAAAATCCTCCTTAAATTCTTTTATCTCATTTGCATTTGACAACCATCCACTTCTTGGGTCGGTTGTTTCTAAAATATACTCTTGATCACTAATACTAGCAATGATAAAAACATGATAATCAGTTTCAATAATGCTATGCTCAATATCAAAATATTTTAGTAAAATGGAATAAGTAATACTAGCAGAGACACAGTCATAATCGCCGGACTCCAATAAATTATTGAAAGTCGTCCCTTTGCGATATTCTTTCAATAGCTTTTGATGTGTTTTGTAAAAAATGTATTCTAAAAAATATTCTGCATCTGAATTGGATTTTCTCTCCAACTTCCTAATTAGTTGATTCCAGTTTTTATGATTTTCAAACTTATCTACCGATGCTATAAATGCAATATCATTTAGTAGCTCTTTATTTTGGGGATTGAAATTCTGGGCATTTACAGGACCAATTAAACCCAATATCATTATGAAAATTCCCCCAAGAATGGCTGTGCGGTAGCTTCGATATGGTGTTAAGAATGTTTTCAATATTACCTTAATGTTAACATACAACGATTGAACGTTATACAAAGTTAACAATTTATTAATAAATATAATAAATAGGTAATATAAAATTACTATCTAATTTTTTTTTAATTAACTGACGCATAGTTTTTTAGATGACTAAATGAATGACTTGAGCTTATAAAACCAACATCTTAATACAAAATTAAGGATCTTAACAATAAATATTAAGTAAGCTAGTTTCGCTTGGAAATGGCATTTTGAGATTTAGGATCATTTTCTTTTTTTTGAAATGAACCAAAAGATTTGTCCCCCGCTGACTTTATACAATTTCAATTCCCGTAGTCTATTATTAATTTCTTAAAGCTCATCGGCATGTGCTAAATAATAATCTGCCTGCTTTAATAAATCTTCCTTTTCTTGATCAGATTTCTTGTCCCAAGTTCTGTACATCATAGAAATTCGTTGATTTTTAGCTAGCTTATCGCGGTGAGTATTGTAAAAATTCCAGTACAAACTATTGAAAGGGCAAGCTTTTTCTCCAACTTTCTTTTTATGGTCATAATGGCAATTAGCACAGTAATTACTCATTTTATGCATATAGTTAGCACTAGCTAGGTAAGGCTTAGAACCTACTATTCCACCATCCGCAAACTGACTCATCCCTCTGGTATTCGTAATTTCTACCCACTCAATTGCATCAATGTAAATTCCTAAATACCATTTATCTACTTCATCAGGATCTGTCATATTGAGCAAAGCGAAATTACCCGTCACCATCAATCGCTGAATATGATGCGCATAGGCTTCCGTTAATGATTGCTTAATGGATTTCTCCATACATTTCATTTTAGTTTTACCTGTCCAATAAAAATCAGGAAGTGGACGATCATGCTCAAAGAAATTCTTTTCAGCATAATCTGGCATTTTTGCCCAATAAATTCCCCGCATGTATTCTCGCCATCCAATCACCTGCCTAATATAACCCTCCACTTGGGCTATATTGATTTTATCTTGATCTTCCTCCCAAGCCTTAATGATTTTATCTACGAGCTCCCTAGGGCTGATCAATTTTGAATTAAGTGCAAATGAAATTCTGGAATGAAACAAAAATTGCTCTTCGGTATGCATGGCATCTTGATAGGTGCCGAAATAAGGCAATAATTCACGGCAAAAGTATCTTGCAAATTGTAACGCCTGTTTTCTATCAATCGGCCAGTGGAAATTATCAGCATCAACAGTCCCTATTGTTTTTATTCCTGCGTTCTCAATATCTTTAAAAACCTCTTTTACATCATTTTTATAGCTGTACGCAGGTGGAATCGGGACTTCTCCCTTATATTTATTTCGATTATCATGATCAAAATTCCACTTCCCTCCTATTGGTTCTTTCCCGTCCATAAGGATATCATGATCTTTTCTCATTTTGCGATAAAAATTCTCCATTAGGAATTGTTTTTTACCACTAAAAAAATCAGCAATATCATTTCTACCAGTCAAAAAATGCTCTGTGTCTACCGAATTACTAGAAATGGAAATCTCTTCAACTAAACTTCTCAACTGCTGATCTAATCTATATTCATCGGGTAAGAGATATTCGAAATGCTCTATTTTATGTTCTTTAATAATACTCTTGATATTATCTTTTAATGATTGCTTGTTTCCAGCATCGTTAATTTTAATGTAGAGGAACTTATGACCTTTCGCTTCTAATTCAACTTTAAAAGCTCGCATCGCTGAAAAAAAGGATACCACTTTTTGAATGTGATGAGTGACGTAATCTGTTTCTTGACGCATTTCCATCAGCACATATAAGACATCATCGTTCTCTTCTGAAAACCAAGAATGTTTCTGATTAAGTTGATCACCCAAAATAAGTCTTAAGGTCTTTTTCATAATTTAAATTTCATTATGAACTCATGGATTTATCATTTGTTGGCAAAAAAACATTTGTTTATTGCATTAAGAAAGGATTATTGGAATTAAACCAATAATAATAATTTGATAAGTAGACCTTATTCTTTACCAATCGTATAATATTTATAAATTTACAGTAGAGTAAAAGCAAATTTAACTTATGAAAAAGCTATTAATCATCCTTAGCAGTATTATTGCACTTTTTGTTCTGACCATTATATTGGTCCCTGTTTTATTTAAAGACAGAATAGTTTCAGCAGTTCAAACGGAAATCGACAACTCCATTAATGCAAAAGTCACTTTTGATCCTTCTAAAATAAGCATTTCGCTTTTATCAAACTTCCCCGACTTAACCTTGGGAATTCGTGATTTCTCTATTACTGGAAAAGACACATTTGAAGGAGATACTCTTTTTTCGGCAAATGACTTTTCAGTTGAAATGGATATAGTAGCCATTATAAAAGGAGAACCTTTGAATATAAAAGGTATCATGCTCGATCAGCCTTTGATCAATATCTTGGTTTTGGAAGATGGTTCTGCAAACTATGACATTACCTATCCTTCTGATGAGGAAGAAACAGAAGAAGTCAGCACATCAGAAGAGGAATTTAAATTGGGCATTGACCACTGGGAAATCAAAAGTGGTAGGATCAACTATTATGATCAGATGAATGAAGTGGCAATTTCATTATTAGGTGTTGACCATACCGGAAATGGCGATTTCACACTCTCTGTTTTTGACATGGAAACGAAAACCTCTGCCAAAGATTTCTCTTTTGCTTATGGAGGTGATGTGTATGTTGCTCATAAGAGTCTACAAGCAGATTTGTTTTTAGGAATGGATATGGACAATATGAAATTCACATTTAAGGATGCTCAAACAACTTTAAATGATTTTCACTTAAATTTTGATGGGTATTTCGCCATGCCAACTGATGATTATGAAATGGATATTAACTTCGCCACCACTGATACACAATTCAAAAATATCCTATCATTAGTGCCCGGCATGTATGCCAGTGGTTTCGATGATTTGGAAACAAGAGGAGAATTTGATTTTTCAGGATTTGTAAAAGGGGTGTATAGTGATACGCGGATGCCTTCTTTTGCCATTGATTTAGTAGTAAGAGACGCTTTTGTAAAATCGGCTGATGTTCCCCTTCCTATAGAGAATATTGAGATGGAAATGCATGCTAAATCTCAATCAGGTGATTTGAAGGACGGATTTTTGGAGCTCAAAAATTTCGGATTAAGTATTGATAAAGATAGATTTACTGCTCAGGCAGTTGTCAACAACTTTGACTCTCCTGTTTGGGACTTAAGCATGCAAGGAGCTTTAAATTTGGATATCATCTCCAAAATCGAGCCATCTGAGGATTTCAAAATGGGCGGTATTATTACAGCCAATATTAACTCAAAAGGCTCTTACGCAGACGTAGAAAAAGAGGATTACAGTAAATTGCAAACCACAGGCGACCTTAAAATGCAGAATTTTTCATACGCTGAAAAAGATGCTCCTGATTTTATCATTTCTAATGCTGCTATGGATTTTAATCCTGAATCAATTAATCTCACAGTCTTAAAGGGAAATTACGGGAAAAGTGATTTCACCTTGAACGGTAGTTTAAGCAATTATATAGCTTATGCTTTGGATGACAGTGCAGTCATAAGAGGAAATATGAAACTAACCTCTACCCTCTTAGACCTCAATGAAATGATGGGGGTTTCAGAGGAGGAAGTTGCTGAAAGCACTGAAGACACTACAGCCATGGAGGTAGTCGTTATTCCTCAAAATATTGACTTTACATTTGATGCAACAGCTCAAACCATCAAATATGATAATTTCGAGATGAAAAATGCTTTAGGTCAAATACGTGTAAAAGATGGCATCTTAACGCTTGATCCAATGAAAGTAAATATGCTAGGTGGATCTATCAAAATGACAGGCCTGTACAACAGCCAAGATGAGTATGACCCAAAGTTTGATTTCCGATTAGATATTTCTCAGTTAAGCATTCCAGAAACTTTTAAAAATGTTCTAACTATTCAAAAATTCGTTCCTATTGCTGAGAAAATGGAAGGTAGATTCAGTACTGATTTCTCTGTCAGTGGATTATTGACGCAAGAAATGATGCCTAATCTGTCAACATTAAGCGGGGGTGGTCTTATTAAGATTATGAATGCGGCAGTTAAGGATTCAAAAGTAATCAGCGGAGTTACTTCTCTGTCGAAACTAGATAATACAAATGAGGTACAAATTAACGATGTCAAAGTTCAAGCTGAAATTAAAGACGGCAGATTATCCGTTAAACCATTTGATGTGAAAATGGGGAAATATAAAGCGACTATTGACGGAAGTACTGGTTTAGAGGGCGACATTGCTTATAACTTACAGATGAACGTACCAACAGGTAGTATGGGACAAGCTGCTAATTCTGCCATATCTAATCTGTTAGGTAGTAAAGTGGAAGCCGTTGGAAGTTCTGTTAACCTTAACTTTAATATTGGCGGTACTTATGATGATCCTAAAGTGAAGTTAGGAAAAACTACTACCGAAGGTGGAAGTTCTGTTACCTCTTCGGTAAAAGAACAAGTTACCGATAAACTAACTGAAGAGAAAGATAAGTTAAAAGCAGAAGCAGAACAAAAAGCGCAAGCCGCTAAAGATAGCGCAAAAGCAGAAATAGAAAGAAAGAAAAAGCAAGCAGAAGAAGAGGCTAAAAAGAAGGCCGAAGAAGAAAAGGAAAAGCTTAAAAATAAGGCTAAAAGTAAGCTGAAAGATATGTTTGGAGATGGATAACTCAAACAAATAACTCTTTAAAGAAAGCAGGAATCGAAATTCCTGCTTTTTTTGTTCCTATAAATTCTAATCAGACGGAGAAGCATGACCTTCTTTCAATAATGCAGAATTTTAAAGCGATTTGAAAAGGCTTTTCAAGTAAAAAAAACACATCTATCTAAACAAAATTTTTTAAAATCGTAAGCATGGAAAGAAGGTGGAAATTTCGTTGCAATTGGTAAGGCAAACTGAAATATTTACCTAATTTTAGACTTTTATTTTTCAAGTATAAATTATTCAAAATATGTCAACAGCAATTTATAAGGTACCCGTTCCAAAAAACGAACCTGTTAATAGTTATGCACCTGGAACTCCAGAGAGAACTTCTTTACAAGCCAAGCTGAAAGAATTAAGAGGGCAAGAAGTAGATGTTCCAATGTATATCGGTGCTGAAGAGGTAAGGACCGGAAAAACGCATCCATTAAGTCCTCCTCACGATCATCAACATAAATTAGGCCAATTTCATGAAGGAGATGGTAGCCATGTCGAACAAGCTATTAAAGCTGCATTAGCTGCTAAGCAGGAATGGGCTGATCTTCATTGGCAACAAAGAGCATCTGTTTTCTTGAAAGCCGCAGATTTAATTGCTGGACCTTACAGGGATAAAATCAACGCAGCCACAATGTTAGGGCAATCAAAAAATGCTTACCAAGCTGAAATTGATTCGGCATGCGAATTAGCTGATTTCCTTAGATTCAATGTGCAATACATGACTGAAATCTATGAAGAGCAGCCATTCTCTCCAGATGGAGTTTGGAACAAAATGGAATACAGACCGCTTGAAGGTTTTGTATTTGCCTTAACGCCTTTCAACTTTACAGCCATTGCTGGTAATTTACCATCAAGTGCAGCATTAATGGGTAATACGGTAGTATGGAAGCCTGCGTATTCTCAAATCTATTCTGCTAATGTGGTAATGGAAATATTTAAAGAAGCTGGAGTACCTGATGGGGTTATCAACTTAATTTATGTTGATGGTCCAACCACAGGAGACATCATTTTTAAACACCCGGAATTTGCAGGTATTCATTTTACAGGTAGTACAGGTGTATTCCAAAATATCTGGAAGTTGATAGGTGAAAATATTGAAAAGTATAAATCTTACCCTAGAATTGTGGGCGAGACGGGTGGAAAAGATTTCATTTTAGCTCATAAAACAGCTGATCCAAAGCAAGTAGCAACAGCGATTACTAGAGGTGCATTTGAGTTCCAAGGACAAAAATGTTCTGCTGCCTCAAGGGTATATATAGCTAATAATATCTGGGACGATGTTAAAGAAAACCTAGTAGCGGATATCAAAGATATCAAGATGGGTGGTCCGGAAGACTTCGATAACTTCTTCAATGCGGTAATTGATAAAAAAGCTTTTGATAAAATTAAAGGCTATATAGATGATGCAAAAGAAAGTAATGTTGCGGAAGTTATAGCTGGAGGCGAATGCGATGATTCAAAAGGATACTTCATTCAGCCAACAGTAATTGTAACAAAGGATCCGCAATATGTAACGATGCAAGAAGAAATATTTGGTCCGGTAGTAACTATTTATGTTTACGATGCTGAGAATTTCGAGGAGACTTTAACTTTAGTTGATGAAACATCTCCTTATGCACTTACTGGAGCAATATTTAGTAATGATCGTTATATTATAGAGCGTGCGACAAAACGTTTGAGTCAAGCTGCTGGTAACTTCTATGTAAATGATAAACCAACTGGAGCTGTTGTAAATCAAAATCCATTTGGTGGAGCAAGGAAATCCGGAACTAATGATAAAGCGGGATCTAAATTGAATTTATTGCGTTGGTGTTCGGCTAGAATGGTGAAAGAAACATTTGTTACGCCTACTGATTACAAATATCCATTTATGGGAGAATAAAATCTAGAAAACAGATTTAAGAATTGATTAGTTTTATTGCAAAGCCTTCGGAAGAAATTCCGAGGGCTTTTTTATTCGAAATTTCGTCCACTAAGACCTTTCCTACACTGCCTCAAAAATTTAACAATTGGCGAACAAATAGATGTAATATTTGTTTTATATTCGCAATTAAATTAAAAAATAATTCAATCTAAAACACTCAACTTATGATGAAAAGACTGATAATCGGGTCTTTGTGTTTATTGATGGCTTTTGGCTCAATAGCACAAAAAAAGGAAATCGAATTTACCGAATTCGATTTAGACAATGGAATGCATGTAATTTTACATCAGGATAATTCAACTCCAATTGTGGTAGTATCAGTAATGTACCATGTAGGGTCGAAAAATGAGAATCCTGAAAGGACAGGTTTTGCGCATTTCTTTGAGCATTTATTATTTGAAGGTTCAAAAAATATTGAAAGAGGTCAGTTTGATAAATACATAACCAATGCAGGTGGTGTCAATAATGCAAACACTTCTAGCGACAGAACCTATTATTATGAACTTTTACCTTCAAATCAATTGAAATTAGGATTATGGCTAGAGTCTGAAAGATTGATGCATGCGCAAATACAAGAAATTGGTGTAGAAACGCAGCGTGAAGTTGTTAAAGAAGAGAAAAGACAAAGATATGATAACCAGCCTTACGGTACTATCTTGCCGGAAATCATGAAAAGAGCTTATACCGAGCATCCTTACAGGTGGACGCCAATCGGTTCTTTAGATCACTTAAATGCGGCATCATTAGACGAGTTCGTAGAGTTTTACGAGACTTTCTATGTTCCTGAAAACGCTACATTGTCAATTGCTGGTGACATTGAGATAGAAGAGGCTAAAAAATTAATCGAAGATTATTTTGGACCAATCCCAAGAGGTGAACAAGAAATTCCTAGACCTGATATCGTGGAGCCTGAACAAAAAGAAGAAGTTCGTGATACTATTTATGATAACATTCAATTGCCTGCTGTAATTCAAGCATACCACATGCCAGCGCAAGGAACTGAAGATTCTTATGCTTTGGAAATGTTAAGTACTGCGCTTTCTGGCGGACAATCCGCTAGAATGTACAAATCGTTGGTTGATGAACAACAAAAAGCATTACAAGTAGCTGCTATCCCTTTTTCATCTGAAGACCCAGGATTGTACCTGCTTTTCGGATTACCAACCATAGGTGGAGATTTGAAAGAATTAGAAAATGCAATGGATGCAGAAATCCAAAAGGTACAAGAAGAACTTATTTCTGATCAGGAATTTGAAAAAATCAGAAACCAGAAGGAAAATGATTTTATTTCAGGTAACAGCACCATGGCGGGTATTGCCGAAAGTTTGGCTAACTACCATGTTTATTATGGAGATGCTGACTTAATCAATAAAGAGATTGAGCGATACATGAAAGTTACCAAAGAGGATATTAGAAGAGTTGCGAAAGAATACCTTACTGAGGATAATAGAGTGGTATTATATTACTTACCTAAATCTCAACAAAATCAATAATTCGTTTCACGAAATAATTTTAGAAAAATGATTAAGAAGATATATATAAGTTTCGTTTTCGCTTTGATGGCAAGTTTTGGATTTGCCCAGGTGGACAGAACAACTGCTCCGGAACCAACACCGGCAAAGGAAATCAATATAGGCGAACCTACCACTTTCACTTTGAAAAATGGATTGAAAGTATTTGTGGTAGAAAATCACAAACTACCTAGAGTAGCATTTTCATTGACATTTGACAGAGACCCTATTTTAGAGGGAGATCAAGCAGGTTATGTAAGCATGGCTGGTCAAATGTTGATGAAAGGAACAAAAAACCGCACAAAAGCAGAATTAGATCAAGATATTGACTTCATTGGGGCCAATATCAACACATATTCTACTGGAATGTATGCTACATCATTAACCAAGCATCAAGATAAATTGATGGAGTTGATGACAGATGTTTTATTTAACCCTGCATTTCCTGAGGATGAATTAGATAAATTAAAAAAACAGACTTTATCTGGTCTAGCGGCTTCAAAAGACGATCCTAATGCAATTGCTTCAAATGTGAGAGGCAAGTTGGTTTACGGGGATGATCATCCTTATGGGGAGTTTGAAACTGAAGAAACAGTAGAGAACATTACTTTAGAAGAAATCAAAGCGTATTACAGTAGCTATTTCAGACCTAATATCGGTTATTTGGCTATAGTTGGAGACATAACACCAAAAGAAGCAAAGAAACTCATCAAGAAAAATTTTGAGAAGTGGGAAAAAGGGGATGTTCCGACAAATGAATACGCAATGCCAACTCCACCGGAGGAAACCTTTGTTGCCTTAGTAGACAGAGAAGCTTCAGTTCAGTCCGTGATCAATGTGACTTACCCAGTTGAACTTACAATAGGTAGCGAGGATGTACTAACTGCTAGAGTTCTTAACCAGATTTTAGGTGGTGGTTTCTCTTCAAGATTGATGCAGAACCTAAGAGAAGATAACGCATTCACATATGGGGCAAGATCTTCCCTAAGCGCTGATGAATTTGTTGGAAGTTTTACCGCAAGTGCAAGTGTTAGAAATGAAGTAACGGATAGTGCTGTAAATGAATTTATGGCTGAACTTGCTATGATTAATGAAGAAGGTGTAACCCAAGACGAGCTGGACGCTGCAAAGGCATCTATCTCGGGTAGTTTCGCTCGTTCTTTGGAAAGCCCTCAAACAGTAGCTTCTTTTGCAATCAATACTGCACGATATAATTTACCGAAAGATTACTATGCCAACTACTTGAAAAATCTTGAGGCTGTAACATTGGAGGATGTTAAAGCTGCGGCACAGAAGTACATATTGCCAAACAATGCCAATATCTTGGTGGTAGGTAAAGGTGAAGATGTAGCTGAAAATTTATCACAATTTGGTGAAGTGAAATACTATAACCGAAAAGGTGAAGAGTATGATCCGAATGACAAAAGTGCAATGCCTGCCGGATTAACTGCTGAAAAAGTATTGGAAAAGTATTTTGAAGCATTAGGTGGAAAATCTAAAATAGAAGCAGTAAAATCTATGAAAACTTCTTACAGTGCCAGTGTTCAGGGCCAGAACATTAGCATAAATGAAGTGAAGGATAATACTAATTATAAGCAAGAAGTTGCAATGGGGCCGATGGTGATAAGTAAAGTTTTAGTAAATGATGAAGGCGTAAAAGTGTTTCAACAAGGTCAAGAAGTGCCTTTACCTGAACAAACAAAATCGGCTGTAAAAGCTGGTGCTAAGATTTTCCCAGAGCTATACTATTCAGAAATGGAAGCAACACTTGAACTGAAAAATGTGGAAGAAATCAATGGAAAGCCGGCTTATGGCGTATCAGTTACCATGCCTTCAGGTCAAAGCAGTACCTCATACTTCGATGCTGAATCAGGTTTGAAAGTGAAAACATCATCTGCTCAGGCAACTGAAGAAATTAAGAGTTATAAAGAAGTTGATGGAATTATGATTCCTGAGAAAAGAGCCATTAATCAAGGATTTCAAATGAACGCTGATTTGCAGTCTGCTGAAATCAATGTCGAAATTAAAGAGGATACTTTTCAGTAATCAGATCACTAGTTTTTAATAAAGGCCCGAATGAAGTATTGCTTTATTCGGGCCTTTTTTTATCGATTGAAAAACCGTAAAATCTACAATCACAAATCTGAAATATTTCAGATTTTTATGCTGCATTTCTTGCCGCATTCACAATCCCAAACATACTTCTCAATATCAGCTTTTTATAGATGTCTTCATTTTTGACACCCTGCCTTAATTTCTGGATTGCATATTGTTGGATAGTAATCAAAGGCAATACGATTTTCTCTCTGATGGCGATAGATGCCTGAGATACTGGCGCTTCATGTAATAGGCCCTTTCCACCACTTATGCCATCCAGCTCCTCTTTGCTGAGATCAAATTCTTTTTTCATTAATTGCCAAAACTGACCATATTCTTTATCCTTCTCAAGATAAGCAGTGGCAGGATAAAAAGATTTAGCAATGGATTGCATGGAGTTTCCTAAAAGAGTTCTGAAAAATAGAGACTCTGCATATAGTTGCTTGACATCCTTTCCTTTGCCCTGTTTTTTTAGTGTGCTAAGTGCAGTACCCACTCCGTAAAAACCTGGAATATTTTGTTTCATTTGAGCCCAAGCACCTACAAAAGGTATCGCTCTTAAATCTTCAAATTTTAACTCTCCTTTCTTCCCTCTGCTAGTGGGTCTACTTCCTACATTCGTGTCTCCAAAATATTTTAAAGGAGTCACATTACTTAAATAACTGGTGAATTTGTCGTGACTTTTAAAGTCTTTATACAGTTGATAAGCAGTTTCTGCCAACTGATCTAAGAGGCCTCGCTCTTTTTCAGCAAGCACTCTATTATCATCTGCAAATAAATGATTTTCTAAGCCTGCGGATAGCAGTTGCTCCATATTATAACGGCAAGACCCCACCTTTCCATAATTGGAGCTGATTGTTTGCCCCTGAATGGTCACCTGCACTTCCTCATCTTCTATTTTTGAGCCTAGCGAAGCATAAAAATCGTGCATATTACCACCTCCCCTAGCAGGTGGTCCTCCCCTTCCATCAAAGAAAATAACTTTAACTCCATACTCCCTCGAAATTTCGGTAAGTGCCTCTTTAGCTTGAAAAATTGACCAGTTAGCTCGTAAATAACCACCATCTTTAGTTCCATCAGAGAAGCCTACCATAATGGTTTGCTTATTGCCCCTACTCTTCACGTGCTCTCGATAAGCAGGTATTTCATATAATTGCTTCATTATGCCTGAAGCATTAGCCAAATCATCAATGGTTTCAAATAGAGGTACTACATCCAGTGTATTGAAGGCATTGGGAGTTAAATTAATCTTTGCCAACTGGAATACTTCCACTACATGAAGGGCCGATTGACAATTACTAATAATATAACGGTGACAAGCCCTGTTTCCATTTCTCTTTTTGACCTCTTCCAATGCATCAAAGCTCTTCAGCATTTCTTGATGAAATTCATCATAAATGCTAATTTCACTAGGCACGCTTTTCAAACCCAACAAGTGATTAATCTTGTCCTGCTCTTGCATTTTTTCATATTGCGCCACAATACTATTATCGTCTTGATTCGCCAAAATATCATCCCACAAGGCATCATGTTTACGGCTATCCTGTCGGATATCCATGATTGAAAAATGGAAGCCAAAGATTCTCACTTTAAGAATAAACTTCTCTAGAAGCTCTGAGAAGATTCCATTATGATCCGATTTAAGACACTCAAATGCTTCTCTTAATACTTCTATTAATTCTTCCGGATTATTAAAGCCTTTTGATTTTTCACCGTAAAGAGCATCATACACTTTTTGCTCAGCTTGTAGAATTTTATCCTCCACTCCTTTAAAAGTGAGCCTTCGTCTGATGGCACGTAAATCTCTGTAGTAACATTTTAAAATCGTTTCTCTAAGTCTATCTGCTACTTTAATAGTAATATCATGCGTTACAAAAGGATTGCCATCCCTATCACCACCAGGCCAGAACCCTACCGTTAATAAATCAGGGTTTACCCAATCTTCCCAGGGCTCATCTATTTCTTCAATTAAATCATACAAAACAGAAGGGATACTCTTATAAAACACATTTTCCAGATACCAACACAGACTCACGGCCTCATCATAAGGACTAGGTTTTTCCTTATTAATAAAAGGGGTCTTCCCTAATTGTAACATCAAAGAATTAATAGAAGCAAGATCATCTTTTCTAATGGCATTTTCCAAGTCAGTATTGATAGCTAGTACATTGCCAGGATAAAATTGAGTAGGGTGAGCGGTTAAAACAATTCGGACTGAAAAAGTCTTTAATTTTTCTTTCAGCTCCTCCATTTTGTTGGTATGCCTAACCCTTCCTATAAGTTCCTTTACGGAACCTTTTCCTTCTACATTAAATATTTTTTCAAAAGCTGCATCTTCAATAGAATCAAAAAGTAAAACTTGTCTTTCTACATACTGAATCAATTGAAACAATAGTTGATGAAGATGTTTTTCCTCTTTATCGCCCAAAATCTCTCGCTTAAATTGATCAACAATTTCTGCCGGGTCTTTACCACTTGCAAAACCTTGGGTGCTTAACTGCTCTAGTATTGGCAATAGTGTCCCTGTCCTATAAATATGGTCATAAGGCAGATCAAGAAAAAGACTGTTGTAAGCCGTATATCTAGTGGCTACTTCATCCTTATAATTCAATTTCTTCATAAGTTTCAATTTTTTTGGGTAATATTTGAAGGGGAATTTCTTCAAATCCTCTAATTTGCTACTTTAATATACTGAATTGAGACCAGTATGTTCATATTAATAATCATAAATAAAACACTAATTCATCAAAATCAGGCTGAATAAACTTTAAGATATTAGAGAAATATTCCAATGTAAAGCCTTTGGGTTTAGTAGATCTCTCAATTGAATCAGATATGATTTTTCCAGTTCCTGTGTAAGAGCACTAAGGAGAAAGTACGATAGCACCTTCAATACCATTCTTTCTGCTATTACTTTAACAATTCTATTTCATGCTTATTTACAGCCCAATGTTTAAAAAAAAGAGCAGCTTTCGCTCTATTCTTCAATCGAAACAAGTATGAATACACTGTGTGCTATTTTGTCTGGAAATTCTTTGATTTCATTCGGTTGACATCTGAAACAAACAAACAGGCGCTTTAGCATAATGAGCCGGTAGACTGCTGGTATCTTTCAAATTTACCATCCCTAAATAATCAAAGCCACATGAAGTATAATATTTTATCAACCCCTGATTTTCTCCTACTGTATCCAATCTAATAAATTGCTTTTCTTCTGATTTTGCAAAAATTTTAGACCATTCAATAATCTCCTTCACTATTTTTTGTCCTCTAAAGTCAGGATTCAGCGCAATCCTATGGAGATAAACTGAAGGATCTACATTACGATCCTCCCAAATCAAAGGATCTTGAAAAGTAGTTGCCCAAATACCAGCTATTTTTCCATTTATAATCAATTTCCACTGATGTTTATCAATGATCTCTTGGGTAATCATACTTATCGGTATATTCGGCCAAACTACTGATTCTTTTTTATACTGATATTCTCTCGCATCTTGGTAAAGATGTAGAATTTCATTGATGTCCTTCACAGTGCTGTTTTCTATCTGGTTCATAAGATTAAAATATAGTACTATCAGGTACGCCCTCTATTGACATTGTAATCTAGCATATTTGAATTGATGCATTCTAAAGCTTAATTTTAACACCCCCATTAATTACAAAACCATCAACAGGTGCATAAATATCCCGAAATTCAGGATCATTGATATCTCCAGTAACAATCGTATCAAAGGCTGTTTGCCGAGTATCTAAAAAATTCTCAAAATTTAAAAAAACCGAGAAATGATCTCCGATTGTCTTCTCAGTCATCAAACCTGTAATCCAATAAGCTTGTCCGGTTGCACCATCATTTAATTTCTGCGGACTGAAATAATAGGCTTCCAATCCTACCCAAAAATTCCCGTGCTTCTCATACATCAATACATTATTTAATCTGTTTTTGGCCACCAAGGGGAAGGTAGTTTTATCTCCATTGGAATAAGTATTCACATCTGAATAAGTATACCCTACAAAGAGCTTGAAATCATAATACGACCATTTCATATTGACCTCAGCTCCTTTGGTATCAATATATCCATCAAATTGCTGAAATTCGAAGGTACTTCCAAGGTTTCTCAACATGAGTGGATTTTCAATTTGAGTGTAAAAAAACAGTACATTACTTGAAAGTGTTAATTCATCAGTTACAGATTTCTTATAATTGATATCAAAATTAGCTCCAAGTGACCGTTCCGCATCGGTTAGATTAGTGTTAATGGGTTGAATGTTTCTAAACTGCCTTTTCTCTGCATCTTCAGAAAAAACAGTAGGCGTTTTATATCCCAAACCTCCACCTAGCCTAAAAGTAAGTTCCTCTTGTGGTTCAAACATTAAGGAAAGCCTTGGCAAAGGAAAAAATCCATATTCACTGTGATAATCAACCCTAAAACCAGTTTCTAAAGTCCAAATTTCAGTCATATTCCAGATATTTTGAGCAAATACCCCCAAGGTGTTATTCTCAAAATCCAATTCCTGATTAGGAGATCCCTCAACTTGATTAAATTGATCGGTCCAAAGGTTGACTCCTGTCACCCACTCTGATATTTCATTAAAATTAGAATAATTGACTTCACTGAAAGAAGAAATTTGTCTCCCTGAAAATGTAAAATCTGGCACCTCTATGGTTCTATCATAAAAATTAATGCTGTTTTTGATCTCTATTTGGGAATTTTCATCTGTTTGATGTGTGAAATTAAGTTGCGAAGAAAGCCTATCAGTTTCATTATTTTCAAAATAGGCATCCGTTACATCTTCTCCATTAACGAAATCCATGTTACCACCTAAACGGTCTTCAGTTACAACGTTTACGCCAAGATTCATTTCCGTTTCTTCATTGAAGTAAAGAAATAGGCGAGGATTTAAGGTAAAGCGATCAAACTTAGGAATAGCGGTGAGTCCAATATTAGCAGGATCATAAGCCGTTCCTTTATTATAGGAAGCAAAAATAGTGGTGCCTATTTTATCATTTCTTTTAGAGTAGAAACTACTTGCATCCAAGCCAAGTGCTGAAGTCCCGTTAAACATAAAACTTAATTCCTTCTCGTAATCAGGTTCTTTAGTGATGAGGTTGACAAGGCCAGCAATGGCCCCACCTCCATATAAAGTGGACGAAGAACCTTTGATCACCTCTACCTGCTTTAAATCCAAGGGTGCAATTTGCATCAAGCTTAATCCACCTGAAAATCCGGAATAGAGTGGTAGTCCGTCTCTCATTAGTTGAGTGTATTTCCCATCTAAGCCTTGAATCCTGATACTTGAATTATAACTGGTAGCAGAGGTTTGCTGGGTTTGAATACCTGTACTTTCGTTCAACAACATTCTTATATCTCCGGGTTTCATATTCCCCTTTTCGGCTAATTCCTCACCTGCTATTACTTCCACTCTTGTGGGGATATCTTCAATGGTTCTGCTACTTCGCGTAGAAGTAACCGTAACTTCCTCCATTTCCTCATGATCATGATGCATTGAAATGCTTAGAGGCAACAAATCATCTGTTAAAGGAAATGAATAAGATTTCTTTATCGTTTCGTAGCCTACGTAGCTGATTTGTAGTTGGTGCTTCCCATCGGGAATTCCAGTGACACTCACATTTCCATTTACATCGGTGACTTCTCCTTTTTCTAAGTTTGAAAAATAGACACTTGCCCCTACTATAGGTTCTGCAGTTTCTTCATCAAGAATAGTGGCTTTAAAAGTATTTTGTGAATAGGCATTTTGACTGCTCAAAAAAAGCAGTGTTCCCAATATATATTTTAACATTTTATTTAAGATTTAAGATTCCACTTGATAACACTTCCAGCAAATAGAGAAAGCGATAAAATAATCCAAAGTTCTTAAATCTGTTTGGGAGGTTTTAGTAAAGATGGTCTGTACATTTTAGACACACCCTGAAAACAGCTAGTACTAAAATCAGACTGTTCATGGAATTCACCATTGAAGTCTGAGAAATCCAAAGTAGTCACATTAAAACCTGTACAAGAACCACATGAATAAAAAGGTAAACAAGGTAATTCAGGCTTATCATTATCCACAGGCAAAGGCGTTTCATCCCTACATGATTCTATTTCTTCATGACAAGTATCCTGTTCTGCACGACAAGGTGCGGCAGATAGGCACAAAATTAAAATGGAAAGAAAAATAGTAATCACTTTCATAATGTAAATATAGCCTTTCGATTTTCAAATGCCACTCTTTCAGAATTTGAAAACATTATAAATACTATTAATTAAGGAAAGAAATCGAGAACAGACTGTTCCAATAACTTAGGATCAAGCTTCTCAATTGGATGAGGGCAGCTTGATAAAAGCTTCATTTCTCCCTTTAAAAGAACACTGTAAAAAGCCTTGGTCTCTTCTAAACTTACCATATGATCTTGATCTCCCAAGCACAATTTAATGGGCAAATCTATAGTGGAAATATTTTCCGTAGTCAAAATGGGACTTACACCCAGCCCTTTCATCATATGAGCAGTTTGCCTACACAGATGATCCCAATTTTTACCATGAAGAGATTTTAAATGATCAGCAAATTGCGGGACTTTCTCCTGAATTTTTTCAGGATTTAACATTTTACTTTCTTTTTCAGATTGTTCAGGTTTCCAATCCAACTTGGTGCCTAACGTCATTATTTTCTGAAATTGCTCAGGATGTTTCAACGCCAAAGAAAGCGCAACATAGCCTCCCATACTAAACCCAAATACATTAGCAGAGTGGATATTCTCTTTTTGCAAGATATTTTCAAAATCCGTAATCAAATCTTGCATTCGAAATTTAGAATCTGCAGCTGATCTGCTACCATGCCATTTCAAATCAGGAATAATCAAATTAAAATTTTTAGATAATAAAGGTTTTAAATTTTCAAATGATTGTGAACTTCCTAAAGCACCATGTAAAAGGATAAGGTTTGGTTTTTGCATCTTCTTATTTTTTCAATTTTTACTTTATAAAGCTAATTGCATGGATGAAGCTTGTTAGCTTTCTAAGCATTTAATTTGGAAAATAATATCGTTTTCTTCATTAATCTCCAAAAAACCAAATAGGTTATTTTAAAAGTACTGATTCGAAATAGTAGCCCAGAGCGACTTTATGATTTTAAAAAATTTCGATATTTCAGCTTATAAATATCCCGCCAACCAATAAGCAGAATAACCCATCCATTCTTTAAATAAGATTGTCCATTTCAGTAGCGCTTCGTAAGAAGGCAGGAACATAGAGAGGCTTATCAATTCATCATTGGTAAAGTAAACAGCAGGATATGCTACCACATTAAAATCTTCTTTTGCAAAACAACCCATTGCTCTTGGCATATGGGAAGCACTGGTGATCAACAGTATTTTCCTTTGTTTGCTAATAAAGTCACTTGCAAAGCGAGCACTTTCCACTGTGTTTCTCGATTGATCTTCAATGATCACTTTCTCAATTGGAAAATTAATAGATTCCAGATACGACAATAGCACTCGAGATTCCTGTAAATCTTTTCTTAAGGCTGTTGCTCCCCCACCTGAAATATATAGTGTATCAATTATTCCTTGCTCAAATAGCATCATAGATTGCAACAGCCGATCTGCATTCTGATTAAAATAAACTCGATCTTTTGGTTCCTTTAAGGTATTGGTCATACCTGTTAAAAGTACACCGTAAGTATAGTTTTGAGCTTTAATTTTACCAAGATTAGCGGGTTCGGTCTGCCATGCTTTCAAAAAGGAATTTGCTAAAAAATCGTTTGTAAAGACGATAAAACAGACAAAACCCAAAAGTGCTAAGTATTTTCGGAACTTCCATTTACGAAAAATAAAGTATGCTAACCATATCAAGCCGATTAAAGTAGCCGGCATAAGAAGATAACTTATGGTTTTAGATAGAATGAAGAACATCGAATAGAAATCAAATTACTATGACTGATAAATCTCTTTATACTGATCCTGTTTTACTGTACAATTAATCCAGCCTTCATCTAAGTCAGCTCCAATGGCCTTATAAAATTCGATAGAAGGCTCATTCCAATCCAGAACTTGCCAAGTGCACAATCTGCAACTTTGTTCATCAGCTTCTTGCAAAATGGCATTTAATAATTTTCTACCGTAGCCATTTCCTCTCTCGGATTCGGTTACGATCAAATCCTCCAAATAAAGTACTTTCCCATTCCATGTAGAATATCGGAAATAATACAAGGCTATTCCCACAATCTCTTTTTCTGTTTCTGCTACAAATAAGCCATAGGCAGGGTTTTCACCGAAACCGTCCTTGGTGAGTTCTTCTACATCTATCACCACTGCATTCGGCTCGCGTTCATAAACTGCCAGTTCTTGGATTAACTCTAAAGTTCTTGGAATATCTTTTTCTGTTGCTCTTCTGATTTTTACGTTCATAAAGATAAAAATAAAAGCAAAGTCGATAAGGCGCAAAGATTTTACAGAAAAATAAAAATGACCTAGTTAAAAAAGAAAGATAAGCATCAGTCGAAACTTCAACTATTACAATTACTTTTACTAATGAACTCAGAAGGTAGGAAAATCAATCTATGTTCTCTTGAAAATGGAGTTCCCTGCTATCTAAATTAAAGCAGCATAAATTGCCTTCATTTTTCTCTCCAGCTTTATAGCATCCATTATCGATATCCAAGACTCGATCTTTGTCAAGATTATCTCGCATCGCTAATATCAACTGTTTTGGTAAAATATTATGACCATGGACAATTATACGATCACCCAATCTGTCATAATCTATATCACCGTACCAATCATTGATCCAAAGCATATTTTCATTTTTCTTCAAAATATCATCCTCATGAAAATCTAAACCTGCGTGCACTAAGATGTATTCCTCGGAAGTATGAAAGTATTCTAAATTTTTAATCCATTGCTTATATTCTTCTTCCAATTCAGTAAAATGACTAATTCCAAAGCTTGCATGTAAGGAGTCATCTCCTCCAGAAAAGTCTTTGACCTTAGAAGAATCAAATAACATATCCTCATGATTGCCTTTGGAAAATTTAACCTGATAATCGCCTTTTTCTAATTGCATTAAAAAATCAATAACCTGTTTGCTATTACCTCCTCTATTGATAAAATCACCAGAAAAAAATAACTGATCTTCTTTGTTGAAACCTACTACATCGAGTAATTCTCTTAAAGTATAAAAACATCCATGAATATCACTGATTGCATATCTTGCCATTGATCCTATTGTTTTAAGTCCTAATAAAGATCCGGTTAGAATTCATCTCATATTTTCTTTCGAATTCCGGGTTTTCAATCCTATCTCTGTATTTTCTTACTACTAATTTAACTTCTTGGATAAACTATTGCTACAGACCGGCGAGTATTGTCAATGTTGGGATAATAAAAGCTATTACAAAAAAGTGGAAGATTATTTGATCTAGAACTCAAAGGAAGAATTAGATTGCTATCGTGTTTTTAGAATTCATTGGCTATCTGAATCATTTTCATATAATCGGGCACAAGCTCCTGCTTTAGTTCTTTTGCATCAATCTTACTGAGAAATAATTTTAGCTGCTGAACGGCCGCGATGCGATCTTCTAGCTCATCACTATCAATGCAGCCAATTAAATCAATGCAAGCGTCATACTTAATCGCACTGCTGCTGGGCTGAAGCTCCACCCCAGCTATTAAGGATTGTAAGCTTACTTTTTGACCGTGACTATCACGCAAAAAATTCGATAAGTCTAAAACTAGGTTCTCCAACGAGTTAGTCTTAAAACGAGGTAAATGTTCGCGAATAATACTAGCTGCCTTTTTCTTTGCAAAGCGTGTATCTATGCCCGGGGGTTTGTCAAAATAGCCCACTAATAACCCCATAACCAAATGAAAAGGATTCAGGCTGACTTGCTCTTTCTTGTCGAATTTAGCTTTTTCTTCTTCACTCAAAAAATATGGGAGACTGAAGTCTTGCTCAGCATTTAAGCGATCCCCTATTTCAGAATTATGATTAAAATGCTTCCAAATCACGGCATATTTTTCTGAATTCATATACTTTATATTTGAGCGAATTGATTACAAATGCAAAACTGCAAGCTTTTATTAGTTTTAGCAAAAAAATAGTTTGTCGTTATTGTGAGTAAAACTAAGCAATGTAGCTTTTCCCATCTTGTAACTTAATAGCTGTAGCTTTTCGGAATTTGTAATTCCGAAAGCACTATCATTGGATTTTCAATCCTAATAAAAAAAAGACTCCAACTTCCGATAATATCAGAAATTAGAGTCTTCACCTCATTTATTCAATCTCTTATTCAGATTACAAAAATCTACATTTCCTCATTCATGGGAATCAAACCCATATTGTACCAAGCGAATGCATACTTATCAGCTATACCATCAATGATTTTATCAGTTGGTTTACCAGCTCCGTGCCCTGCATTGGTTTCAATTCTAATTAAAACAGGACTTTCGCCCGCATGCTTTTCCTGCAATTCCGCTGCAAATTTGAATGAATGAGCCGGCACTACCCTATCGTCATGATCAGCTGTGGTGACCATGGTGGCTGGATATTTCACGCCTTCTTTTACATTATGAACCGGAGAGTAGCCTTTCAAATACTGAAACATCTCTTTGCTGTCCTCCGAAGTTCCGTAATCATAAGCCCAGCCTGCTCCTGCTGTAAAGGTGTGATATCTCAACATATCCATTACTCCCACAGCCGGAAATGCAACTTTCATCAAATCAGGACGCTGGGTCATGGTAGCTCCAACTAGTAATCCACCATTAGATCCACCTGAAATGGCCAGTTTATCAGAACTGGTATAGCCTTCAGCAATGAGATATTCAGCTGCCGCAATGAAATCATCGAATACATTTTGCTTTTGCATTTTTGTGCCGGCTTTATGCCATTCTTCTCCATATTCTCCTCCTCCTCTTAAATTCGGTTGTGCATAAATTCCTCCTTCTTCCAGCCAAACCAATCGGGCTACACTAAAGCTTGGACGCAAACTCACATTAAATCCGCCATAAGCATAAAGCTCCGTTGGGTTTTTACCATTTAATTCAATTCCTTTTTTATGGGTAATAAACATCGGGATTTTAGTACCATCCTTACTTTCATAAAATACTTGTTCTGTTTCATAATCTTCAGGATTGAAATCTATTTCTGGTTTCCAGTACAATTCAGAAGTTCCTGCTTCAATGTCATATTCAAAAATTGCAGAAGGATAAGTGAATGATGTAAAGCTATAATATAATTTTTCATCTTCTTTCTCAGCAGCAAACCCACCTGCAGAACCGATACCCGGCAATTCAACTTGACGAACTTTATTGCCTTCATAATCAAATTGATGGACTTCGGTTTTCACATCCACCATATAGTTTGCAAAAAGATAGCCACCTGCAGCCCCTACATTCAATACATTTTCGGTTTCCGGAATCACATCCTTATAATTTTCGGTAGAAGGATTATTGGCATCCACTTCTACCAATCTTTTATTGGGCGCATTTAAATTCGTTTCAATTAATAATCTATTGCCATCATTGTCCAATACAGAATGCTCGCTATCAAACCCTTCTGCTATTGGAACAATTGGATTACTCCTATCTGATAAGTCTTTCACATACAATTCATTACCACTAGTGCTTTCAGAGGCAGAAATAAATAAAAACTTTTCATCTTCACTCACATATCCACCAATGTATCTTCTTGGGGTTTGGCTTCCGCCAAATATCAGTTCATCTTCTGCTTGAGGAGTGTTTAGTTTATGATAATATAATTTATGCTCCTGAGTTTTAGCAGAAAGTTCACTTCCCTCTGGTTTGTCATAACTGCTGTAAAAAAAGCCTTCATTTCCTTTCCAGGAAACCCCACTAAATTTCACGTTTCGGATAGTGTCCTCCACTATGGATTTATCCTCTGCATTCATTACGATTACTTTTCTCCAGTCAGAACCTCCTTCAGAAATGGAATAAGCCAAAAGGCTTCCATCTTTAGTGAAAGAAGTACCTGCCAAGGAAGTTGTAGCATCATCAGAAAAAGTATTAGGATCAAGGAAAACGCTTTCCTCACCCTCTAATCCTTTTTTACGATATACTACCCACTGGTTTTGCAATCCATCATTTTTGTATGTATAATAATAATCACCATGCTTTCTTGGCGCACTTTCTTTGGCGTAATTCCAAAGCTCAGTCAATCTAGCTTCTATTTTATCTCTGAAAGGAATATTGTTCAAATAGCCGAAAGTCACTTCATTTTGTGCTTTCACCCATTCTGCTGTTTCTTCGGAGCGGTCATCTTCCAACCAACGATATGGATCAGGTACCTCAGTACCAAAATAATTATCTACTGTATCTACCATAGCTGTTTCAGGATAATCTTTAATTTCCATTTTTGATTTTTTTTCACCACTGCTGCATGCAATAACTACCAATGCAAGTGGAAAAGCCCATATTTTCTTCATGATAAAATTATTATTTTTATCTAAAATACGAGCTTTTCGGGAGAAAAACAGCGGATTTATAAAAGCGGTGGATGTTGGGGATAGAGGGGTCTTGCATTTTATTTAGTATTCTATTTAATACTTCTCATCTCACACTTCACAATCGCCAAATTATCCCCCTCTTCAAAGTTGTTAATTTTTGATAGTAGTCTTTGGTTCAGCTCACTTTTTGATGAAGTTTTAATGAGCGTCCCTCCCATATTTTCATTATAGGCTTCTAAGCTAAGGATGAAATAAATATGGTTGCCGTCCATTGCGATGGGTCTATGTGAATACCCGATTTTCTCTCCTGTATTCAGACCAAAAACATCATTACTGATCTCATCAAAAACACTTGATTCTCCAGTTTTAGGATTAATATATAAATGATAATCCTGCTCATTCTTTCTTACTGAAGCAAATAGTAGATTTTCTTCTAATAGAAAATTTCCTAGACCGTAGGCATATCCACTTTTGGCCATAGCCTGGCTAAATTCTCTAACATCCTGATATGAATTTTCAAAAAACTCGGCCGGAATATTATGTTGACCAAAATCAAGATATAAAGAATCATTTACCGCATCTTCACTCAATTCATAAACGTTCTGATTGTAAACCTGAAAGAAACTGGCAGGGCTCTTAGAGAAATTTCTAGGCTCTATAAAAAGCATAAATACCGCTTTTTTCTCTTCAAATGGGAGATAGCTTGATTCAACTTTCCCTTCGTTCTTATTCCAAATCTGCATTTGATAACCTTCAGTTCCAGCATAGAAATTCCCCCCATAAAGAAAATAATCTTCCCCATTTAAGCTTAAGAAACTGCCTACATTTTGCAATTTTTCATTTTGATATACCGATAACAAGCCCCCTTTTAAATTATAGGTTAAGATTTTCCCAGCCTGCCCGTCTAACAGCTCAATCTGACCTTTTTCATTAATGAAGAAATCATTTAGCTTTTGATATTGATTAGGCCCTTCACCTTTTGCTGATATCACTATCTCCTCTCCAGTTCTCATATCCTTTATTAAGAGATAATCTAACCCCCTTCCGCAATGCAAAACCAGTTTATTGTTGATGACACTAGATTTTATAAGATGATCAACTACCAGACTATCAGAAAAATAAATGACATCTTTCAACTTGAAATGATCGCTTACTTTTAAGGTTTGGGCTTTGTCTAAGTTGATTTTGATTGTTTCATCTTCTGATTTTTCTTTACTCTCATTGTTTGTACAAGAAATAAGAAATACACTAAAAATTGATAAAATAGTAATACTATTCACTAATTTCATAAAGGGATTTAATCTGGGTTAAATATAATTTTATTTCAATAATTTTTTTAATTCTTGATCCTCCACTTCCAACAAGCCAACCTTGGGCAATCTTTTAGTCAATTCTCGCCAATTAGCATCTTGCTTATAAATCTTTTGAAGCATTTTTACTGCCTGATCTGTTTTGCCGTCATTTGCTAAGGTTATGGCCGTCCAATATTGCATTTCAAGGTTTTCAGGGAACATTTCCATGGCCGAATTATATTGGTTCATTGCTTCTTGCATTTTACCCTTTTCCACAAAATAATCGCCTTGGTTCATGTGCTCATAGGCTCTATAAACTTTCACCAATCTGTTTAATTCCAGAACTGGGTTTTGATGATCATCTACTCTTAAATCTAATACTCTATCATTCCAAGGTTCATTTGAAGCTTCTGCTTTTACCACCAAAAGTGCAGCAGATTGCTTTCCTCTGATATCTCCGCCCTGAGCTTGTGCGGCATCCAATACTTTGACCATACGCTCTGCCAAAGCTAAATCACTGTGTTTTTTCCAAGCTTCTTCCATGGTAGGAACCACGGTATCGTTCAGCATCATATTGGCTTGTACTGAAAAGTTATCGCCATTGGCATGACCTGCTTCGTCTATACATTTCGCTCCTGTATGTGTGGCTACTCTTCCTTTGACATCTAAAATCGCGACTTGTCTGAAAGCTTTTCCATCGTCATTGTTCAACAAACTGTCCATTGCTTCTTGAGGACTTAATCCTGCTTTTAGCATGGCCAAGCCTCTTAAGCCAAATGATTTATTGGTGAAAGATTGTGTGGCCACAACCCCCACACCGGCTTCTCCCCAGGAAACAGCTGTTCCAACGCTGAACCAATGGCTCTGTACGGCTACGGCCATTTCACCAGTTTTGGCGTCTCTTGCTACAATAGAATAGGTATGGGCAAGAGGATCGTTAGGTCTATTAAGTTGAGCTAATGAATTGAAACTGAAAAAAGCAGCGCAAAGAATTATGAATAGTGGTCTCATGATTTTTTATTTTTGATTAGAAAGAAAGTCTTTTATGAATCGGTTATAATCTTCAGGGTTATCATTTAAAGTGGAATGACCGGATGCTGGCACGACTTCAAATCTTGAATTGGGCACTAAACTGTTAAAATACTTAATCGTTTCGGGTCTGGCTTCATCAAATTCTCCCGTTAAAAACAAAACTGGCACCTCAATTTCGGACAAGCTGGCTGTTCTATCAAAGTCTTTTAAAGTTCCCGTGCATCTAAATTCACTTGGCCCCCACATATAATTATAAATCACACTGTTTCCCGATACCTCCACTGTATCCATAGGATGAGATTTCTTTGATGTTCTCATTCCAAATTGACTCCAATAATAAGAGTTCGCTTTATCATATTCGGGAGTATCGTATTCACCGGTTTTATTAGCTTCAAGCACTATTTTTTGCAAACTATCAGGTAATTCAGTAACTAATGTATCCGCATCTGCTTCCCAACGCGGAGTTGAAATCAAAGGACTAGTGAGAATCAATCCTTCGATCCCTTCTGGATGATGCATATAATATTCCACCGCCAAGGCGCCACCCCATGATTGCCCTAGCAAATAAAAATCTTCTAGCTTTAAATGATCTACAACCGCCTTCACTTGATTGACAAAATGATCAACCGTCATGAGCGTGGTATCAGTATGATAATCTGATCTGCCACTGCCTAACTGATCAAATAGAATTACTTTTCTATCTTCATTTTGAGGGCTTAGCTTATAAAAATAACGATGTGTTCCACCCGGACCTCCATGTAAGGTCAAAATCGGAATACCATCTCCTTTGCCCATTACTTTATACCATAACTCACCTCCTTCCACTTGAATTTTACCTTCGTGAGCAGAAAGTTGATCCTCTGATTCTTTAGTTTGACAACTAAAAAATAAGAAAAGTGACAGAGCAGCTAAATAGATTTTCATGAAATAGTGATTTAATTAAATTTCAAATTAATAAATTAATCTTGAAAGTATTTCACTTTTCAAGTTAAGACATAAAAAAACGCATGAAGCAGAGCTCCATGCGTTTCCAATTTTAACTTAATTTTTAGTAATTATTTAACGATGAAATTGGCACTTACGGCCTCTTTCGCTGTATTTGCTTTTAGTATATACATTCCTTTTTCCAAAGTGCTAACATCAATGCTATTAACTTCTTTTCCAGTATTGATAGATTTAACAAGAGCGCCATTGCTGCTGTAAATCTGAATACCTTTAGAGGAATCAATATTTCTTATGTTGACATTTAATTGATCTTGTGCCGGATTTGGATACAAGCTATAAACGGCAATATTACCTTCTTTCCCTAATAGCTCAGAGTCGAAATCTGCCATTGCATAGTTGGAAGGAGTATTTGTAATATTAACAGTATAATCTTCTACTTCACCGTAATTAAAGGTCTCACAAGGAGTTCCTTGAGCGTTATACTTCATCATTACTCTCATTCTAGTATTTCCTGTCAATGCAGTAGATGGAATATTCAACGTAGCATTTAAAAGATTACTGCTACTAGAAGAACCATTAACTAATCTTTCACCGGAAGAGAAAGTACCATCTTGGTTTAAGTCTATCCATACGCTCCAATATTCAGTATAGCTACTTCCACTAAATCCTGCTTGAACATTCATAGAAGTTGAGGTACCACGCTGAACATTTGCCACTTGACTTGTGAAATCAGCATAACCGCCATTATCTCCACTGGTATTGTCAATTGCACCTAATACAACTCTCTGAATCCATTCGAAACTTGAGTCGTCTCCACTTGCATTACAATAAGTAATTGCAACCGGTGCATCTGTAGTAAATAAATCAGATGAAGAATAGTTAGAACTGCTACTTGTGCAATTACTTCTCACTTGCCATTCATATTCAGTATCAGCAGACAGTCCGCTTACTGATCTTGAGTTAGAAGTAGCTGATAATGTAGACCAAGTGCTGGCTCCATTCACTCTTATTCTTACAGTATAATCATTTGCTGCACTCTCAGAAGACCAATTAAGTGTAGCCGTATTTTCACCCACGCTTGACACGCTTAAGCTGCTAGGCACCGTGCATACTTCAGGAGTACCTGTAGTAATAGTAACCGTATAATCTTCTACTTCACCATAAGAAAATGATTCACAAGAAGTAGGTATACCATTATATTTCATAGACACTCTCATAGTGGTATTTCCAGAAAGCGCTGAAGTTGGTACTGTAAAGCTTCCGCTGACAGGAGTCGTCTGCGTAGCAGATTGTGTCCAAACTTGTTCACCTGCATCATTGAAATCTCCATCTTGGTTATAATCAATCCATACGCTATAACCTTCGTTGTAAACTGTTCCAGTCCATTCAGGTGTTACTGTAATTGTGTTAGCATCTCCTTTTCCTAAATCCGTAGACTGAGAGGTAAAGTCAGCATAACCTGAAGAAGCTGCACCAGAAGAATTATCCAGCGTACCTAGCTGAACTCTTCCGATGTATTCATCAGAAACATTATTTCCGTTTGAATCACAGTACACTAATTGTACTTCTGTAGTAGTGAAACTTACACTTGAAGAATAAGCAGAAGAAGTTCCATCAGAACATTTACTTCTTACTTGGGCCTCATACTGTGTGGTTGAGCTTAAGCCAGAAAGCGTTAATGAACTGGAAGAAGAGCTTTCAGTAGTCCATGAAGAAGTTCCTGAAACTCTATAACGAACATCGTAAGTTGTTCCGCTCACATCACTCCAATTTAAATCAGCACTATTTGAACCTACGTTCGAAGCTGAGAAACTAGTTGGTGTAGTAGCTTCGCAAACAACAGGAGTTCCTGTTAGGCCTGTTACGATCAATGAGAAATCTTGACTTCCACTTGCTAATGACCCTTTATGTGTAACAGTAATAGTATAAGAACCACTAGCATTATTAATGTCTACTCTTTCAAAAGGGTCAACATTATTGTCACCTTTAGAATTGCTGTTAACACCTGTCAGTCGGTAAGGCGAGTAAGTAGTTGAGTTCTTAGTTACTCTAATATCTAAATCGTTCACCAAAACGGGGGTGCTAAGATTTGTGGTACCTGTATTAGCCGTTCCTCCTTGATCAGTCCAGGAAATAGAAGCCAATAATGGGCTATTTCCGTCTGATTCAACTGTAACAGAATAAGATTGTCCATTATTTAATGTTAGTTCTTCTATTTTAGAAATATCACCTGCACCGGTCATGGTTTCAGCTGCTCTTTTAGCATTCATTAATCCCCAACCCCAAACTGCGTCTGGGCCTGTGATACCTGCATCATCTGCAGTATGCAAAACAATACCTTTTAGAGTCGCAGCTCTTACATAGTTTCCGAATACATTGTTAGCATGCTCTTGTAAAACCAATATGGATCCAGCAACATTAGGTGAGGCCATGGAAGTACCTGTTATAGTATTATAGGCAGTGTTACTGCTTTCATAAGTAGAATAAAGACCTGTCCCATTTCCAGTAATATCCGGTTTGATTCTCAAATCATCTGTCGGTCCTTCACTTGAAGAACTATTAATACTCACCCCGATTAAATTTCCGTTACTATCAATATTTGCATCTTGTGCATTGGCTACTACCAAGTTGTTCTTTGCAGTAGCATGACCTGATAATTTATCAAAAGAGCTGTTTCCATTAAGAGGAGCACTGTTTGAAGAATTATCGCCTCCATCATTACCGCCCGCAACTACCATCATGTAATAAGGTGAATTATACATCAAATCATCCCAATCTCTTGATTCAGCTATGTATGCACCAAAATACCAATCTGGTAGCTGACTCGCTCTATATCCGTAAGAATGGTTCGAAACTAACATTCCGTTAGAAGCTGCATTGGTAGCCTCCGAAAGATCGCTATTCCAATCATATCCAACAGCATTTGCATGAGGAGCCATTCCTTTAGCAGCCGCTTGAACACCGGAAGCTATAATTGTACCTGTCACGTGTGCTGCATGAAAATTCAATGTGCTTGATCCGTCTCCTACAGAGAAACGATTTGAACCCCCAGCACCATCGTACTCTTGGTGAGATGCACGAGCCAAACCACCATCCCAAACGTGGGCAGTCATATTGTCTCCATTAAGGTTCAGTCCTAGTCCTCCGCCTGAATTCAAAAAATTAGTTCTTGTTGATTTTGCAGCATCTGTATTGTAAGTAATATAATAGATGGGTTCGCCATTTGCCGTTACTTTCTGCAATTCTGCATAGCGACCATCTTCTAATGTCATTTTCACTTCCCATCCTTTTTGTTTAGCCATTTCAAGAGCTTCTTTTTTCTCATTTTGGGCTTTGGCTGAAAAGCTTCGCTCTAGCTCACTCAATACTTGCTTATTGTATTGATTTGCAATCTTAGCTTTTTGTTGAGCTGTTTGGGCCATAACAGAGCTTGCTAGAAACAAGCAGCTTATGACTACTAAATTTAGTTTTGTAAAAATTGTATTCATTTCATTTAGTTTTCGTAAAAAGAAACACTGAATACTTTATCCAGCATATTATGTAAAAAAAATAAATTATAATTATTCTAATATTATCTATTTAGCTACAAAGGTCATCTAAACTGAAAATCTTCTAAAAACATAATTAAAGAAGATTGAACCATGATTGTAATCGATGTAAGTACACGTAAAATGCGTGCTCTTTTAAGTGGTAGGAAATCGTTAGTACTAAAATATTGCTCTTCTTCAATCACTGACATCAATTAAGGGTTTTGGCTTATTTTTTGATATTTTCTATTCATTTAATTACAATTATAAGAATTTTATTCGTGAAATTTAAAATTTACAGAGACAAATATTTTATACAACCATAAGTATAGAATGTCAAAATATCCTATAATTTACGTATAAACCATTTAAAAAAGACATTTCGCCCAATGTACTATTTTAAAATTTTTTCACCTTTTTTAGGACTTGTTTTAACGGAAAAGTTATATTAACCAGTAATTCAAAGAGGATAATAGTATTTACTATAATTGAATATTTCTAACAATTAACAATTTACTTTCCTAATTCAATGCAGAACACAAGTATCACCGCTTAAATCAATATTTTCTTTGGAATCACACTGTTTTTATTGATCAAAGCACCCTCTTTAAGGCTGAAATAAATTAGTTTTTTAGCATTTAGGCTTTTAATTGCTACTCTCACTCCTAATCTTGAGTTACAGTTGCTGAACTTTGGTTCTGTACTAGTATATTTAGATAAATTAAATGTGATTGATCATGAAAATGCTTTACCTATTCATCTGTTACTTTTTGCTATCCTCCACTTATTCCTTTAGCCAGTATTATCCTAAGCAAATATGGGAGCGAAAAGCAGCTAACAGCCTTCAAATGAATCAGCAATTATTAGATAGTGCGGTGACTATAGCCAAAAAATATGAAAACACTGTCAATAAAGTTTTGAGGATTGCTATAATTGAAGCTTTCTCCCGAGAACCTGAATTTGAAATTCTTGGGCAAGTGAGAGAAAGAGGAGGAGCTGCTGGATTAGTTATAAAGGACGGTTATATCGTGGCAGAATGGGGTGACATTGACAGGGTCGACATGACTTTTAGTGTTGCCAAAAGCTACCTCTCAACCGTAGCAGGTTTAGCACTGGATAAGAACTTAATTAGCGATCTTGATGATAAGGTTTATCAATATGTTTGGGATGGCACTTTTGAAGGAACACATAATCAAAAAATAACTTGGGACCATTTACTCACACAATCTTCTGATTGGGCAGGGCAACAGTTCGGATTATATGATTGGGCAGATCGACCGCCGAAAGAAGGTGGAGTTGACGATTGGAGAGCAAGAACTCTTCACGAACCTGGAACATTCTATAAATACAATGATGTAAGAGTTAATGTATTAGCTTATTCACTGCTGCAAGTTTGGAGGAAACCGCTTCCACAAGTACTAAAAGATGAAATCATGGATCCAATTGGTGCTTCTTCAACCTGGAGATGGCTTGGCTACCACAATTCTTATGTTAATGTAGACGGTTTACAGGTGCAATCCGTTAGCGGTGGTGGACATTTTGGAGGTGGAATATTTATCAATACGCTAGACCATGCTAGGTTTGGCCTACTATTTTTAAGAAACGGTAAGTGGAATGGTCAAGAATTACTAACTGAAGATTGGATCAAAAGTGTTCAAAAATCATCTGCTAGTAATCCCGATTACGGCTATTTATGGTGGAATAACAGCCAAGGCGCTTGGCAAGGTGTTTCCAAAGAAGTTTATTATGCAGCAGGCTTTGGCGGAAATTATATTATTATAGATGAAGCAAATGATATGGTAGTAGTCACTAGATGGATCGACAACTCAAAAATTGATGACGTAATGAGGTTACTTCAAAAATCTGTTAAATGAGATACTATTTAATTCTATCCGTCATTTTTTACCTTTTGGTTCCTAAAAATCAGGCGTTTGCTCAAAGAAACTACCAAGATGGCTATGTGGTAACCAACCGTAATGACACAATTTATGGTCGATTAAGAGATCGGACACCAGAAACATCTGTTCAAATTTTCAAGATGGTCAAAATGAAAGGCTTTTGGTTTTTTGAAAAAAAATATCGCCCCAACGATATCATTTCCTATCGAATTCAGGACCGTACTTACGAATCGCTCTGGTTCTATAACCGTATTAGATGGTTTACTAGCACTCACATTAGTGCTCCAGGTCAAGGTGAAAAAGTATTTATGCGGCTGACCTATAAAGGAAAGCTCAAGCTATACTGGGACGAGTTTCGTGATTTAGATGGTGGATATGAAGTCCAAGTCCCCTATTTTAAAAAAGTAGATTCTGAAGAGATGGTTCGTGTTACACAGGGGATTTTTGGCTTCAAAAAGAAAAGGCTAGCTGAATTCTTTGTAGACTGTCCTGACTTGGTTGAGCGTTTATATGATGGTTTTTTTGACGGGCCAGACGAATTAGCGGAGTTTTACGATTCACATTGTTATTAAATCTTCCTTTTGATCCTAGCACCATTTTAAAATTTCAAATCTGAAAAGACCTTCTTACCTTTGATAAAAAACTGTTTAATCAGCGAATTAGGGTAAATCTCAGCATGTCTTAAGCCTGATACCTGGGCTTGTGTGTAAAGCTTTTTCATATGTTTAAAGTCCCGATGAGCTTTTAAAATAGCCTTGGCATTTCCTCTTTTCCCTTTCGCAATAAATTGCATGACCGCTAAAAGATCTAATCGCTTTCTTCTTTTTCTTATGCTTTTAAATTCTTCTTTGCTTAGGTTCTTATACATCAAGAGCCAATTATTCCTGAAATTAAGATAAGTCTTAAATGGACTCTCTGCTTTTAAAGTCCCTCCTCCTACATGATAAACGGTACTTTCGCCACAGTAAAAAACTTCCTTACCGCTATTTTTTGCTCTCCAACAGAAATCGATCTCTTCCATGTGAGCAAAGAAACGATCATCTAAGCCCCCTAACTTATGAAAACCATCAGCTCTCACGAACAAACAGGCACCTGTTGCCCAGAAAACGGACCTGTTATCATTGTATTGACCTAGATCTTTTTCTAAATGGGAGAATATTCTTCCGCGACAAAAGGGATAACCTAAATGATCAATAAAACCACCGGCTGCTCCTGCATATTCGAAGAATTCTTTATCATGATAAGACTTAATCTTCGGCTGGCAAGCAACAATATTTTCATTTTGCTGCATTAATTTAATGACTGGTGCTATCCAATTTGGTGTTGTTTCTACGTCAGAGTTGAGCAAAACGTAATAGTCAAACTGAATTTGCTTCAGCGCAAAATTATAACCTCCGGCATAGCCTAAATTTTCAGGGATTTCAATAAGTTGTATTTGAGGGAAATGAGTTTTAAGGTAGTCAACGGACTCATCGGTTGAAGCATTATCAGCCACTATGACCTGAGTGGGGTTAGAATTTTGAATTACATTAGGCAGGAATTTCTCTAGAAAATTCCTGCCGTTAAAATTAAGTATGACTACTGCTACGCTATCAGCCATTGAACATATTGCCTAAATCCATTCCTGGAATATTAGGAAGGACTCCATCAGTAGCTTTTCTCATTTCTTCCTTAGCCAAAACATCTACTTCCGCCATTGCCTTATTAACGGCAGCAACTGTTAAGTCTTGGATCATCTCTTTATCATTCTCATTCACTAATGAATCATCTATTTCAATGCTCACTAATTGCTTTTTACCGTTTACCTTAGCCTTCACCATTCCTGCTCCGGCTTCACCTTCTGCTGTGATGTGAACTAAATTTTCCTGAGCTTCTTTAACTTTGCCCTGTACTTCTTTAATCTGCCCCATCATTTTCATCATGTCAAACATATCTACCTTATTAAATTAAAAACACCACTTTTATAATATTCTTCTCCGTATTTATCTTTTACACGCACAGTGTAACTGTAAGTTCCTTCAGGAGCTGGACGAGTTGTTAAATAACCATCCCATCCTGCATCTAGTGATGTGCTTCTAAAAATTAAGGTCCCCCATCTGTTGTATACGCTAAATTCAACATCTTGAATAAATTTCCCCAAGACTTTGATTTCTTCATTTTGACCATCCTCGTTTGGGGTAAAGCCAGTTGGCACAAAGAAACTTGACGGAATTTTATATCTTATAAGGTTGGAAGAAGCCACTAGACCGTTTTCAGAAATTGCCTCAAGCTGATAAAAAGTTAATTGATTATCGCTTTCTGCAATATTTTCACTGTAAAATGCTGTGGTATCTACGTTATTCTCACTTAGCAAATTCATGTTATCATCATACTTTTTCAGTACATAACCCCTTAAGAGAGGACCAAAACCAGTAAACGAATTCCATTTAAAACTAATTACTGATTCTTGTTGGCTTAAGGTTAAGAGAATGTTTGGAGCAACTGTTTGAACGGGCGAAATACCACCGCAAAGATTCAAGTAAGCAACTGAATAATAATAAACTCTTTCATTGAGCGCGGGTGATTCATCAATATATGAAGTAGTGCTAGTCGTGTCCAACCTAAAAAAATCTTCATCTTCATTTCTCTTTTTGTAAATAAGAAATCGATCTGGTTGTAATCCTGCCGGGAGATCCCAAGTGATTTCCACCTCAGTATCAGATAACACCCTAGTGGCAATTTGGCCAATCGGAACGGTAGGACCGGCTGTATTTGCCGCAAGATTTCGAGCTAAAGAAACGACTTCTACTCCACTTGCATCCGTTGCGATTATTTGATATTCATCGACTTGTCCGCAAAAGACGTTCTCATCTAAATAAGGTGCATTTCCTGAAAATATAAGCTCCCCATTCTTCAAAACATCAGAATTCTGAAAATTAGCATGATTCCAGTCAAGTAAATTACCACCTAATTCTACGGTAGCCGATAACCTTATTGTACATACCTCATTTGAAATCAATTGTTGACCATTGCACCTGCTAGTGCTAATTAATCGAGCGCAATAAAAATCAGCATCTAGATCTATATTTTGAAAAGTGTACGAACCACTTTCAGTAGCTACAAATGTAGTGATGCTTTGGAAATCGCCATCTTCATTCTGCTTTAATTGCAGTTGATATGTTTGATTAACATTGAGTTCATAATCAATCTCAAAGCTGTTACTTGACAACATATCAAGCCGAGTTATTGAAGCCGGCTCTTCCGTTTGATTAGCTGGTATAAAAGTTTTAGAAAATTGATTGTTACTGCAATTATTGTTTCCACTAGTATCAAATGAGCCATTTACAGTTAATGTACTCTCCTGCGTAGGATTAGCGTATTGATACGAGAATGGAAAATCGTCAATGGAATATTCTTGTACAGCACTTCCATCTCCAAAATCAACTGTATATATATCAAAACTCTCCTGTTCTGAATTTACATCTAAAACTAATCCCTGATCACATGAAGACAGTGCTACGAAAGGAGTAGCAGGATTTAGAATTTCAATGCTAATGCTATCGTAGACCTGAGAATTGGTTAATTGTCTTAAAAACAATATGTCATAAACTCCGGGTTCTGTATAAGTAAATCTAAAATCATCAGCTGATTGTGCTGGCTGTCCGAAACATGCATTATTTACACCTATATCCGATAAATCAGCATCAAAGCATAGGAATGGTGTTCCAGTGCCGTTTTCTGGTGTAACTTCAATTTGAGTTCCTGAGCAACCTTTTAAATAATTCACAGTAAATAAGCCATTCTCACTAGGAAAACTTCCTTGTGCTGAAAGGATATATGAACTACCAAAAAGTAATAATATGAGTATTGATCTTATCAAGCTTTTTGCGTTTTAATAAAATGTACCGCTTTGACTATATCCTTATGCAGAATTCTGTCTTCCTCTATTAACGGTACTTGTTGTCTAAAATTACGAATTATTTCTTCTAAATGTGAACTTGTCTTTAACGGCCTTCTAAATTTTATAGCTTGTGAAGCATTTATCAACTCTATAGCTAGCACTTGATAGGTATTCTCTACTATTTTGTACAGTTTGGTAGCTGCATTTGCTCCCATGCTCACATGATCTTCTTGCCCATTGGATGAAACTATGCTATCCACTGAAGCCGGAGTACACAACTGCTTACTTTGACTCACTAAACTTGCTGCGCTGTATTGGGGGATCATCAAGCCAGAATTTAATCCAGGATTCATCACCAAAAAATCCGGTAATCCACGACTTCCTGAAATTAGCTGATAAGTCCTTCTTTCCGAAATATTACCTAATTCTGCTAAGGCAATAGCTAGAAAATCTAATGAAATCGCTAGCGGTTGCCCATGAAAATTACCTCCAGAGATAATCTCACCTTCATCAGGGAATATGTTTGGATTATCTGTTACTCCAGCAAGTTCCTTTCCTACAATAGTTTTTACATAATCAATGGCATCGTAGCTTGCTCCGTGCACCTGCGGAATACAACGAAAACTATAGGGATCTTGCACATGAACTTTGCTTTGACTAATAATTTCAGATCCATCAAGCAATTCCAAAATCTTCTTTGCTACTAACTTTTGTCCATGCTGATTTCTAATCAAGTGGATTTTAGAATCAAAAGGCTCCGGACGGCCATCAAAAGCATCTAATGATAAAGCACTGATTGTATTGGCCCAACTAAACAGATCTTCTGCAGCCAATACTGCATGCACCCCAAATGCATTCATGAATTGTGTTCCGTTCAATAAAGCCAATCCTTCCTTTGCCTTTAAATGAATTGGCTCCCACTGCTTTTTGACTAATAAGTTTTCTCCGGTCATCTGCTCACCTTGGTAGTAGACTTCTCCCTTTCCTAGTAAAGGCAAGGAGAGATGTGCTAAGGGTGCTAAATCTCCTGATGCTCCCAAAGAGCCGGTTTCGTAAATTACTGGAAGAATATCCTCATTAAAAAAATCTAATAAGCGCTCCGCTGTTGCCAACTGGACGCCACTATGACCATAGGCCAGAGATTGAATTTTCAATAAAAGCATAATCTTTACAATACGACTGCTAATCTCAGGTCCGGTACCACAGGCATGAGACATCACCAAATTAGATTGTAATTGCTCAAGATCAGCTTTTGAAATATTGCGACTATATAAGGACCCAAAACCAGTATTTATCCCATAAATAGGAGCTTCGGAAGACTGAATGTGTTCGTCTAAAAATTTCCGACAATTTACAATGGCGCTTATGGCCTTATCTGCCAACTTTAGCTTCTTATTATCCGCTAAAATTATTCTGATTTCAGCTAGACTAAGGTCATGTTCGCCAAGTACAAAAAAATTACTCATATCCTAAAAATCGTTTTAAAATGCTCTCAGCATTTAAATGTTCCTGCGTCCCTTCTTTCATATTCTTGAAAGTTAGATCACCAGTTTTCATTTCTTCTGAACCCACTAAAATAACGTATGGAATTTGCTTATCATTAGCATATTTCATTTGCTTTTTCAATTTAACAGGTTCAGGGTAAAGCTCGGCTTTTACGTTTGCAGTTCTTAACCTATGCAACACTTTCAAACAGTATTTCCAACTTTCCTCATCAAAGCTCACCATCAATACTTCAGTAGTGCTCTCAGCATTATCAGGATACAGTTCCAACTCCTCCAAAACATCATAAATCCTGTCAACACCAAAAGAAATTCCAACGCCCGACACATCCGGCAAACCAAAAGTATCAGTCAAGCCGTCATATCTTCCACCCCCACATATACTACCCATCTGTACATTTTTGGGCTTCACCTCGAAGATTGCGCCTGTATAATATGAGAGGCCGCGAGCTAATGTCACATCCAATTCTAATTGAGGAACTTTGGCACCAAAAGACTCCAAAATCTCCAATACCTCGGTAAGCTCTGTTATTCCTTTCTGACCTACTTCAGAATCTTTTAGAAAATCTTTCAAAAAAGCTATCTGATTATAATTATCTCCAGTCAATGAAAATAATGGCGATAATTTATCAATCGCAGACTGAGCAAAACCTCTTTCTGACAGTTCCTCTTTAACTTTTTCTTCCCCTATTTTATCCAATTTATCGATTGCTACTGCAAAATCAGTTTCCTTTCCTTCTGCCCCCAGCACTTCCACAATACCCGATAGAATCTTGCGATTGTTAATTTTGATAGCGTAATCCAAACTGTTAGCTTTCTTTGCTTGCAAGTTTTTGAAAACTTCATGAATCATCAAGACTATTTCAGCCTCACAAAGCATAGAATTAGTACCAATTGCATCGGCATCGCACTGATAGAATTCTCTATACCTGCCCCTCTGCGGACGATCCGCTCTCCAAACCGGCTGTATTTGATATCGTCTGAAAGGGAAGGTTAGTTTGTGTTGATTCATAACCACAAATCGAGCAAATGGAACTGTAAGGTCATAACGCAGTCCTTTTTCAGAGATCTTTGGCTGTAAAACCTTAGAATCATTCCGATCTACTTCCTGGGTTTTAGAAAGAAAATCTCCCGAATTCAATATTTTAAAAAGCAGTTGATCACCTTCATCCCCATATTTCCCTTGCAATACGCTTAAGTTTTCCATTGCAGGGGTTTCTACAGGTTCATACCCATATTTTTGATAGACCTTTTTGATGGTATCCAGAATAAAATGTCTTTTGGCCATTTCAGCTGGTCCAAAGTCACGTGTTCCTTTAGGGATAGAAGGTTTCTGTTTGCTCATTTTTTACTATTTATTTTGGGGCAAATCTACAAATTTTTATGGATAGGTCGGCAAATTGAAAGCTTTACATCTTACCAAGTTGATGTAAGCCTAAAATGAAATAATGGTGCATTTAAAAATTAATATTAATAGAGAAATATCAGAATCGAGATCCTTAAACTACTACTAGAAATTCTTACTATTTCCAATATATGATTCTCTTTTCTATGTTCTATACTCTAGATTCTAAGATCTAGAATAGACTAAAGGTACTTAGCTGATCTATAAAATGCATAATCACACCCGGCCAGATAGCTATGGTTATGATGACGCCATAGAGCGCTCCAAACAAATGGGCATCATGGTTCACATTATCTCCCTGCTGTTTACCTTTATAATAAGAGTAGATTACATAGATAGCTCCGAAAATAAAACCAGGTAAACACAATAATCCATACAAACATAAATCTGTCATAGGATTAAAGAGAATACTACTGAAAACTACTGCTGAAACCGCTCCTGAAGCTCCTAATGCGTTATAATTAGGGTTTCCCTTATGCTTTAAAAGGCTAGGAATATCGGAAACTACAATCGCTGATAAATAAAGACCCACGTAGAGAAAAGTACCGTAGTTAGTTAACTGGTTAAAATAATACTCTACTGCATCTCCAAAGAAATAGAGTGTGAGCATATTGAATATTAGGTGCACATAGTCTGCATGCAAAAAACCAGAAGTAATCATTCTGTAGTATTGCTTTCGATGTAAAATCTGATAGGGATTGAACATCCAAGCATACATTCTGGAAGGATTGTTGAAAGCAGGAATACTTACAATACAAGTGACGATAATAATGATTATGGTAGTACTCATTACTGCTCTCTATTAATAAGGTAATTGAAAAAATCTTTTATCATGACCTTCTTTTCTGAAGGGGCATCTAAGTCAGCTAGATTCTTAAATGCTTTATCGAAATACTCATTCATTTTAGTTTCCGTGAGCTGCTTTATGTTGAGATCATCATAAATGGCTTTTACAGCCGCTACTTTTTCATTTTTATCAAAATTCTTGGCTTTCAGCCAGTGATTAAGTTTGCTAGCGTTTTCGCCAGAAGCCAATTCATTCGCTTTTATCAGTAAGTAAGTCTTTTTGTTGGCCAAGATATCTCCTCCCACCTGCTTTCCAAATTTATCTTGATCAGCATAAACATCTAGTAAATCATCCATCAACTGAAAGCCGATACCCGCATTTACACCCATTTGATATAACAAGGCTTGATCTGCTTCATTATCCATCGCTAAAATCCCTCCGAACTCAAGGCTAAAACCTAACAATACTGCTGTTTTCAAACGGATCATTTCAATATAATCATCTTCATGCACCTGCTCCTGCTCCTCAAAATTCATGTCAATTTGCTGTCCTTCGCAAACCTCAATTGCACATTGATTAAATTTCTGCAGAATTTCTGTGAGCTTTTCTTTAGGGCAGTGTGCAATTACCTGCTGATATGCTTTGACTAGCATCACATCTCCTGAAAGAATAGCCACGGGATTATTCCATTTTTCATGTACTGTTTTCTGACCTCTTCTTAAGGGTGCATTGTCCATTATGTCATCGTGCATCAGGGTGAAATTATGGAAGATTTCCATAGCCAAAGAAGCGGGAATCACATCTTTATAATTCTCTTTGTATAGCTGATAAGATAATAAACTTAAAAGTGGACGCATCCTTTTTCCCCCTAGTGACATAATGTATCGGATAGGTTCATAAAGTTCCTGAGGATTCTCTCCAAAATGTTCCTTTTCAACAGCGGAATTAATGGCAACTATATACTCTTTAATGGATTGATTCATTATAAAATTAAATTAGATGCTTAAAGATATGGCTTTAAAAAGGGATATAAAAAGTAATTTTTAAAAGTGGGCAAGCAAGATCCCTAAGGCGCATTGCAAATAGATAATATTGATATCACTATTGCAAATATCAATGGAAACTTTCACGCTCACCGTTGCTAATAAAACTTATGAAACTTACCTTTGCAGTTTAGTTACAGTTGATGAGACAATTTGTCCAAAAAACAACCATCGGGGCATCTTTTGGAAGTTTCTCATAACTTTTAGGTATGAGCGAAATTAATTCGTGTACGAAAAACATCAATTGTATTTATACGTTATATAAAGTAGGATCGAAGAGAAGTTAAATAAATTTCAATTAATAATTAAAAAATAAAATATGTCTTTAGTAGGAAAAAAAGCACCATTATTCAAAACAGGAGCAGTAATAAACGGAGAAGAGATTGTAGATGAGTTCTCTTTAGAACAATACATCGGGAAAAAAGATGTGATGTTCTTCTTTTACCCAAAAGATTTCACTTTCGTTTGCCCAACTGAGATATTGGCTTTCCAAGAAAAATTAGCTGAGTTTGAAAAAAGAGGTGTCGCTGTAATAGGTGCATCTACTGACACAGAAGAAACTCACTTAGCATGGTTAATGACTCCACAAGAAGAAGGTGGAATTGAAGGCGTGATATACCCTTTAGTTGCTGATGCTTCTAAAACTATTGCCAACAACTTTGGCGTATTAGCAGGTGACTGGAACTATAACGAAGAAGGTGAATTAATCTTCGAAGGAACACCAGTAGCATATAGAGGCACTTTCTTAATCGATAAAGAAGGTGTTGTTCGTCATGAAACGATCAACGACTTACCATTAGGTAGAAATATCGATGAAATGTTAAGAGTTGTTGATGCATGGCAGCACGTTGAAAAATTCGGTGAAGTTTGTCCTGCAAACTGGGAAGAAGGAAAAGAAGCAATGGAAGAATCAAGAGAAAGCGTTTCTTCTTACTTAGCAAAAAACAAGAAGTAAGCACAAACAAACGTGCATTTTAAAAACCTGCCCAGGAAATTGAGCAGGTTTTTTTTATGTAAAGCATTATAACCACGAAATTTTGTAATCGTCAAATTCATCTCCACCAGCAACTGATTTGATGTATTCTACTTTAGGGCTAACTACTTTCGTTTTTCTTATAAGTTCATCAAGTAAGCCAAATTGCAGAGTGCTATTGAATGTCTGCGTTCTACGCATGACAATATGCTTTGGTCCCGATTCTACTATTTCCCAACCTCTTTTTTCTGGATCTTTAATCATCATAGAAGCTACTTTCGCTAGGCCTTCCATCATCTGTTTCGGATTGGCATCACTTGTTATAAGCCCATTTGCAAGCATGCCAGAATAAGCTGTCGCCCCAATTCGCCTACCTAACCTTTTGGTGTTCACTTGACCGATTTGAGACTCAATCCAGTTGCACATTGAATTGTAAATATCCATTGGCACAAATTTCATAGCACTAGTTAGATCGAGCCCATCTGCCATTCTTTTCAGTTCCTTTTGAAATGACTCTTTTCCTTCGTATAAATCAATTACATCTTTAACAAATGCTGATGACAACGTTACCCCTTGTGTTGAATTATTCATAACATTTCTTTTTTTAATTTAAAATTGAAGTAATAATTTAAATTAATAAAAAAATAATTACGTATTTTAGGTAAGTAATTTTACTTATTTTAAGCTTTTGTATAACTATTTTGCAAAAAAACATAATTTAAGTTAAACAAAAAAAGGAAGCTCCTAAGAACTTCCTTTCCTTTTTGATTGTAAAATTCAGTTTAAAGTCTGTTCATTTCCTGCTTGACAAAAAGCATCAATTCACTAATATTCTTCTTGCTAAAATCAAATTTGATATCTGCTGCAGCATACACTTCAGGGATCGATTTGGTATAACCCATCTTCAATGCTTTCATATAGGATTCCAATCCCTTTTTAGGGTTCTCTTTATAGTTCTTCCAGACTGCAACTGCTCCAAGTTGGGCCATTCCATATTCAATATAATAGAATGGGACCTCATATAGATGCAGCTGCTTTTGCCACATATTATCTTTGAAATCCTCAAGGCCTGACCAATCAGTAATAGAATCTGAAAAATCCTCTAGTATATCATTCCATGCTTTGGTTCTATCTGCTACTGTATGCTTAGGATTTTCATAAATCCAATGTTGAAATTTATCGATTGTTGCTACCCAAGGAAGCGTTTCAATAATTCCTTGTAAATGCTCAGTTTTAGCCCTTTTTAAGTCCTCCTCATTATCAAAAAAGATATCCCAGTGATCTAGAGTAATTAACTCCATACTCATGGAAGCCAATTCTGCTACTTCAGAAGGCGGATTCTTAAAATCATTCAATTCTAAGTCATTCATTAAAAATGAATGCACTGCGTGACCGCCTTCATGTAGTAATGTCACCATATCTCGTAAAGTAGAGGTTGCATTCATAAAAATAAATGGAACTCCTGTTTCGGATAGTGGATAATTATATCCTCCTGGAGATTTACCTTTTCTGGAATCTAGATCCAGATGCTTCATCTCAACCATTTTGCTAAGGCAACTTCCTAAAAAAGGATCCAGTTTGTTGAATACTTTAATAGTTTTATTGGTTAAATCTTCTGCTCCTTCAAAAGGTGCGAGTGCTTCTTTACCTGAAATATCTACTGCTTTATCCCATGGCCGTAGGGTATTTAAGCCAAGCTTTTCCTTTCTTTCTTTGGCAATTTCGTTTTCCAAAGGAACTACCTCAGTTTTAACGGATTCATGGAAATCAAAACAGTCCTGAGGAGAGTAGTCGAATCGGCCCATAGAGGTAAACATATAATCTCTATAATTATCAAAGCCAGCATTCTTTGCTACTTTCGTCCTCAATTTCACTAATTCAGTGAATAAATCATCAAGTTTCTTTTTATCCTCTAATCTTCTAGATGATATTTTGCGATATATTTCTTCTCGGAGCTGTCGATCAGTAGATTGTAATTTGACTGCGGCTTGTTGTAGTGTAAGCTCTTTCCCTTCGTGCTCAATGTCCATAGCACCTGAAATGCTACCATATCGCTGCGAAAGACTTGCAATTTCAGTTTCTAAGGGGATATTCTCCTCTCTGAATATCTTCACATCTTTCTCCATTTCACGAATCATGATATCATATCCTTCCTTCTCTTTTATACTTGCTAGATAAGGAGATGCTAGCGCCTTTCTATTGAGTTTATCACTATATGGAGCAATATGAGGTTGAATATTGCGCACAAAATCCTCAAAAGATTCAGCTAATTGCTCATCTGTGGTGTCGCAAGTCATTTTGATGTAGCGCCATGCCATATCCTCAGACACTACAGCCTCTAATTCACTTAATTTCGCAAACCAATTTTTTAAATCCCCTGCTGAATTGAATTCCTCACTTAATAGTTTTTCAAAATAAGGCTTTAAGGTTTCCCAATCCTTTACTTTAAAATCTTGAGGTAAAAACTGTCTTTCTTTTATTTCAAATTCCATAATTTCTAATTATTCCAATAAAAAAGGAGGACCACGTCCTCCTCTTACTTTACTGATTTAAAGAATGATTGTTACCCAATTTCAATCTTCACATCTGAAGAAGTAGGATGACCTACGCAGTTTAGAACAAAACCTTCCTCTTTTTCTGCATCTGATAAGCCCTCATCTTCATCCATATGTACAGATCCTGATAATAGCTTACCTCTACAGGCCGTGCATAAACCACTTTGACATGAAAAAGGTAAATCAATATCTAGATCTAGGGCTGTCTCCAATATGGTTTTCTCAGCAGGAACGGGGAATTTATGCTCTTCTCCATCAAAAAGGATTGTAACTTCATATTCTTCTCCTTGGGCCTCTGCTCCAACATTCTTTTCTGCTTTATCGATAGTTCCCTGAACAAAGCTCTCTTTATAAACGCTTGATTTATCAACACCAAAATTCTCTAAGTACTGCTCTACATTTTTCATCATTCCTTCGGGACCGCACATCAAATATTGTGTTTGATCTTTTCCCCAATTAGGAATTCTATCTAATATCTTTTTGAGCATCTCCTCATTCAGCAGTCCTGACTCCCCTTGCCAATTGATAGGAGCATCATCCAATACATGAATCAGATGCATTCTACCTTCATATTCATCTTCTAACTTATCGAACTCTTGTTTGAAGATTACTGAATCTAAATTTCTATTTGTATAAATTAAAGAAATAATGCTATCCGGCTCAGCATGTAGGATGGATTTTGAAATCCCCATCATTGGTGTAATTCCACTACCACCGGCAAACATAATCAAATGACGTTTATTATTGGCCTCCACTGTAGTAGTGAAATTCCCCATTGGCTCTAGGACCTGTAATTTGTCCCCAGCCTTAAGATTATCATTCAAATGATTAGACATTCTGCCGTTTTCCACTCTTTTGACTGTAACCGCAGGATATTCGTCCACGAGAGGGGAAGTGCATAAAGAATAAGCTCTTCTTACACTTTCACCATTGATATCTGTAATTAGCGTCAGGAATTGTCCAGCAGTGTACTTGATTTCCCAATCAGGCTTCTCAAATTCAATCACAATAGCATCTGCTGTTGCATTGATCACTTGACGAACTGTCAATTCTTTATATCGACTAGACTTTTTTTCTTCTTTGTTCTCTTTCTTTTTGAAAAAATTAAATGCCATGCTTCTTAAATTTTTTATTTGAGATAACTCAACGTTTCCATAATAGTTAAGCAAAATTAACAAGCTTTAACAATTTATGCTCATTAATTCCGAAAATGCTTCTAAATTCCATCCATAAAGTAAACTTTCATAGGGAATAGATAGTTACAAAAAGAAAAGATAATTATGGCAAGACCCAATATTAAACTCATTAAAGCAATTAAAACGGCCGCCAGAAAGATTCAAGAGGGAACTCATTATCAATGGGGCCATATGGGCGGATGTAATTGTGGACATTTAGCTCAGGAATTAACTCCTTATAGTAAAAGAGAAATTCATGAATATGCTATGAGAAAATCAGGTGATTGGACTGATCAAGTAGAAGATTACTGTAGCACCAGCGCAATGCCCATGGATGAAATTATATCTAGCATGATGGATTCAGGCTTAGAAAGAAAAGATATGATGGAGCTGGAACGATTGAGAAACCAAGAAGTGAGAAGGTGTATGGGAAAAGCAGGTATGACACTATCTCACAATAGCAAAGAAGATGTGGTAGATTATATGTTCGCTTGGGCTGAATTATTGGAAGAAAAACTTTTGGCTGACATTAAGCTTCCTGAAAATATGGAGTTGGAAGCAGAAATTGTACTTAAATAGTACACACTCGATAAATAGTTCGTAAGTACTTTAAGCAAAAATAATAAAGGCTATCTTAAAATTAAGATAGCCTATTTTAATTTAGTCTTTTTCAAGTAGCTTATTAGGCCATTTGAGCATCAATTTTATCAGCTAACACTTGTTTCGGGACTGCACCTATTTGTTTATCCACTACTTCTCCTCCTTTAAATACTAATAAAGTCGGGATGCTTCTGATACCAAATTTAGCCGATACGTTGGGGTTTTCATCAACATTTACTTTTCCGATCACCGCTTTTCCATCGTAATCACCTGCTAATTCTTCTACTAATGGGCCAATCATTTTACATGGTCCACACCATTCTGCCCAGAAGTCAACCAAAACTGGTTGGTCTGATTTTAATATTTCTTCAAAATTGCTGTCAGTTATTTCTACAGTACTTGCCATCTTATTTTTCTATTTAATTAATTTCTTATTCTGTGTTTGAAAACGTAAAGATAGAAAAAATTGTTGCTACACACATTTCTATTTCAGTAACAAATGTCACATCTACGACTTATCTCCAGAAGATTCAGTCTTTTATCGTAAGAAAAGCCATTTCTAAAGCCAAAAAGCGATAATTCTTACATAATCAATTGATAAATTTGATTTACAGATCACTAAATTCTATTTATTTATAGCTCTTCTTGAACTTTACCACATTTTAGCATTTTATCACCAAAATAAGGATTTCGGATTTCTTTCTCGCTACTCAACCAAAAAGCACCTTCATTATTAAATGCCATCGGACAGAACTGTTTATATACTTTTTGCTCTTTGCTATGCTTATTCTCTTTAACTAAAATATAAACCTCCTGACTTAAGTCATCAAAACCAGATCGAATTTCTTCCACATCTTCTTTGTCATGCATCTCTTTCGTTAAGGATTTAATCTGCTCGAATTCAGAACCCACACTTTCCAACAACTTAGCTAAAGCAGATTTTGCTTCCTTTGCATCTGTATTCACTAATGCATCTTTCACATTAAAATAGGAAGACAGAATGCTCTTTAACTGCTCTGAACTAACTTCCGAAGTAGACGCCTGCATTACTTTCTCCTCCTTTGGAGTTTCTTCAGCTACTTGTTCTTCTGACTTTTTTTCTTGGCTGCATGCAAATGTTAGCACAGCTAGTGCCAATAAACTTACTATTCCTTTTTTCATTTTTATAAAATTTACTCTTGTTGCAAATGTAAAGTTAATTAATTGAAATTATTGTTATTTCAGATCGCTTAGTCCTTGTGATGATAACAATAATCTCGCGTTCCTTCAAGTAACCGAAAAATGAATCCCATTTAGGACACCGATAAAACGGGGCGCTTTTCTTATATAACACTTATGATACTTACTCAATTTAGAATCTTAAAATCTCTAACTAATATATAAATACTGAATACCAACACCTATAAGCAACCAAAGGTAGGCTACAAATGACAAGTATTTCAAAGTCTTTTCCAATAGAGGACTTTTGGGTGCCATCTCCTTGTGGTGCATGATGTTTTTACCTTTTACAAAGCCAAAGTAGATCAAAACACCTGACACAATAAAGAAGCCGATATTCATAAAAAGGGTGTAATCAACATTAAAAAACGATTGCTCCATAATAGAAACCGAGCTAGGATCCGGTAAAATATTTAAAAAATCAAATCCGTAATGAAGACTTAAAGAAGCAACTATTAGTGACGAAAATAAAAGGAAGAGTATGAAAAAACTCATCCGCCATCCGTAATACTTAGCATTAATTCTTAATACTGGAAATACTACTAAATCACTAAAAATGAAAGCCATTACTCCCGCAAAACTCACGCCCTTGCCAAATAGCAATGCAGCCAGTGGGATATTCCCCATAGAGCCAATAAACGTTAAAAATGCCGCTACAGGTCCAATCAAAACGTGTTCTACTAGCGTAAAAAAACTAAAGGATTCTTCACCATTTCCTGTATTAATAAACAAAGTTTGAAAAAAGCTATCCGGCACGAAGGCTGCGACTATTCCTGCAATTGTAAAACCGATCGTAACGTCTTTCCATACCATTTTCCATTCCATGAAATACTGCTTTCCTACTTTAGCCCACTCCTTCTGCGATTTAATTTTATCCTTAAAGCTCACTTTTTCAACATCCTCTTCCTCTGCAGAGCCTAAATTATCTTTAGCCTTCTTAATCAATTTAGAAGGCTTAATAAGTCGGACTAAAAGCCAGCTAAAGAAAATTAGAATTATTCCCCCTACATACTCTCCTACAACAAATTGCCAACCCAGAAAAATAGAGATCACAATACCCAGTTCTATCACCAAATTGGTCGAAGACAACATAAAAGCTAAAGATGAAATAAAGCTGGCTCCCTTCTTAAAAAGGGATTTAGCAGAGGCCAAAGCTGAAAAACTGCAGGAGCTACTAATAAAACCAAAAAATGTCCCCAAAAAAACCGATTTGGCTCCGCTTCCTCCCATCGTTTTCTGCATTCTCTCTTCTGTCACAAAAACCTGGATCATACTGCTCAACGCATATCCTAAAATAAATGCCCAAAGCGCCATCCAAAAAAAACCTATCGAGGTGTTGGCGGCTTCACCCCACTTTATTAAAAAATCGTTCATAAAAATTAATTTTAGTTCATAAAATTTATCTTTTTGAAAAAACGTATTGAATTTACCTCAATACAAAAAGTCTTGCAATACAACTTAATTTATCACCTTTTCGACCTCACCGCATGTTAGCATACTGGCTCCAAAATAAGGATTCACAATTTCTTCTTCCATACTAAGCCAATCTGCACCCCGGTCATTATCAGCCATGGGGCAATGTTGTAAGTACATCTTCTGACTAGTCGGACGAAAGGTCTCCGTCATTTCAATCATCCAATCCGAAAGTGCAATAAAATTTTTACGGAGACTTTCTATATCATTATGATGATGAATATGCTCCAACACTTTTTCCATCTTTACATGATAGCCCATCCATTTCTCATGAACATCATCCTGAAATGCCTGCATATTAATTTTTTGATAAACTGATCTCAATTCTTTTGCTTTTGCAGATGCAGTTTTAAAATCATCTACAGTTAAAGCATCTTTTAAGTCAAAATACAACTCATAAAGCGGTTTAAGTTCTGCTTTAGCTTTATCAGAAATTTGCAGACTTTCTTTTTTATCTGGACTCATCATGCTTGCTTTACCAGCAAGTTGTGCTGCAGCATCGATACTAAACACACCTTGAACAGCAATCTCCTCTCCCTCTTTCAATCCGCTTTCAATCACAAAAGCATCATTTAAAGGCAATCCCAACTCGACATTGCGCATGACAAAACTCACGCCCTTATCCGTTTTCTCCTGCACATACACCACCGATTTTTTACCCGTCCACATCACGGCTGATTTAGGCACAATAACTGCCAATTCAGCTTTATTCTCATAAGTAATATTTCCCCTCACTAACATCTCAGGCTTCAATTTGCCATCAGTATTCTGAATTTCAGCTCTTGCTTTTGCTACTCTGCTTTTTGCATCAAGAGTTGGGTCAATAAAATTGATTCTCCCTGAAAACTCCTGATTTGGAAAAGAGGCTACTGTAAAAGCCACTTCACTTCCTACCTCCACAAAAGGGATGTCTTGTTCATACACATCAAAAAGAACCCAAACTCTTGAAAAATTATTGAGTTCAAACAAGCTTTGCCCTAATTTCACATAATCACCTTCTTTGACCTTTTTTTCAGTTACATAGCCTGAAAAATCTGCTCTTAATTGAAATTGCTCTTTAGGTTTGCCTGAAGCAATAATACTTTCTATTTGAGCATCCGTCAATTTCCAGTTTTTCAATTTTTCTTTAGACGCTTCAAAAAGACTTGGCTGATTTTCTTTGTCTTTGTTAGCCTGCAACAATTCCTCTTGAGCTGTTAATAATTCAGGAGAATAAAGAAGTGCTACCACTTGCCCTTTTCGCACATACTCACCTTCGTAATTTACTTTTAAATCTTCTATCCTTCCCGCGAAATGTGCGACTTGTGAATATTTTAATCGCTCATCGGCTTGAATCTTGGCAGTCAGTCGAATATCCTTTTCAACAGCATTTCGCTCAACGATTGTTGTGCTCACCTGAGCCAACTCCATAGCAGTAGCAGACATGCTGACGGCCTCTGGATCAAGAACCGATCCGTCTGCTTTATTTACTGGAATTAAATCCATCCCGCAAATTGGGCAATCACCCGCTTCGTTTTGTCTCACAGAGGGGTGCATCGAGCAGGTCCAGACTTCAGGTGAGGATTTTTCGATTTGCTGATTATTCGATGTGCTGGTTTCTTGATCTGATGATGAGCTGATGAGGTAGCCAATAACAACACCTAGCACTAAACTTATCAGAATTGTAATGATTACAGATTTATTGATTTTCATGATTTCAATTTTTTGCTAGTGGAAATAATCTTTGTCAGTAACTTTTGAATAGAAAGTAACATTGCTTTCATTTCAATATTCGGATTTGGATATTTTTCTGCTTTTTCGCAGAGCAACAACCAATAATCAGTTTCTTCAGCTTCTTTATGTGAAATTTTTAATTTATGGATAAAGTCTGCCCTACTCTCACAACTTTGAGCTTCTCTTATATTTGCGCCTATACTTGTACCCGCTTTCAATAATTGTCTTGCAATAACATATTTTCTTCTCTCCTCAAGTAATTCTGAATAGTTTATAATCTGTAATGCAAATTCAAAACTTAGTTCTAATACTTCATTTCTTTTTTCCATAATTAATCCTTTATAAATCAAGCATTATATTTAAATGGACCTTACCGATACAGAACAGTTTAATCATCAACACATCAGCATATTGAAACATCATCTCATCTATTTATTAAATAATTATACTTTTCTATTTTAATATTAAATTCAGCTTCAGCTGTTGCTTTTAGCTTTCGATACTTTAGAAACTGCTGTTGTATGCGCAGCACTTCTTCAAAATCAGTACCTGATGCCGAATACGTTTTCCAAAGAATTTCTAAAGTGCTTTCTGTTTTTTTGACTTGGCGCTCATACAAATTCATTAATTCAAGCTGTTTCTTGATCTCAAAAAGAGTAGTTTCATAATCTGTATCTAACTGATTTTTTAGATTTTGCTTTTGCAACTCAAAGCTTTCCTGCATGAGCTGAGCTTCTTTTTTTTGAGCAGTATATTTCTTTCTAAAAATGGGCAAACTAATGCTGACCATTGGCATCAAAATATCTTTACCGTTGTCAGCCAAATCCATATCCTGTCTTTCTCCTACTATCACATAATCTAAACCAAGCCCAATCTTTGGTAAGCCTTGTTTCTGAGCTAAGCTTTCATTTGCTTCAGCTGCCTGCTTTTTATATTCCAGCATTTGAATCAAGGGGTGAAAATCAAATAATGAGTCTTTAACTAAGGAAGGCTCAAAATCAATTGCATTTAAGGTCTCGGGAATCTCTACTTCAACTTCTTTGTTGATGACATTTTGAAATGCCGTAATTAGTGGTTTTTCTTTCTGTTCCAGTATTTCAAGATTTGTCTTAGCGTCTTCCATCATAATATCTACTCTGAGCACATCTACCATCGTGCCTTTTGAGCTACTGAATTTTCGTTCAGCTAATGATTTATATGAATTGAGAATTTCAATATTCTCTTTTTCTATTTGCTGTAGTTTTCGCAGTTCATATAATGGGTAGTAAGCGGAAGCCACTTCCCAATACAATTTGTTGCGTACGTTCAGAAAAGACTGAAATTTAGATTCTGCTTCTAAGGCAACCACATTTTCCTGTGATTTCAGCGTACCAAACCAGGGGAACATTTGCGTTAAGCTAAAGCGTGCCAGTTGTGGTCCCACCCGAGTCTCCACAGGAGATACAAAATATCCGATGGATAAGTTAGGCTCTGATAGAGAAGATGCTTGAGGCAGCTTCTGTAGTGCTGCTTCGTAAGCTTTATATTCAGCCTGCAATTTAGGATTGTTTTCTACTGCGATTTTGAAAAAAGAATCTAGCCTATTCGTGCTATCCTGACCAATTGCGGAAAACGATAGCAATTGCAAAAAACAAGTCGATAGAAGTATACTGAAATATTTTAAAATATATAGATGTCTCATTTTTGCTTACTTTAAAGTTCTTTCTTTTGGGATTTTTTTATTTTAATTTCCTCCTTTAATGCATAAAGCACTGGTATCAAAAAGTATGTTAAAGATGCCATTAACATTCCACCAAAAGCCGGAATTGCCATCGGAACCATGATATCAGAACCTTTGCCAGTTGAGGTTAGAATGGGCAGCAAAGCGATAATGGTAGTCGTTGAAGTCATCACAGCAGGTTTAATCCGCTTTTCACCTGCTTCTATCACCGCCTGTTTAATCCCCTTGATATTATCTGTTTTGTTTTTATCAAAACTTTGATCCAAGTAAGTCGCCATTACCACGCCATCATCTGTAGCAATTCCAAACAGTGCAATAAATCCTACCCAAACTGCTACACTCAAATTAACCGTGCTGATTTGGAACAATGACCTGAAATCGATATCAAACCATTCAAAATTGAAAAACCAATCTTGCCCATAAAGCCAAAGCATGATAAATCCTCCACTGAATGCTAAAGCAATTCCCGAAAACACCATGAGGCTAGTCAGAACTGATTTAAACTGAAAATAAAGTATCAGAAAAATAACAAGCAGAACAATCGGCACAATTATAGATAACCTCTTCTCGGCACGCACTTGATTTTCATAGCTTCCAGAGAATTTATAATTGACACCTTTGGGTACTGTTAATTCGCCCGAATCAATTTTCTCTTGAATCAAATTGCGGGAATCCTCCACAGCCGTCACTTCAGCAAAACCATCCTTCTTATCAAATAAAACATATCCAACCAGAAAGGTATTTTCACTTTTTATCGCCTGCGGACCTCGTTCATACTCAATATCTAAAATTTGTCCTAGTGGTATCTGAGCCCCAGTTGAAGTAGAAATCAACATTCGAGAAAGTTCCTCTGGATTTGCCCGTAGCTCTCTTGGATATCTCACTCTTACAGGAAAACGCTCTCTGCCTTCCACTGTGTTGGTAATGGTCATTCCTCCTATAGCCGTTCCGATAAATTGTTGAACATCTTCTATCGTTAGGCCATAGCGAGCAATTTCTTCTCGATTAATGTCCAAGAGCATATAAGGCTTCCCAACAATTCTGTCCGCAAAAACTGCTTCTGATTTAACAGAAGGCACCTCTTTCAGAATATTCTCCAACTGCAATGAAAAAAATTCGATGGTTCTTAATTCAGGTCCAAAAACCTTGATACCCATTGGCGCACGCATACCGGTTTGAAGCATTACCAGTCGCGTTTCAATAGGTTGAAGCTTGGGAGCTGATGTCACTCCCGGGATTTTAGTAACCTGAGCAATTTCATCCCATATATCATCCGGACTCTTGATATGCTGTCTCCAGTTTCGGAAATATTGCCCGTCAGAATCGGGGATTAGATAACTTTCGAATTCCCCTCCAATTTGTTTTGCAATTTTATCCTCCAACTCTTTTTCAAAGACTTTTCCATCTCCATCGGTAAAATTTCTTTCCTTAGGATCAAAAAATATTTTCACTTCACTTTCCTCTGAACTTAAACCCAGTCCTGCTAATTTATCAGCAGTGTTGATGTGAAATTCATCACTTGAATTGACTTTGAATCTTTGCCTTTTTCCTTTCTGATTCAAAATGTATTCAGGCTTATAATTAATAACATTCTCAAACATGGAAACTGGCGCGGGGTCAAGAGCAGATTCCACCCTTCCCAACTTACCGACCGTAAGTTCAACTTCTGGAATATTGGTCAACATCATATCAAGCTGACCTAAGACTTCTCTGTTATATTCTACTCCAGAATGAGGCATTGAAGTCGGCATCAACAAAAAGCTCCCTTCATCTAAAGAAGGCATAAATTCCTCTCCTATTCCTGGAAAGGTCTCAGTTATAGATGTCCAGCCGCTTGTTTCACTTACATCCCAACCTACTTTCTCAAAACCTGAAGCTATAAATCCAAAAACAGTGCTAAAGCCTAACCAGATTACAATTCCTAAGAGAATAAAAAAGCTTGGAATGGCGAGGAAAGTCTTTTTATTATCTAAACAGAGACCTAAAATATTTTTATAATAGGTTTCAATTAAAATAAATAAAGACAAAATAATACCGACAACCACTGCTACAAAAATGAAATTGCTGATGAGCGACTTAGCAGGCCCCAGTGGCAGCCAGTACTTGGCCAGCAGCCATAAAACGGCAAATGTTGCGATGATTAAATCGGAGTGTTTTAAAATCCACTTAAGGAAATTAGGTGACTGAATCTCCTTTTTTACTACTATTTGATTTACTAATCCAAATAATCCGAAAAGCAGTACTACTACTCCTGCCCACGTATAGCTGAATATCAAACCTATTAATCCTACTAAAATCAAAGCAGGATTTGCGAATTTCTTCAACCACTTATTCTCAATCTTAAATCCAAAGAAAACATGAGCCAATGCTGGCAAGATTAATAAGCTTACGACCAATGCTGCCACTAAGGCAAAAGTCTTGGTAAAAGCCAAAGGACTGAATAATTTACCTTCCGCTGCTTGAAGGGTAAATACTGGAATAAAGCTGACAATGGTGGTAGAAACTGCTGTTAATATAGCACCTGAAACTTCTGACGCACCATTATAAATGGTATCAATTAGTTTTTGGTCTTTGGGGGCATCATCCAGATGTTTGATAACATTTTCCGTGAGGATAATACCCAAGTCGACCATGGTACCAATAGCAATAGCAATACCCGAAAGTGCAACGATATTAGCATCCACTCCAAAATAGCGCATAGCTATGAAAACCATTAATACGGCTATGGGTAATAATGAAGAAATCAAAATAGAGGCACGCAACCGGTAAACCATGATGGTAATCACCAAAATGGAAATCAAGATTTGCAAGGTCAGTGCATCTTCAAGCGTTCCTAGTGTTTCATAAATCAGTTCGGACCGGTCATAAAATGGGACGATAGTCAATTTACTAATTCTTCCATCAGACAAGGTCTTAGTAGGCAAACCAGGCGAAATTTCATCAATTTTATCTTTTACGTTATTGATTACTTGCAAAGGATTAGCACCATACCGGGCTACTACAACACCCCCTACTACTTCTGCACCGTCTTTATCCAGAATACCCCTTCGACTTGCTGGACCTATTGAAACTTTTGCAATATCTTTAATTCGGATGGGAGTATTATCGACCACAGCTACCACTGCAGCTTCTATATCTTCTATATTTTCAATATAGCCCAATCCCCTCACCAGATATTCCGCCTGATTGATTTCAATGGTTTTTGCCCCTACGTCACGATTGGAATTCTTGACAGCACTCATCACTTTCGTAAGCGAAATATTATAAGCTCTTAGTGCATCAGGGTCGACATCTACTTGATATTCTTTCACAAAGCCACCGATTGAAGAAACCTCTGAAACATCTTCAGCAGCATTTAAACCATATTTTACATAAAAATCTTGAACTGTACGAATTTCATGCAAATCCCATCCACCAGTAGGGTTTCCATCTTCATCCCTACCTTCAATGGTATACCAATATACCTGACCTAAAGAAGTAGCATCAGGCCCGAGCGTAGGCTGAACAGCTTCCGGTAAAAGACCGCTAGGAATTGAATTCAATTTCTCTAGAATTCTGGAACGAGTCCAATAAAATTCTTTACTCTCATCAAAAATGAGATAGATGCTCGAAAACCCAAAAATGGATGAACTTCTGATGGTCTTCACGCCGGGAATTCCCAACAAATAAGTAGTCAAAGGATATGAAATTTGGTCTTCTATATCCTGAGGAGAACGACCAGGCCATTCGGTGAATACGATTTGTTGATTTTCGCCATAATTGGGAATAGCATCAACAGGAACCGGGTCTGAAGGCAGCATATTTACATTCCAACCGAAAGGCGCCACTACAATACCCCATGCTACTAATACAGTTAAGAGTAAAAAAGTGACTAACTTATTATATAAGAAAAATTTGATGATTCGATTTAACATAAAAAACCATTGATTTAAACACAGAAATAGTAATCGAGGGAAGTATTCCTTCGATCAATCGTTTAAAACAATGGTAGTATTAAATCAAAAAGCTTTGGTACAGTACTTGTAGTGGTGCTTTATAGAGTGGGGGGCTATCAAATATCTGAATTGTTGACTGCGCCTGAGATTCTAATGGATTGGAAAATAAGTAATTTACCAAAACATATATTACAGAAACGAAAGAAGATCCTGTTTTTAAAATAGAGTTACTTTCTTTTTGTTGCTGAGCATCATCAACCGATACTTTTTGAGTTTCTGTTTTACAGCAATCTGCTTTGTCTGTTTCATGCTTATGGCAAGGAGGCATTTCTTTATCCTTTGCATGATGAGTGCAGTGTTTATCCTTTTCCGCAAAGGCTACTTCCTGAAGTACGTCACCACAATAATGTTTATACATTACTGCACCAAGACTGGTACTGAGTATCAGTACAGAAAGCAGAATATCTAATATGGATTTTTGTTTAAACACAATTTTCAGTTACGTTCGTAAATTTAAAAGGTTTTATCGGGAATAAAAAAATATAATCTATTGAATAGCAACAATCTACATTTTATTGATCATCTGCTTTACATGTTGATCAGCTGTAAACATATTTTCATATACCGCTTTAATTCTCTGTTCCTTATCCATCAAATAGGTGATCCTTCTGTTCATCCCAATAACAGGAATGGTAGCTTTATATAGTTTCGCCACTTTTCCTTTTGGGTCACTCAATAATTCAAATGGTAATTTATTCTCTTTTTTGAATTTCTGATGAGATGAAATGGTATCCTGACTAATACCGACCACCTTCACATTCAAATCTCTAAACTCTGAAAAAGCATCTCTAAATTCGCAAACCTCGGCTGTACAAACTTTGGTAAAATTTTTTGGATAGAAAAATAAGATAATCGGTTCACCAGATTGTTCTGTTAATTTAAAAGTATCTCCGGAAGTAGATGCTAATTCAAAATTCGGTGCTTGTTGTTGTTCTTTTAATGGCATAATAAACTTTTTATATCTACTTCAAACTATTTCAAGGGTAAATGGTTATACGGCAAAGTTATTTTAGATAATAATTTAGTTTTCATGTTCAATTAGGTTTGGCAACACGTTGAGAGACGTGTTGTTTTTTTTATGACCAATTTAATGGAGCATTAGATTTTTTGTCTAAATGATAAATGAATTATAAATTCGTATTCAATTGCGTTATGACTTTTTGAATCATTCTTTTTTTCTTTTGTCTTGAAGCTAAAGAAACAATAATTCAAGCCTTCATATATTTCTGACGCTATTGAGAATAAGTACCGATTCTACTAATAGATTACAGTATTGTCACTAAATCTATTATAAAACAGGCTTTTTTAGCGATTGCAAATTGTTTTGTAAGGACAATAGGTACATTTCTCCAACTTATCCGTTTGATTGAACGCTTGGTCGCTAATAAAGATTTCAGACAAAATCTCCTTTAAGCCCTTTTCAAAATCCTCCATTAATATTTCCGCATTATTTAACTCTTTACCAGCCAACTTCAATTTCTCCGAAAAGTCAGACTTGAATAAACCCTTACCATTATAAAGTCCCGGTACCACATTTTTCACCCCATCGTATTCTTGATTTTTAATGAAAAGGTAAGAATATATAAGTGTTTGCATGGCAGCACCATTTCTTTTATTATCGTCTCGATCAAATAGACTTTCAACATCTGGAAATTTTACTTCATCACCACCAGATTTATAATCTATTACGCGAACACTATCCTCTTTCTCATCCAATCTATCGATTGAGCCTTGCAAACGGATCTTATCACCATTTTCCAATGGAACAGCATATCCATATTCTCCTTCTACCTTTTTCACAGTGAATGGGGCCATTTTTGCATCATAATTCAAAATTTGAACTACCATTCGCTTTACTACATCTCTTATTATGATATTTCTACCTTCAAATTCAAAGGCCGATATATTATTTTTCTTACCATAAAGCTCAGCAAATTCTTCTATAATTAGATGGTCTATATTTTTCTTCAAAAGATAAATTCTGTTAACGTCTAAAACTTCTCCCAGAACCACTCCATATAATTTTTCCATTACATGGTGAAGGATATTCCCAAAGTCAGCCGCATCTAAATCTTCGCTTACCTCATCTCTTTCTTTCAAACCCGCTATGTAACGGAAATAAAATTGTAATCTACAATCCAAGTAAATCTTTAAAGCAGAAGCTGACAGAAATTTATCTGCATTGTATGATTTTAAAACCGCTCGAATTGCTTTATTTTTTTCAATCGTGATGGGAACTGGAGAAGCCGCTTGAGGATCTTGGTTTAGTCTTTGCAATTCCACTTTTTGTGACTGAATGCCCAATTCATATTGTAATTGCAAAAGGTAGCGGCTTGGTTCACCTCCTTTTCCTCCGCTATTATCACTATTATACATCAAATGTATTTGCTGACTGCGTTGCAGAAGCCGATTGAACAAATAGGCATAAATAGCATCTCTCTGCTCTAAAGTTGGCAAGCCATAAGCCTTTCTAATATTATAGGGTATAAATGATTGATTATTTGCGCCACCAGGAAAATTGTCTTCACTTATACTCAAAAAATAGATATGCTCAAAATCCAAATTCCGTGACTCCAGCACTCCCATAATCTGTATTCCTTCCAAAGGTTCCCCTGAAAATGGCACTCTGATAGATTGAACAATTCGATTAAATAATCGAATAAAAGCATTGTTATCCAATTGCAATTTGAACTCACTCACAATTTGCTCAAGCTGATCGATTTGCTTATAAATTTCCGCTATAAATTCCTGTTCGGTAGATTCAATTTGCTCGCTATGAACATACTGTAGAATAGTTTTTAAGTAGTGAAAATAATTAGCAGAACCATCTTTGAAAACAATATCTAATAATTGATTTTGCATTTCATTCTCGAAATACAAATCCTTCAACTCCAACCTAATGATATTATTCGTGTCAATCTGTTGAATTTTATTTTTCACCTCTTCCCCTAATATGTTTCCCACAAAAGGATGTTTTAATATTCTTAATACATCTCTATGATTGAAGCTTAGCTTATTTGCTTCCTCTCTTTTATTCTTTTGAAGGTATAGGCAGATATTCATCAATTGATAAATCGAGGCGAACCTCAGTGGATAACCCATCGTCACATTGACCTTATGAATTGATTCAGGAAGCGCATACAGTACCGGGAAAAGTAAGCTCTCATCCCCTAAAATAATGGCCGTTTTTTCTGGCTGTTCTAATGCTTGTTGGGAAAGGAGTTGACCTAAAAATTTTGCTTGTGCAATATTCCCCTTTATCTCTGTTATCTTAATTTCAGGGGTTTTTTCTAAAATTCTATTGGGCATCTTTGGTGGAAAGGTCTTACCTAAAACAGAATGTTTTGCATATTCCCGAAAGAAATTACCGGCTTCCTGCATACTATTTTCAGGAGATGCATAATAGGCGTCCATATCCCAGTAGACTTCCGCGCCTTCTTTTACCGCTTCCGATATAATGATTTCCTCTGTTTTGGTTAAGGCATTAAAGCCTGCAAAAATCAATTGGCTAGAGATTTTGGCTTGTCCAGACTTCAATTTATCAGCATAATCTCTGTATAACATGCCATTATAGGCTTGCTTTTCAGCTTTTAATTTCTTCCTGAAATCCTGATACACTGGATAAAGGATATTCCAATTCCGGGAAAATTTTTCTTGTGCATCTTTGGGCTTAGCTTCAAAGCTTTTCCAAAATTTTTCAATTAATTGAAGTTGTTCTTCGCTTAAGAAATCAGTGTCCGCAAGCTTTTTCCATTCCAACAAATTGGCAAATAGAGGTCGAGCATCTGCCATATAATGATCTACGTCATTGAAATCTTTCACAAGCATATCACCCCAAAAATAAAACTGCTCAAAATCTTCTTTAAAAGGGGCATGCTTTTGAAATACTTCATGTAAGGAAAAAACTAAACTCAATTGGTCTGGCACAGCAAAATCACTTTTCTGGCGTACAAAATCCTCGATTGCCATGGTTTCTGGAGCCCAAATGGGTTGGTCTATGAGCTTTCGAAGTGCATGGTTAAAGAATAATCCAGCCCTTCTATTCGGAAAAATGACGGAGTAGCTAGAAATGTCTTTTCCTAATTTGTTAAATAGTGATTGGGCTAGTTCTTCTAAGAATGTGTTTTGCATAATCTATTTATTGAGATAATCTAAGAAGTGATGTTTTAGCATTTAAAGCAAATACTGCGCAAGTAGATGTCGCCAATGCTTTTGTTCTGGGCAACTTGAAAATATTTAAAATCAAAAAAATCGTAAATCAGATTAATCTTATTGTGTTAATTTATCATTATCAGTCAAAACTACCAATACATTCTTTTTACTTGATTAAAAAGAACCAAAAAATCAAGAAAGTTTAATACTGATCCCCTCTAGTCCTTCGCTGGCTTGTCTGCACAAGCAGGCCCGCTAAACTTTCCTCCCTCCCACTTTTCCGAGTTCCTCGGAATTGGTCGCGTTAATTCTTTGATAACCATACAGCTTGATTTCAATTATCTACTTTCCTATCAGTTCTCAAACACAAGCATACCATTCTACAGCAGCAAAGAACTGAAAAGAATTTATGATATATGTTATTAAACTTCAATAATCTCCAATGGATTAAGATAAGCAATGTGGGCTGTCACTTTCTCATAACCCATTTTCTTTAAAGTATTTCTGTAAAAGCTGACTTGTTTATGATCCTGATCTGATTTCAAACCTGTTTTAAAATCTAAGATCTTGGCTTCGTGCCCATTAATTAATACTCGGTCTAATCGAATTAGGGAGCCATCTTCTAAAAGGACAGGAACTTCCGTTTTAACCTGCCAATCTGTTTCAAACCAAGGCAATAAAATACTGTCTTTTTCAAGATTGTCCTTCACCAATTTCTGAATAGCCTCAAAATCCTCCTTATTCAACATTTTCTCTGTCTTGACCTTTTCCAAAATCTCAGGAAGCTCTTGTAAATCATTTAATTTAGAAAATATATCATGCACATAAATCCCTAAATCTGTTTTAGATAAACCAGCATCTTGAGCCAATAAAGTAGATGAATGCTTAATCTTCAACTTATCATGCCAATTGTGACTTTCATAATAAGTCAGATTAACCGAACTAACAGGAAAAGATTCTGAGCTGACTTCTTTCTCTTTAGCCATTAAAGCAAAATCAGCTTCACTTCCCACAATCAACTTCATATCTGCTTCTTCCCATTGATCCTGCTCTTCAGCAAATTTCAAAAGTAGTTTCGAAATATAACCTGATTTAGCCTTTGCGTGAGAATTAAAGAAAAGGGCATCCCCAGCCCTTGTCATAGCCACATACATCAAATTTAAATTATCTAGATAACTCCTCACTTCCTCTTCCCAATAGGAAAGGGCAAAATCGGATTCTTTCAATGATGATGAATGTTTAATGGGCAGATATGGGATTTCAGAAAACTGGGTTCCTGTTGTTTTTACCCAAAGCGTTGGGGCCATCAATGGATTGGGACTTAAAGTCCAGTCAAGAAGCGGAATCATACAAATCTTAAACTCTAAGCCTTTTGATTTATGGATGGTCATCAATCTTGCTGAGTTTTCATCAGATTGTAATTTAATAGCATAAGAATGACTGTTTTCTTCCCACCATTCCATAAAATCAGGTATTCCTCCTTTATTTCCAAAGTCCAATAAAACATCCTGAAAGGCAGAGAGGTAGGCTTTTTCTTTTTTAATTTTCTTTAGCTGAAAGAGTTGAATTAATTGCTCACTCATTTCTAACAAACTCAAACTCATCAAATCTTTTTGGGAAGCTAAAAATTCAACTGGTAAAAAATCATCTGTACTGTTAAGCTTTACAATATCATGAATGAGTGATTCATCATTCTGAATTATTTTTTGGTAGTAGAATTTAATTTGAGAAAGGGCTATTTTATCTTCGGTATAGAGGTGTTGAAAACAGTTCAATAAGAAATTGACGATATGGGCACTCGATAGCAGCAAAGTCTCATCTGAAATGATGCTGTATTTATATTTCTGCAGCTTATGAGGATTACGGTTTTTATAATGCTCCAAGAAATCCTGTATTTCCATACCCTCTTTCTTTTTCCTGACTAAAATACCAACATCATTTAATTTTAAACCTGCATCTTGTAATCGTTCCAAATCTTGTACAAATTTTTCCAAAGCCTTAGTCTGCCAGCTAATTTTTTCGCCATCCTCATTTTCCTCTTGCTCAAAAAATTGAAGCTCTACAAATCCTTGATACGGATATTCTTTTTTCTTCTCTTGTACCACCTCCTTGTAGGCATCAGGAAGGTCTTGTAAAAGATACTCGACTTCTTGTGTGAAAGCATTAGAATCTTTATTCAATGCATTTGACTTCACCAAATTAGGCATAGCAGTGAATAGCTTATTATTAAAATCAATCACATTGGGTTTACTTCGAAAATTATGGCTTAATGCCTCTTCTTGATAAAAAGCAGGTGAAATATCTTCCTTTAATCCTTTTAGTAGTAATCTCCAATCACCTCCTCTCCAACGATAAATGGACTGTTTCACATCTCCCACCACCAAATTTTCATTTCCTTCAGCTAGAGAGTTTTCAATTAATGGCTTAAAATTTTGCCACTGTAAGGTAGAAGTATCCTGAAATTCATCAATTAGGAAATTATCATAAAAACTACCCATTTTTTCGTAAACAAAGGGACTTTCAGCTGGATCGGTTCCAATGATTTCATTTAAAAATTGAGTAGTATCAGACAGAAATTGGATACCCTCTTCCTTTTTATACTCTTGCATTCTTTGGTTAAACTGCTGGGTAATTCCTATTAAATAGATGTTCTTAAGGATATTCTCAGCAGAGCGGTATTGGCCTATATTCTTCTTAATGTAATCAATCACCTCTTGAAAATGATCCATCAAGCCAGCAGAAGCTGTTTGAAAAATCAGATCTTTCTTTTTCGAGGATTTTGAAGCTAAGGATTCACCGTCTGTTTCTATAGCAGTTTTTACTCTGCCTTTTACTAAATCAGTTAAATCATAATTTCTGGAATCTTTGTTGATCTTATTAAAAAAATTGATAGCCCCTGAATATCCATAACTAAAATCTGTAATTACCAATCCATTTGCCTCAATCAGCTGAAAAGCTTTTTTACTAATTCCATCCAAGGCATTTTCAAATTGAGCAATAATTTTGTTCAATTTGTCCTTAAAGGATTTTAGTTTTTCATAATTGCTGATTTCTTTATTGAGAGCCCTTTCTATCACCTTAAAATCATCCTTCATCAACTCCTCCGTAAAAGATAGAATATCTCTTCTTATATCCCATTTCCCCTTCTCTTCAAGTTTATTAATGGAGAAATCTATCACCCAATTTTTTAAGGCTGTATGCTTTGGATCGCTTATGTCTTCCATTAATAAATCTAAAACGGACTGCCTGACTTCATCTGTATTCAAAAGGAGCTCACCATCTCCTTGAATACTTAGCTCTCTAGCAAATGAACGCATTACATTTTGAAAGAAACGATCAATGGTTTGAACTGAAAACCTACTGTAGTTATGAAGGATCGAAATCAATAAATCTTTTGACTTACTTTTTAACTCATCATCTGAAAAATTCAATAATTCTTTTAGCTGCTGCGCCATTGCGCCAGAAGTATCTTCAGAAAATTCAAACAGATTCTGAATAATCCTCTCTTTCATTTCCTGGGTTGCCTTATTGGTGAAGGTAACAGCTAAAATTTTCTTGAAGTGATCGGGATTGTGAAAAGCTAATTTGAGATATTCTTTGGTAAGAGTAAAGGTTTTGCCACTACCAGCAGATGATTTATAAACTACAAACAGGTTTCCTTTGTGCATAAAGGAAAATTACGGGAAGTGCTAGTAAATTAAAAGGACTTAGTTCAATAAATTTACCACAATCACGGTACATGCGACAACACATTCAATACAGATGATCACGGCAGAAACAATATCGCCCAAAGAACTGGAATTTATCAATGATTTATATCTCGCTTTTACGTTCAAAACTTCTCCCCTAGTCATGCAATAAACTTACTTTAAAACAAATATAATAACATACATGACTCAAAAAAAAGAAGCCTATGCATTTATGTTTGTTTTACTACAATATTTAAATATTATATACCATTTATTATATATCGTATAGTAAATAGCGAAATTTATGACCCTATTAATCGCTTTTTATTACATCTCTTCAATACCGCTAACTCCTCCCGAAACGATGAATTTCATGGCATCAGTACTGTTGACATCCCACGGATGTACCAACTCATTTTTCACTACCAAAATATTTCCAGAAAAATTGTATGAATGTGGCATATACACCGAACAAAAACCCTCCATATTCACCTTACTTAAATCAGTACGTGTAATAAAACCTGGTTTAAAAATCTTCCCCGCCTCATCAAACTGAACCATGATCGGTTCATTAAATTTTTTCTTGTCCCCTACAAATGCCCCAACTAAATCTTTGATCGAGTTATAAATCAAGCTGAGCAAAGGTATTTTCTTAATCACCTGCTCGAACATCTCGAAAAAAGGCTTCATAAAATAAGTACTACCTAAATACCCCACCCCTACTATTGCTGAAATCAGAATTAAGATCCCTAGACCAGGAACATTGACAGGAAGCAATCCGTCCAGCCAATTAAAAACAGCTTGTATGACTAAAATTGTAAATGCAATGGGTGCTACAAACAATAATCCTCTGAAAAAATAACTGGCAATCTTAGTAAATATCTTCTGTCGCATATTTGTAAATAAAAGTCTTGAAATTATATAACGAAAAAAGCCTTGATGAAGTCCATCAAGGCTTGAGAAATATCAAATAAAAGCTTCTGCTAAATTGAAATACCCATAAAAGACATAAAGGCAATACCCATTAAACCTGTAATCAACATGGTTATACCTAACCCTTTCAATCCATCAGGAACGTTAGAATATTTCAACCTCTCACGAATAGCTGCTAAAGCAATAATTGCTAAGAACCATCCGATCCCTGAAGAGAATCCATAAACAGCAGATTCAGCCAATCCATAGTCTCTTTGATCCATGAATAATGAAGAACCTAAAATTGCACAGTTTACAGCAATTAGAGGCAAGAAAATTCCCAAAGAACCATATAAAGCTGGAGACGTTTTTTCAATCACCATCTCTACCAATTGTACCATAGAGGCAATAACAGCTATATACATAATAAAGCTTAAGAAGCTTAAATCCACAGTAGCTAAATCCTTACTAATCCACGAAAGAGCTCCTTCATTCAAGATGAATTCACTTAAAAGCCAGTTCGTTGGTACTGTGATTGTCAAAACAAACACAACGGCTAATCCTAAACCGAAAGCAGTGCTAACTTTTTTAGAAACCGCTAAAAAAGAACACATACCCAAGAAATAGGCGAAAACCATGTTCTCTATAAAAATTGATTTTATTCCTAAGTTAATTAAATCCATTGTCAAAAAATTTTAGCGATTAATTTTCTACGTATCCTGTTTTGTTCCTCTGCACCCAAATAATGAGTCCCAATATAAAGAAGGCACCTACGGGGGTTACCATAATACCATTTGCTTGGTAGTCCATTCCTACCCATCCATCAGATGAGAATCCGATTGCTTCAAACACTTCAAATCCGAAAATCGCACCTGAACCGAAAAGCTCTCTAAAAAAAGCAACAGCTAGTATTATCCACGCATAACCTAACCCACTCCCTAATCCATCAAGAATTGAATCATAAGGTTTATTCGCTAAAGCAAAAGCTTCCAAACGTCCCATGATGATACAGTTTGTAATGATCAAACCCACGAATACACTTAGTTCCTTATACATATCATAAGCGAACGCTTGCAGCACTTCGTTTACCAAAGTCACCAATGTGGCAATCACGGCCAACTGCACAATAATTCTAACTCTGTTAGGTATCAATTTCCTTATTAAAGAAATAGTTAAGTTTGAAAAAACTATTACAAAAATTACTGCAATTGACATCACCATGGTAGGCTTCATTTGCGTAGTTACTGCAAGAGCAGAACAAATACCCAAAACCTGAATGGTGATTGGATTGTCGTCATTTAATGGATCGGAAACAATTTTCTTCCTCCTTTTGGAAAGAAGTGCTTCTGATTCTTTCTTAACCGGTTTATCTACAGTTTCTGTACTCATATCTCTAATTTCTTTAAATTATAAGGTGGCAGTAGCTCCTTTTTTGTTAAAATATGACTGGTAATGTTTAAAGTAATTTTTCAACATAGCATTTAAGCCATTTCCTGTAATGGTTGCTCCAGACATTCCGTCTACATGGTGCTCATCCAATTTACTTTCAGGATTACTTTCACCCTTCAACATTTGTACTGATACCAATTCACCTTGATCATTATACAATTTCTTACCTTGAAATCTTGCTTGCACTTCATCCTCAGTAATTCTTGCACCTAAACCTGGCGTTTCACCTGCATGAGCAAATACTGCACCTTTGATGGTCTTGCCTTCTGTGTCTAGTGCGATATAACCCCATATATTATCCCATAAACCGTTACCGTACACTGGAAGGATATAAGATTCAATTTCTTCTCCACCTTCTTTACCGTAAAATTTAAACACAGGATAAAGTCTTTCTTCAGGATCTTTATCAAATTGCTTTTCAACATTAACATCCTCAGCTACAATTTTATTTCCTTCGCTATCTTCAGCAACAGTGTTACCGGAGTAATCCACCACTTCTGACTTTATTGCTTTAGAATAAGTTTCAATCACATCCATTTCAGGCGTGACTTCAACTACTGCACCCAAAATTTGCTTTTTGGTGTCCAACTCTATCGACTTTTGCTGAATAGGCCCTAGCCCTTCAGAAGTAGCTGCCAATAGTCCGCCCAATACAACAGTAAGAATGACGGAAAACAAGATTACATAATAATTAGACTGTCGCACGTTTTAACCTCCTATTTTTATTTGATTCAACAACATAATGATCGATTAATGGAGCAAACACATTCATTAAAAGAATGGCTAGCATGATTCCCTCAGGATAAGCAGGGTTAAAAACTCTGATAATAACCGTCAATATCCCAATTAAAAATCCATATATCCATTTACCAGTTTCTGTATGAGCAGCTGATACAGGATCGGTTGCCATAAAAACTGCACCGAAGGCCAAGCCGCCTATCACTAAATGATAATGAGCTGGCATATCCATGAACGCATTGTAACCAATAGCGTTAAATCCTAACCCCATTAGCCAAGCACCAGCGAAAACACTGAATATAATTTTCCAACTTCCCACTCCAGTTACTATTAGGATTAATGCACCTATTAGTACCATCAAAGTTGAAGTTTCACCAATTGAACCTGGTATTGCTCCTAAAAACATGTTTTTAAATGTGTACATTCCTTCAGCCCAATAGCTTGAAAAAGAACTCATTACAGTTCCGGTACCATTCAAGGCAGTATCATAAGCAACCGCTAAAGCAGTTGCTCCAGAATAACCATCCACAGCTGTTGCATCACCTAAATAGGTCCAAACCTCACCTGAAATATCAGTCGGATAAGCAAAATATAAGAATGCTCTGGCAGTCAATGCTACATTTAGTACATTCATCCCAGTTCCACCGAACACTTCCTTCGCAATAATCACTGCGAAAACTGTAGCTAAAGCCACTTGCCATAGTGGAATATTAGGAGGCATAATTAATGCAATTAACATACCCGTTACCAAGTATCCTTCATTGATAGGATGGTTCCGAATTACACAAATTGTAAATTCAGTACTAAGTCCCACTGCATAAGAAACAATTACGATTGGAATTGCCTGAATAGCGCCAACCCCAATTTTTTGGATAAAAGTAGCAGTTTCGCCTAAAGCTAGGAAATGCTGATGACCAATATTCCAGATACCAAACAATAAGCAAGGGATCATGGCGATCACTACTGTAATCATGGTTCTCTTTAAATCATTTGCATCTTTTATTTGGGCTCCTTTTTTCCCTGTAACTAGCTTAGGTCTGAAAAGGATTGTACGATGACCTTCATACAACGTATAGTACTTCTCGTATTTGCCGCCTTTTTCAAAAAGAGGCTCCACTTTATCGAAGAATTTTTGTATTGGATTCATATTTTATAGTATGATTATATTAACTGATATTAATCTCAAGGATTAACTACCTTATCCATTTATCATTAAATTGATTCCCTTTCTTAAAATGCCTTGAAGCTCATGTTTAGAAGCATCTATGAATTCACATAATGCAACATCTTCCTCAACCAGTTCGAAAATGCCTAAAGCTTCCATTTCGTCAAAATCTTCTGCCATAATAGCTTTGAACAAAAAATTGGGCAAAATGTCCATTGGTAGAACCTTTTCAAATTCTCCCGTCATCACAAAAGCTCTTTCTTCACCGTTTGTATTAGTATTTAATACATATTCCTTCTTCTTATTTAAGAAAGACAACAATCCAATTGCCCTGTGAAAACTAAGTTTTGAAGTAGTTGGTTTCAACCATCCTAACAATTCTTCAAAATCTCCTTCAGGAACAACTGTAATTTGCTCATCATAATATCCTAAATACCCATCTGCCTGAATTCGTTCCCCAGTTAATGGATTTCCTGAAATATATCTTACATGATCGCCAGAAATATTATCTTTAATGATATTCTTAATGGAAGCTCCCACATAAGTTTGGTAATACTGTGGTGTCTTCACCTCAGAACCCGTTAAAGCAACTTTTTTAGAGGCGTCATATTTACCTGTTAAGAAAAGTTTACCGATTTGAATAATACCATATGGCTTCACAGTCCAAGCTATATCTCCTTTATTAATAGGGTCAATGTGATGAATTTGTACACCTACATTTCCGGATGGATGCTTTCCTGAAAATTTATTGATTTGAACACCTTCTGCTTGGCTGAACATTTTTAACATCTCTTTATCTTCAGAAATGTTAATATGTACTTTTCCTTGAGTGAATTTTTTCATCACTTCAAGTCCAGCAGCAAAAGCTTCCTCTTCTTCTTTGTAAATGAAATTATAATCGGGAGCCAAAGGATGTGTATCAAAAGCAGAAACAAAAATTGCTTTTGGTGCATCTTCAGGATTAGCTACTATACCATATGGTCTTTGAATGATGTTAGGCCAAACTCCGCTCTTCATCATCGCTTCTCTGGCTTTCTCAACATCTAAAGATTTGATATCAGATTTCGAATGTTTACCAAAATCTAAAAATTCAACTTCTTTATCAGCTAAAATTCTTAGTTCTAATAACTTTCGCTTTTCTCCTCTTTTGACTTCTGCTACTTCTCCGCTTACTGGTGAACAGTAATATACATCTGGAGCCATTTTGTCATAGATGAGTGGAGTACCCGCTTTAACTGAATCGCCTTCTTCTACCAATAGTTTCGGCCTAGTAATAGCCGGGAAATCTGTTGGTTTAATGGCGAATGTTTCCGGTTTAGGTGCACTTGATATGTTATTATCAGCTTTTCCAGCTAAGTTAATATCAAAACCTTTTTTAAGTTTAATGGTATGAGACATGTCTTTTGTTAACAATGAACCCTTATTTGAAATTGAGGCAAAATTAAGAATTATTTTGCTAAAAAAAATCTTTTAATATAATAATACTGCAGTTAATTAAATCTATTCAAAACTTTTTGACTAACAGCTAAGAAGACTTTCGTGTTCAATATTTTCTACGAAATTTTTTACGTTCTCCATTAGCCACATAGGAGTTGAGGTTGCACCACATATTCCCACTGTCTTTTGCCCTTCAAACCAAAGCGGGTCCACCTCTTTTTCATTTTCAATAAAATAGCTATTGGGATTTTGAGCCTTGCATACCTGATAAAGTGCTTTGCCATTTGAACTTTTTCTACCGCTAACAAATAAAACCACATCGTGCTGATTAGAAAAATCAATTAATTTTGGCTCTCTATTGGATACCTGGCGACAAATACTATCATTAGCATTGAGAATAGCAGATTTTTCTTCCTTCAAGTCTTTTTCTGCCTCCTTTAATCGATTCTCTATTTTCTCTTTTATATCGTAAAAGCCTTTTGTACTCTTGGTAGTTTGACTAAACAAGGTGACAGGTCTTTTAAAATCAATTTTATCTAAATCAGCTTCATCCATTACGATAATGGCATTTCCATTTGTTTGTCCATCTAAACCAGTAACTTCCGCATGCCCTTTTTTACCATAAATTACAATCTGTCCTTTATCAGCACACATTTTATCATGGGCATTTTTCACTCTGTTTTGTAACTTCAACACAACAGGACAGCTGGCATCAATAAGTTCAATATTGTTTTGCATTGCAATCCTATAGGTCTCAGGAGGCTCTCCATGTGCTCTTATTAAGACTTTACAATCGCTAAGGTTCCTTAAATCATCATGATTGATCACCCTTAAACCTTTATTATAAAGTCTTTGAACTTCCATGTCATTATGAACAATATCGCCCAGACAGTATAATTTGTCGGAATCACTCATTGCGTCTTCTGCCATTCTTATGGCATATTCAACACCAAAACAATAACCAGAATCCTGATCTATGGTTACTTTAAGTTTACCCATCATATTTAATCATTTTTTCAGTTGCCAATTGCAGAACATATTCTACCTGCTCTGGCAATGTCAATTCACTGGTATCTACAATATATGCGTCATCCGGGATAATCAAAGGATTCTCTTCTCTTTCTGAATCCATTTTATCTCGAGCGACCAAATTCTTTTCGATTTCTGGAATGGGAATTAATTGATCTTTTTCAAGTAATTCTGCTTGTCTTCTCTCGGCTCTTACTGTCAAATCCGCTTTCATAAAAATCTTTAACTCAGCATCTGGAAAAACATTCGAACCGATATCCCGTCCGTCCATTACAACTCCCTTCTTCTTCCCCAACTTACGTTGTTGGCTCACCATATTTTTTCGTACTTCAGGTATAGCGCTGATTCTACTTACCTGCTCTGATATATACATTTTTCGAATTTCCCCTTCAACATTTAAGCCATTCAAATAAGTTTCGCTAAAAGCTTTTCTTTCATTAAAATTGAAGGAGATATTGATTTCATCAATCGCTTTTGATACTTCTTTAGGGTTATCAATGGTCACATAATTTTGATGAAAATACAAGGTGACAGCTCTGTACATGGCTCCAGAGTCGATATAGCTGTAGCCCAGCTGACTAGCCACTTCCTTGGCAGTACTACTTTTTCCACAAGCTGAAAATCCATCTATGGCGATAACAATTTTTCTCATTTCAACAATCTTTAACAGGGCAAGGCAGTGGCTTTTTCTTAGGCATTGATTTTCTACCACCACTATTAGCGCAGGAGGTTAAAAGAAAACTTAGAATGAGTAGAAAAATTAAATTTAGAAATATTGCCTTTTTAAGCATCAGTGGTTCTAATTCTGTTTCGGTCACAAATATAAAGGATAAGGAAGGAAAATCATGGATAATTCGATGAAATAGTCAATTATCATCAATTACTAATGCAGCTGGAAAAGATTCGCAATTTACACGCGTAACAACAATTAGGTGCTTGTCGTGTTAACTGTACAATCAATCGTAGAAATTATGAAAAAAGATTCAATTGAATATAATGGTCTTATTGGTGGAATTATCGTGTTTATCGGTCTTGTGGCTTACTTTCTTTTAATGAATGCTGTAGGATTAGAACACAATTTAGAACTGCGCGCTTTAAATATCTTCATAATGGGTGCTGGAGTTTTCTATTCCATCAAATCAATTAAGAAAAATAATAAGGATTTCGATTACTTTAAAGGTATTGGTACAGGAATGTTTACAGCTGTTAGTTCCTCTTTAGCTTTTGCCGTCTTTATATTTATTTATTTATTATCTAATCCCGAGTTTTTGCAGGAAATAAAAGATGTTGAGCCCTTCGGTAATTATCTTAATGCGTTCCTAATCTCTTTTATTATCATCATGGAGGGGTCAGGATCCGGATTTTTCTTAAGCTTTGGAATAATGCAGTGGTATAAAAAAAGGACTCCAGAAAAATTTCTCAATGAACAGAGGCACAACCAAGAGAGTAAATAAAGCATTTTTTAAAGGAGGTTGTATGGCGACTTTATCTTTTTGGACCGAAGTTTTTTATAAAAACAAATTAACTTCCGTACGAAATTTAGTAGTTTTAGATAAGCTAAATTTTTTAAAAGGATGAATACAAGGAGAGGTAAAGCTGAAGAGTTCTTTAGCAAAGCGGGTAAAAAAATAGATGATTTATTTTCTGAAATAAGCAAAAGTGACATTTCCGAAAAACTTGAATTGAAAGAAAGGCTAAGAGAATTAAAACGAAATAAAGAATCATTAGAAAAAGATTTTAATGATTTTACTGAAGATAATAAAGAGGTTTTTAGAGATATAGCTGATAGTTTTGAAGAGTCTTTTGAAGATATAAAAGATATCTTTAGGAAAAAGAAAAATCAAAATGGGTAGCCAATCCCGATGTTAAGAGCCGGGCCATAATTGGATCTTGTTCCTAGGTTCCATTCGTTTATGGTCCATCTTTCACCTTCGTCTCTTGCCGGGTCATAAAGCTTAAAGGCAAAATCGAAACGTAGAATTAAAAACGAAAAGTCAACCCTCAAACCAAATCCGGTACCAATCGCTATTTCCTTATAGAAACGATCTAGTTGAAAACTACTTCCGGGATCATCATTTTCGGAAAAAGACCAAACATTTCCAGCATCAATAAAAAGAGCCCCATCTAAAAATTGGACTAAATTTCGTCTTACTTCTAGACTAGCTTCTAAGATAATTTCCCCTGGTTTTTCTAAGTTATAAATAAAATTACCGTCCTCATCAGTTTCTACAAAACTTCCGGGTCCTAATCTTCTTGGTGCCCAAGCTCTAATACTATTACTTCCACCTGCAAAATAGTACTTTTCATATGGCAGTACGCCCTCTGAGAACTTCCCATATGGTTTAGCAACTCCTACGTTTAGGCGATAAGCCAAAGTACTTTCTTTTCCATAGGGTATATACGTTCTATAGTCCACTGATGCCTTTAAAAACTGAAAGTATGCTAAAGAATCTGAGTTAATATTTTCACTTACTGCATTTATATTCAGTAGATTTCCTCCCGTTTCTAAAAAGAATTTTATGTAACTTGCTCTGCTATTAGCTTGCCCGTAGTTATTGAAATTTTTAGAAATATTAATTGAACTACTGGAAACGAAGGAAGGTTGAAAAGTTCTGCTCAACTGCCTTCCAAAACGACTTTCTTCTCCTAAAGTACTGCTGAAGGTTGAATCCAATTCTGATTCTATCAAATTGATGTCTGCTAAAGTAAAGTCAAAAATCCACCTTTTTTTATTCTGCCAAGAGTAGCCAAAAGTTCCGTTTAAATTACCTCTTTCGTATTCTGGCCTTTTAGTATAATTAAATCCTAAACCCGTTTTAGTTTTGGGGTTCAATAACGCAAATCGTGACTTTAGGGTAGTTCCTAATGGGAAAAGAAAAGTAGGAAAAGTAAAGGACAAATTTGCTCTTGCTTCAGTGGCGGTAGTAACCTGTGTTTGATCTGATAAATTAGCCACTCCTTCGAACCCTAAGCGCCCTGAAAGCTCCATGATCTCAATTCCTCCAAATGGATTCCTATTTTTTAAGGATACATTGTAAAAGGGGCCAGGCAAACCGAAGGTTACATTAACATTCACACCAAGCTCATTGCTTAATTGGAATTTCTCCAGAGGACTTGTAAAAATGTTCGCCACAAATTTACTTCCAGCAGTATCATATTTGATATTTACAAACCGGAACATATCTAGATTCGCTAATTGCCTTTGAGTATCCAAGGTCTTCTCTAAACTATAATATTCTCCCGGCCTCAGAAAAACTCGCTGATCTAATATTTTCTTTTTGTAGGAACGCTTGTAATAGGAATAATCAATAGAATTGAATCTCTCAACTTCGCGTTTCGCTCCTCCTAACTGAGTGTTAACATCAGTGGTGAAATTCACCTTATCTAGCTTGTAACGTTTATGACTTTTTGCTCCTTGAGGCTTATTAATTAAGATCTCCAAAGCCATAGATGTGGTATCTGGATCCCTGTAGACATTATACTCGACAAATTGCCTCGAAAACGTATAATATCCCTTGTCTTTCATAATATTTTCGATTCTTTCGCGCTCTTCCGTTAATTTACTTTGATCATATCTATCCCCTGCTTCTATCAAACTATTTCTTCGAGCACCCACAAGAACACTCTTCATAACCTGATCACCTCCTGTATTATAAAAAACTGTATCGATTAAATAAGCGCTCCCTTCCTCGATTCGGTACGTTACTACAACACTTTCGTCTTTGATCCCTCTGAATTGTAAGTCATATTCTACGGTAGCATCAAAATATCCTTTAGATTCTAAGAAAAGCTGTATTTGATTTTTCGTATTTTCCGTGGCTCCAGAATCATAAACGGCCAAGGGTTCACCCCATCGCATTAATAAATTCCCTTCTTCCAGTTTAGTGGTATATTTCTGGTTTTTTTTATTTAATTTTCTTTCTAGCCTAGTAGCCCTATTAAACTTTTCTTCTTCTCTGGCTTTTTCTATTTTTTCAGTTAACTTTTCCTTTAACTCGTTCTTTTCTTTTTCTATTTCATCTTTATCATAATACTTTTTACCAATTTCATAGAAAGCAACATAAGGTGAGATAGGTAGCAAAATAATTCTCTTATTAGCTTTTTGCTTAAATAAATCATCTATCCTATCAGAAGAAATATTTTCATTACCTTTAATCTTTTGCTTATAGAGTAGTTTTTCATCATTTTTCAAATAACTTGTACCCACGCAAGACGTGAAAAAAATAATGCTGACCAGCAGAAAGAATTTTATTACTTTTACAATCAATTTCAGTGTTATCGAATAAATGCTTACTAAGAATAATACAAAGTTCATCAAATCTCTTCAATTAAAGAAATTCAGACAAAAAGAAGGGCTATTTATAGTTGAAGGAGCCAAAAATACCCTTGAATTATTAAATTCTTCCTATAAACTGAAATATTTAATTGTCAGCGAAGATTTTTTAAGTAGACATCAAAAGGAGATTAATAGTTCTGACATTGAGCCAATCATTGTAAAAGAAAAAGAGTTAAGTGCCTTGGGAGCTTTTCAAAGCAATACCGACACATTGGCTGTAGTGCATGAAAAAGCACCTTTAAAATATAATCCGAGTGGTTTTGATTTAGTTTTAGATGACATAAGAGACCCAGGAAATTTAGGAACTATTATCAGATTAGCAGATTGGTATGGCATTCAAAATATCATTTGCTCGGAAACCACAGCAGAATTTTACAACCCAAAAGTGATTAGTGCTTCCATGGGTTCCATTTTCAGAACTAATTTGTATCGAAGAGATGTGAAAGCATTCTTATCTGAAAATAATAGCAGAAAGGTATATGGTGCGCTACTGGAAGGTAAAAATGTCCATCAAGTTAAATTCGAAGCTAATGGAATTTTAGTGATAGGAAATGAATCGCACGGCATTCATCCCGACATTATTCCTTTAATAACAGACAAGGTAACCATCCCAAAAATCGGGCAAGCAGAATCATTAAATGCCGCAATGGCTACGGCTATTATTTGCGATAATGTATTTAGGAATTATTGATCTTAAGCATAAAAAACCGGACACCAAAATTACCAGCATAAACAATAATTAATCGATAAAACTCTAAAAAAAATAGCATCAGGAAAATTCCCGATGCTATCTAAATATTTTATTATAGTATGAGTACGGCTCGACATTGGAAGCTTAGAAGTATAAAATCAAATTACTCAGCAGCAGTCACTTTTAATGTTCCAACTATGGTAAGTTCAAGATCAAATATTGCTGGGCCACTAAAATCTGATTGTATTACATATTCAATTTTCTCTTTCTTCAAAATAGCGCTTTGTAAATCTTGAATGTCCTCTGCCGAAATGTTAACTTTTTGCTCGGCTGCCTCTAAATCCTCAAAATTTATGGGAGATCCACCCAGAGGCGAGTCTATACTACCTGGAGTACTTTGACCATACATCCATACTAAAGTACCAACTTGAGGTCTTTCCGTAACATTAACTGCTTTTATACGAAGTTCTGTAACATTCAATTCTTGAACCCTGTCTCCATATTCATCAATCGTTTCTTCGCTAGCTGTGAACTCACCGAGTAATTGAAATAACACGTTTTCTCTACCTTGTAATTCAAACAGTGAATCATACATTTGTTGCGTAACTTTCACTGGAATGATTTTTACTTCTTCAATAGCTACATCAATTGCAACATCCTCAAAAGAGTCTAGACATTCATTAGCCGTTAATCCAAAAAACAACACGAAAGCCAATGGGTAAACTAATACTTTTTTAATATTTTTCATCTTTTATAATTTTATATAATAATTCAAAAATACAGCTAAATATTTATAAAATTATCTCTACTTGATCAAACTTTCTAATTTTTCGATGAACTGTCCTAAATGATAGCCATCTACCAAAGAATGGTTGACGTGGACTGAAAACGGCATAAAGATTTCACTGCTTTCCTTATAAATTTTACCGGTTGAAATCTTGGGCATGCTATCATCAACCCCTAAATGGCGAGCATGAGAAATAGCAGTGAATTTGATCCATGGAATAGCCGTAAAATGAATGACATCCACCATGCCTTTCATCACATCCAAACCTGATTCAGATTTTATCCTATCAATTTCAGCCCTTAAACTTTGAGAAAACACAAAAAAATTTTCATCAAATATCATTCTGGAGTACCCGAATGTCTTATCATCTCGTAAAACGGTGGCTGAGGCATGGACTACCTCTACATCAAATATTTCATCCTCTACAATTCTGTATCGCATTTCAGGAATGGCATTCACGGCAATTAAAATTTTATGTAAATAATAATGATAAAAGGATATATCTTTCTGTTTACAATAATTATAGGCCTCTGTACATTCTAAGTTGATATTTACGCCATAAAAGGGCTCATCAAATGCCCTAAAGAAATTGAAATGATCTGTACGGGGGTGCTGTTTTAAATTAACTTTTTTCACATTAAAAATTTTTATTAGCTGCTTTCGTTTTCAGAACAAAAATATAGGTTTGCCACCAACTTATAGACTAATTTAAAATTTATATTAAATGTTTTTATAATACTATAGATTAGAGTACGTTTGTATTCAAATTAACTATCAACCCAATTGCCACTTAATGAAAAAAATATACCTACTATTAACTTTTACAGTTATTAGTCAACTTATCCATGCCCAAAACAGAATTAGCGGTTATATTAAAGACGCCAAGACTGGTGAAAATTTAATTGGAGCTAATATATGGCACCCTAGCACCAAAAAAGGAACCGCTGCTAACACCTATGGCTTCTACAGTTTAAACCTTCCTAGCGATACAGCCACATTAGAAGTTTCCTATGTCGGATATGCTACAATCAGAAAATTTGTAAAGCTAGAGGGAGACATAACCCTTAATTTTGAATTGAAGCTATCCGATGAATTATCGGAGGTCGTTGTAAAAGGAACACGCCCAGATTTAGAGCTCACCAAAATGAGCAGCATGAAAATCAGTGCGCAAGACATTAAAGCGATACCAGCCCTATTAGGAGAAGTAGATGTATTAAAAACCATTCAACTGATGCCAGGAGTACAATCTGGGTCAGAAGGAAGTAGTGGTATCTATGTAAGAGGCGGTGGACCAGATCAAAATTTAATTTTGCTCGATGGCGTTCCGGTCTACAATGCCTCTCATTTATTTGGCTTCTTTTCTGTCTTTAATGCCGATGCCATCAGCAATGTAGAAGTAATAAAAGGCGGATTCCCTGCCCGATACGGTGGCAGACTTTCCTCAGTTATCGATATTAATATGAAAGAAGGGAATATGAAAAACTGGCAAGCCGAAGGTGGTATAGGACTAATTTCATCTAGACTTTCAATTGAAGGGCCAATCAAAAAAGATAAAGGCTCCATTATTCTTTCTGGAAGAAGAACTTATATCGATATTCTGGCTAGACCATTAATTAGAGCAAGTACTGATGATGTTGACCTGGGCTATTTTTTCCATGACTTTAATGCGAAGGCTAACTATAAATTTTCTGACAAAGACCGAGTGTATTTGAGTGCTTATACTGGAAAAGACAAGTTTTATGCACGCGATGAATACGAATTTGACAATGGCGGTTCCATTAATGAGTATAAAGATGAAGCGGGAATACAATGGGGGAATTTCACCACAGCGGGAAGATGGAATCACTTATTTTCTAATCAGCTTTTTCTAAATACAATGGCTACCTACAGTCGATATAACTTTGATCTATTTAACGAAAGTTACTCCAGATATGCCACACCCGATGAGGAAACCGAGGAAAATTTCTATACCGAGTATAGTTCAGGCATTACAGACTATGGCTTGAAATTCGACTTTGATTATTATCTAAACAATGGGCATTCTTTAAAATTTGGAGCTAATTATATCTACCATATTTTTCAACCAGAAGCCTTTAATTTTGAAGCAGACTTCGAAACTGGATTTGATTCACCAGACACGAATCCCATTTATGGAAATGAATTTTCGGTGTATGTAGAAGATGAATTTGAACCGCTTCCGAAATTAAAAGTAAATGCTGGAATCCATGCTTCTGCTTTCAGGGTCAGAGAAGAATTTTATCCCTCGTTTCAGCCAAGAGTCAGCGCTCGCTATTTAGTCAATAACAAACTATCCTTTAAGGCTTCCTATGCAGAAATGGCTCAATTTCTCCATTTGTTAACGAATTCAGGAATTGGATTACCAACAGATTTGTGGGTTCCTGTCACCGATAAAATCAAACCACAATTTGCTCAGCAGACAGCCATCGGCATGTCCTCTTTGTTAGCGGACGGAAAATATGATTTGTCCATTGAAGGCTATTATAAAAACATGAACAACTTAGTGGAATATAAAGAGGGCTCTAATTTCCTAAATCTGGATGAAAGCTGGGAAGATAAAGTGGCTGTCGGAGATGGTTGGAGTTATGGTGCTGAATTTCTCTTCAGAAAGAAGGAGGGTAATTTTAACGGCTGGATAGGTTATACCTTATCCTACAACAACAGACAATTTGATGATCTAAATTTCGGCAGGGTATTTCCTTATAAATATGACCGAAGACACGACATAAGTGTGGTAACAAATTATCGACTAAATGATAAATGGGAAATAAGCGGAACTTGGGTGTATGGAACCGGTAATTCTATCACGCTACCTATTGCAAAAGTTCCTCCCCTATCAGAAAGCCCTAGAAATAATAATGCTAATTATTACGGAAATGATGAAGTTTACCAATATAGCGACCGAAATGCCTATCGAATGCCCTCCTATCACAGAGCTGACTTTGGTATTACTAGACACAAAGAAAAAGACTGGGGGAGTTCGAGCTGGACAATAAGCGTTTACAACTTATACAACAGGCAAAACCCTTTTTTCATCACTACGACCACTAATAGCATAGGCGAAACTTCTTTTAGTCAAATTAGCCTATTTCAATTAATTCCTTCTTTTACGTACAACTTTAAATTCAGACCTCATGAAAAATAGTCTAAAGCTTATATTTTCTTTTATTGTCATATTCTTTGGATGTGAGAAAGAGGTGGATTTAAAAATCGATGAAAGTGAATCAAAATTAGTATTAAATGCCTGGTTTAAAACTGAGCAACATCCTGTAGTAGAAGTTAACCGATCTACTTTTATTTTTGATAAAAGAGGAACGGACATCATTCAAAATGCTGAAGTAATCTTATTTGAAAATGATAAGGAAATTGGATTTTTGGAACACTTTGGAGGAGGTTTTTATCAGAATGAAAACATTGAAATCAAACCCGATACAGAATACAAAATCACTGCAAAAGTTGATGGTTTTGAGGATATTACAGCAATAGAAAAATCATTAAAGAAATTTACTGATAGTGAATATGAATTTGAATATGAATCGTTTCCGAACCCGTCTGGAAGTAATTATCAATCGCTATCAGATATTGAAATAAGGTTGAAAGATAATGGCTCATCGGAGGATATTTACCTTTTCCTAATAAAAGATACTAATAAAAGTTGGAGACATGAGACTTCCTCCGACACCCTCTACAATGAATTTATCATATATCTAAACTCATCAGATGCTCAAATCGAATATATCTATGCCCCAAATTTAGGGCAAATTCAAATTCTACGAGATGAATTGTTTAATGGCAAGGAGTACACGCTTAATTTCAGATCCAATGATTTGCGAAAATATGAATACAGTGATGAAGAACGCAGCTACATTTCTCAAAACGTAATAGAAATTCACAAGATCAGTAAATCCTTTTATTTATATTTAAAAAGCATTGAAAACAACCAATATCCTGATCCGTTTACAGAGCCGACTCAAATTTACACCAACGTGGAAAACGGATATGGAATTTTAGCTACATCAAGCGTAACTAACATACAAGTTGATGAAGTTGCTGAAAATAACAATGAATAGTAATCTGGGAAAATATTTAATCATAATTGGTGCCTGCATCATTTTAGCAGGCATCATTATCTATTTTTTCCATGACAAACTGCAATGGATTGGAAAATTGCCGGGAGACATCAGAATTGAAAAAGAAAATTTTAGGTTCTACTTTCCATTAACCACCATGCTACTGGCCAGCTTGCTTGTCTCCCTATTGATACGTTTACTCAAGCATTTTTAAATAGAATTTACAACTTGAATTTTCTTGTATAAGAAATAGTGGGAAAGGTAACAAAGGTTGAACCTGCATTATAACTGAAAGAATTCCAATCTGGTGAATTATAAGGAGATGGAATGTCTGAATTTACAATAAGCAAATGAGTCAATCCCAATTGCCAACTTACTAATTCATTACTTTTCCTAACAAAGCGAATACCGGTCAGACCGTACCAAATATTTCTACGTACGCTAAACTCACCTTCTTGAAAAATAAAAGTTCCATCTGGTAAGGAAGTAATTCTATCAGCCGTCTCTGTATTCTGAAAATTAAACAGATAATTTTCAGTTAAGAAATAAAAATATTTACCCGCTCTTAGGATACCGGATAGGTTGCCTACTATAGAAGAACTTCGTCCAGAATTGCTGTTACCGGGATCAAAATATAGGTGTCCTGCACCAATTGAAATATTGCTATGGCTATCACCATAAGTATAAGTCCCAAAAGCCAAATTTCCTAAGAAATTAGTCCCGTAAGTGCCTGCAACTAACATATTTCCAATAGCGAAATGTGATTTATCCTGAAGCGGGATACTGTACTTCGCAGTAAAATAAACGGGTAGTCCTATTATAGTAGTTCCCATTCCTACAGTCAAACGATCAGTCACACCATATTGGATATCATGCAGTAGAAAATATAATGAATTATAGTATAATTCGCTTTTTTTCAAAGGTAATGCTGTTGGGGCAAAGAAGTAGCGAGAATCATGTTCAGAGATCATCGAATCTGGGTGGATGTATTGCTCAGTTTTGAAATCACCTTTAAAATCATTTGATTGCGGTGCCGCGGGATTCTCAATTAAATCTATAATATTGTAAAAAATAATGACTGCTTTTTCACTAGCTGAGGCAGATTCAAGACTAGATCCAGCTGAGACTGATCCTAATAACTCATTATCGCAATTTTCAACTTCCATAAAATAAGTTCGATCACTTTTTAGAATAGAAGCAAAATAGTAATCACATTTATTTTTGAAATCGACAGAAGTTGTCAAATACAAATTCTTCTCCAAAAATTTCTTTTGGAGTAGGTTTTCTACCTCATCAGTCAGAACGGAAGTCCGGTCGTCAATTACAATTTTGCTTTGTGCTTGTGCGGATAATGACCAAGCAATAAATAAAATAAGGCTGCTAATTTTAAATAATAACTTCATAAAAAAGTTGATAGTTCTTCATGAAATTAAACCTTTAGTATTTTAAATCAAATAATTCCATACTATTTATTTTTGCTCCAAACTTATAGCTTTATACTTTTCAATCTCAAACTATTCAATACTACTGAAACAGAACTAAAGGCCATAGCTGCCCCTGCAATCATCGGATTCAACAAGAAGCCTGTGAATGGATATAGCAGTCCCGCAGCTAGAGGAATACCTATAATATTGTAGACAAATGCCCAGAAGAGATTCTGACGAATGCCTTTTATCGTTAATTGAGACAAATGAAATGCTTTTGGCAAATTTTGTAAGTCTGAACCTATCAAAGTCATCTTAGCAACGTCAATAGCTATATCAGATCCTTTGCCCATTGCGATACTAACATCTGCTTGAGCCAAGGCTTCTGAGTCGTTAATGCCATCCCCTACCATTGCCACAATTTTACCTTGGGACTGTAATTCCTTTACAAAATTAGATTTATCAGCTGGCATTAGATGTGCTTTCACATGTTTTATCCCGACTGCATCTGCGACTACTCCTGCTGTTTTTTCTGCATCACCAGTCAGCATATATACTTCCATCCCTCTGTTGCGCAACTGTTGAATACTTTGTCTAGCATTCTTCTTTATTTCATCAGCTATCCCGATAATGGCCAAAACTTGCGCATTAGTAGCAAAATAAATCACAGTCTGTCCCTCTATTTCCCATTCATCTGCTAGTTTCAAAATTTCGTTATTGACCTCAATTTTTTCTTCTTTCAAAAGCGCTAAGTTGCCAACATAATGATTTTGTTTTTCCAGTTTTGCCCTTACTCCCCTACCAGAAATACTTTCAAATGCATCGATCTGTACGATCGATTGCTCATCAGGCTTTAGATGGTTTAAAACTGCTTCCCCTAAAGGATGCTCACTTTTAGCCTCTATTTGGTATAAAATAGACTTTACATTATCATTTTCAGTGAACCATTTTTGATTTATCACTGAGGGCTTTCCTTCCGTAATGGTTCCGGTTTTATCCAGTATAATGGCGTCCGCTTGATAAGCTTTCTCTAGACTTTCTGCATCTCGGATCAATATATTATTTTCTGCTCCTTTCCCGACACCAACCATAATAGCAGTTGGAGTTGCTAATCCCAAGGCACAAGGACATGCAATCACGAGCACAGTTATAGCAGATAGCATTCCTTGCGTTAAGGCATTTTCCCCACCGAAAATTTGCCATAAGATGAATGTAACTACAGCAATTCCAATCACTGTCGGAACGAAGATCCCTGCAATCTTATCTACTAGTTTTTGTACTGGAGCTTTACTGCCCTGTGCTTCTTTTACTCTTTCAATGATAGAAGCTAATAAAGTATCTCCGGCAACTTTTTCGGCTGTGAATGTGAAACTCCCTTTTTGATTGATCGTGCCAGCGAACACTTTTGCTCCAGCTAATTTTTGAACAGGAACGGGTTCGCCTGTTATCATGCTTTCATTTACATAAGAATCTCCGCTTACTACTTGTCCATCCACAGGAATTTTATCTCCTGGCTTTACTATAATTTCAAAACCTTCTTTTACAGCACTAATTGGTATTTCTTCTTCTTTGCCCCCTATTAAAACGTTAAGCGTTTTAGGTTGCAATCCGATGAGCTTTTTCAAGGCAGAAGATGTATTCGTTTTAGCCTTTTCCTCTAAGTATTTTCCTAGTGAAATAAAGGTGATGATTACAACAGCTGCTTCATAATACACATGTGCTTCTAAACCTCTGTCGATCCAAAATTCAGGATAGAAAGTATTAAAAACACTTAAGGCAAAGGCTATTCCAGTGCTGAGTGCCACCAAAGTATCCATATTAGCTTTCCCATTCTTAGCTTGCCTCAAAGCCCCTTTGAAGAAATGTCCCCCAAAGTAAAATAAGACTACTGCTGACAATGGAAGGGAAATGTAATGACCCACTTGCCAATCCATGAAAAACATACCGATGATAAAAACAGGTATCGAAAGAATAGCGGAACCAATCAGACTTCTCTTAATTTCAAGAAATTGTTTCATCTGAGCTTCTTCCTGTTTTTCAGCAACATTTTCTTCTTCTATAATGGCGTCATATCCCACTCCTTGTAAAGCAGATTTTAAATCTGCTAATGAAACCTCTTCAGGATTGAAAGTTGCCCAAGCGGTATGGGTCGCAAAATTAACTTCTGCATCAGAAACACCCTTGGTACTTTTTAGTGTAGAACCCACGCTGGAAGCACAAGCTGCACAGCTCATACCAGTTACAGGGAATGTTTTCTTGATGGTGTCTAATTTAGTTTTTTCTGACATATTGATACTTCCAAAAAAGAATAATTAAAATCTTGAAAAATAATATATAAACATTTTTTCATATATTACGATATGAAAGTGATGGAAGTTCATAAATCTGAAAAGAAATTAGTTGCGATGGCAAAAGTTTTAAAAGCTGTTGCCAATCAAAACCGATTGAGAATCGTTCAGCTCTTGCTTAATGAGGGAGAAATGACAGTTAATGAAATATGCGAAAAGCTTGAAAATTGTGAGCAGTCACTTTTGTCTCACCATTTAGCGGCATTAAAAGAAGCTGGAGTAGTGTGTTCAAGGAGAGATGGTAGAAAGATTTACTATTCACCTGCAAAAAAGGAAATTGAGAATTTATTAAATTGTTTAGAAAATTGTTGCGATTAATATAATGAACGAAAAAATAAAGGAAGTACTTGAGAAGTCCCCATTTGAACCAGAGCTAAAAGATGAAATCTTGAAGTATGGCAGATTAAAAAAAGCAAAAGCTGGGCAAACTGTCATTACACCGGACGATGAAGCGCAAGAGATGCCTTTAGTGATGTCTGGTTTATTGAGGGTTATGCGTTCAGATGAAAATGGTAATGAAGTATTTCTGTACTACTTAGAAGGAGGCGAAACCTGTGCGATGTCTATTACTTGTTGTTTGGAAGGGAAAAGAAGTTCTTTTCACGTAGTAGCAGAAGATGATTCAGAACTATGGATGATGCCTGTCTCCAATCTGGACAACTGGATTACAAAGTATCGAAGCTTTAGAAGATTTGTTTTTAATTCCTACCAAACTAGATTTGATGAATTACTGCACACCATTGATAGCATGGTATTCATGAATCTAGATGAAAGACTGTATAATTACTTACTGGACAAAAAGATTGCAAGTGGTTCATTTGAAATCAAGAAAACGCATCAGCAAATAGCAAATGAGCTGAACACTTCTAGAGTGGTGATTTCGCGACTCCTTAAGAAACTAGAAAAAGAAGATAAGATAGAACAAAGAAGAAATTATATTGAAATTCTTTAGAAACAACTCATTTAAATAGATTGCGTGCTGATTTTTAAGAATCAGTAACCGATGTTACAATCCAGATTTGAACACTGCCGTATATTTGTGAGAAGTTTAAAAAGAAATTAATTTTGAATTATGAATATAGAACAGATTTATACCGGATGTTTAGCGCAAGGCGCTTACTATATTGAAAGCAAAGGAGAAGTTGCTATTATAGATCCATTAAGAGAATCAGCTCCCTACATTGAAAAAGCGCAAAAAGACGGAGCTAAAATTAAATATATTTTCGAAACACACTTTCATGCAGATTTCGTATCTGGTCATGTTGATTTGGCAGAAAAGACAGGAGCGACAATCGTTTACGGTCCTGGTGCTAAAACAGATTTCAAAATGCACGAAGCTAAAGACGGGGAGTTATTTGAGGTTGGAGACATAAAAATAAAAGTTTTGCATACTCCAGGTCATACTTTAGAAAGTTCTACTTTCTTATTAATAGATAAAGATGGAAATGAAAAAGCAATCTTCAGCGGTGACACATTATTTATTGGTGATGTCGGGAGACCTGATTTAGCCCAAAAAGCAGGGTCAATCACTCAAGAAGATTTAGCAGGAATGCTTTTTGACAGTTTAAGAAATAAAATCATGACATTGCCTGATGAGGTAGTGGTTTATCCTGCACACGGTGCTGGTTCTGCTTGTGGTAAAAATATGAGCAAAGAAACTACTGATCTTTTGGGCAATCAAAAGGAAAATAATTACGCACTTAGAGCGGATATGACAAAAGAGGAATTCATCAATGAAGTAACTGATGGCTTATTACCTCCACCACAATATTTTGCTCAAAATGTGGCTATGAACAAATCTTCCGAAACTTCTGGATTAGATAAAATCTTGGAAAAAGGTAACGTAGGCTTAGATGTAGAAACATTTGAAGCTATGGCGAACCATGAAGGTGCATTAGTCTTGGATACCAGACACCAAGAGCATTTTGCAAAAGAGCACATTCCTAATTCTATCTTTATTGGAATTGATGGAAGCTTTGCTCCTTGGGTAGGTGCTTTAATCCCCGATTTGCAACAACCGATAGTATTCATCACCGAGGAAGGACGGGAAGAAGAAATTGTCACACGTCTTTCAAGAGTTGGATATGATAATACTTTAGGTTACTTAAAAGGGGGAATTAGTGCCTGGAAAGCAGCTGGGAAAGATACTGATAGTGTACGATCTATTCCCGCTACAGAATTTGCGTCAGCATTAAAATCTTCAGAATTGACAGTGCTAGATGTGAGAAAACCATCTGAATTTCAATCTGAACATGTAGAAGACGCACAAAATTTCCCATTGGATTATATCAATGATCATTTTGATGAATTGGATAAAGATCAAACCTATCATCTGCACTGCGCGGGAGGATATCGATCAATGATTGCAGCATCGATCATGAAATCAAGAGGAGTTCATAAACTAGTAGATGTTGCCGGTGGCTTTAAAGCAATAACTGAAACTGACATTCCTAGAACTGACTATGTTTGTCCTTCAACATTGAAATAGATTTATTCTTTAGTTATAAAAAGGGAGGCTCGCTTAAATTTTTATGAGAGCCTCTTTTTTAAACCTCTTTTATATGAAATTTTATTCATATATATTGTTATTTATACTCGCACCTTTCGTACTAAGCGCGCAAAATAATCACCAACAATTTGAATCCATCGATTCTGTTTCGCACGGCTCTTTCAATCCTAATGAAGCTCACAGTTTTCATGAATGGTTTAAAAAAGGGCATGTAAGCGGGTTATTTCGTTCGAATTTTATTAGCACTTATCGACCCGAGAGTCAACACTTCAGCGGTGCGGCAGGACTTGGAGGCCGAATCTACTATCACAGTGCATACTGGCATGGATTCCAAATAGGGATAGGAGGGATCTATACCTACAACATTCTATCTACTGACTTAAGCAATACAACTGAAAGCTTTTACCTACCGAAATGGGAACGTCAGTTATTTGACTTAGAAGACCCCGACAATAAGCATGACTTAGATCGACTTGAAGAGCTTTTTATCAAATACCGCCATAAAGACTCTTATGTCAAAATAGGTAAGATGCTTCTAAATACACCTTTGGTCAATCCTCAGGATTCTAGAATGAAGCCATCCGCATTTCAAGGCATTTGGATAGATTGGAATGAGGGACACCGTTTTGAGATCAATGGTGGATTTTTCAATAAAGTGTCTCCCAGATCTACTACTGAGTGGATTGAAATAAGTGAAAGCATCAACCTTTATGATCACTTACTAGATCCTGATTCGAGTCATTATGTGATGGACACAAAGGGACTATTAATTGCTGGTGGTCATTATATTCCTAACGAAAAAATTAGCTTCCATTCCTGGCAATATCTCATTGAAAATATCAGCTTTATCACATTTAATCAAATAGAATATCAAGAAAGTAAAGTCAAGCTTGGACTGCAATACTACTTTCAAAATGCTGTAAATGAAAATCATTACTTAGATCAGGACCACATAGCACACAAAATATCTGGTCAGATCAAATGGACGGAGGACAAATGGCAATTATCCTACAATCAAACCGCCAATTTATCTGACTATGCTATGAAATTCCCTTCAGAATGGGGTGCTGAGCCATTTTATACCTTTATTAGCAGACACAGAATCATGGGCCTAGAGCAAATCAATAGTAGGGCGCTAAAATTGGATATTCAGCCATTCAATAACTGGGAATCACTTAACATCGGCCTCTATGGTGTTCATAGTTCCTTCAGCCAGTCTAAAGCGAGCAATTCAATGACACAGCTCAGCTTAGATATTCAAACTCATTTCAAAGGCAATTGGAAAGCACTAAAGTTGAGATTCTTAAATTCATACTTCATTACGGATGGCTTCTCAGAGAATGATTTTTTATATGAGTCCATTTATCATTCACAATTAATCTTAAATTATAGATTTTGATTTATGCCTTTGGTAATTTCAAAATCACAGCAGTACCCGTTTTCCCATCACTCTTAATATTGATTTTACCTTCTAATTTTTTGACAAATTCCATCACAATGGAAAAACCTAAACCACTACCCTTTTCATTGTCTGTCCCTGAACTACTGACCACATGCTTCCCTTCCAATACATTTTCAATTGCTTTTTCGGACATTCCTACTCCACTATCACGTATAGTAGTTTCTACAAAACTATTTTGATCGATTGCTTCTAATTTAACCTCACCTCCCCTTGGAGTGAATTTCACAGCATTAGAAAATAAATTTCTAAAAATTGTTAATAATGCATTTTCATCTCCCCATACATACAAGTCTCTTTCGATCAAATTTACTACCTGTAGGTCTTTTTCAGTCAGCTGGTACTCAAAAAGCTGGATTGATCTTTCCGATATTTCTCGTACTGACATCTTCTGAATATGAAAATTAAAATCTCCTTTGTTACTAAAAGTCCAAGAGAGTAATTGGTTGGTAAGTGCCGATAAGTTCTGTACTGATATGGTGAGATATTGAAAATATTCTATTTTTCTTTTCTCGTTTGGCTCTACATTCAACAATTGTAACATTGATCCAATATTTCCAATGGGCCCCTTCAAATCATGAGCAATAATTCCAAATAACTTGTCCTTGCTTCTAATAGTATTAATTAAAGTTTGCCTGACTTTATATAATCTAAAAGCTAAAAAAAGCGATATGATGAGAAATATAATAATTAAAACACCTATCGCATACTGCAACTGAATTAAATCTTTTTGGGCAGTGAGTTCTTTTTCTTTCTTAGTATTTTGAGTAATCAAATCCTCATTCTCCCTGTTTCTTCTCTCGACTTCATAGCGTGTTTTAATCTCTTCCAACTGTCGGCTTCTTTCTAAGGCTATCAATGAATCCTTTTCTATACTATGCAATTGATGATATTCATAAGCCATTTCAAACAGACCTTGTTCTCCGTAATTTTCAGCTATTAACCTATACACCTTTTCTTGTTCACGTGTTTCTGAAGTTTCCTCCATCATCTGCAAAGATTTATCATAATAGTACAAACCACTATCATAAGATTGAGTCAATGTATGAATTTCCCCAAGCGTATAATAACTGTAAATTAAAACGGACTTGTACTGATGTTTTTCTTGGAGCTTCACAGCTCTGTAAAGCAGATCTAAGGCTTCTTGATATTGACCTAGCTTCATTTTAGGTTCGGCTAGGTTCCCAAGGGTAATCGATAAATTAAAGGTATTATCTCGCTTTTCATTAATGGCTAATGACTTCTGATAATTAGAAATTGCCTCCTGATATTTCTCTTGAAAGCAATCTACAATTCCCAAATACTCAAAATTAGTTGCGATTTTTACAGAATCATTAGACTGAATAGCATATTCCAACATCCTCTGATAAATTGCTCGCGCATCTGCATATTTTTTGATACTTACATAGATACCACCAAGAATATTAGAGGCCTCTATAAAATTTGATGTATCCTGTAGCTGCTTAAAAATCTCAATCCCTTCCAAAATTTCTTCGATAGATTTTACATTATCTGTCATTCTCCATAAGGAATGTGCTATGCCAATCTGCGCCTTACCATGATAAAATTTATTTTGGTTTTGGACGGCTATTGATTTTAATACCTGATAACTCTTCAAAGCGACTGGATAATCTCCTGTTATGTAAAGTGCATCTGAATAATTGAGCTGATATTTCAACTTTTCATCATCAGAATCGAATTGTACTAAATCTGCATCAATATTAGAATAATATTGGATTGCACATTGATAGTTTTCAGCTCTGAAACATGAATCTCCTTTTTGAATGGAGTATTGGTAATCTTTGACGTCTTGATCAAAAATTATATTGAAATTTAATAGGAGTAAGTTTAAGAATATGATCACAGTAACTCAAGAAAATTAAAAAACTCAAATTAAGCTATTGTGATCAAATTCAATAGATTTTTTATCTATTTTTCTTTTTTAATTTTTCATATTCGCGATCAACAGAATAGTAGGAATTATTTACATACACTCCAAAGAAATGTAACGTTATTCCTATCCCCCACCCTAAAGTCATCCATAACGGCCAAGGGAGAAATAAATCACCATAACTGCTTCCGAAACTTCCTGTAAAATACCATAGCAACCAAACTAATACATTTACCGACAGATAAGTTGTTAAGTGGCGCTTAAATCCTACTCTAGCTTCAGCTAGTTTCCATAATTCTTCATCTCTATTTTCCATGATTCTTAATTTAATTGATGCTTATATAATTGATATTTAATATGTTTTAACTAATCATAATTAACTTATTGTCTTTTACTAATCATTCACAAGATTGAATATTATACCAGCATATAAACTTCTTCTAGTCAGGTAATTAGAATTGTATTTACTGTAATCATAATTGTAGCTGATCGAATTTTCATTTTTGAAATCAAAGACATTATCTACATTTATAAATACAAGACCATTTAATTTACTTGACAATTGGAACAACTTGCTTGCCCCCATGGAAAAATTCCTATAAGGGTTAAAGAAGTTCGGAGATGATAGTTCCTGAGGTGCGAATACTTCAAGACTTGAAATAAATTGAGCACTATTCACTAATTGAAAAGTATTTCCTTTGAAGACTTGAAATGATGCATTTAAGCTCCAGCCAGGATAAGGATTATATTTTAAAAAAGTACGTGCAAACCATTCCCATTTGCTGCTTCGAAGATAAAATGAAGCTGATTGATCAAGCTGAATTTTATTCTTGTGAAAAAAGGTCAATCTGCTTTCACTGCCAGTAACTGCGCTGTCCCCGTGATTTCGAAAAAAGCTTTGATGCAGAGCCCAGCCCTTTTGTTTCAAATCAAGATCAATACTAGATTGAGACTGTTCTATTATTTGAGGATCAGTATCTATGCGAGTTTGGTAATACTTTCCATGACCTACCTTCAACTGCAGACCTTTATTCATTTCCCATAAATAATTGAACTGGTAACTCCACAATTGTTGATGGGTGACCGGAATATAAGCTGTTCGCATTCCTGAGCCAAATGAATGGTGGCCCCATTTTTTGCGCCCGTACAAATAATACTCGTGACTTTGCAGCTGTTCCTTGGAATTAATGGTAATTGAAGGATGATCAGGCGCCAAGGCGTAACCTAAAGAAGGAACCTTACCCTTAAGAATACTATTTTGGTTCCAGTAGGCATAGCCTGTTTTAAATACATCACCCTTTTTACTATAAGTGAAATTTGCCGATGCATAGGGATCATTGTTTTGTTGACTATATTCTAGGTTACCAAAATTATAGTTATTTTTGCTTAATGAATTGCCCGCAATCAATGAGGCTTGCCAAGCCCCAAAATCCTGTATCCATTGAGCTGTAGTAATACTTCGTTCAGCATTTTGTACAAATCCATCTTGATAACTGGGGTGTTCAAAATTGAAATTATACGAATCAAATAATCCATATTGGTAGATCTTAAGAGATCCCCATGACTGATGGGTGGTGAAAAGCGCACCGCCTTCGTACGCATTAAAACTATTGATATCTTCAAAATTACTTGTATTGACTCCCTTTAAGATTTCATCAAACTGGTAATTTCCAAAAACCCCCACATAAGATCTTTCTCCAACTTTCCCTCGACCTGAATATCCTACGTTGGCCATAGAGATAACAGCTGTATGTTGCCAATAGTCAGGAAAGCGATCTGCTAGTTCCAACACTACCGTACCGGAAGTAGCTTGACCATATTCTACCGGTGGATTTCCAGGAAAAACAGTAGCACTTTTTAGGAAATCTGTATTAAAAATACTGAGTGTTCCGGTATTCGTCAATTGAGCATATTTGACAGGATTTTTTACTGGCACCCCATTCAAGAAGTAACCGGTTTGTTGCGGAGAAGCTCCCCTAAATGCCACAGCCGCATTTTCATCTTTCGTAGTGGATGACATCTGTGTATTAATAGCTACCAAAGCATCTGCTTTAGAGTTGGGATTAGTGTAAATATCCAAAGGCTCAAGTTTTTCAAAAGCAAAATTTTCTGCTCCTAAAACGCTGGCCTTTACCTCAACACTTTCCAACTGTCGCGAATATGGTTCCATACTAATCAGTACATTATCATCTTGTTCGGCTACAATAAAAATCCTTTCCTTATACCCAATAAAACTACAAAGTAAAGTATCACCTAACTGAATGCCCGCTATGGTAAAATAGCCCTTGCTATTTGTCACAGCATTAAGTTTATAATTGCTTTTCATCCAAACATGTGCTCCAAGAAGAGGTTCATCATTTGACACGATCTTCCCGGAGATTGATATTTGCCCAAAAGCATCACTCAAGAAAAAAAACAAGCCCACTAAACACAATAACTTCTTCATCATTGAAAAATGTTTTATTGATCAATTTAAATGCTACTTTTATTTGCTTGCTTGAGCTTGAGGCAATAGTTGAGAGGATACCCATTTAAATTCGGGCTCAACAGTTAAAGCTTTCTCGTACGTTTCAATCGCTTTATCCTTTTGACCAATGGCTTGGTATGCCTGACCTAAACTAGCCAGTGTATTAATATATAGCCATCCTTTATAATTTGCTTTTTCATATAGGGCAATTGCTTTTTCAAAAGCTTTAACTGCAGCTTCTTTATCACCACCAAAAGTTTCTGGGGTATAGAATAGTGAAGTTCCTGAAATCATATTGACAATCGGTGAATCACTATTCATGGCTACTGCACTTTCAATTGCGCTTGAGCTTTTAGGCCCATAATACATCCCTTTCCAAGGAGAATAGGCCATGATAAAACCATAGATTGAGGATCGTAGCGCCATCGCTTCTGCCTTATGAATTCCTTGCTCTTCTAAACTTTCAATGTATTCTAAAGCTGGATCAACGAATTCATCAAACTTTTCCTCATTAGATGCAACCATCGTATTATTCAAAATCCCATAATAAGCTATGGCTTTCTGTAGAGGCCTCTCCTTATCAAATTGATTAAGGGCAGCTTCCCATAAATTGTCACTGCTTAACAGATATGCTTTATACATTAAACTATCTACTTTTTGCGCTTCACTGAATTGCGCATTGACTAAGATCATCAAAACAACTCCTAAAACTATTCTAAACTTTTTCATAATAAACTACTTTATTTTATAAACTATATTAAGATAAAAAAAGACTCCTTGAAGTCTCAATATTTAAAAAGATCAATCTGTGGGTTTAATATAAGACCTCAATGCATTTAAATATTTTTCAAATGCATCAACTCCTTGATCAGTTATTCTACAACTAGTATGCGGATAATTATCCTTAAAGGTCTTCTCTACCTTTATGTACCCTGCATCTTTCAATTTATTAACCTGAACGCTCAAATTTCCTGAAGTGGCATTTGTTTTCTCCTTTATATAATTAAAGTCTGCCTCTTCTACATTCATTAACAAACTCATAACAGCTAAGCGTAACTGAGAATGCAATAATGGATCTAATGGCTCGAACATGATTTATACGTTTACTTTTTTAGGTAACAAATGACCTGGAATTATAAAACTTACCGTTACAGATAATGAAAGTAAAAATAGCTGCGTTTCAAAGCCAAAATAGAAAGCAGCAAAGCCAACTACCATACTAAGATATCCACCAACTGTCAGCGCCTTATATTTAATGATACCTCCAGTGCTGGCAGTGCCAATACCATATAAAACCATCAAAACAGGATAAATCCCGTTCCAACCTAATGCAGGAGAGGCAAATAAAAACACAAATAATGCGGCTATAAATGCTTTCCAAACAGATGCGATGGCGCGATCTGTAAAACTAAATACTCTGGCTTTCCTTTTCTTACGACCGAAATAAACAGCATTCACAACCCCTGCTATCGGCATCGTCAACCACACTAACCAAGCCATTTCAATTCCGAATTGATACTGCAATACATAATGGGCCATTGATGACACCGCTACTGCATAGCCCCACATAAGGTAGATAAATTTATCTTCGCTGATGTTATATTTAGTATTACTGATCATCTCTGAGATGATGTTCAAACTTTCTTCTACATTTAAATTTTCCTTTTCCATTTTCAATTATCCTTTATAAACTCCCAAAGTTTAGACTTAACTTAACACCGAAATTATTGAGCTCCTGCTGATTCAAAGCGGCATCCGCGTCTAAATAAGCTAACCTATAATAAACTCCAGCCGAAATATGCATATAACTATTGACTGAATACCAAAATTTCAGATTAGGCTCAATAAAAAAGAAGCCTTCTTCCAAATCGTCAATTGCATAACCACCAGAACCAGCCAAAACATCCCCTCCAATTCTTACAGACTCTCTCACTTCATTAAAGTATCCAAACATCATTCCTCCATAACCAATCGAACTCAACTCTCCATTACTGGTAGCTAATGTATTCGATCCGCCATATCCAGCCCCACCCAAGTAAAAGTTAGAATTGATCACCCAGGCTCCACCACCTCCTATCAATAATAAATTCCCGCTGTTGGTAAACTCCGATCCGGCATGTACTCCTCCGAACCCACCTTGTGCTTTTGCATTTTCAGAAACCATCACTGAAAAGCAAATCAAAACCGCAAATAAAAATAGTTTCTTCATGGTTCAATAATTTGTTGACAATACAAATGTAATTTAGTTTATTTTATAAACCAAATTATAATGCAAATAAATAATAAGATTTCAGCTATTGCCTATTAGTACGTATAGTATTATTTAAGACTATTTCTAGAAAAAAAGTACTATTGTGAGATGTGAAAAAAATTACAAATATTAATCAATTGACGCAATCATGAGATGAAAGAGGGATATGTTTAAGCGATTTTCTTAAGGAGATTCCAAAGCATCAGCTTTTTGGATGTATCTTTATTTAGCTCAGTCAAATCGTGTGCGTATATGGCACTACCCTTATTGATTTTTAATATTTGGTACTCCGATGATTGGACATACTGATTATGAAAAGAAAGGAACAATTTTAAATCTTGTATCGATTTTAACTGCTCAGGATGATCATGAATAATTTCATATTGACCCTCCTCAATTTTGATAGCATTTAGTAATTTTTTTAACGTCTCTCCCTCCTTTTCTCCTAAATCTTGATGAACTAGAATTACTATTTCCTTGTGCACTACCGGAGCTTTTTCTATAGAAGTATTCAGTTCAATTTGCGGTTCTTCGACTTTTTGCTTTGCAAGAGCATCGCTATCTACATTATAATCAATTTTCTTGTCTTCCTCTTGAAAAACAAAAAGCTGATCACCTTCAAATATACCAGGCAAATATTCTTCCTCGATATCCATTATTCATCCAATTTAAAAATAGATTTCAATTCTGTCGCTTCTTCAGGCTTCATTCGCTTACCCAGTACCAATCGTAATTGTCGTCTTCTCAAGGCGCCATCAAAAAGCTCTTGTTCCTCTTCAGTTTCTGGCACTAATTCTGGAACATCGATGGGTCTACCAGACTGATCAACCGCTACAAAAGTAAAGAAAGCGGAATTAGAAGGATATTTTTTTCCAGAAGGAATATTTTCTCCTTTTACCACAATATGAACCTCCACAGAAGAACTAAAAGCTCTCGTTACTTTAGCTTCCAAGGTCACGACATCCCCTAACGCAATTGGGTGTTGAAAAGAAATATTATCCACAGAGGCAGTAACCACAATTCTATTACAATGCTTCTGAGCAGTTATAGCAGAAACAATATCCATCCAATGCATCAATCTGCCTCCCATTAAATTATTAAGAGGATTTGTATCATTGGGTAACACCAATTCCGTCATAATGGTATAAGTGTCTTTTGGGTTCTTTGCTTGTTTTGCCATAATTATTCTGATTTATTGCAAAGATAAAACATAGATAGCAAAACGACTTCCTATTAGGTAGAATAACTCTTCAAAAACAACATCTTGCTTAATAAATAAAATCATGATTTTGTATTACATCTAAATTCCTTTTTTTTAAATTCACTTGTAAAGGTATATTTAAATAGAATAAAAAAATACAGCCTCCATGAAACTGGAAGAAAGAGATTGGACAATCCCCCTTATTTATTTATTTACAGGTATTATATGGATTGGTTTAAGTGATGAACTGCTCTTTTATTTTGCTGAAAGATTTATTTTGGATTCGGATACTACTAATACAATTAGTCAATGGAAAGGCTTTTTCTATGTTATACTGACTACTTTCCTGTTGTACTATTTAATTAAAAGAAAAACAAAAACCCTAGAATCTGTAAAGAATGACTTTAGAAGGTTATTTCAGGAGAACCCAAATCCCATGTATATCTTTGAAATCAATAGCCAAGATATTTTACTAGCTAATAAAGCTGCTGGAAATCAATATGGTTACTTTTCAAAAGAGTTGAGTCAGTTAAATCTTAAGGACTTAAGGCCTTCATCAGAAGTGGGAAAGCTACAAATACATCTACAAAACTTAAAAGAAGACTTTGCTGATAGCGGTGAGTGGCTACATCGAGACAGATTTGGAAATCACTTTTACGTCAATATCTATTCTCATAAAACTTTATATAAAGACAGAGAATGCAGATTAGTCAATGCCATCAACATTAATAAAAAGATATTGGCAGAATTGGAGCGAGAAAATTTTGAAAGAGCTTTAGATAAAGCTGCTTCAGTTTCTATAACTAATATCACAGGAAATATAGAAGAAGTTAATAGTGAATTCTGCCGGGTAAGCGGCTACCAGCAAAATGAGTTAATTGGGAAACCGATTGAAATTTTAGAGTCAGGATTTCATGACTCAAAATTCTGGAATGACATGTGGGCGAAAATCAAAGCTGGCCAGATTTGGAGGGCAGATTTGAAAAATAAAAATAAAGAAGGACATTGCTATTGGGTAGATATTGTAATCAGTCCGATAAAAAATCATGAAGGCAAAATATATAAATTCATGTCGATCAGCTATGACATCACCGAAAAGAAAGACTTAGAAATAAATCAGCAAAAGCTCCTAGATGACTTCACTGAATATGCCTTTCAAACCTCCCATGAGCTTCGCGGTCCTTTAACCAGTATGATGGGACTGGCAGGCCTTTTTGAACGATATGAAGATCCCGCTTATCTAGTCGCAAAATTAAAATCAACAGCGCAACAAATGGATGTTGTGATAAGAAAAATGAATGACAGCTTAAGTCGAACTGCCTTAGACTTAATTCTAAAAAAAAGAGACCACTAATCCTCGGGATAGGGGACGTAAACGAAACTCGTCATATCAGTATCTATGACAAATAAACAGCAAAATTCATCAGGATTCTTATAGGCTTTTTTGAATTCTTCTATCTTATCTTCATCCACTATTTTTCTTTGAACAAACTCATCCAAATAAGTAATGAAATAATTCCAGGTTAAATTTAGCTCCCCTGCCCCGATCAACACTTGTCCTATAGGCTGTTCTGTTTTACAAATAGGAAAGATTGGGAATTCCGAAAATCCCTGCTTTCTTACTGCATAAGAAGCTTCTTTAAGCGTTTCTGAAATCGCCACAAAATCTTCGGTTATTGTACCTAAGTATTTTCCGTTTAATTCCGGGTTATTATCCATAATCTATTCATCAATTTAAAGCATTGCCTCATCAGCAAAACTGTAGTACTTATCTTCTGCAAAAATAATATGATCCAGTACAGGAATATCTAACAAGAGTCCACTTTCTTTCATTTTCCTAGTCAGACGAACGTCCTGCTCACTTGGGTTTCGGTTGCCTGAAGGGTGGTTGTGTGCAAGTATTAAGGCTGAAGCCATTTGATCAATAGCTTCCTTATAAATTATTTTAACATCTGCAACGGTTCCTGAAATCCCACCACTGCTGACTCTCTTCATTCTGATTACTCTATTGGCTCTATTCAGCATGATGACCCAAAATTCCTCATGATGCAAATCCAGCATAACCGATTTTAATAAATCATACGCATCTTGCGAACTAACAATTTTAGGCTTCTCCTGAACGGTAGATTCCTTCCTTCTTCTTCCCAGCTCTAAAGCGGCAATAATTGAAATAGCTTTTGCTTGCCCAATCCCCTTAAATCTTGTCAATTCTTTTACTGAGAACTTTGCCAAATGGTTTAAATCGTTATTAACATCTGACAATATGTTTTTACCTACGTCAATAGCCGATAAAGACTGCGTTCCTGAACCTATCAAAATGGCTACTAGTTCAGCATCAGACAGGACACTACGCCCGTGCGTTAATAACTTTTCTCTTGGTCTATCAGCTTCGGCCCAGCTTTTGATGCTAGATATCGCTGAATACTGTTCGTCTTTCATTTGGGTTTTACCTTTAAGGTTGAAAAAATAAATCCCCAAAAGTTATAAAAATTAGCATAAACTAAAAAAGCCTCAACTGACTGAGTTGAGGCTTAAGACTAATATCTTAGAATCTCTTACGCTAATTTAGCTACGAACTTCGCTAATTTAGACTTGTTATTATCCGCCTTTTTCTTGTGGATAATATTCTTTTTCGCTAATCTGTCTAACATTGAAGTTACAGTTTTCAAAAGATCTTCAGCTTGCGCTTTATCTTCTGTAGCTCTCAATCTACGGATATAAGTTCTCGTAGTTTTAGCTTGATATCTGTTTCTCAAACGTTTTGCTGCACTTGAGCGAATTCTTTTTAATGCTGACTTGTGATTTGCCATATTGATTTATATCTAATGAATTTCTTGCTATCTTTTTAAGGACTGCAAATTTAAAAGAATTTGTTTTACTAAACAAAGCCAATTCGTTTTTATCATTATTTATTTTGCGAAATAGTAATAAAAACGATCAAATAAGTGGTTGTCTCACCTTAAAGTCTTACAAAAGTACGATTAAATATTGACAACTCCTGCTTATAACAAGAATGTGCTTCATTGTTTTTTCACTTACAAATTTATATTTTAGACTCTGAATCAGCCAAAATCATAAGATGAAATCTATCCCTCTGATATTATTCATTCTAGTTCTATTCATTTCAATATTCTCTTTTCAGTTCAAAACTAAACCGAATTGGGGGTTCTTTGCTCATCAAAAAATCAATAGAATGGCTGTTTTCAGACTTCCTCCTGAAATGATTAGGTTCTACAAACATCATGTTCAATACATAACAGAAAATGCCGTCAACCCTGACAGAAGACGATATGCGGTAGATTATGAAGCACCTAGACATTATATCGATTTGGACGTTTATGGCGACAGTGCAGTTTATAAAATGCCACGCTATTGGAATGATGCAGTCGAAAGATTTAGCGAAGACACTTTGCAAGCTTATGGAATCGTTCCCTGGCACGTGAATTTCGTTACCTATCAACTGACAGAAGCCTTTAAAGAAAACAATGCAAAGGATATTCTAAGATATTCTGCGGATCTTGGCCATTACATTGCAGATGCTAATGTTCCTTTGCACACTACTGAAAACTATAACGGACAATTAACGGGGCAATATGGAATTCACGGATTTTGGGAGTCACGCTTACCGGAGCTTTATTCAGCCAATTATGATTTCTTTATTGGGAAAGCAGAGTATGTTGAAAATACTCAATTGGCCATTTGGGAAGCTGTGAAAGATGCTCACCTAGCCTTAGATTCCGTCTTTAAATTTGAAAAAATGCTGACAGAGAAAATGGCTGATGATCGAAAATTTAGCTCTGAATTGAGAGGTAATGTAAATGTAAAAGTCTATTCAAGAGATTTCTCAAAAGCCTATCATACGATGTTGGGTGGACAAGTGGAAAGACGAATGCGAAATTCCATAAAAATGGTAGGAGATTATTGGTTTACGGCTTGGGTAAATGCCGGACAGCCCAATTTGGATTTACTAATTGAAGAAAAGGCTATTTTCAGTAAGGAAGAATTCATCTCCCCCGGGTCTTCTAAAATACTAAGGCAACATGAGAGTGGCGTAAAAAATTAAGGAAGGCATTAGTTAGGATACTAATGCCTTATTTAATTCTCAGTTTAAAAATAAAAAGAGTAATAGCCCTTCACACCCTTTTTATTAACGCCTTGAACGACTACTTTTCCTTTTATGGATTCTAATGTGTCCGATAATTCTTTAGGATTATCTACTTCATTACCATTGATGGCAGTGATGATAAAGCCTTCATCAATATTCAACCTTTTGAAAAATCCGTTTTTGACATCCACAACTCGAACTCCATTATTGATATCTAATAAATTTCTCTCCACCATCGGAACACTTTCGAATTCAACCCCCAATGACTTGGAAAAATAAACATCTCTTTTCAATAACTCAGTGGTATTTTCGCTATTGGTCAAAATCAATTCCTTTTGAATTCTTTTCCCATTTCTATCAATTGTTAAATACAGTTTATCACCTGGAGAAAGCATGCTAAGCTTTTCTTCAAATTCTGAATGCGTACTGATATCTTCCCCATTAAACTCCCGGATGATATCCCCCTTCTGAAGATTTACTTTATTAGCGGCACCTTTTTCTTGAATATAGCTAACGACTACTCCATCTAAATCTTCAGTATTTAATTTATCAGCAATTTCTGTTGAAAGACTCGCTACCTCTGCCCCCAAAAAGGCTTTTTGTACCATTCCATATTCAATTATATCAGTAGCTATTTTCTTGGCAATGTCAATAGGCACAGCAAATCCATATCCAGCATAAGAGCCCGTTCTAGATAAAATAGCAGTATTGATCCCTACCAATTCTCCTCTCGGATTCACCAATGCTCCACCGCTGTTTCCCGGATTAATGGCAGCATCAGTTTGAATAAAGGATTCAATTGGAAAGTTACTCTTCAGAATATTGAGTTCCCTTCCTTTTGCACTTACAATACCAGCCGTTACAGTGGAGGTTAAATTGAAAGGATTACCGACAGCCAAAACCCAAGAACCCACTTTCAAATCCTTAGATGAACCAATGGAGATGGCTGGTAGATCTGTCTCATTAATTTTCAAAACAGCTAAATCTGTTGATGGATCTCTCCCAACGAGGCTTGCTTTATAGGTTTTCTTTTTTCTCACCACTTCTATTTCATCTGCTCCTTCAATTACATGGTTATTGGTAATTATATAGCCATCAGATTTAAAAATTACACCTGAACCAGAACCTACTTGTTGCATGCTTCCGCTTCCTCCAAGCCATAAATCTAACCATGAGCTTCTACCATAAGATTCTGAAACGGTTTTAATATAAACTACGCTTTCACGACTATTTTTCGAAGCCTCCACGAAATCTATATCAGGAATAGAGGCTACAGGATTAGAATGATCTTCTTCAAAATTCTGATTATTAACGTTACTTACCGGTGTCTGAAAAGCAGCTTCTCCTATATTCAGTTTTTGATTCAGATCGGTTACATGAACAATCAATAAAGCTCCAATAACTCCACCTACAAATGCACTGATTGTTGTTTTCAAAATTTGATTCATAATCTGTTTATTTAATCTAATATCTTGGTAAAGATTTTTTATGCCATATATTGTGCAAAATGTTTACGAAAAATAAATTCATTCAGTTCAGTCTCTGCAAAAAAAGTTAACATAAAAAAACGGCAGCCCAAAAAGACCACCGTATCACATATTTAATTGTTAACCTAAACTGTGTATTATCCTCCTGCCCTGTTTAATTCGTCCAAATTCGTATTTCTTTGACGGGCTTTAAATTCTTCTCCTTTGCTGAAGCTATATCTTATGGAAAAGCCGACACTCTGCTGTCCAAAATACTGGCTTATTTCATTGACGTTACCGTTGAAATTTGAATTCCCTTCAAATCTTCTTGTCCTGAAAATATCTGTAAAATTTAGAGAGGCATCTAACTTCTTGTTCATGAAGCTTTTCTTTATTGCAAAATCAATCCCCCATTGTTCTCCAATTGCGTACAGCCCCCAAACAGTATTAGATCTATAATCTCCATTCAACTCAACCTTGAAATCATTCGGTAACATAAATGTATTACCTGCTCTTACAAAAGCAGAAGTAGCATTGTTTTCTACCTGATTTCCACTCAAAAAAGTGGTGAATTCTTGATGAAATACTGAAAGATTTGCATTGATAGACCACCATTTAAATGGTTGAAACGGAACTACAGCCGTTGCGCTATAATTCACTTGATCATCAATATTCTGTTGTGCAAATACTGTAGTTCCATCTTCTGGATTTTGTAAAGGTACCTCTGCGATAAAATCGCTAGTCAACCCATAATTAAGTACTAAATTATACTGCCCCAAAATTGTTTGGGTAACTGACATGGAGTGTGTAAACTGCGGTCTCAAGTACGGATTCCCTTGTGCCCAAGTATAGGGATCTAAATACATAATGAATGGATTTAAATTACTGTAATTAGGTCTATCGATTCTTCTACTATAATTATAATTAACCTGATAAGCTTCCGAAACATTATGTTGTAAAAAGAAACTAGGGAAAAGATTAAAATAATTTCGTTCATTAATTGTATTTAAAGTTAATGACTCGCCCTCTGAATAAGTTTGCTCTGCTCTTAAGCCAACTTTATATGACATTTTCTCACCTAGCTTCCCTGCAAAGCTGCTATATCCTGCAAAAATCTGCTCAGTATACACGAAATGATTAGACCTATTCGGATCTAACGTCCTCTGATTATCTTCTACTTCAAAAAATTCAATTTCATTATCTGACACAACGTGACTTGCCTTTAAACCAGCTTCCATCTTAACTTTTTCAAATATTTTACCTTCAAAATCGACTTGAGCTGAATAAATATCATATGCAAATGGATTTTCATTTTCCAAACGCTCTACTGAATTTGGTTCTGTATTAGCTTCTTGAAAGTAGCTGTTAGTAAATGTAGATCCACCTTCATTAATTAATTTCACATAGTTTAAATCTGCAGTAAGCTTGCTGCCATTGGTATCCAGCTTATGAACATAATGCAGATTACCTTGGGTATTTAAAAACTGATATTCAATCTGATTATCTGAATTAATCATGAATTCATTTCCTCCCTGATCTAAATCTGTATCAATATTAAAATCATGATATACATCCTGGCCATATACATTTAGCATTACCCCAACTGACTGTTTATCATTAATATCATAATCAGTACCTATTCGCATGGAAGGAATCACTCTATTGACAAATTCTTTTCCAGTCTGATCAAAAATAGTTGTCACGCCATTAGATTGAGTGATTTCTCTATAAAAGCCAGCATCTCTAATTCTTCCTCTCTGCGATAAATCAGCATTTACAAAAGAATTCCAATCCCCTTTCTTATGGTTCAATTGTAAACCGGTATTGTAGTTTTGCATTTCATTGTATCGGTAGCCTGCATTCAAACTACCATTTACACCTTGCATACTATTCTTCTTCAATGTGATATTGATAATACCCGCATTTCCTTCCGCATCATATTTAGCGGATGGATTATTAATAATTTCAATAGTTTTAATATTATCAGCTGACATTCCTTGTAACATATTTTGCAGGTCAGTAGCAGATAGATAAGATCTACGTCCATCAATCATGACTTGTACACCTGACTTTCCGTTCAGCTGGATATTACCATCTTGATCAACAAATACCCCTGGCGATTTCTCCAATACTTCGTAAGCTGTGGCACCAGCAGCCATAGCAGTCCCTTCTACTGATACAACCATTTTATCAGCCTCTACCACCACTTGTGGGCGCATGGCTTTTACCTCCACCGCATCCATAACCTGAACATCTTCCTCTAGTCTAATAGTAGAAAAATCTACTGCTGGATTGTTGGCGTCTACTGTTATGCTTTTGGAAAGGTAAGTTTCAAAACCAACCCCTGAGACTTTTAAATAATAATTGCCATATTTCACATTGATTTTAAATTGCCCTTCAGCATCGGTTACGCTTCCGGTCAATAGACTTGAATCTGAAGATTGATAAACGGCCACATTACTGTAAGGAAGTGGGGCATTTGCTTTGTCTTTCAAAACACCCTTAACCGAGCCTGTTTGCGCTTGGGCAAAGCTGCTTAAAAAAAGTGTTAGCGTTAAAATAGATAAAATAGTTTTCATGTTCTTGAGCGTTTGCATGTTTTCGTCTTTAGTTAATAGATGCGTTCATGTTAGTGCTCGATGCATGGAATGTGCCATTTTCTGTAAAAGGCCTATTTTGGGTTTAGAAGGTGATTTAGAAGAAAAAACGATTTACAAGTGTTCAATTATGAACATCAGAAAGATTCAAAAGCGAACATTTGAAGAAAAAATTCTAGTAAGATGCGGATAAATAAATAAAAAAATTGGTGGCAAACTGGTTAAGAAATGCATAGCACAAAAAATGCTATGCATTACTATTTCATATGATACTCAGCTCTTTCGCTGTTTCCTCAATCTTATTTAGCGCATTATCCAATTGATCTTCAGAAAATCCAGCAGTAATTGTCATTCTCACTCTAGTAAGCTTCCTTGGAACAGCTGGGTACGGAACCGGATTTACAAAAATGCCTTTTTGATGTAATCGATAAGTCATTTCCTTCACTTTATTATCATCTCCTATAATAATTGGAAATATTGCGGTCTCAGCATTCCCTATATTAAACCCAGCACTTAATAATCTAGCTTTCACGTACTGAATATTATTCCAAAGCTTATCTTGGCCTGCTTGGTTATTTGCTATTAGCTTTAAACCTTCTAAAGCTGCAGCTACTGCTGGCAAATAAGGGGAGGTCGAAAACATATAGGATCTACTGCTATATTTCAGATAATTAATCAGCTTTTGAGATGCAGAAACGAATCCACCAACCGCCCCAACAGATTTACTCAAAGTTCCGGTAATGATATCTATCTTTCCTTCTAGACCGAAGTAATCAATAGTACCTTTTCCATTCTTGCCAATTACCCCTGTGGCATGCGCTTCATCTACTAATACCCAAGCGCCATAGTAATGCGCCACATCCAAAATTTCGGGTAAATTACAAATGTCACCATCCATTGAATAAACACCATCTAGTACTACTAATTTATTGATATATTTATTTTGAACATTTTTTAATACTTTCTCTAATGAAGCAGGATCGTTATGGGCAAAAAACTTTTTATTGGATCCCTTGCTGCCATCGATAAGGCTCGCATGAGAGAACATATCATAAATAGCAATATCTTTATGTCCAAGCAGTCCGGAAATGGTGCCAATGTTCGCTGCATAGCCTGAGGTATAAACTATTGAAGCCTCCATAGCTTTCATTGAAGAAATTTGTTCTTGTAGCTCTCTGATTATACTCATAGTTCCACTCAACAAAGGAGCACCCCCAGCACCTCCACCGTATTGCTCAATCGCTTCAATAACCTTAGCCTGTATTCTTTTATCTTGGGTAAGATTAAGGTAATCATTAGATGCAAAATTGAGCATTTCCTTTACCGTCTTTGTTTCCGGATCAATTACATTGGAAACCACTTTTGATCCATCAATAGATTCTCTTTCATATAAAAAGCGATTGCTTTTTTTCATGTCCGAAAACCAACTCCCCATCATATCCATCCGGCTGTCCCATTCAGCATATTCCAGTTTTGGGTCGCCCGTAAAATTATATAATGAGTATTTATTGGCATCTATTTCTCCAGCTGGAGAAATATCAAAATACATGTGATCAATATTTTCATCATCAAAAAGATGATAATGCTTCCTTGAGCTTGTGGGGTTAAATGACATTTTGTATCGTTTTGGTTTAAATAATAATAAGGGCAATAATAGATTAGCATAAATGCAAACCCATTTCGATTAATACCTACGCTATTTTTAGTAACTACATTAAGGTAAAAAAGTTAAGCTCATATCTTTATCTAGCATCCAGCCAGTTATGCTGTAGCGCTTACGATAAGACATTAAAACTTCATGTTCAAGTTCACTTCTAAACAATAGCAAACGTCCAGCAACTGGCTGTATTTTTTCATCTTTGTCATCAAAATAAAGTGCCAGTTCACCACCATGACCTTCTTGCCAGTTTTCATTTAGATAAAGGACAAACGAGATCACTCGATGAGCATTTTGTTGAAATCGATCAACATGTCTCTTATAAAAAGTATGCTCTGGATAAATAGCAAAATGAGTTTCGAAATCTTTTAAACCCAAATAGCAATTTTCATTCAAGGAAGTTTTCAATAGCTCTATTTCATTTAAAAAATCTTGTACGATTTCTGACTGGTTATTTCTATCTAGCCATTGAATGTAATCTCCCCTAATACCTTTATCTAACTGGAACAGTGCTTGTTTACCAATCCCTGCCTTTTTAAAAACTCCTGATTGACTTCCCTGATTAGCAATTGCTACGAGCTTTTTTACATTGTCTTGAGAAACAAAATTATCCCAAACAAAATAACCTACTTCGCTTAAATGATCGATAGCAAGTTCTAATTTCTCCTTTGTATTCATTTAACGGCAAAAATACATAATAAAATTATTAAGTTGATAAATAAATTGCGAACCGTTATGTATACTTGCGTAAAAACCTGAAACACTTATAAACGTACGGGTTCTATATATAACTATTTTTTGTACCTAAAAATCTATTTCAGCCAAACCTAAAGCTTTTAAATGTTATAAAAACTAACTTATGTCTTCAGACAACGGTACGGCTGTTTTATATTTTGATATACACTTCAAATTGGTTAATAAGCCTGATGAGATAATCAATTTTTTGGAAGACTTTGAAAATTCCGAAATTAATCGCTCTGATTTTTTAGGTAAAATTAAATTTCAATCTTTGATAGATATTATTGGCAGAAGCAACCACTTGAAGGGGAAAGTAGATGCCTTTCAATTAGAGCTTAATAGCATGTTTGATGAAATAAAGGTCGAGATTTGTCGAAGATTGAGAGTCATGATTGCTTTTGATAAACAAACAAGACTTTTCAAAGCTGATTGGCAAAAGATTAAGGTTTTCGAATCGCTATTAATAGATCTCAAACAACAAGGAATGTTTGATATGATTAAAGATTTTATTGAAGGGAATCAGTTAAGTTTAGGGAAGCGATTTAGCTTTGAGGAAAAATACAAACCATTTACTCCCAAATTAGATGACAAAAGCGCTAAAAATCATTTCAAAGCCGAATTTCGATCTAGAAATAACAGTACGCTTCCAAAATACATTATTTGGTTAAATAATCTCGAGCAAGAGAAGGCATTCCCTAAATCAGGAAAAACAGAACATAATTACTCGAAATCAACTCATGAATTACCGCAAGAATTAATATTTGAGAAAATTGCTCCCAAAATAATTGCCGCAAATACCTTCAGTTTTAATGTAAATTCAAACGACTCGGTTTCTTTTGAAGAAATCTTTAATTTAGATAATTACTACCTCGAAATAGTTGATGAAAATAAGATTTAGTCTTTAATCAACATCAATAGATATCTCATCTTTTTTGAGCTTATCAACTATCAAGCTACTTGCTCCAATAATAGGGGCAGACTGATTTTGTAATTGAGAGGAAATCACCCGCACTCTACCTTTAAAAACTGGCATCAAATTTAACTCTAAATGCTCCTTGACTGGATTAAAAATTAAATCTCCAGCCTGAGATAACCCACCAAAGATAAATATTGCCTCAGGATCAGTATGGATCACTGTATCTGCCAGTTTAGTACCTAAAATCCTACCCGTATATTCAAAAGCCTGCTTCGCAATTATATCCCCTTTTAAAGCATATTTTGTAATCATCTCCGGACTGAGTTCATCAAAGCTAACAGACCGAAGCGCGCTGTCTTCAGTATAATCCGCCAATAATTTATAAATTGTTCTTTTGATCCCTGTTGCTGATACATAAGTTTCTAAGCAACCTCGTTTTCCACAGCCACAAAACCTACCATTCCCATAAGTCACAGTAGTGTGTCCAAGCTCTCCAGCAAAGCCGTTAGCTCCATTCACTAATTGACCATTGCTTACGATTCCAGCACCTAAGCCCGTACCTAGTGTTATAACAATAAAATCTTTCATCCCCTTAGCTCCACCAAAAATCATTTCACCTACTGCAGCTGCATTAGCGTCATTGGTTACCACCGTTGGCACATCAAACTCATCTTCCAAAGTTTTTGCTAAAGGTAAGATTCCCTTCCACCTTAAATTAGGAGCATGCTCAATCGTTCCTTTATGATAATTAGCATTAGGCGCACCAACACCTATCCCTATTAGCTCATGTTTCTCTTGATCTAATCCCTTCCTTATTTCGTTTGAAAGCAAGTGAATATAATCAGCAAAAACCGCTTCCGTTTGTGTTGGAATTGCGCCTTGGTATAAAACCTTGCCTTCTAAAGTTACAATTCCAAATTTTGTTCCAGTACCTCCTATATCAATCCCTATGCTAACTTTCATATGCGTAATATTTAAAATTGACCAACCATTTTCTAACAATTGGCAATATCAATTTCTATAATGTTTTTCTATTAAATACTCTACCAACAAATCAATAGGCTCCTCCACAAAAATTCCCTTCTTCAACTGATGATCTTCCACAACCTCGTTCACGATTTCCTCAAAAAAGTATGGTACTGACCCTACAAAATGGATCGGTAAATTTTCATAATTTTTAATACTGCAGATATAGGTTTCCACAAATTCAGAAATGCTTTGTTTCACAAGTTTTCTCAAATATGGATGGTCAATTCTTTCTTTGATAAATTGACTAAAACTACTTAGATAAACATTTGCATAAGGTTTTATGTAAACATTTAACAGTATTTCTTCTTTATTCAATTGAAACTCTGTTTCAAGATCTCGAGTAATATCCTCAGGCAATTGCTTCTTTAAATATTGGCTTAGAAGTAATTTCCCAAAATGACTTCTACTGCCCTCATCTCCCAAAATAAAATCCATGCCACTTACCTCCTGGCGTACAATATCGCCATCAAAATGACAGGAGTTAGAGCCAGTGCCCATTAAGGCCGTTATGGAAGGTTCCCCATTAAAGGTTGCAAAAGCTGCAGCTACTATATCTTCTTTCACATAAAGATGTGATTTATTAAAAACCATGGAAAGCCCTCTTTCAACCATTGAGGCAAAATGTTTACTAGAACAGCCTGCGCCAAAAAAGTAAACAACTTCTATTGCTGATTTCTGATCAATGATCTCGGTTCCTAAGGATTTCACAATATCACTTATGGCAACATCGTCCATAAAAAAGGGATTAATCCCTTTGGTACTTTTCTTTACCCTTGTTTCTCTGGCATCTACTAATTGCCAATCGCATTTCGTGGATCCGCTGGTACCTATTAAAATCATAACTTAAATTGATAAAATTTTAGCAATTCTTAAATCATCCTTATGAATATCTTTAGGCTGATTCATAATATCATCAAATTTATTAAAAATAATATCATGATGGCTTATCCCGACCATGCTATCTGTTTTTCCCTGATCTAAGCCTTCTACTGCCGCAACTCCCATCTTACTGGCCAAAACTCGATCAAAATAAGTAGGGCTTCCTCCTCTCTGCAGGTGACCTAATATAGTAACTTTTGTGTCAAAATAAGAAGATTTTTCCTTGACTTTCTGAGCTATTTCCATCGCTGATCCTGACTTCCCTCCTTCTGCGACAATGACCAAACTGGACGTTTTTTTCTTTTTACCTCCTCTATTCAATTTTTCAACTAACTCATCGATTGAGGTTTCTTCTTCAGGGATGATAATAGAAACAGCTCCGCCTGCTATTCCGCTATTAATGGCAATATATCCTGAATCTCGCCCCATAACCTCGATAAAAAAAAGACGATTATGAGAAAGAGCTGTATCTCTAATCTTATCTATTGCTTCAACTGCAGTATTGGTAGCTGTATCATATCCGATGGTATAATCAGTGCCCGGTATATCATTATCTATAGTGCCGGGTATGCATATATACGGCATAGCATGTTCTAAAAACAAATAGTGCATACCCGTAAAAGAGCCGTCTCCACCAATTCCGATTAAGGCATCAATCTTTTTATTTTTCAGCTGATCAAAAGCTTTCTGTCGTCCTTCAGGGGTTCTAAATTCTTTAGAGCGAGCTGATTTCAGCATCGTACCACCTCTTTGCAATATATTTGCAACAGATCGAACATCCATTTCTTCGAAATCACCTTCAATCATCCCTTCATATCCGCGGTAAATACCAACTATTTCCTTGTTATAAAAAATACCCGCTCTTACGACAGCACGTATAGCAGCATTCATCCCAGGGGCATCACCACCAGAAGTAAAAACACCTATTCGATTTATTTTATTCATTTAAAAAAAATTTTCAACCCATCAAAGATAGTGTAATGTGTACACTTACCCAATACTATTTTACTATCTTTGCATTACTAATTGAATAGAAACATGTCAGAATTCCATTACAATCCGCATATCTCTGTTGACTGCGTCATATTTGGCTTTGATGATGAAAAGATCAATATTTTATTGATAAAGAGAAAGCAAGAAGGTGAAAATGTTTATGCTTTACCGGGCGATTTAGTCCAAAAAGGAGAAGATTTAGATGTTGCTGCAGCTAGAGTATTGTTTGAACTTACGAGTTTGGAGAACTTATATCTGGAGCAATTTAAAACATTTGGATCGCCAGAAAGAACCTCGGATCCAGTTGATGTAGAATGGATTAAATCGATTAGAGAACACCCTGAAGCACGAGTAATAACAGTTGCCTATAATTCATTAGTGAAAACCGAAGATTTTGATTATCGGCCTTCCTCATTTGCCGAAGAAGTTTTGTGGCATCCAATAGAAAAACCTCAGAAATTAGGATTTGATCATAATGAAATAGCCAATACAGGTTGGGCAATGTTGCGAGAGAAAATCAAAAGAGAACCTGTCATTGCTTTTTCGTTGTTGCCGGAAAAGTTTACTTTAAGACAGTTACAAACGCTTTATGAAGCGATAGTAGGACAAGAATTAGATAAGAGAAATTTCAGGAAAAGAATGCTTAGAAACAGGTTTTTGGTTCCCATGAATGAAAAGGAGACCGGCGTTTCGCACAAACCTGCGCAATACTATCGTTTTGACGACCTTGTGTACAAAGAAGAATTTGCTAAAGATCAGTGGTTTTTATTCTAAATATTTACCTAGCTTTAAATACGAAAATATGATTTACGCAATTTTCAGTATTTAAATTTTCAAAATGATTTAATTATGTGCGGCATTGCTGGTGTTTGGTCGAAGCATGGTGCTTTGGAAGAAGAAAAGTTTGAGAGTGCTTTGCAGCTACTGAATCATAGGGGTCCAGATGAACGCCATTCAATCAAAACCTCAACTATTAATCTCGGTTCACAAAGACTTAAAATAATCGGTATTGATAGCGGGAAGCAACCCATAGTTGATGCTCAAGGTCACTATTTAGCTTTTAATGGCGCGATATACAATTACCCAGAAATTGCTCAGTCATTAAAAGTTTCTTCAAAATCCGATACTGAAGTTCTATTTCAGCTGATCCTACAAAAAGGATTTATGGAGGCCATCAATGATTTAACGGGAATGTTTGCCATCGCCTTCTTCGATGAAAAGGAAAGTAGCTTTTTCTTAGCCAGAGACAGAATGGGGCAAAAACCTTTATACTACTATCAAAATCAGAGTATTTTGCTTTTTGCTTCTGAACTTAAAAGTTTGAAAAAACTGATGGAACTACAGAGCATTGAAGTTGCTATAAATAAAAATGCGATCTATCACTATTTATCTTTCGCCAATATTCCCGAACCTGAAACTATCTATAAAAACGTTTATGCGCTACCTCCTGGCCAATTTCTGAAATACCAAAATGGCTCGCTACATTTTTCGACCTATTGGCAACATGAGTACTTGCCTAAAGAGAAAATCTCCTTTCTTGATGCGAGAATAAAACTGCAGGCCGCTATTGAAGAAGCTGTGAGAATCAGGTTGAGAGCGGATGTGCCCATAGGATTATTTTTATCAGGTGGTTGGGACAGCTCAGTTATTGCTTTTGAAGCCTCCAAAACAGGTCGAGATTTGAAAGCCTTTACAGTCGAGTATCCATTTCAAACTTCCCAAAATGAAAGCCATACTGCTGGAGTTACTGCTAGACAGTTTGGGCTAGATCATCAAATAATTAAAATGGATAAAAGTCCACTTGCAATGCTTGAAAAATCAATTGGCACTTTCGATCAACCCCTAGCGGACAGTAGCGCACTTCCTAATTTAGCTATTGCTGAATCTGCTTCTCAACACGTTAAAGTAATGCTAAACGGAGATGGGGGTGATGAGCTCTTCGGAGGCTACAGAAGATATTTTACTGCCAAAAATATTCAGAAATTAAGACTCTCCAGGTATCTGCAAAACAGCCTCCCAGTTGGGAAAAGGAGATCAAAATTAGGGTTTGTAAATAGAATTTCAAGAATCGCTAATGTACCAGCATCTGAAAGATATTTACTCTACACAACGGATATGCTGCAGGATGCCGATATCTCAACTATCTGGAACCATCCCGAAGAAATCGCAAATCCTTCTCTTGATCTCTTGAGTCTTCATTTTGACTCCAAACTTTCTGATCTTGACCAGCTCATGCACTGGGACAGGAAATTTAACTTACTTTCTGGAATTCTAGTAAAAATGGACAGAGCAAGTATGGCTCATTCTATAGAAGCCCGTTCTCCGTTTTTAGATCATCACTTATTTGAAATAAGCAACTACCTACCAGACAATTTCAAAATATCTTGGTTTGATCGCAAGCATTTATTGAAATCAATTTATCGCAATAAGCTTCCAAGTGTTGTCACTAAAGCATCCAAGACCTCATTTGAAGCACCTTTAGATAACTGGCTGAAAAATGATTTCAAGGAGTTGCTGAAAGATTTACTTTACAATCCTCAGGCACGAGTGTACAAATATGTTAATTACACTGAAATCATGCTGCTAATGAGGCAAGTGAAATATCAAGAGCGCAATACTGATTATATCATTTATGCCTTACTAGTTTTAGAAATGTGGCTACATGAGCACGACTAATAGTAGATCATTTGAATATTTAAAAAACTTTAGCAAAATTCGAACATGAGTTATAAAGAAGTTGATCCGAAATCTATCAAAACACCAGAATTACATGCCTTGTTACTAGGTGCCATTGCTCCTAGACCGATAGCTTTTGCAAGCACAATTGACAAAGAAGGCAATGTTAATTTAAGTCCGTTTAGTTTTTTTAATGTTTTTGGTTCTAATCCTCCCATTCTAATTTTCTCTCCTGCCCGCAGAGGTCGGAACAATACCACAAAGCATTCCTACGATAATGTTAAAGAAATTGCTGAAGTGGTGATCAATATTGCTAATTATCCTATGGTGGAGCAAATGTCACTAGCCTCCACAGAATATGATAAGGGTGTTAATGAATTCGTAAAAGCAGGATTTACTCAAGCAAACTCCACCAAAGTGAAGCCCCCGCGAGTTGCTGAGTCTCCAGTAGCCTTCGAATGTAAGGTAAAACAGGTAATAGAAACAGGTGAAGATGGCGGAGCTGGAAATCTAGTGATTTGTGAAGTAATTCATATCCACATAGATGAAGAAATTTTAGATGAAAATGGAAAAATTGACCCCTTAAAACTGGACCCCATTGGAAGGCTCGGTGGAAACTGGTACAGCCGTTCCAAAAATGCATTATTTGAAGTAGAAAAGCCACTTCAAAAGTTGGGGATTGGAGTTGATGCATTACCTAATGAGATCAAAAACAGCAGATTTTTGACTGGTAATGACTTAGGGAAACTAGGGAATATTGAGAAAATACCTGAAAGGAAAGAACTCCAAGAAATTTCAATCAACTTTTCCTCATCTGCCAATTCTGAAGAAATACATGCTCTGGCTCATCATTTGCTTGAAGATAATAAAGTAATGGAAGCCTGGAAAGTTCTATTGAATTTCTAAATTATTTGAACGGATACTTACTAAATTTTACTCTTGATTGCCCGTCTTTAGTAACATGTGCAATACAGAATTGACGAGCTGATGAATTTAATCCTTTTAAGCTCAATTTGAGCTGATCTTTTGAAAGATCATCCTTCAAAAAATAGTAAACTTCAGTGGTTCCATATTTGGTATGAGGCAGTAAATCAGCGTGCTTATTCATTTCTGACCATAATGTGTCATTTACCGAAAAAACATACACACGTTGAATAGGGCCAGTATTATTTTCATTTCTTTCAAAAGCCAACTCTTTAAAATCACCTTCTAAAGAATTTATATTTTCAGTTGTAAACAAAGAAAATAAAATTAAACTAACTACAAATATCGAAATCAATAAAATTATTCTTCTCATACAACTATATTTTTTTTGAACGGTATGCATAAAAAAAACCGTTCATGTATTAAACACATCAAATATAAACTTTATGGTTATTAATATTTTAGTTAATTTGATTTAAATATTATTTTCAAACAAAGTAAACATTCAAAAAAATTGATTAAGATGAATTTTAAGACCAAAAACAACCTTGACAGAGTAATTTGCATAACTGAGTATCAAAAAGATAATGATTGGATTTATTGTGATTGGGAAGGATATGCTAATGTTGATGCAGTGAAAAACTGGGGTTTAGAGTTTGCAGATTTGGTAAAAAAGACCAAATGTGCTTACCTCCTAAATGACGACAGTAAATCTACAGGCCCTTGGACACAAGCCATGGAATGGATTGAAACAGTTTTGATTCCAAAAGTAATTGAAGCTGGATTAAAGTACTATGCCCATGTTGTTTCCAAAAACACTTTCTCAGAAATGTCAGCTAAAGAACTTAATATGAATATCGATGGCCAATTAGAGATGGCGACATTTAAAACAGTGGAAGAAGCACAGGAGTGGCTAAAAACAAAGCAATCATGATATCTCTAAAGAAAGGTAGTCTGCTTTAAGGACTACTTTTCTTCCTCCAAATTCACCTCACATCTTTGATTAATAATCAACTCTTTCTGCTTATCCAAAGTAAATGCAGATTTCTCAGCCTCCATTTGTTGCTGATATCCTTTTCTCAACTGCTTTCTTTTTACTGCTTCGGCAAATCTTCTGACATCATCTTTAGTCTTTAAGATTAATGAAGGAACAGTCATTAAGCTACCATCCTCATTTTTTGCAACCATTGTAAAGTAGCTAGTATTCGTATGCTTTACTAAACCTGATTTAACATTTTCTGCTATCACTTTTATACCAATAATCATACTAGAATTACCTACATAATTAACAGACGCCATCATCGACACTAATTCTCCAACTTCTACTGGCTGAAGGAAGTCTACATTATCAACCGAAACTGTGACACAATAAGCGCCACTATGCTTTGTAGCCGTAGCATAAGCTACCTTATCCATTAAAGAAAGGAGTATTCCTCCATGAATTTTACCTCCAAAATTGGCATAAGAAGGAATCATGAGTTCAGTTATGGTGGTTTTTGAGTTTTGTGTAGACTTTGCTTTCATATTTTAAGTTATGATGGAAATTAAATTTAAGGAAATTTTAGGTAAGGGACACACATTTTCTGTACTCAACATTATTGATTTTTGTTCGTTATCCGAGCAAATATTTTTTATAATCTAAGTTTAAGCAAATCAATCTATTTATGCATTGTATAAAATTCTTACTTTTTGTTTCTATTCTACTATCAACAGTAAAGGCGCTGCCTCAATCTACATTAGAAAAAGCAGATCAACTCTTTGAAGAACGATGTGAAGTGATTCAGGATGAAAAAGCAAGCAGTGAAAACATTGATAAAGCTATAAACCTCTATAGCCAAAGCACTGAAGAACCAGAAAGAACTATTGGCTTACTAAAAAGCTATGAGTTCAAAGCCTCATGGACGAAAGTATCAGAAGAAGAAAAAAGAGCCCTCTATGAAAAAGCAATCGAGCTTGCAAAAACTAAATCCGTACAATTTCCAGATAATGGTGCAATTGCCTACTGGCATGTCGCAAACTATGCCCGATGGGGAGATTTAATTGACATTACGGAAGCTGCTCAAGAAGGTGTGATTGATGAAATCAAGAAATTAGCTGAAAAAGCAATCAACTTAGACAAAACATATAATCAAGCAGGGGCTTTGAGACTACTAGGCGGTATCCATCTAGAAGCTCCAACTATACCATTAATTCTTACTTGGCCTTCAAATGAAAAGGCTAAGCAGCTACTAACAGAAGCCTATAGAATAGCTCCTCAGCATCCTGCAAACGCATATTTATATGCGAAAATGCTGCATATTGTAGGGAACGATAAGAAATCAAATACTATATTCCAAGAACTGATAGAAAGAGAAGAAAGAAAGCATTACTTTTTGGTTGATCAAAAATATATCCAGAAAGGGAAAGACTATTATGAGGAGAATTTTTGAATACTAATCACCCAAAGAGTTTTTGGTGACCACATACCTATAGGCGACAATCGCCTTTTCCCATTTTTTTAGTTTTGTCAGATCTTTTTTAGCAAAACTAGGAAAAATCAATTTATTAAATTTTGCAAGAATTTGGAAAAAAGATTTTTTCATAGAAAAGAGAAAGCCCCAAGATTGGGGCTCCATTTATCTTGTCGAATACTTTCTCAGTCTATCTTTTAGTTGCTCTCTGTCACTAGTAATACTTGGATCACTATAAATACTTTTCGAAAGTTCGGCAACAGCTTTCTTTTTGTATCCTAACTTTTGAGCAATTTCTTGACAGAAAACAATTTCACTTTTATATACCTTACCATCAATTTTCATCAATTGGATGATATTGTATAAATATTCAAATCTTTGATCTTCTGAAAGCGTTTCCAAACTTTTGAAAGGCTCAGGGTTTTTCATCATCTGATAAATCTCATCTTCTGTAACCCCATTAGCCTTACCAATCTTTTCAATCAAGTTCGCTTCCTTTTCCGCCAATTCATTATCAATTGTGGCCAATTTAATTAAAATTTTTAGCTGTTCTTTTAACATGGTTTGAATTTTAGACTTTAAGTTTTAGTATCCTTCTATGGTATTTAATAAGCCGTAGTTGTCTGCAAATTCGGACAACCAAAGTATTTAATTTTTATTAAACGCATCTAAAGTTAATAATACTTTTGAAAAATCACATTTTTTTATCCCTTAATGTAATTATTCAGTACTTTTTAAGGAAAAATAAATTATCACCCAAATGTCAATTTGCAACTTTCAGACATTTAATAAGAATCATTTTCCTAAATTAGAACTAAACTCAATTGATACCCACGAAGTACAATTAATTGAGTGCAAAAACTTTGTTATAGATTTAATTCTAAAACGGAAGTAGATTTGATGATATCGAGCAGAAAGCTGTATTCAACAAAACAAAAAACACATGAAAAAAGAAAAAATAACATTTGAAGGTTTTATGGGAGATAAGCTTTCTGCTGAACTTCACTTTCCTGCAGATGACGCCCCTCATAATTATGTGATTTTTGCACATTGTTTTACGTGCAATAAAAACTTAAATGCAGTCAGAAATATAATTCTGGGAATGACTAAAAAAGGTTTTGCTGTTTTAAGTTTCGACTTCACAGGATTGGGTCAAAGTGAAGGCGATTTTGCAAACACTAATTTTTCTTCCAATGTAGAGGACCTTATCAAAGCATCAGATTACTTAGAACATAATTACCAGCCTGCTACTATGTTAGTGGGTCATTCACTAGGTGGTGCAGCAGTCTTAATGGCTGCCGCTAAGATAGCCTCTATAGCTACAATAGCAACCATCGGTGCCCCTTCTCAGCCTGATCATGTTCTTCATTTAATCGAGGACAAAAAAGAAGATATAAAAGAGAAAGGGGAAGCTGAAGTGACAATCGGAGGTCGTCCATTTAAAATAAAAAAGCAGTTCCTAGACGACTTACAAAACAAAGATAACCTCAAAAAAATTGAAGACTTGAGAAAATCCATTTTGATACTGCACTCTCCTCAAGATCGAACGGTTGAAATTTCCAATGCTGCTGCAATTTATGAAAGAGCCCATCATCCAAAAAGCTTTATTTCTTTAGACGGTGCAGATCACTTGTTAAGTAATAAAGAAGATTCGCTCTACGCCGGTGAAGTGATAGCAACTTGGGCTGATAGGTATGTTAAAAAACAAGATAAAAAGAAAATTTCAACCGACTCGCAAACTGTTGCATTCATAGGGAATAAAGAGCAGAAATACACTACTCAGATTGTGGCCGAAGGACATCATCTAATAGCAGATGAACCAGAAGATGTAGGAGGAAACAATTTCGGCACCTCTCCATATGGTTTGCTGACTTCCGCTTTAGCAGCTTGCACCGCAATTACTTTAAGAATGTATGCCAACAGAAAAGAATGGGATGTTGATGAGATCTTGGTTCACGTAGATCAAGATCAGCTATATGATAAAGATAGCAAAGACTGTGAGTCAGAGAATAGCAAAATCACATTTTTTGACAGAAGCATCGAAATAAAAGGAAGTTTAGACGAAAAGCAAAGAAAGCGATTAATTGAAATTGCCAACAAATGTCCCGTTCATAAAACACTGGAAAGCAAAATTAAAGTCGAAACAAAAGAGAAAAAAAATTGAACCACAAAAGAAATGGAAGAACACAAAAGGTTTTATGCAATGCATAAAACTGAATCCCAATAGCAACCTTAACCCGTAATAGAAAAAAACAGCTTGTATTTTCTTAGAAAAATCAAAAGACATATATTTATCTAGTAATTATTAAATATTTCAACCAAATTTTACCATTATGAGCACCCACAAAAACTTTTCTAAAGGAGTTAACCTATAAAATTAACGGGGCCGCAATTGAGGTTCATAAAGAATTAGGACCAGGCTTACTAGAGAGTGTATATCATCAATGCTTGTTATATGAATTAAAAAGTCAAAACATCAATTTTCAATCGGAACGTTTGATTGAAGTGAACTACAAAGGTTTGAACTTAGACACCAACTTAAGATGTGATTTATTAGTTGAAAATTCTATCTGCATTGAACTAAAAGCTGTTAAAGAAATCCTACCTATTCATGAAGCACAGATCATTTCGTATATGAAGCTTTTAAAAGTACCTAAAGGTATTCTCTACAACTTCAATGTATACAACCTATACAATGACGGGCAAAAAACATTTGTCAATGAATATTTTACTTCTTTGGACTAAACGAAGAAATCAGATCAGGGAAATTTATTTTTTAAAAATAATCTTGATTATTTCCTTTTGTGTTCTTTGTCCTCTTTTGTGGTAGTTAATTATTTTATTTAAAGTTCCCCACTTACCATTTCAGGTGAAACTAAAATTCTTTTCTATCTTCAAGCAAAATTTTAGCGCTCCATTATGATTTTAAATAATATTGATTGGGTAATCTTAATTGGTTTCTTAATTATTTCTTTGGGGATTGGGTTCTGGACTTCAAGAAAAAACAAAAATGCTTCCGAGTTTTTTGCCGCTGGAGGTAAAATGCCTTGGTGGCTTTTAGGCGTTTCTATGGTAGCCACTACTTTTTCTACCGATACCCCAAACCTTGTTACCGATATCGTCCGCCAAAACGGTGTTTCTGGAAACTGGGCGTGGTGGGCCTTTCTGCTTACAGGTATGCTTACAGTTTTCGTTTATGCAGGATTGTGGAAAAAATCGGGCGTACTAACCGATGTAGAATTTTATGAATTGAGATACTCGGGCAAAGCTGCTCGATTTTTAAGAGGCTTTAGAGCCATCTATTTAGGCTTTCTTTTCAATGTGATGATCATGGCCTCGGTGAGTTTAGCTGCTATCAAAATCGGAGGCGTTTTACTAGGCCTTAGTCCTGTGCAAACTGTAGTCATAGCCGGAATCATTACGGTTATTTATAGTAGCTTAGGCGGACTCAGGGGAGTCCTGTTTACTGACTTCTTACAGTTTTTCCTATCCTTGGGCGGGGCTATTGTAGCAGCCTATGTCGCCTTAAATCATCCAAAAGTCGGGGGATTAGAAAATTTATTAATACACGAAGATGTGGTCGATAAACTATCCTTTTTCCCTTCCTTCTCTAATCCTGAAATGTGGGTCATGCTCTTAATAATTCCGCTATTGGTGCAATGGTGGAGTACTTGGTATCCTGGCGCTGAGCCGGGTGGTGGTGGATATATAGCTCAGCGAATGTTTGCCGCTAAAAATGCTGACCACTCTATTAAAGCAGTATTATTTTTCAATGTTGCGCACTATGCCATACGTCCTTGGCCGTGGATTATAGTCGCATTATGCTCCATTATTGTTTTTCCCGACCTAGATAGTTTTGCCAGAGCTTTTCCAGCTGTTAACTCGGGCGTTGCAACACATGATATGGGATATCCAGCTATGCTTACATTCATTCCTGCAGGATTACTTGGTTTGGTAGTTACTTCACTGGTAGCTGCCTATATGAGCACCATTTCTACACACTTAAATTGGGGTTCCTCCTACTTAGTAAATGATGTTTACAAAAGATTCATCAACCCAGAAGCTTCTGATAGCAAGCAAGTTTTATTGGGTCGCCTACTAACAGTGATTTTAATGATATTCAGTATGCTGATGGCTTTAGTTTTAGAGAATGCCTTGCAAACCTTTGAAATTTTATTACAAATTGGTGCAGGAACAGGTTTGATTTATATTCTTCGTTGGTTCTGGTGGAGAGTAAATGCAATCAGTGAAATAGTAGCTATGGTTGTCTCCTTTTTCCTTGCACTATATTTTGCTTTTGCAGATCAGCCTTTTGGATTTGAAGAACTATTATCTTGGCAAAAATTAATCATTGGAGTGAGTATCACTACAGTAAGTTGGGTAACAGCTAGTTTTCTAACACAAAAGACAACTGATGAACAATTAGCTAATTTCTTGAACAAAGTAAACCCAGGAGGCCCAGGCTGGAGAAAAATCATAGCAAGATTATCATCTAAAGGGTTAATTAAACCTAAAACTCAAAAATGGAAAGTACCAACAGGTATCGTCTGTATGATAGCAGGAAGCATGGGTGTCTATGGCTTTCTTTTTAGCACAGGTTTATATATTTACGGTGAAGTATTTAAAGCAAGTGGTTTATTACTCTTTAGTATACTTTGCGGATTTGTGATTTTCAGATTGTATCCTAGAATTATTGCTGAGGATTGAGATTGTTTATGCATTTATCATTTTTGTTAAACATTTTATTATAATATTTATATTAATTGAATATTACAGTGAATAATTAAAACTCATAACATACCTTTTACAGTATTTTATGTAAAAATACGCATATTTACCTATTTGTTTATCTTGCTCTGATCACTACTTTTATCGGGTATTTAAATTTAAGTGACTATGAAAGTTCCTATTAAGGTTTTAACACGGGCTAGATGTGAGGAAGTAGAGCAACAGCTAAAACAATATGGAGAACAAATTCAAAATGCCATCTCCTTCATAAGAAAAGTCGAGTCAGGAGAATTAGACATCCAATTCGATTCTCATGATTCTGAAAATGAGCTTGCTCAATCTCTTTTGAGCATGCAAGCAAAAATGCGCAGGATTGCTAAAGCAGAACAAGAAAGGAATTGGGCAGCAGAAGGACTAGCGAAATTTTCAGAAATATTAAGAGAAGACAAAAATAATTTACAGGATTTTAGTTATGGCATCATTAGTAATTTAGTTAAATACCTGAAAGCCAATCAAGGTGGGTTATTCATAAAAAGCCTCCATGAAGAAGATAATAAAGAATATCTACAGTTACAGGCGGCATATGCTTACACTAAAAAGAAATATCTAGAAAAAAATGTTGAACTTAATGAAGGTTTAGTAGGACAATGTTATTTAGAGAAAGACTTTATTTACATGACCGATGTTCCACAAGATTATGTAGAAATCACATCCGGTTTGGGTGAAGCTACTCCTTCGTCAATTCTTCTATTTCCATTAAAAATTAATGAAGAAGTCTTTGGAGTGATTGAACTAGCTTCTTTTAAAGAATTTGAGCCTTATCAGATGGATTTCCTGAAAAAATTAGGCGAAAATATTGCCTCAGCAATCTCAAGTGTAAAAATAGCGGAGAAGACGAATAAGCTACTTTTTGAAGCACAGCAGCAATCAGAGGAGTTACAAGCTCAAGAAGAAGAATTGAGACAAAATATGGAAGAAATAGAGTCCACTAACGAAGAAATGAAAAGACAAAGACAGGAATTGGAGAGTAAGGATAAAGAATTGAAAAAGGTTATTGCAGAAATGGAAGCCAATGAGCTTGACATGCAAAAAGCTGAAGATAAAAATAGAAAAATAGTGAAAGACTTCCTTTTACTTCGAAAAGAAGCAAAAGCAAAAGACGAAGCTTTAGAGGTGAAGGATAATCAGCTTTCCGAATTCTGTGAAAAAATAAAAGAATTAGAATCTAAACTCAACATGCGGAAAACCGCTTAAATATTTGTTTAACTATATAAATAAACTATTATGATCGACTTATTAATCACCGAAGAAATTAAAGAAAAAATTGCTGAAAACCCTTCTGATGTGGACAACATTATCAATAGCACAAAGGAAATAGGAATTTGTATTACAAATCAAGATAAAAAGTTCGTGGCAGTCAATGACTATTATTGTGATCTCTATGGATACAAAAGAGAAGAATTAGTTGGAAACGAATTCACGATGATTGTTCCTGATGATTTCAAAGAGCAAATGAATCATCTTCATGATAAATTCATGAAAGATAAAAGGGAAATCTCTCGTGATTGGCAGGTACAAACTAGAAACGGCTTACTAAATATATCGGTAGATACTGCGTACTCAGACCAAATATACGGTGGTGGTGCTGGATATAAAATTACGTTAGTCTCTAAAGAGCTTTAATTCATTTAAACTTGACAATAGCAAAGCTATAAATACTTACATTGCTGCTGTCAAGTTTCTTCCTCTTTTTTAACCGACATCGGTTGTTTTCCAATTAATATCTGAAAGAACATTTTAAAATCAGAAGCCAAACTCCATAGTGGATAGGTAAAAGTAGCCGGCTTGTTTTTTTCAAAAAAGAAATGACCTACCCATGCAAAACCATAACCAACCACGGGAATTAGTGCTAAGCCCCAATAGGTTTGTGTAATTAAAGCCCAAGCCAATACTCCAAAAAGCAAAGCAGTCCCTGTAAAATGTAATTTTCTACATGTAGGATCTTGATGCTCTGATAGGTAATAAGGATAAAATTCTTTGAAGCTCTTATATTGTCTTTCTGCCATTTTTTTTTATATCAATATAATCAATATCCGCTAAACCTCATAAAATTTGCTCCTATGATTTTCCAAAGTGAATCTGGACTTATGCTGCCATTAAACTATATAAACGGTATGATTTTTGATTTATAAAATGAAAACTTTAAAGCCTATGAAAAATCTATCAATATTATTAAGCCTTCTTTTTATAATAAGCAGTTGCACTGTCATACGTCAAGGTGAAGTTGGTGTCAAACGTAAACTTGGTAAAATCAACCCAGATGTCTATTATGCTGGTATTTATGGGATTAATCCATTTTTTACGAAGGTGATTAAAACGCCCACAAGGACGGAAAATCTTGAACTAAACCTTAGTCTACCCAGCAAAGAAGGTTTAAGTATTCAATCTGAAATCTCAATTCTATACCGAATCAAGGAAGAAATGGCCCCAGTGATAATTGAAGACATCGGTCAAAATTATGTAAGAAATGCTATACTTCCTGTTTTCAGATCGGCTGCTTCAGATATTTCTGCAAATTTCATGGCCAAAGACATGCATTCTGGAAAAAGAAAACAAATAGAAACAGAAATCAAAGAGAGAATGACTGAGGTTTTAGCAGAGCGGGGATTCATAATTGAAGAAGTTTTAATGAAAAGTATTGAACTCCCTAGTGAATTATCCGCTGCTATAGAGCGGAAACTACAAGCAGAACAGGAATCCATGAGCATGGATTTTATATTGGAGATTGAACGAAAGGAAGCTGAAAGAAGAAGAATAGAGGCTGAAGGTAACAGGGACGCACAGAAAATTTTAGCTGAAGGTTTGAATGATGCTATCATTCAATTGAGAAGTATTGAAGCCTTTAAAGAATTGGCTAAAAGTCCGAACGCAAAAGTGATTATTACAGATGGCAAAACCCCTTTACTTATTCCTGGTAATCAATAAATTTTTCAAAAAATTCAACCCAAAAGGCTTCATAAATTTGAAGCCTTTTTTTTATAAACCACTAATATAATTTTCATACAAGCCATGGAATAAATTCCTAAATTGAAGAATACGCTAAAAAAGTTAAGATTATGAAAAAAGCTCTATTACTAATTTCAATCCTATGCTTAATAGGAGTTGTTTCATATGGTCAAGAAAAGACACCATTAGAATATATGGATGTGTTCGAATTGCAATATGTCGGAGATCCACAAATTTCCCCAGATGGTGAAAAAATAGTTTATGTACGCAATCAATTTGATGTGATGACTGATCGTAAATACACTAATTTATGGATAATTGATTTTTCAGGAGAAAATCATATGCCGCTTACCTCAGGTAAGTCAGGTTACAGTCAACCTAAATGGTCGCCCGATGGCGAAAAACTAGCTTATGTGTCCGCGGAAGAAGGCAGCGCTCAAATATTTGTTAGGTGGATGGAAACCGGCCAAACTGCATCCATCACAAATTTAACATCAGGGCCTGGTAATATAACCTGGTCGCCCGATGGCCAATATTTAGCTTTTAAAATGAGTATCCCTAAAAAACAAGAAAATTTCGGGCAGTTTCCTTCCCCACCAAAAGGTGCAGATTGGGCTTCCCCAGGAAAAGTCATAGAAGAAGTGTCTTATAAATCAGATGGTAATTTTTCATTTCTAGAACCTGCCTACAATCATGTTTTCATCGTAAATGCTGAGGGTGGAGCCCCTCGCCAACTTACTAGTGGAGACTATGATCATGCTGCTCCTTCATGGGCAGCTGATGGATCACATTTGGTTTTCTCAGCTAATCGTTCCGAAAAAGCAGACTTGGAACCCAATAATACTCATATTTTCAAAATCAATGTTGCATCAGGAGCATTAACACAATTAACAGAAGGAAAAGGTCCTCATAACAGCCCAGTGGTTTCGCCAGACGGCAAATCGATTGTCTATTTAAGCTACGAAGATCAGTTCGTAGGTTATCAGTTAGACCATGTCTTCGTTATGGATATTGAGGGTAAAAACGTAAAAGAACTCAATCATGGATTAGATAGAGATTTCAAAAATTTCACTTGGGCAACAGACAGTAAAAGTCTATTTGCTTATTATGACGACCACGGAAATGGGATACTAGCAAATCTTAAAATGAACGGAAATGCAATGGTCATCACTAAAGGAATCGGCAACGGATCTTTTGGAAGACCATATGCAGGGGGCAGTTACAGTGTAGCTAACAATGGGAAATATGTCTATACCAAGGCCAACACACAGCGTCCAGCAGAATTGACTGTTGGTCATTTCCCAACAAAAATGGCTAATAGAACGATAACAGATTTGAATGCTACCTTCCTCAAAAACAAAAATATTGGTAAGGTGGAAGAGCTTGTTTTTAATTCATCATATGATGATAAGGATGTGCAAGGCTGGATTGTTTATCCACCCGAATTCGATGAAAATAAAAAATACCCATTAATATTAGAAATTCATGGAGGCCCTCATTTAGCCTACGGCCCGCACTTTAGTCCTGAGCTACAATTAATGGCTTCAAGAGGATTTGTAGTCCTATATACCAATCCTAGAGGTAGTACCACCTATGGTGAAGAATTCGGTGGATATATCAACCATAATTATCCAAGTCAGGATTATGATGATTTAATGTCAGGAGTGGATGTGATGGTTGATAAAGGCTTTATTGACCAAGATAGACTGTACATCACTGGCGGAAGCGGTGGTGGCGTTTTAACCGCATGGAGCATTGGTAAAACAAACCGCTTTCGTGCTGCTGTGGTTAGTAAACCTGTGATCAACTGGTATAGTTTTAGTTTAACAGCTGATGGATACAATTACTACCCTCAGTATTGGTTTAACAAAAAGCCTTGGGAAGACCCTCAACAATACCTGGACCGCTCTCCTATTTCTTTGGTTGGAAATGTAAAAACTCCAACCCTCTTAGTTACGGGTGAAAATGACTATAGAACACCTATGAGTGAAACAGAACAATATTATGGCGCATTAAAACTGCAAGAAGTGGAAAGTAAAATGGTAAGAATACCGGGAACTGGACATGGCATTACGGCTAGACCAAGTAATATTATTAGACATGTAGCCTATATTACAGGCTGGTTTGAGAAATACGAATAGGTTCCTAAATTAGTCTTTTAACATAAAAACCTCATTCACATTTTATGAATGAGGTTTTTATGTAAATACTTTAAATTGTTAAAGGGAGAAAAAAATTGATTAATTAAGCTACTTTCTCTTTCGTTCCATTTAACCACTCAGGTTTAGTTATTTTTACTTCTGCATCTAATTGATTGAGCATATTATAAAGACCGAAATAGGTTCTATTTACGTATAGCCCATGCTTTGAACCCCTAGCGCCATTGCTGTTTCTCACTTCTTTCATCTTGGAAACTCGCTCGCCCATCGCATATATCTCTTCGAAGAAGGCATTATTACCAAAATTGAATACATCATATTGAAAAGGTTTGCTCAACATCCCAATCATTTCTGTAAATACACCGCTAAATATTTCTCTTTCAGCTGGAGTATCTTTTTCATGGAAAAAGTCTAAAGCTTTGAATCGCTTATCAATTTCTGATTTATCTTGCAAAAAGCCTGGCTTAAGCAATGCAAAATAATTTTCATAGAAATCGTCTGGTATTTCCTTAATACAACCAAAATCAATAATACCCATGGTGCCGTCATCCATAAACATGAAGTTTCCAGGGTGTGGGTCTGCATGAACTTGCTTCAATTCATGAAATTGAAAATTATAAAAATCCCAAAGAGCTTGACCAATTTTGTTTTTCGTTTCTTGAGATGGATTGGTTGCCAAAAATTCTTTCAAATGAACGCCATCTAACCAGTCCATGGTAATTACACGGCCGCCAGAATATTGCTCATAATATGTTGGGAAATAAAGTCCTTCAATTTTTCCCGCTAAAGCTTCAGTTATTTCTTTAGATCGTCTTAATTCTAAATCATAATCAGCTTCTTCCATTAATTTTCCTTCCACTTCGCTCATATAATGATCCAATTCCGCGTTGCTCATATTAAATAAGCGAGTGGCAAAAGGCCTAACTAGTCTCAAATCAGAACTAATGCTGTCGGCAACCCCTGGATATTGAATTTTTACTGCTAGCTTCTTCCCATCTTTGGTAGCCTGATGAACCTGCCCCATAGACGCTGCATTCACAGCATTTTTTGTGAAAGTATCAAAAATGGCGTCAGGACTTTTACCTAAAGTTTTTTGAAAAGTCTTTACCACCAAAGGATAAGACAATGGAGGTGCGCTATACTGCGACATTGTAAATTTTTCTTGATAAGCAGGAGGCAATAAGTTCCTATCCATACTTAGCATTTGAGCAACTTTCAGCGCGCTTCCTTTGAGTTCACTCAAAGATTCGTAAATATCTTCTGCATTATCTAAATCTAATTGCGAACGGTCCATACCTGGATTGAAGGCTTTCTTAGAATAATGTTTTATATAATTCCCTCCTACCCTAGCACCTGTTGAAACAAATTTACTGGCACGTTGAATTTTTGAAATTGGAATTCGGGATTGTTCTTTTCTTTCGCTCATTACTATCGGTTTTGAAATATGAATTTGGCAAAATCAAACATTGAATCTAATGGACTTTTACCCATCAAGTCATAGGCAACATTTACAGCTTTCTCAATTGCAGCATCTGTTTTTTCAAAGTCCTTACTGTCATCATTAGCCCAAAATTGAAGAATAAAGAGGGTTTGGATCCACAATCCTTCTGCATATCGATCTCCAATTACGGGTCTATCCATTATCTCTTCTGTTTCTTTCCCTTGTAATAGTAGCTCATCAACGAATTTGTAAAAATGCTTTTTGAACACTTCCAAAAAAGCAGGCTTCAAATCTCCTTTGCGCATTTCGTGCAAATCCATCATCGCATATGAGCGATTTGCTTTCAGAACTTCAATTATGGTAAAGTAAAGAGCTAATAATTTCTCTCGTGATGAATATTCTACAAAAGATTCTTCTGCGTGAAGATTTTCTATCGTTTCAGTTAAAAAATCTGCCCATATATGCTTTTTTAAAGCTTTAAAAGAATTATAATGATTATAAAAATCAACCTCTTTCATTTTTAGATCTTTGGCGAATTTATAGATAGAAGCAGGTTCTTGCCCATTTTCTAGCACAAAGTCTATATAAGCTTCTTTTATTTTTAAATCTACTGGTTTTGCTGTTTGCTTTTTTGCCATAAGTCACGTTGTAATTATGGTATTGTAACAGCCTGATAATCGGAAAGGTTTTAGGAATTAGTAAGAAATTGAATAGATCATATCTTTGTACAATACTTTTGCAGATATAACTTCAAGATTACTTTTACCAATAAATAGAAAAAGGTTTTAGGCAAATAAAAAGGAAGCACATCGACTCCCTTTGAATTATTTAAAAATACTAGTCTCTAATGCTAAGTCGGAGCCTACTATCCCTCTATACATGCCCTCAGAGTTAAAGCTAAATTCGTAATTACCAACAGCATCAACGGCAATCAACCCGCCTTCTCCCTTCATAGCCACCAATTTTTTCATAACAACCTCTTCGCAAGCTTCCTGTAATGACAAGCCCTTATATTCCATAAGGCAAGATACATCATAAGCAACTATAGCTCTCAAAAAGTATTCACCATAACCCGTGCAAGAAATGGCGCAAGTAGTATTATTTGCATAAGTCCCACTGCCAATTACAGCACTATCTCCGATTCGGCCATATTTCTTGTTGGTTAAACCACCTGTAGATGTTGCAGCAGCAAGATTTCCTTCAATATCTAAAGCTACGGCACCAACCGTTCCAAACTTCTTATCGGCATCATGATCCAACAATACTTTCCCTTCTCCTTTAGCTGCTAACCACTGCTCCTCTCTAAATCTGGTTTGGAAATATTCATCGGCCGCTTTTTCTAGTTTTCGGCTGTCGGCATATTCTATAGCTCCTTTTCCAATCAGAAAAACGAAATCGTCATCAAATAGTATTGATTTAGCTAATTGAATAGGGTTTTTTATATTCTTCACACCTGCAATTGCGCCTGCTCTTAACTTTTCACCTTCCATTATGGAGGCTTCCATTTCGTTTTGTCCACTATTAGAATATACAGAGCCTTTTCCTGCATTAAAAAGTGGACTATCTTCCAAAATACTTACTGCAACAGCTGTGGCTTCGATTGCAGTACCCTTCTTATTTAAGATATCCTTTCCTCCTTCTAAGGCTTCACGGAGTGCCTCATGGTAGGCATCTTCCTTTTCTGCAGTCATATTTTTTTTGAGTATGGTGCCAGCACCGCCATGAATGGCTAATACAAATTTCTTCATTTTTGATTAAAGTAAGTAAAACTAAATTTGAAAATTGGGTGTATAACAACTACACCCTAACGGAAAAGAAGAAATTCTCTAACTAACAGTCAAAAATGGGCTGTAGATTCTGTAATTCGAATTTTTTTACTTCCAATTGAGGAATTGGTTTTTGAGTAGAATCTGAAATTTTGAAGTGTTTTAATGTTTCCACATTCAATAATAATATTTTCCTCGATGAATGCCAAATCATTTTTTTAACACTGATGCTATTTTATATCTTCTAATTCTCTTCCTTTTGTTTCGGGCATAACGAAAATAGCCCAAAGCAATTGAACCAGCATCATTGCCGCAAAAAACCAAAAAATGACAGATGAACCGAAGGTGCTCGCAAAAAATGGAAAAACATTTGCTATAATAGCTGCAAAAAACCAATGGGTAAAGCTTCCAATGGATTGACCATGTGCCCTTAATTTATTTGGGAATATTTCAGCAATAAAAGCCCAAATTATTGAACCACTTCCTACAGCATGAGCGGCTATAAATAGAAACACAAAAAATGGTAACAAATCGGATGGAATAATGTCTCCGCTAAAACTAATGGCCATTAAACTCAAAGAAACTAAATAGCCAGCAGAGCCTAGATATAACAAAAACTTCCTTCCCATTCGATCAATCAAGTATAATCCAACCATCGTGGCAACTACATTTATCAATCCAATCCCCATAGTTGACAGTAAACCGTTTTCAGTGCTTATACCTGCTGACTCAAATATCCTTGGAGCAAAATAAATAATGGCATTGATACCAGACAATTGATTGAAAAATGCAATTAAGATCGCCATGAAAGTGAATTTGAAATATTTTTTGTTGAAAAGAGCAAAAAAACCTTCTTTACGTTCATTTTTCGCCTTTTCTCTTTCAATATTTTTGATAATAGAATCTACATTTTCAGGATCTGTCTTAGTTAAAACTATTCTAGCTTCCTCGTAGTCATTTTGATTGGCAATGAGCCACCTTGGGCTTCGTGGTAATCGAACACTTAATATGGAATATATTAATGCCGGAATAATTTCGACTGCCAGCATCCATCTCCAACTGTTATCCATATCAGCTAGGGCAATTAAGTAATTGGAGAAATACGCTATTAAAATCCCAAGTACAATATTGAATTGGAAAAGAGCCACTAACATACCTCTTTTGCCTGCTGGTGCGATTTCACTAATGTACATTGGAGCAATTACCGATGATGCTCCTACCCCTAGACCACCTATAAAACGAAAAATCATGAAAGTATATACATCAGGAGCTAAGGCTGAACCCAAAGCAGAAACAGTATAAAGTAATCCGATGAGTAAAAGCATCGGTTTCCTTCCAAATCGATTAGCGGGATAGCCTGCCGACAAAGCCCCAATTACAGTCCCATACAACGCAATAGCTATGGAAAAACCATGCATCCAATCTGAGAGATGCCAAATTTTTTGGATATCCTGTTCCGCACCTGAAATTACTGCGGTATCAAAACCGAATAGAAAGCCACCTAAAGCAGCTGTTAACGAAATGAAAAATACATATGAGTTCTTGAACATTCTTTCTTGATTCACCTAGCTTCCGCTAAAAGTAGTAAAGTAAATTGAGAATGAGAAGTAATCATTTGTTGAAGTGATCAAGCACTTTAATCTTGAATTATTGAAAAACTATTCAAATGCTTTACTGCCGATTATAGCTAACTAGCTCTCAACTTATTAAAATACTGGCATGACTTAAATAAACTACCTTCATCAGAAGAAAAGTAAATATTATTTGTTGATGAATATTATAATGAAAATTTAAGTACTTTGGAAAAAAAAGAAAATAAATAAACTTATATGATTATGAAATATATAGTGCATATCTCCCTACTAATTCAGTTTTTATGTATTTATTCAATTCAAGCACAAAAAAGGACTGAAAATGCAGAGAAAAGGCTAGGTGAATTCAAAGATAAAATCGCTTTGGATCAGTATGATGATTTCTATATCATTAGCTTCAAAGACATAAGCAATGTCAATAATGGTACAGAACAAACTATTAGAATTGACAATCATCAGAATCTTATACGATTTAAGAATATCCTCTTGAATGGTTTTGAAGAAGAACCGGATGAACCCATCATTTATGAGACAGAAAAATATGAGTTTAGATTGTACTATAGAAACCGGTCAATTAGAAAAGACTATGTAGAGGTCATAGTTGAGGATAGCAAAACGGAAGTAACCTCTACTATGCCATGGTTGACATATGCTGCGATCGAGAAACTATTCCAAACTGAAGAATAAAAACAATCTAAAAACACTGAGAATATATGGCCGTTAGATAGAACAGACCAATTGAGATCTTATGACTTTTTTAGCTATACTTTTACAAATACCACAGGGAGTTCCGCATCCTGATGATAGTGAACCACTTCTACTACAAACGCCCTTCGATTATATTTTTTACGTAGTATTACCCGTACTTTTCTTAATTGGAGGCTACTTTTGGTGGAGAAGAAAAAAGAAAAGAGAGGAAGAAAAAGACAAGTAATCAATAATGCAACCTTCCAAATATACAATTTTAATACCAACACTTTATCTCATAATTTATTGACATTCAATATTTTTATTTGCATATTGAGATTGTATGGATTTGAAATTCAGCACATATTACAATTTCAATATCAACCCAAAAAAGATTTTCGGGCTCAAAATTTTGAGCTTCAAACCGGTTCACAGACGAAATCTGCAACCGGTTTTTGATTGTTAGTCATTACTTATCACTTCTTAAAAAAACTCCTATTACAGGAAGAAAACTATAATTACATCTTTCAAGCTAGTGGGCACTCACTCTTAAAAGATGAATAGTTTTTAAACGTCTTAGCCTATTTCATTAGGCTTAAAAGGCGATTTACACTCATTATTCAAAATTTTAAATTAAAGAAATTATGAAAAGGATAAGTTATGCCCTTTTGGCAATATCAATACTGTTTTCAGCTTGTACAGAAGAAAATCTAGAAATGAAAAAACCTGACCACGCAGGAGGCCCCAAAAAAGATAAGGGCGGAGATGATGGAGGCAGCAATACTGAAGTGATACATTATCTGACAGGAAATTCAGAGGATATACAAACTAACAGTAGCCTCGGGTATCTTTTAGCTGGTGGAGCAGGTGATCAAAAGTCATGGTTTGATTGGATGGTCACCAAAGCGGATGGCGGAGACTTTGTCATCCTAAGAACGGATGATAGTAACGGATATAATGATGCGTCTTTTATAGAAGGAGCTAATTCTATTCTTACACTAGTTGTAAATGGTCAAACTAGTGCCAACTCTGATTTCGTAAGAGACAAAATCAGAGAAGCTGAAGCATTATTTATTGCAGGTGGTGATCAAACATCATACTACAATCTTTGGAATGGTACTGAAGTGGAGAGTTCAATTCAGTACTTAGTAAATGAGAAAGGCGTACCAGTTGGTGGTACATCAGCTGGATTAGCTATTTTGGGTGAATTTGCCTACATACCTCAATCATCAGGTGTAATTTCTTCTGAGGCTCTAAGCGATCCTTACCATCCTTATCTAGAAACTATTAAAACGGACTTTCTACAACTCCCTGGTTTAGGAAATATTATTACGGACACTCATTTTTCCGAAAGAGATAGATTAGGGAGAACAATTACGCTCATGGCCAGGCTGATTGCTGACGGAATAGTTAGCAGCTATCAAGACATAAAAGCGATTGCTGTAGATGAATTCACTGCTGTGGCCATTGAACCAAATGGCGATGCTAAAGTGCTGGGAGACGAGAATTATGAAGACTATGCATTTTTCTTCGAAGCTAACTCAACACCTAATCAATGTGAGGCAGGTCAGGAATTGCATTGGACAGACGCCATAACTGCCTACACCGTAAAGGGAGTGTCTAACCCTAACACAAGCTTTAACATTGGTAATTGGGCCACTGTAGGAAGCGTTGCTCAGTTTGAAAATGTTAATATTAATTATGGCAGTATTTCAAATGACATCCAACAGCCAAATTAATAGATTGCCATTGATATCTAAATAAAAAAAAGGGACCAATTTGGCCCCTTTTTTATTCGCTTATCTTTTTTGGATTAACCTCCGAAATCATCAAATCTGATGTTTTCTGGCGGAACACCCATGTCATCTAACATTTTTAGGACAGCAGCATTCATCATCGGAGGACCACATAAGTAAAATTCTACCTCTTCAGGCTCTTTATGATGTTTTAAATAATTATCATAAAGTGCATTGTGAATAAAACCTGTATACCCATCACCATCTTGATCATCCAAACTCTTTTTGATCTTCCAATTATCCTCTTCTAAAGGCTCAGAAAGTGCGACTTGAAAATCAAAATTTGGGTTCTTATCTTCTATTGCTCTAAAGTGATCGACATAGAATAATTCTCTTTTTGATCGACCGCCATACCAGTAGGACACTTTTCTATCAGTTCCTTGCGTATGGAATAAATGGAAAATGTGTGAACGTAACGGAGCCATACCAGCACCACCACCAATGTAAATCATTTCAGCCTCTGACTCATTGATAAAGAATTCACCATAAGGACCTGAAATAGTTACTTTGTCACCCGGGTTTCTTGTAAAGACATATGAAGAACAAATACCAGGATTAACATCCATCCAAGTATTTTTAGCTCTATCCCATGGTGGAGTAGCAATTCTAATGTTCAACATGATGATATCACCTTCTGCAGGATGGTTTGCCATGGAGTAAGCTCTGAATATAGGTTCATCATTTTTCATCACTAAATCCCATAAACCAAAATTATCCCAATCTTCCTTAAAGATATCTTCTTTGTGACCTAGGTCAGGATGAGGAGTAATATCAATATTTTTAAAGTTCACTTCAATTTCAGGAACGTCAATCTGAATGTAACCTCCCGATTCGAAATCTAATGTTTCGCCTTCAGGCAACTGCACAACAAACTCCTTAATAAAAGTTGATACATTGTAGTTCGATTTAACAGTACATTCCCACTTTTTAATACCAAAGATTTCTTCTGGAATGCGTATGTGCATATCCTCTTTCACTTTCACTTGGCACGAAAGCCTTACTTTCTCTTTCTTTTCAGATCGACTAAGGTGGCCTTCTTCTGTAGGTAATACATCACCTCCACCATCTTCGACTACGCATTTACACATGGCACAAGTACCGCCTCCACCACAAGCAGATGGTAGGTATATATCTTGTCCTGATAGAGTAGATAGTAAAGTAGAGCCTGCAGATGTTACAATAGGATTGTCTTCATCTCCATTAACATAAATATTAACGGGACCTGATTGAACTAACTTTGATTGCGCAAATAACAGAATTAATACCAATAATAATATTAGAACTGTAAAGGCAATAATTGAGGTTATAACTACTGATGTCATGAACTTTGATTTTGTTCTAAATGATTCAATTAATTGAGCTGCAAATATATTACTTAAAATGTAAACCTATAAGCACGATTAGATATTTTTCTAATAATATATTCGAAAATCTAACAGTTAGAAGAATCAAAAAGTTGGCAAAAAGTGAAAATTTATTAAAAAATATTTTTCCAGGTTCCTTTTAATCGATTGTATTTGATAGTGGAAGGTAAGGCCTTCCAAAAATATTGATTGATTTCAACAGCAAATGATGGCTGCATATAGCAGTTTATAGCACATCCTTCACATTCTGGAAGCTTTCCTTCCAAAGCTGCTAATTTCTGTACCTCATCAGATTTATACAAATTATACAAATCGCCATTTATCGGATATTCTTTTTTTCCCAGATGATAACACGGAAGCACCAATTCATTTTTAGGGGAAATCACTAAAGAAGAAGAAGCGGCTTTGCAAACCGGATCATGCACATGATTACCTCCATTTTTCCTTAATTCAATAAAGGCATTGTTTAAATAAATGTTTTTCTTTCTACCGATCTGCGAAAGGTATTCAAGATTATGATATGTTAGTCCTCCACGGGTTTCTACCGTATTATAATCAAAAATTGGATTGACAATTAAAACCAAATCGTTTGGCAAGCATATTGACCGATACACCTTTTCTAATTCTTCAATATTGTCATTCATGGCTGTGAATAAAATGTCAGGCTTCTCGCCTAATTCTTTCGCAACTTTTATTGATTTCATCACAAATTCAAAGCAGCCAACTCCCCTGACTTCATCGTGCTGCTTCGCATCCGCAAAATCAAGCGAAAAATGAAGCATATCAACCAAGCCTTTTAATTTATCGGCTTTTTTGGGGTAAAGTAATCCGTTGGTAGTGAGAGTGGTAATAAATCCCATTTCCTTGGCCATCTTCAGAAAAACGTCAATTTCATTATGCAATAGAGGCTCTCCCCCGGTAAAGTCAATTACTTTCACTCCTAATTTCTTGAGGTGTTTCAGGTTTTGCTCAACATCCTCCACTTTTATGTAAGGACTGGGCTTTTCCCATATATCACAGAAATAGCAGCTTGCATTGCAACGATAGGTTACATAATAATTACATAAAACTGGTTTACGAATAAGGCGCATGCCCTAAAGTTAGGAAGAAGCATTTCGAAATACTAAATTGCTTCAATGAAGATGCTTCTAGAATCTGATTTTACTAATTTTAAGTTCAAAGAGGAGAAACTTTTCTTACAAGAGGCTATACTGAAAGGCAACTACTCATTTAAAAGCTTACTCCAATTAATGCTTCATCCAGATTATAAAGATAAAGCATCATGGGTAATGAGTGGCGTGGTAGAGAACAATCCAAGCATTGTAAATGAAGAAGAAATGGGCTTTCTATTAGATTTGCTAGAAAAAAAGCCAACTAAAGGTGTGGAGAGAAATATTTGGAGAGCATTTGAATTTATCGAGATCCCCAAAGGTCATCAAGAACAGTGCGTTCATTTGGCTTTTGAAACCCTTGAAGATAAGAAAAGTTCTATTGCTGTTCAGGTTTTCGCCATGAGTTCCGCATTCAAGCTTTCAAAAAAGAGTAAAGATTTAAAAAGACTTTTAAAAGAGATTCTGTTATTGAAAATAGAGAACGCTTCGAAGGGCTTTCAATCAAGGGCTAGAAAAATATTAAAAGAGTTGAATTAGAACATGATGCCAAACCCCGTATTGAGCCAAGGCGTAAGTCCATTCTCATTGATTATAGCATTTATTCCTGCCTTAAAAAGAATATCGTTGTTAAAATGCTTACGGTAATTTAAGCCCGGCACAATATTTTCGAAAATATCAGCATTTCTGCTTTCCTCTGAAATCCCTTTGTATTCTCTTGCAATAGTCAAATTTGCACCTAATTCAAGGAATGCACCTTTTTCCTCGTTTAAATCAAATAGATAAGAAAAACCAGTAGTGTAGGTAACATAAAAGTCATCTTCCGAATAGCCTCCAAGACCAACTCTCCACAAAAAACCAGGAGTTTTTGATAGCTGTCTTTCGTAATTAATGGAAAAGAAGAGGCCGGCTCCCCCTGCTTCTACATAAGAAGCATTTCTTTTAGAAGCTATTTCTTCTTGTGCAAAACTCATGCTAGCGCATAAAAAAATAAGCAAAATGGTTGATAGTAGCTTTTTCATCATTATGTTTTTAGTTCGAAAAAAATATAACAAAAAAAATGCCAATCGGTGAAATTGGCATTTTTAGCAGTATATATGATCAAAGTTTATTTCAACATCTTTAATAAAGTAGTCAATTTACTTTTCAACTGCCTTCTATCAACAATAAAATCTAAAAACCCATGATCCAACACAAATTCAGCACTTTGAAACCCTTTGGGTAAATCCTTTCCAATGGTCTCTCGAATAACCCGAGGACCTGCAAAGCCGATCAAAGCGCCCGGTTCAGCAATGTTAAAGTCACCCAACATTGCATAGGAAGCCGTTACACCACCTGTGGTCGGATCTGTCAGTAAAGAAATGTAAGGTATTTTTGCTTCAGAAAGTTGAGCTAATTTCGCTGAGGTTTTAGCCATCTGCATAAGCGAAAAACCAGCTTCCATCATTCTGGCACCACCTGATTTTGAAATCATTAAAAATGGCACTTTCTTTTTGATAGAATAATCAATAGCTCTAGCAATCTTCTCACCAACTACAGATCCCATCGATCCACCAATGAAACTAAAATCCATACAGGCTACACATAAATCCAGACCATTCATTTTACCATGAGCAGATCTTACCGCATCTTTCAAGTCTGTTTTTTCTTGTGACTGCTTGATTCTAACTGGATACGGTTTACTATCTACAAATTCCAGCGGGTCAGCTGAACTGATATCTTTATCAAGTTCAGTAAACTTATTATCGTCAAAAAGAATCTCAAAATATTCTTTTGAGCCTATTCGTACGTGGTACTCATCATCAGGGCTAACATAAGCATTTTCCTTAAGTTCACGCATATGAATAATTTTTCCACCTGGAGTTTTGTACCATAATCCATCAGGTGCTTCTTTCTTATTTTCGGTGGGTGTTAAAATCCCTTTATTTTGTCGCTTAAACCAAGCCATATTGTTTCAATTATTTATCAAAACCCTATTCAGGTTTTTGTTGGAACATCAAAGATAATTGAATTGGATGTCAATTGCCAAAGTTAAAGTTCAAAACCCCACCCAATTTATTATTTTCACTGCTATTTTACTCCTATCAACAGTTTTCCGCATAAAAAATCATAGCAAAGCCAAAAAACCCTAAAACCACAGCTAACAAACGTTAGTATCTGATTTACAGAAGATTAAAATTATCTAGAAAAGTTTTGATAGATAAAATAATTCTATGAAATTTACGGAATGAACGTTCATTCCGCCATAGAAAATAAACTGGATAAGAAAACCTTAATATTGGAATCTACTTTGGACTTAATTTCTGAAAACGGATTTCATGGAACACCTATTTCCATGATAGCAGAGAAAGCAGGTATAGGAGCTGGTACTATTTACCGCTATTTTGAAAATAAGGAGGATTTAATCAATGAATTGTTCAAGGAAATCAAAAGGCGCGTTATGCATGCGATGCTCTCCGACTATGATGAAAAACAAAGCTTCGAAGATAGATTTAAGCATCTTTGGATGAATTTAATCCATTATTTCATGGACCATCCAAAAGCTTTTCAATTTATTGAGCAACATCGGTATGCATCATATATGAGTAAACTGACCCGAGAAGAAAGTTTTATGATCATGTCTCCGGTAATGATGTTTTTTATTGAAGCCAAAAGAGCAAAAGCTATGAAAGATTTACCGGTCTACACCATTATTTCCTTATCCTACGGACCAATTACTTCTTTAGCAAAATTACAAATTGACCATCAACAGCATTTAAGCGAAGAACGGATAGAACAAGCTGCAGACGCATGTTGGGATGCAGTGAGAAGACATTAACAAGATTAGTAATACTATTACAAATATATAATTATGAAAACACCTAATGTAGTTTTTAATGGAATCGGTTCTTATGTACCAGAAAACATAGTTCCCAATGAACATTTTCTTAAGCATGAATTTTACTTGGAAAATGGGGAGCGGTTTGACATCCCTAATGAGGAAATCATCAAGAAATTTGAAAAGATCACGGGCATTAAAGAAAGACGATATGCAAGTGATGATCAACTAAATTCTGATTTGGGATCATTGGCCGCAGAAAACGCCCTAAAAAATAGCACTATAGATAAAGAGGAATTAGACTACATTATATATGCCCAAAATTTTGGTGATATTGAAGCTGGCACTAACAGAATTGACAATATGCCAAGTTTGGCCGCTAAAGTGAAAAATAAATTAGGAATTCAAAATCCTGATGTAGTTTGCTATGATATTATTTTTGGATGCCCAGGTTGGGTTCAAGGTGTCATTCAAGCTTATCAGATGATTAGAAGTGGCTTTTGCAGGAATGTAATGGTGATTGGAGCCGAAACTTTGAGCAGATGCGTGGATCCTCATGATAGGGACGGAATGATTTTCTCTGATGGGGCTGGTGCCACTATTGTTTCTGCTTCTTACGATGAAGATAGAAAAGGAATTTTAGGCTTTGCCAATAGGACTGATGCAAATGAAGAACTAAGTTACTTAGCGATGGGCAAGTCAAATAAAGAAGGAGAGGATAACAATGCTCGCTACATAAAAATGAAAGGGAGAAAAATCTATGAATATGCTTTAGAAGAGGTAGCTGCAGCCATGCAATCTGCCCTAAAGCGTTCAGGTATCTTCATGGAAAATATTAAAAAAGTTTTGATCCACCAAGCAAACGAAAAAATGGATGAAGCCATTTTACGAAAACTAGGTCAACTCAACGATTTACGCTTAGAAGCCAAGGACATGATGCCTATGACCATTCAAAAATACGGTAATAATTCAGTAGCGACCGTCCCTGTAATGCTAGACAAAGTGTTAAGAGGTGAAATTGAAGGCCACCAGATCAAAGAAGGAGATGACATTATTTTGGCTTCCGTTGGTGCCGGAATGCACATTAACGCCATCATTTACAGGATGTAATTCGGTACGAGCCTTACAACCTTATGTAAAGAGGGAGAAGTATCACTCAACTTCTCCCTTTTTTTCTACTTGAAAAACTTCTGTATAATCTGGTTGGTTTTATTACCATCTACTTCCGCCCCACTTAATAGTTTTGAGAAAGTGGCTTTGTCTTCTGGGCTGATGTTAGTCTTATAGTCAATTTGATTACTATCGAATTTCTTGCTGCCCATGTGCCAGCTAGGGAAAGTTTTTTCTTTAATAGGGACATAGGACAACATGATGCAGTTAGCATGCCTAGCGTCTTTTTTGATTTTATCGTACAACCCCATCACTACTCCATTTTCTCCTTCAACCAACTGTAGAAATTTTTTATCGGAGTAAAGTAGGGCTCCGGTTATTCCCAAATCAGGATTATTTTTTTTACAAGCTTCCAAGATGTTATCTATTTCATCTTCGGAAGAATTGTTTCTTTTCCTGTCACTAACGTAAACTAATTGTGAAAGCATATTGCGTTAAAAAATTAAGTGAAATTAAAAATATCCTAGCGAACACATATACATCTCAATTGTTCAAAAATTAGAGAATTAAAAACAAAAAAAGAGAGACTGGATACCAGCCTCTCTTTCTATTTACTAAAATTGTAAAATCTTATCCTTCTACTTCTTCTTTTACTTCCTCAGCAGCATCTTCCATTTCTTCGCCAGCATCTTCAGCTTTTTCTTCACCTTCTTCTACTGATTCTTCAACGTCTTCTTTCACTTCTTCAGCAGCATCACCTACCTCGTCAGCTGCATCTTCTACTGCATCTTTTACTTCCTCAGTAGATTCTTCCATCTGCTCTTTTGCTTCTTCTTTTTCGCTCTTGTTATCACATGCAAAAACAGCTAATGTAAAAGCACCCAATAAAAATAATGTGAATAATTTTTTCATAGTTTAATAGATTATGGTTTAAGATGTAAATGTATCTAAATATTAAGACAGACAAAAGTATATTTCTATTTTTTTCTGAAAACTAGCTTAACAGGAACCCCTTCAAAGTCAAAATTCTCTCTTAACCTGTTCTCTAGGTATCTTTCGTAAGGAGGTTTGATATATTGTGGCAAATTACAGAAGAAAGCAAACGTAGGCGTATAAGTAGGCAGCTGCGTTGCGTATTTAATTTTGATGTATTTACCCTTTAAAGCTGGAGGTGGATATTTTTCTATCTCCTTAAGCATCACTTCATTTAAAGCAGATGTACTTACCTTTTCCGTCCTACTAAAATAAATTTTAGTGGCCAGTTCTATTGCTTGAAATATTCTCTGCTTTTCAGTAACGGATGTGAAGATTATGGGAATGTAATCTAATGGACCCAATTTCTCCTGAATCTGTTTCTTAAATTTATCATGAGTCTTACCGTCTTTCTCTACTAGATCCCATTTATTGATCATGATCATGATGCCCTTCTTATTTTTATGAGCTAAGCCGATAATTTGCATATCTTGTGATTCAAAACCACGAGTAGCATCAATCATTACAATACAAACATCACTATCCTGCAAAGCCTGAATTGCTCGGATGGTAGAGTAGAACTCTATATCATCTTTTGTTCTGGTTTTTTTTCTCAAGCCAGCTGTATCAGTCAATATAAAATCTTTACCATACAGTTTATAGTGCGTATTAATAGAGTCTCTGGTAGTTCCAGCGATATCTGTCACAATAGTGCGTTCATCCCCTAATAATGCATTCAAAAAAGACGATTTCCCGGCATTAGGCCGCCCTAGAATTGCTAATCTTGGAACGCCTTCAAAAGGATCTTTGTGGTCGTCATCAGGAAAAAGCTGTACTACAGCATCTAAAACCTCTCCTGTTCCAGAACCACTTGCAGAAGACATGCTGAACACTTCATCAAAACCAAGTCCATAAAATTCACCTGCCATATAGCTCTTTTCAGTATTGTCGGCTTTGTTAGCTATTACATATACTGGTTTTCCCACTTCTCTTACGACATTGGCGAAATCTTTATCCATATCGGTTAGGCCAGTGTGACAATCTACCATAAACAGTATCACAGTTGCTTCTTTTAATGCTTCTTTCACCTGCTTACGGATCTCTTTCTCAAAGATATCATTTGAGCCCGTCACATAGCCACCAGTATCAATCACAGTAAATTTCTTACCAATCCACTGCGCTTCTCCGTATTGCCTATCACGCGTTACACCTGATTCGTTATCCATAATCGCCTGTTTGCGCTCTACTAAACGATTGAAAAAGGTGGACTTACCGACATTTGGTCTCCCTACTATTGCTACTATGTTTGACATTTTTAATTACGAATTATGAATTTTTTAATTACGAATTAAGGTGATAAAGTACCACCCTCTTATTCGCTTCTTGATCTGATCGTTTTTTGTATCGACCCTATTATTTTTAATATTTCTTCGCACTTAGCGATCATTATTAGTGCAGCTTCTTCCTCTAGAAATCCCGCATCTTTTATTAAGCGTAACCAATAATGTGTTTCCCTAGCCTCTTTATAGGAAATTGATATTTTAGCTAAAAAATCTTTCCTTGACTGAGCTCCAATTGCTTCTTCCACATTTGCTCCGATAGAAGTCCCTGACCTTAGGACTTGAGAAGATATCTCAAAATGAGTTTCTTTTTTTAATAATTGAGCAATTCTTATAATCTCTAAAGCAAATTGATAACTTTTTAATTGAATAACATTTTGCGACTTCATTAATGGCATATTTGGTTGAAAAGATGATAAAATCTAAGAATGTCACTCCAAATTTCCTAATTGATAATTCGTAATTCGTAATTATCAGTAGCCGAATCGTTTCAACTTCAAATCCTTTTTACGCCAGTCTTGTTCTACTTTTACAAAGGTTTCCAAATGGATTTGCTTATTGAAAAATGTTTCCAGGTCTTGGCGCGAAGCCATTCCTACCTTTTTTAAAGCTTCACCCCCTTTACCTATGATGATCCCCTTTTGGGATTTTCTCTCTACATATATTTCTGCCCTTATTCTGATGATTTTCTCATCTTCTTTGAATTCAGTAACCACTACTTCGCAGCTGTACGGTACTTCTTTTTTATAATTCTGAAATATCTTTTCTCTAATAATTTCCTCCACAAAAAACTTCTCCGGCTTATCCGTCATTTCCTCTTTGGGAAAATAGGCTGGGTGCACCGGCAATAAATTAATTAATTTCCCAAAAAGCTCTTCTATGTTTATTTTTTCTAGGGCCGAAATCATGATCTGATGATCAGGTTCAATAATCTCAGCCCAATACTTCATTTTATCCTCCGCCTGTGAGCCTTTCGATTGGTCAATTTTATTCATGACCAATATTATCGGCACACCACTTTTCTTCAGTCTGTCAATTAAAACATCTCCTTCCTCATACTTCTCATATAAATCTGTCACAAAAAGTAAGATGTCAGCATCCTCAAGTGCGGATTTCACAAATCGCATCATGGAGTTATGCAATTCATACTGAGGACTCAAAATACCAGGCGTATCAGAATAAACGATTTGAAAATCCTTACCACTCAAAATCCCCATAATCCTGTGGCGAGTAGTTTGAGCTTTGGAAGTAATAATAGAAAGGCGCTCTCCTACTAAAGCGTTCATTAATGTAGACTTTCCTACATTTGGTTTTCCTACTATGCTTACAAATCCGGCTTTATGCTGATTTTCTGACATTAATTTAAATTTATTTTGCAAAGGTACTTGATTTTAATGAATTTCTAATTACCTTTGTAATCCTTTTGAAGCAAACATCGAAAAAGATGTTGAAATCAAGAGTTTATATCGCGGGGTGGAGCAGTTGGTAGCTCGTTGGGCTCATAACCCAAAGGTCACAAGTTCGAGTCTTGTCCCCGCTACTACAAAGCCTGTTTAAAGAAACATTAAGCAGGCTTTTTTTATGCCTTAATTTTAAAATATTGCTCGTTGGGCTCATAACCGCTAGCTAGCAGACACTAATTCGAGTCTTGTCCCCGCTACTTCGAAGTCTGTTAAATCCAAAAAATTATATTAGCATGGAAAAGTAAGAAGTATGAATTTCCAGTATCAGTTTCTTGCAGACTTTATTATTTCACCAACGCTTTCAAGGCTATTATTCATTGTACATTTGACAATCCTTAAAAGGTTAATTTCATTATTGACAACAACTTGAATATTAAGTCAAGCAGTAGTGAAGAACATTGGCTATTACCAGCAGTTTATTATCTATGTTGACAAATAAATTCTAAGCCTTCCTTAAAAAATACATGTGATTGTAATTTCTTAAACTCTAATCGACAATAGCAGTTAATGTAGTCAGATATTAATTTATGGTTACACTATCTCTCATTCACTATTCAAATAATAAGTACTGGGCATTTAAACAAATGCAACTATTACCTCCTCGATTGACAAAAATTGAAGGCTGTCAATTTGCTAAACTTCTTGGCACTGGAAGCGGCTTTGGTTTTAGTCTTTGGCCTGACTTCTCAACATATGCCATGCTGATGAAATGGGGCAACCCACAAGACGCTACACACTTTTTTGATCATTCAGAAGTTTTTGATGAACTAAACAGAAAATCTAGCAAAATTGAAACGCATTATCTAGATTCTCTAGGAGCGCATGGCAGTTGGTATGGAAAAAATCCATTCCCTGAAAAAACGGAATACAGTGGTGGAAAAATTGCAGTAATTACCAGAGCACGAATCAATATCCCTAAACTGCCTAGGTTTTGGCAATTTGTCCCCATGGCAAGTAGAGCCATTGAAAATGCTAAAGGACTAATTTTTACCAAAGGCATTGGAGAATGGCCTTTAATTGAACAGGCTACTTTCAGCGTTTGGGAAAATGAACAAGCCATGAAGGACTATGCCTACTCTAATATTCATAAAGAAATCATAGGAAAAGTAAAGAAGGAAAATTGGTATAAAGAGGAACTATTTAGTCGTTTCAATTATATTAAAAGCATTACGCATTAACAGCAAAGGCTAAAATCCGTTACGAAACAACACCTACATAAATCAGCTTAGTATGAAAAATATCTTAATCATAACATTTCTTTTTGTTCTATTTCAGGGATGCGGACAGAAAAAAGAACAAGCCCCACAAGAGCTAATCAGCTTTTCGATAGACCAAAATTTTGGTGATTATTGGTATCAAGGCAAAGCAGAACTGACTTCCTATGAGTTGGAGCAAGTTCGATATGGAGAAAAGAGAAAAGGTGAAGCGGTGCTGATTTTTGTAACAGAAGATTTCTCGAAAAGCAAACAAGTGAAGTTAGATAATCCTTCCGCAAATTCTGACGATGCAGAGAAGGTAATGAAACTCAATTTCACCAAGAAATTCAATACGGGAATTTATCCTTACTCTATTATGACCTCGGTATTTGCTCCTGTCTACCCAAAAAGTGACCTACACGCAAGAAAACTCACCACTTCGGTTCAGGAATGGTGCGGTCACGTATTCATGCAACTTAACAATGAAACAAATCAGTACAATCTATTGAGTAGATCTTATTTTGAGAGTGAGGGTGATCTTGAGATGAGTTTAGACAAAATTTGGCTGGAGGATGAACTCTGGACTTTAATACGCTTAGACCCTGCCCAAATTCCTGAAGGAGAAATAAAGTTGCTACCTTCCACACAATATTTAAGACTTAAACATAAGGACTTGAAAGCTTATACTGCCATGATCAAAGTGCTAAAAAATGAGCATCTAAATGAACTTAAGATTCAAATACCTGCATTAGAGCGTAAGGTATCAATTTTCTATCAAAACAAATTCCCTTACGACATTGAGAGTTGGGAAGAAAGTTATCCAGAAGGTGGGGAAATCATGACCACTTCTGCAAAACTTAAAAAGCGGATAATGTTGGATTACTGGAAAAAAAATAGCGTACAGGACAGTACCTTCAGAAAAGAGCTTAGCCTTGGATATTAGCCCATAACAAAGCATCCGCTCGGCATTAAAAACTGCAATAGATGAATACGCTTAAATCTCTTGAATTTTGCAAATCCTTAATACGGATCAATCTAGGGTTAATAAGCTCTTACTTCTTTTCCTTCCATAAAATTGACAAAGGCTTTATTTACCACTCTGTTTCCTCCTTGAGTTGGAAAATCACCCGTAAAATACCAATCTCCTAAGTGTTCAGGACTTGCTTTATGCAAATTTTCAACCGTTTGGTAAATTACTTCCACCTCTGCTTCGATTGTATCAACCTTCACTAATTCAGCAATTTTTTGAGAAATTTGCTCATAACTAAAAGGCGCAAAAACATCTTTGACATGATTCTCTGTATTATCACTAATTAGACACTTTTGATACGCCTCATCAAGTATATTCTCTTGCTTCGTTTCTTTTAGTAAAGCTAAAACCGCTCTGAATGCAATGAAGTCTTTCATTTTACTCATATCAATTCCATAGCAATCCGGGAAGCGAATCTGAGGAGCTGAAGAAACAATTATTATTTTCTTGGGCTCCAACCTGTCGAGCATTCGTAGAATACTTTTTTCTAAGGTGGTACCACGAACAATAGAATCATCAATAACCACCACGGTATCAACTTTCTTTTTTATAACTTCATAGGTGGTGTCATAAACATGGGCTACTAAGTCGTCCCTATGAGCATCATCAGTGATAAAAGTTCTTAATTTGGCATCCTTAATTACTAATTTCTCTACTCTAGGACGGAATGACAATAGTTTTTCGAGTGCTTCATCATCTTCTCGAGCACTTCTTAGTTCTTGTAATTGTCTTTTGGCCAAGTGTTGCTCCATCCCTTCCATCATTCCTAAAAACGAAGTTTCGGCTGTATTTGGGATGTACGAAAATACAGTGTTTTCTAAATCATAGTCTATCGCTTCCAAGATCTTAGGGACTAAGAGCTTTCCTAAGGTTTTTCGCTCAGCGTAGATCTCAGGATCAGATCCTCTTGAGAAGTAAATCCTCTCAAAACTGCACGATTTTCGCTCCAAAGGCTCAATGAATTGCTCCATTTTATAATCACCTTTAGTATTGATGACCAAAGCATGCGCAGGCTTTATTTCTTGAATATCTTTATAGTTGACATTAAATGCCGTTTTAATAGCTGTCTTCTCTGAAGCAACTACCACAACCTCATCATCGGCATAAAAATGCGCAGGCCGAATACCTGAAGGGTCTCTAGCTACAAACGCATGCCCTGCACCTGTAATGCCAGCCATAGCATATCCTCCATCAAAATCGCGACAAGCACGCTGTAGCACTTGAAGCAAATCTAATTTTTCTTCAATTATCTGAGTAATTTCAGCATTAGTATATTCATCTTTGTGGAGCTCGAATATTCTCTGATTTTCTTCATCTAGGAAATGACCGATTTTTTCCATTACCGTCACCGTATCCACTTTTTCTTTAGGATGCTGGCCTAATTCGGTTAAAATATCAAAAAGCTCTTCAACATTTGTCATGTTGAAGTTTCCAGCTACCATCAAACTCCTGTTTTTCCAGTTATTTTGACGTAACATGGGATGACAATTTTCAATAGCATTCTGCCCATGAGTCCCATACCGTAAATGTCCTAACCAGACTTCTCCTGTAAATGCACAATTTTCTTTCAACCACTTCTCTTGGTTAAACCATTTACCCCCTTCTTTTTTTGCTTTCTTATATTTTTTAGAGATTTTCTTAAATATCTGTGTAATGGGTTGGTTATCTACTGAACGATATCGGCTGATGTAACGGTGCCCAGGTTCTACATTTAGCTTCACATTCCCTACTCCTGCACCATCTTGTCCACGATTATGCTGCTTTTCCATCAACAAGTAAAGTTTGTTCATGGCATAAAGCGGACCATATTTATCTATGAAATATTGGAGAGGTTTTCTTAAGCGGATTAAGGCTATTCCGCATTCGTGTTTAATGATATCGCTCATGACTTTTTACTTAAAACACAAAGTTAAGTTTATTATAATTGATGTTCAATGTTTTTCTGTTTTTAAGACTAGAACTAGAAATAATACAAGTAATATATTCGATGGAACTATAGTATTATTAGGATGAATATACTTAATTGCTAAAGGTTAAGTTTCAAAATAATCCTATTTTTGATTTTTACTTTTTGATGCTACTGGCTTCAAACCAAAACATAAACCAAGCTTGAAAGTGATAAAGGCTGTTTTTTTACAAATAACCCTGTTTTTTTTAACTCTCTCATTGGGGATTAGTCAAGATATCTCTTTCGATTCTTTAAATCAGTATTATCAAAATGAATTAAAGAACGCACATGAAAGGAATTTCAAACAAACCGATTTATTTAAAAAAGTAGAAAAAACGCCCCTGTCGCAAATTTCGAAGTTTTCTCAATTCCAAGAGTCTTTAAAGCTCATGGCATTAGTTGAGAGTCAAGAGGAAAATGAGTTGGGTATTCAACTTATCTCAACAATAATTCCATTAGCCAAATCAAAAGATCAATTTCAAGCATTTCTTTATTATAAATTGGCCCAATTCTATCAAAAAGTAAGTAAGCCAGTAGAATCTTTGGAATACTATTTAAAGGCCACTACTTTTTTATCAAAACTAAAAGCCAATTCTCTTTTGGCACATGCATACTTAAGAATTAGTATAATAAATTTGAGTGGATGGAATAACGAAATAAGTATTGAATTTGCTAATAAAGGTTTGCAAACTTTAAAAACAATTGAAAAATTCACCAGAACAGATAGCCTATCTTTACTAGGATTGCATGAAGTTAAAGGAATTGCATACCGGAGAACTCATCGATTTGATGAATCACTATCAAGCATTAATAAAGCTATTGAAATCTCTACAGCACTTCAAGACTCTGTTCGGCTGGCCTTAAACAATGGTAATAAAGCCACCATATTCTATAAAAAAGGAGACTATGACTTAGCTATTCCTTTGCTTGAAAAAGATTTCGAAACTAGCATTGAAGCAGGCGTATACAACAGTGGTATGAATGCCCTTATCTATTTAAGTTGGATCTATTCAGAAATGGGTAATAGAGAGGCCGTTGTGAGCACCTTTGAAAAAATGCAGGCTATTGAAAAAAAATATTCTATCACAGATCCAAAATCAAAAGCTGAATATTTAAAAGTAGGCGCTACAGTGGCAGAAATCAAAGGTGATACTGCTAAATCCAATCAATATTTAAGAGAGTACATATTAGAGGATAAGATCAGAGATTCTATTAATATGAGCAATGACATCGCAAGCTTACATGAGCGTCATTTGATGGAACAAGAAATAAGCAAATTAGAATTGTTACAAAACGCTAATCAACTCCAAGCATCTCATTTAAAGCTGAGAACTGCCTTATTGATTATTATTGCCCTCACTTTATTGGTAGTTCTTTGGTATGTTTTTACACTCAGAAGTAAAAACAAGAAAATAGATAAATTAAACGAGATGTTAGAAGCCAAAGTATCTGAAAGAACTGCTCGTTTGATGGAAATCAATAAAGAATTGGATACATATTTATATCGAGCATCTCATGATATTAGACGTCCAATTAGAACATTATTGGGACTCAATAATATTGCTCAAATCAATTCAGATCCGGAGCAAATGAAGCAACTTTTCAGCAAGGTACAATCCACTGCCATGAGCATGGACAAAATGTTGTTCAAATTACAAATGGCATATGAACTCAATAGCTCACACGCAACAGAAAAAGTGGAAATTGAAGATCTAATCAAAGAATGCCTTGATGATATGTCGCTGGAAATAAAAGAACATAATGCCACTGTTACGGTCAATATCCATGAACAGGCAACTACTTTAGATGGGAATACTGCATTGCTGAGAATAGCATTGGATAATATTATAGAAAATGCTCTTCTTTATCAAAGAGATGAAGATAGTGAAATAGAAATTTTCACTGATATCGGAAATTATTTTTTCTATATCCACGTAAAAGACAATGGATTCGGAATACCACAAAAATACTTTGGAGATTTATTTAAGCCTTATTTCAAAATCAGTAACAAAACGCAAGGATCTGGATTAGGATTATTTTTAGCTCATAAAGCCATTTCATTTTTAGCGGGAGAGATTTCGGTAAGTTCAACTGTAAATGAGGGATCTCAGATAACCTTAAAAATTCCTATTAATCCCAAATAGGAAACTTTTCTAAATGTACTTCCTCATGAAAGAATATTTTAGCAGAAGCTTCAAATGAGGCTGTTATATCAGAAACCAAAAATCTATCTTTTCTTATTTTACTTTCAGATAGGAGGTCATGTTCTTTTAAAAATTGCTGTAATTTTCTTGCAACTATAGTTGCTGAATCTAACACATCCACACCTCCATTATAAAAATTACTAATTTCCTGTTTAATTAGTGGATAATGAGTGCAACCCAAAATTAATGCTTCAATTGCCTCTAACTCTTCATTGTGAAGATACGCCTCAATAATATCATGGCTAATTCTGTTTTCAAAAAAACCTTCCTCAATCATAGGGACCAAAAGCGGAGTGGCTAAACTCTTTAATTCAATGATAGGATTAAGTTGCTTTAATTTAGATTCATAGACATTTGAATTTACAGTTTGCTTAGTGCCTATTAAACCCACCTTTTGATTGCTATAGTTTTTTGCTACATATTCGACCACAGGATCAATTACATTAAAAACTTTTGCTTTGGAACCCACGTATTCCCGAACTAAATCGAAAGCGGCTGAAGAAGCAGAGTTACAAGCAATTAAGATTAGCTTACACCCTTGCTGAAGTAGGACATCCGTAACTTTTATACTGTAAGCCTGAATGGCAGCTGCTGATTTATCACCATAAGGTAAGTGGGCAATATCTCCAAAGTAGACCATGCTTTCATCGGGCATTAGCTCTTTGACTTTATGAGCCACAGTGAGGCCGCCAATACCAGAATCAAAAATACCAATAGGTGCAGAATTATCTTTATTCATGATGCAAATATGGGAAGTTGTTGGAATAATTTAGAAAATGAGCAGAAAATTCTATATTTCAATATCAAGCTGTCTCCCTTCTTCTTCCGCTTCTTTATCTTTTTTGGAGCCTATAGCTATCCCAACCGCAAAACCAATGGGAAGACCAATTCCTATAAAACCGTAATTATTCAATGAGGCACCAAATGCTACACCTAGGGGAATTCCAAATGCACTCATCCCAATTGCCATCCACATATTTCTATAATGGTTTTTGGCAACCAAGTTCATTTCTTTTTCAACAATTTTTAAAATATTCTGATACGATTTCGCTAATTGAGCAGTTAATAACTTTTTAGATTCAACTTGGTTAACTTTTTTGATTTCTTCATTGATCGAATCAATAATCAATTCAGACATTTTTTTCTCTTTTAGCGCATTATTTAATTGTAGGAATTTTTGGATCTGCTTCGATAGGCTTTTAGTATGTACTCCTTGATATTTAGGATTGAATTTATTTAAAGGCATCTTTTCTATTTTAAATCCTAAATTATATATCTCAAACCCAATTAAAAAATAATACTGGCGGTAAAAGCAAAATCATAGCTAAAATTGTAAATATAACGATAATAGGTAAGGCCCATTTTAGCCATTTTTCATAAGGAATCTTAGCGATGGACAGTACTCCCATGGTAACACCAGAAGTTGGGATTATTAAGTTTGAAATACCATCACCAAACTGAAAAGCCAGAACCGCAGTTTGCCTCCCTATTCCCAAGATATCACTGAGGGGAGCCATTATAGGCATAGTGAGCGCTGCTTGTCCGCTACCAGAGGGCAGAAAGAAATTCAATGCACTCTGCACAAAAAACATAACTTGAATAGAAGCATAATCTGGAATTCCTTCCGATAAAGAAGCAAGGCTATGCAATATGGTGTCAATAATATTTCCATCTGTTGCCAAAATTAAAATACCCTTTGACAGAGCTACCACTAAAGCAGCAGGCATTAAATCCTTTGCTCCTTCTACTATAGCATCAATCGTTTTCTGCATTCCTAACTTTCCTATTATTCCAGAAATAATACCCAGCCCAACAAAGAGAGCTGCAATTTCACTGATGTACCAATCCCAACTATTGACTCCATAGATTAGTAATACTAACCCAAGTCCGAAAGATGTCAGAATTAGCTTTTGCCTTCTCGTAAAGTCTGTGTTTTCAGCGGATTCAGTAAGCTTGATATCTGTTAAATAATGTTTTCTTTTGCCTTTATCAAGTAAATTACAATAGCGAATGATGAAAATATTCACTGCCAGAGTGAAAATTAGCCAGACAAGCAACCTATATTCCATTCCGCTAAATGGAGCTAACTCTGCAATTCCTTGTGCTACGCCAATGGTGAAAGGATTAGCAAAGGCACCTGCAAAACCTGCTCCTGCTCCTAAAAACGGAATCGCTACCCCTACCAATACGTCATAATTTAATGCTCTGGCTAATGGAATGGTAATTAGAACGAAGACTAAAACCTCCTCACTCATGCCGAAAGTAGCTCCAGAGAGGGAAAACAAAGAAATAATAATCGGTAATATCCACTTCTTACTTTGAGGATATTTCAGGCTATACTGCACCACGTATTGAAGTGCCGCATCAATAGCTCCAGTTTTATTAATAATCGCAAAAGCCCCACCCACCAGCAATATGAAGGCTATGATTTGTGCAGCAGATTGAAAGCCTTCTATTGGCGCTTTTAATAGATCGAATAAACCTTGTGGATTCTGTTCAGAGTAAGAAAAAGTATCCGGATCAATCACCTCCCGGCCGTTTACCAGTACTCTATCATAATTTCCAGCGGGAATAATCCAAGTCAATAAGGTGAAAACAATAAGAATAAAAAAAATGATGACGAGCGTATCCGGAAGTCTTTTTATCATTGCGGAAATTTAAATTTCTCGTTAGGAAGGTAAATGTTTAATTCAATGTTTTTTGCCCCTAACAATGTATTTTGAGTTTCTGATTGTTGATCTGAATTTCTAAAACTAACGACCTGCCATTCTCCAACCACAGTGGCAGAGTCATCCTGTATAAACAAAGCAGTTGATTCATCAATACCAAAACCAATATGGTCTGGCACTTCCAAAACTGCTGTTAAAAGCCTATTGTATCGGCTTCTGTAGATAAAATGCTGATCTATTATGATTTTGTCTGGTAATAAGCCTAAACCCTCATCAAAAATGATATTATCCTTTTCAATTGTGCGGAAGGTAGGGTGATATTCAGGATGTTTTTTTTCATCACCTGTAATCATTTTTTTACTCATAACAGCCGCCCCCGCACTTGTCCCGGCTATAATTGCTCCTTTTTCGTAAGCTTTTCTGATAGCTATTCTTTCTGGTTCACTTAATACCTCCATTAATCGTCTTTGATCGCCTCCAGCCATGTAGATTAAAGAGGCATTTTCTATAGAATCCAGTAATTGATTTTGCCCTTTGGTGTAGTCTTTCAAATCAGCTAATCCTTTTTCAGCAAACTGTTTATTCGCATAATAATAGGCGGAATCATCAGCAGAGGCCATCGGTAAAATATAGCCATAACCTTCCTTTAAATTAGCTAATTCAATCAGCTTATCAATCATCTCGGAAGGTCTGGAGCCTCCTCCTATTACGAATAGACCACCTTCGGGTAGATTTTCGATGGACGATTCTTTTCCTTGCTTTGTTTGACAAGAAAAAATTGTAGATATGATAATGAAAAGGAATAGTTCTCTCATTTTATATAAATCATTTTACTTCAAAGTATTTATCACTATAAGGCAGCAATTACTAATTGCATTAAATATACGATTATGAAACAAACAAATGTAAATGAAATTCTGAAAAAAATAAGCCGGAGGTAGAACCCTCCGACTCATAACCTAAATAATAAAAATTTAAAAATTTAAAGCAAGCCCACGTGGAGAGCCTTCCGCTACGAGTACTGTTTCAATTCCAGAACCGTCAAAATTAGCTGATTTAATTCGCCCGGCAGAACGATCAGCCCAATAGACTTTACTTTCTTCCGTGTTTATACTAATCCCATATGTCCTGCTACCATTAGCACCAATAGGTTCAATTGTGGCTACAGTAACTATATCAGAGTTATCGTTCAAGCTTACACTCTTGAGCCTATTATCTTCAGGATCGTCATAAACTGCCTGATCCCCAAAATACAACTTTTGATTTACTGGATCCACGGCCATTCCATATCCCCAACTACCTGCTACAAAAATTTCTAATCCCGAACCATTGGTATTAGCTACATAAATATTTTCTCCAACTGGGGGTACATTTACATCTGACACGTAAATTTTCCCATTATAAACTGCAATACCTTCAGGTAATTCTAAACCTTCGATCACTGTTTCTACACTTCCAGATCCATCGAGATTTCCTCTCTGAACGACTCCATCAGTACGATTTGTCCAATATACTTTTCCAGATTCAGTGTCGACAGCAACACTTCCAATCCCCGTTACTCCTTCATATAACACTTCTGGACTACTACCATCTAGATTCATCATATTAAGGCTCAAATTATCGTCATCAGCATAATATAGTTTTCCTCCATCTCTGTCAATAGCTAATCCATTGCCAAATCCGTTTAAATCAGCAGTAACATTTTGTTCTCCAACACCAATGATCTGTAACATATCTGAATCCATGTAGTACAGCGTAAAATCAATGTCCACAGATTGCAACAAGGCCAACTCCTGTGCTGACTCCTTGATTTCACCACTGCTAGTAGTTAAAACCACCAGTTTCACTTCGTATTCGCCAAATGCTTCATAAGTATGAACAGGTGAAACCTCTGAAGAAGTAGTACCATCGCCAAAAGACCATGTATAACTAGCAGAGCCAGCATTTTCTGGAATAATTGATTCATTGGTGAATTGAACTCTCCTTTCGTCTTCATTCAACACCTCAACCGAGAATTTTGAAACTGTGCTTGCTGGGGGCACAGGGAAATCATCGTCTATGGATGAACAAGCCCCCAGCAAAGCAGTAAAAAGAATTATTAATATATATCTCATAGAAACCTAATTATTAATTTATGGGAACTACCACTAAACCTCTATTAACTCTACCTTCATCTGCAGAAACCAAAGTCTCAACTTCTGAACCATCTCTATTGGCTCTTTTTACACTACCGTCTCTGGTCGACCAGTAAATCTTAGAAGTAACATAATCAATTCCGATACCATAGGTATAATCATCAGTTCCCACTACTTCATTAATATCAGAACCATCAAATGCTGACGATAATAAATTATTTGTATCAGCATCGTCAAAGATTAAGATATCATTTTCAGTATCTACAATGACAGCGTACCCAAAACCAGCGTCCCCGTAAGCTAATAGGCGCTCCAAATTTGATCCATCTGCAGCAGCTTTCCATAATGTTTCAGCATCAAAGTCTACGCAGGTAAAAAATAATTCGCCATTGTGAAAAGTTAAACCCTCTGGCAAGAAAGCTACTGGTTGCACACCATCGCCTATTGCATTTGCCAAATCAGTTGAGTCGTATAAAACAGTTTTTGCTCCCGTAGCTAAATCAACAGATAAAATCTCATCAGCACCTCTGTCAGCCACAAATAATTGTGAAGCATCTTCATTTACTGCCAATCCTCTTGGACCAGCAATATCCTCTGCTACAACTTCTTGCCCACTTCCGTCTGGGTTAACTCTAATAACTTGTCCATTATCATCATCACTATAATATATTTTATCATTGTTTTCATCATAAAAAACCTGAATGGTGTATCCTGTAGTTTCAAAAGCTGTTTCTATAGTGGTTTCTAGACCTAAGCCAGATATTTTTTGCATAGTGAATACATCGCCTGTATTATCAGCAAAGTAAATTTCTACAGGATCTGCTTGTGGCTCCGGTTCAGCAACAGTGACTGTTTCCTCTGCCGTTACATTACCTCCTTCTCCAGAAGCTACTAATGTAACCGTAAAATCGCCTGCAGATTCGTAGGTATGTGTTGCATTTTCCCCTGAACCGGTACTTCCATCACCAAATGACCAACTAAATGAATTTGCATTTTCTGACGAGCTAGTAAAAGTAATTTCTTGCCCAACTTCCGGTGTATTGGGAGCGAATGTAAAGCTTGCCGTTGGTTCCGGAGTAGGTTCTTCCTCCTCGCCTTCATCGCAAGCTGTGAAAAACAAAATACTTAGCCCTAAGAATAGAGACCATAATTTCGAGTAGTTTAATAGATTTTTCATAATTATTTAGTTTAAGTATTTTTAAAAATTGATTTAGTAATCGTCATTCTGAAGCATATCGGGATGTTTATTAGTATCTATTTCTGATTGAGGGATAGGAAATCTGAGCTTATTGGGATTACTGATTTCCAATGTAGTTTGGGCCCGATTAGTCCTCACTAAATCATGCCATCTATGTCCTTCAAAAGCTAATTCTTTTCTTCTTTCTTCTGCAATTGCCTCTCTAAGTGAAGCTTGACTTGTAGCTTCAAGATTTGAAAGTGAATTTAACTCCGCTCTATCTCGGACCTCATTTAAGAAATCAAATGCTTCTGAATCTGGAGCGTATCCCTGTTCATTTATGGCTTCCGCTGTAATCAAGTACATTTCAGATAATCTGGTGACAATTAAATTATCCACATCATTTTGAAGACCTGTATATTTATTGCAAAAAAAGTCTCCTCCTGCATTGCCGACAGAAACTGAAGCTCTTATATCCTGATTATCGTAAAGATTATAAACACTCTCTGTTGCAGCCGCTTCATATCTACCAGATGCTAAAAGCCAGCGTGCAATCGTATTAACATCATCATCGTTTAAGAAATCGATCTGAAAAATAATCTCGTTACTGCTGTTGGTTTCATCAAAAATGGAAGCATAATCTTCTACCAATTCAAATCCAAAGTTGTTGATGACGCTTTTTGCGTAACTTGCCGCTTCAGCCCAGTTTTCTTTGTAAAGATGAAGGCGAGCCAGTAAAGCTTTTACAGTAGGCTCATCCACTCTTACACTGTTTCCTCTACCTGCTCCTGCCAAAAGTGTTTCTGCTACTTCTAAATCATTCTGAATAAAACTGTAGGTCTCGTTTTCAGATGCTCTTCCAATAAAAATCTCCCCCTCAGATGCACCGGAAACCGCAGTTTCTCTCAATGGAACGCCTCCATACATTCTAACCAGATTAAAATAGCATATTGCGCGAATGGTTCGCATTTCTGCTTCTGCCCTGTTGGCTTCAGCTTCCGAAACCCCTTCAACAGTAGCGAGATTATCCAGTATATTATTTGCCCTGTTAATTACATCATAATGTGCATTCCATACTGCTTCAACATATATATTAGTACTAAATGGATCATTATCATCAATGGTAATATAGTCAATTTTCGACCCCACTGCCTCTAAATTATCTGCAGCCAGATCGGAAATTACTAGGTAATCTAGGACGATTGCTCCGCTCTGCATTCCATCGTAAACACCATTAATGGCAGCATCCAAGCCTCTTTTATCAGAAATGGCATTCTCTGCTAAAACTCTATCGTAAGGAGGTTCCACATCTAAAATCTCGCACGAACAGAGAGAAATGATCAAAGCGTAAATTATTATATTCTTTATGTTTTTCATCTTGATTAGTTTTTAAAATGAAATATTTATACCTGCTGTGTACATTCTAGGTACAGGAAATGTAAAAAAGTCAGTGCCTTTCCTTGTAGCGTTTGAGCCTGAATAGTTCACATCAGGATCCATACCAGAATAAGCAGTAAGCGTCAATAAGTTTTGAGCACTAGCATATACTCTGACTTTCGACAGTTTATATTTTGAAACTAAATCAGTCGGAAGACTATAACCTAAGGTGATGTTTCTCAGTCGAAAGAATGAGCCATCCTCAATGTAATGGGATGTAATTTCATTGTTAAATCGACCATTAATTTTAGGCACATTGGTGATATCGCCAGGCTCTTTCCACCTTCTCATTATCCGAGTAGTTTGATTATCATTACTACCCAAGGTCATATTTTCTGTGTATTGGCGAGTTCCATTAAAAACTTCGTTCCCGTAGCTAAATTGACTAACAATAGATAAGTCAAAACCTTTGAAATTGGCGTTAGTACTAACTCCCCCAATAAAATCAGGATTAGGGTCACCAACAATTTGCCGATCAGCATCTGTTATGTTTCCATCATTATTAACATCATCCATCACTAGCTCCCCTGTGGATGGATCAACCCCTAATGATTCAAACATGTAGAAAACCCCTAATGGTTGCCCTTCAATAACCGCATTATTTCCTCTTCCAATATTGGTGATTGGCTGTCCATTATACAGTGACAGAATCTTATTCCTGTTCAATGACATATTTCCGCTAACTGACCATTGCAACTCATCACTTGAGATAATATTCGCATTCAATGCAAACTCCAATCCTCTATTTTCCATCTCCCCTATGTTTTCATCATAGCCTGCATAACCTGAAGAACCCGGCAATGGTCTGAACTGCAAAAGGTCAGTAGTAATATTGTAATAAGCATCTGTAGTGAAATTTATTTTTCCGCCTAGGAAAGCCATGTCAAGACCTGCATTATAATTTGTGGTTACTTCCCATTTCAGATTAGGATTTGGGATTTGGGATGGAATGATCCCCGGATTTCCAAAATAATTATTTCCAGAGCCATATAGTGCTAAAAATCTACCTCTACCAATTTTATCATTTCCTAGCTTTCCGTAACCTAGCCTTAATTTTAGGTCATTGAAAATGCTTTGGGTCTTCATAAAATCTTCCTCAATCAATCGCCAACCAAGAGAAACTCCTGGCAGTAACTGATAACGATTTGCAGGAGCTATGTTTGAGCTTCCGTCTGCTCTTAAATTGAGTGTCAGAATATACTTATCTTCAAAAGAATACATAAATCTTCCGAAATAAGAATTAATCGCATATTCACTACCGCTAGCACTAGCTGTTTCAATATTTCCTGCGGAAGCAACATATCTTAAATCATTAGAGGGGAAATTATTTGCTCTCATAAAATCGAATCGATCGCTGATTAACTCAAAGCTTGACCCTACCAAAGCAGTAATATCATGTTGATCATTAATGTACTTATTATATTCAAGTGTCGAATTCTGTATAAATTTCGTGACTCTTGAATTGGCGTTAATTCCGATCCCACCACTTTGAGCTCCTCTTCTTGTTGTAGTTGGTTCATACCTTCTTTCCATCAAATGAGAATAATCGACCCCGACCTGATTTCTAAATTTGAGATTATCCGAAATTCTGTAGTCCCAACCCACATTGAACAAAGTTCTAAAGGATTGCGCCACATTGTCTGCTTCAGTACCATTTGCTACTGGGTTATCCCAAAAGCCTTGCTCTACAAAATTTCCGTTTTCATCATAAATGGGATGAATTGGTGGCTTAGAAATCGCATTTGGTAAAACCCCATTGATAGTTTGATCCCCAGGAACTCTATTATTCTCTGAAAAACTAATATTGAGTTTAGTGTCAATATTAAGTCTGTCATTAACCTTATGATCTAAATTCAGTCGACCACTGTATCTTCTATAATCGGTCCCAATTAAAATTCCTTCTTGATCAAATAGAGCTGCAGAAGCATAAAACTTAGTTTTTTCACCGCCACCAGATGCGCTAATTTGATGATTCTGAATCGGAGCAGTTCTAAACACAGCATCTTGCCAATCAGTATTAATGGGGTTATCATTAAGCTGCTCTTCTGAGTATGGAGGAGCTGCACCTTCATCAGCAGCTATGTCATTAACATATCGTTTAAATTGCCCTGCACCTAACAAATCAAGTCTTTTATAGATTTCCTGAGTACCGTAGTAGGATTCTAAATTGAATTTCGTCTTTCCACTTTCTCCGGTTTTAGTAGTAATTAAAACAACACCATTAGCTCCTCTGGCACCATAAATTGCAGAAGCTGAAGCATCTTTCAACACAGAAATAGATTCAATATCGTTAGGGTTCAAATCGGATATAGCGCTAATCCCTTGCCCTTCATATCCAATTTGCCCAAAATTACCGGCTGAAATTGGAACGCCATCCACTACATAAAGCGGCTGTGTTCCTCCTGAAATGCTATTTTGACCCCTCACCTGAATAGAGAGTGCAGCACCAGGAGTACCAGAGTTTTGATTAATCTGAACTCCTGCAACTTTCCCCTGTAGTGCCGAACTTAAGTCTGGATTAACAGTATTAGAAAGCTCTTCGGATTCTGTTTGCGCCACAGAACCTGTTAGCAGTTTTCTATCAACTGATCCGTAGCCGACTACTACTACTTCAGACAACTGAGAAATATCTGAATTTAGAACTACATTAATGGTACTTCTTCCATTTACTGCCACCTCTTGAGTTTTCATTCCAATAAATGAATACAGTAGAGAAGCCTCTTTATCTACCTCCAATTGATAATTTCCATCAAGATTGGTTGTGGTACCCGTACCACTGCCTTTTATCATGACATTTACTCCCGGTAGTGGCAAGTCATCCTCAGCGGATGTGACAGTACCTTTTACAAGTATGGATTGGGCATTTATATTAAATACAAACGTACAAGTAGCAACGAATACTACGAGCGCTCTAATAAAAGTTCTCATAAGAAAAACATTAAGTAATAATATTAGAAAATAATCTAGACGATTAGATTTAGATATGCCTTAGCTTACAACTAAGGAAATAATAAAATTGAGTTGGACTAACAATCAAATATAGGCTGCAAATTCATTAGTGTTAATGATTTGCTTGCTTGCACCGGGATGGGCTTGCTTGACCTGTATGTTTTTGAAAATTTCATGATCTTATCTCAATATTAAATAATTGATACGTAAAACACAATTAAATCAATTGGTTTTTAACATTTTAATAAAATATTTTTTACCGTTGACTACGTCTGAAAGCACCACAATATATTGAGAAGAGGGCAAATAACCCACATAAAATTCTCTCAAACTATGATTTTGCAGTATTGAATCAAATACTAAACTACCTTCCATTGTAGAAACTTGAATTTTGTAGTTCTTAGAAGAATTATTTCTTAATTTCAAATTACTTTGAACAGGATTCTGCAGCAATTTCACTCCTAAATCTAGAAGCTCATTACTAGAAAGCACCTCCTCTTCCTCAAATTGATAATCTTCCTGCTCAGTGGCAGCAACATCACCAATTTCAAACTCTATTCCTCTTACAATCTTATAATTCAAACTATCAAAAGCATACTGGAGCCTACTACTACTTCCTGAAACCTTTTGATCTGTTTGCGCATATTTAGTTCCAAAATTCTCGACTAGAACCGATGATAAATCTCCATCTATCTTAAGAATTGCGCGATCATTTTCATTTAAGGTATAGGATAAATAGGTATTGCCCGTCAAATAAATACCATATGACAAATTCTCTCGCAATACACGATCCACCACAGAAGAAGTGATGTTTTCATAATAGTCTTTATCATCTAAGCCATAAGATGCTGTGATAATACTGAAGTCTTTCATTAGCCCTAGACCATCTGAGAATTCTATATCTCCATAATAAGCATTGAAAGGATCCTGGTAAATATTATTAGCATAATTTTCACCTAGTTGATTTGCAACTGAACCTAGAAACACATTGGTTATTTCATTTCTTGTAATGTGAGCTGCCAGTAATTCTCCGGTTGCTCCCGAATTAAAATATTCGATTAAATTCCCCGGCTCCAAAAAGATTAGCAAACTGCTTTCCCTAATATTATTTCGCAAAGCAATTTGTTGATCTTGTTCTTCATCAGCTGACAACTCCAAAAGGACAATTTCCGAAGAGGTATTCTCTGCTAAAAACTGTTTATAATCAGCTATTTTACTATTATTAGGTTTACTTACCAGCAGAATTTTCATGCCTAATTTTTCACTGGAAATAGCATCTTGTAATATATTTCTGGTATTACTCAGTATACTTTCGGAAGTAGCAAAGACTTGGTAATAAGGCAAAGAAGATTCAGGCTGACTCATTTCTGACAAATTTCGCTCAAGTACCTGCGATGTATTTAAATCGTAGGATTGTGCATGGGTTAACTGAATTGCGCTCACATTGCTATTCGTAATCTTTCCCTCCTGAATTTGAAAATCTTTTGGGTGATAAATTGATGCAGCTCCAGTGCCATAAACTGTCCCAAAACTTTGAGTATTTATACAAAAGGCCGTTCTATCATCAATTCCTATCCCTTTAATCAATTGACTATTTTTATCGAACCAATTGGCCAAGAAGCCAATTAATCTGGGTGTTCTCCCTCTTTCTACAAAATGGGTATCAAAAATATAATCCGGATAAAAAGAAAGGAAATCATTTTGAAGTTTCATGAATTCACTATTAATATCAGTCAGAGCATCATACGGATAGGCTGAGCCATTGGAAGCTGTAAACATTACCCCTGATAGGATTGCCATTCCTGCACTTGTACCTCCTATTACTCCCCCTCTGCTGTAAATTGCTTCAATGGCCGCCTGTACTTCAGTGTCTTTATAGTATTCGTAATATCTGCTTTGATCTCCTCCTTTAAAAAACAATCCATCATATTGATTGAGGCTATCAAACATGTTGGATTGATTTGCTAAATCTCTGGAGTCAATTTTAATATTGACGGCTTCATTAGCACCTAGACTGACAAAATAGTCTGGCAGCCAATTATCCGCATCTGAGTAGCTTATAATACCGATCTTCTTATTCTCCGCATTATCAACCATCCATTGATAAGGAGTATCACTCCAACCTCCATCAATTTCCCCTCCTCCACCAACTAGCATTAGATTCCCTTGAGCTTGGAGACCAAAAGAGAAAAGGCATAAGTATACAACAAGAGATATTCTAAAGTAGGAATTAAGGCGCATGAGTTATAGTTTAATTGTTAGGAATTACTAATTTGCGAATAGCAACGCTCCTTTTAACAATCAAAAATTGGTTGTAAACCCAATAAATTTAGGCTTTTGCAAGGCGCTTCAAAAGAAGAGAAGCTGGATTGATATGTTTGATTTTTAAAAATCATTTCATCAAATAAATAAAAATCCCCTGACATTCGCAAATATCAGGGGATAGATTTATTAGAATTCTAAAAGGATTCCCTGTACATTAGGAATCATCACACTATCAATAACTTATATAGAGAAGCTTTCTCCGCACCCACAAGTTCGGGTCGCGTTCGGATTGATGAACTGAAAACCATTTCCATTCAACCCATCAGAGAAATCAAGAGTCGTTCCTAGCAGATAAAGCATGCTCTTTTTATCAACTAACAGTTTTACACCTTTATCCTCAAATATTTCGTCTCCGTCCTTCACTTGGTCGTCAAAACTCAAATCATACATCAAACCAGAACACCCGCCTCCTTTTACAGAAACCCTCACATTGCTAGCATCACTGTGTCCCTCTTCATTTTTTAATTTGCCTAATCTGTCTTTCGCTTTGTCTGTAACAATAATCATGACTGTAAATATTTATATTATGATACCGGATTTAATACAACACTAAAAACGGTAATGGTATTACGATCTCTTCCGTAGTAAAGTTTGTCTAAACTATCTAAAATATTGCTTGCCCTAAAATAGGAAGTATGCAATTGCTTATCATCTTTTGTTTGCCACTGTATGGTATAAGAGCTTTCCCTTTCCCTATAGTTTTTCACATAATCCTTCATTTTCTTCAAGGCTTCCAATTTATCATAACCCATTTCAGAGTGAAATAAAAAGGATTGGTTGTGCCTTGGGTTGATAGTTATCAAGTCAAGTTTTACTTTCCCATCCTGTGTACCAAACTCAAAAACGAGCTCACTATCATTTAAACCTAGATAGTTAATGATTTCTTTCTGCAGCTTGGCACTTTCTATATGTATGTCTGTTGATGTTTCCATCCTAATTTTTTTCCCGTATTAAATTTAAATAATCATCTTGAGTATCCCAACTTTTTTATCCGTGGAAAAGTTTCTGCATTTTTGCATTCTCAAATGCAAAGTTAGTCAATAAGTCTTACAAAATTAAAAAGGATGTTGAAAGTAGAACATATCGGAATAGCAGTCAAAAATATGGAAAGTGCTAATTCACTTTTTAGCAAATTATTTAATAAAGATCCATACAAACTAGAAAAAGTAGAAAGTGAGCACGTATCCACCTCTTTTTTCCAAATGGGAGACACTAAAATTGAGTTGTTAGAAGCTGAAAGTGAGGATAGTGCGATTGCTAAATTCATTGAAAAAAAAGGCGAGGGAATCCATCACATTGCTTATGAAGTAGAGAATATCGAATCAGAAATGAAAAGATTGGCATCGGAAGGCTTTCAACTCATAAACAAAGCGCCTAAAAATGGAGCCGATAATAAATTAGTCTGTTTTTTACATCCAAAAAGCACTAATGGCGTATTAATAGAACTTTGCCAAGAAATCAAAAAATGATTATTGGTGCTGAATAGAATTATAATATTTTAGCTTCTTCTTTCCTTTTCTGGTTTGAAAAGAACTTTTATTACAGGCCGAAAAAATAAATGCGCCTAACAGCAAGAAAATGAATATCTTAAAAAGTTTCGTCTTCATAATACAAAAGTAAAAAATTCAATTTAGAAACTCAAAAATACTAAAATGAGCGATCAAAATAGAACAGAAATAAATAAACTAGGTGAATTTGGTTTAATCGATAAAATCGCAGAAAAGTTCAGCAAACAGAATAATTCTACTCATTATGCCATTGGAGACGATGCTGCGGTTATTGATGTAGGCGATCATTTTCAACTTGTCTCAACTGATATGCTTTTAGAAGGTGTTCATTTTGACCTTTCTTATTTCCCATTACATCATTTGGGTTTCAAATCTGTAGCGGTAAATGTATCTGATATTGCGGCCATGAATGGTATAGCAGAACAAATCACCGTTAGTTTAGCGCTGAGTAATAGATTCTCTTTAGAAGCCATTGATGCTTTCTACGAAGGTGTAAAAGCAGCATGTGATGCCTATAAAGTTGATTTAGTTGGTGGAGACACCACAGCTTCTCCGTCAGGATTAATGATTTCAGTTACTGCAATAGGAAGAGTTGATAAAGATAAAATAGCCTACCGATCGGGTGCCAAAGTAAATGATATTGTCTGTGTAACGGGAGATTTAGGCGGTGCTTATATGGGCTTGCAAGTCCTAGAAAGGGAAAAACAAGTGTTTTTAGCGAACCCAGAAATGCAACCACAGCTTGATAATTATCAATACATAGTAGGAAGACAATTAAAACCTGAAGCAAGAATGGACTTGGTCCATGAGCTTTTGGATCTGAAAATAGTACCAACTTCCATGATCGATATTTCAGACGGTTTAGCTTCTGAACTGCATCATCTTGCCAAAAATTCAGATGTGGGAATCAATATTCACGAGGATAAATTACCATATGCTAGCAATATGCAAGAAACTGCTATAGAATTCAAATTAGATCCTAATACAGCTATTTTGAATGGTGGGGAAGATTATGAATTGCTATTTACCATTTCACAAGATGATTTTGAAAAAGTAAAAAAGCATCCTGATATCCACTTTATTGGCTATGTAAATGAGAAATCAAGCGGCCTGAATATGGTAACTGCAAAAGGAAATCCTATTCCTTTAAAGGCTCAGGGCTGGGATCATTTTAGTTGAGAATACTAAGCATTAAACTGTAATGCAATTGAACCATAAAAGAAACAAAAGGACAGCTTGAAGATGTCCTTTTTGATAATTAGTCTTCTTATGATAATAGATTGCTGATTAAAAATCTTCTTGATCGCTTTCATAAAGCAATTTATAAAAATGTTTTGGCAGCAAAAACCTCAAAAAATAGCTTTTTCATTCACGACTGGGGTTCCTGATTAATGCAATTGAGAGCTACTTAGCTGGTAGCAAAGCCTTGTTTCTAATTAAAAACCTTCTGCATCCAAGCGGCTAATTCCATTAATAAAGCAATACCCATATGTACAACTATGCCTCCCCAAATATTTTTGCTTTGGTAGGTCAATACACCTAGTATATATCCGCCAAAAAATGAGCCTATGGTTTCACCTAGTGGTTTACCGTAGTGTAAGGCCACATATAAACCTACCATCGGTAAAATAGCCCTAGGTCCTAAAAAGGCAGTAAAAGCAAGTACCATAAAGCCACGAAAAAGAAACTCGGTAGTCACAAAATCCCAAGCATAGAAGATTTCAAAAACCACTGCTCTGAGTTCTACCGACCAGCCCATAAATTCATAGGTAGAAGAAAAGCGTGGGTAAAAACTCCTAAAGCTCTCTTCAAATGAAGCTCCTGCAATTAAGGGGATCATCAAGAGAATAAGCGGAAAATATTGCCCGATCTTTCGAACGGAAGTGCGTAAGCCGTAAAAGTTATCATTACTCTTCTCGAATTTCAAATAGTATATTAAAATCGGCAGCATCATTACAAAAATACTGGTGACTTGTGAGCTAACCTTATACATATAAAACCGGTCTTGGTATTCGAACAACTCTCTGGTTATATCTTTATAATACTGAAAACAAACATCAACTGTTAATACTAGAAGCATAAACAAGCTTTTCGCCATAAATGCTTTGTCATTAAATAGATTAGGGATTGTTTTAAATCGGTAACATAGAAACACTATACCGTAAAAAATAATGGAGAACATGATAAAATGTGCCAAATAGGGCAAGGAATCAGGTTTCAATCTGTCCATCCATTTCTCAAATCTTATATCCATTATAAGATAGTTGAAGGCAGTAAGGATGGCGATGAATATACTAATGGAAATGTATAGTCCTGGGGGGTGCTTAACTTCCTTGTGAAAATCCGTAAAATAACGCCAAATCGTTTTCATTTTTGTAAAGTTGAAGCTTTTGAAGTCTTGCATTGATGGTAATTGCGTACTATCAGATAGCAGTTAGCATTGACTAGAAAGCCTACTCTATGATGGTAGCGATTACCAAAACACCTATCCTTTCGCAAAAGCTGATAGCGCTTGATATACCTTATGAATCGGAAGACCCATTACAGTGAAATAAGAACCTTCAAGCTTTTCGATATGCGTTAAGCCAATCCCTTCTTGTATTCCGTAAGCGCCTGCTTTATCAAATGGTTTATGATTCCTGATATAATCCCAAATGACCTGGTCTTCGATAGGATTGAAATACACTAAAGTCTCATCAGAATACTTCTCAAAATTTCCATTAACCAAAATACAAAAGCCGGAAACTACTTGATGAGCTCTTCCGCTAAGCTTACTTAACATACTAAAAGCTTCATCATCATTTTTTGGCTTTTCCAACAATTCATTATCAATTAAGACTGTGGTATCAGCCGTTAAGATGATATGTTCATTATAATTCGTATCAGCAGCAAAAGCTCTGGCCTTCTTTTCTGCTAAAAAAGCGGCAACTTCGATATGCGGCATCTCTGCGGGATAAGATTCTTCCGTATCCTTCGCTTCAACAGTAAACTCAAATCCTGCTTTTGCTAAAATCTCTTTTCTTCTGGGTGACTTAGACCCTAAAATAATTGGGTAGTTCAAATTCATCTTCTTGTATTGATCCAAATAAAAAACCACAAATCGTTTTTGGATAGAAATAAGTTGATTTCTGAGGCATGGTGTAACCTGTATTACAGACCTTTTTTACTTGCTCCATACTTATTTCCTTGGTGATAAGCGCACATTGCACTTCTTCCTTGAATAGCTTACGGATACAAGCCGTAAAATTTCTTTCGAACTGAATAGACTCTGAACTTCTTTGTTCTTTTCCTTTTATTCCTAAAATCTGTTCAATGAAGAAGTAATGTAAGACCGTTAAATCAAGGTGCTTCACTTCATCCGGGAAATTCCACTTTAGTTCTGAAATTTTTTCAGGCTTCAATCGGATTTTAAAGGTGTTTTCTTTAAACAAAAGACCAAAAGCCCATTTTTTTCCTAAAATAATTTCATGAACATCTTCAGGATTTTCAAGTGGTTTAATAATAAAATTCTCTTCTAATTTCTTTAATATCTCTTTCTCTGAAAAATCAGGAATATCCTTTATTAACCGATGAGTAGGCAAAATTCTTAAATCATCAGAATCTGAATTGGTCAGATACATCATATGAAAATTATAGCTTTCTTGCCCCGTATGGTTTGGATTCTGCTCCCTCATCTTTTTTCGATAAAGCAATGAGCCCTCATAGCGGTGATGGCCATCTGCTAAAATAATTTGTTGAGGCGCAATCTTCGCTATGAATTTTTTAATGATTTTAGCATCATGGATCACACTTACTACCTCACGCACTCCCTGATAGTCTTCCAGCTCCCCTAATGGCATTTGCATGCTTTCATCCATATAAGGTTCCAATTCGAAATCTGGATCAGAATATAGCCCGTGAGTAGCACTCACATTCAATTGGGTTTTATCCAACAACTCTATTCTATCATTGACAGACTTCGGGATGGTATTTTCATGACGCAGGATGACGTTCTCGTCCCAATCATAAGCCTTAATGAATGTAATGAACCCTTTACGAACCAGTTCTCGAGAGGACCCTGGTAAAGTAAAATACTGGTAATACACATAAATCCCCGGCAAAGGATCTTGTTTTATAATACCCTCTGATTTCCATTTAGCTAAACGATCAGCTGCCATATCAGACGATTCTTCACCTCCTTTGGGTACTGACAAATGAATACTATTCAAAGAATTTTTATAGAGGGCTTCCCTTTGCTTAGCCGATACCACGTCAAACAAAGGGCTTGTTAAATTTTCAATTTCCTTCTGTAGCTCAGCATTGTAACGCCAGGCTTTAATAGGCTTAATTTCCGCCATTATGGGATTACTATATTAAATTTCACAATTACATTTAGCACTTAAGAATGGGCGATCATTAAAAACCTCCAAATATTATCAAGAGCGCTATATTTACAACCTATTTTTTTTCCACAGAGATACCTTCTTGTCGTTTTCTTCCTGTGCTGTCTGTTTCTTTTTTCTTTCTGACCATAATTTCACGGCAAGAGCAGCTGCAATTTCAGATTCCACATCAGAGATTTTTTCGTCTAAATCACTTGGCTGGAAGTACTTTTCTATAAATTTAGTATTGAAATTTCCGCTAGTAAATGCTTCATGTTTTAAAACATATTTGCAAAAACTCAATGTTGTTTGTATCCCTACAATTTCGTACTCATCTATAGCTCTAATCATTCTATTGATAGCCTCTTCTCTATTGTCTGCATAAGTAATAAGTTTAGCAATCATTGGGTCGTAATGAATAGGAATATCCATTCCTTGCTCAAAACCATCATCAACTCTCACACCGGTACCTTGCGGCCTTTTATATACTTTCAATTGCCCAATATCAGGCAAGAAATTATTTTGAGGATCTTCTGCATAAACTCGAACCTCCACGGCATGGCCTGTGATACTTAAATCTTCCTGTCTTATAGAAAGCGCTTTTCCCTCTGCTATTCTGATTTGCTCCTTTACTAAATCAACTCCAGTTATTTGTTCCGTAACAGGATGTTCTACCTGCAAACGAGTATTCATTTCGAGGAAGTAAAAATTCAACTTATCATCCACAATAAACTCAACAGTTCCCGCACCGTAGTAATTACAAGATTTAGCCACATCTATAGCCGCTTGGCCCATTTGTTCTCTAATCTCTGGAGTCAAAACACTTGAAGGAGCTTCTTCAATTACTTTTTGATGTCTTCTTTGAATGGAACATTCTCTTTCAAACAGATGCACCACATTTCCTTTTTGGTCTCCCAGAACCTGAATTTCAATGTGGCGTGGTGAAGTCACAAACTTTTCGATAAAGACGGCTCCATTTCCAAAAGCATTTTTCGCTTCACTTACTGCCCTGTCCATTTGCGATTCAAATTCAGCAGGGTCTTCGACAATCCTCATCCCTTTACCACCACCACCAGCACTGGCTTTAATTAAAATAGGATAGCCAATTTCATCGGCTTTTTCCTTAGCGAATGGAATGTCAGTAATGGCTTTATCCAAACCAGGAACCAAGGGCACATTTCTCTTTAGAACAGCTGCTTTAGCAGAAAGCTTATCTCCCATTACTTCTATCGACTCAGCCGATGGCCCAATAAAAATAATGCCTGCCTTTTCCACTTGTCTGGCAAAATCTGCATTTTCAGATAGAAACCCATAACCAGGGTGTATGGCATCAACTTTTAAGTCTTTACAGGTTTGAAGTATTTTATCTATTCTTAAATAACTCTCAGCAGAGGCAGGAGGACCCACACATACTGCTTCATCGGCATAACGTACGTGAAGCGCATTCCTATCAGCTTCACTATATATCGCCACAGTTTTAATACCCAGTTCACGCGCTGAACGCATTACTCTGAGGGCAATCTCTCCTCTGTTGGCAACTAAGATTTTTTTAATATCTGGCATATCAATAAGTCGTTCAATATCAAATAAAAATTGAAGTACAATGCTACATAATTATTGTCTTTTTTACTAAAAAATAAGCCTTAAAAGCAGGGAATCAATTTTTTAGGTAGCAGCTTTTTTGTTACCTTTGACGATTGATTAGAAAAAGTATACGTACATTAAAATAGATAAACGTGGATTTATTTGAGAAATTGAAGGTGGATCGCGGACCTTTAGGTAAGCATTCAAATGTAGAAGAAGGTTATTTTATGTTCCCCAAATTGGAAGGAGAATTATCTCCCCACATGAAATTTAGAGGGAAAGAAGTTTTAACCTGGAGTTTAAATAATTACTTAGGGTTAGGTAACCACCCTGAAGTAAGAAAAGCCGATGCCGAATCAGCTGCCAAGTGGGGATTAGCTTATCCGATGGGCGCTAGAATGATGTCTGGTAATACATCTCAACATGAAGAATTAGAGAGGCAATTAGCTGAATTCATCAAGAAAGATGATGTAATGCTATTAAACTACGGTTATCAAGGTGTTTTATCTGTTATTGATGCCGTAGTGGGTCGAAAAGATGCTATTGTATACGATGCGGAATGTCATGCTTGTATTGTTGATGGTGTACGTTTACACATGGGCAAAAGGTTTGTCTACCCACATAATGATATTGAAAGCCTAGAAAAGCAGTTACAAAGAGCTACAAAGCTAACCGAGGAAACTGGTGGCGGTATATTAGTAATTACAGAAGGTGTTTTTGGAATGACTGGAGCGATGGGTAAAATAAAAGAAACACTTGCCTTAAAAGAAAAATATAACTTCCGTCTTTTATGCGATGATGCACATGGTTTCGGCACAATGGGTGAGACTGGCGCAGGAACCGGAGAACAGCAAGGTGTTATGGATCAAATTGATTTGTACTTCAGCACATTTGCTAAATCAATGGCAGCAATTGGCGCATTCGTTGCCGGTGATCCTGAAATTGTAAAATTCCTTAGATACAATATGAGATCGCAAATTTTTGCAAAGTCCCTGCCGATGCCAATAGTTGAAGGCGCATTGAAGCGTTTAGAATTATTGCGTGACCAGCCGGAGCACAAAAAGAATTTATGGACGATAGTCGATGCCTTGCAAGATGGGTTAAAGCAAAAAGGTTTCAGTATCGGGACTACTCAATCACCAGTTACTCCAGTAATGTTAAATGGAACGGTTGGAGAGGCTGCAGCATTAGCTTACGACTTAAGAGAAAATTTCGGTATCTTCTGTTCAGTAGTAATATATCCTGTAGTGCCTAAAGACACTATTTTGCTAAGATTAATCCCAACTGCCTCTCATAGTTTGGAAGATGTGGACCGTACAATTAAGGCATTTGAAGCAATAAAAGATAAGCTAAAAGAAGGTCATTACAGGGAAAATGAGCTTGCAAAAGCCTTTAAAGAGTAATTTTTTAGGAAAAATGTTGCTCTAGTTGTTGTTTTTATATGTTTTTACCTATATTGCTTTCAATTAAATAATTTATTTAGTCAACCGTAAACTAAAATAAGAATGAAAAGATTCGAACAAGTAAGAGACCTTATCATGGGTCTAGAAGGTGATTTTGAAAAGTTTTACGACAAAGAGAATCAGGCAGCTGGTACTCGCGTAAGAAAAGGAATGCAAGAGTTGAAAAACTTAGCGCAAGAAATCAGAATTGAAGTTCAAGATATCAAGAACAAATCTTAATTAGAATTTGAATGATTTCGAAAGAGGCTGGCAGTTTTGTCAGCCTTTTTTTTTGACTTATTTTTAATGATCATTATACAAAATGATTTCAAAAAGCATTTAAAATGACAGCTATTCAATCTAAACTACCTAATGTTGGTACAACTATATTCACTGTTATGTCTCAAATGGCAAGTGAGTATAATGCCATTAATCTTTCCCAAGGGTTTCCTGATTTTCCTGTATCAGAAAAATTAATAGATTTGGTTTATCAAAATATGCAAATAGGCCATAATCAATATGCACCTATGCCTGGTTTACCGCAGCTCCGAGAAGCTATTGCAGCGAAAATAAAAAATACTGGAGGCATAAAACTAAATACTGAGACGGAAATTACGGTTTCAGCTGGCGCTACTGAAGCTATCTTCTCCAGTGTTTTAGCAACAGTGAATCAAGGCGATGAAGTTATTGTTTTGGAACCTGCTTACGATTGCTATATTCCTGCTATCGAACTAGCGGGAGGAAAAGTTATACCTGTTGGCTTGAATCTGGCTGACTTTAAACCTGATTGGCAGAAAATACAAGATAAAATCACGGAAAAAACTCGAATGATTATTATCAATTTCCCCCACAATCCTTCAGGAGCAATTTTAACTGAAACAGATGTAGCTGCACTGAAAAAAATATTGGAGGAAAACCCTCAACTTCTTATTCTTAGCGATGAAGTATATGAGCATATCATCTTTGATGGAAACACTAATTTAAGTGTCCTGAAAGATGAATTCTTAGCAAGTAGAAGTATAGCCGTTTCATCTTTTGGTAAGACTTTTCATGCTACCGGCTGGAAGATAGGGTATATGGTAGCTCCGGAAACTATTATGAAGGAAATCAGGAAGGTACATCAATACAATTGCTTCTCAGTACATACGCCAAGTCAGTTTGCTATGGCCGAATACTTACAAAATGAGCAAACCTATTTGGGCGTGAGTTCGATGTATGAAAGAAAGAGAGAGTTCTTTCAAGAAGCAATGCAAAAATCTAAGTTCAAAGTAATTCCATCTTACGGTACTTATTTCCAATTATTAGATTTCAGCGAAGTCTCGGATATGGACGACATGGAATTTGCTCAGTATTTGATCAAAGAAAAGGGAGTTGCCTCAATTCCAGTTTCAGCCTTTTACTCTGACCGACAAGACAATAAATTACTTAGATTCTGCTTTGCCAAAGGAGAAGAAACACTACAAAAAGCAGCAGACATATTATGCAAGATTTAAAAGTAACGCTTATTCAAACAGCTTTGCACTGGCAAGACAAACAAGCTAATATCTCCATGTTAGAAGAAAAAATATGGGAGATTGAAGAAACAACTGATTTAATTATACTACCCGAAATGTTCAATACTGGCTTTAGTATGGAAGCAGAAAAAATGGCTGAACCCATGAATTTACATACTTTCAAATGGATGCGACAGATGGCGAGCCAAAAAAAAGCAGTAGTAACGGGGTCGTACATAGTGAATGATGGTGGAAAGTATTACAATCGCTTAATTTGGATGCAGCCTGATGGAAACTACCACACCTATGATAAAAGGCATTTATTTAGAATGGCCAATGAAGATGAGCACTTTTCAGCTGGCCAAAAAGATTTGATAGTAGAGCTAAATGGCTGGAAGATAAAACCCTTAGTTTGCTATGATCTCAGATTCCCTGTTTGGAGCAGGAATGTCTCAAATAAACAAAAGAATTTAGAATATGATTTGCTACTTTTTGTTGCCAATTGGCCCGCTGTTCGCGTCAATGCATGGGATATCTTATTGCAAGCACGAGCTATTGAAAATGTAAGCTATTGCATTGGGGTAAACAGGATCGGAGATGACGGCAAAGGGATTGCACATAACGGCCATTCTGCTATTTATGAACCAAAAGGAAGTGCTCTATATTTCGCTGATAATAGGGAAGAAATTAAGACTATAACTTTATCTGCTGCAGATTTATTAAGATTTAGAGAAAAGTTTCCAGCTCAATTGGATGCTGATAGGTTTGAAATTAAGCATTGAGATCTATTATGATTAATTTCAAATTCGTCAACATTTAAGCCATACTGCTGATGAAATGAGTGCCAAAAGAATAAGATAAAAACTTTTGTATAAGAATTTTTTATTTGATAAATCTCCCCTTAGCTTTGGGCTTTATTAAAATTTAAAATTTATTTTTATGAAAAAAGTATTACTAGTAGCCGTTATGGCAATCGCTTTCAACTTTGCAAAAGCACAAGATTACAAACCATTCCAATTATACTCAGGTGTGGGTTATGCAATTCCTCAAGGTGGAGGTGGGTTTTTATTTGATATCGAACCAGCATACAGAATTAATGACCAAATCTCTGTAGGGTTTAGATGGGAATTAGCTGCTATGGCAAGAGTTGTTGGTGACACAGAAGCAAGCATATCAGGTACTTCTTCATATTCTTTGAACGGAAAATATTACTTAGGCAGCAGTAGTTTCAGACCATATGTTGGTGCTGGTGTAGGTGCATTTGGTTTAGCTTCTATCTCTACCGGAGTCAATGGAGCTGGTGCTGGAGCTGAAACAAAAATTGGATTTTACCCAAGAATAGGATTTGATTGGGGACATTTCAATATCAATATTGATTACAATTTTATTCCTTCTTCAGAAGTTGATGGATTCGATACCAATGGGGATCCTGCTACATTCGATGTAGCAAATAGCTATTTAGGAATTAGAGTAGGTGCTTTCCTATTTGGAGGAAAGAAATAAAATCCTCTATCGAATATAGAAAAATGGCAAGTTCTGATGAGCTTGCCATTTTTTTTGATCAGAACATTAATAAAGCAACATGCATTCTTTTGCTATCGCTATATTCGCCTTCTCTTAGCAATATTTCTAATAATCCGTTTGCCAATAATTGCTAGTACAAAACCACTTTCCTACTCACCTTATTACCGTTATCAAAAGTAGCAGTAACAATGTAAACACCACCTTCTAAAATTGATACGTCAATAGCTTTACTGGAAAATGCAACATAGCTTAGCCCGTTCAAAACTTGCTGGCCATTAAGCGTGCTGATTGAGACTGAAATATCTTGATTAGTTTTGAAATACAACTGTCTACTTTTATTTGGATTAGGATAAACTTGAAAAACTAGCTCCTCTCCACTTTGCACCGGTAACTCTTCACTATTTCTGAAAATTCTTATTCCACCAGAGACCGTTCCCAAAATCAAGGCTGGATAATCATCGCTAAAAAGCGGAGCGAACACAATATTATTTCGCTTACCAAAATATGCATCATCGAAGCTCTGCTCCAAGTTATTGTAAATGGTTATCGAATCAAATGTACCCTCATTACTGCTAAGCTCTGAGAAAACTCTAATATTCCCACTCAAATCTGACGCAATTAGATCTTGCTCAGTATCGTTGTTGATATCCGACACATGTACACGCAAAGACGATCTAAAAAAATCATCTCCAATTTCTAAAAAGGTATTATTCTCTAACTGAAATTGGGGAGCTCTTCCAGCTCCAGTATTTTCATATAGAATCAACCCACCTGAGGATTTACCAACTAATAAATCAGGATGATTGTCTCCTACAACATCAGCAAAGTGAACTGAATAACCAAAACCAATAAATACATCCTCCACAATGATAGAGGAGTTTAAATCCAAGTCTGTATCTCCTTGAAAAATGATTCGTAATTGATTACTGTTTTGAAGTGTCCCTTGAAGCACTAAATCCTTTTTGCCATCCAAGTCTACATCAACCCATTGAATAAACATATTAGCCAAGCCCTCTTCAGATAAATTGAGATAATCATCGGTAATCAATTCGAAACTGGGGCTCTGAGGGTCGCCTATATTTTCATAGTACGCTATGGCACTAAATAACTCTTCATCAGCACCTAAATCAGTATAAGACAGAAATAAATCCAAATCACCATCCTGATCATCATCATAAAAACTAGGACTAGTCTGAGCGCCCCAATCTACCATATCATTTTGCAAAAACTCCCGAGAAACTAATTCGTACTCAGTACCCGATTTTTTATACAGCCAATTAGATTCCGAAAAATCAATAGGGCTCCCAAAATTAGCTTCGACATTCGGACTGATGATTAATTCTTCCTGCTCATCATCCGAGATATCCATAATCATAGTATTAGGATAGAAGTTAAAATTTGCTGCATTTGTTTGATTAGGAAAAGCTGCTGTAAAGCTATTAAAATCAGGCGCCTGATTAGCATTTGCAGCATTATTGAAGTAGTAAAGTTCTCTGCACTCTTCATGGCTTGAAACCAACTCCAATTTACTATCCTCATTAAAATCAAAAATCGCAAGACTTTTCCCTCCTGCATGGCGGGCATTGCTTATGATCCTTCCAAAAACATTTTGACAGTCTTCACCATCAAAAGCAAAAACGCCACAATCGCAATCCTCTACAGTACCCCAGTAGTTATCTACCAATTGAAAGGGTGTTAAATCAGGATTACCGCCATTATCAATACTCTTATTCTCATAAAAAAGGATGCGGCTCTGAATACCTGAAAAACTATAATTCAGTATATCTACATCACCGTCATTGTCAATATCTCCGATATACGGGTAATCATTAAAGTTAACCTGAAGATTTACGTCATTGCCGGAAAGGCTTTCATAACTAATGAAATTCAATACCCTCTCCCATTCTGGCAAATTCCCACTTCCTACATTTCTAAAGGCGGTAATCCCTAGATTCCCAGCTGTAAAAAGGTCCGTTCTTCCATCGTTATTATAATCTTTCAAAATAAAAAAATTCTGAATCTCAGAGGGAAAAAACTTTTCATACTGAGGAGCATATTCATATTCATTTCCATTTTTAAGAAAACAAATAATTCTAGCGGTGCTCCTATCAAATCCTGCCAAATCTTTAACTCCATCATTATTCAAATCAATCTTTCCATATTGGACACCATTTAGACCCCCTGCCCATGGGAAAGCCTTTTCTCCACTATCGGGATGAATAATAGGTGTTTCCTGCCATGGAATGAATTGATACTGGGAAAAGCTCACAAAAGAAATTCCGGAAAGAAGAAATAGAAGCAAAAATCGCATAACACAAATTTAACGTAACTTATATTTTTTCTATTATAAACAATTAGAAGCTTTTACAATTTTATAGATTTGTAAAAACCTATTAAACGATGACGCAAATAGAAAAGCTGTATAATATATATTTAGAAAGTACTGGAATATGCACTGACAGCCGAAAGTTAGAAGAAGGACATCTGTTTTTTGCTTTGAAGGGACCTAATTTTAATGGTAACACTTTTGCCAAAAAAGCCATCGATCAAGGCGCTATGGCGGTTGTAGTAGATGAAAATGAGTATCATGATGAAGATGAAAGAAATATTTTAGTGGATGATGCATTAAAAACTTTACAGCTATTAGCTACTCATCACCGACAGCAATTAAATATTCCGATCATTGGCATCACTGGATCTAATGGAAAAACAACTAGTAAGGAACTGATTCATGCCGTTTTAGAAAAAAAGTACACTGTTTTTGCTACAGAAGGCAACTTAAACAATCATATCGGAGTGCCCTTGAGCCTTCTTTCTATTAACAAAAATCACGAGATAGCCATTATCGAAATGGGGGCTAATCATATTGGCGAAATCGCTTCTTATTGCAAAATGGCTCAGCCTACTCATGGGCTGATTACCAATATTGGCAAGGCTCACATAGGAGAATTTGGAGGATTTGAAAATATCATCATCGGAAAGAGTGAACTTTTTGATTTTCTAAAGAAAAATGATGGCATTCCTTTTATTAATACTCAGGATGCTGTTTTAAAAAACATGCAGAAACGTTTTTCAAATGCCGTTACTTTTCCGGTGGAGGGCGATGATCTAGAACTCCGACCTGAAAAAGGTACAGCATTTTTGAGATATTCTACAGAAGGTTTTAGCCATATTGACACTCATCTGGTTGGTCAATTTAATTACCTTAATGTGGCTGCTGCTTTATGCATTGGTAAATATTTTGAAGTTTCCATGGAAAAAGCCATTGAAGCTACACAGGAATATATGCCTGAAAATATGCGGTCGCAAATGATCAAAACAGACAACTATACCATTCTTTTGGATGCTTATAACGCCAATCCTGATTCAATGGAATTATCTATTAAAAGCTTAAGCGCAATAGAAAACACAGAATCTGTTGTGATCTTAGGTGATATGCTAGAGTTGGGAGAATCGACCGAATTGGAACATGAAAAACTGGGCGAATTGACTGTTGATTTGGGGATTAGCAAAAGATATTATTGCGGAAAGCTCATAAAATCAGCGTCTAAATTAGATACTTTCGGAAAGTATTTCGAAACTAAAGATGAGTTAATTGAGCATTTTAAAAACAAACCTTTGAAAAAGGGGAGCACGATTCTAATTAAAGGTTCTAGAAAAAATGCTTTGGAGGAAATCGTTCCCTTCTTGGTGAATTTTGACAAATAGTAGATGAGGTAAATGAAATTTTGGATAGGATCAATGCCTTGCTTCTCAGATATGATGTAAGTAGGGTTCTCTTATAAAATAAAAATAGCCAAGAAAACGAGGTTAAGGAAAATGACAGCGCCATTTTTGAAATTTAATCAAATGCAAAACCTTAGAATCTGTGAATTTGACTATAGTTTGAGGTTTTAGATAATTTGGAAGTTTTTCTACCCCACCGCACATTTTGTAGTTTTTATACTTTTATTTTTTCTTGACAAAAAGATACTACTGCGCTTCAATCCAGCTCTCTTTTCACCCTCCTTTCCGCTTTCTTTAAGAAAGACATGCCCCCAACATCGGGATTATATTTGGTTTAGAAATTTCGGAGTGTTTGCTAAGGATACCTTAAGAGACAAGTATACTATACGGAATTAGATTAGAACACCATTCACGGAAAGGCGCAGGGGTCTACTAATTTTAACTTTCGCCCCAGATATCTTAGCAACCAGAATCAAACTATTTTACTCCAACTCCACCTTCCACATTTTTCCATTCCTACCTGCTATCAAAGCAGTTCTACTATCAATAAAAGTAGCAGTCCAAATATCTTCTTCACTTAAAACTTGCCATTTTTGTTGATCCCCTAACCAGATTTCAGCTCCTTTAGGCCCACATACTAATACAAATTCATTATTCAAAAATTCTGTAACAGCTACCCCATAAAAAGAACCAGCAGTTTGATGATCGGGAAGAGCATTCCATTTATCACCGTTATTATCCGAATAGTAGACATTTTGCAATTGCTTATCACTAATTGCTAAATCTCCGCCGGTAATCCACAATTTATCATTAGTCTTTTTTATGGCAGTTAAGCCTGCGAATTCTCCTGTCATCATAGGAGTATTTTTCACATTCCAACTTCGGCCATAGTCTGAAGTGTAAAAAACTCTGGCACTTCCATTTGCTCCGGTAGCTATCCATGCTTCTCCTTCTTCACCAGTTAAGATGTTACTTCCACTCGAGGCAAAACCACCTTCTCTTTCATTTGCTTCCGGCGCAGTGGGTATTCTTACCCAGCTTCTTCCGAAATCTGTAGTTTTAAGGATATAAGCTAAAGAGTCTATAGCATCACCATAAACCAAACCTTGTCCATTCTCCCAAAATTGCACTGCATCAATAAATCCCTTCTCCTGATTCATTTGGAAAACTTTTTTCCATCCTGCCTCTTCATGAAAATATAAAAGTTGACTTAACTTCCCCTCTCCTGCGCTTAAGACAATAGCTTCTTTTTCGCTAATTGGATGCACGTCTCTAAATTGGAGGCTATCTACCTCTGGATAGGTGAAAACTTTCCAGTCAGCTCCAGCATTGGTAGATTTCATCAATGTGGAATATGTTCCACTAGCCCACACAACACTATCACTAAAAGATTGCAAACCGATGATTAATGCATCAGTATTGGTTTTCAGCTCCGTTATTTTTGGACTTACATTCTTACTTCCACATGCTACTGTAAAAATTAATACAAAAATTATACAACTATAGTTTAACGCCTTTTTACCAGTCAAAATATTCTTCTTCATTTAATTCTACTTCTTTTTTCTCCTCTTCAGGGAGTTTTTTTCCTGTAATTATCTTCTTTAAGGTCTGCCCCTCTTCTCTTATTCTTGCCGCAACAGATTGTAGAGAACGCTTTTTATCCCAGCTAACTTCAAAATCATCCGTAGTACCGATGATTTTCAAATATAGATTAGAATTCTCCCCGCTCTCTTCAATAGCACCAAAAGCCTCATCACTATCCTGCTTTTTATAGTTTTTTAAAGGTACTAATAATCTATAATTAATTTCCTGACTGAAGGAATGAGTACCTTGTATCAAGATATCGGAAATGTTTGATTGAATGGACATCTCAGGAAGATAGATCACTTTATTCTTAATTTCAATGATATTACTTAATTGACCGAAATTTAAATGCGTGAGCTCATCTTCTCGTACATAGTCAGATAAGCTCAACATGGGCTCAAAATCATTTAGCTCTCCATCTTTTATTTTAGCATCAATGATAGCTCGGAAAGCGTCTGATTGGAAATTTAAGCCTTCATCTAGCAATATAAAGGCATTGACATCGGCATCAATTTTCCCTTTTAGATGGCGATCAGTCAAGAAATCCTGTTGAAAATTTTCAAAAGTATAAAATATGCTATCAACATTCATCCCTTTGAAATAGGCTCGTGTATTGATCATTATTTCATTTTTCTTTTTAGCATTGACTGTTCCGCTTAAGGTCATCTTCCCTCCATTGCTTTCAAGCCCTAGCTGAGGAGCTTCTAAGACTTGATTGGATAATTTAATTTTGCCGGCTATCTTCCGAGCTTCAAATCGTTTAAACTCTAGTTTAGCTATATGAGAAGTCAAATCCAGTTGCAAATTTGGGCTTAAGGCAAACTTAAAAGATTCTTCTTGCTTCTCAATTGAATTTTCAGCATTGGACAAACCTGACAACAATTCATTCAGATTTATATTCTCGCTAATCGTTTCCGCCTCGATCAATAAGGATTGATTATCTTTTAAGAAATAGGGAATTATATTGAGAAAAAATCCACTTAATTCTATATCAGAGTCTCCTATTTTCCCCTGCAAATGATTAATGGCAATATCATTTTTATTAAACATAAGTCGGCCATTTAATTCAGATATAGGCAAGGGATATTCTTCATACACCCCGCTCAAATTGCTTAGAATAATCTCTCCTGAATTATTGATGCGAGAAGCAGTGGAAGCTTGCTTAAAGTCATCAAAATAGCCCGCAATCTTCAAATTAAAATCAATCAAGCCTTCCAGCTTGCTATATTTTTCACGATTGGGGAAAAAAGTAAATAAGTCTTGAGTGGAGATTTGGCCTTTTGTAGACAGATTTATCAAGTAGTCCTCAAAATTCTTGATTCCTAAATTTGCAGTAAAGGGCTTTCCTTTCAAATTCCCTTTTAAATCTCTCAAAACCAATTGAGAAGTTATAAGACTTCGATTAGATCCATTATTGAAATTCCCATGGAAGCTTAAATTTTCAAATCTAGTATTGTATTCAGGCTGAAATAAGGAGGCATTCTCCACACCAAAATCAAAATTTATCCTAGGGCTTTCTCTGGAAGTGAGCTTTCCGATCAGACTTCCTTCAAATTGAGCACTGCCTGTGCTTTCATATGCTGATAATTGTTGTCTATAATTCTGCGGTAATAGAGAGATCAGTGTAGTGAAATCTGATTCTATTCCTTTTACATTAATATCCATCTTACTATCCAAAATCTCATAGGTTCCGGAAATCTGAAATTTATTAGCCGACAAAAGTAATTGGGATGGTAGTATTTCTACAGTTTCTGCTCCCTGAGTATAATTAAGCTTGGTTTTTACATCCACATCCTTTCCCTCAAAATAGCTGTATTCTCCAATTTTTATGGCTCTAGATTTTAACTTACCCTCCGCAATAATGTGATACACGTTACCGACTTTATTTAAACTCGCTTTAAGTTCTTGTGCATATTGTAAATAAGATTGTCTTAAGCCTTCATCTACATAATTAACTTGTACTGCTTGAATCTGTATGTTTTTCAAATTGAAATTGACCGTTTCCCCTGAGGCTCCAGTGGAGCTTTTGATAATATCATAATTTCGCTCACCTGTCCGTGTCGTACGAATAGTTACCTCTCCCCTCTTCAATATGATTTTCTCAAATGAGTAATCTCCTTTCAGGAAATCTAGCGTATTAAAAGATAAGGCGAGTTCTTCCAGTTTAGCTAAAGGTAAACTGCTTCTCTCAAGAGACTCTTCTATGAAAACATCCTGAAAGCGTAATGAAATATGAGGAAAATCCGTCCACCAATTGATATCAATTTTTCCCACCTCCACTGGAGTTTGAATAGATTTATTGATTTCAGATAGTATGTTATCTATCAATTGATCTTGATTATAATACAAATAAGCTGACCGAGCTGTAAATAGCAGGATGAAAAATAGAAAAAGATAAAGAATAAACTTCCTGATGCGCTTCAAAGTATTGCTTTTGATTGATGAACGAAAATTGTGAATAAGGGGTATAAATCCAAATTAATTTTTTTAAAGGATATAAACAGTTGATTTTCAGTTTTATAAATGAAAGTGTAAAAAAAAAGTTAAATTATTTTACAAAATCAATTTGTAAATATAAAAAGCAGTACTACATTTGCATTCCCAAAAGACAACAAAAGGTTGTAAATAAATAAAAAATATTCAATAGGGATATAGTTCAGTTGGTTTAGAGCATCCCGACTCACAAAGTCGGGAGGATCGTAGGTTCGAATCCGAACTATCAACTGCTTTTTTGATATAAATGGGAATATAGCTCAGTTGGTTTAGAGCATCCCGACTCACAAAGTCGGGAGGATCGCAGGTTCGAATCCGAACTATCAACTGGTTTTTGATATAAATGGGGATATAGCTCAGTTGGTTTAGAGCACCTGCCTTACAAGCAGGGGGTCGTAGGTTCGAATCCTACTATCCCCACCATATCATCAAAAGGTTTGCATTTCTTGCAAACCTTTTTTTGTTTTACATCATGTGCAATTTCTACATCCTATTCTCCCCATACCTCGACAAATATTACTACGGTCACACTTGCGATGAGCTTTCCGAAAGACTAAGAAAACATAACTCCAAGCACAAAGGATTTACTGGTAAAACCGATGATTGGAAATTGGTCTATTTTGAAGAATACTCTTCCAAAACTGAAGCTCAGAATCGAGAACTTCAAGTCAAGAATTGGAAAAACAGGAAACGAGTTGAAGACTTAATCAAGAAGTAAATTGCACACTTAGCCCACCAAAAACTCCTTAAACTGCTTGTAATCCACTTTCATTTTCACGCTTTTCTTCTCTTTTTGCATTAACTCTTTAGCTCCTGCTGGATAGATATCATCACTTATTATTTTGCTCACCACATCCATAAACTTGCAAGGGTGCGCTGTTTCTAGTAAAATACTTATTCCATCTGAAGCATTCAAATATTCTTTTAAAGCCAAATACCCAACTGCTCCATGAGGATCTAATAAATACTCATGCTCTCGATAGACGGTCTTCATCGCTTCCAATGTTGCTTCATCTGAAAAAGCAAAACCCTTTATCTTTTCTCTGATTTCCTTCTCATCAAATAAATCAATCATCCGCTGGAAATTACTGGGGTTTCCCACATCCATTGCATTGGAAATCGTTTGCACTGTAGGCTTAGGGTCGTAATTCCCGTCTATTAAAAACCGAGGGACAACATCATTGCTATTGGCTGCCGCAACAAACTGCCTGACAGGCAAACCCATTTTCTGAGCAATCAGACCGGCTGTAAGGTTCCCGTAGTTGCCACTAGGGACTGCAATGGTCAAAGGTTCTTTACCAAATTTTATAAATGGGGCAAAATAATAGACCATTTGCGGTAGAAAACGAGCTACATTTATAGAATTAGCAGAGCTGATATTGAGTTGCTTTCTTAAATCACTATCAAGGAATGCTTTTTTAACCAACTGCTGGCAATCATCAAAATCACCTTCCACTTCTAATGCTTTCACATTTTTATCGAATGTGGTTAGCTGCTTTTCCTGTAAATCGCTCACCTTTCCAGAAGGGTATAAAATCACCACTTCAATATTTTTAACTTTAGAAAAAGCAGAAGCAACTGCACCTCCTGTATCACCAGAGGTTGCCACCAAAATAGTGCACTTCTCTTCTGCTTCTTTGTAAAACTCCTCTAAGCACAAAGCTAAAAACGTGGCGCCTACATCTTTAAAAGCATAACTTGGCCCATGAAATAATTCAAGCGCATAGTTATCTCCTTCGATTTTTTTAATTGGTAACTCAAAAGAAAAGGTTTTTTCTACTATCTTCTTTAACTGCAAATCATCTAAATCTTCTTTTACGAAAGGTTGAAGGATGTCAAAAGCAATTTCTTGAATCGTTTTCTCTTTGATATTGTCAAAGTAGTCCTCCGGAAGTTCCGGAATGAACTCAGGCATAAACAAGCCATTATCTGAAGGCAAACCTTCTATAACGGCCTCCCTAAAGCTCTTGCTTAATCCTTTATTTTTAGTGCTGTAATATTTCATGAAGCTTCAATTGTATAAGTTCCCCTTGGATTAATTTTGGATAAATAGATATTACTATCAATCTCTAGATTAGCATAGAACTTTTTCCATCTATCCCCTACTTCTTGCGCTTGATTTTCGTCCTCACAAAAAGCAAAAATAGAGGGGCCTGAGCCAGAAATACTGCATCCTAAGGCACCAACCTCAATCGCCAGTGATTTAGCTTGCACAAATCCTGGGATAAGGTAGGAGCGAATCGGTTCGGCTATTAAATCATGCATACCTGACCTGATCCAATTGTAATTGGAAGTTGTAATACCACTAATTAAAGCGGCAATATTTCCCATTTGAGTAATTACATCCGGCAGCGCCATCTCCTTTTTCAAAATTTTCTTAGAATCAGCCGTTTTTACTTCAATCTGAGGATGAGCCACTACTATTTGTACATCTTTTGGAAAAGGGATACTCAATATTTCCAGTGGGTGATAACTTTTGATGATACAAAAGCCCCCCATTAAAGCTGCTGCGACATTATCTGCATGGGCTTTACCGGAAGTTGCTTTCTCTCCTAACATGGCAAACGCTACCAGTTCCAAAGTAGAAAAAGGGTTATCCATTAATTCATTAACAGCAAATGCAGTAGCTGCAGCTGTACAGCCACTGGAGCCCAATCCGCTCCCTGGCTTCACTTCCTTTTCAATTCTAATACTCAAACCAAGTTTTACTTCTAATTGGTTGAGCATAGCTTTCGCCACTATTCCTGCAATATTTTCATCTGGGCTTAAAGGTAAATCCGGATAATCTGGAATTGGATGAATAATGATTTCATCAGAATCCAGCAGCTCCATTTCTAGATATTCTCCCACACCTTCCAATGCTAATCCTATGATATCATAACCAGGACCAACATTGGCGATAGTAGCAGGAGCAAATACTTTTATTTTTTTCATCTTGTTCGACATTTTGGTTTATTTCCAGACTGACTATCGTCTGACCGCATGAGAATAGCACTATAATTCATTCGCTATCCGAATAATATCTCCAAAAATACCAGAAGCAGTTACTGCTGCCCCTGCACCTGCTCCTTTAATTACTAAGGGTTGCTCAGGATATCGTTTAGTATTGAAGAGCACTATATTATCTTTCCCTTCCAGATTGAATAAAGGGCTATCAGGGGTCACCTTCTCCAAACCTGTATTAGCTTTTCCATTCTCAAAAGTAGCCACGTATTTCAACTTCTTACCTTCTTCATTTGCTTCCTCTACCAATTTTTTGAAATGTGCTTCTTCCTGAGCGATAGCATCAAAGAAACTTTCAACATTTTCAGCTTGCATGCACTTTTCAGGAATAAAAGGAATGGTATCAATATCTTCCAGTTCCATTTCAAAGCCACTTTCTCTCAACAAGATTAAAATCTTTCGCTTTACATCTACCCCACTCAGATCTATCCTTGGATCAGGCTCTGTAAAACCCTGTTCTTGCGCTTCTTTTACTACATCAGCAAAGGAATCACCCTCACCTGTATAATTATTAAAAATAAAGTTCAGACTTCCTGATAAAACGGCCTGAATTCCCAAGACTTCATCTCCACTTTTCATCAAATCACTTAAAGTGTTGATCACTGGCAATCCTGCCCCAACATTGGTTTCAAATCGAAAATGACTTCTAAATCTTAAAGCTAAGTTTTTAAGATTTTTATAGTCCTGATATTTTCCCGTACATGCAATTTTGTTAGGAGTCACCACGGAAATGCTGCTTTCCAAAATACCCCCATAGGTATTAGCCACTACTTCATGTGCCGTATTATCAATGAAAATGCTATTCCTCAAGTTTAGCTCCTTCATATCGTCTAGAAAATGATCTAAATTCATCTCCTTGCCCTTTTCCATGAGGGTACCCACTGCATTTTCAAAAGGGATTCCATTGAGGTCAAAAAGCATCTTACGAGAGTTTGCAATACCACTGATTCTTAAGTCGATTTGATTGTGCACCTGCAAATATTCAGCCTGCTGATTTAATTGATCAATCAAGGTTTTACCAACATTTCCAGTCCCTACGATAAACAAATTAATTCTTTTGAGATCAGACAAAAAGAAACTTTCATGTAAAGTATTAAGGGCTTTTTTGATCTGCTTCTTTTCTATAACAGCAGAAATATTCTTCTCGGAAGATCCTTGTGCTATGGCTTTTATATTAATTCCATTTTGCCCTAGTACACTAAACATTTTGCCGCTCAGCCCTATGTAGTTTTTCATTTGCGAGCTTACTAAAGCCACTATAGCCAAATCAGTTTCAACGTGAAGCGGATTCAGCATCTCTTGGTTAAATTCTAAAGAAAAAGCCTTTTCTATAGCCGTTTTCGCTTTCTCTACGTCTTCCAAATCTATAGCTACACAAATACTATGCTCTGAAGAAGCCTGAGTAATAAGGATCACACTGACTCTAGCTTGAGCCAAAGCTTCAAACAAACGGTGAGAAAAATACGGGATTCCAACCATACTGCTGCCAGACAAATTGAAGAGCGCAATATTTTCAATACAGGAAATCCCTTTAATTGACTGAGCATCTGGTTCAGGGAAATAATGAATTTTAGTACCTTCTGCATTTGGATCAAATGTATTTTTTATGAAAATCGGAATACCTTTTTTATAGACTGGATGAACAGAAGGCGGATAAAGCACTTTGGCACCAAAATGAGTCAATTCCATTGCCTCCTCATAATCTAACTGAGGAATGGCAAAGGCCTGCTTTACATATTTTGGGTTGGCCGTCATCATCCCGCTAACATCTGTCCAGATTTCTAACTCAGGTGCATCCATAGCTGCCGCTATCAAAGCTGCAGTATAATCTGAACCTCCTCTTCCTAGAGTGGTGCTATTGCCGTAGGAGTCTTTACTCACAAAACCTGGGCAAACTAAGACATCTCCTTTCTGATCTTGAAAATAGGTTTTTATCTTCTCCTCCGTAACAGACATATCAACATTTGCCTTGCCAAATTCACTATCGGTCACTATAAATTCTTGAGGATCGATCAAATTGCTTTTCATTCCCTCCTGAAGAAAAAATTCATTGAGTATTAGTGCAGACAAAACCTCCCCTGAGCCAAGCACTCTATCTAAAGTTTTGCTGGACAACTCTTGAATTAAGAAGACCCCTTTGAGAATATCCTCGATCTCATTTAGTACCAACCTCACTTTAGCCATAATCCCGCTTTGCGCTTTGGCTCCTAATAAATCTTGAACCGCTTTGAGATGTCGATCAATGATTTCATCAAGCTTGATCTTATACTGTTCGTCTCCTCTTTCCGCTAAGTAACTACATTCACTGAATTGGTTTGTAACTCCTCCAAATGCAGATGCAACTATGATCAAGCGATCTTTTTGAGATTTTTTAGACACTATAGCCTCGACTTTCTCTATATTTTCAGGACTCCCAAGGGAAGTACCTCCGAATTTCAATACTTTCATTTTTTAATTTTTAGAATGATGCTTTGATAAAACAGGAAGAAAAGCACGAACTGAGCAGCAAACGCTAGGCATTCTCTTTCTTCCAGTCTAACCTAGATGTTCTTTAGATATAATATTGGCAAAACATGCCGTATGGCGATATGAATAAATTAACCCCGCAATGGGGTTGTAATAAATGTAGTTGTGAAGGTAAAGGTAGAAATGCTCATATCCTTCTCATTCAGCATGTTGATTGCTGTAATTGTGATAGACTGATATGTGTTTAGTTTACTTAACATTTCTCTATAAGGACCGAAATCTAAGAGAATATTTTTCAAAGGAAAAGAATATTGAGAATAATATTTTGAAAAAAGTAAATGCACCCAAACAAAGCACTAGCCAATTACACCTGCAACAACTAATAAATAACAGTCCGAAAGTTTAGCAATAGTTTTTAGCACCATTCATAAAAAACCATTCGCTTCTGTTCATTTTTTCAAATAGATTGAAAAAAAATACAGACGACTATGAAAAAAATATACTGGCTAATAGGAATACTGTTTCTATTCCAATTGAATGCTATTGAAGCACAGAGAAACAAAAAAAACACGGCTATCCAATATGATGAGAAGCTTTATGATGCTTTAGAATGGAGGGGTATTGGCCCATTTCGAGGAGGAAGATCTGCAGCTGTAACAGGAGTTGCTAATCAACCTAATTTATTCTACATGGGTGCAACTGGGGGCGGAGTTTGGCGCACTAAGGATGGCGGAAGCACTTGGGAAAGCATTTCAGATGGACACTTTGGAGGATCGATTGGTGCTGTAGCAGTGGCTGAAAGCGATCCAAATGTAATTTATGTTGGCGGTGGAGAAAAAACATTGCGTGGAAACATGTCATATGGCTACGGAATGTATAAATCTGTTGACGCTGGTAAAAACTGGGAACAGATCGGTTTAGATAACAGCAGGCATATCAGCAGAATTAGAATTCACCCTCAAAATCCAGATATTTTATATGTGGCTGTAATGGGTGATATTTTTAAAGACTCTGAAGAAAGAGGTGTTTACAAATCCAGAGATGGAGGTAAAACCTGGACAAGAAAACTTTTTGTGAACAATAGAGCTGGAGCAGTTGACTTAATTTTAGATCCTAATAATCCAAGAATTATGTATGCCTCCACTTGGAATGTACGAAGAACACCTTCTAATTTTTCTAGTGGTGGTCCTGGTTCTGATATTTGGAAATCAACAGATAGCGGAGAGTCTTGGAAAAAATTGTCCGAAAATAAAGGTTTACCAAAAGGAGTGTGGGGTATTTCAGGAATCACTGTCTCTCCTCAGAATTCGAATCGAATATGGACTATAATTGAAAATGAAAATGGCGGAGTATTCCGTTCTGATGATGCAGGTGAAACCTGGCAAAAAACCAATGATGACAGATCATTAAGACAAAGAGCATGGTATTATACTAGAATATATGCTGATACTCAAGATGAAGATATGGTTTATGTCGTAAATGTTAATTATCATCAATCAAAAGATGGTGGAAAAACCTTTACTTCCCATAGGGCACCACACGGAGATCATCACGATATGTGGATTGACCCTAATGACAATCAGAGAATGATCATGGCTGATGATGGCGGTGCACAAGTGAGTTTTGATGGTGGTGAGAATTGGAGCACCTACATGAATCAGAATACTGCACAGTTTTATCGAGTTACCACGGACAACCATTTCCCATTTAGGATTTACGGAGCGCAGCAGGACAATTCAACTGTTAGGATTGCGCATAGAACCACAGGCTCTACGATTGGAGAGCAGGACTGGGAATCAACAGCTGGTGGAGAAAGTGCACATTTGGCTATTGATGAAAAAAACAATGACATAGTATATGGCGGAAGCTACGATGGCTTTTTAACTCGCTATAATCATAATTCCGAAGAAATCAGAGCCATCAATGTGTGGCCTGATAATCCGATGGGACATGGAGCAGAAGAAATGAAGTATAGATTCCAATGGAATTTTCCAATTTTCACTTCTCCTCATGATCCAAATAAATTATATACTGCTTCAAATCATTTACATGTTACGACCAATGAAGGACATAAGTGGGAAACCATTAGTCCTGACTTGACAAGAAATGATCCAAGTAAACTAGGACCATCTGGAGGTCCCATCACAAAAGACAATACTAGTGTGGAATATTACTGCACCATATTCGCGGCCATTGAATCTCCTTATGAGGAAGGTTTGCTATGGACAGGCTCAGATGACGGATTAGTTCACGTTAGTAAAGATGGAGGCGAAAATTGGACAAATGTGACTCCAGCAAATATGCCTCAGTGGATAATGATTAACAGCATAGAGGCAGATCCATTTACCAAAGGTGGAGCTTATATTGCTGCTACCTCTTACAAAAACGGAGATTATCAACCCTATTTATATAAAACCAAGGACTACGGAAAAAGCTGGACGAAAATCGTGAATGGAATTCAAAACGACCATTTCACTAGAGTAGTAAGAGCAGATCCAGAAAGAGCAGGATTGCTTTATGCAGGTACTGAAACCAAAATGTATATTTCATTTGATGATGGTGCTAATTGGAAAGATTTTCAATTGAATTTACCGATTGTTCCGATTACGGATTTAACAATAAAGGACAACCATTTAATTGCAGCAACTCAAGGTAGGGGTTTTTGGTTGATTGATGATTTGACCGTTTTGCATCAATTAAATGGTGAGGTAAAACAAAATGATTTTTACTTATTTCAACCCAAGAAAACATACAGGATTGGAGGAAGAAGTTATGAATCTAAAACGGAAGGTAAAAATATGCCTTCAGGAGTGATTACCTATTTCCATTTAAAGGACACTAGTGCTGCAGACACTGTGAAAATTCATTTCAAAGAGAAATCAGGAAAAGTGATTTCAACTTTCAGTACTCATCCTGACAAAAAAGCCAAGGAAGAAAAACTGACAGTTGAACCTGGAAGTAATCAATTAATCTGGAATATGCGATATCCCGATGCGGAAGGTTTTGATGGCATGATATTATGGTGGTCTTCTACAAGTGGGCCTACTGCATTACCGGGTAAATATGATATAGAACTTTCTATCAATGGTATAACCCAATCAAAGGAATTTGAAATTGTGAAAGACCCTAGGTCCAGTGCTACTTTAGATGATTTAAAAGCACAATTTGATTTTCAGAATAAAGTAATCGCTAAACTTACTGAAACCAATCTTGCCATAAAAGATATTCGAAAAGCAAGAACTCAAATTGAGGATGTGATGAAGAAGGCTGATGCTGACACCATCAAAAGCATGGGAAAAAGTATACTAGAAGAAATGCAAAAAATAGAAGAGGCTTTGTATCAAACTAAAAATAGAAGCGGACAGGATCCATTGAATTACCCAATCAGGTTAAACAACAAATTGGGACATTTAAACAGTTTAATGGGAATGGGTGACAATAGACCAACTGAGTCTGCTATAGAATTTAGTAAAGAGGTTACAGCCAGAATAGATAAACATTTAGATGCACTACATTTGATTCTCGATGAGAAAATTGCTGATTTTAATGAGTTGGTAAAAGCCAATGAAGTGAAGGCTGTAAAGCTTGATTAAATCGTAAAGAAGAATCGTACTAATTATTTAATTTATGATCCCCGCTTCTGGCGGGGATCATTTTTTTTGTCTTTTCGCTAGGATTCTGTTGTAAAATACAGTCAACCAATGGAATAGTACTAGAGGAAAATAATTAGCAATTTTTGAAGCTTAATCATCGGTACAACCTCAATTCTTAACCCTCCACAAATTCTTGAAATTCTTTAAAAGCATCTTCCTTCATCACTTTGGCCATTTTTACTTGGCCCCCTTTCTTCTTATTGGCATCATTCCATTCCACAAACTTATCCGAGGAAATGAGACTTACTTTGACACCTTTTAACGCTTTATCTCTAGCAACTTTATAATTCTTATTGCTATTTTTTAAATGTTCATCTAGAAAATCCCTTACGGCATTTTGGTCTAAATCATTACTGTTTTCTTCAAGCCCTAAATACCAATGATGAATATAATCTTCATTTTCCCTAACTGCTGCAACTGTAAACTCTTTAATATTCAAAGGGAATTCTTTATTCAGACTTTCAATTGCATCATCCATTTTATTGACTGACAATTGTGAACCGACCACATTAAGGAAGAATTTAGTTCTGCCCGTAATCTTGATTTCAGATTTTTCAACATCTGTAAACTTGATGGTATCCCCTATCATATAGCGCCAAGCTCCACTTACTGTAGAGATCAGTAGGATGTATTCTTGGCCTTCCCGCACTTTAGAGATATTGATTGCCTTTTTCTCTGGATTAACTTTCCCGGATTCTAGAACACTATCCTCTTCAAAGGGTACAAATTCAAAATATACGCCATTATCACATAAAAGCTGCATAGCATCCGTATCTGGTCGTGTTTGCGTTGCTAAATAACCTTCAGATGCTAAATAGGTATCAATATATTGAACAGGTTTGCTGAACAGCTTTTCAAAACTCTTTTTATAGGGATCAAGGGCCACTCCTCCTGAGGTATAGACCGCTAAATTAGGCCAGATTTCATGGATAGAGTCAGCATTATTATATTCAATTACTCTTTGCAGCATCAATTCAATCCAGGATGGAATTCCAGAAATAGTCCCAATATCCCAATTTCTTGCTTCTTTTGCAATTGCCTCCACTCTTTCATCCCAGTCATCAATTCTACTGATCTCCTCTCCAGGTTTGTAAAAATTATGGAACCAATTGGGAATATTGGAAGCACTTATTCCACTAATTTCTCCTTCCAAATGCCCCTCTACTTCATTTAAGTTAGTACTTGAGCCTAACATCAAAATTTGTTTTGTAAAGAAGCTTTCTGGTAAGTTTTTAAAATTAGACAAGCTTAAAACTTGCTGAATACCTGCATTTCTAATGCTTTCCAACATATCTTCGGTAACGGGGATATGCTTACTATGGCCAGTTGTACCAGAACTGACCGCAAAATGTTTTACCTTCCCTGGCCAACTGATATCTTCTTTGCTTTCTAGTGATTTTTTCCACCAAAACTCCATATCGTCATAATCATGGAAAGGCACTTCCTTTTCAAAAGCAGAACTCAAATTTTTCTGTTTCAATAAATCCTGAAATCCGTAATATTTTCCAAAAGCTGTATTTTTAGATTTTTCAAGCAGCTCTTTCAAAGTTTCTTGCTGAGCATGAACAGGAGAATCGTGTTTTTTGATTCTACTCCCCACTTCAATAGCTGCTTTAATAATATTACTGATGATTTCCATGAAAAAATATTAAGTGAAAAAATGTATTTTAATATCAAATACTTTTCTTCTTAACCAAAATATTTCTCAAGGGTTGCGGCAACTCCGTCTTCTTTACCAGGAAGTGTAATTTCATTTGCTATTTGCTTAACCTCTTCTTTTGCATTACCTACTGCAACCCCACATCCTACTGCTTTTAGCATTTCGATATCATTAAAATTGTCACCAAAAGCAATGACTTCTTTCATATTAATCTTGAGTTCCGCCTGAAGTAAATGCTTTAAGGCACTTGCCTTGGAAATTTCTAATGGGGCTATTTCCAAATAAGTGTCTTTCGACCGGTACAGGTGGAGCGGTGAGTTCATTGATTTCAACTCAGCAATAAGGCTGTCAATTAGTTGAGGCTCTCCCATACACATGATCTTATGCGCACCTAGCTCTTGTGATTTCCAGCTCTCTATCAACTCCAATCCAGAGAAAATGGAGGCCTGCACTTTAGTATTGTTCACTTCTCTTTTAGTCCATTGGTCTTCAGAAGGAGCAAACCAATCATCTTCCAAATAAAACCCAGCATGTAATTTTGAATGATGGCTCCATTGAGCTATGAATTCGCAGGTAGAAAAAGGAATCTTAACAGAGTCTAAGACTTGAATCCCGTCCTTCTGTGAAATAATATAACCCCCATTATAGCAAATTAAAGGTTGGTCAGTAATATCCAAGGTCTCTTGAAGATGACGCATAGCAGAAGGCATTCTGCTTGAGGCCAAGATTATTGATGTGTCATCTTTAATGCTTTTGATGATATCAATGGTTCTTTTTGACAATTCTCTTTGAGGATTCAAAAGAGTACCGTCTATATCAGTGCAAATTGCTTTGAACATATTTATATTCCTTAATCCATTAAAAAAGCAAAACTAATGCTTTTGAATGAGTTCAAAGCATTTAGATACATTATTTGTCATGCCAATGACCGTGGGCCGATGACCAAACTTTCCCAGGTGGCGCTTCGCCAGGTGGCGGTGCTATTGGTGTACTCTGCGAATTGACGTTTTGTACGGGGCTTTGTTGCGAATTGTAATAAATGGAAAAGCCAGCAATCGCTACAATCACCACCATGATGGCAATGTATAAAAGATTTTTGTTGTTGTTAATACCACCTGATGATGCTGCCCCCATATGGCAGTTTTTATATTTCTTACCACTTCCGCAATGGCATGGCTCGTTTCTTCCTAACTCTTTCTTCATTGGAAATTATGTTATTTCGGAACTTAATTTACGAAAAATATTTAAATACTAATCACTAGCATAATACGCTATAACACAAGTCAATTTATTTCAAATGTCAATCTTTTTGTAAAGTACAGCGGCTTTACTCTTTTAACCTATCTTTCTAACTACCCTAATTATCAGTTTTTTAACTCACTTTGACAAGGTTTTTTCTCAAGTATTGCTATTCTTAGTTTGAATTACTATTTTTAAATTATATTTCAAAAAAAACCTATACTATGCGATTTGTTTACAATATATTGCTTCTTATCCTCTCCCTTGCTTTTACTTCCTGTGAGCGATTCAATTCAGAACCTATCATGGTTCAAAAAGACTTTGATGATTGGACAGTACTTCAAATACCAAATGGAGAAGCTGCTTATGCAGTCAGCGGAAGTATTGATGATGTTTTAGTAGTCACTACTATGACCAAAGTGTATGCCACTAATGATGCTGGAGATAGTTGGACTGAAGTAGCAGACTTTAGTGGAATAATGCCTGGATTAATAGAGCAAAATGATTCTCTATTTATTTTCGCAGCTTCTGGTCAACGTGATGACTATGATATAGCTTCTGTTGTCGCTCGCTTTTCTACCGATAAAGGATATACTTGGCAAGAAGATAAAGCTAATCTATATTCTGGTTGGAGTATCCCGATTAAATATGTTGAAGCTGAAAATGACGTTAGTTATAAAATTAAAGAAAACATTTTCAGGCTTGATGGATCATCTACAGATTATGTAGGAGCTTCTGACATTGAAAAGACAATTGGTAATTATACAACGCAACTCGAAATTCCATTCGAATACATTTTAAATAATGTACACCTTGATGACCTCAATAGATTATATGTGGCAGCTTCTTATGGAACAGTAAATGAAAATGGAACCGTTAAATCAGGAGATAGAAATTCTCCTGCACTCGTTTTTGTTTCTAAAAATGAATTGCCATGAATCGGATTATTTTCATCTATAGGAACAAAGCTTGCAATGATGAGCTCAGTTACCTCCAGTTGATGACCTGAATTTCATTTTCTTCTCTTTGCTTCATGTTTTCAGGTAGATGATCAACTATTTCTTTTTGTAAAGCTTCAATTATCCTTCTTTTTAAGAAATCTCTCTTCATGACCAAGCTAATTTCTCTGAAGGGAGTTGGCTTTTTAAAAGTTCTGAGCTTCTTACTGTCTTCAGGAGATAAATCCATTGTAGCTAATTCAGGAAGCAGCGTTACTCCGCCCTGTTTATCCACCATTCTCTTCAATGCTTCTAATGAACCACTTTGATAATTTAAAATATTATCAAAATTTCTGTTTTGGCAGATATTTAAAACTTGTTCTCGAAAACAGTGTCCCTCATTGAGAAGCCATAGCTCACTATTTTCAAGATCTTTACCAGAAATCGGCTGACTTGCCGGCTCCAAATCTGTTTTATGTGCATAGCCCAGAAATTTCTCGTAGTACATAGGAATTTCCCTGAATGAACTATCATTTAACGGACCCGCTACTATTCCTACATCAATGGCCTCAGATTTGATTTTGGCTAAAGTATCCTCAGTTAATAATTCTTGCACTTGAATATGAATAGAGGGATATTTATTCATAAAACTCTTTGCGAACAAGGGTAAAAGGTAGGGTGCAATTGTTGGAATGACACCAATTTTCAAGGTGCCCGAAACTTCTAATTTCTGATCTTCAATGATCTCTTCCATCTTTTTTGCTTCATTCACAACCTTCCGAGCTTGCTCTAAAATTAAAGCCCCTAATTCAGTTGGAACCACTGGCTGTCTGCTTCTGTCAAAAATCTTTACGCCTAAATTATCTTCCAGTTTATTAATTTGCATACTTAAAGTAGGCTGCGTAATAAAACAATTATCAGCGGCCTTCCCAAAATGGCGATAGGTATCCAATGCAATTATGTATTCGAGTTGTGAAATGGTAGCCTTCATTAATTCAGAGTATTTTGAACTGTATAGAATTTAGATTTGCAATTTAAATAATTGCATCAAAATATTAGCTTTATTATTTAGAATTAATCCAATTATGATTAAATTTGCCTTCGAAAATTTAAAACCAACAACTATAATGAAAAATATAATTCTATCGCTATTAGCAATTAGCACTCTTTGGGCGTGTTCTCAAAGCTCTAATAAAGAAGGTGAATCTTCAAAAGAAGAGAGCAAGGAAGTAAATGTTTACACTCATAGGCACTATGAATCTGATCAACAACTTTTCAAGGAATTTGAAGAGAAGACAGGCATTAAAGTAAATGTAGTAAGCGCCAACGCGGATGAGCTAATCCAAAAAATGACTTTAGAAGGCGAGAATTCTCCTGCCGATGTCTTAATAACAGTAGATGCAGGAAGATTACACCGAGCAAAAGATGCTCAACTTTTACAATCTGTTGAATCAGAGACCTTAAATAGCATTATCCCATCAAATCTGAGAGATGTTGACAATCAATGGTTTGGTTTAACCATCAGAGGTAGAGTAATTGTATATAATCCTGAAAACATCAGCCCAGAAGAAATCTCTACTTATGAATCTTTAGCTAGCCTTGAGATCAAGGATAGATTATTAATCCGTTCTTCTTCCAATATATACAATCAATCATTGATGGCTTCTATCATTGCGCACAATGGCGAAGAAGCTGCTTCTGCTTGGGCGAATGCTATAGTAGAAAATATGGCAAGAGATCCGAAAGGTGGAGATAGAGACCAAATTAAAGCTGTTTTTGCAGGTGAGGGCGATGTTGCAGTTTCCAATACATACTACCTAGGCAAAATGTTAAACTCTTCGAGCGAGGAAGAAGTGAAAGTTGCAGAAGCAGTTAAAATTTTATTCCCTAACCAGGAGGGCAGAGGGACACACATTAACGTGAGTGGTGCAGGTGTGGCAAAATATGCACCAAACAAAGAAAATGCAGTAAAATTCATTGAGTTTTTAGTATCTGAAGAAGCTCAGAAAGTATTTGCTGGCGTCAATTACGAATACCCTGTAAATGAAAAAGTAGAATGGGCTCCTACATTAAAAGAATGGGGAGATTTCAAACAAGACACTTTAAATCTTTCGGTATTGGGTGAAAATAATGATTTAGCAGTAAAAATATTTGACAGAGCGGGCTGGAAATAATTTGTGAGTATATTAAAATCACTTTCAAAAATTAAAAAGTATGCCAATGGTTGGTCCTTTGCTTTAATTGCATTGGTACTGATTATTGGCTTACCTATTTATACCCTTTTCTTTAAGCTTTTTGATAAAACTACTGAAAGTGTTTGGAGTCATTTGGTAGACACTGTATTAACTGACTATATCATCAATTCCTTAGGTTTGGTAATAATAGTGAGCATTCTCACTTTGCTTATGGGAATTTCATCAGCGTGGATAGTTAGCACCTGCAGAATACCATTTCGAAGACAATTCGAATGGATGTTAATCCTTCCATTAGCAATCCCCACTTATATAGCCGCCTATACTTATGCTGGTATTTTTGATTATACAGGCCCTATTCAAGTATTTTTGCGAGATATAGGCTTTTCAGATCTAGTTTACATTGACATTATGAATTTCTGGGGAGTGGCTGTGGTGATGGCACTGGTATTATTTCCCTACGTTTATGTAGTTGCCAGATCCACTTTTATGAGCCAATCAGCCACTTTATTAGAAGCCTCCAGAATTTTAGGAAGCTCCTCTTGGAAAACATTCTTCAAAATTGCCTTACCCATCAGCCGGCCTGCTATTATTGGCGGATTGTCCTTGGTTATGATGGAAGTTTTAAATGATTACGGAGCAGTAAAATATTTTGGCGTAAGCACATTTACTACTGGTATTTTTAGAGCTTGGTTCTCTTTCGGTGACCCAAATTCAGCTATTAATTTATCAGGGATTTTAATGGCCTTCATTTTCATCATGATCATGGTAGAAAGAGTGCAAAGAGGAAAAACCAAATTTGATGAAGGAGCAAGAATTGGCAGGCAATTAAAAAGATATCAATTAAAAGGCTGGAAAAAGTTTCTTGCCTGGACTGTCTGCTTTATCCCTTTGTTTCTGGGTTTTATAGCACCTGTTTTTCAATTGATTTTATGGTCAATTCAAACTATCAAGAAAATTATAGATTTTGAGTTCTTGATCTTGATGGCGAATAGTTTTGGATTAGCTTTATTGGCTGCAGCTTTATGTGTTGCCTTTTCAATTATCATACTTTTTGCTGTCAAAGTAAACAAAAGTCATTTTTTCAACCTGCTAGCTAAATTTGCAGCTTTAGGATACTCAATACCTGGAGCAGTCATTGCAATCGGCATCATGATTCCGCTGCTAGGATTAGATAAATTCATCATCAATACATGGGAGCAAAGCTTTAATTTAAAAATAGGACTCATCTTTAGCGGGACTATTTTTGCGCTCACTTTTGCATACGTTGTACGCTTTTTAACAGTTTCTTTAAACCCCATAGAAGCAGCCTTCAAAAAAACTGGCGATAGTATAGATGAAGCATCCTACTCATTAGGAGCGGGTTCATTTAAGACTCTCTTGAAAGTAAATTTACCTTTAATTAAAAGCGCTTTGATCTCAGGAGGTATTTTAGTATTCGTGGATATATTAAAAGAACTTCCGCTCACTTTAATTTTAAGACCTTTTAATTTTCATACTCTAGCTACCAAAGCTTATGAATTGGCCAGCGATGAAATGATTGCTGAATCGGCAACACCTTCGCTTATTATTATCGTTATTGGAACCATCCCTATTATTATTTTGAATCGATTAATGAAAACCTCTAAATCTGATGGAAGTATTATCAATTAAAAATTTACATAAGCGATTTGGTAAGAAGCTTCAATATGCTGTCCATAATGCTAGCCTGACCGTCAATAAAGGGGAATTACTAGCTTTGGTTGGGGAAAGTGGGAGTGGAAAAACCACTTTGTTGAGATTAGTTGCTGGCTTTGAAGAAGCTGACCAAGGTCAAATTTCAATTAATGGCGACAAAGTAGTGGATGATAATTTCAGCATGAAGCCTGAAAAAAGAAAAATCGGAATGGTATTTCAGGATTACGCACTCTTTCCCCATCTCACGGTTGCAGAAAACATAAAATTTGGATTATCAAAAAGCCAATTCCCGAATTTGAATGATCGCGTAAGAGAAATTACCGATATGGTGGGCTTGAGCAGTTACGAAAATAGATATCCTCATCACCTATCGGGAGGACAACAACAGAGAGTTGCACTTGCCAGAGCTTTAGCTCCTAATCCAGGTTTAATTTTATTGGATGAACCCTTTAGTAATTTGGATGCTGTCTTGAAAGATCAAGTCCGAGAAGAGGTCAGAAGTATTATTAAAAAAGCAGGAGCCACCGCTTTATTCGTAACTCATGATATGCGTGATGCGCTCTCTTCTGCAGATAGAATAGCGATTCTAAAAGATGGGAAAATCCAGCAGGTTGGTACACCGCGTGAACTATACGAAACTCCAAAAAACCTCTACGTTGCTAGCTTCTTTGGTAAAATAAATGCGATGAATGCTACAGCTGAAAATGGCACTTATAAATTAAAAGCTGGGGAAATAAAAGGAGCCAAAACAGACAAAACTGGCCAGATTTTAATTGCTATCAGACCGGAAAACATAGAAATACTAACTGAGCCTAAAGAAAACACCTTTCCGGCAAAGGTAGAGCTTGCACAATATTTTGGAGATCATCAGCAAGTGCATGCAGATATTGGCTCGGAAACTCATGTGGTAATACACGCCCATGAAAAGATTCTATTTGACAAAGGGGATAATATTTATTTACGGTTTAACCCCAATAAAATTCATGTACTAGATACTTGCTGGTATCCAGGCTTGGTGAGTTAAATAACCTAATAATAGTAGAATTTTCAGTAAACGGATAGTTTTTCAGCTTCCTTTTGCCCTCTCCCTACTTTGAGAAATAAACTGTAATAAGCTCGTATTTATTACTCAGAAAGAAAATTCCGCCATTCTAATTTAAGAAGTGGCAAAATAATTGCGACATTTATATCATCTAAAGAATATTAGTTATGAAAAATCTTACCAAGCTTAGTTTATTTATTTCAATAGTATTATTATCCTCCTGCGATTTCCTCAATGACGCTTTAGAGGAACAAGAAAACAATATTGATATTGCAGCAGGACTAAAAGAAGCCTTGAGAGTTGGTACAGATACCGCTACCTCCAAATTGGCTGTTGTTGACGGTTACCTGAGAGATGAGGCCGTAAAAATTCTACTTCCGGATGAACTTGAAGCTCAAATAAATGCGCTAAAAGCAGTTGAAATCAATGTTTTTGGATTAGGAACCATAAAAGGAGATCAAATATACAATACGGGTGTCCCATTTTTAGGAATAAATAGCTTAGCTGAAAAAGAAGAAGAATTGATAATGGGTATTAATAGAGCGGCAGAAGAAGCAGCCCAAGAAGCTGGTCCTATCTTTTTTGATGCCATTCGCGGAATTACTATATCCGATGCTGAAAACATTTTGTACGGATCTGATACCGCTGCAACAGCTTATCTGGTAAATAATACTTATCAATCCTTATTTGACACTTTTGAACCAAAAGTTAATACTGCTATAAATTCTGTGACCATAGGAAACAGAACAGTAGAGGAGCTTTATGGCAATTTTGTGAGCGAGTATAATAATATATTAAGCACCTCTATTCCCATCAGTTTTTTAGAAACTCAAACACTAGGTTCAATTTCTGGCATCAACACCATTAACGAAGCAGATATTTCGGCTTTTGCCACGGGAAGAGGGTTGGACGGACTATTTCTAAAAGTACAGGAGGAGGAAACCAATATTAGAAAAAATGTGAATGCAAGGGTAAATGAGATCCTGCAAAAAGTATTTGGTTTGCTAGATTAAATCGTTTCTATAAACAAATCACCTTTAAAAATTAGAACCGCCACCATGGATTACATGGTGGTTTTTTTTATGTCCTCTTATTGTAATTGGAAATCAGGATGTCCTGTTTGCCAAAAAGCAAAAGAGAATATCTTGGCCATTCGTTCAATTTCCTTTTGCTGACTATCCCCCATTCCATGACCACTTGCAGTGTCAACATCAAATAAAATAGGCGCAGCACCAGATTGTGCTTCTTGTAATTTAGCAGCAAACTTACCAGGCTGCCAAGGTAAGACTCTTGGGTCATTCAATCCTGTCGTCACTAAAGTAGCCGGATATTCAACACCTTCCTTAATATGATGATAAGAGTCCATTTTTATAAGCGCTTTAGCTTCTAAGGAATCCTCCATTGTCCCAAATTCCTTTATTCCATTTTTTCCGTTAGGGCTTTTCTCTGATCGAACAGGATTCATAGTTCCTACTGATGAAATGACTGCAGCATATAAATCGGGACGGTCTGTCATAGCACGTCCAACCATAATGCCTCCAGCACTCAATGCATAGGCTGCTGTATAATCAGGACTAGTGTAATTCTCATTGATCATGTATTCAGTACAAGCAATAAGATCTTTCCAGGTATTTTCTTTGGTAAGTTTTTTCCCTCCTTGATACCAACTGTCTCCTTTTTCACTTCCTCCTCTTACATGGGCTATGCAAAATACTCCTCCTTCTGCTACCCATGAGAGCCAGGTTGGTAAATAATACGGTTGTGCAGAAAAACCATAAGCTCCATACCCAAAAAATAAAGTGGGGTTTGCTCCATCCATTTTTAAATCTTTTTGATGAATGATAGATAAAGGAACCATTTCTCCATCATGAGATCTAACCATTACTTCTTTCACTACAAAATCCTCAAATACATCGTTTCCAATTGCGGTATCTAAGGGTGCAGGTTCAAATCCCTGTTCATCTAATTGAAATTCAAACCGCTTGAAATCAGTCGTCCAACCTATACAAGTGGCAAAGAAATGATCCGCTTCTTCATGAGTTCTGGACAACTGAAGACTTCCAGCTTCCACTGGCAAGTCTATAGGCGTAACATTCCCATCTTTGTACCTATAAAGTGCAGCTTTAACACCAAATTTACTGGTATAGAAATATATTTCATCTCCCATACTTATAAACTGATCAATACTTTCTGAAGAGATAGGTTCAATTAGTAATTCTGCTTCCTCGACACTGCCCCCCACTGGCATTCTATAAATATTATATCGGCTATTTTCTTTAGCACTTTTAAATACGAAATCATCCTCTACAACATAAAGTTGATTCACCTTATCTGCTTTTTTATGAATGGGTTTCCAGTTTAAAGTTTTCCCCGCTAATAAATCATCCATTGATGCATAATAAGCATCGTAATAAGCTTCACCTCCTGTTACATATCCCAATAAATAATCATCAGAAGGATCTTCTATAAAAACCATTGGGAAGTCCTCCTCTTCAATAGTCAGTTGAGGTTGACTCCCTTTTGAAAAGATAGGATTTAGCTTTTTAGGGTCATCGCCTAAATAGTATACTACTGATGCCATGTTTTTTAAAAAGTCTGAATCTTGTGGGTCTATAACAGGATAATGCAAATAAATAAACCCGCTATTATTAGGTAGCCATTGAACTCCACTGTAATCGGATGGCCACGTATTGGTAATCACCTCTGGCATCAAAGTAGCTTTTTCACGATCATAGATAATCATTTCTGAAATTTCTGCACCACCACTGCTTAATGCTATCACTACTTTTTGACCGTCCCAAGAAGGTTTAAGGAAGTTGATGACAAAGGAACCATCTTTATAATTTTCCGGACTATACAATAGCTCTTCCTCTGAATCAATAGATGATCTGAAAAACAGATTCGCAAATTCATCCTCTACTCCTTGCTTGAGGTAGAAATATTCCCCTTGCGGAGTCACCTCCATTAAACTATATGTAGCTTCTCCACCTCCCACATATTTGGCCATTTTTGATTCTAATTCTTTGCGCCCTGTAATTTGATTTAAAATATTAGCAGTCCATTCTCCCTCTTTATGAAACCAATTCAATACAGTCGAATCCTGTAAATTCTCTAAGGAACGATACTGATCTGTCAATAATGTATCAAAATACTGAGTATCCACCACCTTTTCAGGTGCCTGTGGAAAATCATTAAAGCTCGATTCTTTATGGCTCTCGCAACCAGCGAATAATACAATTGAAATCACTATCGCAATTAAGCTTCTTTTTCTATTGACTTCGTTCATAGACTATTTTCTTCAATTTCAAACAATCTTTGAACGGTACCCGAAAGAGAGCTCAAATACTCTCATTTGGAAAAGCTTGCTGCTTCTCGATTTTGCGTGGCCGTATTTGAATCAAAGATCGCTACGATTTGTTTTATGGAAGCAAAAATAAAACAAATCGCCTCTAAATCTATCCTTCCCTTAGAAATTATAGTTTACACTGAACAAAGCCCTTCTACCCTGAATAAAATTCTGATACGTACTCACAAAATACTCAGATAAGAAATCTCTGCTTATTGATTTTGTATCAAAAATATTATAAACCTGCAGATCAAACCTCCATGGTTTTTCGGGCCATTCATAACTCAATTCTGCATTCGCCAACCACCAATCGCTTTTGGTATTAGTACCATTATACATTTGATACTCAACATCTAAATCTAGCTCAAAATTATCACCCCATTCTGCCTCCCATCGATTGGTAAAACTTTGAAGGTTAAATTGATTACGATTAGGACCGTTCTCATATTCTGTCAGCTGAAGTCCATATTTAACGGAACTGGTCATGTCTTGTCCAAGATTTGTTTGAAAAGCTAAACTGTGCTGTTGATTCCACTGCTCATTATTAAGTTCCACTTCATTCAGCTGATTTACATAATTTTGGTATAGACCATTTGATTCAAACGTTAATCGAAAAGTTCTAAATCGCTTATCAATTTTCCCATTATAATTAAAATCATACTGTGGTGCATTGCTATTAATCAACACAGAATTATTAACTAACCCATCAAAATTGGTAGCCTCTTGAAAAGAATGTTCTACCCTATTAAAATTTGTAAATAAGAAAGCATTCATCCCATTAAATAGGTTAAAGAAATGGTAGTTAAGCTGTATACTAGTATAAAAAGATGGTCGTAAAGCTGCGTTCCCCAATACTATATTTTGATAATTTCGTAGTTGGAGTGCTTCTGATAACCATTCGGATTGTGGGCTTCTAATTTGTTGTTGAAAAACAAAATCTAATCCTTGAACACTATTAATATCATACTTAATCCTAAAGTTAGGTAGTACAAAGTGCTTTGTATTTTCCCCCACATTTCCTTCTCCCCTGAGCGAATTCCTTTGATCATTCAAATAGAAGTAACTCACTCCTGGGAGAAATAGAAATGATTCGACTCTTGATTTCCATTGTAGGCCAGCTGCAAAATTGGAAAAGCTGCGGTCCATTCCTATCCTAAAATCTTCTAAAGATTCACCTTCTGCATTTTGCAAATTCCGATTCAAGGAAGAAATTCTATTCTGATATGATAGGGAAACATCCAAATGGTTTTTTCTATTCCAAACCCAATAATAATGCAATTCCGATTGTAATGTTTTGATATCTTGCCGGCTATCTTCCAATCTAATAATGGACGAATCTGCCTCAGTTTCTAAACCATATTGCAAATCCCAGGCATTTAAACCTTGACTATTTCTCCACAAAAACTGGTTCTCAATCGATATTAAGTGATTAGGGTTTATCTGCGTATAATAGTTGAGTTGCTGGTTCCAGCTCCATTCATCATTCTCACTTTGAATGGTACTTTCTTGCCCTCCTGCCCAGTTGGAAAGTGAAAACCTATTTGCTGAATTCCTACTGCCCAAGCACTGACTCTTATATTGCCAATTACTGAAAGGAGTAGCTAAGTAGTCTAACTGGTATTGCCCCATTATACTGCCATATTCCTGATTTTGTTGATTAATACTATTTTCAGCTTCGGGTGCGTCTTCACTCAAAAATCGTCTCTGCTGCAATTGTTGCTCCAAAACATTTGCAGTATTTCCAATCATATAAGCCTGATGTTGCCATTTGCTTGATGGCTGATAATTAACATTAAGCCCCGCGAAATTACTTGTCAACTCTTGTACCTGTGTTTTGTCCTTTTGAGGAATTGTATTTCTATCCTGCCGCTCTTCTATCTTTAGAGCACCTCCTTGAATACCCCAGGGATTCTGGGCCTGTTTCATCCGTTGGTAATCACTAAAATTAAAAGCCTGTTCTCCTATATTATTAGCATCAAGAATCGTATTAACACTTAAATCTTCACTATAATAAAAAGCATTTCCATGCCCGGTATAGCTATCTCTCAAACCTACTCCCAAGGTCAAATCACCAAAAACCATCGACTTTTGATCTTCTTTTAAGGTAATATTCATGGCTATTTGCTCATTAGTATTTACATTTTTCAAGGCGGCATTTTCCTGATACCCTTTCAAAACCTGAACCCTGTCTACAGCCTTTGCCGGTAAATTCTTGACAGCCATTTTACTATCCCCATCAAAGAATTGCTTACCTTCCACTAGAAGCTTATCTACTTTCTTGCCTTGCACCGACACCCTTCCTTCCTCATCAACCTCAACCCCTGGTAACTTCTTTAGGACATCTTCTAACTTCCGTTCATTGCCCTTCGTGAAGGCTTCAGTTTTATAAATTAGTGTATCTCCAGACAAGGTAACCGGCATTTCTTTCACCACTTGTACCTCATCCATCATCCCTTGGTCTTGTGATAAGGGAATAATAAGGTTTTGAATTCGCTCAGAATCCGTTACTAAATGCTTTATAAAAGGAACATAGCCGACAAAACTAGCTCTTAATTCCACCGAAATTCCTGATTGTATGCTCATCTTAAATTTCCCTGCAGCGTCCGTTACAGCAAAAGCTTTGATCTCATTTTTAGTAGTATCTTTCAGTAGAACATTGGCATACGGTATGGGTTGATTTAAGGAATCTACTACCCTACCCTCCATTCTATAGAAGTGCACATCGCTTTGTCCAAGTACAGAAAAGGACAAATGGATAATTAATATAACTGTTGTTATGATGGCTTTCATATCTCTTACTTAACCACCAATTACGATTTCAATATCAGAACCATCTCCATTCCCTCTATAGCGCTGCATCATTTCTTTCATTTTCTCTTCTGATATAGCTTCAAATTCCTTCTTGCTCACTCTACTACCTTTGTCAGGTACTTGAATTTCCGCTGCTTTTTTATAATTCATTACTACTTCTGTACAAATGAAATGTCTTCCATTCACTTTCAACTCCAGAATCAATCCAGGTAAGCCATAATAATTATTAGGACCATGCGATACGGGGATATCCATAGTAAACCAGGCTTCAGTAGTAATGGTATCTTGGATGACCTCCATTTCTTCCATTCCTGTCGCAAATCTTTTTGCTTCTGAAATTTTAGTATAGGTAGCTTTCCGGCAAGTATAATCCCCAATCTTTTTGGTTTCATTCCCTATCTTCCACTCATACTTTGGGAGGCTATCAATAATCAGAAACCGTTTCCCCATCATCTCCTGACTATTTCTATATTTCCCCTCCTCAAGGTTTTGATACCGTTTATCTTTGGAACTTCCACTGGAGATCACTAATTCCATCCCGTTTGAAGATGCAGAGGCTGGTCCTGAGTTGACGCTTTCTTGCTGTTCCCAAAGCGACTCTTTCGCATTAAACTTTAACGTATAGGACTTCTGCATCTGCTTCATTAGCTGCTGCTTTAGTGTTTGCATTTCTTGTGGAGACATAGCGGTGGAATCAAATGAAAGCTCCAATTGACTTCTACTGTGGTAGGTGGCTACACCGCTAAATTGTTGAGCATGCACTACTCCAATAGACCAGAAACTGAATAATACTAATAATAAAGTCTTCATAATTGTGTGATTTTGTTTGATACAAAACAACTGAAGAGGCTAGTCAAAAAGCGTTAATGAATGTTAAAGAGTGTTAAAATCAAGATATGACTGCATCCTTTTCTCTATCTTAGCATTATGAATTCTAGAAAATTCAAATCGATTGGTATTATGATTATGGTAGTGCTTTTAGCTGCTATAATTTTCCATAGCTTCTATTTTATCAAAAACTATCAGGAAGCTTATGCCAAATTCACACGAGATGTCAATTTATCCTTCGACAAGGCCTTGAAAGATTATTTTGAAGAATTGTCAGGGACAGATGTGATTGTCATTACAGATATCCAAAGTCTTGCCAATAAAAATATTAAATCCGACTCATCAGCATTAAGTGAAGCCATCAGTAGAGACTTTTTTCAAAGATTCAATGAAAGTCCTTTTTCTAAAAACGGAAGTAAAATATTGGAAAAGAAAGTGCAAGAATTGGACGGTTTGCATATCACCCAAATTCTCGTAGAAGGGAAGTACCAGCAAGAAGAAGAAGTTTTTGTAGATCAAAAAAATGACATTGTGATGATGGCAGGACGAAAGGCCGCGGACAGTATTTTATCTCTCCCGTCTATTTCCAATAGATTGGTAATTTCAGTTACTAGAGATACTACCGATTTTCAGCTATTGAACAGCTATTTCAATGAGAAATTAAGAGAAAATCAATTAGACATTACCTACGGAATTAAGCATACAAAAAGGGACTTTACGATAGGCACTTACCAAGCTCAAATCATCTCTCAAATGCCTTTACAGTATACCGCTAATCGAGAGCTACTGCCTTCTAATGAAAAAATCATCCTTTACTATGAAAATACCTCCCTTTCTATATTGAAAGAAGGCTTTTCCAATAGTCTGTTCTCTTTAGCATTCTTTCTTTTAATCATTTTCGTGCTAGCCTTTCTCTACAAAACCATTAAAAACCAGAAAGATCTGGCTGAAATCAAAAATGACCTCATCAATAACATCACACATGAATTTAAAACTCCTCTCGCTACCATTTCTACTTCGGTTGAGGCTTTACAAAATTTCAATCCGGAAAATGACCCTGCGAAAATAAAAAAGTACCTAGCGATTGGTCAACAGCAAGTGAATAAAATGAATGGGATGGTGGAGAAGTTGTTAGAGACCGCCACTTTAGATAGTGAAAAACTGATGATTAAAAAGGAAAACATCAATGTCAGCCTCTTTTGCAAAGAACTTTTCGATCGATATCAAAACCATAATACTGATAAAACACTAACACTTAAGGTCGCAGATCAAGATACTGTAATCAAAGCAGACCGTTTCCATTTGGAAAATGCACTTTCCAACCTTCTTGATAATGCCTTTAAATATGGAGGCAGAAAAATTAGCCTAGCGTATCATTTTAATGATGGACGACATTGTTTTAGTGTAAAAGACAATGGCGGTAATTTATCAAAAGCTCAAGCGAAAAAGGTATTTGATAAATTTTATCGTATCCCACAAGGCAACATACATAACGTAAAAGGCTTTGGCATAGGCCTTTATTACAGTAAGAAAGTAATAGAGAAACATCAAGGGAATTTAGAATTACACATTGCTAAGAATCTGACTCACTTTGAAGCTTGTTTACCATGAAAAAGGAATATCAATTGCTATTAGCCGAAGATGAGCCCTCTTTAGGCTTGATTTTGAAAGAAAGCCTGGAAAGCCGTGGCTTCAAAGTAGACCATTGTGAAGACGGGGAAGCGGCATGGAATTGTTACCAAGGAAAAGACTACGATCTATTAATTCTAGATGTGATGATGCCCAAGCTTGATGGTTTTAGTCTTGCCCAAAAAGTGCGCAAGGTAGATGGCTATATTCCTATTATTTTCCTCACTGCAAAATCAACCACTAATGATGTGGTAGAAGGCTTTGAAAAAGGTGGGAATGACTATATCAAAAAGCCTTTTAGTATAGAAGAATTGATTGTCCGAGTTAAGGCATTATTGGAAAAGAAAAGCAATCCTATTCATCAAGAGTGGATGACAATTGGGAAATACCAATTTCATCCCGGTAAGCAAATCTTAAAAATTGAAGAAGACGAAACCTATTTAACCAGTAAAGAATCGGAAGTTTTAAAAGAACTTATGATGCATCAAAATGAGCTTACCGATCGGTCTACAATACTTGAAAAATTGTGGGGTTCAGCAGATTTCTTTAATGCGAGAAGTATGGATGTATACATTAGCAAATTGCGCAAAAAGCTTGAAAAGGACCCGGAACTTCAAATTTTGAATATTAGAGGATATGGGTACAAATTGATATCATCTTAAAAATACTCATCAGTAAAATCAGCCGGATAAAACATTTCTATTTAAAAAATAAAAAACCGAAGAGGCTATCCTCTTCGGTTTTCTGATTTGTAGAACATACTTTTTACGCTATAATGCTTATTCTTTAATGACTTTCTTCATTAAGTTCTGATTTTCTGAAGATTGAATGTAAACCAAATAAACTCCAGGGTACTGGTCAGATAAATCAATATTATACTCATTTTCCTTTGCTGTACTTCTATCCTCATCTGTCATCATTTTCTCCAGGACTAACCTTCCAGAAAGATCAGTAACTCTTACTAATTTGATTTTGAATTTAGCACCAACAGAAAGCTTAAAATAGCCTGTAGAAGGATTTGGAGCCACTTTAAATGTTTTGCTCAATTGCTCTTCTACATTTGAGGTAACCTGGTAGGCAACTACTGTAGTATTGGAATATTCAGAATTACCGATTCCATTTTTTGCATATAGTCTGTATGAAATATCTTCTGTAAACTCTGTTATATCATCAGTATAACCTGTTGTATTAGAATCCACTGATGTTAAGGCTTGAAAATCTCCTTCACCAACCGCTCTTTCAATCTCAAAAGAAGATTCATTAGCTGAATTATCAGTCCAAGTCAATAAAACAGCAGACTCATTAAGTATAGACGTAAGCTCAGATGGAGCTGCTGGGGCTACATCAAGAGTGTTTACAACAATAACATTAGAATAATCAGATATCCCAGATGTATTTTTTGCTTTCACTCTGAATTTATACTCCGTAGAGGATGAAAGTCCCTCTATCGTAATTGCAGTATCAGCTACAGGCCTAAGCGTATATTCCTCCAAGGTAGTTTCAAAGTCATTTTGAGTCACATCTAAAAGATATTCGACAGATTCTCCCTCAGTACTCCATCTTGCAACAAAACTTGAACCATTGATCTGTGTTGCATCCCCAGCCACTGGTACTGAAGGGTAAGTAAGTACGTTAATTTCATTTGAACGATCAGAATTAGTTAAACCATTTAATGCGTAAACACTGTAATAATAAATCTTATTAGACTCAATAGACGTATCGGTAAATGTTGTAACATCTACTCCAAGGGTATCGAGGCTTACAAAATCCGATTCTGTAGATACCCTTCTATTTACTACAATACCTGTTTCGTTATCAGAATTATCTATCCAAGTCAAATCCACGCCAGTCGAAGAAACAGTTCCAGTTAAACTACTTGGAGACACCGGCACTTCAGAAGCTATTGTAACACTTTCTTCATTAGAGAAACCTGAATTACCTGCGCTATTTTTGGCAGAAACTCTGTAACTAAAAGTCTTACCTACAGCTATGTCAGTATCTTCAAATGAAACAATATTTGGGCCTAAAGTCTCATACTCACTGTAAGTTGTTTCCGGACTAACTTTTCTTTCAATTACGAAGGATGCCTCATTAAGAGAATTATCTACCCAGCTTAATGAGATTGACGATTCGTTTTCAGTTAATACAAGAGAATTTGGCGCTGTAGGTACTTGCGGAGATAAAATAATCGTCTCCTGATTAGAGAATGACGATTCATCTGCTGCATTCTTGCCAAAGACTCTGTAAATATAAGTTACATTCTCGCTCACATTCGCATCAGTGTAAGTCACTACGTCAGCACCTACGGTTGCATATTCTGAAAAGGCAGTTTCAGCTCCAGCCCTTCTTTGAACTACATAATTATCTTCTAGGTCAGAGTTATCAGTCCAATTTAGTACAATATCTCCATTACTTTCACTTAATGTTAGATTAGTAGGTGCTATCACAGCATCGTCTAAAGTTGTAACATCAATAGCTTCTGACGGACCGACCAAAACAGAACCAAGATCGGCCGATATTCTATACTGATAACTGGTATTAGACGCTAAACCCGATACTACCACTGATGTACCATTTACATCTAACATATCAAAGCTTGATATATTGGTGACAAAATTATCATTTGAAACCTCAATCTTATAGGAAGAAGCTCCAGCATAAGTTTCCCAATTAGCGGTAAAACTATAAAAATCAACGTTCGTAGCTGCTGAAGCAGTAGGAAGTGCACGTGTTGTAACACCTCCACTAATTTCAGAATCATTAGAGGTGTAATTTCCTATTATGGTCTTTACTCTCACTTGATAATCTGTTTCTGGATCTAATCCAGTAATTTCAATTGAACTAGTGTTCACTAATAATTGATCGTATCCAGGTAAAGTAGAAGCAAAAAGATCTGAAGAAATAGAAACTTCATAATTATCTGAACCAGCTACATCTTGCCAATCTAAAAGGAAGCTTTCAGTGTTTATAGCGCTTGCAGATAAGTTTTGCGGAGCTTGAATTTCCAAAAATTCAATATCGTCAATTGCTATATCACTTCTAAATTCATTGCCCTTAGTAGCAATGAAATTGACCTCTATAATTGAACCGATAAAGTCTGATAAGTCTAAGCCTTCTGAATCAGCAATTAGGTAATCATCTGTTTGAGAAGCTTGCTGTTGACCTGATACTGAAAAAATCTCAGTATTAGTTGAATTTGTTAAGTCATTTACCTGTACTTTCAATGAACCCATGTTAGATCCAAACATATGGTAATAAAATTGCAACTTAGGAGATGTCACATCAGTAAGGTCAATTTCCCTAGATGTTAAAATTGCCTCATCTCCTTGGACCACGGGGTCTGATGCCTCACTATATAAATATTTGCCAGTGGAGTTACCAAGGGTGTTATCAACTGCAGGACCTGTATTTGGAGATCCAGTTTCACCACTATTTAGAAGCCACGGCATATCTCCGGATGTACTCCAACCTTCCGCTACACCATCTTCAAAATCGAGCACATAAGGATAATTGGTTACCGGAGGTGGTAATACAGTCACAATGAATTGGGAAAAGCTAGATTCGCTATTTTCATCCGTTCCTCTTAATGTAATTGTAGCTTTACCAAATTCAGACCCCAGATAAGATAAGGTCAAACTAGATCCTGAAACATCTGTAGATACAAGAGTAGTATTTGAGTTACTCTCAACAGTCACCGTTACGTTCTGTACAGGGTTAGTATTAGATTGAAAGACATTACTCACATCAATTACATCATCTGGAGCTCCTGCTTCAACGGTAAAATCACTTATAGGCACATTAACAGTAACATCTGGCTGACTTACTTCATATGTAGCAGAAAACAACCCATTACCGTGTGTTCCGACTACCACTAAACCATCTGAATTTCTTGTTCTCAACTGCTCAACTACAGCATTGCTTATACCATCTAAATTTTCCTGAGTCCAAACTGTGGAAGTTCCATTTAAATTAGTAGTAGAATAAAGACCCGTAGAAGTTCCGGCAAAGTACCGATCATTGTTCCCAACTCGGTCAGCCCATCGAACCGAAGGCCCGCTTCCTGAACCGTTCTCATTTTCTTCTAAGTTTCCACTTACGTCAGTCCAGGTGTCACCTCCATCTAAAGTTTGAAAGATACTTTTGACCTCATAGTTGGAAAAGGTAATAATTACATCATCTGCATCGTAAGGATTCACGTCTATACTTGAAACATTAGATCCTGAAGGCAAACCTTTTCCAGTATAAATATCTGTGGCTGTAGGATTACCAACATTTGCATCTTCAATTCTATAGACCTCACCATCAACTGTACCGAAATAAACAATATTTGCAGGAATTGTAGAAACTCCCATAATTGACACATTACTTAGCGCCTCAGCATTGGTTAATTGTGTCCATCCTGCTACAGTAGTAGCATTTTCAAGATCATCATTCCTCCATAAAAATTCGTCCGCAGCATAATACATGATCTGATCATTATTAGGATCGAGTTCAAATGGGGCAACAAATAGTCCGTCTGCTGGTGAAATCGAAGCGACCGCTGTGCTGATACTACTATTCGCATCAGCATAAGACACTCTGAAAACATTACCCAACTGCGAAGAAACATATCTTATAGTTCCGTCATCATTGAAAGCATTGTAAGATCCATCGCCACTAAAAACATCTACCCATGAGTCAGTAGGTATTGTATTATTAGTAAACCAAGTACTATTATCTTGAAAACCAGCTTGCAATTGATCTCCTGGACCTATGGATAATGCGTAAACTTGGGTAGTTAGATAACCATTATTTAAAGAAGTCCAAGTTACAGGCTCAATAGTACCGTTGTCAGCTAATATATCATCCGTAATAGAAACACCTCCATCATGGCCAGAAACAGCTTTTGATGGATCAGACGGAAAGAACTCTAAACTGTGTTGATCTGGATGATGATTAGTATAAAGACTTACGTTATTCTGCGGAGAATAGCCCGCAATCCATTCACCTGAATTAGTCGCAAAACCATCATCTGATCTATATATATTTGTCCCTCCTATAAATACCATATCTGGATCAGTGGGATGCACTCTAACGTAAAGGTCATACCCCCCTTGAGAATTAAAATCTCCTACACTTCCTCCGATCGCAGGCAAATTAGTAGATCTATTTTCCCAAGTACCACCAGCTCCAGTTCCATTACCAGAACTGTAAGTATATTTCCAGAAATCGTGTTGCACTGGTGAAGATGGTGTTCCGTCAGACAAGACATATAATATATCTTCATCCGAGGGAGCAGTATGAATAACGGTTCTGCTATAAGAGGAAGGAAAACCAGGTGCCGTTATATCAGTCCATGTTCCGGCTGCGCCATCAGTAGTACGAAAAATACCACCCTCGCCATTTTGATTATCTAGAGCAGCATAAATCACGCCCGTACTGGTGATATGCACATCAGTGAAATTATCAAAATCTGATGGAAGAACTTCAGTAAAAGATTGACCTGCATCTGTGGAACGATAAATCCCACCCATTGTAGCTACAAATAAATCGCCATTCGTTGGATTGATGTCTACACCAAAAATTAGGTCGAAATCAGTGTCAAATGCTTGAGGAATATTTGTAGAAGTAGCAGAAAGCACTGACCACGAAACCCCATTATCTGTTGACTTGTAAACGCCATTACCTTGTAAAAAGCCTGATCCATTTCTTGCGCTTTGGCTAGCCCCAATTCTTTCTCCTGAACTGTAATACCATGTATCATGAAAACCAGTTCGAGGGTCTTGAACAATATCAGTAACAGTAGGATGCTGATTTGCTGTTGTTGCTCTTACCCAAGTGGAACCTTGATCTGTTGAACGCCACATTCCTCCTGAAACTCCACCAGCTAGTAAAATATTCTCATTGTCAATATCAATGGCTAATGCTCGTGTTCTACCTCCCACATTGAAAGGTCCTCTATTATCCCAAGCAGTCGCTTGATCACCTGCAGCTGCCTCTATATTGATACCATTCTTGAAAATCAGTTGGTCATCATCGCTTCTTTGAAGTTTACTTCTTTCTGCCCTGACATACTGGAGCTCTTTTTCACGAATATTTCTTGGAACTTTACCTGTGTTTGGATTTTTCAGCCGGCTAAAATTATAGTTAAACCTCGCAACCACATTATCTTTCGGTTGATTTATATTTTCATTATAATACTCACTATTAGGATCTTGTGCGAGCTTCTTGTAATTAAATCGTGTCTGTTGCTGATCATTCTTCGGTTGATCCTGTCCTTTAACCTGAATGGTGGTCATCGAAACAAAAAGAATAAAAAACAGTATTGGTAGCCTTCTTATCATAATTAGTCTGTTAAAAGTAATTTGTAAATTGTATATCGATTAGCAATTATTGGATTTCCCTCGATTTCTGCTTTAAAAATAGTACCTGACTTCATTGATTCCAGTGAATTCCTGCTAATAGTGCCATAGCCAAATTTTGCAATAGCTGAAAGTGTATCATTATCACTTAATGTTGTGGAAAAACTTGAACCGTAACCTAAAACGTCTTTAATTAAGAAGTGAATCGTAACCCCGGTTTCCGAAACCTCATCAGGCTGGATCTCTCGAATTATTTCTGCCTTCACCCTTGCATATTCTGGCGGAATTGTCTCTGCAAAGAATGCATCTACTTTTGACTCTTTATCAACTTCCTGTTTATTAGCCGCAACTTTTCTCTTAGTTTTACTAGAAGTGCAGGATAAGAAAACACCAACTGAAAAGAAAAATATTAGACAAATTAAACGCAAATGGTACATTGATTCTTTAAATAGAATTTGAATTTAAAATATTTTTCTGAATTCCCCACGAGAAAAATACAATAAAATCACAGTCACTTAAAAAACAGTGCACTAGACCATTAAACCATTCAACTTAGAGATTTAAAGCTAAAATCGGCTACCAAATAAAAAATTTCAAAAAGATTGAAATACTACTTCTAATAAGTTAGAAAATCTGCTTTAACAGCCTAAACGGCAGTATAACTTTAGGGGATTATTAAAAAAGTATGCTTACACCTCATCACAATACATTTGCTCCTTTGTTATCCAAAAAATAGTAAATGCTATAAAATTTCTACTCAAAGCTAGTTTTTGAATTTCAAAACCCCACAGGTAAATAAGTTCTCCTCAGCAAAAATATTTGCACTGTCGCCAGAGCCATAGCTTTATGATATTCCACAATAGCAACGTCCAAAGCCAAAAACTCTTTAGCCAGTTTCATCTATTTACATAAGTTAAAATCGATGATTTATATGCTTTTGGCAAAAATTAACCATAGAACTATTCTTTTCGAACCATGGAAGAATTGATTGTCCGAGTTAAGGCATTATTGGAAAAGAAAAGCAATCCTATTCTTCAAGAGTGGATGACAATTGGGAAATACCAATTTCATCCCGTTAAGCAAATCTTAAAAATTGAAGAAGACTAAACCTATTTAACCAGTAAAGAATCGGAAGTTTTAAAAGAACTTATGATGCATCAAAATGAGCTTACCGATCGGTCTACAATACTTGAAAAATTGTGGGGTTCAGCAGATTTCTTTAATGCGAGAAGTATGGATGTATACATTAGCAAATTGCGAAAGAAGTTGGAGAAAGATAGCGACTTACAAATCTTAAATATTCGCGGCTACGGATATAAGTTAGTTAGTAGTTAATTCAAGTCAATCAATCTTCTTTTGCCAGCTAGGACTGATGTATGTAGCCCTTCCTCCTACCTTTGTTTTAATAATATCATCACCAGTATGGTAGCAATTCCCATCTTCCCTTCGATTATGCATCAAAAAATCCTGTGGAAAGTCAGCGTAAACCGCTTCTTTTTCAATGGCTGTCTCAATCACTTTTTTCATTGCATCGAAAATGGACTTCAACTGCTTTTCTTTCATAGCTTCTATCTTACTTTCGGGGTGAATCTTAGCCTGATATAAAATTTCATCTGCCATCCAATTGCCAATGCCTGCTGCCACCTTCTGATCTAAAAGCACAGGTTTTATGAAAGTTTTCCTGTTTTTAAGGGCATTATAGAAAGCCTTCCATGATAAATCCCGAGCGTCATCACTTAATTTCTTTTCTTTTTGGTAAGAGTCAATAGATGTAGTCAAATCCATCCATCCAAATTTCCGCTTATTCTCGAAACCCAAATGAAATCCATTTTCAAACTCGAAAACAATATGAGCAAATTTAGGCCTGTCTTCTTGATCCTTATAATAGGTAAGTCTACCCGTCATGCCAAAATGCATTACTAAGGTTGGGTCACCATTCGTTTCTACAAAAAAGTATTTCCCTATTCGCTTCGAACTTTCGAAATGCTTCCCTATCAACTGATTAGAAAATAGATCCCTAGCTTGCTTCAACAGACGATCATCTGCACAATCAAAAGCTACTATTTTTTGATTTAGCGAAGTACCGTCAAAATACTTTTTAAAATTCTCTACTTCTGGTAGTTCTGGCATATGTTAATAACTAAGAAAAAATGAATTGTTTAGAATTCAGGGAAACAATTTCCCTCACTTGTTTTTTTTGGTAGCCACGTTTAAAAATAGAAAGGCTGAGAGTGCAATAGCAGCTCCAGTAAAAAACGTCCTTTCAAAAAAAGCAGTATTATTGCTGTAAACCCACCCGGAAATGAAGGCGCCCATTCCTATGCCGATCTCCAGAAAAATATATAATGTAGCTAAAGCTTTACCCCTTTTATTACTGTCGGCTAAATCTATAGCCCAGGCAAATACTGTGGGAGAATTCATCCCCATTGCTAAACCAAATACAATGGCTGCTCCCATTAAACTAATTAAGGAATTAGACAAAGCAATTAAAACCATCGCAATAGCCAGTAAAAAAGAAGAAACCTTCAACACCTTAACTCTTCCAATTTTATCTGAGATTTTACCCGCAATAATTCTTACCCCTAATGAAGCCAATACAAAGACGGCAAAAAACAATCCTTTATTGCTAATGTCTAGATGTGCACTATAGTCCGGCATAATCGTTAAAACCAGGCCAAAGGAAAAGACGCTTAATGCCATATAAACGGCGGGGACAATTACTCTCTTTTCAATAATTTCGTCTTTCTTGAGTTTGAGTAAGCCAAAATTAAATTCTACTCTATCCGCTAGAGTCTCGTTCATTCCCGATAAAATTAAAACACTCATTATAGCGGTAGCAGCTGAAGCATAGAAAACGTAATCAATGGGAAAGGCGCTCCCAATATATCCGCCTACGACATTGCCTGTAGCAGTACCAATACTGATCGCCACTCCAATAATTCCCATAGCCTCTCCCCTTCGATTGACCGGTACTATATCAGCTACATAAGCCGCATTGCCCGTGGGCGTAAAGCCCGTAGAAAACCCATGCAATAAACGTAAAGCAAAAAAAGCAATTACTCCCGTTACAAAAGGATAGGCAAGGCCAGAGACAAAACAAACCACAGCTCCAAAAATCATTACAGGAAGCCTACCTATTCGATCAGCTAATTTTCCACTGAAAGGCCTTGACAAACCTGCAGTGATGGTAAATAAAGCAATAATAAGTCCTTTGTATTCTCCGCCACCCAAGCTAGTCAAAAAATCAGGAAGCATTGGGATGATCATATTGAAGCTAGCAAAAAATAAAAAAGCACTAAAGGCTAGCGCAATGAAAGGGCCCTTAAATAGACGTGCATTTTTCATTGTGCGAATTAAAACAATTTTATTGGACTAGTAAGTATTTTTTAATTTTGAGACAACTGTCGGTTAGATATTTTTGAAGCAGAATTTATCTCTTCGGATCTATACTCTGCTAAATTTCAAAGTACAAGAGGGATACAACTCCGAGCTGTTCGAAATTTGCAATGTCGAACTACTATCCATCTGTTTGACCAGCTGTTCGACATTTGCAATGTCGAACTTACTATCTCAAGATTTATAATCTTAAACACCTATCTCAAGATTTATAATCTTATACAGGATTCATGATCCGATGAACAGATACGCTTTCAATACGCCTACAGGCATATTTTCTAACTTCAAGTTTAAACCGATTACAAATCCTATGAATAAAATTCGACATTGCAAATATCGAATAGCTATCCTGTAAATGCGACCTGTTCAACATTTGCAATGTCGAACTTACTATCTCAAGATTTATAATCTTAATCGAACTTCCTATATCAAGATTTATAATCTTATACAGGATCTACAATCCACTCACCCGTAACCAACTGTTCGACATTTGTAATGTCGAACTACTATCCACGGATTTATAATCCGCTTAGTATTATCGAACTACCTTCCTAATCATAGTAAGCAATAGGAATGCTACTACTTCTCAAACCACTGTAGAACCCAGCACTGCTTAACAAATAATCCTCCTCCTTTTCAACAATTCCAGCCTTTACCGGATTCATATGAATATAGTTAAGCTTCGACTCAAAAAAATCTGAGTTCACAATTTCTTCCCCGTGATACCCTTCTTTCCAAAACCAAATCTTGTCTTTATAACTTAAAGCTCGTAGTAACCAAGCTTTTCTACTCTCCTTCGGATTATCTTTGATGGCTTTAAATATCTTTTTAGACGTGAATTTTTTGAAGTCTCTAATGACATCACTTAATTTTTCATCAGCGGCCTGTAGAATGAAATGGCAGTGATTACTCATAATTACCCATGCATAAACTTTCAGCCCCTTATGTTGTTGACAATAATCGATGCTTTCTATTAATAAGTCACTATAAATCTTCCTGGTAAAAACATCAACCCACTGGTGAACTGTAAAAGTCACAAAGTAGGGAGCTCCTTGATCTTTCACCACATATTCAAATCCCATAGAAATATTATTTTACAAAGTTTAAAATTGGCTATTTAAGAATAGCCGGATTAAAAATCCTATGTTCTTTTAGTCGGATTAGAAATCCTACGATACTAAATAGCCGGATTACAAATCCTACGATCTACATTCAACATTACAAATGTCGAATAGCCAACACCTTTTCTCTGTTCGACATTTGTAATGTCGTACTAGTATCCGCGGATTTACAATCCGCTTAACCAATCCCCAAATATTCTTTCACCACCCCCACCGACATATTTTCCAATTGCTCCTCACTAAATACCGCTTTAAAATTGCCGTAGTATTTCTTAAACTCAATACCCTGCAGCATATTCAGGAAGTAATCGCTGCCATACATGATGCGGCTTTGCAGCTTCTTGTTTTCAGGGGTGTCGGTCTTAAAATAGCGGTCAGCAATGGTTTTTAGCATTTTAGGGTCAGTCTGACAAGATAAATCTGTGTACACATGATCAAAATCCAGTATCAATCTTTTTATTTCTTCTTGCCATTCATGACTACCCCCGCCAAAATGCGCTAAGCAAATTTTAAGATTTGGATACTTATCTAACACTTTTCGCCAAAGTGTCGGATGGTTTAAACGATGGGCTCTTTCTTTAATGGACTTATCAAATCCGCCTTGTAAGAGGTTGTACTCAAAATCATGATATTCCTTATCCTTAAAGACTAATTGATAGGTGTAGTCATTGTTCGAGGAATCCAGCTCATGCGTACACAAATCGCCATAAATTTGAATGCGATCCGTAAAAGTAGCAAAGCCTGAATCAGAGCAATGCGCCATAATAGGAATTTGGTTTTCCTCACACCATGTGTATAAACTGGTACCATGCACAAAAGCCTTGGTTGGATCAAATAAGTTCAAATCAGTAGGTGAATACCCATTAGGCGTGTAGAGCTTTACGCCATGGAACACTTTTTCCTTACCAATATTGTCTTCCACTTCCTGAGCCATGCCTTCCCTGCGCGGATCTACTGCCAGAAATGGAAAAATGTCATGACCATATAGTGTTTTTAACTGCGCTAATTCCTTTTGCTGAGTTTTAAAAGAATCCTTTGCATCCGCTAACACATCGGAATTGACAAGATTTAAACTCTTGATAATTTTTTTCGCATATTTTAGAATGCGTACCGAATCTTCATTGACTACCCGCTCCCCATTAAATATAAACTCATCATTCTCCTCAAAACGCTCCACTAAGCCATCCATTTTATCTATAAACTCGCCATGCTTTCCCGTAAACTCCTGCATTTTTTGTGTAATGACGGAAGCTGCATTATTCGTATCATAGTCATTCCTAAAGGTCATTTCCAGATCAAACATTAAAGGGATGTAGCGGAAGGTCTTGGGCGAAACCCTGGTATCCCAATAATCCTCTTCCAAATCATGCATCATTTGGCGTGCGCCTTTATTGAATAAGAAGTATTTGAACACATTTCGAATCACCCTTCCAATGCCATGTTCATTCTCATTTCCCTCGCGAGTGCTAATTGGCTGCAGCTGTTCATCAGGATTGTCCTGATCCAGGTAATCCACAATATCACCAAGCAACATCAAGATCAATCGACCCGTGATCACATTTCGGCCAAACAAATGACAATGCGCATCAAAATGATCCAGGGACTTCAATTTGTTATAGTCTACTTTTTCAGATTTTTCCGTAAAGAAAAAGCTTTCAATTCGCTCTTGGCAAGTCTCCTTTTCAATCAATCTACCATGTAGAGCATCATTGATCATGTAGTTTTTATATTTGGCCGGATTATAGCCTTCAATGGCCACGTATTGGCTGGGTAAACTGAATTGATTTTTAGTGCTAATCACCCAATCATTATGTTCTGTTAATATTAGATCAATCCCTAACTCTAGCTTTCTTCCCCACCATCCATTGTTTTCATAATTACCCGCCACGGGCAGATAACGGGTAGAGGCTTGAACAGGCGTATTGTAAATAATATGATGCAATCTATCGCTGCCGGGCTTCATCACATCCATGCCTGGCTGCCTAATTACCCATTCAAAAGAATGCTGCAATAAGGAAGCGATAAAGACAACAGGAGCGCCAATCCCAATCTTTCTCATGACCTTCTTCAGCATCTTTAATCCAAAAGCCATCCCTTCGGCAAAAGACAAATACCCCACGCCATTTCCAGAGGCCACCAAAGCTATTTTCCCTACCTTAATACTGTCTTGCTCATAATTGGCTAAAAACTGCGCCAGCAAGCCTCCCTGACTCGTACCAATGATATCCACTTCCTGATCAAAGGATTGAATGTCTAACGCATTCAACATGGAAAACATCTTTTGGATGTTGCCCTCCGCATCCCAGAAAAAGGTAGGATGATCAAAAGCGATAACCTGCTCGTATTGCGCTTCCTTTAAAAATTGTTTTATCCATGTATTTACCGCACCAAATGAACCTCTCGTGCTAGCGAAGGTGCCATGCAAAAGCAATAAGGTTTTCTTACTTTCATCAATAGCCCCAAAATTGGCGTTGATAAAGTTTCCATTGGGCTTCATGACCAATAGCCGATGATCTTTTACAAAAAGACCTGTTTTGTAAGCAGCCAGTTCATCTTCAATCAATTCTACTATTTCTTTGCTATTGGAGGGTAGGTCTTTTTCCTTATGTTTTCTAAAGGCCCTTTTGAAGATGAGCACTTTCACAATAAATTCCTCCTGTTTGTAGCGAGTGGATAAACGATAGCGATTCGGTATTCCGGGAACTTCCTCTATTGCTTTATGCGGAAGGGCATTGAATTGATAGACAAGGCGATCACGTTCGTTGGTGTTATTGTCCTCCGTAGCCTCTGGCATAATATAATCTAATTCTGCGGCTTCATTGTTTTCTATTTGATGCTGGTAAAAAGCCAAGGCTCCTTCTTCTGGAGCCAGAAAAGCGTCTAATCGGAGCTTGGGGATTTCGTCTAAAGCAAATATTTCAGGATAGGGAATATCTAACTGACTTAGATTGATGACTTTTTCCTTTATGTCATTTTTAACATCCAGCTCAGGATACATCTGTTGGATAAGGCTTACCTCTTCCTCTACGGTAGATTTTTCTTTGAATACGTCATTGCCTTCATTGGAGCAGTACAGCTTACCCTCCCAATTGACCGGATCATCATTGGCATAGCCCAAAGTACCCCAAACCCCCATGATTTTATCCGCATCCTTGCGGTTTAGAATTTTTGGAATGGCCGTATTTTGAAGATAGTCTAAATCTTTATCGGCTTTTTCAGATCGTAATAGGATAAATTTTTTCTCGGTGGGGGATGCCATAAAAGAAAGGGCATCTAAGGCAATAGGTCTCATAAGCTCAGGTTTTAGTTAAAATAGTTTACTAACTAAAATTGGGATTATTTGAGGAGATTTGCAATACCTACTAATGGGTAAGTTGTTATCTATATAGCTGAGCTATTGCTGGTGGCGAATGGAGAAGTCTGTTTGAAACTATTTCCAAAAAAACGCAGAGAGAACGGAGACGAAATATGAAATAAATCAACTATTCACTTTTTTACTATTAGGCTAGCAGAAATAGCGGATAGTATAAATCCAAACAGCAATGAAAAAAAGCTTACCCCGGCAATCATACTTATAGTATAGTCTGCTATTGTGGTTAAAGCCAACAGGAATAAACTAATCAAGGTAACATATGCAGAAGAAGCAACTAATAATGCTAAATCCATTGATAGATTGTTGTCAATTTTATATTTATAAATTAGCAGAGATACTGGAGCTAATGCTATATATAGAATCAACAATGACCACACGGGAGAAGAAAAGTTAAAGTAAATGAAGATGCATTGAAAAATTATAAAGCTCAAGCCAGTCAAACAGCCTACTATTATTCCTTTTTTCATCTTTAGTTTATTTAGCAATAATTTGCATTGTGAAGTAAAGATATAACCAAACCACCATGCAGCATGGCGGGATCTGGGCCTTCTAATCTAAGATTTTCTTTAGTTGATAATTGAAATCTTCAACCATCATTTTTGCTGCTTTATGTTCTGCGAGTATTGAATTCAAAGTGACAATAGATCTTTGCTTAGCTTTCTTTAAGTTAGCAAATTTTGATGGAAGGCTTGATATTTCGTTCCTCATGAATTTAATACCATCGATAGCTTCATCCATTGCAGGTACTAGCCCTAGAGTCGAATTATTCAATTCTTGAATAGCTTTATAATCTTGGGTTAATTCAAAATAAATCATAACCAATTTTTCACAGGCTCTAATACCTTCAGAAAAGTAATCAGCAAACTGATCAATTTCATGATCTAGTTTCCTTGCCACATCAACTAAAATTGCTGAAAATCTTTTAATTACTTTTTTTACTCTTGGATCACTATCATGGTATCCTAGATCAACATATTCATGAATTTTTGCAGTTATTTTACGAGTTTCTTCACCTAGACCATTTACAATATCAGTCATTTTTAATGTACAAGCCTCTGATTTAGAAATTGATCCAACAGATTCTAATATTTTTTCAATTTCCTGATCTGATATTTCTCCATCATAGAAATCTTTCATAAAATTTTCTTGAAAATCGCTATTAATTATTCTTGCTAATTCTGTGTGAGATTCTTTATTAAGTGGCTTGTTTTTAGGGATATCTATTTTCCATCTTTTCTCAGTAGGAAGTAAGTTTTGCTCATTTATCAGTTCCCATAAAATATCATCTGTTTCGGGTATATAGGCAATAAGGATTATAGGCAAGTCTAAATTTAACCAATAATTATAATGGACTTTCGATACATACAAAGTATAGTATCTCTCAGATCCGTGAAAATTTCCAGTACCAGATTTAATTTGTGCCGCTAAGAATTTGCCAGTGGGATTTCCTTCAACCGCCTCTTCAATTAAAGCATCAATCCCTACATCTACAATTGGCTGTTCTCTAAAAATCCAGTTCAATTGTTTAGATATTAAATAACCAACTGCATGTACTCCTATTCTGTCTGTATTATTAGCTCTCATAGTTTCATTGCTGCTCGTCTCATTAAATTGTAGTTAATTCCCTTCTATTATCGATCATCCGCTTATATTTTGAATATTTTTTTTGATTTAGCCCATTCAGTTTTGAATATTAGTTTTGCTGATTTGAGAATTTCTTTGATATCGTCCTCTATTTTCTTTTCATCAAGGTCTGACATTTTATCCTTATGCAATTGTTTGTCAATACCAGTAATAATGTCCTCTATTTTTTTATGATTTGTTTCATCAGAATTGAGATAGAGTAATACTTTACTACCAAGTTTATCAATTTTTCTTGAAGCAATGATATATAAAGGATAATATTCTTCAATAATCTCATCAATTTCCCCTTGATCCCTTTGCAAACACTTGAAATGAACGTTGCAAATGATAATTGCACAATCATTTACTTCAGCCACATATTCACTAATTGCTGTTCTCAAGTTTTCTATCCATGTAATTCTTGAGCTCGAAATTATATTAGATTTAACTTGATACAAAGCGATCAAGGCAGCTATCAATGCAATTAAGATTGTTATAGAGTTCGAAATCAGCTGGCTATTATCTCCAGTGCTTTCGGTCAAATTTATGGCATGAGTAATCTGAGCAAGAGTGTCTTTTAAAACAATTATTTTATCTGTGATTATTGTATCCTTCATATATCAAGTTTTGCATAACGGTTTGGCTAAACTGCTTTTTAATGCAGTTTAGGTTTTGTTAGGCAGTTTTTTTATTCTACAACAGACCTTCCGGCATCAGTTATCTCTAATTGAAACAATTCTTCAGATGTTTCATTAATTGTAACATAGCCTTTCCTCTCAAGTCTTCTAGCAAGTCGCACACCTTCAGCGTCCAGTTCGATGTTGTCTCCTTCTAATAATGCTTCTAGATATCCCACTTCATTCGGCGCTAGTTCTTTGTAAGCCTCTTGTACCAGCCTTCGTTTGTATTGCTGAATTGCTTGTCTATCAATTTCACCAGCATGATATCTGCCATGACAGTTGGAACAAAGACATATTAAATTGTCAACAGTATCAGTTCCATTTTCTCCTCCACCTTGATGAATAATATGATGTATTTGAAGAGGAGAAGTATTGTTACAGAATGGCACGGCACATTTAAAGCCTGCTTCTGCTTTTATCAAATTCCTTATTCTCTGTGTTACGGCCATATCTGCACTATTACCTTTCCGCCAGAATAGATGGCCAATGTTCTAAATATGTTCCCTCTCTATAATTTGCTCTTTTAACCCGTTTAAAGGTTAGCTTGTCTCCTCCCGTAAAAGTTATTATTCCTATACCATATTTAGTAATGGTTTCAAATACTGAACTGTTACGTATTTGATAGTAGGTTTCCTTTGAAATGACTAAGGTTTTGTAGTTGGAATAAAACCCTTTGAGCTGCCAAAGTGCTGCGTTAATTGTTTTGGGGGTAGCATTAGTTTTAATCTCATAAACATGAAGTGTGTTACTTTTTGATTTTAAAGAAATGACATCTGCTTGTATTGATGAAGCATCTGAAATGCACTTCACCTCACTCATGACCAAAAGGTTTTCGGACCATGATTCATGTTTTATCCATTTTGGAAATTGTTCAGCTACTTTAGTATATCTCCTGCTTTGCTGCATTTAAATGGTCATTACTCTATTTTAATTAGGTCTAAAATTTGCTATCAACATTGCTGATATATTTTATTGTGCTATTGTCGATAGCACTAGTATATCAACAATTTAAAAGTCTCAATTTAACACAAGCTAACCGAAATAATATAAAATTGTCCAAATAATCGACTAAACTTGTAAAATGTACGATCTAACTAAATCCATAAAAGATTCTTGCGCTTATGGCTAGTGGGTTAGCTCTTCTTTTTTGATGGGCTTTATATAGGTAGGAAAGAAAATGGTTCCGTAAAGTGACCCCAGTACTGCTCCAACAATTATGGAGCTCAAGTCAATGGCAATATACCAACCCATTATGCTTATCAGAAAAGAGGCGGTGAAAGCAAATACAACTGCCCCAAGTGCTGAATATACCTTTTCATTATATCCTATCCGTACAAATAGTTTAAAAATCCCGTAAAGCACAATTAATTTGACAACCATTTAAATTCCTAGATATAGGATATAATTCCAGAAAATTTAACTTCATACCATTCTATAGGATAATCATCATACCAACCCCGGCCCGGCAGATGTGAATAGAATAAATAGCCGAAAGCTTGAAAATTAAAGCCAAGCCAAAATTCGTAGGCTCACCTCTGTTAACTTTTATAAAACAATATAACGCAGACGCCTTTTGCAAGGAGTTCATTAGCCTATGGGTTTTTAGCGACTTTTGTAATCCCTTTGATTTATTTTTTTGTTAATAAATACTCGTTTATCATGTTTTGTAATTCACTCAGCGATATGTCAATACCTGCATTTCTAGATTCATTCCTAAGGAGGTTAAACAAATCCTTCTCATTAATTTTATTGTTGTTAGCCCTTACTTTATCCAAGAGCCCATAAAAAACTTCCTTATTTAGATTTTCATTTACCCTGAAATTCTTAACATTTCTTGAATCATTAATATCTCTTGATCTTAATGCTCTCATTTCGTATCTAAGACTTTCTATTTGTTCCAGAATGTATTTTCCTTCAGGAATTTCGGTTTGCTGTATTGAAGCAGGAACAATTGTTTTACCGAAACTCTTAAGGAAAGGAGAATAGTTAGACTCTTTCTTAGATTTATCATAAGTAGCTTCAATTTTCTTGATTAGTTCCTGTTTAAAATCAACTATTTGCCCAAATCTCAATGAGGACGGATATGATAAATGCTCTATTACGCCTGTATCAAAAGAATATCCAGTCTTTTCATCTTTGATGATAATAGTTGGTTTGTCAAATGCTAGCCTTAGTCCTAGTTCAAACATAACATTAGGGTTTTTAGAACTTACATCGCAAACAATAATGTCATCGTTATAGATATTGGTAACGATTCTATCATGAATAAGACCAATAGCCACATCGTCACTAACAAGTCTAGATTCAAATTGAGTCTCCTCAATAGCTTCCGTTAAAATTGTTAAAACGTCTTTCCAATGTTCTTTAGGATAATCCGAGCTTTCGGCAATAGGCATAATAATTCCGCATTTCAGCTTAGTAGTATCAGTACTATTTTCTAATTCAGTTTTATTTTTAGCCATGATTTAATTTTTATTGTGTACAACATCGCTATAGACATTGTTGACATTTATTATTACACTATTGCTGATAGCCTAAGCATACTAGCATTTTTAACATTCTAATTTAACACAAGCTAACCGAAATAATATAAATTTGTCAAAATAATCGACTAAACTTATAAAACATGCGACCTAACTAAATCCATAAAAGATTCTTGCGCTTATGGCTAGTGGGTTATCTCTTCTTTTTTGATTGGCTTTATATAAAAGGGAAATAAAAAGGCTCCATATACAATCCCCAATAGTTCACCCGCCACAATGGTTGAAAAATTAATGGCAAGGTCTGCACCTGCATACCAAATCAAATAAGCAGTTGATAATCCGATAGTAAAGGCGCCCAAAATAGCAAAGAGGATTTAATGATAGCCAATGCGGAGAAACAACTTAAAAAGATACAGGAAACTTCAAGCGCTTGATCCTACTCTTGAAAGGTATGACCGAACCGAACCACAGTTAAAGGGCTAAGCTTACTTCTTAACAAGCTTTTTATGGATTACACTACCTTTATACTTAATAACTAATAGGTAAACACCCGCATTTAGATAGCCCAAATTCTCGAAGCCTTTTTCCTCATTATAGGTCTTAATAAGTTTACCATATTGATCATAAAGGAAGACAGCATCAAAGTCATCACCGGCTATCTGCAAATGATCTACAAAAGGATTTGGATATATACTATATTCTGAAATAAGCTTATCGCGATTAGACGTGATTTCCGATTCTGTAGAAACCGCAAACTCTTGGGAGATTACATCAGAATAATTGCTCATATAGTTCGTAATGTAGCTTAATTCCAATACATAATCGCCATCCTGAAGCTCAGTTAAAAAGGATAATGGCATTTTAAGATTGATGAAACCCGATCTTTGAATTGTTAAAAATTTAGTGAAAACCGTATCCGCTACTATTTCATCCTTGCTAAATATAGCTATTTTAAAACTCGTCTCAAGCGATCGAACTATATCATTGCTGTTTCCGTACACCTTTATTTCACAATCAATTTGATCTTCATTTCCAGACACTTCTTCAGGAATTACGACTTCAAGAAGTTTAATGGACAGATCTCTTATCCTAAAAGTGGTAACAGCTTTTTCACTATAAATATCCTCCGGATGTTTTAATTCAATTATGAATTTATAGTCGCCAGGATTAAGACCAGAACTAAAATGATCATCAAAATCAATAGAATTTTGAAATGCTGCCGTGCTCGATTGTGGGATATTTAGGCTCAAATCTTCCTCAGTGTGAACTAAGGTGTCATTTTTATAAATAAGATAGCCAAATAGCTTAGTGTTTTGATTTTTGATGGAATCTTCACTATTAGCGTTGATATTAAAGCTAAAATCCATTGAGCCGGAAATTATAGAAAGTTCTTCACTGAGTTTTAGGTTACTTAATGTAAGCCTTTCATTTTTGATCCTAAAAGTAGTTTCAACTAGCTGTTGATTGTTCTTAGCATTATGATGGGGACTAAAAATAGTCACTAGCCGATAATCACCTAACGCCAAGGGGTTCTCTAAATCTACAGCATAAGAATAAGTTTTAGACTCTTCATTTCCAATCTCAATACTTTTCTGATGAGTTTCTATTGTTATCGTATCAGTCCCTTTTATTAGTTGATGTTCATAATATACTGTAAAATCAGCCAGACTATCAGTACTTCCATTTAAATGCAATTCCAATGGAATCTGCGAAGCATTTTCCAAAAGCTCCTGTCCTATTTGCACCTTAGTCAAATTTACACCAGCATCTAGAATATCGATGGTAAACGCTCCACCCTCAACGAAACCATCGGTATATTGAGAAGCGTAATTTACCTTTACATCATAAGTACCGGCATCGAGGAAAGAATCGAAAAGGAAGGTTTTCGACAAGTTTTCAAATACGTTAAAATCAAGCATCTCAGAGTAAAGGAAAGCAAGAGAATCGCTACCTTCATTTGAGATCAAATCTATTCTAAAATCAACTGACAATAACTCATCAGGGAAACTTTCAGATTGTTTATCAATAGCAAAGGCCATATCGAGCTGACCTATATTATTGTAGTTATTGAAAACAGAATCTTTCGATACTACAAAATCAAGATCATATTGATTGACAGCGGTGTTAGAACCGATTTCTATTTGATAAAGGTCATCTTGCTCATTGATAACTAAAGAGTACCATTTTTCATGATTCATCGTAATACTTCCATCGTCAAGGTAGAATAGATATTCACCAGTCTCCAAATTCTCAATTTCAACATGGTTTTCTTCCATGGTAGCAGTATTAATAACACTACTATCTGCAGCATTAGCCAAGACGACCAAGGTTTGATCAAAACGAAAGTTGTCATCTATAAGATCAAAAACCACCTTTCGATTGCCATTCAAATTTTGAGCGGGATTACTCACTACGTTAACTTGATGTTCAGTATCGGTTACTAACGTTTGAATATCTGCATCTGAATAGTAATATTTCTGATTCTGAAAGCTTGACAGTAAGTTCGGAAAGTCTACTTTATCGGGCACCACGTTTACAATATAATCACAAGTGGGAGTATTGAAAATGGCAACTCCATCCTGAGCAACTGCTTTTTCCTCAAAAAGTACAAGTTGTCCCGATTCATCTACTTTATATAATTGAACAATACCTGATGCTAGCGCCAATTGCTGTGAATCAAATGCACGGATTGTCACATCATAATGTGGTTCGATTACATCGAAAAATCTCTCTGATCCCCTCACTTTAGTATTTTGATAGGGGGTAGAAAGATGTAACTCAACCTCATATGTTCCAATATTTAAGGGATTTGTTAATTGAAGAGAATTCTGAAACTGCAAAGAATCATACTGCTGAATTACCAAATCTCTTTCAAATGCAATGGAGTCAAGTACTACATCATTTTGCTTGATGTAACAATAAAAAAAGGCATCTTGAATATCAATGCTATTGTGGAGGTAGCTATTAGATAAACCGTATTCAACCGATACATGGTTTTCATCCGCTTCCACATCCTTAGTTCCTATAAAAAAGGCATTTATTTCCATTTTAAGATCTTCAATACCTACTTCTCCACTTTCATCAATTGTTAAATTAACAATGTCAGTAGTTTCGTCTATATTCACATTTGCTGTGATATCATTTGATTCTAAGATATCCCCATCATCAAAATAGACATCATAATCTCCATTCTCCAGATTTGAGAAAGAGAATGCTCCACTGGCATTTGTAGTAGTGAAAGCTACTACTGAATTATCCTGGATTAAATAAACGGGCGTTTGATCAAAAGAGGCTCGGGCTGTTTGGCTATAAGTCATCCTTCCAGTAGCTGTTCCACTGACCACATTTCCTTCAATTATTTTACTTCCATTTAGGGCGTTAGAATCTACGTAGATGGTTTCAATTTGGATAGTAGCATTAGAATTAATTTCTGTGAAACTAGTTTCTTCTAATTTGAAAGTGTTACCGGAAACCGTTCTGATGTAATTAGGAAATTCATCTTTATCCGGCACTACATAAAACATATAATTGCCTGCTGATTGCAGAAAACTAACCTTCCCTACTCCATCAAGTTCTGCTATTTCCGCACTGCTTAAAAAACTGATGCCCCCTTCTGTCGTTTTTTCATAAAAATATACGACCCCCTGATTGATAATATCTCCATTCTGACCTAATACTTCCACATCTATATTAAATTCTGAGCCTATTATCTCGAGTTCGCTCGAAAAAGGTCCTGCCCCACCACTTTCATAGGTTAACGTTATATCAGTGGTTACATTATAAGTACCGGCTATTAGAGAGCTTCTATTAGGAAGACTTAGATTCAACTCATCAGTTCCATAATCATACATACTAACATATTCATTAATGCTGTAATTCTCTACGATTTGACCATCCAAAGATTCCAATGTTATATCAATAGTAGCAGATTCATAAATTGAATTATTGTTAGGATTTTCGATCTCTACAGTAATTGGTATTTCAGAATCTTCCGTTTCTACGGGACTACTGTGGTAAACATCAGCAATATTGAAATTATAATTGAAAGTGGGTTCGTTTCCAATGTATACCTCTACTTCACTGATGTATGGGTACTTTGGGTCATTGTTTCCAATATAAATGTAACTACCTGAGATCTCGTAGTTATTAAGATAAACAAACTCCCACCAGGTTTCGCCAGCCCCAATAGTACCATAGTTTGGAGGGTTGTAACCATCTCCACCAGAATATGAAGAAACATAGTACTGGTAATGTGAAACATCTGTTGATCCCGTATTTGTAATCTCAAATGATATATCAACCCCACTGTCGGTCCAATAATAATCTATAGTAGCCTCATTTATGGACAAGATGGCATCAGAATTGGCTATCTGAACAGTACCTGCCTGATATATATTATTGGCTTCATCTACTTCCTCTATAATATCAAAACAATCGATCTGCAAGAAAATATGATATTCACTAGCAGTCAAGTTGAAAGGAATTTCGAAATTGTCTAAAACCGCTCCAGTAACAGCGGATTGATAATCAAATCTTAAATAGTCAGAACTTTCTAATTCTAGATCATTCTCATCGAAGACTTCATCCTCTGACAAATAAGCTTTTATATACATCCCTCTGATAGTCGAGCCTGGGTTAGCAGCGTCTATAGTCATGGAGAGTTCTCCACCCTGCACAAGATTGGCGTTTTGGTCTAAGCTGAAATCGCTTAAAATAATATCAGCTGTAGATGCGATCACCTCTGTAGTACCTGCTTGATATTTATTGTTTGAGGGGTCTACATCAAAAAAATTGTACGCATTGGGGTCTATTAATGTGTTTACAAAATAAGTACCGATAGCTTCATCCATATCGGTTACATATTCCGTCCCTCCGATCTCAGCAACTAAGGTTAAAGTCTCATCAGCAGACAAAGCAGGAATGCTAATTTGTGAAACATAGTTGCTATAATCATTTGCATCAATCCCGAAATAGATCTTTAAGCTTCCCGGATTAGAAGGAATCACGCCAATATTTTTAACCGTGGCACTATAGGTAAAAGCTGAATGCATGTGATAGCTAGCTTCAACCGTCATGGATTCAATAATTAAATCTTGACTAAAAGCTGGCAAAGCCAATAAAAAAGTAAGGAACGGAAGAAGTATTAATTTTCTCATTATAAATTGTAAAAAACCAAAATTTAAAACTAATGAAAATAACTCTATTGGCATATATAAAATACAGTTAAATAAGAAATTGAATTGGTTTATCGACTAATGCAGTAAATGCTTCGACTTAAAGAACTAGTTAGATGAAAAAGTACCGATGAATCAATTATTTAACAATTGCTTCTGATCCATACCAAGGCTTCGGCTTAAGGATAATAGCCGAAAAAAAAGGACCAGCAAATGCCGTTTTGACTTTAATCTACTGCTTTATCAGCTAATGAGGACACTTTCCCGTTCGATATTTGGAATGTCGTACCCATCTCATTGGCTTTTAAATCCATTTTACTTTTGAATATATCTGTTTGGGTGATAGGTCGGATTACAAATCCTACTGTAATCATTCAACATTGCAAATGTCGAATAGCTGAATATTTTTATTGTATAAGTCTTAGAATACGGCTGAGTGAAGTATTAAATTAGCTCAAATCGTGAAAAGTGTGTTTTACTCGTACGCTTTTAAAGCTTTTATAAAGTTTTGTTGCTTACCAGGATTTAAAATAAGCGGGACAACCAAGCAAACTGCAGCACCAATGAATGTGGGAGGGATATTCATACCAGTATTACTACTAGAACCTGGTCCCGGTCTGTTTTCTTCCTTGCTAAATGAGGCGATAGAAGCAACAATGAAGCCAATACCTGCTCCATAGAGTGCTATTTGCGCTATTCTAGCGCCATTACCTTTCCTTAAATATTTCATCGAATTATTATTATCAGCGAGATCAAACTTCATTTGATCGTACTTAGCAGCTACAATTTGCCCGCCATCCTTTCTATAATAATCTAGTTTCCATGTATAGTTAAAACCTGTCCGATAATTAATTTGCTGCAATGATTCAGTAAAAATTTCAATGCGATCAGATTTAAACACTCTTTTTACCCAAATTCTCTTTCCTTGAAATTGCGCGGTGGTGCTATATAGGGTATCTCCTTTGCTATTAACCCCCTCAATATAGTTGACATCCTTCGCACTTACAACATCTCCACCCTCACCATCTACCTGTACCACAGGACCTTTAAAATTGGCATAATAAAGCGAAACGTAATTTGTATTAATGACCCCACCACCCTTCAAATAAACATTTATGGGGCCGTTCTGACTGTAGACTGAAAATGAGAATGATATTAAAAGTAAAGTGATTAAAATCTGTTTCATGCGCAATGATATAAAAAAAACAGTAATTACCTGAGCCAGATCATCTGAATTTATTTAGAATTTCTGAGAATAACTTTTCAAAATCAGATTGCTTTCGGTGAAATAATAATTCTCTCTAAGTAGAAAATTAGACTGTCTCATTCTAAACTACTGGCGCATGTTTGTAAGGCTTGCAAAACTTAATTAATCGATCAATTCGACATCCGATAAACCTGCTAGCTCCGAATAACTATCTGCAAAACTAAATTTATAATGATAATCTTCAAAACCAATTCTCAAAATACCTATTGTCATGTGTGAATGCTTTCAAGCCCTTAGCTTTTCTCAAAAAAGGAAATACAATTGACCAGTGAATTACCCCCCAATAATTTTTCGGCTGTGATGCCAGGTAAATCAATGGCTAAATAGCAGTCTGTGAGAGAAATTTTCAAAACTCTTCATCAAACAATTTCATCTAAAATACCGTTTGCAGCCTTCGAACACGTAAACTACGTATCGAATTCCTAATTGATTTGATCTTTGCATTTTCTAAGCCTCTTTTCTGCCAGCTCACAATAAACCGGTGAAATCTCACTTCCTATATAATTACGTTCCGCTAATACCGCCATTTTAGCTGTGGTTCCACTGCCCATAAAGCAATCATATATAGTGTCACCGGGATTGCTCCAACTCGTAATATGATCTCTGGCCAAGTCTTCAGGAAATATAGCTGGATGTTCGAATGCTTCTTTGTCTTTTGAACTATGCCTTTTCCCCACTGAATACTCCCAAACATTGGTTCTCCTGCCATATTCACCATATCCACCTCTAGCAACCTTCTTTAAGTTGCAATATGTTAACCTCTTGGTACCATTATCACCGTCACGGCTCCCTTTTGTTCCTTCTGTCTCTAATCAGATTAATCGTTTTTGGAGCTCCTTTAGAGAATACAAACATATATTCAAAGCCTTGCCAATAGATTCTATTGTTGCCACTTGCACCTCTAGGTGGTTTCTTAAAAATGATGGTATCCATCAACCTAAACCCCGCCTCCATGAAGGTTAACGCTTGTTTAAAGCTGCTCCCAGTTTCACTTCCGTTGATGGTCTTATCAGAAACTACCCAAACCACAATCCCTCCTTTCTTAGTCACTTTAAACAGTTCATGAGCCACAGCTTCCATATCGAAACTATAGCCATGATAATCTCTCATATTGTCATAAGGAGGAGAAGTTACCGTGAGGTCAATAAAAGCCTCCTACATTCTACCCATAGTAATTAGGCAGTCTTCATTATATATTTTATTGATTTCCACAATTCTATCACCTATCCTATAGTCATTATTCTACTAAGATAAAAGTTACAAATTATCTGAAATAACAAAAGTGGTAGCTTATTACTTTCTATCCACTTTACTAAATAAAAGCACAATCTTTATAACCCAACTAAATTTGTTCGAAGAGCGCACGAAGAAGGACAAAACAGCGGGCCTGCTTGTGCAAACAAGCCAGCGTTGGGAAAAGCGTAGTAGCATTGTTTTGTCTTGATTTTTTCTTTCTTTTTGATTGAGCAAAAAGGAAAAGTAGGAATTGAGAAATACCATTTTAGAGTAAAGGCTTCTCCTAGCTAGTAGGAAAAGTAGTATTAGATAATAATTACCCAAAGTTAGAAGTGAATTTTATGGAGAAGCAAAGTTGCCTTAATTTTGAATATGATAGGAGAATTGCAAGAAAATCAAAAAAGGAAGGGGCATAAAAAAACCCTGATTAGTTTTACTAATCAGGGTTATAAATAAAAGTTGGCAACGACTTACTCTCCCACCTTTTACGGCAGTACCATCAGCGCTGGTGGGCTTAACTTCTCTGTTCGGAATGGGAAGAGGTGTACCCCACCGCTATAGTCACCATAAAGCGTTAAATATCCTTATGATACTTTTAATCCCGATTGCTCGGGAGGGTGTATCAGTATTTTAAATTAATCTCACCTTTTGAGATTAATCAACATGTTAATGTGAAAGAGTCTTAAAGTAAACACAAGACTGTTGAACGGAAAGCTACGGATAATTAGTACTACTCGGCTATGACATCACTGCCTTTACACCTGTAGCCTATCAACCCCATCATCTATAGGGTTCCTTTAAAGAAGTCTCATCTTGAGGCGGGTTTCGCGCTTAGATGCTTTCAGCGCTTATCCCTTCCAAACATAGCTACCCAGCGATGCACCTGGCGGCACAACTGGTACACCAGCGGTTTGTCCAATCCGGTCCTCTCGTACTAAGATCAGGTCCTCTCAAACTTCTAGCGCCCACAACAGATAGAGACCGAACTGTCTCACGACGTTCTGAACCCAGCTCGCGTGCCACTTTAATGGGCGAACAGCCCAACCCTTGGGACCTTCTCCAGCCCCAGGATGTGACGAGCCGACATCGAGGTGCCAAACCTCCCCGTCGATGTGAGCTCTTGGGGGAGATCAGCCTGTTATCCCCAGAGTACCTTTTATCCTTTGAGCGATGGCCCTTCCATGCGGAACCACCGGATCACTATATCCGTCTTTCGACCCTGATCGACTTGTAGGTCTCACAGTCAAGCTCCCTTATGCTATTGCGCTCTACGCACGGTTACCAAGCGTGCTGAGGGAACCTTTGAAAGCCTCCGTTACTCTTTTGGAGGCGACCACCCCAGTCAAACTACCCACCACACAATGTCTCCGCTTATCACGGATTAGGCATCAGATAAAATAAGGGTGGTATTTCAACAAAGACTCCACCATGCCTGGCGACACAGCTTCGAAGTCTCCCACCTATCCTACACATATTTTACCCAATGTCAATGTGAAGCTATAGTAAAGGTTCATGGGGTCTTTTCGTCCCGTTGCGGGTAAGCGGCATCTTCACCGCTACTACAATTTCACCGAGCTCGTGGCCGAGACAGTGCCCAGATCGTTACACCATTCGTGCAGGTCGGAACTTACCCGACAAGGAATTTCGCTACCTTAGGACCGTTAT
>NZ_FXAW01000001.1:0-1006029 GCF_900177665.1 Marivirga sericea
TTCCACTTCGTAAATCCCACTTTCATTTACATTTTTGGTAGAATTAGTGGAGCCATCAGACCAAAGATAAGTTGAGTTGGGATATTCCACATCAAGAGTGATTGATTCTTCGTTGCAGACTAGAATTTCGTTTTCAAGATTTGCTGTTGGAAGAGGACAACCAGGAAATTGGGTTAAACCAACAAAGTTCCTTTCAGAATTAATTTCTTCTGTATTAATTTCAACTACTTTTTGAATTGAATTAGTGAAAGTATAAAGGCTTTTTTCTGCTATAAAGTGCAATTGACTCTCATAAAAACAAAAGTCGGCTAGAGGGATATAGCTAGCAGAGTAAATCTTCTGGGGATAAGAAGATGTATTTAAATTATCCAAGTCTAGTTCATAAAACTCAAGGAAATTTTGATTTGGTGGGGCTCCATCAAAAATAAAAATTCCATCATCAGTTACGTTCAAAACATCAATGTCGGGATATGGCTTTTCGGTATTGATTTCAGTTAAAAATTCTAATTCACTCTCTTTGTTGATTTTTAATAAGCTTTCAGAGTAGAAATCGTTATCGTTTCTCCCTCCATTTAAACTTGCTGAAAAATATATTTCATCGTTATATAGACTAATTGCTTCAACCGTGAAAATGGTTGCAAATTCAGCTTCTAAAGGTTCTGACGCTTCAAATTCACCTGTTAGTGAAATCTTACCTAAATATGGATTGTTACTTGGGTTAGCAATTGTGTAAAACTCTTGTTTTGAATTTTGATAAACTAAATCTCTTAAATCAGTGCCATTGGGTAGGTTCCTGATTTCTAGTAAAAGTGTTGTTTTTCCTGTTTTCGGATCTATTTTTAAAATTTTATTGTCAATCAAACCCACTAATTCATAATTTTGAGAAAGAACGGAATGACAGCAAAGAGTTAAAAGTAAGAATAGAATAGATTTGGTTTTCATTGAAAAGATTATTTCGAGATATGAGTATGCAATAATAACTGATTCTTTATTTCAAACCAAAATCATTTACCTTTAAGCTAAGTGTTTTATTTGCTTATAAGTTTGTGAGGCCTTTCAATAGAAATTCATATCTTGAGAATAGTTTAAATGATATTTACAATCCTAATTTTTAATCATGAAACCACTTTTCCTAATTCCAATTTTTATTTTCAGTTTAATTTCATGTCAAGCCCAAATTCCCGATAAAGAAGGACAAATTGCTGCAGCTGTGCAGGCTGCCCCTCCGGAAAAGCAGGATGGAGCTACCGTTTACGGTTATGATGAAAATGGTAAAAAGGTTCTTCTACGGCAAGGCACTAACGAACAAATTTGCTTAGCGGATGATCCGAATAAGGAAGGCTTTAGCGTAGCTTGTTATCACAAGGATTTACAACCTTTTATGAAAAGGGGAGATGAATTGCGAGCGGAAGGAAAAAGACCAGATGCTATCTTTGAAATTAGAGAAGAAGAAGCAAAATCAGGTAAATTAAAGATGCCAGTAAATCCGACTACTTTACATGTTCTTTCAGGTCCGGAGGGGAGATATAATCCTGAAACAGGAAAGGTTGAAAAAGCCAGCTTGAGATATGTGGTTTATATTCCGTTTGCAACAGCTGAATCTACTGGTTTACCCATAAGACCTTTAGTGCCAGGTGGAGCGTGGATCATGAATCCTGGTACGCACAGAGCACATATAATGATTACGCCACCGAATGATTGATTTTTTTCATCCTCTCCTAAACCTGTCCGTTATAGCTCTTTGAATTTGAAATCTGTCAGGTTTTTGTTGGAACCTAAAAATAGATCACAAAAAAAGGTTGAGCCAATAAGCTCAACCTTTTTCCTTTATTGCATTAATAGTATTTATCCTTTGTAAGTGACCTTATAGATAAATCCTGCTAGATCATCGGAAATTAGCATTTCACCTTTATCGTTAAGTAAAACATCGACTGGTCTTCCCCAAGCATCCTGCTCTTCATCATTCAACCAACCGTCAATAAAAGTCTCGTAGGTAGGTTCTCCGTCTGTTGTATTGCTTACCATCTGGATTCTATACCCTATTTTCTTAGAACGATTCCAGCTGCCGTGCTCAGCTATGAATATTTGGTTTTTATACTGTGCAGGAAATAAATCCGCAGTATAGAATTTGATTCCTAATGGAGCTACATGAGGCCCAAGGTTTCGATACGGTTTTTTAAATTCATCACAATTTCTTAAATCACCGAATTCTGGATCTTGGATAGTTCCACCATGACAAAACGGATAGCCAAAATGCTGTCCTTTTTCAGTGGCTACGTTCAGTTCACAAGGCGGAATATTGTCACCTAGCATATCACGGCCATTATCCGTGAAATATAAATCTTGTGTTTCTGGGTGCCATGTAAAACCTACACTATTTCTTACACCGTTTGCAAAAACTTCCATTCCAGTTCCGTCCGGATTGATGCGCGTAATACTAGCATAAATGGGTTTATCAGGATTATTACAAATGTTGCAAGGTGCCCCAACTGGTACATATAATTTACCATCGGGACCAAAAGCAATATATTTCCATCCGTGGTGCTTATCGGTTGGGTATTCATCAAAAATCACGTCATATTCAGGATTTTCTAAATTATTTTCAATATCTGAAAATTTAAGAATACGACTAACTTCAGCAACATAAAGATCACCATCTTTGAAAGCTACTCCATTGGGCAAAGTTAAACCTTCAGCTAAAATATACTTTTTATCAGCAGTACCATCACCATCGGTATCTTGTACTGCATAAACCTTATCTTCACTTCTGTTGCCGACAAACAAAGTCCCGCTTTCAGATAATGCCATTGAACGGGCATTTTCTACTTCTGCATAAATAGAAATTTCAAATCCATCTGGCAGATTCAAGGTGGAAAGTAAACTGTCTCTAGCAATTTTAGTTGAATCAGAAGTTTCAGTTTTCGCTTTCGTTTCAGTTTTATTTCCCTCTGTATTACCTCCACAGGCAACGATTATTGCTATTACAATAATGGGGAAAAGGAGTTTTAGGTGTTTCATATATGTAATTTTAGTAAACTAGTTAGTGTTTGAAAAAATAATATCATTCTAAATCATCAACTTGAAATGGAATCGTTTGTTAAAGATTTTAACTAATCTCCTCATCCTCCCTCATCAACTTTTCCAATATTTGGGTAGCAGCTTTTGCTATATTCGTTCCAGGACCAAATACAGCACTTACTCCAGCTTTATACAAGAAATCATAATCTTTTGGCGGAATAACACCTCCTGCAATGACCATGATATCTTCTCTTCCGATCCTTTTCAATTCGTTGATTAATTTAGGAATTAACATTTTATGACCAGCTGCAAGGCTAGATGCCCCAACAATATGTACGTCATTTTCTGCAGCTTGCATAGCTGATTCTTCTGGGGTTTGAAAAAGCGGTCCAATGTCTACATCAAAGCCTAAATCCGCAAAGCTGGTAGCAATTACTTTAGCACCTCTATCATGTCCGTCTTGACCCATTTTTGCGATTAGAATTCTAGGTCTTCTACCTTCTAATGCAGCAAAATCATTTGCTAATTTCTGAGCTTTTTTAAAGTCATCGCTATTGCCTGCTTCTCCGGAGTATACACCTTGAATGGAGCGAATAGTGGCTTTATGTCTTCCAAATGATTTTTCCATGGCATCTGAGATTTCACCTAATGTGGCTCTTTTTCTTGCTGCTTCCACTGCCAATTCCAGTAAATTTCCTTTTCCAGTTTTGGCGCATTCAGCTAAATCGTCTAGAGCTTTTTGCGTTTCTTGGGTATTTCTATCTTTTTTAAGTCTTTCAAGTCTTTTTACTTGAGATTTTAAAACGGCCGTATTATCTACTTCCCTTAACTCAATATCGCTTTCTTCATCAGTTCTGTAGCGATTGATACCCACAATAACTTCCCTTCCAGAATCGATTCCAGCCTGCTTCCTAGCGGAAGCTTCTTCAATTCGCATTTTCGGAAGACCAGATTCTATTGCTTTGGTCATACCGCCCATTTCTTCTACTTCTTCAATCAATTCCCAAGCTTTTTCTACTAATTGGTCAGTAAGATATTCTATATAGTATGAACCTCCCCATGGGTCGACTGTCTTTGTTATGTTCGTTTCATTTTGCAGAAATAGTTGGGTGTTGCGTGCTATTCTAGCTGAAAAATCTGTTGGTAGGGCAATAGCTTCATCTAATGCATTGGTATGTAATGATTGCGTATGCCCAAGTACAGCTGCTTTAGCCTCAATATAAGTTCTTGCTACATTATTGTAAGGGTCTTGTTCTGTTAAACTATAACCTGAAGTTTGGCTGTGGGTTCTTAGGGCCAAAGATTTTGGACTCTCAGGATTAAATTGTTTAACAATTTTTGCCCAAAGTAATCTACCTGCTCTCATTTTGGCAATTTCCATAAAATGGTTCATGCCAATGGCCCAGAAAAAGGATAGACGAGGGGCAAATTCATCGATTTTCAAACCTGATTTCAAACCTGCTCTGATATACTCCAACCCATCAGCCAAGGTATAAGCCAGCTCCAAATCAGCTGTAGCTCCTGCTTCATGCATATGATACCCACTGATACTGATGGAGTTGAATTTCGGCATTTTTTTACTAGTGTACTCGAAAATATCAGAGATGATTTTCATGGAAGGCTCTGGCGGATAGATGTAAGTATTCCTCACCATGAACTCCTTTAGGATATCGTTTTGAATAGTTCCTGAGAGTTGTTCTGGTTTTACGCCCTGTTCCTCAGCTGCTACAATATAAAACGCCATGACGGGAATAACAGCACCATTCATGGTCATGGAAACCGACATTTTATCTAATGGAATTTGGTCAAATAGCACTTTCATATCCAAAATGCTGTCAATAGCCACCCCAGCTTTTCCAACATCTCCCTCAACCCTCGGATGATCAGAATCATAGCCTCTGTGAGTAGCCAAATCAAACGCAACGGAAAGCCCTTTTTGACCTGCTGCTAAATTTTTTCTGTAGAATTCATTGGATTCCTCTGCAGTGGAAAAACCGGCATATTGGCGAATAGTCCATGGTCTTTGTACATACATGGTGCTATAAGGGCCTCTTAAATAAGGAGCTTTTCCAGCGATAAATCCTATGTGCTCTGCATCTTTTATAGTGGATGCGTCAATTACGGGTGGTACCGAAATGCTCTCAGCAGTTTTCCAATCTTGTCTGCTGCTAGACTTACTTTCTGAATTATTACTCTTTAATGATTGTATTTTCGAAAAATCAGGTTTCATGCGTCTTTGATTTCTTATTAGTTGTCACAAGTTGTCCCGTATTTATCGGGATGGAATTCACTACAAATTTTAACCCTCTTAACTTGATAAACTAAGATTGATAAAATTTAAGCTCATTTCATACTAATGCTATTCGTAAGTCTTTTAATAATTGGTCTAAAAATTTCTTTGCATCAACATTTCTATTAATACAAGCATACAAACCAGATTTTTGTAAATCGGCTTCATTTGGCTCCTGTCCAGCTATTAAAACTAACCCCTCATGTTCTGTTATATACTGATCCAAATTTTCAGGAGTTTCAGCATAACATAAAACAGTCATTTTAGCATTTTTATCAGCTTCTATTTCTTCATCTAAATCTTTAATAAAATTTTCAGATGAGATACCGATACCCGCTATACCTAAAAAGCTGTAGGCAAAATCTGATTTTGCTTTGCTTATTGGATCGGTTCCCAACAAAAGAATTTGAGCCATAGGTCTTGCAGTCTCACCTTTTTCCTCCACTAGTTTTTCTATTCTATACCGCATATGTTCGATGGTAGAGGTGAGTCTTTTTGCTTCCAGACTCTTGCCGCTTTCTTCAGTATCTAAGTAAGCACTGATTTTTTCTCCAATGAGCTGGTAGGTGTTGGTGCCTATAATCAAATGCTTTCTAGCCCACAGATTTTGTTCAGCTTTGCCGGCATCAGTATCAATGATTTGATGAATGTTTCCATTCTCAAAATGATGGTTGTATGAGCCATCTTCCTCAAATTCAACAAATAGTTTCCAAGAAGAAGTTGAAATTTCTTTAATTAGATTTTCAATATAGTAGCTGCCTTTGGTTGGATCTGTTATTTTATCTAAATGAGACTCTTCTTTTAGAATGTTGGAGATGTTTAAAGCAATTCTTTTAAATGTTTTGCTTGACGGCTTCCCTGCAGATTCATCATGCGGCTGAACCCATAAACTATTGCAGCCGCCAAGTACGGAAGCCATGGCTTCATTGGTATTACGTAAGAGATTTACATTAAAATCAAGCGCTGATTTAGTTCTAAAACTTGTATTACAATGAATGAAGATATCATCTGCTTTAAGATTACTGTCATAAGCATGCGCAATTTTTAAGAGATTGTACTTAAGTGCTTTCAATTTGGCAATCTCAAAAAAGTAATTACTGCCAACCCCTACAGAAAAAAGCGTAGATTTAATGATTTGACTGAGTTCTAGCTTTAAATCCGTTAATTTATCGAAAAACTCTACCGATTTGGAAAGTAATAATCCTAGCTCATGTGTGATATTCGCCCCTGAATTATGAAATAAATTACTACTGATGCATAAAGGTTTGAAGTGCGGGTAATCATCAGCGTGTTTAATTAACTCCGCAATATTTTCGAAATCTTGCGCATTGATACCGATAATTCCGGCATCTCTGCATTCTATGATATCGCAATGATAAAAACCGCTAATTCTTTTGCTATCAATACCGCGAGCACTGATGAAATTCAAATATTGAGAAATTAGGGGATAAAAAGGTTCATTAGATTCAAATGAAACCATGCAATACTCTGGCTGGATTTCTTTTAATAATGACTCGAGATCAATCTCAGCTTTTTCAATCACAAAAATAATCCCTTCGGCCCCACCGTTTAAAGCTTCTAAAGCCAATTGGTTGGCATCTTTTTCAGATTTCACCACAATTTTCGACTGGTTTGCCCAGTAGCGCGGAGGTAAAGCTTCATTTAATTGTTGACTAGGGTTTTGTATATTAAAATCTGAGCCCTCCGAATTATCTTTATGATAGAAAGGTTTTATAGAAATACCTTCCGGAGTTTTGGTTGCCAAACTTTCAAAGGGCTTGTCTTTTAATTCCTTTAAAATTTGATTCTGCCAATCTATGGCAGAACTCTTTTCAAAATCTTCAAATAATTTAGTTTTGCTCATTTCCAATTTTGTCGTTTCAATTCTTAAAGTTAGTATATTTCCTGCTATCCTTAAACGTAAAAGTTATAAATGGTGGGTGTATTCGAAAAACTAGTCGTTTTGACTATATTTAATCGATTGATCTAAAAGACTTTAATAATTAAAATGTAATTTTTTAAAGAATTTTCAGTTGAATTGTAAACATAAATTGACTGAATTGTATTTAACGGCTTGTCAAGTAAAATTGCATTTTTTTGTTCCCTATTTTTTTATCATTTTTGTCAGCCCTGAAACAAAATCCAGGGTTCAAATATACAATCCGTCAAGTATTAGTGTGAATGGTTAAAGACTGTCAATCAGTATGGAATAATTGTCTTCACTCCATAAAGGAGGGGGTGGGAGAGCAGAGTTTTAATACTTGGTTTTCTCCAATTGAGCCGATCAGGCTTGAAAATAGAGTGCTGACTATTCAAGTACCGAGCCAATTCTTTTATGAGTGGTTAGAAGAACACTATGTCCATATTTTAAGAAAAGTTATCCATCAAGAACTTGGGCCTGAAGGAAGATTGGAATACTCCGTAATTGTAGACAAAGGAAATGAAAAGTATAAGCCGTTCACTATAAATTTACCTAATAATAATAAATCCAATAAACCACCTAAAGAACAAAATCGGGAAGAGCCTCTAAACCCATTTGCTTTAAATGGTGTTGATTTAAGTCAGCAAAATTCGCAACTTAATCCTAATTACACTTTTGACACTTTTATAGAAGGTGATTGTAATCGTCTAGCGAGATCTGCCGGCTATGCAGTAGCCAAAAAGCCAGGAATTACCTCTTTTAATCCTTTAATGATCTATGGCGGTGTAGGATTGGGAAAAACTCATTTGGTCCAAGCTATTGGAAATGAAATTAAGGATACTTTGAATGGTAAATTCGTTTTATACGTTTCCTCTGAGAAATTTACAAACCAGTTCATCGATGCTTTAAGAAATAATAAAATTCAAGATTTCTCTAACTATTACTTGCACATCGATGCTTTAATCATTGATGATGTACAGTTCTTGGGTGGTAAGGAACGAACTCAGGAAATTTTCTTCCATATTTTCAACCACTTACATCAGAATGGCAAGCAAATTATCATGACTTCTGACCGTCCGCCAAGAGATTTGAAGGGTTTAGAAGATCGATTACTTTCTCGCTTTAAATGGGGACTTACTGCTGATTTGCAACAACCAGATTTAGAGACAAGAATTGCTATTATTCAAAATAAAATGGAAAGTGATGGTATTCACATTCCTGAAGATGTAATTGAATACCTTGCTTATTCAGTTGATACTAATATTAGAGAACTAGAGGGCGTTTTGATTTCTTTGATTGCTCATGCTTCTTTAAATAGAAAGGAAATTGATCTAGAATTAGCGAAGCAAACCTTGAAAAATATTGTTCATGATATTGAATCTGAGGTTGGAATCGATTTTATCCAAAAAACGATTGCAGAACATTTTGCTGTTAAAATAGATGATTTAAAGGCCAAAACAAGAAAAAAAGAGATTGTAATTGCTCGACAAGTGTCTATGTATTTTTGCAAAGAGCACACAAACCATTCGTTAAAATCTATTGGTTATCACTTTGGTGGTAGAGATCATTCTACTGTTATCCATGCGGTACAGTCAGTAAATGACATGATGCAGGTTGACAAGCGTTTCAAAGAAGAAATGGAAGAGCTGAAGAAAAGGTTTAAAATGAAGAAGGTTTAAGCCCCCTAGCCCCCAAAGGTAGAATTATGCACTGAAACCATTTTGAAAATAATAGCAAGTGATTTTATTATTGTATCATATAGGAATTAGTCCTCAAGATTTTAATCACCACAAGACAATGAATTTCAACAATATAGTAGTAAAAGATTAAATCGACCACTTCCGAGGAACTCGAAAAAGCGGGAGTTAGGAAAGTTTAGCAAGCCAGCGAGGCATTGAGGGCAGAAGCATTAAACTTTTCTGATTTTTTGTATCTTTTTATCAAGAAAAAAGTTTGAGCGAAAATGAAAGTAAATAATAATGCATTTATTGGTATTGAATTGATATTCTATGTGTGTTTTGGTGAATTCTAAACCGACTCTTTCCTCTTCAAAAAAGCCTCTTTCTTAACTTTTCTATAGTTTTTTGTTGCATGCTCGCTACTTAAAATCTTATAAATTTCAGGATGGTCAGGATATTGGATTAGGTAATTTCTAAAGTCTTCCCATTGTTCAATTGATTCTTCTTGATTGTAAAACCCAAAGCCTCTATAAAAACCTTCTTCAACCATGATAAAGGCTTTTTCATCATGAGTTCTGCCTTCCCCCATGAGTAGATAATCACTTTTTTCAGCTTTGCAATAATCGATGAAAGCTTCGATTTTTTCATTATGTTTAGCTATTGATTCTTTACCAGCGCAAGCTCCCTCACATAAATTCAAACTATAATCAAAACATGCTCCTGGACTCGATTGAATTCCTGCAAATTTTGGGCAGATCTTAAGTTTTTTACTAACCTCATTTAGAAAGCTAAATCCTGAGGCATGGTTAGGAAACCGCATCAGACTTTGCATTCCCGCTTGCTTTCTTCCAAGCTGCAGCCTTTTGTATCCTTGTCGGTCTTCATATAAATGTATAGAATAACCGGGGTTATTGTTTTTTTGTGCTCTGTTATACTTTGGCCAGTTTTTTCTGATTTCGTGCGACTCGTGCAAGAGGGCTACCAATTCATTTCCTGTTAAATAATAGTCCACATGATAGATCTGACTTTGAAATGCCTGTTTAGCAACCTCTGATTTGCTCCCGCCAAAATGACTACTTACCCGCTTCTTAATATTCTTGGCTTTACCTACATATATGATTTGATTTTTGGCGTTAAGGAAGTAATAAACTCCGGCTGTCTCAGGTAATTTTTCATAGACTTGGCGATCAAGATTTTCAGGTACATTTGCAATGGAAGCATTTTTCTTGAGTGATTTTCCGATAACCTCATCTTCATCATGTTGAACCAATTGGGTGAAAAGCTCTGCTGTAGCAATTGCATCTCCAAAAGCTCGGTGTCTATCATTGATTTTTATACCTCTGTTTTCGCAGATATTACCCAGACTGTAACTTTTCAAACCAGGAAATATTTTTCTACTTAATCTTACCGTACAGAGCTTTTTTAATTTTAGATCGTAGCCTAAATCCTGGAAGGCTGCTTTAACGAATGAATAGTCAAAATTGACACTATGAGCAACAAATATATTTCCCTCTAATAGTTCATGAATAGTCTTAGCCTCTTCGTAGAATTTAGGAGCTTCTTCCACCATTTGGTCGTTAATGCCATGGATGGCGGATAATTGTGGTGGAATATGCTTCTCAGGATTGATTAGAGATTGATATTCCTTTACTACTTTCTCTCCATCATGTAAAATAATGGCGATTTCGCATATTCTGTTTCGGGCTGCATAGCCTCCAGTGGTTTCTATATCGACTATGGCGTACATTAAAGTTTTTCTGTAATATCGGATAGATTTGGTAATAGAACACCAAAGATAACCACTGATCACGCATTTCGGTTCCACTATAAAAATAAAAACCTTGTAGTTTTTTTAACTGCAAGGCTCAATTTTCCAAAGTGTTTCTATTTAACTATTCCGTCCAACTCATTGGATACTTCTTATCCATAAAATCTTTGCCCTCTTCAGTGACATATAACGGTCTAAATGTATCCAACATCACTGCTAGTTCTTCAGTTTCTTTTGCTCCAATACTTTTTTCAACTGTACCGGGATGCGGACCATGCGGTAAACCACCAGGGTGAAGTGTAAATGATCCTCTGTCAATTCCTTTTCTACTCATGAAGTTACCTTCCACATAATACAATACCTCATCAGAATCTATATTACTATGGTTATAAGGCGCTGGAATAGCATCAGGATGGTAATCAAATAACCTAGGCACAAAAGAGCATATTACATATCCAGCAGCTTGGAAAGTTTGATGAACGGGAGGTGGCTGATGAATTCTTCCCGTAATTGGTTCAAAATCATGTATTGATAAGGTGTATGGATATAAAAATCCATCCCAACCTACTAAATCAAAAGGACTGTGGTCGTACACGTAATGGTGAATATACCCTCCTTTCTTAATTTTCAAGTGATAATCTCCCTTAGTTTCTTCTGTAATTAACTCTTGCGGAGGGTGAATATCACGTTCACAATAGGGGGAATGCTCTAAAAGTTGGCCTAATTTATTTCTATATCGACTAACTGTCTCAACGGGGCTTGAAGATTCAATAGTCAGGTACCGAATATTACTAGTTTCCCATTCTAATTTATAAATGGTAGTTCTTGGAATTACCACATAATCACCCGCTTGAATCTTTAATTTTCCAAACTGAGAATACATATAACCACTGCCATCATGGATAAATAGTAACTCGTCAGCTTCTGCGTTTTTATAGTAATAGTCCATGCTTTGACGACTAGGCATGCAGAGTGCCATGGAAACATCATCATTCATTAACAAGACTTTTCTACTGTCCAGAAAATCACTCCCTGTATTTTTTACTCCTGAAGTATTTAAGTGTATTTGTTGTAAGCTTAAATCGTTATCAGGCTTAGTTCCATAAGCTACAGACTTTTTAATTTCCTTTACTCTAGTAGGTGGGTTTATATGATAAAGATTTGAGTAAATACCTGAGAAACCTTGTGAACTTACTAGTTCCTCTGCATATAAACTTCCGTCAGGCTGCCTAAATTGAGTATGTCTCTTGGGTGGTATGTTTCCTTTTCTTACGTAATATGCCATGTCCTATATTCTTATAAAAATTAGATGAAGATTAACTATTGATTTCTTAATCCAAATTACATTCATCTTTCTTGATTAATTAACAGCTAATTAGGCACTGTTTTAAAAAAAAATTATTTTCTAGCCAAAGTTTCTGCCCTGTCAAACAGTTTTAAAGCTTCATTGAACACTTCATTCTGCTGATTAAAGATAGGGTAGAAGCCCTCATTATTCCAAATATTTCTTGCTATGTAAGCCTTACTATACAGTTTTATTAATTCCTTTGATTTGTTAAAACCTTCTTCGTTAAACTCAACATTATTGGTTTTTGCCATGCTGGTTAATTCAAGTAGCATTTTCTCGGTTACTTGAAAGTTATTGATAAATCCCTGCATACCCATGTTTTCCAACATTTTTTGATTCTTTTCATAATAAGAAAAAGTGTATTGTCGTAAAGTATTGCTTAAAAATAATCTATTAAGATACGTAGATGTTTGAGAGGTATCGAGTGGAACAAAGTAATCAGGCATTATACCACCTCCACCGTAAACTATTCTTCCATTGGAAGTGGTATATTTTAATGAATCCTCAAACTGAATACTATCGGCAACGAAGTATTCTCCATGCTCATATCTATAATTCATTTCATCCCTATACTCATTGGGATTCTCACCAAAAGGCTTTTGAATTGATCTACCTGAAGGGGTATAATATCTTGAAATTGTCAATCTTAACTCAGAGCCATCTTGCAATGGAACTGGCATTTGAACTAATCCTTTGCCAAAAGATCTTCGACCTACTATCAACCCCCTGTCATTATCTTGTATTGCACCTGAAACGATTTCGGAAGCGGATGCACTACCCTCATTGATCAATACAATCAAAGGACTCTCTTCAAATTTCCCTTCTTTAATTGCTCTAGCCTCTGAATTATATCTTTTTTCTTTTCCTTTAGTGTATACGATCATGGCATTATCCTTCAGAAACTCGTCTGCCATACTGATAGCCTTATCCATGTAACCACCAGGATTATCCTGTAAGTCTAAGATCAATTTCTGCAACCCTTGTTCTTTCAATTTATTTAAGGCTTCCATAAATTCATTATATGTAGTAGCAGAAAAACGGCTTACTTTGATGTATCCAATTTCATCATCAACCATATAACTTACATCCACTGAAAATTGGGGGATTTTATCTCTTATGATTTTGTACTCTATGGGCTCTTTCAGGCCTGAACGCATTATTTTCAGATCCACTTCACTTCCTTTTTCGCCTCTCAAGTTTTCGTGAACCTGTCTATTGGTTAGTCCAATCCCCGCTATGTTTTTGTCATCAACAGCAATGATTTTATCTCCTGACTGCAAGCCAGCGGTCTCCGAAGGCCCACCACTTAGAGGTGCTACAACGTAAAGAGTGTCATTGAAAATGTTAAATTCTATTCCAATACCCTCGAAATTCCCTTTCAAATCAGCGGAAACCATTTCCAAATCTTTAGCGGGGATGTAGGATGTATGCGGGTCCAATTCTTTTATGATTCCTGTTATGGCGCTGTTAACCAATTTATCTGTATCCACTTCCTCTACATAGTTTTGATCAACTTGTAAAAGAATCTCTTTTATTCTTGTTATCCCTTCTAAAACAGTATCTTTATTGGAGGAAGGGTTTGCCATAGTGGCCCCAATTAATATACCTGCTGCAAGGGTGGAAAATATAATGACAGGCAGTTTGATCTGGAATGAACTATTTTTGTTATTCATATGTGAATTTATTTTTTTTATTGCCACGTGGGATGATTACAAAATATTTTTAAATGTCTTATATCGACACAGTATTTGAATTATTTGTGTTCATTTCACGTTTCAAATTTTTATTTTAACAAATAACGCAGGAAATTAGTAAATCGTTGGATTGAAAAGCCTTAAAATTAAATTATATTTGTAATATACCTAAATTAATCAAAGTGGAATACTCACAAAAAAAAATAAAGGAATTAGTTGCTGAAAATTACGTTTTTGCATCCGTCCTCTATTATTTAGGTATAGAATACTATGAATTTGAGGAAGATTCATTGGAAAAAGTATGTATTGCAAAAAAAGTTGACTTACAATATGTAGTATCTGAACTGGAGAAAATAAATCAAAACGAGGAAATTGAAAACATAAGATTATTATCATTCCCCATTGATTTAGTTATCACTTACCTCAAGCACACACATTTTATTTTTATAAAAAAAGATTTGCCTTTTTTGGTAAAATTGGTCAATAAACTAGATAGCATTACACCTAATTTGGCATCTGTTGAAAGGGAAATTAAAGATGTGTTTCCATTATTTGTCGAAGATTTTGTACACCATATTTATGAAGAAGAAGATACTCTATTTGAATATATTTCTCAATTGAAGGCAATAGAGGATAAAAAGAAAAATCCATCTGCCTTTTTTTACAAGTATCCCAATTTCAATATGCAGAAATTTGCTATTGATCATGAGGTGCATGATGATGAAATGAAAGGCATTCGTTTTTTGATGGATCAATATTCTATTAAGGAAACATCTCCCTTGAACGTGAAAGTACTTTTCTCAGAGTTAGAGAGATTCGAGGAGAAATTGAAAGTACATGCAAAAATTGAGAATGAAGTGCTTTTCCCTAAAGCCCTAATGCTAGAAAAATCAGTAAGACAGAAATTCGATTCACTTATTCGTTTGAATTAAAATGCCCAGAATTTTAGCAATAGATTACGGTACCAAAAGGGTCGGTTTGGCAGTAACAGATCCTTTAAAAATTATTGCCTCCCCATTAGAGATGGTCCATTCAAAGGATGTGATCCAGTACTTATCAGACTATATCCTAAAAGAAGATGTAGAATCTGTTGTGTGTGGGTACCCGACTAACGAAGAAGGAGAAGCAACTGATGCAACGCGGCATGTAGATGCATTTATTAACCTTTTTAGAAAGAAATTCCCAACAATGCCCTTACATTTGCAAGATGAAAGTTTTAGTTCGCAAGAAGCTATGCAAGTAATGATTCATTCTGGTTCCAAAAGGAAACAAAGAAATAAAAAATCAGGTAATATAGATAAAATAAGTGCGGCTATTATTTTAAAGCAATTTTTAGAAGAAAATTAAAGTATGATATATCCTATAGTAGCTTACGGTCATCCTGTTCTCAAAACAAGAGGAAAAGACCTAGAGGAAGGAGAAATTGATGTGAAACAATTAGTTGACGACATGTTTGAAACCATGTATAATGCCAATGGAGTAGGACTTGCTGCCCCTCAGATTGGTAAAAGTCTGAGACTGTTTGTTATTGATACTGATCCCATTGAGGACGAAGAGGATCAACCCAAAGTAAAGCAAGCTTTCATTAATCCTCAGATTTTAGAGGAGGAGGGTGAAGAGTGGGCTTTTGAAGAAGGTTGCCTTAGTATCCCTAATATTAGAGAAGACGTAAACCGAAAACCTAATATTCGGCTTAAGTACTATGATGAGAATTGGCAAGAGCATGAAAAAGAATTTGATGGTTTTGTAGCAAGGGTTATCCAGCATGAATATGATCATATAGAGGGTATACTTTTCACTGACCATGTTTCGGCTTTTAAGAAGCGTATTTTAAAAGGGAAATTAGGGAATATTAGCAAAGGAAAAGTTTCGGCTGATTACAAAATGCTCTTCCCGCTGGGTAAATAATTAGATGTAAGTTCAGTTTGAATTTAGTTAATATTCTAATTAAACTTATCTGTAAATTTGAGTAATGCAATCAGTAGAGTTGTTGTAGAATTATTGGCAAACTTATTGCACTAATTATCATCCAACATATTATTTTCATTATGAATAAATTATCAAAATTATTAGCCATCAGTCTTGCAATGGTTTTCTATATCTCCATTGCATCAGCACAACAAAAGAAAGCCTCAGAGTTTATCGAAAATGGAATAGATAAATTTGAAGAAAAAGAGTATATGGAGGCAATTGTAAGCTTTAATGAAGCGATCAAATTAGATCCTAGTGCGCACCAAGCCTATTATATGAGAGGTAATATAAAGCAAAAATTTGCAGATGTTCATGGTGCAATGAAAGACTACAATATGGCAATTGATGCAAAGCCAGATTTTTCTGAAGCTTATTTTGAAAGAGGTAATATCAAGTATTTACTCCAAGATTATTATGGAGCAATTAATGATTACACCAAAACTATTGAGCTGAATGAAAATAATTTAGATGCTTATTATAAGAGAGGGCAAGCAAAGCAGCAACTTGAGGCTTATCAAGACGCTATTAACGACTGCACAAAAATTATTGAGAAAGATAAGGATAACGTAGATGCCTACTATTTAAGAGGTGTTTTACGAATCGAATATGGACAGCTTTCTGAGGGATGCCTTGACTTAAGCAAAGCAGGTGAATTAGGTGATTTGAAAGCCTATGAAATGATCCGGGAAAGATGTAATGATATAAAATGCTATCCTTCTGAATTTGAAAATTAGCCAAAATAAAAATCAAATATAAAAGAAAGCCTGCAAGATTAAGATTGCAGGCTTTTTGTTTTTAAAGCTTTGTCTTCACTTTCTTCCATTCTTTAATTTGCCAGTAGATTTTCCCTGTGCTTAAATGATTTTGATTTTTATCATATAAATTTATTTCGCACGGAATCACAACAGAATCCTCTTTCTGTAAAGGTTTTTCTACTTGATTTTCCACCCATGTTTCATCAATGGAGAATTCTGCAAACGCATCCATTTTGGCTTGGAAATGGTAATCCATTTCTAATTTTTGCATGATGATTCGATACTTCTTTACATCCAGTTTATACAAGATCATTAAACCTGTAGTATATTCAGATATAGTGGCCATCGCACAAGCATGAATCCCCTTTATATGGTTTAAATTTCTTTTTTTGTACGGTAGCTTTGTTCTGATTTTGTCGGGCTGGATACTGGTGATTTTAAATCCATGGGGTTTATTAAAAGGGATCATTCTGTTAAGCCCCTGATTTAATAGCCATAGATAAAATTCAGAATCTTGTGCTTTATCTATTATGGAAGATAAGTTCATGAAATTGATTGTTTAATAGATTGAATTGAATTTGAAGGTGATTTTTGTAAAATACTACTCACTTTATAAAGCAATCTCGTTGAAATAGCGCTATTTTTCAACAATTGATTCAAAATTATTATGCATGCTGAGTTTTTGGGAAAGAGAAAGTTTATCAAAATATGATTATGTGATAGTGGGGGGTGGAATTGTTGGATGTTCTACAGCATACCATTTAAAAAAGAAAAACCCTAAAGCAGAAATTGCCATAATTGAAAGAGGTTTGTTTCCAAGTGGAGCAAGTTCTAAAAATGCCGGTTTTGCATGTTTTGGCAGTCTTACTGAATTGGTTGATGATCGAAAAGGGCTAGGTGAAAGTGAACAGTTGGCTTTGGTAGAGAAGAGATGGAAAGGCTTACTTGCTCTAAAAAGTATCCTCGGAGAAAAAAATATTGGTTTTGAGGGGAATGGTGGTTTTGAGGTTATTAGGAAAGCTGAGCTACCAGCACTAGAATATTTAAATCACTACAATCAGCTACTAAAAACTATATTTAAAGAGGATGTTTATAGCTTAAAGCCTGATTTAATTAAAGATTTTGGCTTCAAAACAGATTCTCTTGAGACCATTGTGGCGAATCCATTTGAAGGGCAAATTGATACTGGCAAAATGATGAAAAGCTGGTGGGATTTGTGCACTGAAATGGGGGTGAAAATCATTACAGGCTGCGAAGTAAGCAAATTTGAAGAAGAAAGCAGCTATATAAAGTTACAATGTAAATCAGATCATCATGCAATTGAGCTGCAAACTCGAAAATTGTTTATTTGTAGCAATGCGTTTGCTTCCCAATGGTTTCCTGAAGAAGATATTAATCCAGGCAGGGGGATGGTGCTAATAACTCAACCTATAAGAGATCTAAAATTCAAGGGTGTTTTTCACTATGACGAAGGCTATTTTTATTTTAGAAATGTAGGAAACAGAGTGCTGATAGGAGGAGGAAGAAATCTGGATAAATCCACTGAAGACACTACTGAATTTGGAATTAATCCAAAAATTAAATCAGCGATTCTGCGGGATTTAGAAGGATTGATTTTACCGGAGCAGGAATTTTCCATCGATATGGAATGGTCAGGTATCATGGCATTTGGGAAAGCTAAGTCACCAATTATCAAAAAAGTGTCGGCTAATACTGCCATTGGCGTACGCTTAGGTGGTATGGGGGTTGCCATTGGTACACAAGTAGGCCAGGAATTACACGAAATGCTTGCTGACTGATAACTTATTTTTATTATATTTCGAATTCATTTTGAATTAATATTTTTGATTTACCTTACATGACGGAAAAGCAGCTCAAGCCAAATTTATTTCAAGCATTAATTCCAATCGTTTTTTTAATCTTCCTCCTTAGTTTAAATGTTTATTTTTTCGGAGATGGAACATTAGATGGGTCTAATCAAATAGCTTTAATCCTTTCAGCAGGAGTTGCCGCTATTATTGCTTTAAAAGTGGGATTTAAATGGACCGCTATGCTTGATGGAATAGTGAGCAGTATAAGTTCGGCCATGTCCTCTATATTGATCTTATTATTGATTGGATCATTAGCGGGTACGTGGTTACTGAGTGGCATTGTTCCAGCAATGATTTATTATGGTTTAAATATCCTTAATCCGACCATTTTCCTGTTTGCTGCTTGTATTGTAAGTGCAATTGTTTCAGTTGCTACAGGAAGCTCATGGAGTACCATCGCTACACTAGGTTTAGCACTTTTAGGAATTGGACAAACTTTGGGTTTGAGCGAGGGAGTTGTAGCAGGAGCTATTATTTCTGGTGCTTATTTTGGCGACAAAATGTCTCCTTTGAGTGATACCACCAATCTGGCTCCAGCAATGGCTGGAACTGATTTGTTTACACATATTCGGTATATGGCGTATACAACCGTCCCTTCAATAGTCATTACTCTAATTATATTCTTAGTGCTGGGTTTTATGAATAGCTCCGAAGCAGATATAGAGCAGGTAGGACTGGTTCAAGCTGCTATTCAGGACAAATTCAACATCAATTTGTGGTTATTTTTAGTTCCAGCTGCGGTGATATTTATGATTGTAAAGAAAATTTCCGCTATTCCTGCTTTATTAATTGGATCATTATTAGGTGGAGTGTTTGCTATTATCTTTCAGCCTCAAATTATTGAAATTATATCCGGTGGAGGTGCTAACTTTTTTGAACAATCGTACAAGGCGGTTATGCTGTCTATGTATGGTGATATTAGTATTACCACTAACAATGATATGGTAAATGAACTCCTGTCAACCGGTGGAATGGCCGGCATGTTGAATACGATTTGGTTGATCGTCTGTGCTATGGTTTTTGGTGGCGTTATGGAGTCAACCAAAATGTTACAGGTCATTACAGGCTCAATCATTAAATTGGCAAATTCTACGGGCTCATTGGTCGCTTCTACTGCAGGTACTTGTGTGTTTTTTAATGTTACAGCATCTGATCAATACCTAGCTATTGTGGTGCCTGGTAGGATGTTTGCCGATACTTATAAAGAAAGAGGTTTAAAGCCTGAGGTACTGAGTAGAACTCTGGAAGACTCGGGTACCGTAACTAGTGTATTGATTCCATGGAATACCTGTGGAGCCACCCAGTCATCAGTTTTAGGAGTGTCGACTTGGACTTATGCACCCTATGCGTTTTTCAATATCATTAGTCCATTTATGACGATTTTGTTTGCATACCTTAATATTAAAATAAGAAGATTTACTGATAAATGAATTTTGTAAAGGAGATTTCAAAAGAAGAAATCAATGACTTGCCGCTTTGGAAATTTGAAGGGGAGATTACATTGGTGGAGAAAGATGAAGACTGGGAAGAGATCATCCCAAAATTATGGAGAGCGGAGATTTTAGGCTTTGATACGGAAGCTAAGCCCGTCTTCAAAAAGGGGCAATATAATCCCGTTTCACTTATTCAATTGGCTACTGAAGATGAGGTTTTTTTAATCCGTAATTTATTGAGTGGTTTTCATGGAGAATTAGTAAGGATATTTGAAGATCCTTCCATTATAAAAACCGGAGCAGCTATCCATGATGACTTAAAAGATCTGCAGAAATTAAGAAAATTTAAACCTGCCGGTTTTGAAGATATTGGTTCCATTGCAAGAGAAAATGGGATGCTGCAAAGTGGAGCCAAGAATTTAACAGCGATTTTCCTTAAAAAAAGAATTTCTAAAGCCCAGCAGACCTCCAATTGGGAAAAGACTGAATTAAGTCAGGCTCAGCTCGATTATGCAGCTACGGATGCTTATTTAGGATTGAAAGTGTACGAAGTTTTTGAGAGAATAGGTTGGGTTTGAGAATTACCACATAACAGGTTTTAAAAGTTATTAAAGTTTGTTAACCTCAGTCCAAAGTTGATTGAAGTTGGTTTATTTCTTCCTACAATAGACTCAATTGGAAGCCAGTAGGTATACATAAATTCCAATTCTATTTTTCGGGTTATAAATAATTTTGTACCAGCTCCAAGCTCATAAGGTAAGTTAATCATCACGAAAGGACCCAAACGTTTTGCTAATAAAGTACCAGCAAATACTCTGGCGTAAGGAAATATGTCGCCTGCGAGGGGGTACCAAGCACCAATATTACCAAAGACCATAAATCGATTTTGAATGATTCTTTCGTAAAACAGGTCAGAATTAATAATGTGACCTTCATTTAATTGACCTGTTGAGATATAAACGTTTTGCTGAAATGTGAAACGCTTATTTTTGAAGGGTTTTACTCTCACTTTGCCCCCAATATGGGTTAGACCATGCTGAAAATTGGTAGTGAATTCATTACCCATAGAAATGTTTCGAATGCTCTTATTCATTAACTCAAATACTGTAAACGGAGAGCTTGATCCTTCATCATTAGTGATATTTGACTTGTAGATAAAGTCTATTCCATAGTTTATGTTTTTATTGCTGCCAATGGTTACCTGAAAGAAGCTGCTATTAAAACTACTCCGCCTATCTAAGGTATTTAATTGAGGTTCAATCTGGGTGTGAAGATTATTATAAAATTTAATTTCCCCCTGACCCTTACTCATAAATAGCCCACTTGTGAATACATTGATAGAATCTTTCTTAACTATGGGAGAATTTTGTCCAAATACAGGCTTATCTAATAGCAGCAACATTATAGAAACGATAATTGTGGTTCTCATTGGTTCTTTATTTACTTTAAGCAGCATTTTAAGGAATCTTTTACTTTAAAACTGTCCGACTAATGACAAAATGAAGGATCAGTTCTGTTGATTTAAAATGAGCGCTAATCAGCGTTGGAGTTGATCGTCAAGATGAAGTGATCCGTTAATTTTTGATTATGGTGTTTTTAGGAGGGTTGTGGTATACATTTCTGCAGGTAAAATGTTCATTTAGTGGGGTTGTAAATTTCTATTTCAGCATAAGGAGGTAATTTAAACAATTAACAATAGTTGTTATACTAACAATTTGTTTACTTTGTAGTTAAATTGGTGGAAGGAATTTAAATATGGAAGTCTCAACTAAAAATTTTCAACAATATTGTAATAGTTTAGTCGCTTATAAGCGTAGAAAAACGATTCCAGTTAAGATAGGTGGTGTAACGATTGGAGGAGATAATGCTATTGTTCTTCAATCTATGACAACTGTTGATACGATGGATACAGAGGGTTCTATTGAACAATCTATTCGTATGATTGATGCAGGATGCCAGTTGGTTAGAATTACTGCACCATCCATAAAAGAAGCTGAAAATCTTAGAGCTATTAAGGAAGGTTTAGAGAAAAGAGGCTACTTTACTCCTTTAGTTGCTGATATCCATTTCACACCAAATGCTGCTGAATTAGCAGCCAAAATTGTGGAGAAAGTGAGGGTGAATCCGGGCAATTATGCTGATAAAAAGAAATTTGAAAATATAGAATATACAGATGAAAGCTACAAGGCGGAATTAGATCGAATTAAGAAGCGTTTTAAGCCCTTAATCAAAATCTGTAAAGAGCATGGAACCGCCATCAGAATTGGCACCAACCATGGTTCTCTTTCCGATCGTATCATGAGTCGATATGGAGACACACCATTCGGGATGGTTGAGTCAGCATTGGAATTTATACGAATTTGTGAAGAAATGGAATTCTATGACATCGTGGTTTCAATGAAGTCTAGTAATCCGCAGGTGATGGTGCAAGCCTATCGCCTTTTAGTACAAAAATTAGATGAAGAAGGCCTAAAGCCGTATCCTTTGCATTTGGGTGTTACAGAAGCAGGTGAAGCAGAAGACGGAAGAATCAAGAGTTCTGTTGGCATTGGTACTTTGCTTGAGGATGGTCTGGGGGATACTATTAGGGTCTCGCTCACAGAAGAACCAGAAGAGGAAATTCCGGTGGCAAAGGTTTTAGCAGATCGATACAAAGAAAGAGAAGGACATGATGAGATTCCAATAATTGACAATTGCTTATTTAATCCTTATGAATATGAAAAAAGGGCAAGTAGGAAAGTAGGCAATATTGGAGGAAAAGAAGTGCCAATAGTGATGGCCGATTTTTCTTTGAAGAAAGACATAACACCTGCCTCTTTTTTTGGAGTAGGATACAATTATTCAGTGCCTTTAGATAAATGGTCTATTTCAGACTTTGCATGTGATTATATTTTCACAAATGACAAGCCAGTTGAGTTTGAAATTCCAGGTACTTTAGGAATTGTACATGCGCATAAAACCTGGTTAAAGGAAAAAGAAAAGGAAAGAAGGTTTCCTTTTATAGATCCTAAAGATTACTTATCTGATGTTGAAATGCACCCAAAGCTTAATTTTATTTATGCGATTTTAGCGGATTTATCGGATGAGTTTATTGCAAAATTGAAAAATGATTCCACAGCCGTTTTATTGATTGATACCTACAATAATCATGGACTGGCTGAGCAGCGTAGATTGTTTATGGAATTGATGCAGAAGACTTGCGATGTCCCCGTAGTGATCGGTAGGGCTTATCAAAATCTATCTTTAGAGAAGCTGCAGTTATATTCTGCCACTGATATGGGCGGTTTGCTGATTGACGGCTTTGGAGATGGAGTATTTATTGCTGCTGAAAACTGCGGGGGAGATAAAGCCATTAATGAAACCGCATTCAATATTTTGCAGGCCAGCAGGACTAGAATTTCAAAGACTGAATATATTTCTTGCCCTTCATGCGGTAGAACTCTTTTTGATTTGCAAGAAACTACTGCTATGATTCGGAACAGAACCAATCATTTAAAAGGAGTTAAAATAGGGATTATGGGTTGTATAGTAAATGGTCCTGGTGAAATGGCAGATGCTGATTATGGCTATGTGGGTTCCGGAAAAGGCAAAATCACGTTATATAAAGGCCAAGAGGTCATGAAAAGAGGTGTTCCTTTTGAAAAAGCTGTTGACGAATTAATTGAAATAATCCGACAAGATGGAAAATGGTTAGAACCACAAGAGGCCTAGATTTGTTAGCAGGAAAATTATAAAACATAGTTATGAAAGAGCAGAGAGACTTAGAGGATTTAAATAGGGATACATCGACAGGTTGGAAAAGCTATTTTCAGCTGGGAGACGTTGTAGGGTATTTTAAAAGACTGTTTGGTACAAAAGATCCTAATGCACCAAGCAACTTTAATCTAAAAATGATGCATGGGATAAATAAAATTTCTATTGTGATGTTTCTCATTGCAGTTATTGTAATGGTTACAAGAGCAATTATGCGTTCTTAGGAATACTACCCACCACTTATATAGTTGATCTCAAAAATACTGGGAAAAGAGGTTTTAGTTTTTAGGTCTTTGGATGATAGAATGGAATATGCATAAACGTATTATTTTATTCCCTTTTCATCCTTGATACTGATAACAAAATAATAACATAGTTAAGCTGATATTTAAAATTAGAATCCTCAGTATTGCGCAAGGACTGTTTAAGTCTTAACTTCGCAATTCTAAAAAATCACTATGGATAAAAAACCAGTAATAATTTTAGGAGCGAAAGGTATAGGACCTTCAGCAGCGGAAATTTTTAAAAGTAATAAAGTTGAAATTTATTGCTTTTTGGATGATGATAAAGCTTTGCATGGCAGTGAGATTGATTTTGTTTCCGTATTGGGAGAAACTGATGATGATGGTTATTTAAAATATATTGGTAAGAAATGTGACGCTTTCGTTGCTGAAGATAATATGAAAGCGCGAAAAAAAATAACCAAAATGCTGAATGATCGCAGGAAAACTATGCCAGCAAATGCAATTCATTCCCAAGCTATCGTTTCAGATTCGGCCCACTTAGGATATGGCAATTTCATAAATGCCAGAGCAGTATTAGGTGCATTTTCGAAGGTTCCGAATCACTGTTTAATTCATTCTGGTGCTATAATAGAGTATAATGTCGAGTTGGGCGATTACGTGCAGTTAGGTGCTGGATCACAATTAAATAGTGGAGTGACAGTCGGAGAAGAAACCTTCATAGGTTCTGGGGTTACGGTAGTTTCAGGTGTTACAATTGGTAAGAAGGCTAATATTGGTGCAGGTTCTGTAGTGATAAAGGATGTAAAGGACGGAGAAACTGTATTTGGAAATCCTGCGCAAACAATTGAAAATTAATTAAGAGAATAAATATATTGAAGTTAGTACAGAATTTAGACTGATTTATAAGTAAAAGGCTGCATCGATTATCTTCTTCTTTGAAGTAGAATAAAAGATCAGGCTTATAAAATCACCTTATTTACACTAAGGAGGAAATTATGAAAAATGCAGACAATCAATACAAAGTAATACTCTATTACTGCTATGCAGAAATTAAGGATCCTGACCAATTCAGAGATGAACATCATTTGATGTGTTTGGAATTGGATTTAAGAGGAAGGATTATAGTTTCACAAGAGGGTTTGAATGGTACCGTTTCAGGTTCAACTGAAATGGTTGACGAGTACATGAATAGGGTAAAGGCGGATCCTAGGTTTGCTGATACGGATTTCAAAGAAGATTTTCATCCTGAGCACACGTTCAAGAAATTAAATGTCAGGCATAAGTCTGAAATCGTGCATTCTAGCCTTGCCCACATTAATCCTCGTCAAAAAACAGGAGCGTATGTGGAGCCCGCTAAATTCCGAGAGATGATTAAGAATGAGGAAGATATTGTAATTCTTGACGTTCGTTCAAATTATGAACACGAATTGGGTAGATTTAAGAATGCGGTTACGTTAGATATAGAGAATTTCAGAGATTTTCCAGAAAAGTTGAGCGATTTAGAACAGTACAAAGGGAAGAAGATCGTGACTTATTGCACTGGAGGTATTAAATGTGAGAAAGCTAGTGCCTATCTGCTTGAGCAAGGTTTTGAAAATGTTTATCAACTGCATGGAGGAATTATTAAGTACGGAATTGAAGCCGATGGAGAAGATTTTGAAGGTAAATGTTACGTGTTTGATAATCGGCTTTCAGTTGACGTGAATAAAGTCAATCCTAAGGTGGTTTCTAAGTGTTTCGTGTGTGAGTCACAATCTGATCGAATGGTCAATTGTGCTAATCCCGAGTGCAATGTTCATGTTGCTATATGCGAGAAATGCGGATGGGAAATGGAAGGAGCTTGTTCTAAGGAATGCATGGAACATCCTGAGAAACGGGAATACAACGGAACTGGATATTACCAAAAAAATACTAATGGGTATGATCCATATAAAGGGTTTCAAGGTAAATTAGAGAAGAATAAATTGTAGATTTTATGAATAAACAATATCCTGAGTCAGAATTAATATTAAATAAAGACGGCTCTGTCTATCATTTGAGCTTAAAGCCTCAGGATATTTCAGATGTTATTCTTACTGTAGGTGATCCTTCAAGAGTGCATAAAGTAAGCCAGTATTTTGATAAAATAACTTTTGAGATGAACAAAAGAGAGTTTATCACACATACGGGAACTTATAAAGGACGTAAACTTACAGTGATGTCAACTGGAATGGGGACAGATAATGTGGAGATTCTAATGACTGAATTGGATGCCTTAGCGAATATTAATTTGAAGAAGCGGGAAAATAAAGCCAAAAAGAAATCATTAAAGATAATTCGAATAGGTACATCAGGTGGGTTACAACAAGATCTACCGGTCGATTCTCTATCTGTTTCTCAGTTTGCAGTTGGTCTTGATACTTTGATGCATTTCTATGAGCTGGAACGAACAGAAGCAGAATCAAACGTTGAATCAGCTCTACAATTAGAAGTTAATTTGCCTTTTCGTCCATACTGCGTGGAGGGTTCATCCTCACTTCTCAAACACTTTGCTGAAGGAATGAATGTTGGGAATACCGTTACTTGCCCCGGCTTTTACGCTCCACAAGGAAGGCAATTAAGGGCACCTATTCGTTTTCCAGATATAGTCGAAAGTCTTTCCATGTTTCATTATGGAGATTTATGGCTAACTAATTTTGAAATGGAAACTGCGGGCTATTATGCTATGGGTAGGCTATTAGGACATGATGTTTTAAGTTGCAATGCCATAGTTGCTAATAGAATGAGTCATCAGTTCTCGAAAAACTCTGACAAGACAATAGATTCACTCATCAAATTGGTTTTAAATAAAGCCTCAGAATTATAATATTATAGAATAATACAATCATACCTTTAATGTACTGTATAAAGAGTTAGTCGAAAAATATTGATTTTAATTAGATAATATTCTATTTTGATATCTTATTGAATCGATTATGCGATTTTTATATCTGTTAATAGTACAATTTTTAGCCTTTCAGTTGGTTGCTCAAAACCAGCTGAAAAATACCGACTTTAGAACGTTAACTGTAAATGATGGGCTTTCTCAAAACATAGTTGAATCTATCTATCAAGGAAGTAACGGTTTTCTATGGCTTGGAACGCAGGACGGTCTTGATAGATTTGACGGTCAAAATTTTGTTTCCTACAATTATAAAATTGATGATTCAACTAGCTTAAGTAATAACTATATAAAGGATATTGTTGAGGATACTGAAGGTAATTTATGGATTGGAACCTACGGTGGTGGTCTAAATAAATTTGATAAGAAGTCTCATTTTAAATCTTTTATTCACGATAATTCATCCAATTCTATTAGCGATAATGTTATTTATTCCATTTTTCAATTGTCGGATTCAATCTATTGGATCGGTACAAAGAATGGATTGAATAGGTTCAATATTCTGCAAGAAGAATTCACAAATCGTAACACCTTATCTAAAAAATTTCCTTCTTTAAATAATGAGGTAGTATACTGCATTTCTAAAGCTAGAAGCAAAGAGGAGATTTGGGTTGGTACCCGTGAAGGATTGCACAAAGTTAATGTCAATACCTTTCAAGTAGAAAAATTTTTAAAGGGAGATTCTGGGCTTTTGGATGACGATATTAGAGATTTGCATTATGATTCGCATGGAACGCTTTGGGTTGCTACTAAGTTTGGAGGGCTATTCTACAAGAGCGCAAATGCTCAGCAATTCCTGTCAATTGATTTGAACTTCACTGAAGAAAATTCAATTTATGCTCGTAAAATTTATCCTAATAAAGAAGGAGGGATTTGGCTAGGTACTTTCGGAGCAGGCCTTTTTTACATAGATCATAATTTTAAGATAAGATATCATTTCCAAGAGGAGAAGTTTAATCTAAAAACTTTGCCTTCTAACAATATAGTCGAAATTTTTCAAGATGAATCGGCCAATTATTGGCTAGGTACCCATGGGGGTGGAATAGCGTCATTTGATTTAAATCAGAAAAAATTTGATCTATATCAACCCGATGAAAATGATCCATTTAGTATTTCAGATGATGCTGTGAATTATATATTCGAGGATAGTAAAGGGGATATTTATGTTGCTAATGATGCAGGTATTGATCTGGTGACAGAAAAGGAAGGGCAACTTAGATTTCAGCAGATAATAAGTAGCTATTCTGGTCTTCCTGATGACAGAGGATGGTTAGTTTTCGAGGATTCTGATAGTATTTTATGGTTTGGGCTATGGAATTTTGGTTTATCGAAATACAATAGAAATACAGGGGAATTATATTCTTATCGGAATGTTGAAGAAGACACTGCTTCTATCACAACAAATTTTATTGAAAGTATTGCTGAAGCGCCTGATGGAAAACTTTGGATGGGTTTATTGGGTGATGGAGGGCTTGTCGTTTTTGATAAAGAAGCAGAAGTATTTAAAAAGTATCTTCACGATTCAAACATACCAAATTCCCTTTCTAATAATAGGGTTCATAAATTATTAGTAGATAGTAAAAGTAGAATTTGGTTAGCAACAGATTTTGGATTGGATTTGTACCAACCCAAAACAGACGATTTTAGACATTTCCGATACAATAGAAATGACACTAATAGTATCAACTATAATGTCATAAGAACTATCAAAGAAGATAGAAATCATAACATTTGGATTGGTACTGGTGGGGGAGGATTTGCGAAAATGATAGAATCAGGAAAAGAGATTATTTTCAAGTCTTATACCAAAGAAAATGGATTGGTAAATAATAATATAACAGGTATAACAGAGGATTTGAATGGAAATCTTTGGATTACAACTTATAAAGGTATTTCCTTTTTTAATCCGCACACTGAAGAATTTAAAAATTACGATGTCTCTGATGGTTTACAGGGAGAGGAATTCGTTAGAAGGTCTATTGCCACACTTCAAGATGGGAGGATCTTTGCTGGTGGTTTCAATGGACTAAATGTTTTTAATCCTGATGAAATAAAGGGAAGCACTTTTGAACCGGAAATCAATATTGTGGGAATTGATATCGTAAGTGACAGAGGAAAAAAGTCGATAATAGATTTTTCAATAGATTCATTATTGCTCGATCATCAAGACTATTTGCTGTCCTTGGAAATTGCTACAACAGATTTGAGTGCTGCTGATAAAATCCAATATGCTTATTATTTGGATGGTTTCGATACAGATTGGATATATAATAAAAACAGAAGACATTTTTCCTTTACCAATTTACCAGCAGGGGAGTATACTTTGAAAATTATGGGTACTAATGCAGATGGAAAATGGTCTAGTAAAATTAAAGAAGTATATATAAAAGTGGATCCCCCATTCTGGTCTACTGTCTGGTTTAGAGTTTTGTTTGTAGCAGCCATCTTAGTGCTTATTTTGGTATACATTCAATTGCGAATTAAGTTCTTAAAAAGTCAAAAGAAAAAATTACAGTCGAAAGTAGAGGAAAGAACTTTAGAACTAGAGGATGCTAATCAGAGTTTGTTAAAGAACCAGTCTATAGTGATCCATCAAAAAGAAGAAATAACTGAGCAGAATAAAGAAATTGAGCATAAAAATGCCATTATTCAGAAGCAAAACGATGATTTGAAATTAAGTAATCTTCAGCTCGAAGAAATGGTTGATGAAAGGACCAAAGAATTAAGGGATGCTAACAACGATTTAAAAATTGCTAAACATGAATTTGATACTTTTTTTTATCGTGCAGCACATGACTTGAAAGGACCTGTTTCAACAATTTTAGGTCTTTGTTATTTAGCCATGAAAGAATCTGATGAACAAGCATCCAAATTTTATTTTTCCAAAGTAAACGAAACCGCAGAAAGGATGAATAATATTTTATTCAATCTTCAAAAAATAAATAAACTAAAGCAACAACCAGTTCAAATCCAAAGTCATAGTATCAGAGACATAATTATAGAAGCTTCTAAAGAGAACATACCGGATAATGAAGATTGGCAACAATTTATAGATATCGAATTAGACGCAGAAGACCATGAAATTTTGAGTGATTCTATTCATTTAAAAGTGATCTTTTCAAATCTGGTTAATAATTCGATCAAATTTACGAGTAGGGGTGAGAAACCTAAAGTAGAAATCCGATTTACCAAAAGTAGCAAAAACAGCTCATATCAGATTATTTTTGAAGATTTCGGATTAGGTATAAATCCCAAAGTGCGAGATAAAATATTTAATATGTTCTTTGTAGCAACGGAACACAAACGAGGCTTTGGCCTCGGTTTGTATAGTGTTAAGTTGGCAGTTGGAAAATTAGGTGGTGAAATTCATTTGGAAAAAGATAAACCAGCCAGTTTCCGAATTGATTTGCCTATTCCTCATTATCAAAAAGTATTGACGTCCTGAGTGCTTTATTTGAATTCTTTATCCCATATTTTTTCAGCTTTCTTTCCAATTAGCCAAAAGGAAATCGCTATTATCCCAAAGAATAATGCCTTATGTAATTCATCCCAAAAGTATTCAAAATATCGAGTGTATAGGTTTAAGAAAATAAAGGTGATCCCAACATTTTTAATTGAACTGTCTTCTTTTTTAATACCTATCAGAATAGCACCAAAACTTACCAGAAGCAGAATCAAGCTGTACCACCATAAATAATATTGGCGAATTTCTAGCCATTTATCATAACTACTATAATTCCCAAAAATCGTTAAAAACCAAAGGGCAAAAAAGAAAATAATGAGTCCACTCCAATAGGTGGATTCTACAAAAGGTTTTAGTTTTTCTGTTTTATTGATATAATATGTCAAGATCAAAATAGCTGCACCAAGAATTGTAAATCTCATCGGAAAATTCATTCCAACGAATTGGTAGTTTTCTTGACCAATATTATGTGTGATGGTACCATAGGCTATCAAAAGAGCAATAATTCCGAATAGCCACAGTAATTCCTTGATCCTAACTATTGCAAGACCAAAATATAAAACTGACAGTCCTAAAATGAAAATGCCTGGATTTTCTTCCATCTCAAAAATAAAACTCACGAATCCGGTACATATAGCTAAACATATAGCTCCAAAAAATGCGAAAACTTCTTTGCTGTATTTTTTTCGGGTTTTTCTCTTGTTGTATCGATAATCAAACCAAAAGAAGAGTATGCTGAGTGATAGAAAAGTAATTGACTTTGTGAAATAAGATGTTGAAAGCATGGAATCAATAAGGTCCAACAGTGCTTTATCCGCAAATATGCTAACAACCGCAATTAATAAACTAACTACCGCAAATAGAAATGAATAATAAGCCAACGATTGCCAATTGAACGACTTTACTTTTATGCTTTCTCCTAGCTCATCGGCTGTTGAATCGTCTATCAAACCTTTAGATTTCCAGTAAATAACTGCCTTTCTGAGGGTGTCTTTTTCTTTTTTGCTTACTTGCATGGCTTGAAGATAGGGTGGTGGAAACAGATTTGAAAAGAAACTTTAGCTTTTGTCTTTTTTAGTTCCAGCATATAACTCATATTCCAATAGCCTACATTCAATTTTAGCGTTCATAAAAGGTATTCTTCTTTTCGTTCGTAGGCCAATTTTTTTTGCCAGGTTCATATTTCCTGTAAAAATATAACCGGTTTTTCCCTTGCAGTCTCTTTTAAAAAAGTCGCCTATTTGGGCATAGACATTTGCCAGTTCTTGTTCTTCACCTAATCTTTCTCCGTATTCTGGATTTAGGAAAACAACACCTTCTCCTTCGGGAATTGTGCTATCCCTAAAATCTTTCTTTTCAAATGTAATGGCCTCTGCAACTCCTGCTGCTTCAGCATTCTGTTTTGCGGCCTGGATCGCCATTCGGCTATTATCTCCCGATATAATCTTGCATGCAATTGGTTTTTCATTTTGAACGGCTTCCTGTTTCAATTTTTCCCATTTATCTAAATCAAATCCTTTCAAATAATGAAATCCGAATTTTTCTCGATTTAGACCAGGGGCTTTGTTCGCTGCTATACAAGCGGCTTCTATTGCTAAAGTTCCAGACCCGCACATTGGGTTGATGAACGTCTGATCGGGCTTCCAGTTCGAAGCTAATATGCTAGCTGCTGCTAGTGATTCCATCATCGGTGCTTTTCCGGGAATTTTTCTATAGCCGTGTTTTGAGATAGTTTCGCCAGAAGTATCCAAGTAAATCGATACTTGATCTTCCATCCAATGAAGAAATACAACCATCTGGTCTCTTAATGGACCGGAATCAGGTCTTGTTCCGGTTTTATCTTTTAATCGATCTACTATAGCATCTTTTACTCTTACATTAGCAAATTGAGTGTTTAGTATGTTTTCATTATTAACATAGGAAGTTATGCAGAGATAACCATTTTCATTTAAGTAATCTTCCCATTTGACCTGATAAAGCTGTTGGTATAATTTATCAGGATTATGGGCTTTAAATGATTTTATGAGGAAAAGAACTTTATTTGCAGTACGCAAATGAAGGTTTAAGTGCATGCAATCTTCTTTAGTACCTTCCAAAGCGACATCTAGTGGTCCCTCGTGGGTTACTTTATAACCTAGATTTTCGATTTCCTGTCTCAATACAGGGGCAATATAAGGGGGGCAGGGGAGTACGATTTTGCTTTTTTCCATCGAGCAAAGTTAAAACAATTTCATGAGCCATTTCCATTCGATTTTGATTTCCTTTATATTCGCAATCCAATTTGAAAAATATAATTATGAAGCAGTGGTTTTTGTGTAAAGTGAAGTATCAAAAGGAGGATGAAAATGGTAGGTTGAAGTCTGTTACGGAGCCTTATTTAGTAGATGCGGTTTCTTTTACGGAAGCTGAAACACGTATGTATGAAGAGATGGGTGAGCGAGTAAGAGGGGAATTTATGATCACCGGTATCAGCAAAAGTAAAATCGTAGATGTTTTTCATTATGAAGATGCGGATATATGGCACAAATGCAAGGTGGTCTATTATGTAGCGGAAGAGAGTGGGAAAGAAAAGAAGATCACCAATCAAATGATAGTGACTGCTAAAAACGTAAAGGAAGCTTATGATAGAATTTATCTTAGCTTGAATAATATGCTGGTTTCCTTTCAAGTACCTGAAGTAATTGAAAGTTCAATCCTTGAGGTCTTTAATTATTCCGGAGATATATCACCAGAATCTTCTGAATTGCAAGAGGAGTTATCTGCAGATGAAAATACAAAAGAAGAAGTTTCTGAGGAAGAAAATGATTAAGTAAAAGCTTTTCCAAAGTTGTAGAACTTTGGAAAAGCTTCCTTTTCTATTGAATATTTAGGCTCCAATCATATTCGTAAAATGTAAGCTTATAATTTTCAGGAATTTTATTTTTTCTGTATTGATTGATGTACGATAGTGCACCTTCAGCTTTCATTTTGAAATCTCTATCATACCACTTGAATATCATTGAAACTTCTACTGCATTTTCGCTTGGGTTCACTTTAATAAAGTCAGAGTTATTAATAGAATTGGATGTTCTTTCATCTAATTGGGCATCTAATTTATCAGCCATGTAAGCAAAATTAGCTAGCTCAGGACAGCTTTCTGCGGCACAGGAGAAAGCAAAATGCACTCTCGGGTCTTGAAATGGAATAATGACTTTGCCTTTTTCAATCTGATCCAAGGTCAACATTTCTCCTCCTACATTATGTTTCACTTTATCAAAAAAACCGTTTTTATCAATGGCTGATTTTAACGGAAAATATTCTGTTATTTGTCTGATAACAATAATGTTGTAAGCGTTGATGTACAATGCTTTTGTTTCATTTTTGGTGAGTTCTTTAATATTGACGGTAGCTAAAGACTTATATAGTTTGTCCACCTCTTCAAAATTATTCTTTAAAGTTTTGTAGTCTACCTTACCAGATTTCACATATTTGTTCAAAAACTGATCAGCTTCCTCATTAAATTTTTTAATCTCTTGTGCAAATGCCATCAGGTTGATGCTTGATAGCAAAATAAATGCACAGGCTAATTTTAAATTTTTCATAGTTTGTAAGTTTTATTTGATAAACGCAAACTTTTTGTTTTTGGATTGCTTTTTATTGTCTTCCGCTTGACAAATGATTAGTTTTAGTGTTACTAATATTGATTTATTATTAAATAACCACCCATGAGGAACATCGTCATTATTGGAAATGGTATTGCAGGAGTAACTACGGCAAGGCACATCCGCAAACATAGTGATGACAACATCACAATCATATCAGCTGAAACAGAACATTTCTTTTCAAGAACTGCCTTAATGTACATTTATATGGGGCATATGAAATATGAAAGTACTAAGCCTTATGAGGATTTCTTTTGGAAGAAAAATAGAATTGATTTGGTTTATGATTATGTAGAACAAATCGATTTTAAAAATAAGAAGCTTAATCTGAAGAAAAGAGAAAGCCTAAATTATGATGTGCTAGTACTGGCGGTTGGTTCGAAATCCAACAAATTTGGTTGGCCAGGGCAAGATTTAGATGCTGTGCAAGGTTTGTACAACTATCAGGATTTGGAAAGCATGGAAAAATACTCACCAACAACGCAGCATGCAGTTGTTGTGGGTGGGGGACTCATAGGCATTGAAATGGGTGAAATGTTTCATACTCGTAATATAGATGTGACTTTCGTAGTACGTGAAAGCAGTTTCTGGAACAATGTATTGCCACCAGAAGAATCGGAAATGATTAATCGTCATATTAGAAAACACGGATTCAACTTGAAGTTAGAAGCTGAAATTACTGAAATTATTGATGGGGGAAATGGCAGGGCAAATGGAGTGAAATTGAAGGAAGGTGGAGAATTGGAAGCACAGTTTGTCGGGCTAACCGTAGGGGTTTCTCCTAATATTGATTTCTTGAAGAATTCTGAATTAGAAACAGATAAGGGTATTAAAGTAAATGAATATTTTGAAACCAATCAGCCGAATGTTTACGCCATAGGTGATTGTGCTGAGTTTGAAAAGGCACCTGCTGAAGACAGAAGACCCATTGAGCAGGTTTGGTATACGGGTAGAATGCACGGAGAAACATTGGCTCAAACCATTTGTGGAACCAAAACTGCCTATCAACCTGGAGTTTGGTTTAATTCAGCTAAGTTTTTGGATATTGAATATCAAACCTATGGTCAAGTGCCCAATCAACCTGATGAGGACATAGAGGAACATTTCTACTGGGAACATGAAAAAGGAGAGAAATCTATAAGATTGGTATTCAACAGAAAAGATAGTACTCTAAAAGGTGTAAACTTGATGGGAGTGAGGTATCGTCACGAGGTCTGCGATAAAATGATTCGAGACAAATGGCCAATGAAGAAAGTCTTTCAAAATTTGAAAGAAGCCAATTTTGATCCTGAATTTTTTAAGAGATATGAAGTTGATTTGGTGGGAATGTACAATGAAAGATATCCGAATGACGAAGTTAAAGTAGGTAGGAAAAAGGTGTTAGGAATATTTTAAAAAGATATATGAAGAGCTTGAAATTAATACATAAAATAGGGTTAATAGTTTTTACGATTGGTTTTCTTACTTATCTCTCTTTGTTTTTCTTGGGACAGTATCAATTAAATAAAATTGATTTGAAAGAAGCTGTAGGGGGCCAGACTTTTTCTGTAGTCGATAAATATGCTCAGCATATTTATGGAACCAAATATGATGATCAGTTTTCTTTTGTTAGTGATTTTAAAGCAATTTTAAGTCAAGCCAATGAAGAGATCAAATCAAAATTTGAAATTAGTAGTGATGTTGCTAGCAAAATTGCCAATTCAACTGAAGGCAATTCATTTCAGCAATCAGCAATAGAAAAAGTGATAGGCACTCCTACGGAAGAAGTGGCCCAATGGCAAATCAAACAGTTAACCGATTATACTGGCTGGATGGAAGGTAGAGAATATGAATCTGCGGAAGAATTGGTGACGCAGTTAGAAAAAGTTATCACTGATGTCAATAATTCGATTATTTCGCAGAAAGGCTTTAGTCAAGACAATATCAATAATAAAGCATTTACGATCACTAAGCAATCAGAAGTTGGCCCTGTAGCTCAAAATCCATGGCTGTGGTTGTTACTAGCTATTGGTATACCTATCATTGGAGCAATCATGTATTTATTACCAAGATTAAAGACACAGCATGCCGGAATCAAAAATGATGGTATATTTCATAGTGCTTTAAAAAACAGAGGCTGGATCGGTATTTTATTGGGTACATTCCTTATCAGCTTTTATGTGTTTCTTTACTGGTTTCCAGAATATATGACCTCCTGGATCGTAATGGTGGACCCAATCAGTAATATACTGAGTGGGAATCCTGCCAGTCAATGGTTTATGTATGGGTTTCTCTACACACTTGCCATTTTGGTGATGGGAATTAGGATGATCATTAAGTATAGACATAGCCCTTATCAAATGGTTCGGACTGTATCAGTTATGTTCTTTCAGTTAGCATTTGCCTTTGTTATTCCTGAAATACTCGTTCGATTGAATCAACCTTATATGGATTTGAAAAATATGTGGCCTTTAGACTACAGCTTCTTTTTTGATTATCGATTAAACGAAATGGTTGAAGCAGGTACGATTGGCTTGTTTATGTTGGGTTGGGGAATAGCCTTATTTACATTGGGAGTTCCAATCTTCACCTATTTGTATGGTAAGCGATGGTACTGCAGTTGGGTATGTGGTTGTGGAGGCCTGGCCGAAACTTTGGGAGATCCTTACAGACAATTGTCAGATAAGTCATTAGGGGCTTGGAAAATAGAAAGATGGTTAATTCATGGTGTTTTAGTTTTTGCAGTAGTGATGACAGCTGCTGTTTTATATACTTATTTCACGGGTAGCTCTCAGCTTTTAGGAATGAACACTTATAATATCAGGGCGGTTTACGGTTTTGGAATTGGATCTATTTTTTCTGGTGTAATTGGTACGGGCTTTTATCCATTTATGGGAAACAGAGTATGGTGTAGATTTGGCTGTCCTTTAGCAGCTTATTTAGGCTTGGTTCAGCGATTCAAGTCCCGTTTTAGAATTACCACAAACGGTGGCCAATGCATTTCTTGTGGTAATTGCTCTACCTATTGTGAAATGGGTATTGATGTTAGATGGTATGCGCAAAGAGGTCAAAATATTATCCGTTCTTCTTGCGTTGGTTGTGGAGTTTGCTCTTCCGTTTGTCCAAGAGGTGTTTTAAATCTTGAAAATAGAGATGAAAACGGAAGGTTTAATCAACCTTCTTTAGTTGGTAATGATAGTTTTGGGGTGCAGAGTTAAAGGAAGAAGAGTTTTCAGGAATTTTTAATTCTGTAATTTTGTATTATATTTGTGATTTACAAATATAAAATAGACATGAATATAACAACAACACTTCCCAAACATGTCGTTGATTTATTGGCCAAAAAGGCTAATGAACTCAATATGCCTAAGAATAAATTGATAGAAAAAGCTTTAACTGTCTATTTAGAAAACATAGAAAAGGCAGAGTATGCCAAATCCTACAAAATGGCAGGAGATGATCTTGATGTCATGATGGTTGCTGAAGAAGGTATGAATGACTACTGGAAACAGCTCAAAGATACTGACGAAGCATGAAGCAGGCTGAAATTTGGAATGTGAACCTAAATCCTGTGAAAGGAAGTGAGCAAGCAGGATTTCGGCCTGTTGTCATTTTGAGTGGAAATTTGGCTAATGAATTTTTACGAACCATAATAGTTTGTCCACTCACAACAAAAGTGAAAGGCTATAAAGGTAATCCTGTTTTAGAACCTGATATTAGAAACGGATTGAAGGAAAAGTCAGAGATTTTGGTTTTTCATATTCGCTCCATCTCAAAAGACCGATTTATTAATAAATTAGGGGAGGTTTCGACAGATTGCATGGAGCAAATGAAGAAGACATTGGGAGATATTTTGAAGTACTAATCCACTTTTCTATCTCTCCAAAACCCCTTTAACAAAATCGCTCACCAAATAAGATAGTAGTTTCCCAGTACTATTATTTTTTAGACCCGTTTCCAATTCTAATGCTGCTTCACAGAGATGGAAATAAGATGGATGCAAACTATGACCAGTTTTGTAGGCATAGTATCTGGCCTCGGTTGTAGAGAATCCTGAGGGAGTCATAGCTGAACTTAAGACTCCTTCTATGCTGTCCATATCCAATTCAATTCCACAAGCCTTATTTTGGTTGAGTTGAATGAAATCATTTAGCGCATCTTCAAAAGTGATTTTCTTTCCTAAATAAATATCTTCCCAGAAATAGTAACGAATGCCTTTATGCATTGCCATTTCATTCAGCATGTTTTGGCTATTGTAATTTTCATGAAGACCCAAAACGCTGTAATCTGCCATATATCTTTCAGCTTTTGCCGTGCTAAATGGATTGCCGCTATGTCTGCCTTCCAAAGCTCTGAAATCCGCATGTGCGTCTAAATTCATCACGTTTATGGCCTTATTCTTTGCTAAGCTAACGCCTTTAATAATTGGGAAAGCATTGGCATGGCTACCTCCAATGACGATTGGTATTTTTCCTGCTTCTGTAATCCTCTGATTAAGCGGAAACACGGCATCATCAATCTGTGGCACTAATGCTCTGTAGTCTTCGGTAGATTGAGCTGTTTTAGCTAAATCTTGAAAATTGAAATGGCCTAATAAGTGAATAGTTTCTCCGCTCAACTTTTCAGTGTGTTGTATATTGAGGAAAGCATTCAGAAAAGAATCCCAAGCGGTATGAGTGCCGCTTATTCCTAAATTTCCTTTTACACCAATCGATTCTTCAATTCCTAATAGAACAAATTTCGCAGTAGAATTTTTAAAATCATTTCCATAGCTGATTGTCTCACCAATTTTAGTTTCCCCTTCTCTTGGCTTTAGGTAGCTATTTAAATCTTGTTCGTCAAAAAAATGAAAGTGATCTATATCCATTCCCCTTTTATCATAACCTTTTCAATATTCTGAGAGCCAAATGCATAAGGCATATAGGCTAAAGAAGGAATATCCTTTGTCAGTATCACGTTAGCTCTTTTTCCTTTGGTAATGGAACCGACCTCATTTTCAACTTCCATCGCAAAGGCTCCATTTAAAGTAGCTGCATTAAAAGCTTCCTCAGGTGTTATTTTCATTTGAATACAAGCAAGAGAAATCAATAATGGAATATTTCCGCTTGGTGAAGAGCCTGGATTATAATCTGTAGCCAAAGCAATAGCAGCACCAGCATCAATTAATTCACGAGCTGGCGGATATCCCATTCTTAAAAAGAAGGCAGCAGACGGTAATAAAGTTGAAATAATATCATGCGTACCTAGTAATTCAATTTCTTCCTTCCCTAATGTTTCTAAATGGTCAACTGATAAAGCATTGGTTTTAATTCCTAATTGCACTCCACCACTGTTATTCAATTGGTTGGCATGTATTTTTGCTTTTAAGCCGTATTTTGCTCCCGCATTCAGCACTTGTTCACTTAATTTCTCATCAAAGAAGCCAGTCTCACAGAATACATCAATATAATCTGCTAATTTTTCTTCTGCAATAGCAGGCAACATTTCATCAATGATAAGCTTTATATAAGCTTCTTTATTTTCTTTGTAAGGCTCAGGAAATGCATGAGCACCCAAAAAAGTGGATTTTACGGGGATATTAACAGACTCTTTTATTCTTCTAATAACCCGAAGCATTTTAAGCTCTGCTTCAAGACTCAAACCATAACCACTTTTGATTTCCAAAGCCCCAGTTCCTAATTGCATTACTTCATTTACACGAACCATGGCTTGTTCAAATAGCTCGTCCTCGGAAGTCTTAGCCAATCTCTTCGCTGAATTCAAAATACCGCCACCTTTAGCCGCAATTTCAGCATAGCTTAATCCTTTGATTTTATGAACAAATTCATCTTCTCGGCTACCTGCAAAAACAATATGCGTATGAGAATCGCAGAAAGCTGGCAAAACAGATTTTCCCTTGGCATCGAATAGTTCCTGATTTGGCTCAATATTCAATTCTTCCATTTTACCGTAATTCAAGATCTTACCGTTTGTTATTTCTAGGAAAGCATTGTCTATGAACGGTAATTCGCCTAGTGCATTTCCTCTTAATAGTTCAGTTTTTTCTCTGGTTCCAAAAAGTGTTTTGATGTTTGTTATGAGCATGGTTAAAAAGTAGGAAGTTAGAAGATGGAAGTCAGAAGTTGAGCCTATTTGATCTTACTTCGAAAACTTACCATCATATTCATTAAATTATATGCTTGATTGTATTGAGTTTGAAATTGATTCCCGTCAATATACTTTCTTCTTTTCGCTTTATGTAAACAAGTTACAACTTCTGCAAGAGATCGAATACTGTAGCTTAAAAATCTTTTATATTCTGGAGCAGATTGTAAAATTGAACCCTCAGAAATATTTAAAGCGATTGAGTCAGCTGCTCTTCGTACTTGGGAAGTGAGGTTGAATACTTCATCTTTTGGGAAGTTTTTTGACAAATTATGTAAGTCTTCACCAAAATCCATAGCGATATGCCATATCCTAAGGTTCTCAAATTTAAAGCTCATGGTTGAAATTTAATGTAAAATACTAAAGTATTAAATCATATTAATCCAACCAACTAAAAATGTAACTTCAATCCCTTCATATTATATGCAGATATTTCCAAAAATTAGCGTCTAAACCGGTCTGACCTTCGGTAATGTCCTAACTTCCAACTTCGAGCTCCCAACTTCTAACTCTTAGAACTCTGCGTTATCAGGTGTTCTCGGAAACGGAATCACATCCCTGATATTACCCATTCCCGTCACAAAAAGCATCAAGCGTTCGAAACCTAAGCCGAAGCCGCTGTGTGGAGCAGTACCGAATTTACGGGTGTCTAAATACCACCATAATTCATCCTCAGGAATGTCCATTTCTTTCATTCTTTGGGTCAACTTATCCAATCTTTCTTCTCTTTGAGAACCGCCTACAATCTCTCCAATCCCAGGAAATAAAATATCCATAGCACCTACCGTTTTGTCATCATCATTCTGACGCATGTAAAAAGCTTTGATGTCTTTCGGGTAGTCAAACAAGATAACTGGTTTCTTAAAATGCTTTTCAACTAAAAATCTTTCGTGTTCTGATTGTAAATCTGCTCCCCAACCTTCGATTATGTAGTTGAATTTCTTCTTCTTATTGGGTTTGCTGTTTCTCAGGATTTCGATTGCATCCGTATAGCTTACTTTTTCAAAGTCATTTTCCAAAATAAACTTTAATCTTTCCATTAAGCCCATTTCCTGACGCTCATTCTGAGGTTTTTGCTTGTCCTCATCATCGGCTCTTTTGGCTAAGAAATCTAAATCGTCTTGACAGTTTTCTAAGGCATATTTTACCACATACTTCAGCATTTCTTCTGCTAAGGCCATGTTGTCATTCAAATCGTAGAATGCCATTTCGGGCTCTACCATCCAGAATTCAGCTAAGTGACGGGTAGTATTCGAATTTTCCGCCCGGAAGGTTGGACCGAACGTATATATTTCACCCAATGCCATAGCGCTCAATTCGCCTTCCAGCTGACCTGATACGGTGAGATTGGTTTCTTTCCCAAAGAAATCTTTTTTATAGTCCACTTTACCATCATCCGTCATTGGTATTTTATCTAAATCGAAATTGGTCACATGGAAAGTTTCTCCAGCGCCTTCTGCATCATTTGCAGTGATGATTGGCGTATGTAAATTATAGAATCCTTTTTCATGGAAAAACTGATGGATCGCAAAAGCCAAAGAATGTCGGATTCTGAAAATAGCGCTAAAAGTGCTGCTTCGCATTCTGAGGTGTGCTTTTTCCCTCATAAACTCCATTGAGTGTTTTTTAGGCTGCAATGGATATTTTTCAGCATCTGCTTTTCCTATAACCTCTATATTTTCTGCCAGAATTTCTACAGACTGACCAGCTCCTTTTGAGGCTACCACTTTTCCAATCACACTTAGTGCAGCACCAGTGGTAATATCTTTAATGATATTTTCTGAAATAATTTCTGGATCAGCTACGATTTGGATGTTATTGATAGTAGAACCGTCATTAAGCGCAATAAAAAAAACAGGTTTTCCACCTCTTTTTGTTCTTACCCACCCTTTTACATTTGCCTGTTGTTCAGAAGCTTCACTAGCCAATAGTTTTTTGATTTTAACTCTTGCCGGAACAGTCATAAAATTATTGCGTTTATTTATATTAAAATTTAATTCGCCAAAATTCGATATTATTGGCTTTTTATCAAAGATTTTATGTGGTTATAATCAATTTTTTAATGCTTAATTCGATAATTTAAAATAAATTTGAGTTAAGATATCTGGCACAGTTTTTAGTGAAATAGAATTATGCAAAAATTAGTACTTTCTCAATCTTTAGGACAGCGATTGTCACCTCAGCAAATTCAGTTTATAAAACTGTTGCAAGTACCTACTGCTGAGTTGGATACAAGAATTGAAGAAGAATTGGAAATCAATCCTGCATTAGAAGAAGGTAAGGAAGAGTCTGAAGAAGATAATTACGAAGAGGACTACGAAGAGGAAGCTACCGATGATTTTGATATAGAAGATTATCTTCATGATGATGAAGCGGGCTATAAAATGCAGGGTGACGGTAATGGTAAAGAAGAAGAGAATGAGATGCCCATTGCCATGGGAACTACTTTGAATGATCAATTAATGACTCAATTAGGCTATCTTGGCTTGGATGAACAACAATATAAAATTGGGAAACAGCTGATAGGAAGTATAGAAAGTGATGGATATATTCGAAGAGAAATCAATGCAATTGTCAATGATTTAGCCTTTTCTCAAAATGTAAATACTGATGAAGATGAGGTTGAAAGTGTTTTAACAAAAATTCAGGATTTTGACCCTGCAGGTATTGCGGCTCGAAACCTAGAAGAATGTCTTTTACTTCAGTTGGAGCGAAAATTTGATCAGTCAGAGGTTGTGAAATTGGCTTACCAAATCATCAGTGACTGCTTCGAGGAGTTTTCTAAGAAGCATTATGAAAAGATTGTCAAGAAACTCAATATTGATGATGAGTCGCTATTTAAAGATGCAATTGATACTATAAAACGTTTGAATCCTAAGCCGGGAGGTTCTGGCTCAGGAGCCGTGAAAACTCAGTTCTTGATGCCTGATTTTATTCTAACTAATCAGAATGGAGAACAATTGATCACCTTAAATTCCAGAAATGCACCAGACTTAAGGGTTAGTCCATCTTATTCTGAAATGCTTAAAGCTTATGATAAGGGTGATAAAAAGGATAAGAAATTAAAAGAAACGGTTGGTTTCGTAAAGCAAAAGCTGGATGCTGCAAAGTGGTTCATTGATGCAATCAAACAAAGGCAATTTACTTTGTTAAATACAATGCAGGCTATTTTAGAATACCAATTTGAGTTTTTTAGAGAAGGCGATGAAAGTAAATTACGCCCGATGATCTTAAAGGACATAGCAGAGAAAATAGATATGGATATTTCAACTGTATCAAGGGTGGCGAATAGTAAATCTGTGCAAACCGAATTTGGTATTTACCCATTAAAGTATTTTTTCTCGGAAGGAATTGCTACAGAGTCGGGAGAAGATGTAAGTTCAAGAGAAGTGAAAAATACTTTAAGAAGTTTTATCGACAAGGAGGATAAAAGTAAACCTCTTTCAGATGACAAACTGGAAAAATTATTAAAGGAAAAAGGCTATATGATTGCCCGTAGAACTGTTGCAAAATATAGAGAACAACTGAATATTCCTGTTGCACGATTAAGAAAAGAGTTATAGTGAGTAAATTCTGGGCACAATTCATATCTGTTGTTTTTCAACCTCTCCTGATTCCTAGTTATATATTTCTAGGGATCTTATTTTTTCTTCCCTATAGTTTAAATATGACCGGAGATTTAGCTTGGCGTTTTATGTCGATGATTTTCATGACAACATTCCTTATTCCATTGATGGGGATATTGCTGCTGAAATTTACCAGAAATATTACGAATTTGAACATGGAAGATAGAAAGGAGCGCGTTTTCCCATTTCTATTCAATGCTATATTTTACGGAGCAACGACCTATCTTTTTTGGGAGAAATTCCGCTTTCCAAATTTAGTAACTGTAATTCTCCTGACTGTAACCATAAGTATAGTCATCTTAACTATCATCACAATTTGGTGGAAAATTAGTGCTCATTCCATAGCAATCGCTGGTGCAACAGGTATTTATCTTGCACTCCTTTTAAAAACTGAGCCTTCTGATTTTTACTATGCTGTAGCTTTATGTTTTTTGTTTTGCGGTTTGGTCGGAAGCGCACGCTTGAAATTATCTGCTCATAATAGTGCACAAGTTTGGGTTGGTTTCTTGATTGGGTTTTTCGTAAATTTCATCACAATTGCAGTATTCAATTATTAAAAGATTGATTAGTAAATAAAAGAGTGTAATCACTATTTGATATTTAGTGTCAATTATTAAATATTTGTTGAATTAATGAGATTTCATATAAAGAATAACAAATAATGTACGAGTTTTTAAAATATAACCTTCAAGAAGGTGTCTGCACCATTACTTTTAATCGTCCTGATTTCTATAATGCTTTTAATGATGGAATCAGTTACGAATTTCAAAAAGCGTTGAAAGAAGCTGGAAAGGACTCTAATGTGAGGGTAGTAGTCATCACAGGAGAGGGAAAAGCATTCAGTTCAGGACAAGATTTAAAATCTGCCCGTGATGAAGATGATAGAATGTTCTATAACTCCCTAGAAAAGAGATATAATCCCATAATTAGAGCAATGCGAAAACTTCCAAAGCCGATTATTGCTAGATTAAATGGTGTTGCAGCAGGTGCGGGTTGTTCTTTAGCTTTAGCTGCTGATATGATTATTGCAGCTGAATCATCTAAAATGATTGAGGTATTTATTAATATTGGCCTTGTACCTGATTCTGGTTCTTCTTTCTTCTTACCCAATTTGGTAGGTTATCAAAAAGCATTTGAATTATGTGCAATGGGTACCAAAATAACTGCTAAAGAAGCTTATGAATTGGGAATTGTAAATAAAGTCGTAAAGGATGAAGATCTAGATGCTGCGGTAAAATCTTACACAGATTATTTTGCCAAAGCTCCAACTAAATCGATCGGTATGATTAAGAAGATGTTGAATAAAGCAGCTACTTCAACATTAGATGATATGCTGGAATATGAAAAATATTCTCAACAAATAGCAGGAACTTCTGCTGATTATAAAGAAGGAAAACAAGCCTTTCTTGAGAAGCGAAAGCCTATTTTTAAGGGGGAGTAAGATTTACTTGAGGAGATATTCGGCAAGCGGTTACAAAAAAAACCGCTTAGATAACAATCTAAGCGGTTTTTTGTGACCTCGGCAGGATTCAAACCTGCAACCTCCACAGCCGTAATGTGGTGCACTATTCAGTTATGCTACGAGGCCATTTTTTCTATTTTGACACTGCTTCCTTACTCCCAAGCAATATCTTTTCATTAACTACGTTTGCTAATGAGTTTGCAAAGGTAGAAAATAATTTCTTATAAGAAAAAGGAATTATTTATTTATCCTCTGCATAAAACGCTATCTTTGTCATTCGAAAGTAAAATTCAAAACATTACCAATGAAAAAATTATTCGTATTTACTTTAACGATTTTAACTGTTGTAGCTACCGTAAATGCTCAAAATTTACAGGAGAAAAATACATTCGGTCCTAGACCAAATCTAAAAGGAGATTTAACATTGTCTTTTGGTTTAAATATGTTGTATGGAAATGATGTAGACGATTTAAACCTGAGAACTTTCGGTAATAATTCCTTTAAAATTGGTTATATGTACCCAGTGCAGATTTCTGATTCCAAATTTACTTTTAATGCTGGATTTAATTTTTCATTCGATAAATACGCATTTGACGGTGATTCAACTACCTTAGGGGTTGTATCTGGAACAGATGAATTAAGAAATGTTAGATTGCAAACAATAGGAGAGGATTTGTTCGGAGAAAACGGCTTTGTTGAGAAGTCTAAATTTGAAACTAATTATGTTAATATTCCATTAGAGTTACGCTACTATTTTAATAGAAATAAAATAGATGATGGCGGTTTGTTTCTTGCAGCAGGAGGGAGCATTGGGTATTTGATTAATGGGAAAACTAAAATCAAGTATGTAGAAAATGAACAGACCAAGAAAATCAAAAGGAAGGAAAGTTTCGAATTGAATCAATTCAGATATGGAGCTCACTTTAGAATTGGCATTGCTGGGTTTGGTGCTCATTTCGAGTATGATTTTTCTGAATTATTTAACCCTGGAAGAGGGCCTTTAAATAATGCTGAGGTTCCAGTTGCAACTCAAACAACTCCATTTAGATTCGGACTGAGTTTTAATTTGTTTTAGATTATATAAAATTTTTATTTCGATATGAAGAGCATCTACCTAAAATTAGATGCTTTTTTTATTTGTTACATTTTTTGTGAAGAAGCACAAATATCTTTTTGCAGTGCTCACTATTTCCTTGTTCTTTCTAGTTGCTTCGGATATGTAGGCGAGTATTCCAATGAATTAAACGCAAATTGCTATCGATTTCAAAAAACTTATCATGCCATAAATTAAGTACCTTAATTGACTGTATTATGAGTTTAAAAGTGAGGGAATTAGCTGTTGAAGATTATGATGGTGATAAAATTAAGTTGCTATCTGATGATAATCTGGGTTTTAGTATAATGAGTTTCTTCTTGATTTGGAGCCCCAGCAGCAGCTATATACTTGCATTGGATAAGCTTTAAAATGATTACTCGCGCTTAAAATGTGTGCTGTTAGCACTTGATATGTCTGACAAATTTCAAAAGTATTCCAATCAAATTTACTTCGAAATTGATTTCTCAGTACAACAGACTATTTCCACTCAATTTCCATCTGGTATTTATTCTGAGCTACAATAGTAGAGTACATTGCTTTATCTATCTTCTCAATTTTAAAAGTAGATTGTCCGTTCTCAATCTTGATAGATTTTTGTTCCAAGACATTTCTTGAATTCTCTTTGTGAAATATAACCACTGTCTCAATACCTGCAGGAAGATCTACAGTCAGATAATCTTGATCTGAAATTACAGTATTGAAATTCGTTTTCAGTTTTTCTTCTTTTAAAAGTGCAATTACTTTCTTACTGTCTGGAACACCAAAGCCTACATAATTATTAGGGATTTCTGCTAGATGGCTGCTTGATTTGATAAGGTCAATTACTTCCAAATTTGTAAGGGTGCTGTCATATTCCCAAATACATGCAGCTAGTCCAGTAATTACGGGAGCTGCAAAAGAAGTCCCATTTGCGGCAAAACAAGCTACATCTGGTTTTACGTAATCTAATTTTTCAGGACCAATAGACGAGTAATACAACTTGGACCAGTCATCAAAACGAACGGCTCCTACCGTCAAAATATCTTGAGCATCTGAAGGCAATGATAAAATGCTCCATTTTTGGTGACCGTCATTTCCAGCTGCACTTACAATTAACATTCCTTTTTCTGCAGCTATTTGAGCTGTTCTGGTGATCATACTACTTTTTCCATCCACTTCCTTTTTGCTATGATTTTCCTTTCTTTTATCAAAACCATCGGTATATCCTAGGGATGAATTCACTAATCGGATACCCATTTCGTGAAATAATTCTATAGCTTCTACCCAATAATCTTCTTCAATTCTTTTTTCTCTGATGCCGTGGTCTGTTCTTGTTAAATATAAATCTGCATTTTCAGCCATTCCATATTTTATTGAGTTCCCATTATCTGAGCCTACTATCATTCTTAACACTTGAGTTCCGTGGTCATCTTGTGAAATTCTTTTGCCATAAAAAGGGTCATTATTGCCGTTTAGTAAATAATCTTTGAAAAATTTAATCTGTTTGTTTGCAATCAAATGTTGTAATGAAGGTTCTGCATCTGCATCCATAAAACCACCATCGATCACACCGATTTTCACACCTTTACCAGTTAATTTCATACTATCGGTGATGTAATGTGCCTCGATTTGTTCTAAGGCGTATGAATATTCAAGTTCGGTTGGGTTTTCAACGGATAGGACTTCAAGTCCCTTTTGCGGGTCAATTTTTTTCACAAAACCATATTTTGCTAATGAATTTGCATGGTGTTTCTTGGTAGAGATGCTTACTACAGGATTCCATTTTGACTGGTAATGAAATGATAAATTTTCAGGATACTGCTTTTTTAAGCTGTCTTTAAAGAGTTCTATTTGCTGACTTTGTTCCTTCAAATGATCAACATTGAATTCCAGCCAGTACTTCTCTTGTGCTAAAACTGCAATCGAAAGCAGGTAAATAGGGACTAAGAAGAAGATTGTCTTGAAAAAAGCCTGTTTTAACATGTTGAATGAGATAATAAAATGTAAATTTGAAATTTACGAAGCTTAAACGATTAATTTGATATAAAAAGTAATTTTATGAGATACAAAACTTTAGACTCGTCCTTATATGTAAAGAACCGCAAAAACTTCATGAAGCAAATGCCAGCTCGATCTTTGGCCGTCTTTAATTCTAATGATGTAATGCCACTAAATGCGGATGGGACTATGACCTTTTGGCAAAACAGTGATTTGTTTTATCTGACGGGTATAGATCAAGAAGAGAGTATATTGGTTTTATTTCCTGATTTTGATAATGACAGTTGGAGGGAGATTTTATTTGTAACTGAAACGAATGAGCATATTGCCGTTTGGGAAGGACATAAATATACTAAAGAAGAAGCTACTGCAGCTTCAGGTATTCCAACAGTGATGTGGTTATCTCAATTTGAAACTGTTTTCAATACCTTGATGGCAGAAGCTGAGCAGGTTTTCATCAACACCAATGAGCATATCAGAAACGCAACACCTGTGGAAACGCGTGATATGCGTTTTATTAAGTGGTTGCAAGATAGATATCCAGCACATCAATACAGAAAAGCAGCGCCTATTTTGTATGATTTAAGAGCGATTAAAGATCCTCAGGAGATCACGCAAATGGAAAGAGCTTGTAAAATTACAGAAGATGCCTTCAGAAGAACCTTGAAATTTGTAAAACCTGGCGTTAAGGAATACGAAGTTGAAGCAGAAGTTTTGCATGAATTTGTGAGACAAGGTTCAAAAGGGTTCGCTTATACTCCAATTGTTGCTTCAGGCGGAAATGCTTGTGTACTTCATTATATTGAAAATAAAGACGTTTGCAAGGATGGGGATTTGTTGTTGATGGATGTCGGTGCTGAGTATGGGAATTACAATGCTGATATGACGCGTGCAATTCCTGTTAACGGAAGATATACCCAGCGACAGAAAGATGTTTATAATGCAGTTTTAAGAGTGATGAAAGAATGTTATAATATCTTAACACCAGGCAACAGAATTCCTGAATACCATAAAGAAGTGGGGAAGTTGATGGAAAGTGAATTGCTCGGTTTGGGCTTATTGGATAAAACGGATATCAAAAACCAAGACCCATCAAATCCTGCTTATAAAAAATATTTTATGCACGGAACGTCTCACCACATTGGATTGGATGTTCATGATGTGGGAAATATTTACAGGAAGTTTGAGCCAAACATGGTTTTCACTATTGAGCCCGGTATCTATATTCAAAATGAAGGGATAGGAGTACGTTTAGAAAATGATGTAGTCATCACTAAAGATGGTCACCATGATATGATGGGCAATATCCCGATTGAAATTGATGAGATCGAAGATATAATGAATAGCTAAAAATGGAGAAGCGATGATCGGAAGGTCATCGCTTTTTTATTGTCATTTCCATTGAATTGTTGCTATAAATTGGTTCCATCCCTCTAGTTATTGATGCATATTTTTCTAACAATTCTTCCTCCTTAATTAAACCAGAAAAATCAATTGTGTTCATGTTATGATTGATACTAGAGAAAATAAAGGGCAGCTTTGTGTTTTTCAGGAAGAGTAGTTTTTCTTTTCTGGCAGTTAAATTGGTTGCGTACCATTTTTCTCGAAATGCATTATGCGCTTCAAGTTCTTCTGGACTTCCAGGATCTCTCATAATTTTGGTTTTAAGATTATCAGGTAAAGAATCATGCGTATAAACCCAATATTGACTTAATGGAAGGAAATAAGCACTATCACTCATATCCTTTTGATAGTATAGATAGGTTAATGCTGCTTCAGGATCCAATCTCCCCGCTTCCACTGCACTTCTCATCATATTTTTAAGGTTCATTACACTCTTGTCTTCAGCTCTTCGTCTAGCAACATGAAGTAAAACAATATGGTGACCTTGAGAAACCAAATCCGCAGGATAGCCGAGTTTGACCTGTGAAGGGAAACCGTAGGTCTTAGAGTAACCGATTATTTGTTGCAAATTAGATCTTTCGTTTACTTCAATAATTGAATCAAACTCGTCATAATGGGGTCTGTGTAACTGGTCTTTTATAAATATCCCCTCGAATTCAGCTCTTTTTACAGGATCATAGTCTATGACTTTTTGATCGATAAGACTATTCCACTCTTTCTCATCTAAATAAGAGCTTACAAAGACAGACTTAGTTTTTTCGGCATTTTCAGAATTATTGATAATGACTTGCAAGAACTGATTCCTACTTTCGATCAGACCAGCATATTGACTTGCCAGTGCTGCATTAAAAACGTCTTTTCCGAATGGCTTTTCGATTAGTCGGAACGCTTCTTGGTACAGATTGACTGCGTCTTTGTATTTTTCATCCACAATCTGCATTTCTGCATCTTTTACCAATTCATAATATCGAGGGACATTAGTTTCTACAGCTTGTTTGCATGATGACAAAGAGAATAGAAATATGATTATCAATTGTGGTAAATAATAGTCTTTCATTTATTTTGGATTGATTTATTCTTTGTTTAAAAGGTATTAAATTAAGATGTATTTGTACTAAGTCTTTAAGGTAAAATTTTGTTAATGTAGGAAAAAGGGAGTGCTTATTTATTTTAGGAAATACTAAATTATATAATCAACTATTCAAAAACAGCCACAGCTCTAACAGGAGAGCCCGTTCCTCCTCTAATTTTCAAAGGAAATGCTATAAACCGAAATCTTCCTCTTTCAATCAATTGATGTAGGTTGATCATGTTTTCATAATGAGTAAAGCATAGCTCTCCACAAATGTGATGGACCTCTTTATTGGATACTTTTCGAACCCCAGGTGACATAGTTTCTACGCCAAAAGCAGATATTTTTTGCTCTCCCAGCCAACGAGCTGTTTTGGCAGAAACACCTGGTCCGTTTTCCCAATTTTCTGAATTGAAGTGTTTTCTGTAATGATCAGTATAAAATAGGACAGTATCTCCTTTTTTGATTTCTACATTAGCGTTCTTACAAGCCAATTCGACTTCGTGAGGTTCTATCAACTCTGCTAGATTTTTATTCGAGAAGTCTAAGCAAATACCTTCAGTATAAAACATTGATAAGGGCATTTTATCGATGGATTTCCCTTCATATTCTTTAGCCATGTGGTTAATGGCATCAACATGAGTTCCTGTATGCTCCCCAAGCTCTAATTTATGGACAGCAGGGGTTCTCTTTGTAGGGTTTTTAATGCCTTCCCACTCCTCATGCGAATTGTGGATTTCCATTTTCACCTGAGGAAGGTCTTTAAAAACTGGCATTCCTTCATAAATATCTTGACTTAAGTCGATGATTTCGGGCATTAATGTATAGATTAATTATTTTGCAAAATATTTGAAAAAATTTAGAATAAGTTTCAAATTGAAGTGTTTATTTCCAAATGAAGATTGATTTTCAATTTGACTTAATTAAAACATGAATAAATTCCTCTTCCTATTTTTTCTTCCACTAAATATTTTAGCAATTGATCCTGACAGAGAATATATTTTAACGCCTGATTCCATTAATTGGGACTATAAAGAATTATTAGTCACCACCGCAGACGGATTTGATTTGAATACTTGGATTTATGCTACTAATCCTGATAAAGAGCAAGATAAGGTTCTTATTATAGCTTATCCAGATGCTGGTAATATGTCTTATTTTGTCTATCATGCGTCTATTTTGGCTAATTTAGGTTTTACGGTCGTTACTTTTGATTACCGGGGATTTGGCAAAAGCGATGATTTTGAAATTAAGCCAAATAATCTATTTCATATTGAGTTTTCAAATGACTTAAAATCAATTGTAGATTTTACTGACAAAAGATTTAAAGATAAAAGTATAGGGATTTGGGGCTCTTCAATGGGGACGATGGTAACAACTTACGCTTTTGAAGATATAAAGGATAAAATAGACTTTCTGATTTATGATGCATTTGTCTATGATCCAATTGAGCATATTCAACGAATAAAATCGCTAAAGGGAAAGGAAACGTTTTCGCCAATTGATGCTAATGAATATATCCAAAAATGGAAAGTAATCGATATTCCGATTTTGATTTTTGCAGGGAAGGAAGACAATATTACCACAGCTCAAGATGCTAGAGCAAATAAAGATAAATTTAGTATCAAGCCAGAAGTACAAATTTATGATGGGGGACATTTAATGGGTTTTCAGCACAAAGGAGATAGTATGGGTTTTGGTGGCTGGTACTCTTTTCAAATGAAAAGGTTTATTGAGGAGATACGCTGAAGTAAACTACTGCTATATTTCCCCAACCTTTTCCCACTCAATTCCGATTACAAAATATGATTTGGCTAAAAGATGTTATCAAAGATTTACAGGAAATTGAAGAAACCACGAGAAATGAGTTTCAGAATTTAGGTGAAGAGGAGTTAGTGTGGAAACCTGCCCCAGAGAAATGGTCTGTAGCAGAATGTTTGCAGCACATCATTATAGCCAATTCTATCTACATAAAAGACATTGAACAGCGGTTGCAAAAAGCAGAAGTGAAGACTATTGAGTACCCTATCACTTTTTCGATTACAGGAAAATTATTTCTTTACGCTGTGGATCCAAAATACAAATGGAAAGTACCCGCTCCGAAGATTTTTAAGCCCACTAACGGAAATAAGGTTGAGAATGGAGAGAAAACTGTTGAGTATTTTTTAAAATTGCAGCAAGAAATTATAGCAACGGCTCGAAAAGCCTGTGCTTATGACCATCAACATGTTCACACCTACAGCCCTTTGAGTAAATTATTGAAATTTAATGTAGGAGAGCAGTTGTACATTATGATGCGACATACTAAAAGGCATATCAATCAGGCCAAGCGCGTTAAAAATCAATTACCAAAAACTGTAGCTTAATGGAAGAAAAAATCAGAAATTCAAATCGTGCGCCCTTACCTGTTGGTTTATATCCCCATGCGCGAAAGGTAGGTAACCTATTGTTTTTATCCGGGGTAGGTCCACGTAAAAAAGACAGCAAAACGATCCCTGGAGTAGAATTAGATGAAAATGGGGAGATTAAGGACTACGACATTGAAATACAATGCAAGGCTGTTTTTGATAATGTCAAGATGATTTTAGAAGACTGTGGGAGCAGCTGGGATAAACTAGTTGATGTACAAGTCTTCTTAACCAATATGAAAGATGATTTTTCGACTTTCAATAAGGTTTATGCTGAATATTTCAAAGATATTCAACCATGTAGAACTACTGTAGAGGTAAATGCCTTACCAACACCAATTGCAATTGAACTAAAGTGTGTGGCTGAGTTGTGATTATGTATCACTGGGGACTTCAATTTTTTCATATAAATTGTGAATCCAGAGGATGACAACTCCAAACGTGATCGCTGAAACCACCAAAATATCATTTAATATTCCATCTGTACTAAAGGATATTTTGATCAAAATGGTTGAAATCACAAAGCCTGAATTTCTAATCACGGATCTAAAACTCGATGTATGCGTGTAGGAAATCAGCAATAGCAGTACATCGCTTAAAATCAGAATCGTAAAAAACTCATCAAAGAAAATATTATTCGTGTTTTTAATAGAATCAATCCTATGCGAAGCGGAGAAAAATACTTCATAGAAATAATCTCCAAAGCTGTAAACTGCTAATCCCAATAAGACAGGAATTAAAAGGACTGAAAATCTTTTCTTGGTTTCAATGAATCTTTGAGTTTGCTCTCTTTTTGAGAGCTCTCCTTTTTGGGCGGAAGTTCTTTTACTGTTTAGATAATAGAAAATGAATATTAATCCAAAAATTATTAGAGAAGCCCCAATGTCGTAGGTAAACTGTAAATCATCTTTACTGCTAAACCAACTACTTTCTAAATCTAATTGTGCTAAATCCTTAAATAGTCTTCGAATTAAAACCAGCAAAATTATTTCATATTGTTTACCAATATAAATCGTAATTGATTTAGGGAGGAAATAGACTAACAGATAAACCTCATAAACAAGAATAAAAGAGAAAGGCGTATAGATAGCTGCTATCGGATTATCTAAAAGACTGGTTGAATAGGATGATTCAAATATCTCTAATTTATTCAAAATGATTAAAGTGAGATGAATGAAAAATCCAGCTATAGCAATAACTATGATTACTTTTTCGCTTCTCTCTTTCATTTTTTCTGAAAGCAAACGCTGATAGAGCTGCTCCCAAAATTTAGATATTGCTTTAGCCATTTCCAGTTCTTTTATAGCTTAACCATCAGCAAGTCAAAACGTTTAAAATGAATGAGTTGGTAGCGATTAGTTTTGTCCTTTTCATGTTGATCTAGATTAACGTTTTGAAGGAAAAGTGGCTTCTATTTAAACTTTTACACTTCTATGCAGTTCAATTTTATGTACCGACATAGAAAAATCTAATGAAGTATATCTTAATTTTAGTATTATCCTTATTATCAATAAATTCAGTTTTTTGTCAAAATGCAATAGTAGAAGGAGTGGTGTCAGATCCAGATTCCGGCAAAGTCATTCCATTTGCTCAGGTTGCTTTTTATCAAGAAAATTCAAATGCTCCTATTACAGGTGCTACTACGGCAGAAGATGGGAGTTTCAGTATTCCAATAGAGCCAGGGGATTATAAATTGGTTGTCTCTTTTGTGGGTTATCAAGATTTCGAAAAGCAAGTCACCATCGCTGACAGCGGTTTGGATGTTGGTGAAATAAGTCTTAATGTGGAGGAAGAAATAATGGAAGAGGTTGTGGTGAAAGGAAATGAAAGAAAAACTCCAGTCCTAGCTACTATGGAAGGCATGACGATAAAACCCGATCAAACGATTGCCAATGTAGGAGGAAGTTTATTAGATATTTTACGAAATACGCCCTCTGTGAATGTATCTGATGATGGAAGTGTCTCTTTAAGGGGTAGTGGGAGTACTAATATACTTATTGACGGTCGCAATTCGGCTTTGGCTACTGATTTAGAACAGATACCTGCCAGTGCGATTGAGGAAGTCGAAATTATCAACAACCCAAATGCAAAATATGATGCTTCTTCTGATGGGGGAGTCATTAATATTAAGCTTAAAAGAGGAGAAGATTTAGGAACCACCGCAAGGGCAGAACTCACTGTGGGTACTAGAATGCGTACCAATGCCAATGTGAATTTATCCAGACGGACCACAAAATTTGCTGTCTATGGGGGATATAGTTTTAGACAATGGCCTAGAGTAGGCAGTAGAGAAACAGAGCGAAGAAGTACATTTAATGATGAAAATGAATTGTTTCGACAGGAGCAGAGCAGTAGAAATGAAGATAGAGAACACACCATCAATTACGGTGGGGATTACTTCTGGGGACAAAATAAGTTGAGTTTTGAAGGTGTTTTTAATACGGAAGATGAGAATGATTTTCAATCGAGCAGTGCCTTTATACAAAACTTAGATACAGATGAGTTTTTGACTAGGTATGTTAGAAACAATACTGAAACTGAGAAAAATTATACTTATGATAATGCCATCATCTATGAAAGAGATTTTGATGATAAAGAGAAATTCTTCAGGGCTTTAGCAAGTGTTTCCATTAGAGATCAGGTAGAAGATCAGAATATAGCCATCTATAATAATAGATTAATTGCAGAAGGCAATCCCAATAGAACAGAAGGAAGTACTACTGATGAGTTTAGGAATACTTCGGTAATTCAAATTGATTATGCGACTCCTGTCTTAGGTGGATTATTAGAGACAGGTTATAAGTCAATTTTCCGAAAGTTTGATAATGATTATATTTACGGATTGGTCGAAAATACAGGTGAAATCAGTCCTTACGACAGTATTAGCAATCGATTTGTTTATCAGGATCAAATTCATGCTTTGTATGGTATTTATTCTGACAGCCTTCCAAATTTCAATTATGCAGTGGGTTTAAGAGCTGAGCAAACCATTTTAGAAAACGAGTTATCTAATGTTAATACATCTTTAGTAGATGAAGAAGATATTTCTAATAGTCAGCAATATTTAAATTTCTTTCCTAGTGTACAACTAGCCTATCATTTAAATACCAATAACACTCTAAAAGCTACTTATTCCCGAAGAATTGATCGTCCTAGGGCTTGGCGTTTGAACCCCTTTCCAGATTTTGCTGATTCTCTGAATGTAAGGGTAGGGGAACCTAATTTGCAGCCAGAATATATCAATTCCTTTGAAATAGGTCATATGTATCAAAATGGAGGTTTCACTTTAACAACTAATGCATTTTATAGAAGAATTAATAATCAAGTAGATTGGATTGTCCGGGTAGAAGATGGGATTTCATATCGAGGTCCTCAAAACTTGAATACTGGCCAGTTTTACGGACTAGAATTCATAAATACTACTGATATTACCAATTGGTGGAATTTAAACGCAAGTTATTCAATTTTTCAATCTGTAATAGACGGTACTAATATTGGAGCCGAAGAGCCGAATAGAGGAGTTTCTTGGTATGCAAAGGTAACGACAGATTTTAGTTTGCCATTTGGCATCAATCTACAATTTACCGGTAATTATTTTGCTCCTGAGATTGAAGCTCAAGGGCGAGACTTAGCTCGCTATTACATTGATGGAAGTTTGCAGAGATACTTCTTTAATAAGCAATTAACATTAAGTGCAAGTTTTAGGGATTTGTTCGATACTCGTAATTTCAGAGGACAGAACTTTGGTCCTGGTTTTGAGCAAACTTTTACAAGAAAAAGAGAAACCCAAATAATGTTATTCACGGCTTCTTATAATTTCAAGGCTGATTAAGTAGCATCAATTTAAGGAAGATAAAAAAATCCCAACTTAAATATAAGTTGGGATTTTTTTATAATTGACTATTTGAGAGTATTTAAACTTTATCCCAAACGTTACCTAAATATTTCTCAAAAGGGACGTGTTTCAAATTATATGCATCTGCTACAGCATCATAAACTACATCACCTTTTATCACATTTAACCCTAAAGCTAAATCTCTGTTTTCTTGACAAGCTTTTACCCAACCCTTATCAGCTAATTGAATTGCGTAAGGAAGCGTTGCGTTGGTTAAGGCCAAAGTCGAAGTGTAAGGCACAGCTCCTGGCATATTGGCAACACAATAATGAACTACATCATCAATAATATAAGTTGGATCTTGGTGTGTTGTTGGTTTACAAGTTTCAATACATCCGCCTTGATCTACTGCAACGTCAACAAGAACAGTTCCTGGTCTCATTTCTTTTAACATATCACGCGTAATCAAGTGTGGTGCTTTTCCACCTGGAATTAAAACTGCTCCAATGATTAAATCAACTCTATGCAACATCTCACGAATGTTGTATTCGTTTGACATAAAAGTGTTAACATTAGCAGGCATTACATCATCCAAATAACGTAAACGCTGTAGGTTTACATCCATGATCGTAACATCAGCGCCCATACCGGCAGCCATTTTAGCAGCATTTGTTCCCACAACACCACCGCCCATAATCATAACTTTCGCTGGACGAACACCAGGTACACCACCTAATAGGATACCTCTACCTTTCAATGGCTTTTCTAAGTATTTAGCGCCTTCTTGAATGGACATTCTTCCTGCTACTTCTGACATTGGCACCAAAAGGGGTAAACTTCTATCTGGCTTTTCTACAGTTTCATAAGCTAAACAGATAGACTTATTTTTGATCATTGCCTTAGTCAATCCTTCATAGGCTGCGAAATGGAAATAAGTAAATACCAACTGATCTTCCTTGATCAATTCGTATTCTTCTTCAATAGGCTCCTTCACCTTCATTATCATCTCAGCTTTCGCATAAGTGCTTTGAATGTCAGGTAAAATTTGAGCACCTGATTCTACATAATCTTCGTCTAGAAAACCGCTGCCTTCTCCTGCAGTAGCCTGTACAAATACTTGGTGGCCTCTTTTGACCAATTCCTGTGTACCGGCCGGTGTCAAGGCGACACGGTTCTCGTTGTTTTTGATTTCTTTTGGTACCCCAATGATCATAACGCAATAATTTTAATGTTTCCGAATGGGCGCAAATATAAAGTAAACAATAGAATTTTCAGTCTAAGCCAGTAGTTTTTTCCGACACTTTATACGATAATTTCAAAATCAAATTAATATTTTATTTTGAATAGGTATAGTTAGTGTTTGTTTGGTGGAATATTATTTTGACAGAATGAAAAAAGCTAAAAATATAAACTGACTTACGCTTTCCAAACGCTTGTTAGGCTCAACTGTTGAATTAGGATTTGAAAGCCTCATCATTTTGGTTATTTTTGTTGAACTTACTGTAAAGTGGGTGCGTACTTAATTTATAAAACACTTAGCTGATGACAACCACCAAAAGCAAAAAAGATATAAAATCTAAGATCTCAAAAGAAGAAGTATTAAATGACTTTCGTTTAGGATGGGAGAGCAGGCATGCTAGTCTAATGGGCCGAAAAGAGGTTTTTATGGGCAAAGCGAAATTCGGGATCTTTGGTGACGGTAAGGAGTTAGCCCAGTTAGCAATGGCAAAATCTTTTCAAAATGGAGATTTTCGTTCTGGTTATTATCGTGACCAAACCTTTATGTTTGCTATTGGCGAGTTAAGTATTCAGGGGTATTTTGCTCAGCTATATGCTCATACCGATGTAAATGCTGATCCTGCCTCTGCTGGTCGTTTAATGAATGGCCACTTTGCAACGAGAATGCTGGATGAAGCAGGTAAATATACCAAGCTTACAGATAGTAAAAATAGTTCTTCTGATGTTTCACCGACTGCAGCACAAATGCCTAGGTTAGTGGGTTTAGCTTTTGCTTCTAAGCTATTCAGAGAAAATAAGGAGTTAAATAAGAAGGAATTTGAACAATATTCCATTAATGGAAATGAAGTGGCATTTGGTACTATAGGAAATGCATCCACTTCTGAAGGGATGTTCTATGAGTCTATCAATGCTGCTGGAGTTTTGCAAATCCCTATGTTGGTTTCCATTTGGGATGATCATTACGGGATCAGTGTACCTCAGGAATTCCATACGACTAAAGGAAGTATATCAGAGGTTTTAGCAGGTTTCCAAAGATCGAAAGATAAAAAAGGATATGAGATCTTAACCGTGAGAGGTTGGGATTATGAGGCACTTATTGCTACTTACGAAAAGGCTGCCAAAGTATCTCGTGAGGAACATGTTCCTTCAATGGTCCACGTTTTAGAAATGACTCAGCCACAAGGGCACTCTACTTCCGGTTCTCACGAACGATATAAGTCTACAGAGAGATTGGAATGGGAAGCAGAATATGACTGCCTAAACCAGTTTAGAAAATATATCATAAAGGAAAAAATTGCTACTGCTGAAGAGCTAGATGAGATTGAAAATAACGCTAAGAAAACGGCTAAAGACGCAAAAGATGCCGCGTGGAAAGCTTTTATTGGCGAAATTAAGGATCAACAAAAAGAGGCTTTAGGTTTACTGAATAATTTAGCTGAAGAATCAGGTAAAACTGAAATTGCAGAAATTGCTGCAGAGTTAAAGTCAGCAATGAATCCTTTAAGGCTTGACAATGTAAAAGCCGTTAAAAAGTCCTTGAGATTAGTTATTAACCAGGAAGGTGATGCTAAAGATAAGGTCGTGAATTGGTTGAAAGCTGTGATGGAAGAAGGTCGTGATCGATTCAGCTCTCACTTATACAGTGAATCGGAAGAATCTGCGCTAAAAGTAGAAGTCATAGGCGCCAAATATTCAAATGATCCTAAAAAGGTAGATGGTAGAGAAGTTTTACAGGCTTGTTTTGATGCTGCCTTAGATAGAGACCCGAGAGTTTTTGCCTTCGGTGAAGATGTAGGTAAAATTGGGGATGTGAACCAAGCTTTTGCTGGTTTGCAAGATAAGTATGGGGATGTGAGAGTAATGGATACAGGAATTAGAGAATGTACCATAATAGGCCAGGGAATAGGAGCTGCATTAAGAGGCTTAAGACCTATAGCAGAGATTCAATATCTGGATTACTTACTTTATGCTATTCAGATTTTATCTGATGATTTAGCAAGTTTACATTATAGAACTAAAGGTGGACAAAAAGCACCATTAATTATTCGTACCAGAGGTCACCGATTAGAAGGTGTTTGGCATTCTGGATCACCAATGGGTATGATTTTAAATTCCATTAGAGGGATTTACGTTTTAGTGCCAAGAAATATGACGCAAGCGGCTGGTTTCTACAATACCATGTTGCAATCAGATGACCCAGCTTTAATTATTGAGTGTTTGAATGGCTACAGATTAAAAGAATCCTTACCGGAAAACGTAGGTGAATTTACGGTTCCTTTAGGTCAGGTGGAAACTATTAGAGAAGGATCTGATGTCACAATTGTGACTTATGGTTCTATGTGCCGAGTTGTAATAGATGCCGCTAATAACCTAGCTGACCACGGAATTTCTTGTGAAATTATAGATGTGCAATCTTTATTGCCTTTTGATCTTGATTATCAGATTGTAGAATCCATAAAGAAAACGAATAGAGTGATTTTTGCTGATGAAGATGTGCCAGGTGGTGCAACAGGTTTTATGATGCAGAAAGTACTAGAAGAGCAAAAAGCTTACAGATTTTTAGATGCCCAACCTGCTACAATTACTTCAAATGAGCATAGACCAGCTTACGCCTCAGATGGAGATTATTTCAGTAAACCACAGACAGAAGATGTTTTTGAAAGAGTGTATGCAATGATGCACGAATTTGATCCAGAGCAGTATCCAGCTTTGTACTAATATAGAAATTTAAGAGTCAACTTTTCTAAAGTTTTGAACTTTAGGAAAGTTGTTTTTTTAAAAGAGGGTTCTAATTATAATTGATTTTGCACTAAAATTCTTCGCTAATGCTTTTTATAGCATTTTATGATTTTTTTAAACAATAAAAAACCTCAAAAAATAAGGGTTTAATTAAAAAGCGAGGTTTCTTATTCCGTCTTTAGTATTTCATCACCAAATTTTCTTTTACTTTCTTTTTTCTTGACAAAAAAGAAACAAAAAGTCAAGACAAAAAGATGCTTCCACGCTTCAATCCAGCACCCTCCCCGCCTTTTTGTCCTCCATCCCGCTCTCTCCGAGCAAACTTCATTTGGTTTTGAGATATTGAGGTATTAATCAAGAGTACCCTAAAATATACCTTCCGCGATCCTATAAATAGGATCAGATTTTCCCATAGAATAGTAATGCAGACAAGGAGCACCAAATTCAATTAGCTCTTTTGATTGCTGAATGCACCATTCAATTCCTACTTCTTTAGCAGCTGCATTGTCTTTACATTTTTCTAGTTCATCCACCAAAGCATCAGGCAGGTCCAAGAAAAAGGTTCTTGGTAAGGCCGACATTTGTTTTAATGAAGTAATAGGTTTTAAGCCAGGAATAATAGGTACATCAATACCTTCAGCACGGCAAAGCTTCACAAAATCGAAATATTTTTGATTGTCAAAAAACATTTGTGTGACCACATATTCAGCACCTCTTTCTACTTTTTGCTTTAAAATTTTCAAATCAGATTTCATGCTAGGAGCTTCGAAATGCTTTTCAGGATAACCCGCGACACCAATACAAAAATCGGTAGGAGTAGCTGACTGCAATTCTTCGTCAATGTACCGACCGTTATTCATGTCTACCACTTGTTCCATCAGATCAATGGCATAAGCATGTCCGTTAGGATCGGGAACAAATTTATTTTCTGATTTTATGGGGTCTCCACGCAAAACTAAAACTGAATCTATTCCCAAGAAATCAAGGTCTATTAAGGCATTTTCGGTTTCCTCTTTACTAAAACCGCCACAAATGATATGCGGAACCGTGTCGATATCAAATCTATTTTTGATGGCCGCGCAGATCCCTACTGTTCCCGGGCGTTTTCTTGTTGTCCGCTTTTCTAGTAGGCCATTGCCCTTGTCGCGATATATATATTCTTCTCGATGATAAGTGACATCAATAAAAGGAGGTTTGAATTCCATTAGTGGTTCAATGTTCTCAAATAGAGCTTTAATATTCTGCCCTTTCAGCGGTGGTAATATTTCAAATGAGAATACGGTGTTTTTTGCGTTTGCTATATGTTCTGTTACTTTCATAAGTTAGATTTTAGATTCAAGACCCTAGAATCAAGACATGTCTATTGTCTAGGTTCTAGGGTCTATGTTCTGTTAGTAGTTTAGATTTGGTCTAAGCCATCTCTCTATCTCTTCAAATGACTGATTCTTCCGGTTTGCAATATCTTCTACCTGATCTTTCCCAATTTTTCCTAAGCCAAAATAGCGACTTTCAGGATGACCGAAATAAAAGCCGCTAACTGAGGCTGTTGGCAGCATGGCTAGGCTTTCAGTCAGTGTGATACCTGTCTTCTTTTCTACATCCAATAAGTCAAATAAAGTGATCTTTTCAGTATGGTCAGGGCAACCAGGATAGCCTGGAGCCGGTCTGATGCCTTTATATTGTTCTTTTATCAAGCTTTCGTTATCTAATGCCTCATCTTTTGCGTAGCCCCAATATTCAGTTCTGACCTTTTTATGTAGAAGTTCGGCAAATGCTTCTGCTAAACGGTCAGCCAATGCCTTTGCCATTATACTGTTATAGTCATCATGATCCGCTTCGTATTTTGCTGTTAATTTATCTAGGCCAATTCCAGTAGTCACAGCAAAACAGCCCATGTAATCGGTATAATTAGCCTCAGATGGTGCTAAGAAGTCGGAAAAAGCATAGTTCGGATTCTTTTCGCCTTTCTTGTTTTGCTGACGAAGCGTATGGAATTCCGTGAGTTTTTGTGATTTATTTGCATCCTCAAAAATCTCAATGCTATCATGATTTTTGGTGTGAGCAGGATAAAGTCCGAATATCGCATTTGCTGTTAATAGCTTTTGATCTATGATTTCCTGCAGCATTTTTTGCGCATCAGCAAAAAGTTTTCTTGCTTCTTCTCCTTTTTCAGGATCCTTCAATATTTTAGGGTATCGGCCTTTCATTTCCCACGTCTGGAAAAAAGGAGTCCAGTCAATGTATTCTGCAATTTCTTTCAAATCATAATCATGCAGTACCTCACTTCCGATTTTCTTCGGAGTATGAGGTTGATAGTTCTCCCATTCAATTTGATATTTATTTGCCCTTGCTTCTTCTATGCTAACATAATTCTTCGCTTCACCTCTTTTACCATGACCTGCTTTTGCTTCTGCATATTCTCTTTCGATTTCTTTATAAAATTCTTCTTTATCCTTACCCAATAGCTTTCCAGCAACTGTCACAGACCTGGAAGCATCATTTACATGAATTACTGGCCCGCTGTAATTCGGTTTGATTTTCACTGCTGTATGAATTCGGGAAGTAGTAGCCCCACCAATCATAACAGGTGTTTTTAAGCCCCTTTTTTCCATCTCTTCTACAACATAAATCATTTCGTCCAATGAAGGTGTAATCAATCCGCTCATGCCAATAATGTCGACTTCATGCTTTTCCGCTTCCTCCAATATTTTTTGAAGCGGCACCATCACGCCTAAATCGATAATTTCATAGTTATTACAGGCTAAAACTACAGAAACGATGTTTTTGCCTATGTCGTGGACATCACCTTTTACTGTAGCCATTAATATTTTTCCTTTGCCAGATCGCTCTTGTACAGGTTCTTCCGCCCCCAAAGGCCCCCCAGCCCCCAAAGGGGGAGTGCTGAGTGCTTCTAGGATTTTTTTTAGGACAATATCTAACTGGGTTATTACTTCAGAATTGGTAAAACGGAGTACTTTATAGCCTTGTTCCTCTAGCCATTTTGTTCTTTCTTCATCATTGGCTTTATTTTCAGGTAATTGATGAATGAGTCCATCTACTTCTATTATTAGATTTTCTTTTAAATAAAGAAAATCAGCGATATAGCCTCCAATTATGTGTTGTCTTCTAAACTTATATCCTTCAACTTGTTTTCCTTTTAATGCATCCCATAGGACTATTTCGGCATGAGTAGGATGATCATGCCTCATTTGTTTTGCAAAATCTTTCATCAAACCATAAAGTATCGGGTCAGCAGTCTGCCAGTGCTGAGCCTGTGCCACCTTTGGGGGATAGGGGGCTTTGGTGCTGTTTTTTTTCTTTTCGGCTTCAATATAGGGGAGTAGGATAGCCACTGCCTTCTTCATCACTCTAGCACTCTTCACCACTTGTGGTAGAAACATTTTTCCTGATCCAAATAAATCACCCACCACATTCATTCCGTCCATTAGTGGCCCTTCGATTACATCAAGAGGTCGTTCTGCTTGAAGTCTGCTTTCTTCCGTATCCTCTTCTATATATTCTGTAATCCCTTTTATTAAAGCGTGTTCGAGACGTTTGTTTACTGGCTGATTTCTCCATTCCTGTGTGGCCTTTTCTGCTTTTTCTCCTGGTTTAAGATTTTCAGCATAGGCCATTAATCGTTCAGTTGCATCAGGTCTTTTGTTGAATAATAGATCTTCAACATAATCAAGCAGTTCTTTGTCGACTTCATCGTAAACTTCTAGCATGCCCGGGTTTACAATTCCCATATCCAGACCAGCTTTAATAGCATGATATAGGAAAGCCGAATGCATGGCTTCTCTTACTACATTATTTCCTCTAAAAGAAAAGGAAATATTACTGACCCCGCCACTGGTTTTAGCGTAAGGGAGGTTTTCCTTTATCCATTGGACCGCATTGATGAAGTCAACCGCATAATTATTATGCTCTTCCATTCCTGTACCCACCGTGAGTATATTAGGGTCGAAAATAATGTCTTCAGCTGGGAATTCAGCTTCATTCACCAATAGATCATAACACCGTTTACATACCTCGATTTTTCTATCAAAGGTATCGGCTTGACCTGTTTCGTCAAAAGCCATGACCACCACTGAGGCTCCATAATTTTTAATCTTTTTGGCTTTGGCAATGAAATCTTCTTCACCTTCCTTTAAACTGATGGAATTTACAATTCCTTTGCCTTGCATGCACTTTAGGCCTGCTTCAATCACCTCCCATTTGGATGAATCGATCATGAAGGGGAGTCTTGCGATGTCTGGTTCTGAAGCAATGAGGTTCACAAAGTCAGGTAGAACGGTAACAGCATCTAACATGCCGTCATCCATATTGATATCGATGATTTGAGCTCCTCCTTCTACCTGATCTACAGCAATAGCAACTGCTTCTTCGAATTTCTCTTCTCGAATAAGTCTGGCAAATTTTTTCGAACCTGATACATTGGTTCTTTCGCCTATATTTACAAAATTCAGTTCGGGAGTGATGCTTAAAGGCTCTAATCCACTTAATCTCATTAATTTCTTTTGAGGAGCAATTTTATGAGGCTGAGATTTGACAGCGTATTCAGCAATGGCTTTAATATGTTCCGGCTGAGTACCACAGCAACCGCCAATAATATTGACTAAACCTTCATCAAAGTAGCTTTTGATTATTCCGCTCATTTGACTGGGTGTTTCATCATATTCACCGAATTCATTCGGTAAACCAGCGTTTGGATGACAAGAAATAGGGACATCCGAAATTCTAGCTAATTGTTGTAAATACACTTTTAACTGATCGGCACCTAAAGCACAATTAAAACCTACGCTGAGTATTGGGAAATGGCGAATACTGTTCCAGAATGCTTCAACCGTTTGCCCGGAAAGTGTTCTGCCGCTGGCATCAGTAATGGTTCCAGAAACCATAACCGGAATATCAATGCTTTTTTCATCTTTCAATTCTTGAATAGCCATCAATGCGGCTTTACAATTCAGGGTGTCAAAAACGGTTTCTACCAAAAATAAATCGACACCACCCACAGCTAAAGCTTCCGCTTGTTGTTTATAAGCTATTTTTAATTCATCAAATGAAGTCGCTCTGAATCCGGGGCGATTTACATCTGGTGATAAGGAAGCAGTTCTATTGGTCGGGCCGATTGAGCCGGCTACAAATCTAGGTTTATCAGAATATTCTTCCGTTACTTTCCGGGCAATTCTGGCTGATTGCTCGTTGAGTTCCCAAACCAAATCTTGCATATCATAGTCAGCCATTGCAATGGTCGTGCCACTGAAAGTGTTCGTTTCTATGATATCTGCCCCTGCATCGAGATAAGCTCTGTGAATATCTTCAATGATTTTAGGCTGGGTTAAGGACAAGAGATCATTATTCCCTTTCAAATCTGATGGATAATCCGCAAAACGTTCCCCACGGTAATCGGCTTCTGTGAGTTTATAGTTTTGAATCATAGTGCCCATAGCACCATCTAATACTAAGATTCTGTCTTTTAAAATATCTTTTGAAAATCGACTCATTCTGAATATTTCTTTATTTGTATCCAGAAAGTGCCGTGAGGAAGGCTGTTTCTTATCTTTACCAGACTATTTGTCCGGATGGGAGTTAGCACCTTTTCCTTTGGCAAATGCATTGGAAGGGTTGCTAAGACTTCAAAGGGCCCAATCCCTCAGTCTTTCTGGATAAGTATTCCAAAGTAAAGCATAAAAACCCAAATGGTAAAATGAAAGTTCAAAATTTTACAGTAGTAATTTTTTCTCTAGATAAGGAATAAATTTTAATATGCTTATTTACACTATGGGTGAAAGTGAAAATACCTTCGAAAGAGAGGACCGCTATGCAGTGAATGCCGGTAGGAAGTTTTTAAGTTGGTAAGAACGCAGCTTTTTTGTGCTTGCACTATTTCAATTATAGTGGAGTATTTGCTTTCTATTGATCATTTGAAATTAGTATGTTTTTGGTGACCGTTGGTATTCAATGTTAGCTAAAGGTGATGTATGCTAGTCCTATCAAAATAGCGAATCCAAAACTTAGTAGCGTACCAATAAGGATGTATTCAGTTAGTTTTCGATCTTTTGCTCTGGATAAATCTCCGAAGCGAAAAACAGATTTAGCAGCAATTAAGAAACCTATTGCTTGAAATTCTTCTATGAGAATAAAAGTAAAAACAAGTAGCCGTTCTAGCATTCCGATGTACTTGCCGGCTTTAGATAAAGAATCTTGATCTGAATCTTCCTTCAAATCCCATCTTGACATGATGATTTTCATCAGGACAGCTAGTCCGGAGGTTAGGATAATGATACTTAAAAAGAAGAAGTAAAGCTTGTCAGAAAGCTGAAAATTCAAGTTGACTTTTTTAGGAAAATAATATACTGCTAGTCCTAAAACAATTGATAAATGTGCCAATTGATCTAGTGAAAATAATAGCCGTTTGTTAATCTTTTTTTCTAGATTAGTTTTAATGAGATCAATTAGGTAATGACTAGTAGGAATAATTATAAATGCTAGTATGAATTCATTGCTTAATCGAAATAATACTAATAGTAATCCTGCATGGATAATAATGTGGAAGTACAGATATTTTGATTTAGCTTTTTTTAGTTGTTTGTCTTGAATCCATCGGTCTGGTTGAAATACAAAATCACCCAATATATGAGCAATTAAAGCTTTTAAGAGAAATGTTATCATAATAGTTGGGTTTGTTGTTCGAAGTATTTTATAAGTCGGTTTAACTCTTCAAAGCCTGCTCTTTTCAAAGCTACGCTGATATTACTTTGCTTTTTATTTAAAATCTTCGCTATTTCTTTCTGTGTTTTCTCTGGGTTTTCAAATACTGTTTTGATGATAGTTGCTTCCGTTTGAGTCCAATTATTTGCCGTTAGCATGGAGAGAGCGATCATCAAATTAAGCGGTTTGTCCCAGTCTGCATAGGGAGATTTAATTTGGAGGGTTTCTTTTTTAAGATTTTCGAAACAATTGCCTGAATTCTGATAAGCTTCTCCATTTGCTTCGCTTATGGACACTGATTGATGTGATACATCCCCGATTCCTATTGCCATTCGTACATCCTTATTTTTGATTTGCTTAATCGATGCTTTGATGTGAAATACGGAATACAATGCCTGATCAACAGCTAATTTAATTTGAAAGCTATCACCTCTAAATATTTCCCATTCTGCTGGTGACTGACCATATTGATTTAAAACTAGTTTGAGCTCAGTTAGCCAGTCTTGATTTCTGTTTGCTGAGGACTTAATGATGTCTCCTGTTACTACTGCAATCATAGGTGCAAATATACTAAAATATATGACATTATACATATAATACTATTTATATGTATTTGAGCATATATTTATAAATATATGATTTAAGTAATATAATTTCTAGATCTTAAGTCTAAAGTTTTCCAGTGAATTGTAGTAAAATTTGTTTTTTGAAGATCTTAAAAAAATACTATGACAAGGCTATCTCTTACTATCCTCTACTGTAACCTCATTAAGTTTTATAATATCAGTATTTGAATTTGCAGCTTGATCTAAGTCGATATAATAGAAGCAAATATCTCCCTCTTCGTCTTTTTCTCGGTAAAATGCTCTTGATTTATTGAGTTTGTTCTCCATTATAGCGGGTGAAAAGCGATATAATTATAAGGAATACATTTCCGTGTATAGGCAATAAGTTAGTTTTTCATCAGTTAAACTATTAATTCAATTTGAACTATAACCTTAAGGTATGCAAGATATTATTAAAAGAGTAGAAAAAATAGGAGCAAGGTACTCAAATTTTAAGTTTATAGTTTTTCTGGTTCTTTTCTTGATTTCGACAAATTTATTCGCTCAATACTATTCCAAGCAATCAAACATTCATATTTCTGCTTTTCCTGGTTTTAGTAATCATTCTGTGGATGAAATTTCCAATCATTACAAATTATCCTTGAACTTGACCTCAGGTATTACAGGAAGCGTTAGTGGGATAGAGTTGGGTTTGATTTCAAATTACAATTATGAAAAATTCCAGGGTATTCAATTGGCTGGTTTGGTTAATATATCGGGAATCAATAATAGAATTAATCCGAAAGAAAAGTTAGAAGAGACTTTTAAAGGTTTTCAATTTGCTGCAATAAGCAACAAAACTTTCGGAAATGGAGCAGGTGTTCAGATTTCGACTTTTAATACTGCAGTATCAGGTTTTAACGGGCTTCAGATAGCTTTTTTAACCAACAAAGCTAGAAATATAGCTGGATCCCAGATAGCTGGCTTAATCAATTCCTCCACGCTGGGTATGGTTGGTTTTCAAATTGCGCCTTTACTCAACTATTCTGATGGGCAGACCAATGGACTACAATTGGGCCTATTTAACTATGCGAGAACGGCAGGATTTGGTCATGAGCTCAGTAGTTTGTTTAGTGACACATGGCAAATCGGTCTAATTAATTTCAGTAAAGTAAATAACGGGAATCAGATCGGTTTGATTAATATTAGTGGGAATAATGAGGGGGTGCCTTTGGGTATCATTAATGTAGATGCCAGTAGAGGTCATCTCAGTTATAGGGCTACTGATTTATATCTACTCAATATTGCTGCAGCAGCTGGCAGTCGCTTCTTTAGTAACCTACTCCAGTTTGGCTATAATTGTTCCATAAACGGATTACCGGTTTGGGGAATTGCCTATGGACTGGAAAAGGAATGGAGTAACCCAGAAAACTCCAAATTTCTTTCAATGAGTGCTTCCTTGTGGCAACAAAAAGTGAAAGATTTAAAGCTGTTAAAAGGACCAAAAATATTGAGATCTGAATTAATATATGGTTTTAAAATAACTAAACGTAGGGAATTAGAGCTGGGGGTAGCAATCAATTACCAATTAACTAAAGTAGAAAACCAAGAACCTTCCTTGTTAACAATTGGGAATTTCTTTCCAGGCTTGATAGTGGGTATTCAGTAGATAATTGCCATTTGACTTATAATTCTTTAAAAAAAACGGTAATAAATTATTGAAAAACAATAATTATATATATAATTGCAATAACAAATTAGAATTGTAATGAATAATAATCTTTTAAAATACGCAGTGGTTCTTTCGAGGTTAATGCAAATAGGCTATGGCTTACTGATAGTGTTATTTGTATATTTGCTTTTAAAGCCAATATTTAGTTGGCCCCTACCAGCTGATTTAACTACTGATGGAAATAGTATGCTCTTAATAGTGGAATTTACTTCTTTTCAAGAAATTTTAGCAAGCGACTTCAATACTATCTTTTTTGCGGCTAGGGCAATTATTTTGTTGTCTCTATTTATAATAGGGTTACAGTCTTTGATTAAAATTATAAAGTCTATTGAAAGCTTATCAACTTTTAAATTAGACTCAATTATATATTTTAAAAGGATTGGTTTAGTAATGCTGTTGAGTTTTGTTTTATCATGCTTTGACTTAAGTTACCTCGATCACAGCCTTTCCATTTCCTTTTCTCTAGAACTTCAATACCTACTTTTTGCATTTATCGCCTACACAATGGCAGAAGTTTTTAAAGAAGGAAATAGCCTATTGGAAGAAAATCAGTTAACCATTTAAACTATGCCCATTGTTGTAAATCTTGATGTTATGATGGCAAAGCGGAAAATGAGATCTAAGGTCTTAGCGGAAAAGCTGGGAGTAACGGAAGCAAATCTTTCGATTTTGAAAACAGGTAAAGCTAAAGCCGTCAGATTCAGTACCCTTGAAAATTTATGTGAAATTTTAGAATGCCAGCCAGGCGACTTATTAGAATACCAGGAATAACTAAATAAAAGATCATGACAAATTTTAAAATTTTAAATACCCTTGTGGTATTAACAGGATTGCTATGCTCTTTTTATTGTAGAGCGCAAGTAGACAATTGTGATTTACCAGCAATAGATAGAGAGCTGGAAAAAAGAGAAGATAAGGAACAAAGTGTGCGAATGGAAGTAATTCCAGTTGTGCTTGAATACAAGAAAACTGGAGACGGTTTATTCAAACTGATGCGACTAGTCCATAAAATGAATAAAATTGATAAAAAAAATCAAAAGTATTTGGATGAATTATTCTCTGAATGCGGTTGGGATGAGAATTTAAGTGATGCTAGCCATTCTGCCATATTTTTAATTATCGACCATGGTGACATAGAATTTATCAATAAATATATTCATATGGTTAAAGAAAAAGCAGAAGCTGGAATATTGGATCCAGGTGATTATCCAACGGTTCTGGATCGGAAATTGATGTATGAGGGAAAGCCTCAATTATTTGGTACACAAACTTTTAGCGTTTCAGATAGTTCCGATGAAAATAACTATGTATGGCCTGTAGCTATGCCAGAAAAGTTATCACATAGACGAGATTCGGTCAGTCTACCACCTATGTCGGAGTATTTTAAAATAGCAATGGATGAGATGGGAATAAAGATGGTCTGGGATGAATCTATAACAATTGAGCAAGCGTTAGAAATGAATAGAGACTAGCTCGTATCAAACTCATAAAAGACATTTGTTATATTTTTTTTACGGAAGAAGATGTGATTTTCTGATATTCAATTATAGATAACAATTGTAATGATAAATTAGAATATCGTTAAAAATGACGGTAAATTGTAATATAGTTATACAGAGCAATGCTTATGCAAGTTATCTTATAGCTCCGTTTAAGCATGCAGACAAATTATATTCTTTAGTGCAAGTTTGCAGTAGAAATGGTAGTGCTAGAAGCGCAGTTGCTTTTTTAATCATTTGCACTCATTTAAATGGTATTGCTTGCTTAAAATCCGACGGGGTTATTTTGTAAGAGTAAATAAATATGCCATTTTCTTTCCTACGTTTATAACCGTAACATTCTCTCACTGGATCACCATTTATAGCCTTTTCCATACAGTCAGAAGGTAAATCTTCATATAGTTACCTCAGAGAGTCTTGAAAAATAATTTCTCCAAATGCTAATCTTGTTGTCCAGTCTAAAGAACAATATTCACTCGCTCCAAAAAAGCAACTACCCTCTATATTGAGAGAATCCTGCGGCATGATTTCATATTGAAAGCTTTCAGCTCGTTCATCTCCGTAAATAATTATTTCCAACCTATAATCGGTTTCGTTAATGATTCTTCTAATTGCTGTCTGCTCATTTACTTCATGACATGCTGATAATAAGAATAGGAATAAAAGTGGTGTTAAATATTTCAAAGTTGATTATCCTCCCTGATTTGGTCATAAAAACTTGAAATAGCTGTTAATAGACTCTCAGTTGAATTGATATAATTGTTGCGTAAATGGGTGGCAATGCCCGAGAGTGTAGTTCGACTGTAAAGTGCCAGTTGAATTTGTTCTAAAGTGTGGGCTCTCATTTTATTTGAGAAAAACAAAAGCATAAGATTTTAGCCTAATGCTTCTGTATTAACCATTTTTTATTTAAAACTTCTCTGCCAGTTCATAATCAGATTCTTCGATAGTGAAAACAAAAACCTTATCTTCTATTTCCTCATAACCATTATTGGCTACGTCTGGATTATTGAAAATGTTAAAATCCATGATGTTCTTTTTGTTGATCTCACTGCAATAAGCATCTGATATGCAGTATGTAAGTACACTCTCATTGTCAAAAATAACCTGGACTGAATCAGCCCCTTCGGACCATCTTGCAACAGGGTTACAGTTTTGTACTTGACCCCTTTCAATATCACACATGCTTTTCAAAGTGTCTGCACTATTTTCGGCAATTTTAATTTTCTCAAATAAGTTATTGGATACCCATATATTTATCTCTACCAATTTATCAGTTTGATTATCAATTATCCTAGTAACCATTATCGTAGATTCCTGATGGCATGCATTTATAGATAGACAGAAACACAAAAGCCAAACTATTCTTATTATATTCTTCATAGTCTTCATTAATTATCCTCTCTAATATCATTGTAAAAACTGGTAACAGCTGTTAATCTACTCTCAGTTGAATTGATATAATTGTTGCGTAAATGGGTGGCAACACCCGAGAGAGTGGTTCTTCTATCCAAAGCACCTTGAATTTGTTCTAAAGTATATCCTTCAACATCATCATCGGCAAAGTCTAAATTACCATTATTATCATTTCTTTGGTTAGAATTATCAATCAGGTCAATAAAGTATGGTGTGTACTTCCAACTATCATCACCACAACACTCAATACCTGGTCTATCTTCGTCAATCAAACCATTCACTTGAGCAGGATAATACGGTAAAGTAAAATAGTACTCTACAGCTGTAGCCCAACTTTCTCCTTCAATGCCTATACTTAATATCGCATTTGCAGGTGATTTTAAAAAGTGAGAAACATGTGCGAGTTCATGCATGGTTACCTCATACAAGTCGTCTGTTAAAAGCCTATTACCATTATCAAATCTAGTATAAATTTTCACATCATTTCTCAAGACATTAAAGGTTGGGGATATGGGGATATGCCGCGCAACACCCAAAGCATTTGATCTCCCGCTTCTCAGTATGGGCCGTATTTTAGCCGTCACCAAAACCCCGGGTAATTTTAATCGATGTCTTGACGCTTGCGTTCTAAAATGGTAAATAGCGTTTAAGATGGTAGTGCTATTCCAAGCTACTGATTCGTTACCAAAGGGAATGTTCCAGTTCCAGGCACCTCTTCTTTTGGGTCCGTTCAAGTTTATGGAAAAACCTTTCCAGTCCGTTACTTTATGTCCTGCCGTTTCCACCTCAATAGAGTAATTTACCTCTCCTCTAAACCTTTTAGAAATTCTAAACTGTCCGTTGGTAACGCTTGTATTAGCCGACCCCCATTTAAGCAACTTTCGGGCTCTTACTTTACAATATCGTACAGGAACATCTCCTCTATCTACACCAGTTCCAAATCCAGTTCTCTCTTCAACCTGAATTCTTCCAGATGGATTCCATCTCGAGGCACTTCTGCCATTAAGCAGGCTCTCTTCATCCAGATTATTGGTGATCCTTAGGGACTCATATTCCAGAGCGTCCCATACGTCATAAAGCATTCGATTTGGTGCATCGTCATTTTCTTCATCCATCATAAATACTTCATCCAATACTTCGTATTTAATGGCAGGAAATTCATAGTCGACTGGCACTACCGTATATAGCCATGTGAAAGCTTGGCCATCTAATTTAGGATCGTGATACCACTGCCCCATCACCTCAATTTCATAAAGCAAGGGATGATCAAATAAAACCAACGTAGTATCGTCTTCTAGCTGAATCGTTTGGGTTGTATCGCTTGGAAGAAAACGCACATATAAATGTGTGGTATTAATTTCCAACTCCTCAGCAAAGCGAGCATTTCGGAGTAAGTTGTTTAAAGCCTTTTTCATATTTTCAACAGAATAAGGGTTTTGCAATTGCTTACCTAAAACGATTTTTTCGCCTTTTAAGTATTCCTCCGAAATGTAAACGAGCTTTTTGTTTAATTCCTCTTCGCGGTGACACGCCAATGAGTTAAATAGGACTATCACTAATAGTGCTATTCTAAGGAGATGGTTGAATTTATTCACGTAGTAATTATATTATTTTAATTCGACTTTAAATATACAATCGTCAATAAAATAAACTAGCAACCTAGTAGATTTTTATCATAAATAATTTTTACTGATATTGAAATTGCTATGGTGAAACAAAAAAAGCAGCCTTAATTGGCTGCCTTCATGATTTTGCAAGTAATTATCTATAGCTATTATTCTTCTTTTTTTGCTTTCCCTTTATTATTCTTTACTTCTACTAAATCCCCGTCTTCTAAGGTTTTAGAAATAGCTAAGAATGGTCCTTTTACTATGGTTTGTCCGGCAGTTAATCCATTAACTTGAATGAACTCAAAATCGCTAATTCCCGTTTTAACTTCTGTCATTTTAACAGTGTTGTCATCCTGAACTACAAATACTACTTCCTGCTCTTTTTTAGGAGCCCTGGCATTACTTTCAGCCTCAGAAGAAGTTGAATCCTTTTTAACCTCAGGAGATCGTAAGGTAACCGAAGAAAGAGGGACAGTCAGGATATCTTTTTTAGTTTCTGTCATGATTTCGACACTAGCAGTCATCCCTGGTCTAAATGGAGAGTCACCTTCATCATTGATTAGGTCGTTATAAGAAGAATTTAGGATTTTTACTTTAACCTCAAATTCAGTTACGGCATCTTGAGATGCTTTATCGTTGGCGGTGTTAGCAATGGCAGTAACCACCCCTTTAAATTCTTTCTCCATATAGGTATAAGAATCAACTTCAATATTTGCTGTATCCCCAATATTAATCCTAATGATATCATTTTCATTAACATCAACACGAACTTCCATGTTGTTAAGATTGGCAATTCTCATCATTTCAGTACCTGCCATTTGTTGCGTCCCTACTACTCGCTCACCGAGCTCTACGCTCAATTTAGATACAGTTCCGTCTACAGGAGAATAGATGGTTGTTCTTCTCAAATTTTCATTTGCTTCATCTACTGTAGCCTGACTACTTTTAACAGTGTACCTTGCAGCTAATACATTTTTTTCAGAAGCTACTTTGTCATTCTGTGCCACTTGATAATTCGCCACAGCAGATTCATAATCTGAGGTAGAAATCACTTTTTCTTCATAAAGCTTTTTCTGGCGCTCGAAGGTTTGTTTTGCTTGAGTTAGTTGAGCTTTTGCTCTTTCAAGTGATGCTTCTGATTGAGCTAGAGTTGCTTTTTGCTGATTGAGATTAGCTTTCGATCTTTCTAATGCACTTACAAAGTTATCAGGTCTGATTTTAACTAATAGATCACCTTTATTGACAGGATCTCCTTCTTCCACTGCCAGTTCAGTAATCTCTCCCGCCACATCCGGACTCAATTTAACTTCTACCACTGGCTGAACGGTACCACTGGCATTTACTTTTTCAATTATGGTTCTTTTTTGCACTTCTTCCACTTCAACAGTGGTCGATGGCGGTTGACCTATAACACCTGATTTCTTTCCTATAATTGCTGCTACTATTAGAACTACAACAATTCCAACTAGGATATATAATGTTTTTTTATTTGATTTTTTCTTAGCCATGGTTAAAAGTTTAAAGGTTTCCCTTGATAAAAGTCCAGTACTTTAAGTTTAAATATGTAATCGTATTTTGCTCTAATGAGATCAGATTTTACTCTTTCGAAGTCATTTTTTATTTGTGTAAACTCTACCGCATCACTTGCGCCAAGTTCTAATCTTTGCTCTGCATTTCTAAAACTGAGTTCAGAGGCTTCAAAACTATTTTTCAATGCTTCATATGATTTTGCTGCTGCTTTTACATCTAAGTAAGCTTGTTCTATGGTTTGCTGTAACTGATTTTTAACGGAAGTCAATTGGTATTCGCTTCTTTTTTCGCTAATAATAGCTTGCTGAACATTGTTTTTTACTTGAAATCTACTAAAAATAGGAATATTCAAACTTAGTCCTACAAATCTTCTTTGATTAAAATCTAATTGATTTAAATAAGTATTATCTGTAAATTCGGAAGGAACTTCCTGCTGCGTAACGACCACCTCTCCTGTATTTTGAACAACTCCTACAGGACGAGTGATTGTAATATTTTCAGAACCTAAAACTGGGAATTGCTCCGGTGCAGCATCAGAGTAGTTTGTGGATATTCCAGCATTTAGGCTCAAAGAGGGATAATAGCCGCTTCTTGCTACTCCAATACCTCTAATGGCACTTTCTTTTCTGTATTCAGCAGCTTTTATTACTGGTTGATTTTGTAAAGCATACTGATAAACATTTGAAGAAGATTCCATTAACTCTCCTTCATTTGGTTCTGGTAAATTCGGTATTTCAATATCAAAAGACTGCTCTGCAGGTATCTGCAGCGCTTGCTTTAACTGCAGATAGGAGATATTCAAATTATTCTCTGCTCTAACTACTTCTAACTCATCATTTGCCTTTTGTTGTCGGATTTGCAAAAGATCAGCTTGTGCTAAAGCCCCAATTTCCACCTGCTTTTCGATTCTACTTTCTTGGCTTTCAGTTGTCAATAGTCTCAGCTTAGCAGTTTCTAGCAATTCTTTATTGAAAAGGATGTTAGTGTAAAATGTAACCACATTTAAAGTGACGTCATTTTGAACGCTTTGCAAATCCTGTCTTGCCGCTAATTCCCCATACTGATCCCTTTTGATACTGTTATAACGCTGGAAACCGTCAAATAGAGGTAAACTTGCATTTAGACCAGCATTTTGAGAGTTGATACCTCTATCTATGATAGTGTTCGTGAAAGGATCAATAGAACGACCAGTGGAAGTATTAACCCCCAAATTTCCGTTTACTCCGGGTAGATTACTCATTTTAGAACCGAATAAATTGATTTCGGCACTTTCTACATCTAATCCGGATTGTTTGACCTGAAGATTATTCTCCAAGGCATAATCAACACATTTCTGCAATGACCATTTGTCTTGACCGTTTGCATTGAGTCCGATAGTCAAGAAAAAAATTACGATAAAAGTTCTAAGCATAATTATAATTAATAGTTTACATGTCAATATCTGGTATATAGATAACATCCATTACCCAGTCCAGACTTTTAAGGTATTCAAGTGTAATAGTTTTTAATCCAGTATCCATCTCAATTGCTAAACAAGCAATATCATTTTTACCTTTACGGGAAACGCTCATCGTGGCTATATTGGCAGCATCATTACTGATTATATTTGAAATAAAAGCGATACTTCCTTTTGTATCTTTAGCAGTAATGATCAATGTATGCGAAGCGGCTGTAATGTTTGCTGTAAATCCATTGACTTTGGAAATGTTGATAACGCCTCCTCCCAAGCTCTCACCTATAACTTCAACCTTATTCTCCCCCTTAGTTAGATGCAATTTAATTGTATTGGGGTGATAGGTACCAGCACTTCCGACAGATTTGAAAGTATACTTTAGTCCAGCCTCTTCTGCTAACTCAAATGCTTTTTTGATCCGAATATCATCCGTTTTGTAATTTAAAAGACCTGCTACTATAGCTTTGTCGCTTCCATGTCCTTCATAAGTACGAGCAAACGAATTATAGAAAGTGATGATAGCTTCATCAGGGATTCCGCCTAAAACCTTTAGCGCTGCACGTGCAATTCTTACGACTCCGGCGGTATGTGAACTTGAGGGACCAATCATTACGGGGCCAATCATATCAAAAATACTACTTCTTTCTGCCATTTTTTAAAATAAAACCCAATATTAGACAATTAATTGCAGTGGCAAAAGTATTATTGATGAATGGATTAAGGAAGTTTTAAATGAGAAATATATATGATTAATTACAACGGTAATTTAATCCCTTCTGGTTCAGAGACTTTGGAGGTTTCGAACCGGGCTTTTCAATACGGGGATGGAATTTTTGAAACGATAATTTTTAGGAAGAAGGAAATCATGTTTTTCAATGAGCATTGGGAAAGAATTTTAGAGGGGTTAGCATGTTTGAAAATCAATTTGCCTTTTAAAAAGGAAGCATTGAAAAATACGCTTCTTGATTTATTAGATGTCAACGGTTTAATGCGGCAATCAGCTAGAATGAAGCTCTACATTTGGAGAAAGCCAGGTGGTCTATATGCTCCTGAGCAGCAGGATGCGCAATTTTTGGTGACAGCTGAACAATCACAAAGAAAGAAAATACAGAAATTCGATAGGGTGGGCATTGCTAAGACTGTTTTCTTGCAAAACTCAGCTTTCAGCCATTTGAAGACGCTATCAGCCTTGCCTTATGTAATTGCAGGTCTGGAAAAGCAAGAGCGAAAATTCGAAGAACTTATATTGCTCAGTCAGGATGGCTTTATTGCAGAAGCCTCTTCTTCTAATATCTATTTTTTCAATCTCGAAAAAAGGACAATTTATACGCCTTCATTAAAAAATGGATGTATTAATGGCGTTAGCAGAAGGCATCTTCTGAAAAGTGCAGATAAATTTGACTTGAAGGTGCAGGAAATAATGTGGAAACTGGAGGATTTAACTGCAGATTTATCTGTTTTCACTATTAATGTGGCAGGTATTAATTGTATTCAAAAGATTGAAATGAAGAAAATGCAAGAGGGTACGGAAGGAATAAGAATATTGGAGGAGATTTTTAAGTGGTGATTTAGGTATTCGAAAATGGTGGAATGTCTTTTTCAAAAATCAGTTTTCCGGCATCCGGTCTGAAGCAATAGTGCTCCATTCCATTAGTAATGATCATATATTTCGCAGGTAACTGACGATAGTAATTAGAGATTTGAGAAAAAGCTTTGTCTGTTATTTTAACCTCTGGAGCTTTACATTCTACCAAAAAATGGGGTTTCATTTCTCTGTTGTAGACTACTAAATCTGTTCTTTTCCTTCTTTCGTGATATTTTAAGCCTGATTCCATTTTCACAAGACTAGCAGGATAGGATTTATCTTGAATCAAGTACTGTAAAAAATGCTGTCGCACCCATTCTTCGGGTGTTAAAACCAAATACTTCTTCCTGATCGGATCAAAAATATGTATCTTGCCGTCCATTTTACGCAAGTTCACATCATAAGGTGGAAGATTTAATTTTTGCATTCGTTTCGCTTAACTTTGTGGCAATTTAAATGCAAATTACTGACAATTATTTAATCAAAACTCATAAATGAAGACAAAAAAAGAAATCGTAGACAATTGGTTACCACGTTACACAGGAACTGGATTAGATGAATTTGGAGAGTATATTTTACTGACCAATTTCATTAACTATGTAGAAATGTTCGCTAAGCAGTATGACGTGGAAATCAAAGGGCGAGATAAACCAATGCAAACTGCTACAGCGGAAGGAATCACCATTATTAATTTTGGAATGGGGAGTTCCGTTGCCGCTACAGTAATGGATTTACTTTCTTCTATTATGCCTAAAGCAGTATTGTTTTTAGGTAAATGTGGTGGGATTAAGAAAAAGTCGAAAATTGGTGATTTGATTTTACCTCTTGCCGGAATAAGAGGTGAGGGGACAAGTAATGATTATATGCCGCCTGAGGTTCCTGCATTACCATCTTTTCGTTTGCAAAGAGCGGTTTCTTCGATGATCAAGAAGCATGAAATGGATTACTATACAGGAACAGTATTCACTACCAACAGAAGAGTGTGGGAGCATGATGATGAGTTTAAAGACTATCTCAGAAGGATCAGAGCTATGGCAGTCGATATGGAAACAGCTACTATATTAACTGTAGGCTTTGTGAATAGCATTCCAAGAGGTGCTTTACTGTTAGTTTCAGATAATCCTATGACTCCGGAAGGTGTGAAAACGGCCCAAAGTGACCAAAAAGTCACCGGTAGTTATGTCAATTACCACCTTCAAATCGGAATTGACGCTTTGATTGAATTGAAGAATTCGGGAGAATCAGTGAAGCATTTGAAATTTACTGAAACTTTGTTTGATCAGGATTAATAACATACACCTAACAAGTTCTAACTACAGCTAAATCTTAATGATAGAGGGCTTACTGTGAGCGATAAATTCAAATTATATCCAATGGTTTTATAATGCTTCAAAAGTGAATAAGCCTTCACTTAATACATAATTCAATGAGAAACTTATTACTAAGCTTAATTTTAATCACGCTACTTTTTTCTTGCAACAGTAGAGAAAAAGTGGATTCCATTTATTTTAATGGCATTGTCTATACAGTGAATAGTAACTTCGAGAAGGCAGAGGCTTTTGCGATTAAAGATGGAAAATTTTTAGCTGTAGGTTCTTCGAAAGATATTCGAAATCAGTTTCAATCTGACGAGGAAATCGACTTGATGCAAGCGCCTGTTTACCCTGGATTTATTGACGGGCATTCACATTTTATTCGCTATGCAAAAGGCTTGCGAGAAGTTGATTTATTTGGAACTACATCCTTCAACGAATTAATTGAAAGATTACAGCAACATGTAGAGAAATATCCTGATGAGGCTTCTTTGCTTGGTCTAGGGTGGGATCAAAATAATTGGGTTGGAAAACAATTTCCGGACAAGGATACATTGGATTTACTATTCCCAGATAAGGTAGTGATATTGAGAAGGGTGGATGCACACGCTATTTTGACAAATCAAAAAGGCTTGGATTTGGCCGGAATTACGGCTAATACTAAAGTGTCTGGAGGAGAAATTATATTGAAAGCGGGAAAACCAAGCGGTGTGTTGATTGACAATGCAATGGATCTGTTGACAGGCAAAATGCCTGAAATGGATGAACGCAAAAAGCGAGAATTGATTAGCCAGGCGCAAGAAAACTGCTTTTCAGTAGGGATTACTTCATTAGCTGAAGCAGGATTAGATAAATCTCAAATTGATTTACTGGATCAAATGCAGAAAGATAGTTTATTAAAGATGCGAATATATGCTATGATCAACCCTACAGCTGAAAATATGGAACACTATTTCAGTACGGGTCATTATAAAACCAATCATTTAAATGTTCGATCTTTCAAGATCTATGGAGATGGTGCATTGGGTTCCAGAGGAGCTTGTTTATTGGCTCATTATTCCGATGATGAAGACAATTACGGCTTTTTAAGAAGCAAACCACAAGTTTTCGATAGTCTCGCTAGAATTATTTTTGCTAAGGATTTTCAGATGAACACGCATTGCATAGGTGATTCTGCAAACAGGGCTATTACGAATATCTATGCCAAGTATTTGAAAGGTAAGAATGACAGAAGATGGAGAATTGAGCATGCTCAAGTATTAGCAGACAATGATTTTAGTAAATTTGGAGATTATAACATATTACCATCTGTGCAACCGACTCATGCCACTTCAGATATGGATTGGGCGCATGAAAGAATAGGAGAAGAAAGAGTAAAGAATGCCTATGCCTATCAGGAGTTATTACGACAAAACGGGAAACTGGTATTGGGTTCTGATTTTCCGGTAGAAGACATTAATCCAATCTATGGATTTCATGCCGCAGTGGCACGTCAAGATGCAGATGATTTACCCGAGGGCGGTTTCCAGCCGGAAAATTCTTTAAGTAGAGAAGAGGCGCTCAAAGGCATGACACGCTGGGCAGCTTTTGGTCAGTTCGAAGAAAAGGAAAAAGGCAGTATTGAAAAAGGCAAATTTGCTGATTTTGTGATTTTAGATCGGGATATCATGGAAGTGGCTCATGAGGAATTACGCGAGACTAAAGTTATGCAGACAAGATCGGCAGGAGAAAAAGTTTATGCGATAAAATGAAAAAGGACCTAACGATAGCAGAAGCACAAGCGCAAGTAGATGAATGGATTAAAACTATAGGCGTACGCTATTTTAATGAGCTAACCAACATGACGATTTTAACGGAAGAGGTGGGTGAATTGGCTCGCATTATGGCACGTAAATACGGGGAACAATCCTTTAAAGAAAGTGACAAAGGTGCTGAGCTAGGAGATGAAATGGCGGATGTTCTTTGGGTACTGATTTGCTTAGCGAATCAAACTGGGGTGGATTTAACAGAAGCTTTACAGAAGAATATTGAGAAGAAAACTAAGCGAGATAAAGATAGACACAAAGATAATGAGAAGTTGAAATGATGAATAGGCTTTTACTTCTAATCGCAGTATCTTTTGTCGGATGCCAATCAAATACCGATGATTTACCTACTCAAGAATTTATAGACAATGTTTTTACTTTGGAACAAAAGACCAATGCTTACGGGGATACATACTGGCAACCCGATTTGAATGAGGGGATTAGAGAAGTAGATAAATATTATACGTTTTTTAATGATAATCAGCTAGCCTTAAGTTACCTACGATGGAATTTGATCGATGAAAGATTACCTGATTCTATTAAATATTCCATTAAGAGTTATGATGAGGTTCAGAAGAGTTTTCAAAATTTTGCGAATCAAGATCCGCAGATAGTTTCTGCTATGCAAAAGTTAATTTATCCTCAAAATTTCAGAGATGATAAGGAGGTCAGTATTGATAGCTTAGTGGAGTTAAGTGCTAAATTGTACTATGCTCAGTCAGCTGGAGAAGGTAAGGTCGGATGGACATTTTGCGCTGGTAAAAGTAAATTTCCCGAAATCTATGGTGAATCTAAAAGCTATGAATCCATTGTTCTTCAAGCTCTATGTTTTCAAGCAGTATTTGAAGATGAATACTCCACTGGTCAGAATTCAGTATGGGATTTCTTTAATCAAAAAATTCCAGAAGTCTCCTCAGAGATGAATGAAATTGAATACGAAAACTATATAGATCAAGCGAATTTATTGATGTGGGAAAAGATGTCGCAGAGTAAAGAATTACTTAATTTGATGGTGAGTTTTACTAGGCATGAAAAAGCTAAGCACTACTTTCAGATCCGTGAAAAGTAAATAGGGATTCCCCGTAGTATTATTTGTTTGAGCGTAATCATAGCGATTTGATTTAAATTGCCTTCGGAAACTGCATACTAAAACTAGTCAGCTCTCCCGGTTTTGAAACCACATTCAGTTTCCCATTATGCAATTGCATGATTTGTCGGGAAAGACTCAGCCCGATCCCGGAGCCATCTTTCTTAGTGGTAAAAAATGGAATAAATATCCTTTCAATTGCTTCTGGGACAATGCCTTGTCCGTTGTCTTCTACATTGATATAGGTATTCTTTTGTGCCACAATCAGCTTTATGGTAATCTGTGGATTTTGGTGCGTATAAAGTGATTCGCGTGCATTTTTAATGAGGTTAATCAGGATGAGCTGAATCTGCTCCTCATCTGCCCAAATTTCTACTTCATTCTCTGGTAATTGAAGGTCGATTTTAATGTTGGACTTATTTAGTTCTTCAGAAAGTAAGCGAGATACATACAAAATCAGTTGTTTGCTATTTACTTTTTCAAATTGCGGACTTGGTATACTAGTATAATCGCGATATGCATTGATGAAATTGATTAAGCCTCTGCTACGGTTTTCTATGGTCTTTAAGCCTAATTTCAAATCTTCTTGTGACTCTTCAGGAATCAGATAACCCTCCTTCATTTTAACGCCATCTTCACGAAGTATGTCGGTCAATGATCCCACCAAAGTTGCAATAGGCGTGATGGAGTTCATGATTTCATGACGAAGTACTTTCGTCAGATTTTGCCAGGCATCTAATTCATTTTGCTGTAATTCGGTGTAAATGTTTTGGATGGATGCAATCTTCCAATCTTTTTCCCCCATCCTGAGAATGCTGCAATTAATGGATAGTTTTATTTCACTGTTGACTTCAATTAATTCATTTTTACCGGGTTTTAACTCTATCAATCGTTGATGTATTTCGGGTCGAGATTTCTTGATGTCGTCTAAATGTTTTATTTGAGGGGTTAAGAGCAGTTTTTTGGTCATGGTGTTGATAATACCGATCTCACCCTTGCTGTCGAACTGAATTATCCCCGTTTGGATATTCTGGAGGACTGCGGAAATGATTAAGAGATTCTGTTCTTTCTCTGCACGCGTCTGCTTAAAAGCATTGGCCACCTCATTAAAGGCAAGATTGATTTCTTTATAGGATTTTCCAAGGGAATTATCTGCTCCAAAACTAGAGGTAAAATCCGAATAGCGCACAGATTCAAGGAATCGTACCAATTTGTAATTAGTTGCATTTAGAAAACGGACCAGGCCATAAAATTGAATAACAAGCAATCCGAGTAGAATAGTGGGGGCCAAATAATTTTGGCTTTGAAAAAGTAAATAGGCGATAAAAGCCATATTGACAAAAATAAATATCAATCGGAGAATTATTCGAAGACTAAAATGCTTAAGTATCACTTTTTAAGATGTTTAGAGGAGTGCATCATAGGTCATATTTTTCTAGTCTTCTATAAAGAGAAGAGCGTGTGAGTCCCAGCTCCTTTGCAGCCTCGGTGATATTTCCAAAATTCTTATCAAGCGCTTTTCTGATGAGTAGCTTTTCTACTTCTTCTATGTTTAAGTGATTTAAATCAAATTTTGAGTTTTTCTTATCGTCCTTATGGCTAGCATTAAAAAAGAAATCTTCCGGTTGTAAAATGCTGCTGGCACTCATGATCACAGCGCGTTCGATGCTGTGCTGCAGCTCTCGGATATTTCCCGGCCAGTCATATTTCATTAATCGGCTCAGCGCTGCCTCGCTGGCTTTGTGTACTTCCTTATTGTATTTTTTAGCATAGGTTTTAATATAATGCTCTACCAATAATGGTAAGTCCGCTATTCTATCTCTCAGGGCAGGTAGCTGGATTTCTATCGTATTGATTCTGTACAATAGATCCTGTCGGAATTGGCCGGTTTGGATCATTTCTTGAATGGGCATATTTGTCGCGCTGATTAATCGAATATCAATATCAATTGGCGTATTACTTCCAACACGGGTAATCCTACGGTTCTGCAGGGCCGTGAGGAGTTTAGCTTGTTGTGGGGCACTAATATTTCCAATTTCATCTAAAAACAGGGTTCCGGCCTGTGCCATTTCAAATCTTCCCGGGCGATCTTCTTTGGCATCCGTAAATGCCCCTTTTTTATGACCGAAGAGTTCGCTTTCAAATAAGGATTCCGTTACGGCTCCCAAATCAACGGTAACAAAAGCCTCTTCATCCCTATAAGAGTTTCTGTGGATTGATCTGGCAATTAATTCTTTACCCGTTCCGTTTTCACCTGTTATTAAGATATTAGCATCCGTTCTAGCAACGCGTTTGATGGTATCAAAAACCTGTTGCATAGGCTCGCTATTGCCGATGATATCTTTAAACTGCTTATCCAGATCAGCATAAAGCTGCTTGTGTTGAGATTTAAGGGAACTGTTTTCATTACTGACTTTCTTGAGCTTCATAGCCGAATGAAGTGTAGCCAGTAGTTTGTCATTATCCCAAGGCTTCAATACAAAATCAGTAGCGCCTTGCTTGATGGCTTTCACGGCAGTATTTACATCACCATAAGCCGTTATCAAAACGACAATAGCACTAGGATCGATTTCCAGTATTTTATCCAGCCAAAAGTAACCTTCCTGGCCTGTGCTGACATCAATCGTGAAATTCATGTCGAGCAGTATAAGATCGTAATTGTCAGACTGAAGCAGATGAGGGATTTTTTCCGGATTGCACTCCGTATCCACTCTAGAGAAATGCCGCTTTAGGAAAATTTTTGCAGCATTTAAAAGGTCTTGATTATCGTCAATAATAAGTAGCGTACCTGCTTTTTTCTCATTCATTGTGTAAAAGTATTGTTCGGTTGCGATAATAAAGCCAAATAGTCAAAAGCTATACCGTTTTGATAAATATAATTAAAATAAAGATTATAAATGTGGAAAAAGACGGTTTAAGTCATATTGAGGCAATTTTACGGGATGCTAACACATTCATGTATTTCACTACCATGTCCGATATCGGACGTTTACGGTCAGTAGTGGACGGCTTCTTGTTTTGCACGGACTTGTATAAAACTGCGAGAGCTTCCCAGCTCGTGATAAAAAAATCTGGGTACGAGCTGGGAAGCTCGTACCATCCGTGGGTGCAATTATTTTACTTTTTATCATTAACTTGACAATAAGGATTAACAAAACTATAAACTACTTAAATATGAATAATTCAGTCAAATTGCCACAGCTGATTTATAAGGGCAACGAGCAGAAGAAAATGACCTTACATTTGTTTTTACAGATTATAGGCAAGATTCGCTTAAAATCTACTCCACGAAAAAATCACTGGTGGTATGTTACCGAATATGTGTCCACTAAAGGCATTACCAGCGGTGCGGTGCCTTACAATAATGGGTTGGATACTTTTGATATTCTGATCAATGTAAATGAACATCTATTAGAAGTGAGCACCAGTAAGGGTGAATTCGGAAGTTTTTCATTGCTGGGAGGAATAAGCGTAGCGGATTTCTATACCAAGCTTTTCGAAATTCTTGAGCGATTTAACATATCTATTGCTATTATTGATAAGCCTTATGATTTAAATATTGATCAAACATTTGGTGAAATTACAGACTACCATCACTATGATGCAGCCTATACGCAAGACTTCTGGAGAACGATGCTTTGGGTAGATGGGGTATTTAAAGAATTCAGTGGTCGCTTTTATGGAAAGACTTGTCCAGTGCACCTTTACTGGCATTCCATGGATTTGGCTGTGACCCGATTCTCCGGCAGGCGAGCACCCGCTATGGCAAAGGACGCGCGCTTATCTGACAAGGATGCCTATACGCACGAATGCATAAGTTTTGGTTTTTGGGGAGGAGATGAAAATATGCAAGAACCGGCTTTCTACTCCTATACCTACCCAGCTCCGGAAGGATTGGACAAAGAGCCTTTACAACCCTCTGCCGCTCAGTGGGTGGAGAGCAATGGGAGTCCGATGGCGATTTTAACCTACAATAATCTTTTAAAATCAGCTGACCCTTATGCTACATTACTTGATTTTATGGAATCTGCTTATACCGCTGGAGCTAAGAGAGCCAATTGGGATATTGAAGCATTGAATGTACCGAAATTAGAAAATATTTAAAATTTAACAACACTATGATAACTAAAGAATATTCAAATGGTGAAGTAACCATCTTATGGAAAGCCGAAAAAAGCATTTATGCTGGCATATGCGTCAAAACATTGCCGAAGGTTTACAATCCCAAAGATAGGCCCTGGATAAAAGTCGAAAACGCAAGTTCAGAAGAACTGATTGACCAAGTTTCAAAATGTCCTTCAGGCGCTTTAAGTATTAAGAAATAGTAAGACCATGACAAGAATAGAAAGAGAAGATAACGGCAAAAAAGGCCGCTTCATTATTTATGAAAATGATGAATTTGCAGGTGAGATGACCTATGTGTGGGTGGGAGAAACAAAATTCATTATTGATCATACAGGAGTTGAAGAAAATTTTAGCGGAAAAGGATTTGGAGAAAAACTGGTGATGGAAGCAGTAGAATTTGCCCGCAGTAAAGATTTGAAAATCCTGCCGCTCTGTCCTTATGCAAAAAAAGTATTTGAGAAAGACGATAGTATTCAGGATGTTCTTTCATAAGTGCGATTAATACAATACTGTTAGCGCGAGCTTCCCAGCTCGGGCTTTTTTAGCCCGAGCTGGGAAGCTCGTACCATCAGTGGGGGCAGTATTTGACAAATAGAAGCAATGAATAAATCAATTAGTTTAGAATATAAAATAATCAAGGAGGACATCTCCAAATACATCTCTTTGTCGGATGATGAGTTCGATTACTATTTTGGTTTATTGAAAGCTAAAAAGTTTGCTCGTAGCGAAAACCTGCTTCAAAGTGGGGATGTGTGCAAAGAAGCCTACTTTATACAATCCGGATGCATCAGATATTACAACCTAGTGGATGGCGAAGAGCAAACAGGTCAATTCTTTTTTGAAGGAAGTTGGTATAGCGATTACGATAGCTTCCTGTTTGAAAAGCCTACAACTCAAACAATTCAGGCTTTAGAAGAAACCACCGTTGCGGTACTTAGCAAAGCAGCCTTGCAAAAACTATATAAGGAAGTACCAAAATTTGAGCGTTTCGGTCGGCTCATGGCTGAAAACGCCTTCATGGGATTAAGAAAATATACAGAATCCCTGACCCATATCTCCGCAGAGGAAAGATACAAATTATTGATTAAGTCCCGTCCTAAAGTTATGCAGCGAGTTCCACAGCAATATATTGCCAGCTATTTGGGCATCAGGCCACAGTCCTTAAGCAGAATCCGAAAAAATTTGGAGTAGGCTTTCATTTCTTAACATATGTGAATTTCTGAGATAGCGAGTAGAGCTAGTTTTGTATCAATTCAACAATATAAAAGATACGAAATGAAAAAGTTTATTCTACTGGCCATCTTAGCCATTTTAACAGCACAGATCATTCAAGCGCAAGATCAAAAAGTTCCCGTTTACGCTCACCTGGCAATCGGCTACGGGAATACCTTTTTTTATGGTTCTTTGGCAGAAAAAGAGACCATAAACGATGGTAGAGGTTTTGGCCGAAATCAAGGAAATACCCTAAGCACTTTTTTTTATGCAGCTCCGAAAAATTGGAACGGCCTAGGAATTGGAAGCGGAGTTAAAGGGTTCTTTGCTACCCCCAACAATGGAGGCAACAATGAGACTTACCTCTTTAATTATTACCATGTTGGGATTGGTTTAAAGTATCATCCTTTCTCTCGTCAATTTAATGAAGGTTTTTATACCAAGTTCAATTTTGGCTTTGGTCAAATGACAGAGAAAATGAAATATAACGATGAGAACCGCTTTGAACATCAGTTTGCTATTGGCAGCACCTTACTGGGTGCCATTGGTTATGCATTCCCCTTAGGGAATTCGGATAGATTTGCTTTGAATATCGATTTAGAAGCAGAATATTCGGCCCGTAGAGGAGATGTAACCGACTTAGGTGAAGATCAGGAATTTCAGAATAGCCACGTGAGCATCAATTTCGGTCTGAGTTTTTAAGGGCAAAGCTTTCGGGAGGGATTGGGAGTGACAGCATTAAATCTGTTTGTTTCCCAGCAATACTCAATAAAACTAAGTTGCAAAATATATCAGGATCTTGAGAATGAAAATACAGATACATTTTTTTTAATTGTTGCCTTTCCTCCGTCAGCGTGAACTACCCAGATCGTGCCTAAAAAATGCCTAACTGGCAGGGAACTCAAAAGGAAATTAACTAAGGTTGAATTCGGATTTGCAAGTAAGACCACGTTGTAAAACATGGCGGGAACTGAGAGACGGCCTTTTGTTTTTACAAACTTTTACTAAGCTGTTAGTGCGAGCTTCCTAGCTCGCACCAGCAGTTTAAGCTCGCATAAACAGTGATGTAGGAAGTGGTAATATTCCCGCAGGACTCGGAAAAATCCCAACAGGAAGGGTCAATAGTCCAACAGGAAGCGCTCGAATTGTAACAGGAAGGGGTCTCATGTGGCAGGAAAGGAAAAAATCCTGACAGGAAGGGTCATTAGTCCGACAGGAAGGCTAAAATCCTGACAGGAAGCCCCCATAGTCAGTTAGGAAAGCCAAATAGTGGCTTAGTAAGGGGTGAAACGGTCTAGGGAGGAGGTGAAATGGTTGAGGAGTGGGGCGAAGTCATCTAGGAGGCACCAAAGCGCCACTTCCTAGACACTCGGAAAAGTGCGCATTATTCAGGTAGCTTTGGTACCGGATCAGTTGGGATACGATTAAAAAAATAATAAATCGCTGTAATTCCTTTATTTGATGCAACTTATGGTCATTTAGTGTATCTTAACATTACTCAATATCAATTCCCACCCTAAAAAACTGACATGAATACGATCCATAATGAGTTAAAAAATACAGCAAGAGTAGCCGGTATTTGGTATTTGCTAATGGCCATTTCTGGCATTTTTGGATTTCTTATTTTCCATTCAGAAGTATATACATCAGACCCACAGGAGACCTTAACTAATCTGACGGAAAGTGAATCAACAGCGAGAATTCGCTTATTGCTAGAATTTGCTATCATAATTTCTCAAGCACTTACCGCATTGTGGTTTTATAAACTTTTTAGAAATATTAGTCAAACCGCTGCTTTAGCTACTATGATTTGGGGAACAGTAAATTCAATGGTGATTATGTTAAGTGCAATTGCCATGGCGGTCGCTATTTCAGTAGCGGCTTCTGAACTCATAGTTGCAGATAAAATTTTAATGGTGGACTTATTAACAAAAATTAGTGCTAAGTCCTGGAGTATTGGCTCACTATTTTTCGGACTATGGCTGATCCCTTTAGGATTCATGATTACCAGTTCAAAAAGAATGCCTGTATGGTTGGGAAGAGTTTTAATGCTAGGAGGAATCGGCTATTTGCTTAGTGCTTTTATAGGATACGGTGGTGTATCTGCTTCTTGGGTAGGATACCTCACTATTCCTGCTTCTGTTGCTGAATTTTGGATGATTGGATATCTATTGATCTTCGGTATTCGACCAGAAGTTGATGCTGCAACTACAGAATAGATGGATAGAGAAGTCTGGGAAATACCAAAATCGGTAAAGTCATTTTATGAAATTATCCCGCAATCAGAACTTGATGAATATTTTAGAAAAGTAGTAAATCGATAATCAGTTTTCAATAAATAGCTAGCAAAGAACTAACACGCCCAACTTCCGAGGAACTCGGAAAAGCGGGAGGGAGGAAAGTTTAGCGGGCCTGTCTGCCACAGGCAGGCCTGCTTGGGCAGACAAGCCAGCGTTGGTGTCGCGCGTGGAAGCATTAGACTTTCTCTGTGAGGCTATCCTGCCAGCTGGCGGGGATTATAGGGGTGTTGTATTGCTATCAGTTTAGCAGATGTAGCATTAGGTATAGCAGGAAAAGAATAAAGTAAACCCATACAATTTCCCATTCTCACCAAAACCTCCTTCATAAAATCTAAAAATCCCCTTACTTTTCGATTAATTATTGATTTTTGAAGATGTGTTTTATAATTTTCAACCTATATTTAATCATTAATTTCTTCAACAACCAAAACCGGCAATTAATCAATTTTTCTTTTTCCGATACACTCGGTACTGGTTCATGAGAACATTGAATCTGATATAACATGGTATTCGTTGTATCATTTTTGAAATAATGAAGCGTTGGTGTTATTTTCTATGCTTTACAAAGTTAAATAGATAGTAACCTTAATTTTTTGAAATAAAATTTTCAAAATTAGTGAGTGGGGTTTTGAGTAGTTTGAGATTAATTAAGGTATTGATTTTTCAGTAATTCAAAATGAGAATTAAAGTGCTATAGAAGTCCAGAAGTTAGCTAGAAGAAAAGTAATGGACGTAAATAATTAATTAATTTAATTAAATAACTAAATACCTAAAAATAAAATCATGCTTTCAAGAGAAAAATGTATACTAGCCATCAGGAAATGGGAAAAGGCAAGAGCTAATTACAATGAAATTAAATCTTTAATAACCCCTTCAGCTGCTTTCAATTTTAATCAAAAAGATTGTCAATGGCTTAAAGAAAATAATGAAAACAGTAAATTTCACACCTACATAGGAGTTTATGAGGATCGACTTATTTTAATTGTGGCCCCCTTAAATAAAAATGGGAAAGAAAAAGAACTCCCTTCTTATTTATATTCAGAATTAACGAGCTTAACTCAAGAAATAGTAATAACAGAAACAGATACTATTACGATCAAAAAGAGAACAGTGCTCTCTGAGAATCTAGAGATCACAAAATATAGTGAAGAAACGGATTATCCTACCTACAATGAACCAACTATTACTGAAAGAGCTTCTGTAAAAGACATAGAAAAATGGAAAAATGAATGTTTAGATTGGTTTTTTTATGAGTCTAATAAATCAAGAGGAAAAAATATCTTTAGGACCTTTTCTGTCCCTTTTTCAGATATTTCAAGAAAAGATGGACAAGCAAATGAAGTAATTGCTTTCTTTGGATTTATAAAATCTTCCATTTATCAAACACAGTTACCCATATTAGTTTTTGTAGCTATAAATGGTGAAACTAAATCTGCAGAGATTATTCGTTCACAGAACACAAATGGTACTGTTGAAACTAATACACAAGATATGGCGCGTCCATGTCCACCTCTTTGTAAAGATGATATGGATTATATGCTATTAGATTGATGAATAATTATATTTTATCCTCTATTATCTTATCTTATTCATTATTGGTTGTCGCTTTTGCATATGGAATCACCAATGAAAAGATGCGAAATAATGAATTAAGCAGAGGGTACCTTGTCTATTTAGGCTTTATCCTAGTAATAGAGGTAATCAATCATATTTTAATTACATTTTTAGAAACCAAAAACACGCATTATCTCTACCCTTTATACTTTTCAGGTGAGTTTTTGATATTAATGAGCATATGTTTAAAAGGGTTAAAAGCGACTAAAAAGTGGAAAATGATTACCGGCTTAGTTGCAAGTTACATCTTTATTGAAACCACTATTTTGTGGTTTATTTATCAAGATGCATCTACTGGATATGCTAAGATAATCTCTCATTTAATTATTATTTGTGCAGTGGCTATTCTTCTTATTAAGAATATAAAAGAGGCAGAAAAAAATGATCCCAGATGGTTTATTTACGGAGCTTTATTCCTCTATTATAGTGTCTCCTTATTTTTATTTTTGTTGATGAGTCAATTGACAGAACAGAACATTAATATCTGGATTATAAATAACATTCTATCTTCCTTATTATACAGTAGTTTCATCTACACATTTTACAAATTAATAAAATGGAGGTCAAAATAGAATATATAGTGGTTATGATTATCGTACTGTCGATAATCATTACTACTTCTTTTGCGGTATACAGAGCCTTTGTTCAAAAGATATTGAAAGAAAAGTCTCGGCAGCATCAACTGGAGTTGGAATATCAAAAAGAAGTTTCTTTACAATACACTGTTGTCCAGGAAAACGAACGAAAAAGGATCGCAGAAATGCTGCATGATGATGTGGGTAATAAATTAAACATTCTTTCACTTTGGATTAATAATGAAGATACATGGAATAATGATCGCTCTAAGGAGATAATTAGTCAACAAATACCAGAATTAATTGAAGCGGTAAGGACTATATCTCACACTTTATATCCCGCCAATTTGGAAAAATTTGGGTTAATTCTTGAAATTGAATCCTTAATAGCTATGGTTAATGCATCTCTCTCCACTCAATTAATATTGACTCATGATTACCATAGAAAAGATCTTTCATTTGAAGTTAAAATCTACCACATAGTGCAAGAGTTTTTAACTAATGTCATTAAACATGCCCAAGCCACTCAAATGACAATTCATATCCGTGATACTCATTCTTTATTTGCTATGATTTTATCAGATAATGGTATTGGTTTTACTAAAGACTCAGTCCAAAACGGGATAGGACTTAGTAATATCAATGGGAGAATTCGATCCATTAATGCTAAAAGCAAATGGAAGAGTAGAGAAGAAAAGGGCACAAAATTAATTGTAGCATTCCCTAATCATGAATAAGGTAATAAATCTAGCAATAGTCGATGATGAGGCCCTGATATTAGAGGGAATTGCACTTTTGTTTTCAAATGTAAGTCACATTAATGTTGTGCAAGAAGCTAAAAGCGGTTTAGAGTTTCTTGATGCAATTGCAGAGATTCTAGATGAAAACTTTCCTGATATTGCCTTAATTGATATTCAAATGAAACCAATGGATGGGTTTGATTTGGTAGAAGCTTTGAGAGCGAATTATCCCGAGTTAAAAATCATTATTCTTTCTTCTCATTATAAAAGTAACATAATAGGGCACATGATCAAGTTGGGCGTGTCAGCTTTTATTCCAAAAAACTCAAATAAGAAGGAGCTTTTGCAAGCTATAGAATCAGTACATGAAATGGGAGTGTACTTCACAAAAACTGATCAAGAAATGTTGATGCATTTCATGAGAAGTAAATCAAAAGGACCCACTTTAAATCCTGAGCAAGAATTATCTAGCAGAGAAATTGACGTTTTAAAATTAATTTGCCAGGAAAATACAAATCAAGAAATTGCAGATCAACTGTTTTTAAGCAAAAGAACTGTGGAAAGTCACCGACAAAGAATTCTAGAAAAAGTTGGGGCTAAAAACACAGTAGGCTTAGTGGTCTACGCTATAGCTAACGACATACATCCGCTTCCCTAATATTTTCATACCGTATAAATACGGAAGATTTAATTTGGTATTTTCTACTCTAAAATAGCCTAAGATAAATCCGTCTATTTGTAATGTTCATTTACATGAAGCTTCAAACAAAACATGAACAGTGGTGAAATCCGAAAAGCCAATACAATAGAGTAGGAAAATTTTACTATTTAAAAAGAACTAAAGATGTCATTTAAAGATTCACAATTCGATTATCTGTTCAGTGCGATTGCAGACAAATATCCTGCTATTGCCCAAAAGACAGATACTACACAATTTCAATTTGCAGGAAGCCCAATGGCTGCTGCTTGGACTAAAGGGGACTCTTATGAGGCACACCAATTTGCAAATCATGTACCGGCTGATGTAAATGGTTTTTATACACCTAATCCGGGAGAATTAAGTAACGCTTATGGTTCTCTGATTGCTTCTATTGATCCAGGAGTTGATGGAAGTAAGGACCCAACGTATATCAAATTAATAAAACAAAAGCAGGACGCTGAGAGCGCCCAAAAATCTAATTTGGATCAAATGAAGGCAGCTTGGGCTACTTATGTTCAGGCAAATACTGACCCAAAAACTGGACAACCAGCAATGTCTTTTGATGATTGGAAGAACTCTGAAATTGGCGGGCTAGAATATCAAAATGCTATTGATTCTAAACAGGCCGAGTTGGATGATATTACTAAAAATATTGCCACTTTGGTAAAATCTTTTAATGCTGCACTAGCACAAGATCAGGAGAAATTTACTGATGACAAATACCAAGCTCAATACACTAGAAAGGGGACTCCTGTTCAGCTGCCAGAAATTACCATTGAAGGTGACTTAGGACAAGATGTCTCGAATTGGGATAATGCACCTGAGGGAAGTTATGATCTTGACGTTACCTTAACAAAAGATTCTGAGGTTAAAACACCTTGGAAAACGTTAACAAGAACGGATGTTTCTCAACACTGCTTTAAAACTTCAGTTACGTCAAAGACCACCTCATCACGAATTATCAATGATTCGCACTATAAATTGCGTGTAATGTTGAAAGGGTTTAAATCTTATAATATCACTTTTGGTGGTTGGTACGATTCAACCTATGTTAGTCCGAATACTGCGAAGTTTTCTCCAGCTTCCACAGTAAATTCAGAAACATTCTTTGCTGCGAATGGTGGTGCATTACATATGATACCTTCTCAGGTGTGGGTAATGTATCAGCCTGAGATTGAACTAACTATTAGTTCTGAACTTTACAAAGAAACAGTAAAGGGAGATTTAGAATCTAATATCGACTGGTTGGATATATTATCCATGCGCTTTAGCGCTGATGCTGGACACTCAATTGTGAAAGAGGGTGAAACAGTAACGACCATCTCGTTTAAGTCGCCTACGCTTCAAGGCCCTCAGGTCTACGGTGTTACATCTCTTTTAGAAGTTAAATAAATTCATCAATCCAGACTCTTCATCTTGAGTCTGGATTTTAAATCAAAAAATCATGGCAACAATTACAAATGCAGGGACAGGTAGTTTTACTCCAGATTGCTCTAATAAAACCAAAAATCTAGTTCTAGGTGATTATTTAGACGCAAAAATTGCAAATTATATGGGAATTAGCATATCTAGTATTAATGATTTCACGACAGTACGTGTAGACTCACCCTATGCAAATAGCGAAGGTGTTATCAAATCTATGGAAAGTGAAAAGGGATTTGTGAGAGGCTTACGTATTGATCTTCAGAAAGAACAGGATGGTTATGCAACCTTTCAAGTTCAATGGGGAACAGGAAATGGTGCAAAGGGAGGTGCTTATGCAGGTGTTTTAATGCGAGTTAATACCAATTTCACAATGAATGACCTAAGAACGGCTCTTGCTGCAAGCTTCAATTATATTCCGGTAAAATATGCCAGGTTAGATCCTTAATCATAAAATTGATCATTATGAATACTGTTAAATGGAAAAATACAACGAAGAAACATCCTAATGGGGTGTGTGAAGCGGCCACTTCAATCTGGCTTGAACGAATTGCTCAAGCTGGAATTGATTTTGCTAATAATATTACGCCTGAAGATTGTGATAGTCTTCAAAGTAAAGTTGAGAATGGAACCTATACTTGGGCTGTAGACCTTTTGCCATTACTTGGTGGACAAGCAACTTTCCAAGCTTTTGAGGGAGAAAACCCAACGAGTGAGGGAAAGTTCTTATCAATAATATCGGAAATGAATGACAATGATTTTCGTTATATAAGCGCAACAAATTCAATGGGTGGAGGACATGCGTTGGCTGTTTTCAGGTTTAGAGGAAAATACTATGCGTTTGATCCCAATTATGCAATTTATAGTTGCAGCGCATTGGAATCTGAGCTGAAGCTTTTGGCAAAACAAATCTGGTCAAATTTAAGACCGTGGTCAGATATTGCTGTCCGTCATGGAACTATTAACTAGCTGGTTGATAGAGGTCTTTGATAAATACCTATGATTGCACCATCGATTGAAATATGTTGATGGTGCTTTTATAAAATTTTGGTTTTAAAAGTGCTCCCTTTCATTTCCATAATAGATGAAACAGAAAGTGTATAGTTCTTTCTAGAATTATTCGTAATCACAAAAACTCGAAAGTCATTCAAAAAAGTCTAAAAAACCCTCTAAAAGCAATTTTCTTACCATTAAAAATTTCCCTTTTTCACCAAAAACCCTTCATAAAATCTAAAAATCCCCTTACTTTTCGACCAACTACTATATTTTTAGGATGTATTTTATAATTAATCCACTAACTTTATCTTGTAATTTCATCTGCAACCAAAACCTGTACCTATTCAATTTTTCATTTTTTTTGGTTTAAGTGGCATTATAGCTGATGTGATAATGTAGTTTTTATTATATCTGGTATTGTAGGGTAGTGACAGCTTTTGTGTTATTATCCACCTGTTATCAAAATAGCAAATAACAAAATTGAATTTTATGAAAACATCGATTTTTGCAATCTTTATTACTATTCTAACTTTTGGATTAGCGTACTCGCAAAATGCTGAACAAGAATGGTCTTTAAGAAAATCCTACACAACACAGGTTGACTTAGTAGTCAAATTTATTGAAGGTGCAAACGTTAAGCAAAGAACAGCAAAAGCAGGCTTGAAATATCGTTATATTGAAACAATAAATAATAGTGTGTATATAAAATTTTTGGATATAAAATCCTCAAATGATCCCTTTAGAGATGATGATAATTTTGTAAATTCTACGAATGATGAAATAAAATATTTTATTGATCAAGACGATTTAACTAAAATTCATAAAAAGAAGAATGCAAGTTTAGTTTCTGGTACACTATTGGCACCAATAAAAATAAGACCGGAAGAAGAGATAAACGGAGAAACTGTACCTTGGGAATTGTCTACAGATTTAACTTTAGGACAATACATTGGATTTAGACTGCCAATAAGCAAAACAAATGCATACTATTTGACTGTACCAACTGTTACACTTGGGACTAGTTTACTCTCAATAAATAGCTCCAACACAAACCCAGAAACGGAAACATCTACAACTTTGGGTCTTACTTGGTCATTAGGAGTGTTGATTGATTTGAATGGTTTTAATATTGGAATGATGCTTGGTAGAGATTATGCCCCAGGCAGCGCAGGAAAAGATTGGATATATAATGAAAAAACTTGGTTTAGTTTGGGGTTTGGAATAAACCTAACATCTAAAAATAGAGATTTGTAAAAATACTTTAGCTGATAAACTATATAATGACTATGTAAACTAAGTTATTTGACACAACATCTGCAAACCATAAACCTAGGTGGTCCTAGCCAAGGGAGCATATTATAGTTTTAATATACCGTTAAAATATGATAAATAATTTGAAAGAGTGCTTTAAAAAATGGAACCCCCTTTCCCGCCATGCTCCGCATGGTGGCTGCATAAGCTAGCATATTTTTATAATTTGAATTCAAATCTAAAAACCCCCTTATTTTTCGATCAACTCCTGTATTTTTAGGATGTATTTTATAATTAATCCCCTACATTTATCCTTCAAGTTCATCTGCAACCAAAACCTGTAAATATTCAATCTTTCTTTTTTTGGTTTAAGTGGATATAGTTTTAAATATTTAGGATAGTGATAAGTTTAAAATCACTATTGATTTGTTTTGAGTAGTAACATGAAGAAACCTGTCACCATAAATTCCATTGAAGAGATAAAATCTAAACTTTCCAAGATTGATGATCAAGGAAAGAAATCAAGAATCACTAGATTCATTATATCTGCTCTTAGCAGTATTCCTTGGGTTGGAGGTTTTATTGGAGCAAGTTCAGCTTTTCATTCAGAAAAAGAACAAGGGAAGGTAAATGACCTTCAAAAACTTTGGTTAGAAGAACACCATCGAAAGATTGAAGAATTAGCGAATACAATTTTTCAAATTATAGACAAACTTGAGTCATCTGGTGTTGATGTTCAAGACCGAATGGAAACTGAAGAATATTTAACATTAGTACGAAAGGGATTCAAGGAATGGGACAATGCCGAAACTGTAGAGAAAAAAGAATACCTTAGAAAACTGTTGACTAATGCAGCAGCAACAAGTCTATCAACTGATGACATGATCCGATTATTCATTGAGTGGATTAAAAACTATCATGAAACACACTTTATGGTCATTAAAGAAATCTACAAAAACAAAGGGATAACAAGGAGCCAAATTTGGAGTAACATTAGTCAATCGAGACCTGCTGAAAATTCAGTGGAAGCTGATTTATATAAGCTACTTATACGAGACCTAAGTACTGGAGGTATTATTCGTCAGCATAGAGAAACTGACTACTATGGGAATTTTATAAAGAAACCTTCTTCCAGAAGATCAAAATCAGGTTCATCGAGTTACAAATCTGCATTTGACGAAAATGATCTATATGAATTAACCGAAATGGGTCAAAGGTTTGTACATTATACTATGGAAGATGTCGTTACTCAAATTGGTGAATAAAAACAGAATAGAAATAAAGATAATTTATCATATTAATTAAGAAATTGAATCCTCACAAGGCAATCAATCAATCAATCAGTCAATCAATCCAAATCTACAGATTTATACATTATGTGTTCGCCTTCCCCCACCAAAACCCCCTTAATCAAACCTAAAAACCCCCTTATTTTTCGACCAACTCCTGTATTTTTAGGATGTATTTTATAATTAATCCCCTACATTTATCCTTCGAGTTCATCTGCAACCAAAACCTGTAAATATTCAATCTTTCTTTTTTTGGTTTCGGTGGATATTATAGAAAATATAGTGGCAAACGAATTGTCACTATATTTAATCTTTTAGGATAGTGACAACTTTTATGTTACTATCGATTTGTTGTATTTAATTCCTTTCTTAAAATTATTCTGCTAGGCAGTTGGCAGAAAGAGGGCATAAAAAGCGGATTGCTTAGCCTTGAAAAGGCCTAAGTTTTGCGGGCGAGCCGTGGAAGCAGTGTGCTTCTAAACGGTAGAGACCGTTAAAAAACTTAGAGTGAAGTTAGCCGATTCCAGCCATAAAGTCAAGGAATTCAGAGGCTAATGAAAAAGTAATCCTTTTTATGAGGGATTGGATTGGGCTTTCTACCGGCATGACAACGGATTACATAGCCCCAGCTATATACCATTAGGTCATGACTCCAACTGACATGGCAGATGAGGATGAAGGATTTAAGAAAGGAACATCGTATTTTTCAATTACCATTATTTCTACTACTTTAGGAGGAATTGAAAATATACTAAACACAACATCAGCTATCAAATCATTATGAAAGGTCATCAAATAACTAAGATTTCCAATCAAAACGATTGATAGCCTAACGTTACCACCCATTACACCAGAAGTCAATTGCGAATTAGAGAAACCATACTGATATTTCTTTTAAGCTTTCCAACGCTGTCGTTTGGTCAGATTGAAAACAGATGGCAACCAGATAGTGTATACGCAAAGCATGCTATAAAAAGAATTTTGGTTTATCTTAATTCACCGAAAGACTTATCCGAAATAGTTGAATTTGATAAAGCTAGAAGAAAAGTACGTTCAGTAAAGTATAGTGCTTCTTACAATCGAAGAACTAGAAAAAATAAAGCAGTAGAGAAAATTAAACTTTATAATTATGATTCTTTAGACCGACTAATCAATATTAAGGATTCTTTAGGAACAGATTCTATTATTTACCGATTCGGACCTGACGGAAGACTTATTTCGTCTAGAAAGAACTTGGGAAATTTCATTTATCACACAGAGTATTTTTACAATCCCTTCAAGACGACTACAACGCAAATGAGAGATTCAATAGTTGTCTATGAAAAAACTAAAGAATATGAAAAGAGCTTTTATGTTAAAAAGACAAGTGGGTACAATTATGAACCCAAATTAAAAAAAGATTCATTCTTGATAAATGGGGAAATTAACATTGCTTCATTTAAAGATTATCAAGACTTAGAGCGGTTTGAGAATGAAAAAATCCTGAAAAATATCTTCAAACATAACGGACAATTAATCAATTCTGAAGTCAAATCAGTATTTATGAACGACAGAATAAATGAATATGAACTACATTATAATTACTAAAAAAATGGACTCCTCAAGAGCGTAAGAGGATATATATCACGACATTTCAAGTATGAGTACTGGGAATAGACGTGTGGTAACATTCTGTATAAATCATGGCTGTTCACTAGGTTATTGTTGCTTCGGTTCTTCGTAGAGAGTCCGGCAATCCGAAGGATTGGCCTTATTGTATGAAATTAATTTAATAAGCCAATCCTGCGGATTGCCTCGGTAGTTAACGCAAATTTTTATACTTTTAATCAGCCACGAATTTATACAGTGGCGTTATCGGTAATTAAATATCCGTCATTTGAAAGAAATTAATTTAATAGGTCATTTCAAGATTCCTGGCATAAGTGAGCGTGATTTATTGACTTACTTTCAGCAGGGTGATGCTCATACTGAAAATGGCACATATTTCTTTTTAGCAGATCAGATTAAAGTAGAATTCAACAATAAGGAGCATATCAAGTCTATTATGGGCTCTTTGGACTCGATATTTGTAAAACGTGCTCTAAGCGATTTAAGGGAGATTGCCAAAGAATCTGATTTGGAAATTGGAAGGGTTGTCGTACAAGGAGTCAGTCCTTTAACTAGTTATTATCGATATAAAGACCTAATTCAGATATGTCCTTTGAAATCAAAACCCCAACATTTGGCATCAGGTAGATCAAAATTCCCGTTTCCATTTTTACTAGAATTCAAATACAGAACAAGTAAGAATAATGGAATTAGAAATCAAAGGATGCAGCAAGCAAAAGAAAACGCAATCTTGATTTTAAACCTCCTTTTATATGGTGGTATTACAGATGTAAATGCCACTAGCAATGATACACTTTGGGTTTCAGTCCCAACAGACTGGCGAGATCCTACTGATGAAGAAATAGAAATGTTTTGCGACTACAAACACCCAACATCAATGAATCGCACAAATATGTACTTAAATCCTAGCTTCGGTTTAGATGAGAAAGATGTCAATTATGATAGTTTCGCTAACGTAGAAGGGTTGAAATCTATCGAATTAATAGATTTTAAAAAATACTATCAGAGATTAGGTGTAGGATCAGATGATGAAATTAATCTCCCTTCAATAGTAGATATAAACCTTGACAAGTATTTTTCTATCGAAAACAAAACCAAAATTAATCGGGCTCTATATTGGTTGTTAAAGCATCATGAGACATGGAAAGTATCAAAATCTATTTCCTTTAATTGTCTTATACAATCTATTGAAGTGTTAATGGAAACTCAAAAAAACACAGCTCCCTGTAAGGAAAATAATTGCGAACACACGAAAATACTAAATGACATTTGTGAGAAATGTGAGGATCCAATTACCGGCATAGGTCCTACTAAAGCCTTCAGAGATTTCGTGGAAAAATATGCTGGTGATATTCCGAAGAAAATTAAGGATAATCTCTACGGTTTAAGATCCTCAATTGCCCATGGGTCTCTGACTTTAGAAATGGATTCAGCTAGTTTCGGTGGCTTTGACGCTAAATCTCACAATCAGCGACACCTTATGGACATTGGAAGGGAAATTGTCGTTGTTTGTTTATTGAACTGGATGATGAAAGAAAATTAGAATACCGATAACACTGTGTAAAATGCATTAAAACGCATTTTACACTAAACGTTGGCAACAATTTAAGAAAAACCGAAATATATAACATATGAATTATCCTTATTCAACAGCAACCGGAACAATCCAAAAAATATTATCTAAAATACAAAGTGTAGGACAACCAACGAAGCTTGATAAAAATTGGATGTCGTCAATTGGATTTACAAAATCATCTGAACAACGAATGGTTGGAATTTTAAAATTCCTTGGTTTTGCTGAAAAGGACGGAACCTCTCTCGTCCTCGTTTGTAACGAGGATGAGTAAAATCAAGCATTTGTAATGCGGATGAAATGATCCCCCCAATGACGCAAAGCTCTTGAAACTATCTGGTCCAAGCGGACGCTTGAACGAGTGCTAGATTGAACCAGTCTGCAATAGCGCAAGCATCCGCTTGTGCTGTTCACCCTAGCTGATTTCGCAAGTACTTCATTAGGGTCATGTTTTACATAGTGGTCAATCATTCCCAATACCTCTTAAACCTAAAAGAAAGGAAACCGCAACCAAAAATGACTCAACCGCCCCATAAAATGATCTAACCGCACTGAAAAATGACTGAACCGCATTAAAAAATCATTCCCCCGCTTACTAAAATCATTCACCCGCACTAAAAAATCACTAAACCGCGCATTAAAATGATATATCCGATATAACAATTGACTAAACCGCTATCGAAAATGGCTTATCCGCTCCCTTGAGCCATTTTATTGTCCATCTGAGGGATTTCAGGTCAAGATCCTACATGTTAATGCATGGAACATGCTTGTCCCAACTCGTCCTCGTTTGTACCTAGGATGCCTAATCTTAGCAATTTGAAATGCTTTATTCATAAAAATCTTGCAAAAAGCCTTAATTTCAACCAAAGCAGCAGAATGTTTAGACAGTTCAGCAAGAGATTATATTAGAAGAACTGATTTAGTAAAGATTAGCTTCTTGAGTTAAAAACTCCGTTTTTTTTTTTAATCCTCCTTGAAAACGAAGACTAGAAGGGGAAATGCGGGAGGGAAGGAACCGCATCATTACCTTTATTCTACTAGAATTGATTATTAAGGTGGAAAATGCTTGTTAGATGTTCATTTGATGCTGTAGTTAGGCAATCTGGACCACCATGCGGGGCATTTAAGGAAAGTAAACATATTTTTTTTTAGTTGTAGAGATAGTATAAATCTCACTTTTTCCTCTTATATTTCATACTAAACCACGTTTCTAATACCCATCATTAGAAACGATTTAAAATGCATCAGATGAAAAGAAATTATTTTATTATTGTACTGATTACTTGCTTTTATTTAGTGGGTTGCTCAGCTGAAGATGATTTAATTGAAAAGGAGAATATAAAAATATTTAAAAAAGTAGAGAGGTATAGGGATGGTTTGTTTTTTGACAAAGTCATAAACTATGATTCAGATAACAGGATCGAATCTATTGTAGCTAATAAGTATATGGGCGGTGCAGCACCTTTTGAAAGGGTTGTCAGCGTTGCTTATTCTGAATCTACAGTATCCACGATAACTGATGCTTATGACTATGAAGATCCAAATGATACTGATACTGAGATAACCTATAACGTTTCCTCAAACGACAATACCATAGATCTAATATCGGATGATGTAGAAATAGAAATAGCACATTCAAATGGCTTTGTTGATGCAATAATCACAAATTATGGAGGTAGTTACATTGATACTACTTTTTTAAGTAGAGATTTGAACCAAAATTTAATAGCTGTTACTTTTAATAATAGAGCTGTTGTAAATAGGTATTCTAACTTTGATACTGATAAAAAAACAGACCCAGATGGAATTGTTGTTGAGGTTATACATCGAGATATTCTTAGAATATTAGGCTTAAAACTAACGGAAAATAACCCCAGCACTAGTTCACAAACTATATTAGAGGCACCAAGTGTAGTTAAAAGCTATACCTATGAATATGATGAAGAAGGATACATTACCAGAACTTACGATGAAAATTTAATTTTCTATACAGATACATTCTACATAGAAGAATAAAAATGTTTGGACAGTGAGCTAGCATTAATGACTAAAAAATAGAATATACCTGCGGATTGAATAGTCTTTCAAAAGCCCCATTCGACCTCGTATCTCAGGAAAATGCTTAATCCTAGCATTTGAAATGTAATATTATTGAGAATCCTATAAGTTTAATTGTAGAGAATGTAGCCAAATATTTATTAAGTTTAGAAAGAGATTATATTTGAAGAACTGATTTAGTAAAGATTAGCTTTTGAGTTAAAAACTCATGTTTTATAATTCCCCTTTGCAAAGAGGGAATAGTTGCCACTTTGGTAAATTTAATCACCATGCGGAGCATTTCAAGAACGCAGAAAATCAGAATAATTAGTTATTAATTTGTATCTTAGTCAATCAGGAAATAAAAAGACTATGATTGTTCAAGGATCACAACTACCTCAATTCAGTGAGTTGATAGAGGCTTTAAAGACTCAATTTTCAGGCTACTCAGTTTATACTTTAGGGTCTAATTCACAAAAAAGTATAATCGTTCAAAAGTCTTCTTTAATCGGTGCTCAAATTACCGTTAGAGATCAGGAAATAAATGTCGATGCATGTTGCCCTAACTTATTTGTATCGGCAATTTTAGGCTTTATAAGTGCTATTTTTACTCCTTATGCTAAATTTGAAATGAAAATCACTGATTTCTTGAAAGAGAGGTATAGCTGAACGTTCGCGTTCCATTCATGCTATGCAATAAGGTCGCATTAACTCAAATATTGCTTAAAGGCAGCAGAACTATTATTTTCAAAGTGCGGTCCCTATTTTTTCTCCCATTTTCACGTAGGTCTCTAAATTGTTTTTAGTATTCTCAATTAAATCTTTGTCCAATTCAAATGACTTAGAATTGAATAACAAAACAACAGTGGAACCTCCAAAGGCAAAGTAGCCCATTTCTTCTCCTTTTTTGACCGATTTATCAGCTTCAAATGTTGAATTCAAACTACCTACCATAGTTGCTCCAACTGGAATAATCAAAATTTCGCCTCTTTCTGTTGTTTTTAATTTGCAGACCTCTTTTTTATTCTCCGTGAAAACTTCTGTGAATTTTTCTTTGACGCTAATAGGCGATACCGAATAATAAACGCCTTTTATTTCTTCTGTTTGTGTTGGAACTCCATCATATGGGAAATGATACCGATGGTAGTCATTGGGTGCTAGCCTCAAAATGACCATTGATGAATTCGCGTGTTCTTCAGCTAAGGTGTCATTTCGTAAAAATTCTTTTAAAGTGAATGTTTTGCCCTTCACGAAAAAAGTGGATAGCTCAGAAATATTTTCAAATGCTAAAAGTCTACCATCTCCGGGCGAGACCAATCCTTCTTCTATCGGTCTAGCTCCTGGCTTTAACTTTCTGTAAAAGAAATCATTGAAGGTTTCAAATTCGCCTATTTGTTTCTGTGCCTCTGACATATCGATCTTCAAAGACTTCACAAAGGGTTCAATTCTTTTTTTAGATCTGGGGCTGTCCATTCTTTTCCCATACAATTCTGAAATAAATTTTTGCTTGGCTATCGGCAAAATTAATCTTTCTCCAAGGAGATTATGATATAGAAAATTTAATAACTTTTCTCCTGGAGGTCTTTCTATTTCTACACTATTATTAGACCTATTTATGAATTTTATTTCCATTAAATCAGATTATTTTATTCTGGAGCCACTTTTTTTACTTAGGCAAAACATGCTTAACATGCCTTCAAATATATTGCTTTGTTATCTATTTCTAGCAATCTAATGGATAATTAAGTGTTTGGAAAACATTTGTAGTGGCATTCTTATGGTCTCTGATCCGGTAGTTGCTTGGTTCGATCTCAATCATAGTATTTCATTTCTTAAAATGTCTCCCCCTCGGCCTCGTTTGTAAAGTAATTTTAGGACAATTCACTTGAACCAAAAAGACCCGCTTTCGCGGGCCTAATTGTTAACCTAAACAAATCTTATTAAGAGTCTTTTCTTACAATTCGATATTCTTCACTACATCAGCAGCTTTAACTTCGAAATATAACGCTCCTTGAGCTTGTAAAATGTTGAATTTCTGAATGAAGCTTACCATGTCTGTTACTGTTGCTTCATAAATGATATTTTCAGACTCATCTCTCAAAGTGATGAAAACCGGATTGGCATCAGTTTGTAGAACCTTAAGTTCCACCTTGTTATTGTCAGTTCTGCTGGCAGTAGCTACTAAAGCATTAGATGTAGCAGTTATTTCTGTAGTTCCTATAGAAATTTTTTCTTCGTAAGTTGAGTTGCCTTCTTTAACAACAATAGTATACTGTGCACCATTTAATTGGCTCAAGTTGTAAGGTCTGCTAAACCCATCTTTATTCAGGATTTGCTCCTTGAATATCACGTTTCCTTTTTCATCTAAAATCTTTACCGTTACTTTTTCAGAGTTAGAAGGAATAAAAGTAAGGTTCGCCATTTTGTCTGTTTTGTTGGTGGTTACCTTAAATTTTGCAACAACTGTTTTATCATCCTTGTCATTTGCAATTATTGATAAACTTGAAAATAAAATACACGCAACTACTAATAATTTTTTCATCGTCTTTTTTTGTTTTTGTTTTTTGACTCTGCAAAGATGTGGTAGTTATTTTGAATTATAACTATCCATGATATGATGTAATTATTAAGGCAATGTAATTGTGGTGTAAGATTTATTCTCAATAGTTCTCAAATGATTGTTCTGTTTGAGTAAATATATGTATTCTTAACCATATATTATTTGGTTTATAGTCAAAAAATATATGAAAATAGGTTTTAGGATTTCAATGGAACAAATTCTCTTTGTATAGCCTTACTTGCTGTAGAAGAAAAGACCGGACATAACTTTTGCTTAATATTATTCACTTAAATAAATGAATATTACACTTTTTTAGACTAACTATTTTTAAGTTTTCTTCTGTGAGCTAAGAATATAGCTTCTTGTTCTCGCCATATTTTACATGGAGGTAGGCCAAAATGATCTAAACCTCATCCTTTCTCTCCCCAAATCTCCTTGGCTTATTCGCAAAAATCACCACGTCCGAAATCGGACGTTCGCGTGCTATTATGAACGCAGGCATATCCTGATTTTTGCCTTTAAATGCAATTAAAGCTACTTTTATGATACTTGGCACAGAGTTGGTAAAAGTGAATTTGCATTATTACAAAAATTAGATGGATAAGAAAATTGTACAAAAAAAGTGGACGACCAAAAGGTTACTAATGATTGGGGTGGGAGTGCTCGTGTTGAGCCTCATTGTGTACCAATTGCTTTTTGCTGATAACCGTTCCACGCTTAATGTAGATAAAGACCGATTGAGCATCGCTACTGTGCAAATGGGCGAGTTCAAGGATTTTATTCCGGTTACCGGCAATATTGAGCCGGGCCAAACTTTTTTCCTGGACGCCATAGAAGGAGGTATTATTGCGGATATTACCCGAGAATCGGGAGCCAAAGTGGAAAAGGGCGATACCATTTTGACTTTAACCAATTCTAATCTTCAGTTGGAAGTCATGCAGCGTGAAACCCAGCTCTATGAGCAAATCAATAATTTAAGACAAACCCGATTGCTTTTAGATCAAAATGATTTGAGCCAACAAGCGCAATTAGCGGAAATCGATTATCAATTGAAATTATTAAAGCCTCAGTATTCCCGATTTAATACCCTTTATGAAAGTAAGCTGATCTCGGAAAGAGAATTTGAGCAGGTGAAAGAGGAATACGAATACAATCGCAGAAGAAGAGAGTTGACCTACAAAAGCTATAAGAACGATTCCATCGCCCGAGTGTATCAATTACGCCAACTGGCTAATTCAGAGTCAAGAATGCAACGCAGCCTTGATGCTGTCGGGAATATCCTCAATAATTTGACCCTCAAAGCCACCAGAAACGGTCAGCTCTCCACTCCGCAATTGGAGGTAGGGCAGTCAGTAGTTTCAGGTCAGCGACTCGGCCAAATTGATGTCATGAACAATTATAAAGTAAGAGTAGGTATAGACGAATTGTATCTGCCTAGAGTAGATGTCGGCCAGAAAGGAAGTTTTACTTTTTCAGGGGCTGAGTATCAACTCATCATCGATAAGATTTATCCAACTATTAGCAATGGAAGATTTGAGGTAGATATGGTTTTTGCAGGGGAAAGTCCATCTGGTATCAAGAGAGGGCAGACCATCAGAATTAAGCTTGAATTGGGCGCTACTGAAGAGACATTGCTGCTGCCGGTAGGTGGATTTTACAAAGATACAGGCGGTAATTGGGCTTATGTGATTAGTGAGGGAGATGCTTCGGTTGCTTATAAGAAAGCGATCAGATTAGGCCGTAAAAATACCGATTACTATGAAGTGATGGAAGGCCTGGAAGCTGGTGAACGAGTGATTGTGTCAGGTTATGATAATTATGGGGATAATGAGAAGTTGGAGTTGAAGTAGCCCCATAGACCCCAAAAGCCCCCTAACCCGCCAGCTGGCGGGGAACTGGGTGGGTGCGAATGGAAAGGGAAGTGGGGAGTTAGAAGTTAGAAGTTGGATGAGGGATGATGGGTGGTAGCAATGAGGTCAGTACCGAAGGTCAGACCTGGCTGAAAATTGGCTGAGGGAAGTAGGGATTTGGAAGTTGGGTGAGTGATGAAATAGCCCCCTAGCCCCCAAAGGGGGGACTGGTGGGTGCGACTGGAGAAGGAAGTTGGGTGTAGGGTGATGGATGAAGGGTGATACCACATAGGTCAATACCGAAGGTCGGAGCGGTTACGGCTGGAAGTTGGAAGATGGAAGATGGATGAGGGGTGTTGGGTGAAGGGTGATGTGATTGATGAAATGAAATTAGGAAATAGATTATATAAATATTAGAAAGCCCCTTAATCCGCCAATTGGCGGGACATTGGATGACTAATAAAAGTAGATAAACATAAATTGGAATAGGACGGAAGTAGAACTTGCCAACCTGTCAACTTGATAATTTATAAAACGAAAAAATATGGATCATGTAATTAAAACGGTAGAGCTGAAAAAATTATACACCACAGAAGAAGTGGAAACTACGGCTTTGGATGGTATTAACATAGAAATAAAGAAGGGAGAATTTGTCGCCATCATGGGGCCTTCAGGATGTGGGAAATCTACTTTGCTGAATATTTTAGGCCTATTGGATAATCCTAGCGAAGGTGAGTATCACTTTGTGGATCACGAAGTTTCAGACTATTCCGAAAGGCAAAGAGCACAGCTAAGAAAAGGGTCAATAGGATTCGTATTTCAAAGCTTTAATTTGATTGACGAACTAACGGTTTTTGAAAATGTGGAACTGCCTTTACTATACATGAAAGTGCCAGCAGCAGAGCGAAAAACAAAAGTAGAGGAAGTGCTGGGCAGAATGAATATCATGCACCGAAGAAATCATTTTCCGCAGCAGCTTTCAGGAGGTCAGCAGCAAAGGGTGGCCATTTCCAGAGCCATCGTGGCCAAGCCGGATGTGATTTTGGCCGATGAACCAACGGGTAATTTGGATTCAGCCAATGGTGAAGAAGTGATGAAGCTCTTGGAGCAATTGAATAATGAAGGAACCACTATTGTGATGGTAACGCACTCTCCACACGATTCAAACTATGCGCACAGAGTAATCAATTTATTTGATGGAAAAGTGGTCACAGAAAATATCAGGGAGCAATTCCATGTGTAAAATATATTTTTAGAGTACTATTCCAATTGTAGATAAAGAACCGCTATGCTAAAAAACTATATCAAAATCGCTGTCAGGAACATTAAAAGGTATCCATTACGCCATTTTATCCATGTATTTGGATTGGCTATTGGGATTACATCCTGTTTTGTAGTCTTTAAATTAATAAATTTTGAGTATAGCTTTGATAGCTTTCATCAGGATGGCGATCAAATTTATAGGGTTAATACTATGGTGGATTATGGCCGTATGATTAGTATTAGTCCAGGAACACCTCAACCTTTAAATGAAGCCTTAAAGAATGAAATTCCTTCCATAGAAATTACTGCCCCCTTGTATGATGCCGGCAAGTTAACAGTTAGGTCTGGAGATGAATCTAAGAATCTTGGTGTAACTGATCATGTGAGCTATGTAGATAATGGTTATTTCGAACTATTCAATTATAAGTGGCTGGCAGGAGAAGCTTCTTACGCTTTAGATGAACCAAATACAGTGGTATTAACGCTTAAATCTGCTAAAAAATACTTTGGAAACCAGTCACTGAATCAAATTATTGGAAATGAATTATTATACGGAGATACCATTCGGGCGATTGTAAAAGGAGTAGTGGCCAACCATACCAAAACATCTGATTTTGTGTTTACCGATTTCATATCTTACTCCACTGTTTTCAATAAGCAGGGAGAAGATAATTGGTCTTCATTAAGCACTTTGAGCCAAATGTTTGTTAAGCTTTTACCCCAACAGAAGGAAGCCACACTTGACGGGTTGGCTGCCGTTCATAAAAAATATGTGAGTCCGGAGAATGATTGGATGACTGGTTTTGATCTGGAGCCCTTACAAGAAGTCCACTTTTCGAGCACCTTCAACGGTCATGTAGGGAATAAGAAGACTTTAAATGGACTCATGATCATAGGATTTCTGATCCTGATCATAGCATGTGTAAATTTTATCAATTTGGAAACCGCTCAGGCTCAATTGAAATCAAAGGAAGTAGGTATCAGAAAGTCGCTAGGTAGCTCAAGAAAACAATTGATTGGGCAGTTTCTATTAGCGACTTATTTAATCATTTTGTTCGCCATTATTAGTGCTATTCTATTGAGCCATGTGGTCGTTATTTATTTCGAAAATTTATTGCCAAGCGGATTTCATTTAAATTTTTTCGCTTGGGAGAATATCGCTTTCGTTTTGACAGTTTCACTCTTTGTTTTATTTGTTTGTGGAATTTATCCTGCCTTTGTGATTTCGAAATATTCGCCCGTAAAAGCTCTAAAAAGCAAAATTGGTAAACGTAAAAAATTTGATATAAACTATTTCCTTCGAAAAAACCTCATTGTTGTTCAATTTGGTTTTTCAATAGTTTTCATCATTGTGGTGCTAGCTATTAAATCGCAAATGAATTTTCTGTTGAACAAGGATTTAGGTTATGAGAAAGAGGCGATAGTCTATATTGATACACCACGCAATGGCAGCTTTGCTAAAAACAGCACCTTAAAAAATGAATTACTTATAGTCCCCGGAGTAGATGCTGTTAGTTTAAGTTTTGATGAGCTCATGTCCGGGTCGCTCTTTACTGCCACAGTAGGACATGAAACAAGTGGTGAGTTGGAAGAGGTAGAATTACAAATGAAAATGTCGGACACTTCCTATTTGCGATTACATGAAGTACCACTTTTAGCTGGAAGGTATTTTCGAAATAGTAAAAATGAAATTATCCTTAATAATGCTGCCTTAAAAAAAATAGGGTTTGGTAGTCCTGCAGAAGCCATTGGTAAGCCACTTAATTATAGAGGTTCCGAATTAATTGTGGTAGGAATAATTGATGATATCCATACCAGATCTATGTATGAAGCAGTGAAACCTACTATGTTTACTTTCAGCGAAACAAGTTTCAATGTCAATATTAAATTGGCATCTGAAGTAAATATTCCTGCCACTTTAGATGATCTCCAAAAAAGCTATAAAAAAATCTACCCTAACGAAGCACAAAGCTTTCAATTTCTAGATGAAACTGTTGCTAATTTTTACAAAAATGAATTTAGGCTAAGGAAAATACTCTTCTTCGCTACCGCACTTGCTATTTTCTTAAGCGCATTGGGCTTGTTTGGTTTGGTTTCTTTTACTATTTCACAAAGGTTAAAAGAAATAAGTATCCGTAAAATTTTGGGTGCATCCATTGCTGATATTTTACTATTGGTTTCTAAAGAGTATGCCTTACTAATGGTCGTTTCATTCTTATTAGCTATTTATCCTGCATGGTATTTCCTTAACGACTGGTTGAGCAATTTCTACTACAGAATTTCCATGCCAATAGGTATTTATTTGTTATCTGGTACAATAGCATTGTTTTTATGTCTTTGCATTGTCATTCTTCATTCATTTAATGCAGCTAACAGAAATCCTGCAGAAGTACTGAAAGATGAGTAATCAATGAGGATATTTAGAACTGTTTTAAAATACAAAAAAATAGAAGTAAAAGATTTCTAGCTCCGCTATTTAAAAAAATTGAAAAAGTAAACTGGACCAAAATGCTCAAGAACTACATAAAAATCGCTCTTAGAAACCTTACTAGAAACAAAGGATTTACCCTCCTCAATATTACCGGTTTGGTTGTCGGCATGGCGGGTGCAATGCTTATCGGATTATGGATTATGCGCGAAGTCAGTGTGGATCGATTTCATGAGAAGGGTGAGCAAATTTATCAGGCTTGGAATAGGGATAAAGTGGACGGAGAAATCTGGTGCTGGACGACCACGCCCAAACCTTTAGGTCCTGTTCTAAAACAGGACTATCCTGAAATTAATAACATGGCACGCTACAGTAATGCGGGGAACTTAATCTACAAAAAAGAGGAGACTAATTTAAAAGGGAATTCTGCTTTTGTTGATTCTACCTTTTTGCAGATGTTTAGTTTCCCTCTTATTTCTGGAGATCTCAGAAGCGCTTTAGATGAGCCCATGTCAGTAGTGATTACCGAAGAGCTGGCATTGAAGCTTTTTGGTAAAGAAGATGCTGTTAACCAAATGGTGAAAGTGGAAAACAGAATGGAGTTAAAAGTGACAGGGGTTTTAAAAAGCTTACCTGATAATACAGATTTTGATTTTGAAGCGCTTATACCCTGGTCATTAATGGTGCAGATAGGCTATTCCGATAATAGTTGGAGCAATAATTCTGTTGCCACTTATGTAGAGTTGGAGAAAGGGGTCAATGTTTCTCAGCTCAATGAAAAAGTAAAAGGTGTCACTATGGCTCATCGTAGCGGAAGCAGCACAGAGGTTTTCCTGTATCCTTTGGAGGAATTGTATTTAAGAAGTGATTTTGTCAATGGAGTTCCTGTAGGTGGAAAAATTGATTTGGTTTATTTTTTCGGGATGATCGCTATTTTGATCATCGCAATTGCATGTATCAATTTCATGAACCTAAGCACTGCCCGAAGTGAAAAAAGAGCCAAGGAAGTCGGCATAAGGAAGCTTTCAGGAGCACACAAGGGAATGCTGGTAAGCCAATTTCTGATCGAGTCTTTTTTGCTCACAGCTTTCAGTGCCGTGCTCGCTTTTATACTAGTGCAGTTGCTTTTACCTTCTTTTAATACGCTTACAGGAGTACAATTCAGCATGCCTTTTACCAATGTTGTTTTCTGGTCAGGCATTGTCGGTTTCGTGTTGATAACCGCTCTGCTTGCAGGCAGCTATCCGGCATTCTTCCTTTCTTCCTTTCAACCCGTAAAAGTTTTAAAAGGGAGTTTTAAAAAGTCAGGATCACAGTTTTCTCCCCGTAAAATATTGGTGGTAAGTCAGTTTACTTTTGCTATTGTTTTGATTGCTTCCACATTTATCATCAAGCAACAGATTGAATATGCACAGAACAGATCAAAAGGCTATGATCAATCTCAGCTAGTGTATCATAATATGAATGAAGAGATTGAGAAGGGGTTTGGTTCTTTTAGGGAGGAGGCCATCAAACTTAAGTTGGTCGAAGGGATGACGAAATCTATGTCGCCCATTACTCACAGCACTACCAATAGTTGGGGCATGGAGTGGGAAGGCAAGAATGAGGAGAATAAACAGCTGATTCATCGCTTTGGCTCGGATATAAGACCCGTTGAAATTTTCGGTCTTACTTTGGTAGAAGGGCGTGATATTGATGTTACGAAATATGCTACTGACTCCACGGCCATCCTATTAAATGAGGAAGCAGTAAAAGTGATGGGGTTTGAAGAACCCATCGGTCAAATTATATCCGATGGACCAAAATACCATGTAGTGGGTGTGGTGAAGGATTTTGTGATAGGTTCACCTTTTGCAAAGACGATTCCTTTGGTGATAGAAAGCTCTGCAAGCTGGTTTAATACATTTCATATAAAGCTTAATTCCGAATTGAATACTAAAGAAAACTTAGCCTCCATTCAGCAGCTTTTTAGTCGACATTATCCAAACATTCCATTCGAATTTGAATTTGTAGACGAGGCTTTTGCTAAAAATTATCAAGAACAAGAGCGCTTCGCTGACTTGATTACTTTATTCAGCGGCTTAGCGATCATCATCTCATGCTTAGGTTTGTTTGGTTTATCAGCCTATGCAGCCGAGCAAAGACGCAAGGAAATTGGCGTGAGAAAAGTGCTAGGAGCTTCAGTATCACGTATTTTGGTTTTGCTCTCAAGCGATTTTGTGAAATTAGTATTAATTGCGATTGTTATTGCTATCCCGGTTTCTTGGTACCTCATGAGTGCCTGGCTCATGAACTTTGATTATCGCACTGCTATATCAGCTGATACTTTTATAATAACAGCGATTATCGCACTGGTCATTGCTATTGTAACAGTGATTGGCCAGGCGTACAGAACAGCCAACCTGAATCCAGTTAATTCTTTAAAAGATGAATAAGCTCATTGTAAACACAGAAGATCATGCTTAAAAACTATATAAAAATCGCTTTCCGTAACTTAATCAAACATAAGTTATATACAGGAATTAATGTCATTGGGCTCTCGCTGGGTTTAGGTATCAGTATTTTGTTATTTATTTTTATCCAAGATGAGTTCTCCTTTGATAAATTTCATGAAAGGGGAGACCAGATTGCACGTGTGTTGTGGGAGGAAGAAGTTCAGCCAGGAGAAGTTTCTCTATCGGCCTCTGCACCCATGGCGGCTCCCAATGCAATAAAGTCTAGTTTTGAAGAAGTAGTAGGGACCTCTCATGTTATTTCCACTAGTAATTTAACTAAAACTGAGGGAGAAAATGCATTGCTGCAACAAACCACTATTGTAGGGCCTGATTTCTTAAAGATGTTTTCTTTTCCTGTGTTAAAGGGTAGTGAAAACCCTTTGGAAGACAAGTATTCTGTTGCAATCACTGAAAGTACGGCAAAGAAATTTTTTGGCCGGGAGAACCCTCTTGGGAGATCTCTACTGATTCAATTAGGAAAGACCTATGAAGCTTACGAAGTCAAAGCTGTTTTAGCAGACCCGCCCGTGAATTCCAGCATCAATTTCGGATTATTGATTTCCGATCAAAATTTGAGTACCTACATTGGCCAACAAGGGCTGGAGAGCTGGTTTAATAACTATGGTGAGAGCTATGTATGGCTAAAGGAAGGCTATAGTCTAAAATCACTAGAGGAAAAGTTTCCTAACATGATCATTAGTGGGATTGGTCAAGAGCAGTATGATGAAGCAACTTATGCCCTCTATTTGCAACCAATTAAAGAAGCGCATTTAAATCCGGATATCAGTGGTGGTAGCATGGCCGTCACAGATCCTCAATTGCTGTGGATTCTATTTAGTGTAGCCCTTATGATCATGTTGATTGCCTGTATCAATTTTACCACTTTGGCCATAGGCCGGTCAGCAACACGCGCCAAGGAAGTTGGGGTTAGAAAGACCATGGGAGCTGCTTATAAACAGCTTTTCGGTCAATTCATGACGGAATCTTTGATTCTGACCATTGTTTCAACCCTACTAGGTACCTTGATCGCTCAGTTACTATTACCAGTTTTTAATGATTTATTTGAGAAGTCATTGGTCATCAGTTATTCTCTAACCCAAGTCTCGATTATCCTGGGATTGATGCTTCTAATCACCATTGTGGCAGGATCCTATCCGGCTCTATTCTTGTCTAACTTAAAGCCTATACAAGTGCTGAAAGGCAGAATGAGTGTCAATTTTGGAAAGCATAATTTGCGAAAGACTTTAGTAGGTGTTCAATTCTTTATTTCCCTTTTCTTAGTGGCTTGTACCTTAATTATGTATCAGCAAATGAAGAAAATCAATACCTATGATTTAGGTTTTTCATCTGACAATATACTCGAAGTAAAAGTACCGCTAGTTTCTTCAGGTGGAGGTTTTGGTTCTGGGATCAAGATGTCATTTGAGAAAGCCAATCGGTATAAGCAAGCCATCAAAAAACGAGAAGGTATTGCTAATGCAGGTATAGCCATGAGTACTTATGGGAATAATAGTTGGTGGAATGCCGGTTTTCCACAAGATGACGGTACTACCTTTTACTATCGATTCAACATTATTGACACAGACTATGCAAATGTATTAGGGTACGAATTTAAGGAAGGGAGAAATCTTTCTACAGAATTTCCTTCTGATAGTACTGCATTTATTATCAATGAAACCTTCGCAAGGGCAGCAAAGATGGAAAGCCCTTTGCAAGCACAAGTAGGCAGCCCGGGCAGTTATGATGATCACCGAATTGTAGGGGTTGTAAAGGATTTTCACCATGCCGCATTATACTCCGAAATTGAACCAGTGATGATGGCCATGAGCCCGGATGTGGGTCTTTCAGGTATAAATACATTAAACATACCGGGAGGAATGAGTCCTACGGTATTTGTGAAAGCTGGCAGCAATGATTATGAGGAAGTGCTTTCGAGCCTAAAAGACGAATGGGTGAATTTATTTCCTGATGAGCCATTTGATTATAAATTTTTCGATGAGTCTATTCAACAACAATATGAAGCCGATCAACGATTAGGGAAAATGATTGCCATGGCCGCTATTATCGCCATTATCATAGCATCTATGGGCTTATTTGCTTTAGCTTCACTAGCTATCACGGGTCGCTTAAAGGAGATTGGGATTCGAAAAGTGATGGGTGCCAGTCCAGCTAATATCTCTCTGATGTTTAATAAGGAATTCTTGAAAATCACCACAATAGGTATTGTTTTGGCCTTGCCTGTCAGTTATTGGCTTATGAGCAAATGGTTGGATCAGTTTGAAGTGAAAGCGGTTCCCGGCCTGGGTGTATTGATTACGACTGTCCTTCTAGGATTGATATTCACCATCACCATAGTCTCCTTTCAAACGATTAAAGCGAGCTATATGAACCCTGTGAAAAGTTTGAAGGAGGAATAATCAATTTTCTACACACTCTTAAAGAAAAAGAAAATGTTCAAAAACTATCTAAAAATCGCCTGGAGAAACCTTATTAAAAATAAGCTTTATTCCATTATCAATATTACGGGTTTATCAGTAGGTGTAGCCTGTAGTATGCTGATTTTCTTGTATGTTTCAAATGAGCTTTCTTACGATGAATTTCATGAAAATCGCATTTTTAGGGCGACTAGAGACTTAAAGATTGGGGACAATGAAGCCAGTTTTCCCTTTACACCGGCTCCTTTAGCTTCGGTTTTAAATAATGAAATACCCGAGGTGAATCAGGCGATAAGAATTAGAACTTCAGGGTCTTATTTAGTGAAGCGCGCAGATTCTGATGAGTCTTTCAAAGAAGAAGGACTGATGTTCGTTGATTCGGGATTTTTTAAGGTGTTTAGCTTTCCTCTTTTAGAAGGAAAACCAGAAAGCCAGTTTAACGGTCCAAATACTATAGCGATAAGTAAGCGGATGGCAAATAAGTACTTCCCTAACCAAAGTGCCATAAATAAATCTTTGATTTTAGATGGAGAAGATAGGTATATGATCACAGGTGTTTTTGAGGACTTTCCATCAAATTCTCATTTTCAGGCTGACTTTTTGATGTCAATGGCCAACCTCAGCAGAGCTCAAAACACATCCTTTACCAGTAATAATTTTTACACCTATTTTACTGTGGATGATAATGTGGATCCAAAGGCACTGCAAACTAAAATTAATGAGGCGGTAAATGTCTATTTAGAACCGGAAATCATGAGGTTTATGGGGAAAAGCTTGCAGGAGCTTGAGGCCCTTGGAAATTATTATGTGGTTGAAGTTACAGCACTCAAGGACGTCTATTTGAATTCCGATTTTACAATAGATATCGGGTTGATGGGGAATAAGGACTACATCTATCTATTTGCTGCTATTGCTATTTTCATTATCATTTTGGCCTGCATTAATTTCATGAACTTATCCACTGCTCGTTCATCTAATCGCTCCAAGGAAATAGGAGTAAGAAAGGCCTTAGGCTCGAGAAAATTAAATTTGATTAGGCAGTTTCTAGTGGAATCTATCATGGTGAGTTTTATATCCTTCTTAGTGGGTATATTGTTAGTGATCTTGGTTTTGCCAGTTTTCAATAATATTACTGGTAAGACTTTAGTAATGCCTGATGTCAATTTGCTATTTATTGGGGGCTTGTTTGTGCTGGCCTTGTTTGTAGGGCTCTTAGCCGGGCTTTACCCAGCATTTTATTTGAGTTCCTTTAAACCAGTTGAAACGCTAAAAGGAAAGGTATCATTAGGGTCTGGTAATGCTTTTATTAGAAGTGGCTTAGTGGTCTTTCAATTTTTCATAAGTATTCTACTGATTATTGGGACTATAGCGATCTACCAACAAATCAACTTTATTCAAAATAAGGAATTAGGCTTTAAAAAGGAGCGTGTATTGCTGGTAAATGATGCTTATATGCTAAATGAGCAAAGGCAAGCATTTAAAAAAGAAGTGCAGAAGCTCCCTAATGTAGCAGCAGCATCTTATAGTGGCTTTTTACCCGTTAGCGGGTATAATCGAAGTGATAATACCTTTTGGCGTGAAGGGCAGCCACCTACTCAAGATAATGTCGTAGGTACTCAAATTTGGTCAGTTGATCATAATTATTTGGAGACCTACCAAATGGATTTAATATGGGGACGCGATTTCAAGCCCGACCTTGCATCCGATTCTTCTGCTGTAATTATTAATGAAGCAGCTTTTCGAGCTTTTGGCTTTACGGATATGGAGGCAATTAATCACATACAGACCAATGCATTTGATGAGGAGACAGGACAGTTTTCTAACGAAAAATTTGATACCTATAGAGTGTTAGGAGTAGTAAAGGATTTTCATTACGAGTCACTGAAAAATGATATTGGCCCACTGGCCTTCCAATTAAATGATAACAGTAGTGTATTAGCTGTTCAATTGAAAACGAATGATATTCAATCTTCATTAAAAGGCATTGAAGGAGTATGGAACCAGTTTGGGTCCAACTTACCCTTTAGTTATAATTTCTTAGATGCGGAATTTAATGATATGTATAATTCAGAGATTCGGCTTAGTAAAATTTTCACTGTATTCGCGGGTCTGGCCATTATGATCGGTTGCTTGGGGTTATTCGCTTTGGCCTCCTTTATGGCAGAGCAGCGTACTAAAGAAATAGGGATCAGAAAAGTGTTAGGAGCAAGTATCAATGGAATAGTTTTTATGCTGTCCAAGCAATTTTCAAAGCTGGTGGTGATCGCCTTCCTGATTGCGGTGCCATTGGCATGGTGGGGCATTTCAAGCTGGCTGGAAAGTTATACCTACAGAATCTCAATTGGATGGGAATTGTTTGCGCTATCCGGAATAGCGGCTTTTGTTATTGCCTGGATCACGGTTGCTTATCATTCCACTAAAGTGGCATTGAGCAATCCTGCCAAAGTGTTAAAAAGCGAGTAGTATTAAAATACACATTTAGAAATGAGCGCATGCTGAAAAATCACTTAAAAATAGCATTTAGAAATATTAGAAAGTTTGGGCTTAGGTCCTTCATTCATGTCATTGGACTTTCCATTGGAATAGCAGCTTGCTTTGTTGTATATAACTTAGTGAGCTATGAATATAGTTTCGACACTCATCAAGAGGATCGCGATCGAATTTATAGAATCACCTCTGTAACGGGTAATGGACAGGAAGAGTGGCCTAATCCGGGAGCTCCCATTCCGCTGGTAGAAGCCGTTCGAAATGAACTGTCTGCAGCAGAAGAAGTAGTTCCTATTTTTAGTGCTTACAGATTTCTGGTGGAGTCAGCGGATGAAACTGAAAACTTTGGAATCAGTACAAAGGTGGTATTTGCTGATGAAAAATACTTTTCGCTTTTCGAATATAATTGGTTAGCAGGTTCTCCTTCTAGTGCTTTAGATCAACCTAATACGGTTGTCCTAACAAATTCCGTGGCTAAAAAATATTTTGGTGAGCAGCCTTTAAACGAGATTTTAGGGAATGAATTAGTCTACACCGACAGCTTGCGTGTAGTGGTGACTGGAGTAGTAGAAGACGTTAAACAAAAAACGGATTTAATTTTTACGGATTTCATATCCTATGAGACGCTATTGAGCAATAAAGAGATTAGAGCTCGAAGGAATGTAGATGACTGGGGATCCGTAAGTTCAAATGCTCAGCTTTTTGTCAAGCTTGGTGCAGATCAGAAAGAGAAAGCAGAGCATGAGTTGCTTGCGATTAAAGAAAAATACGTTGAGTCTGATGGCAACTGGACGACCAATTTTGAATTTGAGTCATTTGAGGATTTACATTTTTCGGATACATTCAGTGGAAATTCAGCTGATAGAAGCACTTTAAACGGCTTGATTATAATTGGTTTCTTTATTCTGTTTATTGCTTGTATCAATTTTATCAATCTTGAAACTGCTCAGGCTAAATTGAGGTCGAAAGAAGTTGGAGTTAGAAAAACCTTGGGTAGCTCTAGAAAACAGCTGATTACTCAGTTTTTGGTAGAGACTTATGTGATTATACTCTTAGCCATTATTGGGGCTGCATTACTAAGTCAGTTGGCTACATCGTACTTTCAAGAGGTTCTTCCTGCAGATTTTAAATTCGATTATTGGAATATCAATAATGCCCTATTTTTGATCGTACTTTCTATAGTGGTGTTGCTATTGTCTGGTTTTTATCCTTCCATGATTCTTTCTGGCTATAGCCCAATAAAAGCAATGAAGGATAAGTCAATAGGGCATCGGAAGTCTAATTTTCAATATTTCTTAAGAAAAAATCTGATTGTATTCCAGTTCGGATCCTCCATTGCTTTTATCATTGTCGTTTTAGCCATAAATTCTCAGATTGATTTCCTTTTAAATCGAAATATAGGCTTTAATAAAGAAGCTGTTTTGCATATTTCTACACCCTTTCAGGGGACTTTAGACAAAACCAAATTACTAAAAAACGAATTGGAAGCAATTGCTGGAGTGGAAAAAGTCAGCTTAAGCAGCGATATGATGATTTCTGGATCATTGTGGACTAGCACGGTCGAACATGATTTAAATGGTGCTCCTGAAGAAGTAAGCATGCAATTTAAAACTGCTGATACCAGTTATCTGTCCTTGTATGAAGTTCCGATTTTAGCAGGAAGAAATTATACATTAGATCAATCTGAAATTGTCATTAACGAGGCGGCCGTAGAAAAGCTGGGATTAGAAAGTGCTCATGCTGCTCTTGGCAAGCAAGTAGAATATGATAGTATGTATCTTTCGGTTGTGGGAGTGATCCCTAACATCCACACCCAATCTATGCATCAAGCCATTAGACCCATGATGCTGGGCTATGATGAGCGGAACTTATTTACAGTCAATACTAAGCTTGCTCCAAATGTAGATCTAAAAGCTAGTGTGGATGCCATGCAGCAGGCTTTTAAGAAAATTTATCCGAATGAAACAAGAAAATTTCAATTTTTGGATGAGACTGTTGAGCAATTTTATACAAGTGAAGTCCGATTGAGAAAAGTACTGCTTTTTGCTACTGTGATAGCCATTCTGATTAGTTGTTTGGGATTGTTTGGTTTAGCTTCTTTCACCATTGCGCAGCGAACCAAAGAAATTAGCATTCGAAAAGTTATGGGTGCCTCACTTTCCAATATACTCGTGCTGATTTCGAAGGAGTATGTGGTCCTTATCGGCTTGGCATTTCTTTTGGCTGTTTATCCGGCTTGGTATTTTATCAGCAACTGGTTAAATGATTTCCAATTTAGGATAGAAATGCCACTGGGTATTTACTTCATATCAGGAATAATCGCTTTTGTATTGAGTATAAGTATTGTTTCTCTTCATACGTGGAAAGCAGCAAACAGAAACCCCGCAAAAGTTTTAAAGGATGAGTAATGTAGGTCCTTTTGCTAAAGTAATTAAACAGTATTTTAAGTCGCAATCATGATTATATATTTCATAAAACTGGCCTACAGGAATTTTAAGAGGAATTGGATTTTCTCCATGATCAATATATTGGGGCTTGGCATTGCTTTGGCCTCCTGCATTTTAATCTACGAATATGTTTCTAAGGAGTGGAGTTATGATAAATTCCACACCAATTATGAAAGAATTTTTCGAATTCAGCAAACGACTGAAACCTCAGATCAACAGAAGAGAGAAAGTGCTACTACTTTTTCTGCTGTAGCTACCGAACTCAATACTTCCTACGCTTCTATTGAATCATTTACACGGATTCATATTCCCCCTGGTGATGCTGTTTTGCAATACGAAGACAAATTTTTTAGAGAAGAAGGACTCTTAGGGGTGGATACTTCTTTTTTTGATATTTTTAATTTTGCCTTTAAGTACGGAAATGCAACCACTGCCTTGAATTATAATAATGCGGTAGTGCTTACAGAAATAGTAGCGAAGAAGTATTTCGGAGATAGCAATCCTGTCGGAAAGGAAATTGAAATTGAAGGAGCTTACGGATATTATGAAAATGGCAGATATGTAAGAAGAAGCACCCATGTCGTGGGGGGTGTTTTGGAAGAACTACCAAGCAATACACACTTAAAGTTTGATGTTTTAATATCCTTAAATCTATATTATAATCTCGAACAACAGTTATCAAATTGGGGAGATAGCTTCTATACTTACGTAAAATTAAAGAATTTGTCAAAGCAGCCTTACATAGCAGAAGAATTGGATGCTATTGTTACAAAATACAGATCTGATAATAATATGAAGCTTGAATTGCAAAGAATGCAAGCTATTCACTTAGCATCTAACCTAACGAATGAGATTGCCTTAAATGGAAGCGAAAGCTTAACCTGGATCATTACCATTATAGCTGTACTTATTCTCGTAATCGCTTCAACCAATTATGTCAATTTTTCGATCGCTCGATCAATCGATCGGACCAAAGAGGTAGGAATTCGCAAAATTTATTGGGCGAACTCTACTCAACTATTCTTTCAGTTGCTAATCGAATCCTTTTTAATTAATGCTTTTGCTTTACTAGCAGCTTGCCTGTTGATTATAGTGACTCAACCTATCCTAGCTGATTTGCTTGAGATTGATTTGCTCCAGAAATTATATAATCTTCAGTTTCAGATTCTTCTGTTCGGTTTGCTAGTAATAGGTACTCTATTTTCAGGCTTTTACCCCGCCTTTTATATTTCAAGACTTCAAGTAGATAACGCACTAAATAATGCTATCAAAAAACCAAAAGGCCAGTTGCGAAAAGTACTCGTTACCTTTCAGTTTGCTTGCTCTGTTTTAGCAATTGGCAGCACCTTAATTTTATATCAGCAAATGAACTTTATGAAAAGTAAAGACTTGGGAATTGATATTGATAAAACCCTAGTGATTAATGGCCCCAATATTAACACAGGAAATGATTCTATTTATAATTCAAAAGTAAACACATTTAAAATTGAAGCCAACAAGTTGAGCGGTATTGACGGAGTTACACTAGCCAATTTTATTCCTGGGAAAGAAATAAGGGGAAAGGCGAGAGGTTATGTTCGAAGGCTTGGAGTGAATGAGGACCAGGCTGGGACTTACGCATTTTCACAAGTCGACTTAGATTTCTTACCGAGCTTCAATATTGAAGTGTTGGCAGGAAGGACTTTTAATAAATCCTCAGGATCCGATTTGAATTTTAAGAATTCTGTAATCATCAATAAAGAGGCTAGCGAGTTATTAGGTTTTTCTACGCCCGAGGAAGCCTTGGGAGAAAAAATTTATTATAGAATTAATTCAACGCCAACAATTATAGGGGTGGTTGATAATTTTCATCAATATGCGATGGATCAGCGTTATCAACCGATTATTTTCGAAGGTAAAATTGATCCTGAAAAGTATTATTATCTTAAATTATCTGAAAAGATTAACCACAGCAGTTTGCTAAATTTGCAATCAATTTGGAGCAATAATTTCCCCGGGAATCCTTTCAATTACTTTTATTTAGATCAATATTATAACCGACAGTACGAAAGAGATGACCTTTTTATGAAAGCTTTTGTTCTATTTGCAGGACTTTCTATTTTAGTTGCAACCATTGGCTTTTTCGGGTTAATTTATTACACCGCTTCAAGCAAAGTCCAAGAAATTGGCATCAGGAAAATCTTAGGTGCTGAAAGATGGGATATTAGCATCTTTCTTAGTAAAGATATATCTATTATGATATGTTTGGCTACCATCATTTCTCTACCGATTTTGTATTATTTTTCATCAAATTGGCTGCTGAATTATGCCTTTAAAATTGATTTAGTGTGGTGGATGTTCGTCATTCCAATTCTGCTCTTAGTTGCCATTGCGGCTATGGTCATTATAGTCCAAACCTTAAGAGTCTACAATATAAATCCCTCCATTACTTTGAAAGAGGAATGATAGTGAGTCAAACTCTTACTGATTTAATGGCCACCAAAGTCTTATTAAAATTGAAATGCCCGAAATCGGGCGTTACAATTACAAATTTGAACATTCATTATCCCAAAGTCTTCATTTTCAAGTCTTATGGGTACTTTTTATAATATGGCACCTTAATTGGAAAATCAATTAAGATTGAATTTTTTAATAAAAACACTTACCATGTTCAAACATAACCTACTGATCATTTATCGCAATTTCAAACGATTCAAAAGTACTTTCTTTATTAATCTTTTAGGACTCTCCACGGGTATGGCTTGTGCCTTGCTTATCTACCTATGGGTGACTGACGAACTCTCTATGGATAAATTTCATGAGAAGGATTCTCAGCTTTATCAAGTCTATATGCATCATGAAGAAAATGGAGAAATTCGATCCGCTCCCCATGTACCCGCACTTTTAGCAGATGCCTTAGAAGTGGAAATACCTGAGGTGATCACAGCAGTAGAAGATACTGATGCAGATGAATTTGGAGAAGGGTTTTCTTTATCTGTGGGAGAAGATAAAATGAAGGCAAGAGGGAAATTTTCAGGAGCAGAATATTTTCAGTTATTCTCTTTTCCGTTTTTGAAAGGAAATCCAGAAACAGCTTTATCAGATAAGAGGGGAATTGTATTGACTGAATCCCTTGCCAAAAAACTCTTTGGCTCGACTGATGTCATTGGAGAAAGTCTGGCGTGGCAAATACTAAAATTCAAAGGACAGGCGAAGGTTGCTGCAGTTATCGCAGATTTAACTGATAATACTACAGAATCTTTCGAATTTGTACTGCCTTTCACAGTTTTTATTGACGATTTGATGGGGCCAGAACGAAATCACTGGGGCAATTATATTGCGCTAACACAAGTGCAATTGGTAGAAGGGTCAGATGTGGCAGCGGTTAATAACAAAGTGGGCTCTATAATTAAAGAAAAAGTACCCAATACAAACGTAGAGCCTTTTTTTAAGCAATATTCCAGTCGGTATTTACAAGGTAATTTTGAGAATGGGCAGGAAGTAGGAGGCAGGATAAACTACGTGAGATTGTTTGCTATCATTGCCATATTTGTATTGGCTATTGCTTGTATCAATTTTATGAATTTAAGTACTGCACGTGCTTCAAGGCGATTAAAAGAAATAGGGGTGAAGAAAACCATGGGAGCTAGTAGAAAGCACTTGGTTTTTCAGCATCTTGGAGAATCCATTAGCTTGACGCTCATTTCTTTAGGAGTGGCATATTTGTTAGTATTTGTGTTGTTGCCACAGTTTAATGCTATTACCGCTAAGCAGCTTAGCCTAGATTTGACTGTAGATTTAGTGCTAGCCACTATCATGATCACTTTATTCACAGGATTGCTTGCAGGTAGCTACCCGGCTCTTTATTTATCCGGTTTTAAGCCTGTAAGTATTTTGAAAGGTAAGTTTACCACCTCTACAGGCGAATTATGGACTAGGAAGGGTCTAGTAGTTTTTCAGTTTGTGATATCGATCATTCTTTTGGTGTCCGTTTGGGTGGTGTACAAGCAAATTGAATATGTGCAGGATAAAAACCTGGGCTATGATCGTCATTATGTGATTAAATTTCCTATTGAAGGAACGGTAGCCGATCGACTGGAACCCTTCATTAACCAGCTGAAGCAAGTTCCGGGTGTAAAGCATGCTTCGGCTACGACACACTCCATAGTGAAAAGTGGCGCCTCTACAACCGGTGTCACCTGGCAAGGAAAGAATCCCGATAGCAATATATTATTTGAGCAAGCACGGGCATATTATGGTTTGATTGAAACCTTAGGCATAGAAATGAAAGAGGGGAGGAGTTTCTCTGAAAAATTTGGAGCTGAAGAAGAAAAGATAATTTTTAATGAGGCGGCTATTAAAGTGATGGGTTTGGAAGATCCGATTGGCAAAACAGTGACCATGTGGGGCAAAGAAAAACAAATCATCGGTGTGGTAAAGGATTTTCATTTCTCTTCTTTACATGAGGAGGTTTCCCCCATGCTATTTCATTTTGACAAGAGCTTTATGCTGAGCGTTTTCGTAAAAATGCAAGCAGGTCGGCCAGCTGAAGTGATTCAAGGGATACAATCATTGTACAAAGAATTTAACCCGGGATTCACCCTAAATTACGAGTTTCTTGATACGAATTACCAAGCACAATATCAGGCAGAGCAGAGAGTATCTCTATTGTCTCGATATTTTGCTGGAATAGCTATTATTATTTCATGTTTAGGTTTGTTCGGACTTGCGGCTTTCACTGCAGAACGCAGACAAAAAGAGATTGGCATCAGGAAAATATTAGGGGCTGGGGGATTTCAGATTGTAAGGCTTTTATCAGCCGATTTTACTAAAATCGTGCTGATCGCTATTGTGATTGCTTTGCCTATTAGCTATTGGGCAGCACAAAGCTGGCTGCAAGGTTTTGCTTATAGCATTGAACCTTCATGGTACTATTTTGCTGGAGCAGGGGCAGCAGCCTTAGGTATTGCTTGGATCACCATCAGCTTCCAAACCATTAAATCTTTACGAATTAACCCAGCAGATACTTTAAAAGATGAATAATTGGCCTTAATAGCATGTTGAATTTTCTACAAGTATTGTGTATTTTTTGATAAAATACTTTGCGAAAACTGGACTATGAGAGACTGGTTTTGATCAGAAGATGCGCTTTGATATCAAGGTTTTATTGCTAGTTGTTGTCTTGTTTTCTTGAATTAGAATTAACCCGACCACTTCCGAGGAACTCGGAAAAGCGGGAGGGAGGAAAGTTTAGCGGGCCTGCGGAGGGCTGGAGGGAGGAAGCATTAAACTTTCTTGTCCGCCAGCTGGCGGATGGTTCTTTTTTGTCAAGAAAAAAGAATAGGAAAGGACTATTTGCAAATGAAATTCAGAGACTTCAATAATAGATTTACAGTGAATTTAAAGAGATTTAGCACATGATTATTCCTGATGAAATGCATAAATCATTGTCCGATTTCGGACGTATCCTTCCGGTTTTGAACAGGAACGGAAAGAATAAAGCCCTTCATTGGCTTTTAGAGTAAGTAATCGGTAATGGCACACAAATTGAAAAAACACATTAAAAAATATAGAAATGATACAACTTTCAGATATTGACAAATCAATCGCAAATCGATTTAGCAAACAATTCATATTGAAGGGCATAGACCTTACCATTGAAAAAGGTGAATTCCTAACCATAATGGGACCGAGTGGTGCTGGGAAATCTACGCTACTGAATATTATCGGCTTACTGGATGATGCTTCTCAGGGCGAGTATCTTTTGGAAGGTAATTTGATTCATTCACTCAATGATAAAAAGAAATCAGCACTACATAAGGAATATTTTGGCTTCGTTTTTCAGGCCTATCATCTGATAGATGAACTGACAGTCTATGAAAATATTGAAACGCCATTATTATATCGAGGTGTAAAATCTAGTGAGCGGAAAAGCTTGGTGGCTGAAGTCCTGGATAGATTTGGGATTGTTGCCAAAAAGGATCTTTTTCCTGAACAGTTATCAGGAGGGCAGCAACAATTGGTGGGAGTTGCACGCGCTATAATTGGAAAACCGGCAATTCTACTAGCAGATGAGCCCACCGGGAATCTACATTCCTCCCAATCGAAAATTATAATGGAATTGTTCCAAGAGCTTAACAATCAAGGAACTACAATTATTCAAGTAACACACTCAGAAGAGAATGCATCATACGGTTCTAGGATAATCGAATTGGAAGATGGTGCAATTACTAAAGACTATTTGAATGAAACGAAAAATGCAGTATTGTAAACAACTACTACTAGTCCCTTTTATGCTCATTTGTTTTGCTGTTCAAGCGCAGGAAAGCACGAAAATATTAACTTTTGAGGAGGCCATGAAAGTTGGTTTAGAACAAAATATAGCGTTGCGAAAGAATTTGAATCAATTGAGCGCTCTTTCCATGCAGGAAACGCAATCGAAAATTGATTTTTTACCTTCGGTTTCAGCTAATGTTCAAGCAGCGCGTCAAGGTGGGCAACAGTTTCAGCTGGTGGAAGATGGTTTTGAGATTAATAATGTTCAGGCGAACCGATTGTCAGGAAACCTTTCTGCTTCTGTTGATATTTTCCGAGGACTTGGTAGACTTAATCAAATCAAAATGGCCGATCTAAACTATCAAGCTCAAAGGAGTGCAATTGAAAGAAGTAAGCAGCAAGTAGTATTTGACATCGCACAACAATATTTGCAACTATTACTTGATAAAAAGTTGATGGAGATTTCCTCCAATGCAATTCAAGATCAGAAAAATCAGCTAGAAAGAATAAAAGGCTTTGTTTTGACGGGTTTACGACCCCAAGCAGATGCTCTCGCACAAAAAGCTACCTTAGACCAATTGGAATTATCTTTTATAGAAACAGAGAATACTTACTTATTGGACAAGGCACGTCTGGCACAGACTTTACAGCTTGATTTATTAGAAGAGTATGAAGTGTCCGAAGCTTTTGGATCTGCAAGTACATCACTCGAGGCTTACCAATTATCAGAATTGTTTGAGTTAGCCATTCAGAATAGATCAGATCTTCAGCAACTAGATTTGCAGCGCCAGGCGACCAATAAAAATATTGATCTTTTGAAGTCAAATTATCTGCCGACCTTATCTGCTTTTTATCAATATGGGACACAATATAGCTCCTTGAATTCGCTTGGTATTAGTGAACAGTTATTTGATTTATACCCCAATAATACTGTTGGACTGAACCTAAGTATTCCCTTATTCAGCAATTACGTGAACAAATCAAGAGTTGCAACAGCACAAGTAGAATTGGCCAATAGCCGACTTGATGTGGAGGACCTTAAAAGAAGCATATTTCAAGATGTTCAAAACGCATATTTGAATTTCAATGCGGCTATAAAAAGAGTAGAGGTGAGTGAATCAGCATTGAATTCTGCTCAAGAGGCCTATAAGATGCAAAATGAACGCTATGCGGAAGGGATAGCGAATCTTTCAGAGTTATCAATTGCACAGCAAGCTTTAATCACGGCACAAGCTAATCTAGAGCAGGCAAAATTCACTTTATTATTTCAACAAACTATCCTTGATTTTCATACTGGAGTCTTGCAAGTTGAAACACTGAACCAATAAGGGAATTCAATTACGACCTTTCGTCTAGTTTTATTTTTGAAATCATTCAGGCTAATTTATGAATACCAAGTAATGTAAAGAAGGGGCTCAATAGCAATTGTATGACTCCAAATGACATAAAACTAGCTTCTGGGATAGATTTAACAATCTTTAAATGCCATTGGGAAGGATAATTTGAAATATACGCTGGACAGATTTCTCAAGTTGTATTTAACAAAATGTATAAATATCCGTTTTATTTAGAATTTATTTAAATAAATAGTTAGCCTAAACTTAGTGGAAAATGGTACTTATACACATTGTAACAGATAATGAGGAGCAAGCAATTGAAATTACTGATTTGTTAATTGAGAAGAAGCTTATCCTGAATGCTTTAATGATTGAAAAGGCTAAAATGCGTAAACGCTTGAAAGATGGTACTTTTGAAACGCATCCGCAGACATTAGTCATCGGAAAAACAAAAGGCTTGCTTTTTAATGACATCGATTTGTTGCTACGCGAAAAATATGGGAAGATGATGCCAACCTTATACTCTATTGCCATTGTAAATATGGATTGGGACCAAGCTGATGAATTAATGCAAGAGACGCTTAAGATTTAAGAACTTCGTAATTGTAAGCTCTAATAGAACTGCATATTCCATTGCTTTTCGAGTTTTGGAAGGTCATCTATGATCGTAGGCAATCGAGAAAGCTAGAATTTTAAAATAATGACAGAGGCTTTGAGGATACGTGTATTTTATACTAGATTGAAGTACTTTACAGATCAATTAGCTCCTTGATATTTCAATCGTTATGGTAGGAGGATTAAAGTGAGCTTCTGTTATTCTTATGACTCAAGAAGAAATTAAATCCCAGTTTATAGAAAAGGCCTCGCTTAGTGCTGATGCTGTTAGTGATTTCTTTGAAAATGCTGAGTTGATTTCTTTAGCTAAGAACCAGCATCTCATTAAATCAGGATCGTCCCCTGTTTACTTTGTATTAGTCAAATCGGGCTGTCTGATGACCTATTTTAAAGACCGTAACGAGCAGGTGCATGCCATCCAATTTGGTCAGGAAATGTGGTGGACGGGCGATTTAGATGCTATTTTTAATCAACATGCTTCTAATTATGCGATTAAAGCCTTAGTCCCTTCTGAGGTTTACTTGTTAAGTAAAGAGAAGTTTGAAGATCTTAATCAAAAGCATCCTGCATTTGAAAGATATTTTAGAGTGCTGTTTCAGAACGCTTTAATTAGTCATCAAAAGCGTATCATTAGAAATATCTCCTATACGGCAGAAGAGAAATATCTAGAATTCGTCAAGCTCCATCCCCGATTAGAACTAATCGTCCCTCAAAAATATATTGCGTCCTTTATGGGCATCACCCCAGAATTCCTAAGCAAGCTCAAAAGGAAAATGGCAGAATCTTAAACTAGATTAAGATTTATGTTCAAATAGTAAACATTTGTTTAAATAGTAGAACAAGCTGTATAATCTTTGGTTAAATTCACTGTTGTAAATTAAAATATTACTACTATGAATCCGAACGAATATATTACGGGACTACACCACTTAACAGTGAGCGTGGGTAGCGCCCAAGAAGACATTGATTTCGTGACCCAAGTAATGGGCATGAGAATGATCAAGCAAACAGTTCTATTTGATGGATCTGCAAGTGTTTATCATCTATATTATGCAAATGCTGATGCGGAAGTAGGTTCCGTTTGGACTACTTTTCCATTTAAGAAGGCTGGTTTAACAGGTAAAAAAGGCTCTGGTCAAATTGAAGTATCAGGCTTTTCTGTGCACCCAGATGCTATTCCTTTTTGGAAAGAGCATTTAGATAAACACAAGGTAAAAAATTCAGGTATCCTAGAGCGTTTTGGTCAAAAAATGATCCATTTTGAAGATCCCTCAGGTGTAGGGATTGGCGTATTTGGAGATGCAAATGATAACAGAAATGCATGGCAAACAGATGAAATCTCTAAGGAGAATGGTATTAAAGGAATCCACAGTGCTGTTCTTTCTGTAAGAGAGGTTGAAATGATGGATAAATACTTGACCGACATATTGGGATTCTACAAAGTTGGACAAGAAGGACAGTATCACAGATACCACATTAAAGATGGAGGAGCGAGAAAAGTAATTGAATTGCATCATCAACCGGATCTTCCGCAGGGAAGTTGGACTTTTGGAGTGGGTATTCCGCACCATATTGCTTTTGCCACAGGTAACGATGAAGAAAGCGCAAAATTGAAAGCTTATATTGAAGGAACAGGTTATACAGATGTTACAGAGATAAAAGATAGAAATTATTTTCATTCCGTTTACACCAGGACTCCTGGCGGACAATTATTTGAATTTGCAACTTCAGATATCGGATTTGCAGTAGATGAGCCCGAAGATTTGTTGGGGCATGAATTATTATTGCCTCCTTTCTTTGAGAATAGGAGAGAGGAATTAACAAGTTCTCTGGAACCTATTACAGTTCCGCACTATTTGCAAGATAAATAAACGATAGTCATTAACCGACTAAATTGAAGTGAGCATATCCCAAGTGATTGAGATATGCTTTTTTTATGTAAAAAATGTTGAAAGTAAAGTTTATGTATAAGAATTCCAGTGCCTCAAACTGGACATTTTTTCATAGCAAAGACCAATTGAAGGGAGCTTAACCTTTGCTATTAAGTGTCTAAATTTACGCTAAGTTATTTATAAATTCCACTCCAGTTGAATTTTGCACTTCTTCTAAACTGACTCCAGGCATCAGTTCAATTAGCTCAAAGCCCGATTCACCAATTTTAAATACTGCTTTGTCGGTGATCACGATATCTACAGCCTTCATAGCGGTAATGGGCAATGCACATTCTTTAACGAGCTTCGGACTTCCATCTTTATTGGTATGGTTCATGGTAATGATGAGCGTCTTAGAACCAGAAGCTAAATCCATTGCTCCACCTACGCCCAATAAAGGCTTTCCGGGTACAGCCCAATTGGCTAAATTTCCTTGGCTGTCTACTTCTAATCCTCCCATAATGGCCACATCTACATGCTTTCCTCTGATCATGCCAAAAGAGGTGGCGGTATCAAAATAGCTGGCTCCTTTCACTGCAGTCACGGGTATCTTGCCTGCATTTACAGGATTTACCATAGCGCCTGTACCATCGGTAGGTTCTGGCCCTACGCCTAGCATGCCATTTTCAGTATGAAGAATTATTCCGTCTTCTTCTTTGATTAGGTCTGCCACTAAAGTGGGGATACCAATTCCTAAGTTTACGATATGCCCTCTATTTAATTCCTTCAAAGCTCTTCTTGCAATATTCATCCGGTCTTCACCGGCTTTTTTGCTTCCGACTGAAGCGGAAGAACCAAGATGTTCTTTTTGTAATTTGGCTTCTACTAGAAAATCAACAAAACAGGCTTGTGTATGAATTTCATTAGGGTCTAGCTCACCTACCGGTACAATTTCTTCAACTTCTGCAATCACCAAATCACAAGCAGTAGCCATAGCAGGATTGAAATTTTGTTCCGTCATCCGATAGGTCAAATTACCCGCTGTATCTGCTTTCCAGGCCCGTACAAAAGCGATATTTCCTCTAATTCCCTCTACAAATACTTGTTCTATTCCACCAATTGTTTTTGTTTCCATCTTTTCAGCTAAAACTGTTCCAGCTGAAGTCGGAGTGTAGAAACCGCCAATGCCCATGCCTCCAGCTCTGATGGCTTCGCCTAATGTTCCTTGCGGTAGTAAATCATACTCTACCTTGCCCTCCTGCGCCCACTTAACAGCGTTTGGATTGCTGGTAAAGTAGGAGCCAATCATCTTTTTTAATTGACCATTGGTCAACAATCTGTCTCCGCCCAAACCCGGCTCACCCACGTTATTGCCGATGTAAGTCAAGCCTTTTGTGTCAGTTTCAGCAAGAGCATGCAGTAAGTGAACGGGAGCTCCCGTCATGCCAAAACCTCCGCATAAAAGAGTATCATTATTTTTTACTTTTTGAGCTGCTTCTTTCGCTGATATTTGTGGAACTATTTTCATATTATTAAAGTCCTAAGACTTGATTTAGCGCGTTAAATAATTGTTCTTTTGCATCCTTGCGAACTTCTGTAGCTCTGAATGCGATGTGAAAGTCCGGTCGGATTAGTAAACAACCGGAGTCTTTGATGTTACGGATTGTTACCCATTCTCCATACAAATCTGTATAATCTCTATCGGGTCCAATTTGCACCACCTTTATGTCTATATTTAGAGATTTACTTATTTCTATTGCTGATTGAATCCATTCTTCCCCACCTATCCCTGTAAATAGCGTGAATTTGCCTTTTCCAGATACGTCCAAAGTAGATATTTGATGTCCATTGTCTCCCAACCAAACATGGGGCAAATGTGCTCCCGGTCTTGTGGATGCTTGGTAATACAATTCCTGGTCCCGTAAATACTCTTCTTCAGCAGTTCCATCCGAGAAAATAGCGTTAGAGGTATAGCGTTGATTTAATTCTACCCCATGACAGTTAAATTCATACGACTTTAGCGCGATTGCTTTTCTTAAATCTTCTCTTTGTTGCTCTGAAGCAGGATTGTTGTCCTTCAGCTTTTCCATATTGGCTTTCATCTGCTCCGGTTCTATGTTATCTCCTAGTCCTAGGGATTGGAAAATGGGACCAAATTCTTCTATGCTTTTGTTAGCTCTGTCCACTATCTGCTTTGCAATGGGGCCTCTTTCTTTTTGATAGGAATCAAGTATGCCTTCATTTGCTTCACCTTTCACTACTGATGCCAATTTCCATGCTAAATTAAAGGCATCTTGAATAGAAGTGTTAGAGCCTAATCCATTTGAGGGTGGGTGTCTGTGAATAGCGTCTCCCATACAGAAAACCTTCCCGTCTGAAATTTTGGTTGCATAACAGTGATTGACTGTCCAGGTGGAGGTTTGTAATATTTCGATCGGAATGCTGTCGTCACCTACGAGTTTGATGGCGATTTCTTTAGCTAAATCATCATTTACTTCAGGAGGTCCGTCATTAATATCGTAGCCCCAAACTATAAGCCACTCATCCCATGGCCTCACCATGCGAACCAAGCCCATACCGATTCCGCCTACGTTTGATCCGGGCTGCATAACCCAATAGAGTGCACTAGGCCTATGGGCAACATATTTTGTCAGATCCATTTTGAAGACAATGTTCATACTGCCGCCTACTCCCATTTCACCTTCGTAGGGTAGGTTTAAATTTTCAGCTACCTTACTGTTTCCGCCATCTGCTCCTACTAAATATTGAGCTCTAATGCTAAATTCCTCTCCTGATAGCCGATCTCTACACAATACATTTACTCCTGCTTCATCTTGTTCGTGACTGATGTATTCAGTGTCAAATTTATATTTCGAACCTTTTCTTGCCCCAGCGCCTACAATAATGGGTTCTACCAAATTCTGTGGTATATCGCATATTTTTGTGGGACTTGCTAAAGTGTAATCAGCCATTCGGTTAGGTTGATTTCCCCAAGAGTATAATCGCCCCAGTTCTTCACCTGCTAGACTGGTGCAAAAAACATTATTCCCCATTAATTCTTGAGGAACTGCTTTCTGAATTATTTCCTCTTCGATGCCCAGGTCACGAAATACCTCCATGGCTCTTTGATTGGTAATATGTGCTCTTGGTGAGTTAGCTAGCCAACCGTATTTGGTCACGACCATGTTCTTTACACCATAATTACTAAGGAGTGCGGAAGTAGTTGAGCCAGCCGGGCCACTTCCAATTATTAAGACTTCAGTTTCATACCTGGGATTTGACATAACTTTTTCTTTTGTTTGTAAGTTTATATAACGTACATTTGTTTTATAATGAAACAATACTACGAAAATATTGTTTACAAAAAAAACTGTTATGAGAAATTTGACCGAAGAAAATCTTACCGATATCGTATTGGAGCGCATAAACAGCACAGACAAGAGAGGCCAAGAAGTGCTGACCAAATTAATAAAATATCTTCATGCTTTTGTGAAGGACTTAGAACCAACAGAAGAGGAGTGGTTTACAGCGATTGATTTTTTAACTCGAACAGGTAAAAAATGCGATGATAAGCGACAAGAATTTATTTTATTGTCCGATGTATTGGGTGTATCCATGCTAGTTGATGCTATCAACCATAGATCAAAGCAAGAAGTGACTGAAACCACTGTTACGGGTCCATTTCATGCGCCTGCAATGGAAATGAAAATGGGGGATAATATTGCAAGAGGTAAAGAAGCCACCAGTGGTGAGCCTGCTTTATTTCGAGGGAAAATTTTAGATCCGGACGGGAAACCCATTGCAAATGCAAAGATAGATGTGTGGCAATCTAATGATGAAGGATTTTATGACATTCAAGATGACACCCAGCCGGAAATGAATTTAAGAGGGATTTTTACAACGGATGCTTCAGGGGATTTTTGGTTTAGATCAATCAAACCCTCACCCTATCCGGTTCCAACCGATGGTCCGGTCGGTGAAGTGTTAAAAGCATCAGGTAGGCATCCTATGCGACCCGCACATATTCATTTTTGGATTGAAGCTGAGGGCTATCAAACCTTGATTACACATATTTTTGTGGAGGGTGATGAATATTTAGATTCGGACGCTGTTTTTGGGGTCAAGGAATCACTCATATTAGATTTTCCGCTTAACAATAATAAGGAGGATGCGGAAAAATGGGGAGTGAAGTCGCCCTTCAGCGAAGTGATATATGATTTTAAACTAGCAAAAAAGTAACTTATGCAGGACGCTTTTATAATTGATGCGATCAGGACACCCATTTCAAAATTTAGAGGTGGGTTATCCAGTGTAAGGGCAGATGACTTAGCTGCCTTTGTGATAGAGAAGCTGATGCTTCGAAACAGCAGTGTGGATCCAAGCTTAATAGATGATGTGATCCTAGGATGTCATAACCAAGCAGGAGAAGACAATCGAAATGTAGCTCGAATGGCCGCTTTGCTTGCGGGCTTGCCGGAAAGTGTTCCTGGAGAAACGGTCAACCGCTTGTGTTCTTCAGGCATGTCTGCGGTAATTCATGCGAATAGGGCTATTAAAGCCGGTGATGGAGATCTTTTTATTGCGGGTGGCATGGAACATATGACGCGTGGTCCCTTGGTAATGTCAAAATCAGGTATGCCCTATGGAAACGATGCTAAATTGTACGACAGCAGCTTTGGATGGCGCTTTGTTAATCCGAAAATGAAAGAAATGTATGGCACAGAATCAATGGGAGAGACCGCTGAGAATTTGCAAGGAAAGCATAACATTAGTCGCGAAGACCAAGATTTATTTGCTTTTAATAGTCAACAAAAAGCTATTAGAGCTCAAAAATCCGGTCGGCTGGCAAAAGAAATAGCGCTCTTAGAGATTCCGCAACGAAAGTCAGCGCCTGTAATTTTCAAGGACGATGAATTTATTAGAGCAGAGACTACAATAGAAGGTCTTGCTGCCTTAAAACCAGCTTTTAAGAAAGATGGTACTGTTACAGCAGGTAATGCAGCCGGACTAAATGATGGAGCTGCAGCTTTATTAATCGCCAGTGAGAAGGCAGTACAGAATCATCAGCTGAAACCAATGGCGCGAATCGTGGCCTCTCAAGTGGTAGGTGTTAATCCAAGTATTATGGGGATAGGACCGGTGCAAGCTAGCAATCGATCACTGAAGAAAGCGGGTCTCACTATGGAAGATATTGACATAATAGAATTAAATGAGGCTTTTGCAGCTCAAAGTTTAGCTTGCATTCGGTCTTGGGGATTGGCTGATGACGATCCTAGGGTAAATATAAATGGCGGGGCTATTGCTTTAGGACATCCTTTAGGCATGTCTGGCGCAAGATTATTACAAACTGCGGCCATAGAATTGCAAGAACAGAACAAGCGATATGCGCTTTGCACCTTATGCGTAGGGGTTGGTCAGGGCTATGCCACTATCATTGAAAGAGTTTAGATTTAGTGAAGTAGTAATTCTATTTCATCAATAATCTGCATATTTGCATCATGGAGCCAACGATCAAAAAATCAGATTTTGTACAATCGCTAGAAAAAGGATTGAAAGTTATTAGCGCTTTTGATGTAGATAATGCTCAAATGACCTTAACTGAAGTTGCGAAGAAAGTAGATTTGACTCGGGCAAATGCTCGTAGAATCTTGCTCACATTGCAATACTTAGGTTTTGTAAGCTGTGTAGATGGTAAGCAATTTAGTTTGAGCCCAAAGGTATTGACATTGGGGTATTCTTATCTATCCGCTTTACCTTTTCAGGAGCTTGCTAAGCCTTATTTGAAAACTCTGGCTGAAGAAGTAAATGAATCATGTTCAATGTCCGTTCTGGATGGCTACGATATTGTCTATGTGGCACGGGTTCAAACGAACAGAATCATGACCATCTCTTTAGGTGTAGGAACTCGCTTACCTGTTTATGCCACCTCAATGGGTAGGGTCTTGCTAGCAGGGTTGCCTGATAGCGAGATGCAAAGTTTTCTGAGAGGAGTTAAAGCTGAAAAATTAACAACTAATACAATTACTGACTCCGAACAACTAATAAAGCGAATTCAATTGGTAAGAGAAAGAGGCTGGGCACTTGCAGATCAAGAATTAGAGATAGGCGTAAGATCAATTGCCTGTCCTATTAAAGATAAAAATGGAAAAACAATTGCAGCGCTGAATATTAGCGGACATGCGAGTAGAGTGAGTAAAGATGAAATGCAAGAAACATTTTTGCCTCATTTGAAAAGCACAGTAGCGCAAATTGAAAGTGCTTTACATAAATTATAATGCTATGAATTTTAAGTATACATCATATCCTAATCAAGTATTTTTTGGAAAAGGTAAAACAGAAGAATTACCTGAGATTTTGAAAGAGTACAAGAAAGTAATGGCTTTTGGTGAGGAGCGATGGTCCACTCAAATTGAAGCAGTAGGGAATGCCATAGGAGGTAACAAACTTTATTACTTCCCCGAAATTATCCAACATGTTCCACAGCAGTTAGTGGACAAGGCAATGGAAAAGTTGAAGGAAGAAAAACCTGATGTGTTGCTTGCATTCGGAGGCGGATCATCCATCGGGCTGGCAAAAGCTCTTGCCCTAGAGACCAAGTTACCGATTATAGCAGTTCCTACAACCTATTCAGGTTCTGAACAAACAAACATTTGGGGGGTAAGCACAGAAGAAGGTAAAACCACAGGTAAATCAATGGATGTAATGCCGAAAGTAGTAGTCTATGATTCTGATTTGACTGCAGGATTACCCTTGAGTTTAGCCGTGACTAGCGGAATGAACGCAATGGCACATCTTATGGAAGCGATTTATGCGCCTAATGGCAACCCTGTTACGCGTCACCATGCTTTGTTAGGCGTAGAAAAAATCAAGAGCGGTTTAGAAGAGGTCGCCAAAAATCAAAGTTTAACCGAATCAGCTAATGTTGATATTCAGTTTGGAGCCTATTTAGCGGGCAAATGTTTATGTGAAGTGAGCATGTCCTTACATCATAAAATGGCCCATGTGTTAGGCGGAAGCTTCAAATTGGAGCACTCTTACGTTCATACAGTATTACAAGCCTTTGTGCTCAATTATCAGTGGGAGTACCTATCCGATGAGATTAAAAGAGATTTTACTCAGGTGTTAGGCCATCAGCCGGCACATAAGCTGCAGGAACTTTCCTCTCAAGCAGGAGGCCCGACAGATTTGAAAAGCATTGGCTTCAAGAGGGAAGATATTAATAAAGCAGTCGAAATCGTTTTGGCGAAACCTTACGAAAACGTGGCTCCACTTGAAAAAGCTAAGCTAGTTGATATGTTAGTCCATGCTTACGAAGGAAGTTTGGAGGGTTGAAGCTGTGTACTTCTAGTTGCCAATCCTTATCTATTGATCAAAAACCTATCTTAGAAGACATTTTTTCAATCCACTTAAACCTTTGTTTAAAATAATAGTTGTAGATACATATATTGTTGTTGTATTAAATAATTTCTTATGTCACAATCAATACATCTTTTCGAAAATACTGAATTTCAAGGAGCTTCCTTAGCAGATGCTAAAAGTGCTATTATCATGACACATGGTCGAGGAGATAATGCAGATAAAATGAAGAGTTTAGCTCAGGAATTGGAGATCCCTGAGCATACTGCAATAGTATATCCCATTGCTACTGACAATACCTGGTATCCAAAGGGATTCATGGAAGATTGGAGTGAAAATCAACCCTGGTTGGATGCTGCTTTGGATAATTTAGATAGCATATTGAGCCATTTGAATGAAAGCGGTATTGCAAATGATAAAATATTCCTATTGGGCTTTTCTCAAGGAGCGTGTCTATCTTTAGAATATGCCACTAGAAATGCACAGAAATATGCAGGGATAGCCATTTTGAGTGGAGGCTTGATAGGTCCACATATTGAAAAAAGTAACTATCAGGGAGATTTTAACAACACAGAGATTTTTATCGGCTGTAGTGATATAGACCACCATATTCCAGAGCACCGATTACATGAATCAGAAGAAGCTGTAGCCCCTATGGGTGCTAAGGTGGATAAGAGAATTTATCCTAGTATGGACCATATTATTTGCGAAGACGAGATCAATAAAGTGAACCAAATGCTGAAAGCATTATAAATAAACGCATTATGAATTTTAAAGGAATAGTTAAAGGCTTACATCACATTACAGCCACTGTTAACGATGCACAGGAGGACTATGATTTCTATACCAAATTATTAGGTCAAAGACTGATAAAAGAAACGGTTAACTTTGATAATGAAAATGTCTATCATTTTTATTACGGAAATGAAATAGGAAGTCCTTCAACTATATTTACCACTTTTCCATATAAAGGTCAGGGAGTAAAAGATGGAGTGATTGGTTCAGGTCAGGTGTTTGAGACGGTCTTTTCAGCCCCAAAAGGAAGTTTAAATTTCTGGGAAAAGAGATTGCAAGGCGCTGGTGTGGAATTTTCTACTATACAATCATTTGGTCAATCTAAACTACAGTTTAAAGATCCTTCGGGATTAAATATAGCGATTGTTGAAGATGAAAATGATCAAAGAACTCCAATCTGGAAAACCGATGATATTTCTCAAGACGATAATTTAATAGGAATCCACCATGTGGTTTTAGCTATTTCAGATGTGAAAGAAAGTTTAGAGTTTCTACAAGTTTTTGGCTATGAAGTAACTGCCAAGGAAGGCGATTTTACAAAACTTGAAAGCACCCAAAAAGGTGCAGGTAATTCTTTAGTTTTGATGGAGGCAGGAGAGTTGCCGAGAGGAAAAAATGGAATCGGAACAGTTCATCATGTGGCGCATAGAGTAAAAAAAATTGAAGATTCCCTCAAGATTCGAGATTACTTGGTAGACGAATTGGGTTTGAAAGTCACAGAAGTGAAAGATAGAAAGTATTTTCAGTCTATTTACTTCCGAATTCCCGGCGGTGTGCTATTCGAAGTTGCCACTGAAGGTCCAGGCTTTTTGGTAGACGAAAGTAATGAAGAGCTAGGAAGTTCTTTGAAACTCCCAGATTGGCAAGAACCTAAAAGAAAACAGATTGAAGCGGGTTTACTATCCTATAAGAAATAATTAGCATGTTAAAGTCTACAGTATTTTTAATGTGTTTAGTTTTCTTAGCGGGCGCAATTCTGCCTATTCAAGCTGGCTTTAATATTCAAATTGGTAAGTCCGTTCAGCAACCTGTTTTTGCGGCCTTTGCCTCTTTTCTTATTGGGACTATAGCCTTGTTTATTTATTTGTTGTCTGTGAGATTCAATTTTTCCAGCATTTCAGCTACACAATCTGTGTCTCCTATTTTTTGGACAGCGGGAATTTTAGGTGCTTTTTATGTAGCTTCAGTAATCATCATTGCGCCTAAATTGGGGACAGCCTTAACCTTCTCATTAATAGTAGGTGGCCAAATGATCATTTCTCTCATCCTAGATCACTTTGGCTTATTGGGTTTTTCCATTAAAGAAATTAATTGGCAGCGGCTCTTAGGCGTGGTGTTTTTGGTGCTTGGTGTACTGTTGATAAGGAAATATTAGTATCTAAGAATTACTTTATTTTTTGCTGCAATCTTGTTAAAACTGATAAACCTTCTTAAAGCCTTCTAGTCCCTTTTCAGTTAAAGTAGGTCTCACCAAGTTGAAGAATAACTGCATATAATAATCTAGTTTTTCTTCGTCTGCTCCTTTGTAGAATACCTCAGCATCGGAAATCCAAGAATTACTCACCATAAGTAGCGCATGAATCAACATATTTTTTTGCTTTTCGTCTTTGAATGGCTTCATATACCCATTTGCAACCAAGAATCCAGAAATAGTATCTAAAATATTCCATCTTTGGTCAAATTGGTCTTGCGCATGTTTCTTGATATGATCGAAATGGCGGACGACTTTTGTGATACCTAAATAGATAAATTTGTACTTATAGATTTCCTCAAACAGAATCTTCAGTCGGCTCAACATAAATTCCAGGTTGATGACTTCCTCTTTGATACTTTTAAATTGCTGTTCAACATTCTTCTGCATGTTCAGATATAATTGCAAAATAATATCATCCTTTTTAGGGAAGTGATAACATAAATTACCGTAACTAATCCCCATTTCCTCAGCGATAGATTTGCTTGAAATTGCCGAGATTCCATGAGTATTAAATAATATTCTTGCGGTTTCTAATATCTTTTCTTTCGTCTTCATTTATCAGGATATCCGCTACAATATTAATCAAATTTTAGCTCCAAATTAAATATTAGGCATATAGGCCTATTTTATTAAAACTTCTTAGTACATTTGTTAGGCATAAATGCCTAATAACAAAAAATGGAAAAACAGAATTTAAAAGCATATTTAGAATCAGCTGATTTTGTTGATTCGGATCATCCCATGGTGCAGCAGTATGCAAAAGAGGTGACCTACGGTGTGAATAGCATATTAGACCAAGTAAAGTACCTTTATTATGCAGTTCGAGATGGTTTCCGATACGACCCCTATCGATTAGATTTTTCAAAGGAGGCTATGAAAGCTAGCAGTTTACTAAAAAGAGATTACGGCTATTGCGTTGAAAAAAGTTGTCTGTTTGCCGCTGCTTGTCGAGTAATTGGAGTTCCCTCCAGATTGGGTTTTGCAAATGTTCGCAACCACATCGGTACTGCAAAATTGGAAGCTGTATTACAGACTGATGTATTAGTTTTTCACGGCTATGCTGAAATCTTTTTGAATAATAAATGGATTAAAGTTACACCTGTTTTCAATCGTGAACTCTGCGAAAAACTTAATGTAAAACCCTTGGAATTTGATCCTAAGGGCGATTCTATTTTTCAAGAATATAATGAGAAGGGCGCAAAATTTATGGAGTACCTCCATCAGTACGGTCATTTCGAGGATATTCCTTATGAATTTTTCATGGGAGAATTAATCAAGCATTACCCACATCTAAAATCAAAACTTCAAGAAAGAAATTTATTACTAATCAAATAAAAACTATGGAAACCAAAGAAGAACAGATCCAATCACAAACAGGAGGATCATTTTTAATTAACGCTATTCCGGAGAGTATTTTTATAGAAAGTGATTTTTCAGAAGAGCAAAAAATGATGGTCGCTTCAGCCCAAGATTTTGTGCAGCAAGAGGTTAAACCCTTGGCAGACGAACTGGAAAAGCACAAGGATTTAGCGCAAACTATAAAATTATTAGAGAAGGCTGGTGATTTAGGTTTGCTGGGTTTAGGTATACCTGAAGCATATGGTGGAATAGAAGTCAGCTTTAATACTACATTGCGAGTAATTGAAGAATTGGCTAAAACTACGGAATTTTCTCCCGCCTTTGGTGTACAGACCAGTATCGGAATGGCCCCTATTTTATTATATGGCAGCGAAGAGCAGAAAGCCAAATACATACCGAATATGGTAAGCGGAAAATGGAAAGGTTGCTATTGCCTTACAGAACCTGATGCTGGCTCGGATGCCAATTCAGGAAAAACCAAGGCGATTTATAATGTAGATGAAAAAGCTTATTATCTCACTGGACAGAAAATGTGGATTACTAATGCGGGTATTGCTGATGTTTTTACAGTTTTTGCTAAGATTGAAGACGATAAGAATCTTTCTGCATTTATAGTAGAAAAAGGATACGAAGGATTGACTTTGGGCGAGGAGGAAGATAAGATGGGGATTCGAGCTTCTTCAACTCGACAAGTATTTCTGAATGATGTGAAAGTACCAGAGGAAAACCTGTTAGGTACGAGAGGAGAAGGCTTTAAAATGGCATTGAACGTTTTAAGCACAGGTAGAATTAAGTTAGGAATTGGTGGATTAGGAGTTTCTAAAAATGCGATAGATTTTGCATCGGAATATGCTTTAAATCGAAAGCAATTTGGTCAAACTATTAGTTCTTTTGGTGCTATCCAGCAAAAATTGGCTAAAATGGTGGTCAAGACTTATGCACTTCAGGCAGCAGCTTATCGAACTGGTGAAATGATTGACCAAAAGGAACAAGAATTTCAAAAGTCAGGGATGTCTGTGGAGAAAGCTAAACAAAAAGCAGTTTCTACCTATGGAATTGAATGTGCCATTATAAAAGTATTTGGATCTGAAGCGCAGGATTTCGTAGTAGATGAGGGATTACAAATTTATGGTGGCATGGGTTTTTCGGAAGAAGCACCAATGGCAAGACTTTATCGTGATTCGAGGATTAGTAGAATATTTGAAGGAACCAATGAAATTAATCGGATGCTGATTGTTGATATGCTCTTGAAAAAGGCTATGAATGGGGAGTTGGATTTGATGAGTGCCGCTAGTGAAGTTCAAAAAGAATTAAGCAGTATACCATCTTTTTCGGATAATGGAAATACCGATAGTTTAGAAAGATCCGTTCAGATAGTAGCGAACCTTAAGAAATTAACATTAATAATTGCAGGATCAGCTGCCCAAAAGTTAATGATGAAGTTGAAAGATGAGCAGGAAATTTTAATGAATGTAGCAGATATGCTCATTCAGATTTATGTGTTAGAATCTGTGATTGTGAAAACCCAAAGAATGAAAGATAGGCACGGGAAAGAAGCGAGTGCTGCTCAAATTGATATTTGTCAATTATTTATGCTGGAGGCTGTTAAAGAAATTAAAAATTCAGCAGAAGAAGCGTTGTGGTCATTTTTAGAAGGCGATGAAATGAAAATGATGCAAATGGCATTGAAACGTTTTGCTAAAATTGAATCTTTTAACGTGAAAGAATCAAGAAGGCTAGTAGCCCGAAGACTTTTTGATGAAGGGAAATATAATTTTTAGTTGTTTTTGTCCTAATATTGATTGGCATTATTAATTATATATAAAAAGGGGGATTAATTCGATCCCTTTTTTGATAGACTATCGAATTTATACAACTTTTTCTGTGGACCACTTTACACAAACTCAGAATCCAACAATTTTAATATGTTTCATAAGTTTTCCGTCATAATCCAAGTCTGCTACCTTAGGCTGCTTTTTTTCATTGGTTTTATTGGTGTAAATTAATGGAAAAGCTATTTTAGATTTTACAGTTTGGCCTTGGTAAACTGCAGGAATCCAATATTCAGGAATTGAAGCAGTAACTTCCAAGATGGCTTCTTCAAGATATTCTTTATGTTTTCCTAATATATTTTTTTTAACCAAGACTCCTTTTTCGTCAAATTCTAGTTCAAGCAAAATTACTGTATTGATATTTTTTTTTGATGCTTCAGAAGAATAGGTGCGGGAAAGGTTCATTGCCAAAAAATCATATAAATGGACATAGCTACCTAAATATCTAATTTGGCGGTCAGGTTGTAAAGATTGCCATTCTTCATCGAATATAAAGTATGAAGAGCTGTCTTGTTTTAAATAAATTAATTGATTTGAATCATAATCAAAAGTAAGTGCTAATTCTTTGTTTAAATCATAGTAACTCCATTCTCCTACACGATATCCATTCTTTACTTTTCCTTTTTGGTATGGCTCATCGATGTCTTGAATTTGGGCTAATAGATTGAGATTTAATAATATTAGTATAGGTAAAAATAATCTTTTCATTAGGTGTATTTTGGTTTCTTTTTATACTCAAACTTTACAATAGTAATTTACAAAAAATATTTTATTTAAGAATTTTTCGATTGAAGTGTGAAATGACAAACTTCCTTTGAATAAAACTTCTATATTCATTTATCAGTCTAGTTCAAAGTAGTCTTGCCTTGATTCCCTCCATTGGGGTTACGATCTACTCTGTTAAATTAAAGTCTCCAACATAAAAGTTAGGGTCCACTAAAATTTCTGCATTTTCAGGTAGATTTTGCAAAGATTTATAGCTTTTGGAATTAGGTTGTAGCCATTCAGCTTCACCATTTATGAAAATCCTAATTGGCATTTCAAACCCATCAATAGTATTTTCCCATTTGTAAAGTAGTTGATTATTCAAAACCCTGTAAGCGAAGGTTGGAATCTGCGTAGTGCGAAGATATTGGTCAAAAATCTTATCCAAGGATTTGCCATAAGCTTCTGAAATATAATTTTCAACTTGTGAGGTAGTAACAGTTTGATGATAGAATTCTTGGTTCAAGCCCCTTAAAGTTTGTCTCCATTTTTCATCATTATCAAATAATTGACGGATTGTGTGCAACATATTAGCACCTTTGTAATACATATCTCCTGAACCTTCATAGGAAACACCATATTCTCCAATAATGGCTCTGTCATTTTGTATGGATGATCGTACTCCCTGTACATAAGCATTTGCCGCCAGTGAATCATAATGATAATCTAAAAATAGGTTTTCGGAATAGTGCGTAAATCCTTCATGAATCCACATATCAGCTACATCTTTATTCGTAATATTATTCGCAAACCATTCATGGCCGGATTCATGGATGATGATAAAATCGAATTTTAAGCCCCAACCGGTTTGGCTCAGATCTCTTCCTCTGTAACCATTTTTAAACTCATTGCCATAAGTGACTGAACTTTGATGTTCCATTCCTAAGTAAGGGGCTTCCACTAATTTATAACTATCCTCATAAAAGGGGTAGGGGCCGAACCAATATTCAAAAGCTTCCAACATTCTGGGGACTTCCTGAAATTGTTTTTTTGCCTTTGCAAGATTATAACTTAGCACCCAATAACTGCAATCTAAAGCACCTTTTTCACCTTTATATTTTTCTGTGAAATTCACATAATCACCAATATTTAAATTGACGCCATAGTTGTTGATTGGATTACTTACAGCCCAATGATAGGTACGGCTGTTTTTATGCTCTTCTACTTTTCTTAATCGTCCATTTGATACATCTACTAATGGTTTTGGAACGTTTACACTGATCAACATGCTGTCGGGTTCATCTGCTGGGTGCTCTTTGCACGGCCACCATACGCTGGCACCTATTCCCTGATTAGCTGTAGCAATAAAATGCTGTCCATTTTGATCTTTTTCCCATGTAAAACCCCCATCCCATGGAGCATTTTTGGCAACTCGTGGATTACCTGAAAAGTAAACTGTTAATTTCTGAGATGCTCCTTCTAGCTGGGCTTCTTTCAACTGAATGAAATGTGCATTGAATTCGGTTTTGAAGGCTAATTGCGCTCCGTTTTGCACCACGCTATCGATCTGCATTGGTTTTTGCAGATCAAGTTGCATGATTTGATATGGTTCAAGCACTTTATATAGAATAGTATTACTACCAGAAATGAATTTTTTATCGGGGTCCACTTTGGTTTGAAGATGATAATAGCTCAAATCCCACCAAATTCTTTCTTGTGTTAGGCCTCCTTTTAAACTGTCTGCTCTGCTAAACTCTTTTTGTGCAAATAGTACTCCTGTGAATAACGTTAGCGAAAGAATAAGTAGTGATCTAAATCCTATAAAAATTGAGTGACTCATATTTTTTAAAAAAGTTGAATGTTCAAAGACTTTGATTGGCGCTGTAGCCAGTACCTAAAAGTAGGTATTTCGATGAATTTTTTTCATTATTCTGTTGAATTTATCATCTTGCAAGGGTATGATCAGATATATAATTCAAATTGTAATATTTCTGGGTTTTTTCTTTTGCTGTTCATTCTTTGGCCTTACACAAGACACTTGGGATGAATCATTTACGGCATTGCAAAAGGCCGAAAAAGATGATCAATTAGAGTTAGCAGAATCACTTTTAAATAAAGCTCTTGAACAGGCGGAAAACACCTATGGTCAAAAGCATCAGGCTTACGTTCTTACCTTACATCTAGGAGTAAAATTAGCTTTCAAAACAGAAGATTATGCAAGAGGCTTAAAATTAGGCAAGGAAGAATTGCAGTTGATGAATGAAGTCTCGTTCGATCAACAGTCGCAGTTTTATACTCAGTTGCTAAACTATTTATCACAACTACACCTTCAAAATGGAAATATGGCAGAGGCACTGCAATTTTCTAAAGATTATATGGAGGTCTTAGAAAAGGAAGATTTGAACTCCCTTAGCCATGCCCTTGCTGTTTACGATTATGCAATACTTTTGTATCAGGATCAACAAGAAGAAGCTTTAAAATATGTTGAAGAGGCTTTATTACTTCTCAACCAGTACGCAGCTCAAGCAGGATCTCAATATTTAAACTCTCTTTACTATGCGGCTACATTATTGCAAGAAGCAGATCAAATAGATAAAGCCGCTGCTTATTATGACAAAGTAATTGGCATCACTCAGGATAATAACCTTCAAAGTAGTGATCTATGGAAGGTTTCAGCTTATCAAAGGGCATTAATATTTCAAGAGAATAGCCAAAATGATGAAGCGATCTCTTTTTACGAAGTTTTAAAAACTCAACTGGAAAATGATGAGGAAACAGGGAAGGAGTTATATGCCAGTGCCAAGAATAATTTAGGAGTTTTGTATCAAAAAACTGGTCAATCTCAAAAAGGGGAGATTTTATTGTCTTTGGGTGGTGAGGATTTACAAAGTCAATTGAACAGCGCGGCTGTCTCCTTCAATAATGGAGATTATACCACAGCTTTAGCCTTATATTCTTTAGCTCATGATTCGCTTAAGGTTCAAAATCAGTATGATAGTTTGCAGTCAGCTAAAATTCTAGCCCAAAAGGCGTTGGTTTATAAAACAATGGGGCAATTAGATTCCGCTTTACAGTTGTTGTTATTGGTTGATAATGACCTACTGCAACATATTGATGGTAAGAAGGAAGAGAAAGCCTTGACCTACAAAAACACTGGTGATATCTATTTAGAGTTGGCTGATTTTGATTCCGCAGAATTGTTTTTAACTAAAGCTTTGGATCAATTTAATGGCGAAGGCAAGTTAAAAACAGAGATTGAAATTCAAACACGCAATAGTTTAGGAGTTTTGGAGCAAAGCAGAACAAATATTGAAAAAGCTGCTGCTTACTTTACAAAAAATTTGAAACTGATCGAAAAAGTCTTAGGAAAGCAGACGGTTGAATATGCTAATACTTTAAATAATTTAGGGTCATTAAGACTGGAAAATGGCGATTATGATTTAGCTGAATCTTATTTTAAAGATGCGTCCTTTATTTACAGTTCTATTTTTGGTGCTACTCACCAAAGCAATGCCCGAGCTTACGAAAATTTAGGTACTGTAGCACAAAGTAGATCTCAATACAGAAAAGCAGATTCTTTATATCAATTGGCGGAGCGTACCTATTTAAATAGCTTAGGAGCTTCACATCCAGCTTTATTAAATGTGAATTCTAAACTGGCTTTGGTTAAATTAGCAGAAGCTGACTATCCAACAGCTGAGCGCTATTTTCGCAAGACTTTAGACCTTTCAAGTAGTATTTTTGGTGATCAATCAGTAGCTTATGCAGATGCACTTTCGGGAATGGGATTATATTATCAAAGTACAGGGAATTTAAAGGAGGCGAAAAATAATTTACAAAAGGCAATAAGTATTTACATTGATAAATTAGGGAAACTGCATCCTTCATATGTAACCTCTATTGAGAATCTTTCATCGATCTATCAAAGTGAAGGTAATATTGCTGAAGCTTTGCCTCTCCTCAATGAAGCCTTGGAGATGGATTCTATCATTTATGGAGTTCGTCATCCGAAATATGCTACAACATTACATAATCTAGCTTCTCTCTATCTTTCAAATGAAGACTATAAAAAGGCTAAAGATTATTATGAAAAATCTTTAGTAATAGATGAAGCAGTATATGGCATTGAGAATCCCGTATTTGCTAGCACTCAATACAATTTAGCGGTTCTTTTTCAAAAACAAGAACAACATGAAAAGGCAGATTCCTTATTTAGAAAAGTTACCAAACTGAGGAAAGAGGTATTAGGTCAAAATCATCCTGATTATATATTCACACTTTATGGATGGGGCATTCTAAAGCAAGTTGAAAGCGATGTGGATTCAGCCTATGCTCTTTTAAGTTCATCAGTTAACAGTTATTTGTTTTTATTTAAAGAATATTTTCCTGCAATGAGTGAAAGTGAGAAATCAGCTTTTTACCATAAAGTGAATCCTGTTTTTGAAGCTTATAAGGACTTTGCAATTGAAAATTATCAAACCATTCCTAAGTTGAAAGAAGACTTGTTCAATTTACAATTATCAACTAAAGCGATGCTTTTAAATGCTTCGGCTAAAATGCGTAATAAAATTATTAATAGTGGTGATGAAGAATTGATTTCTTTATTTAAAACATGGCAAGATGAAAAGGAAAGAGCTATACAATATTATTCTTATACCGTTGAAGAGCTGAATGCGCAAAATATTGATTTGAACGAACTGGAAGGTACTATCAATAGTATGGAAAAGGAGTTGAGTTTAAAATCTAATTTATTCAATGAAGGTTTTGGGACGGATAGTATTAATTGGAGGAAACTAAAAGAGAGTTTACCACCAAATACTGGAGTTGTGGAGTTGATCAGAGTCATGAAGAGTTTGAAAAATGATTCGATTATTTATGTCGGTCTTATTTTAACTGACACTATGGAGGAGCCTGAAATAGCAGTCTTACAAGAAGGTAGAAGGATTGAAGAACAATATTTTAATGCTTATCAAAATTTAATTAAATTTAAATTGATGGATAAGATCTCCTATGAGAATCTTTGGGAATGGGTAGATCAAAAGATACCACAAAATCTTGATAAATTATTTATTAGTCCAGACGGGATTTATAACAAGATTAATATCAATACTTTATATAGCGAAAATTTAGACCAGTATCTCTTAGAAAAGGATAATATTAGGATTATTACTAGTTCTCGTGACTTAATTAAGGTTCGTAAACCAAAAGAAGATGAAATCCAATATATGGCAGGGGCTGGCAGTGATTTGAATGCATTGCCAAGTTTGGTCTTGATAGGAGCTCCCGATTTTTCATTAGGGAGTACTGAGGACAATATGGATTTAACAGCACAGAATATTGGTCTGATGAGAAATTTTAGTGGAGGAATTCCTTCCCTTCCTGGAACCAAAGTTGAAATAAATGTTATTGACTCTATGACCAGAGCAAATAATTGGTCAGTTCAAAAATTCCTCGATGATGAGGCTAATGAAATTCTAATTGATAGTTTGACTGCTCCTAATGTTTTGCATATTGCTACTCATGGTTTTTTCAAGGCCTATGATGCTGATAAGAAAGTAGCTGGAGTGGAAAACCAAGGGAAAGAAGAGAATCCGCTTTTAAGATCTGGAATTTTGTTAGCAGGTGCTTCTATCGGATTGGCAGGTGGTTTACCTTACGAAAATAGTTTTGAAGATGGCTTATTAACCGCCTATGAAACTATGAATTTAAATTTGGATGGAACTGAGTTAGTGGTGCTTTCAGCATGTGAAACGGGCTTGGGTGATGTGAAAAATGGCGAAGGGGTGTATGGGTTACAAAGGGCATTTTTAGTGGCTGGCGCTGAAAATCTAATCATGAGTTTATGGACAGTGAATGATTATACCACACAGCTACTCATGACAGAGTTTTATAGGCATTGGACAAAAGGAGATAATAAATTCACAGCATTCCGTAAGGCACAGATGAAGATAAAAGAAGAGTTTCCGGAACCTTATTATTGGGCGGCATTTACAATTATAGGAGAATGAAAAAAACTATGAAGAATATTGATAAAATATTTTTATTCACCCTCTTAATATTTTGGTGTTTTTCAGGTTTGGGACAGTCTCAAAAAGACTCTATAGAGCAGGTATTGGACTCCATTTACCCCAAAAAAATTGTAAGTGAAATAAGTACTGAAAAATTTACAGAATATGCACCTAGTATTAGTGCTAATGGGAGGACATTGATCTACGAATCTAATAAGGATGGCTCTTGGAAACTGTATTTGACACGAGATGAAAATGGCACCTGGGGAGATGAAATTTCTTTAGATAGTATCAATAACTTCGGAGATTCTATAGATGTAATCAGTGGTCCCAATTTTAGTTACGATGGAAATAGAATTTATTTCCATGCTTCTTTTGACGATGGGTATGGGTCAGAAGATATCTTTTACTCTGAAAGAATTGGAGACACCTGGTCAAAACCGAAAAATCTCGGTCCAGAGATCAATAGTAGAAGTTTCGATGGCTTTCCTACCATTACTACTGATGGGAAAACGCTTTATTTTGCAAGAAATAGTAAAAACGTTCCGGAAGGAGTAACTGAATTTTGTTATGAAATTTACGTCAGTCAAAAAACAGATAGCGGCTGGACAGAACCTACAGTATTACCATATCCGGTTAATTTAGGGTGTGAAAAGGCTCCTAAAATTATGGCAGATAATCGCACTTTAATATTTGCCTCATTAAGAGAAGGGGGAATAGGTGGATTTGATTTATACCAAACTAATCTTAATGCTGATGGAGATTGGGTCAGTCCAGTTCCATTAGAATATGTGAATACGACTGATAATGACCTATTTTCCTGTATTTCAGCATCAGGAGAAATCATGTATTTTTCAAAAAAGGATGATATTTACAGTGTAGAGATTCCGCAAGAGTACAGGCAATTTCAAAATGTGACGATTCAAGGGTTGATTAGAGATGCTGATAGTCAGGAAGGCCTTTCAGCTGCCTTAAGAATAACAGATGCAAATACTTCAGAATCAATTACAAGCTTTGATAATAATCCTTCAGATGGCTTTTACTCTATCGTTTTGTCAACTGGGAGAGCCTATAATCTGGAAGTGCGTAAAGACGAGTACAGTAGTGCACTTTATTATTACGATCTAAGGGATATTGAAAGTTATAAAGAATACGAACAAAATATTGATTTATTTACAACGGCACATTTAAATGTCAATATCTATGATATTGAATTATATGATCCATTAACAGCTACTATTACAATTAAAAATGATATTGGTCGTACAGTAGAGATTGTGGAATCAGATGGGGAGACTTGGAAAACCAGATTAGACCTTCCCATAGGAAATGCATTTACAGTTGAAGTAGAAAGTGAAAATTTTAAGCCCAAGAGTTTTTCAATTGATTTGAGGGGGTTAATACTTTATAGAGAGTATGAACAAGATATTGAACTGATTCCTGAAAAAGTAGGAGTGCCCATCAATGTAAATGATTTGCTAAGTGGTGGTTCTGTTTCTTCTTCTCAATTAATTATTAGGAACAAAACCAGAAATGAAGAAATTGTAATTTCTGGCAATCAGACCGTCAACCTTAGAGTCGGAGACCGATATTTGGTGGAAGCATCAAGTGATAGAGGGTATGCATTTAATTCCACTGAGATTGGGATTACTAAAGAAGGTAAATTGCAGACAATTGATGAAGAAACTGGTGAAATTAAGAAAGACAGCAAAAGAGTTGAGTTGAGATTGCAGCCTCTGTCAAAAGATGCTAATTTGACATTGAAAGATATTTATTTTGAATCTAATTCCTCGGATCTTTTCGAAAGTAGTTTTGAAGAATTAGACAGAGTAATCAAGCTAATGAAATCCTATCCGAGCATGAAAATTGAGATAGCAGCACATACAGATGATATTGGAGCTGCTGAGTACAATGTGCGTTTGTCAAAAGAAAGAGCAAATAGTGTAATTAACTATGTTACGAGTAACAGTATTGAGGAGGAGCGCTTGATTTCTAAAGGATATGGCGAATCTAAACCAGTAGTGCTCAACGACTCCGAAGAAAATAGGGGCAAGAATAGAAGAGTAGAATTAAAAATACTGGATATTAAATTGGCTCAAAACGATTAAAGAAAATGAAAAATATAATATTCATCATATCGCTTTTAATCCTATTGCCGAATATAAACTATGCTCAGTCAGAGTTAGACTATGAAGATGATATCAATCCCTATTTCTTAGGCGACAGTGTAGATCTGGTTTTCCCATTATTATTTGACTTCTTTAAGAGTAATAATGGTCATCCCGCTACCAATATACAATTAGCGTTGATTTTTGAAGAACGCTACAGAAATGCTCACCCCATCTCTGATTACGAAGCGGCCATCGCCAATGCACAGAGGGCAAAGTTATTATTTGGCCGTGCCCGCGATCTAATTGACGAGCGTGAAGTTCGAAGAAATGCCTGGTACTATCCAAATTTCACTAACCAATTCAAGAGGAATGGTAAACCAGAAGTTGAGTTTGATTCTGTTAGAGTGATTCATGAAAAAGGCTTGAAAGAGGCGGATTCATTTTTGACTTATATGCCCGCAATACATCAGAATTTCATGAAAATGGTGGAGCACTATGATTTATCCTCAAAAAACTTTGTAAGAATAAATGGTGATTATAATTCTTTGAAAGATATTTATTTACTCTATGACGCTGAATTAAGCCAGCGATTTGAATTAGTCAGAAATAGCTATGACTCAACGCTTATTTATTTTAAGAAATATAAGGAAGCTGCTAATGATTATCCACCATTCAATTTAAATCAACAATTAGCATTTAAAGAGATCCAAACTTACAGGCTAGATGGTTTGGTGATTCAAACAGATTTTTTGGTGGATGAAATTGAGCTTTGGGATTACAGTAAATGGATTGTGCAGGTGCAAAAATTAATAGAGACTGAAATCGATCAGTTAAGAAAAGATATAATTGAAATAGAATCAAAGCTTGCGAGTTCTTTTTCTGAGATGGATAATTGGACACCAAATGATTCTATAGATGTAGACCCGATCGAAAAAAAATCGATATACAAAATACGTAAATATGATTTGAATTCTCCAGTCGCAAACGTATTTCAGTATAAAGACGATAAACTAGATTTAATGAATGCACAGAAGAGTCTTGCTGTTTATGATACTGCAATAGATATTTCTAATCAAGTTAAGCTTTATACAATCAATCGTGTTTTTCAACAAACAATTGCACTGGAAAACCAATTGAAAAAGTATAATAGTGAGATTGAAATGAGCAATTTAAATAAAAACAAAGTGTTTTATAAAAAGTACTATGGTGGAATAGAGGACTTTAAAGAATATTTTAAATCAGAAGAAGGAGAATTATTAAATATAAGAAAGGAAACAGCTAATAGATTAAAACGGCAAATTATTGAACAATTTGAAAAGCCATTTAGTCAAGAAATCCCTTGCTACCGGAGGATTCAATTCGACTGGCAAAATCTTGAATATCAGTATGATTCATTAGCCAAAAATATAGCATTTATTAATTTTTCGAAAACTAACGTAAATGAATTAGAATATTTTGGAGGGTACTACTTAAATGCAGACAGTGTTCCTCAAGGATTTTATGGAGCTAAAAATGGAACTACTGTTTCATGGTACAATGCGGTGTCTTCGAATTATAAATCAAATAAAGCTTGGCAAAAGATCACAGCAATGAATGTGGTAGGAGGTGGAGATCTTAACTACCTGTTATATGAAAGCCATATTGATTCCTTAGATTTTAGAAATCAAATAGTTGTTTCAAATGAAAAAGGACAAATAAAGAATAAAATTAAAGTCGATACTCAAGAAAAGCCTGTTGAATTGGTCGCTTTAAGAAATAGCAGCTTGCAATTAGCATTTTATCAAGGTGATGGACTAGGTAATGCTGTATGGCCTAATACCCTCACGATAGCAAAATTTCATCCTGACAGTACTGACTATTCCATCAAGGAAATTGATATAAATGGCAAATATGAAGGGGTCTTTCAAACTGATGCAGGCATTATTATTTTGTCTTCATCTGAAGATCAAAAGAATATTTTCGCCACTCTTCTAGACGTTGATTTCAATGAGCTGAAGAAAAGTAGTTTCTCTTTTTCAGCAGCTACAGAGATCAATTATTATTATCAGCTTAGTGATGAAAGCTTGCATTTAATTAGTAAGAGCGAGAAGGGACATTTTGTCTTTAATGACAATCTTTCTTTACGATATGCAGATATTCCAGTATCTAAGGAAGGTATTTAATATAAATGAATGGGAGATAAAGATCATTGGAAAAATTAAATAAAAGGAAAGCAGTTTAGCATATCAAAGCTGCTTTCCTTTCGTTTTCTATATCACAAAAGCTTTAATCCTACGCTTAACATGATTTGGTTTACTCTCACATTTCCTTCATCATTTCCTAATGTAGCTTGATTGCTTAAATTACCTTCATATCGCAAGTCAATTATTATTTTCGAAATATCCACACCAATACCTGCTTGATAGGCAAATACAGAGCTCTTATATTCTGATACTGCACTATTAGTGTTGTTTGGTATTTCATTATCTAAATTGAAACTCGCTACCGGACCGGCATTAATTCTTAAGGGACCCATCTTCCAACCAACTAAAATAGGTAAATCAATTTTATTTCGATTGAATTCTATGGTTTGATCTTGAACCGGTAGGTTTGGATTAGGATTTATATATTCACCTCTAACAGAATTAAAGTATATTTCAGGTTGAACATAAAAACCAGTTATTTTAATTCTTGCAAAAATACCTCCGTGATAGCTAAACTTGGCATCGCCAGATTTGTACTCACCAACATTGTCTTTTATGCTCAATGTTGTATTACTCACACCGAACTTAGGACCAATAGTGAATATTTGTGCTTTTGCGACTGAACCAATAAAAAATAATAATGCTGTTAATGTAAAAAGCTTTTTCATCTTGATTAATTTTAGTGTTTGGAATGGTATAACGTTTTTTAATATAAATGTTATACTTTCATCGAACAATTCATAAAAAATAGAATGAAGGCGGAAATTGAATTAGAGCTACAATTAAATAGAAGAAAGGAGGTAGGTGGTTACCGTTTTTTGAAAAAACCAGATGAAGGCTTACTTGATTTTAGCTCCAACGATTATTTAGGATTGGCTAAAATGAAGAGTATCCATGATCATAATAGTAATTTTGTTGATAATGGAGCTGCTGGTTCGAGATTACTGAGCGGAAACAAATCTTATCATGAAGAATTAGAAGGTTTTTTATCTGAGTTTTTTAAAGCTAAGTCAGCGCTATTATTTAATTCTGGTTATGTAGCAAATCTCGGAGTGCTTTCTGCTGTTCCTCAGAAAGGAGATACAGTTTTGATAGATGAGCTTTCTCATGTATGTATCAAGGAGGGTGTTCGTCTCGGTAGAGCTAAATATTTCAATTTTAAGCATAATGATTTAGTTGATTTAGAAGCTAAACTTAAAAATTCTGAGGGTAATGTTTTTATAGTAGTAGAATCGGTTTATTCTATGGATGGGGATTTGGCACCTCTAAAGGAAATAGTTGCTTTAGCTACCGAATATGAAGCAGCTGTAATTGTAGATGAAGCACATTCCACCGGTCTTTATGGTGAAAAAGGTTTTGGGTTATGTTGTGATTTAGGATTGGAAGATCAGATATTTGCTCGAATATATACTTTTGGAAAAGCAGTAGGGGCGCATGGTGCAGCAGTATGCGGAAGCAAAATTTTGAAAGAGTATTTGATTAATTATAGCAGGCAGTTTATTTATACTACTGCATTACCTCATTACAGTGTAGCGGCAATTCAAAATGCATTGACTTACAGAATGCATCATCCTGAGTTATGGAGCAATTTAAAATCTAAAATCGATTTGTTTAAGGCTCTCTTAAAGAAAGAGATAAATAGTTTAGAGAGCAAGCATTCGGTTCAAGGTATTATTTTGCAAAGTGCAGAGGAGGCTGTACACTTTTCCAATTATTTAAATAGAGGAGGATTTGATATACGGCCAATCTTAAGCCCTACGGTTGCAAAAGGAAAAGAAAGAGTAAGGATATGCATTCATGCTTTCAATTCTGAAGAAGAAATCACAAATTTGTGTGATCATATCAATCAGTATTTCAAATGAACTATTTTATAACCGCAATCGGTACTGACAGTGGAAAATCACTTTTCAGTGCTATCATCTGTGAAGCTTTAGAAGCAGATTATTGGAAACCTATTCAAGCCGGATTTCCCCGTGATACTGATTATGTTGGAGGGCTTTTGAGTAACTTGAAGTCCGATTTAATACCTGAAAAATACGTACTCAATACTCCAGCTTCTCCTCATTATGCGGCAGAAATTGATGGTGTTAGTTTAGAAGCGCAAGATTTCAATATTCCAAAAACTGACAATGAGCATTTAATAATTGAAGGAGCAGGTGGAGTTTTGGTTCCTATAAATGAAAGGGAGTTTGTAATTGATTTTCCCCAACAATGGGAAATGCCAGTTGTTTTGGTAGCTAACCTTTATTTAGGGAGTATAAATCATACTTTGCTGACTGTAAACGAATTGAAGAGAAGAGGGGTTGGTGTAAAGGGTATAGTTTTCAATGGACCATCCAATCCTGCTAGCGAAGATATCATTCTAAAGTATAGCGGTTATGCTTGTTTATTGAGAATAAAGGATGAAAAAGAGATTAATCATAGCATTGTTCGAAAATACGCTGCGGAGTTAAAAAAGAATTTATGAGTTGGTTAGAAAGAGATAACGAGAGTATTTGGCACCCGTTCACGCAATTGGTAGATGGGTTTGAGCATATAATGGTTGAAAGGGCAGAGGGAATGTATTTACATACTTCTGATGGCAGGAGGATTTTAGATGCCATTTCCAGCTGGTGGGTGAATTTACATGGTCATAGTCACCCTAAAATAGCGGAAGCGGTTGCTAAACAAGCACAGAATTTAGAGCATGTAATTTTCGCAGGATTCACACATGCTCCTGCGATTGAATTGGCAGAAAAACTACTTTCCATTTTACCCGATAATCAATCAAAGATTTTTTATTCCGATAATGGAAGTACGGCCAATGAAGTGGCATTAAAGATGGCTTTTCAATATTGGTACAATAGAGGTAATGAAGAGAGAAAGAAAGTTATAGCCTTTGAGGGAGCTTATCATGGTGATACGTTTGGTGCTATGTCGGTAGGAGACCGAGGACCGTTTTCTGCTCCGTTTTCTCCCTTCCTTTTTGATGTCGATTTTATTCCTATGCCCGTTAAGGGGAATGAGGATGAAGTTATTCAGAAGTTTTATCAACTGGTTGAGTCCGATCAAGTAGCCGCCTTTATTTTTGAGCCTTTAGTGTTAGGATCTGCCGGAATGAAAATGTATGATGCCTCTTTTTTGGATAAACTTATCAATATTGCTCATGATAATGATGTAATATGTATAGCAGATGAAGTTTTTACTGGTTTCGGAAGGACTGGAAAGCATTTTGCTTCAGATTACTTAGAAAATAAACCTGATATATTTTGTCTATCCAAAGGGCTTACAGGAGGGACAATGGCATTAGGAGTTACCTCCAGTACAGCTGATATTATGGAAGCTTATAAGAGTACTGATATCATGAAAACGTTTTTCCATGGTCATAGCTTTACGGCTAATCCCATAGCTTGTGCTGCTTCTATTGCTAGTTTTGAATTATTAATGGAGGAAGATACTCAAAATCAAATTACCAATATCAGTCATTGGCAATCAGAATTTAAAGAAAAGATATCAAAGCATCCAAAAGTTCTAAACAGTAGAGTGCTAGGAACCATCTTTGCATTAGAGTTGAAGACCGAATCCGATACGTCTTATGTGAATGAGGTTCGTCATAAGCTGTATCCTTTCTTTCTAGAAAGAAATATTCTTCTTCGCCCATTGGGAAATATTATTTATATCTTGCCGCCCTATATTATCAAGAAAAAGGAGCTAGAACAAGTTTATAGTGCTGTTGAAGAGATGTTGGAAAGTTTGTAGAAAAACAATAGTAGTAGGTTGATTGCATGTCCATGTAAGTGAATCACCTAAATCTCATTCGTATTTTTCCTTATTTTAATGCGGTTTATTCGTATTTTATTAAATAAGAATTCCTCTAATTTATCAGAGTAATATTATGTCGAATTTTGAAATATCATCAAAAGGAATTCGTCATGAAAAACTTCATCATCATAATCGGATTAGTATTATTAGGGTTTAATACTGCTTTTGCTGCGCAGGACCCGGATAAAAAACCCACCAAATTTCGTATAGTAGCTATAAATGCCTCAGATGATTCAATCGTGAGTGCTTCTAATATAATTACCTTGTTTCAGCCATTCTCACTTGAATTACCTACAGCATTCACACCAAATGGAGATGGTTTGAATGATGAGTTTGGTGCCGTTGCAGAAGGAGTGAAAGAGTATAGATTAGTGATTTATAATCGGTTCGGAGATATAGTTTTCACTTCTACTGATATTAATATGAAATGGGACGGAACTGTACAAAATGAAAGTGCACCCTCCGGAGGTTATGTTTATCAGGTATATGCAAAAGGCCATGAAGGACATGGAGTAGATAAGTCAGGTAAAGTAATGCTAATTAAATAATCATCATCATGAAATCTATATCTTTTAAGTTTTGGACAATTTTTCTTTTCAGTATAATAGCTGTAGCCTATCAATCTTTAGGTCAAATTCAAGCTGAAAAAACTTCAGGATGTTTACCGCTAGTGGTAGAATTCGAAATTAACGCTTATGATTTTCAATCTGTAATTTGGCAAACTGAAGACGGCCAAAGTTCAACTGCTGAAGAGCCAACATTTATTTTTGAAGAATCAGGCGAGTGGCAGGTGACAGCAGATTTGACGCTAGAATCCGGAGAAGTTGTTCAATTGACTTGTGAAACCCCCATTTCTGTATACGAAAAACCTCAAGTTGATTTTTCTGTAGATGATGAAGTTTTTTGTATAGGTGAAAGCATCTTATTTACAAACCTTACAGATAATGCAGATTCTTTTATTTGGTCATTTGGCGATGGTAATCAATCAACTCAAGAAAACCCTACTTATCAATATGAAGAAGCTGGGATTTACACTGTAACGCTTACTGCGAAAGTTGAAGGTGCTTGTCAAGAGATGAAAGTTTTAGAAAATGCTGTTGAAGTTAAAGAAGCCGCAGCAGTAACTATTTCGTCAAGTAGGAATGCTCAGTGTTTGTCTGACGATGAATCTCTCCTTTTCACTTTAGAAGGGAATGTGAGTGATGTCCAATGGAATTTTGGTGATGGAAATACAAAAATTGGTAAAACAGTAGAATATTTATACGCAGCAGTGGGAGAATACACTGTAGAAGTAAATTATTTAAATGAATTCGGTTGTTTGGTAAATGACCAATTAAACACTGTAATTGCAGTTGAAGAACTTCAAGCTCCCGCTGTCAAAGCAAGTGAGACTTCTGTTTGTCTTGGCGAAAACATAACTTTAAGTGCTGAACATCCTTCTCAAAATGGATTTGAGTGGGAGATTAATGGTCAAAATTACCAAGGCAAGAATATTACTTTTATTCCAGAAGTGCAAGGTGATATTACTGTTGTACTAACGTATACGAATTCTGCAGGATGTTCCATTTCAGCTGTTGAAAATGCTTTATTTAGTGTTCAGGAAGTTCAGCCAATAACTATTGATTATGCTTCTTTTACTGGATGCGAACCTTTCAATTTTCTGGCTTCAAATACTACTGCAGGAGCCTCTAGCTATGCTTGGAAAGTGAATGGAAAAACTATTCAAGGTAAAGACTTGAACTACACTTTTGAGAAAAATGGGAATTATAAAGTAATTGCTATCACGAAATATGAAACGGGATGTGAAGTAGAAAAAGAACTTGTTGACAGAATCCAAGTCTACAAAAGGAATACTGAGATAAAGGTCAGTGAATGGCAAGGTTGTGCGCCTTTCAATACCGAGTTCGTGATTTTGAACGGAGGAGCTACTGATGTAAAATGGTATTTAGATGAGCAACAAATTAGTGGGGATAAAGTAGATTTTCAATTCGAATATCCAGGTATTTATTATCCAAAAGTAAGCTATATCAATGATAAAGGATGTACTGTCGATTATGAGTTTGAAACGCCTATAACCGTTTTGGATAGGAGTATTCCCTTGGATGAACCGGAAGTAATTGAATCATGCACATTTACAGAAGTTCAGTTTAACGGTGCTATGGGGTATGATTTCTGGGAGTGGAACTTTGGGGATGGTCATTCTTCTACTAAGCAAAATCCAACGCATAGTTACAGTGATCCAGGGATATATGAAGTAAGTTTAACCACCAACAATAAAAATAGCTGCAAAACCACAATAGCAACATACAATTTGATTAAAATACCTGATTTAGATGTTGAAACTGACTTTACTGTCTCAAAAGGAGAAGAGTGTGGCTATTTTAGCGTTTCCCTTGAGGCTGACCTAGAAGATTGGCAGAACATAAGCTGGTTTTATAATGAAAGTCTTTTGGGAACAGATAATCAGCTGAATGTTTCCTTTATATCATTAGGTGATGTAGGCATAAGCTATAGCATTGGAAGCGGTGGAGAGTGCACAAAAACTAAAGCTATTATGATTCCAAATCCATGGTCTGATTGTGAAAACCCTGAAATTGAAGAGGATGCTGAAGTTAAAACTGGTGATAGCCCTATAGGTAAGTTTCAGTTTTCAAGTTGCAATGCTCCTTACTCAATTGACTTGTTAAATCCCCTGCCTAGTGTCAGTAGTTTTGAATGGAGGTTTGAAGATGGTGAAAAGCATTCGAAAGAGAGTTTTACTAAGGTCTTTAATGAAGCAGGTGAACATAGAATTGGATATTGGGCTAAAGTCAACAAAGATAGTGTGATTTGGGTGGAAGATTATATAACGGTAACCATTAATCAATCCGATATTGACTTTGAATATGAAGCAAGAAAAGTGTGTGAAGGATTTGAGATTTTTGTAAGTCCTGAAAATCCAGAGTTTGAAAATTATGAATGGAAGCTAAATAATAATGAAATAGAATTATCTGCTTCGGGAAGTTTTGTGATCGAAAGGGAAGGTTTGCATGCTATAAGTCTTTCTGCAAGTGGTCAGAATAATTGTGCTACTACTAAAATCAAAAATATTTTTATTGGTAATCGAGAAAATCAATTTATCAGTCCTAAAACATTATGCTTAGGAGAGGATTTAAGCGTTGAACATAATTTACATGGTTTTCAAGATATCAGGTGGGATATGGGAAATGGTGAGCTTATTGATGATTTTGATGCTCCCTATGTGTACAGCTCGTCAGGAGAGTATCAAATTAAAGCAATAGCAACAGACTTTGAAGGGTGCGAGTCCGTATTTGAGTTACCTCACAAACTGTCAATTAAAAATCCAACACCAGAATTTACTGCTAATAAGACGACTGGTTGTGGTGAGACTGTTATTAAATTTCGAAATCAGTCAGAAGGAGCTACATCATGGTTATGGGATTTTGGAAATGGTGCAAGCAGTACAGAAGAAAATCCTCGTATAAAGTTTTTGCCAGGCACTTACTCTGTAACATTGTCTTCTTCGAATGGAAATTGCAGCCAAACTATAACCAAATCTGATTTTATAGTGATTCAAGAGTTAACTAGTGAATTTAGTTTTGAATATAATCAGCCGTGTTTACCTGTAGAAGTACAGTTTACTGATAAAAGTGTCAATGCCGTTAGTTGGTTCTGGGATTTTGGAGACGGAAATACTTCGACCCTTCAGAACCCATTACACACTTTTCATGAGTTGCCTAAAAGCAAAGTAACGCTAACTGTGGAAAATGATAAGGGCTGTAAAGTGACTGAGGAAAAAGCGATGAGTTTTATTTTTATAGCTAGCTTCACGTCTGATATAGAAAAGGTTTGTTTGGGCAATAGCGTACAATTTTCAGCTTTAAACAATGACGCTGTAAGTTGGAAATGGGACTTTGGTGATGGAACCACAAGTACTGAAAAGAATCCAAGTCATTTTTATAAGTCAGAAGGAATTTATGATGTTAAATTGATTGCCGATAATGAAGAAGGTTGTGCCGATATGGTCGTAAAAGAGCAATTTATTCAGGTTTTTCCTGCGGAAGCCGACTTCGAATTAGCGGAGTCCCTTGCTTCTAGCTGTGTTCCAGTACAAGTATCATTTAAAGATTTATCTACTGGTGCTAAGAGTTATTTCTGGGATTTTGGTGATGGAACAACTTCAAAAGTCGCAAACCCCATTCACGTTTATAATAAGGTTGGTGAGTTTGATGTCTCACTGGTAATTACAAATGAACTAGGATGCCAAGATACCTTAATAAAAGAACAATTAGTGAAAGTAAGTGGCCCACAAACTGCTTTTGAGATAGAAGAAAAAGTAATATGTCTACCTCAAAAAGCCAAATTTACTGATAAATCGGTCAGCGCTGTAAAGTGGAAATGGGTATTTGGAGATGGTAATACATCACTGGAACAAAATCCTGAACATTTATATCAAGCGCCAGGTATTTATACTGTTACTTTGATTGCAGAAAATGATCAAGGTTGTGAGCAATTTTTTCAAATGGAAGATGTTAAAGTACTACCAACGCCTACAGTAGACTTTAAAATGGATATTTCGGGAGAGTGTTTTCCAGTCGAGCTTAAACTGACTAACGAAAGCACTGATTTATTAAAGCCATCGTACTTGTGGGAGTTTGGTGATGGACAGACCTCCACAGACGCAAATCCAACGATTTTAATAGAGAAAACTGGAACCTTCGAAGTTTCACTTACTGTAAAAAATGATGAAGGATGCCCTGTTAGCTATACACACAAGAATCAAGTATTCGTTCGAGATACAGTAGAACATAAGGAAGCTGACTTGACTCAAATATTGGTAGAAAACAATCAGGTTAATTTTCAATTAGAACCCTACCAATATAATAATATTTCGCATTACAATGTTTATCGAGATAGTCCAACTGGCTATAGATTGTTACAGAAAATCGATTTGGAGGGACGAGCAAATCAACGCATTATATACGATGATAAGAGTTGTCGTCCTCAAGATATGTCGCATGAATATGTTTTTCAGGCGGTGTCCTTTTGTGATGATACAGTGAGTAGAGACTTATTAACAGTATTTAATACAATACTATTGCAGCCTGAGATCAACGAGGAACATCAAAAGCAAATTAATTGGAATAAGTCAAAAGGCTTTGCAATTGATAATCAGAGGATATTTAGAAAACCGAAAGGAGAGGGGCAATGGCAAGAAATAGCCGTTGTTAAAACTGATGCGGTACAATACCAAGATGTTGAAGATTTATGCCCTGGTCTTTATGAATATAGAGTAGCGGCCTTCGAAAAAAATACATTAAGATCGATAAGTAACTACGTGGAAATTGAAGTAATTGATAAAATCTATGAAGAGCAGGTCGCGAAAATTCAAAACACCACTGTGATGGAAACGGGGGAAGTTTTTACGGAATGGAGCATACCAGAAGCAGGTAAAGGAAAGATCACCGCCTTTGAAATATATAGAAGTGAAAATGGAGGTGAGTTCCAATATTTTGATAGTGTAGAACCTCATGAGCAATACTATATAGATGATGAAAGTGATACTGACAATAATACTTACAAATACCAAGTTAAAGTGATCAATGATTGCTCGATTGATACTGAAAGTAGTGCCGAAAGTAATACTGTGCTGCTGCAAAAGGATGTACAGTTCAGGAAGTATGAACTAAGTTGGAATGCATTTGAAGGCTGGAAAGAAGGTGTTAAAAAGTATGTGATTCAGCGTTTAAACGAAAAAGGAGAATGGGAAACAGTGGAAGAAGTTTCAAGTGATCGCCATAAAATGATAATAAAAGATACTCAAGATTAATTATTGTATTTCTATGCATTTGTTAGAAGGTGATAATTCTAGTAAACTTAATACAGTACAGGAAGACATCAGTTATTGATGGAAATGTATATGATCGGCAGTAAACAAAAAAAGCCACCAAAATTTGGTGGCTTTTCTGCTTGTAGCCCGTAGGGGAATCGAACCCCTGTTTCCAGGATGAAAACCTGATATCCTAACCCCTAGATGAACGGGCCATCACTGCATTTAATCAAAAAATTAGTTTTGAATAAAAAAGGTTAAATCTATTAAAATCAATGACTTAATAACTTTTTTATTAAGTGTCCTAAAGTAGCCCGTAGGGGAATCGAACCCCTGTTTCCAGGATGAAAACCTGATATCCTAACCCCTAGATGAACGGGCCATTTTTAAATGGAGATGCAAATATAGAAGGCTCTTTTTTAATTACAAACCCAAGCATGAAAAAAATGTAAAAATATTTTCTTAACTATGCTTTAGGGCCTCATTTTGAGATTATTGGTATTTCAGAATTAAAAAGAATTCGATAGCTAAGACGAGCTTTCCTAAATATGGTTGGCCATAGCAAAAGCAGAAAAGGCCAGTTGGTTCTTTATATGCAGAAGCTTCCCCTCTCTATAGGTAGCAGTTAATGATTTTCCTTTTATGAAAAATTCTTTGCAAAAGCCTGCAATAGTTTAGGCATCTGAAGAGGAACACACATTTAAGGGGCTCTTTAATCGTAAATGTTGATCAAACTCAGGTTTTAAGCCTGTAATTTGATAATGCTGACAAGTAGGTTTATATTTACATCTTAATTTAACTTAACTAAATAAATTATATCAACATGTCAAACGTAAAAGTTGGAATTAACGGATTCGGGCGTATTGGAAGGTTAACTTTCAGAGCTCTACTGCAAAAAAATAATGTTGAAGTAGTTGGTATCAATGATCTTACAGATACTAAAACTTTAGCACACTTATTAAAGTACGATTCAGTTCATGGTAGATTTCCAGGCGAAATTTCTTTCGATGCTAATTCTTTAATTGTAAATGGAAAGAGCATTTCAGTAACTGCTGAAAGAGATCCAGCTAATCTTCCATGGGGAAAAATGGGAGTAGAAATCGTTTTAGAATCTACAGGTCTTTTTGTAGATGAAGAAAATGCAGGAAAGCATATAAAAGCTGGCGCTAAAAAAGTAGTGATTTCTGCTCCAGCTAAAGGAAATATACCTACAGTTGTCTTAGGTGTTAATGATGATACTATGACAGGAGATGAAACAATTCTATCTAATGCATCATGTACTACTAACTGTTTAGCTCCTATGGCTAAAGTTTTAGACGATACCTTCGGAATTGAAAAAGGCTATATTACAACTGTTCATGCTTATACTGCTGATCAGAATATTCAGGATGCTCCACATAAAGACTTAAGAAGAGCCAGAGCTGCAGCATATTCTATTGTTCCAACCTCTACTGGAGCTGCTAAGGCAGTTGGATTGGTTTTACCTCACTTGCAAGGTAGACTGGATGGTATAGCTATGAGAGTTCCAATTCCAGATGGTTCATTAACTGATTTCACTGTGGAATTGAAAAAAGAGGCTACAAAAGAAGAAGTTAATGCTGCTATGAAAAAAGCTTCTGAAGGTAGCATGAAAGGGATTATGGAGTATACTGAAGATCCAATCGTTTCTATAGATATTGTTGGAAACACTCATTCATGTATTTTTGACTCAGCTTTAACTTCAGTTTCAGGTAAATTGGCTAAGGTTGTGGGATGGTACGATAATGAGGCAGGTTATTCTAATAGAGCAGCAGATTTAATTGAAAGAATATCTAAATAAGTAACTGCAGTAGACTCTAGTTTCTTTGTAGAGTCAAAAACTTGAAAGGCTATCTTTGACATAATGAAAAAGATAGCCTTTTTTAATCCTCTTTATCTTTTCGCAACCATTTCTTCCGCATGATTAGCCCAAAAATAACAGAGAAAGCGATTGCCTTGAAAAATGATTCTTGAATTTGGGTACTCAATGTGGTTTCCTCTTTAAAAAGATACATAAGAAATGAATCAAGTATCCAAAATACTAGAGCAGTTATGCCGATTCGGATGAGAAATGTTTTATTCATTATGAAAGCTTAATTTTTTTTAAGCTACGAGGACTCTTTTGCAAACCCCGTAAATAATTTTGACTGCTTTATTTTGTAATTACTCTTCTAGGGTGTCTTCCAATTCTCTTAGATCCACAGGAACCACACGCGAAACTCCCAGCTCAACCATAGTCACGCCATAAATTACATCAGTGCTCGACATAGTCCTTTTGTTATGTGTTACAATTATAAACTGTGACTCTTTTGAGAATTCTCTTATTATATTATTGAATTTATCAATATTAGCATCATCTAGCGGGGCATCCACTTCATCAAAAATACAGAAAGGTGCTGGCTTTAATAGATAAATGGCAAAGAGGAGGGAAGTAGCCGTTAATGTTTTCTCTCCACCTGACAACTGATTGATGGTTAGAGGACGCTTCCCTTTAGGTTTAGCCATGATTTCTATTTTAGACTCCAAAGGATTGTCAGGATCAGATAATTGCAAATCACATTCATCTTCATGAGTAAATAGTGTTCTAAATACTTTTTGGAAATTATCTTTAATTTTTTCGTATGCTTCTATGAAATTAGTTCGAGCTACTTCATCAATTTCACTTATAGTATTTAATAGTGATTCTTTCGCATTGCGTAAATCTTCACGCTGCGTTAGAATGAAATCATTTCGCTCTTTGATTTCTTCATAAGCCTCCATTGCCATCGGATTAATTGGTCCAATGCGATCCATTCTTTCCTTGAGCTTACTCACAGCTTCTCTTAAATCTTCGGCACTCTCTTCAGTTTCGATTTCTTCTTCCTCTGAATTCATTATTTTATCCAGATCAATATCAAATTCTACTGAAAGTCTCTCCTTTACGCTATTGAGTTCTAGCTTTGTATCGTTCAGATTATTCTGAATTTGCATCAGAAGCTCGTCTACTTGTTCTTTACTGCGCTGAACATTCCGACTTTCCTTCTCAATTTCATCTATTTGACCGCGAGCAGCATAGTAATCTTTTTCCACGTCATTGACGCCTATTTCAATTTGTTCTTTTTCATCATACATACCCAATAATTCATCATCATTGGTTTCTGAGGTGTCAATTATGCCCTTGATTGCTTCTTCATTTTCTTTTAATTCAAATTGATTCTTTTCTAATCTTTCTTTACTGCTTTCAAAAGCAGTTTGCTTGTATCCTATTTCTTGTTCAAGGCTGTTGACTCTATTTTGTTGCTGATGAAATTCAATATTTTCCTGATTGAAAGCCGATGATTTTTGACTTAAAATTTCATCCTGAACACTGAGATCTTCACTGATAAGACTTAATCTTTGTTCAATCTCTTGAAGTTTCTCAGATTTTTCTTTTGCTTCAGGTTTTATACTTTCAATTTCCTCGGCTAAGGTTTCTCGTTGTTGCTCCATACCTTCACGTTTATTAGCGGCACTATTGAGCATTTGCGAAAATTGTTCCTGTTTTGTTCGGATAGAGACATATTCAGAATTTACCTCATTGATTTCAGACTGAAGAATTTCAATGTTTTCTCTGTAACTATGAACTTTTAGGTTATCCAAATCTTTTTGACGGCTTTCTAAGCTCTCTTTTATTTGACTTATCTTTTTGTTTAAGTCTTTAATTTCCACCTGTAGCTTTTCTAGGTTTTTTGCTCTACCAATTCTCTTTCCTTCAAACAGACCTACAGAGCCGCCCGACATGCTGAATTTCCTTTTGGTAACTTTCCCGCTTTGCGTGATGAAAATGCTTTCATTATCGTTAGGGATCGATTTATAGTCCCCTTTTACTACGTAGACGTTGTCTAAAATAAAACCGATTAATTTTTTGTACTTGGCATCGTATTCGACAATTTCCGTAGCTGCAATGGCTTGGTCATAGAGTTTTGAATCACTCGGTTTGAACTTTTCGAAATTATCCAGAATGAAAAAGTGAGCTTTCCCTTTGCTAGCATCACTCAATAAATTAACGGCCTCGAATGCTTGAGCTTCTGTTTCCACTATATAGTAATTCATATAGGGCTCTAAAAAATTTTCAATCGTAATTCGATAATCCTCAGAGCAGGTCAATACATCAGAGAGGAGTGGGGCGTTTTTACCCCATTTTGAGCTCTTTTTTAGAAATTTAATAGCTTCTGGAAAACCTTCTAAATTATCAACCAAGGATTTGGTTAGATTGTATTCATTTTCTCTTGCATCAAGCTTTCGTGAAGATTGGGTTAGTTCTTCCCTTATGAGTTCAATTGTATTCTTATGATCTTCGATTTGTTGATTAAGACTATCTTCCTTGTTTTTAAGATTAGTTAAATACTCATTTTTTTCCTTTAAGACTTTTGATAGCTCTTCTAACTTTGCATCAAACTCTTGCAAACTAGCCGATTGCTCTGTAGTATCGGTACTACTTTTTTCTAATTCTTGTTTTACAGAAGATAGCTGGATCTCTTTGATTTCTAATGATTTATTTAACTGATAAACTTCATTCTGTAAAGCTTTTTGTTGCTGATTTAAAGTATTAACTTCTTCTCGAATAGCAGATGTTTTGTTCTTTTGCTCATCAAATTCTGACTTTAGAACTTCAACTCTTTGCTCCGTTTCAAAGAAGATTTTCTCAGCTGAAGATTTTTCCTGCTCTAAACTTTTGATGCTAAAAGAAGCTCGCTCATTACTTTGTCTATCCTGCTCGATCTGACTTTTTAGACTGTCACTTTTATCTTGTAAAAAGCGTAATCGTTCATTCTTTATTTTCTTCTCACTTTCGTACTGTCTGATCTTATTGACATGTTCATTCAGTGCTTTTTGACGACTTGCCAATAATTTTTCTTTTTGTAATAATTCTGATTTACCTTTTTCTAAGGCAGCTTCTTGTTCAGCTAACTGTCTGTTTAAACTGACTTTTTTATCATTTTCTGCTTGAACTTGTTTATTTAACTTCAAAAAGACCTCTCTCTTATCAGCGACAGTTTTCTTTGCTAAAAGAATACTTTTCTCTTTGTATTCCCCTTTGTATTGATAGTATCGTTCGGCCTGTTTGGCTTGTTTTTCTAGCGACTTCAAGTTTTTCTCTATCTCGTAGAGTAAATCCTCAACTCGTTCTAAATCAGCATCAGTATCGGTTAATTTTTTTAAAGTTTCCTTTTTTCTGATTTTAAACTTGCTGATTCCTGCTGCCTCTTCAAACAATCCCCTTCGAGAATTATCTTTGTCTGTTAAGATATCATCCACCATCTTGAGCTCAATAATCGCATAGCTGTTAGAGCTTATTCCAGTATCCATAAAAAGATTAGTGATGTCTTTTAATCGACAACTTACTCCGTTCAGTAGATATTCACTCTCACCAGTCCTATAGTATCTTCTGGTAATTGTTACGTTAGAGTATTCGGTTGGTAGTAAGTTTTTAGTGTTATTGAAAGTCAGAGATACTTCGGCTAAATTACTTTGCTTACGTTTTTTTGTCCCATTGAAAATAACGTTTTCCATCTTGTCTGAGCGGAGCATTCGAGATTTTTGTTCTCCTAGAACCCATCTTATGGCATCTACTACATTGGATTTACCGCATCCATTTGGGCCTACGATACCTGTGATACCTTTGTCAAAGTTAATGACCATCCGGTCACCAAAGCTCTTAAATCCTTTTATCTCAAGTTTGGTTAGCTGCATAATTTTTACTCAAAAAATCTACGCTCGAAAAAGCGGATAACAAATTTATAATTTATTTGGAGAAGTGGGTAATGATAAGGAATCTTCTGTTTAAAAAATGCTATAACGGTTCGAATAAAACTAATCTATGCAGATAAGAATTGCTTCAAGTATTCAAAAATGATGTAAATAATATTGTAATTAGTTAATTTTTAGTTGAATTTTTATTATTTATGTAGCGGAAATAAAACCAATAATAATCACCAAAACTATGAGTCACCCAAACTTACTCACCTCTACCCGAGAGCCACTTGATATTGAATTGAAAGTTAAAGAAGGAACGATTCCAGAGGATTTATCTGGTTTCGTTTTTATCAATTCCGGCGCTGGAACTGTCAACAGTGGTGGATTGCCTTACGAAAGGAAGCTTCCAAACGGAGAGTTTAATCAAGAATTTGGTTCCCCTGTGATAAATGGTGATGGATATATGTATCGGTTCGATTTCACTGACTCAGGAAAAGTAAAGCTGAAAACGCGATTATTAAAAACCCCCTGTTTTTATGCTGATATTGCTTCGAGCCCGATTTTGAATCCCAACAATCCGTATGCTGAGATAGCTTTTAAGAATAGGGGCTTGGCAAGGATGTCAATGAAATTAGGGACAAGAAATCAAATCAACACCGCTATAACTCCTTTTCGAAAACCTGGTGATAAACAATCTCGATTGCTAGCTACTTTCGATGCTGGTAGACCATTTGAATTTGATCCCAAAAGCCTTGATTTAATTACTCCGATTGGAGAAAACAAATTCTGGAGGGCAGGGACTCCACCTTTTTTAAATAATCCTTTTCCAATGGTGCTAACAACAGCTCACCCTGTTTATGATCCGGAAACTAAGGAGGTATTTAGTGTTAATTTCACCAAGACCACTCGAAACCTATTAAGTGCAACTGAAATTTTTCATTTGATATTTAGTAGTGAAGAAGAGATTGAAAGGAGGTTGGAAGAGAGAATAAGTAGATGGGAGGAAATAGAGGATAAGGAGCAGGTAGTAAAAGAAGTTAATGATTTTTTTTACGAAGAAGCCGCTGAAAAAGAGCCAAAATCTATTTGGGATAAACTTCGACAATGGTACTGGAATTTGATTGGCAGGCATTTTTCAAATGAAGATGCAGTCTACTTAGTCCGTTGGACTGGAGAAAAGAATCCTAAATCTTTTAAAATTGTAAATGAAAATGGTTCAAATATCCAAATTCAGCACAACATGCATCAGATTGGTTTCACGAGAGATTATGTTCTCATGGCTGATACTAACTTCAAATTCACATTAGATGTTATGCTGAATAATCCTTTTCCAAATAATGCAAGAATTGACTCTTTTCTGAGAGAATTGTTGGATGGGGCACAAAATGATTATTCTACCCTTTATATCGTACATAGAAGAGATTTAGTTCCTGAAGCTGAAGAGGTCAAAGCTCATAAGGTGGTGCTTCCGGTCGAAACTGTTCATTTTTCTGCAAACTATGAAAACCCAGGAGGGGTGGTCACCTTACATGCTGCTCATAATTGTAGCGCATGTCCTGCTGAATGGGTTCGATATTATGACGAATGCAAATTACATAATAGGCCTATTGACCCTCAGCGAGTAGGTATGTTGGCTGTTGGCGAGATGGACATTGGTAAAATTGGAAAAATTGTTATTGATGTCAAGAACAGAGATAACCTCGAAGATAAAACGGTCTTTCTTCATCTAGAAGGTAGACCTGGTGAAAAAGATCCAGGCCCACATACTTGGGGAGTTGGGCTTTACACTTATCGTGATATGTTATCACCTGACAAGAATGTAGGAGAGATCAAGCATGTTTTTTGGCAGGCTTACGGTTTAGATGATCAACTTTTAACGGATTTTATTTACAGACTTTATCAAGACCCCAAAAGAAACCGAATTTACAGTGCTGAGCAAATGCTTGAATTCACTAAAAAAGGTGCTCCATTCGTTCTAGAGACCGTTGAGACTGATTCGATGAAGGTCACTGACCACTATAGTTTTCCTCAAGATTGTTTTATGTGGTCTTTACAGTTTATACCCAGTAACTCTTTAAATAATGATATTCCCGAATCTTTGAATGGTTATATTTTATGTACTGTCATCGGGAAGGAGGAAAATATTCCTAAAACTAGTTCTTATTTTTCTGAAATATGGATATTTGATGCGTCTAACCTACATAAAGGCCCTGTGGTTAAGCTAGATCACGATGAACTGCAGTTTGCTTTTACAATTCATTCTGTATGGGTGGAAGAAGCATCTGACGTAAGCCTTCCAGATTATAAAATTGATATAAAACAAGATTACGATGAACAGATAAGACATATTAAACGGAGGTGGTTACGTAAAAAAGTACAATCTTTAATGAAGGATCATGTTTACCCTCATTTTCGATAAATGATTTTTATATTTAGGAATTGTGTGCTAATCTCGCACTGAATTTTTTGAGAAAAATAGATGAAGCTAAATATAGCAGACAGTTTTGGGATCAATTTGAACGATGCTTGGAAGCAAGAGTATAAGCGTATAGGGCACATCTATGCACGGTGGGGGGCTCTCTTGGTTATTTTTCTATTTCCATTGAGCACTATTCCAGAACTTTCGATTGAAAAAGCAAATATCAATGTATGGTATGCATTTCGATACGGCCCATCTCTAGTAGTAGGGATAGTATATTTGCTCCATCAAAAATTTAAGTTTAGCCACGAATTACTTTTTGAAATAATTGCCTTTTGTCTTTTCACGTCTGCGGCTTATATGGTGGATTGTTCCGATTGGATGACTTACTTGATTTCAATTATTACGGTCTTTATCACAAGTGCGGTTTTAGTGATATTGAGGCCTTTCTATTTTGTGATTAATTTTTTTGCGGTTTTCTTGATTCAAGTTTTGGTGCATACCTATTTCTGCGATGCGGGAGTTCTAGATTATTTCATGATGAAGGGGGTGAATATACTATTGGTAGTTGGTATAGCTGCATTTTCGATGGCTGCATTTCGCTACTACATCATGAAAAACAATTTCATGCATCGAGTGGCATTGCAAGAGGCTCATTTTGAATTACAGGAGAGGAATCAGAGTTTAATCAAAGCACAGAAGGATTTACGGTTTAAAAGCGATCAGATTTCAGAGCAGAATGAGGAATTGAAAATGCAAAAAGAAGAGATTCTTTCGCAAAGAGATGCCATGCATTCACAAAAGGATTTCATCGAAAAGCAGAATAGAGATATAATCGGGAGTATTAGATATGCTCAAAGAATTCAATCCGCCATGCTACCGACCGATGCTTTTATCAAGAGCATGTTTCCGAAATCCTTTGTCTTATTCCTTCCGAGAGATATTGTGTCTGGAGATTTTTATTGGGCTGCAGAAGTCAATGGAAAGAAAATACTAGCCGCTATAGATTGCACGGGGCATGGAGTGCCGGGTGCTTTTATGTCATTAGTGGGCGATACGAATCTTAACCAGATAGTCCTTCAAGAAGGTGTAACTGATCCTGCAGAAGTTTTGAACAAGCTTCATGAGGGAGTAAATAGTTACTTAAAGCAATCTCAAAATGAAAATCAAGACGGCATGGATGCTGCCATTGCCGTTATAGACGAAAATGCAAAAACATTTCACTTTGCAGGAGCTCGAAATCCCTTGGTTATCGTAAGAGAAGATCAGCAAATAGAAGTGGTTAAAGGTGATAAGATTTCTATTGGAGGTAAACGAAAGGTAAACAATGACGATCAGTTCACTTCAAATGTTATTGATTATAATCCGAAAAACACTTATTATATTTTTTCTGATGGCTATCAAGATCAATTTGGTGGCCCCAAGGATAAGAAATTCATGGTAGGTAAATTACGAACGCTTCTTCAAGAAATTTCTGATAAGGAAACAACAGATCAGATGTTCCTTTTAAACAAGAAATTTGAGGATTGGAAAAGGGGTTACAGTCAAACGGATGACGTTCTACTAATAGGCTTTAAGCTTAATGAGTTCTGAATATTTATTTCCTTTAGTTTAGATAGTTTTTTTATCTAAAGTTTTAGTAATTTTATAATATGGAAGATTATAAAATCCTCATATATATTGTGCTCTCTATTCTCTATTTTTTATTCAAAGGTAGGGGAAAAAAGAAAAAGCCAGATACTAGAAAGAAAGAAGAGTCTCAATCAACTGAGCAAACCTCCGAAGGAAAGAGGAGACCTAAATCTTTTGAAGAGCTTTTGGCTGAACTAAGCGGTGAAAATCAGCAGCGAAGCATTGAATCGCAAAATGAGTCAGGTGAAATTTTGACGGATAGCGAGGATATTAGACCCCTTTCTGAGCAAGTTGATGAAAGACCTATAAATCAAGAGGTAAGCCAAAAAGATTACGAAAATGCGGATGAAACTCTAAAGGAACTTTACAAAAAAGGAGAGAAGCTGAAAAGTATAGACGAATTAGTAGATATTGAAGAGGTATCCACTCAAAGCAACAGATTTAGAGAGTTCGATGATAAAAAAAGCGAAAACCTTTTTGCAAAAGAAATAAGAGAAGGCTTATCAGATCCTGAAAGTGCAAAGAAAGCAATAGTTTATGCTGAAATCCTTAATCGGAAGTATTAATACTGACTTCGTCTAGATTATAATTTTCGACTATCCACTCATTATTACTGTTTTTCAGCAATTGAGCATTCAACAATATTTTTTGCTCTTTTTCATAATACATTCTGGAATTCTGATAAGAGAGCATGACTCTTGCTTTTGATTTTTTTAGATCAAATTCATCTATTCTAATGTAAAAATGATGCTCAAGCTCTTCAATTTCCTTTTCAGAGGTTATTCTGATAGATTTGTTTCGCACTTCAAATTGGACTTCATCGTTTTCTAGGTCGGGTAGGCCAACCATCAGTACTTCTAGCCTATTGTTAGTTCCCACAAACCGAGGTGAATAGGCAAGGTGCTTTTGAAACTCCTCTATATCAAAAACGCTTTGCATTACTGCTCTTTGTTGATTTCCATTATTAATCTTAGAAGGAAATATCAATGTACAAAAAATAAGAAGACTTGCTAAGTAGTTCATTCTCTAAGATATTAGTGTATTCGAAATATAAATAAAACTATTGAAAAGGAATATACTTTTCGAACCTAAATATGTCGTGAGTACTTTTTACAGCGGCATCAGTTTAATACGAATCTTACTGGAACTACTCTTCTTGAACGTACAGTTTCACCATTTTGCTTTCCAGGAATCCAATCACCGTAATTTTTAATCATATTAACGGCCACTTGATCGCACCCACCACCAATACCTTTTACAGCTTGAATATTGCTCAAACTTCCGTCTTTTTCGATTACAAATTGAATGTAGACTATTCCTTCTATTCCATTTTGAATTGCTTCTTGAGGGTAATTCCCCTTTAAGTCTTCGTTTAGAGCGTCATAAAAAGCTTGTACTCCTTCCCTTGGTTCGGCTTGGTTTTCCACTATAGAAAAGATGGTGTTTTCATCGACAGCTTTAGGTATTTTATCAGTTAGTTTTATACTGTCTTTTTTTAAGATAATCTCTTCAGTAGGGTTTAAGTCACAAGAAAAGAGTGCACTGATTAAGATGAAACTTAAAGCAACAATTACGGGCTTTGATTTCGATTTTTTGGAGCTTTTCAGCATATTTAGTCGACTCAAGATTGTTGGTTTTGCAAAATAGCTGACAAAATTAAGTCGATTTTGATTCAGCGTCTGGTGAATCAAAATTTGAGCATAATGTGATTTATCTGTCATCTCGCAGGCATATTCATCTGCTAGAAACTCGTGATTTTCCATTACATATTTTTTGATTTTCTTATGGAAAGGATTGAAAATCAGCAATGAGGATAGAATTTCTACCCAAATTATGTCAAAAAAGTGAAATGTTTTTCTGTGGGCTTCCTCATGCTTAATTATTACCTCTTGGTTTTCATCTTCCTGCAATTTTAGTGGTAAGATAGTTTTATTTAGGAACGTAAAGGGTGGGATATCATCTTCAATCCAGTACACGTTTCTTTTGTAATCCAATTTTGAAATTCTTTGAAGTAGATGAAACTTATTATAACTAGTAGCGAATCTAATGATGAAGATAATTACGGAAACGGAAACTAGTAAAGCGTAAATCCACGGAAGTAGGTTCTCAAGAATGAGAAAATTAGATTCTAATGCTGCCGAAGTGTCACCAGCAGTGGTAGCTGTTGATCCACTGTTAAAAAATTGGGGATCTATTATGGTTACATTATTTAGTAATTTGAAATCTAGCAATGGGGCAAGAATACTTGCCCCGTAAATTGCTAGAAGGTAATATCGATTAAAAGTGAAGTTCTTCTCATTTTTTAGCATAAAATGATAGAGACCACCTAAAATCAAGAATAGAATATGGGCTTTAAGAACGTAAATTAAGGTTTCCATGATGTTTACTTTTGATCTTTCAGATGCTTCATTACCTCATCAAGTTCAGAAGTGCTGAGGTTCTCTTCTTTTGCGAAGAATGATGCCATATTCGCAAATGAGCCTTCAAAATAGCCATGAATAAGTTTTTTTAAACTTTGTTTTTTGTACTCATCCTTTTTCAAAAGTGGGTAATACAAATAGCTTTTTCCCGTCTTTTCATGTCCAACTACTCCTTTTCTTTCTAAAATGCGAATAATTGTGCTTACAGTATTGTAGGCTGGTTTGGGTTCAGGTAAAGTCTCTAAAACTTCCTTTACATAAGCTTTTTTTAAGCTCCATAGCTTATGCATGATTTGTTCCTCTGCTCTGGTTAGTACTAACATAATTTTTCCCTATTATTTTGTTAAAAAAACTAATATAAAACTAATGCGTTAGTTTTGAAAGGAATTTTAATATTATTATTAGAAAAATCTAAATTTTTTGATAGGAGGCTATTAAATGACTAATGTGGAGACTAGCATCAGTCATTTTTGTTACTTGACATATTATAATTTCTATTCTTTAAAAAGATTAATCGGTCGTCTTTATTGACTTCTTCAGGGTAACCTGAGATTATGTGAAGTTTTTTCTCAGAGGTTATAATAAACAATGGTATGATAGTCTTACCTTTCTCTTCTAGAAATTCTTCGTATTCAGACTCTCCGTAAAATTTAACTTCAGATATTTCACTGTTTTGTCTTAAGAGATGGTTCAGACTTAAGTAATCTAACCTGGATTTGAAGAGCACATTTTTTGGTAGCGGTAAATTCTCGTTATCAGCTTCTTCTTTACTAACAATTCTGTAAGTATTTTCCATTCCTAGTTCATTATCGAACCAGCTCAATGCTAGTGAATTAATCCCAGAGTTACTTGTCACAGCCATCATTTTGCCAATTTGTGACAGATCTATCTCTTCAAATATCTCTTCAGAAAGTATATTACCTTCATAAACAGGTAGGTTAAGCTTTCTAGCCTCATTTACATTATGCTTGGCAGTATCAGCTAGTAAAACGTAAAATCCTTCTTTTTTTAAGAATAGAGCTAATTTTTTAGCTATTTCGTTAGCTCCTACAAAAAGCACACCCTGAGGTTCTTTCCTTAGCACTCCTAGCCATTTGCCTACGTATTTTGCACTGGTGCCTTGAATAACTACCGTACCTACAATGACTAGAAACACGAGCGGTAACAACAATTCTGCTTCTGATTTAATTGCGGCACTAGTTGAATCGGAGCTCAATAGATCTAGTGAGAATAGTGAAGCCACAGCCGCAGCAACAATTCCTCTAGGTCCGATCCATGCTATAAATAGCTTTTCTTGCCATCGGAGAGTAGAGCCAATAGAGCTCAGCCATACACCTAGTGGTCTCAAAATGAATATAACTACTGCGAATAAAACTAAACTTCTTGTACCTAATTGTTCAATCTGGGCAATGTCAATTCTACTGGAAAGTAGAATAAATAGCAGTGTCACCAGTATTAGACTGATATCTTCTTTAAAAGACAGTATTTTTTTGAAATCATCTAATTTCATATTGGCTAGTACGATTCCCATAATGGTTGTTGCCAATAAGCCAGCTTCTTTTTGTAGTAGATCAGAAACAGAGAACACCAATATTACAGTACCCAAAGTGATCACATTTCGCAGGTAGTCCGGAATTTTATTTTTACTAATGATATACCAAATTAAGACAGCGCCAAACCCACCGATGAAGAACCCAACGGAGATTGTGGTGAAGAAATCTTTCAGAGCTTCTACTGTATAATACTCTCCATTAGAAGAACTTTTTATAAACTCATAAACTAAAACGGCTATTAATGCTCCTAATGGATCTATTAGAATGCCCTCCCATTTTAAGATGGTATTAATTTTAGCATTGGGACGAACATTTCGTAAGATTGGCAATACAACTGTGGGGCCTGAAACAATTATTAAACCTCCAAAGAGCAATGCCATAGATAAACTTAAGTCCAGAATAGCAACAGCGGCAATTGTGCCTCCGATGAAAGTGATGATAACACCCACCACTAACAAATTTCGCACAGTGCTAGCTACAGTCCTGACTTCCTTTAAATTGAGCGTTAGTCCTCCTTCAAAAAGTATGACTCCAACAGAAAGGGATACAAAGGAGAAAAGTAAATCTCCTGAGAATATATTATCCCCGTTAATGAGCTTATTACCATCTGGGGTGAAAAAAGTGGAAATAGGTCCCACAAGAAGCCCAAACAAAATGAGGGGAAGAATAGCAGGTTGTTTTATTTTCCATGCCAGCCACTGCGCAAAAACGCCTAATACTAAAATGCTCGCTAATTCTATCATTTTGTAAGATTTCTGATTAAATCAATTCTAAAAATAGAGATTAATTGCGGGAATTGTTATCTAATTTGAGATTTATTTGTTTGACATTAAATGAATGAAAATCAAAATGAAAATAGTATAATTTAAGGGTTTATGGACTTGCTGTGGTTGAAGGTGGAACGATTTATTATTTCTTTATGTAAAGCTTTTCATTATTTGGCTCTAGTGCTTCGTTAATGCCAACTAAAGGAAATTTTAAGATAAATGTGCTACCATTATTAATGTTGCTGTTTATTTCAATTTTACCTTTTAGGATATCGATAGCTTTTTTTACTATGTATAATCCTAGACCATTTCCTGTCGAGATTTGAGAAGTTCGCTTAAACATACTAAAAATCTCTTTTTGCATTTCATCAGATATTCCAATTCCATTATCATGCACACTTAGCATAAGCTCATCATCCTCTACTACCACATTAATTTCAATTTCGACTGTCGTTGAGTAATTAAAAATCAAGCTATTTTCAATCAAATTTTTCAGGCAAATTTCAAGTATCAGGGGGTAGAACAATACGGCTTTAGTAGAAGTTTTAATACTGATATTGCTATTGTAGTTGCTTCCATCAATCGATTTGTTTGTAATCACATCGTCAACTATTTGTTTAACTTCATTTTCTAAATCAAGGATTTTTGGTGATTTGAAATTTTCAAAATCGCCTAAGAGACTCACGGCTTGTAGTTTTTTAACTAGGCTATCAAGTTTTTTTACGGTGATGTTTACCTTGTCGAAAAGAACAGTAGCCTCTTCCGAAAGAATATAGCCCCTAGAAATACTTACCAACCCCATTAAAGTGGTGAGAGGCCCTCGAAAGTCATGCGAGGCCCTGTAGAAAAAATGATCTAATTCTGAAAGTGCTTCTTCTAAAGCTAGTGTTCTATCTTTAACTCTTTTCTCTAGAAATTCATTAAGCTCGTGGACATGATCATTGGCTTCTTTTAATTCTTCTGATTGAGCTACAATTTCTTCTTGTTTTTCCTGAATTTCGTAATTGAGATCTCGTAATTGATGATTAGTTTTAGTTCTAATTTTAAGATATCTAAAAATGATATAGCTGAGAATAAGTAGAATTAGAATGCCAATGGTTAACAGAATCAATGTATTTCGTTGTGATTCTATCGTTTTCTGATTTAAAGCAATTGTTTGCTCATTGTTCTCTTTTTGAAGATTTAGCAGAGATAACTCTTTCTCTTTATTTTTTAGGTCATAGGTCGTTTCCAGAGTGGCTAATTCGAGTTTCGTATTTTCTTCCGATAGCTCTTTTTGTGTTTTTAGCGCTTCTTTAAGATATTGACTTGCTAGTAGGTGATTATTAATTCTGGAATTTAAATTTGATTGAGCTTCTAGGATTTTTAAGAGAAAGTACTTTTCGCCTAATCCTTTTGCTCTTTTCTCACCTACTCGGAAATAATATTGAGCTGAATCCAATTGGTTTTTTTTCATAAAATATTCACCAAGTATCCAATCTCCTTCTATTAAACCTATTGTGTTTCTAAATTTCTCATCTACTTTATAGCCGTATCTATACAAATCAAGTGCTTCTTGGTCCTTCCCTAGTTTCTCTAATACTATGGCCTTATTGAATTTGGCAGCGGCTATGGATCTGATGTTTTGCGTGATTTCTTGATAGTAGATAGATGAATCAAAATAGAAATTAGCAGAGTCGTACTTTTTTAGATCAGTATATAGGGAACCATAGGCATTATGAACATTACCTAGATATTTTAGGTTGGAGATATTTCTTGCAATCACGATCGATTGTTTTAAATATTTCTTTGCTCGTTCTTCCATTTGCATCGAAAAGAAAATCCAGCCTAATTCATAATAAGCTATCATAGTTTCATTCTGATTGCCATTCTTTTCAAATACTCTTAAAGCCTCAAAAATGTAATCACTGGCATCATTGTACTGACCCATCCAGGAAAGCAGGGATCCTGTAAAAAGATTCACGTTTGCCTGTCCAAATTCGTAGCCTAGGCTATCATAAACAGTTTTTGCTGCTAGAAGTAATTCTGAACTTCTTTTATACTGACTTATTTCCATTGCATTTTGAGCTAAGAGCAAATGAATTTCAGCAGCGTCCATTTTATTATGGGGATCGATATAATCCTGTAATAATATGCTCAATAGAGAATCTGATTTCTGATATTGAGCGGTAAGATGGTAGTATTTAGCTTTTAGTTTGTAAGCTTTTTGTCTAGATTCTAAAGTAAATTCATCTTCTTTAAATTGATCTAAAATTGTAATAATTGATTTGGACTTTTCCGTTGAACCTAAGGATATGGAAGCGGATAATTTGATCATTAACAATTTGTAATACTCTGCATCTTTGAATCTAAGTTGACTAATCCTTTTGTTAGCCAAATTTATTACATCCATAAATCGACCAGTTTTTGACATAGCGGAAGTGGTAATAGCCATGTATTTATGAACGATTATTCCATTTTGAGCTGCGACTTCCGTAGCCTTTTTATAATAAAATATAGCGCTATCGTAATTTAAGTCTGTATAGAAGGAAATTCCATATTGAGCATAAGCTTCAGCTTTTAATAAAGGGCTCGTTTCGCTGTTAAGCTGTGAAAATGCTTCTGCAGCTGCTCTTTGCGCTTTTGGTATGTTATTATGCCAGTTCTCATCCGCCTCTTTTAATAAGGTTGATATAGTTTCTCTATCTTCCGTAGGTTTGGATTGACTCAATAAACCCCTTGGAACTAATATTATACAGAATAATAGTAGTAAATACTGAAAATTTAAGATATATGAATTTACTCTTCCCAAAGTGCAATTTTGTCAAGTAAATTGTTTATTTTTTTTCTAATAGTAAACTAAATTGATAAATAAGTTCTTTATTTTCGATAATCTTTAACATTAGCTAGTTTAAAATCAGATGATTAAATTTGTGATTGTCAAATTCTAAGCAAATTATTACAGCTTCGAATTATTTTAAATGCTATCTTTTTTATCCGTTTTATAAGAATTTTGTATGTCAATTAATCCATGGAAGCTTATAAACTCCAATATCCAATACAATAATCAGTGGATTAGAGTGGAAGAACACGATGTCATTAATCCAAGCGGGGGAAAAGGGATTTATGGTAAAGTACACTTTAAGAATATAGCTGTGGGTGTGATCCCTATTGATGATGACGGAAATACTTGGCTTGTCGGTCAATATCGGTATCCATTAGATGAATACAGCTGGGAAATACCAGAAGGAGGCTGTCCCCTAGGTGAGAAAGAGCTTGATGCTGCCAAAAGGGAACTGAAGGAAGAAACGGGTTTAACGGCTCAACACTGGGAGGAGCTATTAAGAATTCATACGAGCAATTCTGTCTCTGATGAGCGCGGTGTAGTTTTTATCGCAAAAGAACTCTATCAAGGGAAAACTCAATTTGAAGAAACAGAAGACTTGAAAATTAAAAAGCTCCCTCTAAAGGAAGCTATTCAAATGGTCATGGATGGAAGCATTACTGATAGTATCAGTATGGCCGCACTGTTGAAGTTGAAGGTTCTTCTCCAACACAGTGATCTTAACTAGACTTTTTCTACTATTTCATATAAAGCTAAAATTAAACTTTCATTTTGACTTTCAGTCCCCACTGTTACTCTTAGGCAATTATTGCATAATTTCACATTAGATCGGTCCCTAACTACAATACCTTTTGCAATAAGTTTTTGATAGACTGCTCTTGCATCATTTAGTTGCACTAAAATAAAATTCGAATCAGTCGGAAACACTCTTTTGACACCAGGAATATCTTGAAGCTTTTGGTAGAGTTTATCTCTTTCCGATAAGATTGTGTTTATTTGTTGTTCAAATGCCTCTATATTTTTGAGCGATGTTGATACTAGTCTCTGGCTTGGTCCGCTAATATTGTAAGGAGGTTTAACCTTATTTAAAATTGCAATTAATTCTTGATTTGCAAATGCAATTCCCAGTCGAGCCGAAGCTAATCCCCAAGCTTTACTTAAAGTTTGTAGCACAACCAAATTGGGATATTTTGATAGTTCATGTATCCATGAATTTTGAGCAGAAAAGTCAATGTAAGCTTCATCAATTACCACAATCCCCTTGAAGCTCTCTAATAGTTTCTGAATATCATCTTTTCTTAGGCTATTGCCGGTCGGATTATTAGGAGAACAAATAAAAAGCATTTTGCTTTGCTCATTGGCATTTTTCAAAATTGAGTTGATTTCCAGTTGAAAATCTTCGGATAAGGCGACTTCTATATTTTCAACATTATGAATAGAAGAGGAAACCTTATACATTCCGTAGGTAGGGGGACATGTAATAACATTCGATTCTCCCGCCTTGCAAAAGATCCTGAACAATAAATCAATGGCCTCATCACTGCCATTACCTAAAAACATATTCTCGGACGGAATTCCTTTTATTTTGGCTAGTTGATTTTTGATTTTTTTTTGTAAAGGGTCAGGGTAGCGATTCCAGTTTTGCTGTTCCTCATCAAATGGGTTTTCATTGGCATCTAAAAACACCTTTGCATCCCCTGAAAATTCATCTCTAGCTGATGAATATGCTTGTAAACTCAATATGTGAGGAAGTACTAATCCCTTCCAATTAGGAATATTGCTCATTTTGGCAAATCATTTATTTTTTCAAACTATTCAATCGGAGTGTTACCGCATTTTTATGTGCAATTAATGACTCAGCTTCTGCCATGATTTCAACATGGGGTCCAAGGTTCTGCAAACCTTCAGGTGTAATCTCTTGGTAGGTGATGTTTTTAACAAAACTATCTAAAGAAACCCCGCTATAAGCTCTTGCAGCACCATTAGTGGGTAGTGTGTGATTAGTACCAGACGCATAGTCACCTGCAGATTCGGGAGTGTAATATCCAAGAAAAATAGAACCTGCGTTTTCAATTTGGTCTGCAATTAGTCTAGCATTTTTGGCAAGTAAGATTAAATGTTCAGGGGCATATAGGTTTATTAAATCTATACATTCCTTTTCGTTTTTAAGGATGAAGACTGCACTGTTTTGCAAACATCTATCCGCTATTTCCCACCTTGGTAGTTCGCTTAATTGATGATAAATCTCCTTTTGCAAGGCGCCTAACATTTCAGTAGAGGTCGTTACAAAGATCACCTGACTATCCACTCCATGCTCTGCTTGAGAAAGTAAGTCAGCTGCGATGAAAGCAGGGTCTGCTTCTGCATCAGCATATACTAATACCTCCGAGGGACCAGCAGGCATGTCAATAGCAACTGCCTCCAAGCTTGCTAATTGCTTTGCAGCTGTAACGTATTGATTACCAGGGCCAAAAATTTTATCTACTTTAGGAATACTTTCTGTTCCATATGCTAAGCCAGCTATTGCCTGCGCTCCACCCACTTTAAAAATTTGCGTGATGCCAGCTACTTCTGCAGCATACAATATGGCAGGGTGGATTTTCCCTTCTTTATTAGGTGGGCTGCATAGAACTATTTCTTTACATCCAGCTATTTTGGCTGGAACTGCCAGCATTAATACGGTACTGAAAAGAGGGGCTGTTCCACCAGGAATATAAAGCCCTACTTTTGGAATCGCTACTGATTTTCTTTCGCATAGAACTCCAGGCATAGTTTCAATTTTCAGTGGAGCCATTTTTTGGGCTTCATGAAATTTGGAAATATTATCGTGTGCAACTTGAATTGCTTCTTTGAGTTCGCCTGATATCTTGGCAGCTGCGGATTTAATTTCATCTCTCGTCACCAATAATTTCCCTAGCTCAATCCCATCAAATTTTTTGGTGTAAGATTTCAAAGCGATGTCACCTTTGCTTTGAACCTCATCCATTATGGGTTGCACCACTTTTCTGATATCTGAAAGTGATGCAGTAGGTCTTTTCAGTAGTTTTTCCCAGCTTTCTCTTTTGGGGTATGTATAGTCTTTCATTTTATATTTAAATCAAGCAATTACTATCTCGCTATTCTAAAACTCTCAGTTTAAATGAACGATAAATAGAATAAATCAACTTCAAACAATCATCTTTTCAATTGGAGCTACTAATATTCCTTGAGCACCAGCTTCTTTGAGTTTTTCGATTACTTCCCAAAACTCATCTTCTTTAACCACCGAATGTAAAGAACTCCACCCTTCCATAGCTAGTGGTAAAACAGTAGGACTCTTCATACCAGGTAATAGGTTTATGATTTTATCAATGGATTCGTTTGGTGCATTTAGTAAAATGTATTTATTACTTTTTCCGGCCTGAACAGCTTCCATTCTAAATAAAAGCTGGTTTAATGTCTTCTCTTGTTCAGCGGAGAGATTCTTCCCTGAAACAAGTACCGCCTCAGACCTCATGATCACATCTGCTTCTTTTAGCCCGTTACTCAAGAGCGTGCTTCCTGAACTTACAATGTCACAAACCGCATCTGCTAAGCCAATGCTTGGAGCAATTTCAACTGAACCACTGATTTCATGAATCTCAGCATTGATTTTGTTTTCTTTTAAGTAATTGCCTAAAATTTTGGGGTAGGAGGTAGCAATGCTCTTCCCATCTAGCTCTTGAATGCTTTTATAGTTCCAGTTGCGATCAACTCCAATGGAAAGTCTACATTTTGAGAAACCTAATTTCTTTACGAGCCTTACATCTTTTTCGTATTCTACTAATACGTTTTCGCCCACAATTCCTAAATCCGCAACGCCATCTTCGACATATCCGGGAATATCATCATCTCTTAAAAATAGAAATTCTAAAGGGAAATTATCGGCAACAGCTTTTAATTTACCTTTCCCATTGCTGAATTTGATACCGCATTCTTTTATTAATTTTAGTGAGTCTTCGCTTAACCGACCCGACTTTTGTATAGCAATTTTTAATGTATTCATCTTTGATTTTTGAGATTTAAAAATAGTATTTAACTAAGAGATTTTCTAAGGAAATGTTTAATGATTTTTTCCTCAAAAGACTAAAATGTGCAGAAACCTGCTTTTGGCGATATGGTGAATTTATTCCTCTTAAAACGAGGAATGATGGAATACATGAACAGCATGAAATGCTTGAGAGGCATTTTTCTTGACAGTGATATTTATGATTGACTTGCTCATGTACAGGCAAATGTAATAAGGAATTTTTAAATTGCTACTATTATTGAATTGCTTTTATTGTTTTATGAGAAAAACTAAGCTGGAAGTGCTGACTTATTGATTCATAAAAGAAATTTATCTATTTTAGATTCATGAGAAAAATTGATACATTATTAGAAGAATATGGTGCTAGCCATAAGAATGAAACCAATAAAATGGTTCATTGGATCTGTGTGCCATTAATTTTTTGGAGTGTAGTTGCACTTTTATATTCTATTCCCAATGATATGCTCACCTATGTTTTTGGAGTCGGGTATTTTAATAATTGGGCCGTTGTAGTTTTAGGATTTGTTCTGATTTATTATATCAGTTTATCGATTCCACTCTCATTCGGTATGGTTGCTTTTGCCATTTTGTGTATTGCCGTTGCTCGCTGGGCTGATCAATTTAGTTTCTTACCGCTGTGGGCCATTGCATTGATCGTATTTTTTGTTGCATGGGTAGGGCAATTCTGGGGGCATAGAATTGAAGGCAAGAAACCTTCTTTTCTCAAAGATTTGCAATTCTTGCTGATAGGCCCTGCTTGGTTGATGCATTTTATTTATAAGAAGGTGGGTGTTAAGTATTAATGTGATTTTATGGTAAGGTTTTCAGCGGGGCTATCAATAGTCCTTTATTGTTTTGTTTGCAACATTGAATTAATTGCACAAAAGGGAGTAGTAGATTCTTCCTTAAAAGTAAAAAGTGAAGTTCTAAAGCGGCAAATGCCCTATTCAGTTTATTTGCCGGATAGTTATGATAAATCTTATAGGTCATACCCAGTTTTATATTTATTACATGGTATGTGGGGTGATCATACAGATTGGGTAAATAAAGGAGAAGTCAATAGGATAGCTAGTAATTTAATTGAGCGTGGAGAAATTCCGGAAATGATTATTATTATGCCTGATGGACTTACCGATGCTTTTTATATTAATAATTATGACGGTTCAGTAAAATGGGAGGATTTTTTCTATGAAGAATTTATTCCAACTATAGAGGATCGATATAGAATTGTAAAGAATAGAAGTAATAGAGCTATTGCAGGACTGTCGATGGGCGGATATGGTGCTTTATATCATGCTATTAGTAATAAAGATATGTTTAAAGCATGTTATGCACTAAGCGCAGCAGTTTTAGAAACCGAACCTAAGGATGCATCTAGCCAAAATAGTGAGTTCAATCAAAAGAATTGGGGACCTTTAAATGAAGAAGGATTACCTGAAAACTACAAAAAGCATTCAATACAAGAGATGATTAAAGGAATGGAAGTCTATAAGGCTCCCAATCCATATGGAGCTGACGGAAAAACGAGTATGCCAGCTATTACACTAGATTGTGGTGATGATGACTTTTTGTTAAAACAAAACACTAATCTGACTCATATCATGAAGGAAAAGAAAATCCCTTTTGAGCTCAGAGTGAGAGATGGAGGGCATACTTGGGAATATTGGAGAACAGGTTTAGACCTTGGGTTAAAGTTCGTTGGAGAGTCTTTTAGAAATTAATTTTTATCCTCTAATTTTGCATTTAAGAAAAGTATAACTGATTTTTTAATTCAATCAAATTTTATAACCTTTATTGCATATTACACTACTTGTTTTTTGTCTAATATTAACTTTAAAAAAAGTGTTGATTATTCCCGATACAAGTACAACCATCAATTTGTCAAAAAATGAAGAAATATTATCTGATTATTTAATTATTAGCCTTTTCACAAATTGTATTAGCACAAAGACCATTTATTACAACATGGGAAACAACAACGGCTAACGAAATTATTACCATTCCAGCAACTCGCGGAGGCAATTATGATTATTCTGTAGATTGGGGAGATGGTACAATCACTCAAAATAATAGCGGGCCAGCTAATCATCAATATTCAGAGCCTGGAATCTACACTGTTCAAATAACTGGAAAATTGCCTAGCATTCATTTCGGAGCTGATGATGTAACAAACAGGGAGAAAATTTTATCAATAGAACAATGGGGTGATATTGAGTGGAACATATTGATTAACTCTTTCGAAGGATGTAAGAACTTAAGCGGGAATGCTTCTGATGTACCCGATCTATCCAAAGTGCAGTCTCTTCAGGAAATGTTTTCAGGTTGCTCGTCTTTTAATCATGATATTTCCAACTGGGATGTTTCCACTATTACTTCTATGACAGATATGTTTTTAAATGCATCATCTTTTAACCAAGATATTAGCAGTTGGGATGTGAGTAACGTGAGCACTATGAATGGTATGTTCTCTAATGCTTCTGCATTCAATCAAGAAATTGGAAATTGGGATGTTAGTAAGGTCACTAGTATGCTAGGAATTTTTTCTGGTGCAATTTCTTTTAATGGTAATATTTCAAGCTGGGATGTAAGTAATGTAATAAGTATGTTCGGTTTATTTAGAAATGCAACATCTTTTAATCAGGATATTGGAGATTGGAATGTTAGCAACGTGGTAAATATGGTAAGCATGTTTGCAAATGCAACATCTTTTAATCAAAATTTAAGTAATTGGAATGTTAGTAACGTTTCAAATATGGTTAATATGTTTAATAATGCAGTACATTTTAATCAGGATTTATCTGACTGGGATGTCAGCAATGTTACAAACATGGGAAGTATGTTTGAGAATTGTTGGGATTTCAACCAAAATATATCTCTATGGAATGTAAGTAAGGTTGCAAACATGTCTTTTATGTTCAGAAGCGCTGAATCATTTAATCAGAGTCTAGGTGAATGGGATGTAAGCAGTGCAACATCATTAACTGCGATGTTTCAAAACGCTAAATCTTTTAATCAGGATATAAGCACATGGGATGTTAGCAATGTACAATCCATGTCCTCTATGTTTAATGATGCCATATCTTTTAATCAAAATATCAATAGTTGGGATGTTCATAACGTGAACACGATGAGTCAAATGTTTTCAGGGGCCTCGGCTTTCAATAAACCACTAGATCTGTGGAATACGGACAATGTTGGGGATATGTATGCTCTTTTTAATGAAGCATCTTCATTTAATCAGATTATAGGTGGTTGGGACGTGAGTAGCGTAATTGATATGGATTATATGTTTCGATTCTCATCTTCTTTTAATCAAGATTTAGGTGATTGGGATATTAGTCAAGTTAATACTATGGTTGGAATGTTTGATAGATCTGGATTAGATTTTATTAACTATGATAAGATTTTAGAAGGCTGGATACAATTAGATTCACTTCAGTTAAATGTTGAGTTTGGTGCTGATGATATAGAATATTGCAATGCAGAATTAGCCAGGCAGAATTTAATAAATGACTTTAATTGGTCCATAAAAGGAGATTTAAAAAATTGTAAATTGAGCCAAACAATATTTTTTGATTCTCTTGAAGCGAAAACTGCAGTGGATCCTGATTTCACATTAAAAGCCACTGCCACATCAGGTTTAGAAATTAGCTATATTAGTAGTGACCCATCTGTGGCTACTATTTCCAGTGATGTTGTGTCGATAGAGGGAGCAGGTACTACTGAAATAAAAGCTACTCAAACTGGTAATGATAATTACGAAGCAGCGCCTCCCGTTACGCAGATACTGGTTGTAAATGGTGTATTGAACAATGCTAAAGTAGTAGGTTATACTATGCAATTATATCCTAACCCTATAAAAAATCATTTATCAGTAGAATCCTCACAAAAAATAGATAGAATTACAGTATTTGACTTGAGTGGTACAAAAATAATAGAACAATACCCAACTAAAAGCGGTAAACTGATTTTTGATTTCAGTGAGTATCCTGCTGGTATCTATATAATAAAATTTAATGATTCCTCACAAGTTCATCGATTGGTGAAGCAATGAAGTATATCCCTTCTTTAAGTTAGCTTATCTTAAAAGTAACGTCATCAAAGACAGAAAAGAAGATTCCGTTTGAATTGAGAATTAGAGATGGTGGACATACTTGGGAATACTGGAGGACTGGCTTGGATTTGGGTTTAAAGTTCGTTGGTGAGTCTTTTAGAAATTAAACCTTCTATTTTCTGAGCTTCTGCTTCAAAATTATCTCTCAAAGATTGTTTAATCCCGATCATGGCAGTACAGTTTTCAGTGAATTCTTGATTTTTAATATCCGCTTCAAAATCAGATATTAAGCGCATAACCTCATTAGTGATTTCATAACCATATTCAATGTCATAAATTTCTTCAATGGTAACTTCTATTAGCTTCGAGTGCTCTAATGCTTCAAAAGCAGCAGTTTTATATGCATTGATTAATCCAGGTACTCCTAGCTTTGTTCCACCGAAATATCGCACTACAACTATCAATACCTCTGTTAAATTTTTTGATTTGATTTGACCCAAAATAGGATCACCAGCTGAATGATTGGGTTCACCATCGTCATTCGCGCGCATTTTATCTTCGGATAAGAGGTAGGCATAGCAGTGATGACGGCCATCATGATATTGTTTTTTGACTTCGTCCAGCTTTTCTTTTACCTCATCCTCATTCCTCACTCGAAAAGATAAGCCAATAAATTTACTTCCTTTTTCCTTGTAAAAACCTTCTCCACCTTCAGAAACTGTATAAAAATAATCTTTCATTGATTTAATTGAATTTTAGCAAAAGAGTGCCTTAAATAGAGTTTTTCAAGCAATTTAATGCTAAAAATGGCATTTATTGCGTCATAAAAAGTATTTTTACCCCTATGAGGCAAAACTATCAAATTTCTGAGCAATTCCCTTCCATGCAGGAAGAAGAAGCACTGGAGTTTCCTATTTTTGCTAGGAAGAACTATTGGTTACTTCATCTAAAAGAGGAGGAATTATGGCCCTTTACTGTTCGTGATCAAAAGCATGATATCATAGCCTTTTGGTGCTTTTGTAGAATTGAGGATCGATTTGTGACACCTTTCAAAGCCCCGTTTTTCACTCCACACCTTGCTGATATAGAACAGCAAGAAATTCTTTTCTCAAAAGTGATTCATTATCTAAGTGAAAAATACACTAAGCCAATCCAGTTTTCCTTGAATTCCAATTTAAATTTTCAAAAACTTCAAGATTTAGTTCCCTTTCTAACGATTTTGAATATTGAGGTGGGAACTTATCTATATGTCGCCAAAGATAGTTTTTTTGAGCAGATTCTACAGAAACGGAAACGCAGGAAATTAAACTCTATTTTGCGTGAAGACACTTTTGAGATTCTAGAAGTTTCTGATCATGATTGGAACAAAGTATACCAGCAGAATTTAATTTGGAGAAGGGAAAAAGGACATAGAAACACCATGAAATTAGAGGATATGGCAGAAGCGAAAAGACAGTTCCCTCAACATTATCATGCTTTTCAGCTGCTTAGAGGTGAAGAATTAATGGGGACAGCTTTCTTTTTAAACGTTCACCATGATCTTGTCTACGTTTACTCTCTTGTAACTGCCCCTTCTACTGCTGAAAAGGAGCCAGCACTTTTACTATGGAAAGCTATTTATGATTGGGCTAAACACAATCAAATTTCATGCATCGATATGGGTACTTCTATGGCTTCAGATAGAGAAATTAATAAAAATCTGCTTCGCTATAAACAATTTATAGGAGGGTTAATCTATAGGAAATATACTTTCGAATGCTAAAAATTTGGACTAGATATCACCACAGTATCTGGAGCGGAATACTTTTAGCTATTCGAGTTCTCGTAGGTTTTGGTGCGCAAAAAATTGTAGCTGTTTTTTATGGCCCTGTTGGAACAACATTATTTAGTCATTTTCAGAACTTTATTGCTTTATTTACGCAGCCTATTCAAGATGCTGCTGGGAACGGCCTCATTAATGCATTTCCTAAAAAATCTCTAGCAAGGGCTCAAGTGGTAGGTGCGACTATTATTATCTTAGTTTTTTTGACTTTTTCGAGTGGGTTGATCTTACTAATAAGTACTCAATTCAATCAAAGCTTTTATTCATTTAGTTTACATAATTGGCTTTTAATAATCCCTTCTCTACTCTTATTCTGTTTTGGATTAATCGTGTCTGCTATTTATGTAATCCAACAAAAATTGAAGCTTTATTCTTTTATAATTTTAGGTCAATGGAGTATTTTTTTTATTTCGGTTTTGTTTGTCGATCTACAACTCAATCATTTTTTAATTTATTGGTTAACATTGCAAGCTGTTTTTTCTCTTTTTCTAATCCTACCGGTTCGTTCTTATTTGAAAATTGATTTAAAAATTGATAATAAAGTAAAATCTCATTTTAAGCAATTTTTATTGATGGCGCTAACTGTATGGATAAGTAGTAAATGGGTAGATTATTATGTTCGTGAATTTGCTATTGAGCAATATGGAACGATCCAGACAGGTTTATGGCAATCTGTTGTCCGAATCTCCGAGGCTTATAGAGGGCTTGTGATTAGCTTTTTGTTCCTAACTTTGTATCCTTTAGTTGCTCAGAAGTTAGGTGAGGCTAAAACGGTAGTTGAAAGTTTTAAAAAATTTTATGGGATTTACGTGGTGGTTTCTATCCTATCTTTGATCATGATTTTTCAGTTTAACGATTTGATATTAAGAATTTTATATGATACACAATATGCTGAGGCAGGAGGCTTATTGCAAGCACAGGTAATAGGGGATTTGTTTGCATTTCTGGCTTTTCCCTTCACTATTTTCTTGATAGCATCAGTAAAAACAAAAGCATATATCATTACAGAATTAGTAAGTGCTTTAATATTCGTAACTCTAATAACAGCTCAGTTTGAACTAGGTATTGAAGTTCTGGTATATGCCCATATTGTGCGCTTTTTCTTTTATGCGATAATGGTTTCAGTAATTGGATTAAAAAGTCTGAGTGATGTCCGCTAAAGTAGCTATTATTTGTTTGTGCTATAATCACGAGAAGTACGTGGAAGAGGCCATGGAATCTGTTCTCAATCAAACCTATGCTTCAGAGCTGATAGTAGTAGATGATGCTTCAACTGATAATAGCGTAGATAAAATAAGAAATTTTATAAAACAGCACCCAGAAGAAAACATTAATAGTATGTTCTTTGATGAAAATATAGGGAACTGCAAGGCATTTAATGCAGCTCTGATGACCACTGATGCTGATTATATTATTGATTTAGCTGCTGATGATGTGTTGTTACCGACAAGAGTGAGTGAAGGCACGAAGAATTTGGATGTAAATCCATCAGTTGCTATCAATTTTACAAATGCAGAGTATATTGACGAATATGGTCGTTTTATCAAATCGCACTATTTAACTGATCAGAAGGGAATGGCTAAAGAACGCATTTTGGAAGGTGATGTGTTTAAAGAACTTCTGCAGCGTTACTTTATTTGTTCTCCAACCATGATGTATAGAGCTTCTTTCTTAAAAAGAATCGGAGGCTACGATGAAGAGCTGGCTTATGAAGATTTCGATATCATGCTTCGGCTTTCTCGCAGCAACCCTTTTAGTTACACGGATAAAGTTTTGGTAAAAAAAAGGGTTCTGAAGGCTTCAATGTCAACTAAACAATATAAAAAAGGAAATAAACAATTAGAGTCTACATTGAAAATTTGCAAGAAAGCTTTCTTAATGATTCAAAGCGAAGGGGAGAAAAAAGCTTTGTTGAGACGAATAGTTTTTGAAGCCAAGCAGGCTTTTATTCATAAAAGATTCTTATTGTTCTCAGCATTTATTAATTTAGGGGTTAAAACCATTTTGCAAAAATGAGAAAAATACTTTTCGTGTGCTTGGGAAATATCTGTCGGTCGCCATTGGCTGAAGGATTGATGTCAAAAAAAATAGCAAAATTAAATATTGAAGAGCAATTTAAGATTGATTCTTGTGGAACAGCTGATTATCATATAGGTGAATTACCAGATGAAAGGACTCGAGAAAATGCTTTGAAAAATGGATTGCAATTAAAGCAAAGAGCCAGGCAGTTTGAGGCTGCAGATTTCAACCGCTTTGATCAGATTCTAGTCATGGATAATGCTAATAAATTAAAAGTGATAGCTTTTGCAACTTCTGAGGAACATTTGCAAAAAGTCCAATTGATGAGAGATTTCGAAATTGATGTTAATTTGCAAGGAACAGATGTTCCTGATCCTTACTATGGTGGGGTAGAAGGCTTTCAAAATGTTTATGATATACTGGATAGATGCACGAGCAATCTTCTAAATAACCAACTCCAAGCGATTGAGAATTGATTTAAAAGTAGACTAGTTAATTATCCCACCAGCTTCTTCTTCTGTTCAATTTCAAATCTTGAAGTATCGAGGCTTTAACTCCAATATCTACACTAAATGACTGAAACCTACCGAATGGTACCCAATTGGCATTTATTTGCCAGCAATGCAAATTTCTGAAAATATTAATGGAAGTTTGTGTGAAATCTTGACTTTCGAAGTCATAACCTGAAGTGAAACCAACTTTCCAATTTTCAGTGAAGTTTATATCTCCACTAAAGTTCATTGTTTGCTGAATATTGGCTTCTTCAAATCCTTGTCTACTCCACCTAATATTATATCGTACTCTTAAATTCCATGGCACATTAAAATCGACATACATAGCTGGATTATTAGATAATGCTTGAACTTGATCTTCTGAAGCACCGGCTTCTCTTGCTTGATCTTCTAAATTATCTCTGTTTTCATCGTCACTCTTTTTGCCCGCTGGATTTAAATTTGTTGATAAAGCGATATTCGCAGTTGTCAATCTCCCAATTCCTTGCCCACCTTCCCATGCATATTGGTCAATTCTCCTTTGAAAAACTTCTTCTGTTCCATTTTCCCTAGTGGTAATACTATCCAAGACCATTACATAAGGATCAAAACCCGTTTGAATATTTATATCAAGTTTATTGTTAAATAGATTTGTCCGAGCGTTGATGGATATTGGAGCTAATCGAAAAGAATCAGCAATAACGTTATAGCTTGTTGCGAAGGAGAGGTTGTCGAAAATTTTAACTTTTTTCGCAATGTCGGAAGTATCACTATCCTTTTTAACTTTCATTTCAACAGTATTAGCTAGTGAAATACCAATTGTCCCCGATTCCCCTCTTCCAGGACTTCCGTAAACAAAGCCTTCATATTTTGAAAATACTCTTGTGTTTCCCAATGAATCTGTTTGCACTTCTTTGTAAATACCATATTCTTCTTCTCCAAAATCAGGTCTCCAATTAAGATTGACCGATGGTGTCATGATGTGACGTACTGCCTTAACAGGCCCCTTTTTAGGATAGATGGTTCCGTATAACCTGGTTGTAAAACCAATGCCAGCATTATAGGATGAAGCTCTGCTAAATGTGTTTATGGTGTCGATTACAACACCTTTTGTTTCTTCACTATACCGATGATTCAATTCTCGCAAGTACCAAATTTCATCATAATTAAAACTAGGGCTAGCGGTAATAAATTTTAACAAATTGAAAGATGTTGATACAGGTATTCTGTGTCTCCCGCCATTATTAGCCCTTTCCAAAAAATATGGTAGGTTTTCTTGACTGAAGTCAGCAATACTATCTTCTCTAGCCTCTGGTCCAACCCTTCCAATATTGTTGGTAATTCTATTTGTGGTGGTGAAGTTGTACGAATAGTTGACTTTTTGAATCCAATCTAGTCCGTTTACATTTACCTTCTTGAAAGGGTACTGCCGATTCATGTTCAAGGCGACCTCAGGTAGCAATAGATTGATTTCATTGGTTCTTACATCCTGATCATGCCTTGCGCTAACAGCATAGTTGAATGGTGTCCCTTTTATAACGTTCGAGTAAGAAATATTTGAGTTAAAGTTTGCTGTAACTTGTTGTTCAAAATTTTGAGTTGGATTATTGTTATTGAACGAGGAGGTACCACCGTTTACCGAGGCAGAAAATCTACCTGTACCTTTAGACTCTGGCCTGTGTGACCATTGCACCCAAAAATCTCGAGATATTGATGAATCAGCTTCTGTTTCCCCAATTCTTTGTTGATTAAAGCGAATGTTTAAAGTTCCGTTATAACTGTATCGTTTCTTGTAGTTAGACGCTAAAGATAGGCCATAGCTACCTTTAGAGTATATTTCACCTCTTAACGCCATGTCTGCGTATTCATTTATGGCCCAGTAGTAGCCACCATCTCTTAAGAAAAACCCTCTTCTATTTTCTTCACCATATGTTGGAAATAGTATTCCTGAAGTTTTATTATTAGGCATGGGGAACATTCCGAAAGGGAAAACGAAAGGGGTCGGCAATTCTGTAATTTCAAGATTAAAAGGACCTGCTAAAATCTTATCACCAGGAATCAGTTTTATTTTATTAGCTGCAATTCCAAAATGAGGATGTTCTAAATTACAAGTCGTGTATAAAGCGTGATCACTGAACATCTCGTCTTTTTCATTTTTCTTGGTCCAGTTTGAGTGCATGAAAGCTTCTCCTTGTTGTGTTACTACACCTTTAATAATTGCTTTCTTGGTATCGAAATTATATACGATTTGATCGGTTTGATAGACTTGACCTTTGTCTGTGAAAACTGGTTTTCCCGTTACTTTTTCTGTAGAGTCTTTTAGTCCGCTTGCCTCTAAAATCTTAGTATTATAATTGACTTTGATTTTGTCTGCATCTAGCTCAATCTCTCCATAATCAACATGCGCTGTCTTAAACATAATAATGTCTTGCGTTTTCATGTTAAAGTTCATAGAGTCCTTGGCACTGTAATTGACAGTAGTTGCAATGTCTCCTTTTTTCTGAGTTTTGACAGAGTCAGTAGCTGTAGCTTTGGTAGAATCTGTAAGATTGGCGATAGTGGAGTCAGAAAGGATTTCTTTTGTGGAATCCGATAGAGATTGGGTAGAATCAATTTTAATAAAATTACTAATGACTGAATCAGATTTCTGACTTATAGAGTCAACTTCTTGAGCTAAACCGAAAAATGGTGCAACAATTATGAAAATACTTAAAATATACCGCCTCAAATTATTCTGTGGATTTTTCCGATTTGATGAATTTTTGCAATCTTTGTGTAAAATTATACTATTCAAATTTAACAACCGAAAGATTGTGAAAAATATTACCATCCTTTCTACACTTACTATCTTGATGGTCCTTGGCTCATTCACAAATCTTAACAAACCATCATATAAAGTTGATAAAGTTGTGATCGATGCTGGACATGGGGGCAAAGATAGTGGAACAAGAGGCGTAATGTCAAAAGAAAAAGACATAGCTTTAGAAATTGCCTTGGAGTTAGGTGAAATAATAAAAGAATATTTGCCTGATGTTGAAGTCATTTACACTAGAACTGATGATCACTTTATTGAGCTTGATGAACGTTCCAACATCGCAAACAAAAATGGTGCCGACCTGTTTGTATCGATTCATTGCAATGCTGTAGAGTATAGTGATGAAGTTCACGGTACAGAGACGTGGATAATGGGTCTTCATAAATCAGAGACAAATTTAAACGTGGCTAAGAGAGAAAATTCAGTTATCTTGATGGAAGAAAATTATGAAGAGAAATATGAAGGCTTTGATCCTAATGATCCGGCTTCACATATTCTTTTTTCATTGTATCAGAACGCCTATTTATCCAATAGTTTAAAGCTAGCGGAAAAGGTTGAGTATCAGTTTGATAAAAGGGTAGGTCGTCATAGCAGGGGGGTTAAGCAGGCTGGATTTGTAGTTTTATTTAAGAGCTCAATGCCGAGTGTTTTAATAGAAACGGGCTTCCTTAGCAATCCTAAAGAAGAAAGGTATTTGAACGATGAGCTCGGACAAACGTATATAGCTTCTGGTATCTTCCGCGCAGTGCGGGACTACAAAGTCGAAATTGAATCAATGAACTAAAATTATACAAATTGAAAATAGCTAAAGAAATTAAAGTTGCCGTATTGGCAATTGTTGCAATCGTCATATTTTACTTTGGATTTAATTTTTTGAAGGGGATTGATTTTTTTGATCCCTCCAATGAATATTATGCCATTTATGATCAAGTAGATGGGTTAACAGCCGCTAATCCTGTACTGTTGAGTGGACTATCGGTTGGTCGGGTAAGTAAAATTGAAATCCTTCAAGAGCAAGAAAACAAATTAAAAGTCTTTTTTGAAGTAAGAGAAGATATAACATTAGGTAAGGAATCTGTTGCACTTTTAACTTCCGATATCTTAGGATCACAGACAATTGTCATTAAAAGGAATCTGGTCAAGGATCCTTTGCCGGAAGGTAGTGAGATTAAGGGAAATATAGAACCTGCTTTGACTGCTCAAATTCAAGAACAGGCTTATCCTGTTCTGAAAACATTGGATTCCGTGGGTCAGCATTTGAACGGTATTTTAGCGAATATTGATAAGAATGAAGAGGCTATTCAAAATATCATGTTAAACGTAGAACTTACCACTCAAAATTTGGCGAAAATTTCTGAAAAGCAATCTACGATAAATGCTGTTATTGACGATTTCAAGAAAATTTCTGCTACCCTAGCAAATGAGAAAAACGGATTGAAAGCTTTACTACAGAAGACCAATGGTATTGCAGACTCTGTAAATGCGCTTGAATTAGCAAAAGTTGTAAATAGATTAGATACGACCTTACTTACTATCAATAGCACAGTCGCAAGCATGCAAGATGGAGAAGGAACTATTGACAAATTACTTAATGATGATTCATTATATTTGAATCTTAACCAAACGCTGCTTGATCTGGATGCACTTTTAATTGACATGAAAGATCAACCGAAAAAATATGTTCATTTCTCTCTTTTTGGAAGAAAGGACAAAAAGAAAGACTAAAGGAAAACTCAAATAATTATTAAATATACCAGGAAACGACTCAATGGATATCGCATTTAATAAAAACGAAGATCTCAACAAACAAGAGGTAGACAAGCTCAAACACAAATTAGAAAAAGTATATTTAGGAGGGGGGGAGAAAAAGATTGCTTCCCAACACGACAAAGGCAAACTTACAGCAAGAGAACGCATCGATTATTTAATCGATGATGATTCAGATTTTCTTGAAATTGGTGCTTTTGCAGCTGACGGTATGTACGAAGATGTGGGAGGCTGCCCTTCTGCAGGAGTTGTAACAGGAATTGGATATGTAGAAGGAAGGCAAGTGGTAGTGGTAGCTAATGATGCCACTGTAAAAGCAGGTGCTTGGTTTCCAATGACAGCAAAAAAGAATTTAAGAGCTCAGGAAGTGGCTATGGAAAACAGATTGCCAATTATCTATTTAGTAGATAGCGCTGGAGTTTTCTTACCTATGCAAAATGAAATTTTCCCTGATAAAGAGCACTTCGGAAGGCAATTTAGGAATAATGCTAAAATGTCGTCAATGGGGATTATTCAGGTGGCAGCTATTATGGGAAGTTGCGTTGCAGGAGGTGCATATTTGCCCATTATGGCAGATGAGGCTATGATTGTGAATAAAACTGGTTCTATCTTCTTGGCGGGATCTTATCTAGTGAAAGCAGCAATAGGAGAGGATATTGATAACGAAACTTTAGGCGGGGCTTCTACACATTGTGAAATATCAGGAGTTACTGATAATAAACACGAAACGGATCAAGACTGCTTAAATGATATTCGTAAAATCTTTAATAAAATAGGCAGCTACGAAAAAGCTGGTTTTAATAGAGAGCAACCAGCTACTCCTAAAAAAGATGAAAAGGAGATTTACGGTCTTCTTCCTAACGATAGAGTTAAACCTTATGATACTAAAGATATCATAGAAAGGTTAGTTGATAACTCTGAATTTGATGAATATAAGGCACTTTACGGAAAATCTATTATATGCGGAACCGCAAGGATAGATGGTTGGGCTGTTGGAATAGTAGCTAACCAAAGGAAAGTGGTAAAAACCAAAAAAGGGGAAATGCAAATGGGTGGAGTGATCTACTCCGATTCCGCTGATAAGTCTGCACGCTTTATCATGAATTGTAATCAACGTAAAATTCCTTTGGTTTTTCTCCAAGATGTAAGTGGTTTTATGATTGGCAGTAAGTCAGAGCACGGGGGAATCATTAAGGATGGAGCTAAAATGGTGAATGCTATGGCAAATTCTGTCGTACCAAAATTTACTATAGTGATCGGTAATTCATACGGAGCTGGAAATTACGCCATGTGCGGAAAAGCTTATGATCCACGTTTAATTTATGCGTGGCCGACAGCACAGATTGCTGTGATGAGTGGAGCTGCCGCTGCTAAAACCTTGTTGCAAATAAAAGTAGCTACACTTAAGGCTAAAGGTGAAGAAATTTCTGAAGAAGATAAAGAGAAAATGTTGAAAGACATTACGGATAAGTACAATGAGGAATTGTCACCATACTATGCTGCTTCAAGATTATGGGTAGATGGCATAATAGATCCTCTGGAAACAAGAAAAGTTATTTCAATGGGAATAGAAGCCGCAGATCATGCGCCTATTGAAAAACCGTTTAATGTTGGCGTAATCCAAACCTAAAATCAAGCGTAATTGAAATTAAATAAGAAAGAATTTCAGGCATTAGTTTCCCTTTTAGAGGATGAAGATCAAGAGGTCAATCGTCATGTGGAAGGGAAAATAATGTCCTTAGGAAATGAAGTGATTCCATTTCTAGAAGAACAATGGGAGAATAGTTTTGATCCCAACATTCAACGAAAAATTGAGGATATGATTCATACGCTTCAATTTTCTCAGTTGAAAGAGCGCTTCAGAGCATGGAAAGAGCAGGGTGGAGAAAGCCTACTGGAAGGAATGTGGCTGGTTTCGCTTTATCAATATCCTGATACAGAATTGAGTGAGTTAACTAAAGAAATAGAGCAAATCTACTATGATATTTGGGTTGAGTTGAAGGAAGATCTGCATCCTTATGACCAGATTAAAATTATAAATGGTGCACTGTTCACTAAACTGAAATTTAGAGCCAATACGAAAAATTTCCATTCGCCTAATAATTCTTTTTTGAAGTCAGTTTTGGAAAGCAAAAGAGGGAATCCTATTTCGCTATCCGTGGTATATATGTTGGTGGCGGAAAGGCTGGGGTTACCGATTTATGGAGTGAACTTGCCTAACTTGTTTATCATTACCTATAAAAGCGAAGAAATTCAATTTTATGTAAATGCATTCAATAGAGGATTAATATTTTCAAAAAAAGATATCGATAATTATCTAGCAAACTTAAATCTCACACCAAAACCAATTTTCTATGAGCCCTGTTCGAATGAAGATATTATCAAAAGAGTTTTGCGGAATTTAATAATGGCCTTTGAGAAACTAGGAGAGCATCATAGATCGGAGGAAGTAAAAGAGCTTTTGATTGAGGTTTCTGGTGGGATTGATTTTGATGCTTTGGGGCTATAATTCGAAATGTTTTATCCATTTTGTTCAAGTCACATTTAAACAGATAAAATATTCCCCCAATTCATAAAAAGCTAATTGATAGCTTTTTTGAAAGCCATCTTTTTTAATAGTTCCATTCATTAAAGTCCAATCCTTATTTTCCGGCTTAACACTCATATGCTCTTTGAAATCAAGTTCTCTTTTCATAAATAGCTTATACAAGACTTCTTTGGCTGACCATACCTTAGAAAAATAGACGAGATTATTTTGGCAATAATCCATTTCTTCTTCAGTAAAAAGTCTTGGCGCAACTTTGGCCATTTTTGCCTTGGGTTTTTCGATATCAATACCTACATCGAGCTTGTGTCCAATGGCAAGCGCAATATAATTTTCAGTGTGGGAAAGGGAAATGTCATATTCTGAATTGGATATCTGGGGTTTGCCATAAATGTTGCGGAAAATAGGTTCCTCAGAGATTTGAAGTTGATGTAATACAGTTTTACACAGCATTCTTCCTGCCATGAATTCTAACTTTTTTTCAGAGTGGGTAGTTTCTTCAAAAATTCTTTGGTCAATTGAGCTGAGTTGGACATTTTTCTCGTAGAAGGCTAAATGCTCTTCGATTTTCCAAACAGCTAAATGAATATTCTCGTTGATTTGCTTAATAAAATCTAATGCCATCGTTTAACTTTACAATATGCCTAAAATTAATGTAGAAAAAATTCAAAGCCTAACAGGACACAAAGATTGCTTGTATGTTGTGGAACCTGCAAGCGAAAGCCACCTATTTTTTTCAGCTGGGGGTGATGGAATGGTTGCACTTTGGGATTTGAAAGATCCTGAATTGGGAACTATGGTAGCTAAAGTTCAAAATTCTGTTTATGCACTTCATTATTTGAAAGGTCAAAATCGATTGATTGTAGGTCATAATTATGAAGGGATCCATCTGGTGGATGTAGAGGAGAAACAAGAATTAAAATCTGCTAAAATCACAGAGAGCGCAATATTTGATATTAAAGTGGTGAAAAATATCATTTTAAGCGCTTGTGCAGACGGACAATTGATTTTGTCGGACTTGAAGGATTTGACCACTATAGCAAAGTTAAAACTAAGTGATAAAAGTGCTCGAGCCATTGCAGTTCATCCAGATGGAAATCAAATAGCAGTTGGCTTTAGCGATAATACGATTAAAATACTATCAACTTCAGATTGGCGTTTGAAAAAAGAGATTAATGCTCATGATAATTCCGTATTTACCTTGCAGTATTCATTTGATGGGAAAATTTTGCTGAGTTCTGGTCGAGATGCTCATTTGAAGATTTGGGATGTAGAAGCTGACTATCTTTTAGTAGAAACGATAGTAGCTCATATGTATGCCATTAATAATATCTGTTTTAGACCTGATGGGAGATACTTTGCCACTTGTAGTATGGATAAAAGTATAAAGATTTGGGATGCTACTACATTTCGTCTTTTAAAAGTGATAGATAAAGCTCGACATGCAGGTCACGCCACTTCCGTTAATAAATTGCTTTGGACTGACCATAAAGATCAATTAGTTAGTGCAAGTGACGATCATACTTTGTCTATTTGGGATATTGACATAAATAAATAAAAAATATCGCTGTATATTTATATCTTGAAAAAGTGAAAAACTTTTCTTAGCATTTAGACAAATCACAGTTGGATGCGTTATTTAATAAAACAATAGTAGAGCAATATGAAGATTACTCCTTTAGAAATACGACAAAAAGAATTCGAAAAAGGCTTTAGGGGCTACGATAAAGATGATGTCAAAGCATTCTTAGCTTCGCTTTCCCAGGAGTGGGAACGTGAGATGGATATGCAAAAGGAGTTAAAATTAAAACTGGAAGGTGCTGAAAAAGAAGTTGAAAAGCTTCGTCAAGTAGAAAGCTCGCTTTATAAAACCTTAAAGACAGCAGAAGACACCGGAGCCAATGTAATTACCCAAGCCAACAGAACAGCCGAATTGCATCTGAAAGAAACGCAAATGAAAGCCGACAAACTATTATCTGATGCACAGCAGAGAGCAAAAGATATCGTGGAAGATGCGAATCAGAAAGCTCAGACAATACTCGAAGAAATGGAAGATGAGCTGAAAGAAGTAGCAGAGGGATTCAAAATGTTGGAAAACCATAGAGATAATGTTGCTGAGGAGCTTAAAAATTTGAGTACTGGCTTGAACGACAAAGTGAAAAAAATTGAGGACCGCATGCAGCATGTGGATATTGAAACTCATCTTAAAAGAGCAAGAAAGGCAGTAAAGAAAATCCAGAATGCTGATGGATATGAGTTGGAGGAAATTAAATCCAAACCGATAAAGCAGGAAGAGGCAAAAGTACCTAAAGCTGAAGCTCCAGCAAAGAAAGAAGATCCGGCTAAAAGTAAAAAAGAGAAAAAGCAGGATGGTGGAGAGGATACTTCTTTCTTTGATGAAATAACTGGAGATTAAGTACTAATCAATTTCAATTAGCATTTTATGAAAGGAAAAGTAGCATTGTCTGGAATGGCCTTTTATGGTTATCACGGTTATTATGTGGAGGAGAATAAATTGGGTAATCATTATACAGTTGACTTGGTAGTGGAAACCGAATTTAAACGTATGGATGATAGCTTAGAAAGTACCTTGAATTACGAAACGCTCTATAAAATCACTGCTGAAGTGATGCATAAACCCCTCAAATTATTAGAGACCCTTGCTTTCCACATTGGGAAGAAAATTTTAATCGAAAATAAATCTGCTACTAAAGTAATGGTGCGCGTAAATAAGCAACAACCACCAATCGGAGCAATTTGTGATAAGGCTTATGTGGAATTAGAGGTGGATAGGGAAGATATTTATTAACAGAGTTTCATTTTCGTTTTCCTACGGAATTAGATTAGAACGTCCCCGACCTACGGGTACAGGGCTGGCTATCCCTTTGAAGAAAGGGGTCTTGTTTTATTGAAACAAGGTTTCAATAACCTTAAGTAGCTATAATCTTCTGAAGTCTCACAAGTAGTTGTACAATAACCATCTGCCATATATCATTAAATATTTTAGCCAAAGGTTAAAAATCTATAAGTCCCTTTCTTCAAAGGGATGACACACGGAAGAAGTTTCATATCAAAAATAAATAATTCAGCTCATGATATTATTTCCGGATGGATTAATTGAAGTCTAAATATAGAATTGATAGAGTGGCAAAAACAATATATAGTCGAAAGAAACAAGCTGACCATATTTAATCCCTTAATTTAGTCACCAATTCATTTAGCGATACATAAACTCCTGACATTATTACCATGTTTTTAGCTGCAAATAAACCTTGTTGAGACCATGTGCCATAAGTAAATCGAAAATAATTACTTAAATATTTATTCCATTCAAACCTTAGGCCAATAATAGGCGAGAATTCTAGCTCAGTTGGGTTGGAATAGGTAATCATCTGGTTAGAATTATTGATATCATAATTTAGCATATAGCTTAATTGCCCTCCAGCTTCAGCATAAAATCTTCCCCAAAACTTATAGTCCAAAAATAGAGCTAAATCAAGATAATTTAAAGTGAAAATAAAATCTACATTGCCATATTGAGGAAGTGGGATATTTTCAAATTTCCAGCCTTTTTGATTAAAAAGAATCTCTCCATTTATTGAAAAGGATTTATAAGAAAGTAGTTTTCGCCCTAAACCTACGTGAAATCCATATTTTTCTCCTATAAACATACCTTGTGCTACCTCAGTAGTATAGTTGGCAATGCTTAAACCAGATTTTATGTAAATTTCATTTTCTGTCTGAATTTGACCAAAGGCATTAAAGCCAATGAGGAATACTAAGACAATGATGATTTGACGCATGGGTTGATTTTGGTTTTAGTATAATGGAAATATTTCATATTCGGGTTTTCAATACTTGCTTAGCACTATGGAATAGGGGTATCTATTAAAATTGCTTTTTTGGGCTGACTCCTTATCCATGAATTCCAGTATAGTCTCGTTGCCGTCAAAAAAGACTTCAATATTGTGAGCTTTAGCAGCAAAAGGGGCTTTTCTTAAATCATCTATATCCTCAAAATCTGCTACGAACCACATTGATCTTTCATCGTAGATATGATACTCCAATGTTCCCGCTGTTTTGAGTGGTTCTATGTAGATATCACCACCACAAATAGACTCAGAGGTGGTTTTATGGTATCCGCAATTATCAAAATAAATCGTACCAGCGTCAAATATAGTCGAATCAGCGCCTTGACTGGAAATATAATTTAGCTGGGCTATCTCATAATTACCTGATAATTGATCAAGGAAATCATTGTAATATTTCTTTTTGCTGTTGCAGGAGCAAATCATAAGGAAGAGTAGAAGTGCAATTGATATTTTTTTTAAAAACATAATGCTTGTTTTGGTTCTAATTGCTTGAAACAATTTCAATACTAAAAAAAAGAAAAATTATCAAATAACCAAGAAGGTAGTTGGTTGAACTGTAGGATTCCTCTCTTATCTATATTGAAATTTGCCTTTTTGTTGAATTTACTGCTATTTCACAGTCGGAAAGATTGAACAGAATAAATTGCTATGGAAACGACAAAAAAATACAATCCCGAAACTTATAAAACTCCCACAGGAACCAAGCTAAATTGTAAGGGTTGGGTGCAAGAAGCTGCTCTTCGTATGTTGCTGAATAATCTTGACCCAGAAGTGGCCGAAAAACCGGAAGAATTGATTGTGTACGGAGGCAGGGGTAAGGCTGCAAGGAATTTCGAATCTCTGGATTTAATCATCAAGGCTTTGAAGGATTTAGAAGAGGACGAAACCTTAATTGTACAATCCGGCAAACCAGTTGGTATTTTACAGACTCATAAAGATGCCCCTAAAGTATTGATTTCCAATTCACAGCTTGTGCCGAATTGGGCAAATTGGAAGCATTTTGATGAATTGGAGAAGAAAGGCCTGATGATGTACGGTCAGATGACCGCTGGTAGCTGGATATACATTGGCTCTCAAGGAATTGTGCAAGGAACTTATGAGACTTTTTCAGCTATAGCGAACAAAGATTTTGACGGAAGTTTGAAAGGCACCTTGACAGTTACTGCTGGATTAGGTGGGATGGGAGGAGCTCAACCGTTGGCTGTTACCATGAACGATGGAGTCTGTTTGGTTGCAGAAGTTGAGCAGTGGAGAATTGATAAAAGGCTATCTACAAAATATCTAGATGAATCAATTCAGGATATGGATGCTGCAATAGACAGAGCTTTAGAAGCAAAAAAGAATCAGGAAAGAGTTTCTATTGGGATTCCTTTTAATGCTGTTCACCTCCTAGAGCGATTGAAAGAAAGAAATGTGATCCCAGATATTTTAACTGATCAAACCTCAGCCCATGATCCATTGATTGGCTATGTGCCCCATCAAATTAGTTTAGAAGAATCAAATGTATTGCGCGAAGAGAATCCTGAACGCTACGAAGAGTTATCTTATGAATCCATGTATCGACATGTGGAGCTGATGCTAGAACTGCAGAAATTGGGAGCGGTCACTTTCGATTATGGCAATAACTTAAGAGCAAGAGCACAAGAAAAAGGCTTAAAAAATGCATTTGATTTCCCTGGCTTTGTACCGGCTTACATCCGCCCATTATTTTGCGAAGGTAAAGGACCATTCCGTTGGGCAGCACTTTCTGGTGACCCAGCTGATATAGCAGAAACTGATAGCGTAATAAAAGAATTATTCCCGGAAAATGAATCTCTAATGCGATGGATGGATATGGCGCAAGAAAGAATTGCCTTTCAAGGATTGCCTTCAAGAATATGCTGGCTCGGCCAAGGAGAAAGAGAAAAAGCAGGATTGGCCTTTAATAAATTAGTAAAAGAAGGAAAAGTGAAAGCGCCTATTGTGATTGGAAGAGATCATTTAGATACAGGGTCTGTGGCATCACCTAATAGAGAGACAGAAGCGATGCTGGATGGTTCTGATGCTGTAGCAGACTGGCCATTGTTGAATGCCTTAGTGAACACTGCAGGAGGCGCTAGCTGGGTGTCATTACATCATGGAGGTGGAGTTGGAATGGGCTATTCAATTCATGCGGGTATGGTGATCGTTGCTGATGGCACCAATGATGCTGAGAAGAGATTGAAGCGAGTTTTAAGAAATGATCCTGGAATGGGTGTCATTAGACATGCTGATGCAGGATATGATATAGCGGAGGATACAGCTAGAAAACATAAATTAGATATTAAAGAAAGATTGAAGTAGTATTATTGATGAGTTTTAATCCTGTTAGGTTGCTGCAACCTGACAGGATTGTACGCTAATTCCCCTAGTGCATTTCTCTTTGCCTCATGGGCATAGCGTCAATTGTATTGAAAAGTGTCTGATTAGAAATCGGAGAGTCCTGTCTCAATTTAACGCCACCATCTTTTCCTATTAATAGATTTTGATAGCTGATTCCTACACTGATTTTCAAATCCTGTACAATTTGATCAAACTCTAATTGATGTACAGTTGAGGAATTCCAGACGGTTACTTTTTGATCCTTGAGAATAATTACCTTCAAATCTCTTTCATCATATTCTTTTCTAGCTTGTGTGATGTTGGCTAGTTGATCCTCTTGCATAGATTGATCATCGCTATATATTATTAGCAATCGATTATTCCATCGAAAATCGTCAAGGCTTTCTATTTGGGCTTTGGAGCAGCTCATCTCGAAAATGATTAAGGTAAAAAGTAGTAGGCACCTCATTTCATTATAACTGACTGATGCCAAGGATGTTTATGCAAATTTAAATGAACCTAATGACATCAGGCTGTTTTAGTCTTTATGGAGATAAACTTATTCCAAAGGAACAGCTGTAGTATCCGTGATCTTTTTCATTACAAAAGAGCTCTGAATATTAGCTAGGTTTTCATTGGTAGATAGTTTATTCACTATGAAATCCTGAAAGGCATTCATATCCTTCACTAAAATCTTCAGATGGTAATCATATTGGCCTGCTAGGTGGTAACATTCCGTAACTTCAGGTATTTTAGCAACATGAGCTTCAAATTGTGCTAGCTTATCTTTGGTATGTTTTTCCAATCGTAACATACATAGCGCCATTAAACCTTTACCGGTTTTATCAGCATCAATAAGGGCCACATATTGCCCAATCACAGCTGTTTTTTCGAGTCTTTTTACCCTTTCATAAACAGGGGTTATGGTCAAATCAAGCTGTGCGGCCAGCTCCTTATTGGTTATCCGAGCATTCTTTTGCAATAGCTTAATGATTTGTAAATCGATGGCGTCTAATCGTATAGTAGAATTATTTTCCATTTGAGGATTTTTATTAGGCTCGTAAAAGATTTAATTTCTTAATATCTTAAAAATATAGGTTTATTTTCTTAAATATATACATTTCAAGAATTATTTTCTAATTTTATAAAAAACAAAAGAAATTATGAGCGAGCATTCTTTTTCACCCGAAAGTCAAATGATGTCCTTCGGCTATAAGCCGGAATTATCAGAGGGAGCCATCAAATGTCCTATTTTTCAAACTTCAACTTTTGCTTTTAAGAAGGCGGAAGATGGTAAAGCCTTTTTTGAAGTAGCTTATGGGAAAAGGGAAAAGACTGATGAGGAAGAATTAGGCTTGATATATAGTCGCTTAAATAATCCAAACCTTCAAATTACAGAAGATCGCCTATGTTTGTGGGACAAAGCAGAAGATGCCGCCATTTTTGAAAGTGGTATGGGGGCTATTAGCAGTATGCTAATGGAATTCTTAAATCCCGGAGATGTATTACTTCATTCTGTACCTGTTTACGGTGGAACCGATCATTTCATTAATCATGTTTTACCAAAATGGGGAATTCAATCCATAGGAGTGAACCCCTATCAGGATAAAGCTGAAGTGATCAAAGAACTTGAAGTCAGCGGGTTAAAAGATAAAATCCGTTTCATCTATTTGGAAACTCCTGCAAATCCTACTAATGCTCTCGTAGATATAGGTATGTTCCGTGAAATTGCAAATGAGTTACAGTCAACAGATACACTGATTTATATTGGTGTTGATAACACTTATATGGGCCCAGTATGGCAGCATCCTTTGCAATTAGGTGCTGATTTGGTTATTTATTCCGCTACCAAGTATATTGGCGGACATAGTGATTTAGTGGCCGGTGCTTGTCTGGGGGCCGCTGATTTGATTAAGAGAGTGAAAGGCTTTAGAACTTTTATGGGAAATATGGCTGGACCGCATACCGGTTGGTTGCTCATGAGAAGTTTGGAAACGCTAAAAATCCGTATGGAAAAGCAGGCTGCGAATGCAGAAAAAGTAGCACATTTCTTAAATGATCATCCCAAAGTTGAAAAAGTATACTATTTAGGCAATCTGAAGCCAGAAGATGGTCGTCAGTACGAAATATTTAAAAAGCAATGTAGTTCTAATGGAGCTATGCTAGCTTTCGATATCAAGGGAGGTGAAAAGGAAGCCTTTAAATTCTTAAACAGCACTAAGCTGATCAAATTAGCTGTGAGTTTAGGAAGTACGGAGTCCTTAGCTGAGCATCCAGCTACCATGACGCATTCAGACGTCAATGAAGAATTAAGAAATAAAATTTCTATCACTTCTAAGCTGGTTAGAATTTCAGTGGGAGTGGAGGATGCCAAAGATCTTATTTGGGACATTGAGCAAGCCTTAGCAGCGGTTTGATTTTTTGGTACGCAAGAGTCTAGTGGCTGAAAGCTAGACCCTTGCTTATGTTATTTAGAAATGATACTATGCATCTATCCAGCGCATGATGGTCAGTAGTCAACACTTCCCTCATCATATGCCTAATCTTTTTAAAAGATTTAACTTTCGATTTATTTTTTATAAATAATCCCTTACCTTTGCGCGCTTATTTAGGAAACGGCTTAAAATTAATTAGTTAAGACTAAAGCCATTAATAAGCAAATGAAGCAATATTTTAAATTATTTGACCTTTCTCAAAAAGTAGATTACAAAACAGAAGTGCTGTCTGGTGTTACTGTTGCAATGGCTTTAATTCCAGAAGCAGTCGCTTTTGCTTTTATGGCTGGCTTATCTCCTTTAACGGGTTTGTATGCTGCTTTTGTGATGGGATTAGTGACAGCCATTTTTGGTGGACGTCCCGGTATGATTTCAGGTGCAACAGGTGCAATAGCAGTTGTTATTGTGGCCTTGGCTCAGAAATTTGGCATTGAATATGTACTTGCCGCAGTAATTTTATCCGGCTTAATTCAAGTGCTTGCTGGATTTTTCAAGCTAGGGAAATTTATGCGCTTAGTTCCACATCCTGTAATTTTTGGATTTGTAAATGGATTGGCTTTTATCATTTTCAGTTCTCAACTCAAGCAATTTCAAGATGATAATGACAACTGGTTGACAGGTGAGCCTTTGTATATCTTATTGGCATTAGTATTAGGTACCATGTTAATTGTTTGGGGTCTGCCTAAGATTACCAAAGCAGTCCCCTCTTCATTAGTAGCTATTCTAGTGGTTTTTGGAGTTGTAGTATATTTCGGGATAGATACGAAGACCGTTGGAGATGTTGCTTCTATTAAAGGAGGCTTTCCGCCATTCCACATTCCAAATATTCCTTTAAAGTGGGAGACTTTGATGATTATCCTTCCTTATTCAGCTATTATGGCAGCAGTAGGTTTGATTGAAAGTCTTTTGACGCTTAATATTATTGATGAAATAACAGAAACCAGAGGTAGAGGTAATAAAGAAGCAGTAGCGCAAGGAGCAGCTAATATAGTGTCAGGTTTATTTTCTGGGATGGGTGGCTGTGCTATGCTAGGACAAAGCTTGATTAATATTTCTAATGGCGCAAGAGCTAGATTATCAGGTATTGTAGCGGCCGTAATGTTATTGGTGTTTATCATGTTTGGTTCTTCTTACATAGAATTGGTGCCAATGGCAGCATTGACTGGTTTGATGATCATGGTGGCCATCGGAACATTCGAATGGGCGAGTTTGAAAACGCTGAATAAAATGCCTAAGTCTGATATTTTGGTCATGGTCTTGGTGACTTTGGTAACCATAATACTACATAATTTAGCCCTGGCAGTAATAGTGGGTGTCATAATAGCCGCCTTGGTTTTTGCCTGGGATAACGCAAAAAGAATTCGAGCTAGAAAAAGTGTTGATGATGATGGAGTTAAGCACTACGAGATTTATGGTCCTTTATTTTTCGGTTCAGTGGCAGCATTCAATGAGAAATTTGATATCATGAACGACCCTGAGGAAGTGATCATCGATTTTAGGGAAAGTAGGGTAGTGGATATGTCTGCGATCGAGGCCTTGAATAAGATCACAGAACGCTATATGAAAGTAGGTAAAAAAGTACATTTAAAGCATTTAAGTCCTGATTGTAGAAAGCTTTTACAGAATGCAGATAAAATAATTGACGTAAATGTAATAGAAGACCCTAATTATAAATTAGCGGTTGATAAAGTTTAGTTTTTAGTTTTTCATAGTGAGTAGTTTGGTTTAGGTTAGAAAGCTGGGGGTAGTGTCCCGGCTTTTCTTTTTCTAGGGAGGAAGTTAATTAAGCAAATGATCATCCGCGACCGTTCTGAATAGCCTCTATTAATGGAATCTTTGATCTCAGCTTAATTATTCAGAAACAGTATTCTCATTATATTTCAAGTCCTTTATTTCTAATCGTAACCAGGTCCAATCCCGATTCTCTAGTTTCCAGGTTGCGCTCATGCTTGATGGCACCTTTATTCCTTCAAAGGTTTTGTATCGGTCCACTTTTAGAATCCATTCGAAGCGTCTGGAATTCTCTTCATTATCTCTAAAGCGAAAAGTTGCGAACTTGACAAAATCGCCTGCTGAATTAAAATAGAAAGTTCCGCTAGCATTGGTTCCTTTATAATCCATAGTGGCTAAGGCAGTAGTGTCGTTGATTTTTTCCCAAGTGATGTACTCGCTAAGAGCCAATGATGGAAACCACACCATTTCGCCTAAATATCTTTGCATTGTACCTTCATCTAGCTTCTTGCCTTCTTCATTTACCACATTGAATAGTGAATTGAGTTTAATTAACATTTCACCTTTTCCGTTCTTAAATTGGTCTCGACCTTGAAAGTTTAGAAGAGCATTCATTTTCACATCTACTATCCATATAAATCCGGGGGTGTCAATTGTTGAGTATTGCACAGCCTTGGCATCCATCCAATCTTCCTGTTCAGGTTTCATTTTCATTTTAGCTTCCTGAATCACTTTCCCTTTTGTGATAAAAGGCTTTCCTACAGCTCCCGAATTTTGCAACCATGTTTTTACTGGTATGGGTAAAGCTTCTATTTCATTTGGAGTAACAATTTTGGCCTTTGAGGGCTGATTTTGGTTTAAAAGACTAGCACTTTCGCGGGTGGTCATCTTATGAAAATGAAACTGGCCATAGGATAGGATGCAAACTATCAGGATCAATACATTGGGAAGTGTTCCAAACTTGGCATCGTTCCAGAACAGCATGATCAGAATTTGAGAAAGGACTAAAGCTATACAACCAACAAGCCATGCATATTGAGTTGATAATAGGAAGGTAATCCCATAAAGCAGAAGGAGAAAACTTGCTAATAGCCATAAGATGGCAAGTAGTTTTGAAATGGGTAGTGATAATTCCTTCACTTCATATATTCCAACGCCTTTTAGAAATCCAAGTATATGTAGCAGGCCGTGGATAAAGACAATAATCAAAAATGCTATTCTCATTTTCTTACAGTTGCTTTTCGCTAATTCATAATTAAATAAGAGAATAACAAGTTACTGATAAATGCAAAAAGAGAAGTGATTTAATCTGCAAAATTTGCGAAAAACACTTTAAGATCCTGCAAAAGGAGAGCCAAAATTCCCCACAGCTAATTCTGCCCAAGTCAGGAGGAAAGTCAATAAGATTGCTCCACAGAGTGTTTTTCTGGCCTTTAGACTTTTTACTGCTCTTAATACCAGTTCGCAAACTACCGCAGTCCTCAATAATAAATAATAGTCCCAAATCACTCTTTTTTATGTATTAGTTTTATTCTGCACCGCACTATTGTAAACCGCAGCTCTTCAAGGGTAAAATAATAGGTATTGAGAAATATTAAGCCTCCAGCTTTATTTAGATTATTTCATACAGAATTCAATCGGTTTTTATGGAGTTAACGATTTTCCTGTGTTTCGATTGGGCTCTAATATCTGTGATATTTCAACTAAGGTTTCGAATAATGCTATTGCAAGATAGTTAGATATTTTTTTAGAAGCAGTTTAGGTACAAGCCATCCTATTGGTAATAACGAGATAATTTTAACCATTTTACTCAGATTGTTTTAAAGAAGATAAATATACGTACTAATCAGTCCTTCTGATCGTTAGCTGTGTTTCACAGCATATTATGGCTTGTCGAACGCATGTCTGTCAAGCGAATGCTTACTAGTTGAAGAAGTTGATTTTGGGAATAAAGCTCCCATTTTTACCTCATCAGTTATTTACACACTTAAGACCAACAAGTAGAATGAAGAAAATACTAGGTGTAGCGCTTCTAGCTATCATGATTTCGTGTAGTACAGAAAAAAAGCAGGAGCAGCTTGCAGGCATTCAATTAACCATCTCTTCCTCTATTGATCAAGAAGACCCCTTAAATCAAGAGGTCATCAGTACGCTGAAGAAGTTCTTACAAACAAAGAATGATTCCTTCAAGGAGAATGAGTATTGGTTGGCGGAAGACTTTGATACCTTCTGGTTCCCCTTTCAGGATATTTATAAAATTGAACATAAAGGCAGTGCACTATATTTTTATCAGCCGTCTTTAATGGAAATTGTCAATACTGAGGAGGAAGATAAGAAGTTATTGAAGCTGGCTTTTATAGGGCATAATGATACCACAAAAGAAAATACTCTCAAGAGCATTTATAATATTGTGGCCAACAAAACGGATACGGGCATAGTGCTAAGTAATCCACTCCATTACTTCACCCGAGACTGGGAGAAAATTTATAAAGGCAGCATAGAATATGTTGTCTCACCGGATAGAGAGTTCAATGAAGAGGAGGCTGAAAGGCAGCTTGAAGATGTGGCTAAAATTTGTGATTTCTTTAGTACCGATCCTATGCCGATTACTTATTATTCTTGCGTGGGTCTTGAAGAACTATTTCAAATCAAAGGCTTTGACTACAATCCGATTATGTATTGGGAAGGAGGAGGTGGCTTAGCTGCAAATCTCAATATTGTTTTTTCAGGGAATAGATCCGAGCTCTACACCCATGAAATTATGCATCTTTACACCAGTGCCTGGTATCCTTCTAACATTGATCTGATTGATGAAGGATTGGCCACCTATGTTGGGGGAAGTAGAGTCTATTCTTACACATGGCATAAAAAAAACTTAAGAAGTCATATAGAAGAGTATCCTGAGATTGATTTTTCCTCACATTTAGAGCCTTACGAACGATTCTTTGCAGGCGAAACCTCTATTCCGTATATGGTTGGTGCTTTGGTATGTGAAAGAACCTACCGTTTATATGGAAAAGCAAAACTCTTAGACCTACTAGATGGAGCCGCTGATGTTTGGGAGCTTTTGGGTACTGTGGGATTGACGCAAGAAAATTTTGATGCAGAACTAAAAAAGGAATTGCTATTAGCTCCGACTTTATGCATGTAACTGAAGCAGCAAAAGGGACAGCTTGCTTAAGTTCAAGCGTTTGCTTGGATTTTTCTTCTGTTTGGAATATAATCGTTTTTCTATTGTCTTAGCTGTTGTTCTTCTGGTAGGAAGAAATTTATAATCCGGATAGCAATTGAAGTTCGTTGTGCTTGGTCAAGTGTTGGTCAAGCCTTATAGAAAATAGAGCTTAGACTAGCCTAGATGTAACAAGAGTTACCATTTCTTTCAGCTACTAATGTTAAATTTAGACAGTATTAAAGCTAAAAGTCATGAAGGCCTTATTTTTCTATATCACCATAGTTTTTTTCCTCCCCATCATGTCCTGTAGTTCAGGAAATGATGAAATTACCCCCGAAGAAGTTGTTTTTATCAGAACGATTGACACCCTTCCCTTGGAACCGCTCAGCGAGGATGAGCAGCTATCCCTTTTATTTATGAGAGAAGAAGAAAAGTTGGCTAGGGATGTATATGATTTTCTTTACAGCAGATGGTCAGCACAAATATTTGATAATATTTCATCGAGTGAGCAAACCCATATGGATGCTATTTTAGCGCTACTCAATAGATACGACCTGGAAGACCCGGTAGAAGGGCAAGAGTCAGGAGCTTTTGTGAACTCCGACATTCAGCAATTATATGATGATTTAACGCAACTCGGAGAAGAGAGTAGTATAGATGCTTTAAAAGTAGGTGCTGCAATAGAGGAAATCGATATTATAGACCTGAAGAATGCTCTTGATTCTTTTGTTGATAATCAAGATATCGAGTGGGTGTATGATAACTTAAGATCGGGCTCTGAAAATCACCTTAGATCCTTTGTGAAGAACTTGGCCATGCAAGGAGTGACTTACCAGCCACAGTATTTAACGCAAGAAGAATTTGATGCCATTATCAATTCATAAATTGGAGGAAAGAGGATTAAAAAAAGTAATTAAATACTACCATGAAAAAAGAAGTAGTCTATTTAGGAATAATTCTTGCAACATCTCTCTTTTCTTTAGGATGTCAGGATACAAGAAAAAAGGACGCAAGTAAGTCGAGTAACGAGACCTTCATGCCTTCTTCCATTACTTCTGACTCCGCAGCAAATTTATTAGCCGTCAATTGTTATGTCTGCCATGGTCGAAACAGCAGTTCACATGAAGACTTGCTTGCTCCGCCACTGGCGGGTATAAAAAAACGTTATATGAATGCCACCGGGAATCGGGAAGTGTTTATAGAACGCATGACTACTTTCGCTTTTAACCCTACTAAAGATGCTGCTATGATGAAAGGGCCTATTAAAAGATTTGGCTTAATGCCCAAGACTGCCTTAAAACAATCTCAGATTGAAGCAATAGTCACCTATATCTACAATAATGAAATTCCTGCCCCAAGCTGGTTTGGAGCGCATGAAAAACAAATGCACAAAGGGCAGCAATAAAAATTATCAAAGGTTCAAGTATTTCTTAGGTTTATTGACGACTGCACTATAAGTTTTAGACAGAATTTTCGATGAATTGTATCTTTTGAATGTCTAAAGTGTTAATTTTTCACCTATATTAGTAGTTCAACTATACAATAAAAACCTACAAGCCTACCTATTGACGGTTTTCTGTTTTGAGAAGTGTTAGAGTAGTTATAATTGAATTAATGGCAATGAAGTTGTCTGTATTTTGATATTTGGGATAAAATGACAACTTTTATGTTATTATCTAATTTTTGTGTTTCATACAGAAAAAACCACCGCACAAACAGGATATTTGGTTTTTGTCAACGCTAAAACCCAACGCTGAAAAACCAAAAGAGCTGTTTTTTCCTAAGCTCGAAAAATATACAATCTGAATACTTGCCTTAAAAAATTTTATTTATATTTGACACATACTGTCAAGTTATAAATTTCAAATGGAAACAATCGGACAAATATTAAGGAACAAAAGACAAGAGTTAGGACTGCTTTTAAGACAAGTTTCTGCTTATGTCGATATTGACCAAGCAATATTGAGTAAAATTGAAAGAAACGAGCGAAAACCAACGAAGGAAATGTTGGGAAGGCTTGCGGAAATTTTAAAACTCGATAGAGATGAATTATTGATTCAATTTATAAGTGACAAAATCGCTTACGAAATTGTAAATGAAGATTGTGCAAACAAAGCTTTAAAAGTGGCAGAAAGAAAAATAAAATATTTAAAATCTCATCCCGTAATAAATTAACTATGCGAACATTAACAACTGATATTGAAAACGCAAGCGTAGTTGAAGAACCACAATTAGCTGTAAAATTCAACTCAAAAGTTGAATTACAAAAAGAAGAAGAAGAGGGCAAATCAACTTTAAATATGCTCTCTTTATTTTCAGGCTGTGGAGGAATGGACTTAGGTTTTGAGGGCGATTTTTCTGTCTTAAAATCTTCTGTAAACGATATTTTAAATCCTGATTTTATAGAAAAGGAACTTGACAATAATTTCATAAAACTTAAAAAAACTCGATTCAAAACAGTTTTTGCAAACGACATTTTAAAAGATGCAAGAAATGCTTGGGTACACTATTTTTCTAAAAGAGGACACGATATAGAAGATTATCAAACCGACAGTATAGTTGATTTAGTAAAACTGCATCAAAGCGGTACTAAAGTATTTCCTGAAAATATTGACATCGTTACAGGAGGTTTCCCTTGCCAAGATTTTAGTATTGCAGGAAAAAGAAACGGCTTCAATTCTAATAAAAACCATAAAGGTGAACTAAATACTGAAACTTGTGCCACAGAAGAAACCCGTGGAAAGCTTTATATGTGGATGAAGCAAGTGATAGAAATTACTCAACCTAAAATTTTCATTGCAGAAAATGTAAAAGGCTTGGTAAACCTCTCAAACCTAAAAGACATTATTCAAAGTGATTTTTCATCTACAGGAGATAATGGATATCTAGTTTTAAAGCCAAGAGTTTTACACGCAGCTGATTATGGAGTTCCGCAATCAAGGGAAAGGGTTTTCTTTATTGGAATCAAGAAATCTGCCTTAAAAAAATCCGCACTAGATGAATTGGAAAAGGAAATTATATCAGATAAATACAATCCTTATCCAAAACCAACTCACGCTTATACAACGGATGGCGCTGATTTAAATCGCCACGTAGATTTAAAAGAGCTTTTTGCAAATATAGAAGAGCCAGAAAAATCTAAAGATTTATCCCAAAAATTTTACTCCAAAGCAAAGTTTATGGGTAAACATTGTCAAGGACAAATAGAAATTAAGCCTGATGGTATTAGCCCTACAATTAGAGCCGAACATCACGGAAATATTGAGTTCAGACGATTATCAAAGAAAAATGGAGGAATATTAACCGAAGAACTTTCAAAAGGATTAAAAGAGAGACGTTTAACGCCAAGAGAGTGTGGTTTAATCCAGACTTTTCCGCCCGATTATGAATTTGTAATTGAGAACAAACAAGGTCGTAAAGGTTCATATTTGGTAAGTCCTTCAAAAGCATATAAAATAATTGGAAATGCAGTTCCGCCTCTTCTCGCTTACAATTTGGCAAAACGAGTTGAAAGTGTTTGGGATTTATATTTTAAAAAATAATGGTAGTATCAGTAAATTCAGAACCGCATAAAAACGAGTTCAACACTTTGCTCAATTCAACAATTATTGAATTAAATGCACACGCAATAAAATCACCTGAAAAGATTGAACAATTAAAAGGTAATAAACTTGAACCATATGTTGGAGATGTAATGACTGAATTAGCAGTCGGAACTGCTTTTGAAAATTCAATAGAAGTTATTGGTGGACAAAAGTTCCCTGACATCGTAGCAAATAAATTTTACGGAATAGAAGTAAAAACTACTACTCAAAATCATTGGAAAACAACAGGAAATAGTGTTTTAGAATCCACAAGAGTTGAGGATGTTGAACGAATATTTATGCTATTTGGGAAACTCGGCAAACCGATTGAATTCAAATGCAGAGCATATGAAGAATGTTTGTCAGAAGTTGTTGTAACTCATTCGCCAAGATATTTAATAGATATGAACTTGGAAAAAGGCAAAACAATATTTGATAAAATAAATACGCCTTACGACACTTTGCGACAAAAGGATAATCCGATTAAACCAATTACTGATTATTATAAAAGCAAACTGAAACCCGGACAAGATTTGTGGTGGATTCAAGACACCGAACAAGCAAGTAATCTTGTCATTAACATTTGGAACAATCTAAACCAAAAAGAAAAGCAAGAAATAAAAAATAGAGCAATGGTATATTTTCCCGAGGTTTTCAGTAATCGAGGAGACAAGTTTTCTCGACTTGCCATTTGGTTAGTTACAAGGGAGTCTATTGTATGCCCAAATATTAGAGATTTATTTACTGCAGGTGGAAAGGACAATCACCTTATCAAAGGTAAAACGTACAAAAATATTCCAAGAATCTATATCAAACTTTTTGAGAATATAAACTCGGTTTTAGAGATTTTGATTAACACTTCTGCTATTGAATTATCAGAATATTGGAACGAGAAAACGAGCGAAAAGAAAAAAATTATGGATTGGATTGACTTGGTATCAATGAACTCAAAAACTGTTCAAGGTGCAAGGCATTTGGATTTAAAACAGATGTTGAACGAATTAATATTGTGATGGAAAAGCCAACGCTAAAAGCCATACACATTTGCAATTCTCACCAGCCGACACATAAGCCAAAAATTGCCAAAGAGTATGTCTTTGCCAACGCTGACAGAAGGATGAAAAAATAAAGTACGAAAACACAACAATGTAAATAAAAAATAGGCGAAATAGTACTGAAATCATGGATTTTCGCTCGTATCAAACTCATTGTTTTACCGAAAGTTTGGTGCTTCATAACCGCCTACTTTTCATATACTAAACGTTGGGCATTAATTCAACTCTGGCATCATCTTTGGAAACGAACCGGTGTATGAAAAAATTCAGAACCTGCTCACTTCTTCTGTTTTTACTCAATTCTGCAATATTATCGCATGCACAATCAATTGATTGGCATAAATTAGAATCTGAGGCAAGTAATTTAATAACACAAAATCATGGTGTTGGAACATCGGTAATCGTAGTAAATAAGGATAGTGTTCTATTTTACAAAGGATTAGGAAATGCTAGTCTCGAAAGCAAGTATCCAGTTACGGATTCTACTTTATTTGTTTTGGGGTCTATCACTAAAACATTTACTGCTCTTGGCATTTTAAAGCTTGTAGAAGAAGGCAAATTAGAACTAGAGGATGAAGTGAGGAAACTAGCTCCAGAATTACCTTTTGTAAACGAATGGGAGGATGAATATCCGTTAAAGGTTTATCACTTATTGGAGCATACTTCAGGTTTTGATGAGCTCCATTTTAAAGATAGAAGTATTCCAGTCAGAAATGATGAGTTTCCATTATTGCATGGTCTAGAGATTGTTAAAAACTCATTAAAAACTCGCTGGAAGCCAGGAACACAATACGCATACTCCAACGTAGGTTATTTAGCAGCAGGTTATTTAATAGAAAAAGTTTCAGGAAGAGGTTACAATGACTTTATAAGTCAGGAGGTACTAAAACCATTGAGAATGACAAATTCTTCCATACGCCTAAAAGACGTCAATCAACAGCTTCTTGCTAAATCTTATTCTTACTCTAATAAAGAATTGCCCTTCAAACATATTTTTACTAGACCTACAGGTTCATTAATAAGCTCCTCCAGAGACATGGGGTCCTTTTTAATGATGCTTTTGAATAAAGGTGAGCCATTTTTAGATCAAAGTGAATTTAAAGAATTTGAAAAGCACCATAGCATTGAAGCCTTTGCTAAAACGGAAAATGGCTACAGACTTGGTGTTTATCCACGATTTCGAGAGGGTAGAAAATGGCTAGTGCATGGTGGCTCAATTAATAAATACAACTCTGAATTTGAATATTGCCACGAACTCGGATTGGGGATTTTTGTTGTTTCAAACGGGCCTAATGCTACAAAAACTGTGGACGGTGTCATTAATGCCTTTCATAACTTAGTTCCAAAAACTGCTCAGAAACCAATGAAATCAAAACAAATAAATATAGAGGCTAACCTAACGGCATTAGAAGGATATTATATTTTGACAAGTCCTCGGAACCAATTGCTTTATCCTTTTACCGAACTATTTACAGAAGGAATTTTTGTTGATTACGATAGCGGGAATATCTTGATGTCTAGTCAGAAAGGCTGGGAATCAAGAATGAGTCAAACAGGACTGAACAGTTTCTCTCCCAACGGAATTGACAATGAATACCAATACATATTTAATGCATCCAATGATCAATTGTACACTTCATTAGGATTTTCTTATAAGAAGGTTCCTTACTTCTTTATATTATTTCTAGGCTTCATTTTGATTATTTCATTTGTAATTATCTGCTCATCGCAAATTTCACTTTTAGTTCATCTAATAATTATAATCAAAAAGAAACAGATTGATTTCAGCCCACAGTTGATCTTTGAAATTGGCTCATCGCTTTTTCTACTTGGTGTTATTTTCTATCTCATTATGGGGACAATAGAAAAAATTCATGAGCCACAAATGTTAACTATATTGCTAGCTCTTTGCACCATCCTATTTCCAATTTTCACAGTTCTCGGTATAGCTCTGTCCTTTAAAAGGAGATTTCAAAACTCAATAGACAAAATTTGGACGATAAGCCTAGCAAGTTCAATGACAATAATGAGCTATTATCTAATATATTGGGGTTTCTTTGGATTTTCTGTTTGGCTACATTAAAATATGGATGACACCACATCACTACCATATAGCTTATGGTGAGTGAAACGGTGAAGGAAAATTTAGTACATTTAAGTAAATTTAATGCGGGTAGATAAGTAAGTACTCCGAAAACCGCCACAAAACCATATTCTTAACGTTTCCACTAGTTAAAAAACTACACCATTACTAAAATTCTATTCATAGTGCCCCCAAATGTACATCTACTAGATGTGAATGGTCCTGCTCATATTTTTTATGAAGCTAGAGAATTTGGGGCAAATGTTGATTTACATTTTGTGTCAATGAGTGATAAATCAGAAATTGAAAGTAGTGCAGGTTTATTTTTTTCTAAATTGACAGATTTCGACAGTTTCGAATTATCGAAAAATGATTTTGTCATTGTTCCTGGTTTAGAATTTGAACTTCTCTCTGATAACACCTTTTTAAAAGAAAGTAAGCCCTTTTTTGATTGGTTGCATTTGCAATACAAAAATGGCGTAAATATTTGTTCAATATGCACTGGGACATTTTTATTAGCGGAATCTGGAATTTTGAATGGCAAAGAATGCACTACACATTGGAGATATACATCAAAATTGGCAAATAAATTTCCTGAAATAAATATACAGAAAGACAGATTATTTGTAGCTAAGGATAATTTATATACTAGTGCAGGCGTATCTTCAGGCATTGATTTAGCGCTTTACATTGTAGAAAACTTATTTGGTTCGAAGCTTTCATCAGATATTGCCAAGGAAGCAGTCATATATTTCAGACGAAGTGAAGCTGACTCTCAACTCAATATTTTTCTGCAATACAGAAATCATTTGGATTCACGAATTCATAATGCACAAGATTATATGATAAAGCATATATGTACAGCATTTACGATACAAGATATTGCAGAAAAGGTAAATATGAGTATGCGAAACCTTACCAGACTTTTTAAGAAAACTACAGGAGTGACAATTGGTACTTATTTAGAGAAACTTAAAGTTGATAGAGCTTTACAGTTACTATCCGAAAAAAATAAAGTCGATACAGTGGCTAAATTGTGTGGATATAAAAATTCGAATCAATTAAGAACTCTCCTTAAAAAGCATAAAAGCGTTCTGCCTACAGATACTTCCTCCTTAAAGTAGAATTTGTCCTTATACGGTGTATGTTTGTCCTTTAATCATACAATGCTAATTTCTACTTTTGTTCTACAAAAAACAGAAACGTATATGAAATTCCAGCTCTTAATTCTCCTTCTAAGCACAATTGCAATTACTGGATACAGTCAACAAAAAAATAAATCAATTACTCCAAGCTCTTGGATCGGAAAAATAAAAATGGGAGATGCAAATCCAGAACTAGTATTTAATATTTTCAGGGATAGTTTAGGACAACTCGCTGGGCATGTTGGCATTCCTAGTAAAGGAATTCAAGGGATTCCTTTAAGTAAGGTTTATATCAACCAAGATTCAATCTTTTTAGAAATATCTGCTGCTCAGGCAAGTTTCAAGGGGATTTTTGAAAATAATAGAAATACTATTAATGGTATGTGGACAGAACCACAAAATACCACGGCTCTTATACTTGAACCTTTAACCAAAGAAATTGACTATGATAATTTTAAAAAGGAAAACACTTCATCTTTAAATCTAGCCCTAACCAATCCACATTTTAATTTTTATTCAGAAGAAGAAGATAAAAATGTGTTGGAAGACTTATCAAAAACATTAGAAAGCAATTATTTGCGTATAACCAAGGATATGCAGACTAGTTTTATTTCAAAAATTGATGTTTTTATTTATCCAGATCTAAAAACATTCCACATTGCAATAAACTTTCCCAATACACCCGACTGGGTGGTTGGAGCTGCAAGTAAAAATGAGTTGAAAATGGTAAGCCCTTTAAACCCGGGAAGTGAACACTCTTACGAATCGCTTATGAAAGCAATTGTTCACGAACTTGCTCACACCATTGTACTAAATTTCAGAAAACAAGGACTTGTAGGTTTGCCAAATTGGTTAAATGAAGGTTATGCCTATTATGAAGCCAAACAAATAAACGAAGCGCAACGAGAGCTGGTACATAAACAACTTCTTCAAAATAGAATCCCTTCCTGGGACGAATTAGAAAAGGCTAATACTGTCCAATTTGGAGATATTAACGGATATCCTACTTCAGCAACAATTATTGAATATCTCGTAGAATCTTACGGTCTTGCCAAGTTGAAGCAATTTATAATGGAACCAGAAAGCGTTGAAAAAATATACTATACGTCTAAAGAAGATTTGGAGGATTTATGGTTGAATGATTTAAAACGCAATTAGAAGTCAAAGAAACTAATGGCAACATTGTGTATATTTCATGGGGCAGTTTAGCTTGTAATACAAGCTGTTTCTCTATATCTCGCTTAAGAACTACCGGAAAAAAAGTGCTTAAAAAAAGCACCACGATATATACACTTAGCGTTGATTTAGTAAAAAATAAGTCTCCTTGCTTAGATCCCCATAAACTTCTGCCCCTCAACCCCGCATTTCTTCCAGGCTTTTCCCCTATATTTGCAGCACTACAAACGACTATAAAAAATGAAAATATATACCAAAGGCGGAGACAAAGGTAAAACTTCTTTATTGGGTGGTTCACGGGTTTCTAAGGCACATTTGCGTATTGATGCATATGGCAATGTAGATGAGCTGAATTCTTGGATGGGCGTTTTGCGTGACTATAAAGAAAATGTGTCAAGAAATCTCTTGTTTATTGAAATTCAGGATAGACTTTTTACCATTGGCTCACAATTAGCGAAAGAGCCGGGCGAAAGTAAATTTCCCATTCCCGATATTGCTGAATCGGATGTGGAACGACTGGAAGCAACAATCGATGAAATGAATGAAAATTTACCCCCTATGAAAAATTTTATTTTGCCGGGCGGTCATCAGTTAGTTTCCTTTACACATGTAGCGCGTACGGTTTGCCGAAGAGCTGAAAGGGGAGTAGTGGCTTTGAAAGAACATGAAGAAGTCAATGATTTGATTATCACTTATTTAAATCGCTTGTCCGACTATTTATTCATGCTCTCACGTAAGTTAACAAAGGAATTGGATGCTAATGAAGTCCCTTGGATACCAAAAAAGTAATTGGAAATCTCCTCTTTTTTTTGTACTTTCGTGGAATTTTAAACTAAACCGACCATCATGTTAGATACTCTAGATATTTCTATACAGAAAGTGCCAAGTTCCCGCATCAATGAGGTGGATTTTGACAATATCCCGTTTGGGAAAGTTTACTCTGACCATATGTTTATTGCAGATTATGAAGATGGGCAGTGGAGTGATTTAAGAATTGTACCTTATGCTAACCTCTCAATGGCACCGGCTTCTAGTGTGATTCATTATGGTCAGTCTGTTTTTGAAGGCTTGAAAGCTTATAAGAATAATGATGGTGAAGCGGTAGTTTTTCGTCCGGATGCTAATGCTAAGCGATTGAATAGGTCTGCAGAAAGAATGTGCATCCCAGAAGTTCCAGAAGAGCTTTTTATGCAAGCCATGACAGAGCTCTTGAAAGTAGATAAAGATTGGATTCCCAATAAAGAAAATACAGCGCTTTATATTCGTCCTTATGTTTTCGCTATGGATGATTATATTGGTATTAAGCCATCAGAAAAATATAGGTTTATGATTATTACTTGCCCGGTTGGTGCTTATTATAGCGAGCCTGTCAAAGTGAAAATCGAAACAGAATTTACCAGAGCAGCAAAAGGTGGAACGGGTTATGCGAAAGCTGCGGGAAATTATGCAGGCTCTTTATATCCTGCCAAATTGGCCCAAAAGCAGGGTTACCACCAATTGGTGTGGACTGATGCTACTGAGCATAAATACATTGAAGAGTCCGGAACCATGAATATTATGTTTGTGATCAATGATACTTTGATTACGCCTGAGGCAAGCTCCACTATATTAAAAGGAATCACTAGAGATTCTGTTTTAACACTAGCTAGAGATTGGGGTATGAAAGTAGAGGAAAGGAAAATTAGCATTACTGAAGTAATTGAAGCGGCCAAAAATGGTACTTTGCAAGATGCTTTTGGAGCTGGCACAGCTGCCACTATTGCTCATATTAAGCTTATTGGGCATGAAGGGGTAGATTACACACTTCCTCCAATTGAGCAAAGAGCATTTTCTAACAAAGTTTTAAAAGCAATGGATGCTATAAAACTAGGCGAAGCAGAAGATAAATTCGATTGGATATATAAGTTTTAACTTATATAATAAAATATTGAATTTGCCGTACGATAAATGATTGTACGGCATTTTTTATGGACAGATGTAACATCCCCCTTCACCCCCTCAAAGGGGGAGACGCACGGAATTACTTTTGTGAACTTATAAAAATAGTGATACAATTCATTATCTTCTGCTCAGCTAAATCTATGCAGCTGTGCCCTTTAGGGGACCGCAGGGGTGGAGATGCTACTGATAGAAATAAGAGATAAAGAAGAAGCAGACTTAAGTGCTGTAGAATTTTAATAAACAACATAAAACAAAGTCCTAATGACTAGTGACGATTTAAAAGACTTAAAGGCCCGAGTGAAAGCACTTCGGGGGTATCTTTGACTACGATAAGAAAGTAGAAGAAATAAAAGAATTGGAATTGGTTTCTGCTCAGCCTGATTTCTGGAATGATTCAGATGAGGCAGAAAAAACGATGAAGGTCATTCAAGGTTTGAAAGACTGGACCAAGCACTTCGAAGAGCTACAAGAATATTTTGAGGAAGTAGAAACGTATTACGAATTCCTTGAAATGGGTGAATCTTCCGAAGAGGAGGTAGCCAAAGCTTATAAGAAAGCGCTTACCAAAACTGAGGAGCTGGAATTAAAGAAAATGCTCTCTTCTGAAGAAGATCAACTATCTGCTATGCTGCAAATCACGCCAGGAGCAGGTGGTACTGAAAGTAACGACTGGGCCGGGATTCTCATGCGGATGTACATCATGTGGGGAGAAGCTAATGGCTATAAAGTGCGTGAAGTAGACTTTCAGGAAGGCGATGTAGCAGGGGTGAAATCTGTTACCTTAGAATTTGATGGAGCACAAGCCTATGGTTTTCTAAAATCAGAGAATGGGGTGCACCGTTTGGTGCGTATTTCTCCTTTTGATAGTGGTGGAAGACGGCATACTTCTTTTGCTTCCGTCTATGTGTATCCAGTGGTAGATGATACTATTGAAATCGACATTCATCCTAATGATGTGGAACTCCATACATCACGTTCTGGTGGTGCTGGTGGTCAGAATGTAAACAAGGTAGAGACCAAAGTGCAGTTGACCCATAAACCAACGGGCATTGTAGTAGTTTGCCAAGCCAATAGAACGCAGCTAGGCAATAGGGAAGAGGCCATGAAAATGTTGAAGTCGCAATTGTACCAGAAGGAAGTAGAAAAGCGAAGTGCGGAAAGAAACGAAGTGGAAGCTGGTAAAAAGAAAATCGACTTTGGTTCTCAGATCAGAAACTATGTATTGCATCCTTATAAATTGATTAAAGACGCTAGAACGGGAGTTGAAAGAACCGATGTACAAAACGTTTTAGATGGTGATTTGAATGATTACATCAAAGCCTATCTGATGGGAACTGACGAGACGGAAGAGTAGGATAATGAAGCTTGCAAGGCATTATTGGGCTACTTGAATACTAGCATACAAGATAAAAAGAAGTTAAAAAATCCCATATTAATGTGATTTTTTAACTTCAATCTATTGACGAAAAACTAAGGGTGAATCATAAATTTAGCCATTTTCGTGCTTGAGAAGATTGAATCGCTTTCTCGATAAATAGCATTCCTCTGACACCGTCATCGATAGTAGCTTTTACAAAGTCTTTTTGGCTTTCATTATTTTGAATAGTATCAAAAAATCCTTCATAAATCCTCTGGAATGCCTCTGTAAAATAAGGAGAATGACCAGGAATATTGACCTCTCTACTTTCTCTAATTTCATGATCTAATCCTTTGATCGATTCTTCTCTAAAATCAGGATATTTTATGGTCAATAAATTGGGAGTGTTGTGGTTCCACACCAATCCTGCTTTACTACCGTAAATATGTAAACTCAAGTCTTGATCTTCTCCTGTGCAAATTTGACTGCATGAAAGGTAGCCCTTTGCCCCATTACTCATTTCTAGCAGTATATTGGTGTCATCATCTATTTTCCTACCCTCTACCAATATTGACACATCTGCCATTAGTGATTTTACTTCTAATCCGCTCACTGATTCTAATAAGTTAAAGGCATGGGTTCCAATATCGGCTATAGTCCCCCCTTTACCTGATTTTTCAGGATTAGTACGCCAGCTTGCTTGCTTATGACCTTCTGCTTCTATCAATTGTGCGAGCCAGCCTTGAGAATAATCAACTTTTACTTTTCTAATATCTCCTAAATGACCGGAATCTATAATCTTCTTGGCTTTCTCTAATAAAGGATAACCTCTATAGGTATAAGTCATTGCAAAGTGAGAGTTGGATTTTTCTACCACTTTTTGAAATGCAGTAGCTTCTGCATAATCAAAGGCAAGTGGTTTATCGCAAATAACGTGAAAACCAGCTTCTAGAGCTAATTTTGCTGCTTCAACATGTAAGTGATTTGGAGTGACTATGGCAACGAAATCCATTCGCTCACTTTCCGCCAACTTCGCTTCCTTATCGATCATTTCAGCAAAGCTTCCATATATTCTGTTTTCATCGAGACCTAAGGATTTTCCCTTCTCTAAAGATTTTTCCTTCGTTGAGCTGAAAGCACCACATACTAATTCAGCCTTTCCGGCAGCGGTCGCTGTAATTCTATGAATATCCCCGATCATGGAGCCAGGCCCGCCTCCAATCATTCCCATTTTTAAGGTTGAGTTCATAATTTATTTTTCAAAGATTAAACGTATAATTTAGAAAAAATTAAATAGAATTGTCTAGTAAAAAAAACTTTAATCATCTGATCATACTTCCTTTTATATAAACTTTTTCCTAATTAACTTCTTATTCCTTGAAACTAAAGGATAACTTACTTATTATTAAATTTGAATACGAAAATTTCAGGAATGAATAGAAGAGAAGCGATTAAAAAGACGGGTCTAGCTTTAGGTTTTGCAGCTACTTCGCCACTGTTGATGCATTTGCTTCAATCTTGCGACAGTGAGAAGCCTTTAGGTTGGAAACCGCAGTATTTTGATGAAAAACAAGCTTTATTAGTTGCAGCATTGGCTAACCAAATTTTACCGAGAACAGATACTCCTGGCGCTTTAGATGTAGGTGTGGATGTTTTCATTGATAAGATGGTCGGGGAAGTTTATAGTGAAAAAGAGCAAAAACAATTTTTAAATGGACTTAAAGACCTAGAAAAAAATAGTGAATCGAAAAACGGTAAGCTTTTTACAGACCTTGAAAGCAAGAAACAGTATGATTTTTTATATGGATTAGAAAGTGAAATTCAGCATTTATCTTTCGATTCAGCCCCTCAAGAAAAACCCTTCTTTCTAATGCTTAAGGAATTGGTACTTTTAGGTTTTTTCACTTCAGAGGAAATTATGACCAAGCATTTAGATTATCAACCCGTACCTGGACAGTTTATTGGGTGCGAACCAATGAAATCAAATCAAAAATTAAGGGTAGGAAATTATTTTTAAGAATGAGTAAAGAAAAGAATCAGTTTGATGCCATCGTAGTAGGATCAGGAATTTCGGGAGGATGGGCAGCAAAAGAATTGAGCGAAAAAGGGTTGAAAACCTTAGTGCTGGAGAGAGGAAGAAACGTGGAGCATATTAAAGACTATCCTACCATGAATAAAGCTCCCTGGGAATTTGATCATAGAGGGAAAGAGTCTCAAAAAGTACAAGAAGAATATTACGTACAAAGCAAGACTTATGCTTTCGATGAAGGGTCAAAGCACTTTTGGGTCAATGACAAAGAGAATCCCTATACCCATCCGGACGATAAAGAGTTTCGTTGGATAAGAGGCAACCACGTAGGAGGGAGATCCTTAACATGGGGCCGTCAAAGTTACAGATTAGCCCCTATGGATTTTGAAGCCAATGCTAAAGATGGAATTGCAGTGGATTGGCCCATTCGCTATGAAGACTTAGCCCCTTGGTATGATAAAGTTGAGGAATTTGTTGGGATTTCTGGTCGAAATGAAGGCTATGCACAATTGCCTGATGGTAAGTTTCAGCCACCAATGGACATGTTTTGTGTGGAAGAGAAAGTAAAAGGAGCTATAGAGAAAAACTGGGACGACCGATTTATGACGATCGGGAGAACTGCTAATCTGACGCAAAACAAACATAATCGCACGAAGTGTCAATACAGAAATTTATGCAGTAGAGGTTGTCCTTTTGGAGGATATTTTAGTAGTCAGTCCTCTACTTTACCCGCTGCGTCTGCCACTGGCAATATGACGCTAAGGCCTAACGCTATTGTAGAGTCAGTAATTTTAGATGAAAACACCAATAAAGCCAAAGGAGTTAGAGTAATTGATGCAGAAACAAACGAATACCATGAGTATTATGCAAAGGTAATTTTTCTATGCGCCTCTACTCTAGGTTCTACATGGATTATGCTGAACTCAAAAAGTGATCGTTTTCCTGATGGATTGGGAAATACCAGCGGTACTTTGGGTAGAAATTTAATGGATCATCATTTTGAAGTTTATGTAAAGGCTGAATTTGATGATTTTAAAGACCAGTACCATACGGGCTACAGACCCAACGGAATTTATGTCCCCCGTTTTCAGAATATAAAATCTCAACATCCTGATTTCATAAGAGGTTATGGATTTCAAGGAGGAGGAAATAGAGTAGGATGGGGCTATGGCAATAGATTGGCCGGATTTGGTGCAGATTTTAAGGATGCGCTGATGAAGCCAGGTCCATGGGAAATGTCTTTTATGCCATTTGGAGAGACTTTACCTTATGAAGATAATCAAGTGACTCTGAATGAAAACGTCCGAGATAAATGGGGACTTCCGACTTTACATATCGATTGTGAGTTTAAAGAAAATGAGCACAATATGCGAAAAGATATGGTGAAGACGGGTAAAGAAATGTTAGAAGTAGCCGGAGGAAAAAATATTGAAGCAGTGAATTTACCTGCAGTTCCCGGTTTCGGAATTCACGAAATGGGTACCGCCCGTATGGGTCGAGATCCTAAAACTTCTATGTTGAACAAACATAACCAATTGCACGAAGTGCCCAATGTATTTGTAACCGATGGTTCAGCAATGACCTCTTCTGCATGTCAAAATCCAAGTTTAACTTATATGGCTTTAACGGCACGAGCCGTAGATTTTGCGGTTTCTGAATTGAAGAAGATGAATTTGTAGTTTCCTATGGAAATATCGTTGACCACACCGGCTTTACTTTTCCCAGCAATCTCTTTATTGCTTTTGGCTTATACCAATAGATTTTTGGCTCTAGCTAACTTGATCCGCAATTTGCATGGCAGGTATATGAATGAGCAAGATGTAAAAATAAAAGCTCAAATTGCCAACTTAAAGAAACGTGTTATTTTGATTCGTAACATGCAGCTTTTGGGAATATCATCTTTGTTCTTTTGTGTAGTAAGTATGTTTACTATTTATCAAGAATATCAGATGGCGGGGAGTATTATTTTTGGCTTCTCTTTAGTGTTATTGATGATTTCCCTATTGCTTTCTATAGTAGAAATTCAAATCAGTGTAAAAGCGTTGAATATTCAGATGGGTGATATTGAGAATTAGATTTAAAGGTCATTGTAACTTTCTGTGTATTAATCACAAACCAGGTGCAGCGCCAAGATTAAATATTTGGCATAGCTGCCCAATTTTTTATTATAATTTCTAATCAATTTCCCGATTTATGAGTTAACCATAGTGTGCAAACTCAAACAATTAAATACCCTAATAAAGCCCTAGATTTAGCCCGGAAAACAGGTGATGAACTGGCTGATAAAACGGTTAAAGACTTATTTGAAAATGGCTTTAATCCTTTATCAAATGATGCTTACAATGATTTGATCTTTAATCATCAGCCGATTCCAAATGAGTTTCCAGACAGTTTAAAGCGCTATTTTGATTTTATAAAATCTAATGAAATAGATGATAATGTAGACGAAAAGGGTGCTGATTTTTATGTAAAACATGCTTCCGCAATTATGTTATGTTTAGGCATGCTGTCTTTACCCTATTGTTATGCAGCTGCGGAAGGTTCAAAAGTCTTAAGTTTTTCTAAAAGAATATATGAACAGCCTGAAAAGCGCTTAACTGAAACTGCCGAATTTGTCTTTGATGTGTGTAGTCCTGAAGCTTTCACAGCCGGTGGAAAAGGCTTTATAAGCATTGGTAAAGTCCGCCTTATGCATGCAGCGATACGATATCATCTGCTAAAAAGTGATAAATGGACCAAGGAATTAGGAATTCCTGTTAATCAAGAAGACATGGCTGGGACTAATCTCTCCTTTTCACTTATCGCTATACGGGGCTTAAGAAAATTGGGTTATACTATTTCTGCAGAGGAATCTCTCAATTATATAAACTATTGGAATAAAATAGGAGCAATGCTCGGAGTAGCTCCAGAATGGCTACCTACTAGTAATGATGAGGCCTTTATATTGGATAAAAAGATTAAAAGCCGAAATTTTAGATATTCTAAAGAGGGTGAGTTACTCGGGGTAAACCTACAAAACTATATTAAGAGTCAGCCTTTACCGTTTTCATTTCCGATCGAAAGCATGATGGCTTATCTGTTAGGAGCAGACATTTGCGAAATGATTGGTCTGCCTTATGATCAATTAGAAGTAGATATAATTAGCAACATTAAAAATCTGAATTCGATTCGGAATGTATTTCCAACGAATCATCAGAAAGAATTTAAGAAGTTGAAGAAACAGTTTGGCGAACGAAATTCGGGAACTATGCCTTTTCAATTTCTAATGAGACTTGATAGTTAGGAAGTACAACATTCTTCGATTGAAATAAATAACCGGCTCTATTTTATTGAAACTTGAGAATACCTTCAAAGAGTAACTGTTTTCAGAATAGTATGGCCGCAGGTAGCTGTTTTAGATGAGAACAAACTGATTTAATAGATAACAATCATATAGTTTGCTGGGATAAATCTTCTGTAAAAGTTGTTCGGTAGCGATAAATATTTACTTTTGTATTTACACAAAAAAACAAAAATATGATTAAAAAATTAACATTATCATTTTTGGCCTTAACGCTAGTCTTTCAAGTATGTGGACAGGAATTATTAAGTCCATCATTTACTTATTCTCACAAGAAAACATCTTATGTTACTTTAAAGGATGGTTCAGAAATTACAGGAACTCTTAAAGACTTAGACCGGAAAAAAGGCTTAATCAAACAAGTAAAGATTGAAAAAGAGGATGGAGATAAAGTGAAGCTGAAGCCAGAGGATATCAAGAGTATGTATTTACCGCAAAGTGGTCTTGATAAAGTTAGCCAAGCGATGGATGCAGCTACTGATGCACAAAAATGGAATAACGAACAGATGAATCAAGATTTGCTTGATGATGGCTATGTCTACTTTGAAAATGCAGATGTGTATTATAAAAAGAAAAAGAAGATGGAATTGCTCATGCAATTGCTTAATCCTCATTTCAGCAAAGAAATAAAAGTTTACCACGATCCAATGGCAAAACAGTCTATGGGTGTCGGAATCGGTGGTGTCACATTAGCGGGAGGTTTGGAAAAATCTTACTTTATAATGACAGAAGGCGATGAGGCTGCTTACAAACTAAAAAAGAAAGATTACGATGATGAGTATGAAGTGATGTGGAAAGGTTGTGATGACCTATTGAATTCAGAAGAACGTGCATGGAGAGATTTAGGTAAGCATGTTGTTGAGTTTTCCGAATGTCAATAATTTAGATTAATAATTTAGAACAAAAAAAGGCCTTAAAAAGGCCTTTTTTTGTTACTAATGAAAAAATTTTGGAATCTAGAGAGTCCGCTGTTCTGCTACTTTGCTTTTATCTTTTCCTGTTTCGTTTAGGGAAGAGATGATCTCGCAATATTAGTATATATTACATCGTTGGTACAAAAATATAACAAATGAGAAAGACATCCATCATCTTACTTTTCATAGCTGTATTAATTGGGTCTTGTAAAAAAGAACAACTTGAGCCAAGCTGTCTTAATGAGTTTATTAGTGAATTGAAAGACAGCCCCTGTGAGGACGGAGTTCAAATAAGTCTTTTTAAGTTTCAAAGTACAAATGTCTATTTACTGGAACAAGGTAACTGTATCGCAGATGGAACCACAGAAGTAATTGATGCTGCATGTCAGTCACTTGGTTTTTTAGGCGGTTTAGCTGGATCTGATGAAATCAATGGCGTTAACTTCTCTGAAAATTCGACTTTCATAGAAGTGGTGTGGAGAAAATAATAGCTAGCTTCCAGACGGATTTATTTTAGTATAAGATCAAGTGAATACTCATTCGAAAGTGATCATTTTCTACTGCACACTCTCTACTTTTCCTTTTCTCTATAGATTTAGTAGATTTATAGTATTTCCATCCTATATTTGTGCACACAAACCTGATTTATGGATTTTCAAACTATTGCTACTTTAGCAGTTATCTTATTGGCAATCATACTTTTTATCACCGAAAAGCTTTCGGTTGATTTAATCGGATTGGTGATTATCTGTGCTTTGGTGATAACAGGTGTGATTAGCCCGGTGGAAGGGATTAAGGGGTTTAGTAATACTGCGACTATAACAGTTGCCTTCATGTTTGTCATGAGTGCAGCTCTTTTGAAAACAGGGGCCTTGCAGTTCGTTGCTTATAAACTGTCCGATATATTTAAGCGCAATTTTCGATTAGGATTAGTACTGATGATGCTGTTGATTGCTTTAATATCGGCATTTATTAATAATACTCCGGTAGTGGCAGTTTTTATTCCTGTTGTGATTCAAATAGCAAAAAGTACTGGTAAAAGCCCCTCCCAGCTCTTGATTCCGCTTTCCTTTGCTTCTATCTTTGGAGGGACTTGCACTTATATTGGTACTTCTACTAACGTATTGGTAAGCGGTATCGCGCAAGATTTTGGTTTTGAAGGATTCAGCATGTTTCAATTATTACCCTTCGGATTAGTGTTTGTTGTAGTTGGCACGCTTTATATGATGTTGATAGGTTCTCGCATTTTGCCTAAAAATAGAAAGAACGATGAAGATCTGGAAGAGAAATTTGGTATGCGAGAGTATCTAACAGAAATCGAATTACAGGATAACACAGATTCAATCGGTAAAACCATCATGGAAAGTCCATTGGTGAAGGATTTGAAAATCGATGTACTTGAAATTAAGCGCGAAGGGACTCGTTATAATCTTCCTCAAGGTGATTTTATTTTGCATTCTGGCGATATATTAAAAGTCAGATGTAATTTGTCCAACGTTAAAGAATTGAAAAGTAGGGCCAAGATACTGGATGGATCTTCATTGAAGATGGCAGGTGATAATTTAAAAGGTACTGGCACTTCTTTGGTGGAAATGGTCATTAGTGCTAATTCAGAATTTGATGGCAAGAATTTACAAGAAGTTGATTTCAGGAGACGATACAGAGCATCTCCTTTAGCTATTCGTCATCGAGAAGAAGTGCTCCATGAAGATTTATATGCCATTAAGCTCAAAGCAGGAGATGTACTATTGGCGGAGGTGAAATCCCACTACGTCAAAGAATTGCGCAAGAAGGAAATGAGCCAGAATGCGCCATTTGCATTATTATCCTCTGATAATGTGATTGATTTTAATAAGAAACAGTTCCTCATTGTTACAGCAGTTTTGGCAACCGTTATTGGATTGGCAACATTTGAAGTGCTAGATATTGTTATTTCAGTTATGGCTGGTGTAGTGGCTTTAGTTTTGCTCAACATTCTAAATATGCGGGAAGTATATAAAGCCATTAATTGGAAAATTGTATTTCTGCTTGCTGGAGTACTTAGTTTTGGAGTGGCTTTAAGTAATACCGGATTAGATCAAAAAATTGCAGGAGGTCTGTTGAATCAATTGGGTGCATTTGGGCCAGTAATCGTGTTGAGTGGTCTATACCTGGTGACCTCTTTTTTAACTGAATTGATGTCGAATAACGCTACTGCCGCTTTGATGGCACCTATTGCTATTGCCATCAGTACTCAGTTAGGCTTGGTTCCTACACCTTTTTTAATGGCCGTTACTTTTGCTGCTTCAGCAAGTTTTATGACTCCCATAGGCTATCAGACTAATACCATGGTCTATACAGCGGGTAGCTACAAATTCACTGATTTCACGAAAGTTGGGGTGATGTTGAATCTATTGTTCTGGATACTGGCCACAATCCTCTTGCCCATGATCTTTCCTTTTCAGTCTATGTAAAGAAGCGCTATAAAGTTCCCTGTAAAAAACAATCTAATGCATCTGTAAACATGTGAAATAGCAATCCTATCGCAACTAATCGGCTTCTTTTTGGAAATAATAAAAAGAAATAGATCAAAATAGCATAATAAGAGTGCAGAGGATGAAAGCCAATACTGCATCTATTGGGATCGAAAATAGGATTCGCCAGCAGATGGTCTATATCCACTAGCATAGTAGCTATCAAGACCCAATAGGCTTTTTTCCAGTTGTTTCGATTATACAAATAGGCAATTCCTGCTGGGGCTATAAAATGAAAGCTGTAATGTATAATAGTCGCTATCATTAATGGTCCTCTTTTGCTTTCGGGAATGTTAAAACGAACAGAGTTCCTTTGTTTTCTTCACTTTCTATTGTTATACTGGAGTTATTGAAGGTTAAAAACTGTTTGACTAATAGCATTCCCAGACCTGTGCCAGTTTCCATTCCCGTGCCTTTTCTAGAAAAGGAGCGTTCATTTAATTCCCCTTTCAAATTCTGCAATGTTGCTTCATCCATCCCAATACCGCTATCCTTAATATGTAATAATATAAACTTCTCATTTTGCGAGTAGCTTATTTCAATTGAGTCTCCATCAGAAGTGTATTTTATAGAGTTGCCCAATAAATTGGTGATAATGATATTAAGTTGTCCGGGATCAATATTAATTAAGCTCTCTAAAGGATTATGCTGTAATGTAACCCCTTTTTCTTGAGCGATATAGGTGAGGGAATTTAAATTCTGTGTAACTATATGATCTAATTGGACTGTTTTTGGACTTGTTTTGAAGCCATCCATTTGCGTATTAGCCCAATTTAATAAGCTATTTACTTGTTCGTTAACCTTACCAACTTCGTGCTGTAGCCTGTCCATATATTTCTTAATATCATCTTCAGAGATATTATTGCGAACGTCCAGTAACTGTTTTAAAGAATTAATTGGAGACCGTAAATCATGCGACAAAATGGAGAAAAGTCGATTTTTCGTATTATTGATCTGCAATAGATCCTTATTCTGCTTTTCTATCAATATCTTTTTCTCTGCCAACTGTTTGTTAATGCTACCTAAATTCTGGTTGTACTTATCCTTCTGCTTGATATGTCTACGATATAAAAGAGCTAGAAAGACGAGAGATATTACAATTGTTGAAAGTAGTGCGATGATCAACTGATTGCGATCTCTCACAGAAGAAAGTAGGTCCTTTTGAACAATGAGTTGCTCATTTTCAGCCTTTGTTACTTGTAACTCTGCCCAATTGATTTCACGATTCATTTCTTCATTTAGTAAGCTATCACTGTACGCCTTATGTAATTTATGGTACTTTAGGGCATAATCTAGTGCATTCAACTGCTCGTAGGCGTCACTTAATTTAAGAGCTACTTCCGCGACATCCCACTTAGCTCCAATTTTCTTTGCCAGTTCAAATGATTGCAGTCCATATTGAACGGCTTTTTTGTAGTTGCTTTTCTTGATGTGAAGTTCCGTTAACCCACTCAGATTATAGCTTTTTTCCCAATTGTTTGGCTTTTGATTTTTCACTCCTGTTAGATAGTATTCCGCAGAATCTAGTTGATCTTTTTCAAGGAAAAGTACTCCGAGACGATTCATATTCATTAAAGTGTAGGTCTTCCAATCGTATTGTATTGAGCTTTTCAATGAGGCTTGATAGGAATGATAAGCTTGATCTAATTTTCCTAATTCTTGATAGCAAATCCCGATGTTAAGCAAGTTCACGGTTACGTTTTTTTGGTTATTGATCGACCTATTGACTTCAAGAGATTTAATAAACTCAATTAGTGCTTCTTCATATAATTCTCGACCCAGGTAAATTAGTCCTCTTCCATTTAAAGCTCTAGCAATGCCTAAATCACTGCCAATTTCCTTCGAAATATCATGGAGCTCTTTATAAGAATTGCGTGATGCTAAATAATTGCTTTGTATATATTGAATAGCTGATTTAGTAAAAAGTAATTCAGTATAGTATCTAGTTTTTAAATCAGTAGTATTTTTGATCTCTGCTTCAACAAAAGCCAAGGCCGAATCAGGATAGTTATATCGTAGTTTATTGAGTGCCTGCACAGTGCTATCTTGATAATTTGTTAATTGTCTCGCGTCACTGTCAAAATTCAGATGCAAGCAACTTATTAAGAGAATTGAGCAGGCTAATTTCATCAATAGCTTTACATTTTTAAGTTTAAAATACCAATTTAAGCCATAATTCTTTACAAGCTATTGTATTGATATATTTTCGATCAAAGCTTTATATGTAGGGTCCGACTCGAGGGTTTTAGGGTTTCCAATGATGACTAGTTTTCTTTTCGCTCGTGTCAGGGCTACATTTAATCGTCTGTAATCTCGTAGGAAGCCGATATTCCCTTCTTGGTTTGATCTTACTAAACTAATGATAATTACTTCCTTTTCTCTGCCCTGGAAGCCATCTATTGATTTTATTTCAATGTGATAATCTCGTAAAGCAGATTTCAAACGACTTACTTGCTGATCGTAGGGGGAGATAATACCGATATCTGCCGGGAACAAACGTGAAGATAGGAGGGCATCAGTAATCTCTTTTGTCAGTTGTATTTCTGCTTGATTAAAAAAGGAATAACTATCTGCTAACTGCTCTTCTAGTCCTTCAGTGCAAGGGATAAATACGATCGGTTTAGTAGCTTTCACTACCTCTTCGATCTTTGGGTTGATGTACGGAAATGATTCAAAGCCGGGCAAGTCTAGTAGTGTATGATGCTTAACAGATGGATGCGCCTTCAATTGATTTTGGTAAAATCGATCATTAGAAAAGCGCATGATTTCCTGATGCATTCTATACTGAATCGTTAAAATATCAATTCTATCTTCAGGTAATTCTTGCTGAAATCGTTCGAATAAACTAATGCTTAGACTACTCGCTTCTCTTGCTTTTACCGTAGGAGGGAGCTGCTGGTGATCACCGGCCAGCACCCATTTTCTACCCTTCACTAGAGGTATTAATGCTTCCGGTTCTGTAGATTGAGTAGCTTCATCTATGCATACAATATCGAAAATGATGTCCTTCAATAACTCACTCCCCGCAGTGGAATTTGTACTACAAATGACAGCGCTTTTTTCTAAAATGCTTTCGATTGCTTGCGTTTGCAAAGCTTGGGCTTCTTCATAGTTTCGATTAATTTCTTGCTGTATTTTTATCCATCTTGCCATCTTTCGAATCTTTGAATTCTGGATTCCGCGGTAAGATTTTTTAGCACTTGCTAATTGTACTATTTTTTGATCACTCAGTCCTCTTCTGTTTTGGCCAGAAGCTGGAATATAGTCATCTTGCTCTTTCTTTAAAATCTGAATTTTATTCCAAATCCCATTAGCTTGCTGATAATCCGGATGGTCTTGCAACTGAACATCCAAACTCAGATTCAGTAAATCCTCATCCATTCGAACCGGATTGCCAATCCGAGTAGAAGGAATTTTTAATGCTTGCAGTTTCTCTAAAATATTATCTACTGCTGTATTGGAAGGTGCGGTTACTAATATTTTTTTACCACTCTCGAAAAATGATTTTATTAAATAGGATAGGGTAGTGGTTTTCCCTGTGCCCGGTGGGCCATGTATTAGAAAAATATCATTTGAGGCAAATGCTTTTTGAATGATATTCATTTGCTTAGGATTTAAAAAAGCACCATCTATAGTTAGGTTTGGGTCAATTACTTTTTCTTGATTAAATGCAATATTTGCTTTAATGTATTCTTGTAAGATGGGCAACTGATTAAGCTGCTTGATTGCATCGATCATTCTTTGAAAAGTGATATCATTTGAGAAGAGATCTAATCTTAAGTTTTTACCGTAAACTAAGTAGGGTGGTACCTTATTGTAGGCAATCGTAATACTCCTTTTTGTCTTGCCTACAACGGTGGCTTGTTCTTCTTTTCCAGTGGGTTTGTCTTTAGAAACAATCACTACATCACCATTTGATATTTCGTTGTCGGGAAGACCAGAACCTCTTACCAACTTTACTAAGTAAACACCGCCAATCCCAGTGCCGGCATCACGCCCCGATAAGGTTAAGAGCGCTCTGCCTTTTTGCTCCCGTTGCCGACCTGTTAAAAGTAGAATCTCATTTAAGTGAAAATCCATTTCAGCTTTTCTCTCCTCTTGGATCAGTCCTTCAAAATAGACCTGGTACTTAGTGATGTCAGTAAACCTCTTCATTGATAGTATTCTTTTTCTTGGATTCACAAACTTAACTAAAACAGAATGGTTTTTTTGCAAGTCCCTACAAAGTGGGAGGGAGTTGTAAAAGTGCAATTCGTACTCCGAATTTGTTAATGGTAAAGCGATAGTAGCAATGCTGGTTTGCGGGTTTTATGATCTTTTAAGCTGAATTTCTCTTTAGGCTCATATTGCAATATTTCTATAGGAATGTGTATTTTCGATAAATTATTCGATTTTCGATCTTTGTACAAGACTAAACGGATAAAACGTGTAACCGAATTTAATTCTGTGATATTTTTGTACTTAAAGTAGAGTATCAGTAAGTACGTTTAATTAATTCTAAATGAGTAGGTAATATTTGTTAAATGAAGTGATAGTTTAATATATTACTCAGGTTACATTCTTCAGAAAAGGAGGTGTGGCCAAAGAATATTCTGTGTCTCTAATATGATGTTTTTCGTCTTTTGATGAATGCTTCGTAAGGTATGTTAAGCAAATGCATTATTTTATTGAAGAAGAGAAATTGTATTATTGTAGTGTAGTGTACTTGTTGGTTTTGTAAAGACTTTTAATGTGCTCCCTTCTGTAGTAATTTTGTTTTGTTGGATGGTTTTTTTTGGATATTAAAATAGTTTAATTTCAATTTTTTGTAATAGAATGATTTTGTTGGCCTTGAGAACTTAACTTTATGATTTTTTAACTATTATAGTTTTATGAAAAAGCTAATAGTTGTTATTGTTTCGGTGTTGGTTTTAGGTTTGCTGATTTTTTACTTTTGGGGGAGTTCTAGTACTTCTAATCAGGACGAGTTCGATAAGGTGGTGACCTATACTTCGCCCGTCCAAAATGAGCCGGATACCTTATCAGTTCTAACATTTAATATTGGGTACCTTTCTGGGATGACCAACAACCTTCCGGTAAGTAGAGACGAGTCTTTATTCTCAAGTAATTTGAAGAGATCTGTAGATGTATTAGAGCGCTACGACTTTGATTTTATAGGACTTCAAGAAGTTGATTTTAATTCCGCCAGAAGTTTTGAGTATAATCAATTTGATAGTCTTGGGAATGAACTCGATTTTTATCAAGGAGCCTACGCAGTGAACTGGGATAAGTCATATGTTCCTTTTCCTTATTTACCTATTAGGAATCATTTTGGTAAGATGCTTTCTGGTCAAGGAATACTAAGTAAAATGCAAATAGTGTCTAACGAAATTATAGTGTTAGATAGGCCAATAAATGCACCTTTTTATTATAATGCTTTTTATCTCGATCGATTATTGCAAATTAGTAAAGTGCAAATAGAATCTGATACTTTGGTTCTAATGAACGTACATTTGGAAGCCTTTGATAGAGAAACGAGGGAGCAACAAGCCGATAAAGTATTGAAGGTTTTTAAGTCCTATGCCTACGATTACCCTGTTATATTAATGGGTGATTTTAATAGTCGGCCGCCTTTCGCTAGTGAGATTTTAGAAGTGGAAAGAACAATTGATATTTTTATGAAAAACCCTTTGCTCGGTGAGGCAATTTCGAAGGATCGATATCTCCAAGATGAACAGCGGTTTTTTACTTTTAATACAGAGCAGCCATATGAAAGACTGGATTATATATTTTATAATAAAAACAAGATTCGTAAAATCGAAAGCGAGGTGTTGCGGGAGGCTGGAGATATTTCCGATCACCTTCCTGTGTGGACGACATTTATGATAATGGAGTAATGCTTGTCAATATTTCTTTTTAATTTGAGCTTTTAAAATTTACTTAAAAATGATGAATTCTAAAATTCAAAAACATTGGGCACGTCTTGAAGAAAGCAAGGGATATTACAGTGCACTATTGGAGGTGTTCAGTGATGAGCAACTAAATTTTCATCCCGAGCAAGGGGCATGGTCTATGTTGGATGTGATGCAGCATCTTTATACTTCAGAAAGCATTAGTTTGAAATTTATGCAGAATTTTGATTTCAACCGTAAAGATGAAAAGGTGGGGTTGAAATCTCAGATTAAAACGATCTTGTTAGTTAATAGATTGAATTCTAAAAAGAAGTACAAAGCACCCAAAGTATTAGCAGAGAAAAAAGACAGTTTAAACATCAGCCAAGATGCCCACCAGTTTTCACATCAGTGGGAAGATTTGAGAAACGAGATGTTTAGCTTTTTGGAAGAATTTAGGGATGAAAAGATTGGTCACTTTGTTTTCGCACATCCTGCAGTAGGTAAGCTGAATGTCTTGCAAACTTTACAGTTTTTTGTCGCGCACTTGAAACACCATCAATATCAAATTGAAGCGATCAATCATCACAAGGATTTTCCTAAATAGAGTTCTTTTCTTATGTTGAATAATAGATGGATGAAAAGTGGTTTCTGGCTTTTATTATTAAGTGGGTCAATTTATGCTACCATAAAATTTGATTCATTCTTTATTTGTGAAAGGTCATTACCACTTGATGGTTTAGAGTCATGGCTAATAATAATTTTTACTGTGTTTTTCTTGTACAAATTCTTTTTCTCAGTATTCTTAAATTTAAATAAAGACCATGTTTTTGGTCTGTTTGGTATAGTAACCTTAGCTTATTTTGCCATATTTTTGAAGATAAGTAATAAAAATAAAATTGATGATTTGAAAGAAAATGGTGGAATTGTGATCTCTTCGGAAATTGTCGATAAAATGCCGATTAAGAAAAGAGATTCTAAATTAAATGTCTTGTACAATTATGAAAATAATTCCTTTGAAAAGTGGATCGAAGTCAGTGATGAAGATTTTAGAAGAAAAAAGAAAGGTGATACCGTATTGCTATTGTATTCACCCACATGTCGCTCCACTAGCATAGCTTATGACCTATATCCCTCCAAGTCTGATATCAAAAAATGCTTGAATGGTTGTGAGTTTGAGTACGGTAAAAAGGGATTAAGACAAATAAAAGGGAAAAAATAAAAGGCAAAAGACTAACTGTTTTTACATCAATCAAAAATAGTAATTAACGTACTGAAACATGAAAAAAACTTTACTGATATTCTTTATTACACTAAGCGCTTTAGGGCAGCTGCTGGCTTTTTCTGGCAGCAAGAGTACAAGTAGTTTAGGCACAAGAAGCAAGCTTATTGAATATGATTCCAGCACTGGGCACGCATTATCCTGCGCACCGCGCGTGAGGGGAGTGATCAATGGATTCAGAGTTCAAATAAGTTAGAGTATATTTTAGATAATGATCTAGCTCAAGATTTAAAAGACTTTGGTGATTACAAGAGAATTTTAGCGAATGTAGAACCAAATGGAAATGTTATTCTTAAGGAATTAGATGAAAATGGTAATATATCAGGTAATTTTTAACAGAAAGGTATGATGGCTATCGATTTTCCTAAAAGCTATTGGCACAATTATATAGAAGAATTAAGCCGAATTATATATAGAAGTCAGAATAGACTAACTTCGGAAGAGTTTCCGAAGGAAAGAATAAATTATGTCGGTAGAGGTCTTGCTTCAAATTATTTAAAATTGACAATTGCCCATTACACTTCTTCAAAAAACATTGAAGTGGCAAGGGAATCAATTCTAAAAGTAATTAGATATACTCATACAAGTTGGGATGGTTTTTGGAAACTCAAGAATTCTAAAGGAAAAGTTTTAAATCAATATATTTTATCCGCCTATGATGAAATGTTATGGACTTTAAGCCTGACTATTTTATTAAGAATAGATAATTCCGAATTTAAAAAGCTAGTTGAAATTATTGATCGAGATAATGTAAAAGATGAACTATTTGAATTTATAATAAACGGTAAAATTTCTTCACGAATTTCCTCATCAGAGGAAAGTTATGAAGAGTATTTTGCGATTCCCACTATTTTCGAAAAATTAAGACTGGCTATTAAATCGGAAAGCAAGAGAGAGGCAGAACTATTAATTAAAGATTTTTTAGAAAAAGATTGGTACAAAAAGCATAAAGATGCAGGATGGCATAATTCGCACAAAAGTAAAAATAATATTTACTTTGGTTATTGGAGTTTTGAATCTGCTGCTATCACTTGTCTAATGGATTTGGATGATAGTGATTATCAGGGTAATGAATTTTATCCTAGAGCTTTGGTAGATTACTATAAAAAAACAAGTAGCAAATGAAGCGAAATCAGAAAAAAGAAAAACCTGCATCTGAATATTTTGTAATAGGAGGATTAAATTTATTAATATCTATTTGCTTACTTTTCAATGGATTCAACTACTTGACTAGTCGTTTTATAGAAAATGGTGAAATAGTTGGGGGTAATAATAAACATAAGGCTTTGTTAGCTCTATTTTCGATATTAGAAAATGGCTGGTGGAAATACTTATTTGTTTTGTTTTTTGGTCTGATCGGGTTTTTGATGATAAAGGAAGGTAGACAAAAACTTAAGGATAGAAATAAGAAGTAGAAATTTAAAAACATCTAGGTAGAATAGCAAAAAGCAAAAAAATAGTGAAGGCAAAAGACTAACCAAATTACCTCAACCAAAAAAAATAAATTAAGGTCCTGAAATATGAAAAAAACTTTACTGATCTATTGGTTACCTTCAGTGCTGTTGTCATCAAGCACGCATGGTAGGAGCGGTGGAAATGACAATAGTGATGGGAAGTGTTTTAATTAGCTATTGATCATTTTAATTAAAAGAAATGAGATTGGTAATTTACACTATGCAGATGGACACACGCGAAACGCCTGCGACAACAGGGAAAAGATAAATAATGGATTATAAAGTTTTTGAAGGTGTAATTAAGAAAGGGGATTACTTAAATTTTTTTCTAGGAAAAGGAAAGTATTTCATTTTAGATAGGGAGTATGGTGAGCATTGGGTGTATGCGATCTTTAAGGAAGTACTTTGGCCTTACGCAGAAAAGTATGGTGATTGTAGATATGAGACCGAATTCTGGAGAGGTATTATGAATTTGCTCCAAGGAAGAGATTATAAAGATGAAAATTTGATGTTAGACGCAATTGTAAATAATACATTTGTTTTTTATGAATTTGCTAATCCTTCAGTAAATTCTAGAAGAATTTTATCTACTCCGAAACATTTTTCTACAGCTTTCAAAAAGCTTTTTATAAAAAATAAAATCTCATTGAAACAAGATAAAAGATCTGTTGGAGTTGATTGGAATTCAGCCAATGGAGGTGAAGGGGTATGGGGAGGGATATTATATAACCTCAAGTTAATGGAAGAAAAAGGCGGCCCTAACGTTTACAGTGAAATAGTAAATGATATTTAGAGAGATATGTTTGAAATGAAATAGTCTAGCTCAATAAAGGATAGTTAGCAAATAGTAGGTATGGGACTACAAAATGAAACAAACAAATTAAATAAATCAAAATACAATGACATTGATTTTACACCAGATTGTTGATCATTTTAAATTGAAATAGAGAAATGTATTACTTATATATTCTTTTGAGGTTAATCATAATTCAAGCTATATGTTTCACGCTGGCATCAATATTCATTGATATGAGAAAAAATGAAGCACCAAAATACAAATTGAATAGGCTAGAAATCTACAAGGGCTTAACATCAAGTTCAGTGGTTTTACAAATAGAAACTAATGGAGGGATTATTTTCACTAGATCATTTTTTGTTCCTTATCAAAAACCGGAGAAATTGATTAGCTATTTCGAAGAGTATCAAATCATAAACAAGGAGAATTGGATAGAACAATTACCAATAGGTGTTGTAGCGCAAGAATTAGATTTAAAATCAGATAGTGTTATTCTTTTTCAGAAGAATGGCAAGATTGAGAAATTAGCTTTTGGCGAAACCTTTGTAATTGGAGAGAATGAGAATTCAAGTGAAATAAGTCTCGTTGACTTTTTTGGCATCTTAATTCTCTTAATTGGTTTATATTTTACCTACTTGTTTTTTGTAATAACCATTAAATTACTCATGCATTATAAACAGACTGGTGAATTAGCAAATTTTGAATTTCCAGATTTAATCGGTGATTCGATAAGCGGTTGGAAGGAGCTATTAGGCAAGAAAAAATGAAATATTAAATGAAGTACCATAACATGAAAAAAACTTTACTGATATTCCTTATTACACTAAGCGCTTTAGGGCAGCTTTTTGCCTTCAAAGGTTATAAAAGCAACTATATTTGAGGCAATAGTTATAACAAATCGAAAGCAGAGAATTTAAATCTTGCTTTAGAATTGATATTAAACCACCATGCAGGGCATGGCGGGAACGGGGGCAAGTGATGGTAAACCACCAAGAGATCTTCCGGATTGGAATCATGCTAGGGATTCTTGGTTAAATGATTCAACAATGGCGAGGGAAAATGATTTTAATAAATTTGCTGAAGTAAGTGGTTGGTATCCTTTTTATGAAATTCAATTGGCAAATGGCAATATTCTTATTTACCTGGCGAATACGTTGTATCAAGAAAAGCGACAGATTTGAGTGAGATTTCTTTGGATACATTTGATAAACACTTAAAAGAGATGGTCAATAAATATTTACCTGGAGCCAAAGTGAATTCAACTAAGTATAAATAAGAGTCTAAAAAATTTGGTGTTACAGAACTTGAGGGTAAAATGATATTGGAATTACTAGAACCAAATAGCTCTTTTTCATTATTTAATGAATATAAAAATTATGCTGAAACCCATTATTCAATTGAAATTGTTTTAAAACCAAAAAGACCTTGAAAAAACTTACCAAAGAAACAATTACGTTTATTGAGTCTTCCCGATTGACAGAGAAGTATTCAAAATTATTAGAGAAACACTCTGTAGTAAATACTATGAGTGCTCATGATGTTGAAGAAGTTGAAAAGTTAATAATTAAGAATGGATACCCAAATTCAAAATATCTTTCAGATGAAAATTATTATTTATTGGAACAAAGTGATATTTCAGAATTTAAATTGAGTACTAAGGGAGGATTGGTAGAATTTATATTAACTGTAAAAAGGCATAATATTTCTTTCGCTGGAAATTTTGGTTTTATTGTTTATATGGCAGGGCAAGGAGCTATGTTTAAAAAGCCAAGTTTTTCCTCATATGAAGAATTAGAGGAAATCTTAGTTGAAGGTTTTGGGATTTATGAAGATATCAAGAAAGGTCTATCAAAAAGTCAGGCTTAGCAATTACTGCATTAATGAAATAATTCAATGAAAAAACTTTCAGATAAAATGAAAAAGGAAAGAGAACTTTCTTTCTTGAAATGGTTGGAGGAAAAGGATACCTTAATTAAGAATTGGCTAAGATTAATACCTGATTCTTTCTCAAATGGACTTGACTACAGCTTGGAGTCTTTGGTTTTATTAAGTGATTATTTAATTCTGAATTACAAAATGCCTGAATCCACTGAGTCTCTGACTAATCAAGATGAAATGATGGCGGTAAGTGGATATATTGGAGAGGTGTATATTCGCAATATTCCTGGGAATAAAGAATGGATAATGAGTGAACTTACCCCAAGGAAAAATAATAAGTTTGAATTTTTTTACTTGGTTGGAGAAAGAAATAAAGACCAAATTAACCCTTTTAGCGCTTATATTCCCAGCCTTATCTACTCTAAGGATAATCAGGAAATTTATCTTAGTCTTAAAGCAATTAAGAATAATTCGGAAGAATTTATTAAAAAAAGTAATGCCGCAAAAGTAATCCCTGGCAAAGGAGGGTTTAGCTATCAGTATTTTATTCTGGTAAAGGATGAGTCTTTCGAGCTAAACGAGATAGAGCAAGCATTGAAAATCTATTATGCTAAGAAGGGTTCAAGGGATAGAGTTTACTCCCATAATGAACGACACCTATTAGTAAACATGGGAGACAATTACTACTTCCACTTTCAACTGGATACAGGCGAGGGAGTTTTACAAGAATCAAAGGAGATAGCAGAAAACTACAAAGGAGATAAGGATAAATCTGTGATAGCCTCTTGTAAAAGTCGTGTTGAATTTTGGGGAGATGAAGACCCTGATGGAGATTATATCAATGATCACATGTATCTTTTGGAGCAGCTAATGCAAAATGCTAAACTGCTGATCTTCGATTTTAGAAACGGGGTGTTTTATGATGAACAATGATTAAAAAATATAGTGAGAGTAGGTGTTCTCCAATTTAGCGCACACGAGCCGCGTATTTCTGAAAAAAAATAAAAGGAATTAAATAAGCAGGAAACATAAAAGTCATCGAATCAAGTAACAGGCGAGAAAGACAACCAAAAAATTTATATTAAGGTCCTGAAATATAAAAAAAACTTTACTGATATTCTTTCTTACGCTAACTGTATTGGCTCCAAGGCTGGCTTTTTCTGCCAGCACAAGTGTAGATAGACGCTTAGAGGTAGAAAAAAAAGTAAAGCAATTGTCATTGATTATAGTAGCAGAAAAGGTGTTTTAGCTATTGATTATGTTAATTAAAAGAAATGAGGTTGGTAAAGACTTATGATATCGGCAGAATAAGTTACATACGAAAGGCGTGGGCCAGCGGGGAAATTTAGGCAATGACTATGCACGATACTAACATTAATAATTGTATATACCTCCTGACTGGCCTAGCCCATTTATCAGTCACTCATTAACTTTTTTAAAAGTGGCACAACTAGTTTGCTTCAAATTTAAACAAACAATCTTAATTTAAGGTAATAGTATTATTGCAGTAATAAATATAAACTATTTGTTTTATCAGATTTTATGATTGTTTATATTTAAATCATGCAAGCTGTTGAAACACTTCTCGGGAGGATGGATTATCATATTGAATGTTGGGAAAAGATAAGCGATAACCGACAGGTTTTCTTGCGTTGTTACAATATGATGAGTAGCAATATGTATGAGGCTGTCAAGAATGGTAGATTTTCAGATGCCAACTGGGTAAATCAATTGGTAGTCAGATTCTCCGAGTATTATTTTGAAGCTTTAGATCATTACGAGCAATTTTCAACTCAAACTCCTGAAGTTTGGAAACAAGCACATGACAATACCCTTAAGCAAAAACTTCATGTATTACAAAATTTACTGATAGGGGTGAATGCGCATATTAATTATGATTTGCCATTAGCCCTTTATGATTGTCTGAACAATGATTGGAATACATATGATGAAAAAACTAAAGCTGGAAGAAAAAGTGATCATGAGCTGGTTAATATCATTATTGGAGAAACCATAGATGCGGTGCAGGATGACGTGATTGCTCCTATGTCACCCGCTATGGCAGTGCTCGATAAACTAATGGGCCGAATGGATGAATGGCTACTTTCTCGCTTAATTAGTAGTTGGAGAGGTGACGTTTGGGAAGTAACTCAAAAATTGCTTCAAGCGGATTCTCCTGAAAGCATAGAAGTCATTCGCTTACAACAAGAAATGAAAGTGTTAAATTTAAATAAGCAGATCATAAAAGTTTTTTAGAAAGAATAACCACCTAATGACCAATCACCTAATAACCAATCAACTAATGACCAATCACCTAATAACCAATCAACTAATCATAAATAAGCCAATCACCAATAAGCGAATCACCAATAAAGTCTCAAACGGATGTTATATTTAATTATAAATTACATTGTGTATTGTAAGTGATGAAGCTGCCAAACCTTGCCTTTAAATCATAAATAGTTGATTTAATGGAATATATATAATCTCAAACTCATGTTTATGTGTTTAATTTAAAGTAAAATATTACATAACTTTTTACATGTTTAAACATGTACTTATGTTATTATTCATTTCAGTTCCTTACATTTGGAATAAATAAAACTAAAAACCAAAGTCTATAAGCCAAAACTTTACTCCATTCATTGAATTTCAACAAATCTCTTCACTCCCTCTTTAAGGCATTATATGCTATAATCGTTCTCTTTTTCTTAAGTGAGCACGGATTGTTTTCTCAAAATTTAGAATCTATCGGGAAAGAAAATCCGATAACCGTTTCGGGAGGCGTGTCGGTGAATCAAATATTTTACGCAAACAATGGATTAGATTCCCGTAGAGATCCTTACTCTTTCTTTGCTAGCGGTAATATTAATTTCGATTTGTACGGATGGAGTGTGCCCTTATCTTTTGCATATTCAAACCAGCAAGTTAGTTTTCAACAACCATTTAATCAGTATAGTGTCAATCCCACATATAAGTGGATAAGTGGCCACTTTGGCTTTACTAATATGAATTTTTCTCCTTATACTTTGGGAGGTCATAATTTTTTAGGAGCAGGAGTAGAGGCTAGACCGGGGAAATGGCAGGTGAGCGCTATGTATGGCAGATTGCTAGCTCCCGTTCAACCCGACTCTACAAGTGAGACTAGAGGGATACCATCTTTCCGAAGAATGGGGTGGGGCGTTAAAGCTGGATATGCTGATGGACAAGATCAATTGCATTTTATTATATTTAATGCAAAAGATGATGTCAACTCTATAGACTATGTCCCTGAAGAAGAGGATATCTTACCTGAAGAAAACTTAGTTATTAGTTTAATTGGGAGCAAAAAGCTATTTAGCAGAGTGGTGTTAAATGCCGAATATTCGATAAGTGGCATTACTCGGGATACACGAACAGAAGCTATATCTCCAGAGGAATATAGGTTTTTTAATAATGTTGGTGGACTTTTTCAACCACGAATTAGCACAGGCTACTACAATGCTTTCAATTCAGGGATCAACTATCAGGCGGATGCTTTTACAGTAGGGGTGGGACTTGAAAGAATAGATCCGGGTTATAGAACTTTAGGTGCTTATTTCTTCAACAATGATTTAATCAACTATACGGTGAATGCTGCTACTTCGATTTTCAGTGGAAAGGTGAATTTGGCAGGAAATATAGGCTTACAAAAAGATAATCTGGATGGCGAGAAAGTCAGTACAATGGAAAGAACGGTAGGTTCTATAAATGTAGGTTTCGCAGCCAGTGAAAAGCTGAATATTTCTACTTCTTATTCTAACTTCACCTCTTTTACCAACATAAGGTCGCAATTTGTAGATATCAACCAACTGACGCCCTATGACAACTTAGACACACTAAATTTCACTCAAATTTCTCAGAATGCCTCTGTAAACGGGAGTTATATATTGCAGTCATCAGAAGACAGAAGGCAGAATCTCAATGTTAATTTTTCATTTCAAGATGCAGCTGATCAGCAAGGTGGGGTAGAACAGAACAGCGGTTCGCAATTTTACTTGATGAATGCCTCTTACAGCTTGAGCTTAGTGCCTAAAAGCATGACCATTTCAGGTTCATTTAATTACAATGAGAATAAGGCTTTGAATAATAACACCCGAACATTGGGACCAACGCTGGCCATTAATCAATCATTTTTGGATAAAGCATTACGAGCGACTTTATCAAGCTCTTATAATAGTTCATTCAGCAATGGTGATAACACAGCTAATATTTTAAATATAAGAAGTAGCGGAAGTTACAGCATTAAGAAAAAGCATAATATCAATTTGGGTTTGGCAATGGTAAATCGCCAGTCTAAAAGAGAGTCAGCGACCAGCGATTTTACTGAATTTACAGCCACGCTGGGGTATAGTTATAATTTTAGCTCTCGATAATGATGGGATATCTTGAAGAAAATGAATTTTGAGAAGGAAATAGATACTGGACATTAGATAATTAGTGATTAGTCATTTGGAATTAGTTGTTAGGAGTCACCAATGACCATTGACTAATGACCAATGACTAATATCCAATAAACCAATGACCAATGACTAATATCCAATAAACCAATGACAAATCAACCAATAAGAAATGAACCTAGAAGATTTGAAAATATACACTATGTCAATGGAGGTAGGAGATAAAGTTTGGGGGATCGTGGAGAAATGGGACTATTTTAAAAAGGATACTATTGGAAAACAAATGGTGAGATCAGCAGATAGCGTGTCGGCTAATATTAGCGAAGGTTATGGTCGATTTCATTTTAAAGACAGTAAAAAATTTAATTATTACTCTAGAGGAAGCTTGTACGAAACAAAAACTTGGCTAACAAAATCTTTCAGAAGGGGACTAATTAGCGAAAGTGATTATAAAGAATTAATTCAGGATATTAACACATTAGGTAAAATGTTAAACTCGTATATAAAATCGATAGGGAACGGTCATTAGGAATTAGTCATTAGGAACTGGTCATTCGTAATAAGGAACTGGTCATTAGGCATTAGTCCTTAGGGATAAACCAATAACTAATTTACCAATAACCAATGACCAATTAACCAATGACTAATCAACCAATAACAAATCAACCAATGACCAATAAACCAATAACTAATTTACCAATGACCAATGACTAAAAATAGATGTTGAAAAAAGTCTACATATATCTTTTGCTTCAGGCACTATTAGTTGCCACAGGTTCGGTGTTCGCTCAAACCTTCCCTGTAACCGTATCTACTAATATAACGCCCCCTTATTCTACTTACTTGGGAGATTATGTAGCGCCTGGTTCGCAGAAGCTGGCACTCAATATCTTTGTCAATGACCTTAACCGACCGGAACTGCAAACTCGCTTGCGATTACGAATTGAAGGGCAGGGTATTTTAATTGAAACTAAACCGGAATTCTTACCACAGCCACTCCTTTTACAAGGAGGTGTACCGGAAAGACTTATTGCCAGTGATTTGGCGCCTTACTTTTCAGCGCAAAATCTGAACTTCAACGGCATCACTCGTCAGCAATTTGAAAGAACAGGACAATTACCGGAAGGCCTTTATTCCATTTGCTTTGAAGTGCTGGAATACAATAGAGGAGCCAAAGTGTCCAATAGTGGCTGCACCATGGCTTGGCTGATTCTTAATGATCCACCCATGATTAATCTGCCTAGGCAGAATGAAAAACTGAGACCTCAACAACCTCAATATGTAACTTTTCAGTGGACACCACGCCACACAGGTTCTCCTAATTCAGCTTTCAGTACCGAATATGAGTTTACCTTAGTTGAATTATGGCCGGAAAACAGGAATCCTAACGATGCCATATTGACTTCTCCGCCCATTTACCAAACTACTACACAGAGCACCACCTTGATATATGGGCCAGCTCAAACTCCATTAGAGCCAGGCAGACGATATGCATTTCAAGTGAAAGCTAAAAGCATTACAGGGGTAAATGAATTGGATCTTTTCAAAAATCAGGGGCGCAGTGTGGTGCACAGCTTCCAGTATGGTGATGCTTGTGAAATTCCTGCTAATATCCGGGCAAGTGCTAGCAGTAGTGGTGCTTTTAAAATTACATATGAGTCTAATTTCAACAATACAGCATTTAGCGTACGCTATAGGAAAGCGAATGACCCAAAGGCCAGATGGTTTGAAGAAGATAGCTACCTGGAAGCATTAGAGATCAATGGCTTGCAGGCCGAAACGACTTACGAATATCAAGTAACAGCCGGCTGCGGACCTTTTAATTCAGAATATAGCGCTGTTGCACAAGTGACTACTGATGCCATGCCGGAAGTAACTTATGCCTGTGGTTTGCCTCCTGAAGATTTTGATTTCGGCAATAACGAGCCACTCCCCGCCTTGCAGAAAGATGATATACTCTATGCAGGTGATTTTAATGTGAAAATTTCTGAAGCCACTGGCTCAGCAGGTACTTTTACAGGGAAAGGTACGGTGGTAGTGCCTTATCTAGATAATCTGGCCGTTTCTGTAGAATTTGCGAGCATTAGCGTGAACACTGATTACCGTATGACGGCCGGAAGCATGGATGTAAAAGGCGTTGGAGTAGATGTGCTGCCTGATGATTTTACAGATTTTCTAGATAAGTTGGATGAAACCATTGCCTCAGTAGATGAAGTGCTAGATGATGTAAGCGATGGCTTGGATGTGGCAGATGAAATTCTGGATGAAGTAGGCGATTTAGCAAATGACATTCTTGACAATGGCCCTTTTACAGATGAAGAAGAAGAGGAGATGGAGGATTTTACGGTGGAGCAATATGAAGAAGCTGCCGAGGAAGCAGTAGGTGCAGCGGCATCTGCTTTAAGTGGGGGCGCCACTAAGCAAAATATCAGTGATGCCGCCAGACAATTGGCAAAAGCTACTGCTTTAAAGAACAGAGCCAATAAGCTGCAGAACATCCACAACAATTCTGATACCCTGAATATTCGAGCAGTTGAATTTCATGAGAATCTGAGCCAGTTCAATGGCAACAAGATGGGATTTGACGCAAAAGAACACAAGGCTCATAGATTGCACTACAACATTATGGTATTGCCCGATGGAAACGTGGCGGTGCCATGGGTGGCCACCAAAGCAGGGGAGGCAGGTACTGTAAAAGCGAAATTTTTGCCTAACGATAGTGTCACAACTGCAGATATTAGTTTCAAATCAGGTTCAGATGGATCAACGCTCTCTGCTTCATTATCAGGAAATGATTGGACTATTACGCTTCCTTCAATTGCTACAGAGGAGTCCATTGTTATTAATGCAGTTGATAAAAAGGGACAAACTGTAGGGAAGCTTAATGCGATTGGTTGCCAGGAACTCAAAAGAAAAGTACACATAGTGCCTGTGGGTAATAGCTCAGCTAGCTTCTCCAAGGAGCAATTAACTGGCTACCTCAACCGCATTTATGCACAGGCAGGAGCCAGTTGGGAAGTTGACATCGAAGATGCGATTACTGTTGAAGGATATGATGGAATTTTACAAGATGATAAGCAAGCCTTATTCTCTACTTACAGCGAAGGGATGAAGGAAATTATCAATGCGTACAAAAATGATATAAACGTAAGCATTGTTAATAATGAATTCTACTTATTTCTGGTAGATCAATCACAAACTGGTAAAAGTGGCTATATGCCACGAAAGCACCAATATGGCTTTATCTATATGGGTGAATCTGGCGATAAGCTAAGTACCATCGCCCATGAGTTAGGCCATGGTGCCTTTAGGTTGCAGCATGTTCATGAAGAATACCCTACCATTTCCGAAAGCACAGACAACCTCATGGATTCTATTGGCACAGGCACCAACCTGCGCAAATACCAGTGGGACTTAATTCACAACCCGCCAGTTGTGGTTGGGTTAGTAGAAGACTTGGAGGAGGGTTCACTAGCAACAGCTAAATGGTTTACACCAGACTGGAAAGTATTTAAAGTGAAAGAATCTAAAACGATTTATGGTTCTACAATTGAACAGGTACCACAAGGGACCATTCCTGGATTTACAGAAAATGGAGTTCAGTACAAAGCAACTTTTGAAGGAGAAACATTTAAAGGGTATTTTTCTGAAAATGGATTGGCACCTACAAGTGTAGTTTATTTTCCTGATTCAAAACCATCTGATGCAGTATATCTATTTGAGAATTGGGGAGGTTGTGATCAAAATAAATATTACAAGACAACAAAAGAGTATGCTCTTGATAATAGAACTGAAACTACTTTCTTTTCTGCTTTAGGAGAAGGTAAGATAATTAAATGTAAACCTGATATTAACATTAGCGAACTTTATTATACAGAGGGGATAATTGAAACAGATGATGATTTGACCTGCGAAGATTTGTTAGCTGAATTTCGAAAATCAGAATTAAGCAAAAGTGATGTTTTACGTACCGCAATTGAGAATGATCCTTGTATATTAAAGACGTTAAGACCCATTGATGAAGGTTTAGGTTATCGAACAGAGTGGATGAATGAATTAGATCGAGTGATAGCTGGCTTTTCTTTTACTTTTATCGGAATTGCAGGTACAACAATTTTACTGCCTCAGTTGGTGGAGATGGCAGCATACATTGTAGAGTATTATGGTGCGGAAGCATCTCGGAAATTTATGGAGGGAGTTTTATTTGAAGCTTATACCTATCAATTAGTAAATGAGTATTTTAATGATGGAAAAGAGATTGATCCTTTAGATTTTTCAACTGATGTGTTGATTGCAGGAATTAGAAACGTTGTGAAATATGAGAAGACTCCGCAAGCAGTGGCTGCTTGCATTCAAGGAATGGATTTATCTAAAATTAATGAGATTATTCAAAAAGGGGATATCTCCATAAAAGATTTTGCACAATTAACCTCTGAGTGTGGCATTGCATTCATCTTAGAAAGGTTATTTGGCAGTAGTGCTTCCAATGAACTGGCTACTCAGATTAAAAGAAGTGGGTCCAATAAATTAGCAAGAGTACTACAAAAACTGGACATGCCTTCTTTACAGCAATTTGATGTGATGGTTTATCTATACAATTTGGATAATATAGTAAACAATAGGGGGCGTTTCTGGAAAGAAAAAATGGTTGAACTTCTTCCTACGGAAAATGGATCTAAAGCTTTTGATGTTTTAAGAGAAGCTAATTTTGATTTGGGTCGATTGTCATGGCGAAATTTTGAGCGTTTGAAAGATATTGTAGCGAGGAACGGTACCACTGGCTTGAAAGAATTATTTGAAGGGACTAAAGATGTGAATAGAATGTTAGTCTATTTAGATAAGACTTCTTCTAGTTATCAAGAGTACATTATAGCTATGAATAAGATTAAATCGGAGGATTTATTTGAGGGGACGGTCACTATAAATGGAAAGCCTATGAATACCCTTGGTTTTTTCGAAAATGAGGTGAAAGGAAGTACTTATTATTCTTTAGATAATGACGAAACAATCAGTTTGGTAAAAGCTTTTGAGCAAAGTGATATAGCTATAGAAATGATAGTGGATAGAACAACGAATACAATAATATCAGTAGATCAAGGTGCATTTGGTACAATGACAACTGGGTACATTAAAGAATTAGTTTCTGATGATCAAGAATAGAAAAATGAAATCTAGCTTTTGGCTTTCTTTATTATGTGTATCTATTTATGCAATGATAAAGTTTGTTGCATATTTTACTTGTGCAGATTTGCCGTTGAATGGTGTAGAAATCTTAATATTAATAGTTTTTACGGGATTTTTCACGCACAAATTTATTATAACATCATTCTTAAGCTTAAGTAAAGATCATAGGGGCGGGTTGTTTGGTATTTTAATGGTGGCTTACGCTATTTTTATTCTAGGTTTATCTAGAGATAATCAAATTAGAGATTTAAAAGAAAATGGAGGAATTGTGATTACTGCAAAAATAATACGCAAAATTCCAAGTCAGAAGTCTGATCAAGAAATCAGGGTAGTGTTTACAAATAGTGGCGAAACTGATAGTAAAAGCATGAGTGTAAGTGTTCAAGATTTTAAAAAAAAGCATAGAAGTGATACTATATTGCTACTCTACTCATCTACTTGCAGTTCTACTGGCATAGCCTATGATCTGTACCCCTCAAAATCAGACATTAAAAAATGCTTAAATGGGTGTGAGTTTGTGTATGGTAAAGAAGGATTGACTAAGATAAAAAGTAGCAAACAAAACTAAAAGACTAACCGCTTTTAACTCAACCAAAAATATTAATTAAGGTACTGAAATATGAAAAAAACTTTACTGATATTCTTTATTACACTAAGTGCTTTGGGGCAGCTGTTGGCTTTTTCTGGCAGTGCAAGCACAGATAGTGTAAGTGTAAGTAGCAATAAATCAACTGATGTAGCAATTTCACTTTCTGAAGAGTCTGCTTTAGCTATAGTTACTCATAATTTATTAATCGACAAAGCAGAAACTCATCCGCTAGACTCAGCCAATATTGCTTCAACAGTAAATCCCCGTACCCCCAAAGCCCTAACAACCAATACCCATTTTCCAATACCCAATGTCCATTTACCAATTACTAATGACCAATTACCAACTACTAATGACCAATTACCAACCACCAATGACCAATTACTAATTACTAATAACCAATTAACCAATCCCAATTCAACTAATGTCCAACCAACCAATGACCAATTACTAACACCCAATGTCTCATTTCATCCAGAAGGTCTAATCCCTACTACAGACCCAATTGACTCCGCACAGTACTACATCGCCAAAGCGCAGGCAGTAATTGCTGAAATCCGTGAGAAGAGAAAATTTATCGGTTATTTGGACGGTGAATCATTACAATCCTTGCCGGTAGGAATTCACAAAGAAATAGGTGGTTTAGATTATGACATTGCTATTGCCAGCATTAAACTGAAACCACAATATGCAGAACTAGAAGTGTACATGACTTTTACAATGCCACAAAATGGTAAAGTACTCACCTTTAGAGGTACAGGAATTAAATTTACAAAAGCAGGAGCCATAGTAGGTGATGCTAATTTAGAACTAGTAGCAGATTATGCCATCAACCTGCAAGGTGATAAATCACAAATCATTTTAAAATCGGGCACGCAAGTGAGTTTCGATTGCTCAGGATTTTTGGCCATGGCCATAGAAGCAGATGTCAAATTTGCTCGCTCGCTCTTAATTCCCGAAGGGCCACAAGGAGATACCCTAGGCGGTAATGTGGTCGGAAATTTTAGCACTTCTATTACAGATTGGAACAACCTGATAGCTGAAGTGAGTCTTCCTCCTTTTCAGCTAAGAAGTTTGAAAGGGGTAGGCTTTAAAGTGAGCAATGCCGTGATCGATTTTTCCGATCTGGAAAATGCTCTGTCTATGAAATTTCCTGTTGACTATCAATCCCCCGCAGTTATGGCTGGTTTACCCAAGCTATGGAGAGGATTTTACCTGCGAGAGCTTATCGTATCTTTGCCATCAGAATTTAATAAAAGTGGTGCGAGTGAACGAACCCAGTTTTTCGCTGAAAATGTTTTGATTGATGAATTGGGCTTCAGTGGTGTGCTCACAGGAACCGAGCTGCTTGATAAAAGCAATGCAGATATGAATGGCTGGGCCTATTCCTTGGATAGTTTACAGATTGACCTCATGGCCAACAGCATCCGAAGCGGCAGTTTTTCCGGTGATATTGTTATTCCTATTTCAGGAGAAGAGCGACCGTTTACATATTCGGCCCTCATACAATCAGGTAGCGACTATGTCTTTAACGTGGCAGCACCGGATAGCCTTGAATTTCCGATGTTCAAAACCAGTAAATTAGAGCTTTATCCCAATTCTTATGTTGAAGTAAAAGTGGTTGATGGGAAATTCAGTCCTAAAGCCAACTTACATGGAAAAATGAATATTCAGGCGCAGCTGGGCAATAACGAACAGAAAAAGGGAGTAGAGCTAGCTGATATCACCTTTGAAAATCTACAGTTGCAAGCGGTGAAGCCTTACATTCAAGTAGGTAATTTTTCCTTTGGTTCCGAAGCGGCACAACAGGCCATGGCCAATTTCCCAGTGAGCATTAACAATATCGGCATGAAAACCATTTCCGATACGGAAGTAGGCTTAGAGTTTGATTTGTTGCTGGGCCTTACCGGTTCCGGAGGAGGATCATATGGTGCAGAAGCAGGGCTAACTATAGTAGGTGAACTGCCGGAAGGGGAGAGTATTAAGAAATGGAAATACAAAGAAGTTCAAGTACGCGATATCGCCATTGATATTGATGGGGGTGCCTACAAATTTCAAGGACAGTTGACCTTCTTTAAAAATGACCCCATGTACGGGGAAGGTTTCAATGGACAAGTGCAAGCAGAATTTAAGCCGGGGATTAAACTGCAAGCCACTGCAATCTTTGGTAATGTAGATGGCTATCGCTATTGGTATGCTGATGCCTTGGGATCATTCTCAAGTGGTATCCCGATTTTCACAGGCGTAGGTATTTATGGCTTTGGTGGAGGTGCCTATTACCGCATGGCGATGGACACTGAAGGCGTAGGCAGTGCATTAGGCGAAACAGTTTCAGGAGTGGTGTATGTACCCAAGGAATCAGCAGGCTTAGGGCTTAAAGCAACAGTAGAATTAGGTTCTCATCCTAAGCCCGAAGCATTTAATGGAGACCTTACCTTCGAAGTAGCTTTTAATAAGGGTGGTGGTATGCGTTATATCTCTTTTAAGGGGAATGGTTATTTAGCCACACCTCCTGCGGCTGGTACATTGGCTAAAATGAAAGAGAAAACGCAGAAGTTAGCTTCAGTTGTCGCCAAAGCAGAAAAGGTAGCAGGAAATATTCCTGGAGGTGCACTTTTAGCAGAGAATGCGGAAGCTGACCAAAGTGTAACTCAACTTTATGGGCAAATAGGAGCCGCTGCAGGCAAGAAGGGGCAAATTTCCGCTAGTGTGTTTATCAGCTACGACTTCAATAACAAAGAATTGCACGGCAATTTTGAAGCCTACGTGAATGTAGCTGGTGGAATTATACAGGGAAGCGGGGCAGGCGGTCGTGCTGGATGGGCAGTTTTACATTTTGCACCGGATGAATGGTATGTTTATGCTGGTACACCCGATGATCGGATCGGCTTAAGTATGGGAGTTGGTCCTATAAAAGCTGAAACTACTAGTTATCTAATGGTTGGGACAAAGATTGAAGGTAGTCCTCCACCTCCTGATAATGTTCTAACTAGTTTGAAAAAGAAGGGGGAAGAATTAGATTATGCCAGGAATATTAATGCTTTAAAAAATGGTGGCGGATTTGCATTTGGATCCTCTTTTTCAATTGATACCGGTGACTTAAATTTTTTGATGTTTTATGCAAGCATGTCGGCTGGTGCAGGCTTTGATGTAATGTTAAGAGACTTAGGAAATGCAAGCTGCAGCAACAGAAGTGGTACTATTGGCGTCAATGGTTGGTATGCCAACGGCCAGGCTTATGCTTATTTTGATGGAAATATAGGTATAAAAGTCAAGCTCTTTGGTAAAAACAAGAAAGTAGATATTATAGATTTAGGAGCAGCGGCCGTATTACAGGCTAAATTACCTAATCCTTTCTGGATGAGGGGGATCGTAGGAGGGCGATTTAATGTTTTAGGTGGACTAGTGAAAGGTGATTGTCAGTTTGAGGTTACAATTGGTGAAGAATGTGATATGGAAGGTGGAAATGCGCTGGAGGGAGTAAAGGTAATTGCTGATATTACTCCTGCATCTGGACAAAAGGATGTGAATGTTTTTAACAATCCGCAGGTTGTATTCAATATGGCGGTGGGCGAAATATTTGAAATGATTGATGCTGATGACAGAAAAAAGACATTCCGCATCAAATTGGATGAGCTAAAAGTACTAAACGGTACTACCGAAATAGCGGGAGATCTGAACTGGAATGCTACAAATGATGTAGTAGCATTTGATTCATATGACATTTTCCCCTCAGAAAAGGAATTGACTTTATCTGTAAAGGTAAGGTTTGAAGAGAGACTTTCCGGCAGTTGGCAGACTGTAAGAGTAGATAACAAGGATTATACAGAGGAGAAAACGGTTAAATTTACCACAGGAATAGCGCCTGATTACATTCCTCATGAAAATGTGGAATACTCTTATCCGGTGGTGAGTCAGCTCAACTTTTATAAAGATGAATACAATCAAGGATATATTAAATTGGATAAAGGTCAACCTGAGTTGTTTCAGGTGAGTGATGAATGGGCTCAAAGAGCAAGATTCACTGCTGCAGGTGGAGAGGAAGCTTATTTAAACTATAACTATTCTAATTCTAGCCGAAAAGTTACCTTTAATCTACCTGCAAGTTTGAGCAAAGATGAAGTTTATAAGTTTGAGCTGGTTAACCTCCCGGCACAGGAAGCCGAAGCTATAGACCGAAATGTCAGTGAAAAAAGTGATAAAGTAACGGTGGGAAATAATAAGCTTGATACTGAAATTACAACCAAGACTGCGGAGGGCACAATAGATCAACTGCAGGAAAAACAGGTGTTTGGCATGAATTTCAGAAGTAGTAAATATGCTACATTTAGTGAGAAAGTGGATGCTCAAAATATAACAAGTGCAATAAGAAATGTCGTGATTCAATGGTATGCAGAAAATTTAATAGCTTACTCTACAGTGATAGAAAATTACGATGAAGCTGAACTGGAGGGTAATCAATTTACAAATAATATCCCATTAGTGAGCATAGAAGCAGATATTGCGGGTAATTCTTATTTTGATGATAAAATAATACCACTAGTTTATGAGGGCTATCCTGTTGGTGGGAGTACAATCACGCATCGGGATACAGATGTACTAGGTTTGATCCCAGTAAAGGCTATGGATATATATCAAACAAACAGGAGCAAGAAACTGAATGAGGATAATTTAGGAGGTACGTATTTTTCTTCTTCCGAAACCTGGGGTTACAAATTTGATATGCATTTACCCATGGCTCTTGATTTCTTTGAAATTCAAGAGAAGGTGATAGATAAGTATGCAAGTGGAACAAGCAATGATGATCGTATACAGGAAATAATTATGGGTCAGTTTCCATTAATTAGGCAAGGTGATTATAAAATCACACTTAAGTATACTTTACCGGGCAAAACCACAAGTCATAGTACCACAAGTAAAACATTGAATTATTAAAGGACTCAATAATGAATAAGATATTAAAGATAGTTTGTTTAGGACTAATATTAATTATAGTTCCTGATATCGTTTTTTCACAACAAAAGAGCGGAATTGCGCTCATTAGTCAGGCTAAAAAAGATAAAATTCTTTTGCGATGGGCGCCCAAAGATGCCAATTCATGGGAGATGGCTAATAAATACGGTTATACTTTAGAGAGGTATATAATTTTAAGAGATAGTGCTATTCTTTCTTCCCCTGAAAAAAAGGTAATTGGTGATTTTTCACCCGCTCCTCTTCAAGATTGGGAAACTAAGATTGATGAAAACGATTATATAGCAGTTTCTGCTCAAGCCATTTATGGAGAAACTTTCGAATTGACCGAAGATTATTCCAACGATATCATGCAAATTGTTAATAAGACTAAAGAGCAAATGCAGCGCTTTTCATTCGCACTTTTTGCGGCTGATCAGTCTTTTGAGGCTGCTCAACTATCAGGATTAGGCTACATTGATACCGATGTGAAAGAAAATGAAAAATATCTTTATAAAGTGTTTGCTAATATTCCTGAAGAGATCCTTGTCTTGGATTCTGGGTTAACATATCTGTCCATAGCGGACTATGCCCCTTTGACTCCAATAGATGATGTTTCAATTACTATTGCCGAAGGCTTGGCTACAATAAAATGGAATCAGGCACAGTACGAAAGCATTTATAATAGTTTTATAGTAGAACGTTCTGCTGATGCAGGTGCGAGCTATCAGTCAGTTAGTAAGCGACCAATTATTAATAGCTTTAATGGTAAAACTCAAAGCAAATATGCAATCAAAACAGATTCAGTAGCAGATGGAAAAGAGTATACTTATAGAGTGAGAGGCAGAACTGCTTTTGGTGAAATAAGTCCTGCATCCAAAGTAGTCAAAGGAACATCTTATAGCACTGCAGCTATAAATATTAATTTCTCTGATGTAAATATCTTAGAAGGAAACAGAGTTCAGCTAGCCTGGGAATTTAAAACAGAATGGGAGGACCAAATTAATGGCTTTCATATTTTGAGAGGAGGTGCCTCAGATGGCGATTTCACTAAGATTAATACAGAGATTCTCGGCCCTGATTACAGGAGTTATGTTGATGAAGAAGCATCCCTTACTAATTACTATAAAGTAGAAGTGGAAAGTGAAAATGGAGTTAAAAGGTCTTTTCCTTATTTAGTGCAATTGGAAGATAGCATACCTCCGGCAGTGCCTAAGAACATCAAATATGTGATTGCTACTTCAGGAGAAGTTTTTTTAAGCTGGGATAGTAATTCAGAGGCTGATTTTTTGGGCTATAGAGTATATCAGTCTAATTTCAGAAATAGCGAGTTTGCGGAAATAACCCCTTCACCTATCACTACCAATAAGTTTACGACCAGCATAAGTATCAACAACTTGACTGATTCTATTTATTTCAGGCTTAAGTCTGTGGACAATAGATATAATGCATCGCAATTTAGTGCTATTAGAGGAATTGGAAAGCCTGATTTGATAGCTCCTACGCAGCCTTTGATTCAGAACTTCAAAGTAAGAGGCAACATTGTGGAAATAGAATGGCAAGCCAGTTCAAGTTCAGATGTGAAGAAGTATAAATTGTATAGTAGAATGGAAGGAGAAAGTGAATGGGAAAATGTTCTTATTGAAAATGCCTCTGCGACTAAATTGGATTTTAAATTGCAAGGCGAAAAAGAGTATGAGTTAAGAATTACAGCTCTAGACGAAAATAATAATGAATCTGTTTCTTCTCGTTCTATTAAAGTAAAAGCAGAGCAACTATTAAAAGAAGGAGTGGAAAACCTAAGATATGCAATTGATAATAAAGATAGAAGTATCACTTTGGCATGGGATTACAATCAAGAGGATGTGATTGGATATAAAATTTATAAGAATTCAAATGAGAGCGGTTTTAGTCTTTTGAGCTTTATCAGTAGTGATCAAATGACTTTTACAGATTCAAAAATTTCATTTAATGAGAAATTAAGTTATGCCATTTTGCCATTACTAAACTCCAAAAATATTGGGACAATTAAAGAAATAGACATTCAATTCTGAAAATATGAAAAAGTTATTAATATTAATATTCATTTTTTTTGTTAGTTTCTCTTTGTACTCTCAGCAATATAGAGTAAGGTTTACAGGATTCCCTGGCACAACTGAATCGGATTTTGAAAGGATATCTGTCACACTGGAAGGAGAGGGAACTAAGAACTTTAATAATAATTCATTTAGTGAACCATTTATTCTTTCTCCATTTACCGAATCAAAAAATTTTTCTTTATATTATGAGAAAAGGAATACCTTTGGAAATTTAGTGGCAACATGTACCAGAAGTGGAACATTGGATCCAATTAATTCAAGTAATTGTGCTGGTAAAACGATAACCGTTACTAGATGTAATAACGATGTAGGTATTGCTAATTTAACTTATACAGTTTCACCTATAATTGATTTTGTTGAAGCAGGAACAACAGCCCCAGGCGGTGCGGATAGACTTTGCCAAGATGAGTCGATTTCTTTAGAGGCTACTGGTGGTTTTTCAAATTATAAATTTCAGTATCAAATTGACGGTGGGACCTGGACAAATTTACATGATCCACCAGTAAGTACTAACACGATTGATGTTTCAATTTCAGATGTAGGTTCAAATTTATTAAAAAATATCAGTTTTAGATATGCCGTAGACAATTGTAGTTATTCACCTAGCGTAGTAACGGGTCCTTATGTTTTCGCACCTCTGCAGGCTAGTGTAACAGGAATTGCACCGCTTGATACCGTAGAATGTTTTGGTGGAAATATCGATGAAATAGTCTTAACACCAAGTAGACAGCCAATTGACGGAGAAACATTTAAATATGATTTAAGGAGAAAAGACGATGAAGGAGTTTTTCAGGGACTAATTAACAAGGACAGCAATACTATAACTCATGAAGACGTTCTTGCAAAAGTTGGACAAGGTTTAATTGCAGGGGAGTATGATGTTTTACTTGTAAGTTTCGTCTATGACGAAGATGATGATGATTTATCAACAGGTTGTGAATTTGTTGATCGTTTCTCATTTACAATTGTAGGGCCTGAAGAAGAAATGTCTGAGGCCAATGCAGGTGAGGATCAGATAGTTTGCTCAACAAGTAATCCCACTTTAAGTGCGATTGGTGATCCATTAAAAACAGGAGAAAAAGCAAAATGGACAAGGGTTTCTGGTTCAGGTACTATTACTAATTCTACCTCTCGAATTGCTTCCGTATCTGGTTTAGGTATAGGAGAAAATAAATTCCGATACACTATTACTGCAGAGTTTGGTTGTACTGATTCCGATGATGTAATAATTACACGAGTAAGTGCTCCAACCTCTGAGGCGGGTCCTGGTCAAAATGTATGTGTTTCTAGTGCTAATTTGAATGCATCAGGTGTAGGTGACTCAGGAGAATGGACAGTAGTTTCAGGTAATGGTTCCTTTTCAAATAGTGCCAGTGCCACTGCAACTGTTACTGCACTTGATGAAGGTATTAATACGTTTCGATGGACTGTGAGTAAAAATAATTGTGACACTGTATCCGATGACGTAAATATTAATTATATAATTGTTACAACATCTAACGCTGGTTTAAATCAAAATATCTGCGAGAATACGATAAGTCTCAGTGCTAATGCTCCTAAATCAGGTGAAACAGGTGAATGGTCTTTAGTTAGTGGCGAGGGAACTATTGCCGATGAAAACAATAGAAATACCAGTGTTTCTAACCTCTCGGTGGGTACCAATACCTTTAGGTGGACTATTTCTGAAAATACTGGTACTTGCCCTTCAACCAGCAGTACGGTCGATGTAATTGTTACTGATTTGGAAATCAATGAAGTAGTTACTAAAAGGACTAATCCAACTTGTCCTGGTGATCCGGATGGGAGTATTGCAGTGGTGGGGACTGGGGGAACTCCTTTTGTCCCCGGATCTGACTATGAGTTCACTATTGATAGCCCTTCTGGAGAATTAAAGTTTGGAGACGAGGGGGACGAAATCACTTTTGAAAATTTAGAAGCTGGAATCTATTCTATTACCATCAAAGATGCTCAGGGATGTGAAAAATATATTAAAAATATTCCTATAGTTGATCCCGATGAAATAGAAATTAATGCTTCCACAGCAAATATCTCTTGTTATGATGGATCAGATGGATTTATAGATCTATCAATTGTAAATGGAGTTCCACCTTTTACTTATAATTGGACTAAAAATGGTGATGATTTTGCTTCCACAAAAGATATTTCAGGTCTTAAAGCGGGAACTTATGAGGTAGTGGTAACTGATGATAATAATTGTTCAAAATCAAAGGAAATCGTACTAACAGAGCCCTTTGCCTTAGAATCTGATGCTATATTCAGCGATTATTCCGGTTTTAACATTAGCTGCTTTGGATTAAATGATGGTTCCATTCAAGTAGAGGCCACTGGTGGAACCACACCCTATTCTTATTTGTGGTCAACAGGAGAAACGACATCTACCATTAATGATTTAACTGTCGGTGATTACAGTGTAGAAATTACGGATTTCAATGGCTGTTCCATAATAGAAAATTATACACTTACTGAGCCCGATCCAGTGCAGATGCTGAATCCTCAAATCTCGAACGTAGATTGTTATGCCAATGCTACCGGCCAGGTAGTGCTGAACGCTTCTGGAGGTGCAGGTGATAATACTTATTCTTTGGATGGTACGAATTTTCAGACCAGCAACAACTTCAGTGGTCTAACTGCAGGAGATTACACTTTTCAAGTGAAAGATGCTAATAATTGCATAGATGAAATAGATGTTACTGTAACGGAACCTGAAGAATTAAGGGCAATTATTACCAATGCATATAATGCTAGATGCGGGGATCCTGTTGGCTATGCTAAAGTAGCTGTAAGGGGAGGAGTGGAACCTTACGATATCATTTGGGAAAATTCTAATGGAGAAGTGGTAGGGACTGGTATTGACTTAAAGGATATCTTTGCAGGCATCTATAGAGTTATTGTTACAGATGCAAATAGCTGTATAGATTCAGATATAATAAACATTTCAAGCACAGATGGTGCTAAACTTAGTGTTGAGTCAGTTAGTCCTACCTCTTGTTTCAATACAGCGGATGGGCAGGCTACTATTTCTCTTAGTGGAATAGGCCCTTTTGATATAGAATGGGCAAATGGGGAAATAGGTACTACAGCAGTTAATTTAATTGCTGGTCTAAATACTGTGAGCATTACTGATCTCAATGGATGCTTAGTGGTGGAGCAGGTAGATATCCCTTCTCCTGATCCAATTGTAATCTCTGTTACAGAAAAAAGTATCCCAAGCTGCAATGGTAGTTCAGATGGTGCAATTGCAGTAAATATTACTGGTGGTACAGCTAACTATGATATCATATGGTCTAATGGAGGCACCACTAGTTCGTTGGAAGGTATTGCTAGTGGTAATTACAGCATCACAGTAACGGATGAAAATGCTTGTACCATCACAAAGAATATTTTCTTGGAAGAGAAAGAAGCTCTTGCCTTAGAAATAAGTGAAACTATTTCCCCTTCTTGCGTAGGAAGTTCAGATGGAAGATTGACAGTTAATGCTTTAGGTGGGAATGGCGAATATTCATACAGCTGGGATAACGGATTTGATGGTAATACTTTAAGTAATATAGCAGCGGGATCTTACAGCGTAAATATTGTCGATGGTAAAGGTTGTACCTATCAAGAATCAATTACACTGACTGATCCTGAACCTTTCGAAATAGTTGTAGACAATATTTGGGAAATTTGTACGGGATCTTCCTACATCACTGATTATGATATACCTGGAGCTGTTAATTATAAATGGAGTTCTGAGAATGGTTTTGAAAGTGATCAAAGAGAAGTTGAATTAAGTGAAGCAGGCATCTATCAACTTACTGTTGAAAATGAAAACGGGTGCAAAGCTACACGTGATTTTGAGTTGATCGTTTCCGATGATTTGTTGAGTGCAGATATGATTGTGGCATCAGAGGCTTACGTTGGAGATACAGTGATGGTCATTGATATTAGTTGGCCTATTCCAGACTCGGTTTTTTGGCAAATTCCACCGGGTGTAACCATCTTAGAGCAAAATATGGAATATACTTCGCTAGTTTTTAATGAACCAGGAGTGCATGATTTAAGCATAGAGATAGCACAGGCTGAATGCAGTGATTCTTATGCGCAGAGCATAAATATTTTACCTGATTCTGAAGCAGAAGATTCCAATCAGCGACATTTGGGTAATCCAGAAAAGCTCATTAAAACTTTAAGCGTGTTTCCGAACCCTGCTTTAATAGATTTTAATATGAATATCGAATTAACTCAAAAGCATAGTATTTCAATAAAAATAATTGATTTACTAGGAAATGCAGTAATTTTTAATGAAAGCTATAAAGGAGATGATACCTATTCAATTCCAATGCAGAATGTTCTGAATTCGGGAGTTTACGTTATAGTTATGAATGCTGGAAAAGAAAGTGCTTATAAAAGAATCGTGATCAGGTAAAATAGAGAGGAACTCAAGGGAAGGAGAAAACAGTGAAAGTAAATAATCTCTTTTAGTAATTACTAATTAATCAATAAACCAATTACTATTTTTTATGCAAATTTCCCCTTCAATCCCTATCTTGCTTCTTAAAATTAAAACTACCCCATCAACTATGATATCAGAATTAAAGAATTTATCCGAATCTGAAATAGATTTATTGAAAAAAACACCGGCTATGGTTGCTATATTAATAGCGGGTGCTGACGAAGAAATCAGCAAAGGCGAATTGAAAGAAGCTGTAAACCTCACCAAAATAAAGCAAAGTAAAGCTAGAAAAGAGTTGTTAAGCTACTATCAAGAAATAGCTCCTGATTTTGAGAAAAGTCTGAATGAATTATTAGAAACCTATCCGCAAGATGCTGAAATTAGAAGTAAGCAGGTGATTGAAGAATTAGAAAGGTTAAATGATGTGCTTAAAAAAGTAGATAAAGATTGGGCAACGCAATTTGTCAGCTCGATGAAAGACATAGCGAAAAAAGTAGCAGAGGCTGCGGGTGGCGTTTTTGGTTATATGTCCATAGGTTATGAAGAATCGAAATTGATTGATTTGAAAATGATTAAAGTGCCTGCTTAAGAGGATCTTTGATCATTTTTTACCTAAAGTCGATTCCCTAAGTACCAAGGAAGTTTCCATTACATAGGTCTGATATTCAATCGGTTTATTTTCTCTAGAGAGCTGAATTTCTTGAGTAATCAATTCGATAGCTTTTTTCCCCATTTCATAATCTGGTTGAGAAACGGAAGAGAGGGGAGGGTCAACCACTGAGGACATGTTCCAATCGCTAAAGCCGATCACAGCAATGTCTTCAGGAATTCTAAAACCCTTTTCCTTAATGGCCTTAATAGCTCCTATGGCTGTAGGATCTGTTGCGCAGAAAATAGCATCTGGAATTATTTCTCCGGCTAACAAAGTTAAAGTAGTGGTGTATCCCTCTTCGGTGGAGACTAAATTACATTTCTTTACAAGGTGCTCTGTAAAAACTAAGTTATAATCTTTCAATGCAGTTTTGTACCCTCTAAATCGCTCTTTAGTCGTGTAAGGGTTTAAAGAACCTGTAATATGGGCTATTTTAGTTTTCCCCAAACTTATTAGATGCTCGGTGGCGTAATATGCTCCTTTATAATCATCACATATTATTTTTGCTGCATCCATGGCATTTGTAATTTTATCGATCAATATTACGGGAACATTATGTGCTTGCAAATATTTTAAGTGTTCAACATCATGCGTATTATCTGAAAGTGAAATGATTAAACCATCGATCATACTTTTCTGAAATGTTTTCACTCCTTTTAGTTCTGATTCAAAAGACTCATTACTTTGGAAGAGCATAATATTATAACCCATTATATCGGCTTGATTGATGATTCCACTAATGACATTAGAGAAAAAATGATGGACAATTTGTGGAATGATGACCCCGATGATGAAGGACTGCTGGTTTTTGAAATTGATGGCAAACTCATTCCGTTGATAATGTAACTTTTCGGCTAATTCAAACACCTTTTTCTTAGTCCCTTCGCTAATATCAGGTTTGTTATTCAGCGCCCTTGAAACAGACGGAATACTTAAACCTAACTCTTCTGCAATGTCCTTTAACCTAATATTATGTTTGCTCATACTGATATTATATTGATAAAAAAAGCGATAATTATTTAGAAAAATTCTAAATAAGGTCTTAAAATATTCACGTAACCGATTACGTAAACTAGTAAGTGTACAAAATACACTGAAAGCCTTGCAGGGAAATATTGTAATTTTTACATTGTTGTTATGTTAAAGTTAAAAACCAAATATAATATAAACTGTTATGAATTAGAATGTATGAATTAAAATGTAAAATGAGAAAAATTAAAATTTAATTATGGAACTATTAAACGGCTAAAATTCATGAGACACTTTTTACTAATAATGGCAAGTGTATGCTGGTTTTCTATGGGAAGCCTTTATGCACAAGAACGGACGGTCACAGGTACTGTCACAGACTCGAAGACGGGAGAAGGACTTCCAGGAGTAAATGTATTGGTTGTAGGAACCTCTAATGGTGCTACTACTGATTTTGACGGAAAATTTAAATTATCCATCGAGGGAGATGTGAGCTTAAAATTTTCTTATATTGGTTACAAACCCCAAACAGTAAAAGTCGGCACTAGAAGCGTACTCGATATTAAACTGCAAGAAGATGTTGAACAACTTTCTGAAGTAGTGGTAGTAGGTTACGGCCAAGTTGAATCTAGAGATGCAACGGGTGCAGTAGAACGAGTTACTTCAAAAGAGTTTAATGGTGGTGTAATTTCATCCCCCGAACAATTGATCCAAGGTAAATCTGCTGGTGTTCAAATTACATCTGCTTCAGGTGAGCCGGGTGCTGGTGTAAGTATTCGAGTAAGAGGTAGTTCATCGGTACGAAATGGTAATAATCCACTCTTTGTGGTTGACGGAATCCCTTTATCCGGAAATGACGTTACAGCCGGTGGTCCAGATGGTGGGTTGGGAACTTCTGCTCCTAGAAACCCTTTGAATTTCTTAAATCCTAATGATATTGAGAGTATGGATATCTTGAAGGATGCTTCTGCCACTGCTATTTACGGAGCAAGAGGAGCCAATGGTGTTATTTTAATTACCACTAAAAGTGGTAAAGGATTAGGGAAGCAAATTACTTATAATGCAAATGTCAGTATTTCTGCTCCTGCAAATCGTTATGACTTACTAAATAGAGAGCAGTATTTACAAGGAGTAGAGGATTTTGGCGGTGATTTAACTGTTCTACGATTTGACAATGCTGATACTGATTGGCAAGATGAAATATTCAGAACTGCTGTTTCTACTAAGCATGACGTTTCCTACGGTGATTCTTACGAAACAGGAAGTTACAGAGCATCTCTAGGATACGAAAATCAGAATGGTATTATTGAAAGTGCTTCTTTGGAAAGATTTAATGCAAGGTTAAATTGGAATCAAAGATTATTGGACGATAAATTGACTTTTAATACTTCTGCAAACGTTTCTAGAGTAAATGACAGTTTCGCACCAATTACGAATAATGCTGGTTTTCAAGGTGATTTGTTGGGTGCCGCTTTAATTGCACCCCCTACACTAAATCCAGACTTTCAAACTTTAGGGTTTTTAAACCCCAATAATTTACTGGAATATAATCAAGATTTAGCTGAAACAAACAGAGTCTTAATCAATATATCTGCAGATTATGATATAACGGAAGATTTGAATTTTAGAGTGAACGGTGGTTTGGATTATGCAACTTCGGTTCGAAATACTGCTACTTCAAGAGATTTAGTAATAGACGCAAGAGGAATTACTAACAATGGTAGAGCTTCTAGTGTTGAAAATGTTAATAGAAGTACATTGTTTGAGGCTTTATTGAACTACAATAAAAAAGTAGGAGAGGGTAACTTAGACATCTTAGCGGGTTATTCATACCAAGATTTCAGATTTACAGGTACAAGTGTGGGAGGATTCGGATATGAAACTTCCGACTTGTCGGCGATGATTAATCAAACAATAGAAGCAGGAAACACAGTTCGAGGAGCTATTAATGGTGACTACCAGCAATTTGGATATGATCCTGATGCAACTGATAATGCTTTCTTTACCAATCAATTCGGTCAAGCGCCTACATTGGGTAACCCTGGAAGTATACCAATAGATGCAGTAGTGGAAAATAACTTTGGAAACTACAATGAATTACAATCATTCTTTGGTAGAGTAAACTATAATGTCTTAGATAAATATCTTTTCACGGCCACCCTTAGGACAGACGGCTCTACTAGGTTTGGTGGAAATAACAAATACGGTGTATTCCCTTCAGGAGCATTCGCTTGGAGAATTTCTGATGAAGATTGGGCTTCAGACGCTTTTGATAATTTGAAGCTTAGATTGGGTTATGGGGTTACAGGTAATCAAGAAATCCCGCATAACTTACACCAAAGAAGACAGTCTTTTGGCGGAATTGATATTAATGCTGATGGAGGAATTCAACAGCCGGGTAGATCTAATGTCGCATATGAAAATCCTGATTTACGATGGGAAGAAACTGCAATGTACAATGGCGGTTTTGATTTTGGATTTATTAATAACAGATTAACAGGTAGTGTGGATTATTACTACAAAAATACGACTGATTTATTAATTCAAATTTTTTCACCTCAACCTGCCGCAACAGATTTTACTTGGAGAAACTTAGATGCTAATGTTATCAATCAAGGTTTCGAATTGATGATGGATTATGTTGTAGTTGATAATGGTGATCTCACTTGGAACGTAGGTTTTAATGTTTCAAGAAATGAGAATAGAGTGGAGAATTTAGGTGCCTTTTTCTTTGACACTGGCAATATTTTCGGCCAAGGGCTTTCCGGAGATTTTGCTCAGCGAATTGCAAATAATCAACCACTTTTTGCTTACTATATGATTGAATCTGATGGTTTTGATGAGGACGGGTTCAATGATATACAAGAAGGAGAACGACAGTTGACTGGACAATTCCCTATTCCACTTTGGAATTTCGGCTTTAATACAACTGCTTCTTACAAAAACTTTGACTTTGCAGTTTACATGAATGGACAAGGTGGTCATCATATATATAATAATACTGCCAATGCATTTTTTACTGCAGGTAGTTTAGGAAGTGGTAGAAATGTTACTGAAGATGTAGTGGAAAGCGGGGAATCGCCTTCAAATACCCCTATTGTTTCTACTAACTTTTTAGAAAAAGGAGATTTTTTAAGATTGCAGAACCTTTCAGTAGGATATAATTTTGACTTAGGTGAGAACAGCTTTATTAAAGCAATGAGAGTTTCAGCTAATGCTCAAAACTTGTTCGTCCTTACAAATTACAGTGGTATCGATCCTGAAGTTTCTAACACTGCAACAAGAAATGGAATACCTTCATTCGGTATAGATTACACTCCATTTCCAAGACCGCGAACTTTAACAGTGGGTCTTAATGTTACATTTTAAAAAAGATATGAAAATGAAAAATTTTAAAAGTTTCTTATTAACAACTTTAGCGATAACAGCATTCAGCTGTACTGACCTAGAAGTTGAGGAGCTCGACTCTGAGGTAATTGATGAGGATTTGAGTTCAGTGAATGTGAGTGAAAACTTGACTAATTTGTATAATTCTTTTGGAGCTGCCTTGTTAAATCAAGAAAACACATATGGATTGATGGAGATAACTGCAGATGCACAATTGGTACCAACAAGAGGAACTGATTGGGGAGATGGAGGAAGATGGAGACAGTTTCATCAGCACACATGGACTTCAAGTAATCCTGATGTCTTGCGTTCCTGGAATGACCTTAATAGATTAACATTTATTACGAATCAAATTTTATTATCTGGTCCAGATGCACAAGAAGAAGCTGAGACTAAATATATGAGGGCTTTAGCTACTTTTTTGATCTTAGATTTATGGGGTAAAGTTCCTGATAGGGATCCTAGTGCTCCAGTTATTGAAGACCCTGTTATTTTAAATAGGGAAGAGGCTGTGGCTCGAATTATTGAAGATTTATCTGATTCTCAAATTAGTAATCTTCCATCTGCTGGTCCTGGTGATCCTTCAAATTTAAGAGTGGCCTCAAAGGCTTCAGCTTTATTCTTGAGAGCTAAATTCTTTTTGAATAAACATATTTTGTTAAATGGAGGAAATAGTGGAGCTACTGCAGAAAATGCAGATATGCAACGCGTAATTTCTGATGTTGATGCAATTACAGCAGAAGGGTTTTCAATCCAAGATGACTATTTTTCGATATTTGAAGAGCCTGCAACTAGTAGCGAATCTATTTACATCATTACTGGTGATAATGGGTCAACCTTTAGAATTGCCAATACGTTGCACTATAATCATAACTTTATTTTGAGTGGAGGTGGTTGGAATGGATTTGCTACTACTTCTGATTTCTATTCTCTATTTGAAGGACCAGAAGATACCAATGCTCCTGGTAGTGGTCAAGAAGAAAGAAGAGGTTTTGTACCTAATGATAATTTAGGTCGGGGAATGATCTTTGGTCAACAGTATAATTTCGATGGCGAAGCATTAGAAACTCGTGGTGGTGCACCATTGTTTTTCACGAGCGAAATGCCAGAGGAAATTACAGGGCATGGTGAAGCTACAGGTGTACGTCTTATTAAATACCCCCCAATCCCAGAAGTTAACGAAGAAACTGGTGAACTCGAACCAGGTAATGGAGGGCCTCCATTTCAAATTTTTATGCGTTATGCGGATGCTTGGTTAATGAAAGCAGAAGCACTCCATAGAAATGGTAATACTAGTGAAGCTTTAGTTATGATTAATGAATTACGGGAGCTACGTGAAGCAACCCCACTGGCTAATCTGTCTGATCAGGATATAATTGATGAAAGAGGGCGAGAATTGTATATTGAGTTTTGGAGAAGACAAGACCTAATCAGATTTGGAGATTTCTTAGAACCATGGTTGTATAAACCACAATCAGATGAATCTAAATTGGTGTTCCCAATTCCAATTACAGCAGTGAGTACCAATCCTAATTTGGAGCAAAATCCAGGTTATTAAATTTATATACACTCTAAAAAAGGGTAATGGATATGTTTCCATTATCCTTTTTTTATACATTTAAGCTTCTAAAAGCCTAAAGTATTATGTCTGTTCAAAGATCAACTGTTTATTTAAGTCTTATTTTTATTACTCTTTTGGCTTGTCAAAGCAATCAAGAGAGTGAAAAGGCATCTGAATCTAAAAACACTACATTTGAATTACTTGATTCTACCCGTACTGGGGTAACTTTCCTTAATCAAGTAGAGAATAAAGACAAGTTCAACATTTTCTCCTATCGGAATTTTTATAACGGGGGCGGAGTGGGTATCATTGATATTAATAATGATGGCCTTCAGGATATTATTTTTACGGGAAACCAAGTCAATAATAAATTATATCTTAATAAAGGTGATTTTGAATTTGAAGATATTACAGAAAGTGCAGGCTTAAAGGGCTATGGGGGCTGGAGCACTGGGGTCAGTATTGTTGATCTTAATCAAGACGGTTTTAAGGATATTTATATTAGCAATGCTGGTTATGAAGAGGATAGCTCTCCTTTCAATGAATTATTCATCAATAATGGTAACAGTACTTTTACAGAGAAGGCAGCAGAATATGGGCTTGATGAACCTGGCTATACTACCCATGCAGCATTCTTCGATTACGATGGTGATGGTGATCTAGATGTTTATATTCTCAACAATTCTTTTATACCTGTGAATACCCTCAATAATAGTAATAAAAGAGATTTATATGCTGAAGATTGGGATGTAAAAGATTTTGTAAAAGGCGGAGGTGATAAGCTGATGCGAAATGACAATGGCAAATTTGTAGATGTAAGCAGGGAAGCAGGTATTTATGGTTCCTTAATTGGCTTTGGACTTGGCGTAACTGTAGGAGACGTGAATGGTGATATGCTGCAAGATATCTATGTATCCAATGACTTCTTTGAACGAGATTATCTTTACATTAATCAAGGAGATGGTACCTTTTCTGAGCACAGCAAAAAATGGATGGGACATATGAGTTTGGCTTCTATGGGAGCTGATATGGGCGACATTAATAATGATGGCTATCCGGAAATTTTCACTACGGAAATGATTCCTGAAACCGACCAATTGGTAAAACAAAAATTACAATTTGAGGACTATAATACATATCAACTTAAACTCAGAAGAGATTTTTATCATCAGTATATGCACAATGCATTACAGTTGAATACTGGTAACGGTAGCTTCCATGAAATAGCCTGGTATGCTGATGTTGCACAATCTGATTGGAGTTGGGGTGCTTTACTGTTTGATGCCAATATGGATGGTTATAATGATATATTTGTTTCGAATGGAGTGTACCAAGATGTAACCGATGCCGATTTTATGGACTTTTTTGCCAATGACGTTGTCCAGCGGATGGTCTTAACCGGAAAAAAAGATAAAATGGAGGATGTGCTGGCAAAAATGCCTAGTAATCCTCAAGCTAATAAAATGTTCATCAATCAGGGTAACCTGCAATTTCAAGCCGAAGAAAAGGCGATAGGACTGGGCCAAGAAACTTTTTCCAATGGAGCTGCTTATGCTGACTTGAATAATGATGGTAGTTTGGATTTAGTGGTCAATAATCTAAATCATCTTTCAACAATCTATAAAAGCAATGCTAAAACAGACAGTGCACATTACTTGAAAGTGACATTACAGTTTGAAAAGCCAAACAGGGATGCTATAGGAGCAAAAGTTCAGGTTTACGCTGCTAATATGCAATTTCACCGTCAGATGATGCCAAGTAGAGGATTTCAATCTTCAGTAGATTATACTCTCCATTTCGGATTAGGTGAGGTCAGCGATATAGATTCCCTGAAAATTATATGGCCAAATAAAATAGTCAGTACTATTGAACATCCTGCAGTTGATACCTTACTGATGATTAACTATGTTGATGTAAACAAAAAGAAAGTAAATGATGAAACTCCGTTTCTAAGAGATACTCAAGAGCAATATTTCAGAAGAGTTGATAGCGATTTTCAAGAGCATAAAGAAGATAATCATGTTGACTATAATTATGAAGGCTTAATTATGCGAATGCTGTCAAAAGAAGGTCCTGCAAATGCTGTAGTTGATTTGAATAAAGATGGTCTTGATGATTTAGTGATTGGTGGAGCCATCGGGCAGACTAGTAGTATTTATTATCAACAAGCAAACGGAAACTACATATCGACCGGAATTGATGATTTAGATTATGAAGTCACAGCCATACATGCTTTTGATGCTGATGCTGATGGGTTAGTTGATATCTATTTTGGCTATGGCGGAAATCATAAGTCTGCAGGTAATGTCGTCTTTAACGATCAATTGTTTATACAAAGTACTAATGGGAAATTTGAAAAAAAGTCGAATGGGATTCCAGAAACAGGATTTAACACTTCAGTAGCATTAAGCTTTGATTATGACGAAGATGGTGATTTAGACTTATTTGTGGGCAGCCGTTCAGTGCCTCAGGAGTATGGCCAAAGCCCTAAGAGTTTTCTTTTTGAGAATGATGGTAGTGGGACTTTTAAGGATATGACAGTGAGGAGGGCAAAAGAGTTAGAGGGTATAGGGATGGTCACCGATGCCAAGCTTATAGATATAAACCAAAACGGAAACCAAAATTTAATACTTTCTGGGGAATGGATGGGAATAGAAATCTTTGAAATATCGGGTAAGCAATTGGTAAGAATAGAAGAAAACTCTTTAAAGAACCTAAAGGGATGGTGGAATACAGTTGAAACGGCTGATTTCAACAATGATGGGTTGCCTGATTTAGTTTTGGGCAATAGAGGGGATAACTTCTATTTCTCAGCAACGGATGAAATGCCAGTTAAAATCTGGTTAGAAGATTTCGATGCCAATGGTGATAAAGATAAGATTCTAACAAGAAGAATCGAAGGAGACGATATTCCAATCCAGCAGAAGGGTGAAATGATTAGTCAAATCCCAAGCTTGAAAAAGCAAAGTTTGAAATATAAAGATTATGGCACTAAATCGATTGAAGATTTATTTGGGGTTGAAAAAATTGAATCTGCAGATTTTAAATCGGTTAATACTTTCCAAACATTGGTAATGCTAAATAAAGGAAATGGAGCATTTGAAAAAGTTGATTTACCGATTGAAGTGCAGTTTTCTGCCATTCATGCTGTAGAAGTCTTAGATATTAATCAAGATGGTCATTTAGATTTGATTCTCGCTGGAAATGAGGGTGATTTCAAACCACAATATGGTAAACTCGATGCCAATGATGGATTAGTATTGTTTGGCGATGGAAAGGGAGATTTCGAGCTTATTCCAGCACTAAAAAGCTTAGGAATTGATGGCGAAATTCGTTCAATAAATCCCATTCAAATTCAAGGTCAAAAACATTTGATCATAGGAATAAACAATAAAGAATCGGTTTTATTAAAAATCAGAAAATAATTAATGAGAGTCTCTAGAGTAAAAATAATTAATAGGAATTCTATGATTTCCTACCTGATAAGCAGTTTTTCGATACTAATATTTGTAAATGTGCTTACATCCTGCAACAATTCAAAAGAATCTCATTTTGAATTATTAGGTGCAGAAAAAACTGGTTTACTTTTCGAAAATACTTTGAAGCAAACCACTGATTTCTCTTTTTTCGATTATATGTATTTTTTCAATGGAGGAGGAGTTGCAGCTGGTGATTTCAACAAAGATGGTTTGGTTGATTTATTTTTTACTTCCAATATGGGGGAGAATAAGTTATTCTTAAATCAAGGTGATTTCCGTTTTAAAGATGTCAGCCTAGAGACCGGAATCATTGGCGAAGGGTATTGGTCAACGGGCGCCTCAGTAGTTGATATCAATCAAGATGGAATGCTGGATATCTATGTAAATGTAGTCGGAGACCATGAAATTTTGAAAGGCTCAAATCAACTTTTCATTTGTAAGAAGATAGAAAATGGGATCCCAATTTTTGAAGATGAAGCTATTGCTTATGATTTAGATTTGGCTGGTTTTGGCACGCAAGCTGTTTTTGCTGATTTTGATAAGGATGGGGATCTGGATATGTTTCAGCTAAATCATAGTATTCACCAAAACGGGACATTTGGAAAAAGAAAAGAATTTGCTGGAGAAACAAGCAATGTTTCTGGTGATCGTTATTTTCGTAACGATAATGGCACTTTTGTTAACGTCAGTGCAGAAAGTGGAATCAACAGCTCCGTGATTGGATATGGCTTAGGTGTAGTGGTAGGAGATGTTAATAATGACGGCTATCCAGATATCTATGTAGGTAATGATTTCCATGAAAATGATTATCTATACATCAATCAACAAGATGGAACATTTAAGGAAGAGCTAACCAATCAGATCAATCATACAAGCCGATTTTCAATGGGTGTAGATATGGCAGACATCAATAATGATGGTTTTAATGATATCATTTCGCTAGATATGCTGGCTTATGATCCTCAAATTTTGAAAAGTAGTTTAGGAGAAGAAGCATTCGATGTTTACCGATTTAAGAAAGAATTTGGATACAATGATCAATTTGCCAGAAATAACCTGCAAATTAATAATCAAAATGGCACCTTTAGTGAAATGGCACCTTATGCAGATGTGTATGCTACCGATTGGTCGTGGGCGCCTTTATTGATGGATTTTGATAACAATGGGCAAAAAGACTTATTTGTTTCCAATGGAATTCCACGCAGAATGAATGACATTGACTATATCAACTACATGAGTTCAAATGAGGACCAGCGCAAAAAAACTGAAATGGGTATAGTCGACAAAGAGGACCTGGAAATTGTGGAGCGTATGCCAAAAGTCAAATTACCGAATCGATTTTTTATCAATAATGCTGAACTAAAATTTGAAGATATAAGCTCAAAAATTGAAAATAATTTGGATTCCTATTCCAATGGAGCTGTTTACGTTGATTTGGACAATGATGGAGATTTAGATATTGTGGTAAATAATTTAGAAGATAAACCCTTCATTTATAGAAATTTAGCAATAGAGCGTAACAGGAGTGGTAAATATCTTCAATTGGATTTAAAGGGATCTGACAAAAACCTTAATGCTATTGGCACAAGAGTAGTTGTCGAGCAAACAGATAACCAGACATTGAGTTATGAGCATTTTCCTGTTAAAGGATTTCAAAGTTCTGCCCAACATAATTTCCATATTGCTTTAGGTGACAGCACTAAGATTAGAAATATTCAGTTGATCTGGCCTGACGGAAGTACTCAAAACTTGAATGATCTAAAATATAATACTGTACACAAAATTGAATATAGAAAGGGTTTAAGCATTTATGATTATAGTCTTTTGCAACCAAAGAATTTTGATTTCCAAGTATATGAATTGCAAGATTCAATGGGAATCGATATAACACATCAGGAAAATCAATTTGTGGAATTCATTAGAGAGCCTTTGATGCCTCATATGGTTTCTTCAGAGGGACCTGCTTTGACAGTAGCAGATATCAATGGTGATGGAAGAGAAGACTTCTTTATTGGGTCGGCAAAACGTGAAAAGAGTCAGGTTTGGATACAAACTGTGGATGGTAAATTTGACCTTATGAATCAGCCGTTAATTGAGAGTGATGATACTTTTGAAGACGTTGACGCGGTCTTTGCCGATATTGATAATGATGGTGATCAGGATTTGATTATCGCTTCTGGAGGTAATGAGTATAGAGGAGATTCGGAGTTTATTACGCAAAGGATTTATTTGAATGATGGTAAAGGCAATTTTGATCAAAAATATATTTTTGAAGATAGTTATATGACTGCTTCGTCTCTTGCAGTTGCCGACTTTAATGACGATGGCTTTCAAGATGTGTTTTTTGGAGGAAGAGCTATTCCATATGGATACGGCATAGCACCTGATTCTAAATTCTATTTAAACAATCAAGATGGTACTTTTAGTTTAGCCAATAGTACGTTTGCTCCATTTTTAGAACAATTAGGCATGATAACAGATGCAGATGTGGCTGACATCAATGGTGATGGGAAGGCCGATATTGTTTTAGCAATAGAATGGGACACTATTAAGATCATGATGAATGAAGGTGATAAATTTAGTATTAAAAGTGTCGGAAATGAGCAAGGCTGGTGGAAACATGTAAAAGCTGGAGATTTCAACGGAGATGGACTTATTGATATCATCGCTGGAAATACAGGCGAAAACTCAAGATTAAAGCCCACTGATGAAGAACCTGTGAACCTGTATGTTGAAGATTTTGATGACAACGGTCAAACCGATCCACTTCTCACTTATTTTCTTGACGGCAAAGAGATTCCATTTGCCAATCATGCTGAAATTTTAAAGCAATTGCCAAACTTGAAAAAAGAATGGAAGTATGCCCAAGACTTTTCCAAAGCGAATCTACAGGAAATTTTTGGTGATGATAATTTAAAAAACGCAAAGAAATTATCAGCTAATGATTTTTCCAGTTATTATTATCAAAATAATGGAGATGGTAGTTTTGAGGCTATTGCATTACCAATGGAACTGCAAATATCTACTTTAAATTCAGTTGAATTTATAAATGAACAAAACAGGGAACTATTGGGTGCTGGTAATTTTTATGATAGCAACATTGAGATGGGTAAATACGATGCCCAGTTTGGTACAGTTTTTCAGGTACAGGATTCGATTGTTACTATTAAAAAGTCCAAGAATTTGAGGCTTGATGGGCAGGTCAGAAAACAGATGCCAATTCTTGTGAACGGAGCTACCTATATTTTGGTAGCTCGAAACGATCAAACTGTTAAATTGATTGCCTTTGAAAATTTAAATAAGTGATAGATGAGAAGTACAGTAATTTATTTTTTAGTGATTTTTGGGTTCTTTTTTTCTTGTTCCCAGTCAGATCGACCAAAGACGAAGGTCGAAGCTGAAGATTTACATTCGCTGATGCAAAAAGTGACAGATGTGACTGTGCATGACATTTTCTCACCTCCTGTAGCAAGTCGGGTTTATGTTTACTCGGCAATTTCTTGTTATGAGGTTTTAGCATTACAAGATTCTACTTACTCTTCTTTAGCTGGGCAGATTAATGGCTTAAATCCAATTCCTAAACCTAAGAATGAAAAGGTGAACTTAAGGATATCTGCACTTTATGCTAATTATTTAATGTCTAAGAAATTAATTTTTTCAGAAGAGAAAATGGAAGAGTGGCTGCAAGAGTGGAAGGCAGAATTAGAAGAGAGAGGTTTAACTGATGCTGAGTGGGATGCTTCTTTGGACTATGCTAAGAGTGTTCACCAACATATTTTAGCATGGGCTGGAGAGGATAATTATAAAGAGACCAGAACCATGTCAAAACATCCTTTAAGTGATAAACAGCAGCACTGGGAACCAACACCACCGGCTTATATGGCAGCAATAGAGCCGCATTGGAATGAAATAAGAACCTTTGTGCTCGATAGTGCTAATCAATTTGTACCGCAGCCTCCATACGATTATAGCATGGAAGAGGGTTCTCCTTTCTATCAACAGGTAATGGAAGTATACAATGTTGTTAAGAATGATTTGAATGAGGAAAAGAAGGCAATAGCCTCATTTTGGGACTGCAACCCTTATGTGATGAACGTGACAGGTCATGTGATGTTTGCTACTAAGAAGATAACGCCCGGCGGTCATTGGATGGGAATTGCTAAAATCGCTTCTATTTTAGATGGTGCTGATTTAATGAAAAGCAGTCATGCATATACAAAAACCTCAATTGCTTTAGCAGATGGTTTTATTGCTTGTTGGGATGAAAAATACCGCTCTAATTTAATTAGACCTGAAACAGTGATCAATAGAAAAATTGATAATGACTGGACACCAACCTTGCAAACTCCGCCATTTCCAGAATATACGAGCGGACATAGCGTGATTTCTACTGCAGCAGCAAATGCTTTAACTGATGTGTACGGTGATAATTTTAACTTTGTCGATAGCACAGAAGTAAAATTCGGACTTCCTTCAAGAGCATATAGTTCTTTCATGGAAGCCTCTCAGGAAGCTGCTATAAGTCGCTTATATGGTGGAATCCATTACAGAAGAGCGATAGATGAAGGTATTTGGCAGGGTCAAAAAATAGGAGACTTAATTAGGAGTAGTATTGAATTTAAAAAGAATAATACCGTAGCTAAAAAATAAATATGAAAAAACATATCATCCTCGCTGCTTCTCTTTTTCAAGTACTTGTCCTTTTTTCATGTGATCCTACAAGAGAAAAAGAAAATAATAATAAGGCGATTTACGAAGAGAACGACTTAGAAGATTTTCATGAGTTTTACGATTCGGAATTATTTAGAGAAGTGCAACTAGCGGGCATTTTTAGTGATTCTAAGACTTTTGCAGACAGCAAGCCAATGATGGGGCTTGAAAAAATTAACACTAACTATTTAGCGGAGAAAGATACTAAAGATTTTGAGTTAGAAGAGTTTGTAACTAGGCATTTCGAAATGCCTGTTAATCCTAAAACCGATTTTGAGTCTGATACCGAGAAAGATATGTACGCACATATCGAAAGTTTGTGGCCAGTGCTCACACGTACTAAGGATAGCATTAAGAACTCATCCCTAATTCCTTTACCAAATCCTTACGTAGTGCCGGGAGGCCGTTTTCGAGAGATTTATTACTGGGATTCGTATTTCACCATGCTTGGATTGAAAGCCGCTGGTAAACAAAAGTTGGCCATAAATATGCTCGACAACTTTGCATTTTTAATTGATACCTTAGGTTTTATTCCGAACGGGAATAGAGCTTACTATACTGGAAGAAGTCAACCACCGTTTTTTGCTTTGATGGTCGATGAACTCACGTCTGATAATCGTTCGAAATTTATTTCTTATCAACCTCAGCTCTTAAAAGAGTATAGCTTTTGGATGCAAGGAAGCGAAAAACTGTCAGAAGCAAATCCCACTAGTAAAAGAGTAGTATTATTGGAGGACAATATAGTACTCAACCGATACTTTGATGAATTTGCGAAAGCAAGACCGGAGTCATTCAAAGAAGATTACGAATTAGTACATGAAAATAATCTAGAAGAAGAGAAAGCCTACAGAGATTTAAGAGCAGGAGCGGAATCAGGTTGGGATTACAGCAGCAGGTGGTTTGCAAATCCGAAAGAAATGAAAAGTATTCAAACAACTGATATTATCCCCGTTGATTTAAATGTACTTCTCTATTTCTTAGAAATAAAAATTGCGCAGGCCTACAATTGGAATGAACAACTTGACAGTGCTAATATCTATCTGGAAAAAGCAAATAGCAGAAAAAGTGCCATCAACAGTATTCTGTGGGATGAAAAGGCAAAACGATATGCTGATTTTAATTTCACTAAGAATGAACATACATCCATTTTAAGTATGGCTACTGCGTATCCGCTTTTCGCTAAAATTGCTCCTAAAGACAAGGCTAGAATGGTCATCAAGCAAATGCAAGATAGTTTGCTTTTAGCAGGTGGCTTTGTAAGTACTACAATTGAAAGTGGTCAGCAGTGGGATTATCCGAACGCTTGGGCACCGCTGCAGTGGATTGGTATTCAAGCATTGTTTAATTACAGTGAGCATGAGCTTGGCTTAGAGGTTATGGATAGATGGTTAACCGTAAATGAGAAAGTGTATCAACAAACCGGGAAGATGATGGAAAAGTACAATGTCGCGGATACAAGTTTGCAAGCTGGAGGAGGGGAGTACCCTTTACAGGATGGTTTTGGTTGGACAAATGGCGTTGCGGTTGCAATGAAGAAGATATTAGAAGAAAAAGAAGCAGTGGTGATGGATTGATTTTTTTATAATGATAAGAAAGGACTTTTTTTAATGCTAAATAGAACCTGACGATGAGTTAAAGTAAAGAAAGATGAATGAAATTGGTTTGAGTCCAATCGATGGGGGTATAATCATCATTTACCTAGTCGGAATCATTTGGTATGGCATCAAAAAAGGGAAACAAAAAACTTCTGAAGAGTACTTTTTGGCTGGAAGGAATATGGTTTGGCCCATAGTGGGAATTTCTCTTTTTGCCGCTAACATTGGTAGCAATACTCTAATAGGGCTTACCTCCGAAGCATATAGTACTAATTTAGCTGTTTACAATTATGAATGGATGGCAGCGGTGGTCTTGGTGTTCTTCGCTATCTTTTTCCTTCCGTTTTACCTTCGATCTAAGGTATATACTATGCCTGAGTTTTTGGAAAGAAGGTATGACAGTCGCTCTCGGTATTACTTTTCAACCATCACTATTATTGGCAATGTTATCATTGATACAGCATCAGGATTATATGCAGGAAATTTGATTTTAAAAATCATTTTCCCTGAGCTAGATTCAACCATTATTATTTTGATTTTAGCGGGTGCAGCAGCAGCTTATACCATTCCGGGAGGATTATCTTCTGTGGTGCACACAGAAGTGATACAAGCCTTATTACTTTTTGCGAGTTCAATGGTTTTAACTTATTTCTGTTTTGCAGAAGTGGGAGGATGGTCTGGCATGTTAGCAGGTCTTGAAAGTTTACAACCTCAAGGGAAAAGCCCAGAAGAAATATTAAGTTTAGTTAGACCGTTAGAAAGTGATTATATGCCGTGGACGGGATTACTATTTGGGGTTCCGCTTTTGGGATTCTATTTCTGGGCAAATAATCAGTTTATGGTACAGCGTGTGCTAAGTGCTAAGGATATTAATCACGGGCGATGGGGTGCTATATTTGCTGGCTTACTCAAGTTACCCGTATTGTTTTTTATGGTAATTCCTGGAGTAATTGCTATTGTGATATTCTCAGGGTTGGATATCACTGCTCTGAATTATTACATGAAAACAGAAGCAGGAGAGGTCCTTTGCACTGATTTGGCTGATTGCCCAAATATGACCTACCCCTTATTGATTTATAGTTTATTGCCAACAGGTCTGTTGGGTGTCGTGATTGCCGGTCTTCTGGCGGCTATGTCTTCTAGTATAAGTGCTACCTTGAATTCCTCTTCAACGCTTATTACAATGGATTTTGTAAAGGCTCTCAAGCCTGACATGACAAGCAAGCAATTAGTAAGAACAGGTCAGATTGCAACGCTTGTCTTGGTTCTGCTTGCAGCCCTATGGGCTCCTCAGATTGATCGATTTGGTTCTCTATTTGATTATCTTCAAATTATTCTGGGATTAATAGCACCGCCTATTGTCGCAGTATTTGTTTTGGGGCTATTTTGGAGAAGAGCCAACGGGCATGGCGCAATTGCGGGGCTTTCGGGTGGATTTATACTAGCTATATTTATCATTTTGTCAAGTGTATTTGATTGGGCACCAGCACTTAATGAGATTCATTTCTTACACAAGGCACCGCTCTTGATGTTAGCGGTAATGTTGATTCAAGTATTGGTAAGTTTAATGACTGCTCCGCCAGCAGCAGAGAAAGTAGAGGATATGGTATGGTCAGTAAATATATTTAAGGCGGAAACTAAAGAATTGGAAGGATTACCATGGTATAAAAATTACAGGATTTTATCAGTTTTATTACTACTTGTAACCGCTGTAATTGTGATTTGGTTCTGGTAACTTAACTCATAACTCATAACTCATAACTCATAATTATCATGACTTGGTGGAAAGAAGCTATAGTGTATCAAATATATCCTAGAAGTTTTAAGGACAGCAATGGAGATGGGATAGGGGATTTACCCGGAATCTTTAGTAAATTAGATTACATTCAGTCTATTGGCGTAGATGTGATATGGCTTTGTCCCATTTATCAATCTCCAAATCATGATAATGGTTACGATATTAGCGATTATCGTCAAATCATGATAGATTTTGGAGATATGTCAGATTTCGATCAGCTTTTAGAGGGTATTCATGAAAGAGGAATGAAACTGATTATGGATATAGTTCCTAATCATACTTCTGATGAACACCGTTGGTTTAAAGCTTCCTGCGAAAGTGAAGACAATCCTTTCCGGGATTATTACATTTGGAGAAAAGGAGAAATGGACAAGCTCCCCAATAATTGGCCTTCTTTTTTCTCAGGTGATGCTTGGGATTATGACGAAAAGACCCAATCGCACTATCTACATTTATTCTCTAAAAAGCAGCCCGATTTGAATTGGGAAAATCCCAAGGTGCGGCAGGAGATGTATGAGATCATGCATTTTTGGTTTAAAAAAGGAATCGATGGTTTTAGAATGGATGTTGTTAGTTTGATTTCTAAACTTCCAGGCCTTCCTGATTCTGAAAGCAATGTTTTTACCGAAATCATTTCACAATATTATGCAAATGGGCCAAAAGTGCATAAATATTTAAAAGAAATGCATAAGGAAGTTTTTCAACATTACGATTGTATGACAGTTGGCGAAGGCCCTGGAATCACCTTAGATAATGCTCTGAATTATGTTGGGGAGGATAGAAATGAGCTCAATATGGTTTTCCATTTTGGTCATATGTACATAGATAATGGTCCTGGAGGAAAATATGACCCCATCCCCTTTGACTTGGTAGATATGAAGAAGGTTTTCAACGCTTGGGATGAAAAACTAGCTGCAAAGGGCTGGGGAAGTATCTTTTTAGGAAATCATGATTTTCCTCGGGTAGTTTCTCGTTTTGGAAATGACGGACTTTACTGGCAAGAATCGGCTAAATTGATTGCTACTTTACTATTATGTATGAGAGGAACGCCCTATATTTTCCAAGGGGATGAAATAGGAATGACTAATGTGGCTTATCAGTCTATTGATGAATATCGAGATATTGAGACTTTAAACAGTTGGAAAGATGCCATGCTAAAAGGTGCTGATTCTGAGAATTTTATGAAGCTAGTGCATCAACAAAGCCGAGATAACGCAAGAACCCCTTTCCAGTGGAACAATTCAAGAAATGGAGGCTTTTCAGAAAAGCATCCGTGGTTAAAATCCAATGATAATTTTGAGACAATTAATGTCGAAAAGCAGGAAAATGATGAACATTCAATATTGAATTATTATCGTAAAATGATAGAATACAGAAAGCAGAATCCAGACTTGGTAGATGGAAACTACCAATGCTATGAAGTAGAGCATCCTGAGTTGTTTCTATTTAAAAGATGGAGCGACAAAAATGAATATTGGGTCTTGTTGAATTTCTCCGAAAATCATCATAATGTAGCGATGCAATTTCCACAAAGTATTAGTCTTGAAGTAAACAACTATGGTGAACCCAATGGTATCAATAGACTAAGACCATGGGAAGCTAAGGTTTTAAAAGTTTAACAGTGAAAGATAGCCGGCAAGAAGCTCTTTAGCACGCTAATTAACCATTTAAAAAATCGGATTTTTTATTTTCAGAAAATCCCTCTAATTTCCACAAATGGAAGACGATAAAGATTTAGAGCATAATAATCCGCCAGTGTTAGGAAAGTGGAAAAATTTCTATTGGTTATTGATTATTGTGTTAGTTTCCTTAATTGGAATTTTTTACGCCATAACCCAATATTTTGCATGAGCGCTTTAGATTGGACAGTACTTTTCGGTACACTTTTACTTATAGTTGGGTATGGTGTATATAAAACCAAAGGAAGCAAGAATATTGAATCCTATTTAAAGGGGGATAATAGCATGAAGTGGTGGACCATCGGTCTTTCCATTATGGCAACACAGGCGAGTGCTATTACTTTCTTGTCCACTCCAGGTCAAGCCTACAATAGCGGTATGGGATTCATACAATTCTATTTCGGTTTGCCTATCGCTATGATTATTTTGAGCATCTGGGTGTTACCTATCTACTATAAATTAAAAGTTTATACAGCTTATGAATACCTAGAATCTCGTTTTGATTTAAAAACCAGAATATTAGGTGCATTTTTATTCTTGATTCAGAGAGGTCTTGCTGCAGGAATCACTATTTATGCTCCAGCCATTATTTTGTCCTCTATATTGGGCTGGCCCTTGGTTTATACAACTGTTATTATTGGTTCTTTAGTGATAATCTATACCGTAAGTGGAGGTACAAAGGCTGTTAGCCAAACGCAAAAGCATCAAATGATAGTGATGATGGGGGGGATGATTGTTGCCGGTCTTTTTGTGGTGAAGTTACTTCCTGAGGACATTGGAATAGTAGAAGCTACCAAAATAGCAGGACACTTAGGAAAGCTTGAGTTGATTAATACGGAAGTGGATCTAGAGAATCGCTATACTTTGTGGACCGGTCTTTTGGGAGGCTTATTTGTGGCATTATCATATTTTGGGACTGATCAATCACAGGTAGCGCGATATTTATCAGGTAAATCCTTGACTGAAAGCAGATTAGGATTAATGTTCAATGGATTGCTCAAGATCCCTATGCAATTTGTTATTTTGTTCATTGGAGCGCTTGTTTTTGTATTTTATCAGTTCAATCAAGCCCCAGTTTTCTTTAATGAAGCAGCCAAGGACGAAGTATATCTGGATGTAGATCAAAAGGAAAAGTATCAAGCTATTGAGCAGCAATACTCAGATTTGTTCGAAGAGAAAAGAAGACAAGTGCAACTATTGTCAACGGCAGAAGGAGAGGAAATTGAGGGTTTAAAGGAGCGCATTGCTGTTATCCATGATCAAGAGGAACAATTGAGAGATGAAGCGAAAGCTATCATTAAAGCAACCAACCAAGATTTAGAAACCACAGATACTGACTACGTTTTTATCACCTTTGTAATGGATAATCTGCCCAAAGGGATTATTGGGCTCTTATTAGCTGTGATTTTTTCTGCAGCTATGTCGTCAACAGCCTCGGAGTTAAATGCATTGGCTTCTACTAGTATTATAGACATTTATAAAAGAAATATTAATAAAAACGGAAGTGATAAACACTACCTAATTGCTTCTAAGCTTTTCACACTATTCTGGGGGCTAGTGGCTGTGTTCTTTGCTACTTTCGCAGGACTTCTAGATAATCTGATACAGGCGGTAAATATATTAGGTTCAATATTTTATGGTACGATATTAGGAATTTTCTTAACGGGTTTCTTTATAAAATACATAAAGGGGAATGCAGTATTTGTCGGAGCAGTCGTAGCGCAAATAGTAGTGTTGTATTTTTATTTCTTCAGTGAAATGGCTTATCTGTGGTTCAATGTCTTAGGTTGCGGCTTGGTAATCTTTAGCGGACTCATAATTCAATACGTGAAAAATAGTAAAACAAAATCCGATTGAGGTAAATTATAAGTTTAAACATCTAATGTTTAATTATATTTGGAGGTTTCCTTCACTAGTTGTATTTTTCTAATCTATATGAAGTCTTGTTTTAAAATATTTTTTGTTCTTGTTTTGATTCATATCACTACTTGCTTGGTAGCTCAGGACCCTGAATTGTCAAAAATCTACATGGAACAAGCTGACCAAGTATATGCAGAAGCGAAAGATGCAATTGAAATAGCTAAAGATATTTACGTTCAATCAGCAGAGGCAGATACAATGAATATCCGGGCTAATTACATGGCTGGTAAATTATACCTTGAAACAGTAAATAGAGATTATTCTACAAAGTATTTTGAGAGAGTAAAAAGATTAGATCCTAAATACCGATTTAATATTGATTATTTGCTGGGACGAGGTTATCAATATGGGTTAGAATTCGAGAAGGCGATTATGCATTTTAACCTCTATAAAAACAGGTTAGTGGCTAATAAGAGTTATCGAGGAGGAGACAAAACCTCTGTTTATGATGTGAATGACAGAATTGAAGAGTGCCAAAATGCTAAGGAAATTATTGGAATGCCGTCCTCTTACACGATCGAGAATGTTGGAGATGATGTGAACTCAACTTGGCCGGATTATGCACCGGTTTTGAATGAAGATGAAACCGTGATGATTTTCACTTCAAGAAGGCAAGAGGGTAATACAAACGAAAATGTTGATAAGGATAATTTTTACTTTGAGGATATTTATATATCAAAACGAAAAGGGGTTACTTGGAGCAAGTCAAAAAATATTGGGCAGAATATCAACACCCTTTATCACGACTCAAATTTATTTTTGAGCAGTGATGGAAAAGTTTTGTATATCTATTCAGACGAGGGGAATGGAGACATCTACTACTCCACTGAAAATGCTGCAGAAGAATGGTCTAAACCAGTTCCCTTAGAAGGGAGGATCAATTCAAATGGATTTGCAGAACAGTCCATCTGGGTTTCAGAGGATGGTGAGTTTATGATGTTTGCTTCCAACAGGCCTGGTGGTTACGGAGGCTTTGATATTTACGGCTGCTATCTTGAAGATGGTCAGTGGAAGAGACCCTTCAATATGGGACCTGAGATCAATACTAAACAAGACGAGGACGGGCCTTACATGGCCAAAGATGGTTTGACTGTTTACTTCAGTAGTAAAGGGCACAAAGGATTTGGTGGTTTTGACGTGTTTACTACAAAATATGATCCTAAATCAGAGAAATGGACTAAACCTGAAAATTTGGGATACCCTGTTAATACTGTTGACGATGAAGTCTATTTTCACCCAACTTCAGACGGTGAAAGAGGGTATCTTGCTTCTGTCCGTGAGGAAGGGCTAGGTTTTACGGATATCTACATGGTGAAACATGTGGGCGATTTGGGGATCACAGCTAGAGAAAGAATTGCTAAATTGAAGAAAACTAAGAATGAGTTTATCACTGACGAACAGCTGGAAACAAAGAAATTAATTGATTCAGTGTTAAGTATTTCAGCTTACCAAGTCTATTTCGAAGTTAATTCAACTGATGTCTTAGAAAGACATGAGCCTAAATTAAAGGACATGTCTACTTTCATTAAGGCTCATAATAATTTAGGCATACAGATATCTGCTTTTGCTTCTTCTGATGGTAATCCGAGATATAATTATGAACTATCAAATAAAAGAGCTCAAGCTGTGTTAGATTTCTTTCTTACGCAAGGAATAGAGGCGGATAGAATGGCGGCTAGAGGATTTGGTGTGCTTTCAGGTGGTACTGAAGATAAATCAAGAAAGGCCGAAGTTAAAATCCTCGACCTTTCGAAATTTGATGAGTGAAAAGGATGATTGTTTTCAGCCTTTTTATTTTATAATGAATTGATTAAATCCTGATTTCTTTTAACGTATCCGAAATCACCTGAACTATTCTTTTTAGCTAATTCAATTGATTTTTCTGCTACTTTTTTGGCGTCTTTTTTGTTACCCATTTTAGCTAATATTTGTGCTTTCAAGTGTAAATTCCAAAATTGAGCACTATTGTTTCCTTCCGCTAAATACGTATCAATCCATTTTAAAGCTTGTTTTAAGTCTTTATCCGTGGTGTAATAGTAATTAGCAGCTGTAATAAGATTTCTAGGGTCAACTTTAGTGTTTTGCTCAATTTGAGTCATAACTAAATCATCATAAGACACTTCAATAGGAATCTTGAGGCTAACATTCTCCCACTCAAAGTGAATATTAGCTGATTTATTATCTGCACTAATGTCTGAAATTTGATAAGTCAAAGTTTCTACTGCTTCGTCTAGTTCTTCAACTTCTCTAATAACAGAAATGACTTCCTTAGATTCATCGTAGTTTCCAACATTCCCTCCTAGTGATAAATCACTATACAATTTGAACTCCCATTCGTTTTCTTCAGGAGTCATGAAGATCAAATATTGTCCAGCGTCTACTTTTTTACCTGCTATGATAGCTTCGGTAGAAAGATTTAGAATACTACCACTGTTGGCTCCTGCTCTCCAAAGCACCCCATATGATTGTAAATAATCATCGCCATCTCCAAATATTTGTCTTCCTTTAAGGCTTGGTCTAAAATAGCTAATAGCCACATCAGTTAATCCAACCGTTGTTTCTACTTTTGCTTTTGGAGAAGGTTGAGGAATATTAATCTGTGCTTTCAGCTCAGGCGTACTTATCATGATAATAGATAAGCAAAATAGTACTAGTGATTTTTTCATCATGTTTATTATTTTTAGTTAAATTAAAAAGTATTTAGCATTCAAAAACTACTTTTCTGAATGAAAGTTACAAAAAAAAGATTAGGTAGAGCATTTTTTCAAAATCCAGATGTAGTATCAGTTGCCGAACAGTTACTTGGGAAAGTAATATGTGCACATATTGATGGAAACTATTGTGAAGCGATGATTACAGAAACCGAAGCATATGCCGGGAAAAATGATAAAGCTTGTCATGCACATAGGGGTAGATTTACTAAGAGGACTGCAGTAATGTATGAAGATGGCGGCACCTCTTACATTTACTTGTGCTATGGTATTCATTCTCTCTTTAATATCGTAACTAATGTCGAAGGGGCGGCTGATGCCGTCCTAATAAGAGCTATTGAACCTCTGAAAGGTACAGAGAGGATGCTACAAAGGAGAAATTCTAAAGAAGTTAAACCTAGTATTTTTTCCGGCCCCGGTAAGCTCACGAAAGCTTTAGGGATAGATAAATCTTTAAATGGAATAGATCTCGTAAGTAGTGATGATTTGTTTTTAGCTGATCATAAATTGCTTGTTGACAAAATTGTTAAAACTACTCGAATAGGAATTGATTATGCTGGAGAGGATGCGTTACTACCATGGCGCTTTTATATTTCGGGAAATAAATTTGTTAGTCAGCTCTAAAGCTATGTTTTTTTTATAAATTAGATATCAAATAATAAACAGATGGATAAATTCTTATGCCCAATAGATTTTTCAGCTTATTCCCTTAATGCTGTTGAATATGCAGCAAAAATTCTGCAAATAAGAAAAGGAAGCATGACGTTGATCCATATTTTTTCCGAAAAAGAGTTTCTGCATGCTGTAGAGGGAGAACAGTCTGAATTTGATGACTTAAAACAACATGCTAAGGAAAAATTGACTGGATTAGCAGATGAGATAGAAAATGAATACGGCTTTGAATGTGATTTTGTACTTTCTATCGGTGAAGTGAATAATTCAATTAGTCAATATGCACTCAAGAACGGCTTTGATTTAATTGTAATGGGCACTCAAGGAAATGGATATAATCGAAAGACGATAATTGGAAGCAGGACATTAAGAACGGTTCAAAATGCTTCCATTCCAGTCTTGACGGTTCCTCTGGATGCGGATTTTAAAAATTGGAATTCCGTAGTGTATGCTTCGGATTATTCTGAGCAAGATAAAATTACCATGCAGAAATTGGTAAGTTTTATTTATCCTTTTCGAAGTAGAATTAGATTCGTCCACGTCAGTCATTCTAATAATGTTATGAGTGAGAAAAGCTATGAGAAGTTTAAGACAGAATTATCTAGCTTTCTAGGTTACGAAAAAATAAGTTACTATTTAAAGGAGTACAAAAAAGATATAAGTAGTGGTATAGAAGAGTTTGTGAACGAGCAGCAAGGAGATGTATTAGTATTGCTTAAAAGAAAAAGAAATATTTTCGAGAAACTAATAGGAAGTAGTGTGTCTACTGAAATTACTTATTTAAGTACTCATGCACTTTTAATTTATCATGAAAAGGAATAGATCATTAAGTATATAGGGCTGATCAATACGCAGTTCGATCATGTACAGTTTTTGAAATTAATTTGATTATTTTAATGCGACTCTCGCAGTTTTTTGAATAGTAGTGGTATTATGCAATATGCTCAACCTAGCTAGTAGAAATACCATAAGTAACTGATAAACAACTTAAAAGATGCCTTTAATTATTTTATAACTTTAAGTTGATTTTAGTGAAAAATGTCTTAGATTAGCATTTCAATAGTACATTAGAATTGTTACGTTATTAAATTTTGCAAAGATTGGAAGTAAGATTTACTATCATTGACAATTGTAACAATTAATGATTTACTTTAAATTGTAATAATTATAAATTCTGAAAGAATGCGGGTACGGTTGGTATTTTTCATATTATTATTTTCAGTGAGCTACTTGAGTGATGGCCAGGATCGGCCATTAATTATAGATTCATTAGAAAGTATTTATGATGATATTGCGCCAGTATTATCAGCCGATGAAAACACACTGTATTTTACAAAAAAGAATAATCCTGAAAATGCAGGTGGTGAAAAAGATCAAGGAGACATTTGGTACAGCGAGAAAGTAAATGGAAGCTGGACCAAAGCGCAGAGATTAAAAGGTCCGGTAAATAATCTGAATTTTAATGCTGTAATTGGAATTACACCTGATGATTATATCATGTATGTGGTGGGTAATTACAAAAGTCCTAGAAAAGGAGGGATATCTTATTCAAGAAGAATAGGAGATAATTGGAGTGAACCACAACCGATTGATATCCCTTATTATAAAAATAAATCAGATCACCTTTCGGGTAGTCTAAGCAAAGACGGTAAAATAATGGTTCTAAGTTTGGAAAGTTTTGGGTCAAGAGGTAATGAAGATATTTACTATACCTTTAGGAAGTCGATAGATGAATGGACGGAACTACGAAATTTAGGAGTAGATATTAATACAGAAGCTCAAGATTTAACTCCCTTTTTAGCAGCAGATAATAAAACCTTGTTTTTTAGTTCAAATGGAAGAGGAGGACAAGGTAGTAGAGACGTCTTTTATTCAAAGCGACAGGATGCAACTTGGACTACTTGGTCTGAAGCAAAAAATTTGGAAGGCGTAAATTCTGAAGGTGCGGATTGGTATTTTCAGTTAATCAATTCTGGTAAAGATGCATTGCTTGTTAATACTGTCAATAGTATAGGGTTGGGTAATATCGTGCAAACCAATACTCCAGAACAAGTTGAAATAGAAGCGGAGGTAGAAAAAAGTATGACAGCTTCTTCGCAATCAGTTTTGGCTATTGGAACGAGCACAAATAAAAATAAGCCAATTGTGCGAGAGAAGATTCAAGTCCAATTTGAAGTAGTGGATGGTTTTACAGGAAATCCCCTCAAACCTCAAATGCTGATTAAAGGGGTGAATGAAATGAGTAAAAGTTCATATTCAGAGATTGTAATGGGTAAAAACTCATCATACCAAACGAAGCTTTTTAAAGATTCTATCTACACTATTGATATTTCTGTGGAAGGTTACTTAGACGATTTGCAAACTATTAAAACGGATACTATCAGTAATAATGATGTAGTTAAGTTGGAGCTTTTAAGTCTAGAGGAAGGAACCACAATTCAGTTGAAAAGTGTTTTATTTAAAAGAGGTACGGCTGATATTTTAGATGGCTCATTTGAAGAGTTAGATCGGGTTTATAATATGTTAAAAAAGAACCCAAATGTTGAAATTGAACTATCGGGTCATACTGATAATACAGGTAGTGCAAAGTTAAACATAGAGCTATCTCAAGAGCGCTCGGATAGAATAAAAGAGTATTTGGTAGGGAAGGGTGTAGATGCTAGGAGACTGGATAGCAAAGGATACGGTGGAGCAAGACCAATTGCTAGTAATAAATCAGAAGCTACTCGCAAGTTGAACAGGAGAGTGGAATTTACCATCATCAAAATCTAACAATTGTAAATGGTTACTGCGGGAACTAGTTTAAGGGAAAGGAAATCAGCAAAACTAAAATTGTTAGTATTGACTATAGCCAAAACCATGCTTCGCCAGCAAAGCTTTCAGGATATTCACGTGATGGATCTCTGTAAGAAAGCAGGGATCTCAAAAGTAACTTTCTTTCGCTATTTTCCTCAAAAAGAAGATTTATTACTGTATTTCATGCGAGTATGGGCTTTTGAGCTTAGTATAGACATGCAAACCACTAATATAAAAGGGCTAAAAGCAGTTAAATTTATTTTTGATAGATACGGTGATTTATGTGAGAATTATCATTCAGTCATCCTGCACTTGATTAAATATCATGCTATTTCCCCTTTAGTATTAAAGCCCATAAGTATTAAAAAAGCGGAAAAACAACTTTTATTTCCAAATCTAGAAGGGGTGGATCAAATGGAAGTCCTGGCATTTGACAGATTATTGGAGAAGTATGTGCTTGAAGCCATTTTCCAAACAGAAATTACCAAAAGTTCAGATGTTTCTGATTTGGTAAGCATGTTGTTAACCACTACCTATGGATCAATTCTTGTTGCTAAAATGAAGCAAACTCCAGTCAAAGCGACTTTAAAAAAGAATATTACGGCAGTCTTGGAAACTTTTTGATTTATCCTCCATTCGTAATAGCTCTTCATCATTTTTGATTATTTTTACAACAAATAATTAATTATGAAAATTACAGAGTTTTTAAAACATAACTATCGTCATTTTAATGCTGCAGCGCTTATAGATGCAGCTGATGCATACAAGAGTCATGTCGAATCCGGAAAAAAAATGTTGGTGTCCCTTGCTGGTGCAATGTCTACTGCAGAATTGGGGATTTCTTTTGCTGAAATGATTCGACAAGATAAGGTTCAAATCATTAGCTGTACGGGCGCAAATTTAGAGGAAGACTTAATGAATTTGGTGGCTCATAGCCACTATGAAAGAGTTCCCAATTACAGGGATTTAACACCTCAGCAAGAATGGGATTTGCTAGAAAAAGGACTCAATAGAGTAACGGATACTTGCATTCCTGAAGAAGAAGCCTTTAGAAGATTACAACAACACATTTTTGAAATTTGGAAGGACGCAGAAGAGAAGGGGGAGCGATATTTTCCTCATGAATTCATGTATAAATTAATTAGGTCAGGAGTTTTAGAACAATACTATGAGATAGATCCTAAAAATAGTTGGATGTTGGCAGCTGCCGAAAAAAACCTACCAATAATTGTTCCGGGATGGGAAGATAGTACAATGGGTAATATTTTTGCCAGTTATTGTGTGAAAGGTGAATTAAAACCTTCCACCATGAAATCAGGGATTGAGTATATGACGTTCTTAGCAGACTGGTATAAGCAAAATGCTGGAACAGAGGGCGTTGGCTTTTTTCAAATCGGAGGGGGTATTGCTGGTGATTTTCCAATTTGCGTAGTGCCTATGCTTTATCAAGATTTGGAGTACACTGACGTTCCTTTTTGGAGTTATTTTTGTCAGATCTCTGATTCTACAACGAGTTATGGTTCATATTCAGGTGCTGTACCTAATGAAAAAATAACATGGGGTAAATTGGATATAGATACGCCTAAATTCATTGTTGAATCAGATGCAACTATTGTAGCTCCTTTGATATTTGCGATTGTCTTAGGGCAGTAATAGAAGACCTAAAAAATTGGATTATAACCCTGCTTAAATCACTTAATGCAGGGTTTTACCTATTTCTAATACTTCAAGATAAATTCCTGCAGATTATCAGAACGTTCCAGTTCTAGTTTTTTACGTAATCTATAACGAGCTATTTCAACGCCTCTAACTGAAATATTTAATAGATGAGCAATTTCCTTGGTACTAAGATTCATTCGTAAATATGCACTTAATTTCATTTCCTGTGGACTTAGATTTGGGTAGTCGGTTTGCCACCTTTTAATGAAGTCTCCATGTACTTGATCAAAATGAATAGAAAAATGCTCCCAATCCTCGTCTGCGGTAATGTTTTTGTCAATATTATGAATTACCCGACTTATTTCATGTTTTACCTCTTGATTTTTGCTTCTTTTTAAAATACTGTTAAGATTTGATTTGATGCTATTGATAAAACTATTTTTATTTATTAAGTGCATAGTAGAAGTAGCTAACTCCTTATTTTTTAACTTAATTTCTGATTTTAACTTTTCGTTTTTCAAGTGTTCTAGCTTCTGTTCGGATGTTTTTAATTCACTATCAATTCTGGTGATTTCCTTCTGTTTCTGTTCGGTTATAATTTCTGTTTTCTTTTTGTACCGTAGTTCAAAAAATAGAAATACAAGTACTGATAATATTAAACCTATAAAGAAGTAGGTGCCGTAAGCCCAATTAGTGCGGTACCAAGGTGGTAAAATGGTAAATTCAAAAGTGGCCACAGTACTTAATTGTCCATGAATGTTTTTGGCTCTAACATGAAAAGTGTAATTACCCTCTCGGAGGTTGGTGTATTCTTTGGAAGTTCTTACTGACCAATTACTATAGCCTTCTTCATTGTTTTCCAACCAGTATTGATATTCATTATCAAATTGACCATTCATGTAAGGAGCACTGTATTCTATTCTGATGGAATTTTCTGAAAAAGGGATTTCAATTTTTTTATTGATTTGTTTGAAAGTCACTTTCTCTCCATCCATTTGCCTCCCATATGTGATAATTGAATCTTTTGAATTCAAAATACTCACTTTGGTGAAAATTACATTATAGTTGATCTCCTGCAATTTTGGAATTGAATTGTCAAAATGTATAAATCCTTCTTTAGCCGCAAATAAGACCTTATTTGCTTCTAATGTGGAAATATTATGAAGGTCATCGTTGAGAACATTGCGTAATTGGTTAAAAACTGCAGTATGCTTTTGATAATTACCATTGGTAGACTTTTCTAATACTCCAGTTTCATTTATACTTACAAAGTATATGTTTCCGAGTGCATCTTCAGCAAAGCTTACAAATTGCTCATTTTCATCAAAGTAATCAGATAAAAATGAAGACTTGACAAAGCGATCTTTACTTGTACTATATTCATATAATCCTCTTTCACTAGAAAAAATGAGGTTATTATTTAATCTCCATACATTGATTAAAACATTTGAAGGCAAACCCTTTTCCTTGCCGTAATATTCTGTTTTAACAGATCTCAAATCTTCAGACAATGTAATTTTGTAAACGCCTTTATAACCGTGAGTCATCCATATATTTCCTTCTTCATCTTCTTCCATTACCCGTGAAGACTCCTTAAATCCTTCGAGTTCATATAGAAATTGAAGACCCTCCTCTGATTTTTTAAAGAGGCTTAAACCTTTGTAATTACCTTGTATGACAAGTTTTGGATATTTCTTTAGATCTATACAAGTCCAAGTTCCAGGGATGTTTGCCAGCATTATTGCTTCAGCACCATTGACTTCGTAAGTACCTGAATGATGTCCCATTATAATAGAATTGTGAATTTGCTGAATGCTATAAACCTGGCCAGATGCATTTTCAACCTTTTTGAAGGTGGTGTTTTTTGAAGAAATGTCTTTGTAATATAATCCATTGTTAGTCCCTAGATAAAGTGTGTCTCGCAATAAGAGGGCGTCATAACCGGTTCCTGGAAGTCCAGTTTGTTCATTTACATGTTGGAAGGGCGAATTTAAAGCAACCGATGAAATTCCATTATTGTGTCCAAGCCAAAGGTTACCTTGAATATCTTCATATAGCGAAAGAACAGTTCTATTTTCAATGCCCCTGCCTTTGTTTAATTGCATTTTGATTTCTCCTCTGCTGTTGAGAATAAATAGGCCTTCATTTTGAGTACCAATAGCTATTTCTCCGCTTTTTAGCCTAATTATTTGATTAATATTTGATGATTTATAGGTGTTTTGATTTTCAGTATTCCAAATGGAGATTGAATTGCCTGTTTTTACAAAAATACCATTTTTCAATGTGCTAATTAAAAGCTGGTTATTGCTAATCTCCAGAATCCCACTTATAGTCATATCTTTAAAGAAGTCACCAATATCAGTCTTTTTTATTTCCCCGTTTTCCAAGATTGATAAGCCTTTTTCAACTTGATTGAGGTATAACTGATGGTTTACCAGGAAGAAATTATCTGGGTCATTCTCAGGATTGACCGTATTTATTAATTCCCCTGAATCATTAAATATAAAGATGTCATCAAAGGTGCAGAATAATAATCTATCATTTTGTTTAAATACTCTCCAAGCTTCATCAAAATCTCTTTTCTCTCCTTTGATGCTGTCTGCTAGACTAACAAAAGTTAATTTTCCAAGCCTGTCAGGAATGTAGTATCCGAAATCTCCTTGTGCAGCAATATAGATCTTACCGTCATTGTCTACTAGTACATCTCTACACTTTGTTCCACTTTCTAGTGAGTATTTATTCCAATGGGTTCCATTAAACTCCAATAATCCGAAATTGTTGGCCACGTAAAGTAAGCCATCTTGACTTTGGGTGATTTTCCAATTTTGGATACCACCGTGATAATCTTGGCTGGAATAGTATTTATAAAAAGGGTACCCAATAAACTGGCCATGGCAGAAATTCCCTATCATTAGTAGACTCAGTAGTATGAATAGTACCTTATTTTTCTCTTTCATTTTCCAGATATTAATAATTTACAATTTAGTGAAATATGATAAGATTGTAGTAATAGGGGAGAAAATTGTATAGAAATACATGGGCAATTGAAATAGATAAATAAGTGCTTTTAATCTATCTAATGGTAAGTTATGCTGATTTTTGATGTGGTTTTGAGAAATTGATATTTAGCAGTGAGGTATTATTGACGTAGTGCTTTTTTATGTTTAGAACAATTTTTCATGCTTACTTGAGGAAAAGATAATATCAGTCTGGGTTAATTTAGTGTTAGAAAGCAGTTGGTGGAAGCTAGGTTGTTATTAAGGGAAAATGTCAAATTAAAAAGTTGTCTAAATATGAAGCACGGTATACTTATTCTGCTGATTTTAACAATCAGCTTCAAATCTTTCGGGCAGAGCACTACAATTAATGGTGTTGTGACTGATCAAGCAGGGCAGACACTACCTGGTGTGAATGTCATGATAGTTGGTAGTCTAGAGGGAGCTGTCACCGATTTTAATGGAGAGTTCAAACTAACTGCTAGTCCCAATGATGTTTTACGCTTTAGCTTTATTGGATATAAACCAATTCAGATTACGGTTGGAAGCAAAACCAATATGACCATCCAAATGGAAGAGGATGTGGAAACTCTTGGTGAAGTAGTTGTAGTTGGGTATGGTAGTCAAAAGAAGAGCGATGTCGCTGGTTCAGTGGTGAGTGTAGAGGTAGAAGAAGCAACAGCCATTCCAACCACGAATGTTTCAGAAATGCTACGAGGAAGAGCGGCTGGAGTTCAAGTGAACTTGGGAGACGCAAGACCTGGCGGAAATTCAAATATAGTCATCAGAGGAAACGTTTCTGTGGCACCAGGTGGAAATGCTCCATTCGTGGTGGTAGACGGTGTGCCTTTTGACGACTTGAATGATATTCCACCAGATGATATTGCAAGTATAGAGATTTTAAAAGATGCTGCTTCAACCGCTATTTATGGCTCTAGAGCTTCTAATGGTGTAATTCTTGTTACTACAAAAAAGGGAAAGTCCGGCAAAGCTACCATAAACTATCATGGATACACTTCAACGCAGTCCGTGATCAGAAATTTTGATCAATATGATGGCCAAGAATTTATCGAATTAAGAAGAGAAGCTAATAGAAATAGATTTACTGGTTTGTATTTAAATGATGAAAATATTTTCTCACCATTTGAATTACAAACTATTGAAAATCAAGAATTTGTTGATTGGGAGGATTTAGTATTGCAAGATGCAACAATACAAAGTCATTCGCTTAGTTTTTCAGGGGGAGGTGAAAATACCAAAGTTTTTTCTAGTCTCAATTATTTCGATCAGAACGGTATCATCCCAAATTCTGGCTTTGAAAGAGGAGCCTTCAAACTCAACATTGATCAAAAGCTGAATGATAAGCTCTCACTTAATGCTATTCTAAATTACCAACTTTCAAATCAAGATAGAGAAACCGGCGGATTAAATTTTACAACTCGGTCTCCTCTTGCAAGAGCGTTTGACGAGGATAATGAATTAGTGAAGCTATATTTAGGCCCATCTGATATTCGGGTGAACCCATTGTGGGATCAACGAGAGTCCGTTGACGAAACCAAAACAAATCTTGCTGATATTACTTTAAATTTATCGTATGATATTTTACCGAATTTAAGTTACTCCCTTAACACCTTCGTGCGAAATAGAAATACCAATAGAGGTCTTTACCGCTCATCTCTGCATTCTGCAGGGGATGAAGGTATAGATGGATTTGGTTTACTTTCCAATACTCTTTTTAGACAGGTGTTGATTGAAAACATTGTTAATTATAAACCACAATTGGGTGATGCTCACTCTTTAGATTTCACTGGTGTAAACGCCTTTGATCAACAAAACAATGAGTATACTCAAATTGATAAGTCTGGATTTACAAATGACGCCCTCGCTTACAACGGCAATGCAACTGTTTTGCTGAATAATTTCAGGAACGTATCTCAGCGAAGACTACTTTCATATATGGGTAGGGTTAGGTATGGATTTCGTGACCGCTACTTAGTTGAAGCAACTGCCAGAGCAGATGGCGCTTCTGTTTTCGCAGAGAACAATAAATGGGGTTTTTTCCCGGCAGCATCCGTTGCATGGAAAATGCACAATGAGACTTTCATGGAAGCAGTGCCAGTAGTAAATGAACTTAAGTTGAGAGCAAGTTATGGAGCCACAGGTAACCAAGGTATTAATTCCTTAGAATCGCTTGGTCGTGCGGATGACTTACCCTATATCTTTGGTGGACAAACTGTTGCTGGCGCAACAGCATCATCAAGGTTGCCCAACCCAAACCTAAGATGGGAGACCACCACAACGCTCAATACTGCAGTAGACTTTACTTTATTTAATAATATTCTAAATGGTACTGTAGAGTATTATAAAGCCAATACCACAGACCTCTTGTTAGATAGAGCTATTTCTGGTACGACTGGATTCCAGGTTAGTCGATTCAACGTTGGTGAGTTGCAAAACCAAGGGATTGAGGCAGCGGTAACTTCCTATATATTAGAAAGAGATGATATAGGTTGGACTTTAGGGGTAATCTTCTCGAGAAATGTAAACGAAGTTATCTCTCTAACTGGCGAATTGGATGAAAATGGCGAAGAGATTGACATCAATGACACGTCAGGCAGGAGGTTGTCTGTTGGTGAATCCATTAACAACATTTGGCTTCCTAAATATGACGGAATCTTCCAAGAGGGTGACGATATAGCGGCTTCAGGTAACCCGTTAGCCCAGCCTGGAGATGTTCGAGTAATTGATCAGGACGGAAATGGTCAAATAGATAGCAGAGATAATGTATTCATCAATACAGATCCCGATTGGTTTGGGTCTGTCAACAGTACTTTTCGATTGAAAGGTTTTGAACTTTTTGCAGACCTTTACATCGTGCAGGGTGCTACAAGGTTGAATACTGTATTAGCAGATGGCGAATTATGGAAGGGTTCCATAAACGGAATCAGAACTGACTACTACACACCTGAATTTCCATCAACCGAGTTCCCTAGACCAAAACCGGATACACATTTACACCTTTTTCCTTTTGCTGTAAGAGACGCCTCTTACATTCGATTGAGAACCGTGACTTTAAGCTATGCCATACCTAATGAAGCTTTTGAAAGGATTGGTTTGAAGAGGGGAAAAGTATATCTGACAGGAACGAATCTATTGACTTTTACAGATTTCAAATCATATAGTCCAGAACAGAATCCTTTAAATGGTTCAGAAACAGCTTTCCCAGAAACGAGAAATATAACGGTTGGTCTAAAGTTTGGATTTTAAAAGATAGAAGATATGAAAAATTTAGTTAACAAAGCGCTTTTAAAAAGTAGATACTTTCTATGGTTAGTTGTATTAATGCTGGGTACTGCATGTGAGGACGAATTTTTGAAAGACGAATTGCTTTCGGATACCTCAGTAGATTTCTTATACTCAACCCCTGAGGGACTTGAGTCTGCGGTGGTTGGTCTTTATTCACTCAATAGAAATCTTCATTCAGACCTGAGCTTAAATGGTACGATTCCATTGATACCGCAAGCAAAAAGTGATATTTCCGTTGGAATAACGGGCGAGGTTTCACTGTACAGTAGATTGTTGTGGGGAGCAAGTCTAGGTGATTTTGGTACAACCTCAGGTATAAATGCATATTGGGTCCATTATTATAGATTAGTGGATAGATGTAATGCTATTATTGATGGAGCTGAGAATCTAGAGGGTATTAATGAAGAGAGAAAAAATCAGATTCTTGCAGAAGCAAAGGTTATGCGTGCTAATTCATTGTTTACCCTTTACCGTTTATTTAATAATATCTTCATTACAACTGTGCCTACTTCTCCTGATAATGCCTTCGAAGCTCCTCAGGATAAATCCTCTGAGGAAGAAATTTTTGCTTTGTTGAAGGCGGATCTAGATTTTAGCATCAATAATCTAGAGTACCAAACGAGTGAATTTGGACGATGGACAAAGGGTGCCGCACGGCATCTAAGAGCAAAAGTTGCCATGTGGGAGGAAGATTGGACGGGTGCTGCCTTGCAAATCGATAGCTTGATTACAAGTGGTGCTCATGCTTTGGTAGGTTCTACTGCCGATGTTTTTACCGGTGACTTGAACCACTCTGAAACCTTGTTTGCTCTTAATTTTATGAGAGAAACTATTGGGGGAGGTGGACCACATATACTTAGTTGGAACGTTGTTTCTGCCTACGCTGAAGCTCCAGGTTTGCTGCCGTCCATTGAAAATGGTGGCTCAGGTGTTGGCTTTCTTTCCTTGAATGATTATATGATTAACTTATTGGAAGAGGATCCAAATGATGATAGGAAAAACAACACCTATTACATCTTCGACTACAATTATAATGATGAAGCAACGCTTCCAGCTGGTGCTCAACTTGGTGAGCCCCTAGATTTATATGAGAACAGTCCTGATGATATGAATGAGTTCATGCTTTACTACAGAAGGCAAAACCCGGGAGTTCTTAAGTTTTTGGATGCCACAGCCGAACCAACCGATAGAAATCATTTTCAAAATGTTATGATTTACAGATTGGCTGAATCTTACTTGATTGGTGCGGAGGCACATATGATGTCGGGCAATACTGGTAAAGCTTTAGAGTATTTAAATGCGGTTAGAACAAGAGCAAATGCCGCACCTGCGACCCAAATAAGTCTAGAGACTGTTTTGGATGAGCGTGCTCGAGAATTAGGCTTTGAAGGTCAGCGTTGGTTCACTTTGAAAAGAACCGGATTACTATTTGAGTACCTAATTGATCACATGAATAATGACAATATGAATGAATCCTATCCAGAGGGAAATCCTAAGGATATTCTGATGGAGTATATGCAAAACTGGCCAATTCCAGAACAACAGATAGATCTTTTGGGACCGGGATACCCTCAGAATGAAGGTTATAACTAATATTGTTGCAAGTATTTAAGGAAAAGGAACAAATCATGTATATGTGTTATATAAGTTAATTTTTTAAGGTCAATTACTTTGTGAACTGAAATGCTGCTTGAGGCATTTGAATGCTTTGTCTGATGAGAGAAAAGGTGCTGTTACACCTCCTTCAGAATCTGTTGGACCAGAATCTACTGATGGCTGACCTTAAGATTTTTATTTCTTTATCATAAATCTAATTCACTTTAAAAAGAAGGCATGTATACTTATAAAATAAAACCATTAGTCTTATTTCTACTTATTAAAATAAGTCTCATTACACTACTTGCTTTTGAGTCCGCTTCAATGGATTTAGATGTAGTTCGAGAGAATCTGCAAATAAAAGTGGAGTTAGTAGGGGCTGATGATTCCAATCCAAATGGTGATGGTTCTGGGAAAGTATTTATATCTGCCTCAAAGACTAATGCCTTACGATATGCCTTTCGGTTTGATGATGGAGAGCTTCTAGAAAGCGAGTCGGGTAAGATAGAGCATTTATTTACAAAAGAAGGAGTAAATACCTATACAATGGTTGTTTGGGCTTATTCGGAGTCAGGACAATTTGTAAGCAAACCTATGGATCTTGAGGTATTAAGGTCTTTTAGTAATTTCTCAAATCTAGTATTTTCGGACGAGTTTGAGTATGAGGGAAAGTTAGATGAAGAGAAGTGGTTTCACCAAACCATCGCTCTTAATGACGGAAGTTGGTTCAACGAAGAAGTACAGCATTATACAAACCGGATTGAAAACTCTTTTGTAAGTGATGGCTCATTAAAGATAAAAGCGATTAAGGAAGAATACACTTATGAGGGTTCCACCAAATCTTATACCTCTGCTAGGCTGAACAGTAAATTTGCATTTCAATACGGACGTGTTGAAGTGCGAGCAAAGCTTCCTGCTAGTGCAGGCACATGGCCTGCAATCTGGACTTTGGGAGCAAATGTAAATGAAACTGGAAATTATTTTGGAGACAAGTTTGGTAGTGTTGGCTGGCCAGCATGCGGAGAAATTGACATAATGGAACAAAAAGGAGAAGATAAATCTAAGGTTCTTGGCTATTTTCATTGGGGCGATACCAACACAGGCGAATATAAAACTACAGGTAATGAGATTTCGATTGCAAATGCAGATGATAGCTATCATGTGTATACAATGGTTTGGAACGAAGTATCCATTAAACTGAAAGTGGATGGTAAAATAGTGATTGACCTTCCAAATACCCAAGATAAGCCTTATGATAATCCACATTATGTACTATTGAACATAGCAATGGGGGGTGCATTAGGAGGGCCCATACCAGCAGATTTTACAGAGGATACTTTTGAAATCGATTACATAAGAATATATCAATGAGCTTGTAAAATTATGATTGAGGTTTGATTCAGGCTTTTGACTCGATCGTTTTTTATAATTTAAATAAAAGTGGCTTAAAATACAGACAAAACAATTTAGAAAGTGAAATCGCTGGGCCGAGAAATAAGGAGGGCAAATCCAGTATTCGTAGAAGGGGTCATCAGGATATTGACTGCAAAAAATTCCCGGTCAGAACTAGTGGAAATCGTTTGATCAGTAGCTTAATTTTCTCTTTCATTTTCCCGATGTTACTTGTTAACAATTTGGTAAAATATGGTAAGATTGTAGTAACGGAGGTGAAAATAGTGTAGAAAAAAACCAGACATATGTAGTGACTTAAAAAGGCTTCTATTTGTCTTAAATGTTCATTTAGATGATAATTTGATGTGGTTTTGAGAAATTGAGTTTGTAGTGTTGATGTATTTATGATGTATGCTGAAAATTTGGATACTTTCTTTAATAGTGCTCATTTGAACCCTGCTTATGCTAAGAACGCATCAAAATATTTAATCAGATTATAACAAATGACTATGAAGCACTTTTTAACCTTATTTTTATTGATACTATGCACGTTCAGTGGTATTGCCCAAGATAGGACAGTTTCCGGTGTGGTTACTGACGAAAAAGATCAACCTCTTCCCGGAGTTAATATTATGATTGTCGGAACTTCTTCAGGAACTACCACTGATTTCGATGGGAATTATAAATTGTCAGTAGATGATAATGCCGTTCTCAGATATAGCTTTATTGGATATACAACGACTACTGCAAATGTTAATGGACGATCTGTGATCGACATTAAAATGCAATCAGATTTTGAATCATTGAGTGAGGTTGTAGTAGTAGGTTATGGTAGTCAAAAGAAATCGGTGGCATCAGCTGCGATATCTACAGCTGACGTGGAAACCATGGAAAAAATGAGTGTTCCTAATGTTGGCAGATCTTTACAAGGCTTAGTTAATGGAGTATCTGTTAGTGGGGTTTCAGGACAACCAGGGAACAACCCAACTATTCTTATTAGAGGGGTAGGAAGTAATTCAAATAACAGGCCTTTAGTTGTAATTGATGGTTTACAGACACAAGTTGAAAACTTAAATGCACTTTCTCCTAGTGATATTGAATCAATTCAGGTATTAAAAGATGCAGCTTCAACTGCTATTTATGGTACAAGAGGTGCTAATGGTGTCATAGTAGTTAAAACAAAATCAGGTAAGCCTGGTCAAATGAGTTTAAATTACAATGGCTCATACTTTATCCAGTCAGCATGGGAAACACCTCAAATGTTGAACGCAGAGCAGTACGTTGATATAATTAACGAAAAATACGAAAATGGTAATACTAATTTACCTTTAGGTTTTCCCGAACGAGGAACAACACCTGCTTTTGATACTGACTGGATGGACAGGCTTTTTACGGAAGGTAGTATTCAAAATCATAATTTGTCTATAAGTAAAGGTACTGAGAAAGGACATTTATTTGCTTCAATGACGTATACCGGTCAAGAAGGTATTATAGCTCCTGAAAAATCATATTTTGATCGATTAACAGTAAGACTTAATTCTGAAACTGAAGTGACAGATTTTATTACTTTTGGACAGAATTTGGCTGTTACTGCTACAAGATCTAGTGCGATACCTGAAAACAACGAGTTTGGAACTCCTATTGCAGATGCTATAGTCTATGATCCAATAACTCCTGTTTTTGACAATAATTCTCAATTCGGATTTGCTCAATCTCCATTTGTGCAGAAGGAATATATTAATCCTTTCAGTAGGATATTTATCAATAATAGCGAAACTAGTTCTGAGCAGATTTTTGGAAATGCATTTTTAGAAATTCAACCGATAAGTTGGTTGAAAATAAAAACAGATTTAGGCGTCAATAGATATAGTCAAATAGTTGACAATTATTCACCGGCTTACCAATTGACCCCAGCCATTTTTAATCCTAATAGCACAGTTGGGAACCAAAGTTACAGCAATTTTAGATGGCAGTGGGAAAATTATGCTACAGCTACTAAAGAATTTGGGCTGCATAATATTGAAGCAGTTCTAGGTTCTACTGCTATCAGATTTACTGAAAAGTCTTTTGGTGCCTCTGGTCAAAACTTACCAGTTGAAGCAGTTGAAAATGAAAGTTTAAGATATGTTAATTTAACTCCTGATTCCTCAAGAAGAGCTTATGGAGGAGCAAGTGCTCCAAGAATTAATTCAAGTATATTTTTCAGGACTTTATATAATTATGATGAAAAGTATCTAGCTACGGTTTCGTTTCGTAGAGATGGATCCTCCAACTTTGGTAGTGAATACAGATTTGTGATTTTCCCTTCTTTTTCGGCTGGATGGGTAGCTTCTGAGGAAAGTTTCTTCGCTATTCCTTTTGTTGATTTTGCGAAGCTTAGAGTTAGTTATGGATCAAACGGAAGTGATAATATAGGTGCTTTTAATTACACTAGTTTAGTTACATTTAATAGTACCTATCAGTTCGGTGATGCTTCAAATCAAACAATTTATTATGGTGCAGCACCAGCTAGTTTGTCGAACCCATTTGTACGATGGGAAGAGTCCAGACAGTTGGATATTGGACTAGAAACTAAACTGTTTAATAACCAGGTCTCTTTCGAACTGGATTATTATAGGAAAGTTACTGACGGATTATTGATTGTAAATGGTGCAACTCCTATCATCGGAGGTAATAACCCAGCATTTACAAATGTAGGTCAAATTGAAAATTCGGGTTTTGAATTTAAGGTTGACTATTTCAAGCAAGTAGGAGAGGTCGACTTTGGAATTACACTAAATGGCTCGACTCTTAAAAATATTGTTACAAGAGTCGATGGAAATGAAGGGTTTTTAAATGGTTACAACTGGCCTGTAAGAAATGCTTTTATAAGTAGAATGGAAGTGGGAGAGCCTTTATTTTATTTTAGAGGTTACCAAGCCGATGGTATTTTTAGAAATGAGGCCGAAGTTTTTAGCCATATCAACAGTGAAGGTGATTTACTGCAGCCAAATGCTAAACCTGGCGATTTAAGATATATCGATGTAAACGGTGATGGTGATATTAATCTTGATGATTGGACCAACATCGGAAAACCTTGGGCTGACTTCACTTTTGGATTGAATCTAACTGCCGACTATAAAGGATTTGATTTCAATATGTTACTTGCCGGACAGATTGGTAACCAAATTTACAGAACATTTGAACGACAAGATGTCGTAAATAACAATTACACAACAGAATGGCTAGATCGATGGTCTGAGTCTAATCCTGATGGTTCTTATCCTAGAGTTAATACAGGTGCTGTTGACCCTGTTGCTAATAATTACAGCCCTTCTAGCTTTTACGTTGAAGACGGAGATTTTTTAAGAATTAAAAACCTACAAATAGGATATTCTTTACCAAAAAGTCTCATTGAACAGGCTAAAATCAAGAAGGCTAGAATTTATTTCTCAGTTGATAATTTATTGACACTGACCGGTTATTCCGGGTTTGATCCAGAAATAGGCGTAAATAATTATAATGTGTCTGCTGCAGGCATTGATAGAGGATTTTATCCTCAAACAAGAAATTATGGTGGTGGAATTCAAGTAAGCTTTTAATATTATGAAATCAGTAAAATTTATTTATATCGCAATTTTAGTAGTGTTTATTTCATCTTGTAAAGATGAATTTATTGAGACGGAACCTCAAGCTACTATCTTAGAAGACAATTATTATCAATCTGAAGAGCAAATTTTTAGAGGATTGATTGCAGCCTATGATCCTTTGCAGTGGACTTTTTCGGAAGGTGCATGGTCAAGTAGTGTCATGTTAGGAGAAATCAGATCAGACAATGCTAATGCAGGTGGAGACCCTTCTGATGGTGATCAGCCCGGCTGGCAAGCAATCGATGACTTCCTTAGTAGCAGTTTAACGCTTGAAAGTCAAGCTTTTTGGAAGAAAGGCTGGTGGGGCGTATACAGATCAAATCTAGTAATCAATAATGATAATATTTCCTCTGAAACGGTAGATGCATTTAAGGCAGAAGCAAAATTTTTGCGAGCTTTCTATCATTTTGACATGTTCAGAACCTTCGGTCCAGTACCAATTGTAGACCATGTCATACTTGAGGATGAATATTCTACAATTGAGAGGGCCAATTTAACGGATCTCTTTGAATTTATTACCAATGATTTGGAAGAGGCCATCCCTTTATTGCAAGACTCCAAATATACAGGTTCAGAAGCTGGAAGAGTAAGTAGAACAACCGCTCAAGCTCTATTAGGTAAAGTATATTTGTACTGGGCGGATTTGGCTAATGATGATCCAAATTTATTTGACCAAGCAGCGACCCATTTAAATAGTGTGATTACATCAGGTCAGTATCAGTTATTAGATGATTATCATCAGTTATTTGCATTTGGAGCAAAGAATACAGAAGAGTCAGTTTTCGAAATTCAATTTACGAATGCAGTTCCAGGAGATTGGGGAGGACAAGAATTCATTGATGGTAATATGATTACCCAATTAGTAGGTATTAGAGGCTTATGTAGTGATCATCCTGAATATGATGCAGGTTGGGGATTTATGTTGCCAACTGAAAGTCTAAACGCCCATTTTTTAGCCGATGATCAGTATAGAAGGAATGCAAGCATAACCAGTCCTGCTGATTTAGCTGCTGAAGGTTGCAGTGTGGATTTAGCAGAGCAAAATACCGCTGATTTTGATGGTTACTTTCAAGTTAAATATGCCAACTATAGTAGTTATACTGCTCCTAATGGTGGCGATATAAATTTACAGAAAGATCCTAATCAACCAGTAATTAGATATGCTGATGTCTTATTGATGTATGCAGAAGCCTTAGTTAGAGGTAATGGTGCATCTGGTGATGCCATGCAATATATTGATATGGTTAGAGAAAGAGCAGTAGGTCCGGGTGATAATTCGGCTGATTTTAGAAATACACAACAATTAATGTCTCAGGAAGGCTTGACTTTGCTAGATGCAATATGGTACGAAAGAAGGGCAGAATTTGCTATTGAGGGTGATAGATGGTTTGATTTAGTCAGGTCAGGAAGATTTGAAAACAGTCTGTTTAGTGCTCAAAAGGCGGGGAACCTTGATCAATCAAGAGTTTACCTTCCAATTCCTCAGCGTGATATCGATAATACTGGAGGCTCCCTTACAGAGTACCCTTCTCCCGATTTATTTAATTAAACAGTAAAATCAATATAAATTCAACAATTATGAAAAAAACAATTTATCAATTAGGATTATGGTCATTAATATTGGCCTTAGCTTTTGCCTGTGAGGATGACGCAGAGGAGGTAGGCCTCCCTACAGCTAGTTTTCAGTTTGAAGTAGGTGAAACTGATTTTTTAACGGTAACTTTTGAGAATTTCTCTCAAAATTATGAATCGTCTGAATGGAATTTTGGTGACGGTAGCGCGGTTTCTACAGAGGATAACCCCGTACACACATATGAAGCTGCTGGTACGTATGATGTAACTTTAACAGTTACTGCTGCTTCTGGTGAAACTGCTGAAAGAACAGCGGAAGTGGAAGTAGAAGATCCAAATGCTAAGTTAACCTTGTTAGCTGGTACTGAATCAAAGACTTGGAAATTATTAAGAGAAGGAACTTCGATGTTATTAGCTTCTGATCCAGATTTCTCTCAGATTTTTTGGCCAGGTAATCAGAATGATGGCACAAGACCATGTTTATATGATGATACTTTTACTTTTACAAGAGACGGTGCTTACATATATGATGATGGTGGTACTTTCTGGGGTGAAGATGGAGTATTTCCAAGTGAAGGGTGCTTCGAAGCAACAGCGGCTAACATGGAAAATGTAAATGGAGACAACGTAAGTGAGTTTTTATCAGGAACACATGAATATACCTACGATGCTGCAGCCAATCAAATAACGCTTAATGGGCAAGGTGCTTGGATGGGAATCGTGGGACTAGCTACAACAGAAAAAACACCAGAGCCACAATCTTCTGTAACTTTTAACGCAATTACTGCTGCAGGTGGTGATAGTGGAGTTGATACGCTCTATATAAATTTTGACCATGACGGAACTTTCTGGGCCATCACGTATGTGTCATATGAAGATCCTTCTGTAGAGCCTGCTCTTGTGACTGAATTTGTACCGGAAGAATGTAATCCTTTAGAAGCTGTTTCTCCAGAGATTATTTCACATACTTTTGCGTCAAATGATGCTTCTGAATGGAATTTGATGCAGCCAGTTGAATCTGGAGCAGGACTTACTTTAGGTGTTGACGACCCTACTGATGCTGCGGCAACAAAAGTCGGTCAATACACTCGGAATGCTGGTGTTGACTTTCAAGAACTACAATTCAAGCTTGATCCTGCTAACGCAATCAATTTTGAGAATATGACTACTGTTACTATGGACGTTTATTTACCTTCATCTAATGATTATTCCGGTGATTTAACGGACAACGTTTTTGTAGGTTTTGGTGCTACTGAGTGCCCACCAGATTGGTTTACGGATCAACATGAGTACCAAGAAATGGCAGTTGCTAAAGATACATGGGTAACTATAACCTTTGATTTATCTGCTCCTGATTTTGTTGGTAATGATGGTAATGGAGCTACAGTATTCGATAGAAATGATTTAGATATGATTTATATAGCTATCGGAGGCGCTGGTCACGGTGTTGGCGGTGAATTCTATATGAGAAACTTCAGTATTGAATAATTTAGCTGTTTAAGCTGTCTAATTTCACGTGTATTTGTGATCTTAGGCAGCTTTTTTTATTTTTTTATTTTATTAAATATTCATCCCAAAGCAAATGTTAAAACTTGTTTTTTATTCCTTTCTACTGTTAACCTTAGCAGCTTGCAAAGATACTGCCATGCAAGATGACCGTCTTCCATCTATTTCTGCCAATCCAATAACAATAGCTGAAACTGACCAGAACCAAGAAATCACATTAGAATTAGAACTTGATAAAAGCTCTAATCAGGAAGTCATTGTAAATTTTAGTTCAGAGAACGGAACGGCATCAGCGGGCTCAGATTTTCAGAGTATTCAAAGTCAAACGGTGACTTTTCCTCCTGGAGATTTAACCACCTCAATCACATTAATAATATTAGGCGATGAAATTAAAGAAGATGAGGAGCAATTTTTAATAATCTTAAATTCCGCTATCAACGGTTCTATTGCAACTGAAGAAATAGAAATCACTATAACAGATTCTGATACTGTAGAGCCTAGTAACGATTATGAGGTTCCTACATCTGGCTACACCTCTCCCGATTCTTATTCAGGCTACGAACTGGTGTGGCAAGATGAATTTAATACGGAAGAGATTTCTGACAATTGGGTTTTTGAGATAGGAACAGGCAGCAATGGTTGGGGTAACAATGAATTGCAATTTTATAGAGAGGAAAACACTTTCTTCAAAGACGGGAGTATGGTCATAGAAGCCAGAAAAGAGTCTTTTGGTGGGAGAGGGTTTACTTCTTCTCGTATTATCTCTCAAGGCAGAGCTTCTTTCAAATATGGACGAATAGACATCAGAGCGGCTTTGCCGGAAGGACAAGGTATCTGGCCTGCCTTATGGATGTTGGGAAGTAACTTCTCCAATGTAGGCTGGCCTCGATGTGGAGAAATAGATATTATGGAAATGATTGGAGGAGATGGAAGAGAAAATAATGTATTCGGAACCTTGCATTGGGATAATGCCGGTTCTTATGCTTGTACTTGTGGTCAAGGAAGTGGCTATACTTTGTCAAGCGGAACATTTGCCGATGAATTTCATGTATTTAGTATTATTTGGGATGAAAATGAAATTGAGTGGCTCGTAGATAATCAGTCATTTAAAACCATTGATATTAGTCCTGCAGATTTGTCTGAATTTAGAGAAGAGTTCTTCTTTATCTTAAATATAGCTGTAGGCGGTAACTTACCGGGCTCTCCAAATTCCTCAACTACCTTCCCGCAGCGGATGGCAATTGACTATATTAGAGTTTTTCAACAACCATAAATTATTTAAATCGCCTATAACCATTAAATTTTAAATAAACATGACAATATTTCTACGGAAATTAATAGGTATTTCTTTTGCCTTCCTCATTATTTTTTCTTGCTCTCAGCCTGAAAAAGAAAAGTCGACAAAAAATGGAGTGGATTTAAGAGTAGATTCACTGCTTTCTTTAATGACCTTAGAAGAAAAAGTGGGTCAGTTAAATCAGTATAGTTTAGGGAGTGAATTTACAGGCCCCGGTAATAAAAATGGACAGGATAGCATTCGTTATCGACAATTAATTTCGGGGCAAGTCGGGTCAGTCCTTAATTTGTTGGGAGCTGAGAATACGCGTAAAATGCAAGAATTAGTTGTGGAGAACACCAGACTAGGCATTCCATTATTGTTTGCCTATGATGTTATTCACGGTTATGAAACAATGTTTCCTGTCCCCTTAGCTGAAAGTAGCTCTTGGAACTTAAATTTAATGCAGAAAACAGCTCAAGCAGCCGCTGCGGAATCAGCTGCTTCAGGATTGCATTGGACTTTTGCTCCTATGATTGATGTCACAGTTGATGCCCGATGGGGTAGAGTTATGGAAGGTGCGGGAGAAGATCCTTACTTGCATGCTGAAATAGCCAAAGCAAGAATCAATGGTTTTCAAGGTGACGATTTGGGGCATAATAAAACCATAGCAGCAACAGCCAAACATTTTGCTGGATATGGATATGCCGAAAGCGGGAAGGATTATAATTCTGTTAATATCAATCAATACGTCCTTCATAATCATATTTTGCCTCCATTCAAAGCTGCAGTTGAAGCTAATGCTGCAAGCTTTATGAATGCTTTTAACGATATCAATGCTACTCCAGCCACTGCAAATAAATATCTACTGCAGGATATTCTTAGAGAAAAATGGAAGTATGACGGTTTAGTTGTTTCGGACTGGAATTCAATTGGCGAATTGGTTAATCATGGAGTTAGCCAAGAGTTGAAAGATGCTGCTAAGAAAGCTGTTATAGCAGGGAGTGAAATTGATATGGAAGCCACTGCTTACGTTCAATTTTTGTCGGATCTTGTTAAAGAGGGAGAAATTGAAGAAGCTGTAATAGACAAAGCAGTTCGGCATGTACTCAAACTAAAATTTGAGCTGGGCCTTTTTGATGATCCATATAAATATTCTGATACCTCAAGGGAGAAAGAAATTGTAGGAAATCCAATTCATCATGATTTAGCAGAAGAAATTGCGAAAGAGTCAATAGTGTTATTGAAGAATGAAAATGGGTTATTACCAATTAAGGGCAGTAAAAATATAGCAGTCATAGGTCCTTTAGCTAAAGATAAGGATACACCCTTAGGAAACTGGAGAGCGCAAGCTGTGGAAAATTCTGCAATTTCACTGTTTGAAGGGTTGGAAAATACATTACCTAATTCTGTTAATTTACAATATGCAGAAGGGGTAAAATTATCTGTTGGTCCAAATAACTTTTTCCAAGAACAAGTAATAAACGAAGATGATCGTTCAGGTTTTGAAGAAGCTAAAAACTTGGCCAAAAACTCAGGCTTGGTCATCATGGCTTTAGGAGAGACCGCCTACATGTCAGGAGAGGGCAGAAGCAGAGCAGCTATAGGTTTGCCAGGCTTACAAAAGGAGTTGTTAAAAGAAATTCATGCAATTAATCCTAACATTGTGTTGGTATTAATGAATGGAAGACCACTCGAACTCAGCTGGGAAGATGAAAATATACCCGCTATTGTAGAAGCTTGGCATTTAGGTCAAAGAGCAGGAACAGCTATCGCAGAAACCCTCACCGGAAAAAATAATCCATCTGCTAAGTTAACGATGAGTTTTCCTCGTCATGTAGGGCAGTTACCAATTTATTACAATCACAAAGTCACAGGAAGGCCTTCGACTGGCCCAGGACAGGTTTTCTATTCACATTATACAGATATTGATAATTCGCCACTGTATCCATTTGGATATGGATTGAGCTACTCAACTTTTGAGTATGGCGAACTTGCGCTATCTGGTGAATCAATGACAGAAGATGGAACCATCACTGCATCGATTGTCATCAAAAATACCAGTGATATTGTTGGGCAGGAAATCGTTCAGCTTTACATACAGGATTTAGTGGCTGAAGAGACTCCGATGGTGAAATCACTAAAAGCTTTTGAAAAGGTGGAGATAAAAGCAGGGGAATCTGTTAAGGTTGAGTTTAAAATAAATAAAGAAATGTTGAGCTATTATAAATCCAATGGAGAATGGACATTAGAAAAAGGCCAGTTCAGGGTATATGTCGGGAAAAATTCCACGGTAAAACAATATAAAGAATTTAAACTTAGATGAGATACTTATATTTTTTCAGCTTTTTTATACTTTTTGCGCACTGTAGCGAAAAACAAGAGCAATTGATCTGGTCGGACGAATTTGATGGAGAAGGACTACCTGATACTAAAGATTGGAACATCACCCACGGAAATGGATGTCCAGAATTTTGTGGATTTGGTAATAATGAGAAACAGTTTTACACTAAGAGTCTTGAAAATATCCGTCAAGAAGATGGTAAATTAATGATTAAAGCATTAAAAGATGACAGCAAAGGGTATACTTCTGCCAAAGTAACAACAAAAAATAAGCACGATTGGAAATATGGCTATATTGAAGTCAGGGCTAAACTACCAATTGGAAAAGGAGCTTGGCCCGCTATCTGGATGTTGCCTTCATTATCAGGCGATATGGAATGGCCTAGAGATGGCGAAATTGATATAATGGAGCATGTTGGCTATAATCCAGGGACTGTATATGGGACTATTCATACCGAAAGATACAATCATGTAAAGGGAACTGAAAAATCTGATTCTATTAAAATAGAAGATGCGCATAAGGAGTTTCATACCTATGCCATCCACTGGACGGATGAGAAAATAGAGTGGTTGGTAGATGATATTCCTTACCACACCGTACTCAAAAATGGAGATGGAAAAGCTGGATGGCCATTTGACGAAGAATTTCATTTGATTTTGAATTTAGCAGTAGGAGGAAATTGGGGAGGTAAATATGGAGTTGATGAGGAAAGTTTTCCGCAAGAATTTGTAATAGACTATGTTCGTATTTATTCTCAAAAGCCAGATTTTTCTCAATAACATTAACCTGCTAAATTGAAATTTAGCACCATCTATAAAATTTACGGCTTATTGATGTCTTTACATCAATTTTTTTTGGTAATATAGCTGTTCACTTAAAATTACAATTGGAAAATGTCAAAGAAAGGACTTTTAATATTGATAGCTGCAGTAGCTGCCTTGGGTGGGCTATTATTTGGTTATGATACAGGTGTAATCAATGGGGCTCAATTCTATTTTAGTAAATATTTTGAATTGAATGCTGCTATGAAAGGATGGGTAGTTGGTAGCGCTCTACTGGGTTGTTTAGTTGGAGCATTGTCTGCTGGTTATATTACCACTAGAATCGGTCGAAAAGCCGCGCTGATTATTTCTGCTTCTTTATTTACGATTTCTGCTTTTGGATCTGGGCTACCAGAGTTTATGCAGCAATCCGTTACGCTTCTAGTTGTATTCAGAATAGTGGGTGGTTTAGGTATTGGTTTAGCTTCAATGGCTGCACCAACATATATTGCTGAAATATCGCCTAAAGATAAAAGAGGGATTTTAGTTTCTTTTTACCAGTTAGCAGTAGTAACTGGTTTTTTTGTGGTGTTTTTAGCCACATATTATATCGGTGAAGGAAATTCACCTGAACAAAACATTGAATCAGGATGGAGATGGATGTTTTGGTCGGAGCTGATTCCTTGTTCTCTTTTTCTAGTTCTTACATTTTTTATTCCAAGAAGTCCGAGATGGCTAGTTCTATCGGGCAGAGAAGAGGAAGCTCTTAAAGTATTAAACACTCTACATGAAAAAGAGGAGGCTCAAAGAGAAATAGATGAAATTAAGTTATCGCTAAAAAAAGAACGTAAGACACAATTGAAAGGGGCTTCAGCTCTTCAAAAATCAGTCTTGCCGATAATTATAATAGGTTCAGTGCTTTCATTGCTGCAGCAGTTTACAGGAATAAACGCTGTTTTGTACTATGGCGGTGATATATTTGAAAAAGCCTTAGGTTTTACGCAAGAAGACGTTTTAGCGCAGCAGATTTTATTGGGAGCGGTAAACTTTATCTTCACCTTCTTAGCGATGTTTACCGTGGATAAACTAGGGCGAAAGCCGCTCATTTACATAGGAGCTGTTGGTATGATTTTAGGTTTTGTTTTTCTTGGTGGATCCTTATATTTTGATGCAGTAGGCCTAATATCTCTAATTGGTATTTTACTTTTTATTGGCGCATTTGCTATGAGTATGGGGCCGGTAACTTGGGTGTTATTATCAGAAATGTTTCCAAATAAAATAAGAAGTGTAGCGATGTCGATTGCTGTTGCTATACAGTGGGCTGGTAACTTTTTAGTTTCTCAATCTTTCCCTATAATAGTCGAAAGTGATGCTAACGCTAGAGGCACTGGATTTTGGAATGGTTCTTTGCCTTATGTTATTTTTATAGCATTCATAATTTTCTTGATTTTCTTTACCAAGAAATACATCATTGAAACAAAAGGGAAAAGTTTGGAACAATTGGAAGGAATTTGGGCCGAAAAATATGGAGAAATCGAATCTTAGAATTTTATTTTGTTAAGTATTTTTATTGGGCTTGCCAATCACTGTTTTAATTAAACATATGATTGGCAAGCTTTTTTTTAAATAAAAATATTATATTTTTTTAATATAGCTATGGATTCTTTCTCTTGAATTTAAGAGCTCTTATTAGATTGATCTATTGATTTTGGTAGATTAAGGGTGGATTTTCGTTCTCTCCTTAAATTGTATTATTCAAAGTAATTTAATTTAGTTGTTTTCTTGCACCAACCTTCTGGAAGGTTACTGTGTCACTAAATACAAGACAATAGGAAACCCAGAAGTATGAAAAGATTTTTTTCGACATTTTTATTATTGGCAGCGGTAGCGTCAACTTTAGTAGTTAGTAATAGCTTTTACAAACAGGACAACTCACAATTTTCTGCTCAAAACAGTAATAGCATTAAAAAATCAATTGATTTAACCGAAGCAGATGTTTATCAATCCAAAAGAAATACCGTTTATGTTAGTTTTCCTAATTAACAGTTAGAAACAGAATTTCTTAAGTATATTTGAGTATTACAATAGCAATTACAATATGGGTTACTATTTTGCTCGTTTTATACTTTGGATTGGCGGTTGGAAAGTATCCGCAAAAATACCAGAAAACACAAAGAAAGCAGTGATGATCGCTGCTCCTCACACCTCAAATTGGGATCTAGTATGGGCAAGGGCTGCCTTTTACATTCTCAAAATACCTGTTCGCTTTACCGTCAAGAAAGAATTGCTAAAAGGTCCTTTAAAATGGCTTTTGAATGGTTTAGGTGCGATCGGCATTGACCGAAGCCACAAAAATGGAAAGAGGCAATCGATGACGGAGGCTATGGTGCAACTTTTTAATGAACGAGAAGAGTTAGTAGTCTTAGTAACTCCTGAAGGAACTCGCAGCTATCAACCAGAATGGAAGACAGGTTTTTACAGAGTAGCTGAAGGCGCTAATGTCCCTATATTCTGTGGTTATTTAGATTATAAAAATAAAATTGCTGGAGTTGGACCAAGTTTCATGGCAGAGGGAGACATGTCAGAAACCATTGAAAAAATTAAAGACTTTTATCGACCTATTCAAGGTAAATATCCGGAAAAGGGTGTTATTTGATTTCCTTTTCCTTAAAATCTAAAGCAGCAGAGTTTAAACAATACCTCAAGCCTGTCGGTTTTGGTCCATCTTCAAAGACATGTCCTAAATGCCCACCGCAAGTACCACAAACAACTTCGGTTCTAACCATTCCTAAGGAGCGGTCTTTTACTTCTAAAACATTCTTATCGTTCAGTGGCTTATAAAAGCTAGGCCAGCCTGTACCACTTTCGTATTTGGTTTCAGAACTGAATAGTTTTGTTTTACATCCATTACAAACAAATGTCCCTTCTTTCTTGAAATCGTTGTATTTCCCTGTGAAAGCTCTCTCAGTGCCTGCTTCTCTAAGCACTCTATATTCTAATGGATCCAGTATTTCTTTCCACTCCGATTCCGATTTCTGAACTTCAAAGGAATGCTCTTTTAAATTTTTTTTATTTTCAGAACTGTTGTTTTGCTGCGCACAGGATTGAAAACTAAACGTCAAGATCAACCCTAATATCCCAATATATTCCCCTAATCTAATACTTTTCATTTTTGCAATTTTATATACTGTTAGCTTTTTATACTCTTTTAAATTTATAAAGTTTTGTACAATTTAAATTACGGCTTTGCATATGCAAACTTTTTCAATTTGATTGGTTTAAAGTATTCATATAAACCTGAAATGGCTACAGTTCCTGCCCCAGACAGATCGACTGATCCATCTTCAGCAATCAATTTCTGATCTAAGTAAGCATGATGTATTTTTCCGACTACTAAGATGGTGCTGTTGACTGTGATTGGCAGTTCTTCTTCAAATCTCAAACCTAATTTAATCGTTGATTCTTTAACATATGGTGCGTGGAAATCATCTAGTATTTGCTTTTGAAATCCACAAGCATCAAATTCGGATATGTTCCGATCATATTTTGCTGACGTTTGATGCGCTTTTGCAATGAAATCTTCATGCACATGATTTAAGGTATAAAAGCCAGTGCTCTTAATATTTTCATAGGTGTGTCTATCAACAGTTGTGGGCCTCAAAATAAATCCTAAATATGGAGGATTTGCTCCAATATGAACTACAGAATTGAATATAGCTAAATTTGAGTTTCCACTTTCATCTGTTGTCCCAATTAAATTTCCGCTTTTGAAGCCTGAAATTGTATTGAATAAGTTGCCTCTATATCTGTTTTCCATCTGGGCAATGTCTTCTTCATTAAGATGTATCATTCTTTTTAGTTACTGATTCTATTTGCAATCAAATTCATTCCTTTTTAAACATAAAGAATTTAATACTATTCGTTTGTAGATTTGTTTAACTAAAGTAAAAATAAAGCTCCTTTCTTTTCCAAATATCTTTTTCGGCTGTAAATTGTGGCTGATGATCAACTTTCAAAATATTGAAAAGTCCTTTGGTGAGCAATTGGTATTGAAAAGTATCAACCTAGAAATTAAAAAAGGAGAGTTGATGGTGCTTTTAGGGGCTAGCGGGAGTGGTAAAACTACAATGCTTAGAATGATCAATGGGTTAGAAAACCCTGATTTTGGCTCAATTCAAATTGCTAATAAACGTCTTGAGAATCGTCCCTTATTAGAATTAAGAAAAGAAATAGGATATGTGATTCAAAAGGTGGGACTTTTTCCACATTATTCAGTTTACGATAACGTAGCAACTATTTTAAGGTTGAAGAATGAAAAAGAGCAAGTTGTTAAAGAAAAAGTTGAAAAGTGGTTAGATAAAATTGGGCTGAGAGTGTCAGTATATGGTAGGAAATTTCCAGCAGAGCTGAGCGGAGGAGAAGCACAAAGAATTGGTTTGGCTAGAGCTTTAGTGGCAAAACCTAAAATAATTCTTTTAGATGAGCCATTTAGTGCTTTAGACCCTATCTCAAGGTTGAAAATTAGAAATGAGTTTCGTGAAATTCAGAAAGAAGAAAAGCTAACTGCTGTAATGGTGACACATGATGTATTGGAAGCAGTGAGCATGGCTGATAGAATATGTTTACTGGCTCATGGCGAAATTCAACAAGTGGGCACTCCGCAGGAAATTATTTATAAACCGAAAAATCAATCGGTCAAGGAATTTGTGAAGGGGGATCAATTTCAAGCTGCTTTAGCCTCAGTAAGTTTACGAGAGATTATACCATTTCTTAAGGCAGATGCCCTAGAAAATCAAGACCTTGATAGTTCAGTTCTTGATTATTTACAAGAGGCTGATAGCACCTATCATGCTATTGTGCTGAATGCGTTCTACAAATGGAAGGAGGAACTACTATGAATTCCTTCTATGAATTTCTCTTAAAAAATAAAATGGAAGTCTTTAAGCAACTGATAGAGCATATCGAGTTGACTTTAGTTTCTTTATGTATAGCAATTTTATTAGGTGTGGCTATTGGGATTTTAATAGCTGTTAACAAAAGATCAACCAAGACGGTTCTTACTTTAGTTAATACGATTCAAACTATCCCGAGTTTAGCTTTATTAGGCTTTCTACTGCCTTTCCTAGGGATCGGAGTAGTTCCTGCAATCATGGCACTTTTTCTGTACGCCTTACTTCCTATCGTACGAAATACCTATACTGGAATTTCCGAAGTTGATGCTTCTGTTAAGGAATCTGCCATTGCGATGGGCATGACACGATCACAAATTTTGTTTAAAGTGGAATTGCCGCTCGCTTTACCTTATGTAATGGCAGGTATTAGAACTGCATCGGTAATCAATGTTGGGGTCGCTACTTTGAGTGCTTTTATTGCAGCAGGCGGTCTTGGTAAATTTATTCTTCAAGGGATTCAGCTGAACAATACCAATATGATCTTGGCTGGCGCAATACCAGCCTCTTTGCTGGCTTTGTTTTTTGATGCAATTTTAGGTAAAATTCAAAGCAGTAGCACCAAGGTGATTCGTTGGTTTTCCATTATTCTCTTAGGAGGAACTTTCATATATCTCCTGATATCAGGGGTGCAAAATTTCAATAAATCTACTATAGAAAAGGATTTAATTGGGGGCTTTCCCTCAGAATTTGTTTACAGAGAAGATGGCTTAAAAGGATTATTTAAAGCATATGATTTCGAAATAAAGTATGTAGAAATGGAAATTGGCTTAATGTATCAAGCTTTAGCTAATGGCGAGGTGGATGTTGTTAGTGGTTTTTCAACAGATGGGAGAATCAAAGCTTATAATTTGAGAACGCTTGAAGATAACCGGAATTATTTCCCTCCCTACGAAGCTGCTCCAGTTGCGAGGCAATTGATCATTAAAAAATATCCTGAAATTAAAGAATCCTTAGCTCGACTTGAAGATCGAATCACGAATGATGAAATGACGGAAATGAATTTTAAAGTTGATGAAAGAAAGATGCAGCCTGAGGAAGTCGCTTTAGACTTTCTACTAGCAAAAGGTATTCTTTCAACTGAGCGGGAAGCGCCAGTCAAAAGAAGCGGAATCATTAAAATTGGAAGTAAAGCTTTTACTGAGAATTATATTTTAGCGCACTTATTTAAATTTGTAATAGAAGCGCATACCAATCTAAAGGTAGAACTTAAACTTGGCTTTGGTGGTACTAAATTACTGATGGATGCTATGAAAAATGATGAAATAGATCTATATCCAGAGTACACAGGGACAGCATTATTGTTGCTTTTAGAAACTAACACTCAAGAGCGTGAATCCATAATGTCTAATCCTGAGAAAGTATATGGGTTCGTTAAAAGGGAATCGCTCAAGCAATTCGAGTTTGAATGGCTATCTACCCTGGGTTTTAATAATACATTTGCTATTTTAATGCGGTCTGAGCAAGCAGCAAAACTTAATTTGCAAAATGTTGAAGATTTAGCAAAATATTCTCTTCAATAGAAAATTATGATTTCAGTGCGTTAGATTTTGCTCAGGCTAAATGGTTTAATTTAATTGCTGTTTTTGGTAATCTCTAGGAGAGCAGCCTATGTGTTTCTCAAATTGCAATGTAAAATAAGAAGGACTTGTATAACCCAATTGAAAACCAACATCAGCAATGGGAGCTTCATTCCTACATAATAATAGCTTTGCTTTCTGTATTCTTTTTCCATGAATGAACTCAACCGGTGTAACACCAAGACTTTGCTTAAAGCGTCTGTAAAAAGTGGCTGGGCTCATGCAGGCTTTTGCAGCTAGTTGGCCTATCTCTATTTGAGATGTAAAATTAGCATCGATGTAGGCAATGACTTCTGATAAAGGATTATCTAACATTCGGTGCTTTGCATAACCATTAATAAGTGTTTTGTACATATTTGTTTGCAAGCAACATAATATCAGTTCCTCTATTTTAAGATCTATCCAGCGGTCCTTAAAACGTGCATCACTTTGTAAGAGATTTTGCATGCTCATAAGGTTGTTCATGACCATTTTAGCTCCATTTCCTTGATATACTTCCAGAGGAGAAAATTGCTCGTCACTTTCTGTCAAACTTTCTATTTCTTCTGAATCGTGTAATTTATCAAAAACAGAGTAGACTTTATTTTTTGATATTTCCATGCAAAAGCAATGTGCAGCATTTTGTGTTTTGTCAAGCGGTATTTCCACATGTGCTTCAATGGGAGCTGCTCCCATAATCACCATTTCGGGTGTCAAACTAAAGGGTTGGAGACCAGGTATACTTATATTTTTTAGTCCTCTCGCTACGTAGGCGAAAATAATATTATCAAAAGTATAATCTCGCTGGGCTTTAGTAACATCGTAGGTGATGAGTAACTGAGTATGATCAGAAGTATAAATGGCTTTTTGTGAAGTAGGGTGGCTTAAATCAATCTTATCCATAGCTTTTTAATTGTAGTGATAATATCATTATAGAATTTGATAATATCATTGGATTTAGTCTGCCTAACAAACGTTAACTTGACAAACAATATTCGTCATTTATTGTTTTGGCGACCTATTTATTCTTTAAAAAGTCTTAATATACAAATTATGATTAACCTTTCTGTTATTTTAGAAGATAGTGCTCGAAAATATCCCGATAAAAATGCTTTCATTTTTATGGATAATCATTTGACTTATGCACAAATTAATGGTGCTGCTAATCAGATTGCCCATGGCTTGGTTGCAGCTGGAATTAAAAAAGGAGATAGAGTAGCATTGAGTTGCTTAAATCTACCGTATTTTCCAATGGTTTATTTCGGTATTTTGAAAGCTGGAGCTATAGTAGTGCCGCTTTCAGTCCTTTTGAAAAGAGATGAGATAGCCTACCATCTGCAGGATTCAGGTGCGAAAGCTTATTTCTGTTTTGAAGGAACCCCTGAATTACCAATGGGAACTGAAGGCAAGGCAGGTTTTGATGCATCTAATGATTGTAAAGAGCTCTATATAATCACAGGAAAACCTTCGGATCCTTCTCCAATTCAAGGTGAGAAAACGCTGGGAATGTTGATGGGTAAGCAGCCAGTAGTATTTGAAAATGTTTTAACTTCAGCGGATGATACGGCTCTAATTATCTATACTTCCGGAACCACAGGAAAACCAAAGGGAGCAGAGTTAACACATTCTAATCTTCTGCATAATGCGATGCTTTCAACTGATATAACCGATTTGGTCCATAACGATAGGCAACTAATTGTGCTCCCGCTTTTCCACATATTTGCAATGACTGTGCTCATGAATGCAGGTCTTTACAAGGGAGCTACAAGTGTTTTATTACCAAGATTTGATGCTGAAGCAGTTTTAGGACTTATGCAACAGCATACCATTACTGTTTTTGCTGGAGTACCCACCATGTATTGGGGACTGCTTAATTACGAAAACACAAAATTTGATCTAAAGGGAATAGCAAAAAACCTTAAAACCTGTGTTTCTGGAGGAGCTGCTTTGCCAGTGAATGTCTTAGAAAAGTTTGAGGATAAGTTTGAAGTACCTATTCTGGAGGGATATGGTATGTCGGAAGGCTCACCTGTAGTGACCTTTAACCAAAAAGCTTTTGGGAAGAAGCCTGGCTCTGTTGGTACTCCTGTTTGGGGAGTAGAAGTAAAAGTGGTTGATGGGGAGGATAATGAAGTGCCAGTTGGTGAAAAAGGGGAGCTCATCTATAGAGGCCATAATGTGATGAAAGGCTACTTCAATAAACCGGAAGAAAATAAAGTGACTCTTAAAAATGGCTGGCTACATTCAGGTGACGTGGCAGTAAAAGACAAGGATGGTTTTTTCTTTATTGTAGACAGAACGAAAGAAATGATAATTCGCAAAGGATTAAATGTTTACCCGCGAGAAATAGAGGAGGTAATGGTAAAGCATGAGGCTGTTTCTATGGTGGCTGTAATAGGAGTACCCGATGATGAATCAGGGGAAGAAATTAAAGCTTGTGTGGTATTGCAAAAAGGCAAGAAGATTTCCGAGGCAGATTTGATCGCCTGGACAAAAAATAACATAGCAGCCTATAAATACCCAAGAATAATAGAATATATGGAAGCACTACCTATGAGTGCTACAGGGAAGATTCTGAAAAAAGAACTAAGTAAAGAAATAACTAAAACGATTCATTAATATACTCAAATAAATTTTAGTAACGACTAACTCAAAAAATTATGGAAGCGACATTAGAAGCACCAGTGGAAGCAAAAATTTCCGACATTCAACGCATTTTTGATAAACAACACGCTAACTATATGAAGGTTGGCAATACAACAGTTTCAGAACGAAAAGCTAAGCTTAAAAAATTTCATCAAGTAGTTGAGAAATATCGCCCTCAAATCAAGGAAGCGATGTATAATGATTATCGAAAGCATCCCAGTGAAGTGGATTTAACTGAAGTATATCCAGTTACCAGCGAAATCAAACATGCTCGCAGGAAATTAAGGAGTTGGATGGGAAAACAGCATATATCAACTCCTCTGGCTTTGTTGGGTTCAACTTCAAAAGTACATTACGAACCAAAAGGAATGGTTTTAATCATTTCACCATGGAATTTCCCTTTTAATCTAACTTTCGGCCCTTTGGTTTCTGCTGTAGCTGCAGGGAATACTGTAATTATAAAGCCATCCGAGATGACACCACATTCTTCTGCTTTGATGGGGAAATTATTGGCTGAAGTATTTGAAGAAAATGAAGTGGCAGTAATTGAAGGAGGAAAGGATACTTCTACCGAATTATTAGCTTTAAAATTTAACCACATATTCTTTACAGGAGCTCCTAGCATTGGTAAAATTGTGATGGCTGCAGCAGCTAAGCATCTTACCTCAGTAACCTTAGAGCTTGGTGGTAAATCACCAACCATAGTAGATGAAACAGCTGATTTGAAAATGGCAGCCCGCAGAGTAGCTTGGGGTAAATGTTTGAATAATGGTCAGGTTTGCATTGCTCCGGATTACGTATTTGTACATGAAAGTAAAAAAGCAGAATTCGTATCTGAAGTCAATAAAGCGATCAATCATTTCTACTCAGAAAATGCTTCCGAAGAGAGTTCCTATGCTCGAATTGTCAACGAACACCATTTCAATAGAATCAAAAGCTACGTAGATGATGCGGTAAGTAAAGGAGCGAAGGTTGAACTTGGAGCTAAATTTGATGAGTCGCAGAATTACATTTCTCCTACAGTCATGACCAATGTTTCAAATGATTCGAAACTGATGACCAATGAGATTTTCGGACCCATTATGCCAATTTTCACTTTTAAAGATGTAAATGAGGCAATCGACCAAATTAACGAGCGTGAAAAGCCATTGGCTCTGTACATTTTCAGTAAAAGCAATAAAAATATTAATCATATTTTAAAAAATACTAGAGCAGGTGGAGGCTGCATTAATCACAGTTCGGTACATTTCTTCAATACAAACTTGCCATTTGGTGGGTCCAACAATAGCGGAATTGGTAAAGGCCACGGATTTGATGGTTTTAAAGCTTTTTCTAATGCAAGAGGTGTCTTACGCCAACACGTACCGAATGCATTGGAACTATTGCTACCACCTTATACTAATTTCTCTCAAAAGCTGATTGACTTTACGATTAAGTACTTTTAGTATCTAAACTCCAAACTATGACAAATTCAGAATATGATTTTATAATTATTGGGGCAGGAGCCGCAGGTTGCGTCCTAGCTTCTCGATTATCGGAAAACGGAAAGCATAAAGTACTGATACTAGAAGCGGGAGGCAGTGATAAAAGCAATGATGTAAAGATTCCGGCTGCATTCCCCAAAACCTTTCTTTCGCCACTAGATTACAGCTATTATTCGGTTAAGATGAAGAGTATGAACAACCGCTCGGTTTATTTACCAAGGGGAAAGATGTTGGGAGGCTGTAGTAGCAATAATGCCATGATTTATATCCGTGGTCATAAAAATGACTATGATCAGTGGAAGAAGTTAGGAAATGAGGGTTGGTCCTATGAAGAGGTGCTTCCTTACTTTAAGAAAGCCGAAAATAACGAAACAATAGCAGATGAGTATCATGGCAAAGGAGGTCCTCTTAATATCAATAATAGAAATTACACTAATCATCTATCTGATGTTTTTGTAGAAGCCGGACAAGAGCTAGGTTATTCAAAAAATGAAGATTTCAATGGAGCTGAGCAGGATGGATTCGGTTATTTTCAAGTTAACCATATTAATGGGGAAAGATGTAGTGCGGCTAGAGCTTACCTTCACCCTGCGGAATCAAGGAATAATTTGACAGTAGAGATTCATGCTGAAGTAGAGAAAATAATTATTGAGGATAAAACGGCTAAAGGGGTTGTCTATCATCAAAATGGGGTGCGCCATGAAGTACATGCTCGTAAAGAGGTGATTTTAAGTGGTGGTGCCTACAATAGCCCAAAAGTACTAATGCTTTCAGGTGTTGGTGATCAAGAGGAACTAAAGAAGCTGGGAATAGAAGTTAAGCACCATTCGGCTCATGTTGGTAAAAATTTGCAAGATCATATGGTATTCTTTGTAATGTTTAATACCACTTATAAAAAGACCTTAGATGCTGCAGAACGGTTCCCTATCGTGATTAAGAACTTGGCAAACTACCTGATTTCTAAAAAAGGCCCTTTTGCAAGTAACATAGGTGAGGCGGGAGCTTTTGTGAAATCTTCAGAGGATAAGCCAAATCCAGATGTGCAGTACCATTTCGCTCCTGCTTTTTTTGTAGAGCATGGATTGAAAAGTCCCAAAACAGGTAATGGATATTCCATAGGAGGGAAACTGTTGAATCCTAGTAGTATGGGTACAGTTTCTTTGGCGTCTAGCAATTATCAAGATAAGCCCTCGATTGACCATAATTATATGAGTACTGAAGATGATGTGAAACGTTCAATTTGGGGCTATAAACTTGCTGACAAAATAGGGAAATCAAAAGCTTTTGCTCAACATTATGGTAGTCGTTTTATACCTGATAAACCGATAGAAGATGATCAAGAGATAGAAGAATTTATTCGTAATACGGGAGAGACGCTGTATCATCCTACATCAACTTGTCGCATGGGCAAGGAAGGCGAAGCAGTGGTAGACAATAAGTTAAAAGTCTATGGAATCGCTAATTTGCGTGTAGTAGATGCTTCGATTATGCCGAAGATTGTTAGTGGCAATACTCAGGCACCTACCATTATGATTGCAGAAAAAGCAGCGGACCTTATTTTAGAAGAATAGGTCACTTCTGAATAAAGTCAACTTCTTTACTTTTTACATATGATAAAATTAAAAGATGGATGTTGCTGGGGTCTTCGAAGGAGTCTTAGTGATATCCACTTTTCATTATCCAAAAGTACTAGTTGAGAATGAATAGGTGAAAATTTGAATAATTTAATTTTGAGCAGAGTTTACTCTACTTTATCGACATTTTTTGGTACCTGGGTTGTAACAATTAGTACTCCAATTCCCGCCATTATAGCACCTATTAAAAATGGTGTCAAATAGCCAAATCTAATTGAATAACCCGAGACAAAAGAGCCCAGAGATATCCCCAGACCAAAGGCCATTGTTACTACTGATAATTGCGTTCCTGTATTGCCTTTTTCTGCTAAATCTCCAGCTAACGCTAGGGAAGGGGCAAAGACCATGGCAGCACTTATACCTTGAAATGCTCGTGCCGTTATCAATTGCCAAGGTTGTGTTACCAATCCCTCAAGAAATACTATGGGTATAAGACCGACTAGGCCAATGATGATAAATATTCTTCTTCCGAATTTATCGCTGGCTTTACCAATGATAGGCTGGGCAATAGCCAATGCCCCAATTAGCGCACTAAATTCAAGGGAAAACATAAATGCACCTTGGGAAAGCCTTTCATTAGTTTTGGTTTCAATTGGAGCAAGTAGTGAAAAGCCAAAACTCATAACTAATGTTGCTAGCGCTAAGGCAAATATTGGATCTAGTATTCTCCCTTTTTCCGCGGAAGTAATTCGAATCTTCATTTTTCTGTTGCTAGGTTCGGTTTCTTCCGGATCTGAAACAAAAAAGGCTACCAGCAAAGCACTTAGTAATGCTGCCCCAGAGGCTACTAAAAATGAAGCTACAAATCCGTTGATGGGACCTATTAAGGGCAAGTTATATGGACCGCTTTCTACCAAAACTCCACTAGCGAGAGGACCCAGTCCGAACCCGATCAATCGGAATGAGTTATAGACGCCCATATTATTACCTCGCGTCTTTTTTTGGCTTAGCTCGCTTACCAGAGCCAAGCTTGCTGTAATCGTGAAGGCTGCGGCTATTCCTTGCGCAATACGAATCACCATCAATAAATAATATGTATGAGCTAGTGAGTAGGAAAAATTTGCTAAGGTAAAAATAGCAAGCCCAAGCACTACAAAAAGCTTTCGCTTCCCTATTTTGTCGGATAGTCTTCCGGTAAACGGCTGTGAAAAACTGGTTATCAGTCCAAATAGTCCAAGGATAAGACCTGTGATTAGGCTTTCTGTAAGTCCTAGGAATTCTCCTTTAATGCTTTCGCTTGCGATATAGAGTGGAAGTACTACGATGAGAAAAGAATTACCCATAGCGTCTGCCATTCTAGCAAATCCTAATATTACTACCCTTCTATCAGTGCCGAATATATCTTTCCTTTGTCTTTTTACCAATCCGAGACTTTTAATTTAGCATCTTCTATTTGTCCTGTTACGGCAGTTTTAAATAAAAGTATAGCGTATCAACAAAGAAGGTAGTTGATGGTTTTAATTTTTTAAAGTCTGTTACTTTTTTCAATATACTGATCTAATTTTTTATTGGTAGTTTTCTGAATCTTGTTCTTCATGAAAGAGGTCCATCCCAGCAAATACCCAGTAAAACCCATAGCTTGTTGGGTCCATTTCCACAGGTTAAAAGTATCTATATGTTCAATTATTTTGCCATCCTCAAATTTAAAATTAGCCTCGACTGTATTTACTACTTTTCTTTTCCCGTAAAAATACTCAGCAATCCAACGAGCCTTTCCTGTGTCAGAAGCAGTATGAATGATTTCATATCTAATTTTAATATCTCCATTTTTAGGAGTTAGTAGCATTTTCCACATCGACCGAGCTCTTGGACCTTCTAAGATCCCAAAAGCAGGATCTTGAAAAACTATATTTTCGTGATAGCACTCTACCATTTCTTCACTTTTCCCATTTGAGAATCCAGTATAGAATTTTTTTATTAGTTCTTTATTGTTCATGATGCTTATTTTTTGTGGGAATTACGTTTGAAGTATTCTACTAACTTATATTTTGAACTGTCTACCCTGGCTAGAGCGTGTTTTTTTAGCCACAATGTAGCCATTATTTTCTGATGCTGGACTTTAGATTTTCTAAAGCTTAATTGTAGCTTGATTCTTAAAGCTAAGGTTGATATTTGTTGGAGTGCATGAGAGTAAATTTTTGCTACCTACTATTTTGTTATTTGAATTTAGAAACATCTAAAAAGTTTTTAGTGGAGGCAAAATGTCTCCAACCTTTTCATTCAAAATGGGGTCTTATATCAAACTTAATTGATTTGCGATGAGAAAAATAATTGTTGCCTTTTTTCTTCTAACATGCATCTGGGCATGCGAACCAAAGGATGGAGAAATTTCAAAAGATTGCACTTATACTGCAACGGTTGTTGATCTATCAGGCATGGATGGTTGTGGTTATGTTTTTCAATTGGATAATGGCAACTACCTTGAGCCTGTCTGGCAATGGGGATGGTGTGGTACTCCTCCTTTACCCGAAGGTGCTACTGAAGACCCACTATGGAATTTCAGATTCGTAGAAGGCCAGCGGGTAAAATTAGGATATGAAGTGGCAGAACAAGGAGGAAGCATCTGTATGGTAGGAGAGCAGGTCATTATTACTTGTCTGGAAGTGATTGGAGAGGTCCCTGTTGAGCAATAAAGTGTCGTTCAACCTTTATTCTATCTGTAATTATGCTTCACACAGGCAATCGTTGATCAGCCTTAAATGCTCCTCGCATATGCAAAATCCACTGCGATTCATTTAGAGGTGAAACTCCCTTAAATGGTCTAATCTTATCTTCCGTAGTAGTCGTTTTTTCGTAGCCATCGAGGCTTAGTTTTAGGCGTCCTTTCCCAGAGGTGGTCGCATTAAATTTTATGCCGTAATCAATAGCTTCTGCCACAGCAACACGTCCTTTTAATATAAAAAAATCATCATCGAAAGTCGGAGCCTCTATCTGCGCTCTCATTTGGTTGAGGTCTCCTGAAATGGGCCCCAGTAAATCTTGTTGAGCTTTGATTTCAAATGCATACATCGGTTCTAAAAGATCAGTTCCTGCGTTCTCCAAGCCTCTGAGCACACCCATAGGAGTGGCTAGTAAAAAATCACCTGGGTTAGAATGTACATTATGTTCTGAGCCTTCTATAAGAGTGATGGATAAATCCGTTACTTCATAGCCTTTAAGTCCTTGCTTTAACGACCAAGGGATGGCTCTCTTGACCTCATTGATGTATTTATTGCTTATCTCACTGGTGCGGACTTTAGAAGTAAAGGAAATTCCACTGCCCACTGGTGCTGGATCGAGTAGGAAGGTCATAATGGCCCAGCAAGGTTTAGGCATCCAATAGCGAACATAACCTTCTGCTGACTTGGAAGGTGTTTCCTTATAAATTACTTTAGGTTTTAGGAATTCTGCCTCGATTGACCATCGCTGCACCAAGTTTTCTTTCAAAACTTCTGTTTGGATTGGGCCTAAGATTTTGAGATGAAACTCTCGGACTTCTTTAAACCATTTAAAATCTAAAGCAGGGTCTTCAAGGTTGAGGATCTCCAATGCTTCCCCTAGTTTTTGGTAATCCTTATCTTCAATAGCCTTTACTTCTACTCCTAAAACCGCATCACTAATCTTCGAAAATTCATCATGAAGAATTTCCGTGCCCAGTGCATCTCCAGCCTGAATGATTTCAGTAGTGCTGATAATGCCGACTTCCCCTGGTGACAATTCTGGAAATTGCGCTAAGCTGCCGAGATGTGGCTTAAAGATCTGATTAATTTTAATTTCCTTTTCAAGTTGTTGCGAATGAATGCTGTCTTTGGTTTTTAGGAGACCGCCATAAGATTTTATGTAGGCTAATCTCCCTAATTTATCATGAAACTCTACTTTAAACACCTTGGCAGAGGCTGTTGAGAAATAGGTTTGGGGATGGGAGAGGAGCACTGTGAGATTATTTAATAAAGCTTCTATTCCTATTCCCAGTTTAGCACTTCCGAAAAGGACAGGAAAAAGTGACTTGTTTTCTATAGCTTGCTGAGCTTTTTCTAAAATACTTTCAAAATTATCCGTTTTACCTTCAAGGTATTGTTCCAAAAAAATCTCATTGCATTCGGCTAGATTTTCTAGAGAAATTTCAAGGATTGGAACTCCTAAATGACCAGCAGTATTTGTGAAAGATCTTAATTTAGGATCATTTGCAACGGAAAGATCTGGAAAGTTCAAAGCGAAGAGCTTTGCCCTTAATTCTTCCTGAAGATCTAAAAAGACTTGCTCCGTATTGACTCCATCGCGATCAATTTTATTAATGAAAATGATAACAGGTAGGTTTCGCTCTTTCAAGCTCTCCCATAAATTAAGGGTGTGGGCTTGCACGCCCTCCTTGGCAGAAACGACCAAAATTACCGCATCTAAGATTGAAAGAGACCGATCTACTTCAGCAGCAAAATCAATGTGGCCCGGTGTGTCCACCATTTGAAAAATATGATTTTTCCAAGTAAAATTAACCGCTGCTGATTTGATTGAAATCCCTCGGCTTTTCTCAATCGCTAAACCATCCGTTATAGCAGAGCCTTTATCAACACTTCCTTGAGATGCTATGGCACCAGAATGATGCAATAAACACTCTGTCAGAGAGGTTTTGCCGGCATCCACATGCGCTAAAATCCCTATGGTTGTAATAGTTTTTGGAGACATCAATGAACAAAACTAGTAAGTTTAATAGGCTTTTTCAGGAATTAAAACACTTTTTGGGAATTTTAATAAAAAGGAAAAACATGGGGTTCATACTTTTTTTGTGGTTTAAATACTTTGATAAAACTTTTCTGCTTGTTTTCGTGCGTGCAGATAGGTCAGATTCAGCACTAGATTAGTTTAGAAATTGTAGCCAATGGAAACTGCAGCTAGTGGATGAACTTCTGAAAGAAATTTTCCGGATAATTCCCGCGGTAGTTTAGAAAATATATTTGTCTCTATAATCGGGGTGAAACCTGCTCTAAATAGAAATCGACCATCAGGTTTTTGATATCTGTATCCAATTCTAGCAGATAAGAAACCATCCCAAAACCAATCAATAGCAGTATTACCGGAATCACGAGAAGCCTCTCGAATAATCACCATGCCGACACCTGCTTCAATATGGTGGTTATTAATAGATAAAATCTCGTTAATTCCAATAGGTATCCACACATCTCTAAAACCTATGAAAGGAGGGTAGTACGCGATTCCTATTTGTCCGGTTGTTTTAAGAAGCTCACTATTAATTAATATTCTTTCATAATTGATTGAGTATATTAATCCATGGCCACCAAGTTCCAATTGAAAATTATTCTGATAATCAAATTTTTTTGAATACTGAGCTTGAGCCGAATATAAACTTGAAAGTATAATTACCAGAAGTAAAGGAATTAGGTTTTTCATAAAATAAAATGTAAATAAGATTTGGTCAAATGCAATTTTCTTTCATATTGATTAAACGCTACGTGTATCTATTTTAGTATGAATTGTTGGCATACTATTGATTCCCATTTCAAACCCTATTTCAGTTGTGATAACCCTATTTTTTTTTGTGAAAAAGGAGAATATTCCTTCAAGCTCATTTCCAAGTCCTGAATTAGCTGATTGTTTTCGTTCATAGATCTTTTCAGACTATTAAGATAAAATCCTATTAACAACCTAAGTTGTGAAAGGATGGGTAAAAAATAGCATGGTTTACTATTTGACTATATCTATGATTGATAGTCGAGGATTTCTAAAATTCGAAGGTTATACCTTTTAAGGAAGTGAATTTACAATTTAAAGCTTAGTGCTTTTAAACTAAAAAATTTTATATTTACCTATGGCACTAGCACTTATAAGACAGGCGATCACGATTTACTCTTTAATTTTCATATTTAATGTGAGTTATAGTAAATCCCAGAGTGCTCCTCCCAGCATAGAAATTGATTCGAAAGGTCATTCTGGTAAAATTTATAATCTTTCATATACAGCAGATGGTTCCCAACTTATATCAGTATCGGAAGATAAGAGCATAAGGGTTTGGAATACTGTTACTGGTGAGCTTATCAAAAAATATGTATCTGAAATCAGCGATGGCTATGGTGGAACTTTTTATACGAGCAGCATTTCTCCAGATGGTAAGTTATTGGCCGTTGCAGGCTACCCGGTAGAGAGTCAAAAAGAAAATTACATATTAATAATAGATTTAGAGGAAGGAAAACAAGTTGGCACGGCTGTAGGGCATTTTAATGTGATTCAATCACTCGATTTTAGTGGTAATGGACGATATTTGGCCAGCGGAGGTGATGATGGCTACATCATTATCTGGGAGCTTGAAACAAATGAAGGTGGGATGGATTTAACAAAAGTCTCCACCATTAACATGGGTACTCCTGTATCTTCTGTTTCTTTTAATAAAAAGAGCCAAGATTTAATTGTAGGCGCAGAAAGCGGAATCTTTATTTATGATCTATCAGTTATTCATGAAAATGGTGATTCTTTTCCGAATAAAAAGCTTTCCAAATACAAAGGAATTGTCAATAAAGTGAGTTGTTCTCCTGACGGCAAATATATTGCTGCTAGTACCTTTGAGAAGGAAGTATTACTCTGGCAGAATGATGGTAGTTTTATTACTGCTTTAGACGAGCAGGAAGGCATTGTTAATGCCCTTAGCTTTTCCTATGATTCTCGTATTCTGGTAACGATGGATATTGCAGGTAAAGGCATTAGCTATACACTACCTAATGCTTCTAAAATTGCAAGCTTCGATGCTCACGATAACACTGTTTTCGCAGCAGCTTTCTCACCAAAATCCTTAGAAGGCAATTATATGATAGCTACAGCTGGGGGTAATAATCATGAAATTTACATGTGGAATGCCATTAGTGGGCAATCTAAATTGAGTATCAAAAGCAAAGGAAATACGATTTGGGGCCTCGCTTTTGGTAAGGAACTTGAATTACACATTTCTACTGATCAGCGCAAAGACAAAACTTATTCTCAAAGCTTCGATTTCAAGAGTTTTCAACTGCATGCTGAACCGATTAGTGAATCAGGAAAGCAAATTTCAAGTGTGCCAAAAATGAAAGTGTACCAAAAGGATCTTTATTCTTTGGATATTGAAAGAGGGGGCACTATTGTGAATGATCCAAGAGTGGATGGTAGGATTTTAGCTTTTACTAGTTCAATTAATAATGAACTTATTGTTGCCAGCGATTTATCACTTAAAATGTATAATAGGGATGGGAATCTCAAAAAAATATTTAAAGGGCATAAGGGAAGCGTAAGGTCTGTTTCTGTCAGTGCCGATGGAAGATATCTTGCATCAGGCAGTGAAGACCAATCTGTGATCTTATGGAAATTGGATGAAGAAGGAGTTTTACCTAGCATTCGGGAGGTCTTCGATGATCCTATCTGGCAAGAGTATTTCGAAAGTCTACCATTTGACTCTTTAACATACATCACCAATACCAGTGCTTGGCAGGAAACTATTAACCTGATGAAGGATGCTAAAGATAGAAACTGGAAAGACCTCAATGAAGTCTACGAACAATTAGGTGCTGTTGCCGAACCTTTTTTAAATCTATTTATTTCTGCTGACAAAGAGTGGGTTTGCTGGGCACCAAAGGGTTATTTTAGTTGTAGTAGCGATGGTTCGCGTTATTTTGGCTGGCATATAAATAGAGGAATAAATACGCTTGCTGATTTTTATATTGCTGAACAATATTTTGATATTCTGTACAGACCTGAAATCCTATGGAAAAGTATTGCAAAAGGAGAACGAGTTGAGGATATATTGAGAGCAGAAGGTGACGAGATTTTTGACTTGACAAAGCTAAATAGGCCTTCAGCCATCTTTTTTGAGTTAACGAAGTCTCAAATTGATTCTGCTGGTCTTGATTATCAGAGGGGTACTTATGTTTCTGAAAGTCCGACTTTATCACTAGGTGTAACCTATTATGACGGAGGGGGAGGAGTAAAGGAAATTAACATTTACCAGAATGAAAAACTCATTATTCTGGATAAAGAAGTAGAGAGCATAGGTGAAGGTAGAAAAGAGAAAAAGAGCTATGAGGTTAATTTATCTCCAGGCTTGAATAATTTTACAGTAGTTGTAAAGAATTATCAAAACACTGAATCAAGAGAAGATAAATTAAAAATCTCCTATGATGGTGTTATGGAGGCATCATCTAACCTTCACATTATTTCTATTGGGATAAATAAGTATAAGAATTCTAAGTACAACCTGAATTATGCGTTTTCCGATGCTCAAACTTTTACCTCAACAATTCAAAAAAATACCAGCTCACTATTTAAATCTGTCAATCTAGTAGAGATTTACGATTACGAAGCCACTAAGGATAATATTGTTTCTGCTTTTGATGCGGTAAGTAAAAAGGCCGGTATTCAAGACGTATTTATATTTTACTACGCTGGACACGGAATTATTGATGAGGAAAATGAAAGTGAATACTTCTTGGTTCCTACGGATGTCACTAGCATTTATGGTGATTCAAAACAGCTCCAGCAAAAAGGTGTTTCTGCTTCTGATTTGAAACTGCTCTTGTCAAAAGTAAAAGCACAGAAGCAATTAATTCTTATGGATGCCTGCCATTCCGGTGGAGCCGTAGCAGCAATTACAACGCGAGCCGTGGCCTCAGAGGAAAAAGCGCTTTTTCAATTAGCAAGAGCTTCGGGTGTAGTAATGGTTGCTTCCAGTGGCTCAAAACAGTTCTCCACTGAATTTGAATCTTTAGGTCATGGAGTATTTACTTATGCTTTGCTAGAGGCACTGGATGGTAAAGCTGATCAGGGTGATGATAAAATAACAGTAAATGAAATTAAGCTTTATTTAGAAGAGCGGGTTCCTTTTCTAAGTAATGAGTATGGAGGCAAAGCTCAATACCCAACTGGCTTTGTGCACGGAAATGATTTTCCGATTGGCATCGTGACAAGGTAAGGGAACCGACAACACACAGCTTAACAACTATGCGGGTAGGTCAAAACTGCATAAGTAGCGTGATTTAATTAGCTTTAAAATAAAGGTGGTTACCAAGCTCTCTTAATCGATGGTTTTCTATCTTTTATTAAAAAAACCTTTGTTCCTCCTTTTGATTTTTCTCAAACGTTTCTTTTTATTGATAGATTTCCGAAGACCATTAGGTCTTTTTTTGCCAAATATTTTGAATTTCCCAGTAGTGCCGTAACGTTTGCTTGGGTTGAGCTTTCTTAGCTTTGCACGCTTGAATCCGTTCGGCCGAATAGGACTGCCGGAGTTGTTGGTTAAAGTTTTACGCCTAAGTGCCATAGCCATCTTGGTTTGTTCAATATGGCTTGCGTTTTCGTATTTGTAACCCGTTTTTAAGAGGTCAAAGCGCAACACTATTTCATGAGTAGGATTAGCAGATGAAAACAAGCCATTTCCTATGGTCTCATATGTATATCCTAATGCTAAGCGATTATTAATAGAAATACCAGTAGAGTAGCTCCATACTTCTGAGCTACGAAAAGCTGCACCCACAGTGACAATTTCTTGAAAAGTGTAAAACATACCAGCGGACCATTGACTCCCAGTAGAAGCAAGGTTTTGATAATTAAAAACAGGTTCTAATAAATCTTTTCTTGAACGCATTGGTAACAATACCCGAAGGTAACCATTGTAAAATTGAGAGAAATCTATTCCAGTTCTTTCGGTTTCCAAAGTGCTGATTAATCTGTTAGCAGAAACTCCTACGAGAAAATAACGACTTCTATAACTAGAACCTACTGAGAAATCATAATTAGTGGATTGACTTGCTAAGTTTGTTAAGGCAGACTCTGACAAGTCCTCAGCAAATATATTATCGAAATTCACATTTATAGTGGATAACTCTCCAGAAATACCAAATGAAAAAGCATTATCAGCATTTAGAGGAATATGATAAGCAAGTGCCCCAGACATGTGTAGATTATTGTAAAAATTAATATTTTCAGAAAGAATACTGAAGCCTGCCCCAAATCTAGTATTCGGAATGGGAGTGTTGATACTTAAGAAATTACTATTAGGAGCCCCAGGTGTATCTTGCCAGCTTTGGTTCCTCGCTAAGGTGATAGAGCCGTGATCAATTCCTGCAAATGAGGGGTTATAGATAAATGTATTGGTAAAATTCTGAGTAAACAGCGGGATGTCTTGTGCTACTAATACTCCTGAAAAAAAGCTTAATATTAAGATGATTAGTATTTGTTTTTTCATATTCCGACTATTTTACCACAGTTATTAACTGCTGCTGTTTGACTTGCATTCCAGCGAACCTAATAATCACTATGCAGACGTAATTGCCTGATTCTAGCTCAGGTCTATTAGCTATAGTGCTGGGAGTATTACTAAAAGAGGTAGATGAAAATACCACTTTACCCCATCGGTTTAGAAGTTGCACCTGATGATCCTCATATTTCTCAATATTTTCGATATAAATAAAATCGTTTTGACCATTGTTATTAGCTGTAATGATGTTTCCAATAGTAATAATGATCTCGGTGTTCACAATGACTGTTTGAGTCACAACATCTTCACAAGGACCATTGGAAACAGTTAAAGAAACTGTATAATTTCCAGGGAGTTCATACGTATGCGTTGGATTTTCACTAGCAGAGGTGCTACCATCTCCAAAATCCCAGCTCCAATTATTTACCTCTCCGGTAGAAGTACTAGTAAATTGGTATTCTAAGTCACTGAGAGGAGAAACCATAAAGCTGAAGTCTGCTGTTGCGGGGGGAGCCAAATTATATGAAATGTTTGAGGGTACGCCAACACCACAGCTATTGACACCTGCTACTGAAATTTGACCTGCATCTTGAGCCGTATAAGTAAGTTCAGGTGTATCAGTCGTCACGGATCCAGAAGGAGTTTCCCATTGGTAGCTTTCTGCACCGTTAATTGCCGATGTCGTGTAAGTAACTTCATCGCCAACACATAAATCATTAGGTCCATTAATCTCAGCAGCATCATCTGGAGCAGACAAGACCTCTATATTGATTTCACTTGCACCTGAGCAACCATCAATGTTGACCGTATAATTTATTAATGAAATACCTATGCCTGCTACTGTAGGATCGAAAGTGCCTGCATCAGGGTCAGTAATTCCAGAGCCACTCCATTGTCCACCGCTAGGTGTTCCAATTAAAGTGATAGGCGTACTTTCCAAACAAATTGGAGCCACTTCATCAATCGATACTTCAGGACTTTCATTAACGAGAATGGTTGTGGTTTTTACGTCTTGGCAGCTACCAACCTCAAGGGTATAGGTGATAATATTTTCACCAATAGTTGCAGAAGTTGGATCAAAGATGCCACTAGCTTCATCAGTAATACCAGTACCGCTCCAGCTTCCGCCAGGATTTATTGCACTTAAGGTGACGGGTGCATCTCCAGAACAGAAAGGTCCCGCTGCACTGATACTCGCATCAGGTGTTTCCAATACTGTTATGTCAATACTTTCTTCATTTGAACAGCCTAATTCCGAGATAGTGTAGGTAATCGTAAAAGTACCTACACCTGCTGTATTCGGATCAAAAGTACCAACCGTTCCATCAGTGATGCCAGTTCCACTCCAAATTCCACCTGAAGGTGTAGCGACTAAGGAAGTCGATGCATCTGACAAACAGAATGGACCCTGTGCGTCCAAAGTGATAATGCTAACAGGATTGACAGTAATTGTTGCAGATCCTGTAACAGCTGTTGCTGCACATCCACTTGCATCACTAGCACTTACTAAGGTGTAGGTAGTAGTTTCTGTGGGGGTTATCGCTTCGACATGTCCATTATCTATGCCTGTTAACACAACATCTGCTGCTCCATCATTATAGGTTACCTCAAAAGGACCAGTCCCGGTAAGCGTAAAAGTTAGATCGCTAGATTCGCCTTCACAAATAGTAACATCTCCTGCAATAGCAACCGTTGGTAACGGATTGATGTTGATTGTTGCAGATCCTGCAAGAGCAGTTGCCGCACAGCTATTTGCATCAGTTACACTCACTAAGGAGTAGGTGGTAGTGGCCGTTGGAGTTACCTGTTCTATATGTCCATTATCAATACCAGTTAATACAACATCTGCTGCTCCATCATTGTAGGTTACATCGTAAGGACCAGTGCCGGTCAGCGTAAAGCTAAGATCGCTAGATTCTCCTTCACAAATTGTAGCATCTCCTGAAATAATAACCGTTGGTTCGGGGTTCACTATTACTGTTGCAGAACCTGTGACAGCAGTGCCTGAGCAGTTATTAGCATCAATCACACTCACCAAGGAATAGGTGGTAGTAGCTGTTGGTGTTACCGATTCTATATAACCATCATTTATACCAGTTAACACAACATCTGTTGCTCCATCACTATAGGTTACATCGTAAGGACCAGTCCCGGTCAGCGTAAAAGTTAGATCGGTAGAAGTTCCTTCACAAATAGTAGCATCTCCTGCAATAACAACTGTTGGTACAGAGTTCACGGTTATGGTGAGCAAAGCGTCTAAAATGGTTTCGCAGGTTTGCCCTGCATCTTCACCTACCACGGTTAAAATATTATCTCCCAATATAATACCATCGACACCATCAGTTAAGGTGATAGGAGTGACTGCATTTCCTTCTGTCCAAGTTCCAAGTTCATTTCCTCTAGTGCTTAGATTCGTAAAGTTACTGTACAGCTTATAGGTAAAAGCCGTCTGAACGTTTGCACCAATGCTGAAATCAAAGGAACTCCCGTCACAAACACTTAATTGACTTGCAGTTGGTATTGCAGTCGCATCCACTAAGGGGGCATCCCCATTGATTATCCAATTATTTGGGGCTCCTGTAAGCTCATTTCTTCCTGTGGCATCACAATAAGTAAGTCCTACAGCGCCCAAGGTGATGCTGCTAGGGATGGCAGTTTCCCCTGCTCCGCCATCAATAGTTCCCCAACCCAGTAAAGTAGCTTCATAATTTGCGGTTGACATCCCCGAATTATCTAACATCTCTTCCATATCCAGCACATTTCCAATATCCCAACCTCCCAAATCTTGATCAAAAGCAGTAGCACCTCTAAACATTCCATCTTCAAAAGCACCGCTTGGCGATGCTCCCATATCCGTTACATTGCTTACATCCCAACTACCAATATCTCGATTAAAAGCAATTGCAAATGAAAACATTCCGCTCATGTTTGTTACATTACTTACGTCCCATCCAGATATATCGGAATTGAAGGCCTGAGCATCTGAAAACATTTGACTCATATCTTCAGCAGCGGTTAGTGTCCAGTTTGCAATATTCCCGTTGAAAACATCTGTGGATATAAACATTCTGTCAAAGTTTACCACCGTACTCACATCCCAGTTACTTAAATCCTGGTTAAATGCATTTGCTTGTTGGAACATCCCTTCCACGGTTAAAACGCCATTCAACTTATTTGCCCATCCATCCAAAGGCTGATTAAAAGAATCTGTAAAAGCAAACATCCCACTCATGTCAGTAGCCCCGATAACATTCCACGCCTCAAGAGGAGAATTATAATCATTTGCTCCGGCAAACATCCTTACAAAATTTTCTACTAAACTCACGTCCCATATACTAATGTTCTGATTGAATGCCTCAGCTCCATCAAACATTCTTTGCATTGATGTTACTGTACTCACGTCCCAAGCGGCTATATCGCCATTAAAAACTGATGCACTTTCAAACATGCTCTGCATTGAGCTTACTCCTGATAGGTCAGGAATATCAACAGCGTTATAGGTAAGGTTAGAACATCCTCTAAATGCTGATTCCATTGATCGCCAAGCGATATCTCCCCATTGTTCTATCGTTTGTATTTTGGCAGTGTTCGGATCAAGCTGACTAGGGTCATTGAAATATATTTGGGGAAAATTTCCCGAAATGGAAACCGTATAAGTACCAGCAGAAGCGTAAGTATGAGTGGCATCACCTGTTTGAGCTGTACTCGTATTACCATCACCCCAATCTACGTCATAAAGGTAACCTCCTCCAAAAGTAGGTATGTTAATCGATTCGCTAGCTGTGGTCGTCCTCCAGGTGGTGATAAAGGGTGGGCCAGGGGTCCTAATCAGAACATTTCCATCTCCAGATAAATAATTACCACCAACAACTGTGGTATTTAAGAAATTATCAGAGGAAAGGGATGGATCTGCAGCTAGGTTAGAGAAGAGGCCATTAGTAGTAGCTCCTTGATTAATTTCAAAATCTTGTGGGTTATTATTGTTATGGCTTATAAACACAGACCCGGAAGAAGTGCCTCCTACTGTGGAAATGCTTGCGTTATTACCGTTAAGATTAGAGAAAGAACCAGAGCCAATTACCTCATTTAGAGCAGTTATACTTACGTTACCACCTCCTTCAAGTGGGTATTCTGCACTTATGGTGGAAAAGTTTACTGACCCTGCAGAAGAATTTAAATCTATATTACCACTAGCACCATCACCTACTGTACAAACAGTTTCAATTTCACCTGTAGTAATGTTACCAAGGGCACTAATTGTTAAATCACCACTTCCTGCTGAACCGCCATTTGTAATAATACCATTGGGTATTGTTACAGTTCCATCACTTGTAAGTGCTACATCACCACCGCCATTAGTCCCACTTGTATTAATCCCTAAACCTGCTGCAAAAGTTATGTCAGCTAGTGACTGGATGATAACAGGAGCTCCGAAAGAACCAGATGCCACAACATCTGTATTAAAAATTAAGTCCCCTACAGTACTGATTGTTATATTTCCTGCCCCTTGGGCTCCACTAACTTGAATGCTGGAGAATGTTGTTGGAGCAGCTCCGCCTGTGGTAACATTTAAATTACCAAAAATACTCCCAACACCTGGTTGCGTATTAATATCTAAGGGCTGATTGATATTACCAAAAATATCTAAGGTGATGTTGTTTCCCTCATTAGCTGATGCTATAAGTTCTAATGGGGTAGCAGTAGAATTCAAATTCCCTGCGGTACTTGTAATTGTAATTTCTCCTGCCGTTGAAGGGAAACCAGTCGCTGAAGCATCTACTGTTCCATTTATGCTAATATCTCCGGCGGCTGTTAAGTCAATGTCGCCACCATTGTCAACGGCAGTAGTGTTTATGCCTAATCCAGCCCCAAAAGAAATCGTATTAACATCTATGAGAATATTTCCACCAGCACCGTTAGCTCCGGTAATATTAGAGTTAAGATTTGTATTAAACACTAAGTTTGAACTGCCGATTGCAGTAAAATCTCCACCTCCATTTGTGCCATTCATATTCAGCACAGCAATAGTGGTTGTTCCTGAAGCAATATCAAGTGAGACAGATCCGCCAGCACCTCCCGTTACTCCATTTTCACTCACATTAAAAGACAAGTCGTTTAAAACCTGATTTGAGTTAATAGCTATAGAACCTCCAGCACCTCCGGATGAGGCTGAGGTAGAAACATCAAAAATTAAATTACCTACTGGTTTAGACAATGTTTGAGCATCGATAAGTATAGAACCGCCACCACCATCTCCAGTAGCTAAAAAAGAGCCTGTTATATCCACTATGTTACCTGTTATATCGATTGTATTACCATTTGCCATTGTACTCCCCGCAGAAGCATCTACATTGCCGTTAATAGTAATATCGTTCCCTAATAAAGTAATTGGGCCCGATCCAGGTCCCCCTGTTGCTGCATCGAGAGTTCCAGTAGTAATATTATTTGCGGACGAGATATTAATCGGCCCAGAACCACTAAAACTATCTTCTGTTGCTAAGTCACCACAAGTAATATTACCAATGAAGCTATTGAGGTTTAAGGCAGGGCCTCCCGAATTCAAATCTAATACATTAATAATTCCTCCATCAATGTCTACGCCACCACCGCCAATCCCCCCATTTGTAGAAATATTACCAGTTGCTGTAACTGTGCCGTTAACTGCATTTAGTGTTATTGCACCACCAAAATCAGTGCCTCCGCTAGAGGCAAGGCTAGTGACCGAGATATTTCCGCTTGTACTTGTGATATCAATGGCTCCGCCATTTGGCACACCATTGTTTGTAAATGCTCCTAATAAACTAACATCTCCACCTGCCGTTATATTTAGAATTCCTCCAGAAATTAGTCCGCCATTTAGATTAAAGCCAGGAAGCGTTAAATCACCACCCACATTGAATGTGACATTTCCAGAGGCTCCTAAACCATTAGGACTGATTGTATTAATAGTAGTAGGGCCTATTCCAGAGGTTGTGATACTAATATCACCACCGCCTCCAGCTCCTCCAACCGTATTTATGCTTAGAGGAGTTAAAATACTTCCAGCTATAGTTAAGGTAATCGTGCTCCCGTTTTGGTCTGAAGCATTTAGACTTAGCGGGCTCGCCGAAGAATTTAAATTACCTCCAGTACTCTGGATAGAAATAGTTCCGGCACCAAGCCCACCTCCATCGGAGTTTACAGTTCCATTTATATCTATATCTCCACCTGCAACTACATTTATATTTCCGCCAGCACCACTTGCTGCTTGAGAACTTAAGTTGTTAAACTGTATTACATTTGCAGCAATTAGATCTATTGTTCCTCCATGAGTAACAATAGATTCTGTTGACCCAGCCATAAATCCATTTGCATTTAAAACAACAGAAATTGATTCGGAGTCTCCAGTAACTCCATCGAAGATACTTCCCTGTAAATTAATATTGTTTTCCGCATTGAGCGTAAGTGTATTACCAGCACCACTTCCATTATAATCAATATCAACCAAAAGATTAATATTACCTTGTTGAGCACCACCTGTATTGGTATTGATGGTAACATCACCGGAACCCAGTGCGCTAGTAATTAAATTAACTCCTAGCTGGGCATTATCTCCGGTTGGGTTAAAAGGAGAAGTGGTATTGATATTGGTATTTCCTCCACCCGCTACAATATCAATATTCCTTGGATCTAACAACCACTCGCCTCCATTACTACTTTCAGCGCTCACATCAGGGACGGTGCGCACGTCTAGGTTTATCTTTCCACTGGTTTCAATAAAGCCTCCTTTACCACTACCTGTTCCTTTGGCACTGAGGTTACCATATACTTGCGTAAAGTCATCCGCCCACACAATAATTCTACCGCCATCGCCATCCGCTGTGGCATTTGCTGTTATGGTAGCATTTGGGGCTATATAAGTTTTTTGCGCATTGGGTATACTCCCTTTACCTTTGAAGTCGCCACCAATTAAAATGGTACCGCCTCCATTTGGAGCAGATGCATCCAAGTAAGCTTTTTCTCCGATTTCAACGTCACCTTTAGAGAGTATCTGTATGAGCCCACTTGTTTTGTTGGATGTTATCTCACCAAATACTTGACTTAATCTATCTGCAAAAACTGAAACTTGAGCTCCATTTAATGCCCCTGTTACGATTAATTTTCCTTTCCCATCATTTCCTTCTAGTGCTTTGAGGTCAATATCGCCTGTAGTTCGAATAGTCTCTTTCACTTCGATCTCAGAAGCAGTTACATCTAATCCTTTATCACCCAAGTCTAAAACCTCTGAAAAAGTGACTGTCAGAGGAGTCTTGGAAACGGGATTTGAATTGATCTTCAAATTCTGTCCAAAAGAAGCGGGCAACTTGCCAATCTCTAACTCCTTCACATTAAGTCCTGTCACAATCTCAAGCGTTTTATTTTCTGGTGACAATGTCATAGAAAATTCCTTGTTATTGCATTTAAGGATGAGAAAAGTAGCATCTTCACCAGACTCTAAACTAATATCAGTATATCCGGCAGGAATATTTATTTGTTGTACCCCAATAGCTGAAAATTTGATCCAACTGTCCGGCACAGTTTGTAAAAGCAATTTATCTTTCGAATAACCATCTGAGTCGGAAAGCATTCCTTGATTATTGATCAAATCAGATGTTTTATGAGTAGAAAAGGCTGAACTATGAGCTAATACAGTTCCGTTAGCCAAGGTGAGTTTACTAATAGTTGATAATCGTTTAGTAGTATCAGCCCCTTGTTGTAAAATTTTCGGACTTAGTAACGTTGAGAAAAGTAAAATGAGTAATAAGACATTGTTCATAGAAGATCTAGCACCTAAGATATTAGGTTGGATGTTATTACTTTGAAATATAGTTTTAAGCTTCATTCTGATTGCCTATTTACTTTTTTGGTGTCTCAATAATCGTTTGTAAAAAGCAATTACTTTTGCAACCAGTTGTGATTATATCCCCCTAAAAAGGAGTTTTATATAGTTCAATGCATTTAAATTATACAGTAGCATTAATGTATTTCAGTAGCACTTATTGCTGACTGTAATTTTATTTCCCTCATTACTAAATAGCCCTTACTCTTATCCCTTTAAAGAAGAGATCATTTGTTCTATAAAAAATCTAATATTTTACCTAATAGTGATATAATCATTCATGCAAAATACAGTATTTCATTTTAAAATGATAATTTTTGCACTGTAAATCAACAGTTAAGTCTGAGATAAACAAAATTTTATAATGGAAAATTTAAATTTTTCGATAAAAAGCTTTTCTTATCCTATTGAATTGTTTGATTTTGGCTGGTTAAGCAAGATTAGGAGGCTAATGTGCTTTGCCAATCTTTTAAGATTTTGTGATTTCCATTAGAACCTCATGCTCTAGCTTTTTAAAATTATTAAGGAAGCCAGCAGTTCTCTAAAATATTTAAGATGCAATTTTTTTGTAGTGTGCTGAGGAGGATCAATTGCTGTTATTCCAATTTTTAAAGAGTTTCTATACTAGAAAGTCTATTAAATTGCCTATTAAAATTATAGCTAATGTAAATGTTAGCATCCCCAAGAAATATGCAAGAAAAGCTTTCATATAGCTCGAAAACTTCTTCTTATCAAAAAACTGTGCAATGGCCCAAGTAGCATAAATAACAAATAGTATTGCGCCAAATTGCAATACTGCTAACTGAGTCAGTCCCTCTATAATTCCAAAGAGCGCTAATATTAGCATTCCTATTCCCATTACAAAACATAAAAGAATCAGGATTTCAAAAAAATTATAACCAAATTTTTTAAATAGCACTTTTGCCCATAGTGCTATGAAAATTCCCATAATTAAATTTCCATATCCATAATTATCGGAAATCCATCCAAAAATATACATGGCAGTTGAATTTTCAGAATCATTGTAATGGATATATCCGTCTTCAAATTGTAAAATCTGTCTAATAAGTGAATAGATTAAAGAACATATGATGATGAATATCACGGGTTTGACAAGTCTGTTTCTATCTTCTTTGATAAAGCTGCGGATGGTGGAGCCCGGCCGAATGAGCAATTCCCGAATGGTATACAATATGCCTTTATCCAGGTACAAAACGCTTGTGATTTCTGTGAAGATGTACCGACCGTTAATTCTATTTAAATCAGCTTTTCTTCCACAATTTGGACAATAATTTTGCTCTACTTCGGATTTGCAGTTTTTACAGATGCTTTTCATGCCTTATTTTAAATTTCTTTCCTTTAACAATTGCTCTATTTTCTTAGCTTTTTTAGAATTATTAATAAAGTGATAGGCTAACCATAATGGTATTAAAGTGAGAAAACCCCAAGTGTTTACAACAACACTATAAATAACAATACCAAAGAGGAACCCAATGATGAGAGCATTAGCAATTGGGTTGGACTTTACTTTTTTTGACTCATCTAACACTTCTTGGTCACTAAGTTCGGAGAGTTCTTTGTTTTTCATAGCGTATCTTTTTGAAAGATGAAATCTATTTGCACTTTATTCAAGAGTAGGTAAAAAAGATAGTTTTAAAAGCAAGATAGTAAAAGTAGTTCTATTTAGCACTAATCATCATTATTTAGCATCACCTAGAAATTAAATGCAACTTTCTGAGGAATAGTACGATGGAAAGAAGAGTGTATGTGCAAAGGGTTTAGTTTCTACTGATTACAGCAAATTACTTTGCTCAATATTGATCACCACATTAGAAGGGCAGTGTCCTTTACTTAAATCGTCCATGGCCTCTGCTGCTTCGTCAAGAGTGTAGCGTTTATGGATGATAGCATTAAATTTGCCTTCATCTAATAATTGTACAAGATAAGCTAAATCTTCTTGATCAGCTTTTGCAGAAAGGGTTTTCATTTTCTTTCCTCCAAAAGAAAATAACCAGCCAAAGAATATGGATTTTAATACTTGACCTAGCGTACCGCCTACCATCACATATGTACCATTGGAATTTAAAATCCGTCTGTATCCTAATAAGGGATAATTTCCGTTGATGGCCAGAATTAGATCGTAACGATCGCTGCCTTTGGTGAAATCAGTCTTCGTATAATCTATTACTTTATCCGCACCTAAATCAATGCTTTGCGCCACGTTTTTGGAGCTACATACCGCAGTTACTTTTGCACCGAAATATTTCGCCAATTGAATTGCAGAAGTTCCAACACCACCGGCACTGCCGACAATTAACACCTTTTGTCCTGCGTGGATCTTGCCCTTCTCTCGCAATGCTTGCAGAGCTGTTGTTGCAGCTACTGGTAAAGTGACAGCATCTTCAAAGGATGTATTGGCAAGTTTGAGAGTGAATGCCTTTTCGGCAGCTGCTGTGTATTCTGCTAAGCCACCAAATTTAAAATCTGTTAGATCTCCGACTACGGCATCACCCGCCTTGAACTGCCGAACATTTCTTCCCACCGATTCGATGGTTCCCGATACAGCAGATCCAAATATTTTCTTTTTTGGAATGATCCCAATTTTCAGGGAACGATAGTCTGCAGCATTTAAGGATACTGATATCACTTTTACTAATACTTCATTGACGCTAGGTATAGATTTTCCTATCTCGCTTATTCGCAGTTTGTAAGGGGAGTACTTTTTGTTATATACTACTGCTTTCATCAAAGTCATATCAAATCTTAAGGTTTTTAATTATGCATCGGCTTGCTCAACATTATGCTTATAAAGATATAGTTTTTCTTAGTAAAAACTAGGGGTATTTAGTTGGGGGTAGGATGATACACTAGGAGCTCGCGAAGGAGTAAAAGTAGTTTTCATGCCACCTCAAGGGAGCATGAAAACTGATAGGTTTATAGATTAATGACTTTTTCCTTGGCGTCTTCTGAAGTAATTTGCTCCACGAAATCAGCAAATACCTTTTTATGAAGGTCAAGGTCTAAATCAGGTGATACCGATACTCGGGCAAAATAATCCTTGTTGTCTTCCTTGGTCGTTCCTTGGGTAGAAGTTGCTGGAATGGTCCAGTAGCAGCCTTTTAGCTGTCCATAGCTTACGCAGTATTTACTTTCTTCAGGGATTTCACTGTTCATCATATTGATCAGCTTGTTGTTTAAAGTGCTTTTGTAGGTTTCCCTTTCTTCATGCGTTTCACCTTTGGTTGGTAAGTCTAAGGAATACACAGAAGGAGTGAAGCCTGCTTTAGCTTATTCTTCTGAAACGAAATTGCTAATAGCCCGATATATTTTTAATTCGCAGAGGTTGAGAGAATACTATTTTCATTGTTTTATAAACTTCACTGTAGAAACATCATCGTCAATGGATATTTGTATTAGGTAGATACCAGCTGGAATGGAGCTTATATCGATTACATTATTTTGAACTTCGGTTTTCATCGGAACTGTTTTCGATAACTTTCCTTCTAAATTTAAAATTCTTATTTGATTAGATTCAATGATCATATCTGAATTTATTTTCAAATAATTGTTAGATGGATTAGGGAAGATTGAGAATTTAGGTTTGTCTGCCCGATTATTTATACTCAAAATGGCAGTTACAGAAATGGTGATATTGAGAGCTTCACTGTCAATATCTCCATCGTTTACCTTTACAGGCACCGTAAGATCACCTACAAAATCAGTATTTGGTCTTATTTGATTTTCTGTTAACTGGTAATTATCTCCCTCTAGCACAGAAAGCGAAAAATCGTCAGGAAAATCATTATCAACATCATTTACAGTCAGATCTGAAAGTGAAACCTCCAATAATTCATCTCCCGCTATATTTGTAGGACCCTTATATGCAACTACTACAGGAGCGTCATTAATAGGACTGACCTCAATAGTTAAATCAAAAACTGGACTATTATCTATTCCATCGTTAATTGAGATTGGTACATTAAGAATTCCGTTAAAGTTCTCATCCGGAATTATGATATTGGTACTCACAGAATAATTGTCGCCAGATTTAACAGCAAAAGTGAAATTCTCAGGATATGTATTTTCATCATCTACTATTAACTTATCAAGCGGAATTGATAATTCGGTATCTTCGTCAGAAATAATAGGTTCTTGTGAAAGTATAATTGGAGGAAGGTTCGCTTCAAGAATAGGGAGTTCCCAAACGCTAGAAGCAAATGTACCGGCATAAATTTTATCTGATGTCAAAATAATTTCATTGACTGCTGAATTGCCGAGCTCTCCACTTACATGATACCATTTCTCCCTAGTTTCAGAAGTAACAAATAACCCATTTTTAGTCGCAGCATATACTTTTTTTCCTGCCATAGCAATACCGGAAATAGAGAGATACTCATTGTTTAAGAAGGCCCAACTTTCACCTAGGTTTTCACTAAATAGTAACCCTTTACTTGTTGCTGCATATAATCTATCATTTGAATAATGTAAATCGTAAGTCATATAATAGTCACCTGTAATGGAAACATCTGTCCAGTTGTGCCCTAAATCTTGAGATAAGAACATTTCACCGTTCCGAGTACTTACTACAACTGTGTCTCCTTGCAATAAAATACTTTCATAACCAGTTTCAATATTGAGTCCATTATTTTCGCTTAAGACAAAAGTTTTAGCCGTGTCGCTTGAAACATATATCCCCGTGCCACCTGAGCCCAGTACGAATTTTCCATTATCAAAATCGAGGGTACTTGTCCCAAGGTCAGATATTCTGCTCCATTCAGTACCGAAATTGGAAGAACGATAAACACCTCCGCCAGTTCCGATAAAAACGTCATCTCCCACTATTACAATATTATGAATTGACTTTGCATTTAAGGCATCTAAGCCGAAATTCATTTTAGTCCAGTTTGACTCGGTATCATAACGAAAAATACCTTGCCTTTCAGTGCCAGCAAATATGTAAGTCCCATTTGAAGCGAGTGATTCTATCTCCAGTGCTTGAAGGCCTTGATTACTATTCACCCATTCATTTCCATTATCATAAGATGAATAGATGCCTTCAGATGTACTCATGATTATTGCATTATCTAGTAATTCAATGTCACGGACAAATTGGTCAGTTTCAGTATTTTGAACCAAAACCCAGTTCAAGCCTTCGTCTTTGGAGTAGTAGAATCTTCCCACACTAGTCGTTAAATAAATGCTATCGCCTGAAACTCCCATGTTTAAGATGGATGCATTTACGTTTAAGGTAGATTTGTTCCATGAAATACCGTCTGATGAAACAAATATGTTTCCATTATCTCCAACAATTAATGAATTTTCTGTTGCCGTCATTGATCTAACGCCATTTGCGTCAAGGCCGGTGATTTCTATTTCTTCCCAGGAATTTCCGCTGTTTGTACTTCTAAATAATGAACTCCCGCCAGCATAGACAGCTGATTTGAAATAAGCAAAATCTTCAAATTGTATGTCAGCAATCCCATCACTTTTTTCAGTCCAATTTGATCCATTGTCTTCTGAATAGTAAACACCTCCATTGGCATTTCCAGCATAGATGTCATTTTCATTGACCATAAAGTTATAGAAAGTAAGGTCTTCTACTTCATTATTAATTGCTGTCCAATTTTCAGCTTCGTCTGTAGATAAGTAAATTCCATTGTTAAAAACAGAGGCATAAATTGTTCCATTATTAGACACTAAATCATAGACTGTGCCATTAGTAGGAAGGCCTGTAGTTTTCTTTTCCCATGTTTGTCCATTGTCAATAGATTTATATACTCCTCCATTACCTGCTGAAGCAATAAGAGTATTTTCTGTTTTTACCAATTCACCCATAAACCCTCCATATGGGCCAGAAGTTGACATCCCTTGTGAAAATAATAATGTATACATTAGCAAGTTCAAAAGAACCAGAAGAGATACTTTTTTCATGATTACGTTATTTTAATTATTTCGACTCCTCGAATATAGTATTTATTGTTGACTCAGGTATAAACAGATTTGTGCAATTTATTTTATCAGCAACTATGAATTCGAAATACCTACTTGTGAAAAGGAGCTTTTGCAGGTTCTGGAAGTAAGTAAACTAATAATACCGTAAATATATAGATTTTTTTAGGAAAGCCTAGTGTCGATTCAAGGAAGTGGAAGGGGAGAATAGATTGAAGAATAGTTTAATACCTAGTATCTACACCTACTAACAAACTGAGCAGAGTAAATGAAATAATTTTCATGCCACCTTCAGGTAGCATGAAAACTGATGGGTTTACAGATCCATTGCTTTTTCCTTGGCGTCTTCTGAAGTAATTTGCTCAACGAAATCAGCAAATACCTTTTTATGAAGGTCAAGGTCTAAATCAGGTGATACCGATACTCGGGCAATATAATCCTTGTCGTCTTCCTTGGTAGTTCCTTGAGTAGAAGTTGCAGGGATGGTCCAATAACAGCCTTTAAGCTGTCCATAGCTTACGCAGTATTTACTTTCTTCAGGGATTTCACTGATCATCATATTGATGAGTTTGCTGTTTAAAGCCCTTTTGTAAGTTTCTCTTTCTTCATGCGTTTCACCTTTGGTTGGTAAGTCTAAGGAGAACACAGAAGGAGTGAAGCCTGCTTTCGCTAATTCTTCTGAAACGAAATTAATTTTGGCCGTTGGCAAAGTCTCGTCAATGAAGTTGACAAACTCACGTGTGTTTTTGTACGCATCCTTAATCCTCTGCAACATGGAAGGCATCTGTGCTGCTAAAATCTCTACTTGCAGATCGGTGGCTTCATTATCACAAAGCTTTATGTGCTTTTCAATATTGTCCATCAAGCTGGCTGCTTTTTGATTAGCCACCGTATATCCAGCCGTACATTTTCCGCCACTAGGAAATTTCGATCCGCTTACATATGATATTGTTCTGATGCCGGCAAGCACACCTTCTTCTCCACAGAATTGCACATTAGGACAGAAGGTTTGATCTAAAATGAAAACTGGATCAATGGCTTTCTCGCCTGTTGAGGTTGTGCGCTCCTTGCTTAACACATCTCTTAACTGCTCTAAATCCGGCACTTCTACTCTTGGGTTGGTCGGAATTTCAGCAATGATATAAGGTACCGCACCTTCCTGAGCAACTTGATTCAATACTTTATCAGTGCTTTGCACCATATCGTTATCGCCATCAACAGGTAAATCCAAAATCTCTACATTACTCACACAAGCCGCTACTCGTCTGGCCTGGTCGTTAGTACCGCCATAACAGTTAGGGGGAACAATGATTTTAATGGCTTTTCCCGGGTGCTTTTGTGAGGCCTCATCAATCAGCCCCATCATGATCGCGTATTGAACGGATAATCCGCAAGAGCCTAATAGCGATTTTGAGCTGGTAGCTGTAATTTCTTGAATGGAATTGATTACAGATTCTTTATTCTTCGCTACCATTTTTTTATCCTGTGGAGCAAAAGCTTTGCCTAACAAGAGCTTCAAAGCAGAAAAAGAATCATCCGGAGTCATTGAAATGGTTTCTCTTCTTCTCACATGTTGGACTTCCGATATGTAGGCTTCATTTGATGTACCGTTGACCAAAAGAATACTTCCTAATTCCTCATGACTATTGATGGAAAAGTCAATATTAGGGTTAAGTTCAAATTTACTGAAATCATCTGACGATGAAATGTAAATAGTAGTGCCTTCAAATTCAGGGATATCTCCTGAATCGGATACCTGCTTTAATTCAAATTGGTATTCGTACACTCTCTCTACCGTATCTGCATCAAAAAAAGTGGGTAATTCTCCTCTATAAGCGATCAGGGTATTTTTCTTTTCAAAATGGTTTTTTCTTAATACCGCTAAAACTGGGATCGTCTGTGACGAAAAGCTGATGACATTATCGGCTTTGGTTTCATTCAATTTGGCTATGGCCCATTCCAATACAGAAGATAAAGGATGACCTAAACGAATGTAGTCAAAAGCTGTAGGTAATTCACTAAGTGCTACAGTGTCAGAATTTTGAACGGCATATAAACTTTCAAAACGCTCTAAAAATTCAGTTTTCGCTAATTCTTCATTGTAAATATCAAGTCGATGTGTGGTAAGCTTCAACCAATCTGTTGGCATATTTCCTACTACATCTTCTATAAATTTCAGCACTTTAGTATCCTTCATAATTTTATCTTTTCAATAGATTCTTAACCGCTTTAATGACTAAATGTTACGCCAGATTGAGATCATAGAGCAATAGTCATTCCCATAACATTTACTCCTTTTCATCCAAGCGAGCGCTAAATTAGGCAAGGCTAATGGTTCCAGCAAAAATTCGTGGGATTAATAGGTATCAGCAGAGTGTCGAAGGGTAGATAGTCAAAGCGAAAGTTCAATGTCTTGTAATAAGTTCGGACAGGTCCTGTAGGACACTTGAACCAGTCAGGGAATAATGGGTCCCGCATCATGCTATGGTTACCCTGTATTATTTGCAAATTCTATAAGGAAAGCTTTTAGTTTTCATGTAAGGAGAAAGATTTTCATTTTATAAATAATGCTTGATTAGAACGAGCGGGCAGGAGGACAAACCTGTCTGCTGCAGGCAGGAATGCGGGCCGGAAGAGCATGAGTGTTGGAGCATATTTTTGTGTTGACTTTTTGTTTCTTTTTTGTCTAAGAAAAAAGAAAGTAAAAACAGATTTGGGAATGGAAATAAGTGTGAAGAGAAACGGCAATGCAGATAATGTATTTAAGTCGAAATTTTAGTATTTAAACTAAAAACCTGATTTCTTCTTCTTAACCTTCGGCATCGGCAATTCTTCAACCGAAACCCTCACCAATTCGCTCAACCATCCGCTGTCTTCAATTTTATCTTCAATTAAAAAGCTAGGCTTTGCCCCCGGGTAAGGGGGGTCTTCTACTACATCTCCAATAAATTCACGACCGGCCTTGGTAGGTTTTAAGAATAATTTATTGTTACAAATGAGGCCAAATATCTTCGAATCGGAAAAGATGCCATACTCTCCGAACATCTTTTTAGCCTTGATTTCTCCTGCATTCTCGATTTGTTCCACTATATAATCTACAAATTTTTGATCGGTTGCCATGGGTTTAGTGATTAGGTTAAATTTTATAATTCATGCTATTCTTTATACCTCCAACTACTTAAATTAGCTCCTTCTGGGGCGCTCTCATTAATTCGATTCATAATCTTATCTACATACATCGTGTTGTAGCGCAATCTGGAGATGTGATTTGGGTTTTCCTGATCGCCATTCCAGCAATGTTCGGCTCTGTCTCCATAATCGACTTCTCCATCATAGTAAGGATCAGTGGTGCTTTCCAGAAACTCTTCCATCAGATATACAGCATTATTGAGGTAATAATTATCCATATCACCACAGTAGATGTTAATTTTCCCTTGCAGTTGGGGGCCTAATTCTTCCCAATCTCTTTCGAGTATATATCGTAAATCATAATTCTCTTTCCAATACTGCGCAACTTCAGCGTTGATATCACCAGTCTTTTTATCCCAAATACGAACTGGATAGCCATCTTCTCCCTGAGGTGAGTAAGTAGCTTCCCAAATGTCAAATTGCTGACCAGATCGAGACTTATCGCCAAGTGCTAATTCTTTATGGTTAGCATCTTTCATATAAGAGTTTACTGCCCCTAGATAATCACGATGAGCAGGAATAGGGACTTGCTTGTGTTCACTTTCGTAATAATAAGCATTGTCGTATTCATATAAATCAACTAAGCAATACGCACGGAAATCTATTGGGTCAGGACATGCTGCAAAGGCGCCATTATATTCATCTGGATACATCACTTGCACGGCCAATGCTTCCCAGCCGCCTGTTGACCCACCGTAAAGAAAGCGCGACCAACCTTCACCGATTCCTCTAAATTGTTCCTCTATGTGAGGAATCAGTTCGTAGGTTATGGCGTCACCATAAGGTCCCTGACTTGCTGAATTGACCGCGTAGGAATCATCATAATAAGGAGTAGGATGCTGTATTTCAATGATAATAAAGCGCGGGAAATCATCACTTATCCATTGCAGATATTGATTATAAGCTTCCTGCTGCTGAATGATATTGTAGCCTTCCACATCGAATCTTTCGGAGTACTCCGGGTCCATGGTGGAGTCTGGAGGAGTTGTTCTAAACCCACCGAAATCAGAGGGGTAGTGGCCATGAAAGACCATTAGAGGGTAGTTTGCCTCTGGATGTTCATCAAAGCCTTTTGGCAAGAGCACATGCGCTCCGAGATAAGTATCCCTTCCCCAAAACTCACTTAAGCGCTCACTTTTTATTTTAATATGCTTGATCCATTTGGTGTCTTCCGGCTCCTCAATAGGAGGGATGATCTGATCCATTACAATGGAAAAATTTGCCGATTGATTATTTGGAGGGATAGTTATTTTTTTCGGACTGCTATAGATATTGCCTGGCGATCGATTCCACTGCTGTCCTTCACCATTGTCCATTGGAAGTTTTACCGTATGCCCAGTAGCCAGATTGAAGGTTTCATAGGTGTGCAATAATGCCTGCACCCAGTAATCACCAGGCTCTAAATCATTAAGGTTTTCGATCGGATAGCCAAATTGTTCAGCATTGAAGACTACAGCTTGACTAGCTGCCATCGCATCAACATTTTGACCGTAAACGAGCTGTGTATTGGGTCCGTCATTTATTTGGAAACGTGGTTCTTGAGAATCATCTGTGGAAAGCAATAACAATAGTCTACCATCTTTTGCTTCTTCAGAGACTTGATCACTAAACGAAACTTCAAAAGTGAGGGTGGCTGGGTCTGGCTGACAAGCAACACAACAAAGTGTTATTAAAAGAATTGTGAGTTTTTTCATAGAGATGATTTTTTACAGTAACAAGATACTGATAATCATCGAAATTTTGCTAGTTCCCCCATTTCTATTTAAATAGGTTTTACCTATCTAATTATTTGGCTCTTCTTTTACCTTCCGCATCTCTTCAGCAATGCTGATAGAACTAGAGTCTCCATTTTTTTTCAATTCTGATGTAATGGTACGATAATCTGTTTCATCATGCTTTTGGGAAAGTTTATATGCGGCTTGAACTTCCTTGATCTTAATTGAAAATCCCACAACTCCATTTATTTGCTGCAATGTTTTGCTTGACATTTTGTCAACAGAAACCGGATTTGCTGAATTTTGCTCGTATTTATCAACCAGTTTTTTCATCGCTTCAAATAATTCCTCTCCTTCGATTATTTTGATGGTTCCATATACATGCACTGCAATATAATTCCATGTAGGAACATCCTCTTTTTGGTACCAGGAAGATGAAATGTAACTGTGAGGCCCATTGAAAATGGCCAATACTTCTGCCTTTTCCGTAAAGTTTTTTGCTTGAGGATTCCGTTTGGCAATATGGCCTACTAAAACGTCTTCGCCATTTTCATCCTTATCAAGCTCCATAGGAATATGAGTGCCTGAAATTTTACCATCAACTTGATTGATGAGAATCCCAAAACTGTTTGCCTTTAGAAACTCTTTTACTTCTTCAATATTTTCGTTTTTATAACTCTCTGGTATGTACATTAAAATTGAATTAAGTGTATTATCATCATATGGTTAAACCTACTTATCCCTTACATAAGCTTTAATAATCAAATCCTGATTCGGTGCAGTTGGGTCATTGGAGAATACAGTTATGCGTTTGATTTGTGTGCCTCTTCTTCCTTTTGAATCAAATTTGATTTTAATCTGACCCAGTTCACCAGGCGCATATTCCATTTTTTCAAGTTCAGACACTGTACATCCGCAGGTCGTTTTTGTCTTTCTTATCTTTAGCGCTTCCTTGCCAGAGTTTGTAAACTGAAAAGTATGTGATACCGTATCGCCCTCATTCAAATGTCCGAAATCATATTCCGAAGTTTCAAATTCGATGTGCGGTGCCTTGGCTAATTCTTCCTCAGTCATAGGAGGGAAATACTCGTTAATAGTAGCAATTACATTAAGCGATTTATTACTCTTTTCTACTTCGTCAGTAAAAAATGTAAGCGGATCATTCATAAAACCTAGGTCAGCTCTTATTTTTGGCAAATAGGTGATCTCAATTTCCCCAGATTTTTTCGGTGGAATTATAGCAGGTAATTTTGTTACTTTAATGAAGTCTGCAGATACAAATCGATCTAAAACGGTTATAGTATCTTCTGATTGATTATAGAGCTCAATTAATTTACTAACGGGCTTTTCGTTTGTAATATTCCCGAAGTTGATGAATTTACTTTTAAGTCTAATTCCACCCAATGCTGTATTGTATTCGTCTTCTATGCTTTTTGGCTTCGGCTCTACATAACCTGAAATGCGTAAGAGTTTGGTCGAAGGCTCTCCTGAGGTGGTGATGGTTACCGTTTTGGCGAATTTACCCGGTCGGTTTAAGGGATTATAAGCTACTTCGACTTTTCCAGTATCCCCAGGCATTAAGGCTTCTTTTTCCCAGAAAGGAGTTGTGCAACCGCAGGAAGCTCTTACAGACGTTAGCTTTATGGAATCACTGCCAGAGTTAATGAATTTGAAAGTGTGTTTAGCTATACCGCTTACTTCTTCAATAGTACCGAAGTTATGGCTTTCTTCCATAAATGTGATTTTAGCACTATTATTTTGTGCAAATACTGCAATGTGGAAAAAAAATAAAAAAACAATCACAGGCGTACTTTTAAACAAATGGATATTCTTCATAAATTCGTTTTTTTGTTTCAAGCGAAGATACATAATTCTTTATTTGTTGAGTGGTGCGCTGCCATAGATTTTTAACTTTTACAAAATAAGAAGATCTGATATTAATTACATTTTATAGATTCAATTAAATATGCCTTACAAGAATTTAAGTTTATTGGTTTTGCGATTAGCAGGTGGACTCATGATGTTAACGCATGGCTATCCTAAATTTATGAAGTTGCTAAGCGGTGATTTTAGTTTTGCTGACCCTATTGGATTAGGAGAAGAAGTAAGTCTAGTTGCTACCGTTTTTGCTGAATTTGTCTGCTCAATTTTAGTAGCTTTAGGACTCTACACTCGTTTGGCCAGTGTTCCTATTTTGTTCACAATGTTAATTGCTGCTTTGGTAGTGCATAGTGGAGATCCTTTCGGACGGCAGGAGCTAGGCTTATTGTACGCGGCAGTATTTTCTGTAACGGCTTTGAATGGCGGTGGGAGTTTTAGTTTAGATAAAATTATCAGAAAGAAAAATATTTAAGATGTCAAGAATTTTAACAGGTATTCAAAGTTCCGGAAAACCACATTTAGGTAATTTGTTAGGCGCTATTATTCCAGCGATCAAATTATCACAAGATCCAAAAAATGAAAGCTTCTTTTTTATTGCCGATCTGCATTCACTAACAACAATAAAAGATGCTGAAGTAAGAAAGGAGAATGTTAATGCAGTAGCCGCTGCATGGTTGGCATTTGGTTTTGATACGGATCAAAACTTGTTTTACAGACAATCAAAAGTGCCGCAGGTAACGGAGCTTAACTGGTATATGAGTTGTTATACGCCATTCCCGATGTTGGCCAATGCACATTCATTTAAAGATAAATCTGATCGTTTGGCAGATGTAAATGCAGGTCTTTTTACGTATCCTGTATTGATGGCCTGTGATATCATCTTATATGATGCAGATATTGTTCCTGTAGGAAAAGATCAAAAGCAACATCTTGAAATGACTCGTGATATTGCCAGTGCTTTCAATCACCGCTACGGAGATGTATTTGTTTTGCCAGAAGCAAGAATAGATGAGCAAAGCATGACTATTCCCGGCACGGATGGAGAGAAGATGAGCAAATCTTATGGTAATACTATTGATATTTTTCAGCCTGATAAAAAGCTCAGGAAAAATGTGATGAAGATTGTGACGGATAGCACGCCAATGGAGGAGCCTAAAAATCCGGATACCTGCAATGTTTACAATATTTATAAATTACTAGGCTCCGAAGAGCAGATTGCAGAAATGCGTAAAAATTATGAAGGTGGTAATTATGGTTATGGGCATGCCAAGCAGGCGCTCTATGAATTGATTGTAGAGAAATACGCAAAGGAGCGTGAATTATATAATCATTATATGGAGAACTTAGATGAGCTCCACGAGAAACTGGAAAAAGGTGAGGCAAAGGCAGCGTCAATTGCAGATAAAACCTTAGGAAGAGTAAGAAAAGTGTTGGGATATTAAAGGAGAATCTAGAGTCTAGATTCTAGAACCAAGATGAGTATTGTTGTCCAAAATAATCTACGTATATAATAGGAAGGTTTTAATTAAACTCTTTCTAAAATCATAAATCCAAAGTCTAGAATCTAGATTCTAGCATCTTAAATCTAAAATATGGATCACATTATTAAAATTGCAGGGGAACTCAATGCGCGTCCCCAACAGGTTAAAGCAGTAATAGAATTATTAGATGGTGGTGCCACGGTGCCGTTCATCTCCCGATATAGAAAAGAAATGACGGGAAGTTTAGATGAGGTAGCTGTGGCGGATGTGCGTGATCGACTGCAGCAATTACGCGATTTGGATAAAAGGAGAGAGGCGATCTTGAAGTCTATTAAAGAGCAAGAGAAGTTAACGCCTGAGTTGGAAAAAGAGATAAATGCAGCCGAAACGATGTCCAAGCTAGAGGATATCTACCTTCCATATAAACCCAAGAGAAGAACAAAGGCAACGATTGCAAGAGAAAAAGGCTTGGAGCCCTTAGCCAAGCTTATTTTTGAACAAGGTAATTCTGATTTGCAATTAGAAGCTGCAAAGTTCATAGATGAAGAAAAGGAAGTGGCTGATGTGGAAGCTGCCTTACAAGGAGCTCGAGATATTATAGCGGAATGGGCCAATGAAAATGCTGAAGTAAGAGCAGATATTCGTGATCTTTTTCTTAAGAAAGGAAAGTTCCGCTCGAAAGTTTTAAGTGGAAAAGAAACTGAAGGTCAGAAGTACAAAGATTATTTCGAATGGGAGGAAGACGTTAAAACGGCACCTTCTCACAGAATCTTAGCCATGCGAAGAGCAGAAAAAGAGATGATTTTGATGCTGGATATTAGCCCTGAGGAGGAAGATGCCACTTTCATTATGGAAAAGCATTTTGTGAAAGCAGATACTGAAGCTGGCCAACAAGTAAAACAGGCGGTAACCGATGCCTATAAAAGGTTGCTAAAGCCCAGCATGGAAACGGAAATCCGGATTTTCACTAAGAAGAAAGCGGATGAGGAAGCTATCAAAGTGTTTTCTGACAATTTAAGACAATTGCTATTAGCTGCTCCTATGGGCCAGAAAAATGTAATGGCAGTAGATCCGGGATTTAGAACAGGTTGTAAAATGGTCTGTTTAGATAGACAAGGGAAATTGTTATTTAATGAGGCGATCTATCCTCATGAACCACAGCGTCAAACGGCTAAAGCAGCAGCACTGATTTTACAATTAGTAGAGAAATACAATGTGGAGGCTATCGCGATTGGGAATGGTACTGCAGGACGTGAGACGGAGAAATTTATAAATTCAATTGGTTTGCCTCAGTCGGTCACTGTTGTTATGGTGAATGAGAGTGGTGCTTCTGTATATTCCGCTTCAGAAGTAGCGAGAGAAGAATTTAAAGAATATGATTTGACCGTAAGAGGTGCTGTATCAATTGGTCGAAGGTTGATGGATCCATTAGCTGAATTAGTGAAGATTGATGCTAAATCAATAGGAGTGGGGCAATACCAGCATGATGTAGACCAGAATTTATTGAAAGCTGGACTGGATGACACCGTAGTCAGTTGTGTGAATAATGTAGGGGTAGAGTTGAATACGGCTAGTAAGCAATTGTTGACCTATGTTTCCGGTTTGGGCCCTTCTATTGCTGAAAATATTGTCAAGTACAGAGATGAAAATGGTGCATTTAAAAGTAAAGAAGAACTTAAAAAAGTCCCACGTTTAGGGGATAAAGCTTTTGAACAAGCAGCAGGTTTCTTGCGGATTAGTGATGCTAAAAATCCGCTGGATAGCAGTGCGGTTCACCCTGAAAGTTATGCTTTGGTGAATAAAATGGCAAAAGATGTTCAAGCCTCTATCACCGATTTGATGGGAAGCAAAGAATTGCGAGAGAAATTGGACATGAAGCAATATGTAACCGAAACAGTTGGGCTTCCAACTTTGCAAGATATTATGCAAGAGTTAGCGAAACCAGGTCGTGATCCTCGTGAGCAGTTTGAAGCTTTTTCTTTTACAGAAGGGGTAAATGAAGTGAAAGATCTTCATGTAGGCATGAAATTGCCTGGTATTGTTACTAATATTACCAATTTTGGAGCTTTCGTTGATGTAGGAGTTCACCAAGATGGATTAGTTCATGTTAGCCATATTGCAGATAAATTTGTGAGTAATCCTGCTGAAGTGGTTAATGTAGCCCAAAAGGTGGAAGTAACGGTTATGGAGGTTGACACTGCGAGAAAACGAATTTCACTTTCTATGAAGAAGGATCCATTCAAGCAGCAGTCTAAAGAAGAAAAGCCTAAAGGTAAATTCAAGCGAAAAGCTGAGGAGAAAGCTCCTGAAGGAGATTTACAAGCTAAGTTAGCAGCTTTGAAAGGAAAATTTGGATGATCATTAAGTGCCTATTCTTAAGAAGGATAGGCCTTTTTTTAAATTCTTATACCAGCTATAGAAATATCGTCAGTTTGTTCATGTTCTCCTTTCCAATCCAAAATCGATTTTCGCAACTGAGCTCTTTGTTCAGTAAAAGGGCGTAATTTAATTTCATCGAGTAAAGCCATTAATTTTTTACGCATGAACTTTTTATTTTCAGCCCCACCAAACTGATCAACAAAGCCATCACTATAAATGTAGATTTGCATATCCTGCTTCACCTTCAGTGTGATATTTCTTGCTTTTTTATCAAAAGAATCCACCATGCCGCCAATGGAAAATCGCTGTCCCTTGATCAATTCCCAGTTATCGTCTTGAAAAACAATAAGATCCATACTAGCTCCTGCAAAATTAACTTCTTGTCTTTGTTGATCGAAACACAATAGTGCGATATCTAAACCGTCATTAGAGGAGTTCTCTTTGTATTGAAGGCTATTCAATACAGATCTATCTAATATTTTTAATATTTCAGCACAATCTTCAATTCCTTGCTGATTTACAATGCTGTTTAGTAGATCATTTGCCATTACCGTCATAAATGCTCCGGGAATCCCATGACCGGTGCAATCGGCCAAGGCAAAGTACGTTTTATGTTTTCTTTGAGCAAACCAATAGAAATCTCCACTAACAATGGATTTGGGCAAATACAGCATGAAAAATTCGTTAAATGCAGATTTTACGCTCTTGAGGTCTGGTAAAATCGCTCTTTGTATATTCTGCGCATATTTAATACTATTGGTAGTATCTGCTGTTGCTTCTTCAAGTGCTAGTTTCTGAGCAATTATACTATCTCTTTGCGCTTCAATTTCGTCTCGATTTTCTTGAATTTCAGCTTTTTGGAGATTGATTTCATCGTTTTTGAGCTTTAGTAGTCGATGTGCTCTGTTTTTTATATTATAACGATTATAACTGATCAAAGCCAATACTGCTAATAAAATACCGAGCACAATCAAAAAATAATTTGAGTTCTCTCTTCTTATTAATTGTAGTCCTGTAATCTCTGCTTTGGTTTTTAATAGTTGTATCTCTTTTTCTTTTGAATCTATTTCGAAATTCTTTTCTAATTGAGATACTTTTGCTGTAAAGTCTTGATTAAAAATTGAGTCGTTTAATTTTTTATATTTTTTATAGGCTAATAAGGACTGTTTATATTGCTGCTTAAGCTCATAGATAGTGGAAAGCCCGTTATAAGAACTTTTCAGGACTTCAATGGCTTTTACCTCTGCCCCCGAACTGATGGCTCTTTTGAAGTATTTTTCTGCCTGTGCAAATTCTTCCTTCTTCAAATAGCTTTCAGCCAAACTTTTTTCTATGTAAGCTTTATCATAATTTTTTTGACCTGTAGGAACTGCAAGCAGGGCTCTTTCGATGTAGTAAACTGCTGAATCTACATCTCCGTAATCTTTATGATATACTCCGATATTATGCAAGGAATTGTAAATTCCTACAGTGTATTCAAAGTCTTTATCAATTTTGTACGAAGCCCTGAAGTATTTGATTGCTTTCTCAGGAAGCTCTCTTTTCATAAACAGAAGACCGAGATTACTCATCGTATTTGAAATTCCTAAAGAATCTGAAAATTCTTCTTTTATCTTTAATGACTGCTGATAATATTCCGCTGCTCTATCTAGTCTGCCTATTTCCTCAAAAATGATTCCTACATTATTCATAGCTCTCGATAATGCTTGAGGGCTTTGTCGATCCTTCTCCATTTTTAGGACCTGCAGAAAGTAATTAAGCGTTTTCTCGTAATCTCCTAAGCCGTAATATGCTATTCCTAAGTTATTAAGGAACTGTGTCTCTGCTAGCTTATCAGTCTTTTTCTGAGCAAGCTCCAGACCCTTTGTTCCATATAATATTGCTTGGGAAGGATCTGATGTACTGAATGAATAAAGTAGCTCTTTGTAGATTTGAAGCTTGCTACTATCATGGAGGTTTGTTTCTAACAGATTCCGAAGACTATCTGTGCTTTGTTCGCCATATAATATATGGGAGCTCACAAAAAGTAATAAGATGAATATTCTATGCACCATTTAGTTAAATAAAAACTTCATGGAATAAGGTATTATAAAAACACAACCGAAACAATAAAAAGAAGCAGGTTTTTAATAATTTTTGGTCTGATACCAGAGAATCAATTCTCTGGATACCAATTTCTTAACCTTACCTCAATATTATCATTTTTATCATTGACCAATGATTTGAATTTCTCTACATCTGCTAAGCCACCTTGACCTCTGAAGTGAAAAGGGTAAATGATTGCAGGCTTAAAATCTAGTACTGCATCAGCTGCTTTGTCGACTGACATTGTATATGGTAAATTCATGCAAACGAAAGCTACATCTATATTTTTAAGTGCTCGCATTTCCGGAATATCTTCTGTATCGCCAGAGATATAGATTGTTTTATCAGCAATACTTAATAAATAGCCATTTCCTCTACCTTTTGGGTGTCTAGTTTCTGCATCTACTGGAAGATTGTACATCGGTATAGCTTTTATGTCTATCCCATTGAGAGAAGTGCTTTTATCATTATCGAGGACTTCTATTTCATCATTATTGATGCCCTCCATTTGCTTGGCTACTGCTTCAGGAACTATAAAATGGGAATTAGTAGTATTTAAGGCTTTAAGTGTTTCTGTATTTAAATGATCACCATGTATATCGGTAATCAGAATTAAATCAGCATCGTTTAGTCCTTTAAAACCTTCTGCACCACCATAAGGATCAACATAAATGGTTATGTCATTGTATTCAATAGCTAGAGTTCCATGAAGGATTGGATGGATTTTAATTTCAGCACTTTTGGTTTTGATAATATCTTGTGCAAAGGCGCTAGAGCTAAACAGAGCGAAAATAAAGACTAATATTTTTTTCATAGGTATAATTTTAATGATATAAACCTAGCTAGTCAGGAAAAGTTAAACCATTCATCAAATAAAAATCAATCCTCCAACTGATAATCGATAGTGGAAACCACTCTGACATTTTTAATATGTGGAGTATTACTATCTAGATCATTAATCGTGAAAAGTCCTTGTTGTGCATTTCTAATTTTCCCCACTTTTGAATTTGAGTCTTCTGCAAACTTTTCAGCTACTTCCCTCGCATTCTTGGTTGCTTCTTCTATCATTTCTGGTTTCAAACTATTGAGAGATGAAAAACTGTATTCAATTGGTCTCCAGGTATTTTTCGAACCAATTATAATGCCTTCAGAAAGGAGATCTAATGAGGAAGATAAGGCATTTTGCAGTAGAGCGATATTCTCGGTTCTTACAGTAAAATCAGATTTAGCAATGTAGCGGAATTCCTGATAGTTATTGTTACTGTAAGCATTGGCTTTCACGTCTTCAATATTAATGCTTCCCTGTTGTAATTCCGTTTGGTCAAATCCCTGCGCGATGAAAAACTGATATACGATTTTATTCTGTTTTTCAATAGTGGATTTTATGTCTGCTAGATCATTTCCAGTAATGGTAATATTCAATGGCCATACTGCCAGATCAGCATTTACTGTTCTTTCAGATAAACCTTTAACTCTAACAGATCTATCGTAAGCTTTCCCTGTCTTTATAGTATTTCCTATCCAAAAACCAGCCAAGGCGACAGAGAAAGCTAATATGGTAGCTGCTATCCAATAATTATGTTTCATTTTGACTTGAATTAAATGGTAACATTTTGAATAATTAAAACATCACTCTTTCTTTTTTATTGCAATCATAACAATAACAATTCACTTTATCTTTTAGTAAACCAGATTTTAGAATTGATTTACCCAATAATGCCCTCACTGATTCCTGGATTCCTTCTGTGATACTTGGGTGAGGGTGTACACATTCGGCTAATTCTTCTATTCCTTTTTCCATGCTAATTAGCAAAGCTACGGCTTGAATGGCGGCAGAAGCTTGTTCACCTACTACCCGCATTCCTAAAATCTGCATTTCATCATCATCAGTCACTAGTAATTTGATAAAGCCTTGTGTATTTCTCTTGGCCACCGCTCTGGCAATGGTTGAATAGTCCGTTGTGACGACTTTATAATTGAGTCCCTTTGCTTGAGCAGTTTTTTCATTATACCCAACACCAGCAACTTCCGGATTGAGAAACATAATCGTACTGATATTTTCGTAGACGAGTTTTCTCTTAGGGGATCCATAGATTTTTTCAACCGCATACCTTCCTTCCAACTCACCCACATTTACCAAATTAATGTCAGCGGTAATATCGCCCACTGCGTAAATATTTTTTACTGAAGTATTAGTATCGTGATCTTCCACACCTCTTTTTCCCATTTTAATAGGCACAGCCTCCTTCCATATCTTCTCATAATTTGGTACTCTTCCTACAGAGACGAGTGCTTTATCGACTTCAAAGGTTTCTTGATGACCATCTGAGAAATTGAGCGTGTACCGAACTTTTCCATTTTCCCTTTCCATTCTGGACAGAGAAGAATTTCGATGGATATGTACTCCTTGCGCCTCTAAGTTCTTTTCAATTACTGCCACTACATCAGCATCTTCAAAAGGCAAAATGCTGTCTCCTTTGTCAATCAAATAGACTTTAGTTTGCCCGAAGCCTGAGAATATAGTGGCATACTCACAGCCAATCACACCAGCACCCACTATGACCATACTTTCAGGAAAATCCTCCATTTGTTCGATTCCGTCACTAGTGAGGATGTATTTTTCATCGATTGGAATATTGGGTAAAAATCGAGGACGGCTTCCAGTGGCTATAATAATATAATCGGTCTCAAAGGCCAAGCGTTCGTCTAGTGTTTCTATCTCCACAAGATGCTCGCTTATTATAGAAGCTTCACCTTCTATAAAATCAATATAAGTAGCATATTTTGGATTGTTTTGTAATTCTTGGAGATGACTATCTAATAGATGCACTCTTTCCTGTACAGCATTTTGAACTTCTACTTGTATTTCTTTCCAAACTGCTTTCGGTGGCTCTAAGTGATACCTGTCTAAGTTCTTTCGAAACGCCAACATATCTCTTGAAAGCTCCCACAGGGTTTTAGAAGATAAGGCCCCATTGGTAATGCCAGCACCCCCTAAAGTACTTTTTTCGATTAGTAAGGTTTTCTTTTTTAAATCTATTGCCCGCATTGCAGCAGCGTATCCCGAAGGACCTGCTCCAATGATCACTAAATCATAATGCTTCATAAGCGTGAATTAATTATAAAGCAATATAAAAATTTATTAAGATTAATAAGGATATAGGAGCGTTAAAGGTAGTACGAGGCGCCTCTTAAAAAGTAGCCTCATTCATATAGTTTGTGCAGCTTTTCCGTTTTATTAATCATTTCTTTACTTCCGACAAAAACCGCCCACATCGCCAATGATAAAATCCCTAATAAGATTGCCGTCCAAATTGGACTCACTAACTCTAAATAGAGATATCGAAAGTTGAAGACAATGGAAGCCATTATTGGAATGATCCCATAAGACATTCTAAAGCTTAAATACGACTTCAGATATTTTTTTGACCTTTGCTCTCTAAAAGCATAAACCAAAGTGAAGACACAAAATCCGAGTATTCCACCAAGTATGATCCCATCAAAGTTGATAGGGAATTGTTTCGATAAAAGGTGTACAAGAACACCAATCAGTATCGGTATCAAAATCTTACGAGAAAGTAGAATCTCTTTAGCAGCTGCCCAATAGGAGCGCCAAAGTTCCTTATTGAGTCGGCTTGTAATGGCTTCCTCGACCTCAGCAAACCCATAAACCCCAAATGATCGATGCACTTCATTAAATGCCCCCTCTAAGCTTATTTTTGGTTTTTCCTCCATTTTATCTTCAATTGCAGAAGCTACATGATCGATTATTTCATATTGGACATCCGTATGGGTGAAACCTCTTTTGGAGATCCATGATTTTATTTGGGCTATTTGTTCGGATGATAATTTCATAAGTATTGGATTCTGATTTTGCTTTTAAATACTTTAAGACCAATGTAGCCAACTATGAGAAAAATCATCAAAAAGGCGAATGGTACTAATGGATAATTTTCATAAAAAACTACTCTTTCTTGGTAGGGTTCCAAAAAGAATACTGGTAGGATCGTGCTCAAATTTAAAATTGAGGTTGGCAAAATAAGAAAATGTGTAGTTGCACTTAAATGAGCAGAATTAAGTCTTTTGCCTCCATATTTTTTCAATCTAGACAGCACATAACCATAAGTTGGTATTCCAATTGAAAAAAACGTAAGTGGGATTAGGATCCACCAAAAAATAATATCCATCGGAAGTGTCTCTATAAGTGTAAAGCCTAAAAAGATAATGGCTAGTGTGGAAATAATTTGTGGCCATCTCCAAAATTTTTTAAATTCTGAAACATAAATCTTATTCACCGACTTTATGGTTTTACCCACTAGGTTTCTATTAATACTGACAAGCTTGTAATAGTCAAATTCTTTATCTAAATCTTGTAAAGTTTGTTCGAAGCTTTTTTCTCCGTTCTCATAGGCTAAAGCATAATGGTCATATAATTCATTGTAGAGTTCAATGTATTTGATAGGCTTTTTAGCAATGTGCTGAGCCAGCTCTTCATTTTGGTCTGTCGTTAAAGTTTTCATAAACTTTATTTTTCAATAAACATTCTTTTTACACGTAATGATTTCATAGATATTGGATTTTGATTTTGCTTTTAAATACCTTGAGTCCAATTGTAGCAGAGCTTAAAAATAATGTCATCAAAATGAGTACTATTATTGGGTACTGCTCAAAGAAATGAATTCCTGGAGTGTTAGGACTCCCAGCCATCAACGGTAAAATAACCGCTAAATTAAAAATACTAGTCGGGAATGTTAAATAGAATTGACTTGCATAGAGATGAGCAGATTTATACTTTTTTGAACCATATTCATTTTTTCGCCCCAAGTACTGACCATACAGAAAAATTCCCGCATTAAAGATTAACATGGGAATAACCACTGACCACATTATTAATTTTATCGATACTAATTGTAGTAAGGTGAAGCCCAATATTATAAGCCCTAAAGTAGTTACAATCTGAGGCCATCTCCAAAAGTTCTTAAACTCCGTCCAGTAGATGTCATTCACTGACTTTTTAGTCTTTTTTAGTAAGCCAGCATTTATACTTTTAACTTTTTGATAATGGAAATGCTCATCTAGTTTTTCTAATGTTTCCTCAAATGTCCCCTCGCTATTTTCATAAGCAGAAGCGTAATGATCATATAGTTCATTATACAATTCTATATAATCGATCGGTTTTTTAGCTATGTGATTTGCTAGTAGATCCTGTTGTTCTTTCGTCAGCTTCATGCTATTTGGTATCTCATTTTCTGTTTAAAAACTTTGAGGGTAATAACAGCATAAGCAATCAGAACGCTTATTGAAAGTCCGAGAACAACCGCAGTTACCCAATGACTCCAATTATCAGCAAAGGAAGTAAAGAAAAGCGCACTATTGAAAACCAAGGAAAATAAAGATCCTATCTTATTCATTGCTTGATAAGAGGCACTCTTTAAATTGCGAGGAACCAGTTTTCTGTGCTCTTGTATAAGAAAGTAAATAAACGGAACGATGGGGATAGCTATAGTAGGAAATAAAATATACCAAATTGAACTATAAAGTGGCAGAAGATAAACAACAGCTACGATAAGTGCCACGAATAAGACTGAAGTCACAATCTGTGGCCATCTAAAAAATTTGTTAATTTCCTTTTTATACACTGATCGAATATTCTTAAATATCCTTTTACTGATTTGCTTCCTATGCTCATCAATGTACTCTTGTGTGAAAGTTTGATCTAGTCCATTGATGATATTTTCAAAATTGTCATTTCCTAGCTCATAGGCGCTAGCATAATGATCATAGATTTCATCATAAAGCTCTACATATTCTATGAGTTTTTGTTTTAGGTGTATCTGCAACTCTTCCTTCTGATTGTCACTTAATTTTCTCATGAGCTTAATTTTATATTAAGTCCTAGAACACGCTGCATATTCAATAAGAATGCCTCTAATTCCTCCATTCTTTCAGCTGTGGCTTTCTTTCCGTCTTCTGTTAGTCGATAGTACTTTCTCACTCTTCCATCTACTTTCCTGCTTTCAGTAGTCAAAGTTCCTTCAGCTTCCAATTTGTGTAAAGTAGGATAGAGGGCGCCTTCTGTAAGCTTGATTTCATCGGAAGTAAGTTGTTTTACCTTCTGCGTGATTTCATAACCGTACATTTCTCCCGCGCTTTGTAATAAATGCAAAACTATAGTCGAGAGACTTCCTTTTATCAATTGCTGATTTGCCATACTGCAAGTATACAAAATTATCTTATGCATAAGAAAATTATGTATAAAAAATATTTTAGGATGTTGATAGGTTGGAACTCTGAGTACTCTTTGGATTAAGCCGATGCAGTAAATAATATCCTAAATGTAGTAGCGAAAATTAACAAGTAGGAATTTTGAGCTTTAGTCATTCCTCGAATGCTTCTGCCTGCTTGTTTGTCATTACTAAGTTAATTTGATTCTATGGAATCAATTCACTCTCAGGAACTAAGGATTTTTCTGTAATTTTTTATGATAAATCATCCAAAAAGCTTTGCATTCAAAAACAAAAATTCTTTTCTTTGCACTCGCTTAAGGGAAAAGCGGTTAATTTTCCTACTTAAATATATAAATCAGCTGGTTAGTCCAGCTGGATAGAGCATCCCGACATTCAAATCGGGAAGGTTCCAGGTTGAATCCTTAGCCTGTAAAATATAAGGATACTTTTTGGTCCGTTAGCTCAGCTGGATAGAGCAACTGCCTTCTAAGCAGTAGGTCTCAGGTTCGAATCCTGAACGGATCACACAGCTAATTCAATTAGCTTCAAAAAGCCTTAAATCTTATGATTTAGGGCTTTTTTGTTTTATTTGATTCATATAATACCAACGAATATCAAATAAAATGTGCCCTATTTGTGCCCTAATCTATTATTACTAAATTGGGGCACAAAATCAGGTTAATGTGGTTTAACTATATTTTAACTCACTTTATCTGATACTTTATTAATTGTTGTCGTCATTTGTTGTGCCCCTTTTGTTGCTCAAAACTGTAATGTTTAAATCATTAATTAAATGTTATGAGCAACTCATTCTCAGTACGGTTTATACTGAAAAAGTATAAAGCAAAAAACGGAAAAGCACCTATTTACATTAGGTTAACTCACAATGGAAAACATTGTGACAGTTCATTAAAAAGAAAGATTCCAGTAGAAAAATGGAATACTAATCAGAGAGTTTCTGGAACTTCTATAGAAGTTCGAAAGCTTAACAGATATCTTGATCAGATCTATAATAAAGCTTTTGAAATCTTTGAGAATTTGCAGTTAAAAGATGAATTCATCTCAGCAGAAATCATCCGAAACAAACTATTCAACCTAGAGGAAGAACAGCAAATTACACTGCTCTCAGCTTCAAAGTATCACTATGACCAAAACATCAATAATTTTTCAACAGGAACCTTAAAGCACTATAAAGTGACAGAGCGCTACTTTGAAAGGTTCTTAAGCGCCAAAAAGAATCTTTCAGATATAGCCATCGAGAAAGTCGACTATAAGTTTCTACTTGATTTCGAAGCATTTTTGAGAGCTTGGAAACCAAAAGACCATCAAAAACCAATAGGTCATAATGGGATAATGAAACACATGTGCAGGTTTAGAAAGGTGTTGAATTATGCTTACAAAATGGACTGGATAGCCGATACCCCTTTTAAGAAATACCATATCTCCTATGAAAAATCAACAAGAACCTATCTAACAGAAGAGGAATTGTCAGCAATTGAGGTAAAGGAATTGGATATTGCAAGACTAGAACAAATCAGGGATATATTTATTTTCAGCTGCTATACAGGGCTTTCTTATATTGACCTATTCAATTTAAGCAAAGATCATATTGTAATTGGAATTAATGGAGAAAAATGGATCCAATATAAACGTCAGAAAACCTCCACCCCATTCTCTGTTCCTTTATTACCAAAAGCACTTGAATTGATTGAAAAATATGAAGATCATCCCAAGGCTCAAGAAAACCAATTATTGCCAGTGGTTTCCAATCAAAAAACAAATGCATACTTAAAGGAAATAGCTGATATTTGCGGAATCAAAAAGCAGCTAACATTTCACATTGCAAGGCATACATTCGCTACCACAGTTACTTTAACTAATGGTGTTCCAATGGAAACAGTCAGCAAAATGTTAGGCCATACCAAATTATCAACCACTCAAATCTACGCCAAGGTAGTAGAGAATAAAATCGGTACTGACATGGCAGCACTTCAGGAAAAGCTTTCAAATTCAGAACAGATGAGAAAGGCAGACTAATCTGCCTTTCTTTTACAATAAATCACCAAATCAAATCGTAATGATAAGGCAAAATAGTTGTATTAATTTATTGTGATTTATCAACATTTGTATAATATTGCAGTCAAATAGTACTACTTATTATTGTTTAAAATCAATAATATTTCAGCCAAATTGAACCACTACCCAAGACAATAAAAGTATATTCTAAAACTAAAACCTTTGGCTTAAATTGAGATATGAACTACAGAAGTTTGATGACTTCGTCTCAAACTATTTATCTTCGGAAAACAACAAACAACTATCAACATCCGAGTTTCATCAGTGGAAACAAACTTTTATTAAAGAGCAAGAAAGAATCCAGAACGCTTTTATGGCCTTGGCTTTCAGTAATAATGATGACAAAATCATTGAACGCCAAATTCAGCTCTATCAAAACAAACTGATTCTACTTTCAAATGAGTTATCAAAGCACATCGGTTCTCAGGTAAATACTGAGGAAAATGTGGTTGCTGATAATGATCTACATTCTAGATTATTGATAGAACTTTTAAAATGCCTTACGGCATTGTTAACCTTTATTGAAAAGCACTTTACAAAATACTTCTGTCAGGACAGCATCATTTCTGCATCTTATTTTGAAACATCAAAATCCATCCTCCTCAATAAACTAATAGGGATAAAAGAACAAAGCCTCAAAAAGAAATTAGACCCGAAACTTTTAAGAATCATTCACTATCACATGAAAAACTATATTGATTCGCCCAAAGGCTCATCATATAGAAAATTCATTTATTGTAAAACCTTTATTGCAGAAATACACAACATCGTATCTTCCAGCCTTTTAGGCTTAAAACTCGAAAAGCAATTGATTGTAAACCTGATATATCTGAACTTTAATGTTTATGCTTTCTACAGTTATCTTGGCAAACGGATAATCAAACACTATCAGTCAAAATCAACATATCAAGAGCAATTAATTTGTCTCAAACGATTCAAAAAATTAATACAACAATCTCAAATTAAACCTGATTTTGAATTTAATCAAGGAGTTGAAAGTCTTAAAAATACTTTGTCCAAATGGATTGAAGAGGAAATTTCTTTCTTTAAAGAACGTAGGCAATTGGCCATACAGTTTAAAGAAAAATCCTCTCGAAAAAATCTACCTGCAAAAAATACTGATAAAATCTATAGTAATTTGTCTGTAGCTCAGTTAACCTATTTAATGAAGTTGATGGCTAATGCCAAAATATTCACACCTGAGAGCTTATCTCATCTTGTGAATTTCATCTCCTATAACTTTTCAACGGCTGGTCAAAAGAGCTTATCCAGGAAGAGTGTCAGGAATAAAATGTATTCAATAGAAGCTAACACAATTGATAATATTCAACAATTGATGGAGGCATTAATTGAGCAGGCTGAAAGTGACAAAGAGTTGCTTTAGGCCTCCTCATCCATAAACCTTTCCAACCCGTGATCTTCCAAAAAATTCAAGTATTCCAACAACATCCTTTTGGTAAATCCCTCTGTTTGGTCCAGCTTTTTTGTGCCAACGATTATGAAATCTGACACAGTGAGTAATCCTTCCATTTGAGCAAATTCCTTGATTTCCGAACTGAAGTTCAATTCGGAAATGGAGTGATTCATTATGTTCAAAGAGGTGTTTTTCATGATCTTTCACACCCCGCTAAAAGTAGCGTGGGTTAGCAGCCCCAGGCACCACGGGAACCGCCAAGCTCCCAAACGCACGCTGAAAACTGCGCCCACGCATAGCGTGAGCGAACAGCTTCTAGTCGTGCGTCTAAAATTGAAATTGGCGGTTTCGTGGTGCACTATCTAAGCTTTCGCTTCAATATTTTTTTACTTCGATATTTTCTGATGCAAATATAGGTATTTAAAATCTTTTAACCCTCCCCTAAATTATCCCTCTAAAATTTTTTTACATTTTTTTTACTGCCAAAATCGCTGTTTCCAGTAAATTGAAGGGGGTTGCAAGGGGGTTGTGCAACCCCCTTGCAACTGGTTTGATATTCCTCATTTTCCCAGCTTTGTCCCGACAACAAAAACAACTAAAATTTATGGCAGCAGAAGTAATCACAACAGACGACTTGCACGAGTTCAAATTGGAACTTGTGGACGAATTCAGAAAGCTCCTTTCGGAGCAAAAAGGGGTTTCAACCAAAAAATGGTTGAAATCCGATGAGGTTAGAAAACTCCTGGGTATTAGTCCTGGTACGCTTCAAAACCTCAGGGTAAACGGCACCTTGCCATTCACCAAAATGGGCGGGGTTTTATACTACGATTCTCAGGACATTCACAGCATTTTGGAACAAAACAAAATAAGCTGATGGATACTCATGAAAACTCAACACAGGAACCGGTGAATTTCATTCACCAGTTCCTATCAGCAATGGATAAAATTTCAGATACACCTGAAATGAATACCTCTCATGTCAGTCTCTATATTGGCTTGTTTACCATTTGGAATTATAGTCACTTCAAAAAGACTATCTCAATTAGTAGAAAAGATGTGATGAATATTTCAAGAATAGGCTCTAAGCACACTTATTACAAATGTTTAAAAGACCTCCACCGAATGGGTTTTTTGAAATATTCCCCATCTCGCAATCCAATGATAGGTAGCTTAATAGAGATGACCACTTTCAGTACAAGTACTGAACAAGCAGTGAACAACCTTAGGGGCAATAATGAGACAAGTACTGCACTAGTTGGGGGCAAAAGTGGTACAAGTAGTGAACAAGTACTGCACCAGCTTAGGGGCAAAAGTGGTACAAGCAGTGAACAAGTACTGCACCCTTACATAAACAATACAAACTATATAAACAATAAACAATATATATATGAAAAAAATAAAAATTCAGAAAAAGAAAAAACTAAAAGCAGCACAAATTCAAGAGCTTCAGCTCCAGTCTCGGATTCTGGCAAAAACGCATCACCAAAAGGTTCGCGTTTCACACCACCATCAAAAAAAGAGCTAAAAGCTTTTTTTGAACAGCAAACCGAAAAGTATTCTATTCCGGTTCGCTTAGCTCCCGTGGAGGCTGAAAAATTTTTCAATTATTATTCAGCAAAAGGCTGGAAAGTGGGCTCAAAATCGCCCATGAAAGATTGGAAAGCAGCAGTGCGAAACTGGCTCTTGAATTTTAAAAAATTCAATGGCTTTCAAAACGAGAAAAATGAAGCTGGCAAACTCCACAACAAAGAGGACAAAAGATATGACATACCGCTTTGACATCCAAAGCATCAACGCTGGAGGTCTCCGACCTCCACTTTTTTAATAAAAAACTCAAACCCAATGCAACCAAAAAACTATTCTAGCAAGAAATTTCAATTCGAAAGATGCATTGATTTCCTGCAAAAAGCAGGACAAACAGAATTTGGAAATCACTTTAAAGTTTACCGTGCTGACTATGAAATTATCTTCAAAATACTGGCGTATTTTTTCGAGGATGAAAAGCTCTGTGAGCAATACAAGCTTTCCATAAGAAAAGGACTTCTTTTGACTGGTCCCGTAGGCTGTGGCAAAACAACACTCATGATGCTCTTCCGCCACTTCCTCCACGCAGTCCACAAATACCCTGTTAAATCAACCAGAGAAATTTCTTACGAATTTCTAGACCATGGCTTTTCCATTATCAACAAATATTCAAAAGCCCATTTCCAACGCTATCAAGACCAAATGGTACCTCGTACCCTTTGCCTCGATGACCTCGGCCTAGAATCCACTATCAAACATTTCGGAAATGAAACTAACACAATAGCTGAAATACTTCTTAATCGCTATAGCCTTTTCACCTCCAGAGGAATGATTACCCATGCCACTACAAACTTAAATCCTGCTGAATTAGAAAATCTCTATGGAAATAGAGTGAGGTCGAGAATGAGAGAAATGTTCAATTTGATTCCCTTTTCTTCAAATGACAAAAGGATTTAGTTACGATTAACGAAATCCTTTTAATTGTTAAGAAATTACAATAGTTTCATCTTAAAATTGTTGATGCAACTAAAAAACTTATGGCAATAGCAAAGGTTAGATGAAATTAAGTGCTGAATAAGTGATTTTTATCCATTAAAAAATTTATCAGAACTATATATGCAATTATAAGTAGAACAATTTTTGCAACAAAAAAGAACCAAGTAGGAAAATTTAGTACTCTAGGATAATGAACATCATCTTCTGCCTGTTTAGCAGAGGTAATTCTCAGCAGAATCCCTATCATCACCGAGCCATAGATAAACTGCATAAGATCAGATAGTAAAGCAAGACAAAAAATTAGCAAAGGTTTATACAAAATCTCGGGTAACTTAAACTCAGTCCCTTCATAAACTTTGAAGATCCAAATTATTGCTATTCCAGCAAAACATAGCTGACGGCTAAGGTCACTTGCTTTGGTTGTAAAAACATCAAATGATTGACGTACATATTCTAATTTCATTAATACTTTTTTGGTCCTGTATTGTTACTATCATCCTCTTTTCGTGATTGAACTTCAATTCTGATTTCTTGTGCAAGATTTTTCAAATCTTGCATTCCTTTTCTTATTCTAGTACCGGCAGCTTGATTTCCTTTATTATAGAACTTATCAAAGTCTTCTTCCAATGATAAAAGTAATTCTTTGATTGCTTCAAACCTTTTCATAATTTCTATTAATTTCTATTAAAATTAATAAATCCATCTAACAAATGCTAAAATGAATATGCATACATAGTTTTCTCCAAATTCTAGTTTTAGTATTATTCTAGCAAATGAGCTTCATATTCTTTTTTGCTGGGCATTAACTATGCCTTGTATCCATTCCCTTTTTTGTTTTATTTATTTCTTCCATCATTTTACTGTTTCCAAGTATTTTACAAATGCCTTGAAACCTACAAATCCTCTAAATTGGGAAAATAATAGAATTAAAACATTGCTATCACAGTCTCCTTCCCTTTTGGAGAAGGATTAAGGATGGGGCTAATACCCTAGTCGAAATCATCCTCAATCGTTACAATCTTTGCATCAACAGAGGAATTATAACACAAACCACCATAAACTTGAACCCTGACCACCGAAAAAGCTTTAGAGTTAGATCAAGGATCAGAAAAATGATTAATTTAGTCCCATTTCAATCATCTGATAAAAGAACTTAATGAGTCCAATCCTTATTGGTTTATCGCATTTTGTTGGAAACTCATCAAAAATTTTTATTAATATATATTATCCACTAATTTGACACTTTGAATATTAACAATGTTGATATTCAATTTTAATTATTTCATCGTAGTTTGTAATTATGTCAATTTTAAGTAAAAAGCGTGAAATTAATCGACTCATCAAATCTTTCGAAAGCGAAGCAGATCAGTATCATGACATTGACTTTCATATTTATACTATAAACCAATCGCAAAGCACTATTAACAGGAAGTTTCGAAGACCAAATCATGGTATAATGTTATGGCAATACATTGGCGAATTAGGCTCTGATAAGGCATTGACCGAATTTACTGAGAATCTACAAGACAGTGATCTCAAATGGGGTGTCAGAGGAGCAAAATTGACCAAATACGGTATAATTGAAGGACAAGGCACAATTCAGTTTTTAAAAATGGCAAAACGTGCTGGTTCTTTATTTAGCGAGTCTGAAACAATGAAATTTAAATCAAGAGTGTTTCAAGAGATTCAGGACGATGAATTAAGAAAAAATCCAAAATCGAAACCAACCGTAGCTACAAATGACAATCCATTAGCCATTTGGCTGAATTATCTGTTATACTTCATATCAAAGAATAATCCGTATCGACAATACTCAACAAAAATAGAACCAGATCTTTTTACTTTGTCTTTGCTAGCATTAGAAAAAATGGTAGAAGATGAAACACCTAACAAATCAGATAAATCATCAACGAAGTTAACTGATATTAATTTCAAAGTTGCTGTGTCATTTCCAGGAGAGAAAAGAAGGTACGTTTCCAGTGTAGTTGATAACTTAAGAGCCCAATTAGGCAAAGACAAAATTTTCTATGATTTCGATTATCAAGCACAAATTGCACGTCCTAATGCTGATGTTCTTTTACAAGATATCTATCATAAGCAATCAGAGTTGATTGTAGTCTTTCTATGTCAGGAGTACTCTCAAAAAGACTGGTGTGGTTTGGAATGGAGAGGCGTTCGTGACTTAATAAAAGCCAAAGAAGATGACAAAATTATGTTTGTGAGATTTGATAATGCAGAAATCGATGGTGCTTTTTCCATAGATGGCTATATTGATGGAAATATATTCCAGCCTAAAGAAGTAGCAAGCTTCATTATTGAAAGAATTAACATTCTCTAATGAATGCTTAAAAATCTGTGTTAAAGTTCTTAAATGCTGCAATTTTCAATAAAGTAAACTGAGAAGTATTTAATTTAAGGACCATTCCAGTCTGATCTTAAAAATTAAAATTTTAATTACTTTTTATTAATAACAAATTCTACTAACTTATTTATCAAAGACATGTGGCTAACTCTAAATACACTTCTTACCTATCAATAACGTGTAAATGATATATCAGTTAGAGCTAGTCGATAATTTAACCAAACCACCTGAAGATGAAAAATCTTTCTTTATTAATAGTACTATTCATTTCATTTAAGACCTTTTCCCAAAGTCCAGTTTCACCAAATCTTACTATCGGAGCTGGAAAAGTCCTTTTTGAAAAAGGACAACTGGACAGTGAACTAATAGCAGAAATAGTTTCTACAAAACAGGATGAGGTAAAAACCCAACTAACCAAAAACTTAATAAATAAATACTTAAGCAACAGTAATCTAGCGTTAAAAACCTTTGTTGCAAATAATCTTGATCTATTATTCAGTGAATCTTCAAAAGATATCAAAAAGAAAGAACTCCTTAAAAATTCAGCAGAATTGGCTGTCACAATGGGTTTTGCAGAATATTTTTTAGGAGATTTATCTAATAGGACAAATCAGTTTTTTAAAGAACAGAGAAATTATGATTTGAAGCTAGATAAAGACTTCAAAAGTGAAATAATAAAACGCGAAGAGCTAGAATTTCTTTTCGAATATATGCGAAATCTAAGTTTAGACTCAAGAGTAATTTTCTTTCATTACTTCTTTGGAAGCATGGACATCAAGATAGATAAATCTGGCAATTTGAACGATCAAAGATATGACCAGTTCATTTTATCGGTAGAAAATCACCAGAACGACCTTTCTAACATCACAGATTTAAAGGAATCGGTTAGGTTTAAAAAAGATAAAGAGTTTTACGATTCGCTTTCTTTAAGATCAAAAATATATTTCAGTTCGTCTTACTATTCAGTCAAAGGTTTTAGTAAATACGATCCAAGGCTTTTTACCCAAAACCCTGAGAAGATTAAGAAAACTAACACTGAAAAAAATGCATTCAAATTTATAAGTTCACAAAGCTCTGACAATGATCAATACAAATATTTGATCAAGCCAAATTTACTCTCAATTTTTAAAAATGAACAAGACTTTGCATCTGAAAAATCAGGCGACTTCACTAGCCCTAACCATATTTATATTGATCTTGTATACGAAACTCTCAGAAGTAATGAGAAAATAAAACAATTAGGTTTTTTTCAGAGAGAAAGAAACGAGTCCCATGCCAATTCTCGCTACATGTTTCTTAAAAGTGTCAAAAGCCATACTTTTAAAGAATATTTTGAGCCGCTTGAACAAATTATTTCTAACAAAATTGATGTCCTTATTATCTATTATGAATTGGCTCAAACTGTGCTTCATGAAGTCAAAACAAACCCTGACATAGTTAAAATGTATAAACAAGGTATCGAAAAAGATAAAACGCTGCAGCTAACGAAGGAATTAAATTTACTCAAAGAAAAAATAATAACAGCAAATTCTGATGTCCAAATTCCAGACCAAGAAAAAGCCTTCCTTAAAGAGCTAATGCAAAATCTTTCTCAAATTGAATATGAAACATCTGTCCTAAATAACTATGTTAATTATTTCAGATCGGCTGTTATCCCCACTATTACTAGCTTTAGATTCAGCAACAATGCTTACCGAGAAATCTTGATTCAAGCTGATAGCGTCTATACAGGTCTGCGGCAGGTTGGTATATCTAGGACATTTGAATTAGTTGGAATAAGTGATAATGATTTCTCCACTGAATACATTTCTAATGTTTGCAAAATAGATTCCGCGATGGAGTCTTTTAAACCGTACCTCACTCTACTCCAATATTTGGGTAGTTTAGATCAGGCCACAACTTATGATCGTATTTTCAAATTTATCGCTGACTTAGGTGATATAGCTAATAATCAAGAATCTCAAAAAATAATTAACACAATGGTTAATTATTTTGATAAGTATGCTTTGGTTAATGAGGAAAGTAATAGTATTCAAGTTGATTTAGAGGGCATTACTTCAGAATTATATAGTAGATATCAAGAAAATCTCAACAGTAGATTTTCTTTAATGTTTACTGTTGGAATTAATACAGCTACACCTTGGGTCAAAGATTCTCAACTAAGTTTTTTAAAAGACAGTACAGGAATCTCTCCTTCAAGTGCCTCTTTTGTAAGTGAAAAAATAGGTTTTAGGTTTAATGTATTTGATTTTGCAAGAAAAAGCTCTACCAAGGGTGGAGCATATACACCTATACTAAATGACATTCACATATTAGGTTACTTTTCTGGTCTCTTATATCAAATAGATGCTTTAAATAGTGTTAATGGTTTCGATAAAACTACTTTTGGTCTTGGAATCGGAACAACATTTTTTAATGATCTATCATTTAACTTATCATATGCTGGGGCTGTTAGTTCTTGGAATAAAAGTAATTATATAAACATTGGGTTTGATATTCATATAACAGAGTATCTAAATCAATTAAATAAGCGTAGAAAAGAAAAAAAACTTGCAAAATAAAGGCATCTAGCAACTTCCATACATAAATATTAACTTGTAGAATTCAAGGGAGAATAATTAATTCAAAATGTATTCAACAGTGCACAAAATACGGTTTCTTCAAATCTTTACACTAAGCCAATCAATCTGGTAAATCCCACCAAAATCAAAAAAACAATGGCTTATCTGGTACGGAACTTTTTACAGACGGCTCTCCGAAAAAAAATATTTATCTGAATTAGTACCATGTACGTGCTATGTAAGAATATTGATTATTTCTCCAAGAATCATCTTTTCTAAATCATTTTCAATAGGTTTTTGCACCTAATTCTTCAAGTCACCATGAGAAGGCTTTATAATTGTACTCAAAATGGCAAAAAGAAATAGAATTAATATTGGTCTTAGCTTTAATTTTTTGAATTTCTAACTTTTTTTCGTGCCTTAGAATTTATCCATAGATTGAGGAACCCTCACTTATAATCAAAGTAACATGTCTCTAGTCAGGACTTTTTCTTATTCTTACTTTAAAATAGTTAATCAGTAACTGTAATTTATTTTGTAATTATTTACCAGTGATTTTTTACGTTTTGTCTTTTCTTTTAAATAAAACTAATTTTGTTTCACTAAATAAAATTAACTTTTCGCTTACATGACCATATATCATAAAATTGACAACTTCATATTTTCATTATTCAATATCAAGTCCGAAGATGAAGGAAAGCTCATAGATGCTGCCAAGCAATTTTATTCCTTCCAAGGCATGGAACCAACGGTTTCAATTTCTGAAGGCTTACTCAAAATAGAGCTAAATGAAAAAGGATCAAATCAGGCTAATCAGGAGTTTCAGGAAGTATTGGATTTATGCAATAGCCGTCAATTTGAAGAAGCAAAGCCGTTAATAGAGTCCATTATTAAAGAATCCCCTCAAGTTTCAGAATTCCATAGAGTCTATGGTCAAATCCTATCTGAATTGGGCGATCAAGAAGAAGCACAAAACGAACTCATTGACGCTTTAAAATGGGATCCAAATAATGAATGGGCATTACTCATGATGGGCAATATTTTAGTCAAAGAAAAAAATGACATTGATGCAGCCCTGAAATACTATGACCAAATTCTTGAAACCAATCCAGAGGAAAACATCACCCTTAATAATATTGGTGCAGTCCTCATGAACCAAGGCAGATTCTTAGAGGCTCAAAAATACTTTCAAAAATCAATAGAAATCCAGCCTGAGTTCCCTAACCCTTACTATGCATTGGGCAGATGTCATTCAGCACTCAAGCAACATTCAAAAGCTTTTGAATTAGCAATTACCGCAGCTAAAAAGAATAATCAGCGAGATGAGATTTATACAAGCTCACTTCAATTAGCTTTAGATTCTGCCACAGCCATTCGTGAAGATAGAGATGAATTCGAAACAGTGGAGTCTTACAAATTAGAGCTACAGGAAAGATCAGGTGTTGAAATCACCATTGAGCCTGACCCTACTATCCAAACGGCTGCTAAGTTGGAAATCAATGAGAAATACAAAAGAGGTTATCATCTAGTTAAGTTCAACCCTAAGCATTCCAATGTTGAGCATTTAATAATGCACGAACTAGTGCATTTAGAATTCATCTTGGATGCTCGGGATAATGGAGAGAACTTCCTTTTCACCTCATCAAACCACCACAAGAGCAACTTCGAAAAGCCTCTTCAAAAATACAAGGTCAAACTAATCAAAAATGGAATTGAACCCAATAAGGCTGACAAACTAATCAACTCACTTTTTGATGGCATTAATGGTCAAATTTATAATACACCAATCGATATCTTCATAGAAGATTTACTTTATAAAAAGCATGAAAACTTAAGACCAACCCAATTCCTTTCAATATTCAATATTGTTAAGGATGGAATCAAAGCCACTACTTCAAAAGATATTGTCAATCTAACCCCTGCAAAAGTGGTTTCCGTTTCCAAAATTTTAAACTTGGTCAATGCCTTACATTTTAAAGACCTATTTGGGGTAGATTTAATTCAACAGTTCAAGGCTACGCCTTTAGAGAAAAAACAAGGCGAAGAATTTTTTGAAGAGTTTAGTGAATATAGGCAGGACAAACAACCAGGGGAAGAATATGAAATCATCCAACATTGGGCGGAAGATCTAGAAATTGATACTTACTTCGAATTAAAAGATGAAATGGAAGTTTATAAATCTCAATCAGCAAAAGTAAATTCTCCTGAAGATGTATTGGAATCAATTGAGAAAGATCCTTACGGATTAGATCAAGAGAATCCTGATAATGAAGCAGAGATGAAAACTTTCATCGAAACCCATTCTAAAGGAGATGTGAACATGGCGGTGGCCATGTACATGGTGGAGGCTTTAAAATACTTCTCCAATATGCCGCAGGAAGATATTAAAAAAATAGCTTTTGAAATTGCTCATATTGGCATTACTGGTATCAACCCATCAAGTAATTATAAGGTAGGTTCCATTCCAGGCAAATCCTTTTCAGGTTATCACCTATTAGCTTATTATTATACAAGCTGGGCTCTGGCAGTTCCTGAAATGCTTTCGCAGCTCCAAATGCCATTCGATGAGGAATTCCGACTGGCTAACCTACTTAACGAAAATTGATCATGAAACTACCTCCTCTATTCAAATGCTTTCCCATTACAGAATCTTTGGCTGAACTTTATGGAGGTTGGTCAGAAGGTCCAATCTTCAAAGTCAGCTTTACAGCTGAAAGTTTTGAATTGGCCATCGAAAAAACCAATATCTATTTAGCTAAGCATGGCTTCACCTACGAACTGAAAGTGGAGGACTTTGAGGAAGAAAAATCTATCGATTTTGCAGATTTAACATTTGCAAAAAACATCACTGCAAAAAATCAAATACTTTTAGCCTACCACCAACCACTTGATAATAAACCTTTAGATAATATCTTGGCTTTCCTTAACAGCTTCAGAGAAGAAAGAGATTGGAAGAAGTTCCACACTTCCAAAGACCTGTCCCTGGCCATCAATTCCGAAGCGGGCGAATTAGCAGATCTATTCCTTTGGGATCGGGCGGAAAGGGTCAATGAGGAAAAAGTAAAAGACGAGTTAGCGGATATAATAACTTATTGCATATATTTAGCAGGTAACTACAAAATAGATTTATTGGATGCCATAATATCCAAAACCATCTTAAATTCAGAAAAATACCCTGTGGCCAAAGCAAAAGGCTCTGCTAAAAAATATAACGACATATGATTGTATACAAATCAACCAAAAAAGATTTCCTAGTAGATGTTTATGATGCAGATATCCAAGACATTGTACGGGAAGCAGTTGAGAAAAAACTGTTTATAAAAGTTGGTGATAGCGAGCTAAATTCATGGGGTAACTCAATTCCTCAAGTTGAATTAATTCTTAGGGATGAAGACATCCCTGATGATGCCTTAGTGGCTATTGAATACAACATTCCACGAACACAAAACAGGATTGATTTTATCATAAGTGGCACTGGTGAAAATGGAGAAGATAATGTCATCCTGATCGAATTAAAGCAATGGTCTAAAGCCACACTTACAGAAAAAGATGCTATTGTATCTACTCGCTTCGCTCATGGCGAAAAAGAAACGGTTCATCCTAGCTATCAAGCTTGGTCATACTCCATGCTTCTCAAAGGGTATAATGCTGCAGTCTATGAAGGAAAAATCAACCTTTTCCCATGTGCCTACCTCCACAATTATAATGATGATGGCATCATCTCAAATGAATTCTATAAAGATCATATTACAAATGCTCCGCTTTTTTGTAAAGGTGATAAAAGGGATTTTAGGGAATTTGTCAAACGCTTTATAAAATATGGCGATAAAAAGGATTTGATCCTAACCATTGAAAATGGCGAATTAAGGCCTTCAAAAAAGTTGGCCAACAGTTTATCCTCATTAATTAAAGGCAATAAAGAATTCACCCTAATTGATACTCAGAAGGAAGTATACGAAACAGCAAAATCAGGAGCGATTGCAGCAAAAAATGGCCATAAAAAAGTCTTGATTGTGGAGGGTGGTCCAGGAACTGGTAAATCAGTAATAGCCATAAATTTATTGGTGGAACTTACCAAGAAAGGGCTTATCACGCAGTATGTAACTAAAAACTCAGCCCCTAGAAAAGTCTATGAATCAAAGCTGACGGGTACAATCAAAAAAACGCAGTTCTCCAACCTATTTTCAGGTTCAGGCTCATTTCATAATGCAAAGCCAAGTTCATATGATGCCCTAATAGTGGATGAAGCGCACAGGTTAAACGAGAAATCAGGCCTATTCTCTAATTTAGGTGAAAATCAAATCAAAGAAATCATATCCTCCTCCGTTTTCTCCATCTTCTTTATCGATGAGAAACAAAAAATTCATATAAAGGACATTGGCTCTATCGAAGAAATTAAAGTATGGGCAGAAACAGCTGGTGCAGAAGTAGAAATAATGCAACTAACGTCCCAATTCAGGTGCGAAGGATCAGATGGTTATTTAGCATGGATAGACAATTCTCTTCAAATCAGACCCACAGCTAATAAAACACTAAATAAAAAAGAATACGACTTCAGAGTGTACGATACGCCTACAGCATTAAGAGATGAAATTTACAAATTAAATGAAATAGACAACAGTGCCCGATTGCTTGCCGGTTATTGCTGGGATTGGAACAGCAAAAAAGACCCTGAACTTATGGATATCATTATACCGGAATACAATTTTGAAATGCAATGGAATTTGGGCAAAGATGGTATGCTATGGATCATCAAACCAGATTCAGTTTCAGAGATAGGCTGTATCCATACATCCCAAGGTTTAGAGTTAGATTATGTAGGCGTCATAATTGGCGATGATCTAGTAGTTCGTGATGGCGAGATTATTACCGATGCCTCCCAAAGGTCTCGAATGGATCAATCAATTAAGGGTTTTAAAAAACGCCATAAAGCCAACCCTGTTGAAACCGATAAGCTGATGGATGAAATAATTAAAAATACCTACAGAACTTTGATGACCAGGGGCATGAAAGGATGTTTCCTATATTGCACTGATGAAGAAACTTCAGAGTACTTTAAAAATTTAATCAACTATTAAATCGTAAAATATTTATAATTATTAATAAAATCCCTATGCTGAACGATAAAAAATCAATATAGTTTAATCATCTAAAATCTTTACAATTTTCAATCAACGATAGTTTTATGTCAAAATATCCAAGTAAAATCACCTATTCCCTTTTACCTCTTCTTTCCGCTCTTTTATTAGCAATCTCATGGTTATACTATGATTTACTAGTTTTTATTGCACTACTACCACTGTTCTACTTTTTGAAAAAATGCGCGAATAAATCTGAAAAATCTATCGTGGTATTCTCAATGCTGTACTTAACTTACATACTTTTCAATGCGATAAGCAGCTTTTGGATAGTGAATGCTAACACTAATGGATTTTTAGGAATAGTTGTTTTGAATTCAGTTGTATTAGCCCTTCCCTGGATTATATATTGGTTCTATTTAAAAAGTCGTAATTCAAAGTATTCCTTCTTAGTTTTAATATTATCATGGCTGTCAGTAGAATTTTTACATAATAAATGGGATTTGGGTTTCCCAATGTATTCATTAGGAAATTTTCTCAATGACACTATCGAAATTATTCAATTTTATGAATTTACAGGTCTAAGGGGTGGAACATTATTAATATTGATCACTAATTATGTTATATTCTTAGGACTAACTTCGTACAAACAGTATAAGGCATATATTATTTCATTCACTTTGATTTTATTATCGCTGTTCTCATGGTCTATATATCGCTTTCAATCATATGAAGAAAAAGAAAACCCTATCTCAGTTGCCGTTTTACATACCTTTGCTGATGTATATACATTTAAGTATAATTTGAGTGATACTCAACTTCTAAAGTTCTATTTAGAATCTCTAAAGAAAATGCCAGGCAATATTGATCTATTTATTTTACCGGAAACAGCTTTTCCAAATATGAGATGGGTGGAAGATCTACACATTAATTCTACATTAAGCAATTTAAACAGCTGGTTGTTAGAAAATGATATTGCCAGCGTCATCTCTGGTTCTATTTTAAATGAACTGTATTACGGTGAATCGTCTGATCCAGCTGGCACAAAATATATTGAAAACACAAATCAATTTTACTACACGTACAATAGTTCCTTCTTATTGAATGCGAAAAACAATTTGCTTCGATATCGGCACAAAAAATACCTGGTCCCCTTCGAAGAGACTATTCCATTTTCATCTAAACTATCATTTCTTCAAGAACTAATACCATCCTTAGGTAATTTTAAATTTGCTTACAAAGAAACTAATTCTAACGTATTTGAATTTAAAAGTGGCAAATATATTGGGAATTTAATATGTTTTGAATCTTTGTTTTTTGATCTATACAGGGAAATGTCAAATAAGGGTGTTGGACTATTTTCAATTATCTTAAATGAAGGTTGGTATTATAATACAAATTTAACTGGGGCAAAATCATTCCACAAAATAGCAAAAATCAAAGCTATAGAATTTAGGAAACCTATTTTAAGATCTTCAAATCAAGGTATATCAAGTACTATAAATCAGAGAGGGCAAGTTATAAATCTTACATCTACCAATAAAAATAATCTGCTTTTAGATAATGTCAATTACAATACTAAAGCAACATTTTATTCAATATTTGGAGATTTTTTAGGATTAGTGTCATTAATTTTATTACCTTTAATATTAGTTAAAACCAAAAAAATTAAAACCCTATGAAATTTTATTACAAAACATTAATTTCTCTTTCTCTATTATTTATTATCCGACAAGCTAACGTTTTAGCTTGCGGAGACATCCAAGACGCATTTATTTCAGGTCCGACAACAATTCCAATTCAAGAGAGCTCCCAATTTACAATGAACATGACGGAAGCCTATAAATATGAGTCCCCATTTTGTCCTGGGACAACAGAAGGTTATCAAAGTACAACATGGAGTGTTAGTTCTCAAAACAATTTTGCAACAGGTGAAACTGTTAATATTAATCCGACAGCTTTGGGGCTTCAATTAGGACAATATCAACTAACTGGCTTTAATGATTATGGTAATCCTCAATGTGATGCTACATATTCAAAGAATATTACTGTTGCAGCACCTGATTTAACAATTGCTTCACCCTCTTTGTCTGGTAGTTCTCCAGTTTACAATTCAAATGCAACTTATACTATAAATGTTAGAGCTAGAAACAGGAATTCTGTAAGATCATTACCGACATCAGCCAAGATTTATTTTAGTACCAATAGTTCATACTCTAGTAATGATTTTTTTGCTGGTGAGGTTAATATTCCGGCAATCTCAGCCAATAGCGAGACTTCAAATATAAATGTTAATATTACAACTCCTTCTATAACTTTTTCTCCTTCGTATTTTTATATAATTATAGTTATTAATCAGAGCCAACAAATTATTGAGTCAACTTATGCTAATAATTCAGACGATTATTCGGTTACGGTTCAGAATTCTGGAGGTCGATTTTTAACTAACGATATTTCTATATACCCTAATCCTAGCAAGGATCGATTTAATATTGATTCAAACGGTAAAAATATCCAGAATATAATAGTTGTTGACGATAAAGGCAATGAGGTTTATAGACAAAATGTCAATTCAAATAAAAAGTTAATTGAAAATATAAATATATCATCTCTAAAACCAGGTAATTACATAATTAGATCTTATACTGATGACAATCAAGTTATCAATAAGAAGATAGTTGTGGAATAGATTTTACCATAAGAAAATTGCTTGAGATTTAAATAGGTTTTAATAAGAAATTTATATAGTCTCAAGCAATTTCATTCTATTCACCAATTCATTTTCAATCAAAATCTCCATTAATAAATAGCCCTAAATATAGCAGGTGAATTGTAAATCATTTCCCCATTATACATGATCAAATCCTTATACTGCAATGCGCCATCTACTAACTGAAGTTTTTTCCCATGCGGGAAAAATGATATGGGTTTAGTCAATATGACCGCCTCAATTCTTTTTCCAGGAAAGTATGGCCACAAATAATACTTATCCAAATCATCATGCTCATAGGGTTTAAACACGTAATCCACTGGTCTACGCTTGCGCTTTTCAATATCCACAAACTTCAAGCTTGGCACCTCTGAATACGCCTGATAAAACACTTGCTCTCTATTGGGTATAAACCCACCTCTAAGTAAACTTCCTAAACTTCTCATGGTACTAAATATATTAGTAATAGCTGAATTAATTAGTATTGGTAAGAAATGGAAATCAAAAGCTTACTTTTGATAATAAATTAAATTACCTAACTTCATGACTATATTTTAAAATAAAAGAATGAAATATAAGAGGATACCCACTCAATCAATTTTCATAGATAAAATGAACCTAGAAATAGACGATATTAAACTATACCTCAACTAAAATTCAACCAACATGAAAACTCAACTAACCTTATTTTTATCATTACTAGTATTTTCACTTTCAGCTCAAATCCCCGAAGGCTATTATGAAACCACAGCTGGTCTAGATGGTGAAGAGTTAAAAGCAGAACTACACGAAATCATTAACGATCATGTAGTTTACACCTACACAAGCTCCAATACCGATACTTGGGACATCCTCAAACAAACCGATAAAGACCCGGAAGACGGAAGCTATGTAATTGGCTTCTATTCAGGTTTCAAAATGGATGCATCTGAAGAATACAACAGTGGTAATGGCTGGAACAGAGAGCATGTTTGGGCTAAAAGCCGTGGCAGTTTAGGCACAAACAGAGGTCCAGGAACTGACGTTCATAACCTACGAGCTGCAGACATTTCAACTAACTCAGCTCGCAACAACCGCAATTTTGATGAAGCCACAGTTCAATACATAGATGAATCAGGTCAATACCAAGGAGAAACAGAAAGCTACACAAGCTCCTCAGATTGGATATGGGAACCAAGAGACGAAGTAAAAGGAGATGTAGCAAGAATCCTTTTCTACATGGCCACTCGCTATGAAGGAACCAGCGGTGAACCTGATTTAGAATTAAGAGAAGAATTATTAAGTGATGATAGCAACGACCCCTACCACGCTCGACTTTCAGTCTTGCTCGAATGGCACGAAGCAGATCCAGTAGATGAAATAGAAAGAGAAAGAAATGATGTCATCTATTCTTTTCAAGAAAACCGCAATCCCTTTATAGACCACCCAGAATTTGTAGGCCTAATCTGGGGAGGAGAAGAAGCAGACGATATGGTGTGCTGCACTTGGGCTGCGGCAAAGGGTCTCGCCAGCATTGGCTTCAGGCTTTAAATAAGTGTTGCTTTATAAGGTATTTAAAGCCAAAAGCCAACCCCTTCGGGGCAAGTGCTGTCATGCCCCTTGCAGCTTAGCCCAAGTGCATCACGGCAACCTACCTGGTCTGTTCCTTTAAAATTCCGTAAACTCCATTTAAAAGGAACAGCCCCCGGTTGCCAGAGTTAGGCTCGCCTGCGGGCGCCCCCGGGCTGCGGCTTGTCATGGTTTTTAAAAAAAAGCTGTTAGTATTTAATTGGAAAACGGTTACAGCTTTTTTTAACTAAAAACCACGCCAAGCCTTGTTCGCTCCGTTACTCTCCGCTCGTGGCTAGCCCCCGTTTCCTGCGGTCACTCTCGGTCTACCACCCGGGGTCGCACTCGCAGACGGCTCGACACACAGCGGATTGCAAACCATTCCGTAAACTCCATTATTTGCAACCGCTCTTCCTGCGTTCACCTTCCCACATCTTCCCGCATGGTGCCTTGATCAAACTGTAGTGCCAATACGATAGGACGGCATTCCACATCCATTCCCAACTTCCACACCACCCGTTTAAGGTGCGGCTTTAGACCACATTGAGTTTGCCCCAGGAATTTGGATAAACTTCGATTGGAATTTTGCAGGTAAATATTTCTTCAAAAATTAAATAAAAGAGGAAAGCAAATTAGGGATCAATTGCTTTTTCGGCCGCAAGTCCAAGCCCGTTGGGTTTTTTGAAAAATCTCCACCGCAAGCGGTTGTATTTTCCAAAAAAGACTTGCCCCCGAAGCAATTCCCCCTGAAAGAAAAGCTTTCTCTTTTCTTTTTTTTTCTTTTCTCTTTTGAAAATATTTCCCTTGGGTCTGTGCGTTAGTGAGCGGTTGCATTTCATAGCTCAATTCAAATAAATAGGATTCCGCAAATAGTTCTTTTTAAGAAAATTGTGCGCTGAAATTATTATTATAATCAGGATTTCTGATAAGAAATTGAAGCGAGATAAGGTAGTATTTCATAGCTAGATTTTGCAGTATAAGCACAATTTGCAAAAGGCTCTTTACCAGCTTTCCTGCGTCAGGACAGTAGAAAAATCAATCCAAACATAGTGAAAATTACAGGCATGCGGATGAGAAAGATGCAAGAGTTCGCTTTGCCGGCTACAAAAAAAATCTCCACCGCAAGCGGTTGTATTTTTTTTGTGCCGCTCTTGCATCTATCTCACCGGTCCTGTGTGGATGCGCACTATGTTTAAATTAATTTTTAGAGTGCGCATCGCCAGCCGGTGGTTGGTGGCGTACGTTCGTCTTCGTCCAGCGTTTAGTTTAACGCGGTTTAGTGTTCAGTCTGAAGGTTATTATTTCCTTCGGTTTTTGTGGTTTGAGATTAATTTCTCGCCATTGCCGTTTTAGTTTTATTGCCTGGTGGGTTTAGCCTGCCAGGCTTTTCTTTCATGATATCATTAAGAACCTAAGGTAGTAGAACGAATTAGGGTATCAGTCCCAAATACCAACAGTCAAGGTTGGATATTAAGCCTTTACAGTTCTCAAAATTTTTCTTAAATTAAGGCATGAAATACATTATATTTATTATTCTATCTCTAATAAGTACATCGATATTCTTTGGTGCTTTGGAATTATTATTTGAATTCCTTCAAGGTTTAGGTTTAATATGGAAAATTGTTTCTCTTGTAATAATAGCACTTCTTTTCGCATGGAGAATTATGGTTTTAGTACCATCATTAATAAATGGATTTTTACTCTTACTAGTAAAAGATAAATCATTTGGTAAAGGGGTTTTAAATAGTTTTAATGTAATAGGAGCGATTAGTACATCAGTGATAATATGGCAGAAAAGTGACCTTAGTACTGCATCAATTATTAATAACTTAATTTTTACTGTTATACTTCTTATTTATATTAATGAAGTCTACAAAATATTGGCCATTTCAGCTAACACCCAAGAAGTACTAGCTTCGGAAAATAGACAAAAAAAACCGTAGCTATAAACTACGGCCTTTCTTATTGATTTTCTTGACCACCCATTTCATGGCCAAGGACATACAAAAACTAACTAATGCTCCGACAGCTGCCAAAATGCAAGTCTTGATAATATCAGCACTTTGCAGATTGACCAGCACGGTGAGCAATGTTCCCCCAGCTGTGCCCGCCTTACCGTGGACTTGCATCTCCTTTGTTTTTTACCTCAGGCAGTGGAGGAATTTTGACCTCATCATCCACTGTCACCTGACTGACCGCAGTCAGGACACTGGCGCCAACGGTCAGATATCCTGCAACTGTGATTAAGCCAGCTGGCAAAGTGATGGGCGCTCCTAAAATAGCACCTCCTGCAGCTGCCAATATCAAACCGACTGTCCGCAATTTTCTAAACAATTTTGGAGTGGGCTTTTTCACCCTTTCTAAAATATTCATAGTTGATTTCTCTTTAATAGTGATGTATATATGATTCTGTTCCTCTTGAGCCTCTTCAAAGACTTCTAAAAGCCTATCCATGGCTTCACCCGATCGGATTCCTTTTCCTATTCCTGTCAGCTCCGAGACTGGTGCAATGCAGCCTTCTAGTTCTGTTCGCGCATCATTCGCAGGATGGATTAAAATCCAACTCCTTCCAGGAACGCTCTTCAATATCAGATGGAATCCCCTTTCATGGGTAATCCTCTTTTCCATTAGATATCTCCCCTCAGGGATACAACTAATAAAAGGCTGATTCTCTTTCCACGGAAGTTCAATGGTATGGCAGATTTTTTCACTGCCATACCTTAAAATTCCATTTGTTCCGCCTGACCTATAATATCGAATAAGTTCAAAACTCATTACCCAATTCTATAAAGGTCCAGGAATGGTATTGTTAATCTCCACCAATGCAAGGGCATTGAATGCACCGTTTTTAAGCGGGTACATAGTCCCATTCACCTCCTGAAGGAATTCTACTCCAAAAAGCAAAAAGATAGGTTCTTTTCCACCAGAAGGAACTGTAGCTGTTAAAGTAATTGCAGCTTCAGTTTGAGGACCAATAGCAATTTCACTGCTTTCATCAGTGCCCAGACTGAACGTTTCCTCTGCAAAATCCACTTTACTTGCGGCTGATACCAATCGCATATGCGATGCGCCTGATGGTGCTGCAAAAGTGTTCTGTGGAATAAATCCCGGAATATTTACCGTTGCTTCACCAGTTGCTCGATCAATAGCAGCCGAAAAAGGCGCATACATGGTCGCATTCAGTTTTCCGCTTTGATTGAACTCAAAGCCCTTCAGTATTTCAATATCACCGTCAGTAGCCATTCTTTCGCCTCTATCGTTGGATGTATCGCTTTTCACGACCTTCACCATTTCTCGAGTCATTCGGCTGGCCACTCGGCCATCAGCAGCTTTCAAAAGCAAAGGACGAACAGAAGTTCTCAAAAGCCGTCCAGCTTTTCCAGCTCTCCCAAATTCAGCGCCATTTTCTCGAGTCCTTTGGAAAGCTGGATCATTCTTCATCCGCTCTTTGTCAATGCCTCCTTTTTCCCTAGCCAGATAGCCATCTTTCGTTTTGTAAAAAGACAGATCCCCGATCTTGCCTTTCAGTTTGATTATTCCTTTTTGTCTTGCCATAATTGAAAAATATATTTGATGAGCAGGCAAAGTATTCTCTCAAATAGCGTTTGTCAAAAACTGACTTCCGTCAAAGGTCATGTTGTCTTAATTGGTAATTATTGTCGGTATAGCTTTCAAGAAATTGGCTATATTAGTGTATAGCATCCTTATGGATACAGTATAGATAAAGTATGAAGTAATGATATTAAAAAGAACCGTCATATACCCAAAGGATATTCAGCGCATAACAGGTAAGAGCGAACGCACCGGAAGAAGGTTATTAGAGAAGATTCGGGAGAAAAGAGGAAAAGAAAAACACCAGCTCATAACAGTTTCCGAGTTCGCAGATTACACTGGAATAGATGCTGAAACAGTCCAAGAATACCTCACAGATTAAGCCAAATATTTAGGTTCTAATCCAGAAATTTCTCGCCTTTTATTCATAAAATTTGCCCTTTTTTGCGTATATTTAATATATCAAAGAAGAGTTCTTTGGCAGTTTTAGCTTCAAAAGTAGCCTACAAATGGCGGTTATTTCAAATAAATAATTTGTGCCCTATTTGTGCCCCTTTTAAAAGGAACAAAAGCAACTTTCTATAAATCAGTAAGATACATAAATGGCATGTGATCCTGAACGGATCACTATCCAAGCCTTGCAATCTGTTTTGCAAGGCTTTTTTTTATGTAAAAATTTTATCTGAATTCTAACGGAGTGCTATTTATAAATTCAGAAAAGTATAGGGCTTAAATTGATTTCAGGACGAGAAAAGAGTATGAAAAAAGCCTATCCAAATTCATTGATAGGCCTGTATTTTCATTTTGTAATTCTGTTTAGCAGATATTAGAATGTTAGATCTTAGCTGAGCCCAACCAATGTAATTCCGTCTCCGCCTCTTTCTACATGCTCGTTTCTCAACGATTTAACATAATTATATTGTCTTAAATAGTCTCTTATAAACTTTCGCAAAATCCCATCGCCTCTTCCGTGCAGTATGCTGACTTCACCATAGCCTAGCACCATGGCATCATCAACGAATCGGTCCACCGCTTGGATCGCCTCTTCTGCGCGCAGTCCTCTAACATCTATTTGATGTTTGAAATTCGTGCTTCGCTCTATCATTCCAGTAGATGATCCAGAGTAGGTTTTCTTCTTTTCTTTTTTGATCGCGGTATTGGACATCCGTTCTAATCGATTAAGCTTTATCTTGGATTTAAGCTCTCCTAGCATAATTTCAGCTTCTTTTTGTCCTAAAGCTAGCACCTCACCAATCGTATCTTGATCTTTTATTTTTACAAAATCTCCCACTTTAATACTGCCTTCTGCAGGTTTGTAACTTGGTTTGCTAGGTTTGTTTTCTTTCTTTTCAGTAGAAAGCGCCATTTTTTCATCGTAATCACTAAGTTGTTTACGAGCTTTTTTAGTGCGTTCTTTTTCAGCTTGCGATTCTTTAATTTCTCTAATGGCTTGCTCCACTCTTTTATTAGCTTCCTTAATAATAGATTTAGCTTCTTGCTTTGCTTCTATGATGATTTGCTTTTTTTGAGTTTTTAGAAATTCATTAAGCTCGTCATAGTCTTGGGCGCTTTTTTCAAGGTGGCCCTCTCTTTTTTGAATTTCTTTAATCTTATTCTCGAGCTCTCTTTTTTCTTTTCCTAACTGGTTGAGAAGTTTGTCATAATTGACCCGCTCTGTCCCAATTTTACTTTTAGCTTTATTCAAAATAGTAGGAGGGATGCCCATTTTTTCAGCTACTTCTATGGCAAATGAACTTCCTGGCTTGCCAATTTCTAATTCATATAGTGGCTCCAGGTTGCGTTCATCAAATTTCATAGCCCCATTGATGACATTCTGGTTTTTTACTGCAAAATTTTTGATGTTGTCGTAATGTGTAGTGATGACTCCAAAAGCCTTTTGAGCGTACAATTCCTCTAATATTGATTCTGCTATTGCACCTCCAAATCTGGGCTCAGTGCCTGTTCCGAATTCGTCAATCAAAAACAAGGTTTGTTTATTAGAATTCAGAAGGAAATTTTTCATGTTTTGGAGATGAGAACTATACGTACTCAAATCATTTTCGATGCTTTGCTGATCTCCTATGTCGATAAATAGATTTGAAAATATGCCACACTTACTGTCTGGATGAACAGGAATGAGTAAGCCACATTGCAACATAAATTGCAAAAGCCCCACGGTTTTTAAAGCCACTGATTTACCCCCTGCATTAGGTCCTGAAATAATTAGAATTCTTTTATCCCCTTTCAACTGGATGGACAATGGAATTACTTTCTTGTTGTTTTCAGCTAAACTCAATTTCAGTAATGGATGCTCAGCATTTCTATATTCAATTATTCTAGAATTTTCTAACTGAGGAAGCACAGCACCAATTTTTTGAGCAAATCTTGCTTTGGCCCTAATGAAATCTACTATGGCTAAAAACCGATAGGCTTTTTCCAGATTTTCTAGCTCAGGTTTTACCAATGCGGTCAATTGGGTCAAGATTTTAACAATCTCCCTGCGTTCTGCGTACTGCAGTTCTCTTACTTCATTGTTTAGTTCTAAGGCTTCAGTAGGTTCAATATAAACCGTTTGACCAGTACCTGATTGATCGTGAATAAAGCCTTTTACTCTTCTTTTGTACTCAGCTAGGACAGGGATCACAATTCTTCCGTCACGGACGGTTATAGAAGCATCTTCAGGAGTGTATTTATTGGCAGAGGCTTGTTTATAGATTTTTTCGACTTGCCTTCGCAGCTGTGCTTGTGCTTTGAATATATCGCTTCGAATTTGCTGCAGTGCTGGACTTGCATTATTTCTTAAACTACCTCTTTCATCGATTTTAGCATCAATGGCTTTGTATAAGGCTGGTTCAAGATCTACTGCTTTTCTCAAACTAAAGAGATGGGGATACTCTTTTTCAAATTCATCAAAAAAAGAAATGCAATCTAATATCGTTTTTAGACTTAGTTTCAAATCAAAAAATTCTTCTTCTGTGAAGAAAGCGCCATTGACTTTAGCTCTTTTTATAAAATGGCTTACATCTATGAAGTTTCCTGAAGGAAAATATTCTCCTGATTGAAAAATTTTCAGAAATTCGTTAGTTTGCAATAGGAGAGGTTCAAGCTTTTCAAATTTTCGGATGAAAGCCATTTTTTCCACTATAGCTTGACCTAAATTACTGCTGCACTCAGCAGATATCAATTCTCTTATTTTATCAAAACCAATTCTTTGCTCAAAATCCAGGGGTAAAATCATAAACGTATTGAGGCTTTACTTGCTCTTCTTTTTTGCATTTTCTACTTGATCTCTAAGGCTTACCGTATCGATAACGATATCGTAAACAGCTTCTAATTTATCGGGATGATCGAGGTAATATTTAAAACTTTCTTTATAAATAGAGTCAGTGGTATTGTGATCATCAAAAATTTTTAATTCGTAGTGTTTTAAAACTACTTTTGCCGAATCTAGGGTTAAACCAATATTGGCTGCTTTATGTTCTGCTAAATAGATATCCGAAAGAATTAACGCCATTTTTTCAGGGGGTAATATACCTTTTGGCTGTTCTTCTTTTCCACTACAGGAAACTATTGTTAATATTGCGATGATGTAGATAAGTTTTCTCATTTTTATATTAATATTACAATTGGCTTCATCAAATTCGTTGCCAATTATATTTTTGTAAACTGATAATGACATTTATCGTTATCTTTTTCGTTTGCGTCTTATGGACTGCAAAATTAACAATTTAAAAGACCTATTATGAGGGAGCTGTTTAAAAAGCTTCGAAAATATGAAATAAAAATCCGGAAAGCGGTTAATAATCAAATGCAGGGAGACTTTCATTCTGTGTTTAAGGGCTCCGGATTAGAGTTTGATGATGTTCGTCCTTATCAATATGGGGATGATGTGCGAACTATTGACTGGAATGTTTCTGCAAAAGGACATGGTACATTTGTTAAAACCTTTAAGGAAGACAAAGAGCAAAGTGTTTACTTTCTGATTGATGTAAGTGCTTCGCAGGAGATTGGATTGGAGGGACAGCAAAAATCTGATATCGCCAAAGAGATAGCGGGAATTCTGTGTATTTCAGCATTAAAAGAGGGTAGTCAAGTAGGTATGGTCGGTTATTCCGATGAACGAGAGTTATATGTTAAGCCTGGAAAAGGACAAAAGCACGGATACTATGCAATCACTAGACTTTTTGATTTAAAGGCAAAATCTTTAAAAACCAGTCTAGATAAAGGGCTTTCTTATCTCTTAGGATTAGTGAAAAGAAGAAGTGTTATATTTCTTATTAGTGATTTTGTGGATGAAGGATATGAACATCATCTAAAAGCCTTGGCTCGCAAGCATGACTTAATAGTGATTCACATCAAAGATAAGTTGGAAACGGATTTACCAATGTTGGGTATAGTTCCGATCAAAGATAAAGAGACTGGCAAAACCAGGTGGGTGAATACTTCAAGTGCTACTTTTAAAAAGCATTTTCAGCAAAAAAACAAAGACTATTCAGCCGAATTACATGATATTTGTAAGCGTAATCAAGCAGATTATTTGCTTATTGATACGCAAGAAGACTATACAGCAAAATTAATCAAACTATTTAAAATCAGGAATTTAAGCAAGAAAAAAGCATGAAGAAATACGGGTTGAGCTTAATTTTCAGTCTTGCAATTATTACTAATTTATTCGGGCAACAAATTAAGCCTAAAGGACAATTTATTCAGGACAGTATGGCCATTGGTGAGCCAATACAGTATAGCTTGAGTGTGCGTTATCCTGCTGAATTTCAAATATTAATGCCTGATTCATTATTTAATTATGCTCCATTCGAATACGCTACTAAGCAGTATTTTCCGACTAAATCGGATAGTATTCAGAGCTTTGATAGTGTAATTTATACCTTGTCATCTTTTGAAATTGATAAGGTTCAAATGTTAAAGTTACCTATTTTCCTTATTCAGGGCGAAGACAGTACTGCAATTTATGCTGATGAGGATTCTTTGTTCTTAGAAGAACAAATTCAAGTGGTAAGTGATAGCCTCAAAATGAAAACTGATGCCATCATTACAAAACTCGATAAGGACTTTAATTATCCTTACTTAATAGCTTTTTTGATTGCAGTTGGTATTGTGCTTTTGCTGATATTCATTTTCTTTGGAAATAAACTAAGAAAAAAATGGCGAATTTGGAGGCTTAACAAACGCCATACGAAGTTCAGGATTTCATTTGAAGGTAAATTATCTACAGTAGGAGATATACCCGTGGAGAAAATTGAAAAGTTGCTCTATATGTGGAAGAAGCATGCAGAATTTGTGTCAGGCTCACCATACGCAAAACTGACTAGCAAAGAGATCAATCAGATGCAGGAGCATAAAGAATTGTATGAGAATTTGAAGTCTATTGACAAAACAATTTATTCTTCGAAAGGAAGAGAAAATGCTACGGAAGCTTTTCAATTCCTTTTGAATTATGCAGATGTTATTTTAGAAGAACGAATTAAAGCAATCGCAAATGGAAAGTAATAACTGGTGGAGTTTCGATTGGTTTACTCCTGAAAGATTGAGAGCTTTTGAATACGAATTCCCTTTAGCATTATATGCTATGATTGCCTTGCCTATCCTTTATGTAATAGTGGAGTGGTTGAAAAGTAGGTTTAGCCCAAAAGTACCAGTTGCTTTCCGTGGAGAAGGAATTGCTTTTCAAATGTCTTCTATTCTCCGGTTTATTCCTTTAATTCTTCTGCTGTTTTCTGCAATCTTAATGTTGTTAGCGCTGGCTAGGCCCCAGCAAACTAATGAGCGTGTTGAGCAATGGACAGAAGGGATTGACATTATGTTAGTGATGGACATATCTGAGTCCATGAAGATTCAGGATTTCACACCCAATCGATTGGAAGCTGCAAAGCAAGTGGCTAATGATTTTATTGATGGCAGATTTCAAGATCGAATAGGATTGACCATCTTTAGCGGGGAAGCTTACTCTTTATCTCCTTTGACTACTGATTATAAGATGTTGAAGAACCAGATTTCTGATATTGATTTTAAAATGATGGAGGCATCAGGAACCGCAATAGGTAGTGCTTTAGCCGTTGGAACGAACAGAATGAGAGAATCAGATTCTAAATCGAAAGTGTTAATTCTACTTAGCGATGGGGATAGCAATGCAGGTAACATTGATCCAGAAACTGCTGCGAAATTAGCCAATGCCTATGATATTAAAATTTATACCATTGCCATCGGGAAAGAAGGAAAAGTGCCTTATGGAAAAGACTTCTTTGGCAGAACCCGATATATTGAAAATTCAATGGATGTAACAGGATTAAAAAATATAGCAGAAATAGGGCAGGGTAAATTTTACAGAGCAACAGATAATCAAGCACTAGAAGAAGTGTTTAGTATTATCGATGAATACGAAAAAGCTGAAATCAAAGAAACTCGTTATAAGGACACCAAAGATTATTATGATGTCTATCTGAAATGGGCCATCGTTTTTTTTCTATTATGGATGCTGACCAAATCAACTTATATTTCCAACGTTTTGGTAGATTAGCAAGTACAAATATCTGACATCCAAAGGCGTCCAGCACAATCGTTTTGTTGGTGCCTTTCTTGGATCTTGCTGGTTTTGTTCCTAGAGTCATCGTAACATTCTAATCGATCAGAAGGAAGGTTCAGATCTTTATTAAAATAGTTAAATCAGTCTAGTACCAGTACAAAAATTGCATATATTTTGTATCCGTCAGACCGAAATATTCAAATTTTTCAAGCTACCCAAACAGTCTTTTGATTAACAAATTCCTTGATTCCCATTTCGGACAGTTCTCGACCATAACCGCTCATTTTGACTCCTCCAAAAGGAACTGCGGGATGAGAGGCCATGAGTTTGTTGATGTAAACAGCTCCGCTTTCTACCTCTCTTACAAGCTTCTTGGCTTTTTCTATGTCTTTACTCCATAAAGAACCACCTAGTCCAAACCTGGAGTCATTGGCTAACTCTATCGCATGTTTTTCATCATTGGCTATTAAAATCACAGCTACAGGGCCAAATAATTCTTCTTCATAAGCTGGCATTCCAGGTTTTACGTCAGTTAGGATGGTAGGGTCAAAAAATGCTTTGTTTCTATTTCCACCTATAAGAATTTTCGCCCCTTTTTCTACTGATCTCTCTACCTGATCTTCTAATTCTTTTGCTAAGTCTTCTCTGGCCATTGCGCCATAATCAAAATTATCATCTGCCGGGTCTCCAATTTTGATATTTTCAAATTCGACTTTAAAATAACTCAGAAATTCATCTGCAATAGATTTTTCCAAGATAAAGCGTTTAGCAGCTATGCAGCTTTGGCCATTGTTGATCATTCTGGCCTTAGCACCTGTTTTAGCAGCTTCTTTGATATCAGCATCTTTTAGAACAATGAAAGGATCACTGCCGCCTAATTCTAAAACGGTCTTTTTCAGGTTTTTACTTGATCTCTCTGCTACTTTGCTTCCCGCTTCTTCGCTTCCCGTTAAAGTAGCTGCCTTCACTCGGTCATCATCTAAGATCATATTGACTTTAGAAGATGAAATTAAGAGCGTCTGAAAACAACCTTTGGGAAATCCAGCATCCAGTAGAACTTCTTGTATAGCCAATGCACATTGTGGTACATTGGAGGCATGCTTTAGTAATCCTACATTACCTGCCATTAAATTTGGTGCCAGGAAGCGGAATACCTGCCAAAAAGGGAAATTCCAAGGCATCACAGCCAAAACAATTCCGATAGGATCGTGGGCAACATAGGCTTCACCCTCGGGGACATCTAAGATTTTATTGGAGAGAAATTTTTCAGCATTACCTGCATAGTAACCACAGGCTAAGGCACATTTTTCAATTTCGGCAATAGCTTCTCTTTTTGCTTTGCCCATTTCGATTGTCATCAAGTTAGCATACTGTTCTTTTCGATCTCTGAGTAGAACAGCCGTTTTTAGCATTAATTCCTTTCGATGTGTAAAATTGGTTTTTTTCCAGTCCAAGTAAGTGTTTTGAGCTAAGTCAATCTTTTGTGATATTTGACTCTCAGTTTCTTCTTCAAAAGTTTTTACTACTTCGTTATTGAATGGATTTCTGCTTTCAATAGCCATAATAGATTTTCGTTTAGTTCAAAAAAATCATCTGATCACTTTATTTGCATGAATTCCTGCTGCTATGAGCGCAAAGGAAGGTGCAAATAAAACGCCAACAAATGGTATTAGTATAAACAGGTTTAAAGCCAAACCGTTACCTAAAACCAAACCTTTATGTATAAAAATTTTTTGTAAGCTCGATTTCACACTTAATTGGAAATATTCATTTCTATAATCGAGCATGGAAGCTCCGAAGAAAAAACTTTCTGTTAGAAAAATCAAAACAAGGAAAGCGGGAGCAAGAAAGGGTATAGCAATACTTGCAAGGATCAAAACAATATAAATTATAATATTAAAAATGATTAGGACTATGCCCATTATCATTCCACGTCCTATTTCAGAAACTAATCGAATCAAGTTAATTGATTTCTTTTGTCGAAGTAGGATGTTTTGAGTCCGCTCTGAAAGGATGGCTAGAACAGGTGCAAAGATAAGTAGGATTATGTATTTGTAAAGATTTATATAAATTGAAACCAGAAGGAGCCTTATAAAAATAGAGGTAAGAATTTGGAGGATATTACCCCATTCTTCCCAATCGCTCGGAAAATTGAATGTTGAGTAGATTAATTCTATTAATCTCCCTGTATAGATCCAAGCAAATACACCAACAAAAATAAATGCAAAAAGATTGAAGAAAGCAGCACTCAAAACAAAGCCTTTCAGCTTGTGAATCTTCACAAATTGAAAGGCTTCATAATAAGCGAGGGTCGACTGGCTAAACTCCTGAAAAAATCTTTTCATTTTTCTACAGGAAAATTTGCCGCTTCCCAAGCTTGCATTCCTCCCGTAATATTTTTTACGTTTTTGAACCCAGCCTCTGTCATCAAATCGGCCGCTTTTTGACTTCTACTTCCTGATCGACAAATCACATAGTAGGTTTTTTCTTTATCTAGTTTTTCGATAGAAGTAGTGAATAGATCTGTTTTCAAAACATCCAAATTTTGACTTCCGGAAATTTTACCTTCAGCATACTCTTGTGGAGTTCTGACATCTAAGACAAGCTGTTCGTTATCATCCGTAAATTCAATCGCATGCAATTCGCCTACTGTCATATTCTTTTGCGCGTTGCTTTGAGAACAAGCTGCCATAAGGAATACTGATATTGTAATAGAGATTAAGATTTTCATATCATTGATTTTAATTCTAATTTACAAACGTAATACATTAAAAATATTTCACTGTATCAAAGGTTACTTACTAAATAGAGCGAAATTCAATATCTAATGTGAATTCCCGACTTCTAGTCTCTAAAAATTAACTCAATCCACTCGTTCAATCTTAGCTCCTAAGGCATTTAATCTAGTATCAATATTCTGATATCCTCTGTCAATTTGTTCTACATTATGAATAGTACTTTCACCTTCAGCCGATAGAGCAGCTATTAATAAGGAAACTCCAGCTCTAATATCCGGTGATGTCATAGATATACCCCTTAAATTAATTTGTCTATCGAGGCCGATGACTGTAGCTCTGTGCGGATCACACAAAATGATTTGAGCTCCCATATCGATTAATTTATCCACGAAAAACAATCGGCTTTCAAACATTTTTTGATGTACTAAAACTGTTCCTTTCGCTTGTGTCGCTACAACTAGTACAATGCTTAACAAGTCAGGAGTAAAACCAGGCCAAATAGCATCGGCAATAGTCATGATAGAGCCATCAATAAAGGTCTCAATTTCGTAGTGCTGCTGAGATGGAATAAAAATATCGTCCCCTCTAAATTCCATTTTAATACCAAGCCTTCGGAAAGTTTCGGGAATGATCCCCAAATGTTCTATCCCAGCATTTTTGATGGTGATTTCAGATTGTGTCATAGCAGCCAAGCCAATGAAACTCCCGATTTCAATCATATCCGGGAGCATAGTATGCTCTGTTCCTTTTAATTCTTTTACTCCCTCAATATGAAGAAGATTTGAACCTATGCCTTCAATTTTCGCTCCCATTCTCACCAGCATTTTACAAAGCTGCTGTAGATAGGGTTCACAGGCAGCGTTATAGATGGTAGTTTTACCTTCTGCCATAGAAGCGGCCATTACTATATTAGCAGTACCAGTAACTGAAGCTTCATCTAGATGGATGTATGCACCTTTTAAACTGGAGGCATCTATGTGATAGAAATTCTTTTCTGATTCAAAAAGAAATTTTGCTCCTAGTTTCTGAAATCCAATAAAATGGGTGTCGAGCCTCCTTCTGCCGATTTTATCTCCTCCCGGTTTAGGGATCATGGCTTTTCCAAATCTGGCAAGAAGAGGTCCTAGAAGCATTATCGAACCTCTTAAGGAAGCTGCTTTTTTCGTGTATTCAGCAGTCCCGAAGAAATCAAGATTGACGTTTTTTGCCGTAAATTCGTAACTTTCCTCTCCAATTTGTTTTACTTCAACTCCTAAGTCTTTCAATAAATCTATTAACTTATTGACATCAACAATATTAGGAACTTTGTGAATAGTAACTTTTTCGGGAGTCAATAATACAGCGCAAAGAATTTGTAAAGCCTCATTTTTTGCGCCTTGAGGGTGAATTTCACCGGAGAGTTTTTGCCCTCCAGTAATTTTAAATGATGCCATTGATTAATTTCGTCTTCTTTTCGGGTTATTACCTTTGCTAGGTCTTTTTCCTTTATTATTATTATTTCTTGGCCGGTTATCCTTAAAGATGGCATCAAAACCATTAGTAGCTTTTACATGTTCAATATCAACAGATAATTTGCCATCCGACAATTGTTTGATGTTATCAGCTATCGCTTCTTCGGTTACATTATCTCTATTCCAAGTAGTGTAAAAAGTCTTCATTAAGCGGCCAATATAATATACTGCTGCTTGCTTTTCTTCTTCCTCTTCAATGCTTATGGCTTTTTCAACCAATAATTCTATATTTCTTCCATAATGCTTGAATTTTACTTCATCTGTAGCATATTTCACCGGTTGTGGCTTTTTTCCTAGAACCTCTTTTTCCGGCATCGGAAAAGGACTGTCAACATCCAAATTGAAATCTGACATGATATATAAGTCATCCCAGTATTTCTGCATATTGTCATTATTGTGGTCTTTTGGTCCGCTGCTCAACTGCTTTATCAAGTCTACAACCGTATAGGCCATTTTATTGCGCGTTTCTTTATCTTCAACAGTGCGCAAATGTTTGACCAACATTTGGACATTGCGTCCATATTCTTTTAATTTCATTTCCGGTCTTTGGGTATTATAATCTAACATAGTCTTAGCTTATTCTTTCACAAAGGTAGAAAATTAGAAATAAATAACAGGCATTACAATCTTAAGTAGAAAAATAAAGTCCTCAGCCTTGAAAAAAGCTTTACAATCACTTTTCATCAGCCAAATCTTAAAGCTTATATAAAATTGATTGACATATTAAATAGAATTAACCATTTTTGAAATTCAAGTAAAACCAAAATATAATCATTATGAAGATAAATTTTTTAGGATTAATTATGGCCATGTTGATCAGTTCTACTGTTGCTTTTGGGCAAGTAAAAGATCGTTGGCAACAAGCTATTAATTATGAAATGGAAATCGATATGGATGTGGAAACACATCGATTTGAAGGGGAGCAAAAAGTGGAATACACCAATAACTCACCCGATCAATTGGATAAGGTATTTTATCATCTCTATTTCAATGCATTTCAGCCCAATAGTATGATGGATGTTCGTTCCAGAACGATTAAAGACCCGGATAGAAGAGTAGGCGACAGAATAAGTAAGTTAGATGAAGAGGGAATAGGCTATCAAAAGATAAAAAGCTTAAAGCAGAACGGAAAAGCCGTTGATTTTGAAGTGGTAGGAACAATTCTTGAAGTGGACTTAAACCAACCGATCAAGTCAGGAGAGACGGTTACATTTGAAATGGAGTTTGAAGCACAAGTACCTGAGCAGATTAGAAGAACGGGTAGAGATAATGAAGAAGGTATTAGTTACTCGATGGCGCAATGGTATCCTAAGATGTCTGAGTATGATTACCAAGGATGGCATTCTAATCCTTACATAGGAAGAGAATTTCATGGTATATGGGGAGATTTTGATGTAAAGATCACAATTGACAAGGATTATATTTTAGGTGGAACAGGTTATGTTCAAAACCCTGAAGAAGTAGGACATGGATACCAAAAAGAAGGAACAGACGGAGGGAAAGGTAAAAAAGGAAAGTTAACCTGGCACTTTAAGGCTCCTCAAGTGATTGATTTCATGTGGGCTGCAGATCCTGATTACAAACACGTGAAAGCCCAGGTTCCAAATGGACCTGAATTACATTTCCTTTATCAGGAAAATGATAAAACTAAAGAGAACTGGGAACAGCTACCAGAATATACTATAAAAGCATTTGAGTATATGAATAAAACGTTTGGTGAATATCCTTACGAGCAGTATTCAGTTATTCAAGGAGGAGATGGAGGTATGGAATATCCAATGTCGACATTGATTACAGGGGAAAGAAGCTTAGGAAGTTTAGTAGGAGTCACTGTGCATGAAATGTTTCACAGTTGGTACCAAGGAGTTTTGGCTTCAAATGAATCATTGTACGAGTGGATGGATGAAGGTTTCACCTCTTTTGGTGCAGCTGAAACTATGAATGCGATTATGGAACAAGGTCAAGAAAATCCTCAGTCAGGAAACTATAGAGGATATTTGGCACTAGCAGAAAGTGGTTATGAAGAACCAATGAGCACTCATGCTGACCATTATGTAACTAATTTTGCATATGGAAGAGCAGCTTATTCAAAAGGTGCTACTTTTTTAGGCCAGTTAAGATATATTATTGGAGAAGATGTTTTCTATCCCGCTATGAGAACTTATTTCAATGAGTGGAAATTCAAGCATCCAAATGACAATGATTTTATTAGGGTTATGGAAAAAGCTTCTGGTTTAGAGCTAGATTGGTTTAAAGAATATTGGGTTTATTCTACCAAACAGATTGATTACGGAATTAAATCTGTAATAGAAAATGAAGATCAGACCTTCGTTACTCTAGAAAAAATAGGTAAGATGCCTATGCCTTTAGAAGTTTCTGTTACTTATAAAGATGGTAGCAGCGAATTGATTTATATTCCTTTAAGAATTATGAGAGGAGAAAAATCTTTTGATGATAATGCTAATATTAAAACGTTAGCAGACTGGCCTTGGGTTTTTCCAACTTATACTTTTGAGTTAGCTCAATCTGCTTCTAATATTGAAAGCATGATTATAGATGAAAAGCAGGGTATGGCAGATGTAGATAGAGAAAACAACTCTTTTGATTCAGAAAAGCATTTAAAGGCAACTTTCGATAAATAATTCAATTTCTTTGTAAAAAAGTCTTTACAGTAAATCCAAAAAGCGATGAGCCTTCGTAAATTGGGAAAACTGTAAAGACTTTTTTATTATGGATAATCAAAACACAACTAATGCTGTCATCCAATGGAAGCAAATGTTCAGTTTACTAGCACTTTATGCTTCCGTTATCATCGGTTGGATTGCCTATCATAGATATCAGCCCGCATTACTTGATACTTTTAATATGACAGAGTTTGAGCCAATGTTAATATGGGCACAAGCTATTATTTTGATCATTACACCCCCACTAGCAGGCTATTTAGGAGATAAATATCGTAACAGATTAGGCAATAGATTACGAATTATAACGCTGGGAGTGAGCTTTGCTGCTATGATATTTATGACGGTTGCTTTTACCCTAATAGTGAATCCCCCACAATCATTTGTCATTTATGCGTTGCCTGTCTTAGTGATTCTTTGGCTTTTTGCTATGAGTCTATTTACAAGCCCAGCAATTTCAACTATCGAAATGTTTAGCCCTAGCACCAAATTACCTATTACAGTAGCGGCCTTAACAATTACTTCTGATTTACTCTATTCCTTAGAACCTGTGATCGTGGATATTATCGATTTTTTAGGAGGAGCAGCAACATTTGCAGTGGGAGGGATCATTGTTTCTGTTTCGGGCTATTTATTAAGAAAGTACTCACTCAAAGTGACAGTAGAAGGACAAGAAACTAGACCTGATGATTTTAAACCGAAAACAAAAATGGGAAGAGTAATCATTTTAGGAGTTGGAATGGGATTGTTTTCTGGAATAATTATAGAAGTTTTCCCTGATTATTTAGATAGATTAAAGTCGATCATGGGCATGAGTGGACAGTGGGTGTCTTCTCTAGTTTTGATTCTTACTGCCATTTTCTCGATTATAATCAGTAGAAAGGTAACAAAGGATAATATTTTAAAACTCTTACTGATTGGTTTGGTGTTTGCTGGCGTCAGCACAGTTGGGATCTTTACCATCCCTAGTAATGTAATCATAATATTTGCTTTGGTTATTTTTGCAGTTTTTTATGCTATGGTTAACGTTACTGCCTTACCCTTAGCATTGCAGAATACAAGCGTTAAACAAAAAGTATTAGGCGTAGGAGTATTTTTCTGTGGATTTGAAATTCCGAATAGTGTGATTGACATTGTTTTACTATAGTCCGGGAGAAATGCGCAAAAGCCAATTTTTAACACCTTGAATAATCGATATGAACATAAAAAAACCTGTCAAGATTTATTTTGACAGGTTTTTGCAATTAGAATGTTCTTCTCTATTAAGAACTAGGTGAGTTAATATAATCTAAAAATTCACGTCTAGTAGCTTCATCATTAAATTTTCCGCCAAAATATGATGTACCAGTTCTGCTGTTTGTATCACCTACACCTCTGGAAGAAACACACATATGGTTCGCATCCATTACTACAGCCACGTCCTCTGTCTCCATCACTTTTCTTAGTTCTTCTGCAATCTGTACAGTCAAACGCTCTTGAACCTGAGGTCTTTTAGAAAAATATTGTACAATTCGGTTAATTTTTGAAAGACCAATTACTTTTCCACTTGAAATATATGCAACGTGTGCCTTTCCATAAATAGGTACAAAATGGTGTTCGCAATGTGAGTAGAAGGTAATATCTTTTTCTACTAACATTTGACTATACTTATATTTGTTTTCAAAAAGCTTAGGCTGAGGTTTATTTTTAGGATTTAAACCACTGAAAACTTCTTTCACATACATTTTAGCAACTCTATTGGGAGTTCCCTTCAAGCTATCATCACTTAAGTCCATTCCCAATATGTGCATGATTTCTTTAAAATGTTTGGCAATCATCTCCATTTTAAGATCATCGTCCATTTCGAAGGCATCTGCTCTCAAGGGGGTCTCGAAGTTTGAGGCTACATGGTCATCGCCCAATTCATCAAAATCATTCATATTATCTAAATCCTTATTTTTATGCGGGGTATTCAACATAGTTTCTTTCCGTTTCGTACAACTTAATTTTTAATTCCTTGTCAGGATCAATTTCACCCCTCAATAAATTAAAAATTACAACAGCAATGTTTTCAGCGGTCGGATTAAGATTAGAGAATTCTTTAGTATCCAAATTCAAATTTTTATGGTCAAATCTATCCAATACTCTTTCTTTGATCAAATCGCTGAGCACTTTCATATCCATCACATATCCTGTATCAGGGTCTGTTTCTCCTGTTACTTTAACGATAAGTTCATAATTATGACCGTGAAAATTGGGATTGTTACATTTTCCGAAAACCTCTCGGTTCTCCTCTTCCGTCCATTTCGGATTGTTTAACCTATGGGCGGCATTAAAATGTTCTTTCCTGAAAACTGCTACTTTCATTAAAATTTATTTATCAAAGGTGAAATATACGGCAATAACACGGAAGAGTTTGAAGTGTTTAATAAAAATATAAAAAAGTTAAACGGAATTAGGTCAAGTTTTGCGCTTTCAATTTTTTGAGTCTGAATTCGAATCACTTTATAAAATTAGCTTAATCCATTAGCTCTTTCACATTTAGCTCAATTTTATCGGATAACTCTTTAGTCGGTAAATCATTGACATCTCCTCCAAATGGTTCTTCTATTTCTTCAGCTATTAATTCCACGCTTACCAAAATAAAGAATACAAATAGTACAATAGGAATCGTGATATAATGGAATTCAGTGATAAAGGCCAAAGGAAGCGTTACGGTGTAAGTAAAAACGAATTTCTTGATGAACATGCTGTAGGAATAGGGGATAGGGGTGTTTTTTATTCTTTCGCAACCGCCTAAAATATCTGAAAACTCTTTCATTTCTTTATCTAGCATCAAAAATTGATTAGGTGTTAAATTACCGGATTTTAACAACTGATTTAATTTTTTGTAAATTAAAGCTGTTAAAGCATTTGGAATGTGGTCTTTTTTCTCCAGATATATAACGATTGCTTTGTCTGTGATTTTTAGATTCTTGATTTCCACACCTTTTCTTAAGTGATCTTTCAATGCAAAAGCGAAAGCAGGTATCATTTCCTCGAAAAATCTTCTATCGTCTTTGTTTTCTACAGAAAGCATTGCATTTAACTTTGAAGCCAAATTCCTTGAGTTGTTCAGTAATAAACCCCATAATTTTCTGCCTTCATACCATCGATCGTAAGCAGAGTTTACTCTAAACACCAAAAATAAACCCAGTACAATCCCTAGAAGTGAATGAACTACTGTGGTGCTGGTAAATTCTAATTGAAAATAATCTTCAATCAAAAAGGTAACAACAGCAGTGTAGATTGCCATTATAGTCAAAAATGGAAGTAGTGTTCTGACTACCTGACGACTATAGGAATGAAAAATAAGGCCGAACCAGTTTTTTGGATTATATTTAATCATGTTCTAAACAAATTGAGAGAAAAAGTGATATTATGAATGCAATAATATAGCAATTTGTACTCAGATTGAATTTTCCTTAATAAATTTATTGTTTTAACCTCTTCTATAGCTATTCATTAGATGAAAAATCTACTTCTACTTTTATTTACTTTCCATTTCTCCTCCCTTTATTCTCAAATCTCACCTGAAAATATTGATATAGTGCGTGATCAGTGGGGAGTGGCGCATATTTATGCTGAAACTGATGCAGAAGTGGCCTATGGATTAGCATGGGCGCATGCTGAAGATGATTTTAAAACTATCCAATCTACATTGACTGCGGGAAAATTGATGGCGGGTCGACAATTCGGAAAAGATGGAGCAGGAATCGATTTCTTTACCCAGTTTATTGGTGCTCCTGAACTAGTGGAAGCAAAAAAAAATGAACTGTCTACTGAATTTTTAGCTTTATTGGATGGCTACATTCAAGGAATAAATGCTTACGCATTAACCCATACAGAAGAAGTATTACACCGAAAACTGTTTCCTGTGAACCAGGATGACCTTTTGGTGGCCTTCGTTCTTTCTTTATCTGCCATGAATGGAGCTGATAAGGTTTTAGGCGATATTGTAGCTAATAAGTCATTTAATAATCCTTATGTAGGAATTGGCTCGAATGGTATTGCCATAAGCAAAAGCAAAACGACTAGCGGTGAAAGCTTTTTGGCTGTTAATTCCCATCAACCTTTTGAGGGACCTGCCAGCTGGTATGAGGTACATATGCATAGTGACGAAGGACTGAATATGCTTGGCTCATTGTTCCCAGGCAGCCCTACCATTTTTCATGGAGTGAATGAAAATTTAGGCTGGGCACATACAGTCAATCATCCCGATAAAATGGATATTTATCAGCTACGCATGCATCAAGATCATAAGAATCACTATTATTTTGACGGGGAAGTTTTGCCTTTGGAGAAACGTAAAGCCAAATTGAAAGTTAAAATATGGGGTTTAACGATTCCTCTGTCTAAAACCTATTACAATAGTGTTTATGGCCCCACTTTAAAGAATGAAAATGGATATTTTGCAGTAAGCTTTAGTGCTAATCGAAATTTGAAAGCTATTCAGCAGTGGTATGAAATGACTAAAACCCAAAACCTAGATGAATTTCAATCTGTAATTTCTCGGTTGGCCTTACCTGACTTCAATGTGGTCTATGCTGATCGAGATCATCACATCTACTATGTTAGTAACGCCAAACTACCTGTTCGTAATCCTCACTATGATTGGAAAAGTGTATTGCCTGGTGATACATCAACAACATTTTGGACTGAATATCATTCCTATGAAGATTTACCTAGTTATACCGATCCGCAGGCAGGCTATTTATTTAATATGAACAATTCGCCATTTAATGCCACAGGCAAGAAAGAAAACCTGAATCCGGTAAAATTCCCATCAGAAATGGGCTTTTCATTAAAGGATAACAACAGAAGTATTCGTTTTCAAAACCTGATGAGTAAAGAACTGAAATTGAGTTATAAAGATTTCAAGAGGATAAAATTTGATATTCAATACCCGGATGAATTTCAATTTGAAGAAGATGTCAATATCATATTTAAATTAAAGACTAGCGATTATCCTGAAATCGAGAAATACCTGACCTTATTACAAAATTGGGATAGAAGAGCAGAAAAAGAAAGTGTTGAAGCAGGATTAATGAAAGTATTGATTAATAATGCTAAGGGTCAAGAAATCGATAGTGCTACTGCTATTGAAATAGTAAAAACTTCGCAGGCTCAATTAATAGAGGAGTTTGGTACTATTCAAGTACCCTTAGCGAAATTACAAGTCCATAAAAGAGGAGATGTTGAAATAGCAATTGATGGATTGCCAGACGTGATTGCGCCCATGTATACTCAGAAAATGGGAGAGGGCTTGAAGGAAAAGACTTATGTAGGAGAATCTTATATTTTACTGGCTCAATTTGGTGAGGGGTTGCCAAAATTAGAATCCATCATGCCTTATGGAGCATCTTCTAAGCCTGAAAGTCCGCATTATACGGATCAAATGGAAATGTTTGTGAATAAAGAAATGAAACCAATGACTTTAGATAAAGAGGAGATTTATAAAAATGCAGCTAGGATATATCATCCTCAGGTTGAATGACAGTTTCCATATAGTGTTCCATATCGAATTTAGATAAGACTGTAGTCTTTTTTAGGTACAAAGGATGCCTTGGGTGACCTGCTTTTAAGGGCTCTCCAGCAGATAACCATTGACAATCGTAAAATTGACTCATATTAAAAATATCTGATAGACAGTGCTTTAAAAAAGGTCTTGAATCAAAAAGATTTCCCCATGCTGCCCATATAAATACCTCATTCTCTTCAAGATAGGATTCAATGATCTCTAGATTCTCTTCATGGTATTTCTTTTCAATTTTGTGATGAAGCAAATTTGGATCGGCACTTCTTTGAGGATAGAGGTTGAGCATAATCCAGCTATCAAAGTGATTATGGAAGGCAATTCTTTCCACTGAAGAGACTGTACCGTCATATTGTTCTGGACTAGCCTGACTAGGATTAACACCTATGCAGAGCAAGGTTTTTTCTCCTCTTTTACCTAAAGAATACCGGTAATTTCCCGTTTTTTCTGTGTCATAAATCCAGTCCATAGTCTAATATAAGCAATATTTCAAAAGTAATGTAAATAAAACTTGACATTTGTAGTTCTTTGGTTTTTCTTTGTGTAAATAAAACTTTACTTTTAGACAATAGAACATTACATTATGGTGACTAAACAACACATTATGGAGACAAGTAACTGGCAAGAGCAGAAAAAGAAAAACATCAAAAATTTAGCAATTTGGACAGTGGGATGGGTCCTAACGATGGCATTGGTTACCTTTGGCCCTAAATTCATTTGGGAAGGAAATCAGCTGCTGACCTATTTAGCCTTTTTTCTTAATTTAGGTCTCGGGGTCGGAATGATCTTCGCCAACCGAAATCATATAAATGGTTTAGATGAGCTAGATAAAAAAATCACTTTCGATGCCATGGCAATTGCACTTGGAGTAGGAGTGATTGGCGGATTAAGTTTTTCAGTGATGGATATTACCAATATGATAGGCTTTGATGCAGAGATATCATTTTTAGTAATACTTATTTCCATTACCTACTTAATAGCAATGGTGGTAGGAAAATTTCGATATAAATGAAAAATCGCGTTAAAGTATTAAGAGCTGAGCATAATATAACGCAAGCTGATTTAGCCAATTCAGTGCAAGTATCGAGGCAAACCATCAATGCCATTGAAAAGGAGAAGTTTGATCCTAGTTTAGATTTGGCATTTAAACTGTCGAAGTTCTTTTCAAAGTCGATTGAAGAGATATTTGAATATCATAATAAGTAGTTTATTAAGAATACTTGAAATCATATAAACAATTTAAATGCAAGTATTAGTTTTGCTTTATGCTTTCAATATTTAAAAAGCCTCATCCATTTATATTCAATTCCGGGAGTATTCTCATCCCCGGAATTTTCACTTTTCTGCTGATTTTGCTTTTTAGACCACTGGGATTTAATAGTCTGCCGCTCAATTATGTTGTAGCTTTTGCATTAGGCTTTGGCTTGATTGCTTCAATATTGGTTTGGTTTACAGTCAGGCTTTTGCAATTTATCGTGCCTAAATCGATGGAGGAGGATAGCTGGACTTTAGGAAAAGAGGTTCTACTGATATTTACAGTGCTGGTTCTTATAGTATTAACTATCTTCATTATTTTTTTCAGTATCAATGTTACAGAGCATGGTCCCTGGGAGCTATTTAAAATGGTTTTCATCAAAACACTTTTATTTAGTGCTTTCCCTATTCTTTTTATGGTCTTATTTGAGCAGTACAATTATCAAAGGAAACAACTCAAGGAAGCTGAAAAGTTGAATCAAAAAGTAAAAGCAGAAAATGGAGATGTGGATGTTACTCATTCCATTACTGCTGAAAATGGCCAGATTGCTTTACAGTTAAAGACTATTGAAATTCTTTGGGCGCAGTCAGATGGTAATTACCTAGAATTATTTTATTTGAATGAAGCAAAGGAAATCAAGAAAGAGCTCATTCGAAATAGATTAAAAAACTTGGCCGAGCAACTTCCCAATGATACCTTTTTCCATTGTCATAAAAGTTTTCTCATTAATCTCCATCAGGTTCAGAAAGTTCAGGGTAATGCCAGAAACTTTGAAGTAGTGCTTAGATATGGCAGTAATCCCATACCTGTAGCAAGATCAAAATCTTCCGAATTAAAGGAAAAAATCAATCGTCCTGAATAGATGCTTCCTTTTCATACCTAATCGTTCCCCTTAATACCAAACAGCACTCAATTTGCTCAAATGCTGATTTGATCAATCATATTTGCTTCATCATTCACAAACACAAAAGTAAAAAATGAAGCAGATTTTAATGGCATTGATTATGGTCTTCACCTCTAATTTCTTGCATGCACAAGTGTACTTGCAGGAGAAAAGCAAGCATAGATTTGCCCAAACCTATGTAGGATTTAATACGCAAATAGTACCAGCTCAGGGTAGTTTTATATCTGACGGATCAAGCAATAAATTTCCAACGCTTTTTTCTCCTAGGTTTAATATAGGGGGCTTACATTTCTGGGGAAAATGGGATTTCAATGTTAACCTTCCTCTTGGTCATTTGGGGGATAAAAAAGTTGCGGAAGAAACCGAATACCTTTTCATACCAGGGGCAGATTTAAGTGCTCGATATTATCCATGGAGAATGGAATTCGGCAAATTAAGACCTTATGCTGGTGTTTCAGTTAACCAGATGGTTTTCAAGTTGGATCATGAAGAGCTAGGGAGCAGAGATGATTTATTTTTTACTGCATCGCCCTTAGCGGGGGTTTCCTATGCTTATAAGGGATGGCAACTGAATGCGGAACTCATGTGGGTACCTACGAACAAAAAAAAATTTTATACAAGCCGAAATCAGCGAGAGATATTTCATTTACCTCAAAATTACTTTTCAGTTGGGGTTGTAAAGTTTTTTGACACCACTCTAAAAAATGAGAAAGGCTATAAAAATGGATCTACCGAGAAAAAGGAAGACGAATTGAGAAGTAAAGGGAAATTAAATAGCTTTTCTATTGGTATCGCACCGAGTGCAGCCTATTTCTTGCAGGCCCCACAATTCTCTAAAGGTGAGCAGCAGTCTTTACCACGGCATAAAGGCGTTTTCAATTGGGACTTTGGTCTTGGCTATTTATTCCATGATGCAGGGCTTCACCTTGGCTTTAGTTATAGAGATTACAGCTCAAACTCGAATAGCTATGGCCTTGAGCATGTAATTCGAAGAAATTCCTTAGCAGTTGAAGCGATAAAATTCTTCTGGGATTACAATGGATTTGTACCATTCATTGGACCAAGCATTAGCTATGAAAGATGGGGTGCAGCGGAATTTGAGAATGATGTGATGACAAATGAAGTAGCCAGAACTAGCATGATTTCGCCAGGGATAATTTTTGGTTGGGACATAGTACCATCTCCATTGAAGACCTGGATCTTACGGACTAATCTTCGATATTATCCGTCACAAAAAATTACTAATCCTACCGGAAAGGTATCCAGAGTGGATCAATTTGAATTCAATATAATTCAATTGGTTATTTATCCGAATAGAATCCTAAATACTCGTTAATCAGATGAATTACATAGTTCAAAATATATTATACGTGCATATTTGCGCAGGGGCAATTGCTTTATTGAGTGGCGCAGTGGCCATCAGTTCCACCAAAGGGAAGGGAACGCATCAAAAAGCTGGGAAAATATATGCATTGGCGATGTTAGTGGTCTTTATCACTGGAATCACAATAGCTTCTTATAAATTCAATAAGTTCTTATTTTTAATCGCTTTCATCAGCTACTACAGTGTTTTTGCTGGAGTACGCATATTAGAATTGAAAAAGCTTCACAAAGGCCAGAAAGCGAGATGGTTCGATTGGATGGCGGGATCAATAAATTTCATAGCCAACTTTTCATTTGTTTGCATGGCCGTTTACTATGCGGTCACACCAGATGTAAATGTACCTGGCGTATTGCTTTCCGCAGGTTTCGGCCTAGGAGGCATGTACCTGAGCTATATCAATATGAAACCATTTATTTTGAAGCCTGAAAAAGGCTATCATTGGTACACTTATCATTTAGGAAATATGATGGGAGGCTACATAGCAACCTTCACAGCCTTTTTTTCCACCATGGTAACACGATTTGAATTCATGAATCCATTTTTGGCTTTCGCTTTACCTTCCCTTATCGGAATTCCATTTATAATATATTGGACATATAAAACAGAATTAAAATTTAAGACAGAATGAAAAGTATTTTTTATTTATTAGTAATCGTCCTCTCTAGCACCTTGATAAGCTGCACATATCTAAAAAATGTTCAGCTCTTGAGTGGAGGAGAATTAAAGCGTCAGCAATTTGTAGAAGCTATTCCTTTTGAGATGAGAAAGGACTTGATTGTAGTAAAAGCCACAGTGAATGCAGATAGCACAGAGCGAGAATTTATTTTTGATACAGGTGCTTTCAATAGCAAAATTGAAAAGGGATTGGCAGAGTCGCTTGGATTGAAAACCATCACTACCAAATCCAATTCTACCGCAGCTGGAGTAAATAGAATAATTGAGGTCACTAGAATAGACTCTTTAGTTTTTGGAGAAACGGCATTTTATAATGTTGGTGCAGGAAAAGTAGAATATGATGAACAGTCTGCCAGTCCTTGCATAGCGCAGCATGGCATCATAGGAGCCAATATTATGAAGCTTGCCCACTGGAGAATTGATTATGAACATCAGATGATCTATTTTTCAGATCAACCCTTTGAAGTTAAAGAATCAGCTTACAATATTGAATTTGATAGCCCATTGCTTTCTGGAACGCCACTGATTAGTATGAAAATAGGTGGAAAGGAAGCGCAGAACATCCTATTTGATGTAGGCTATAATGGTGGTTTAGTGCTGCCCATAGCCTTAGCCAAAGAATTTGAAGGCAGTAATAAACTATTTTTCGATCGATCTACTACGGGTATTTATGGTGCTAAAACCGATACGTTAATTGAAAAACAACTGGAAATTGAAATTGATGGCTTTAAAACTACACTCCCTGTTAATTTCTCTGCAAATGGTAAAGCCCTGTTAGGTAATGAATTTTTAAAGCATTTCGATGTAATCATCAATTATGAAGAGGATTTAATAAGATTAGTTGAAAGAATGGCTGTAAGCATTCAGCCTAGTGTCCGATTTATTCCTGGTATTTTGAATGATAATCAGTGGGTGGTTAATAGAACAACAGAAGATTTGCCATTCGAATTGGGGGATACTTTAAGCACGGTAAATGGCAAAATACCAGCTGATCTATATGCTAATTATTGTGATTATAGGATGCATGTTGGGGCCCTAATTAATACGGACAGCTTAAAGCTTGTGAAATTAAGTGGAAAAGAATTCATTATTAATAATTAATCTGTTTCGAAGTAATGGTCAGAAGAATCACAGTATTAATTTCATATTTCTTATTGAGCTAGTCTTTGGTAGCACAAGAATATGATCACGCAATTGCCAAAGCGAGATTCCTCATTCTGGAACATCAAAAGCAAACTAATATTCCTGGGCTGCAAGTTGCAGTAATGATTGATGGTGAAATGATTTGGAGTGAATCCATGGGCTATGTTGATCTGGAAAATGCTGTTCCAGTTACGAGCCAAACGCAGTTTAGAACGGGCAGTCTTACAAAACCATTGACCTCCATAGCCCTAGGAAAGATGCTGGAAGGGAATCTGATAAGTTTAGACAATACTGTTGAAGATTTCTTTCCTGATTATCCTGCTCCTGCGAAACAAATTACTGTAAGACACTGCTTAGGATTATTTTAGAGCCAATTAGAAAAAGATAATGGAAGGCTTTTTCACTTTTCTATTTTTTTGATTTTCCCTGTTGCTATGAGGATGTAGAATGTAATTGCCACACTTAATAATACGGACAATATCATCATGATTTTATTATTTTTGGTGAATAAGAATAGAGTGTGATTCGATATCACACTCTAGATTTCAATTATTTTGAAGCTAAAAAACTGTCCACCTGATTAAAAAACCACTTAGGCTCATCGTAGAAAATAAAGTGGTAAGCTTCATCCGCTACCGCTACTTTTACATTCTCGATGTCCTTACACTGAGCTTCATAATTACTTTCAACTGCTTGTTTTGTACTTCCATATTGTTCATAAGCAGCCCATGCGCCCAATACTAAAACAGGTGTATTAACTTTACTCATTTCCGAACGGATATCGGTGGTGTACATTTCTCCATAAGCTTGAGTCGTAACGGTTCTACTGCTGTTAATTCCCATTTCAACTACTTGTTCTCTTTTGTCTGCAGTTGCAATCATTCCAGCGATAATCATTTTCTGCTGCTGTGCAAAAGCATCTTCACTCACATTTTTCATATTTGCTTGCATCTGTTTTGCCATGCTTTGTGCTCTTTCAGGAGTGAGCCCTGGCATTTGAATAGCAGGGAAGTAGGGAATTCCATCGACTGATATGATTTTGGAAAAAAGATCAGGAGCCTCTGAAGCTGCCCATAACGATAGAAATCCTCCCATACTATGGCCCATTAATATGGTATTCTTTAATTGATTGGTTTTTACATAGTCAATTAACTCATTTCTAACCTCTTTCAGGAAATGCTCACTTTCTACGCTTTCTTTATTTCCAAATCCTTTTAAAGTAACCAGGTGAATTTGGTAATCATTTTTGTAGTATTCGGTTACTTCATTCCATACCTCAGCGGAACAAGACATTCCATGAATGAGAATCATAGGCTGTCCTTTTCCAACTATGGTGGTGCTGAGTATTTTTTCGGATTTTGCTTCTGTAGCCATCATTAAAAGGGCAATGCTCAATAGTGCTGTTGGTAATTTTAAGAATAATTTTTTCATGACTTTTCTGTTTTGTTTGCTCAAATGAAGCACTGAATTTTGAGTTAATTAAATTTGATTGACCATTGGTTTGATTGTATTGACCAACTGCATTCCTGCACAAAACGCTAAGAGACTTATGAAATATTACTTCCAAATACCATTCGTCAATTCATACAAGCAGTTCGTCAAGCCAAGTTGTGAATAGTATCTTCTTTAATATCTTTAGGGAATGATTTTAAAAAGATTAACTCAGTACAAAATTCATCATCTAATTGGATGGCTACTTTACTTTTCCATTGCAGCGGCTGGCTACAACCGTTTTTATGAAAATAAACTTGATTTACTGTTGGTCACTTCAGTCTATGTTTTTTCGCATGCGTTGATGTATTACATATCGCAATATGTATTGACAGCTTTCAGTTTTAAAAAGGGAAGACCATGGCTGTTCTTTATTGGATATGTCCTACTCGCAATTTTCCTTTCGTTTGTGATGTATGGAGTAATCTATTTAATTTTAGGAGATCAAATGCCACTCTATTTCGGAAAAGAGTTTCTTACCGTATTCTCTGTATTTTTGATCTCTAATCTTTTTATGGGAGGAGTTTTGATTGGGATCAAATCTATGATAGACAAATCTCGTCAGCAAAAGTTTGAAAAGGAACGAAAGCAAGAAAGTCTTTTATCTGAGCTTAGCTATTTGAAAGCCCAAGTCAATCCTCATTTTTTGTTTAATACTATCAATAGCGTATATGTTTTAATCAAAATGAATCCTGATAAAGCAGCTGATATGCTCATTAAGTTATCAGATTTGTTAAGGTCTCAATTATATGATTTCAGCAGTGATAAAATTACCATAGAAGAGGAAATTAACTATTTGGAGAACTATATTGAATTAGAAAAACTAAGAAGGGCACATCGATTGGAAGTCCATTTTGAAAAGGAGGGATTGCTACAAGGTTTTTCTTTGCCTCCTTTATTGATGATTCCCTTTTTAGAAAACTGCTTTAAGCATCTTTCTTCCGATACAGATAAGTCTAATATAGTGAGAATTAGAATGACTAGAAATTTTAGTAAATTAAGCGTAGAATTCTCTAATACTTTTGACAAGCAATCAGCACCACGAAAGGAGGGAGGAATTGGCTTACCTAATGTGAAAAGAAGACTTGCATTGCTTTTCCCTGATAAATACCAGCTGGAGATCAATAGAACAGATGAATTATTTAGAGTAAATCTTGAATTAGACCTATCTGATTATGAGTAAGAAATTGAAAGTTTTAATTGTTGAAGATGAACACCTCGCAGCCGAGGGCTTAAAATCATATGTTGCTGAGATTGAGTTTTTAGAGCTTATTGCCTATTGCGAAAATGCATTAGAAGCTAATAAACTCTTATCTGAACAATCAATCGATTTGATTTTCCTCGATATTCAAATGCCTAAAATCACTGGAATTGAATTTTTAAAATCACTTTCTAAGCCGCCAATGGTGATTTTTACCACAGCATACCCAAACTATGCTTTGCAAGGTTATGAATTGGATGTGATCGATTATCTAGTGAAGCCTTATCCTTTTGATCGCTTTTTAAAAGCAGTCAATAAAGCCAAAGATCGATTTGTTTTGGAGAATTCAAACAATCAGGAATCTGAAAAAAATAGGGAGATAGATTACTTCTTTGTGAAATCAGAGCAAAAACTGGAGAAGGTGGTAATCAATGAAATATGTTATGTGGAGGCAATGGAGAATTATGTGATTATTCATACAGATTCACAGAAGACCATTTCTTTAATGACTATGAAAAGCATGGAAGAAAAATTGCCTCTAGATCAATTTATAAGATCCCATAAAAGCTATATAGTGAACATTAGCAAGGTGGAATCAATAGAAGGCAACTGTCTGAATGTGAAATCCAAACAGTTGCCCATTTCAAGACAAAACAAGCAGGAAGTCTTGAATAGAATTCTAGGCTAACTATTCGTCACCTTTTATTGCAGATACATCCGCCTTAAGATCATCGTCTGGTTGGCCTAACTTACCCGCATCCTTTTTCTTAAAGTAGTGCGCCAAGTCTTTTCTTACTTCACCCGACATGATGTAAAGTCCAATCATATTGGGAACTGACATGGCCAAAATCATCATATCCGAAAAGCTCAGAACGGCACCTAAACTTACTGATGCACCCACTACAACAAATACCAAGAAAGTGATTTTATATGCTAATTCTGATTTGTTGGTTTTTCCGAATAGATATGTCCATCCTCTCATTCCGTAATATGACCATGAAATCATGGTGGAAAAAGCGAAAAGGAAAACTGCAATTGCCAATACATAAGGGAACCAACCAATCACAGAACCGAAGGCTTGCGCAGTTAATTTCACACCTGTGACATCAGGCACTTCGTGCATACCTGTAAAGATCAATACTAAGGCAGTTAGCGTACAAACCACAACCGTATCAATAAATGGCTCCATTAATCCTACAAAACCTTCTGAGGGGGCGTTATGTGTCTTAGTGGCACTGTGTGCGATGGCTGCAGAACCCACACCTGCTTCATTTGAAAAGGCTGCTCTTTGGAATCCAATAATCAATACGCCTAAAAATCCACCTTTTAATGCACTTGAATTTAATGCCCCATTATAAATAGCCGAAAATGCAGGACCTATATTTTCATAATTAATTCCAATTATAACTAAGGCAGCAACAACATAAACTATAGCCATAATCGGCACTACTTTTTCTGTTACTTTGGCAATACTTTCGATACCACCGATAATAACAATACCGACTAAAACAGCCAAACCGATTCCGAACCAAAATCCCCAACCTTCCAATACCGTAAATTGAGAAGCCATAATTTGGAAAGATTGATTGGATTGGAACATATTACCAGCACCGAAGGAAGCCCCTATACAAAGGACAGCAAAGATCCCAGCTAAAACTTTTCCGACTCCTTTTATATTTCTTTTTTCAAGTCCGTACCGTAAATAATTCATTGGCCCACCAAATATTTTTCCGTCAGCCTTAATCTCTCTATACTTTACGCCTAATGTACATTCAACAAATTTCGAAGACATGCCTAAGAAACCGGCTAAAATCATCCAAAAGGTTGCACCTGCGCCACCAATTGATACTGCCACAGCCACACCGGCAATATTTCCTAAACCTACAGTTGCTGAAACTGCTGTTGCTAAAGCTTGAAAGTGCGTTACTTTACCTGGGGCATTTGGATCACTATGCTTTCCTCTTGCCAGATCAATAGAGTGTTTGAACCCTCTAATATTAATAAAGCCCATTCTTACTGTAAAGAAAGCCGCACCAGCAATAAGCCAGACCACTATAAATGGAATACTATTTTCCCTTATATCTCCATTTGCGTAAAGCAAAGGTTGTTCTTCGTCAAATTTAATACTGGCGAAAAACTGCGCGCCTTGTTCTATCAGATCTCTTGTATTATCAGGGCTAAAAATAACTTTTCCTTCTGCTACATTAAAATTGATCTCTCCATCAGCTGTTGCTTTCACTGTATCAGCGTCTTTTTTATCAATAGAAACAATGGCGATAGGATCACCTTCTTTGACTTGCTGACCGTCTTGCACTAATTTTTCCTTAAGAAGGAAAACTTTATCCGTTCGTGCATTCCAGTCAGGAGTTTTAATCATTTCCTTATCGGTCATGACTACGGGGTCGTATAGACCAATAGCAGCAAATGGATCCCAAAACAGTACGTTTCCCATTACCTCAACTGCTGGATCAAAAACAGCATTGAAGTTTTCTGTAATGGACTCGGCTTCTATGGTGATTTTTTTGTCGATGACCTGATTGTTAGCATCGGAAATTTGAACTGTATATTCCTTGCCTTCAATAAGTCCTGATGCTTTCGAGGCTGTTAAAGCAGTATTTTGATTAGACCATTTGTATTGATAGGGTTCTTCACCACCAGTCACTTTTAGTCTTATTTCTCCGTTATTGATAGTAGTAGAGGGATTGATTATTTCTACCTCTACTTGCAGAGAATCGTTAGTGCGCTGTGAATTGGCATGCAAAGTTGATTGGGATAAAAAAAGGAGAAGTAGTGGGATGAGTAATACTCTTAAAATTTTGTTCATAGATAACTTGAGAGTTAATTAAAAACTGATTTTAGACTTTACTTATTTTGGATTTACTATAGGATAACTAGCGTTATTACATACATTTTGTTACAAAATTAACAGTCGTCCTCTAATTTTGTTCAAAGCTAGGTATTATTTTATTGCTGACCAACCGCCACTAAATCAGTCCTTAATTCTTTACTGACAGAATTATGTTCTTTTTTTAAATGATCATTCGAAATAGACCATTATTCTATTACTATAAAAATAGTAAAGTAATTTAATAAATAGTTGTATTACTATTTAAATAGTAATATACTTGAGCTATGAAAGAATTGACAAAAGCAGAGGAGCAACTCATGAGACATCTTTGGAAGCTCAAAAAAGCATATCTAAAAGATATAGTAGATGAATATGATGAACCTAAACCAGCATATACTACTATCAGTACAGTTGTGAATGTTTTGGTAAAAAAGGGTATAATAGGTTTTGATTTACATGGAAAAGCTAAACATTATTATCCGCTGATCACCAAAGAGGATTATTCTAATCAATCCATAAAGGGATTGGTCAGTAATTTTTTCAATAACTCATACCAACAGTTTGCTTCCTTTTTTACTTCCAGAAAAGAATTATCAGTTAATGAATTAAAGGAAATTAGAAAAATGATTGATGATGAAATTAAAAAGAAAGGCAAATGAATGTTCTATTGATATATTTTCTGAAGGTAATCACTATCCAGGCCATCTTGTATTTGATTTATATATTGATTTTTCATAAGAGTGGACGGCACAGCATTAATAGGTTTTATTTAATCTTTACGTTAGTTATTGGTTTCATAATTCCATTTATGTTGATTCCGAAATTTCAATCCTATCAATCTTATCAGGAAGTTGAAAAGCCTATTTGGCATGAACTGGCCAACTTGACTGAATTTTCCGTTACAGAAGCCGAACTTCTACCAGTTGAAAGATTAAATCAATCAGATTTTACTACAGAATTGATTGTACTGGGAATTTCATTGATCAGTCTTTTATTTTTAATGAAGTTGATTTATAGTCATTTTCAACTCGTTAGGTTAAAAAGACAATCTAAAGAAATTAATAAAAATGGATATAGGATATATTGCAGTCCAGTTGAAAGCCCTTTCAGCTATTTTAAATCTATATTCATTCCGAAGAGCCTGCTAAATTCAGTGTCATTTAATACCATTATGGAGCATGAATTGGTTCATGTCAAGAAGATGCATTCTATTGATAGGGTATTGATGGAAATCATACTATCCATATTTTGGTTCCATCCTTTGCTCTATTTATTCAGGAATAGATTAATTGAAACTCATGAATTTCAAGCTGATGCAGAAGTGATAGCCTTGCAGCAAGATCCAATCGGCTATCAAGAAATACTATTCCAACAAATTAATGCACATAAAGCAATTTCTTATGTTAACTATTTCAAATTGAACACTGTTAAAACAAGAATTAAAATGATCAATAGAACTAAAAATCTTTCAAAGTGGCATTACTTATTGATTTTGCCTGTTTTAGCGCTCATGACATTTTCCTTTGCCAATAAAGAAAATGCGGAGTTCATAGCGCCTTTAAAGAGCGATGTTTCAGATGTTTTTGAATATGCAATAAATCCATCTGAGAATTATACGCCTTCTATTTTTCCTCTGCAGGATGCAGAAGGAGTAAAACTAACGGCAAGCTTTGGAAATCGAATCCATCCCATTTTAAAAGTGGAAAGATTTCATGAAGGTATCGACTTGAAAACCTATAGAGGAAATCCTGTTTTAGCAACGGCAGATGGTATTGTGATTGAAGCTGGGATCAATAGTGAAGTTGCCTGGGGGAAAATTGTACGAATTAAGCATGGTGATATGTATGAAACCGTCTACGCTCATTTGTCTGAAGTGGAGGTAAGTATAGGGGATAAAATTAAAAGAGGAGATATCATCGGAAAGGCAGGGACTACCGGAAGATCTACGGGTTCACATTTACATTATGAAGTGAAAGATGCTGCTGATGGATTTCTAGATCCATTGAAGTATATTTTGGATATTGATTTTAAGTTGAGTAAAAATGGTGACCAGTCTGGTGAATTGAGCTTGCGCAAAACAGATCAAAAGTTAAGAGTAATACTTGATCCAGGGCATGGTGGAAAGGACAGTGGCATGAAGTCATCAGCGCTGAATGAAAAAGACATTGTATTAAAAGTGGCACAAAAAGTAGCAGAAAACTTCAAAGAATCAGAAGAGATAGAAATCATTCTTACAAGAGATGTTGATAAAGTAGTGAGTTTGGAGGAAAGAGTTAGTAATTCAGAAAGCTCAGATTTGTTTATTTCGCTCCATATTGAAACGCATGAATATAAGGACGAAAACAGCATGCTTGCTATTTATAATGACCAGAATGATAATGCCTCCCACTCCAAATATTTTTCAGAATTACTGGCTCAAGAAATGAAGAATGAAAATAAAATTTTGAAAGTGGGTTATTCAAGTGGATATTATGTTTTGAAAAATGCAAAATGTCCTGCAGTAATATTCAGTATGGGCTATTTTTCAAATCCAGAATCTGAACAATATTTAAATTCAGAAAAAGGAATGAAAGAAATTGCTCAAGAATTGTCGGATGCAATAATGGCCGCAAAATAATAATATTTAGTTTCATTCAAAGGCTGTATAAGTGTGTCAAATACACTTATACCGCTTTTTTTAAATCATTAATCGATAAAATTTACAAATTCATAGAAATAGTTTCAGAAAAAAGTTTCATATTTAACTAATAATAAGTGAGTTAAGTAATGCAGCTAAAAGCTATAGTTAAATATAAACAAGATTTAATAATACTATTCGTAGCCTTGGGTTATTTCTTTTTTGCCCGATTAGGCTACTTTCTAGTATTTGAAGATATCTATATTTTGCCTACTTGGCCTCCATCAGGCTTAGCTTTAGCTTTTCTGATTCTGCTCGGGCGAAAAGCTTGGCCGGGCATCACCATTGGAGCACTTTTGGCTAATATTCTCGCTTATTGGAATACTGGCGATTTAGCCTCTGATTCCGTTATTTTATTATCCTCAGTTATTGCAGCTGGTCATACCTTAGAAGCATTATTAGGTAATTACTTGATCGAGAAATGGATTCAGAAAGATCAATTATTCAATAAATCTATTAACATATTTCGCTTCCTAGGAGTAGGGTTTATTATTGCATTGGTCAGTGCGGCAATCGGTACTGGTGCCCTTTATTATCAAGGATTATTTGGTGCTAATGAGTTTCTTACACGCTTTGTTTCTTGGTGGGTGGGTAATTTAGTAGGGATTCTACTTTTTACACCTTTTATTTTATCCTTTAAAGAACCAATAGCCAAAAAACTGAATAGGGGGCATTTCATGGAAATTATATTTTTCAGCTTGGCCTTAGTCATTGTATTTGTCCTATTGAATCAAGAAAGTTTACGATATCCTGTACAGCAATCTATACCTTTTCTCGTTTTGCCTTTATTGCTTTGGATGGCTTTTCGCTTTCATTTATCGGTTGCCATGACAGGAACAATAATAATTGGCTTAATATCAGTGTACATGACAACACAAGGTATTGGTCCCTTTGTTATGGAAACGCCAAGTAATGCCATGCTGATTTTACAGATTTTCTTAGGAGTGATTAGTGTTTCGACCATTATTCTTTCTGCAACTCAAAGAGAAAGGACAGAAGCACAAAATGAGCTAAAAAGTTTAAATAGCAATTTGGAGGAAATTGTGCAAACCAGAACAAAAGAACTGGAAAGTGAAAATGCCACGCGCAAAAATGCAGAACAAGAATTAAAATCTTCCAATACAGAATTACGGAAAATTAACGCAGAACTAGATAATTTCGTTTATCGAGTTTCGCATGATTTAAGAGCTCCAATTGCTAGCATGTTGGGTTTATTGAATTTGGCTAAATCTGACGAAAGTGAAGAAATGAAGTCGATTTATTTGTCGAAAATTGAGCAAAGTGCACAATTACAAGATACTTTTATCACAGAAATACTAGATCAATCAAGAAACGCAAGACTTGAAGTTAGAAAGGAACCTATTGATTTCGAAAAAATAATAAAGGAATCCTTTGAGCAACTTCAGTATTCCAATACAAATGAAGATGTCGAAAAGACTTTAAATATTGATTTGAAGGATCCTTTTTATTCAGACCCGTGGAGATTGAAGGTGATTATCAATAATGTAATTTCCAATTCCATTCGCTACAGAAATGGAAAATCCCCTAAAATAGATATTGATATTTCTTCAGAAAATCACGAGGCTTTGATTAATATTAAAGATAATGGAAGAGGAATAGAACAGGAACATATCGACAAGGTTTTTAATATGTTCTACAGAGCTACTGATGATAATGCAGGTTCAGGATTAGGTTTATACATTGTAAAAGAGACGGTTAGTAAGCTACAAGGCCGCGTGCAGATTCAATCAAAGCCTCGAGAAGGCACTACTATTAGCTTTGTTTTGCCTAATATGAAAAATTAGTTCAAGTTTCCTGATTAATAGAGCTACCGTTCCCAAAGAATTGGAAAGTGTATACTGGCAAATTAAGACTTAATTTCTTAAAAAGTCTTAATTTATCCTGTTTGTGCCGATCTATCGGTATATCTCCTTCAAATTAGGGCTTTCTTGATAAATACTACAAAGCTTTCAAGCCAAATAAAATTTGCTCATAGAGAGCGGGTTGGGGGTCAAAAATGCGGGCCAGACGAGGGTGTGGGTTGTAGCATATTTTTGTCTTGAATTTTTGTTTCTTTTTGTTCAAGCAAAAAGAAAAGATATAAAGCACAAAATTTAATTTGGAATACACATATGTCTATAATTTCTTAAACTTCAGATGATACCCAAAATCACTAATTTTGAGATCTTAAACATAATTATATTTCAAAAATGATGCTTTAATTTTCGTTTAAAAATATATTAAAGATACTTTATATTTTTCAAGAGAACCCAAATTACCATCTTATGATTTAAAGAGTAAAATCAAATTTCAGTTTCTTTATACCGTTAATTAGCAAGTTAAACCACTTTCTATGAAGAATTTATTGATATTAGCTTTTTTTAGTACTATCCTCTGGTCTTGTGAATCAGCAAATAGAAAAGAAACCACATCAGCTTATTTTAATTTTGAATTGGAAATTGATACAGTTCAGCTAGATTCTAGAAATGAAATAATAATGGCAGGAGCCTATATGGACAACCCAGCGGTCTCCTTCGATAAAACTAAGTTTTATAATTTTGATAATGAAAATTACGTGCTTGAAGTATTTGACATTGAAAATTATAAGCTTGACAAAAAAGTAAATTTTCAAAAAGATGGACCAAATGGATTAGGTTCAAACCAGGTGAGGAGTTTAAAAATTTTTCCAAATGGTAATATTGGAATTGAGGATTTTGAGTCTTTTAAGGTTTTTGATTTGCAGGGAAACCAGGTGAAAAATGTGAATTTTAACAAAGATTGGATAAAGGGAGATTTTACTGCCTCCGAAAGCTTTGAATTTGCTTCAGTTAATAAAGACGGTTCACTCATTGCAGGCATGCATTTTGGTACTGATAATTTTAAACCACTTATGTTTCTACTTGATATTGAAGAAAAGAAAGCGAAACGGATATTGCTATCCCAATTTGATAAGTTGAAAAGGTATAAAATTGTTTTTCGAAGAAATGGGGGATACCTAACAGATCATCATGAGCGAGTTCAATTCGGTTTTAAAGGAGATAGTATTATTATTTCAAATTCTGCCTATAACGATCTGTATATCTATAATGAAAAAACCAATGAATTGGAATATAGAACATTTGCTCATAAGTTAATACCAGAAAGAAAGGAAAAAGAGTATAAAAACAGCTCTGAATCTCGAGAAGAAGTAGTTGAAATAATCTATTCGATAAGCGAAGAAGTAAGATTTACAGAGTTTTTTTGGGATGAGGATACCAGAAAATTTTACAGATTTACAAATCAGACCATTTATGATGATAAGCGAGAAAACTCTACCTATAAAGTTTCAATGCTGGTATATGATGAATATCTGCAGTTAATCGGTGAAAAAGAATTGATGAAGTTTAAAGATTATGCCGAACCTCTTTTTGTAAAAGACGGAAAAGTCCATTTCCATTTAAATATGGAAGATGAATTAGGTTTTATACGAATAGGATTGAAAAACTAACAACCTCAACACTTACAAACTTAATCACCTCAACACTTGCAGACTTGCAAGTCCAAACATTTAATTTCAATTTTGCTTGTTCATTTTGGAACTATAATCATATCAGTCAGTTTTAATCATTATGGCAGAAACATCTCATTGGACAGGATCCGAAAAATATTTATGCGACCCAGCTTTAGCGCAGGCATTTCACATGGCAAGAACTTTAGGAATGCCTCTTCTAATAGAGGGGGAACCTGGAACGGGAAAGACCGAATTACCTATTCATTATGCAAAGGACAGGGGATTGGACTTAGAAGTTTATCCTGTTGGTTCGAAAAGCAATGTAGAACAATTTGTAGCTCGCTTTGACCACGTTAAGTATTTGCGTGACTCTCAAATCGAAATTTTGAATGCTCAACGCGAAGAAAAGGGGCTGGACAACAAATTGACTACGGGAGATCGTAATCCTGAATCTTTGAAGGATTATGTTGTAAAAGGTCCTGCAGCAGTTGCTTATAGCAAGCCTAATTCTGTTTTACTAATTGATGAAATTGATAAAGCACCTCGTGAATTCCCTAATGATCTACTGTATGCCTTAAGTCATAGGAAATTTATAATGCCTGAATCAGGTGAAATCATTGAGGTTTCTGAGGAGGATATGCCTGCTATAGTCATTACTTCCAATCGTGAGCAGGAGTTGCCAACTGCCTTTAAAGGAAGGTGTATTTATCACTATATCGATTTTCCAGATCAGGATACGATGAACAAAATCATTGATAAACATCACCCTGGAATGGATGAAAAAGTAGTCCGTGTAGCTTTAGATGTATTTTATCATTTGAGAAGGTTAGGTTTGGAGAGAGCACCGACAACTCGCGAAATCTTAAATTGGCTGAAATACATGAGTCAAATAGCTCCTGCAGAGGCTGTTAAGAAAATATCAGGATTGGAAGGAATTGGAGCCTTGATCAAAACTCAAGAAGATATGGAAAGGGTAGGCAGAATGATAGGGGCTGATGAGAGCTTTGGTACGAATTTAAATTAAATATTTATGCTCAGCTCATTACCTGAACATTTCCGATCCCATGGCCTAAAAGCAGATGTCAGAACATTGCTTTTATTACGGAAGGCTATGCAAAAAGGCCTAGTCAAGACTTTAGGTGATATTTATAATGTTTTGAAGGGGATTATTGTAAAGGAATCATCAGACCTAGGACCCTTTACGAAAGCCTATTATGCTTACTTCCTTTATATTCCTATCAAGCCAGGTCAAACCTTAGAAGATGCCATTTTGCGATCTGAAACTTTCCAAAAGTGGAAAACGGATTACGTTGAGGAAGCAGATCGAGATTTTACGGATGAAGAGCTGGTTAGTACATTTTTGGACGAGGTACATTTGACCAGTTACGATATTAAGGAAGTAGTTTCGGGCAAAGAGATCTGGGATAAAGACAATCCTGATCAGGAAGATAGTGATCCGATGGATGAAGACGGGGAAGTAGCAGAGCGTAAGTTGGATAAGATGGCAGATTACTCCGAATTATCTTTAGAGGAATTGCTAGAGCGAATGGAGAAAGTCCGTGAACAGCAAAAAACCAGACACGGTGGTGGAAGCCATTGGATTGGAACTGGCGGAATTTCACCTTATGGACATGGAGGCGCTGCCAAAAACGGCATCAGAGTAGGTGGCCAAGGAGGAGGGAAGATGGCCCGGAAAGTGATGGGTGATAAAAATTATTTTCCAATTGATAGAAATTCTACATTGAATGATAATAATATAGATGCAGCATTAGCCTCTATTAAGGGGGTTATTGAAGAAAGTGCAACGGAGAAACTGGATGTTCCCCAAACCATTAAATCTGGCTTAAAGCGTGGTGGTTTGTTTATTCCCGAAATGTCAAGTGAGAAAAATGAGGAACTGAAAATCATTGTTTTGATTGATAATGGAGGTTATTCAATGGCGCCTTATGTACGTACTGTTCAAAACCTTTTCAGAAAAATGCGTACTCGTTTTGCCCATGATTTGGAAGTTTATTATTTCCATAATACCATTTATGATAGGGTTTACACAGATGAAAGAAGAACCAAAGCCATTTCAATAGAAAAACTCCTTAGTCATAATAAAGATTACAGGGTATTCATCATGGGTGATGCCGCGATGGCCCCTTACGAAATCAACTCATTAAGCATGGAAAGTCTAAAAGCTATTCCTCAAAAATTCAAAAAATGTGTTTGGCTTAATCCGGAGCCTCTTAAATATTGGCCACATACTTATACGATTCAATTGATCAAGCAACTGATTCCGATGTTTCCTTTAACCCCTGCAGGTATTGAAAGAGCCGTTAGAAGCATGAATAGTAAGGGGACTGAAAATTGATTTTCATAATTTTTTATAATTAACATAATCAATGCAACAATCTTTCGTAGATTTTATCATGCCATTTGCAATTGCTGTGATCATGCTAGGCATTGGTTTAGAGTTAAAGTTTAAAGATTTTGAAAGGGTATTTATCCAACCAAAGGCTGTGATAACTGGCATTGCAAGTCAAATGATTTTAATGCCAGTAATTGCCCTAGGTTTAATTTATTTTTGGCCAATTGATCCTGTCTATAAAGTTGGCTTAATGCTTTTGGCAGCATGTCCTGGTGGAACAGCTTCAAACTTAGTGACAAAATTGTTAGGTGGAAGAGTGGCACTTTCCATTTCTATGACTGCTTTCAACAGCTTTATTATTTTATTTACTATTCCAGCCATCCTTAAGCTAAGCTTTTATTTATTTTTAGGGAAGGAGCAGTCCATTGATTTAAGTTTTTGGCAAACGACAGCACAGGTTTTTTATACTGTTATTATCCCTGCTACTATAGGTGTGCTAGTGAATGAATTTTCTTCAGAAAGATTCACTGATCCATTAAAAAAGCCATTAAAGTATATTTTGCCCATTATATTAATTGTCGCGCTTTTAGCCGTTGTGTTTTTAGATGAGGACAATAAAGAAGTAAATTACCTGGACCATCTTAATTTATTAATACCGCTTATTATTTTCAATGTTATAACCATGCTTTTTGGATATCGAATTGGCAAACTCTTAGGGCTAAGACATGACTCTAATTATACTATTGCAATCGAAATGGGCTTACAAAATAGTGTTTTGGCGCTGTTTATAGCCAATCAGGTAGTGGAGATTTCAGCGATCAGTACTATGGCAATTTTATATAGTAGTTTTTCTTTTATCACCACTTTTGGAATTGCTTTTTTAATGCAAAAACGAGTAATCCCAGGTTTTAGAGGCTAAAAATTATCCATTCATAACAATTTCTTCACATCTGTAAAGGTTTCATATTGCGCTATTGGATTTATCCTATATATTTACGACCTAAAATTTCATACATGGCATCAAGAGGAGGTTTTTCAAACCGTTTAGGTTTTATAGCAGCAGCAGCAGGTTCTGCAGTAGGTTTAGGTAACATTTGGAAGTTTCCTTATGAAGTAGGAGAAAATGGAGGAGCTGCATTTTTGGTAATTTATTTGGCTTGTGCTTTTCTAATTTGTTTACCCATCATGCTGGCGGAAACAGCTATTGGTAGAAATACTAGGCTGAATCCTTTTGGAGCATTCAACAAAATCGGAAACCGTAAATGGGGATTGGTTGGATTATTAGGAGTATTATCTGGTATCATGATCCTAAGCTTCTACAATGTTGTGGCTGGTTGGGCTTTTGGTTATTTTATCCAAATTGGTTTTGGGGGCTTGCTCAGTAAAGGAGTAAATTATGGTGAATATTTTGGAAGCTTTGTCTCTGACATTACAGATAACCTTTTATTCTCGATCGGCTTTATGGTGTTAACCGCCTTGATTGTTGCTGGCGGTGTGCAAAAAGGAATTGAAAGGTGGACAAAGATTTTGATGCCTTTGCTTATAGCTATGATCCTCGGTTTGATTTCTTATGGATTGACATTAGATGGAGCGATGGATGGTTTATCTTTCTATTTGGTTCCTGATTTTAGTGAAATAAATGCCAATACGTTTTACACTGCCCTAGCTCAGGCTTTCTTTTCTCTTTCATTAGGAATGGGAGCCTTGATCACATACGGTTCCTATGTTGGTAAAGATGATAGTATTGTAGGAGCAGCAGCTTTAATCACTATAGCAGATATATCTATTGCATTTTTAGCAGGTTTGATGATTTTCCCATTAGTATTCAGTCAGCCTAGCATAGAAGCAAATGCTGGCCCAGGTTTGGTATTCGTTGCCTTGCCAGGGATTTTTGAAACCATGGGAAGCGTTGGGCCATTCGTAGGAGCATCCTTCTTTTTGCTTTTGTGCTTTGCAGCACTAACTTCTACGGTTTCATTATTGGAGGTTCCAGTAGCATTTGTGACCGATCAGTTTAAGACCAATAGGAAAAAGACTGTGTACCTAGTGGCTACGTTCATTTTCTTTGTAGGCTTACCGACCATGCTATCACAAGGAGCTTCAGATTTCTTTACAAATTTCACTTATTACGGGGGAGAAAGTAAAGACTTTTTCACACTAATTGAGAATTTGTTTTCAGATTTAGCCTTGCCCTTAGGTGGATTCTTTATTGCAATATTTGCCGGTTGGTCTTGGAAAAATAAAGGTTTTCAGAAAGAATTATATTTTGGAAATGCTGCATTAGAAGGTACCTTTCTAGAAAAAATGATTTTATTCATGGTGCGCTTCGTTTCACCATTTGTAGTTGGAGCTATTTTTATTATTAGTGTTCTGCAGATTTTCTTCAATGTGTCATTATTCTAGAATAAATAGTAATGGTTGATAACATAAAAAGGCTCGAGATTCGAGCCTTTTTTATAGAAATTTTTTTCAGTCTGTTTCAATAATTTTCCTTTTAGAAGAGGAAAGTGCTAATAAAGGAACCTTAGTATGGAAAATTAGAGATTTGGATTCGCTTCTAGCAAACAAGCTTTCGAATAACCCTTTTTTCCTTGGCAAGACCACTAATAAATCAATTCTATTCCTCTCTGCAAACTCATCAATTCCGGACTCTACATTTCTGTTAACCATAAAATGGTATTGATGCGGTAGGCCCTTTAAATGGAGCTCTAAGTTTTTTGCCTCTTCCGCTTTTTCCTTATCTAGCATAGGCTCAGCACTTACATGGATCAAATGAATTTCAGAGGCATAGGCTTGTCGAATAGCTTTGACTGGGCTTAGAAGCTCCGCAATAATACCTTTATAGTCACTTGATAATGCGATATTCTTAATATCAACATATCGTGCATCTTCTGGGATGACTAAGACGGGTGCAACTTCTGCTTTAATAACTCGATGAGCATTTGTACCTAAAATAACTTCATCTACACCGCTTGCGCCCTTTGTTCCCATAATGATCAAGTCTACATCATTTTCCAGACAAAATTCTTCAACCGCATCTTTAACATAATTCTCAGTTTTAACGGGTTCATATTCAAAATCCTTTATCATGGGGACTTTCTCTTCAATTTTATCAAATTCTGAATCGATGAATTTCTTAATGTCTTCAACACTTTCACCCACATCATACGCTATATTAAAATCAGCGTAAGCCAATGGTACGGTATAGGCGTTTAAAATAGTGATTTCCGCTTGTGGATTGATATGTTTTGCAAATTTAAGTGCATATTCCAAAGCATTCATTGCGCAATCAGAAAAGTCGGTTGGAACTAATATGTGCTTTATCATGGCTTCTAATTTTAGAATTCAAAAAAGTTATACAAACAGCTTTTGTCCAATAATGTATTGATTGCTGTTTGTATTTTAAAATTAGAAATATTTAAACCGAAATACGTTGACTTAAAGTATATCTTAAGCTGATATAAGTCATCTTATTAAGAGTTATTTTTGTGTCAAAAAATAAAAACTTTAAGCAGTAATTCCACCTCTCCTTTGGGTCTGTCGAAGCCTCATTTTTCTTGCTAATTGTAGCAGCAATATTGCTAAGAAATAGCTTCCGATGGAGATGGGTATAGTTAAAGTTAAATTACCTAGTGCAAATTGCTTGAAAAACAGTAAGATTTGTCGCATAGTTTCATTTTGAACTTCTACATCGGGTAGACTGTTGGAAATCCTACTTCCTATCTTGTAACTTAGCCAAAAAATAGGGATTATGGTAATGGCGTTCCAAACCATCATGGAGAGCAATACAGCCATTTTGTTGAGCTGTTTGAATACAGTTATAAAACCGATCCCAATTGCCGTACTAAAACCAGGTGTTGGTAAGAGGGCAATTAAGGTTCCGAAAGCGTAGCTCAAAGCAATTGATACATCTGATTTATCAGAAGTGAGTATTGCTATGGTATAGCGCTTGAGTTTAAATATATATTTATCTTTATAAAAGCGTAAGCGTCTAACCGCCCACCTTTTTAACTTTGCTGTAGCCATCTTTTTGTAAAACTTCTACTATTTTATCTCGAAAATCTCCCTGAATGAGGATTTCTCCTTCTTTTACGCTTCCACCAACTCCGCACTTTGATTTGAGTACCTTTCCAAGATCTTTTAGATCATCTTCAGTTCCAATGAACCCGCTAATCAAACTGACTTTCTTGCCAGCTCTTGCTTTTTTGTCTAGTTGTACCTTCAGATTTTGTTGAGAGGCGGGGAGTGTCTCCTGTTCTTCTTGCCCCTCATACTCGTACTCGAAATCATCTGAAGTGGAATAAACGATACCTTCTCTTTGCTTTTTACTTTTCTTGCTCATTGTTAGTTTTTCTATACTTCTTATACGTTTAGTAAACTCAAAGTTTAGTCCTTTTCTATCAATTCTAGCTAATTATTTTTTCAAATTTAAGAAAGCTTAAAGTCCTTTCAAATTCCGATGAAATTTTAGCTCTTAGACGTAGAACATCATGAGTCACAGGATGTTTAAATTCAAGCTCTTTGGCGTGCAAGAGCATGCTATCCATAGACCATTTGTCTTTAAATAGTCTATTCTGCTTATTGCATCCGTGCGGTCGATCTGCGATAATAGGATGATGAATATGCGCCAAATGCTTCCTGATTTGATGCATTCGCCCAGTTTCAGGTTGTACTTCTACTAGAGAGTATCTAGATGTTTCAAATTTTCCTAAGGGAACTGGTATTTCAGTTTGTGCTAAGGTTTTATAATGGGTAATAGATTCCTGTAACTGACCGTTGTCTTTTTTCAGGGCATAATCTATAGTTCCTGTAGCATCAGTAAAACCCCTGACTATTGCCCAGTATGTTTTTGCAATTTGTTGCTCTCTAAACAGAGTACTTAAACGAGCATTAACATCTTCATTTAGGGCAAATAGTAAGATACCCGATGTTTTCCGATCGATTCTATGAACTGGATAAACACGCTGGCCAATTTGATCTCGCAACAATTGTAAAGCAAAAACATCTCTTTCCGTTGCTATCTTGGTTCGATGAACGAGTAAGCCGTGTGGCTTGTTAATAGCTATGATTTGTTCATCTCTGTAGATGATTTCTAATGGACCATTATTCACTGCTAATCTCTTTTGAATACTTCCTCCACCATCCATTATTACTCTTATCTGACAGTTTAAACCATTTACCTTGCGGGTGACTCAAAAGAGGCAAGTCTGTTTCACTTGAAAGTTGTTCTAATTCATGAATAGGCTCGTACCAGCTGTGCAATGCCAAGTCAAAAGTTCCCCAATGAATAGGAAATAATCTAAGGGCTCTCATTTGCTTGAAAGCCTCAATAGCTTCTTTAGGATCCATGTGGATATCATGCCAAGCTTCATTATAAGCACCTATGGGCATAATTGCAATTTCGAATGGGCCCAATTTAGCATCAATCTCTTCAAATCCATCGAAAATTCCAGTATCTCCACCAAAGTAGATATTATCCCCATCCATTTCAATGGCCCAAGAAGCCCAGAAGGTGTTGTTTTGACTCAATAATCTACCACTAAAATGGCGGGCAGGTGTGGCAGTGATTGTAATTCCATTTTCAGTATGGGTATCCCACCAGCTAAATTCCTTTATTTTTTCTTTTGGAACACCCCAATACTCTAAACTAGCACTTACACCAGTAGGTACATAAAAATATTTTGTTTTGGCTGTTATTTTTTTGATGGTTTCATAATCCAAATGATCGTAATGGTCGTGAGAAATCACTACAGCTTCCAACTCAGGAAGATTTTCAGCAGAAATAGGAGGGGCACTGAATCTTTTCGGGCCCATGAAGGTAAAGGGTGAAGCACGCTCACCCAACATTGGATCCGCTAATACATACTTACCATTTTTGTAGAAAAGGATTGCGGCATGCCCCAACCAATTAACTTGCAAAATACTGTCATTTTCCTGCTTGTTGGTTTCAGAAAAAATATAGTCTTCAGTAGGATTTGTTTCTACATCTCTTTTAAAATAATTTCTAAGGATGCGAGGCGTTTGGGAGAATTCAGCACTTTTCGTCTCAACTGAGTTGATGAATTTTCCTTTATGGTAATAAGGAGATTTTGCCATCTTTTCTGAATTAGGAGCTTTACCAACTGAGGGAACAAAATATTTTACCATATAATAGCCTAAAAAGAAAAAGGCTACTACGATGAGTAAGCCTTTTACGATGTTAATTAAAATTTTCATTATTTGTTTAAACTGCAAAATGAATTTAATGTTCCAATGAATGTCATGCAGTCACTTTACCATATAACTCAGCTCTCTGAGCTTGAATTCTGTCATCGTCCATGTATTGATCATAGGTTTTTAAACTGTCTATGTTTCCATTAGGAGTAATTTCCAAGATACGATTAGCAACAGTATTGGTGAATTCATGGTCATGAGATGTAAATAGTACAGTACCTGGGAAGTCTTTCAAGCCATTATTGAAAGCCTGAATGGACTCCAAATCTAGATGGTTCGTAGGTTCATCCAATATTAAAAGATTTCCGCCAGTTAACATCATTTTTGAAACCATACATCTTACTTTTTCTCCTCCTGACAAAACATTTACAGATTTGAAAGTATCTTCACCAGTGAATAGCATTTTACCTAAGAATCCACGGATGTAAACCTCATCTTTTTCATCAGAGTAGTTTCTTAACCAGTCGATTAAGTTTTCTTTCCCTTGGAAAAACTCATCATTGTGGTTCGGTAAATACGAAGTGGTAATGGTTTGTCCAAATTTGAAACTTCCTGAGTCAGCTTGCATACTACCGTTCAAGATTTCAAATAGGGCAGTGGTAGCCAAACTATTCTTACTCAAAACAGATATTTTATCCCCTTTATTAACGAATAAATCCAAATCCTTAATCAAGACTTTATCCTCAACTGCTTTGTTGAGTTTCTCAATCTGTAAGATTTGGTCACCCGCTTCTCTATTTTGATTAAAGATAATAGCAGGATATCTACGAGTAGAAGGTTTTATGTCTTCTACATTGATTTTATCCAATAATTTCCTTCTACTAGTCGCTTGTTTCGATTTAGATGCATTCGCACTAAATCGAGCAATAAATTCCTGTAACTCTTTCTTCTTTTCTTCTGCCTTTTTGTTGGCAGATGATTTTTGGCTTAAAGCCAATTGACTTGACTCATACCAGAAAGAATAGTTTCCAGAATACATGCTGATTTGACTGAAATCAATATCTACGATGTGTGTACAAACCGTATCCAAAAAGTGTCTATCGTGAGAAACTACGATAACGGTGTTTTTGAATTCCAAAAGGAAATCCTCGAGCCAAGCGATGGTATAAATATCCAAATCATTGGTAGGCTCATCCAGAATCAATACATCAGGGTTGCCGAATAACGCTTGCGCCAAAAGGACACGTACTCTATAATTACCGTCAACGTCTTTCAATAATTTGTAGTGATGCTCTTCTTCAATGCCCAAACCACTCAAAAGAGCAGCAGCATCAGATTCAGCATTCCAGCCATCCATTTCAGCAAATTCTTCTTCTAATTCCGATACTTTAATACCGTCTGCTTCAGAAAAATCAGGCTTGCTGTATAATTCTTCTTTGGCTTTGATGTTGTTCCACAATTTATCGTGTCCCATCATCACGGTATTTAAAACAGAGTGCTCATTGAACTCATTATGGTTCTGCTTTAGCACAGCCATTCTTTTGCCGGAATCAAGGCTAACATTTCCTTTAGTAGGGTTAATTTCCCCTGAAAGGATTTTTAGGAAAGTGGATTTTCCTGCTCCGTTGGCACCAATTACGCCATAGCAGTTTCCTTGCGTGAATTTGATGTTAACTTCATCAAATAGAACTCTTTTTCCAAATTGTAGGGTTAAATTACTGGTATTAATCATAGTATTTTTTCAATCAAAGTGCAAAGGTACGGATATTCATTGAGAGTGGTGAGCTTTAAAGACTAGATATTTGTGAAAAATAGTATAGCTCCTTCCCTAATTGGGCTTAGGTAACATAACAGTAGCCGCTTAGTACTAAAATATCCTTCCGAATGGAACTTGGACGTTTCGATTTTAGTGAGTAGACATGTTTTTTTTGTTTACTATTTTTAAAAGAGTAAATGCAGAAGTATGATAAATTTTTGCCCTAGCGGTATAATATTATGGTAATTAATAACCGAAACAGCAATACCAAGCTCATGTGATGAGCATTGCCTGCAATGGCTTTATGTTTTAACAACACTAAGCACCTATATTTATCGACAAATCAATTATTTCTATCGACAAATATAACTTTCTCCTAAAAATACGTTACAAGACGTGTACTAAACAATTGTATGAAATGAACAAATTGAAATCTATTTTTAGGCTAACCGCCTTGTGTTTGATTTTAAGTGCAGGCTTATTTGCTTGCAAGAGTAGTAAGAAAATGGCAGATACTTCTAAAAATGATGAAGCCGTTGAGACTCAGCAAGAGAAACCGGATAATACGACAGTAGATGTGGAGATGAAAGGAGAGTCTGAATCTCAGAAGAAGGAAATTAAAATGAAAACTATTTCCTCCAAGTTGGATGATTATTTTAACGCTATTGCTAGTTCTTCAGCTAATACCACTCAAGCTAATAGAAATATAAACGAAGCTAAATCAATGTTTGCTTCTCCTGATGTTCCAGTTTTGATTATCATCAATGAATCAGCAGATGGCACTAAGGATTATGATCAGCCTACCAATATTTTGGATTACATGAACTATTTAAAAGATCAAGGTAAAAATCTGAATGATATCTACAAGGTCAAAACCAATGAAAGGGGTAGAATTACCGAACTAGAATTGATCAGAAAATAATTCATAAAAGTCACTTAAAATTGTAAAAAAATGAAACTATTAAAGATAAGATATATAGGTTTAATCGCCTTGCTAATTACTTTTTCAGCGGGTGCTTTCGCACAAACGGATGACGTTTCGCCTCAACGAAAGCAGGCCATTGATTCATTAGCACTGGAAAAAGTACGGGACCTTAGTAAATATATTAGCATTATTGGCGACAAAGAAACAGCTTATTCGGAAGCTAATCGAGTAATGGATAGAGCTGAAGAACTTTTTGCTCCCGATAGCGAGATGGGTGTTTCTTCCTTAACTACTGAAGAAATTGAGTATTATAAGGTGAGAAAATACTTTGAGCGTTTGATGGCTTTGAATTATGATAAGGTAAAAATCAGTTGGTATGATATTCATTATATCAGTGATTTGGAAAAGCAACCAGATGGTAAATATGTTGGCATTGTTACTGTTTACCAAAGGTTTGAAGGATCTTCAGATGATGGCTTGAATTATAAAGACACCACCAAAAAAGATATTACCATATATGTTGAGAAAAAGAAAACTCAAATTTCTGGTAGAACTATCGAGTTTTGGGACGTGATGTTAGGCGATATTCGTGTGACGGAAACTTCTTCATGATACGAATTGTCATTCTCAATTTATTATTAAGTTTACCTTTCATGCTCCCTGCCCAAATTGTGCAGGGAGATGGAAGCACTTCAGATGAATCTGAATTGTATGCGTCAACTAAGCAGGTTAATCAATTTTTTAGACGATTTAATGGGGAAGAGGACCAAAAAGGGAATCGCTTTTATGAAAATGATAAATCCTTTAGGGAAACTTCTTTGCGAAAGGATTATATTACACTACTTTTTGACAGAGAGAACCAAAACATTTCTATTGATCAGAAAAAGTCTTTTATAAATGATGTTACTGATAAAAGGAATCCCCAGTTCTTAGATTTCCATCGAGAAGGCTGGTTTGCAGAAGTCAATGCTGTTTTTAATCGGGATGGTCAGCAAGAGAATATATTGCTTTTCTTTAAAATTCAACAAGAGGGAAAAGGTTATGAGTGGGTTTTAGAGCAGGTTGCTTCAAGTTATTATCAGGAGTTTTTTGATAAAGATGAAGGAGATGAAAAAGCCTTTTTGCACCCTATGAGTCATGAGTTGGATTTCATGAATTTACATAAATCTTTGAATCAGGAAAATGCTGTAGATTTTACTGGCGATGATTTTGAAGTAGATCCTTTGTCTATTTTTCTTTATGAAATGGCTTCAAAGCAGCTTCAGTTTAAAACCGTTAAGAACAGTAGATTTCATTTCTTCCAATGTGAAGGCTGGTATTTTCAAATTACTGAATACAACCGATCTGGTTATAATAGTGGTTGGTTAATTTCTGATTTGACAAAACTCCAAAGGCAAGATATTCCAAAACTGAAAGCATTTATCTATGAGGCAAAATAGTGTTGTATTCATTCTTTTTAGCTTTGTTTTTTTATTGAGTATAGAGCTTGATGGACAAGATATTGAAGGTTTTGATAATAAGGAAGTTAAATCCTATCAGTCTAAAGCAGAAGACCAAGTTCGTTTTCTAGAGTATTTGTTGAATACACTAGGTAGCAAAGAGGCAAGTCCTAGAGATAAAGATGTAATCATTAGAGAGAGCTATTTAAAGATCTTCAGGGATAGTAAAATTCAAATTGAAGATGATTTAACTGAAAATCGAAATGTATTAATTAATAAAGATGTAACTGCTTATCTGAAAGACATAGATTTCTTCTTTCAAGAAGCGTCTTTTGATTTTGACGTTAAATCAAGTGAACCCTTTTTACGAGATAATGGGGGCTTGTCTTTTAAATTTGAGCTTACTAGGACATTAAAAGCTACAGGGATTGAAGGGGAGTCTATTCTTAATAGTAAAACTCGGTTTGTTGAAATCAATTTGAATAAAGAAAATAATGAACTTCAGATTGCAAGTATTTACACGACTAAGGTAAGCAGAGATGAAGCAATTAAAGAATGGTGGGATAATCTTTCCTTAGGTTGGCAGAATATTTTTAAAAATGAGATTGGAAGTGAAGATGATAGTTTACAGATCAACCAATTAAATAAGATAGCTTCCATTGATTCATTAGATTTTTCTGGTAATGAAACAATCATAAGCCTCGAACCCATCAGCTTTTTGGTTGATCTAGAATTCATAGATTTGAGCCATACTGGAATTGAAGATATTGCTCCCCTTAGTAGTCTTACAGAATTGAAGCATTTGAATATTTCTTACACTGCAATAAAGAATTTAAGCTTTTTACGCTATGCTGAGAACATGGAGCATCTGGATATTTCATTTACTCCGGTTGAGAAGATTGATGAATTGGAAAATCTTAAAGCTTTAAAAGAATTACATCTATCCGGTGCAGATATCAGTGATTTTAAAGTACTGGCGCACTTCCAAAAACTATCAAAGGTAGATCTTAGTGAAACGTTTTTTAACGAACCTGAAGTGTTTTCTGAAATGAAGATGCTAGAAGAGCTCAATATGGCAAAAAGTAATTTATCCAGTTTGAATAATAGAATGAGTCCAGAAACATTGAAAAGACTTGATGTTTCATTTGCCTTTATTTCAGATTTGTCTCCTTTAGAAAATTACCAGAAGCTACAAATCCTCAATATCAATAATACGCAGGTTGAAAATTTGGAACCATTGCAAAGCTTAAAAAAGCTAGAAAAAATTTATGCAGACAACACATTTGTGAGTGAACAAGATATCAGTGACTTTGTGGATTCAAATCCTACGAAATTACTGATAGTAAATTCAGAAGAATTGTCGCATTGGTGGACGAATCTAGATCAATCTTGGAAAAATGTCTTCTCTGGATATTTCGAAAGACAGTTGAGTAGCAAACCTGAAAAAGAAGAGCTAACAAAGCTGATTTTGAAAGATAGTCTTAGCCTTGATGATTATGGCTTAACTGATTTAGATCCGCTGAGTAAGTTTTCAAGATTACGCTATTTGTCTATTTCCAATAATAGAATAAAAAGTTTATTACCTATTGAAGGCTTAAATTCTTTAAGCGTTTTGGAGGCTGAGAATATTGAATTGAATTCAGTTAAATCAATTCTTACTTTAAAGAAATTAAAGAGGTTAAATTTAGCAAATAATCAACTCTCAGAAGATCAGTTTTTGCAACTAAGCAAGTTGAATAGTTTAATTGAACTAAATGTCGATAGAAGTGGAATCGAAAAGGAAATTGTGCGCGACTTTTTATCCCAAAAATCTATGGAATGTGCGGTGATATACGATCAGAAAGGGATGAATACTTGGTGGAATGAACTGGACCCTAATTGGCAATCAATTTTTAAGTTACAATTTCCGTTGAGTAACAATCCTACAGTCAAAGAATTACATGAATTAACAGCTATCAGAAGTATTGCGATTATAGATGAGGATATTAAAAATCTGCATCCTTTGTCACAATTTATCTATGTAGAACAATTGGTTTTGGAAAAAGTTGGTTTGAGTAATTTAGAAAGTATATTCGCTGTAAAAGATGTAAGAATATTGAGTATTAAGGAAAGTCCTATCACAGATTTACAACCTTTAAACAGACTGTCTAATTTGGAAAAATTGACTTTAGATTTTTCAGCAGTTTCCGATTTAAGGCCATTGGAAAGAATGGAAAACCTACGATACTTGAGTCTAAAAGGAACTCAAATAAAAAACATTAAAGGTATAGAAACATTAATTGGCTTAAACTACTTGGATATATCAAGTACACAAGTCCGTTGGATAGGAAGACTTGAAGACTTGTATAATATTGAACAGTTTGTATGCTACAATACTAGAATCTTTGATTTCAGTATTAATAAATTTAAAGAAGGCCACCCAGATTGTATAATAAGGTTTTATTAGCCCCTTAATCCTCAAAGGGAAATTTTTTAATAGAATCTCCCTGTTCTGAAAGCGCCAGATAATGCTACCGGAATTTCAGCCTCGGCTTGGATAACGGTGGCTTTTGCTCTTTGTACGCGAGCGGACATTTCCTGTTCCAAAGCAACCGCCATAGCCCTTCTTTTTTCCGCTTTTGCTTTCGCAATATTCAAATCCGCTGAGGCTTGATCTATTTGTAGAAATGCACCAATGTTTTTTCCTATATCGATATCTGCTATATCTATTGATAATATCTCAAATGCAGTTCCAGCATCTAAACCATCTGCTAATACTTTTTTAGAGATACTTTCAGGATTTTCCAGTACCTCGTAATATGTTTTAGCTGTTCCAATACAGGAAATTACGCCTTGTCCGACTCGAGCCTTGATAGTTTCTTCACCAGCTCCACCCACTAATCTACCCAAATTAGTACGTACTGTGACCCGTGCCTCAGCGATTAGCTGAATTCCATCAAGAGATACCCCAGTAATGGCGGGAACTACAATCATATAAGGGGTTACTGAAACTTGTACGGCTTGTAAAACATCTCTTCCTGCTAAATCAATTGCAGTAGCTTGTTTGAAAGAAAGTTGCAAATTTGCCTTATCAGCAACAATTAATGCTTTAATGACATTAGGTAAATTGCCATTGGCTAAATAGTGTGTTTCCATTTCTTCAGTCGTGACATCAAGTATACCGGCCTTTGTGGCATTTATCATGGCATTGGCAATTAGCACAGGAGGTACTTTTCTGAACCGCATAAAAACTAATTCTAACAAATTAATTTTTACGCCAGAGAAAATGGCCGTAATCCAAATATTAACCGGAAATATGAATAGCAATAACCATATACCGACCAAAATGGCAAGCAGTAAAAAAATAGAATATAATGCCATTTGATATCAGCGTTAATAAGTGTGCTGAAAGGTAGTGAATTGCCCTTATATTTTGTCTTAATTATGTTTATTTAATTTTTGACTAAACTACCAACTTCCTTAATCTTTATTTGTACTAGAATTGAATATTTGGTAACATGCACTATATTTCAAGGGTGCTTATATTTTAATTAATGACAGAAAATCTAGAACAGCTTGCAGCACAATGGCATTCATTTTTGCAAGATTATTTTCAGAGACTTATTGCGCAAAAAAGAGAATTTCTTACAGCTCATTTTGAATTTGTGAGTCTACAAAAACCCGTGCAGACAGAGGAATCGAATTTCAAAGCAGATGATGAATATAAGCAAGCTATTTTCGAATTTATAAAAAACACTTATTCGGAACGTCCTAATTTGCAGCAATCAGATTTCGAAGTGCTACACGCTAGCTTGATTACAGAATTTAGAAACTTGCAGACTTCAGTACCGGATGTTACTGTTAAGCAACAAATATCAAATAGGTTTCAATTATTAAAAGAAGACCGTTTCCGATTAAAAGTGCAGAAGCCATTTAAGATTTTCATCTTCCACTTGAGCAAACTGCCTTTTTACTTTATTAATTTGTTTCGCAAGCAAAAGAAGCCTTTAAAATATTGGAAGCATGAAATTAATGTAAAACAACTCTTTGAAAGGCATTTCTTTAATGGATTTCAAGATTTCATAAGTGAACTCAATCAATCTATTTTAAAAGAATTTACAGCTTCGCTGGTCAAACTAAAAGATTACGAGGATTTGCCCACAGAAGAAATTAGCACAGACAGCGAAAGCTTTGATGTTGGTTTTAATCCAGATTTCGTAAAAGCCATCAAAACCAAGATTAATGACGAATATCTGGAATTATGTAAGTCATTTGAAGAAGAGTACGATCTTGCAGGTACTATTGAGTTGAAGGATAAATTACTTAGCTCTCAGCGACTGAAAAATGATTTTAAGCAATTAAAGAAGCAGTTTTCTAGAAAAAATCATCAGTGGAATAATACAATTCATGCGCTTTTCGAAGATTGGCGTTCCGAACTTGAATTATCAGCTTTGCAGTCTTTCGTAAATAAAAGCATTGACGAATTAAACACTAATGTTGGAGAATGGAATAGTAAACTTCAAAGTAATTTCATTAATTCTATTAAATCCTTTCTAGCAGAAGCGCAATCAACTTTTAATGAGGGAGGAAGCGAAGAAGAAGATATTTCAAAAAAGATTACTCAGGTAAAATATATTACTAATAAGCAATTGGATAAGGGTTTGTTACAGAAGTTGCAAGAGAGCCTGTCTAAGAATACTATCTTAAATCAAATGGATCGCCTAGAGCATTTGATTGGGGAGCGTATAGAAAAGTTGGCAAGTGATTATGCAGTTACTAAGTCTAACCATTTTGATAAGCCGTTAGAAGATAGTGAGCTCTCTTCTATTTCAAATTACGAGTTACTCTCGTTCGAGCTTAAACCAAAATTGAATCAGCAACTGGAAACTTTAAAAAGTAATATTTTCCAGAAGATGGGAGATATATTGATTAAGGTAGGAGATATTGATGAAATAGTAAATTATGTATTGAGCGCTGCCTCCAATTCTTTGAGTTCAGAAGCAAACGTTAGCCAGGCGCGCAGCATAATAGTAGATGGATTTGAAAGAGCTGAAAACACCGCTCAGGAAGCTGATGTCCAAATTCAAGAAGTAATTAAAAATGCGCAGCATGAGCTTAAAGTCATGAGCGAAGAGCTTATTAAAGAATTGCAGGGCCTTAAGCAAAATGAAAATGTATCTGCAATAAAATTAAGAATAAACAAAGCAAAAGCAATTCAGAAGTCAGAGGCACTCACGCAACAAGGCTTAGATTTTGTAAAAAAATATTTTGAGGTTGCCAAGAAATTTACATTGGTCTATTACCAGAAGGCTTGGGAGTTAAAGGAAGAACTGTCGAAGCGGTTTCTATCCGCCACTATCGAAAATGAGCCTAACCGGGCAGTTTCTGATTTTCTTAACGAATCTAATCAGGTGATTGATGGCTTACCTGTTATTTATAAAAGATTATATGCTATTGAGCCCTTAACCGATATGGTCCTTTTTGAAGGAAGGGAAAGTGAAATTGAAAAGTTATCGACAGCCTATTTAGCTTGGTCGGGTGGTAAATATGCTTCAGTTTTGATAACCGCTGAGAAATGGAGTGGAATGACATCGCTCATTAATTATGCAGTTAAAAATATCAAATTCAACAGTGTTCCACTTCGTACGGAATTTAAAGTAAATGATCCTGATCCGCAAGCATTGTTTCAAGGGTTATCGGACTTATTGGAAACTAAGCTCATGGATAAACAGGCTATTATTGACTTTTTGAATTCAGGTCGGAAGAGAGTGATTATCTTTGAAAATTTACAGAAGCTTTTTTTACGTGAAATGCATGGTCAGAAAGCTCTGATTGAATTTATTGATATCATGACTGCTACCCAGAGCAATGTTTTTTGGATAGGAACCATGTCTATCTACACTTTTGAGTATTTGGAGAGATCTTTGAAAATGAGTGCATTTTTCAGTTATCATATTCCGCTTGAGCCTTTAAGCGATACTGAAATCAGTCAGCTTATTATCAAAAGAAATCGTATTAGTGGCTTTAGGATAAAATTTGAAGCTGTGGAAAGAGATAGCAGTGACAAAAAGTTTAAAAAGCTAAATGATGCGGAGCGACAGCAGTATTTGAAAGAACGTTTCTTTAAAGATTTAAATAATTTTGCAAAGAGCAATATAAGTATGGCCTTAATGTTTTGGTTGTTATCTACGAAAAAAGTGGATGATCAAACTATTATTATTAAGAGCTTTAAAAAACCTGATTTGAGCTTCTTAGCATCCCTTAAGAATGATAGGGTTTTTGTATTACAAGCTTTGATCATGCATGATGGTCTAAAACTGGAGCAAGTTGCCAAAGTCTTGTCATATAGTGTTACAAAAGCTAAATTCTTGTTGTTGGAGTTATTAGAAGATGGTGTTCTTATTGAAAAAGAAACACAGTATCTAGTTAATCCGATTATTTATAGAAATACTGTGCAACTCCTTAAATCTAGAAATTTATTATGAAATTTGGGCAAATAAAATGGCTAGCAATCCTTTTGATGGGGCTTTTGATTGCATTTCAAGTTTCGGCTCAAGATAGTATTGAGAGTCAAGAGAAAAGCTTGATAGGAGTGAAGCCTACTGTTCAAGATAATACTCCTAAAACTAAAAAGGCTAAAGTTCAAGAGCCACTTTTGAGCGTTGATTCCTTACAATTTCAAGCAGACAGCGTAAACACCATAAAGAAATCAGAAAAAAACCAAGAAAACGGTCTTATAGCAGCTGATACTTTAGTAGTGAAAACCGAAGACAGTGGAGATGGAAAAGGGTTAGATGATAGTAAAATTGAAGAATTATCAAACCTCATTTCAGGTGGTAATCTTTTTTACACCGTGGTTTTTATGCTTTTTGGATTTCTATTCATAAAAGTCATTACCTTCATATTGAATGCGTTAGCCGAGCGGAGTACCAAGTACAGGATTGCATTTAAGGGTTCTATCCCAATTGTTAAGATCATAGGCTGGGTCATCATCGTTACTTTAGTGATTGTAGTGATTTATAAACCCTCCGTAGCTTCTATGTTGGCAGTGTCTGCTTCAATCGGAGTTGCTATAGGCTTTGCTTCGCAAGATATTCTGAAAAACATATTCGGAGGTATAGTTATTTTGCTGGATAGACCTTTCGTATCTGGAGACAAAATTGAAGTTGATAAATATTATGGGGAAGTAGTAGAGATCGGTCTCCGTTCTACACGAATCGTTACGCCTGACGATTCTTTGGTTTCAGTTCCCAATGCCGTAATGATGAACAGCTCTTTATCAAACTCTAACGCTGGAGAGCCTAATTGTCAAGTAGTGGCTGAGATTTATTTACCACTTACAATTGATACTATTAAGACCAGAGAAATAGCTACTCAAGCAGCAACAGTTTCCAAATATATTTACCTTGGAAAACCTATTACTATACTTTTCTTGAATGAAGTCAATAATACGCATTCATACTATAAAATGAGGGTAAAGGCTTATGTAATGGATATAAGAGATGAATTCCGTTTTAAAAGCGATATGACAGAGTTGATTATCACAGAATTAGTTCAAGAAGGGATATTGACTGGCGAATTTTGAAAACTACAAGCGGATACTTTCTTAAAATACTTATATTTTAATTAATTTGCACAAAAAACAAGTCATGCGTGAATCTTTAATTGTTCTATTAGCTATCTTATCTGTCAAGTTTGCAGTCGGTCAGAGCGAAGTCCCAAAGAGTTTGGGGTCTAATGTCAATTCATCTTATCAGGAAACTAAACCCGTGATTTCACCAGATGGCAACACCTTATATTTTGCAAGGCAAAACTATCCTGAAAATTATTCTGGCTCCAACGACCCGCAGGATATTTATGTTTCTCAGAGATTAAATGGGAATTGGTCAGCAGCCCGGAATATTGGAGAGCCTTTAAATGATAAATATCCAAATGGGGTGAGTTCAGTGACTCCTGACGGTAACACTTTGCTAATAATTAATGCTTACAATGAGTATGGGGATGTATTAGATGGGGCCTCTATTTCGCATAGAAAAGGTGGGCGTTGGCAATATCCTCAGATGATTAATATACAAGAGTTTTATAATTTAAATGAGTATATAGATTATTACTTAGCCAATAATGAAAGAACACTTTTGCTGGCTATAGAAACAGAAGAAAGCTTTGGCGACCAAGATTTATACGTAAGCTTTAGAATTGATGAGAGAAATTGGTCTAAGCCAGTGAACTTAGGTAGGCAAATAAACTCAAATTCTCCTGAGTTTTCTCCTTTTTTAGCAGCAGATAATAAGACACTATTTTTTGCATCATACGGCCACGGTGGATATGGAGATGCGGATATTTTTTATTCCAAACGATTGGATGACAGCTGGCAGAATTGGTCTAAGCCAGAGAATTTAGGTACTGAGGTTAATACAAAGGAATTCGAAGCATACTATACCATTGACGCAGGAGGAGAAAATGCTTATTTCGTGACTACCAAAGGAAGTGTTGCAAATTCTAAGGATATCTATCAGATGAATCTGCCCTACAAATTCCGACCAGATCCTGTTTTACTATTGAAGGGCGAAGTAGTAAATATTTCAAACGGAAGTAAGTTGGAAGCAGATATTGAATTTGTGAATACCACTAATTACCAAAAGAATGAGGATGTGGCATCAAACACAGAGAATGGATTTTTGCACATTTTAGAACAAGGGGCACTTTATCAATATTTACCTGTAAAAAAGGGTTATGTTGGTATCTTACAATATCAAGATTTGACTAAGCTCGGCGAATACTTAGAGAAAGAACAACAGCTCGGAATGGTACCGATTGCTGTTGGATCTCAAATCCCAGTCCATCATATCACTTTTGTAAATAATGCTGATATTTTTAGGTCGGATGCCTATTTTGAGTTGGATAGATTTGCTTCGCTTTTACAAAGCAATCCTCAAATGCAAATAGAAATCATTGGCCACACTTCTCAGTTACCGCTCGAAGCCGAAAATGAAAGACTTTCTTATAATAGAGCTCAATTAGTAGCTGAGTATTTTGAAAAGAAAAATATTCATCCTGATAGATTAAGAATTAAGGGTGCCGGTGAGAAGATTTCTTTCTCTTCAAATGGAGATGTTGCTTTAAAGAACGGAATCGCATTAGAAGATCGAATTACAATTAAAATCATAAGCATGAATTGGGAAAAGCCAAAACCTAAAGATTCTGATGAGGATGGCATAATTGATATTGAAGACGATTGCCCAACTCTGGCGGGTGTTTTCGAAAACAACGGCTGTCCTGAGATTACTGAAGAAACTAAGGAGGTATTAAAAGAAGCATTAGAAGGGATTGAATTTGAATTAGCTTCAGATGTTATTCGCAGCCAATCTCTGCCGATTTTAGATAAAGTGGTTACTGTAATGGAAGAGAATCCAGATTATAAATTAAAAATTTCAGGACATACTGATAATCAGGGAGATGATGATGCTAATTTGTTACTATCTCATAAAAGGGCTCAAGCCACCAAAAAGTATTTGATGGACCAGGGAATTGCAATTTTAAGATTAGATGCCGTTGGCTATGGAGAAATGCAGCCGATAGAAAGCAATGACACTGCGGACGGTAGAGCGAAAAATAGGAGAGTTGAATTTGAAATTGTGTTTTTTTAATAGTTTATGAGTACCTATTTTAGGTATCAATGGCTAATTAATTTAGAAGACTCAAACCAGGCATACATTTCAGAATGCTTATTTTTAAACATTTCTGTGTTTGGTTTTGAGTGCTTTTTTTAAATGGGATTTTTAAAATGTCCCTTCTGATATCCAGAGTAGTAAAAACGAATCAGCCTAATTTCAATTTTTGCTATTTGAAGTTTTAGAAAGAGTTAAGCTGCAGTTTTTATCCATTAAAAGGGGTTATTTGTCGATTTGATGATGGACTTATAAATATTTTGACGATATTATATTGAAGAGTTGCACCTATGTTATATCCGAAAACGTACATTTTTGTATTTATTTTAATATCGTGCGGGTGTTATGGGCAGTTAAATGCGCAGCCAAGCAGTTTAGTAGATAGCTTAAAAATTGAGTTGTCCAAAGCGGAAGTCAAAAGCGATCAAGTGCAAATACTAAATGAGCTAGCAGAAACTTTGAAATCCAGTGACGTTACAGATGCTTTAGAATATGCTAGAGGAGCATTGAATCTAGCTATTGAAATTGGAGATAAAGATGGGATTTTATCAGCTTACTCAAATTTAGGTTTAGTGAAAACCTATTCTGGTGATTACGATAGTGCTCTAATAGATTTCTTCAAAGGCTTACATTTATCTGATTCCTTCGATAATTCTTTTTTCAAAGCACGTATTTTAAATAATATTGGAAATACATATTGGAAGGCAAGCAGGCTGGAAGATGCTTATCAGTATTATAAAAGATCCTTAGAAATCAGAACGCTGATTGAAGATAGTTTAGGTATGGCAAAATCTTATGGTAATCTTGGGAATATTGCAAATGCCGTACTACATGACTTGGATTCCGCAGAATATTATTATCAAAATGCTTTACGTCTATTTTTACTTTTACAGGATTCAGTTAGTATTTCGATAACCTATATCAATTTGGGTAATATAGAAGGGTCAAAAGGTAATGATAGCTTAGCTTTAAGATTTTACAGCAGATCTCTGCAACTAGATTTACAACGTAATGACTTATATGGGGCTACATATGCATTGTCAAATTTAGGGGGTACTTATAAAGAACTTAAGAAATATGACTCAGCTTTGCATTATTTTCACACCTTGTTATATGTGGCAGAAGCTGTTAAATCGCTACCAAGAAAAAAGCAAGCTTATGAAAGGCTTGCATATATTCATAAAGAATTGAAGAGTTTTGATAGTGCTTTTTACTATTTGGAAAAATACCAGTCTGCAAATGACAGTTTAATTGATGAAAGAACGCAAAGAAGTATGTCCTCTTTGCAAGCTGAATACGAGAAGGAGGTTCAAAGTAAGCAGTTGCAAATTCTTAAAACGAAGAGCCAACTCGATTCGGAGAAGTTAGAGACTAAGTATTGGCAGAACTTATTATTAGTTTTTTTGGTCTTTTTTTTAGTAACCGGCCTTCTAATTCTTATCATCAGAATTAAAGAAAAGAGTAAGCTGAACACACAGTTGTCCTTAAGACAAAAAGCGCTAGAAGATAAAACTTTGCAGCTTGAGGAGGCTAAAGAATTAATTGAGGAGAGTCATCAGGAGTTATTGACATTAAACGACAATTTAGAGTCAAAAGTGGCGCTTCGTACACAAGAGCTGAACGAATCATATCAAAATCTACTAATCACTAAGGAGAGATTGAACCATTTTACTTATAGAAGTGCCCATGATTTGAAAGGACCAATAGCTAGTATCCTGGGCTTATGTAATTTAATGAAGAAAGATATTGAATCGATTAAAGGAAATCAGGACGAAACGTTTCACTATGTCAATTTAATTCTGGATACAGCCAATAGCATGAATGTGTTGTTGAAGAGGATATTGAAAAGCAATCAACTAAATGAGAGTATTTTAAAATTTGAGGACACCAACATTTCTCAATTGTTAGAAGAGATAAAAGAAGTTTTTCAGGAAACTGTAGATAATAATAATGTTCAATTACTTATTGACGCTGAAGATCATTTTATTGTTCATACCGACCCGACTATTTTAAAGCTTATCATAAAATACATCTTGAAAAACTCATTCCAACATATCAACAGGGCGCAAGAAAAACCCATTATTGAAATCCTAGTAGAAAGCCAGATCAGTAAGGGAATTAAAATTCACATCAAGGATAACGGAATAGGAGTAGAGCCTGAACTTGTGCCTGATTTGTTTAAAATGTTCAGTAAAGGTAGCCGAAACCCGAAAAATACTGGATTAGGATTATATGATGTTAATTTACTGGCAGAAAAAATAGGAGTAAGCGTTTACTATGATCAAGATGATGACGTTTTTACACATTTTGTAATATCATTAGATTAATTCCTAATACTTAATTTTATCTTTGTAATTAATTTGACAGTTAATCCTTTAAAATTATAATATTTCGTATGCTATTATTCGGAGCCAGTGGACATGCAAAAGTGATTATTGATATTCTTTTGTCAAAAGGCGTGCAAGTGAAAGGTTTTTATGATGAGGATGAGGCAAAGAGAGAACTTTGGGGCATACCTGTTATGGGTAAAACGAAAGATTTCAAAGATTCAATAGAGGAATGCATTGTGTCTATCGGTGAAAATGCCACTCGCAAGAAGGTAGTGTCAGATTTAGGTGATGCAGAATTTGGTTTTGCCATCCATAAAAAATCAAATATCGGATCACATGTGGAAATAGGAGAGGGCACAGTAGTGATGGCGGGTACTGTGATAAATGCAGATGCTAAAATTGGTAATCATGTAATCATTAATACATGTGCAAGCGTAGATCATGACTGTAAAGTGGGAGATTTTGCACATATTGCCCCAAATGCCTCACTTTGTGGTGGTGTTGAAATTGGTGAAGGAACTTTGATCGGAGCAGGCTCAACTGTAATTCCTCTGATTAAAATCGGTAAATGGTGCACAATCGGAGCCGGAGCAGTTGTAGTAGAAGATATTCCTGACAATTCAATAGTGGTGGGGAATCCTGCTAGAGTGATAAAGACAATTTAGATGACGGAAATAGCAATATATGGTGCCGGAGGCTTTGGAAGAGAGGTGAATTTAATTATTCAGCAACTTATTAAAAAAGGTCATCCTTATCATTTTTTAGGTTTTTTTGATGATGAAGATAAGACTCTAGAACTTGGTAATTCTTATCTGGGTAATACAGAAAAACTGAATAACTGGAAAACTCCAATTTCAATAGCACTAGGAATTGGAAGCGGAAAGATTCGGAAAAAAATAGTGGAGCGAATTACAAATCCTCAGGTGGACTTTTCTAAGGTAATTTCGCCTTATGCTTTTTTTAATGATATTATTTCCATTGGAAAAGGAAGTATTATTTGTGCGGGAGCTAATCTTACAACGAATATTGTGATTGGTGATTTCGCGGTCGTAAACTTAAATGCTACCATAGGACATGACACTCGCCTTGGAGATTATAGTTCTGTAATGCCTGGAGCTAATTTAGCGGGAAATGTTAATCTGAAGGAATGTGCCTATGTTGGCAGCGGAGCATCGATTTTAAACGGAATTGTAATGGGCGAAAATTCAGTATTAGGGTCTGGCGGAGTGCTCATCAAAAACTTGGAAGCAAATAGAATAGCCATTGGAGTGCCTGCAAAAATTTTAGAAAAGTGAGCTTATATCAAGATTTTAAACCTTCGATCCTTTTCTTGGCTAAATTTATTGGTCTATACATCATTTTAAATGTGCTATATGGTTTTTATTTAGATGCCTCAAAAGGAGAAGCAGATATTATGACCAAGTGGGTCACAGAACAGACTGCAACTATAATAGGTACATATGAAGATAAGATTGGTACTGGTCCTAAAGATGATTTAAAGAGCATTTATATTTATAAAGAGAGTAGCGCAATATTATCAGTTTATGAAGGTTGTAACGGCTTGAATGTGATGATTATTTTCGTTTCGTTTTTAATTGCTTATGGTAAGATCGGGGCAAGGTTGTTGTGGTTTATTCCTTTAGGGTTAGTAGTAATTCATCTATTCAATATTCTCAGGATATTACTATTATTTCACGTCACCATTTCTATGCCTGATTTCTTGTATTTTAGTCATAAGTATTTATTTACAGCCTTTATTTATATTGCCGTATTTGGCATGTGGGCACTTTGGATCTTTAAAGTAAATGAAAAATAACCATTGGTTACAACCAGATCGGAGCCTTAGAGTTTCTCTAATCTTAATTAGTTTGATAGGGCTAGGTGTTATTTTCATTGTTCAGCGTTTCAATTACAGCATTCTTTTCTTCGATTCATTGAGTGGTGAAAATAAGTTTATATTTAACAGAGGTATTAGATTTTTATTGAATGATAATTTAGTGCTCTTACTGATCTACGCACTTTTCTACGATAAAAAATACGTGAAATTTGGTTTGGCAGTTGAGGGAGTAGGATTTTTCTTTTTATTGATCCCTTATTTCATCTTAAGATTCTCGACTGACATTGATCATATGTATATTAGTTTTATTCATAGATTGATAATCAATCCTACCTTGATGGTGCTCTTGATCCCTGCTATCTATATTCAACGAAACAATTAAGCGATAGAGTCAAAATAATCTAGAAGTGAAAAGTACCAGAAAAATAAACATTTTTGTCTAAGCTTAAGCTTCTTATCTTCTCTGGTTAAGAAGAGGCTTTAGTAAATCTTCCAAACCATTGGTCTTAATCACCCAAAGCGTTTCCATTTGCATGCCTAGCTTTCCGGCAGGGAAGCCATCTTTTCTTTTGAACCACTCCAGATAGGAGACGGGAAGATTACAAAGTAAAGTGCCCTTGTATTTTCCAAAGGGCATCTTTACTCTGACTAAATCTTTTAAGATTTCAGGATTTAATCCTTCCATTATTTTTTGAAAGTATCGGCCACCACCAAATCTTTAGTTCCATGGCTATAGTTGTAAAAGCCTTCACCTGACTTAGACCCCATTTTTCCAGCTTGCACCATATTAATTAGTAGTGGACATGGTCTATACTTAGGATCTCCTAAGCCATCATGCAATACATTTAAAATACTCAAGCAAACATCCAAACCAATAAAATCAGCTAATTGAAGCGGTCCCATAGGATGAGCCATTCCCAACTTCATAACGGAATCAATTTCCTTCACACCAGCAACGCCCTCGAATAAGCTAAATATTGCTTCATTGATCATAGGCATTAAAATTCTGTTAGCTATGAATCCAGGATAGTCATTTACTTCTTCCGGAATTTTACCCAATTTTTTAGACATTTCCATGATTCGGTTAGTCACCTCGTCAGAAGTAGAGTACCCACGGATAATTTCCACCAATTTCATAACTGGAACGGGATTCATGAAGTGCATTCCGATTACTTTGTCAGGTCTTTTAGTAACAGACCCAATTTTGGTAATAGAAATAGAACTAGTATTTGAAGCTAGAATAGTTTTTTCATCACAAACTTCATCTAATTCTTTAAAGATCTTTAGTTTTAAATCAGTATTTTCTGTTGCAGCTTCTACTACTAAATCAGCATTTTTTGCGCCATCTTTAACTGATGTGAAAGTCGTAATATTATTTAAAGTTTCAGTCTTCTTTGCCTCGTCTATGAGTTCCTTTTTTACTTGTCTGTCCAAATTCTTTCCGATGGTGGCCATTCCTTTTTCAAGGGCTGCTTGACTGATGTCGATTAAAGAAACTTTGAAACCGTTTTGTGCAAATACATGCGCAATGCCGTTACCCATTGTTCCCGAACCTATTACTGATATATTTTCCATAGTTTATTTTTATTTATTATTAGCTGTGGCAAAGATATAAAATATGCATTGCCTTAGTAACCCGTGATTCGAAAAGATGTTGGAAAAAGTGTATATGGAGAAACCAAGAATTAAGGTATTTAATACCAAACTTCTAGCTTCAAACCCATTTATCAAACAATACTGTGGATGACAATAAAAATATACTAATTTCGTGTATTATCGAATACAAACCTTAAACGAAATATATGAGAGTATTAAAATTATCGATTTTGATGTTTTTAGGCGTAATGACTAGCCTATTTGCACAGGATCCGCAAGAGAGCAACCAGGATTTGTTTAAATTTTTTGGAGACAGAAGTGGAAATGAGTTCAGATCGGCTTCTGGTAAACCAGGTTACAATTATTGGCAAAATAGTGCTGATTATAAGATTGATGTGACTTTAGATGAAGAGAATGAAATGATTAATGGTAAAATCACTATTAGTTATGTTAATAATAGTCCGGAGGATTTAGAATTTGTTTGGTTGCATTTAGAGCAGAATCGATTTACTGAAACCTCAAGAGGTACACTAACTACCCCAATTCAAGGAAACAGATATGCAGGAGATATGGATGGCGGTTATAAGATCACTAATTTGAAAGCAGTTAGTGGGCGAAGAGGAAATCCATCAAGTGAGTATATTATCAATGATACTAGAATGCAAGTGTTCTTTGATGAGCCAGTTGAAGCAAAAGGTGGGACAGCTAGCATCAGTATGAATTTCGAATATAAGATTCCAGTAAAGGGAATGGATAGAATGGGTCAGCTGAAAGTTGATGATGGGACAATTTTTGCAATGGCGCAATGGTATCCTAAAATGGTGGTATTTGATGATATACAAGGCTGGAATACCCAACCATACTTAGGTGCTGGAGAGTTTTATTTGGATTATGGTGATTTTGAATACAATGTTACAGTTCCTTACAACCATATAGTAGTTGGTTCTGGTGAACTATTGAATCCCTCAGAAGTCTTGACTTCTGAGCAGCAAAATAGAATGGCGAAAGCTGCTAAAAGTGATGAAACAATCCATATCATTACTGCAGATGAAGTGGGTGATCCCTCTAAGACAAGACCAAAACAATCAGGAAACATAACATGGAAGTTCAAGATTGAGAATGCTAGAGATGTAGCTTGGGGATCGTCACCAGCCTTTATATGGGATGCGGCTAAAATCGATTTGCCCAGCGGTAAAAAAGCAATGGCACAATCTGCATATCCAAAAGAAAGTGATGGGGAAGATGGCTATGGTCGCTCTACTGAGTACTCTAAAGCTTCCATTGAGCATTATTCTAACAAATGGTTTGAATATCCATATCCTAATGCAGTGAATGTTGCGGCTGATATTGGAGGAATGGAATACCCAGGACTAAATTTCTGCGGATACCAATCTAAAAATAAATCCCTTTGGGGAGTAACAGATCACGAGTTTGGCCATAATTGGTTTCCCATGATAGTAGGAAGCAACGAAAGATTGTATGCTTGGATGGATGAAGGGTTCAACACTTTTATCAATTTCTATTCATCTGAAGAGTTCAATGATGGAGAGTTTGCAGATGATTTGGACGAAACCAGAAGCTATACAGGCTGGTTAACAAGTGAAAATAGAGAAAAAATAGCGACTTACCCGGATGTTGCTAACACTAGAAATTTAGGAATGATTGCGTATATGAAACCTGCTATGGGATTATTAATGCTAAGAGAATACATTATAGGTCATGAAAGATTTGATAATGCTTTTAAAGCATATATCAACAGATGGGCTTATAAGCACCCAACACCAGGTGATTTCTTCAATACAATAGAAAATGTTTCGGGAGAAAATTTATCTTGGTTTTGGAGAACATGGTTCTACGGAAATGGTAATATTGACATTGCATTAGATGGTGTATATCCTTATCAAGGTAGTTATTTACTTGTATTAGCAAATAAAGGTGAAGTACCCATGCCTGTTAAGATGAAAGTTACTTATGCCGATGGTTCCGAAGAAATAGTAGAACTGCCTGTAGAAATTTGGCAAAGAGGAAATTCTTGGAATCACTTGTTAAGCACCGCTAAAGAAGTTGAAAAAATAGAACTTGATCCTAATAAAATACTACCAGATATCAATGGAAGTAATGATGTTTGGCCTAGTCCTTATTATGAGGAAAAATAGTAATCAATTAAAGAAAGCTCTCCGATCGGAGAGCTTTTTTTATAGTCTATTTTTCAATAATTGGTTCAAAAGGTATTTCATTTAAATTGCAGAGTTCGACTTGTTCAATAGATAAATAGTATTTATTGAGTTTGTTTTTATAACCTTGATCAACGAGATCATGATTTAATAACCATTCTTTAGTCGCAATTATTTCTTCTCTAAAACCCCTTTCAATAGCAATATAATCAGCTTCATGCTCCGCTTTCATTTTAAAGGAATCAGAAAAAACGTATTTTAGCCCGTATTTAATCATTCCTAGGTTAGAATAAGATAGATAGTCGACCAAATGTCCTAATTCATGGGCGAACCAACCTTTCATGACTTCTTGTGGTACATCCTCTACTTTTAGGGTGTCACTACTGCTCACAAAAACGCCTAATTTAATTCTGTATTTTTTTACTCCGCTCAATATGTTTGATAAATTAATGATAGGTTGAGCTTGCATAGTAGAAGATTTCACTCTTTTTTGATATAATGTAATCGAGTGAACATGTAAATCATCATATGCCTTAAGAGCTTCTAAGAAACTGTCTTTTATTTTTTGACTTTTAACTTCTTTAAACTTTACTTTCATACCAACTATACAACGATGGTAAATTCTGATTGTTTATCGTTCAAGATTACAAAATAAAACTAACGAGATAGTTGTGTGTGAGCGTATTTTATAATAATTTAAGCATTTATAATTAAATAAAAACTTAAAATTATGCTTAAAATGAAGAACTTATTGATTGCTTTTATGCTGGTCATTTCGACAATTCCAGCCTTTTCGCAATCTTCAGAAATTAACAAAGCCTTACAAAAACCTATTCCATTGGATCCTAATGTGAAAGTTGGGCAATTAGAAAATGGTTTAACTTACTATATCCGACAGAATGAAAAACCTGAAGATAAGGTTGAGTTTCGTCTTGTCATTAATGCAGGTTCCATGCAGGAGAATGATAAACAATTGGGCTTAGCTCACTTCACTGAGCATATGGCCTTTAACGGTACCGAAAACTTCAAGAAGAATGAGTTAGTTGATTATTTACAATCAGCTGGTGTTAAATTTGGAGCTGATTTGAATGCTTACACAAGTTTTGATGAGACTGTGTATATTTTACCAATACCAACTGATGAAGAGACTCTAGATAATGGTTTAACCGTTTTGCAAGATTGGGCATCTGGGTTATTAATGACCGAGGATGAGATTGATAAGGAAAGAGGGGTTGTATTGGAAGAATGGAGATTAGGGCAGGGTGCCAGTCAGAGAATGAGAGATGAGTATTTCCCGGTTCTTTTTAAAGATTCTCGATATGCAGAAAGGTTACCTATAGGTAAAAAGGAGATACTAGAAAATTTCAAATATGAGACGCTACGTTCTTTTTATGAAGATTGGTATCGACCGAATTTAATGGCTGTAATTGCTGTCGGAGATGTAGATCCTGCAGAAATGGAGAAGGAAATCAAAGAACGTTTTGGAGATTTAAAAAATCCTAAAAAGCCTAAGGAGAAAAAACTGTATGAGGTTCCTTCACATGAAGAAACCTATGTTAGCATCGTTACCGATAAAGAAGCTAATTTTAATCAAATCCAGATTTATTACAAGCATGACAATGAAGTGATGAAATCTTTGTCAGATATGAGAAGGGATTTGGTCTACAGTTTATATAATGGCATGCTGGGCGAAAGATTAAATGAATTAAGTCAGTCTGCCAATCCTCCATTCTTATTCGCTGGAACTAGCTTTTCTCCTATGGTAAGAAGTAAGAGTGCTTATTCTTCATTTGCTATTGTAGGTGAGGGTGGATTTGAAAGAGGAGTGGAAGTACTAGCTGAAGAAAATAAAAGAATTAAAGAGCACGGATTTACCTCTTCCGAACTAGATCGCTATAAAAAAACATTTTTAAATAATGCAGAGAAAAGTGTAAAAGAGTTGGATAAAACAGAATCGAATAGATTTGCAAGTGCATATATCCAGCATTTTTTAAGAAACAGTCCAATCCCTGGAGCTGAATTTGAATATGATTTCTATAAGAATTTGATCAATACGATCACTTTACCTGAGATCAATATGTTAGCCGATAAGTGGGTTACAGATGAAAATATGGTTGTAGTATTAACCGGTACTGAAAAAGAAGGAGTGGAGATGCCAACGGAGGATGATATATTGAAAATCATCAATGAGGTGGAAAATTCTGAAATCGAAGCCTACGAAGAAGAAGAAGTAGCAGAGGGTTTTATGACTCAAGCACCGAAAGCAGGTAAGGTTGCTAATTCAATTTCACATGAAGAGTTAGGAGTAACTGAACTAGAATTAAGTAATGGAGTAAAAGTTGTGTTGAAACCCACAGAATTTAAGAATGACGAGGTTAAAATGAGAGCTTATAGCTTTGGTGGACATAGTCAGTATGAGATGGAAGATTATTACTCCGCTTCTAATGCTACTTCACTAATTTCAGAGGCAGGTGTTTCAGATTTTTCAAATACTGAAATTCAAAAAATGCTATCGGGAAAAACTGTCAGAGTAAGTCCATATATAGGATCTTTATCTGAAGGTTTTAGAGCTGAAACAAGTCCTCAGGATTTAGAAGAGATGTTTCAGTTGACACATCTTTATTTTACATCTCCTCGAATGGATGAAGAGGCATTTGGTTCATATGTAAGTAAAAATAAAATGCTTTATGGTAACTTGATGTCCAATCCTCAATTCTATTATAGCGATAAGCTGAGTATGATTTTATCACAAGGTAATCCTCGTGGTGGTGGATTTCCAAAAGCAGAAGATTTAGATAAAATAGATTTTCAGAAAGCATATGATATTTACACAGAAAGATTTGCAGATGCCAGCGATTTCACTTTTGTTTTCGTAGGCAATTTTACTGTGGAAGGTATCACACCATTATTGGAAACCTATTTGGGTAGCTTACCAACTGTTGAAAGAGAAGATGATTGGGTGGATTTGGGAATTAGACCACCAAAAGGTGTTGTAAAAGAAGAAATCATTAAAGGAACGGATCAAAAAAGTTATGCTACTATCTTATATCATGGAGCAACAGAATATGATAAGCAAAAAAGCTATCACTTAAAATCCCTTGGTGAATTGGTTACTAATGAGCTAATTGATATTCTTAGAGAAGAAAAAAGCGGAGTTTATGGAGTTGGTGCTTCTGGAAGTATGCAAAGATTACCTGAAAGTCGTTATTCTTTTAGAATAGCTTTTCCTTGTGGACCGGAAAATGTGGATGATTTGGTAAAAACTACGCATGAAATTTTAGCTGACATTAAAGAGAATGGAGTTAAAGAGGAAGATTTAACTAAAGTGAAAGAAGCGCAGCTTAAAAGTTTAAAGGAAAATTTAAAGACAAATGATTACTGGTTGAATAGGCTGTATGATTTTTACTATTACGAAGATGATTTAGGTAACTTTGTGATTACCGAAGATAAAATCGAAGCCTTAACTACTGAAGATCTTAAAGTAGCTGCAAATGAGTTCTTAAATGAAGATCAGTTTGTAGAAGCCATTTTATTACCTGAAGGAGCATCGGCCGAATAGATTATTTTGAATACATAGAGTAAAAGCTGTCTCAGATTTAGTTTTGGGACAGCTTTTTTTATAAGTTTTTTTGGAGGGAAATTATGTGCAGAAAATAATATCTTTAATCATTAAATTGGCTCATGGTCATATTTACTCCTATTGTAGAAAATCCTAAGATCATGTCGCAAGCTTTATCCATCGCAAAAGGTAATTCCTCAAATTCCTGCTTTGTGAATGGGCTCAAGACATAATCCACTTGTTGGCCTTTATGGAAATTATCACCAACCCCAAATTTCAAGCGCGCATAATTTTGACCTCCCGTGAGTTGTTCAATGTTTTTCAAGCCATTATGGCCAGCTGATGATCCTTTTGCACGAAGTCTCAATTTTCCAAAAGGAAGTGCAATATCATCAGTGATAACTAAGACATTCTCTTTGGGGATTTTTAATTCTTGCATCCAATAATTGACAGCCTTTCCAGAAAGGTTCATATAAGTAGTAGGCTTAATTAAGTGGATTTGTCTGCCTTTATATTTAAACTCGGATTTCATGGCGAGTTTTAAGGTTTCAAACTCCACTTTCTGCAGATCAGCCAGACGGTCTAATGTCAAGAAGCCTATGTTGTGACGAGTAATTTCATATTCTGGTCCAATATTGCCTAATCCTACTATAAGATATTTCATTTGAGGTATTTTGAATTAAAATTCTTTCGGGGAGCGAAATTACAGTTTTTCATTTTAAAAAATGGTCATAGAGAAAAGGAATCTAAATTTATCTTGAGATGTTAAAAAATGAACTTTCTAAATAGTTGATGAAATTATTACATATGATCATTAGTTTACAGGATTGTTTTTATCTTTTGAGATTAAATAGAAATTTAACGAACTGCTGAGAATGAATTACAAAATCTTTATTGTAGAGGATGACCCTTGGTACGGGGAAATGTTGAAATATCATTTAGAAATGAATCCCGAATATGAAATTACACTATTTGATAATGGTCGTGAAGTACTCAGTAACTTATATCGGAAACCTGATTTGGTATGTATTGATTTTGGTTTGCCTGATATGAATGGCGAAGTTTTGTTGAAGCGACTCAAGCAGGAGAATGTTAATTTACCTGTAATCATTATCAGTGGTCAGGAGGATATAGAAGTTGCTGTATCTCTACTTAAGATAGGAGCTCGTGACTATATCATAAAGAATGATCATACGAAAGAAAATTTATGGCAAGCGGTGATCAACGCCAGAGAGAATACTATCTTAAAACAAGAAGTAGAAGAATTAAAGGATCAACTGGAAGAGAAATTTGATTTTTCAAATTCTATAATTGGTCAAAGTCAGCCAATACTGAAAGTATTTAAAACATTAGAAAAAGCAATCAAGTCAAATATCAATGTTTCCGTGACAGGTGAAACGGGAACAGGTAAAGAACTTGTAGCAAAAGCTATTCATTTTAATAGCGATAGAAAGAGGAAGCCTTTAATTGCGGTTAATATGGCTGCTATTCCTCCAGAGCTAGTAGAGAGCGAATTGTTCGGACATGAAAAAGGAGCTTTTACGGGTGCTACTTCTCAGAAAACGGGGAAATTTCTTGCGGCTAATGGTGGTACTTTATTTTTAGATGAAATTGCTGAGCTGGATTTAAGTATACAGACCAAACTCCTTAGAGCCTTGCAGGAGCGAGAAGTGGTTCCAATAGGCTCTAATAAATCTACTATATTTGATGCAAGGTTGATAACAGCCACACATAAAGATTTGGCAAAAGAGGTGCAAGAGGGACGATTTCGAGAGGATTTGTATTATCGAATAATAGGTTTGCCCATAGAACTACCTCCCTTGAGAGAACGAGGCAATGACATTTTACTGCTGGCCAATAATTTTGTTCAAGATTATTGTAAGACTAATAAAGCTGGAAAGATTACATTTTCTGAGGATGCTAAGCAGAAGCTTTATAATTATGAATATCCAGGAAATGTAAGAGAGTTAAAAGCAATAGTAGATCTTGCCTGTGTATTATGCGATGAAGACAAGATACAGCCTAAAGAGATTTCTTTCAATAAATTAGCTAAGGATAATTTTATCAGTTTTCAGGAAAAGTCTCTGAAGGAATATCAAACGGACATTATAAGTTACTTTCTGAATAAATATAATCAGAATGTGGTAATGGTTGCTGAAAAACTTTCAATTGGAAAGTCAACCATTTACAATTTAATAAAAGCAGGTGATATAAAACTGGAGGAATAATTTTCAAAAGTTATGAACAGTCAATTTAAGGATAATCTGTTTTCTAATAATCAATTATTTAAGACAATAATAGAAAACGGAAGTGATTTGGTATTAGTGAGTGATTTGGAGATGAATATCATCTACGCTAATCCTTCTGCAATCGAAAAACTGGGGTTTAATCCAAAAAAACTCAAAAGCATTATTCCAGATAGCGAATACGATGCTTTCTTAAAATTCTTTAATTTGAAACAGGAAAACTTGCTCAGTACTGATTCCAATTTTAGGACATTATTTCAAAGCAAGGCAGGAAAATTAGTTAATATTCACTTCAACGTGTCGGTATACTCTGTAGATGATAAGCAAAACTATTTCATTTTTGATTGCAGGATAATAGATAATCTAGTTGCAAAGGAAAACAGTGTAAAAAGAATGCAGTCTATTTTAAAAGGGACTGCCACTGCTTCTTTAAAGTTAAACGAAAAAGGAAGTTTTGAAGAAAAAATTCAGGAATCATTAATTGAAATTGGAGATGTACTAAAACCTCAACGAATAACTTTCTATCGAAATCAGAGTGATCAGACTAGTATTTGTACTATTAAGCATTTTGAATGGTCATTTGACAAAGGAGTAAAAACTTTTAAGTCCGAACCCATTTCAATAGATGGTTTAGTCCATGTGTTGCCAGAAATAAAGGAGGGCGAGCCTCGCTATTTCTATAAGCAAGAGGTGGATGAAAGGTTTCATTTTCTATTTGAGAAAGACGGGACATCAATTTTATTTCTTCCTATTTATATTCAGGATCAATTTGCAGCTTTTATTATTTTTGAAAATTGTAAAGATGGAGATTCATGGTCAGAAAATGAATTATCGGTTTTAAAAAGCTACGGAACAAGTGTTCAGTCTGCTATAGTGCGTGGAAGATATCAGGAAAAATTACAGGAAGTTGCCAGCTTAACTAGTCTTAACCCCAATCCAGTTATAAGACTGGATCGATCGGGAAACATATTGTTTCGCAATAAAGCAAGTGAGCATATCAAAAGTCCAAGTATCATAAACTCATTGGAGGATCTTGCTTCTGAACATTGGATAGACTACATATGTTCAAATATAGATGAGGAAACAACCATATTAAATTTTGAAATCACTGAGAACAGACGCTATTTTTCAGTTCGTGCTATTTTATCGGAAGATAGAAATTATATCAATGTTTATTTAGCGGATATTTCAAGTCAGAAGGTTGCTGAGAAATCTATAATCAGGGCGACAGAAAGCCTAAGTTTATTTAAAAATCTTATTAATTATTCATCCGATGCAGTGCAAGTGACCTTAGAAAATGGAGATCTTTTCTACTTAAATCAGGAAGCAGCTAACAATCTATCTATTGATCTTGCCGATTTTGGTAAATACAGTATTCTGGATATTGAGAATAGATTTCAAAATATTGAACAGTGGAAAGGGCATGTTGAAGAACTTAAGAAATTGCAGAATTATACTGCAGAAGGAATTCATATTAACCAGCAAACAGGAAAAGAATTTCCTGTTGAAGTCAGTGTTAAATACCTGAAATTGAATGACCGAGGCTTTGTGGTAGCCAGCGTACGGGATATCTCTGAAAGGAAAAAGAAAGAAAACCAATTAAGATTACAAGAGGAGAAATATAGAAATATTATTTCCAATATGAACCTGGGACTATTGGAGGTAGATAAAAAGGAAAATATAGTCTATGCTAATAAAAGCTTTGAAAGTATTTCAGGATACAGTTTAGATGAATTACTCGGTAAAAATGCTTCTAAAATTTTCTTAACGAAAGATTTAGCCAAGGTTATGAGAAAGAAAAATCTTTCTCGCCTTCGTGAAGAAACCGACAGTTATGAAATACAGGCAATAGATAAAAACGGGAAGGTGAGATGGTGGTTAATCTCAGGTGCACCTAACTATAACGATAAAGGCGAAATAATCGGATCTATTGGTATCCATTTAGATATTACGGAAGAAAAGAATAGTGAGGTCAAGCTTGCTGAAGAGAGACAAAGGCTTGAATATGTCATTAGAGGTACCAATCTAGGGACATGGGAATTAGATATATACCGACAGCAAAGAACTTTGGCAGAAGGATGGAATCATATCCTGGGAGGAAGAAGTAAAAAAGATCTAACTTTTTCTCAGACCGAATGGGAAAACTGTATTCACTCGGAAGACCTTCCTTTAGAAATTGAGAGCTTACGAAAGCATTTAGAAGGTGAAACGGACTTTTTCCAGGTGCAAGTGAGAATGAAACACAAAAAGGGTCATTGGGTATGGATTGAATTGACTGGAAAGATCTTAAGTAATTTGAATACGGATACTCAACGAATATATGGAACTGCCAAAGAAATTACAGAAGCTAAGAATCTTGAATATGAGCTAAAAGCCAATGCAGAGAAATTCCAGTCTATCTACGATTTAAATCCTGTTGGCATTGCTTTAAACGATTTCAAAACAGGTGACTTTATTGAAGTAAATGATGCATTAGTTAAGTCCACAGGCTACACTAGGGAAGAAATTCTAAGTCTTGACTATTTTGATTTAACTCCAAAAGAGTATGCGGAAAACGAGCAAGAACAGCTTTCATACTTAGAAAAAACTAGAAAGTATGGACCCTATGAAAAGGAGTATATTTCAAAGTCAGGACAGCGCTACCCTGTTCTACTAAATGGGGTGATATTTACAGATCAAAATAATAGAGAAGTTATTCTCTCCACTGTTCAGGATATAAGCGAAAGAAAGAGATATGAAAATCAGTTGAAAACACAAAGAAGTGCCTTACGTTCTTTGAACGAAATCAATTCACTTGCTCATTTAAGTCTTGATGAACAACTCAATGAAGCTTTAAAGCTGGGTGCTGAGTTCCTTGGTATGGAGCTAGGGATAATTAGCGAAATTGATTTAGATTCTAGAGAATACACTATCACCCACCAATATTCCAATGAAGGACAATTGGAAGCTGGAATGGAGTTTTCCCTTGATCAAACCTATTGTGATATTACTATTGCAGAAAAAGATCTGGTTGCAATCAAGAATATGGAGCAATCAGAGTATAAGTCTCATCCTTGCTACAAAAGCTTTAATTTAGAATCGTACATAGGAATTCCTTTCATTGTCCATGATGAAGTGCAAGGAACTCTTAATTTCTCTTCTGTTATGCCAAGAGAACGAGAGTTTTACTCTAGTGAAATTGAATTTATAAGATTATTAAGCAGGTGGGTGAATTCTGTGATGGAACGAAATACTTTCATAAAATCCTTAAAGATCGCTAAAAGCCAAGCAGAACAGGAAGGGCTTGCAAAAGAATCATTCCTAACCAATATGAGTCATGAAATCAGGACTCCATTAAATGGAATTATCGGCATGATGCGTGAACTCCATAGAGAGGAGTTAACTAAAAAGCAATCCACTTATATTGATCGAGCTTCACGGGCTTCCCAACATTTGTTAGAAATTGTTAATAATATTTTAGATATATCAAAAATCGAATCTGGAGAGTTGCTGTTAGAATCTAATGACTTTGAGATTGCGGTTATAATGAAGGATATAGCTGATATTTTGCAGTCTCCAGCAAAAGAAAATCTGAATACGATTGATGTTCAAATTGCGCCAGAAGTCAATAAATACTTTAGAGGGGATGCTTTCAGGTTAAGACAAATATTATTAAATCTAGCAGGAAATTCTGTTAAATTTACAAAGGAAGGACTTATAACACTATCCGTAAACCTGCTAAGTGATAATAGCAATCATCAGTTACTTGAATTACAAGTGACTGATACGGGGATCGGTATTGATCGAGATTATCTAAATAGAATATTTGATAAATTCCAACAAGAAGATGCTTCTATTAGTAGAAAATATGGAGGCACAGGCTTGGGAATGTTGATCACCAAGGAGCTTGTTGAATTAATGGGGGGAGATATTGCCATAACAAGTGAAAAGGGGAAGGGTACTAAGGTCGATATTCACTTGCGTTTAGAAAAAGCTGCAAAAGGTAATTACAAACCGGTCGAAAAGAGGGCTGCGACACAAGTCAAAGACATAGCACCTATCAAGATATTATTAGTTGAAGATAATGAGATTAATAGACTCGTAGCGGCAAATAGCTTAAAACTCATTCCTTGTGAATTAACGGAAGCCACTAACGGATTAGAGGCGATAGATATTCTTAAAGCCCAGTCCTTCGACTTGATCCTTATGGATGTTCAAATGCCAGTGATGGATGGGATCGAAGCTACTAAGATCATAAGAAATGAATTGAAATTAAATACACCAATTATTGCGCTTTCAGCAAATGCTTTCAAATCAGAAATAGATCTTACTTTTAGTATTGGAATGAACGATTACATCTCTAAACCATATCAGGAAGAAGACTTTTTACAAAAGGTAATAGAAATAGCTGGAATGAGCAGTAATTTATCTATTGTAGCTGATTCAGTAGAAGAAGTTGAAACAACTAAAGAGACTGATTTGGATTCATTATATAGTCTTAAGGTGATAGAAGATATGAGTAGAGGGAATCATGAATTTGTAGTAAGGATGTGTAATATCTTCATTCAATCGGTTCAAGAAAGCAAATCTGAGATTAGGGAAGCACTTGACAGCGAGGATTTCAGCCGAATAGCGAAGCTAGTTCATCGAATAAAGCCTAGTATCTTAAATATGAAGATTAACAGTGTGACGAATGATATAGAATTTTTTGAGGGGTTAGATAAAAATGCAAATCCTGATGAAGTCTCTTTTCGCTTAGATAATTTCTTTTCGGTTTTAGATCGTGTTATTAAAGACCTTGAATTGAAAAGCCATAATTCCAAATAATGGAAATTTGATCTAATATTTGGAATGGATAGTAGATCAAAAGCGATCTAGGATTATATTTTAAAGGTTTTCTCAATTGGTATATCACTTGCAGTGAGGTGAAAATCCAAATTAGAGAACTATGAAAAGATTTTTCCTATTTTTATTGTTGCTTGGACTTACAACTGTTAAGAGTTTAGCTACTGGTGAACCAAGTACATACTTTAACATTTATGTTCCTTCCAACAATGATGCGGTCAAAAGAAACGTAGCGTTGATCGTTACCGCTATTCAGGATAGTACTTATTTTTCCATTGTCGATGATGATATGGATGGAGATAGTGATGATACAGTAGAAGGCTGGTTGAATGCTGGTCAGTCCTATATTTTGTATATAAAAGATAATGGAATTAATGATGATGCGAAATATGCATCCGGTGGCGAATTGAAATCTGATGGAGACTATTTTACCATTCAAAGTTCGAAATTGGTGTATGCATCTATGTCTACTGATAGTGATTGGCAACATGATTTTGTAGCGGCTATCAATAAAAAATCTGTGGGATTAAAATTTTATGTGTACGCACCAAAAATATCCTCCTCAAACCGAGATTTGAATGTTTTTGCGTACGAGGATAATACGAGTATTACTATTTCCAGAATTTCTCAATCTTCAACTTTTAGCACGGGTTATACTAATGTTGATGTTAACCAATCAGAAATTGTAGTTCAAAAGACATTAAATGTCGGGGAAGATCTGATTCACTATTATACTGAAGGCCGAGATGTAATGTCTTCCGGAGAGACCTACATGATTGAATCTAATAAGCCGGTAAGTTTGCAATATGGGGCTTTGTGGGGTAATTCACGTGATGGAGGTGCTTATGTGCCAAGTTTTCAAGGAAGTTCTTCTGGAGATTTGTTTTATTTTGCTGTTCCGTACCAGGCTAATGGAGAGCAGGAGATAAGAATGGTTTCTTGGGATGATAATAATGAGGTTCAATTCGACAGATTTGATAAAGGTAGTTGGATTAGCATGGGTAGCTGGAATATTTCAAAATTTGGGACAGCAGATTGGGTGGGGAAGGAAAACGATAATAGTACTTTTGCTACTGTTTTTAGAGTTAAATGTACCGAAGGGAAATCCATTTCAGTTTTCGAAGCAAACTGGATGGAAACGGGAAGTATTGGAACCTCGGATATGGCCAGTATGATGAGTTCTTCAAACGGCTCCTCTTCAGGTAAAGAGTTTTTGGCCTACATCGCACCTCCAGGAAACCAAAAAAATGTTAGAGATCCATTTACAGGAAATACCTTTGGAGGTAGTTTTTCACATTTATTTATTTTCGCTGGTAATACAAATGCTACAGTTTCTGTAGTGGATGCTAAAACAGGAGGTGAACTGTTTTCTAAATCAGTTTCAGTTGATTCAGCCCGATATGCAGATATTAAAATAAGTGAAGCAGAATGGAAGTCAATCTATAATGGGACCGGATACAATAGTGGTTCAGACCGACCTTATTTGTTAATCAATTCAGATCAGAATATATCCGTGCTCAATACAAATTTCAATGACAACTGGATGACGTATTTTGGGTCTTCTTTAAAGCCAGCTTTTGATCAAAGCATAGTTTCTAATACAAGTACAGCAATTCCAGGAGATACTTCTGTTCTTGTTTCTGAAATAATATTAGATCCATCCGTAACAGTGCAGAATCCTGATGTGAAAGTAGTAATTAGCTCTGGTGCCACAGCGGTTAGAAGTTCTTTAACTAATACTACTACTCAAGTATCTGTTGAAGGGGATATAGTTAGGACTAATGAAAACACTACTATAACCTTCGACAGCGTACCAGATATAACTACGCAGGATAAGTATGAGGTGAATACTGAGATTGTTTTATCTACTTCATACAATGATGGAACACCCATTGAAGATAATACGGTGATAAGTGTTGAAACAGTAGTTTCGGGAGAAATTGACGGCTATGTGCAAGAAAGTGTCGTATCCCAGGGTATCGAAAATGAAACTTCTAACACATCCGCTTTAGTTTTCAATACTTGCAGTGTGGCAGAAATTGAAAATAAACTGTGGGATACTTGGAATAGTTCATGGGTTGATTTTAATAATGATGGTTGGGATGATCTATGGGTGAATTCTAAATCAACTGATCAGGTCAATTATTTGTACCAAAATGTTGACGGAGTTTTGAGTGAGTTTCAGGGAACTGGTCAGTTTTTTAATGAGAAAGCAAAGACCGTCACTACAGTTTGGGGCGATATTAATAACGATGGCTATCCAGATCCATTTGTAGTCAATGCTACTGAAAAAGGTAGTATGCTTTACTTGAATTACGGCAATGGTAATTTTGAGCCATTGACTAATTCAGGTATTTATGTTCATCCTAAGTATTTTCATGGCGCAAGTTTTGCAGACTTTGATAATGATGGATTTTTAGATTTATTGATTACCAATTTCTTTCAAACAGAATTTCATCAGTTATATCGCAATAATGGCGATATGTCTTTTACCCTATTGAATGATAACGCTATTGCAACGGTTTCTGCAAGAGCAACTGCGCCTGTTTTAGCAGACTATAATAATGATGGATTAGTAGATGTTTTTATTCCAAATGGAAACAATGAGGCCAACAGTTTATTCAAAAATCTTGGCAATTTTACTTTCGAAAAAGTATCTGAGTCAGGATTAGAAAATGAATTGAAGAACTCTGTCGGTGCGAGTTGGGGTGATTTCGATCGTGACGGAGATTTTGATTTATTTGTTACCAATTCTTCTGATCAATTCAATGACCTTTATCTCAATAACGGAGATGACACCTTCACGAGAGATTCACAAAGCTTACTATCAAATCAGAAAGGACATAGCCATGGCGCTATATGGAAAGACGTTGAGAATGACGGAGACTTAGATTTATTAGTTAACAACGATCAGGGGAGAAATTTCCTTTACATCAACGATGGAACTGGCGATTTCTATCAAAATGTTGACGAGACTATTAGTGGTGATATTGGAAATGCTTACGGAGTAGCCACTTCTGATTACAACAATGATGGTGCTGCAGACTTTTTCATTTCTACCCATGGAAATCAAGCGAATAGGTTATTCTGTAATCAAAACAATTCCAACCACTGGATTCAAATAAAACTAGTCGGTAATAAAAGTAATAAGAAGGGGATTGGAGCCGTAGTTAAAGTCAAATCAGGCGGACAATGGCAAATGCAACAAGTACAACCGATCAGCGGCTTTGGCAGCCAGCATAGTTTAACTCAAACTTTCGGATTAGGAAATAATTCGCAGGCAGATTCGGTGCAGATAGTATGGCCTTCAGGATTAGTTCAAAACATCGTTTCACCACTTCTGGATACATTACATGTGGTAGAAGAACCCGATGCAAACAGGATTATATTTGTTGTGTTTAATGATTCAAATAACGATGGTTTGTTAAATATCAATGAGGAGAGGATCAAAAATATAAACCTATCTATCAATCCGATCGGAAGAATAATAAGAACTAATGCAAACGGAAAAATTCAAACTAGTCTGCCTGCAGGAGAGTACGAAATAGCTATCGAAAATAGCACACTTTATCAACAAACGGTTCCGATTAGTTTTACAGTAAGTGGAGCGGTTTTAAGCGATGCTATAGCGGTTCCCTTATCCGTTGTGACCTTGGGATTTGATTTGGACTTAGAAATTGTAAGAACGCCATTGCGAAGAGGCTTTTCTAATAATACTGTAGTGCAAGTCAGAAATAAAGGGAGTGTAGCGGCCGAGAATGTAGAGTTGCTAATGACTTACCCTAGTGATATCGTGATAAAAAACTCAAGTGAAACTTTACAAATACCAGAGACCAGTGTGTATAGCGTAAATCTAGGAGATTTAGGTGCTGGAGATGTGTATACAATGCAGATAGAGGACAGCGTAGGTTTAAATCTAAGAACAGGCGATTTTGTTAACTTTTCAAGTGAAGTGTCGGCGGTAGGCTTAGATCTTGATTTGACCAATAATACAGTCCAGGAGGATATTGAAATAGTAGGAGCTATTGATCCTAATGATTTATTAGTAAGTCCTAAAGGATATGGCGATAAAGGATGGATTTCCAAAGAGCAGTGGCTTACTTTTACTATCCGATTTCAAAATGTTGGGAGTTATTTTGCCACTTTTGTGAGACTACAATCAAGCTTAGATCAAGAGTTAGATCTTAGTACTTTCGAATTTATTGCAAGTAGTCATGAAGCGGATATCACACTAACACAAGATAGGAATTTAGAAGTGTTTTATGATCATATTATGCTTCCGTCAACTGAGGTTAATGAACTGGAGAGTCATGGCTTCTTTAAATTTAGAATAAAGCCAAAATATGATTTGCAGGGAGGTGAACAGATAGAAACTGATGCTGATATCGTCTTTGATTATGAAGATGCTATACAAACTAATAGAATTCAACACTCGATAAAGTTTCAATTAGATTCTGACCAGGTGAAATTAAGTGTTTACCCGAATCCTAGCATTGATCAGATTAAAGTGAACACTCATAAAAACTATTTCACTGTTGAAAATCTTCCTGCGATTGCATATTACAGTATAAGAGATCTATCCGGTACCATGGTGATGGAGAAAAGCAATCTGAAAGAAGATCGGCTTCAAGTATCGATTACGGGCTTGAAGAATGGCTTGTACATGATAGAAATATTGGATGAATCAGGGCAGAGATTTAATGCCCGATTTATCAAAAGATAACTCATAGTAGTTTTGGTTGAATATGGAGAGGTTTTCCAAATATTGGAATTCCTCTCTTTTTTTTGGACATATACCAAGATTAAATAATTGTAAAGCACTGAAAATCAATGTGTAAGATTTTTGGATTGATTTTGTATAAGTATTATACATATAAAATAATAAGATTATGAAAGAGTTCGAAAAGTTCAAAATGTTTTTAGTAGATGATGATCCATTCTTCTTAATGCTTTTGGAGCAAAGTTTTCAAAATTTAGGAATAACAGAGATTGATACCTTTAGCAATGGAGCAGAATGTCTAAATCACTTACACGAAAATCCTGAAGTGATATTTCTAGATTACAATATGGATAACCTAACTGGTTATGAAGTCTTAAAGAAGATTAAGCGTTACGATCCTGACATATTTGTGATTTTAGTATCTGCACAAAAAGATATTAAACCGGCAGTCGACTCTTTAAAGCATGGTGCTTTTGATTATATCCAAAAGTCAGATGATACAATGAATCAAGTAGAGTCAGTTTTGAAAAAAATAGTGGAGGTGAAGCAATTAATTGAGAAGCGAAAACCAACTGTTATCCAACGAATGTTCAAAGTATCTTAATATGAAGTTTAGATTTCTCTCATATCTTTTAGGAGTAATATCGGTTGTCAGTTTCTCTTCTTGCAAGACTCAAAATATTTATATGACGGGACTGCCAGAAGAGCAAAGACTGGATAGTGCTTTTCTTCTATCAGATGACTATCAGTATAGAATACGGAAAGACGATAAGCTTACCATTAGTTTATGGGGGCAAGATGAATTAAGTGTTGGATCAACTTACGGAATATATAATTCAAATGAAGTATATGGGAAATGGTTAATGGTTGATTACAATGGCGAAGTTCCTTTACCCAAGATTGGGGATTATAAAGTAGAAGGGAAAACGCTAATAGAATTGAAAAACGAATTAACAGTCCGATACAGTGAATGGATTCGTGAACCTGTGGTAGATGTCAAAGTACTAAATCGAGAGATCACAGTTTTAGGAGAAGTAAAAAGTCCTGGGACCATATCAATAGATAAAGAGCGAAATGAGTTTTTCGAAATAATAGCGAAGTGCAATGGCTTTGATTCCTATGCTAACTTGAAATACGTGAAGGTTTTAAGACAGAAAGGTCAAGATGTTGCAGTTGCTACTCTTGATCTAACAGATGCTAGCCGATCACCGCTAACGGATACACCACTTTTACCGGGAGATGTCGTGATCATTCCTTCAAAGAAGTATAAGGAGTTTGATAGAAGGGTGTCGGTAATCATTCCATTTACATCGACTATGACAGCCGCGGCCATTTTTATAGGCTTATTTTAACTAGAACTATGAAAGAATTATTAACCTTTTTGAGGCCTTATTTTAGAGGATTACCTATAATAATCTTGGCGATGGTAGCATGCTACATGATAGCTGCTAAGTACTTGAATTATGTAACCCCAATGTATGAAAGTACAACCAAGATTAAGTTAGCTGATATAAGTGAAGGCATCACAAACAGTAATCTCTTTAAGGATTTTGATGTTTTTGCTACTTCTAATAAAGTTGCCGGTGAAATTGAGGTTCTAAAGTCTGAAGTTCTACTTAACCAGGCCTTGGATCAGCTCAATTTTGATGTGGAGACTTTTAGAGTAGGTAAAATACGGCAGGTGGAGTTATACGAAGACAATCCATTTAAATTTCACTTTATTAATTTTAACCCAAGCTATAAAGATCGCTTATTATCCTTCTCTTTCAACAAGGATCAAAAAATAAGCTTTAACTATGCTGACGGCTCCTCGGAAAGCGGAAATTTATCTGACACTTTACAAACTAGATTTGGCTCAGTGAAAGTTGAACTAGACAGTGCAGTACTCCGAAGATTCCCTGTTATTAATTTGTATGACAATTATGGACTAAAGGTTCGCTCAAGACCTAAGTTAATCAGTGATGTTAAGAAGAACCTTGATGTAACAGCAGTTGATAAAGATGTAGCCGTAATCAGAATTATTTATAAGTCAGCAAACCCAAACAAAGCGGCTGTTTTTGCGAGTACTTTGGCTGACGTTTACATTCATGATTATATAGATGTCAAATATAAGGTAGCGAATACTACTTCTGAATTTCTTAAAAGTCAGATAGAGCAGATAAACAAGAAACTTCAAACTTCGGAGAATGAAATTGAGAAGTACCGAAATAATAAAGGGATTACAAATATCATTCAGGAGACTGAAACTGAATTAAGAAAAATATCTCAATTAAAGATTCAACAGACAAACCTTAAAATGTCTTTGTCTGCCATAAAAACTCTTGAAGAATATATAGCAGAAGGAAAAGATGATTTCCTAAATCTGGCACCAAATTTTGAAGCTTTCACTGATTTATTATCAACGGAAATCGTAAAATCCATTAAAGCTTTACAAGCCAAGAAGAAAGAACTTTTAATGATTTATACTGCTGATGCTGAGGAAGTAAAGATCATTGATGCTAAAATTGAAGATCTTAAAAATTACCTGATTGAAAGTATTAGTAATACAAGGAAGAATTTAGAAGTTAAATACGAACTTTTAACAAAGGATATTATTGAGGCTGAAAAGGTTTTCTTAAAAGTGCCGGAGAATGAAAAGGTCTTAGCAACACTCAATCGAGAGTTCAGAATTTACGAACAGTCATACAATTTCTTGAACGAGAAGAAAATTGAAGCGGAAATTGCCCGAGCAGCCACAATAGCTTTTCACAGAGTAATTAGTCCAGCCACTGTGCCAAATGTTCCAGTTTCTCCAAACAGAACTATTATCAAGATTGTATCGGCATTATTGGGCTTGTTTGGAGCCATAGCACTGATTTTTGTAGTGCATATGTTGAAGGCTAGAGTCAATAACAGAGATAATATTGAAAGTAACTCTTTGATCCCGGTTGTCATGGAGACACCGAAATTTAAATCTAGAGATCTTGAAGTTAAACACTTTCAACGGGTTTTAACTCACTTAGAGATAAAGGGCTTGCTAAAGGATCATAACGTCATGAATTTCACGCACTTTAAGAAAAATGAAGGAGCGGAATATAATGCTTTTAACCTTGCTTATACACTAGCAAATCAAGGAAAGAAAGTGTTAATTATTGATGTTTTGGATAGCCTATCAGATAGGAGGAGAGCCAATTTAAATGAGTTGATTAATGGAGAAATTGCCATTCAGCAAGTAGATATTCAAGAGTTCAGACTGTACTCCAATGCTGATGCGAAAAACTGGTTAGTTTCAAAAAGTCAGTCATTTGACTATACTATTATCATTAATGATTACTTAACAGAAAGAGATGGAATGCTTTTGATGGCTATCTCAGATTTAAACTTCATTAGTCTGGATGCAAGATTAACGCTAGCTAGCAAGATTGAGGAGGCTAATCTTATTGTTGATGAGTATAAATTGCCAAATGTTCATTTTATTCTGAATAGGGCTCATTACAATCCGAATATTGTTTTAGAAGCCTACTGGTACCTCAGAAAATTTTTCATAGCACTTAAAGGAAGATTCTATGAGAAAGCTTAAAAACTTATTGAGTAATCCCAAAGCACTTCTGTTCGGGGATCAAGCAGTGTACAGTGGAACAAGTTTTCTTTTGACGCTATTTATAGCTAGAAATTTTTCTAAGGAAGAGTTCGGTACTTATTCGCTCTGGTTAATTGGAGTTTACTTTATTCTCAACATAATCAGCACTTTAAGCATTCAGCAGTATCAGGTACTAGCACCAGGATTCAAGGAATATAAAAGCTATAAATCCTTTAATTTATTTCTGCTACTAGCCTTACTAATTCTTTCTGTTTTAATAGTTTTTGGTGCTATTAGTCCTTTTTTATCTGATTTTGAAAGACTACAAGAATTCAAGTTGGTCATTGTAATTTTTGGGATTGGATTCTTACTTCACGATTTCTTAAGACGATTTGCTATTGCTAATGATCATATAAGAACCGCTTTTTTCATGGATGTAAGCTATACCTTCTTGGTAGTCTTACTTTCTGTAGCACAGTACCTTTTTGCCTTTTCATTCAAAAATTTTATGGTGCTATTTCCTCTTGTTTACTTTCCGGCAGTAGTAATTGGCATATTGCAGTTTAGGAACGAAAGTATTGAGACTAAACATTGGAAGTATTTCATGAGTCAGCATTGGCAACATGGTAAATGGTTAGTATTATCAGCAATGGTGCAATGGTGGTCTAGCAATTTATTTGTGTTAGCATCAGGCTTATATTTAGGTATTGAGGCCCTTGGTGCATTTAGATTAGTTCAATCTCTATTTGGCTTATTAAATGTCTTTTTGCAAGCTATTGAGAATTATGCCATCCCTACAGCAGCAAGGATTTACAATGAATTTTCGATTCCAAGAACGGTAGATTACTTGAATAAGTTAAGTCTTAAAACTGTCATCGCTTTTGGATTAGTACTGGCCATGTTATTTCTATATGCTACACCTTTGCTAGTTTTAGCAGCAGGGGAAGGCTACGAGAATTATGGTTTTGTGGTAAAAGGAATGGTGATATTATACGGTATAATCATAATTGGTTATCCCATCAGAATAGGAATTAGGATTTTACTCTTGAACAAATATAATTTAACAGGTTATCTGTTTTCACTCCTCATCAGTTTCGTCAGTTTTCACTTCCTCCTTGAAAGATTTCAACTAGTTGGAGCCATCGCAGGATTAATATGCTCTCAGCTTATTTTACTTAGTTTTTGGTACTACGCTCTTCGGAGGCAAAAATTTTACATATGGAAATCATACATTTAATACTAGGCAAGGCGAATCCGGACAGGATGAATGGGGTGAATAAAGTAGTTTACCAATTAGCTACTAATCAAGCTAAGCGAAATTTGAAGGTAGAAGTTTGGGGTATTACAAAGGATTTGACTCACAATTACGAGGATAGGGTATTCAATACTCAACTATTTAAAAAGCAACATAATCCTTTTAAGCTAAGTGAGTTGCTAAAATTAGCCCTGATTAAAAAAAGCGGAAAAGCCGTAGTCCATTTGCACGGTGGCTGGATTCCAGTTTATGCTACTTTAGCGAAGTTTCTGTCAAAGCATGATATTCCTTTTGTTATAACTCCTCATGGAGCTTACAATACGGTAGCGATGAACAAGAGCAAATGGATTAAAAAGGCATATTATCAGCTGTTTGAAAAATCAGTACTCAAAAATGCGAAAGCCATACATGCTATAGGCAAAAGCGAAATTGACGGTCTTGCAGGCTTGGGAAATTATAGCAATACATTTTTGTCACCTTACGGGTTTGAGATTGAAAGTATTAAACCCGTAATGCCTAATAATGAAAAATTTGTAATAGGATTTGTGGGAAGAATCACTGCCTACACAAAAGGTCTTGATATTATTATTGATTCTTTCAAAAACGTGCTTCAAAAGAATGCTAGAGCAGAATTGTGGATTGTGGGGGAAGGTGATGATTTGAATAGTCTTAAATCAAAAGTTCAAGGAGAAGGTATTTCTGGTGTAAAATTTTTTGGAGCTAAGTATGGCGAAGAAAAGAATGCAATTATTAGAAAAATGAATGTATTCGTTCATGCCTCAAGAAATGAAGGGATGCCGAGCGCTGTAATAGAAGCAGCTAGTTTTGCGGTTCCTGTTATTGTTTCGCCTGAAACTAATATTGCTGAATTGGTTGAAAAATATAAGGCGGGAATAGCATTGAATGAAAATACTGTAGAAGAATTAACATCTGCATTTTTAGAGGCTATTAGTTCTTCAACAGAAGATTTATACTTACAAGGACTTTGTGCATTAAAGATGATAAAAGAAGCTTTTAACTGGACTCAAATTGTCCGTAGTATGAATGATTTATACGCTAAATGAGGACCACTAGTCAAAATATCGACCATGATATTTTCTTCAAAAAGGTAAACCGTTTGCTTCTGGTCATCTTATTGTTGATGGTCGCTTGTTTTTTTACCTGGAGTGAAAACGTACTCATAACTAGAGCAATTAAAGTAGTAGGTAGGATGGGAGTCCTGTTCGGCTCTTATTTAGTCTACAAAAAGATTATAGCTTATGGTGCTATAGATAATCTAAAGTGGCATAATGTCCCCTCCATATTTATGTACGTATTATACCTCTTGTTAGGCTTTGCTTCTTTTCTGTGGACAACTAACATTGGAGTTAGTGCTTTACAGTGGTTTATGACCACTCAAACATTGGTGTTTTGCTACTTCTTCATCAAATGTCTGTATTTGTTAGATAAGTTTTTTCCTGAACATAAGATCCGTTTATTCAATCTTTTAGGAAACGTATGTTTTGTCCTGATCACGATTTTTGTGGTAGGAATGTGGGTGAATCCTGACGTTTTTTTTCGCTATACCCATGGAGGAGAAGAGGCAAGGTTAGGAGGCTATATGATGAATCCGAATGAGCTAGGTATGTTGGCTGGAGTAGGGGTTGCGGGTCTGTTGTTTGATTTAAAAAGAGACCACAAAAAAGCCTGGACGATTTTCAAATTATTGGTCTTGTTTTACGGGCTTTATGCCACAGGATCACGATCTTCCCTGATTGGAGCATTATTAATTATAGGCTTTCATGTAAAGCAGTCTTCAAATACAAAACTGAAAATTTTAATTATCACGGGTATGATTGTCGTTGCTCCTGTAGCGATATATAAAGTAGTACTTAAAGATGGTGATTCAAGTCGTATTGAAGAAGTGTTAAGTATGACAGGCAGGCTTCCATTTTGGACTGCTTTGATAAATGAAGGTTTGCCCAGAGAACCGATGCTTGGATTTGGCTTTATGAGAATTGACTACAAGGAATATTTTCAGAGTACGCATACATATCCTGGAAAAATGACCCACAATACCTTTTTACAAGTGCTAATGAATTTAGGGTTTGTCGGCATCACAATTGTCATTTTCCAAATGATATTCACCTTTAAAGGCATATCAAAAGAGCATAGTGAAAAAAGACTCATGTTGCTCAGCATGTTGATTCCATTAATCATTAATTCCTTAACAGAATTTGGGATATTCGGAGAGTCAAATTACGGTATTCTGTTTTACCAATTGATTATTTTATACATATCATTCAAGCAAAACGATATTTTAACACCCGCTCAGAAATTATACTTGAAGAAGAGAAGACCTGATTTAGTTTACTAAATCAAGAATCTCAAATCAAAACCCTTTTTCCATATTTTGGAAAATACTCCTAGTGATTATTATGTAATGATCTGGAATTCAGGCCATTAATTTTTAGGTATCAATTTGGCATATCACTTTTCATCTAAGAGAAATCAAATGACCGAAAAGATGAAAAGTAATTCAGAGCATTTAAAAAGCTACTATGTTGTTAAGAATGGGGATGGAAGTATTAGATGGGTTTCACCTGTAAGTGCTAGTAAGCCATATTTTTTAGCATTCTATTCCATTACAAGTTTTAAATCTCTGTTAATCAGTATTTATTTCAAAGTGCTGTTCTTGTTTAAGATTCAAGCTCTTTTTATGAAGAAAGAAAAGTTAGATCTTAAGCTTGAAGAGCTAGATGTTTTCGGATTTGATGAACATGCTAATAATGAATGGTCTTTATTTATGGGGACAATTGGTCCCAATAATAAACGATTACTCTACTTTAGAAATGCTAGTGATGAATTTGATTTTATTAAAATCCCCACTACAACTAATGCCAAAAGGATAATTGAAAACGAAGCAAGAGTTCTCTCGCATATGGAAAGAAATGGTGCTTCTAGTTTTAATTTCCCGAAAATGAAATTGTATCGGAATGAAAAACTATTGCTTTCTGATATATCAGGTGAAGCAAAGAGGTCAATGAACCTTAGTTCAGCTCATTTAAATGGCTTAGCGGAGATTGCAAAAATAGAGCTTGAGAAAGGATCAGATGAGAACTATAATGATGTGATTAGTGCGATCGGGGGATTTATTGATGAGTTTTCCTCTGTAAATCAACAGAAATTTCCGAGTAGTATTGTCCGAAAAACAAAGGAATTGTTCCATATCTTAAGTAAATATGACTTAAATATGGAGTTTTCGCATGGCGACTTTACGCCCTGGAACACCTATTTAAATAACAATAAATTAGCAGTGTATGACTGGGAACTTGCAGATTACAGAACTAAGGGTTTTGACTTTTTCCATTTCATCGTTCAAAAGAGTATTCTCGTTGAACGAAAATCGTGGAAGGAAACTTATGAGGAAATTTCAGAAATTATAAAAAATGAAGAGTTTAAGAAGTTCTTGCCTGAAGTAGTAGAAAACCTTAATCTTTACCTATCTGCTTATTTTCTGCAACAAATTTACGATTCATTCAAATTATATTCAGTTCAATTGAAATGGCATGAGCAAATATTGTGGATGATTGAATTTTGGGATTCAGCACTTTCTTTTGTTTTAAGTAAATTTATTGATAGCAGAACAGTATTGCTGAAGGATACTGTTGACTTTTTGTCCAATAAAAGATATGCAGCTGTTAAATTAGAAGATCAGCCAATTGAAGAACTGAATATTTTCTCTGATGTAGACTGGTGTATAGAACGGAAAGATATAAAACCGATCCTGTCCTTTTTAAAGAAGCACCCATCAGTATTTAGCTACAGCATTCAAGTTAAAAGCTTCATGAGTTCTATTCAAATGGTCTTAAAAGATGGGTCTACTTTGAATTATGATTTCATTTGGAAGTTCAAAGTAAAAGCAATTGAGTTTTTAAGTGCTAAGCATGTCTTGGGTAATAGAGTGATAAACAGCTTTGGCGTTTATGTGTTTTCAGATCTGGATCTGGCTCGGTACATAAGTCTGTTCTATTTTCTAAATGGAGCTCATGTTCCGGAAAGATATCATAAATCGATCGAGTCTCTGAATAATTTAGAAACGGTGCTTGATATAGCACTGGTTCATCAAATTAGAAATAATATTAATTCTAACTTTAGTTTATCTGTAATATTAGATGATTACCCAGTAAATAAGAAATGGAGTGGCCTAGCCAATAGGTTTTCCTATTTATGGGACACGATCCGTTCTTTCTTTGGGACGAAAGGATTCTTGGTGACTTTTAGTGGAGTTGATGGTGCTGGAAAGTCCACCATAATTAATGCCTATCGAGCTATTTTAGAAAAGAAATACCGTAAAAAAGTAGTGGTTTTAAGACACAGACCGTCCGTACTTCCGATATTGAGCGTCTGGACTAAGGGCAAAAAGAAAGCGCATGAAGATGTTATTAATTCATTGCCACGACAAGGTGAAAATTCCAGTAGTTTATCTTCCATAATCAGGTTTGCTTACTACTACACTGATTATTTGTTCGGTCAATTTTACATATATCTCCGATATATTTTAACAGGATATATCGTTCTATACGATCGCTATTATTTTGATTTCATAAATGATAGCAAAAGAAGCAATATTGCCATTTCACCGGCTGTTGCTAAGCTGGGATATCATCTTCTTATGAAACCTAAATTCAACTTCTTTCTATATGCGGATCCACATGTAATTAGATCAAGAAAACAGGAATTGGAAGAGTCAGATATACTATCCCTTACCTCTAAATATTTAGACTTGTTTATCGAATATGATAAAAGTAAGAAAGCTAATTATTTCAGTTTACATAATACTGAAATGGATAGGACTTTAGAAATTATTGAAAATCATACATTTAATTATTTATGGAAGGCCTAGTTTCAAGTTTAGTTAAAAAGCGAAATCCTGATTTTCAATTTGACAGTCAGTTGAGCATTGGCATCTTTTTTTCCTTTTTTGTGCAAGCTGCATTTTCAGTTTTGAGAGGGTTCAAACTTTTACTAAAAGGCAAGATGCCAAAATATGCAATGCTTGGTAGAGGTGTAAGATTTCAGTATAGTAGCAAAATCTGTTTCGGAAAGTTTCTGAAAATAGGAGATGGAGCAAGATTGTCAGGACTTTCAAGAGATGGTTTAGTCATGGGAGATAACGTCAGTATTGGGGCTTACAGTAGCATTATAGTTTCTACTTCTTTGAATGATTTAGGAAAGTCTATTAGAATCGGAAATAACGTAGGAATGGGAGAGTACGCATATTTAGGAGGTGCTGGAGGACTTGAGATAGGGGACGCCTGCATAATTGGCCAATACTTTAGTTGTCATCCAGAGAATCATAATTTTAATGATACATCAGTAGAAATAAGAAAGCAGGGAGTCAATAGAAAAGGAATTAAAATTGGAGAGGATTGCTGGATTGGAAGTAAAGTAACAGTCCTGGATGGTGTAGAAATCGGAGATGGTTGCGTTATAGCTGCCGGAGCAGTAGTCACTAAATCTTTTCCAAAAAACTCAATAATTGGTGGAGTACCTGCCAAATTATTAAAATCTAGAAAGCCATGAAAACAATATTAGCCACGGCATATGCTGTGAACCCATACAAAGGTTCGGAAGATGGAATGGGATGGAATATGATCCTGCAAATAGCTAAGAAAAACAAAGTAATAGCTATCACCAGAGAAAATAACCAGCCCCATATTGACAAATACATGGAGGAAAACCCTAGTGATTTATACAAAAATATAAGGTTTGCCTATTTTGATTTGCCCTACTGGATGCGCTTTTGGAAAAAAGGAGGGAGAGGGGCTATGCTTTATTATTGGATGTGGCAAAGAGGAATCGTTTCCTTTATTAGAAAGCAGAAGTTTCAGTACGATATTGTTCACAATCTCAATTTTCATAATGACTGGACTCCCAGTTATTTATGGAAACTTAAAAAACCCTTTGTGTGGGGTCCAGTAGGTCATCATCCACGGATTCCCTCTAAATATTTGCAGTTTTATGACCGCAAGATTAAAGTGGTAGATGCTGCTACATGGTTGGTGAAAAAGACCTTTTGGAGATTATCTTCATCTCTCAGGGTAACTGCAAGAAAGGCAGATCATATTTTATGTATGAATTCATCGGTAGCAAAAGTTCTTCCTCATATCACCCACAAATCAACTGTGTTACCGTCTGTGGCTACACAAGACTTCGGTTATCAAGAGAAATCTACAAATGGTTTTAATATCATTTCTGCTGGTAGACTAGTAGCGCTAAAAGGATTCGACTTGACCATCAAAGCTTTTGAAAATTTCTATCACAGGTTAAACCAAGAGGAGCAAGCAGCAGTAAAGCTTACGTTGGTGGGAAGCGGACCAGAAAAAGAAAGATACTGCAAAATGATTGCGAATGCTGGGCTGACAGATAAGGTAGAAATTATCGCTTGGATAGATCGAAAAGACCTTCTCAATTTATATAGAGAATCATCTGTGTTTCTTTTCCCCTCGCATGAAGGTGCTGGAATGGTAGTGGCAGAGGCCATGTCTTTTGGTTTGCCCGTTGTTTGCTTAGACAATGAAGGGCCAGGAGAATTTGTAGATCAAAGCTCGGGAATAGCAGTTAATCAAAGTAGTAGCTACAATGAAACCATTGAAGAATTAGCTGATGGATTATTGCACCTTTATAGAAAACCAGACTTCTATCAGAGATTAAGCCAAGGAGCTAGAAAGAGATTTGAAAATAATTTTGATTGGGAGACTAGACATACAATATTAGATAAAGTCTATAAAAAGGTCTTATAATGAGGATTTTTGCAGCCCACTTATTTAACGATTATAGCGGTAGTCCGAAAGTACTCATGCAATTGATAAAATCATGGGTGGATGATAATCATGAAGTTCATTTGTATACATGCTCTGGTCGAGAAGGCTTTTTATCTCATTTGAACGGAGTCCAGTATCATTTTTATTGGTACAGCTTATCTTCCAATCCTTATATTAGATTGCTTTTCCTTATGGCTAGTCAATTCATATTGATGGCTAAAATTTTAATGAAATTAAGAAAAGATGATCTAGTTTATGTGAATACCGCTCTACCTTTTGGTGCTGCTATTGCTGCTAAAATGAAAGGAGCGAAGCTTGTCTACCATGTTCATGAAACTAGTCTGAAACCTGAAATATTCAAAAGTTTGGTCTTTGGCATTATGAAATGGTCGGCTGATCATTTAGTTTTTGTATCTGATTATTTAGCAAAGGAAGAAGCAATCGGGAATATTCCTTATACCGTGATTCATAATGCAATACCTGAAGACTTTTTGGAAGAATCCAGTTCTTATGAAAAGGAGGTAATAAATCAAGTAAAGCATGTTTTGATGGTTTGTTCACTTAAATGGTATAAGGGAGTAAATGAATTCTTAGAATTAGCGAAAAGTAATCCACGTTTAGAATTTAGGTTGGTTTTGAATGCAGAGGAGCATGAAATTGCTGAGTATTTTTCAAAATTGAATGTAGCTGAAAACATAGAAATATTAAGCACGCAAACTAATCTACATCCTCATTATCAGTGGGCACATATAATAGTGAATCTTTCTCGTGCAGATGGGTGGATTGAAACTTTTGGATTGACTATTATCGAAGGGATGGCATATGGGCTGCCTGCCATGATTCCAACTGTTGGAGGAATTACTGAATTGGTAGTGGACGGAACCAATGGCTATCAAGTAGATAGTAGAAATATAGATCGGTTGAATAATGCACTTTGCAAAATGACCGACCTGGACCATTACCAATACCTATCAAATATGGCTTCTCAACAGTTGAACTCATTCAGAGAGCTTGTATTTAAGCAGAAAAGCCGAGCATTATTGGAATTATTTTCCAAATAATGGAAATTCAGGCTTTGGATTCATGTGTAACTAACTAATAATCAATTGAATAAGATATTGGTATGATTTGAGCCATAGTTGAAATAAATAGTTCAAATATGGAAGACTTAAAAAATATCTTAGTTACAGGAGGAGCAGGATACATTGGCTCTCACACCGTAGTGAAGTTGAGTGAAGCCGGTTACAGAGCTATAATTGTAGATGACTTTAGAAATAGTCATCAATCTGTAATTGAAAATATTCAGTTCCTGTGCGAAATACCTCCAGTCTTATTCAAAAAGGACTGTACTGATGCAGTGGAAATGAAGAAAATATTCTCGACCTATCCGATTGAAGGTGTGATTCATTTTGCTGCACTAAAATCAGTGGAAGAATCCATTGAAGAACCACATGCCTATTTTGAGAATAATATGAATAGCTTGTTGTTAGTAACAAAGCTTATGAATGAGTTTGGAGTGTCCAAACTTGTGTTTTCATCCTCGTGCACGGTCTATGGAGAAAATGATATTGCAGCAGGCATCAATGAAAGCTGTCCCCTTCAGGAAGCAAAAACACCTTACGGCTATTCAAAACAAATGGCTGAGAAGTTTCTCCACTATTTAATAAAATCAAAACACAATCAGGTAAAACCTATAATTTTAAGATACTTCAATCCCATTGGAGCTCATAGTTCAGCATTAATCGGTGAAAACCCAATTGCTGAGCCTAAAAACTTGCTTCCTTTAATATGCAAGAGTGCGTATGGATTAAACGGTCCAATTAAAGTATTTGGTGATGATTATGATACAAAAGATGGTAGTTGTATTCGCGACTTCATTCATGTTGTGGACTTAGCAGATGCCCATATTCAGGCCTTAGCATATAGTGAGAGAATGGAAGTGTCACTTGATATTTTTAATGTAGGGACTGGGGAAGGGCATTCGGTTTTAGAACTACTGGAGATATTTGGGGAAGTGAATCAAGTGGATGTTCCCATAGAAATGCATGATAGACGAGAGGGTGATATTCCATATATCTATGCAGACACTCAAAAAATACAAAGCTTATTGGGTTGGAAACCAGCATATAGCATTCAAGATGCACTAAGACATTCCTGGATGTGGCAATTAAAATTAGTAGCAAAAGAAGATTTAATACTTGAATTATGAAAACGAGATTATCAATAATAGGGACAGTCGGCTTGCCCGCTAATTATGGAGGTTTTGAAACCTTGGCAGAACATTTGGTGACGAATCTATCAGTAGAATATGCGATTGATGTTTACTGTTCAGGAAAGAAATATGCAGCAGATGCAAGAAAAAAAACGTACAAAGGTGCAAATCTTTTTTACTTGCCATTTGATGCTAATGGAGTTCAAAGTATTATATATGATTCTATTTCTATATTACATGCATTATTTAGAAGTGATGTATTGCTGGTCTTAGGAGTAGCTGGGGCTTGGTTATTGCCTTTTGTTAAACTATTTACCAACAAAAAAATCATTATTTCAATAGATGGAATCGAATGGAAAAGGGATAAATGGAATGTTTTGGCAAAATGGTATTTGTTTTGGGCAGAGGGCTTAGCTGTTAAATATTCCCATATCGATATTTCTGACAATGAAGCTATTCAAGACTATACAGCTAGCCGATATGGTTCTTTGAGTAGAATTATTGAGTATGGTGCAGACCATGTACTAAATGTTAAAGTACAAGAATCAGATCTCAATACTTATCCTTTTTTATCTTCTGATTATGCGGTAAAAGTTTGTCGAATTGAACCAGAAAATAATGTTCACAATGTATTAGAGGCTTTTTCTAGAGTTAAAAGCCAGAAACTAGTCATCATTGGGAATTGGGAGAATAGTGATTATGGAAAAAATCTTAAATCGACTTACAGTGGGCTTGAAAACATTACAATATTAGATCCTATTTATGATCAGGAAAAACTTGATTTAATTAGAGGCAATGCATCCTTGTATGTCCATGGACACTCTGCTGGCGGTACCAATCCTTCTTTAGTAGAAGCCATGTACTTAGGCCTACCAATCATTGCTTTTGGGGTATCTTATAATCGCGTTACCACCGAGGAAAAAGCACTATATTTTAATTCCTTGGGGGAGTTGGTAGATCAACTTCAAGGAATTGATGATGGATATTTAAAACCATTAGGCGCAAAAATGCTAGAAGTTGGGAAGCGAAGATACAATTGGAAATTGATTTCTCAGAAGTATAGACAACTTGTTTTAGAAGCTTTATCTGCTCCAAAGAAGAAGTCAATACTTTCTAAATCTAATAAGTTGGACAAAGATGTCCTGTCAAAACTTGAACTTAACCATATTCTTAATCAAGAGACTTTTTATTCTAAACGCTAAAACTATGAATGCAATCCTTACTGCCCTGGCCCCCTATTTTTTCTCGGTTATATTTCCACTGATTATATTTTTATTGCTTAAACGACCTGCAATGGTTGTTGCCAATAGAATTGGTCTAGTTGATAATCCAAATGAGAGGAAGTTGCATATTGGTGCAATACCTTTAGTAGGTGGAATACTTATTTTTTTATCCGTGTTTATCACCAATTTTCTTATCAGTAATATTGGCGAAGAGTGGGCGTTTTTTCAAAATTATTTCTTTGCTGGTGGATTAATATTGCTCATGGGCTTGTTAGATGACAGGTTTGATGTAAGAGCAGTAATAAAGCTACTTTTTCAGCTTAGTTTAGCTTTATTTGCCTTTTATAATGGAATAAGAGTTGAATCTTTAAATGGAATTTTGGGGTTCTATGAAATCTCTTTTGTAGCACAGCTACTGATTACCGTCCTTGGGATTACAGGTTTTATAAATGCATTTAATTTAATGGATGGGGTAGACGGTTTAGCATCTGGATTTGCTTTTTTGACCCTTTCATTATTTTTAATATTAAACTTAATTCTAGGTAATTATACGGAAATTTTGCTGCTGATAAGCCTGTGCACTGCATTAATTGTTTTTTTTAAATTCAATGTAGGTCCTAAGATATCGAAAATATTCTTAGGTGATGCTGGCTCATTGTTTTTGGGTTTTACAATAGTTTTAGCTGCAATATCTCTTTTAAATAGTGGTACTGTCTTAGAAAGCAATTTATACTTTGCATTGGTGATCGTTGCATTATCGATTCCTATGATAGATTCAATTCGTGTATATATATTCAGAATTAATAAAGGTAGAAGTCCTTTTAGAGCGGACCGGAGTCATTTTCATCATTTGATGGTGGAAGCTGGAGTGAAGCCGGTGAAAGCTTCAGCAATTATTATCGGCTACAGCTTTCTGATGATTTCCATTTCAATAATTCTAATCAACTACCTCAGCATTAACGCTTTTCTCATTGCACTGATAGTGTCATTCACTGTTTTCGTAATGCTCTTGAACTTTAATTTAAAGATTTCAATGTGGAAAGTTAGAATTAGAGAGATGGAGAATAAAACTTAATTACCTGCTTTTTTTGTTTTCGCGAATTCCTTCTACAAGTATTTAACTATAATTTCATTAATAGGAGAGGGCTTGGTCAAGGTCATCATGTGCGATCCTTCAACGATAACATGAGTAGGATTTACATTTCTTAATGGAATCGTATGATCTTTAGTGCCATGGATATGGATAATATTTTCTTTTGCAGTTTTTCTGTCCCAGTTGATAATCATTGCCACTGTCCTTTTCATGTATATAGGATCTTTGGCTGCCAGCATACTTTTAAACGTGGTTTTGTTGCTGTTCCTATCTGGTTCTACAATAGGTTGGAGCAGTTTGGCACCTGCCAACATTAATTTAGGAGGGACTATTCTGTATATAGGAATTACTTTTTGAAATCTGTATCTGAATGGAAGCTCTGATCGTGTCTTAGCACTTGAAATGATGAAGGATTGTTGAGGGCTTAGAAAATCATTCAGCTCTGAAATTATCATTCCTCCTAAGGACACGCCAATAAAGATGTACTGACGAGAGGTATCTATCTGACTAGAAATTCTATGGGCATAATCTTTCACAGAACTTCCTTTTTCAGGAATAGGATATTTGATATGAACTATCTTAGTATGATTTTCGAATTTTAAGCTATCAAATAATCGCTCATCTGAACCTTGTCCAGGAAATAGATAGATAACGGGGAGACTTTGGGAAAATGAGAAGCTTTGAATACCTATGCCAAAAACCGCTAGTATCAAAATGCGTTTAATTGTCATGGGTTTTAGACGAATTATTCACCAGCTCACTGATTCCTGTTAGTTCTACTTCGCTTAAATGCCTCCATTTTCCTTTGTCAGTATCTAAATTGACATTCATGATTCTAATTCGCTTCAAACCTGCTACTTTATAATCGAAATATTCGCACATTCTTCTAATTTGACGGTTTAGACCTTGCGTTAGAATGATTTTAAAGGAGCTTTTGCCTATTTGCTCAACAAAACATTTCTTAGTAACAGTATCTAAAATAGGAACTCCGTTTCCCATTTTTTCAATAAAATCTCCTTTGATAGGTTTATTTAAATGAACAATATATTCCTTTTCATGATTATTTCGGGCTCTCAAGATCTTATTCACGATATCTCCATCATTAGTAAGAAATATTAAGCCTTCACTATATTTATCTAATCGTCCAATTGGAAAAATCCTTTCCGGGTAATTAATGAAGTCAATAATGTTATCTTTTTCCCTTCGTGTATCTGTAGTGCATACTATGCCTCTAGGTTTGTTAAAAGCGAGATAGATAAAATCAGATTTTGGTTCCGTTATCAACTCTCCATGAACCCTGACTTCGTCTTGTGCAGCTACTTTTGTTCCCATTTCAGGGATTTCCCCATTAATAGTAACAGCCCCTTCCTCGATTAATTTATCAGCTGCTCTTCTGGAGCAATAGCCGGCTTCACTTAGAAATTTGTTGATTCTTTTCAATTTTGTATCCAATAATCCGGTAGTTTAAAATGCAATAGCTTGTATGTATCTATATGTCAAAGTTATTAAAATATCGATTGAAATATTCTAAGTTTGGAAACAAAAAAATCCTGGCCATTTTCATGAACAGGATTTTAATAAAAATTTAGTATAAGGAAGAATTAACTTTCTGCTTCTCCTCCTTCTTCTGGTGCTTCTGCTCCTTCTGCTTCAGCTCGTTCTTCTCCCTCGGTTTCTTCTTCATCATCAGTTGCTTTTCCTCTTAGTGCTCTTGGGATTTCGACAACAGCAATTGAAGCTTGTGGTGTGTCTAATATCTCACAATTTTCAACAGATACAGACTCTACTTTAATTGATTTACCAAAATCAAGTGCGCTAATGTCCAACGTAATATGCTCAGGCATATTTTTAGGTAAAGCTTTTACGAGAAGTGTTCTTCTTTTGTGAATTAAAGTACCCCCTTTGGTGACACCTGGTGCAGTTCCTTCCAAATGAACTGGAATTTCCATTTTAATATTCTTTCCTTTGTGAAGTTCTAAGAAATCAGCATGAAGGATGATTTCACTTACTGGATGGAAAGATACATCTTGCAAAATAGCTTGGTACTCATCGCCTTCAATATTGATGTTAACGAAGTGTGCTTCAGAGGTAAATACTAGCGGGCGAAAAAGAATCATTGGCGCATAAAAGTGGATTTGCTCGTCACCACCGTACAATACGGCAGGAACCATTGCTTCCGCTCTTAATCTTTTCGCCTCTTTTTTGCCAAGATTTGCTCTTTTATACCCTATAATCTCAACAGTTTTCATAATATATATTTGTTAAAGTGAATAATTACTATCTTAAATAAACAATGAACTGATAGATTCATTGTCGTGAATTTTTCTTATTGCTTTGGCAAACATATCAGCTACCGAAAGCACTTTAATCTTATCAGATTTTTCTTTTAATGGTAAAGTATCTGTTGTAATTAATTCATCCAAAGTTGAATTGGCTATATTTTCATATGCTTTCCCTGAAAGAACAGGATGAGTTATGATAGCTCTTACTGATTTTGCCCCTTTGTCTTTTAGCATATCAGCGGCTTTACATAAGGTTCCTGCGGTATCCACTAAGTCATCGAAAATAATAACATCTTTACCTTCTACATCTCCTATGACTTGCATGGAATCAATCTCATTGGCTTTTTTCCTTTGCTTGTCACAAACGACCATGTCGAGTTGAAAATGCTTAGCATATTTTCTTGCTCTTGCTGTTCCGCCAACATCTGGGGAAGCAAAAATTGTGTCAGGAGTTATACTTTCCTGTAGATAAGGAACAAAAATAGCTGAAGCATCCATGTGATCAACAGGAATATTAAAGAAACCTTGGATTTGACCGGCATGTAAATCACAGGTAACGATTCTGTCTGCACCTGCTGCTTCAAAGATGTTAGCTAACATTTTTGCCCCAATAGCAACTCGTGGTTTGTCTTTTCTATCTTGCCTAGCATAACCGAAATAAGGAACCACTAATGTAACTTTGTATGCACTTGCTCTCCTAGCTGCGTCAATCATCAAAAGTAATTCCATGATGTTGTCTGCAGGAGGAAAGGTCGATTGAATTAAAAATACATGATGTCCTCTGATTGATTCTGTAAAATAGGGAGAAAGTTCACCATCGCTGAATTTTTGCAATTCAACATCTCCTAAAGGTTTCCCATAGCTTGCAGCTATTCTTTCAGAAAGATATTTTGAAGCGGAACCGGAAAAAATTTTGACAGAGGACATGGTTTTTATTTTTTGCGCTTAAAATAAAATATCCCGTCCTATGTTGCTATGGACGGGATTTAGTTGCCCGACTAGGGCTCGAACCTAGACTCTTCTGTACCAAAAACAGACGTGTTGCCAGTTACACCATCGGGCAGTTTTGTTTGCCTTATTGCTAAGGGAATACAAAGGTAAAAACGGATTTATTATTTGCAAACAAAGAGTAGAAAAAATATTAATTATTTTTTGAATCTTCAGGCAAATAGGCATAGTTGTTTAAAATGCTTAAGACCGCAACTCGTACTTTACGTGGATCGTCAAATATATTTTCAGCATATAAGTCAGTCGTATATCCCTGCCAAATCATAGAGTTACTTGAGGCTTCTGTAAAATTGATGACTAAAGTACCATTATTGATATCTAAGTTTTTATTTTCATACTTCTCTTTTTCTTTATCGCTTTTATTTCTAAACAAAATAAAATCATCCATTTTTGGCTGATCGTATCCGCGATATCTTAAGGAATCGGTATAGTACAAATAGTTCACATAAAAGCTTGGGTTATCCTCTTGATAATCATAACCTAATAATTCCAAATGATTAATTATAGTGGCCTTCACCAGTTCGTTTTGAGAATCGGGTATTGTGCTCGCAGTAACGAAAAAAGCGAAAGAATTGTAGTTGTTAAAGTCTCCCAAAAAATTATAATCATATTCCACTGGGTATTCCTTGGTTATAAAACATCCGTTTGACAGAATTAAAGTAAGTAGTAGCAATTGAGATATTCTTTTCATATTGTTAATTTAACAATAATATCTTAATTCTGTTTTTACATGACACAATATTTTAATAGAAGGTCTTATCACAATACTTTTTCAACCCATTTTCTGGCATTTACCAAAGCTTCTACCCATGGAGAGATTTCATCAGATTTTGAATCAGTTGGATAGTTTGCCCAATTCCATGGAAAAATACTTCGTTCCAAATGTGGCATAATGGCTAAATGTCTACCGTCTTTCGAACAAATTGCAGCGGTTTGGTAATCAGATCCATTAGGATTTCCAGGATACTGGTCAAAACTGTATTTTACTGGGATATCGTACTCTGACTCTTCTAGTGGCATTTCAAATTTACCTTCACCGTGTGCTACCCAAATCCCTAATTTGCTATTTTGAAGGTTGCTCAACATCACTGAATTATTCTCTTGAACATCCACATTCACAAAAGAACATTCAAACTTATGAGAATCATTATGAGCCATTTTAATTTTGTCTTTATGGTCTGGATAAATTAAATCTAATGCAACCATTAATTGACAGCCATTACAAACTCCCATACTTAAAGTATCTTCCCTTTTGTAGAAGTTTTCTAGTGCCTTTTTGGCATTTTCATTATATTTAAATGCTCCAGCCCATCCTTTAGCAGAGCCGAGTACATCGGAATTGGAAAAGCCTCCTGTAAATACGATAAAGTTTACATCAGACAAATCTTCAGCTCCGCTCATTAAATCCGTCATGTGAATATCTTTCACGTCAAAGCCAGCCATATACATCATATAGGCCATCTCACGCTCACTATTCACTCCCTTCTCACGAATAATGGCAGCTTTAATACCACTTTTAGTATTTCTATTAGGATTTAAACCTAAAGATTCGAAAGTGCCTTTAAATTGCTTAGGAAAATCATATGCTAAGGCTTGTTTTTTGTAATTTTCGAATCTAGATTTTGCTAAGTCCTTGCCACTTTGCTTTTCATCTAGCAAGTAAGAGGTTTCATACCATTCATCTCTTAAAGAAGGAATATCCAAACTTAAATGTTGTTCCTCATTTTTGATTTCGATTTTGTTTGAGGTGACAACATTTCCCAATAAGGTTATATCGATTCCTGCTTGCTTGAGTTCCTGAATTATTGCTTCGTTTTCAATTTGTAGTAATAAACCCGGTTGTTCACTAAATAGCAATCTCGTAAGGTCTTTTTCTGCGAACGAATTGAAATTCAATTCGAGACCTAAATTTTGATGGGGGAAAGTAATTTCTAGGATGGATGTAATTAATCCTCCTGAACCTATATCGTGGCCTGATAATACTTTGTCTGCTTTTATTAGTTTTTGAACTGCATCAAATGCTATCTTAAAATGCTCAGCTGATTTTATTTCTACTGTTTTTTCTCCCAAGGAAGCTTTCGTTTGAGCAAAAGCTGAACCGCCTAATTCAAAGCTTCCTTTACCCATATTGATATAAACCAATTGGGTCTTATCTTGGGGGACTAAAGCAGTTTCTAGCGTTTTTTTGATATCTGAAACTTCTCCTGCTGCAGAAATTATTACAGTACCAGGCGCATATACTTTTTCGCCTGAAGGATATTTTTGTACCATGGAAAGCGAATCTTTTCCTGTGGGGATGTTAATACCCAATCCCACAGCAAAATCGCTTATAGCTTCTACAGCTTCGTATAATCTAGCATTTTCCCCTTCATTTTTAGCAGGCCACATCCAGTTTGCACTTAAGGAAATGCCTTTTAAGCCATCCTGAATAGGAGCGAATACAATATTGGTTAATGCTTCTGCAATGGATAGTTCAGAACCTGCTTTAGGGTCAATTAGGGCACTGATCGGTGCATGACCAATAGAAGTTGCAATCCCTTTTTCGCCCTTGAAATCTAAAGCCATAACAGCTACATCATTCAGAGGTAATTGGATTGGACCTGTGCTTTGTTGTTTGGCTACTTTTCCGGTCACGCACCTATCCACTTTATTGGTCAACCAGTCCTTGCAGGCAACAGACTCCAATTTTAGTACATCTTTAACAGCGTTTTCGATTTCTTTTCGCTCATACTGCAAAGAGGTGAACTTTATAGTTTGTTTTTGATCAGCTAAAATGGTTTTAGGCGCGCTACCGAACATAGAAGCCAAAGGCCAGTCAACAGGGTTTTTACCACCTTTATTATCTTCAAAACTGAAGTGGTGATCTCCAGTGATTTCTCCTACTACATAGAATGGTGCCCTTTCACGTAAGGATACTTTTTCAAGTTTGGCTATATCCTTTTGTTTAATCACCAATCCCATTCTTTCTTGAGACTCATTGCCTACGATTTCTTTGGCAGATAGCGTACGATCACCAACAGGAAGTTTTCTTAAATCAATTTTTCCACCTGTATCTTCCACTAATTCAGAGAGGCAATTCAAGTGGCCCCCAGCTCCATGGTCATGAATAGATACGATAGGGTTTTCAGATGATTCAGCCATAGCACGAATAGCATTGGCCACTCTTTTCTGCATTTCTGGGTTGGCTCGCTGTACAGCATTTAATTCAATCTGATTTGCAAATGAGCCTGTATCCACAGAAGAAACTGCGCTTCCACCCATTCCTATGCGGTAGTTATCGCCACCCATCACCACAATTTTATCACCTTTTTGTGGAACGTCCTTTTTACTTTGATCCGCAACTCCGTAACCAATTCCTCCAGCCTGCATGATTACTTTGTCATAGCCATATTTCTTACCGGCATGCTCATGTTCAAAGGTTAAGACTGAACCTGAAATTAAGGGCTGGCCGAATTTGTTTCCAAAATCTGAAGCACCATTGGAAGCTTTGATCAAGATATCTACCGGGCTTTGATATAACCACGGCCTTTCCTCCATATGATTTTCCCAAGGTCGGTTCCCTTTTAGCCGTGAGTAAGAAGTCATATAAACAGCAGTTCCAGCTAAAGGGATTCCTGCTTTTCCGCCTGCCATTCTATCTCGGATTTCTCCACCTGAGCCAGTAGCGGCACCGTAGAAAGGCTCAACTGTTGTTGGAAAGTTGTGGGTTTCTGCTTTCAAAGAAATTACGGATTTGAACTTCTTTTTTTGGAAATAATCTGCTTTCTCAGGGTTTGGAGAAGAGAATTGCTCTACTTCAGGTCCTTCTACATAAGCTACATTATCCTTATATGCAGATACAATTCTATTGGGATTTTCTTTAGATGTTCTTTTAATCATCTGAAACAGTGTATGAGGCATTTCTTTACCATCAATTACGAAAGTTCCATTGAAGATCTTATGTCTACAATGTTCTGAATTGACTTGAGAGAATCCGAAAACCTCACTGTCAGTCAGTGGGCGGGCTAAGTCTCTGCTTACCTGTTCTAAATATTCAATTTCCTCACCGCTAAGTGCTAATCCTTCTTTTTCATTGTATTGAGCAATATCATCTATTAATTCAATGGAATCCGGTTCCTTATCAATAGTAAAAATATCTTCATTTAATCCTTGATATTTGGCTTGCAGCATTGGATCGATGAGATCGGAGAGCTTCTCAATAGCTTCAAACATTTCAATTCTGAAGATGCCCTGCAGCCCCATTGTTTGGGTAATTTCTACGGCATTTGTACTCCATGGACTTACCATTTCTTTCCGAGGTCCTACATAAATACTAGTCAATTCAGAAGAAGGGATGCTCTTTTTTGCATCTAAAAGCCAAAGGAGTTTTTCTGTGTCAGTTTCTGAAAATGAATTTTGATGTCCTAAGGCGTATATTTGATGATTGTTACCCTGAAAAAAGCTTAGCATAATGTGTTTTATGTAGGTGGAATTAATAAAGTCGCAAAGTTAGAAATTATCCATTATTTAACCTAGAACCAAGAACCTAGAATCTAGAACCAAGAGCCAAGAATCAAGATAATTTTGCTCTATCTTTAAATTCATGAAGATTTATTTCAAATTATTACCGCTATATTTCAATAATTGATTCTGCCCAGTTATCCCTTGGGGATTAAGGGGCTGGGGCAAGATGCTTAGCAGTATCAGCAATCAATGTATTATGTCCTGCTTCCAGTATTACATGTTCATATTCTTTCACATGTTTTAATAGATCCATCATATTTTCCGCAGTAATGATTTTGTCGTATTTACCAGTGAACATCTTCATGGGAATTTTATTTTGATTGATCAGGAAAGCAATCAATTTCAAATCAAATTTAAGATGTCGGAATACAACCCAAGTCAGATATACTCTCCGTCTTTTTTCGCGAGTATTCATCTGTGTGTTGGCGAATTTTAATAAGCTTTTGTCTACTATTCCTAGTTTTTTGGTGGTCTTTAAAATTTGGTAAAAATATTTAGGTCTCACTATCATTGCTCTGAAGAATTTTCGAAATGAGGTGGGGTAGGTAGCCAAGCTGTACCATAATGACGTTTTAATTCCGTCTGGAGCAATTAATTTAAATTCTTTAATCCTTCTCGGGAATAATTCTAAACTTGCTAGTGCAAATTTTCCACCCATGCTGTAACCCACGACCGCAAAGTTTTCAATGTGATGTTTTTTAAGAAATGATGTTAGTATTTCTTCCCAATCTTGTTTTTCTAAGGCTTGATTCCTGTCTTTCCATTCACTTTTACCGTGATAATAAATATCAAAGGCATAAACCGTATATTCATCACCTAGCAATTCATCAAATGGGTCATAGACTTCTTTAGATTGACCAAAGCCGTGAAATGCTAAAAGTGGGGTAGCCCCACGTCCTTTAACGGAATAGTGTAAAATATTTTCCCCAAATGTTATATGGTCAAGCGGCATCTATGCAATTGATTTAATCATAATAATAAGTATTAACAAAATTTTAAATCATAAACAGCGCTCGTTTTGAATACCTGCAACTATCTATAATCCAGTAATTTGTAAAATATTTTCAAATATTCTGAAAAATTATGAACAAAGACTATCTTTGCCCGTTGGAAACCGAGGAAACTTTCAAACAGCTTCAAGTTTCCTAAGTGTAAATCGCAATATAATAATTTGAGTACAGAGAAAAACATATTAGAGGGAGCAAAAAACTTGTTTATGCAATTTGGCTTGAAATCCATTACTATGGATGATATAGCCAGAAAGGTTGGCGTAAGCAAAAAAACGATTTATCAATTCTTCAGTGATAAAAACAGTATTGTTTATAAATCAGTGCATGAACATTTTTCTGATCACAGATCGGAAATAGAGAAAGTATTAGATAATAGTAAGGATTCAATTGAAGCTATGTATCGCATTTCAAAATGTATGAAAATGCAGGTAGAAGCCATTAATCCAACTGTCTTATATGATTTACAGCGCTATTTCCCTAAAGCGTATAAAAGGTTTTTAGATTTTAAAAACACCTTTATGAGGGAACGCATGAAAATCATTTTAGAGAACGGAATCAAATCAGGATACTTTAGAAAAGAGATCAATCCGGAAATATTAATCATTCAAAGAATCGAACAAGTCCAGTTGGCTTTTAATAATGATATTTTTCCGAGAGATAAATTTGATTTCAAGGAAATACATGAACAATTATTCGACCATTTTATTCATGGTCTGTTAACAAAAAAAGGAAAAGAAAAATATAATCAATATTTAAATGAAGAGCACGATGCTTAACAAAATCAGAATTTTTTGTGTCTTGTTTGCTTTTATGCCTTTAGGCGCAATAGCGCAAGAGGAAATGAGCAAACCAATGAGTTTGGAAGAATGCGTGAATTACGCATTAGACAACAATCGTAATTTGAAATCAACCCGATTACAGGAAAATATAGCAGAAACTCAAGTTGGTGAAACGCGATCGATGGGCCTTCCACAAGTGAAGTTTCAGACTGGATTAAATTATAATTACGAAGTTCAAAAGGCATTTCTACCAAACGAGATTTTGGGCAATCCTGAGCCTGGTTTTACACCAGTGCAATTTAGTCCTGAATATGATGGAAATGCCGCTTTTTCTATATCGCAACTGCTTTTTGATGGTTCTTACTTTGTTGGTCTCCAAGCAGCAAAAACTTTAAGGGAATTAAGGCAGAAGGAATCGAATCAATCGGAAGTGCAAACAGTAGAAGCTATTACAAAGGCTTACTACTTGGTGTTGATTACCGAGGAACGTCTGAAATTATTAAATGCTAATCAGGAGCAGTTAGAACGAGTGCTCAATGAAACGAAAGCCTTATATGAAAATGGATTTGCAGAGAAAATTGATGTTGACAGAATCAATGTAAATTATAATAATATTCAAACGGAAAACAATAAGGCCAAAAGGAGTTTTGATGTTTCGAAGGACATGTTAAAATTTCAAATGGGGATGCCCATCAACTCACCTTTAGAGCTTTCAGGCAGTATATCAAACCTCACATTAGAGGCGGAGGAATACATGAATAAATCAGAAAATTTCAATTACAGAGAAAGAAGTGAATATTCTATACTACAAGTCAACCAAGACTTGGCAAATTTGGATTTGAGAAATAACAAAGCCACCCATCTCCCTAAGCTATACGCAAATTTTAATTATGGATGGAACTCTGGAGTAAATGGTGCCAGTGAATTATTTGAGTTCAGTAATAATTGGTTAAGTTTTGGAGCTATTGGCGTGAGTCTTCAGTGGGATTTATTTACTGGATTGAATCGATCAAGTAAAATGGAGAAAAACAGAATTCAGATTGAGCAAATTGAAATACAAAAGGAACAATTGAAAAGCTCCATTGATATGGAAATCAAAAGAGCAAAAGATGATCTGACATCTGCCAAAGAAAGTATGGACGTGCAAAAGCAGAATATGGAGTTAGCTTTATCTGTTTACGAACAGATAGAAACTAAATATAAAAATGGCTTAGCAAGCAGTCGTGAATTATTAGATGCTGAAACCGCAAAAAAAGAAGCAGAAACAAATTATTACAGTTCTCTTTATGATGCTGTGATAGCTAAAATAGAATTAGAGAAAGCATTAGGTATATTGTATTGATTAGATAAAAATGATAAGATTTATAAAAATGAGAAATTTAGTTTTAATGATATCGCTAGCTGTTTTAATGAGCGCTTGCGGAGGAGATTCAGATGTAGCAAAACTGAAATCAAAGCTGGAAAGTATAGAGAAGGATATTCAAGAGAAAACGATTGAAGCAGCAGAATTAGAAGAGAAAATTGCTAAGATGGATCCCGAATTTGCAAAAAAGACAGAGCAGTCGGTATTAATTAAGTCTGCAACGATAGCTAAGTCTGATTTTAAACATAAGATTCAAGTTCAAGGAGAAGTAGCCTCTCGTAAAAATATAACGATGGGTGCTGAAACCATGGGTAGGGTAATGCAAATTAATGTAACACCTGGAGACATGGTGAAGCGTAATCAACTCTTAGTAAAAATGGATGCTTCTACAACTGAAAATAGCATCAAAGAATTGAAAACTGCCTTAGATTTAGCTAGCACTATCTACAAAAAGCAAAAAAATCTGTGGGAGCAGGAGATAGGAACAGAGGTTCAATATCTGGAAGCTAAAAACAGGAAGGAGACTTTAGAAAGACAATTAGCTACTGCCCAGTCGCAACTTAATATGGCCTACCTAAAGGCACCTTTTAATGGAAGGATCAATGATGTCAACGTAAATATGGGAGAGATGGTGCAGCCGGGAATGCCAGTATTGAGCATGGTGAGTCAAGAAGAGATGTATTTGAAAGCAGCTGTTTCCGAAGAGTACATCAATGATTTCAGTCAAGGTGATTCAGTTGAGGTGTATTTACCGTCAATCAAAAAGTCATTTTCTACGGTGGTTAGCTCGGTGAGTTATGTCATTAATCCAGCTAATAGAACCTTTCAGTTAGAAGTGAAGGTCAATGAGTTTTTAGAAAACTTGAAACCTAATCAATTTGCTCGTTTGACACTTGTTGATTATGAGAACGAAAATGCAATTGTTGTTCCTTCAGAAGTAGTGCAACAAGATAATGTGGGTGATTTTATCTACTTAGTAAAGACAAAGGACAATCAAAAGAAAGCTGAGAAGGTAAGAATTGAAAGAGGGAAGACCTTCAACGGAAAAACTGAAATTTTGAAAGGTATTGAGGCAGGTGACGTGATTATTTCTCAAGGATATAGAGAAGCTGTAAACGGTATTGCAGTTCGTTTAGCAAAATAATTTTGAAATAGGATATTTATGAGCGATCAAAATAAAAAGAAAGTAGAAAAGGAGTTTGGTTTAACTTCCTTGTCGGTGAATAACCGAACTACAGTTTATGTAATAGCTTTTCTGATTATTGCTTTAGGGATATATTCATATATTAATCTACCTAAAGAGAACTTTCCAGAAATAGCACAACCTACCATATATGTAGGTACTCCACATCCAGGAAACTCTCCTGCGGATATGGAAAAATTAATTACCCGTCCGTTGGAAAAGGAAATAAATACTATATCCTCGGTGGACAATATTCGATCTACCTCAGTTCAGGATTTTTCTACGATAATAATTGAGTTCACAACCGATACTGATGTTGATGAAGCCTTGCAGGAGGTGAGGGATAAAGTGGATCAGGCTAAATCTGAATTACCGTCTGATCTACAGGATGATCCGAATGTATTCGAATTGAACGTGTCGGAATTCCCGATCATGAATATTAATCTTTCGGGGAATTATAGTGTAGAAACCCTTAATTCTTATGCTGAATATTTAGAAGAGGAGATGGAGAAATTTCCTGAGATGTCTAAAGCGGAGATAAGAGGCGTTGATGAAAAAGAGGTTCGAATTATGGTGGATCCTTTGGAAATGGAAGCTCGTAAGGTCAGCTTCAACGATATAGAAACAGCCGTGCAGCAGGAAAATATGACCATGTCCGGTGGTAATATTAAAATGGGTGATATCAGAAGGACTGTAGCGATTTCTGGTGAATATGAAAATCCGGAGGCTTTGGAAAACTTAATTGTTAAAAATGAAAAAGCCAATATTGTTTATTTAAAGGACATTGCTGAGATCGAGTTTGATTATAAGGAAAAGCAAAGTTTTGCTCGCCTTAATAATGAGGCCGTAGTAATGGTAGATGCTGTGAAGAGAAGTGGAGAAAACTTGCTAATCTTAACAGATAAGATTTTCGAAGTAGTGGAAGATGCTAAAAAGAATGTTTTTCCTGAGGATTTAGTAGTAACCATTACTAACGATCAGTCACAGCAAACGCGTGATCAGGTAAGCAGTTTGGAGAATAATATTATCTCCGGAGTAATCCTTGTAGTATTGGTACTTTTATTCTTCCTAGGTACACGTAATGCCTTGTTTGTAGGGATTGCTATTCCGATGTCGATGTTTATGGCATTTATGATTTTAGGAGCCTTAGGCATTACAATTAATATGATTGTGCTTTTCTCTCTGATTATGGCACTAGGGATGTTAGTCGATAATGGGATTGTAGTAGTGGAGAACGTATATCGATTAATGGAAGAGGGGTATTCTCCAATAAAAGCTACTAAAATAGGTGTTGGAGAAGTAGCGCTTCCTATTATTTCTTCTACAGCAACCACTTTAGCAGCATTCTTGCCTTTGGCTTTTTGGCCAGGTCTCATCGGAGAGTTCATGAAGTATTTGCCAATCACGCTGATTATTACTTTAGGGTCCTCACTATTTGTAGCTTTAGTAATTAATCCGGTATTCATCGCGTCTTTCATGCGAATAGATGAAGGAGGGAAGCTTAATTACAAAAGGGTTTGGAGAATTGCAGGAATTTCTTTTGCAATTGGAGCACTTTTCATTGTATTCAAAGTTTATGCGATCGGAAATTTAGCAATTTTATTTGGTGCATTGGGATTACTCAATACCTATATTTTGACGCCTCTTTCGAGGAAATTCCAAAAGAGCTTTTTGCCTGCAGTGGAAAGACTGTATTCGAGAACTTTGAAATTTGCAATTCGAGGCAGGAATCCTTATTTCTTTTTGGGTGGAACAGTTGTGGCATTAATTGGCTCGGTGATGTTGTTAGGAGCATTCACACCTAGCGTTCTGTTTTTTCCTGAAAATGAGCCGAAATATGTGAATGTATTTGTAGAATTTCCTATAGGAACAGATGTTGAGCATACTAATGATTTTACTAAAGAAGTAGAAAAAGAGGTGAAAGAAGTCATTGCACCCTACACTGATATAGTAGAGTCTGTAGTAGCCAATGTAGGCCGAGGAGCAAGTGATCCTAGTGACCCTACCGCTATGGGGCAATCAGACACTCCAAATAAAGCTCGAATTACTGTAAACTTTGTGGAATTCAAGTATAGAGAGGGAATTTCTACCTCAAAAGTAATGAATGAAATAAGGGATGCCGTCTCGGATAAATATGCGGGAGTTTCAATTACGGTAGATAAAGATCAGGCAGGACCTCCAACAGGAAAGCCGTTGAATATTGAAATCAGCGGTGAAGACTTTGATCAATTAACTCAGATTACAGAGGATTTGAAAGTTTTTATAAAAGATCAAGCTATTGGTGGAATAGAAGACCTCAAAGATGATTTAGAAACCGGAAAGCCGGAATTAACGGTAAATATTGATCGTGAAAGTGCTAGAAGATTTGGATTAAGTACTGCAGTGATTGCCAATGAAATCAGAACGGGACTCTTCGGAAAAGAGATATCTAAATACAAAGAAGGAGAGGACGATTATGAGATTCAGCTAAGATATTCTGATGAATATAGATATGATATAGAAGCCTTGATTAATAAGAAGATTACTTATAGAGATCAGTCTTCAGGAAAAGTTAATCAGGTGCCCATTAGCTCTGTAGCAGATGTAGAATATACCAGTACTTATGGTTCTATTAACAGAAAAGAGTTGGATAGAGTGGTAACAGTATATTCTAACATTTTAGATGGTTACAATGCCACTAATGTTAATAACCAATTAAAGGCAGCGATGAAAGAATTCGAAGTGCCTGCAGGATATGAAGTAAAATTTACTGGTGAGCAAGAAGAGCAAGCTGAAGAGTTAGAATTCTTAAGTATTGCTTTACTATTAGCGGTGTTCTTAATCTTCTTAATTATTGTGGCACAGTTTAATAGGTTGACTGCGCCTTTCATTATTATGAGTTCTGTTATATTCAGTACTATCGGTGTATTTTTAGGATTGGTTGCTTTCCAAATGGATTTTGTGATTGTAATGACCATGATTGGTATTATTTCTTTGGCAGGGATAGTGGTGAATAATGCAATTGTGTTGATTGACTTTATTGAAATAAGTAAATCTAACACCAAACTGAATCTTAAGGAAGGTGAGAGTATGACATATGAAATGGTGAAAGATGCCGTGATGCTAGCAGGAAAGACACGTTTACGACCTGTATTGTTAACTGCGATCACGACTATCTTAGGTTTGATACCGCTTGCCATTGGATTCAATTTTGATTTTATCCAGTTGTTTACGAGCTATGATCCTGATTTCTACTTAGGTGGAGATTCAGTTATGTTCTGGGAGCCAATTTGTTGGACCATTATATTTGGTTTGTCATTTGCAACTTTCTTAACATTGGTAATCGTACCGGTTATGTATCTTATTGCGAATCAATTAAATGCTAAATTTGGGATAGGGAGATAAGTTAGAAGTTGGGAGTAGGAAGCTTGAAGTTTCCGCTCCCAACTTCTAGCTTCTAAACTTCTAACTTCCAACTCCTACTCATGTCCAAAATCATTCTCATACCGCTAGCTGCTGTAATTTTCATTTTGATTGATCTATATGTCTTTCAAGCAGTGAAAATAGCTGTACAAAATTTTTCTCCTTTAGGAAAAAACATTGTTTTTGGCATCTATTGGGGCTTTACGGCCATTACGCTTCTAGGCTTTTTCCTTTATCATTTTACAAATCCTGATTTGTTTTCTAGAGTGGCAAGGCAGTTTATGCTAGTGATCGTATTTATGAATTACATCTCTAAAACCATTGCGCTACTTGTTTTGCTCATAGGAGATGTCGTCAGATTTGGGCAATGGAGTTTTTACAAGATTACTGATCTTTTAAATAATTCAAAGAGTGATATTGAAGGACAAAAAATCACTCGATCAGCTTTTTTTGCCAAGTCAGCATTGGTTGCAGGAAGTTTACCATTGGCCGCCATGAGTTTTGGGATTATATCGGGAGCCCATGATTACAGAATCCGAAGGAAATCAATTGTAATACCGAATCTTCCCAAAGCGTGGCACGGAGTAAAGGTTGCACAAGTCTCCGATATCCATAGCGGCAGTTTTTGGAATAAAGTCGCAGTGGAAGGCGGAGTAGATATGCTTTTAGCTGAAAAGCCTGATTTGATCTTTTTTACAGGAGATTTAGTCAATAATGAAGCGAATGAAGTGGAGAATTATATTCCTATTTTTTCCAATTTAAAGGCAGATTTGGGAGTGTATTCAATACTGGGTAATCATGATTACGGAGATTATAAAAATTGGCCTAGTGAAAAAGCCAAAAAACAAAATTTACAAAATGTGATTGATGCTCATGGTGTCATGGGATGGAATATACTATTGGATGAACACCGTGTATTGGAAGTTGATAATGAGCCACTAGCCATTCTTGGGGTAGAAAATTGGGGAGCTGGGAGATTTGCAAAATATGGTGATATAAGCAAGGCTTATGCTGGAACTGCAGATTTACCAGCTAAAATATTACTTTCCCACGATCCAAGCCATTGGGATGCTCAAATCAGAAAGGACTATCAAGACATTGACTTAATGCTAGCGGGCCACACCCATGGCTTTCAGTTTGGAGTAGAAATCCCTGGCTTCAAATGGAGTCCTTCGCAGTACGTCTACAAGCAGTGGGCTGGTCTTTACCAAGAAGACAATCAAAACTTATATGTCAATAGGGGCTACGGTTATTTAGGATATCCCGGAAGGATAGGTATACCGCCAGAGATTACCATTTTGGAGTTGAGACAGAGTTGATCTATTATAATTCATACATCTCTGTATTCATGACTTGTTCGAATTTTGATACACTTTTGCAGTTAATAATTTCAACCACAGAGAATTTGCTACCTCTCGTTTTAAGAGATTAGTTTCATTTATTCCGTCTGATACTTCATTTCAATCTGTAAGCCATACCGGAGTTAAAAATAGATTTTATTGTAGAAGAGTTTTGGTTTCAAAGAAGCACCATGCTAGCAGCATTTGCTCCTTGGGGTAGATCAGAAAAATAAATGCTCAAGGTGCTTCTGGCTAAAAATATAGATAGTAACTTGGATCTACACTTTAGCAGCTTTTAATGTATTTAGTAAGCGAGAAATAAGTCAAAGATATTATGTATTTGGAACGGGAGATAATTGCACTGTATTTATATTTTTTATATTAAATAAAGATATTATATACTTTTTGAAATTTAAACTTGGTGATACTAATTATTACGTTTATTATTAAATAAAAATTTCAGCCAAAATGAAAAAAATCCTCCTTCTTTTAATCGGTTCTTTTTTCCTTTCGATTCAATTATTTGCTCAAATAAGTTTCCAGTCTGCCGATACGGTGCGATTCAATACAGAAGGATTAACCGATGCCGTCTTAGTAGATGTTGATGGTAATGGGGTTAAGGATTTGGTCTATCTATTAGACGATAGGATATATTCCATTGTTGGTTTTGAAGATAATTCAACGGCTAATAAAAGTTTGATTTTTGAAGTTGAGAATGTAAACATTAGAAATTTCTCCAATTTTGTTGATTATAATGATGATGGGTTTTTAGATTTTGCTATTGTAACCTTTGAAAATCCAACTTCTTTCTTACCGTATGTTATATTTGTAAAAGGTTCGGAAGATGGCTTTGTTGAGGATTTTAGGCAGGAAATACCTTCGCTCTTTTACACAAAATTTATTGATTACAATCAAGATGACTCTTTCGAATTCTTTTATTCTACTAGCGAAACATTTGGGTATGTGAGTAATTGGGAAAATGGAATTGAAGGTTTTGATATGGAATTCCAGCAAGAGTCTGTTAATGGAATTGAGGCTATTGATTACGATAATGATGATGAATTAGAGATAATCGGTGCTGGAACAAATAGTTTTCATATCTATGACGTATCACAAAGCCAAGAAGTTGATCTTGTGTATTCTGCTATAACCGATTTTACTCCAAATACAATTTCTTACGGAGATATCAATTTAAATGGCTTCACTGATTTTATTTATAGAAAACAGGATAATATATTCAGTTTGACTTACAATAATGGTGAATTTATTGAAAACAATCTTACTGAATCTCAAACGATATTTAATTTAAGGTCCCCACAATTAATAGATATTGATCAAAATAATACTTTAGATATAGTATTTAAAGATGCTCAAGATCGATTACGTTATCTTAAAAATGAAAATGGTAATTTCAATCAATTTGAACTTATAGGGACTACTGGAATTAGATTTATTGCCAATCTCCTTTTTGATGATTTTAATCAAGATGGTTTCATCGATATTTTAAATTATTATGCAGGAGTGTATGATTTGATATACCTTGACCCAAATCAAGAAATAAATGAGATTTTCAGTGGAGAGTTTTACGAAGAAGTTAATGCTCTATCATCCTTTGATATGGATAATGATGGAACTGATGATTTAGTAGCTATTGCAAAATCTGGCTCCATGAATATAACCTATGATTATAAAAACAACCTAACAGGAGAACCAATGAAATATCCCATCCAAAGAGATAGCGATAAGTTGAATGTTTTTGATGTAGATCAAGATGGTAAATTGGACATCATTTATTACGAGCCAAATGTTTCTGCTGGGAATTCTGTTTTATACTTAATGACAGGGTTGGGAAATAGAGAGTTTGAAGAACCTATTCAATGGAAATTTATACCCAATGGTGATGTGATTTTCGAAACTGATTTAAATAGTGATGATAATTTAGAATATGTAACTTTTAGATCATTTAATGAAGAAATAGTCATGATCGATCCCAATTCAGGAAATATTAATGATTATAATAATCCTGACAACGTAATAACGATCCAAAATGGCAGTGGAATTAAAGCAATTGATATAGGAGATTTAACTGGCGATGAGTCAGAAGATATTGTAACTGCAAATTTCCAATCTCAAAATATTTCAGTTTTGGTGAATGATGGATTTGGGATATTTGCAGAATCAAATATTGACGTTGCGCAAAATATTAATGCTATCAAAATCTTTGATTATGATTTTGATGGCCATAATGATTTATTAATTACCACAGAAGATATAAATAGCGGAGCGGAGCATTTACAAGTTTATTTGAATGATGGGCAGGCTGGCTTTATGCTTACCCATGAATTTGAATTAGATGTTTTTCAGGCTGTAAATATAGATATACTTGATTTAGATAATGATGGAGACAATGATATTCTTGTTGGAGCATTCACCTATCTTGGCCAAGAAATATTTGAGAATAAAGAAGGAACTTTTGAATTGGTATCAGTTGAAATTGATAATCTTGGTCAAGTTTTAAGATTATTTGATGATATAAATGAAGATGGTAAAGTAGATTTCCTATCTGCAGATATTACTTTTGGAAATACATTTATACACTATAATAATTCTGTTTCCAAACCCACATTCGATAATTTTAGTTTGGATATTCAAGAAATTGGATACGGAAACACAACTGTTGCCCAATCTGATTTAACTGCTTCAGGCTACATAGTATTTTTAAAGGAAGACAGCAGTAGTACTTTAAATGAATTGCCTGGAGATAATTTATTTTATGCAGCCAATACTTCATTTGGGAATGGCAGCGAACTTGATGGTGCATTTGTCGTGTATTCAGGAAATGATAATTCGTTTGAAATAACTGGTTTAAAGGCAAGCTCAAATTATAAATTATTTGCCTTTCCTTACAATAGTAATTCGCCTAATAATACTTTAATACAATATACAGATAGTAATTTTTCATTAAGCTTCGCAACAGACTCTTCTATTTATTTGCTACAAGATTTACCTAAAATAGAGATAGATGAAGATGGTTCTACTAGGTTGGATTTGACAGAATATGTTTTTGATGATGGAATTAACACCTACACTGCTTTAGCTGACACAGCTGATGTCGAATTGATTTTTGAGGCAAATATTTTGAAAATAGAGTCTTTAAATGGCTTTCACGGAGATGTTGCAATAGAGATTTCTGTAGAAAATGACTATGAAGAAAGAAGCTATAATTTGGAACTGTTGGTTAATGCCGTTGAACCTGTTTTGAGTAATTTGACAGAGTTGGAAGGAATTAGGGTTTACCCAAATCCAGTTGCCGATAATTTATATTTTGAGGGTATTATTGAGGAAACAGCCTATACAATTTTTACTGCTGACGGTCAAATGATAATGGTTGGCACCTCTATTCCAGAGGTATTGAATATTAGTAGCTTAGCCGATGGTATTTACATTTTTGTTGCTAATAGCAAGCTGTATAAATTTGTAAAAAGATAAGATTTTATCCAGCTATTTCTAGGGTTGCCATGGAATCAGCTTTATCTGTCCCGCTATCCTAATCGTGAATCTTAAATGCGCTTCTGGTATCAAATCAGCTAAGAGGTGTATGAAAATAATATCTTGAAAATTATGAATTTATGCCTGGGAATTAAATAAGTTGGAAGTTAATGATGGCAGTTTTTTTAGGACTGTTATTCTAATAGTTTTCATAAAATTGTTTTCTGCTTTATTGGAATTTTAGTTTGCCTATTTTTTGACGATATAAGCATAGAACATAAACATTCAGCCGTCATTCAGGAAGAAAAAGCTATTACCTTTTTGCGCTCGAAGTTTTAAGTAGGATGACTGTTGGCATGTCGCAGCACTACAGCTACCAAAGGGAGTTGAGCAAGAAGCAGCGCTAAACCTACAACGGCAAGGAATCCATCACGGATCTGGATTTGGGCTGGCTTGATTTTGGCGCAAGGATGTGCCAGGCAGACTTAGGCAGGTGGTTTAATGTGGATCCGATGGCAGAGAAATACCATGACATGACGCCCTACAAATACTGGCTCAATAATCCCATGGCCTATACTGACCCTACAGGTATGACGGAAGTTTATGGAGTGGACATGGATCTGGGGGCTACGGGTTCGGTGCAGAATGTTTTTGTATCTAGATCTAGTGGTGGGGAAGAGGAGAAGAAAAATAAAGGAGGTTGTGGAGGGGCTGGACAACAGCCTTGCCCTAATGGAATGGAGCAAGAACCTGATTTGATGCCAGAAGGTGCCCTATCTTATTTGGATGTTGTCCCAAGTGCCAAGGACAGGGTTGGGGTTGGTAAAGGAGATGATGTAACCAGCGAGGGTTCTTCATTAGTTCTGGGACAAGATTTGTCAGAATTTGATTGGCTTAATCTAGCATCAGCAGAAGGCGCCATCTGGGCAGGAGCTACATCAATTGCAACTAATAGTTCTAAACCTAAATTTACAAGTTCAAAGTCATGGGCAAAACAAGTTAAAATTGGCACTAAATTAGGTAGAGGATTAGGCGTAGTAGGGCTTGGATTTACTGTAATTAATATGCGAATGAATGGTATCAATTTAAGTAATAGTCTTGATGCCACATTTGGTGTTATAGGATTTTTTGGAGCTCCTGGAGCAGCTATTTCAGGCACATATTTTATAGGGAATTTGGTTACATATGGGGTAACAGGTCAGACAATTGGAGAACATATTAACAATTATTATTGGATTCCAAGCCCAGGAGGTATTGGGTTTATTCCGATTGATAAAAAGTCAGGAAGATGATGGAGCTATCTAATTATATTTACTACAGGATTTACGGTTTCTTTTTGTCACGAAAAGACAATGTTCCTGAAACAACAGGTTGGATGTTGTTATCTTTAATGCAATTCCTTACTATAGTCGATATTATATTTATAATGGAACTGATATATAGTTTTCCAATTCCTTCCAAATATGGATTTTTACCATTGCTGATAGTGCTTGGGGTATTTAATTGGTACAGATATGAACACAAATTTCAGATTGAAAGCTTTGATGAGCAGTGGAAAGATGAAGAAGAAAAGAAGAAAATAAGGAATGGGTGGTTAATAGGAATGTATCTGTTAATATCATTACTTTTTCCTGTGGTTTTGGGGATACTTGATCATAATCTTGGAATGATATAATGAATACTTTTATTACTAAGTAGCAGTCAAAACAGAAATAATGAAGCTATTCGATTTCGGAGAAAGCTATTACCTCTTCGGCATGTCGCAGCACTACAGCTACCAAAGGGAGTTGAGCAAGAAACAGCACTATACCTACAACGGTAAGGCATCCATCACAGATTTGGATTTTGGCTGGCTTGATTTTGGCGCAAGGATGTACCAAGCGGATTTAGGCAGGTGGTTTAAAGTGGACCCAATGGCAGAGGACCGTGATTGGTTATCTCCATATAATTACGTGCAGAATAATCCGATGATAAGAATTGACCCTGATGGAGCATTGGATGCCCCTATTTATGATACTGCCGGTGAATTTTTAGGAACAGATAATGAAGGATTACAAGGTAAAGCTATTGTGATGGATAAAGATAATTTTACACAAGGAATGTCTCACCAAGATGCTTTAACAAAGAACAAAGGTGCTGAAGGTTTAAATAGTACAGAGGCAGGATCGAAGCTGGTGAATCATTATGATGGTCTAAAAGATAGACCTGATTATGATGGGGTAGTGACTCCAAGTGAGGGAAGAGCATGGGCAAAATCTCACCCAAACTTAAGAGCTAATGCTAATGACGATGAATTTAAAAATGCCACTGCTAATGATAAACTTTACTTAGATGCATCAAAAATGGATTTTGGCACATTATCTACATCTGAATTTTCTGGGAATGGCGATATTAAAAATATTAATTTATTCAGAGTCTTTAATACGTATACAAATGATGCTACAGTTCGAGCCACTACTTACGCTTTAGGTAGGACAAGAATTCAATTGATAAATAAGAAAACTAGGGAAGTACGAGTAATAAATGGTAAGTGGAATGCGTACGATTAGAATACTGGAGGCAGCTGGGTTAGAGATAGAATGATTAGAATCGATAGATCTATAAATGGATTAAATGATAGCCATGGTGTTCCAGTTTCTGTATATGGAGTTGGTAAACTAAATTGGTAATTTAAAATGTTAAAATTTTATAAAGAGTATCTGGTAATCTCATTTTTCTGCTTTTTGTGTAGTTGTGGGAGCACAACCGATGAAAGTCTTGGTGATGATTTTTATTATTATCAAGAAAGTAGGAATAGTTTTATAGTTCTATTCTGCACTTCAAAGGGGCTATTTGAATGTAATTCTGGAATTCAAGTTATTCCTTCCGATATTGAGTTGATCAATTATAATGAGGATTATATAATTGCAAAGACAAAAACAAAAGATGGAGATCAGTTTTGGCTTGTAGATAAAAAGAAGTTTATCAATAAATCAAATAATAAAAACTCTGTTTTTAAATATTCAAATCATATTGATTTTCAAAATGATAAGGCAAAGTTTGGAGTTAATTTAGACTTGAAAAGTCCAGAGAATATTTAATTAATAGAATCCGTTTTTGTAGTCTTGGAAATCAAAAAAGTCATAAACTTATGACAAGTTCAATCATATTTAGGTTAATTTCACATTAAGGATAAATAGACCACTATTGGATGATCTAATTGGATTATGAAAAAAATAATATGGTTGATATTAATTTCCAGTTCGTGCGTATTCAGCAGAATGGATGATAGCATTGATTTAGGTGAGAAATATAGATATATTCAAGATTACCCTCAGGTAATTATTTATTACAAAACCCCTGAATATCAAGGTGGAGGGGTTAATATTGTTCCACCAGTTGTTTTAGCGTATGATTTCAACGATAATTACATTATTGCAAAATCTCAGGTAGATGATCCTTACAGCAAAAAAGTTAAACCAAACCAATACTGGGTCATAGATAAAAGTAAAAATGGAGATACAGTAGAGCCAATGGATTCATTAACTTTTTTCAATAGGTTAAAGGAATTAAACCTTGATTTAGATTTTACTGGTAAAGAATAGGTTTGCTCAATTGGATTTGGGCTGGCTTGATTTTGGCGCAAGGATGTACCAAGCCGACTTGGGCAGGTGGTTTAATGTGGATCCGATGGCTGAGAAATACCCGGACATGACGCCCTACAAATATGGGCTCAACAATCCCATGGCCTATACCGACCCCAATGTTATGACCGAAATTTATGGAGTGGATATGGGGGCTAAGGGCTCGGTGCAGAATGTTTTTGATGCATCTCGTAATGTAATGTAATGTAAAAATCGTTACGAAAGCTATGATGATTGGGTTGAACAGGTGGGGAAAGATTGTGTAGAATAAATTACACTGAAGGTTGAATAATCCGATTCAGAATGATGATCCGATAGCCAAAACAAATTTAGTGGAGACCAGAATTTATGCTTTACTATGCCATCTTTACTTTAGAAATAACTATATCTAGCTTCGCAATTATCATTTAAAGGAAGGATTCCTATTTTTCAATAGTTCCAGTCCGTTCGCAAAGCTTCAATAACGCTTATAGAATAAAGATTGTACCAAGTTTGGTTACAGGTATCAAATAAAAGGGTATTGGGTAAATTAGTTTTTCAATTAACCAATGATATAAAAATCTAAGTTGAAAAAGGACATTTTCAAGCCCTATGGTAGTGACACTAAATGGCTGAAAATCTACAACCTGAGGGAAGTCTAGTACCTTGCAGGTCACCGCTACATCAGCAGCACGGAAAGTTATTTAGAAAACGATATGGAAGGTTTACAGGAAGAAGTACAGCAGTTCCATCCGTTGGGGTAAGGAAATAAATTTGCAAATTGCAACTAAATATAGTTACTTTGAGTTATGTCTAAAAAGCAGAAATTAATTGACAGGTTTTTGAGTATGCCAGCTGATTTTCATTATGATGAGATGGCTAAACTACTTGGGTATTTTGGTTTTGAGGAAGTAAAGATAGGAAAGACCTCGGGTTCGAGGGTAAAGTTTGAGAATAGTGAAGGGGTTCCCATTATGCTTCATAAACCACATCCAAGCGGCATTATGAAAAAATATCAAATGAAACAAGTAAAAGAAACATTGGGGCTATGAAATATTTGGGATATAAAGGTTACACAGGAAGCATAGAGTACAGTCAGGAAGATAATTTACTTTATGGAAAGGTATTAGGTATTAAAGGGCTGATCTCTTATGAAGGAGAAACAGGGCATCTTTTAGAAGCTGATTTTAAAGAGGCTATTGATGTTTATTTAGCCGATTGCAAAGCAGCGGGAAAAACACCTGAGAAACCGTTTAAAGGAAGTTTTAATGTACGTATACCAGCTACATTGCATCAAAAGGCTGCTCTTTTAGCCATGGAAACAAAGACCTCGCTTAACAACCTTGTTGCAGAAGCAATCAGGTCAAGGGTAACGAAGGAAAGTGCATAACAGCTCATCCAGAAGCTAAGACAGGGCAGTAGTTGGCCGCTTATGGCGGCCATGTTGAGAGTGGTGCAATACGAGAGTGAGCAATTTATTGTTCCTTCCCCATCGAGGGGTCGGAACAATACTTGGTGAAGCGGTGTGTATGTGGTGCGTTGCTAAGACTGTTGTCTGGAAAAATTCAAACCTGCCTGCCGGCAAAGGCAGGTCCTCCCGCCTTAAACCGCTCCACAAGTAAAAGGATACCGTGATGGTTTAATGATGTTTTGCACTGCTGAAAAAGCAGAGCAGAATCGGAATCACCATATCCTTTTACTTGTTCCACTATTTAGCCCACGCACGTGCCGATTTGCATTTTCCTCCCTTTGCTTGCCATCCGCTCCTCGCCACGGCTGTTCCTTTTTGCTTTTTTAATGAGTTTAATCCCTGCGGGGCTATGGCAAAAAAACAAAACCTCAGCCCGAGTTAGTGCGGGCCTGCGACCACCGCCAGACACTGCCAGGCGTGCTCGTTCCTCACACTCCTCCTGGCAGGCTGGACGGTGGTACCCGCAGGGGCCCGCAGAGCAGACAGTGCAGGACGGGAAAGTGAAGTGGTTCCAGCAAATTGTTGTGGTCGTTTTACTGAGTGGAAAGCTTACCGCGCTCTGTTGGCTTTTTTACTTTTAATGGGGTGCAGTAGTTCGCTTGGATCATCCCGATAAAAACCAAATGGCAGGACAGGAAGTGCTTAACAAAAAAGTGAAATGATGCCATTTCCTTTTTTCCGGGACGTTTTACCTTCCATTCTGTCCGCTAAAAAAGTGCCTTAAAATGTAGGAAACGGTCTTGTCTAAATACTGATAAGCCTTTAAATGATTTAGAGCTCTATTTTGCTCTATTTTTGTGTCCTCTGATATAAACCAAAGCTACCATAACTTTACAATAATGCTACATGAGATATAGCTAGAAGGATGAAAAAGATAAAAAGTAGGTAGTGGTATTATAGGTTGTTAATCAGTTGTTTATATTGTTTTGAACTCACGAAAATCCTTTGCATTATTATCGAAATCCGATGAAATAATCACGTCCTAAAATAAGATATAAGGACTTAGTAATTTTGAAAGTAAGGAGTAAGAAAAGAGTTCCAGAATAGGAAGAAGTAACAAGTAAGGAAATAATAAATGGCTTTTGCCAAACCATTTTATCAGTAAGTGGAAAGGGAAAACTCATTTATCTAAAGGAAAAAGATATGGGGATTTTTACAATAGGTTTTTTTGGATGGTTTATCGTAACATTTTTACTACTGATGATATGCCCAAAAGATAGAATACCATTAATAAGAGAGTTTTTTGAAAGGATTTTCCCAAGGTTACCAATAACTGGGATCATAAAAGCTATCAAAAGAAGAAGAAAGCCTTAGACTTATTTAGTGGTTCAGATGGATTATTATAAACAAAAAACTATCTTGAAAGCTGAATGGGCTGTTTAAAATTATCATACCGACAGCCGGGGGAAGGCATAGGCAAAACCGCATTTTTTTCAGTGGGGAGACTGGAAAAAAAAGAGTGTGCGCTAAAAAATCGCTATAATTACTATCCCTTCGGGCTAACTTTTAACTCCTATCAGAGAAGCTACAGCAAGGCGAACAATTACAAGTACAATGGTTTTGAGGAGCAAGTGGAATGGGGCGTTTACGACTATCAGGCAAGGTATTATGATGCGGCTTTAGGCAGGTTCTTGAATGTTGACCCTGCAGCTGATTTAATGAGAAGGCACTCACCTTACAATTATGCTTTTGACAACCCGATCAGGTTTATTGACCCCGATGGTATGATGCCATCTGATGTAGTTGATCCCGATCCACCTTCTAAGGCAAATAGAACGCTTAGTGATGTTGGGGAAGGGTTTAGCATGCTTTTAAAAATAACGACAGGTAAAGATGCTTCAGAAATATATCAAGGTCTAAGTGACGGGCTTCAATACATGTAAGACAAATTAATAACAGAAAATCAAGTTAAGGATGTAGCTGATAATCCCGAAAAAACTGAATTATCAGGTTCTGCATTGATAGGAAATATGAATGGGGATGGTGCAGCAATTGAGGGGTACGGAGCTGCGAATGAGATAGATGTTTCAATTATGCAGAATTTATTAGGTGTAAGTATGCCAGGAGGAGCACCTGAAGCATTAGGTGAAAGAATTAGTACTGCTGTATCTGGAGCGGAAAAGCTGGTAGAAGGGGCTATTCAAACCTACAATGAAATTGGCAAGAGTGTTCAAACTAAACCTATTGAAACATCATCAACACCTGGTCGAGCAGTCACATATCCTTTTATGAAAGATGGTGATTCTTCCACTGCTGTTATTAAAACTTACTTGTCACCCCAAAGAGGAAGGTCATATTTTAGAAGTGATACTGTTGAATTAAAATATAATAATAATGAGAAATAAACCTGTTATTCTAATAGCCTTTGTGTTTTTACTGGGTTGTTATACTGAGTCCGAAAAACAAAAAAAATATTACGAGACTGGAGAATTAATGATTGAAGAATTTACCCAAAATGATACTTTGTTTTATCAAGAATATAATAAAAATGGCAATTTAAGTAAACAAAGGCAATCATTTAATAAATTTAATTTAGTAAGAAAATTTAATGATGAAGCTCCACAGCAATTAATGTACAAATTTGCCAGGATGAATGACACAATCACATACGCAGTTAAATATGATGAAGCCGGTTATAAGATTGATTCTTTAGTTAAGAGTAAATTAAATATTAATATTACTTCGGATGTAGATACTTACAGTGTAGGTGATACTGCTAATATAAAAATAAAAATGATCGACCGTAATTATGATGATCAATCAATAAATCTGGTTGAAGATTTTAATGTAAATAGTTTATTTTCTTTTGAAAATTATAGGTCACGCGACCATGAAATAGATCTTGAATTTTTATGTGATTCTAAAGGTGAAAATATATTAAGAATAATTTACTATGACACGTCTTTTGAAATGGTAGAACAACTAGGAGATTCTGCTTTTTATGGCTACAGATATGGATTGTTCGATTTTATTGAATACTCTTATATTGTAGAATAATATCCCTGTTCCCGCCATGTTTTACATGTTGGTAATTAAGAAATAGCGAAACCCCAAGCTTTTAGAGAGGCTTGGGGTTTATATTTTAAGAAGCTTTAAGGGCAGATGAGATGTTTTAGCAATATCTTTTATCCCGCCTGACATATTGATTTTATCGTGCCATGTTTTTTCTTGTACGACCCTTATGCTTAAGAAGTAATTAATGCCTAATAAAATATGGCTGATTATTGCCATTGGCAACGGCATAAGATGCTGTATTGGAAACCATACTTAAGCTTTATCTTTTGGGTGGAGCTTTTTTTGTGGATGATAGATTAAGTTGGGTGATGGTATAGAGGGAGAGTTGTTGCTGTAATAGCATGGTGCCTCCGGCACCATGGCCTGATTGCAACAAAGTGGCAATGTATTGTGTACCTAATATAAGACATCAATAATATTTTTGATGTAGGTTTATGAATTTAGATGCTCACAATGTTGGTTTTGTATATGCAATAATATATGTTTGTAAAAGAAAAAGGGCTTTAAGCCCTCTTTCGTTCTCTAATTTTGCTTCGACCTAAAGAATAAGAACACTTCCCATATAAAGTGTATTATTCCTAGAGCCAAAGCACATTCATCTGTGCTCATAGGCGTTTGGGTTTAGGTAAAACATTTATAAAATGGAGCTAGGTTAAGTATTGCCGTACTTGACCTTTTTCTTTGTACCAAATTTAATAAATAAAACTGCTACTTCTAATAAGGAACATTTATTTACAGAGGTCTGTGGATAACTTCATATAGTATTAGTAGACAGTTACTTACGTGTCTTTTCTTGATTTGTACTTAGGCTTAGAGTTACGTAGAATGAGGTTGAAAATAAATGTAAAAACTTTTAAACAGTCCTAAGCAGCAAAACTTTGCACTTATTCAAGAATGTGAGGCGTTTAATGCTTATTTAGATATTAACTATAGCTTCTTGGATGTTTAACTAAGAGTTTTTTTTAGGAACAATAAGTTCTTATATTTCAAGCAAGGCAAGCGTTTAAAGCAAGCAAAGTAAGCGATTAATAGCTTATTACTGAATTTAAGGATATATTTAAGAGTTTTATGCTTGTTTTTTTCATTCATTTATATGAGATATGCTTGCATCTATAAAATATCGAAAAACTACCTTATAAGTGTATTAGCGTGCAAAATAAATATATGATAAATACAATAGTTGAATTATTTATATGTCATAATATGCTCTAATACCATAAAATAATTATCAACATCGAAATAAGCGTTATTCAAGGCATGTTCCAGAAATGAATGAATTAGGAATGGATGTTGTAAATTAAAACTACTGATCATTAATAATGATATGCTGAGATACGATAGAATACTAGCCAACGCCATAGCCATTAAGCTAAAGCTCCAGTATGGACAGGAGTTAACTGCTCAGCATATGGCATATCTCGAATGAGTAAGGAAGATATGCAAAGGCGATAGAAGACTGAGATAGAACATTCAGTCATGGTTTTATGGTAATGTTGCTGTGGGTCATGGTGCCGGAGGCACCATGACCCACAGCAACATGTACTACTAGATAATACCCAGCTCATAATAGTCGTTTGTTTCCTTCACGAAGTGTAGAATTCCTTCACGTTTCATCATCTGATACTCTGCTTCATTCATCCCCCGTTCCCGCCATGTTTTACATAGTGGTGATAAATGCATTAAGAAATAACCAAACCCCTTGCTTTTAGAGAGGCTTGGGTGTTTTATTGATTAAGCATGGTCTTGCCTGATTTGCCGTTCAATCAAGCTTATAATAAAATCATGATTACCCACCCGTTTCTGTTGATTACACTCTGGGTCAGAACAGAGCCAGTCATTTGCTGATTGAAATTTAGTTAGCATCAAATCATGAATGGAACAATAAAGGGCACATTCTTCATTATTACGATTGGTGTTTAGAGTTATACCATCTTTACTTTAGAAATAACTATATCTAGCTTCGCAATTATCATTTAAAGGAAGAACTCCTATTGTTTCAATAGTTCCAGTCCGTTCGCAAAGCTTCGATAACACCTATAGAATAAAGATTGTACTAAGTAAAGATTGTACTAAGTTTGGTTACAGGTATCAAATAAAAGGGTACTGAATAAGATAATTTTTCAACTATCTAATGATATAAAGAGCCAAGTTGCACAAGGGCATTTTCAAGCCCTATGGTAGTGACACTAAATGGCTGAAAATCTACAACCTGCGGGAAGTCCAATACCTTGCAGGTCACCGCTGCATCAGCGGTACAGAAAGCTATTTACAGAATGATATGGAAGGCTTGCAGGAAGAAGTACAGCAGTTCCATCCAATGGGATGAATCAATTACAAAAATAAATCGTTACTTTGTATGAAAATAATATCAATTATGGGAGCACCTAAGATCAAAGAAGAACTCTACCATTTTATTGAAGAAGGAGATGCTAAGCTTATAAAAATGCTTTACGCTGTAGCTAAAGAGTATACCAAAGATGATTATACTTTATCGGGCAAACCTATGACGGCAAATCAATTAAAAACAAGGGTCAGGGATGCCAAAGCAAGAATAGCGAAAGGTCAATATACTACCCAAGATGATCTTGAAAAAGAGATGCAGGAATGGTAAAGAAAAAGTTGGATATTATCTGGGATGATGAAGCAAAAAAATCATTAAGAAGTATTTACAGCTACATTAAAAAAAGAGAATCCATTGACGTAGCCAAGAAAGTCAGAAATGAAATAGTTGCACGATCTAAGTCCTTGAGCGATTTTCCTGAGAAATTTGAAGAAGAGCCAAATTTAAAGGATGAACTTGGTAATTATCGTTATAAAGTAATATGGAGCTATAAAATAATTTACGAGATTACCAGTAAAGCAATCTTAATCCTTGATATTTTTCATACAAGCAGAGACCCCTCAAATATTAAGAAAAGGAAATAACCCCTAGTGAAAATCTTTGAATCAACTCCACCAAAAAGAAGTTAGGACAGGGCAGTAGTTGTTCCCGCACGGGCGGGATCATGCCGTGAGTGGTTCAATACGAGAGTGAGCAATTTATTGTTCCTTCCCCATCGAGGGGTCGGAAAAATACTTGGTGAAGCGGTGTGTTGCTAAGACTGTTGTCTGGAAAAATTCAAACCTGCCTGCCGGCAAAGGCAGGTCCTCCCGCCTTAAACCGCTCCACAATTAAAAGAATACCATGATGGTTTAATGATGTTTTGCACTGCTGAAAAGGCAGAGCTGAAAGCGCACGTTAGGAAAGTGAAGTGGTTCCAGTAAATTGTTGTGGTTGTTTTATTGATCAGAATACTTACTGCGCTCTGACAAATTTCTTACATTTAATAAAGGGGTGCAGTTCACTTGGATCATTTTTTTGAAGAGCAAATGCCCTACAAATCCCACGCACGTCCAAAGCTTTTATCCTCCGAAAAAACGTCAAGAATTTTTGTAAATCGGAGTATTAAAAAATTGTCTTCCGAAATTAAAACCCCTCATCATACCTTTGAATTGCTTAAAAAGCAAAAAAGAAGTGACTTTATGGAAATGATTAAAAGCCTATAAGAATCCATCTTCTGTAAAAGGAAAAAGGGCGAAACCCCTTTTGGCAGAATGAAGCCCTTTAGGGCAAAACAAACATTTATTGTGATGGGAAAAGAAGAACGAATACGAATCAGAGTGCTTTGGATGAGCTTTGAAATTAATAACCGTGGAAAACAAAACATCAAGATTTTAGCCCTCTTGTTAGGGTTTTAGCTTACAGTTATGGCATTACTAAAACATTAAAACTATCTTGAAAGCTTAAATGGAATGCTTTTAGAAATTTTTATTGCTTTACAGACACTTCATTACTTAGTGTTTATTCTGTGACTGAGCAACGATATGAAAAATACGATTGCTGAATATGGAGAATTTTTTGAAAAAAGATCATCCGAAATTTAAATAGAATTTAAAATATAGCGCAAAATTAAAGGCTGTCCGTTTCGAAGGCAGCCTTTTTTATAGATATTCCATAAAAATACTATTTAGGGTTGAAAATCAAACTTTAGAATACTTTGTAGAAACTTTTGTTTCCTGAAGCCATAATGAAATCCGCTTTTGTCATTAGTCTAGTTAAGAAGGCATTATTCTCATCTTCTATTTGATGACTTCCTTGGTATACAACTTCATCGTCTTCTCCCAAAACAACTATAATTTCAGTATTTGCACATTCCAAAATTCCTTCATCTCTTAATGTGCTTTCAATTTTGCTGAATTCTGAATCTAATTCGATCAATGTATATAGCTCTATATCAGCATAATAAGGGTTTTCAGGTGACTTTTCAGTACTTGCAAAGGCTGTAACATTGGTTGCAATGCTCATTACTAATGTTAAAGCAATCATTTTGGCGGTGGTCTTAATCGTTTTCATTTTTCTAGATTTTTTGTTAAAATATTATTTAGTTATTGTTTCTATAGCTAAGATGCTGCCAGAAATTAATTAGTTGCAGATAGGCCTTTGAAGTGCTTAAAGGCAGTATTTGAAATGTAGATTAAAACTCAATGTTCACTAATGAACACTATTTTATCCACTTTCGGACAAAATCATACATAATTATGTGGATTGTTCTTCAAGGAAACATGATATCCATTGCTGAATAAATTTAAATACATTAATAAAGCGTAAATAAGATCTAGGGCTATTCTCTTTTTTGAGTAGTGAATTAGTTTGCATTAGAATTTATTAAATAGCATAGTGAAGCGCTTATTTTTTCGTTACTGCATCCTTATACTAAAAAATGTCAGCTCGTCTTCGTTTGTAACGAGAATGCTTAAACCAAGCATTTGCAATGCTTACAAGGAATAATTTATTTAAACGTAGTAGCTGTTTCTCAAAAATCATTTCTTTGTGGGATAAACTAACAGGCAGATAATTAATCAAAACTATGTCTGGCGACCGATATAAAACAACAGATCAAAATGCTTTATATTTTGTAACATTCACAGTGGTAAATTGGATAGTTCTGTTTACCAGAAGAAATTATAAAATTAAAGTAGTAAATTCATTTAATTACTGTATTCAACAGAAAAGATTAAAAGTATATGCTAGGTGTTTGATGAGTAATCATCCCGATTAGTCGGGACAGGTAATCCATTTAATAGTAGCTGCAAATAAAGGATTTCAATTATCTGATCTTATCAGAGATTTCAAGAAATTAAGTGCCAAGCGTATCCTAAAGATGATAGAAACCGAAGCTGAAAGCAGAAGAGAATGGATGCTGCAACAGTTTAATTTTGAAGGCTTTAAATTGCAAAGAATCAAGAAGTACAAGTTTTGGAAAGACGATAATCACGCTATAGAATTAACAACCAAAATGATAGAAAGGAGAGTTGTATATAGTAAACAGAATCCTGTAAAAGCTTTAATTGTTGATCTTGCAGAAGATTATGTATATAGTTCAGCAAGAGATTATTCTGGAAGGACAGGCCTAGTACAGATTAGCTTTTTGAGTTGAAAACTCATAGTTTAGGAATCCTGGTTACAAACGAGGACTAATAAGAGTAAGGTGGTACCCAGAAAAATATTAATTATATGGATAGATATTCAATTATAAAATTAATTAGCACGATTTCTTTTATTGGAATTGCAGTTACAGTGGTTTTAAGTGTTTTTTTTAAAGCAAATGTAAGTAGTACTATAAATAGTTTAATAACATTTTTATTAGTAGTTTTTTTGGTAACGGCAGGTGTCAGTGAATTATTAATCAGAAAAATAAAAAAATGAGGTCTTTTATTGGTAAAGTAGCATATCATTCTTGTTAAATTATTAGAATATTATTTGTTGTCATTTTATCTTTCCTAGCATTGTCACATGATTTTATTTTTTAAGAAGGTAATATTCCTGTACTAATAATTTATTTTGGTTAATCACTGGTATGTATATTGGATATATAATTGCATGTTATTCTTTTAAATTCCTTAACAGTAAAAGTATTAAGAATTATTTACCCCTAAATTGATTTTTAAAAGTCAAAAATCAGTTTAGAATTATACTATATGAAAATACTTCGCCAAGGAGTTTACACTTTTCTTTAAGCTCGATTTAAATCTGTTGAAATAATTGAAGTTTTTCAATCGAAAAGAGTCCTTCCTTATGTGCTATAATTCTACCTATAGCAAAATTAATTTTACAATTGAAGTGGGGTTAAAACTGAAAAGCTAAGCGGGCAATAGGATCGGGCCAATAAGTAGTAAATAATTTATTTTTACGAAAGCTGTAGATTTAGGAGTAATGCATGTAGCGACACGGAAACACGGTAAATAACCCTCTTAAACCGATCAAAATAGCATAGATCTATTCATCTGTAAAGGATGTTGATACATCTAAAATCATTCATGACAAATTTTCCTCTTTTATCAGAATTATGTAATTAAAACTAAAAATAGGTATTTTTTAGAATGATAGATTTACTTATGTTTGCCGTTTGATATAAACATTTTATGAAGACAACATTACTCTCGTTACTAATTGCAATTTTTACTTTTGTTAATACTTTATCAGGCCAGGTTCAAGAATGGCAAGATGTAAGTCCATTTCCAGGTGCTGGCCGCGATGGTTCAGTCAGCTTTGTGATTGGAGAGACAGCTTATGTTGGTCTGGGAGTTATATATGATACTTACAGTACTTATCAGAACGATTTTTATAAGTACGATGTCCAGAACGATGAATGGACTGCAATTGCTGATTTTCCTGGTGCAGCGAGAGCTAGTGCAGTAGCATTTGTAGCTAATGATAAAGCCTATGTAGGAACTGGATACGATGCGGATAATAGCTTTGCTGATTTTTATGAGTACGATCCTGCTACAAACAGTTGGAATCCTATTGCGAGTATTCCAGAAGCTAGAAGATCAGCATCTTCCTTCACGATTGATAATACAGGTTATGTTGGTTTAGGTAGTGGTAGCAGCAGTCAGTTAAGCGATTTTTATAAATATGATGCCATTTCAGATCAATGGACTCCCATAACTGGAGTTGGAGTTGGAATGGAGAGGGTAGGCGCCATAGGTTTTGCAGCTAATGGAAAAGGATACATATCTTCGGGTCAAAGATTTGACGGGGGAACATTCGTTTATCAAGATATTCTTTCTTATGATCCCAATTCTGATACTTGGGTCGAAGAATTGGATTATAATATTAACCTAAGCAGCTTGATGTCTAACACAGCTTATGTGGATGAAGATGGTTTAGTACATGTTTTAAAGTCAAGTTCAAGCAATTCGGAAGTGATTATTAATCTATCTGATTTTTCTGTCAGGAGTGAAGATTATTATTTCACAGACGATCGTGACGACCCTATTGTTTTATATATCAATAATGAGGTGATAGCAGGTTTGGGTGCAACAGGGAATATCTTTGATCCTGTTTATCAAACATCATTTCAAAAGTTGGTCACTATAGAACCTCCTTTGCCACCTGTTTTAAATAGTGCAGCATATGAGTCCACTACTGCTGGAGAATCAATAAAGATTAAATGGACAAATAATGATACTGATCACGATGGAAATTTAATTTATGCAAAGAGCGAATACGATACCAAATTTCAATTAATTGATGAGGTGGAAGCAAACTTTACTGAATATAGTATTTCCAATAATAAACTGTCTCCTAACAATCGGTATTTGGTCAAGGTTGTGGCACATAATGGACTTGCTGAAGCGCCCTCTAATCAATTAAGTTTTTATTCGATCTTTAGAAACGGGCGAATGAATACGCCTGACATTGTATCAATTACAGCTAATGACTCATTTCAAATGAAAGAAATGAAAATTATAAATCACGACTTGCCGGCAAGTGTTATACTAGAAAGAAGAATTAATGATTCTCCTTTTTCAGAAGTCGATACTCTGGGTGTAGCAGAAGGGTTTTCAAAGAGTACTACATTTAGTTTTTCTGATACTTATTTTGGCAATGCTAATACAGTAGATTATAGAATAAGATTGTTTGATGAATCGGGTGTAAGAAGCCCTTCTTTTGTTTCGGAGCATGTCAGCTTGGATTTAAGTGGACTATCACCTTCCATATATGATTTTAATGTTTCTGAAGTCAATGCTTCTGATCGATCTTTTGCTGTTAAATTCAATGCTGTCAGTTTTATAAACATTGATAATTTAATTGTGCAGCACAGAAATTTTGGCGATTCAGCTTTTATAAATGATACGATTGAAAACAATGATTTGCGAATATATTTAGAGGAAGAAATGGATTCTATTGAAGCGCGAGTAATTGGTTCTAATGAGTTTGGATCTGATACAACTGATTTGCTTCCGGTCTATACCACCTTGTTGGTTCCGTATGGTTTAGAGCAATCATATTCCTCAGTAAATACAATTGGATTCAGTTTTAATAATAGGGGTCGAGTACAAGATGGAGTACTTGTGGAACGTTCTATTAATGGTGGCAGTTTCGAATCATATGATTCCATAACGGCAACCAGTGAGGTTTACTATGATGAAAATGTGGAGGAAGGAAATAGCTATTCGTACAGATTATTTAACTACAATAAAGATGTCACCTCCAAGAAGTCAAGTTCATTAACGCTTAAGGCTAGCAATATGGGGGTATGGAAGAAATTTAATGGGGATGGGTTGAAAACTGAAATAGACTCGTTAGTTAGATTCTCTATGAATTACAAGGTATTTGACGGCGGTAATATATATTTTCTAAGCACAGATTCTCAAAAATTATACAAATACAATTTGGATGACTTAACCTTAACAAGTTTAGAGGATCTTCCAGATAATGAATATTTTAATATCCAGCCACCTGTAATTCATAATGGAAAAATATACATTTTCATAAGACAAAATGCTAATTACGAAATTGTTGAAGATGTTCTTGTTTATGATATAGAAAATAACATCTGGACAACTGATTTTACACATCCCTTTAAAGGTTATGTAGTAAATTCTACTACAAGTATAGATGATAAGTTGTATTTAACGATGTCATCAACTGATTCAAAGCTAGCTATTGGAAGTTTTAATTCTTTCACTAGTAAATGGAATAAAACCGACTATGAAACTAATAGTAGTACTGCTGATTTTGTTACGTACAAGGGCGATTCATTAATAATTTTTCATGGTTTTTATGACGGAAGAACTGCTTATCATTTTGAAACTAAAGAAATTACCATCGATAAAGAGATTTATGGTTATAATTCAAATTCCTCTTTAAGGTTTGAATCAACTGCTATTACCACTTATAATAATGAATTAGTGCAATTCAAAGGTGATAATATTTATAGAATAGATGCCAATACAGCTCCCTTTTTGTTTAAAGGGGAATATTTTCCAGCAGCGCAGGATAAAAGAAATTCGAGTGATCCGACATATGCATTTACGTACAATAATAAATTATTTTATGGTCTTTCACGTATCTCGGTATCTAAAAGCATCGATGGTGAGTGGAATAGGTATATTTCATCGGATTTATTGTATTTTAGAGATAATACTGCACCTTTAGAACCTGCAAATCTCAAGGTGGATAGTCTAGGTATTACAGATGCCAAAATATCATGGATTGACTCTCCTAATGATGATGGATATTATTTAGAGTTTTCTTCCTATGACAGTATTTATGTTACTGATACATTATCTAAAGATCAGATTCAGTATGAAGTGACTGGTTTGGATCCAGATAGAAATTGGAGTGTGAAATTAAAGGCAATTAGGGATGGTATTGAAGGAAATCCAGTGCTATTGTCGTTCAAGACGAAAAGAGGTCGTCCATATCGTCCTAAAAACTTTGAATCTGAAGCCGTTTCATCATCTGAAATTTTATATACATGGGATCCTATTGACACTACTGAAATACCAGTAGATTCATTAGTGTTCATAGATTATAATGCTGACAAATATGTATTAAATATTTCTGATACCTCATTTTTATATACTGGTTTAGAAGAAAATTCAACACCATCTGTTGATTTATATGTTAAAAATATCTATGGTTCAGAAAGTGCATGGTGGAGTAATAGAGCAAGAACCTTTTTGAATAGCCCTTTTATTAAGAATGTGGAGATTCATCAAACGGAAGAGTATTATGACCTAATCTTTGAAGATAGATCGAGGTATGAAAACTATTATATGATTTATAGAAAGTCTCCTTCCGACACTTCATTTGTGAAAATAGATTCGATAAGTACAGAGTACAATACCATTGCTGAAGAAGGCCTCAACTATGAAGACAAAAATGCAGATTTAAGTATTCAATATGAATATTATCTAGTCGCTGAATATCAGGGAGTTGATGAGTTTACTGATACCACTTATTACTATACATATGTATCCTTACCATCTGAGAATTATTCAACAGAAAATGCGGTTTTGTCTGTTAATCCATATCTAGATGCGAATATTTCTTTTTATCCAAACCCAACTGAGCATGAGTTCTTTATACAATTGGAAAGTGATGTAGTAATTAGGAGAATTGAAGTGCTCAATGTAAACGGAAGTTTGTTAAAAAGCTTTGAAGTAAATACTTCTTATACGATTTCCGATTTAAATGATGGCTTATATTTTATAAAAATTTACACGGATCAAGGCGAAACCACTAAGAAACTAATTAGGCGATAATTGGAGCTGTGAAATTGAAAATGCCACTGATTTATTTCAGTGGCATTTTTTGATTACGATTTTTAAAATTCTTACTCTTCTGTAATCGTTACCTTCTCCATTACATCCCCCTGACGAATTTCATCAATAATGTCCAAACCTTCATATACTTTTCCGAAGGCCGTGTGCTTTCCATCTAAGTGCTGAGTATTTTGCCTACTGTGGCAGATAAAGAATTGAGAACCGCCTGTGTTTTTTCCAGCATGTGCCATAGATAAAACACCCTTTTCGTGGTACTGCTTATCTCCATCAGTTTCGCAATCTATAGAATAGCCAGGGCCACCTGCTCCCGTGCCATCAGGACAGCCACCTTGCACTACGAAATCAGGTATAACTCTATGAAATGTTAAACCATCATAGAATCCGTCTTTCGCTAGTTTATGAAAATTCTTTACGGTATTAGGCGTTGCATCATCATAAAATTCAATTTTTAATGTGCCCTTTTTAGTTACTATTTCTGCTTTGCTCATATTTATAAAATGTTAATTGTAATGAAATTCGTTGAAGAAAGTAAAAGTTCAATTAAATGCTATTTCTTTGCCAAACCAGCTGCTGAGTATCGGCCATTTCAGTAATGATATTTGCGGCTTTTAGTGTGTAAACAACATTTTTTAGCATTTTATTGCTAACCCATCCATCAGTTGCCCACTCTGTAGCATGATACCATTTTGCAGCATCTTCTTTTTTAATATTAAATCTTTCACTCACCATATCTACAGCCTCTTCGTTTTCCATAAACATGGCCGATGTACGCTGGATTTGTCTCAATACTCTTGAAATATCTTTTGGTCTTTCATTAATAATATCCTGGTGCGCTGCTAGTACAAAACAAGGCCATGGTGTTACGTATTCGCCAATTCTTTTCAGTTCGCCTCTTTCGACATAGGGTTTAGTGGTATACTTTTCCCAATAGAAAACATCGGTTTCTTGATTTTGAAGTGAATTTAGAGCAGTTTTTAGGTTATTGATTATATGAAATTGAGATTCCTCAATCTTTTTGTCATTGTTTAAAGCATCTACTATAGGCATTAAGTGTGAGCCTGAACCGAATCTGCTTATAGCGAATCGTTTATCATAAATCTCTTTATGGTCTCTGATTGGATTTTCAGTTCCGCTATGAATTCCCCAAATTAAAGGACTTTTTACATATCCACTTATGATTTTAGCAGGAACTCCTTGTAAGATGCCACTCACGATTCCTTCCGTAAGAATAGCACAAATATCCACTTCATTATTGATGAGCGCTTCCCTCATTTCTCCTGTTCCGCCTTCAAAAGTTTTCCACTCCACTTTTAGGCCTTCATTTTCTATAGCACCTGATTCGATCGCTAAATGAATAGGGGTGTTATAATGCTCGGGTACTCCACCAATTCTTATTGTTTTACTCACAACTTCATTCTTTTTTTGAGTGTACAAACATACAATCTTTCTGTTTTGAAATAATGGAAAATTGAAGCTTTTGTTCAAATTTCCATTCATATTGACATTTATGTTACACTTTTTAATACGATTTTCCGTTCTTCGCAGGATAATTCATTCGCATGCCAAAAAAGAAGAAAAGAAAAACTTTTAAAAGTAAGATCATTAAATATTTATCCCTGATTCTGGTAGCAGGAATATTACTGGTGATTCTATTTTTTTACGGTGTTAAGGCAGGCCTATTCGGAAAATTGCCGGATGAAAAATTGTTGTCTAATATAAAAAATGCTCAAGCCTCCGAAATCCTGGATGAGAATGATGAAAATATTGGTTTTTTATATCGCAGCTATCGCTCAAGTGTAGAATATGAAGACTTACCTCAGCATTTGATAGATGCTTTGGTAGCTACGGAGGATGCTCGCTTTTTTGAACATTCTGGTATTGATTATAGAAGTGTTTTTAGAGTTTTAGTTAAAACGATTATTTTGCAGGACCGATCAGCTGGGGGAGGTAGTACACTATCGCAGCAGCTTGTAAAGAATTTATTTCCGCGAGAGTATGATCACAAATTCGAGATCTTAATTATAAAAATAAAAGAGTCCATTGTTGCACAAAGGTTGGAGGAGATTTATTCGAAGGAAGAGTTACTCGCCTTATACTTGAATACAGTTAGTTTTCCTGATAATACTTTTGGAATAGAAGCGGCCTCTCAAACTTTTTTTAATAAGCATGTGAGCAAATTGTCGATAGATGAAGCTGCTGTTTTAGTAGGAAGTCTGAAGGCAACTTATACTTACAATCCCAGAATATTTCCTGAGAATAGTTTTCAAAGGAGAAATGTAGTGCTCTCTCAGATGCATAAATATGATAAAATTGATCAAGAAACCTATGAAAACACTATTAAGAAGAAAATAGCGCTTGAGTATCAACCCATCAAGTCGGATAAGGGAATAGCTCCTTACTTTAGAGAGCAAGTTAGACAAGAATTAGTAAAGTGGGCTGAGAGATACGAGAAAGAAACGGGAGAATCGATCGATATTTACGGAGATGGTCTAAAAATTCATACTACTCTCAATAAAAAAATGCAATTATATGCAGAATCCGCAATGAGGACCCATATGCAGGATTTGCAAAAGGCTTTTGAAGACAATTGGGGTAATCTAGCTCCGTGGAAGAAAAAGGCTATTTATGGGGAGTATATCAAGAGATCTCATCATTTCCAAGCATTGAAAAAGCAAGGTAAAACGGCCGAAGAAATACAGATAATTCTAAATCAAAAGAAAGAAATGCAGGTGTTTGATTGGTCTGGGTCAGATGTGCAGACTATGAGCGTGATCGATAGTATTCAACATGCTTTAAAAACCTTACAAGCAGGATTCTTGGTTATGGAACCTGGATCTGGAGCTATCAAGGCATGGGTAGGAGGGATTGATTTTGAATACTTTAAATATGATCATGTTAAGCAAAGTAAGCGACAAGTAGGTTCGACTTTCAAACCTTTGGTTTATATGGCTGCTTTAGAACATGGAGTGGAACCATGTGATTATTTTCCGGCAAAAGCAGTTTCTTATGAAAATCTAGAAGGTTGGAAGCCGACTAATAGTGATGATGAAGATTATGATTACATAAATGTAAGCATGCAAGAGGCTTTAAGGAAATCAATGAATACTGTTTCAGTAAAGATTTTGGAACAGACGGGGATTCCTTCTGTGATCGATTTGGCCAAAGCAATGGGTATCAAATCGCAAATACCCGAAGTGGCCTCTTTAGCGCTAGGAACTGCCGAACTTAGTATGCTGGAATTAGCAACGGCTTATTCGTCTTTTTTGAATAATGGGATAGCATCTGAGCCAATTATTATAGAGAAAATTACAGATGGATCTGGCAAAGTTTTAGCTGATTTCAATGCTAACAATCAGTATGAAAAAGCTTTTTCATCATTAAACCAGGAACTAATGCTGGAGATGATGCAGGAAGTTGTGAATTCGGGAACGGCATCTCGCTTAAGATGGAAGTACAAACTGAAGAATGACATAGCTGGTAAGACAGGCACGACCCAAAATAATCGTGATGGCTGGTTTGTGGGCTTGCTACCTAATTTGGTAACACTTAGCTGGACTGGTTCTGATAACGGAAGTATTGGCTTTAGAAGTACATCTATTGGACAAGGAGCTAATTCAGCCTTGCCAATATTTGGGCTTTGGATGCAGAAAGTGAATGCAGATGCGAGCTTGAATAGTTATAGCCGAAGCCAATTTAGTCCATTAACTGAGAAAGCCTCAAAATTATTAGACTGCCCACCAATTAAAGAAGATGGATTCTTCAAAAAATTATTCACTAATCCTGATAAAGAGAAAAGCAAGAATTTTGATGAAGACGGAAAAGAGAAAAAAGGACTTTTTAATAAAATCAAGAAATTATTTAAAAAGGACGATTAATAGCTTATTTCTATTTGTAATCTAACCTAACTTTGACCTAAAAAACGAAGTTTTTAATTATTAAATGCTGCTTTGTGAACTGTGAACACCCAAAAGGAGGATTTGCTGAAGCTGCTATTAAGTAGAATATGCCTATTTTTTCATCCTATTCATATTTGTAGATAACATAGTACTATATCGCACTAGGTATTTTTATAGTTTATATAAGGTAATTACTAAAATTTAAACTAAACTATAATAACTATGGCTAAATGCTTTGCACTAATGGGTTGGAGTTTACCCGTAATTGAAAGTATGCAAAAACTCAATAAACCTTATGTGGTTGTATCATTTCCAGATTTCGAAAATTATGCTAAAGAGCATGATATTCCCTTCGTTTCTTATCAATTTGATGAATGGAGTGATACGTCCAATTCAATAGATTTGCATGAGAAATTAAAGCCTTTTGACGTAGATGTAGCTGTTCCATTATTTGAGGAAACAGTTGAATGGGCTGGTGCTTTAAATTCTATTTATAGAGATGATCCTCGAGTTTTGAACCGCGCTTTCTTATTTAGAAATAAAGCGATGATGAAGCGGAAAGCATTAATTGGAGGTCTTAGAGTTGGCCTTTTTGAAGAAGTTTACAATAAGGAAGGCGTTAAAGCCTTTATGAAAAGATTAAATCAAGCTAATCTTCAAATAGAAAATGAAGAAGATAGTTGGGTACATGTTAAACCCTTTGCTTCAGCAGGAACAGTGGGACACAGATTATTACGTTCCATGAGTGATGTTGATGAAAAATGTCAAGAAGAAGATTTCCCTTGTTTAGCAGAAAGTCACTTGCCTGGAAAAGAGTTTTCTTGCGAAGCCTACATTCACAAAGGAAAAATCAGGTTTTTAAACATCACCGAGTATGTGAAATTAGGATATTCTAATTTTATACCTGAAGGTAACCACCTACACACGAAGCGCGATAGAATCATGAAGGAGATGCAGAAGTTGGTTGATTTATTCGGTATAGAGTATGGAATGATTCATCCAGAGTGGTTCTTGACCGAAGATGATACCTTGAGTTTTGGTGAGGTAGCTTGTCGTATTCCAGGCGGCCACATATTGGAACTTGCAGGGAAGGCGTACGATTTTGACGCTCTAGGGGCATTTGTTTTATGCCATGATCCTAACATTACAGAAGAGGAATTAGATGAAATATTACCTCCTTTGGATGCAAGGCCTAAAAACTTCTATGGAAACGTAATGATCTATCCTCATAAAAAGCAGATTTCTAAATTAGAAATACCTGACGAGTTGAAAGAGGAGCCTTATTTCTTAGATCACAATTTGGTACCACCAATGAGCGGTCAAAAAATAAGTGATAGAGATGGTTTCGGTAACCATTTTGGTACAGTGAACTTTAAGGGAGAAGATCCCGATAGAATGGAGGAATTATTATTGCATTATGAGAATGTAGATTTCTACCATTAAAAATTATTATAGCATGTAGAATACAAATGGCGCAAGCGTTAAGCTTGTGCCTTTTGTTGTTCAGTACTTTTTTAAAATTTCATTATTTGTAACGTGATAATGGAAGCGAAAGAGCATTAACGTTTGCCAGATTTTTAACTTTGGCAATAAATCTTTAAATTTTTAGTATTCCATGGGGAATCCAACATTAACAGAAAATAGTAGTCAGAAACTAATAGAACTCTTAGAAGAGTTCAAATCCGCCACGTCTTTAACTAAGCCTGAAAAAGCCAATAGACTAATGGGGCAAATTGATATCTTATGCGATTCTGTAGACGGATTGGGTGTGATTTACAATTTAATTGAGGAGATTTCTGAAGGAGGTATTTTCAACGAAACTCCCTGGGCAGACCCCTCTAAATTAGTTGCAGGCTTAGTACATTGGACATTGAAAAGTGGTCATCCAAATTCTACTATAGAGCTTTTAAGTGAGCTGAGACTGATGGCAATCGCTAAGGGTGATTATAAAACTCCAAGTATTACAGCTGCAGAAGCAGATTCTTTTATTCAAGAGGTCTTAGTCGGAAATTTAGAATTTGTGTTCAATGACCCAGTAGAGGAGACTCGCTTGACAATGAGTGAACACGAACTTAGCAAAGTGCATAATTTGTTTAAATTCTTGTCTAATCATATCCATTTAGATGACGTAAAAGATACTTTAGCAGAAGAGTTAACGCTAATTTGTGAACAGCGTCCGGTCGTAACCGAGAAGCAAAGAAAGATCATCGCTTTAGTAAAGGAAAAGATCGAATTGGACCCTAACAAGGAGGGTGATCAAAAGCTTTTGAGCTTCCAACGCAGTATTTATCGTCCTGCGCATCGCACCATAAATGTAGATGTGGCTGACTACAGAGCCGTACTTGAAAAATTAAATAATACTGAGCTGTATCTTGAATCTCAAGAAATGGGAGAATCGATGTTGCGCTATGGCCTAGTAAGTGCATATCATGCAGTGTTGCTAAAATACTTGATTGAAAAGGAGTATTTTCGAACTGTACCGATCTGTCTAGGTCTTTCGCCAGTAGGTGAGAGTCGTTGGCAAGAACATACGTCTTACCTCAGTAAATTAATCCTAAGTACCGTTCATGTTGCAAATTCACAATGTATCTACGGACTTGCGAAAATGTTAGAAAACGGAATCATAGCTAGACAAGCCGTTCGTTCAGGTCTTTCGAATCTGGGAGAGATTAAACTGAATTCAGAAGTTGAAGAAAGAATTTTAAAGTCATCCAATGACCCTAGACATGAGGTGACTGCAAGACAATATTTGATCGGTGCACTCTTTAGGATTCTAGGTCAACCACTAGGCGTAGGTCAAGGTAATAACCCAACTTGCCAAAGTGCAAGGGGCATCAGCATGTGGAGTCAGCATGCACCAGCAAAATTAATCAACATGGTGCAAACTGCTGCTGTTACAAATGATATTACTTTCCGTTTTGAGGGACAGGAAATTAAAGCCTCTACTACCGGTAAAGGTTTAGTACAAAACTTGGATTATAATCTGGATGCCGTTTCAGTTACATTGGTCCCTATGTTGGACCGAATATATAATGAAATGATGTTAAGAGGTTCGGGAAGAGCGGAAGACCCACATAAATGGGTTAACCCAGCACTATATGGTCAGTGGATTCAGATTGGTTTTGCTTCAGCTTATGACTATTTATCTAACGCAATTGTTGATTTTGATGGTTTTGTTCGTGTTTTCTATGCGATGTGCCATCCAGACTATAACGGAAATCACAGATTGATTTATCCTAATCCGGTCGGTATATTTATTACAAGTTCAAAGGGTGATATGCTTGGATTCCATGCTGTCTCTTTATTAAGAGTAGATAAAGATCCTTCAGGTGAATACAGAGCTTACTTTTTGAATCCAAACAATGAAGGTAGACAGGATTGGGGGCAAGGAGTAAAGCCATCGGTATATGGAAACGGAGAAAAGCATGGTGAATCGTCATTACCTATTCATCACTTTGCAGCTCGTACTTACGCCTTCCATTTTAATGACTTAGAAGCTGAGCTTTTAGTAGATAATGTACCGGCAAAAGAAGTAGAAAAAGTTAGAACATTAGCAAAAGATAGCTGGGGGAAATCTTATACCTGGTTGGAAACAAAGAAAAAATGGTAAAACACTCTTCAAGAATCGAATTAAAACAATCTGCTTTAGAAGCAAATGTAAATTTCATAAAAAATATCATTGGCAAGGATGTTATTTTCTCTTCCGTGGTGAAGGCTAATGCATATGGTCATGGTATTAAAGAATTTGTACAAATAGCTGAAAAAAGTGGCGTTCGTCATTTTTCTGTGGCATCCTCTTTTGAGGCGGAAGAAGTGCTCGAGGCAACAGATGGTAAAAGCACCATAATGTTGATGGGTATTATCTATACAGATGACATCCCTTGGGCCATAGAGCATGATATCGAGTTTTTTGTCTATAATTTTGAAAGATTGCCCGAAGCAGTAGAAGCGTCAAAAAAAGTCGGAAAGAAAGCCAAGGTCCATATTGAAGTGGAGACAGGGTCTAACCGTACGGGCATGCATAAAAAGGAGTTTCCTAAAGCACTTTCCTTTTTAAAGGATAATCAGGAACATCTCATATTTCAAGGATTATGCACACACTTAGGTGGAGCGGAGAGCCCAAGTAATCAATTTAAAATTGATGATCAGAAAAAACGGTATAAAGCATTTTTAGAAATCTGTCAGGAGAATGGAATCGAACCTAATATCCGTCATATAGCGTGTTCAGCCGCAGCCATAGCCATGCCTGATACCTTCTATGATTTGGTAAGAGTAGGAGTGGCGCAATATGGTTTTTGGCCTAGCCCAGAGATTCATTATCAGTATTTAAGTGAGCACGGAAAGCAAGAAGAAGATCCGTTAAAGAGAATCTTCTCATGGAAAACTGATATAATGGATATACGGGAAGTGCCAGAGGGCGATTATATCGGCTATGGAACAGTCTTTCAAGCTAGCCATGCGATGAAAATTGCAGTAATGCCATTAGGTTATTCTAATGGATATCCAAGAGCCCTTTCCAATCGAGGCTATGTCTTGATCGGAGGAAAGAAAGCACCCATTGTTGGATTGATCAATATGAATTTATTTATGGTGGATATTACTCAGATTCCCGATGCAAAAGTAGGAGATGAGGTTGTTTTAATAGGAAAGCAAGAAAACGAAGTAATTAACGTGAGCAGCTTTACGGATTCAACACAATTATTGAATAACGAAATGATGAGTAGATTACCTGCTGCAATTCCTAGAACTATTGTAAGATAATAAATGAATGGAGAAGTATGAACTACACAAATTATGAACATACCGTCATAAAAGAGCTCGAGAAGAGGGCGGGAGATGTTTTATATTTGAAAGATGTAGCCCCGTATTTTATTTCTAAGAGCTGTTTGCAAATTTCTACCTATACGCAGACTGCTTACATTCAAGTGGGTGATAATATGCAAGCTGCATTGTCTGAGTATTTTCAAATGTTAGTTTTTTTGAAGAAGTTAGAGGAAAATGGTTCTTGTTTTTCCATTCCCTATACTCCCCTAGAAGACAACTTAGTGCAATTTGGAAACAGTGACTATTGTGAGTTTCAGCAAAATACCATTGCTGATGGGGATTTATTAATTCAATTATTTCAATACGCGAATAAAAAATATGTGATAGCACCGAACGCTTCGGATCAATTTAACCTGTCCCCAAAAAAATCTAAAATCAATTTCATTATTCCAAGTTTTATTCTCTTGCTTCTATTTATATTTATTGGGTCAATTGCTTATCAATCTTACTTGGATAGTAATAGACTTAAGCTACAGCAACAAGCTGTAGAAGCTAATTTGAAGGAGCAAACATTAAAAATTGGTTTGCTTTCTGATCAAATTCAAGTTCAGAAAGAGCTACAAAATGAAAGCTTGAGAGCATTTCAAAGCAAAATTGATATCATTAATTCTTCTCTCGAAAACCAGAATAAGACTTTGCGGATTATTAACTATTGGAATCAAAAGCAGTCTGTTCAAATAGCAGATTTGCTAGAAGTTATACGTTATGATTCCTTACAATGATTTTTAATGTACTACTTTAATTGCTTTAAATAGAATACTTATTAACTTTCCTACCAATTAATCATAACCCATTGTAACTATGAAAATTTTAGAAAAATTCAAACCCTTAAGTTTAGTGGCTTTAGCAGCTTTATTCTTTTTTTCTACTACATTGATTTCTTGTGGTGACAGTAAGAAAGAAGGTTCTTCTGAAGAGAGTGAAACAGAAGAAGTAATGATGGATGAAGCTGAGGGAGAACACCCTTCTGATGGAGATCATGAACACCCTAGCAGCGAAGAAGAATCGGATTCAACGAAAGAAGAACATCCATCAGGAGGTGGTGAGCATCCTAGTAACTAATTTTAGATACTATTTTTGATAAAGAGCCTGGAATTGAATGTTCTGGGCTTTTTTATGATAGTTTCATTTTTAAATCTCTTCAGCTGCTATTCTCTGAAAACTAAAGGTAGCATTACTCACAATGCTTTGACCGTCAACTTCAAAAATTGGGTATGCCATAAATTTTACAGGACTTGAATTTGGAGCTGGTTCAAATTCCAAATCTCTACCTTTTGTAAATTCAATCCTGTTTGCAGGATGTCTACCGAAGTAGTATGTTGCCAAGGCTGTGTATTTGTTCCCTTCACTTATATCTACTGGCCACCATTTATCTTCTGCATAGAATTCTGCCCAGCAATGATAGCCATTGATACCACCTTCATTTCTGTCAGACGGAATAGCTGCACCAATTGCAAAACGAGCAGGAATACTGGCTGTTCTTGCTAAAGAAATAAAAAGCGAATGGAACTCCGTACAATTTCCTGTTTTGGAATCACAGGCGTAGACGGCATCACCAGTACCATATTTCACATTTTTGGCATAACGCATATTATCTATGATGTAATCGTAAATAGCGCGGGCTTGAATGAGCTTATTATCATTTTCCATTCCAGCCGTGGCTTCTGCCACTATCTCTTTGAAGCGCTGTGTTCCCACAGGCATCAGTACATTTTCATTCAAATATTTTGTCAGTTGGGGGTTTTGTTCCGAGTACGCACTCTTTTCTATCCTTTTTACGTGGTAAGTAATCTTTATATTTTTGTTACTGTGCTTTGGCCCTAATTGAAGAAATAATATTTTATTACCATATTCTTTTTCAAGTATCATCTGATCTTGACCGGAGATTTGCATACTTTTTATTTCAATATCTTGAAACTGATCAGTTTGTGCAATGGGTATCCAAACTTTTGCCTTTTCTTCTATTGCCGGCAAAGTTGTTTCATAGTAGAATTCAAATTCATCCTGGCCTTCTATTACGCCAAGTAGTTCGTTCGAAGCGGATTCAATAGGCACTCTATGCCAGGTTTTATCTTTTTTTTGTTTCCAACTATAGAAAGGTTTTCCGTTTAGTTTGTGAACTGTTGTTTGGGTTACATCCATTGCTCCTGATTTACCGTCCATGAAGAAATCAACATCGTAAACATCTCCCGACTCATCTGCTAAATCCACGCACGCAAAGTGGCGATTCGGACCAAGATTAGAAAGGTATTCAGTATGAACTCTCACCAGCTTTAGCCTTAGCTCTTTATTGTCATCTTTCACATGAAAGTATCCGTCAGCTTCCTTAGTTTTATTAGCTATGTAGGCTTTAATTCCAGATTCTATATCTGCTATATTAACAGTAGGGACTGATTTCGAATCTTCTTTAGTGCTACTTTCTTTCTTTTCGCTAGGTTGGCAAGACAGTAATAGAAATGAAAAGAAGAGTAGGAATGATGTAGTTTTAAGCATTAAATTTGTTTAATTATTTAATAGTTAATGATTCCAAATTGAATATTCAATAAAAGGGTTTGTTATTTTTTGCCTTTTAGTTTATCTAATTCCTTTTGAAGTTTTTCTTTATCTTCTTGAGCTTTTTTGAGTTCAGTAATATCTTTTGAGACTGTAGAAACTCCGATAACTTCACCTTTATCATTTGTAATAGGTTCGCACCGAGTTTCAATTGATAAATTACCAGTCTGAAGCTCCCTAACTTCCTCTATTCGTAGTTTTTCTCCAGCTAAAGCCCTGTCATATCGTGCTTTCCATTTTTCTAATTGGTCCTTCGGTAAGATTGTTAATATACTTAACCCTGGTTTCAGTTCGATTCCGGATTGTTTAAATCGATTTTTCAGGACATCATTTACTACTAAAATTTCATAGTCAGTATTAATAGCAAAATAAGTGTCTTCCGTATTATTAATCATACCGTTCAGCACAAACCCTCTTTGTGCCAGCTTTTCGGCATTCTCCTCTCTTTGCAATTCCAGCTGCTTTTCTTTGGTGATATCTCTAGAGAAGACGGATGCCCCTGATATGGCACCATCTTTTTGTTTGATCGGATGAATGTCGTAATGACGATACGTATCTTCACCTTTTACGCTACTTTTGATAGTAAACGAAAGAATCTCTCCTCTAAATACGCGATCATAATATCCTTTCCATTCATCTCTGACATCTCCAAGCATATCTAACGCATTGCTGCCTTCCTTCATTTTTTCGTACTGAGTGCCCTTATATCGATTTTTAATAACATCATTCATCAAAATAATTTTGTAATCGGTGTTAATCAAAATTATAGAATCTGTTGTATTATTAATTAAGGCATTGAGGTTGGCTTCTTTTTCTGCCATCTCCGTTTGAGCTCGTCCCATTTCTTCTTGGGTAGCCTCCATTTCCTCCATATTTTGACGCATTTCTTCTTCCTGAGAACGCATCTGCTCAGTCATTTCCTGTGATTCACTTAAGAGTTTCTTGGTTCGTTCATTGGTTTTGGCACTGGCAATAGTAGAAGCAATATTCTCTCCTAATTTCTCTACAAACTCAATTTTATATTCAGCTATGTCTTGAATTGAGGCAATTTCAACCACTCCCTTGATTTCTTCATTAATTTTCAAAGGAACAATTAAAACGCACCTAGGAAGAGTTTCTCCCAAGCCAGACTTGATTTCTACGTAATCTTCAGGGACTTCAGTGAGGTAAATCCGATCACCTTCTTGCACTGCTTGTCCTACTAAACCTTCCCCTACGGCAATTTCCTTTTTCAATCTTTTTCTACGTTCGTAGGCATAGGCCGATTCTAATATAATCTTAGCTTCTTCATCTTCATCTTCCGGCTCAGTCAAAACAAACAATGCCCCTTGGTTGGCATCCATGAATTTCACTAAATTGGAAACAATCTGATAGGATAATTCCTCAATATTGTCATTATTGTTTCTCAGAATATCTGCAAATTTTGCTAAACCTTCATTTACCCAACTGCGCTCTTTATCGGCTTTTGCAGAATCTTGCATCTTAGCACGCATTTGGAGTAGGGAGGATGCTAAAGAATTATCATGATCTTTTTCCAATCCTTTATAATCAGCGTCTAATTGACCTTCACCAATTTTCGTGGTGAAATCCGTAGCATTCTCTAAAATCTCGGCCATTGAGTTAATATTTTGAGCAATATAACCCAACTCATTTTTGCTATTATAGTCAATTTTTTCTGTTAAATTTCCTTTTGACAATTCTCTAGCTGAAAGTGAGATTTTGTAGATCGGGTTAAGAATTAAATATTTTACAATACAGTAAATAAAAGAACTTAGTAAAAAAATATAAAGGTAGAGGAGAATCATATACAGGGATTGAGCCTCTTGTTCTTCTTCATTTATACGATCTATCAATGTCTTTATTTTGGCATGCTTTGCAACAAATGCATTGTATTTTTTCTCCAGGCTTTGTTTTGCTTCCTGAATGGTCTTTTCACCATCTTGTATGTTGTAAAGCTCTTCTTTTAATGGAGTCCAATAGACCATTAAATCTTCAATTTCTGCTTTCAACTTATGATTGACTTCAACTTCTATAGTTTCTTCACCTAATTGACCCCCTTTGGTGTATGCAAAGAGAATTCTTTCCACTGCTCTAATGTTGGAACCGATGTTTTCTTTATTTTCACTTATATATTGGGGTGCTAGAGGAGAGCTAATATTGTCTAAACTACCGATGCTTTTTGATCTTAGTAAACTTTGTTGATTAATACCAGTGTTCATAATGACCAGATAGATCGCAATTGCAAGCAGAAATATTCCCACGCCCATAGAATAGGCCAAATTTCTAATTTTCCAATCACAAAGGTTTCTTCTCCAGTTTGCCATGATAGATTAATGGTATAGCGTTAAAAAAATATTAGTTCTCTATTGTACTTTTTGAATATTGAAATCGACTGCTTGATCTAGCGAATTGAAGCGAATATATAAAGCTTTTATATAACCTTCTGTATATTGTGTGCAATTTTCGTTCGGCTCTACATAATAGATGAAGAATTTCTGACTTCTTTCATATAATTGATGCTTATCTGCAGTACCTAAAAGATTGATCATTTCATTTTGCGATAATCCTCTTAATTTATCCTTCTGACTTAATAAATCATCCACTACGCCAATTCGATATTCATTGCAGGCATTTTTATCCTCTTTCCATTTCTTCAAGTCTATATTTTCCAATTGAGGAACTTCTCCACAGCTAAAACAAATTAGAAAAATTATAAAGGGTATCAGTTGGGTTGTTTTCATACTTATATGTTTATGCTTTTGGGGTTTCCTATAAATCGATTCAGATTTGATTTAATCATTGATTATTACAGCTTTATGACCAGTTCAAGAAATTGTTTTTGAAGAAGCTTGAGCTACGGTCGAAAAAGATTTTTTGATAAAAATCAGTGCAGTAAATGAAATGACTCCATAAGCTAAAACTGCTGCTGTAACTAGAGATCCAACATTCGGAATCAGAACGAAGACTACGACAACTGGAGTAAGTAGGACTCTAAATATCTCTAATCCAAAAGAGTACTTCTTTTCTTCCAATATGACACCGGCCCCTGTAACTCCTAAAATAATCAAAGAAACAGCTAGAGCTTGTTGCCAGATATTAAAATTATCAGCATTAAAAAGAAATAGAGCGGTTCCGGCAAGGATTATAATGTATTGAATCAAAACGTATAGACTGAATGCGCCTGATGTTTGCTTATCGTATTTTCGGTCATTTTTAGGATCGATTTCTGGTATAGGTAATTGTCCCCCCATTTCTTTAGGTTGCCAACCAGGACGGTAGAAAATATACTTTAGTTTATTTTTAAAACCTTTCATGAGTTTAATGCCTTGTCCCATTTCAATGTAGTGCTGAAAATTTACCCAAACAGGATTCCAGCTGGCAGTTTGTTTTGTAATTCCATAAGTAGGTCTTTCTTCTTCCTCTTGAAAGGTGCCAAACATTTTATCCCATATGATAAATACCCCAGCATGATTTTTATCTATATATTTAGGGTTTCTCCCGTGATGCACCCGATGATGGGAAGGCGTATTGAAGAACCATTCAATCGGGCCTAACTTTCCAATCGTTTCAGTGTGAATCCAAAACTGATAAACTGTTACCAAGCCAGACATCAGAACAAAGCTTAACGTATCAAAGCCAATGAAAGCTAAAGGAAAATAGAAGAAGAAAGTCCAAATAATCTGAAAAGACCCTTGCCTTAAAGCAACAGAGAAGTTATAATCCTCACTTTGATGGTGCACAACATGCCCACCCCAAAATAGATTAATCTCATGACTTTTTCTATGAGCCCAGTAATAGAAAAAATCTGCTAAGACGAAAAGTATTATAAGATTGTACCAAGTAGGAGTGATGGAAAATAATGCAAAATTTTCAAATACCCATTGATAAGCTGCTACGCTTAGTATTTTAAAAAAAATTCCGGTTACTTGCTGTGTAATTCCGCAACTTATATTAGTGATAGCATCGTTCAATCTGTAAATTCTATATCTTTTTACTGCTTGAATAAGCAATTCAATTCCGATCAGAGCGAAATAAATAGGAATTGATAAAATTATAGGGTTAAAATCCATTTGTAACTATTTAAGCTATAAACAAGACGAATCATCCGTTCGTTTCGAAATATAACATTTTGAATAAAAACTTCCTTGAAAAAATGCTGAAATACTCATGAATAAATTTAATTTTGCGTGTAAATAAAAATTATGGACAGAATCTCAAGAGCTTTTTTGATTGGTACGAGTATAGCTTACATAGCTGTTTTGTTTTACACTTATGCCTATTTTGCAGAGTTATCAGTTGTGAAAATCAAGCTGTTAGATAATCAGATTCAATTTAGTAATAATACGTTATTTTACACTGGTTTGATTATTCCTATTGTAATTGTACTTATCTGTGTTGCTCTTGCTGTAGTGATCAAAAGTCAACCCATTGGTCCTAAATTTTATTTTAAGAATGAAAAAGTAAAAAACACTTTAGCTTCTTGGGCTAGAAGTTTGGCAGGTACTTTCAATCTGTTTTTTGCCAGCCTCTTAACGGTTTTTATTTTTGTTAATAATGAGGAAGGTATGACTCAGAGTGGCTATTTACCACTCGTTATTGTTAGTATATTAGTTATCTTTTTTTGGGTCCTTTGGCTCCCATTTATTCTGAGAAGAAATAAATAAATTTTTACTTTTTTTTTCTTGGAGATTGAGGCCTTAATTCTATGGCTTTAATCAACTCATATTCAAATATTTTATTGGCTCTGCTTGATGTAAGACTTCATCTCTTTTGATGTCTTTCTATGCCTGAAATAGAATAGAGGGATTCCTAAAAAGCTTTACAATTAGAAAAAGCTTTGTAATTTTAAAATTTGAGTAGCTAAAACTTTCAATCCAACAAACACTATGGCGGAATTTCAATATGATGAGGATAGTATAAAATCACTGGATTGGCGGGAGCATATTCGTATGCGTCCTGGTATGTATATCGGTAAATTAGGAGATGGTTCTTCTCCAGATGATGGAATATATGTATTAGTAAAGGAAGTGATTGATAACTCCATTGATGAGCACATGATGGGGTTTGGTAAAACAATAGAAATTAAAATCACCGATCAAAGAGTAGAGGTGAGAGACTATGGGAGAGGAATCCCGCTTGGCAAAGTAGTGGATTGTGTCTCTAAGATCAACACAGGTGGAAAATATGATACTGGAGCTTTCCAAAAGTCTGTTGGATTAAATGGAGTAGGTACAAAAGCAGTCAATGCCCTTTCTAATTATTTTAAAGTTCAAGCGTTTCGAGATGGACAAACAAAAGTTGCAGAATTTCAAAAAGGGGTAATTAGCAATGATTCGAAAGTAGCCTCTTCAAGCGGTAGAAATGGTACTTTGATAGCTTTTGAGCCCGATGAAACGGTTTTTAAAAACTATCATTACATTCCTGGATTTTTGGAAGAGCAAATGTGGAATTATGCATTTCTTAATGCTGGTTTGACCATCAATTTTAATGGTGAGAAATTCCATTCTGCTAATGGATTGAAAGATCTGTTGGATCGTAAAACTGATGAAGAAACCAATCGCTACCCAATCGTTCATTTGAAGGGTGAAGATATTGAAATGGCCATGACTCACGCGAATCAGTACGGTGAAGAATATTATTCTTTCGTAAATGGTCAAAATACCACTCAGGGGGGTACACACCTAGTGGCTTTCAAAGAGGCTATCGTAAAAACTGTTCGTGATTTTTACGGTAAAAATTATGATCCTTCCGATATCAGGCAGGCCATAGTTGCAGCAATTTCAGTGCGGGTACAAGAACCTGTTTTTGAATCCCAAACGAAAACAAAGTTAGGGTCTCAAAATGTGGCTCCTGATGGCCCCACCATGCGAACATTCATCAGTGATTTTGTAAAGAAAGCATTGGATGATTTTCTGCATAGAAACCCTCAAACTGCTGAGGCGATTCAAAAAAGAATAATGCAGTCGGAGCGAGAACGCAAGGATATGGCAGGTATTAAGAAATTAGCTAACGAAAGAGCCAAGAAAGCTAATCTTCATAATAAGAAATTAAGAGATTGCCGTGTGCATTATGACGATCCTAAGCATGATAGAAAGGATGATACTATGATTTTCATCACAGAGGGAGACTCCGCCTCAGGTTCTATCACCAAATCTCGTGACGTGCAGACGCAAGCTGTGTTTAGTTTAAGGGGTAAACCGTTGAATTGCTATGGTAAAACCAAGAAATTGGTGTATGAAAATGAGGAATTCAATCTTTTGCAGCATGCCTTGAACATTGAGGAAGGTCTTGAAGGGCTTCGTTACCGAAAAGTAATTATTGCCACGGATGCTGATGTAGACGGAATGCATATTCGATTACTTTTAATGACCTTCTTTCTGCAATTCTTTCCTGATTTAGTTCGAGACGGGCACCTGTATATTTTGGATACCCCTTTGTTTAGGGTGCGAAATAAAAAGGAAACTATCTATTGCTATTCGGATGAAGAAAGAAGAAGAGCTATTGAAAAGATTGGGAAAGCAGCGGAAATCACCCGATTTAAAGGTTTAGGTGAAATTTCACCTGAGGAATTTGGAGAATTCATCAATGAAAATATCAAACTGGATCCAATTATTTTAAATAATCAAACAAAAATAAAGGATCTCTTGACGTTCTATATGGGGACTAATACCATGGAAAGACAACAGTTTATTATTGACAAATTAAGAGTTGAGAAGGATTTGGAAGAAGAATTGGCTGAATCTTAACTTATTTTAGGATACTTACAGGAGCTGAATTATTGTAATTGCAATACAGTGAATCGGTGTGTATTTGAGTAAAAAATCATCAAAATATCGTCTTTGATTAATTCAAATGGAAGAAAATAACGAAAATAGCGAACCAAAAAACAACCAAAACGGAGAGGATAAGGATAAATTACATAACGTGATTGCGGTATCTGGTATGTACGAAAACTGGTTTTTGGATTATGCTTCTTACGTAATCCTTGAGCGGGCGGTACCTGCAAACGAGGACGGATTTAAGCCTGTTCAGAGACGTATCATGCACGCCATGAAGGAAATGGATGATGGTCGCTTTAATAAGGTTGCTAACATTATTGGCCAGACGATGCAATATCACCCACATGGTGATGCTTCTATTGGAGATGCCATGGTGAATATGGGCCAAAAAGATATCCTCATTGAAACGCAAGGGAATTGGGGGGACATCAGGACAGGCGATAGTTCAGCCGCACCTCGTTATATTGAAGCCAGACTTTCCAAATTTGCTTTGGATGTAGTTTTTAATCCGCAAACCACTGAGTGGCAATTATCTTATGATGGCCGTAAAAAGGAACCCGTTACATTACCTGTAAAATTTCCATTGCTACTAGCGCAAGGGGTTGAAGGAATTGCAGTAGGCCTTTCCACTAAAATTCTTCCGCATAACTTTTGTGAATTGATTCAAGCATGTATCAATGTATTAAAGAAGAAAAAGGTAGAAATCTATCCTGACTTTCCGACAGGAGGAATGGCAGATTTTTCTGACTATAATCAAGGCTTAAGAGGTGGCAAAATAAGGGTAAGAGCAAAAATTGAAGAAGGCGAGAAGCGTACCCTTTTAATCAAGAATATTCCCTTTGGTACCACCACAACAGGCTTGATAGAATCCATCATTAAAGCGAATGATAAAGGGAAAATCAAAGTAAAGAAAGTGGTCGACAATACCGCGAAAGATGTTGAAATTGAAGTGCAATTGGCAGCAGGGCAATCTCCTGATATCACGATAGATGCATTGTATGCCTTTACAGATTGTGAAGTGTCCATTTCTCCCAATGCTTGTGTAATTATTGAGGACAAACCGATTTTCTTACCTGTAAATGAAATTTTAGATAAGAATGTTGAGGATACCGTTCAGCTTTTAGAGCGTGAATTGGAAATCCGTAAAGGGGAGTTAATGGAGAAAATCTTATTCTCCTCTTTGGAAAAAATATTTATTGAAAACAGAATATACCGCAACATAGAAGAATGTGAAACTTGGGAAGCAGTTTTAGAAACAATTGACAAGGGCTTAGAGCCATTCAAACCGCAATTCTACAGAGAAATTACGCAGGATGACATTATCCGCTTAACGGAAATCAAAATCAAGAGAATTTCTAAATTTGATAAGTTCAAGGCAGATGAATTGATGCGTAAGCTGGAAGATGAGTTGGCTCAGGTTGAGCATCACTTAAAGAACCTGACCGAATATGCCATCGATTATTACAAAGGTCTACTAGAGAAATACGGTAAAGGAAGAGAGCGTAAGACTGAAATCAAAAGCTTCGATAATATTCAAGCACACACTGTGGCTGCGAATAATCAAAAATTGTATGTAAACAGACAAGAAGGGTTTATTGGGTATGGGATGAAGAAAGACGAATTCGTGTCTGACTGCTCCGATTTAGATGACGTGATCGCTTTTAAGCGAGATGGGACTTATAAAGTCGTGCGAATTGATGAGAAAGTTTTTGTAGGAAAGGATATTATTCATGTTGATATTTTCCGTAAAAATGATGAGAGAAGAGTATACAATGCTGCTTATCTTGATGGGAAATCTGGGCGAACAATGGTGAAAAGATTTCAAGTCTTGTCAGTCACCAGAGATAGGGATTATGACCTGACCAAAGGAGCTAAAGGATCCAAAGTATTGTATTTGGAAGCTCGTCCGAATGGGGAGTCAGAAGTTATTAATGTAAAATTATCAAATTCATGCAGGGCAAGAGTCAAAGTATTCGATTTCGACTTTGCTGAATTGGAAATCAAAGGTAGAGGAGCAGGAGGGAATATTTTAACCAAATACCCTGTAAAGAAAGTAGAGTTTAAATTGCTAGGCGAAAGTAGTTTTGGAGGCCTGAAGATATATTATGACCAGTCTGTTGGAAAGTTGAATACAGACGAGAGAGGTAAATTGATCGGCTCTTTTCATGGTGATGATACTATTTTAGTTGTTTACAAAGAGGGTTCTTATGAATTGCGTAACTATGAATTGACCAACCGATTTGAAGGAGAAAAAGTACAGCTAATTCAGAAATTTGATCCAAATAGTGTGATCTCAAGCGTGTACTTTGACGGTGCATCCAAAAATTATTTTGTAAAACGTTTCCAAATCGAAACGAGAACGCTGAATAAACCTTTTCTATTCATCTCAGAGCATAAAAAATCAACTTTAACGGTGGTGAGCACCGACAAAGATCCTCAATTGGAGATAGAATTCCGTAAGGGGAAAGACCGAGAAAAGGAATCGGCAACTTATGATTTTGATATGTTGATAGATGTCAAGGGTTGGAAAGCAATAGGGAACAAGCTTTCTCAGTATGATGTCACCAAGGTAAAATTATTAGAAAGTAAAAAGGAGGAGAAAGAGAAGGAATATAAATCAGGTGATTCTGTAGACTTTGAGGTTGATGACGATAAAGAGCAATTGGGTTTATTCTAAAATACATGGAAGCAGATTTAGTTGATTTTCTAACGCAAAAATTTGGTGATTTTCTCTCTGATGAAAGAAAGCAGTTTATTGAAACTGTTTTAGATAATCGGACGGATTTTATTAGAGTTGTGCTCGAAGATATTCGAGATCCTCATAATGCCAATGCGATCATCCGCTCTGGGGAATGCTTAGGAATTCAGCATTATCACATCATTGAAAATGAAAACGTATTCAAGCTCGGTAGAGGAGTTAGCAGGGGAGCTATAAAATGGGTCGATGTTCATCAATATCCTGAAAGCAAAACTCCTACTGCCGATGTCCTCCAAGATTTGAAGTCAAAAGGATACAAAATTGTGGTAACTAGTCCAAATGAGGAGGCTTGCGAACCTAAAGATTTATCCTTAGATCAGCCGATTGCTGTTGTCATGGGCAATGAGCGAGATGGAATAAGTGATGAAGCTAAAGCTATGGCAGATGATTTTATACGCTTACCGATGCATGGATTTACCGAAAGTTATAATGTTTCAGTCGCGTCAGGAATAACATTCTATAGTTTGATTAGCAGATTAAGACAATCAGTGGATAAATGGCAATTTGATCAGCACACTAAAGCCGATTATCGCTTGCGCTGGTATAAAAAATGTATGGCTAGACCTGACGATTACGAGAAATTTTTCGTTAAGGCATTTGAACCAGAAAAAACATAATGATTAAGTTCTTCATTCGCCTTGGCTTATTTGTAGTAATAGCAGCGATCGTATTTGCTCTTTTTTCCAATGTATTCATCATTTCGCAAACCAGTGACTACATTTATGCAAATATTGACTCCATCCCGGAAAAAGAAATAGCCTTGGTTTTAGGGACTAGTAAGCGGAATGTCAAAGGTGAAGCGAATAGTTTCTTTGATAATAGGATGGAAGCAGCTGCTAAGCTGTTTCATAAAGGAAAAGTGAAAGGCTTACTTCTTAGTGGGGATAATAGAACTCGCTATTATGACGAGCCTAGCGATATGAAGAAGGCATTAATGTTGAAAGGTGTACCAGAAAGTGCTATTTCAATTGATACTGCTGGCCTTAGCACTATAGAAAGCGTTTACCGCTGCAAAGAACTTTTTAAACATGAAGATGTCACGATTATCACCCAGCAATTTCATGCTTATAGAGCCTTATATATTAGTAGGCACTATGATATGGATGCAATAGCTTTTCCTGCAGAGGAAGTACCTGTTTATTCTTCAACGAAAGTGACCATAAGGGAATTTTTTGCCCGTCCGAAAGCGTTGCTTGACTTATATTTACCTAATAAACTTATGGGGATTACGCAGCTTTGAATTAACCTTTTCGACCAATTTTTTTTGAACCACATTTATGAACCAATTTAAGCACTATTTCATAGTTCTATTAATTTTTACCACCCTGGCTGCTAGAGCTCAAACAGAGGTTTTCGGTACTGTTACCGATGCTAAAACGGGAGAGGTGCTCCCATTTGTAAATGTGTATTTTTCAGGCACTCAAAATGGAATTACCACTGATATAAAAGGTTTTTATGAACTGACATCAAGTGCTTCACTTGATACTTTAGTAGTAAGTTATATTGGTTACGTGACCGAAAGAATACCTCTAAAAAGAGGAGGGATTAATGAAGTGGATGTTTCATTGGGTCAAGATGTGATGACTTTAAATGAAGTAATTGTTCGACCGGGAGAGAATCCGGCCTTCAGAGTAATGAGAAAAGTAATCGCTAAGAAAGAAGAGTACGATCCACGGAACATTGATTATTATAAAGTGGAAAGCTATAACAAAATTGAGGGATATATTGATAAGATGAATAAGGGGTTGGAGGAGCGAAAGATCATACAAAAAATTGTTGCCGCTGTGGACAGCGTTCAGCCCCTAAGAAATAAGAAAGGGCAAAAAATGATTCCTGTTTTCTTCTCCGAAAGTATATCAAATGTCTATAACAATACTAATCCCAAGCACAGTAAAGAAGAAGTGATTAACAGCAATATCAAAGGGATCATGGTAGATGACAATTCTATTGCGCAACAATTTGTCGGTTCAGCATTTCAAGAGTATAATTTTTATGATAATTGGATGGATTTGTTCGGAAAGCAATTTGTTTCACCTTTAGCTGATTCCTGGAAAATGTATTATGAATATGAGCTTACTGATTCATTCAAAGTAGCTGATCAAATTCATTATCAAATTGAGTTTGAACCGAAGAATAAGCAGAATTTAGCCTTTATCGGAACGATGCTTATTGAGAAAAATAGCTGGGCCCTAAAGAATATAAGCGCGAATATTACCGAAAATACGAATATCAATTATTTGTCAGGGCTTCAAATCTTTCAGGAAATGAAGTACTTCCCTGAACGAAATGTACTGCTGCCTGAAAAAGTTGATGTGAAGTTAGATGTGGATCCTATTTTAGGAGTATATCCGGGCATGTATGCTGTTTTTAATCTCTCTTATTCAGACTTTGTTTTTGATCGTCCGATGCCAATTGCTTTTTATGATATACCAGTAAAAGTATTACCTAAACCAAGTAATGATAATTTTTGGGTAGAAAAGAGGCATCAACCCTTAAATGAAAGTAATCAACAGATTGCTACAATGATTGATGATATAAGAGATATTGGGGCTGTTCGAGCTTACGAAGATCTACTATATTTTGCGATCACTGGCTATTTTGAATTAGGAAAGTTTGATATTGGGCCCTATCCAAATATCTATACTTTTAATGATGTAGAAGGACATCGATTTCAGCTTGGGGGAAGAACAAATGAACGCTTGAGCAGCAAGTGGCAATTTGGTGGTCATTTGGCATATGGTACGGAAGATCAAAAATTCAAATATAATGCAAATATCAAATATATTTTATCACGTGCTCCTTGGCAAACAATCGAACTAGTTCACGGCTATGAATTGAATCAACTCGGCTTAAAAGATGTAAGTCCAGAGGACAACCCTTTTTTCTATGCCTCCTCAAGGTTCGGAACCTTAATAAAGCCTTATTACAGTGAAACAAATAAATTAAGCTTTAGTAGTGACATAAGAGGTGGGCTTTCTGTGAAGGCAGGAGTGAAAACAGAGCATTTCGAACCCGATTTCCCATTCAACTATATTCCAAACGAGCAGGATACAGGCGATTTAAGAAACAGCTTTAATACGACCGCCATAAAATTAGGAATTCGCTATGCAAAGGGGGAGAAGTTTTTGATTGACGGAAATCGGAAATTAGTGGTAGGACGTAATTCATGGCCTGTTTTTAGTTTAGATTATGAGTTAGGCTTGAAGGATGTACTCTGGGGTGATTTAGATTATCATCAATTAACAGCTAATATAACCCACTTTATACCTTACAACGGGATAGGAATCGGGAAAATGGACTTAGAGGCTGGAAGGATGTTTTCGGAAGTTCCGTATCCGATGCTGAAAGTGCATACTGGGAATCAGGGAATCTTCTTTTCCAATGCTTCTTTTAATTTAATGAATTTCTATGAGTTTGTAAGTGATAGTTATGTATCGGTAAAGTACACACATTACTTTGAGGGCATGATTCTCAACCATATTCCACTCATGAAAAAGTTGAATTGGAGACTAGTGGGTATAGCAAATGTGATCTACGGAGGTATGTCTGATGCCAATAAATCACTTGCTGGAGAGGAGTATAACTCGACAGATGGTTTTTATACCCTAGAGGACAAACCTTATGTAGAATTTGGGTATGGGGTAGAGAATATCTTCAAAGTGCTACGAGTTGATTTCTACCATAGACTGACCTATCTAGATAATCCCAGTATCTCAAAGTTTGGGGTGAAGTTTAATTTTCAATTGATTTTGTAAACCTCTTCGAGTTGATAGTTAGCTGTATTTTAAGGACTCAATTTAGCACCTTTTAAAAGTTTGTCTTCAGTTCGTAAATCAAGATAAATCTCTTTATTGATTTCACAGATAGAAAATTATTGCTATATTTTAATCGTGCACGATTAAAACGATTAAGATTTAAATTGAACAAACATGAAAACATATTACATTAAAAATGCGCTTAGAGTTCTATTAGGGCTCTTTATGACCGTTGCGGGTATTGGACACCTTACTTTCCAAAGGGAAGAGTTTCTAGCTCAGGTTCCTAGATGGTTACCAACAGACCCTGCATTTATGGATTTTGTGGTGCTATCATCTGGGATAGTAGAAATCACGCTTGGGTTATTAATGATCATTTTAGTGAAACATCAAGCAAAAGTAGGATTAGCGTTGGCTGTATTTTACATCTTGATTTTTCCTGGAAATATATCACAATATGTAAATGAAATCGATGCTTTTGGTCTTGATACAGATCGGAAAAGGCTGATTCGCCTATTTTTTCAACCTGTTTTAATTCTTTGGGCCTTATGGTCGACTGGTGGATGGAAGTATTTTTTGTCAAAAGTTAAAAAGTAGAGTAATATGAGTTTTTACAAATACGAAGCAAATCTCTTGACAGGAGAAAAATTGTCAATGAAAGTTTTTGAGAATAAGACAGTAATTGTGGTGAATACAGCCAGTAAGTGTGGTTTAACAACTCAATATGAAGGCTTGGAAGATCTATATAAGAAGTATAAAGATCAGGGGCTAGTGATTCTTGGGTTTCCTTGTAATCAATTTGCCAATCAAGAAAGTGGCGATTCTAAGGAGATACAAGAGTTCTGTCAAGTGAATTACGGTGTTAGTTTTCCTATTTTTGAGAAAGTCGAGGTAAACGGTAAAAATGCGCATCCCGTATTTAACTATTTGAAATCTCATCTCAAGGGCGGGATCTTAGGGAGCAAGATTAAATGGAATTTCACTAAATTTGTTATTGATAAAGAGGGTAGACCTGTTAAAAGGTTTGCGCCTACTACTAAACCTGAAAAAATGGAGTCATATATCAAACAGTTACTGTAACTATGGATGATAAATTCGCATCGCTTTATTTAGATAAACAGTTATGCTTCCCGCTTTATGCTGCCTCAAGATTAACTACTAAACTATATGGGCCGTATCTGGATAAGCTAGATATAACATATCCCCAATACTTAGTGATGCTAGTTTTATGGCAGCATAATTCCCAAACCGTTAATAAAATTGGACAAAGGCTTATGTTAGAGTCCAATACATTGACGCCTCTTTTAAAAAGACTAGAAGCTAAGGGTTTGCTTAGCAGAAAGCGAGCAGAAATTGATGAACGTACAGTAATAGTGGCCCTAACAAAAAAGGGGGATGATTTAAAAGCAGCAGCAGCATCTATTCCAGAGCAAATTTTTAGTTCCTTTCAAGATGAGAGTGTATCTATAGCTGAAATTACCATATTTAAAGACATGTTGGAAAAGCTGATCAACTCACTTGATGAAAAAGTAAATAAGGCTAAGTGATGTTGTCCCACTTGGTAGAGAAGGAGATAGGCATAAAAAAAGTCACCAACTTTGCGGACGGTGACTTCTTTATAGCTTAAGTTATTATTTTAAAGACCAAACAGTATAACTATTTGGAGGGCATTGAATTTTAACCCACTGATCATTTTGAGTTGTTGGTTCCCAACTGGAATTACCTGTATAGTCTTTGATAACAGAATTGCCCCAATTAGTAGAAACCCACCTTTCTAACCATTGATTTGAATCATTCAAATATACTATAATGCCAGGATTGCCATTCCTTCTGGCAACATACTCATCATTGTCAGCATATAAGATATCAGTTCCTCCGGTGGCTAGATTTCTGTGAATCCACATCAGGTTATCCAATTTATCTTGATCCAACCATTCTTCATAATCCTGATAGAATAGAGTAGGATAACCTTCATGTGTAAAGATATACGCATAGGCATGCATTTTATCCCAGATCTCATCTGTATCATGATTGCTGACGAAAGTGACAGCTTTTGCAGCATCTCTTTTCCAGAGCATATCTCCTTGCAGCTTGGTCAAATCATTTCCGTCAAAGGCTTCATCCATTCTGTAGTAGCATGCGAAATCAAAGGCGGATGATGTTCTGTTAGTACTATTCACCCAATCTTGCAACAACTGCGCATTTCCATCCCAATACTCGCCTACAGCGAATCCGCCTACATTATTCATCCACTCACGAACTACCCAGCCGCCAAAGCCTTTTACATAATCAAATCGCCAGCCATCGAAGCCTAGTTCATCGCGGTAGTATTTTCCAACTCCATCCGTTCGATTCCACAACCAATCCTGTACATAAGTAGTCGAATGACTTAAATCGGGAAAGCCTCCAAACACTCCCTCATCACTTCCCACTACCGCATTAGGGTGAAAATCACTAGCAGATCTGTAGAATTTTCCAGATGCTGGGTTGAAATCAGTGTAGGTATCAGTTCCTGTATAAGGGTTTGCTTCTAAATCAGCACCACTATTGTGGTTCAAGACAATATCAGCGTAGACTTCAATATCATATTGGTGAGCTGTATTGATTAGATTTTCTAATTCAGCTCTCGAGCCAAAGCGTGTTTCTATGGAACCTTGCTGGTCATAGTCACCGAAATCGAAATAGTCGAATGGATCATAACCCATAGAGTTAGGACCATCCATAGCTTTGGATACAGGTGGTAGCCAAATGGCGCTTACACCTGCGGCATCCCAGCTGGGAATTTTGCTTTCAATAGTCTGATACCAAGTACCTCCTGCAGGCACATCCCAGTAAAATGCTTGCATTATTATACCGCCACCAGGTCCAGGATTTCTTTGGTTTGCATTTTCATCTGTTGAGTGCACAGTTGAAAATGGATCCCTTGCTTTCTTTCTAGAGTGTTTTCGCTGTTCTTCTAGTTCGTTTTGATCTGAACAAGATACAATTATTGCCATTAGCAATAAAGGAATTAAATTTTGTGCAATTAGTCGTCTCATAAAATATTATATTTGGTTGAAGCATTAATTACAGTAATATATATCGGTATTAAAAGTGTTGTGTAAATAAAAGTTCCGAAATCGTTTGCGGTTTCGATTGCGAAAAAATTAGATTGCATTTATTTTTAGGCTATACCGAGACAGTTGAATTAATGGAATATTTCAAAATGTAGTCACAGCCTAAAAGTCTATTACGGATATGATGCAGGCGGTAGTGGAATTGCTAAAATCACCGATAAAGATGGAGAAGTCACCACCAACCGCTATATTCGTGATGCAAGCGGAAATGTAATGGCAGTGTATAAGGAAGAAGAAGCTATTGAACACCATCTGTACGGCAGCAGCCGTTTAGGTCTTGCGTTAGAGAAAGCCCGACCAGGACAGCTAAAGTTAGGCTATAGAAACTATGAACTAAGCAACCACTTAGGCAATGTGTTGGCTGTGATTACTGATAACGTAAACATCGTATCAGACGAAGCAGAAAGCGAATGGTACAGCAGCAAAGCCTGGCCTAATTTAATTGCCACGAATGACTATTATCCTTTTGGAATGGGCATGGAAGGTAGAACTTCGGACTTAAGCGATAATGAAGGTTACCGCTACGGCTTTAACGGTAAGGAAAAAGACCCCGAGGGCATGGGCGGTGGCGGCTCTACCTATGACTACGGCTTCAGGATTTATAATCCGAGGATTACGAAGTTTTTGAGTGTGGATCCGTTGATGAAAAGTTACCCTATGCTGACGCCTTATCAGTTTGCTAGTAATACGCCTATTCAAGCAATTGATTTGGATGGGCTGGAGGCTAAAACAGTAGCTAAATTGAAAGACGATTATGAAAATATGCAGGGTTATAAGGTTTCAATCAATAAAGAAACAAATGAGACTCTTATAACCAAGATAGAATTAGTTAATGTTAGTGTTTCTGGTTATTGGCTAAAAAATACTGTTACTGGGGAATTTAAACAAACAGAGATTAATATTTCAGGAAGTGGAAAAATTGAGAAATTTGTTGAATTTGATTTTACTGTTGTAGGAGAAAAGCTTCTTCCAGGTCACTTAGGCCACGATTTAGGATTTTTAACGACTTCAAAGAAGTCTAACTTGACTGTTAACGTTATAGCTGATTTAGATATTGATATCCCAAGTAATTCGAATTTTGTCAATGATACTCGAAATGATGTTATGTTTGATCCTGTCGTAGAATCGATGACTACCTTGTTAGGTAATCAAGAAAGGTATTGGCCAATGAATTTAAGTGAAACCACTTTTCCGGCCTCCTATTGGAGTTATCAAGATGCTTTTGAAGTTGTCTATGAATTTGTGGCTATGAAAATTGCTGATGAAGATCCTCTAAAGGCGTCTGATAATTTAACGGATAAAGCAGATAGAAATAGCATTAATTTATCTTTTGGTATAGAAGATACAAAAGATTTTAATGCCCTAATTAATGAAATTAATAATGCTCAACCAGTTAAGTATTAATTTAATGAGGAAAATAATAAATTTTATTAAGGATTTTTTTGATGACTTGTTTTCTTACCCTGAAATTTCCAACGAAGAAATGAATCGATACTACAGAGAGAAAGAGGTTGATCAGGAAAAGATGAATGAAATTAGAATGAAAAGAATAAAACTGGTAATTTTTTTATTCGTTTTGTTTTGGATAGTATTTTTAGTGATAAAAAAATGAAACCTGTATCTACTAAAATACCCACACCCACTAGCGCGCGTTGCGAAGCAAAACGCGTGCTATTTGCTGCTTATGTATCGTGCTAAAATTACTTTTCGGTTTTGCATTATTGTCCTAATGTAACTTTACTAAGATGAATAGCCCTAGTATTCTTTTAGGTTTTCTTTATAGTAGTTTTTCCATTTCCGTGTTATGATCTCTTCAGTTGTATGAGTTTTCTTTTATACTGATATATTGCCTGTAAATAATAAATAATTAAAATTCATTGTTGCCTGTTTATCAATAATTTATGTACATTTGATTAATCTTTTTATTGAAGACTATTATAATTTACTATCAACTTTAACATCAGGAGATGAAAAGCTTAATATTTTGGACCATTTCAACCGCCCTCATAGTCCTTATTTATTTACCTGCATTTGGACAGAAAATCACTAAAATAAACCTTTCTGATTCAATTAATAGCCAATATACTGAAACTAAACCAATGATTTCAGTTGATGGTAAGACCTTGTATTTTGCTCGGCAAAATGCGCCAGGTAATATAAATGGGGATCTCGATGATCAGGATATTTATATCAGTTCTTATGGGGATAAAGGTTTTGGAAAAGCAAAAAACGCAGGTACACTCTTAAATAATGAACGAGCAAATGGAGTAGTTTCATTATCATCTTCTGGTGAAACCTTATTTCTGCTTAATACTTACGAAGAATCTGGCAACAATGATGGAGTGTCTACTACTCAACTCGTAGAGGGCAGTTGGACGATCCCCAAGGCCGTTCCAATTCAAGATTTTCATAATAATAGTAACTACATTGATTACTTTTTTAGTAGCAGCGGAAAAGAACTATTACTTGCGGTAGAAAGAGACGATACTCAAGGTGACCAAGATTTATATGTAAGCAAAAAAGGGGCTGATGGTACTTGGCAAAGCCCAATCAATTTAGGAAAGCAAATCAACACTAAACATCCAGAGTTTTCCCCTTTTCTTGCTGTCGATAACAAAACGTTATTTTTCTCCTCCATGGGTCATGAGAATTATGGTAGTGCCGACATATTTTATACCAAACGTTTAGATTCTACCTGGACCAATTGGTCGGAACCTCAAAATTTAGGTCCGGATGTTAACAGCGAAGAATTTGAGGCCTACTATACTATACCGGCAAATGGAGCAATAGGTTACTATGTGAGTTCTAATGGTGGGAGAGAAGGAAGTAGGGATATTTTTTCAATCACCATACCTTATCAATTTAGACCAGATCCCGTTATACTCCTAAGGGGTGAGTTTATAGCTGATCAGGAAGAGGAAGACAGTATAAACTATCATGTGAATTTTTTAACTACAAGTGCTAGCGAATCAGAAGTTAATATAGAGTATGATTCAAATCATTTTAACGCCATTCTGCCCACAGGTGGTTCGTACTTCTTTTATGTAAACAAAAGTGGATATATCAGTGAAAGTCACTATATCGATCTAACAGATCAAAAAGAGTATCAGGAGGAAACTGCTGATATTCATACTATCCCTATACAAGAAGGAGCTATGACAGTAAGCCATAATCTTCAGTTCTCAGAAAAGTCGTCCGAATTTTTTCAAGTCAGTTATTTTGAATTAGTTAGACTTTTGGAAGTATTTAAGCAATATGACAGTTTACAATTAGAATTAACAGGACATGCTTATGATTTCGAGGATAGCTTGAAAAATTGGAGGCTTTCAGAAGAAAGATTATTAAAAATACAAGAGTTTTATGTAGATCAGGGATTTGATCCCGACCAATTTATTTTAACTCCTAAGGGTAGTACTGAGCCTAACGAAGATGCATACAAAAAGCACGTCAATTCTCAGTTTGATATTAATAACAGGATTGCATTCAAAATAACAAACATGCGATGGGAAGCGAAAGATTCCTCTGCATTAATGAGCAATGCGGAGCTAGATGTCTCAGCAGTACAATTAGCCATAAATGCCAAAGAAGAGCAATTTAGAGTGCTTTTTGCTTTTGATGATGATCAAATAAGTGGTAATCAAGAAGTTTTGCTCCAACTAAAAAACAAAATATCCAGTCACACTGGATCAATGGAGTTAATTGGCTATACCTGTGCCATAGGTGACATTACTTATAATCAATACCTAGCTAAAAATAGAGCTTTGAACCTCAAAAAATGGATTGTAAAACAAGGTTTTGATGACAGAGATATTACTGTGGTAGCCAAAGGAGAGTCAGAGCCAGTAGCAGATAATAATGATTCTAATGAAAGGAAACTTAACAGAAGAGTAGAGGTCAAATTCAAACCGAATTTGAGTGTTTCTGAAAATTAAATGAGATGGAAATAAAAAGCTTGTAGTGATAGATCATAAGAATATTTTTATCGCTTTTTTACATCCAGACTTAATCATTTAAATAGGTATTTCATTCATCTACGGTATCATCGATCTCCAAGGTCTCTAAAATATCGGCAAGCTCATCGAAATCTTTGTATCCAGGGCGGATTTCTTCTCCTCCTTTGAGTGCAATTCCCTTAAGGGACGTGTTTTTGACATAGTGCATCACATTATCATCCGTAATGTTGAATCCCAGAACAACTGGGAAGTTCTTGGTTAGTGCTAATACCTGATCAAGGATATTATCTTTATAAACAATGCCATTTTCTGATTCAAAGAGATAAAATTCTACCTGGTCTGCAGTTTTTTCCATGGTTTCTTTTACTTCTGCAGCATCCGATATTTTATCCATATCGAACCGTAAGATCTTTTTGTGATCCGGGAATAAGGGGAGGATGGCAGGATTATCCGTTTGTAGATAATCGATTTCATATTCGTCAATAACGGCCTTGATAGCTTCTTCTGAAGCATTTCCAAATTCACCAACGAACTCAAGTCCTGATAGCCAACCCGTAAGCTCCATAAAATTTTCAGGAGAAATAAAATAATCACTTTCCTTATTGAGATTAAACCCCATCAGGTTTACGGTCATCCCTGCACAGTAGCGTGCATCACTCAGATTATTGACTTCAGATATTTTAACGAATGTTTTTAATGCCATTTTGTGAAATTTTGATGCAAATTAAAGGAAAAAATTTGCCCTATGAAACGCTTTCTGATGAATAATTTATTGAAGATGAACCTCTAAAATTTAATAATAATAGGAATGAGTTTTGTTCTTTTAAGATATATGTAGCATCTTTAAATTTTTATAATTTCACAAATATATAATATGAAAAAATCTTTACTCATGATGCTTATTGCATCTGTTATGTTATGGTCATGTGCGGATGATACGAGTCAAATTGATGAACTAATGGCAGCGCAGGAGGCAACATTAGAAGAACAACTTCAAATCCTAAATAATCAAGGCGAGTTTTACAATTTTAATTTGAAAATACTTGATGGAAACGATCCAATTGAGGGGGCGACAGTGGCATTATCAAGCAGTAAAAGTGGTGAAGTTGAAGAAATTTCATCTACTTCAGATGCAAACGGAAATGTATTTTTTACCAACTTCAAAGTAGGCGGTAATTACATCAGTATCTCAAAAGAGAACTACTATACTGTTAATGGTATTATAAATTTCAAATTTGAAGAAGGTTATAATTATGAAATTGTGAATGGTAATGTTGTCCCAATTGAAAGAAATGAAACTGCGATTTTACCGCTTTATGCAGCAGATGGTTCTGGCAAAAATACTAGCAAAATTGCCGGAAAAGTCACCATGCAGTCCGATTTAACCACCGAAGAACCTGAATTTGCGGTAGGAGAGATAATAAAAGCAGATTTCACTAAAGAAGGAATAGATGTCAGTGATGGGTTGAAAATATCAGAATATACAGTTAGTTTAAATGATATTGAATTAGGTTCAGGTGTAGTAGATAGCGCAGGTAATTATACAATTATAATTCCAGGTAATACTGCAACTTCAAACGTAGAATTAGTTATTCCGGAGATAAAAAGACAGCAAAGACTAGCTTTTTATAATTCAGAAACAGAATCATATGAGTATACTAACTTAGAGTCTTACTTCGGAATAAATCAAGAATATAATGGTATTCCAAATATAAGAGGTATAATAGCCACAACAACTTCACCTCCTGCTGGGGGAGAGGGATTGGAAATTTTACTTTCCAAGGTGGGGAGAGCTATTGATTTGAATCGTTATTCATATGATCAGTATGTTTATCCAACTACTAGTAGAGAGTCTAATAATATCACATATCGTTTTTTTGCAGGTTATAAATATCAAGGAAATCCGCAGTTAAAAATCACTGATGAAAATGGCGGAAATTTTAGAGCTGATATACATATGGAATTTGCTTTAGAGAAAATTGATATGACAAATGCCGGGAAATACCATCCAAATCAATATGTTGAGATTGCTGTTGACAGAATGAAAGATGGAGTGAGATATAACGTTTTTTATTTTGTTGTTTATGCTGACAATTCTGGTGAGATTTCTCAAGAAGTAATGGACGATAGAATTGATGATTACATGAGGGATAATTATATCGCTGGATTTGGAAATAACTTTAGGAGAATCACAGAAGACTTCGATTCTTTAGTGGTTAGATTTGGTGAGAGTCAATTCAGCGGTGGTTTTCCAGCCAATGGAAAACTAGGATATAACGCTAAAATTGAAAGGTTAGACATAAGGAATAGAGGAGAAAGTTATGTAGATCCCTCTTTTGAATTTATAGGTGGAAATCCAAGTCAAGCAGCAATAATGGATGTTTCGTATTTTGGATGCAGATGGGCTATAGAATTAATTAATGCTTCAGTATCTAGTCCTTACCAAATTGTACCCGAAATTGATTTCCTTTACAGTAATGATAATTTTTATAATTTATCTAGTAATAAAATTACATTAGATTCTACTGTTTATGATTTTTATGATGATGAATCTATCGAAAAAGTGCTGAAGATAGTTGATGGAAAAGTGGATTTTGATTTCAATTTAAAATACTATACTGGATTTGTATCTGATCAGATGCCTGATGTTGATATTGAAAATATTTCATCTGAACCCGCAGCTGTAACCTTTGCATTAAATGAAGAAGGTGGCATTGATTTTGTTGATGGCTATTTTAGTGGTAGAGGATATTCTGAACCCTTTGAAGTAACCATTAGCCCAACAATTGAAGGATTGCCAGGTGAAAACGCAAATATTAAGATTAGAGGAGGAAGATATAACGCTTATGGTGAATATATATGGCAAGGAGAAGTAGAAATTATTGATTCTGGTTCAGGTTACATCGAAAAACTTAATCCTGTAGTACTTTCTAATTTTGCTGTGACTGGTGATGTTAGTTTTAAAGTTGTAGCAGGCCAAACCATTTACAGAGATATTAATTATGGTTCAGGAAGAAGGATATATGAATAGGAAAAACTTTTGTTTTTGAAATAAAAAAGTCCCGTAGAAATTTCTCCGGGACTTTTCTATTTTACTCCCCAAATGCTTTATCAATCCTTGCCAATAAATCATTCCAATGAATTCTGCTCATTTTATCGGAAGTCCTATACCGTCTGCTAGCAATATCTGTTTTCAATTGCTCTAGCTCTGCTCTCATCAGTGGAATTACATCTGAAATTATTACCTCATCATTTCTTTTTTCCTCTGCATTCAATTCAGCAATGCTATTAGTAGCCAAATCTATATAAGTCCTTTGTAGATTTCTTCTGTAAGCATCTACCGTTTGCCCTCTATATAGTTCTGAAAATATTCCAGTCCTAAGGTCATCCATCATTTCTAGAACAGTATAGGCTTCAGAACCGTTAAAACTCTCGTTCTCGATCATCCTGATCATACGATCTTCATCTAATAAGTTACTCAGGGTTCTTGTTTGAAGTGATTTTACTCTTTCGATAGCGCCATCATCTTCAATTCTCTGAAGAATTTCTCTGTTTAATAACCATTCATGATTGGTAAAGGCATGCTCGTTTAAGAATTCTACTGCTCCTTTTTGGATGTCTTTGGGTACATGTTCGTATACCGCACCCTTTTGGTTTGCAGTTTTGCGAGTTTCATAAACGCCTCCAACATTGTCGTAAACATGGCGAATGTAGCCGCTCCACATATAACCTAATTCTCTGTATACCTCCGCTAATTCTGCATAGTCTTGCCCCTCTTCGGCAGTCCACTTCACTAAATTAGGAACTACCTTTTTCAAATTAGCTAATCCATATTCACTAGCTTTTACATGGTCATCTCCCAAACTTTCTCTATTGGCTCTTGGATCTGCGACTCCATAACCGCTTCCAAATTCATACCATGAATTTCCGGCTTTATCCAAAATCCATTCATCTAGAATTGGTTTTTCATCTTCTTTGCTTTCTGCTTCCGGAATATATCGATAACCCCAATTCACAGAATACTTATCATATGGCCCCATCATTCTGATGTAGCGAACGCCTTCATCCTCAGGCTGTGCCACATAATTTACTCTGGCATAATCCATAATGGAAGGAGTGAGACCATATTTTTGCGTAAATGTGGCCGACCTTAAAGAGTCAGTAGGGTAGGCTGAACTCGCTTTCATATTATGTGGCAAACCTAAGGCATGACCTACTTCGTGTGCAATGACCATCCTCATCATTTCTCCAATTTCTTCTTCTGGCGTCTCTAAAGTTCTGGCAGATTCCTTCTGTGCACCTGCTTCGATCATATATCGATTTCTATATGACCTTAAGTGATTGTGATACCAGATAATATCACTTTCAATGATTTCACCGGTTCTGGGATCTGAAACCGATGGGCCTACGGCATTTCGGGTGGTAGTGGCCACATATCGAACTACTGAATAGCGGACATCCTCAGGACTAAACTCCGGATCTTCCTCTTTTGTCGGAGCTTCTTTAGCTATAATGGCATTTTTAAATCCAGCTTCTTCAAAGGCAACGTTCCAATCTTGAATTCCTTGAATGAAGTAAGGTCTCCATTTCTCAGGTGTGGCAGGATCTAAATAATACACAATCGGCTTAACAGGCTCTACCAACTCACCTCTTTTATAGGCTTCAATATCTTTCGGTACTAATCTCCATCGTCTGATTAATTCATAATCGTCTGATTTCAGTTTATCAGAATTATAATCATATTTCTGAATGGTGAACCAGCCTACTCTGTCATCTGCTAATCTGGGCTGCATTTTATCTTCCGGTAATAAAATCATGGATTGGTTCAAGAGCATACTAATTGTTCCTGCCTGATCTCTTCCAGGAGGATCACCAGCATCATAGGTCATCAGATGTTGAATCTCTACATTCTGAGGAAATGATTTTGCAGAAGCAATATAAGAGCGACTTTTATCGAGGCGCTTGACTTTATAAGCCTTTCTTAATCTTTCAGGCATGGCATTGATCGCACTTACTTCATCTGTGAATAAACTGGTTACATCCACTAGATAGGCAGTAGAATCAGGATTTACTGCTTCTATTTTGCTACTATACAGAATAGGAAAGAAATTATTGGCTTCTACCGATTTATATATTGGGGAATCTTCATCGCTTTCATTTTCAAAGCTGATCACTTTCAGATCAATGTTTTTATCTCTTTTATGCCAACGAACCACCTGCTCGTTTACTTTTGAACCCGCATTGATATAGCCACCGCCAAAATTATCTGGAAGTTTAACAATTCTACTTACTAAAAGCAGGTCCGTTTCTAAATAAGCAAAAGGGATTTCATAATAAAGCTTGTCGTCAATTTCATGAGTGGTGAAAAGACCTTGATCTGATTTTACATCACCTTTGATGATTTCATTATAATTTTTGAAGTCACCTTTTTTCTTTTCTGTTTGGCTTTTCTCTTTTTGCCTTTTCTTTTTTCCAAATAGTTGTGCATTTGCATCGGTTTGAATAAGGAAAAAGCATAGAGTAATACTAAAGATTAGTTGTTTCATATAGGACTGTTTTATTTGATTATGTAAAAGTATTTGAAGCTTACGAGAATATAAAATGCTTTTATTTAACTGGTAAATGACTTAATTTAATCGAATGGAGGAGCTCAATCATCGTAAATGTTGATAAACTTCGATAAAAGTTTTATATTTTAATGAATTACAACTCAAAAGTAAATTCAGTGTTTAGATTTTTTATCCTTAGTAAGTGGTCAAAATTAGAAAAGAGTCTAGAGCAAAAACCAAATATTTTGCTGTCGCAATTTTCGGTTATTGCTATAATTGCGGGATTTAGCCAGGTGCTCAATGATATTCTCAATTTCAACTATATAGCAGTATCGCTTGATTTTGTGATCGTAATTATATTTTTGTGTACTTTTATATTCAACGAAAGAGGACAACATTTAATTGCGAAGTTTATTTTTATTGTTTTGGGTACGGGCTTTATATTTGTTTATGCCGCTGTCATTCCCAAAGATATTGGAGCCTACCTAGTCTTTTTTCCTATAATTGCGATTATATTCCTAATTTATAATAACGAGGAAAGGCAATACAAGTACTATTCCTTAGCCTACGTTTTATTACTTTTATTTATACTTGAAATTACTGCTTATCAGCCTTTCGGAGAAATAAATTTCACAGAAGGGAAGTCCGAAGAAAGTTCTTTTTACGTAAACATGTTTATTTCCATTTTTGGAATGGTCTTTTCGATGTACAATATGGATGTCATTAACAGACAGATTGACCAGAATCGTGTAGAAACTTTGCAAGAGCTAGAGCAAAAAAATAAGGAATTAGAATTGGCAAATGATGAATTGGATCACTTTGTTTATAGTGCTTCTCACGATCTTAAAGCACCCTTATCATCTATTTTAGGTTTAATCAACATTGCTAAGTATGAGGTGAAGGATGAAACTGTTATAGATTATTTTGTAAGGATAGAAAATAGGATTGAGCGTTTAACTCTATTTATAAAAGAGGTTATTGAGATTTCTAGAAATACAAGAACGGAAATAAAAACAGAGCCAATAGTAATAGGGAAGATGATCGATGATATAATTGAAAACAATAATTATATTGAGGGGATGGAGAAAATAGAATTCAGTAAGCACATCGGTTTTGATTCAGTGGTAGTTACTGACAAGGCTAGGATGGAAGTCATACTAAACAACTTAATTTCCAATGCAATAAAATATTCTGACTCCAGTAAGGATCAATGTAGAATTGATATAAAAGCAGAAAAAGCTCGGAATGAATTACGAATAACGATTAGCGATAACGGGATTGGTATTCCCAAGGATCAACAGGAAAAAGTATTTGATATGTTTTACCGTGGAGTACAAGGCAAGGAGGGGTCTGGTCTTGGTCTATACATTGTAAAGAATATGTTAGTGAAATTGAAGGGCGAATTTGCTTTAGAATCTAAAGAAGGTGAGGGTACTACAATTCAAATGATTTTCCCAGAGTTGAAAAAATAATTTGTTCAGTTATTTACTTATTACTTTTTTAATCCGTTACAAGATTCATCAAATGAACTGCTGCAAGGGCCGCAGTTTCAGTTCTTAATCGGCTCTTTCCTAAACTGACTTTCACGAATCCTTTCTTGCAAGCTAAATCAACCTCTTCCTGGGTGAAATCACCTTCTGGACCTATCAATATGAGTGTATTTTTATGGGCATCTAAGTGGTCTTTTAAATGAACCTCATTATCGAAATCTACATAAGCTATAAATTTATTAATAGCACCCTTATTATCGAGGATAGAATTAAAAGGTAGCAATTCGTTTAGTTTAGGCATGGTCGCCTTCATTGATTGCTTTATGGCACTCACTACTTTTTTTTCTATTCGCTCAATCTTCACTATCTTCCTCTCTGAATGAAAGCTTTGGAAAAAACTTATTTCATCTACACCTAATTCCGTAGCTTTCTCTACTAACCATTCCATTCTATCCATGTTTTTAGTTGGCGCAATAGCTAAATGCCGATGAAAGGGCTGCTTTTTTTCTGTTGTTGTTTCGAGTATCTCAAACTTACATTTCTTATGATGCGCCTCAGTGATTTTTGCTTTGTAGAATGTTCCTTTTCCATCAATTAGATTGATTTCATCATGAATGTTCTTTCTCAATACTTTAATACAATGTTTAGACTCATCAGGGTCTAAGAATTTACTTTCTGGTAGTTGTGGTTGGAAAAACAGCTGCATGTGCAAAGCTAATTATTTTTGATTATTAGAATAAGCAATAAACTATTACATTTTGAGGAATTGATTTTGCTAGAGATTTTTTAATTAGATACATTCCTTTAATTTTGTCGCTGCTTTATGAGAGTACTAAAATTCTATCGCTGAGATTTTTTTATTTGTCTTTGATTATCAACTCAATACAAAGATGGCAAAAGCGGTAGCCATTGCAGGCTCTATTTAATATTATCTATGGATTATCTCAGAGGTCTTATCGGATTGCTAGTTTTAGTGGGCTTTGCCTGGCTTTTTTCAGTAAATAAAAAGAAAATTGATTGGCGACTAGTGCTAATTGGCATTTCATTACAAATTTTATTTGGTGTTTTAATTACTCAAGTAGAATGGATTAAGATCGGTTTTCGAGCAGTAGCAGATGCTTTTGTAGTTTTTCTTGGATTCTCTGATGCAGGTGCACAATTCCTATTTGGTGATTTAGCTGGAGACACCTTTGGTTACATCTTCGCATTCAAGGTTCTGCCGACTGTAATATTTTTCTCTACAGTAACCGCAGGATTGTATTATCTTGGTATTCTGCAAAAAATAGTATTTGGAATAGCATGGGTAATGTCTCGAACTATGCGATTGTCGGGAGCTGAATCTTTATCTGCTGCTGGTAATATATTTTTAGGCCAAACAGAAGCGCCTTTATTAGTGAGGCCTTTTATTCCCAATATGACACGTTCCGAATTAATGTGTTTGATGACAGGTGGCATGGCTACTATTGCTGGAGGTGTTTTGGCTGGATTTGTGGCATTTTTGGGCGGAGGGAATCCTGAGGAAGAAGGGAAATTTGCGGCTTACCTATTAAGCGCCTCCATAATGAATGCTCCAGCAGCGATAGTGATTTCTAAAATTTTGATTCCGGAAACTAATCCAGATGGAATAGACGATACCTTAAATGTTAGCCAAGACAAATTAGGTGTAAATCTAATTGATGCGCTGTCAAATGGGGCGGCTGAAGGGTTGAAATTAGCTTTAAACATAGGAGGGATGCTCTTGGCATTTATAGCTGTTATAGCAGCTATAAATTACTTTTTGGGTAATATGATTGGCGAATTAACTGGACTCAACGCATTTGTAGCGAGTTCTACCAATAATACGTTTGATAGCCTAAGCTTAGAATATTTATTAGGACAGATTTTTAGATTGTTCGCTTTCGCGATGGGAGTAGAGTGGAGCGAAACCTTAGCAGTTGGTAGTTTGATTGGTCAAAAAACCGCCATTAACGAATTTGTGGCTTACCTTGGACTAGCGGATATGAAAGCTGAAGGTATACTAAGCAATAAATCAATCGTGATTTCTACTTATGCTTTGTGTGGATTTTCAAATTTTAGCTCTATAGCAATTCAAATAGGAGGGATAGGAGGAATGGCACCCAACCAAGGCAATCTTTCAAAATTAGGATTAAGAGCATTGATGGCAGCTACCTTAGCTTGCATGATGACTGCTACAATTGCTGGTTCTTTCGTAGAGTAAGTTGCGAATTATGCTGCATGAAGAAATTGATTTTCAAAAGGGACAATTAAAGCCAGAATTTGTATTGATTTCCATAATTTTTGACGATTTTTAATACAGAATTATAGGTTGATTTATGTGGAATTATTAAATTGATCATGTTATATCACTTCTAAAAATCCATTCATGAAAAAGCTATTGACCCTTGCGATTTTAATTTTTGTTTCGTTCTCTTTACTATCTCAAAATATTGAGGGGAAATGGCAAGGATTACTTAAGGTACAGGGAATAGAGCTCACCATTGTATTCAATATTTCAGAGCAAGGAGATACATTAGTCGCTACGATGGATAGTCCGGATCAAGGGGCTTTCGGTTTGGCAGTTCAAGAAGTTTCTTTTGAAAATAACCAATTAGGTCTTGGTATGAATATGCCAGCTATTCAATACGATGGTAGCCTTAATGAAGATGGAGAAATTCAGGGTACTTTTAAGCAAGGGGGCGGTGAGATCCCTTTAGTACTGGTAAAAAATGAAATACAGAAATCGAAATTAAATAGACCTCAGAACCCCGAAGAGCCATTTTATTACCTAAGTAAAGAAATAACGTTTGAAAATGAAGCAGCAGGAATTAAGCTTGCAGGTACTTTAACAATGCCTGCTGAAGGCAATCGTTTTCCGGCTGTGGTTTTGATAAGTGGGAGTGGCCCCCAAGATAGAAATGAAGCTTTACTTGGCCATAAACCGTTTTTAGTCTTGTCTGATTACTTGACCAGACAAGGAATAGCAGTATTGCGTTTTGATGATAGAGGAACAGCTGAATCAGGTGGTGATTTCAATAAAGCGACTTCTGCTGATTTCAAAACAGATGTTGCAGCAGCTGTGGAATATTTGAAGAATCGAGATGAGATTGATTTAGATCATATTGGGTTGATTGGACATAGCGAAGGTGGACTTATTGCTTCTATGCTGGCTGCGGAATCTAAAGATGTAGCATTTGTGATTTTAATGGCAGGCCCTGGCATAAGGGGAGATAAGTTGCTCTTAAAACAAGCTGAATTGATTGGAAAAGCAGCAGGTATGAGTGATGCAGATTTACGAAAAGCAAGAGAGTTTAATCAAGGGGCATATGATATAGTGGTAAATACTATTAATGAAAAAACCGTTAAAGAAGATTTGAAAAAATATCTTGAAGAATCGGTTGCTAAAAATCCTGAATTGGCAAGTGCAAATGGCTTAAAGGAGCAAGTATTTGTCGACCAGATTTTGAGTCAATTGACTAGTCCCTGGATGATATTTTTTATGAACTATGATCCAGCCGAAGCTTTGAGAAAAGTAAATGTTCCCCTGCTAGCCATCATTGGGGAGAAGGATTTGCAAGTGCCTGCAGATCTCAATTTGAAAGCCATTGAAAAAGCTTTAGAAGCGGGAGGAAATGAACACTATACCGTAAAGAAAATGCCCGATCTTAATCACTTATTTCAGGAAGCTGAGACAGGCGCGCCCATTGAGTATGCTAGTATTGAGCAGACGATAGCACCAGAAGCACTGAATTTGATGAGTAGCTGGATTTTGGAACAACTCAAATAAGAAGTTCGATGAAATCAGACTTCAGTTATGTGTGTTTTTTTTGTAAAATCAACTCTATATAGCTCAACTTTTTGACTCAGATCCGTTGGAAAAGGACTAGTTCATTAAAAAGAAAAGAGTAGATGAAGGCTTTACAAATCACAGGCTACGGAGAAATAGCCAAAAACGTTGAAATTAGAGAAGTTGAGAATCCCCGAATTGAAGATGACCAAGTACTGATTGAAGTTCATGCAGCTAGCATTAATCCAGTTGATTATAAAATTATCGAGGGGGCAATGAGAAATATTCAAAAACTGTCTTTTCCTGCAGCAATTGGTTTTGATGTCGCAGGCACAGTTAAGGACAAGGGAACTAATGTATCTGATTTTAATATTGGAGACGAAGTTTTCGCTAGAGTTCCTACTCATTCACCTGGAACCTTTGCGGAAATGGTAGCAGTGGACCATCAGGCTGTTTGTCAAAAACCATCAAATCTATCTTTTGTTGAAGCTGCTAGTATTCCGTTAGTTGGGCTGACAAGTGTTCAAGCATTTCAAAAAGCCAATCTAAAAGCGGGAAATAAAGTATTGATTCATGCGGGCTCAGGAGGAGTAGGCTCCTTTGCTGTTCAGTACGCAAAAGCTCAAGGAGCATATGTATATACCACCACAAGCACCAAAAATGTTGAATGGGTAAAAGATTTAGGTGCTGATAGAGTAATTGATTATAAAAAGGAAGATTATCGTGAAATTGCAAAAAATGTTGATGTCGTGTATGATACGCTTGGCGGAAATTACACTAAAGAAGCATTAGAAATTCTCAAGCAAGGGGGTAGAGTGGTAAGCATTGCCGGAGATCCTGATAATGAAACCGCAAAGGAGTTAGGGCTGAATGGCTTGATTCGATTTCTTATGAAGCTGAAGAGATTTAAACTTGATCAATTAGTTAAAGATAAAAATGCTTATTATAAATTTGTAATGATGCATGCTGATGGAGCTCAATTGAATGATTTAAAAGAGCTTATTGAAAACCGCTATATTTCAGCAATTATAGACCAAGAGTATCCTTTTTCTAAGGCTATTGATGACTTAGAGCATGTTAAAAATGGGCATACTAAAGGTAAGGTCGTGCTAAATATGAAATTATCTTAATAATCGGACAAAAGCACGGAATTCACCCCTTTAATTAGCCTTACCCGTTTCAAGGAGAAAGCGATTAGGATCAGGACATAGTTTTATGAAATGTTCTAGTTCAGAGGGGGCACAAACACCAGGAAAGTCGCCTGATTTAGAAAGCATATCTGAAATTACCTGAAAGTGCACATGTGGGGGCCAATCTCCGTTTTCTGGGAAAGGCCCTAACTCACTAAATTTTTGACCTTTTTTGAGGTTGTCACCAATTTTTAAGTTTTCTAAGCTAGCCAAGCTTAAATGACCGTAAAGTGTATAGAATACTTTATCTTCAAATTCATGTTCTAGTATGATAGTGGGTCCATAATCTCCAAAGTTATTGTTATTAGCAAAGCTATGCACTTTGGCATCTAATGGAGCATATAGGGAATGGAAAGCTTCGCACCAAACATCAACACCCAAGTGCATACACCGTGATTCGCCTTGTTGAAAATGCGTGCTCCGTTGATAAATCATGCGATTTTCTAAATAGCCACCATGACCGTACTGTTTCCCCTTTTGTTTTAAGAAATCAAAAACATAATCATTAAAACTGGAAGTTGATTGCAAATCAAGCACTCTCAATTCTGCATTTTGATTAGAAAAATCTAGCAATAAACTATTTTTTTCATTTAACCATTTACCCATAATGGGAAAAATGTATTTTGAATCAATATTCATAAGGAATTCTGATAAAACAAAACTGCCGTGAGCAATAACTCTCACGGCAGCATAATTTAACTTAACTGAAAAAAACTACTATACCTTAGACAAATTTGCTTTTGGAGCGCCAGCCATGATTTCTTCATTTGCAAAATCTTCAAATTTCTTGAAATTAGCATTGAATTCATTGGCAAGCTTATTCGCCATTTCGTAATATCCTTTATCATTTTTCCATGTTTCTCTAGGGCTCAAAACCTCAGATGGAACATCGGGACAGGTAGCAGGAATTGAACAACCAAAAATGGAATGATTTCTATAACCTACTTCATCCAAGCCGCCATTTAGAGCAGCGGTAATCATAGCTCTGGTATATTTTAATTTCATTCGAGAACCGACTCCATATGGTCCACCAGACCAGCCTGTATTAATCAACCAAACAGTTACTTGCTGTTCATCCATTTTCTTACCTAACATTTCTGCATATTGGGTAGGGTGCAATGGAAGGAACGGAGCTCCGAAACAAGCGCTGAAAACTGTTTGCGGTTCTGTAACACCTGCCTCTGTTCCCGCTACTTTAGCAGTATAACCCGAAATAAAATGATACATGGCTTGACCTTTTGAAAGCTTAGATATAGGAGGTAAAACTCCGTAAGCATCACAAGTCAAAAAGAAAATATTTTTTGGGATCCCACCTATAGATGGGGTAACAGCGTTATCTATATGGTGAATTGGATAAGCTGTTCTAGTATTTTGAGTTACCTCTGTATTTTCATAATCCACAGTTCTGCTTCCTGGAACAAATCGAGTATTCTCAACAATAGCTCCGAATTTGATAGCTCTGAAAATTTGAGGTTCTTTTTCTTCCGTTAAGTCGATGGTTTTAGCATAACATCCACCTTCGAAATTAAACACCCCATTTTCAGTCCAACCATGCTCGTCATCGCCAATCAACCCTCTGTTTTCATCAGCAGACAAAGTTGTTTTTCCTGTACCCGACAAACCAAAGAAAATGGCAGTATCACCATCTGCTTTTTCGCTCATATTTGCCGAGCAGTGCATAGAAAGGACATTGTGGTCAGTTGGTAAGGTGAAGTTTAAAACAGAGAAAATTCCCTTTTTCATTTCTCCAGCGTAGCCTGTTCCTCCAATTAAGATAATGTTTTTTGAGAAATTAACAATTGCGAAGTTTTTCTGACGAGTACCGTCTACTTCAGGGTCTGCTTCAAATTCAGGAGCATTGATAATAGTGAAGGTCGGTTCGAAAGTCTCTAATTTATATTTTTCCGGCCTAAGGAACATATTATAGCAAAATAAATTATGCCATGCCTGGGTATTCACTACCCTTAAATTCAGACGATATGTTTTATCAGCACCGGCATAAGCATCTCTCACGTACACTTTTTTGTTTTCCAGAAATTTGAGCATCTTTTCATGCAGTGCATCAAATTTGGCCTCATCGAATGGAATGTTAATATCACCCCACCATACAGTATCTTTTGTTTTCTCATCTTTTACGATGAATTTATCCTTGGGAGAGCGACCCGTAAACTTGCCAGTATCACACATTAAAGCGCCCGTATCAGTGAGTACCCCTTCTTTATTGGCCAGAGCGTGTTCTGTTAATTCAGCAGGGCTAAGGTTCCAATAAGCTTCGGCTACATTTTTTAAACCCAGGCTTTCTAAACCGGATTTAGCGGACTTTAATCCAAATTCCTTCATTTTTGTATGTTTTTGCTAGGTATAACATGGTTTGGTTGGCAAAGTTAAAGAATTTACTTTGCTTAAAAAGTAATTTTTTAATCATTTACAAATGTTTAGATAGTGTATAAAATACACTTTCTATGGAAAATAGGACCGATTATCAAATCCGATTTGTTTTAATGAAAAGCCCGTATTAGCTTTAGCATTTCGATTTTTAATTTTAAGTTAACTTATAGATAATATGAATTCCGAAAAAACTTTTTTTGGTCACCCAAGAGGATTGGCAACTTTGTTTTTCACTGAATTTTGGGAACGCTTTAGTTATTATGGAATGCGTGCCCTTCTAGTACTTTTTCTGGTTGATTCCATTGAAACGGGCGGTTTTGGTCTAGATGATAAATCGGCTAATGCTATTTACGGTCTATATACTATGTTTGTATATTTACTAGCCTTACCTGGCGGATGGTTGGCTGATAGGTTTTTCGGTTTACAAAAGTCAGTATGGTATGGTGGAATAATCATTGCCTGCGGCCATTTTTCTATGGCAATTCCCACGGAAGAATTCTTCTTTATCGGATTAATTTTAATTGTGATTGGTACTGGATTATTGAAGCCTAATATCAGTAGCATAGTAGGAGGTCTTTATAAAGATGATGAACCAGCCAGAAGAGATGCTGGTTTTTCTATTTTTTATATGGGGATAAATTTAGGAGCTGTTATTGCCCCTTTAATCACTGGTTATTTGGGTGAAACCATTAACTGGCATTTAGGTTTTGCAGCTGCAGGTTTTGGAATGTTATTAGGGGTAATCCAATATAGGATTTCATCAAAAACCTTAGGTAGCATTGGAGCTCAACCTGAAGGATTTGACCCAGCGAATGAAAAGCAAATAGCTTTTAGAAAGAAAGTGAAGTTGGGTTTATTTGCCTTTTTAGTGGCATTGATTATCCTTGTTCTATTGACCACTTTTGGCTACATTAATATTGATGTGGTGAGTGTTGCTGAGGTAGCATTTTATGTAGTTGCAGCTGTATTAGTACTGTTTTTTGCAGCAATTTTTTTATTTGGCGGACTCAATAAAGATGAAAAGAAAAAAATATGGGCAATTGCTATTTTGTTAATTTTCTCAGCTGTTTTTTGGTCAGGTTTTGAACAAGCTGGTTCTTCTTTAAATTTATTTGCCGAAAGATATACGGATCGCTTTATAGGTGGATGGGAAATGCCAGCTTCTTTCTTGCAAAGTATTAATCCAACTTTTATAATTATATTATCACCTGTTTTTGGTTGGTTTTGGATACAGTTAGCAAAAAGAAATCTTAATCCAAGCATTCCATTAAAATTTGCTTTTGGACTCATTTTCTTAGGGTTAGGTTTCGCAACTATGATCTTTGCATCTTATTTGCTATTATCAGCGGATAAGGTATTACCTACATGGCTGTTAATAACCTATTTCTTACACACAACGGGTGAATTGTTCTTAAGTCCGGTGGGCTTGAGTGCAGTAACTAAATTAGCACCTAAACGATTGGTTGGTCAAATGATGGGTGCATGGTTCATGTCTGTTGCTTTTGGTAATTTAATTGCTGGATTGGTAGCAGGTGAATTTGATAAAAATGCAATTGCTGAAGACCCAAGTTTGTTACCCGATATTTTTCAATTCATCACGATATTTATTGTTGGTGCAGGTATAATAGCTTTAATATTTACACCATTAATTAGAAAATTAACTGGAAATGTTCATTAAAATATTTCCAATCAAATCATATTATTATTATATTTTATCAAATAATAATTGTAATTTGACCAGAGAATGTACTTTAAATCATTAATTCTCATTTGGTAATAATGATAGATACCTTAAAAAAGTTTAAAAACCTCGAGGAAAGTGAAGAATTATTGCTGGCTTATCAGGGAATTATTACTGATAGTTTGACTAATAATTTACTGACTTTAGCTGAAAATAAATTAGCTATGGTAGAGTATAATTCACGAATTAAAAAGAAGGTTTTTAATATTTTAGTAGAGGTTTTGCAGAATATTTATCATAATCAAGAAGAAATTAGAAATTCTACATTTCAAGAGATACTAGTTATGGTTGTGAAAACGTCATCTTCTTATGAAATAATTTCGGGAAATTATATAGATCAAAAAAACAAAAGTCTCCTTAAAAAGCGCATTGAAGAAATTAACCAGTTGACAAATGATGAACTGAGAACTAAGTATAGAAGTAAGTTAGATGAGGGCGTGTTTTCTGATAAAGGGAGAGCAGGTCTTGGAATAATGGATATGGTAAGAAAATCTGGTCGGCCTTTGCAGTTTGGATTTAAAACCATAGACGATAATTACGCATATTTCAGTTTGCAAGTGACTATAAAACATTAAGAAAAAACACTATGGATGCTTATTACTTAGAGGCGACACCTAAGACACCTAAACTTGATTTTAATCCGGCTGCAGAGACCTTTTTAATATCTGGTAGGTCGATTCCAGAAAATTCTATCGAGTTTTATAAGCCATTGCTCGATTGGTTGGATAAATATGTTCAAAATCCACTGGAATCTACTACTTTTGAGATTAAATTGGAATATTTTAACACCAGCTCCTCTAAATGTTTGGTAGAGATATTCCGAAAGCTTGAACGAATCAATGCAGATGGGAATTCTATTACCATTGACTGGTACTACGAAGAAGAAGACGAAGATATGGAAGAATCTGGTGAGGACTTCAAGCAAATCATTAAAGTGCCATTTAGAATGGTAGAAATAAAGGAATAAGAGCATATGGCTAAAAACTTTACCCAATCAGAGGTATTTCAATCTGAGATCGACTTTTTAAATGAAGTGCGTGCTTTAGCAGAGGATGATGATATTCCTGCTGAAAAGGTAAAGGAAAATTATAAATTATTATGTGATAAGTATGATCGCCTTATTGGCGAAGCAAAGCTCTTAACCTCTGTAAGTGATCGATTGCATTCAAAGTTGAATGAAGCAAACGAAAAGCTCAAGAAGCAATCTGATGAAATCAACAAAATCAATGACGACTTAAAGGTAAATAATCAGCTATTGCAAGATACTATTGATCAGTTAGTAAAAGCGAAAGTTGGAAGAAAAGCCTCTTCTATTGTACTGTTAATAGCAATAATCTTATTTATAATATCCGAAGGCTGGCTTGAGCCTATGGTAGAAAGCCAAATAGGGAATCCGCAGATCGGATTTTTATTTAAATTAGGGATTGCTGTGCTTTTGAAACCGATCGATGTTCTAGTCGAACGATACATGATGAGAAGAGCTTTGAAACAAAGAGAGAAGTCCTAAAAAGTAGGGCAGGGAATAAATTCCTTTTTCCTTCTCTTCTTCAGCTGAGCTTCAAAATCAAAAATTATAGAAATCTCATGGGCACCGCCCGAAGCTCCTCCGAATTCCGAGATAGTAAAATCATAGCTGTATCCTGCTTGGAAATCAGAAAAAATCAGACCAAACTTAAATATTAGGGCATCTCGGTCATAGAGACTTTCATTAGGTTCAGTTCTGTTAAATGGAACACCTCTATACCATAGACCTGCTGATATAGGATCGTAATGCCAATTAATTCCAACATCAAGTTGGTCATTAATGCCTTGTCTTTTATAAACAAAAGATGGAGCAATGCTTGAAATATTATCTAATTTTTTAGGGCCACTATACAATGGAATTCTTACCCCACCGTGAATGCTAATTTTCATGTTAAGAGGATTTGAGTCACCAATCAATGACATTTCTGGCTGGGTCAAGTGGTGCAAAGCAAACCCTCCCCACAACCTTTGACTATATAGAAGCATTCCCCCTGAGAAGTCGAAAAATTGAATGTTTTGAATGTTGGCTAATTCGGAATCGAAGGAAACTCCTCTATTATCTAATAGTTGATCTCCTAAGGTTAAGCCATTTTGATTTAGTCCAGTAAAATTATAGGCAAATTGTAAGCCTGTGCTTAATACTAGTTTATCTCCCAGGGCTGCTCTGTAAGAATATAAAAAGCTTGCATTGGTATTACCCAAGTTTCCGGATCCCGCTACATCCCGAGTGATCATTAATCCAAAGCCACTACTTAGATAGTCAAGATTATAATCGTAAGATACAGCATTTGTAACGAAAGCTCTGGGTAAGCTTGGCCACTGTATTCTTGAATTGACCGCTATCCTATGCATTTTACCTAAGCCAGTGAACGCAGGATTCAAATATAAGTGGGATTCGTGGTACTGTGAAAACTGAAAGTCTTGCCCCTTTACAGCATTGCCGCAAAATAGCAATAGCACAAGCACAGCTCCCGTAAAATAGTTAAGAAAATTTCTTAATTTATCCATATTCATACAGCCCCTAATTTAGACCTTCAAAATTTAGTCTAGATTAATACCTAAAACGCTTTACCTAATCAATGTAATATCACCCACTTGTGTTTCTCTACGACCATTCTCAAATACCAGCTCTAAGCGATATACATACACACCTTGTGGCATCAAAACCCCATTAAAGTAGCCATCCCAACCCTCATCTTTACTAGTAGACTCAAATAGTAGTTCTCCCCATCTGTTGTATATTTTCATATTAAATTGTGATACACCTTCCACCCTAGGTAAGAAGAAATCATTTTGCAAAGGGTTATTGCTGGCAGTACCTGGTCCTGCTCTACTTGGAGTAAAAGCATTAGGCACTTTAGATTCACCGCCTAATATCACTCGAACTTGAGAAGATAAACTTACAGAATCTGAACATCCTGTTTCGCTATTAATAGCAATCAGTGTAATGTCATAAACTCCACTGTCCGGGTACGCATGTATAGGTTCTTCTTCAAAAGATTCATTACCATCACCAAATTTCCAGATGTATTCATCTGCTCCTTCACTAAGATTTACAAATCTTACTTCTTCCGTTGTAAATACTTGTCGATACTCATCCGGAATGGTGAATGAAGCTTGAGGAGTGGCATTAACTGTAATAAATTCCTCTTTGAGTAGTTCTGTTCTTTGGCCGGTGATATTAGTAGCAGATAAGCGAACATTATACGTTCCGGGATTGGTATAGACATGAATTGGATCAATAACAGCGGAGGCACGTTGACCATCACCAAATTCCCACTGATAGGTGGAAGGATCTGCATATTCACTTAAATTTTCAAATTTCACGACCAGAGGCAAGCATCCTTCTTTTGGCTCTGCATCAAAGTCAATAATCGGTGGAATAGCACCGATGGTAACCAACGTTTGAAAAGTGGATGTGCAAAGTCCATTTGTGGCAGTCATCTTCACCGTAAATTCTCCAAATGTTCCATAATCATGTGGTTCAGGGTCAATGGCTTCCGAGCTTGTACCATCTCCAAACTCCCACAAATAATCCCATTCGGCTTTATTTGTGGTTTTGTTAGTTATGGTGATAGTGCTTTGCGGAAGTACCATATTCTGCGGGCTTACTTCGAAACTGGCCTCTAACTCTGGATACACGAATTTTTGCACACTTCCTGAGATTGGGCCAGAGCAAGCATCAGGATTGTTGCTGTCAGTCACAGAGACTAAGGAATAATTAGTAGGCACAATTGGACTAACAGGCTCGAAGTGTCTGTTAAAGGAAGTCGTAAAAGTGAAATTTTGATTTCCATCCGTATAAGTAATGGTCCATGGACCTACACCAGTCTGATCAAATACTAGATTGCTTTCAACCCCATAACAAGTAGTGTCAGAACCGGATATTTCGGAGCTAGGGAGTTGATTTACATTGACGCTTACTGGAGCACCTAAATTCAAGCCGAAGCAACCTCTGGTATCAAATAATTCTACTACTCTGTATACGGTACTTGTTTCGGGCGTGACATTAATACTAGCACCATCTTGGAGATTGCTAAATGCTAATGTATCTCCATTGGCAGTGTAATTACCATTAAATGGGCCATCACCCGTAAAGCCCAAGGATAATGGTGTGCTTTGACCTTGACAAATGGTTGTGTTTCCCGTTAACTCGACTTCTGGTCTATCGTAAGCAATCACCGTGGCTGTCCCAGAAATATCTCCCGAGCAAGGAATTGGAGAGCTGGAATCTAAAACTTCAGTTAATATGTAGTTCGTGGTTCCGCTAACAGGATTTACATCAAAGTTGTGAGTATAAGTGTCTATTGCAGAATCATAGCCAGCATCCGGTGTTATGTTGGATAAGGTGTAGGTGATGGTTCCGTCTGTATATCTTACTGTCCATGGTGCTGTACCCGTTAAATTAACACCTAGTTCAGTCAGATCATTTTGACAGACATTATCTACGTTTCCAAATATTTCTGCGGTTGGTTTTTTATTAACTTCTACTGCTGCAAGTCCACTTACAGTTCCAGAGCATATTGGAGTGTTTCCATCAGTGACAGATACTAATTCATAATTTGTATCTTCAGTTGGACTTATAGAAGCGATTGTAACAGGATTATTAGTATTATCAATATTGAAATTACTGTTGCCGTCCGTGTAAACCACGTTCCACGGACCTACTCCAGTTAAATTAATGATCAAATTTGTACTTTCCCCTTCACAAATAGTGGTTGAACCTGATATGGTTGCAGAAGGAGGCGTGTTAACGTTTACAAAAGCCGATCCTGTTAAACCTGAAGGATTGCAATTAGGATTTGCTAAATCAGTAACGTCTATTAAAAAGTAATTGGTTGAATTAGTAGGAAATACAGTCTCAATATGTCCATTCTCAATATTTTTTAATGTGTCATTTTCTTGACCGTTATTATAGATCACATCAAAATTTGTAGATCCAGGAGGGCCATTTAAATCAAACCTTAGACTTGTTTCATCACCAGGACAAATGACATTAGCACCATTTAAACTTAATGTTGCACTTGGGCCTGATAACACATTTATAGGTATCGTACTAGGAGTTCCAAAACATCCGTTACTATTAATTTCCTGTACTTGAAGCGTACCTGAAAAGTTACTGAAATTCACTTGGATTTCATTACCGTCTGCATTTGAACTTGATATAAATGCTCCAAGAGGTACTTGCCATAAATAGGATGAACCTGCACTATAAGGAACAGAATAAGGAACTGATTGAGCAAAAGCGCATACTTCATCGGTACCAATTATTGCAGGACTATCAAATTCGGGAAAGATGGTAATTTCCTGAATATCAGAAGTATCTGAACATCCACCAACTGATGAAACAGCTATATATCTTAATTCATATATAATTTCTGTTGCCGCAGTGTTTTCAAAATCTTCAGTTACTAATCCATTTGATTGAGGAGTTGTATCAAAAGCTTGCCAAGGATCACCAGAGCCCTTAATTCGTTTCTCATAAACATGATTTCCAGCTAAACCAGTACCTATTGCCGTACTTGTAAAATTTACAGTTAATGGGGAGCAACCTTCAATTCTATCTTTAAAAAAGTTGGCATCAACTCTAGGGTGTAGTGTAACAGTTTTACCGACTGTGACAGTACAATTGTTAGGCGTTTCAGCAGTAAGTGTAACATTATAATTATCTTGACCAAAAAAGGCCAATCTATTTAAAAAAGTATGACTAACAGCAGTATCCTGATCTGTTAATAGACTCTGACCGTCACCCCAATTCCAAGTAAACTCAGTGCCTGCTGGAAATACACTTGTAGTGAATTCAAAGTCAAAAGTATAATCTTCTTCACATGCTGGGTTAACGGAGGCGATATCAAAATCAATTTGGGGTTCTTGATAAACTCTCACGACATAAACACTATCATTCGTACAACCAAATTCATTTTCTCCAGATAGGGTGATTTCGTAATCGTTGAACCCTGTGCCGTCATCAGTAGTGTACAGCAATGTTGTGATAGGATTTATACTATTAAAATAATTTGCTGGTTCATTATTGACTACTATGTCATCTATTGCTCCAGATACAAGATTTTCCCATGATATTCTCACAACATCAAGGTCAGTCCCATCGGGATTGAATGAGGAATCTATAATGTCTAATTCTAGAGGTGAACATCCTTCTTCTTGCACAGGACGAAAATTCATTTGAGGACTGTTGTTGAAAGTCAAGCTAATGGGAGGATCTGAAGTTAAATCACAGGTACTTTCCAATAAAGCTATTAGCCTAATTTCATAATTAGCAGCCTGTGTAAAGTTATAGTCATAACCTAAAGAAAAATCTTGGTTACCTGCAGGAAGCGTATCACCTGCAATTACGGTAGTACTGGCTAAGGTAGTATTGGTGATATGTAACTCCCAATTTGTATTAGCAGGGATGTCAGTGGGGACGGTATTGTTCGTAAATGTATAAGTATTGGGCAAACAGTTTCCACTACCTGCTGAGGCGAGGTCTATATTAAAATTATCTTCAGGTTGAATGGTAGTTGTATAAGCCCCCGAAAGATCACTTGGGCAACCAAAGGGATTTTCTGTTAGTAATGTAACGTTGATGGTTAATGGTGGGTCAGTATCGGCTGGTCTTCCAAAGCTTACCCAATATTCAGCACCGTTATTACTTTCAGCTCTTAATGTATCAGCAATGGCATCATTATCTACAGGTGATGCAGTCCAGAAATAATTAAGCAGACCTGGTTGTTCCGCTTCAAAATAATAGGTGACTGAATCACAAGTCACTACTGTATCTACAGGAGCAAAGTCGCTAATAGGTTTAGGTCGTACTGTTACCGTTCTTTCAGAACTACTAATACAAACGCCTTGCGCATAAGGTTGAAGCTCTACAGTATAATTTATTGGCCCCACATTTGGGTAGTCATTTTCAAAATTAAAACTGAAATCATAATCTTCTCTGTTACCACCTGAGTATGCGATTGTGTCTCCCCCTAGAACAATACTTCCGTTTTTAGCAGTCCAAACGACAGAGTCATTACTATTCAATCTATTGTTTGTAGTATTATCAATCCTGAAAAAGAATTCTTGAGGAGAACAATAAGGTGGATTGTATGATACATCTGGCGATAAGCTTTCAAAAACATCAAATCCAGAGCCACTGCCAGGTAGTACATTCACTAAAATCGGAGGGGACTTTATTAGACAGTTATTGTCAGGGTTGACATCAGTAGGATTGGCAATTGCCACTAGGCTAATTTCAAAAACCTCAGTAGTTGGATTTAGGTTATCGAAAATATCAGGAGTGAGAAAAGAACCAGAATTTCCAATACTTCTTGTGACAATTGTTCCTAAACTATCTATTTCTAAGTAATAGTCAACATCAATAATGGAAGCGTCATTGTTAATTTCATCTGAATTGTTAACGAATTTAATCAAAGTACCAGGACATATAGGGTCTCCAGTGTAAGGATCATCTTCTAAAAAACCTTCATAATCTTGCCCATAAAAAGCTTGTAAGTCAGCATCAGGATTTGCGTAAACGCTAACAGTAGTCACAACAGTATCACTGTAGCAACCCTTATCTGAGCGAGTTATTAGTGCAACATCATAATCACCTGCAGCACCAATATTTCTAGAAAAAATATTATCATTAGTTGTGGTTAGCTCTGTATTAAATGAAACCCCGTCATAGGAGAAATCCCATAACCATTCATTTATTACTTCACCATTAATTACTGTTGGAATATTTGAGCCAGATGGATCAAAATCGGTATCTTCTCCTTCACATACGCCAGTGGCTATGAATTGGGCTTCTGGGGTATCGTAAACATAAATGTCAAGTTGATCAGTTGAGGTACAATTGGTAGAGCCATCCAAAACTATCAATTCAATACGGTAATGACCGGTATCTGAAACTACAAACGGGTTTGAGGGATAAGGAAAAGCTGTGGCTCCGCCACCACCATCGTCTACGTTGTCCACCAAAAAGCTTGTAGGTGCTATTTTTTCAATGTTCCATTCCGTTGTAAGATTGGCCGTTTTGGCAGGGGTTTCATCTGTAAGTTCGAGGTTGAGTGGCAAACTTTCAACACAGAAATCGTAGGTTTTGTCAATGGTATTTGGTGAACCAAATGAACCGTCATTAAAACCAATTGTGGCAGATGGTGTGCCAATTATTTCATATTGAGCTGTTATACTCGAACTGCATCCTCCTGAAATATCAGTGCTGTTATTAACTTTAATAACTTCGACAGTTTTAAGACCAGGAGTGTTTAAGGCAGTTGCATCAGGCCCGGTAGTGTTTTCTGTATCTAAATCTATATTTTGTGAAGGATAACTTGCGATTAGCGGGTCAGTGGTGGTTCCACCATCATAAATATTGATCGTCCATGGGCCTGGGCCTAGATCAGTTCCACCATTGGTAATTCGTATTGGTTCTTCTGGACAAAAAAGATTCCCTGGTTTGGGGTTATTGGAGAAATCCGTTATTTCAACTGGATCTAATATAGGTTCGTCAACTATTAATATCCGAATGGTTGTGAAAAAAGGAATTGAATCGGCATTTGCGGCAAGAGCTAAGGAGGGACTACCAGGAACATTAGGGTCATCAAAAGGATTACAAACGTTCCAAGCATTTAATTGAATATCAAAATATTGGCCAGCCACAGTACTGGTTCCATCAATAGTTATGGTTCCTGTAGGATCCATGTCTATATCCCCAGTAGCTAAATTTGGCCCTGGGTCAAGTTGTACAGGCTCTTCGAAATTTAAATTAGATGCTGGTCCGCCAACATTAAAGGACTGACTACCTCCTAAATTAGGGCCATTGATGACTACATCAGGAATAGGGTTACCTCCATCAATATTATAGATCCATTGAAACCATCTTTCAGTGGTGTTATTTGTCAATGGGCAGTTGTAATTACTAATATTTTCAAGAGGATTTATAGTAACTGATTCACCTTCGCAAATTCTGATTATGGGAGAATCTTGAATGTCAAGATTTCCTGGTAATATGTTATCTTTTTCCCAGTAAATTGTGCTGGCACTATTGACAGTTCCCGGACAAAGTATTGTACTGGGGTGTACACCTGGTGTTTCGCCAGCATCAACAAAAACAAGAAATGCGGCAACGTCATAAGAACAGTTTTCTAAATTTTCAGGGTATAGGTGGTAGGCATATCTGTCATTTGCAAATAAAGATCCTGCCGGAGGTGCAATAGGGGGTGTGTTATCAATTAAATAATTTCCAAATTCAAAAACTGTCGGATAATATTCTACTGCTCCAGCATAGCCCCAATCGACCATAATGTACACATCCGTTGCTGGAGGAAGGTCAACACTTGAATAGCTTTTACCAGCCCAAACTTTTTTCTCACCCCCACAGAAATCTTCCTCTAAGGTTTGAAAACCACCCACTCCACTACTACTGCCACATTGAGCAGATGATTGATCTATTGAACCAATCAAACACAAAATGAAAGCTAATAGAACTACTATATGTTTTCTACCCGTCTTCACCTCACAAAACTAGATACTTTATTTTATGCTTAAAAAACATAACTTCATCGAACAATACATTGATTAGATCGAAATAAATATATAAAAGATTATATTTTAAATCAATATAGTAATATTTAAGGACGATATCAACTAAATAGTTTGTTTTTTTATCGAACGTATTAGTTGATAAACTTACAATTCACTTTTGCTTCTATCTAATTCTCTATGGAATTGAGTGGCTTATTTACAGGCTATTTCTGTTCTCAAATTGATAATGAAGCAATTTTCTAAAAAACTTGGCATAGTTTTTAATCCTTACAGTTTCTAAAATATTATCTTTGCCGCATGAAAAAACTTTTGTTATCCTGTTTCTTAATATTAGCGCTTTTTTCGTGTTTACCGGATGAGCCCACTTTCGAAGCTTTCAGCAGAAGCGAAGTTCAAAGGCTATTGTCAAATAGAGATTCGAAGAGATGGATTTTGACTGAAAGAACGTCATTGGACCAAGATCTAACGCTAGAAGAATGTGAGGTTCAGCGACAAATCATATTTGATTTTACAAGTTCAGCAACGGATAGGGATTTGCTTTTCTATGTGAATCCCGCAGATACCTGCGGAAATGCTGCAGACACTTTAACAGGTTTTTGGTTTGTGCCTAGCACAATTACTCCCCAAACACCGATAGATACTGTAGTTTTTGTCTGGGAAGATATTGACACTGCCTACTTTCAGTTAGATGTTCTCAACCCTGAAATGTTTACTATTAGTCCATTCTTTGCAAAGGATAGTTTAGAAGAGAGTTTTACCCATTTTCCTTTTCCACCCGTTGTAGAGGATGATGAGGAAGAGGAAGAGGATAGCGAGTAGAAAACGCATCAAATTAACTTCTTAGTGTTCATAGTCAGGATTTACTACTTAATTAAATATCTCGTGGCTAGGCAAATTTTGCTTTTAAGCCATTCAATCATGAATTCACGATTATCAACTGATTGGAATAGGCCTTGATCATTGATAAAATTTCAGTTTACAATAAATTCATTTCAATTATTTTCATGTAAACCGGAAAACCTAAAGTGATATTAAATGGAAAAGTAATAGCTAAAGCCATAGGTAAATATAAGCTTGGGTTCGCTTTCGGAGCTGCAATTTTCATTGCAGCAGGGACCGCAATATAGGATGCACTCGCTGCTAAAATACTTAATAGAAATCGATCGCCTACTTCAGCAGTGATCAATCCACTGAGAATACTGACTAGTACACCGTTGAACAGTGGCATTAGGATTGAAAATGCAAAGATAAATTTACCGTGCTGGAAAAGGTTTCCTAATTTTTTTCCACTAGATATACCCATATCTAATAAAAATATGGCCAAAAAACCTTTGAATATATCTGTTGTGAAAGGTTCTATACCTTTTGCTTGACTATCGCTTGCTATCCAACCAATAACAAGGCTGCCTAAAATAAGCAGCACACTTCCATTGGTGAAGGCATGAGATATTACAGATCGGTCTAGCAATTTTCCAGATTTCTCTTCCTTGTAAATATTAAGCAATAATACACCAACCATAATAGCTGGTGCTTCTAGCATGGCCATTATGGCGACCATATGTCCACCAAAGCTAATTTTTTGCAATTCAAGGAAACTCACTGCTGTAATAAAGGTGACTGCACTTATTGAGCCATATGAGGCGGCAATAGCACCTGCATTTTGAGAACCAAGTTTTCGTTTTAATATAAAAAAAGAATAGATAGGGATTAGCACTGCTGTGGACAATGCAAAAAGGACGGTCCAAAATACCGACCAACCTAATTCAGCATGTGCTAATTCATGCCCACCTTTAAAACCAATGGAAAATAACAGATAAAGAGAAATAAACTTGGATGAGCTATCTGGTATTTGCAAGTCACTTTTTAGCATCACTGCAATAATTCCAAATAGAAAAAACAGAAGAGCAGGATTACTTAAATTTTCAAATAGGAGTCCGAAATTCATTCCTTTTTATTTTTGTACAGGATGGATGTTAATTGTACTTTCAATCGCTAAGTCGACTTTTTCATGCTTAGCTTCTTCTATGATGAGCCTTATTTCCTCTCTTAATAGTTTCAATTCCTTAATCCTATGCTCCGATTTCTCAAGATTTCCGGACCCCGTTTCTTTAATATGCGCAATTTCCATATTGTGAAAGTCAATTTTGTTTTTGAGTAGGCCTAGTAAAATCGTTGAAGCTTCGTCCGTACTGAAGATTCCCGAGATAAGTTTTAAATTTTCCGCTTTGATCATAGGTGCAAAACTATAAAACAATTTACTTGTATTATTATTTGTTTTCGTAATGGCTATTATAAAATATTTAAATAAGTTAATTTTATAAGAGTACTACAAATTCCCTAAAGATTGCTAGTCTATGACCTAGTAACAGTTTGAATAATTTGCTTCAGAGAAAGCCCTTGAAGCTTTTTTAAAATATGCGGATCATTCTCAATTCCTATTGGTAACCATTTTTCTGCAGTAATTCCAAAAAATGCTAAATCATATTCGGGGTGCTCAGGGTATTTGTTTTGCTCTTGTAGTTGTTCCAGTTGCTCTGCGATTTCATTATCTACCGAAAGGATTTCATCATAATTTAGCTGAAGGGCTTTAATGATTGACTTTCGTTTTTCTATCGGGGTAGGTTCGTCATCGATTTCTTCTCTTTTCAGCGTTATATTGCCTATACATAAATCATTGCTGACTATAAATTCATCTTCCTCAAAGTCCCATTGAACGTTTCGTTTGTTTTTTACAAGTGGCTTCAGATTTTTTGGATTTAGAGGAGCTGCTAAAAATATTTTACCCATCCCGCTTCTAGCATCCATATTAGCAACTGTTAGCCAGCTTTCATTCGCTAACTCATCTTTATGCCCTATAGCAGCAATGCTTCCATTAGATAATTGAAATTGGGCATTATTTCCCCTTTTTGCAGATGCGATTCTGTCCGGATAGGCCATTGCTAATAAGTATCCGATGGCATAAGGATCCGCTTCTTTATTGTCTTCCTCTATCTTGAAAACTGTTCGGTAGGACTTTGCTATTTTCTCTATCTTCTGGAAACTTCGACCTAGTCTTTTTTCCCGTCTTAAAGTTCGTAGAAGCTGAATTCTTTCACTTAAATCTGCTCCGGCTTTTTTATATAGAGGGTCTTTTTCTTCTAAAACAGATGCTAAATCAATTGCTAAGGATAAATTATCTGATGATTTTATTAGCATATGTGCCAAACGTGGATGACATGGTACTTGGTGCATCTGTTTCCCGATCTCTGTAATACTTTTGTCTTCATTTAAAGCTTCCAATTGAATCAATAGATGCTCGGCATAGATTTGCTTATCAAGTGGGGGAGTGGTTAACCAAAATAGGCGATCACTTTGTTGAATATCACGAGCTGCAAGATCAAGTTTTAGGGTGGCTAAATCAGCATGTAAGATTTCTGCTAGTCTATGGCTTGGCTTTATATTATGGTCAACTTCGGTCCACATTCTATAGCATTTACCTGCTGCTAATCTACCAGCTCTTCCTGCCCGTTGGGTTGCTTCATCTTGCGAAATAGACTGGGTTTTCAAGCTATTTAAAGCAGTATTTGGATCAAAAATTGAGTTCTTTTTTAAACCAGTATCAATGACTATTTTAATACCTTCAATGGTTAAGCTAGTTTCGGCTATAGAAGTGGCTAATACGATTTTTCTCTTGCCATTCGGATGGGGTTGAATGGCAGCCCATTGCTTGTGCCATGCAAGTTGCCCGTACAGAGGGTAAATTTGTGCATTTACTCTGGATTTTCTTAATATGTCTTGAACAGCTAGAATTTCTCCTTGCCCTGGTAAAAAGGCTAAAATATCCCCCTGATCACTATGAAGTGCTTTTTTGATTTGTTCAGTTGTAAGTTCTGCAAGTAGTCTTTGGTCGAGATTACCTACGTATTCAATATCCACCGGATACTGTCTACCTTTACTAGCCACGACTTTGGCATGCAATGCTTTTGCTAAAAGCTGCTGATCTAAGGTGGCGGACATGATCAATAGTTTTAGATCAGGTCTTGTGTTTTGCTGCGTATAGCGTGCTAGTGCTAATGCTACATCTGCATGAATGCTCCGTTCATGAAATTCATCAAAAATAATTAGTGCAACGTCTTTCAAAGTAGGATCGCTATCCATCATTTTATTAAGAATGCCCTCGGTTACAACCTCGATTTTAGTTTGATCAGATATTCTTGTTTCAAATCGTATTCTGTAGCCAACCGTATTTCCAACCTCTTCACCCATTAATTGAGACATCCTCTGAGCGATAGATTTTGCCGCCAATCTACGAGGTTCCAGCATAATTATTTTTTGCTGTTTGCTATTGAATAGTTCGAGAAGCGCCAATGGAATAATGGTGCTCTTGCCTGCTCCAGCTTCTGCATTTAAAATTAGGTTTTGTTCTTCTTTTAATTTTTTTAGTACTTCAGGAAGAATATCTACTATGGGTAAATTGATTTTTGAAAGATCTAAATTCAGCATAGTGCAAAGTTAAATGAGGAATCCTAATTTCTGATTAACCCTTCCAGAATTATTGTAATTGCAAACGTTTTCTAATCAAGCTTGGCATGCAAGAGCACAAAGTAAAGAATAGAATCAATTAAAATACTCATGTGGTGAAATAAATAAGGCTTTCCGAAAGCACTGCACTTTGAGAAAGCCTTATTTGAGGAAATATAGGGTTCTTAATTAGACTACTTTTAAAAGTCTGGAATTTTCACGGTCTAAAAATTGTCTAAATTAGCTAGCCAAAAACTAGAAGGACTGTCCATCATCTCCTCCTGATTTTTGATCATCATTAGATATTCGACTTCGTTTTTGTCTTGCTTTGTAGTCTAATTGGCCAAATTTATAGCTGAAGTTTATCCCAAATGAACGGAAAGGAATTGCAAAAACGTTTCTCTGATAAAAATCGCTGTTTTCGTCTCCTAACTCAGTTTTAAATGGTTTTCTTGCTTTGAAAGGTTCAATAATTGATAATCCAATACTGCCTCGTTTATCCCAAATTTGTTTTTTAATCCCCATTCCAAAAATGGAGAAAGCAGGGTTGTACCCTTGCAATGTCTGTCTTCGAGGTCTTGCAAATCCAAAAGCATCAATTACCCAATCATTAGGTAATTCTAGGTTTGAACTGATATTACCGCTGAATAGCCACGCATTGTTTTCAACTTCCTGTCCCTGAATAATTCCTTCAGCCATAAAGTAGTTGGCATTAAGGCCACCGCGCACTGTCCAAATTTTGAATAATTCAGTTGAAATAAAGATATTTGAGCCCATATTTTGTTGAGTACCAACGTTTTCAAAAGTTGTAACTGTTGCGTTTCTTTCCGGATCTTCAAAAATCACAGATTGAATTACCTCGCTGATATCATTGTAAAAGAATGATAGATTTAATGACGTTCCTTTTAAAAATGTGCTAAATCCTAATTCATAATTGTCTGATAACTCAGGATTTAGCATCGGATTACCAAAGCTGATATTTCGGATATTACCTATTTCTACATAAGGGTTCACATTGCCTAAACTCGGCCGTTGGATTCTCCTATTATATGCTAACTTAACAGAATTAAACTTCCCGAATTTTTGATTTACAATGATACTTGGAAGCCAGTTTTCATAAGAAATTGGACCAAAGGCCTGCTCAGTTGCTTCTTCAAAAGTGCCATCTAATCCTGTATATTCATATCGAACTCCTGCTATTACTCCTAATTTTTTTGTGATATTGGTTTGAGTAGAAATGTAGCCTGCAAAAACATCCTGGTTGTAGAAGAAAACATCTGTTCTATTATCGACTACTTGATAGCTACTTGCACCTTCGGGCTTCTCCTCAAAGCGGAAATCACTATCAATATCTCTGATGATCGATTTGAAACCAGTTTCTAACTTGAAACTTTCTCCCATTGGATGGGTATAATCGAGTTGTACGGTATTCTCCCTATTATTTCCATCATTTACATTTCGACCTACTTCGTAGTTGGCAGGATCTGGTTGGTTAATTTCAAATTCCTGATCGCGTACATTTCCATCTATCTTATAGGATGCTGAAAATTCTCTGCCTTCCTGCTCAGGAAATTTCATTACATAATCTAGCGACCACTCATAACCCCAGTTTTGAGAAAAATTATCTTGAAATCTTTGATATGAGCTTTCATCGCCAGCAAGGTTTTGTGTTACTGTATTTGTCCCTGTTGAATTGCTATTGAAACCACGTAATCTTAAACTTGTAGAGAGACTGTGGTAGGCATTGAAATCATAGAAGGCCCCCATATTGCCAAAATATCCTAATCTGTTACTTAGGTTTTCACCATTTTGCTCTCTTGTATTCGTTTGACCATTTACCACTGTTTGTTGAAAAAAATCTGTTGTAGCAAACTGAGGCCAAGAATAAAAGGAGCTACCATTAGCATTAAATCCTAATCGCCCTTTACCTGCATTAATCCCCACAACACCACGGTTAATTCGAGTTCCTGCTGTTAGATCTACATTTCCGGCAAAGCCTTGAGGAGTTTGTTTTTTTGTGATAATATTGATGATACCAGCTGTTCCTTCACCGTCATATTTAGCTGATGGAGAGGTAATCACCTCAACACTTTTGATTTGATCTGATGGAATCATTTTTAAAGCATCTCCCGTATTAGCGCCAAACATACTACTTGGCTTACCATTGATGAGTATTTGGACGTTAGAATTACCTCTTAATGACACATTTCCATTTTGATCAACTGACAATAATGGAGCTCTTCTTAAAACATCAGAAGCATCTCCGCCCATATTTGCTACATCTTGATCTGCATTATAAACGATTCTATCAATTTTATTCTCAATAGTTTCTCGCTTCCCTGAAACTACTACTTCATCTAGTTGATCAGTATCGGCTGCTAATTCTATCTTTTCAAAGTCAAAATCTGGTTCCTTAGGAGTTAATTCTACTTCTTGGGTAAATTTTTGAAAGCCTACAAAAGATACTTCTACTATGTATGTACCTAATTTTAAGCCTACTAGTTTAAAACTTCCGTCATCCCCAGTTACAACCCCATTTACTGTTTTGCCATCTTTGGGGGATTTAATAACTACAGTTGCATATGATACTGCCTCAGAGCTTTGTCCATCAACTATAGTACCTGTTATTTTTCCAGTTATTTGGGAGTTTGCTCCGCCTCCGTAGCCTCCTCTCTGCTGCGCTAAGGTCAGATTAGTGCTAAATAATAATGTTAATAATAGTATGCTGTATTTCATAATTATGATTTAATCTCACAAACTTAGACACTTGAACTTCGATATTGTTATTGATAATACACCGAAGGTCATTCTGTGGTCTTTAGATTGACATATGAATGATAGAAGGAAATATTTTTATTATGATATTGAAGATGGATTAAGTACAATTTTTTTACTGTCATAAACCAAATAGCTCATGCAAACGATAGCGGTAGCAAGATCTGCTATTGGGAAAGCGATCCAGATTCCATCTAATTCATAAAAATTAGGTAATATCAAAAGCAGAGGAATTAGAAAGAAGCCCTGCTTTGTTAATGTAAGGAGCAGAGCCGGTAAAGCTTTTCCCAATGCTTGAAAATAGGCTGCGCTGATTAGCTGGAAGGCAATAAGCGGAGTCATCAAGAACGTAATTCTCAGGGCAGGCACTGTTTGTTGGATCAGCTCCTGATCTTTTGTGAAAATCCCTATGATTTGTGGTGTAAAAATTAAAATACCTGCATAAATAAAGGACGAAAGAACAGTTGCAGATATTATAGCATTTTTTAAAGTTAAGCTAACTCTCCTGAAAAGTTCTGCTCCGTAGTTATATCCAATAATAGGCATAGAACCCTGAGTGATGCCAATTGCTGGAACATTTACAAGCATCATCATTCGATTTATGATGCCGTAAACTGCAATAGCGCTTTCACCGCCATATTTGAATAATGAGTTATTTAGTACTAAAAATAGCAGACTTACCACACCTTGCCGAGCAATAGTTACTGAGCCGATAGAAAATATTTCCCCTGTTAATTTTAAATCGAGGACAAGGTCTGATTTCTTAATTTTAAAACCTGTTTTCCCGCTTAAAAAGAAATAAGCAGCGTATGCTGCACTAAATAAATACGAAAAAGTGGTAGCCCAAGCAGCACCCTCTATTCCCCACTCCAAAACAGCTATGAAAATAGGGTCTAGAATAACATTTACTATTGCCGGAACAATCATTACTACCATTGCCACTTTTGGATAACCTACTGCGCGGAAAATACTATTAGACATCATTGCAAAGGCAAGAACCGGAATTCCCAGTAAAAGAATTTGAAAATATTCTATAGTTGGTTGGAGTATATCTCCTTTTGCACCAAATAATTTAAGAATCGGTTCTATAAAAATCCAGCAAGTTAAGCTGAAAAAGATTCCAAGGATGAATGTCAAGGTTAGCTGATTTCCAAAGGTTTTATTGGCTTTTTCTGATTTGCCTGAACCCAGTGCTCTCGAAATGATAGATGCTCCTCCTATACCTATACCCATTCCAATAGAGGAAATCAAAAAAGTAATAGGGATTACCACAGTAATTGCTGCAATACCTATTGACCCTACAAAATTCCCAACAAAAATAGTGTCTACAATTCCATAGATAGATAAAGTCAAAATACCGATAGCTGAAGGAATAGCTTGTTTACGTAATAAGTAATTTATTGGCTTTGTGCCAAATTCATCTGATGTGGTCATCGAAAGTATTTAATGCAGTTTAATGTAACTACATTAATTGTTTAATGTTGTAAATCTATCAAGGAAATTCAAAATAACAATTAAGGACCACATAATGGTGCGTTTCCAATTCGCCTGAACTAATTTTTCTGCTGCTTTCTTCATTTTGACTCCAGATTCAATCTGATTGTGCAAAGGTACTGCCTGAAAAAAGGTAGAAATCCATATGAAGATGATTATGATAGATTGGAACAGCAGAAAGTAATTGAAACTGCTGTAGGTCAAGTAAAAGGTTAACGCAATTTGCAAAAGCATCAATGGCATCACCACAACTGAAATTCGTTTAGTATATATAGGATGCCAAATAATCAAACTCGACTTTTTCATAAAGGTGAATGAAGGGTAAATGATAAGTTGTACAAGCCATATAAGAACAAATAGGCCAAAATCCGATAATTCTTTGATATAATGCAGCATTTGCAAGTTAACTGAGATTAATTGAATAGTTTTTACAACAAAAGGTGACAGTTGATGTTTCAGCAATATGAGAAAAACATCCTTAAGTGCTGTTAGTCATCTTAATAATTCTGCTAAAGAATGGGTGATCTTTATACATGGTGCAGGGGGCAGCACTGCTACGTGGAAATATCAAATTGACGCATTTAAAGATTCCTATAATTTACTATTGCTTGATTTGAGAGATCACGGTAATTCTAAAAACATAGAACCTGCAGCTAAGGATTATGATTTTGATTTAATTACCAGTGATATTAAGCAGGTTTTAGATCAGTATAAGATAGACAAAGCTCATTTTATAACGCTTAGTTTTGGAAGTGTTATTATGCAGGATATTAGTATTAAGTATCCACAGTTAGTAGCAAGCGCAGTATTTGCAGGGGGTATTTTTAAAGCAAATTACCTCATTAAGATTTTTGTCCAATTGGCAAGGTTTTTCAATTATTTTTTACCGTATAAATGGATGTATAGTATTTTCTCTTACTTATTAATGCCATTTGGCAAACATCAGCAATCCAGGAGAGTTTATAAGAAACAGGCCCGAAAACTAACTTCTGCGGAGTATATGCGATGGGTCGGACTTTATAAAGAGTTTTTCAGATTATTGAATCGTTTTTATAATCAAAATATCAATTTCCCAGCTTTGGCAGTAATGGGAGATTCTGATTTTATATTTTTAAAATCGGCTAAAAGCTTTACAGAAAAGCATAAATCAGTTTCCTTTACAGAAATCAGAAATGCGGGACATATTTGTAATATTGACCAAGCCGAAAGTTTCAATGAAGTAGCTCTTTTCTTTGCTCAAAAACATAGCTATCATTTTAAAGAAGTTCCTGCTTTCCAAGCCCACAATAACAACAATGGGTGAATAATAATTAATCGCAACCAGCCTATCCACTGTGGTACGCAGAGCCCATCATCAACGCAAGAACCTGTTTGGATAAAATAAACGTGTGAAGGTATAAAAGCAATTAGCATTGCTAGGATGACAAATGATGCAATTTTTCTGCTTTTTGAAATAAGAACTCCAAATGCAACTACGATCTCAATTACTCCACTGATCCAGTTTATGATTTCTGGATAAGGCAAGTAAGGAGGGATCAGTGGTAAATAGAATGTAGGATTAATAAAATGATTGAAGCCCGCCAATAAATAGAATACAAATAGCAGCCTAATAGACCATTTACTTTTAAGATAATTTCCAATGTGTTTTAACATGCACGTCTTTTAAAATCAGAATAAAAGGAATCCACCATATAAAGTCATTACTAATTAAAGTATATATAAATTCGAACGGAACTTTCCCTTGAAAATAATTAAAAAAGAAACCTATTGGCCCAAATATCTTGCCCAAAAAGCCCACCATAACTATAGGCCAGTGGCGATGTGGATCAGTTGATGCCCACCAGTAGCCTAAACCGTAGACGCCTATTACCATACCCATTCCCTGCCAAACCATAGGATGATTGATTTTTTCCATCCCAACCAATTCAAAAAACTGTTGTGGAAACAGTACCACCCAAGCGCCCCATACTAGATTATAAATAGCTGCAATTTTTAGAGTAGCTGTTTGATATTTTATTTTCATGGCCAATCAACTTTTTAGTTTTGAAAATGTTGAGGGAATTAGTGTTTTTTATAATTGAATTAGAGATAAGTTTTTTTAATTCCATTCGTTCAAACTATATTTACACCAAATTAAAGTGGTGATTTACACGATAAAGAGATTATTATGAGATTTAAGTTTTTGGTTATTTTTTCAATTCTTGTTTTTGCAATTCAGTTTGATGCTGAGTCGCAAGAAGATGCCAAATTATCAGATCAATATCAAAACATGATAGAGGGTAGCGAAACTTTTGAAAAGTACAAAGTCATTCCTATCACTAAAGTGAATTCATTCGGTCAGATCATGAATGATACGATCAGCACTTTAAAGGAAAGCGTTTCTTCAGCTGAGAAAGCTAAAAGTAAGGCTGAAACGGAAAGGGATTCAGCTAAGTCTCAAATGAATAGTTTGAAAAGTGAATTGGAAGAAACACAAGCTATAGTTGATGAGATGCCATTTTTGGGTATTCCGATGTCAAAAACTACCTATAATATTGCGATGTGGAGTTTAGTAGTGATTTTAATTGGCGGTCTAGTCTTAGTATATATAATGTTCTTGAATAGTTATCGAATGACGCGTCAGGCTAAAAAGGATAAGGAATTGGTCGATCAAGAGTTAGAAGACTTAAGAAAACGCTCTCATGATAAACAAGTAAAGATCAAAAGGGAGCTACAGACTGCTCTAAACAAACTTGAAGAACAAAGACGATAAAATTCATACTAGCAGATAAAGACTATGAAGATAATTTCAGGGTCTACCTAGGGTAGCAAAAATTAGTTAATCAAATTTTGAAAACCACCTTCTAATGTGCATCATTGTAAGGTGGTTTTTTATCTTTATAATATACGTTGAAGAAGGCATTACTGATTATTCTTAAACTGTTTGTAACAATAGTAGTGCTATTGTTCCTATATGAAAAAATCAGGGAAGATAAATTCGCTTTTATTTCCGCTTTTCAACTATTCACTGGTAGTCCTACTATAATAATTTTAGTTGTTTTTCTAATGCCTGCTAATTGGTTAATGGAAGTTCTAAAGTGGAAATATTCTATTCAGCCCATTACAAAAATCTCTATTTCTACTGCTTCAACTGGTGTTCTTGCAGGAGTAGCGTTAGGTTTCGTAACGCCTCATGCAGTAGGGGATTACTTTGCAAAAGTTTTTTCGCTAACTCATCATAACCGCAAAAGAGCTTTGGGTCTTATTTTGATTTCAAGGATGATGCAAATGTTTCCGACCGCAATCTTTGGAATAATTTCTTTCTATATTTTTTCCAGAAGAAGCTTGTTTCAATACGATATTCCATTGACTTTTTCATACCCTGTTCTAAGCATCTTAGGAGGGCTGGTAGCAGCCCTTTTATTGATGGTTTTTCTGAATAGAAACCATCCAAGAATCCAAGATAATATCCATCCTTTTAAAAGTGTTGGAATCGAATTCTTAGGTATTTTGGCAGGACTATCTATTATACGATATGTGATTTTTAGCGTGCAGTTTTTATTACTGCTGTCAGTTTTAGGCTTAAAAATTAGTCTATTGATGCAGTTTATGGGTGTAGCTTTCATGTTTTTAGCTAAATCAATTTTACCTACTTTTAATTTTTTGAGTGATTTAGGTATAAGGGAATTTAGTGTAGCGTTATTTTTTGAATCAATGGGAGTAGAGGTGGCACCTATTATAGCTGCAGGCTTAATTCTATGGTTGATTAATATTGCGCTGCCTGCTCTCATTGGATTATTCTTTATTCCGCAACTTAAATTAAGAAACTCATGATTTTGGCTTTTTTCTCCATTGTCATTCTTTTCTATGCGGTAGCTCTGCTTTTTGCTGCTAAGATTTGGAGGAAATTACCTGAATTAGATAGAAGTGGTGAACTAAAGTCGGTATCTATTGTGATTCCATTTCGAAATGAAAGTGATAACTTGGATAATTTGCTGCAAAGCATTTCTGAACTAGATTACCCGCATCAGTTATTAGAAGTAATACTCATTAATGATCATTCTGAGGATTCTTCTACAGCTATTATTAGTCCCTTTGAAGAGCATTTTGCTTTTAAACTAAGGGTTTTAAGCCTGCCCGTTGGTTTGCAAGGAAAGAAATCAGCAATTAGTATAGGAATACAGCATAGTAGTTCTGAAGTTATTTTAACATCAGATGCTGATTGTAGCTTTCCGAAAAATTGGGTGCGAACAATGCAAGCGCCATTTGAGATCGAACATATACAGTTGGTCAGTGGTGGTGTAGTATTTAAGACGAAACATTTTCTTGATCGGCTATTCCAAATGGAATTTGCACCTTTAATTGGTGTGGGTGCAGTTAGTATTGAGCTTGGAAATCCTACGATGGCTAATGGAGCTAATCTTGCCTTCAGAAAATCTACTTTCGAAAAACTTGATCCCTATGCAGGTAATTTAGCTATACCTTCAGGGGACGATATATTTTTATTGAAAAGAATAAAAGCAGAATACCCTGATGGCGTCTTTTTCCAGAAGGAGTCAGTCGTAGAAACGCTAGCACCAAAAGATATCAGGTCTTTTTCTAAACAACGGAAAAGATGGGCTGCGAAATGGAGAGCTAGTTCAAGTTTGTTGGATAGTGTGCCGGCAATAGCGGTTTGGGCATTTCATTTGATGTACATCACAGCTGTTCTATACAGTTTTATTACAAATGAGTTTCTGATTCTGCTTCCGGTCATAGTTTTAAAAATTGTTTCTGAGGCTATTTTTATCGCTTCAATCTTAAAATCTCTAGGGAACACTTTCAAAATAGGAGTGTTTAGTATTTTACAGTTGATTTATAGCTTTTATGTAATCATATTTGGTTTATTAGCTAATTTTGGTAATTATACTTGGAAGGAAAGAAAATATAAAAGTAATGAACGAGCAGGAAATTGACCTTTTAGACGAGTTATACTTTGTACAATCATACGCAGAAGTTAAAAAAGCTTTAGATTGGCAAGATACGGTCCTACAAAAATATTTATTCGAGCTGACTAGAAAGGAATATATCAAAATGCTGATCAATCATGATGAAGAATATGATAAAGCTAGTGACTTTACTAGTATCCCTTGGAATGACTTATATTTTCTAGCAACTAAGAAAGGTCTGCTAGAGCATAACGGTTTTTAAATGCGATGATTATGAAAGTTAACATGAGATTTCCAGAAAGCTTAAGACCTTATTATCGGAAAGAACTAGAGGATTATTATGCTAATCTTAAATCCTATAACTTTCCAGTAGCTTGGCGGCATTTAGAACGTGCTCATATTATCGGTCAGGCCTATCCGTATCAGCATTCATATGTTCACTGGATTATGCTGAAGTTTGGATTCAGAATTAAAAATTATAAAGAAGTTATTGGGCAAATCCCTAGGTTACTGGTTGGTGGAGTAAAATCTTTTGTAGGAAAAATACCAGCAGGTAATACTGGTGGTGCTAATGTTCCTCCCTTAAAAGCAATGGAAATTCCAGAAGACTTGAAATTGATTTTAGAAAAGGCTAAATAAGTATGTTGACCTTTGTTAAATCCATCTCCTTATTTATTTTAGCTGGACTGTTCGAAATAGGAGGTGGCTATCTGGTTTGGCTAACCATTAGAGAAGAAAAGCCATGGTGGATTGGAGCTTTGGGTGGAATAATCCTGATAGGCTATGGTATTGTCGCTACATGGCAACCTGCAAATTTCGGTAGAGTATGCCAAGAGCCCCAGATAGTGAAGCACCACTGTAAAACTCATAGTCTTCTTTTTCGATCCAATCATAGTTAAACATAAATTTTAGAAGAAAATCATCAATTAAGGTATTAGGATATAACCGGACTTCCGGTCTGAATTTATTGCTAAACTCATATGCATATGCTACTTGTCCGCTATTTGGTGATTGATGAAAACTAACAATCGATTGAGATAATGATAGGAAAGGTAGAATTAGTAGGGCTAAAGTGTAAATAAATTTCATAATGCTTTTTTTGGTTTAAGATTGAAGTTTAGTAGAGATTATTTGAACTGAAACCATAGTTCCAGTTCAAATATTTTGTTAGATAATAGTTAATAATCGCAACTTCCAATAGGACTACCAGGAGGTAATGATGGAATAGGAGCAACATTATATTCCTTAGGTGAATCCATAAAAATACTAATTTGGGTTACTATCATTTGATTATGAGATTTTTTCAAATCGCTAACTCTTCCACTAACTTTTACAAGCCTGTTGGAAATCTCAGTTAAAGCAGACATGAGTTGGGCTCTTGCCAATGCGGACAGATTTCCATTTTGGATAGTTTTCATAAGGTGATTTACGAAAACAGATTGAGTAGTAAGTTGTATGGCTTCATAATAACTATTGCTCACCTTTTGATTAAATAAAATGTCTTCAAAAATCTCAAGTGTTTCCTGAATGCCTGGGTATTTGATATCTCTAGCATGATATTCAACTAGCCTATTCAGTCTTTGTGGATGCATTACCAATTCAAAAACCATTGAGGCTCCTTGCTCTGCAGCTCCGATCGCATCAAATGTTACCCCAGTCTTGCCGCTTAGTAATTCTCTATTGTCATAATAACCTAAAGGTCTAGGATATAAAGTATTCAATAACTGCTCAGGTAGTGCCAAATTCTCTGCTTTTACAGAATTGGCTAAGCTGGTAGCTGCTTCAATTTGCCATTCAGCAGGCACAATACTCATCTTTTTTAAATTATCGCCTTTCACTTTGTAAGAATAATCTAAACCGCCAATCAATTTAACAGTGGCTTCTGCTTGATAGCGATGCAGGAAATATATAGGAATTAGCGCTTCCTGAATTTGAGCTAAAGGACGATTATCTTGAATCACATTTTTGCCAAATTTGGAAATTGCTTTTTGTCTAACATGCAGCAAATGGTTAAGCTGGACCGCTGCATCTTTTCCATTATCCCATAAGTGCGCATAAGGATGTGCACCACCTGTGGCTCTGGCATCTCTATCCGAAATAAAGGTTAAACCTTTGCTATTTGCTTCTTTCAAAATACCGGTTAGATAGTCTTGCTCATTTGTTTCACTTGGAATCTCCTCATAACCATATCGGATCGCATACTTATCCCAACTCCCTATATTTTCAGAATAGGCATTTTTTAGACTGATGTTACCTTTTTCATCCAGCTCAATTGTAGGATGAGGATAATCCATTACAGAAGCATCGTTTTCAGTACTAGAAGCGTAGGAGTGAGCTAAGCCCAAGGTATGACCGATTTCATGTGCGGAAAGTTGTCTTAGCCTAGCTAAGGCCATTTTTTCCATAGCGTTGCTTCCTTCAGCATTATCGTAGGGTGCTAAAAGTCCTTCAGCAATCAAAAAGTCTTGTCTTACCCTTAACGAACCTAAGCTGACATGCCCTTTGATAATTTCTCCAGTTCTGGGATCTGTGACACTTGCTCCATAGCTCCAGCCCCGTGAGGAACGATGCACCCACTGAATAACATTATATCGAATATCTAAAGGATCTGCATCTTCTGGTAAGATTTTAACTTGAAATGCATTTTCATATCCTGCTGCTTCAAATGCTTGGTTCCACCATTTAGCACCATCTACTAATGCTGAGCGGACTGGTTCTGGAGTTCCGGGGTCTATATAGTAGATAATCGGCTCAACAGCTTCACTTGTCTTAGCTGTTGGATCTTTCTTTTGTAATCTGTGTCGATTAATTAATCTTTGATTAATATCTTCTTGAATAGGAACTGCATAATCTTTGTAGGTTGTACCAAAATAACCTGCTCTTGGATCAAACTTTCTCGGTTGAAAATTATCATCTGGTAATTGCACAAAGGAGTGATGTTGACGAACTGTGATATTATCTGCATCTGGACTAACAGAATAAATTTCTCGACCTTTTGCTTCTCCTTTAAATGAAATCCAAAAATCTAATTCCGAATTTTCTGGAAAGTTTTTAGACCCCTCAATATTGAATACAGAACGATCTTTGTCTAAACTATAAGAACCTTCTTTTGATTGCTTCAATCTTTGACCTACACCATGTGCATCTCTTATGAAGAAGTCAGTGGCATCTACTAAATGAGCCCAGTCACTCGATGCTTCGATTTCAAAACCATGCAGAATAGAATGAGCAAATGCGTCTTTTACGGCTTTTTTCTCCGCTGCATTATCAGAGTTGGCTCTAAATTTATAATTAGGCTCAAACATCATGATTTTATTTCCGATTTTCTCAAATTTAATGATCTTGGAATTACCAATTTGTCCTCTATCAAGACCGATATCATTAGAACCTAACCCAGCAGAAAGATAGCTTACATAAATAAGGTCTTCATTTAATTTATCTATTTCGAGATAAATTTTGCCTTTTTCTGCATCCCAATAGTAATTCATAAATCCACTGAATTTTTCTTTACCTGAGATCAGTTTGTTGAATTTGGATAATTCAGGTTCGGTACTCTGATTATTTTTCAAAGCATTGCAGGAAACGGAAAAAAGGAGAATAAAAATGTATAAATACTGCTTCATTGTTTTTTGTTTTTCTGATTTCCTGAAAGATAATTAATTATCTAGGAAATTTCAGACATAATTCCTTAGATGGTTAGTGTTAACTATTTCTAAATGTTTCCTATCATTTAATAAGGTTGGTTTATTCGAGATAAGCGTTTTCCTTTTCTCGATTCTAATCCTTAACTTCACATTTTACTTATGGATACTGCATTCAAAATAGCGAACCGATATGAGCTCAAAGAACTTGAGCTAAATGCATTGCTGGAAATCACCCAAGCAATAAATGAGAATTTGCCCGAAAAATCCTTATATAAAATTTACAATTTCACCTTGAGAGCCAATCTCAAATTGGGAAAATTGATGTTACTGGTTAAGGAAAAGAATAATTGGGAACAGAAATTAGCTTTTGGTACTCGTGAAGATTATCAAACGACTGGTGCCAGTGCTCATCAATTGGTGGAAAAAAGAAAGATTTTATTTCCTTCAGATTTAGTTGACTCTCCTTTTGAAGAATTTGATGTTGCTATACCAGTTTTTCATAAGGATGAGCTCTTGGCAATTGTTTTCTTAGGGGGTGTAGCTAATGCTGAAGAAAAGGAGTTAATAGAAAACCATTTGAATTTTATTCAAGCATTGACTAATATTATTATGGTAGCCATTGAAAATAAGAAAATGGCTAGAGAAAGATTAGAACAAGAAGTCTATGATAAGGAGATGGAAATTGCTAAGAAAGTTCAGCAACTGCTATTCCCTAAATCTTTACCTGATAAAAGTAATTTTATAATTGACGCACATTACTCTCCTCATCATACAGTGGGTGGCGATTACTACGATTGGATAGCAGTAGATGACCACAAGAAAATAGTTTGCATAGCTGATGTATCCGGAAAAGGCGTTCCTGCGGCACTTCTCATGTCCAATTTCCAAGCATCATTACGAACCTTATTAAGAAAAACTATTGACTTGGAAGAGGTTATTCATGATTTGAATCATCAGGTTTTTGAAAGTGCTAATGGAGAGAATTTTATCACCTTTTTCATTGCCTTGATTGATTTGAAAGAAAAAGAACTCACATATGTCAATGCAGGGCATAACCCCCCATTTTTGGTTTCTTCTGATGGGTCTATCGAAAAATTGGATAAAGGAACTTTGGTTCTCGGTGCTCTTAAAGAAATCCCCTTTCTAGAGATAGGAACACTGAAAATTACAGAACCACAAACACTTTTGCTATATACTGATGGCTTAACGGAAGCTTTCAATGAGGACGAAGAGGAGTTTGGGCCAGAAAGAGTGATGGAGATTCTGAGTAAGTACATTTCTGCCACACCTCAAGCAATACTAGCTGCAATACTAAAGGAGATTGATGCTTTTATTGGAAAGAGAGCTTTGTCCGATGATATTACCCTTCTAGCGTGTAAGTATCATGTTTGATTATGCGTGGTACAAAACTCCTCAAATAATACAACGTTTTTTTCCTTCTTTATTATGGAAAGTAGACTCAGAAGATAAAGTCATTTATCTAACTTTTGATGACGGGCCGATTCCTGAATTAACCATTCAGATTTTAGAAATATTGAAGGAGTTTGACGCAGAAGCCACTTTTTTTTGTGTTGGTGATAATATTAGGAAGTATCCTAAAATCTTTCAATCAATATTAAATAGCAGGCATAGTGTCGGGAATCATACCTATCATCACATGAAGGCATGGAAATCGTCAAATCAAGACTATCTGGCTAATGTAGATCTGTGTCAGCAGGAGATTGAAAAGCATATTTCTCCAGATAGAAAGCTTTTCAGGTTTCCTTATGGCCAGTTTAATTTTCAACTTATTCGTACCCTTAAGACAATGGGTTTTGAACTTGTGATGTGGGATGTGCTCTCAAAAGACTACAACATCTCAATATCAGCAGATACTATACTCGAGAAGAGCATCCAAAACTCATTGAACGGTAGTATTATAGTGTTTCATGATAATGTAAAAGCCAAAGATAAAATATTGCAATTCCTACCTTTGTATCTCAAGTATTTTTCCGATATTGGATACAAATTTAAAAAACTATGACCTATCTATTTTTAGGCCTATTGACGATTATTCTTATTGTAATCTTTGTGGACTTAATTTTGTGGATGGCGTGGAAACCAAAAGCTGAGAACCCAAAACCTTACGAAGGTGAATTGCCTTTTATTTCCATTTTAATTGCTGTTCGAGACGAAGTCCATACTGTAAATTATGCCTTAAATTCATTAGAGAAGCTTGATTATCCAAACGATAAATACGAGGTTTTAATGGGGGACGATGGCTCGACAGATGGAAGTACCAAAATAATGCAAGAGTGGGATAAAGAAACTAATAACTTTTTGTATACCCCTATCAAGAATAAAATCGACCATTTGGATGCAAAGGCTAATGTTTTAGAGCAATTAGCTGCTAAAGCAAAAGGTGAATATTTGATGATAACTGATGCTGATGTGGAAGTTCCGCCAAGTTGGCTAATGAAGCAATTAGCTTGTTGGAAAACGGGTTCAGGTATTCAAAGTGGCTTCACGATCATAAAAGCCCAAGATTTTTTTTCCAGTATGCAAATGTTAGATTGGAGTCTGGCATTGGGCATGGTAAAAATCGTTAGTGGCTGGAAAATACCTGTCACAGCAGTTGGGAATAATATGATGATAAGCAAAGAAGCTTACACCAAAGTAGGGGGCTATAAGAATATTCCTTTTTCAGTAACGGAAGATTTTGCCTTATTTCAAGCTGTGGCAAAAAAAGGATATCTATATCAGCAATTGGCAAATGAGGATAGTCTAGTGAGAACTTTTGCAACAAGGGGTTTTTGGAATTTAATGAATCAACGGAAAAGATGGATGCGTGGGGCATTGAAACTACCAGCATTCATGGTGACTATTTTAGTTTTGCAAGCTTTATATTATCCCGCAATGCTTGCAATGATTTTTGTTAATCCCTTCGTGGCCATTCCATTATTTGGTTTAAAGATTACGCTGCAAAGTCTTTTTATCAGCAAAATTTTGGAGAGACTTAATCAATATGTGCCTTTAGGTAATCTTTTTATATTCGAATTTTATAGTGGTTTCATTTCTGTTGCACTTCTTTTCTATTATATCTTACCTTTGCCTGTGAAATGGAAAGGAAGAAAATTTGCTAAAGGATGATTGAAACACACGCGCATTTATATGCGGAGAAATTTGATGAGGATAGATCAGAAATGTTAAGTAGGGCAGAGGAAGCTGGAGTGGAAAAATTCTACATGCCGAACATTGATCATGAGTCTATCGAACCCATGTTAGAAGTTGAGGATAAATATCCTCATACAGTTGCTACTATGGGAGTTCACCCTTCCTCTATAGAAAAGCATTTCGAGAAACAGCTTTACGAAGTGGAAGATTGGCTTAATAAAAGGAAATTTGTTGCCATAGGAGAGATTGGCTTAGATTTCTATTGGGATAAAAGCTTGATGGAAGAACAAAAAGAAGCTTTAAAAATTCAAATAGGTTTAGCAAAACAGCATCAGGTCCCTATTATTTTACATTGTAGAGATTCTTTTCAAGATACTTATGAGATTGTAAAAGAGATGAAGGATGAAAACTTAAAGGGAGTATTTCATTGCTTTTCAGGCACTGCAGAAGATGCGCAAAAAGTTATTGATTTAGATTTTTATATTGGCATAGGAGGGATAGTAACGTTCAAAAATGGTGGTTTGGCTGAGCATATTTCTAAAATTGATGTAAACCGAATGGTTCTGGAAACAGACGCACCTTACTTAGCTCCAACTCCAAAAAGGGGAAAGAGGAACGAGCCGGCCTATCTAGAATTAATAGCTCAGAAAATAGCAGATCTGAAGCGTATGCCAAAAGAAGAACTTATATCAGTAACTTCCACTAATGCTAAAGCATTATTTTCCTAAATGAAAAAGCCTTACGAATTAATACATATTGAAACCGCTACTCCTAAAGCGCCAGAAAGTGCGGTAATGATTATCTATACAGGTGGAACTTTGGGAATGGTGTATAATGAGGAGATGGCACTTGTCCCTTTTGATTTTCAGAATATTTTAGACGAAGTTCCCTCTTTAAGAAATTTCAATCTTAAAATAACAGTAGCCTCTTTCAATAATCTAATTGACTCATCAAATGTGAATCCAAAACACTGGGATGATATCGCTGGATTAGTAGAAGATAATTATAAAGAATATGATGGTTTCATAGTAATTCACGGAACCGATACTATGGCATATACAGCTTCTGCCATAAGTTTTATGTTAGAAGGGTTGAATAAGCCTGTTATTTTCACAGGGGCTCAACTACCCATTGGCGCAGCCCGTTCTGATGCTCGAGAAAATCTGATAACAGCTATTGAAATTGCAAGTCAGAAGTTAAATCATAGGCCTATCGTTTCTGAGGTATGTATTTATTTTGATAATCTTTTATTGCGAGCAAATCGAGCTAAAAAGGTAGAAAGTGTTCAATTTGATGCATTTCAAAGCGAGAATTATCCAGTTTTAGCAGAAGCAGGAGTTATTATTGAGTATAATTTTTCTGCTCTTAGGCCATTTCAGGCTGATTTGGAATTAAAAGTAAGAAAGGACATACAACAAGAAGTGGCGATTCTTAAAGTTTTTCCGGGTATTTCAAAAGCACTTGTAGACGGTATTTTGTCAATTGAAGGTCTGAAAGGGCTTGTAATTGAAACCTATGGCTCCGGTAATGCCCCAACAGAAAAATGGTTTATAGATTCACTGCAAAAAGCAATTGATAAAGGTATTTTAATTTTAAATGTTTCACAGTGCATGGGGGGTAAAGTGATTCAAGGGAGATATCAAACCAGTAAGGACCTTCAATCCATTGGTGTAATAAGTGGTAGCGATATAACAACCGAGGCTGCAATCACTAAAATGATGTATGTATTAAGTCATGCACACAACAAAGAAATGCAACAGAATTATCTAATTAAGCCGCTTCGTGGTGAAATGGAGTGAGTTGTTTTAAAGTAGATACATGGAATAATATAATATTAAACTACAATCATTCTATTTGCAATTTATTTGCATGTTATTATTGTATTAATATTTACCATTTGACATAATGGGCTTGCATGAAGAATAAATTATTAATTTATTTGTGCACGTTTGAAAAGAGTTCAATCGATAAATATATGTAAACAGATAAAGGAGAGGTGCCAGAGTGGTCGATCGGGCTCGCCTGGAAAGCGAGTGTGCCTTCACGGGTACCGAGGGTTCGAATCCCTCCTTCTCCGCATTTTGCTCAATTTGCTGGCACTATTGTGAATATTATTAATAATTATTGAAGCATAGCGTTAAAGAATTGCTAAAAAAATTTTCTGTTTGTGGATATTTGTGTAAAATTGAACTTAGTTTACATTTAACTAACATACAATAACTAAAAAAGAAAATTACAAACAACTTAACTATGAAAAAGCTATTTGTTTTAATGATGATGACCGGAGCTCTTGCATTCGGTTTTAATGGCAATGCAATTGCTCAGGACGAGGAAGCAACTTCTGGAATGGAAAATGATACAACTGCTATGGAAGGGGACTCTGCGGAGGTATCTGATTCAGCGGCTGTAGAAGAAGTAGATACAACTGCTACTGCTGTTGTTGAAGAAGAAGAAGTGGTAGAGGAGCAAGGCTTTCACCAAGTCGTAAAAGAGAAGTTTATTGAAGGTGGATGGCAGTTCATGTCAGTAGTTTTAATATGTTTAATCTTAGGATTAGCTATTTCTATTGAAAGAATCATTACCTTAAACTTAGCAACTACAAACACTAACAAATTATTGGCTAATGTAGAAGATGCATTGAGTCAAGGTGGTGTTGATGCTGCAAAAGAAGTAACCAAAAATACTAGAGGGCCAGTAGCTTCTATCTTTACTCAAGGGTTAATGAGAATGTCTGAAGGTGTTGAAATGGTTGAGAAATCTGTAATTTCTTACGGTTCTGTTGAAATGGGACGTTTGGAAAGAGGTTTGGTTTGGATATCATTATTTATCTCTCTTGCTCCAATGTTGGGTTTCATGGGTACTGTAATCGGTATGATTGACGCATTTGATTCTATTCAAGAAGCAGGCGATATTTCTCCTTCTTTGGTTGCTGGTGGTATTAAAGTAGCCTTGTTAACAACTGTTGCTGGTTTGATTGTTGCGGTAATCTTACAATTATTTTATAATTATTGCGTTTCTAAAGTAGATTCTTTAGTAAATCAAATGGAAGATGCTTCTATTGCTTTAGTTGATGTTTTAGTAAAGCATAATCTTACTAAGTAAGTTTAACCTCAAAAAATTTACTATATGGAAACTGTAGGAGTTAATATAATGCTATATGCAGCTTATTTATTAGTAATCATCGCAGCGTTAGGTGCGATTGTATTACCATTGATAAGCGCATTGAGCAACCCAAAAAGCTTGTTAAAATCAGTTTTGGGAGTAGTAGTAATAGGTGTAGTTTACATAGTCGGCTGGGCGATCTCAGGAGATGAAGTAACTGCTAAGTATATTGAGTTTGATATTACAAACACTTCGTCAAAGGTAATAGGTGGTGTATTAATTACCACATATTTATTAATGGCAATTGCAGTAATATCGATTGTATATTCAGAAATTAGTAAAATCATAAGATAATGGCTAGAAGTAAAGGAAGATCAAAAGCAGAGGTGAATGCAGGCTCAATGGCCGATATTGCGTTCTTGTTGTTAATATTCTTTCTTGTAACTACTACCATTGCGTCTGATAAAGGTTTGACCTTAACTTTACCTCCTGAGCCGGATGATGCCGAGCAGATAGATGTTAAGATTAAGGATAGAAACTTATTTAAGGTTGCTATTAATTCAGCTGATCGCCTCTTGGTAGAGGGTGAACGATTGGATGACTACACACAGATCAAAGAGATGTTAATTGAGCATGTTTTAAATCCAAGTCAAAATCCTGAATTATCAGAAAGTCCACAAGATGCAATTGTTTCCTTTAAAACAGATAGAGGAACAAGTTATGAGATATATATTAATGTATTGGATCAGCTGCAAGGTGCCTACTATCAGATTTATGCTGAAAGAGCAGGTGTAACGGCTGAAGAATTTAGAGGTTTAAATTTGAAAGATCCAAAGGAAAAGGCTATTTACGAAAGAGGTAAAGGAGATATTCCAATGGCGATTTCTATTGCGGAACCAACAAATATAGGAGGGAACTAAGATATGTCAAAGTTTAAAAAGAAAAGCAATGCAAGTCAGGAAATTCCTACCTCTGCATTACCGGATATTATTTTTATGCTCCTCTTCTTCTTCATGGTGACTACAGTATTGAGAGAAACCGAAATAAAGGTGGAACAAACAATACCTAAAGCAGAGCAGTTGAAGAAGATTGAAAGAAAATCGCTTGTAAGCTATTTGTACATCGGAAAACCTAAGCAGACTGAGAAGTTTGGGGGAGAAGCTAAAATTCAAGCAAATGATGTATTTATTGAACCAAGAGATATTCTTTTATGGGTCGCAAAGGAAAAAGATAAATTAGCGGAGGCTGAGAGAGATAAGATCACAATCGCTATGAAAGTAGATAGTGAAGCAAAAATGGGAATTATTTCTGATGTTCAACAGCAGCTTAGAAAAGCAAATGCTCGTAAGTTAATGTACAATACGTTGAAATTAACTAGTAAGGATAAAAATAATTCCTTATTGTAAGTCTCTTATATTATTTCGAAAACCTCATTTCATTTATTGGAATGAGGTTTTTTTTTGTAAAAATTCGCAGTATATAACTCTGGAACTTTGAAAATTAACCAGTCAAAAACTATTAATGCATGGTGTATGTACGATTGGGCTAACTCAGTCTATGCTATTGTCATTAAATCGTCCATATTTCCTGTCTTTTATAATACAGCAACACAAAATGCCTTCAATGGTGATATCGTTGATTTCTTTGGTTTTGAACTGGTCAATACCGCATTATACTCTTTTGCCATTTCATTTAGTTTTCTGGTCGTTGCGCTTGTGTCTCCTTTGCTCTCGGGTATAGCCGACTATTCGTCTAGTAAAAAGACCTTTATGAAGATTTTTACATATTTAGGTGCTTTTTCCTGTATAGGACTTTTCTTTTTCACAGGAGAGAACGTAGAATGGGCTATAATATGTTCTATTTTAGCGAGCATCGGGTATTCTGGTAGTTTAGTTTTTTACAATTCATTTTTGCCAATTATTGCAACGCCAGATAGACATGATATTATCAGTGCAAAAGGATTTTCTCTTGGCTATGTTGGGAGTATTATATTATTGATTATTAATTTGATATGTATATCGAACCCTCAGTGGTTTGGTCTTGAAAGTACTGGATTAATTGCCCGATTTTCATTTTTGACGGTTGGTTTATGGTGGATTATTTTCGCTCAGATTACTTTCAAAGTACTAAAGGAACCTAAAACGGCCATAAATTATTCAAAGTCCTTAGTAGCTAGTGGCTACAAAGAGATATTGAAGGTTTTTCAGGAATTGAGATCGCAACTCATCTTGAAATATTTCCTCACATCATTTTTCTTTTATAGTATGGGCGTTCAAACTGTTATGTATATGGCAGCATCTTTTGGTAGCAAGGAATTGAATTTACCAGGAGATAAATTGATTTTTACAATCATTATTATCAATGCGGTTGCAATTATTGGTTCTTATGCTTTTGCTTATGTTTCGAAACGGAAAACTAATAAATTTGCTTTGTTGATTATGCTGGCCATTTGGGTAGGGATTTGTATTTATGCCTACTTCGTATATACCGATTATCAGTTTTATGTTTTGGCCTTTATTGTAGGACTAGTTATGGGTGGAATTCAGTCTCTTTCCAGAAGTACTTATTCCAAAATCATGCCTCAACAATCTAATGATGAGGCTTCTTACTTTAGCTTTTATGATGTAACTGAAAAGCTTGCGGTTGTTGTAGGAACTTTTTCATATGGCTTTATTGAGCAATGGACTGGAAGTATGCGTAATAGTACCATTGCATTAGGACTATTTTTTGCTGTAGGTATAGGCTTCCTCCTCATGATTAGAATTCCTTCAGCTTTAAATTATAAAAGATTTTAATCAGTCTGAGGCATTTTGCATTTTCTCTTCCATCATTTTTTCTTTTCTTCTCATTTCTTCCTGAGTAGCCTCAAGTTCTTCCATATTTTGCCTTAATTCCTCTTCTTGTGCCCTCATTTCTTCGGCTTGCTGTTGCATTTGTTCTAATAGAACTCTTGTTTTCTCATTGTTTTGGGTTGTAGCGATGGCTGATGCAACATATTCTCCTGCTTTTTCTAAGAATCGAACTTGATAATCTTCAAATTTTTTAAATGAAGCTAGCTCAATTAGAGCTTGTACTTTTTCATTATACAACATTGGAACTATTGCTAAGCAAGTAGGAGTGGAGTCTCCTAAGCCAGATCTTATGAAAGTATAATTCTGTGGAATTTCTGTTAGAAGCAGTGTTTCTCTTTCTAAATAAGTTTGACCAACCAAGCCTTGCCCAATTTGCAGTTTCTTATCAACAAATTTACGTCTATCAAAAGCATATGCTGCTGAAAGTTCTAGATGTTTTTCATTTTCATCTCCTTCGTCCTGAATGAGAATGAATAAACTTCCTTGTTGAGCATTTAAATATTGAGTTATATACTTGGTTGCTTCAAAGGTAAGTTCTTTCGTGTCTTGCTCACTATTTCTGATGATTTCAGTTAGTTTTGATAGGCCTTCCGTGGACCAAATACGCTTCTTGTTTTCCATATCAGCCAGTTGCATTTGTTTTTTCATTTCAATCAACTGGCCAGCAAGATTTTTATCGTTTAAGGTTCTGTTTTCATCTGTCATTCCTTCCCATTCAACATCAAACTCTCCAGAAGCAACCTTTCTAACATAATTTGCTGCTTTTTTTAGATTCTCAATTGAGCCATTTAGGATCTTAGCTGCGCCTCGAAAACGATTATCTCCGTCATTGAACAAATATTTTTTATTGTTTTCTCTTAAATTTATAAGTAAAGCTGTACGGTTTTTTTCGTCTTTTCTTAATTTAATTAGAATGAATATTAAAGTTGGTAGACCGATCAACAAAAGTAAAAGTTGGACAATGGTATTTTGAAAAATTGCTCTTTCGTATCTTTCTTGAGCTTTTTCCACTAGTTTTTCTTCAAATTCATAAAGTCTGTTAGTAAATGCATCATTTATTGGCCAAAAGGTCCTTCCAAAGTCGTTTCGTAATATTGCTTTATAGGCATCTAGGTCATCATTTTTCAGGTGCTCCACCATTTCTTCATACATATCAGCATATTTTTTAAAACCTGCTTTCAACTTTGGATAATTAACGGGATCAGAATAGTCTTGAATTGCAAAAAGACTATCCAATGTTTTGAAATTTTCTCGATTTTCCCTTCTTGCATTTGCTACACTCCAGAATAAAAATCCATCCTCTCTAATAAGGGCATAGCCTCTTCCACTAATGTCCATTTGTCGGATATTAAGTAATGTATTTTCAGAGACTCTCATCACCATATCGGCTTGTTCTTGTGTCTCGAGAGCATCACTCATTACTTTTTGATTGTAAAAGGAAAGCGTAACACTTAATAGTATGAGCGCAGAAACTGCATATATAGCGATGGATATCAAGTGCTTATTTAAAAATCTCCTCATAATTCCGTAAAAATTTATACTATTATCTACTTTAAATTAGGATATAATTCCTTTAAAACAAAGTGCCGTTTAATTTATAAATGAAATGGAAATGTGGTTTTGGGATAGTTTCATCACATAAAGGAGATTGTATGTTTGAAATCCGTTGGTAATCAAAAAGTACCAATAAAATAATAGATGAAGTAATGCTTATTTAATTATATAAAAAGTACTATTTTCAGTCATTAAACTAAAACTATATATAATGATGAGAAAATTACTTTTAGCGTGCTTAAGCTTGTGGTTTTTTTCTTCCCATGCACAAGATACTTTTACAGTAAATGGTGTAAAGGATGAAAGACCAGGTTTGCATGCTTTTATTAACGCTACACTGCATGTTGACTATCAAACGACAATAGAAAATGCGGTTTTGGTAATTCAAAAGGGCGAGGTAGTGGCTTCTGGTAAAGGTGTAAAAGTTCCAAAGGGGGCTATTGTTCATAACCTAGATGGAAAGCATATTTATCCTTCTTTTATTGAGTTATCCAGCAACATCGGTATACCCAAAGCGGATAGGAATGGGAGTTCAGGCCCTCAGTTGGGCCCTGTAAAAGATGGTGCATATAATGCCAATGATGCTATTAAAGCATACTTCAAAGCGCATGAAGCTTTCGAAGCAAATGATTCAGATGCAGATAAAATGCGTAAAGCCGGATTTGGTGTTGTGTTAACGCACAATCAAGATGGTTTAGTAAGAGGAACTGGAACTGTAGTATCTTTACATAATGGACCTGAAAATGAAATTATACTGAAGGAGAGTGCTTCACAGCATTTTTCGTTTGAAAAAGGAAGTTCAACTCAAGACAATCCTTCTTCATTGATGGGGGCTATTGCTTTGATAAAACAAACTTATTTAGATGCACAATGGTATAAAAACCAAAACGAAATGGTGGATATTTCATTGGATGCCTTTAATAAGAATAGCATCTATCCTCAATTTTTTGATGCTGATGGTGATAAATTATATGTATTACGAGCAGATCGTTTAGGAGATGAGTTTGGAGTTCAATATATCATAAAGGGAAACGGAGATGAATATCAACGATTGGAAGAGATTAAGGCCACTAATGCTCAATTAATTTTACCAGTTAATTATCCTGAGGCATATGATGTGGAAGATCCATTTGATGCTTTAAATGTTAGTCTTGAAGAGATGAAGCATTGGGAAATGGCTCCTGAAAATTTAAAATTACTGACCGAAAATGGAATTACGTACTCGATTACTTCTGATGGGTTAAAGGATGCCTCGAAGCTTCCTGCAATGCTTTCGCAGTCTGTAGAGTTGGGCTTAGCAGAGGAGCAAGCTTTGAAAGCATTAACCTATAATCCAGCGCAGTTCATTAAAATGGGTGATAAGTTAGGTGCTTTGACGACAGGTAAATATGCTAATTTCATCATTACAGATGGTAGTCCAGTTAGGAAGGACACCAAGATTTATGAAAACTGGGTTCAAGGCAATCCCTATAAGTTTCATGACTATACTTTGCCAGAATTGGCAGGGAATTACAAATTAACTGTTGGTAGTGAGGATTACCAGATGGAAGTAAAAGGAGAGTCTGGTAAAGAGAAATTTAAAATTGTGGTAAATGATTCTACCTCTTATGATGTAGCGAGCGAGATTTCTAAGCAATTAATTAGCTTATCTTTTACAGATGAAAGTAAAGATGAAGCCGGAAAAATAAGATTATCAGGATGGTTGAAAAAAGAAGGGCTTAGTGGAAATGCTAGGATGCCTGATGGCAGCTGGGCCAAATGGAGCGCTACATTAGAAGATGAGGATACGTCTGTAGATGCAGAGGAGAAAGAAGAAAAAGAGGATGAATCAAAAGCAAGTGAGATGGGGTCTTTAATTTTTCCTTTTGTAGCGCACGGCAATAGTAAAAAACCATTGGAAGAGACAATTCTTATTAAAAATGCAACAGTCTGGACTAATGAAGCTGAAGGAATTTTAGAAAGTACGGATGTACTACTGGAAAATGGGAAAATTGCAAAAATTGGAAAAAATATCACCTCCTCAGGGGCACGTGAAATTGATGGAACCGGTAAGCATTTAACTCCGGGGATAATCGATGAGCATTCTCATATTGCCATTAGTAGAGGCGTAAATGAAGGTTCTGAGGCTGTAACCGCTGAAGTGAATATTGAAGATGTAGTAGATTCTGAAGATATTAATATTTATAGACAACTTTCGGGTGGAGTAGTAGCTTCTCAATTACTACATGGTTCTGCTAATCCGATCGGTGGCCGATCTGCTATTGTCAAATTAAAGTGGGGGTACAGTCCAGAGGAGATGAAAATTTCTTGGGCTGATAAATTTATCAAGTTTGCTTTAGGTGAAAACGTGAAACAATCTAACTGGGGTGAAAGGAATACCGTGAGATTTCCACAAACTAGAATGGGAGTAGAGCAGGTATTTGAAGATGCTTTCACTAGAGCAAGAGAATATGAAGAAGAGTGGGAGGCTTATAACAGCTTGTCAAAAAGAGATAAAGTAAATGCAACTGCTCCAAGAAAGGATTTAGAGTTGGAAACTTTAGTTGAGATTTTGAATAGTGATAGATTTATTTCTTGTCATTCTTATGTTCAGTCCGAAATCAACATGTTAATGAAAGTGGCTGAACGCTATGGTTTTAGGATTAATACTTTTACTCATATTTTGGAGGGCTACAAATTAGCTGATAAAATGAAAGAGCACGGTGTAGGAGGTTCTACTTTTTCAGATTGGTGGGCTTACAAATTTGAAGTAAACGATGCCATTCCCTATAATGCTGCATTGATGCACGGAGAGGGAGTGGTTACGGCCATTAATTCAGATGATGCAGAGATGGGAAGAAGATTAAATCAGGAAGCTGGGAAGACTATGAAATACGGGGGAGTACCTGTTGAAGAGGCTTTAAAAATGGTGACTTTAAATCCTGCGAAGCTATTGCATTTAGAGGATCGTATGGGAAGTATAAAAGTGGGGAAAGATGCTGATGTAGTGCTTTGGAGCCATGAACCTCTATCAATTTACGCGAAGGCCGAAAAGACAATTATTGAAGGTGCTGTATTTTTCGACAGAGATAATCAGATTGAAAAATTAGATGCTATTCAAGCAGAAAGAGCTCGCTTAGTGGCTAAAATGCAAGGTGAGAAATCAAATGGTAAATCTACTCAAAAAGCGAAACCAAAATCGCAGATCATTTACCATTGTGAAACAGAAATTCAAAATTATTCATCTTTAAAATAAGCTGAAATGAAGTTATTTAAATGTATAGGAATATTAATACTGAGTGTCTTAAGCTTTTTTGCTAAGGCTCAGGTCCCTGCTCCTGGAGAAGTGCAGTCAAAGCCTATTGCTATTATGAATGCATATGCACATCTTGGAAATGGTGAGGTAATCGAAAATTCGGTCATCACCTTTGAAAATGGAATAATCACTAATGTTGCAGATGCAACTGTTATACGCTTAGATCTGTCAAATTTTAGAGTGATAAAAGCAGAAGGCATGCATGTGTATCCCGGATTGATTGCTAGTAATACGATTATTGGCTTGGAGGAGATAGCTGCGGTAAGGGCTACAAGAGATCAAGATGAGACGGGTGATTTTAATCCAAATGTGCGTGCTTTAATTGCATACAATACTGATTCTGAGATTATTCCCACAACTCGTTTTAATGGGGTATTATATGCTCAGACAACTCCAAGAGGTGGCAGAATTTCAGGAAGCAGTTCTATTATGAATTTGGATGCTTGGAATTGGGAAGATGCTGTATTGAAAAATGATGAAGGAATTCATTTAAACTGGCCCTCAAGATTAAGATATCCTAGATGGTGGTTAGGAGAAACGGAATGGAGAGAAAATGAGGATTATGATAAACAATATGAAGAAGTACAAATTTTCTTTAAGGATGCGGCCTCATACTTTGAAATACAGAATCCCGAAACTACAAATTTGAAGTTAGAAGCAATGAAAGGGCTGTTTGACGGTTCCAAAAGTCTTTATATTCATACGGACAGAGCCAAAGAAATCGTTCAGTCGATTCAATTTGCTCTGGAAATGGGTATTGAGCAAGTAGTTCTAGTAGGAGGAGATGAAGCCTATTATGTGAAGGATTTCTTGAAAGAGAATGAGATTGCAGTGATTTTGGAAGAAACTTTAAGATTACCTAGCAGAACTGCTGATCCTGTAGATTTACCGTGCCAATTACCAAATCTTTTGCACCAAGCGGGTATTAAAGTAGCTATAGGACAATGGGGAGAAGTAATGCAAGTTAGGAATTTGCCATTCAGCGTAGGGACTGCTGCAGCTTATGGTTTAGGAAAGGAAGAGGCTTTAAAAATGGTGACTTTAAATCCCGCTCAAATCATGGGTGTTGATGATAAAATCGGTAGCTTAGAGAAGGGGAAGATAGCCTCTCTGGTAGTATCAAAAGGAGACATTTTAGATATGGAAGGTAATAAACCGGAATATGTTTTTATTGAGGGTAGACAAGTCACTTTAGAAGCTCATCAGCAAAGGCTATATAAGAAGTTTAAAGATAAATTTGATCAAGAGTAGTTCGTAAAAATTAAATATTGATTAGTATATAGGAAACTCAATGATTATATAAAGAATTTAGATTATGAATTAAAAACAAGAAAACCGGCTCATGGCCGGTTTTTCTTTTATTGTAATTCGTGACTTTCTTGGATATTGTCGATTAATGCTTGAACGGCATTTCTATCAGCGCTAGAAATTTTTTCCTTCAGTTCACCTTTCTCGTAACTTGCAAAAAAAGGTAGACTGTAGACACCTGCAGACAGTCTAGCTTTTGGATTGTCTGGAGCATTGATTTCTAGGAATTTCACAGTTTCATCGGCACCTTCTGCCATTTTTTTGAATTGGGGCTCAAAAGCCTTGCACACTCCACACCAGTCTGCATAGAATTTCACTATGACTTTTTCATTTCCTTTCAGATATTCATCTAAATTGATATCAGTAACTTTTTCTATCATGATTAAAAAATTTGTTCATGAAAGAGACATCTTTGATCAGCTAATGTTTAAACAAAATGCTTCTAGGAAGTCTACCAGATGTAAGTTTTAATTATAATTGATTTTATATAGCGCTTCAGTTCTAAGAATGTTAAATTATCCTTAGAATATATAGTAATAAAATCCTTTTAGTGCTCAATGCTACTGTATTTCAAAATGTAAGTTATTAAAGATACTTTCTTGGCAATTTAGTATCTGTAGATAGTTGAAGTAGATTTATCTTTTATTTAAGACCTCAAATAATTCTTGTAAATCCTGAACCATATAATTAGCCGCCTGCAAGAGAGGGTAATATACTTGGGTAGGCCGTTCAATAAATGCTGTTTGCATGCCAACGGCTTTGCCCCCAGCTAAATCCCATGGGTGAGCGGCAATCAACATGGCATCTTTGGCTTTAATGTTAAGTTCGGACAATACATATTCGTAGGCTTTTGCTTGAGGCTTATAGCTCTGAACTTCTTCTACACTGAATAATCTTTCGAAATATTCAGAAATTTGAGCATAATCCATTTGTTTTTTAACGGTATCAGTCGATCCGTTGGTCAGTGCCACAATTCGGAAATTATTTGACTCGAACTTAGCTAGGGCATTCTTCACATCAGGGTGGGGCGGCAGTTGGGTAATCAAGCTGATTGTTGAAGCGATACTATCGTCAGATATATGTTTTCCTAATTTCTCCGCAGTCATACGTAATGTTGCTTTCCCGATCTCTGCAAAGCTATGATGCTGACTGGTAATAGATTCAACCATAGCATACTGCAAAAGTGTAGAAAACCAGATTTTAAATGCATGCTGATCTTGGAAACTGTTTTGAATTGCTTGTTGTAGTTTTTGAAGATCAAGAAGCGTTTCATTAACATCAAATACTAATAGCTTTGGTTGATTCAGGGATTGCTGCATGAATTCTCAAATAAAATGTGCGTCATAACTCTTTTTCAAGGATCAGTATTAGCTTCCGCAGTTCAGGAATAATTTTAGCTTTCATATATTGACTAACCTTTTTATTATAAAAACTGGGTCTTTCGAATTGATCGATTAGCAGTCCTAAATTTTCAAAGCAGGCAGCTAAAGCAGTTCCTTTTAATTTATGTAATACGGTTCTTAGCGCATGGATATTTTCAGTTTCAATCGTCTCGTTAATTTGCCTTTCAAAAGTCTTCATGTTTTCTTTCGCTAACTCTATAAAATTGATGTAATGCGCATCATTATGATTCAATCTTTGCATCAGGTCTATTTTATTGAAAGATTTCAAGTTCTGTTTGGTCCCTGATGTTGCACTTGCCTTCTGCTTAATTTTCCCTTCAAGTTTAAGCTTTTCAAGCATTTTTAGTAGGTCTCCTTGAATAAGCGGCTTTTCAAGGAAATCATCGATACCAACATCTAAGGCTTTCTCCTTTTCGTCTTTCATAACACCGGCAGACAATGCAATTATAGGAATGCGGTTTTCAGGTTTTTCAAATGCTCTTATGATCTCAGTGGCTTCAACCCCACTCATTACGGGCATTTGTATATCCATCAGAATTAAATCGGGATTGAGCTCTTTGAATTTTTTTACTGCCAGCTCTCCATTTTCCGCATGGATTAATTCGCAATCTGGTAATACATTTTCCAAGATTCGAGTTATGAGAAATCTATTTACATCATTATCTTCTGCAACTAGTATTTTGCTAAGTTGAACGGATTCATTAATTGAACCATTTTGATCATTTTTAACCAATAGTTGACTTGTATTTTTAATACCTTTATCGATTCTATTAATAGTTTCAATCAGCTCACTGTTCACAACAGGCTTAGATACTTTGTAAATGTTCTCATTGTCAGCATGGGAGGTATGGAAAAACTCGCTATCGATGTGCTTATGAAGTATTATAACTGGAGTTGAGTCAATCAAATTCTTTTGTTGCAGTAAATCTAGTAACTCGATACCATTGATACTAGACATTACCTCATCAATCAAAATAAGATCAAAGTCATTTCTTTCATTCATTATTTTATGTGCTTCGATCGCTGAATTTTTTATAACTACTTTCAATCCGAAAATCGTTAAAAAGTCTTTTAGAGAATTTAGCATTATCGGATTGTCATCCACAATCAGGACATGGCGTAGTCTTTCAAATGAGATTTTATCAGTCCATCTTTCCTCATTAATTTCATTTGGCTTTAAATCAATAGTAAAATTGAAATTACTCCCTTGATTAATCGAACTATCTAATTTCAACTGGCTGCCCATCATTTTCAACAATTTATTAGAGATGGTTAATCCTAATCCAGAGCCCCCAAACTTTCTAGTTGTAGATACATCTGCTTGTTCAAATGCGCTAAAAATATTTTTTTGCTGTTTTTTAGATATGCCAATGCCTGTATCGATTACTTCAAAACATACTTTATTTGTTTTTTCAACTGTACTGACCCTTAATACTATAGTTCCTTTTTCAGTAAATTTGACCGCATTCCCTAATAAATTAATTAAAATCTGTCTTAATCTTAGTTCATCAGCTTGAAAATATTGAGGAACATTATTTTGAAAGTCTATCACTAATTCTAAATCTTTTTGAGAGGTTTGATAGGTGATAAAATTAGCTGCAGATTCAACGAGTTTAATTGCATCAACTTCTTCCTTCTGAAGTTTTAATTTTCCCGCTTCAATTTTAGAAAAATCAAGGATATCATTAATGATCCCAAGCAGAGAGTGAGCTGAATTATAAATATGCTGAGTATAGTCGGTTTGTAAAACATTCAAGTTGGTTTTCCTAAGTAAATCTGAAAAGCCAATCACACCATTCAGAGGAGTCCTTATTTCATGACTCATATTAGCTAAAAAGGTTGACTTCGCTTGGTTAGCAGATTCAGCTGCTTGTTTAGCTTCCAGTAGCTGTTTTTCGGCCTTAAATCGATCCGTTATATCATTAAAAGTCACCAAAGCCCAATGTTTATCCTTTGCATCTATTATTTTAATATTTGCTTCGATCCATATTTTATAGTTAGTTTCCTGATTTACTAATTGAACTCGTATATCACTAAATGATTGCTTTTCTTTCAATGCAACATGTACAGGGTGTTCAGTCCTTTCTATTATTTTGCCATCAATATCCAGTAAATTTAGAACACTTGGCATAAGGTGAGTTCCCAATATGTCTTTTTTGGAAAGTTTTACTATTTCTTGCGTGCTGTCATTAATCGATTGAATTATTCCATGTTCATCATAAAATAATAGGGCCTCCTGCATGGAACTAAAAATATTTTGCAGTTGCTGTTCACTTTCTTTGACTTTCAGTTCTGTATTTTTTTTGTGTGTTATATCCGAAAGCGTGCCGAACCAATACCAATGACCATCCAAATCCTTATTGGGTTGTGATGTAGCCTTGACCCATTTAGTTTGTCCCTGGGCAATAATTCTAAATTCTAAATTGAAATATTGATAATTTTCTAATGCATAATTATTGGCTTTTATAAAGTATTCTAAATCATTAGGATGCACCACCTCATTGGCAAAATCATTGGTGTCAATATCTCGATCTCCTATACCAATTATTTTTTTGAAAGGAGGGCTCATGTAGTTTAAGTCACCATTTCTATTCAATTTGTACACTCCAATAGGAATATTTTCAACTAATTCATTGTACTGCTTTGTTTTTTCATTTAATTTAAGTTCATTTATTTTCTGGTCATCTATATTTTGTATAGTTCCATATAGTCTTTGAAGCTGTCCATTACTGCTTTCTGGGATTCCAATTATTCTCACCCAAAATTTCTTTCCTTTTCCAGAGTATAACTGCAGTTCTGTTTCAAATTTTTCGTTGAGTTCAGAGCTTTTTTCAATCTGCGCCTTTAAATGGAGCTCTTTGCTTTTATCGACAATAAATTCCCAAATTTCTTCATAAGTAGGATCGAAACTATCATCAACTTCGCATATCTTTCTCGTATTTTGTGTCCAATCTATTTTCCCATCTTGTATGTTCCAACTCCAACCACCGGTTTTGGCAATTTCATTGGTTTGTTGCAAAAGTGCTTTAGTTCTGTCTAATTCTATTTGAGCTGTCTTTCTTTCAGTGATGTCTATAATGATTCCGGAATGTTCTGACGGTACTAAATCTGAAGATAAATTTTCAACCTGACCATTATTTAGAACCCATACCCAATGGCCAAGCTTATGTTTTAAGCGAACTTCAAACTCATATTTAATAATTGATTGACTTTGACGATCTATAAAGTAATTTTGCATCTCAGCAAGATCATCAGGGTGAACAGTCTGGAACCATTCCTCCATTCTAAGCGCTGTGAGTTCACTTTTATGATACCCTAATAGTTGTGCATAGTGCTCATTGTAAAAATAAATTTCTTGTTTCCGATCCCAATCATACGTACCTAAATTGCTACTGGAGATAATAATATCTAGTCTCTTTTTTTCTTGCGTTAAGGCTTGCTCCGTTTCTTTTAGTTGGGTAATATCTTGAATAGTACCCCTGAAGATTGTCCGGTCTCCTTTAGCTATTTTTGAAGCAATTTGATGTACATATTTTACCCTACCTTTTTTTGTAATTACTCTATGAATTAGGTTAAAATAGCCGGTCTTAAATGCTTTGATATCCTCTTCATCGACTTTTGCTTCATCCTCAGGATGTACAAATTTTTTATATGTGGAAAGTGTAGGTTTGTAAGAGTTGGGGGTGCAGTCAAAAATATCAAATATTACTGGCGACCACTGAATATCTCCAGAATCCACATCGATTTCCCAGTTCCCTATTTTTGCTAATTGCTGTGCCTCAAGTAATTTTTGGTTGCTTTCTTCAAGCTCATTAGCAACTGACGGATTGTTTACTTTCATTTTCCCCTAATCTTGCTTTAAATTCACACATTATTTTCATTTTTTCAATGATTTTTGATAATAATTTCAGAGACCAACTTCTAAATATTACCTTAATAACAAGCGTATCTTCAAATTTACTTCAGAATTAAAGGCTAAATTTGATGAATCTTTAGTAAGAAGTTGTTGCTTTAGGTCTATCAAACCTATCCTTGACGACAATATTATGCTAAAATAAAATTAAGCAGTTTCGGGACTGCAAAAATAGAAGATGAAAGTATTAATAGTTGAAGACCAAGTAGAACTCGCAAAGAACATTGAAGAATACCTTGTAAAAGAAGGTTTTCAAATTAGTGTAGCGCCAGATTTTTTCACTGCTACTGATAAATTAGCTGCTTATGAATATGATGTTGTCATCATAGATCTTATGCTGCCTGACGGAAATGGGATGGATTTGCTATATTCACTACGAGCAAATCGTAAAAATATAGGAACCTTAATTTTGTCTGCGAAAAACTCCATAGATGATAAAGTGAGAGGTCTTGATGCTGGAGCGGATGACTATTTAGGTAAACCATTCCACTTATTGGAACTGGCCTCTAGATTAAAAGCTATATACAGAACAAGAAAGCAGGAAAGTAGTAATGTGATTGAGCTTGATAGAATGCTCATTGATACAGATAAAAAAGAGGCAAGGGTAGCCGATCAAAAATTGGACCTAACAAAAAAAGAATACGAGATGCTTTTATTTTTCGCAAATAACGCCAAAAGAGTCTTGACAAAACAAAATATAGCAGAACATTTGTGGGGAGATTTTATAGACCAAAGTGATTCATTTGATTTTGTTTATCAACATATTAAAAACTTACGTAAAAAAATTCAGAAAGCTACTGGAACTGATATCTTAGAAACAGTTTACGGAGTAGGATACAAGCTAAAAACCTTATAAAATGCGATTAATAACCAAGATAGTATTCATATTTTTAGGACTTTCTCTTATTGTATTTTTTATCGGTGGGATAGTTACTGTACAGATTATTTCTAACGAAGTCAAAAAAGAGGAACGTTGGTTTTTACAAGAAAGATTGACTTCAACTGAAAGGTATATTGAAAGAAGACAGCCTACAAAAGATATCATTCGTGATAAGGTGATAATTTTGCCGCAGGAAGACTCTTTAGAAATTGACAATATTATATTTTCGGATACCATCGTTCATCATAGTACATTAGAACGGCCAGAACAGCATAATAAGTTGGAAGTGGGCAAGAAGATTGAAGGCAGGTTCTATAAAATTATCCTCTACGATATTATTATCGAACAAGATGATATTGTAGATGGTATAGTTGAATCTTTGGTGAAGACTTATATTCTGTTATTGGTCGTGGTCCTTTTAGGAAGCTGGTTATTATCCAGAAGACTATTAAAGCCATTCGAAAGTACGCTCTCTGCAATCAAGAAATTTGATATAAAGGAAAATGAACCATTTAAATTACCTGATACAGGTACTTTGGAATTTAAGAGGCTAAATGCTTTTATTGATCAAATGTCTCAAAAAGTAATGGCTGACTATCAATCACTAAAAGAATTTACAGAGAATGCAAGTCACGAAATTCAAACACCGATCAGTATTGCAAAAGGTAAATTGGAACTCTTACAAGACGGAGATTTAGATGAAGGGCAGAAGCAATTAGTTTCAGATGCTGCAAAAAGTTTGTCAAATCTTTCAAAATTAGGAAATGCCTTAACACTACTAGCAAAAATCGATAATCAAGAATTCGAACAGAAAGAAAGTGTGGACGTCAGTAATACTTTACTAGATTTTATAGATGAATATGAGGAACTCATATTTCTGAAAGGAATTAGCTTAAGCAAGAAGATAGAATCGGATGTCGAATGGTATATTCACCCAGTTCTCCTAGAAATTTTAATAACTAACCTTTTAAATAATGCAATCAAGCACAATTTAGCTGAGGACGGATTTATAAAAGTGTATCTCGAGAAAAACCAATTAATTATTGAAAACTCAGGTAAACCAATAGGGCACAGTCCAGAACTTTTGTTTGCGCGCTTTAAAAAAGGAAACCAAAGTAGTTCTTCTCTAGGTTTAGGTTTAGCTATCATTCACAAAATCTGCACTGTAACTGGGTTACAAATCAGTTATAGCAATAAAGAGCAACTCCATCAAATTACCATAGAAAGCTGATTATCACCATTTAACAACTCTGCGATTTTTTTTACTGCATACCGATAACATTTTGTCTAAAAAAATACTTGTATCAACATCAAATTTCTGCTCACAACGGCAGAAATTCAAATTTTCTTCAGAATTGAATAGTAATTTTGAATTATAATAAAGATTGAAAATCAAATATATGCATAATACTTATACAAATATTCTCCGAACACTTCTTGTAGTGTTAGTTTTTATTGTCTCGCATTCAGTATGGGCGCAGAGCACCACCGTAAATGGTAAATTGGTGGATGGTAAAACAAATGAACCGCTAGCTTACGCCAATGTAAGTGTATTTAACGGATCGGATGAATTAGTGACAGGTACCGTCACTCCTGAATCTGGAGATTTCCAATTTAAAGTTGAAAGAGGGAACTACACATTAAGAATTCAGTTTATTTCCTATCAGACAATCAATAAACCACTTAATGCAAATCAAGCAAGTATAGAGCTGGGAACTATTGAATTAATGGAAGATGTAAATCAGCTTTCTGAGGTGGAAGTAGTAGCGAGAAGACCACAGATGGAAATGAAGTTAGATAAGAGAGTTTTCAATGTAAGCGAAGATCTTAGCAATATAGGAAGTAACGCTGAATCTCTATTAGATAATTTACCTAGTGTAACAGTTGATATTGACGGTAATGTGTCTTTGCGAGGCAGTGGAAATGTGCGGATACTCATAGACGGTAGACCTTCAGGCTTAGTGGGCATCAGTGGCGGCTCAGCTTTACGTCAAATTCAAGCAGATCAAATCGAAAGAGTAGAGGTTATCACTAATCCTTCAGCTCGCTATGAAGCTGAAGGAAACGCTGGTATCATCAACATCATTATGAAAAAAGAGAAAAAAGGTGGTGTTAACGGAAGCGTTAGTGCAAATGTAGGATACCCAATTATTGGAGGCGTCAATAGCAATATTAATTACAGAAAAGGGAATGTAAATCTTTTTGGAGCATATGGGATAACTTATCGTGAGAACTTTGGAGGTGGATACATTGATCAAGAATTCACGCCCGAAGATACCACTTACTCAACTTATGTGGATAGACAAAGGGAGAGAAGTGGTATTTCGCAAAACGCTAGATTTGGAATAGATTATAGTCTTAATGAAAGTACTAATGTGACAGGATCATTTCTATACAGAATTTCTGATGAGAGTAATTTGAGTTATAATTACTACGATGACTATAATGGGATAAATAGAGATACTAGAGAATTAGTAAGACGCTCTGTTCGTATCCAAGATGAAAAAGAAGATGAAGAGGTGCTAGAATATGATTTAAATTTCACTAAAATATTTAACGGAAATGATGATCATAAATTAACAGCTGATATTCAATATAGAAATAATACTGAAACAGAAGATTCTGATTTGAGGAATGAAAGATTTGTGATTTCACAGAACCAATTTATAGATAGCATTCAGCAGCGATCATTTATAAACGAATTTTCTGAGAATATTTTAATGCAAGCCAATTACGTAAAGCCATTAGGAGAGACCAGATCTTTCGAAGCAGGATGGCGAAGTACTATAAGAACGATTACCAATGAATATGAAGTAACACAAGATATTGAAGGACAAGAGCAAGATAGTGTTTTAAGTGACTTCACAAATGATTTTATATATAACGAAAATATTCACGCAATTTATGCGATCTACAATAGTGAGTTTGAAAAGTTTACTTATCAAATTGGCCTAAGAACTGAATTAACAGATATTACAACTCGCTTGAAGAGTCCGGTTGATACCACGAACGCCAGAGATTACTTAAACCTGTTTCCAAGTGTATTTATGACCTATGAGTTCAGTAAATTACACTCTTTACAAGCGAGTTACAGTAGACGATTTGATAGACCTAGATTCCGCTCTTTAAATCCTTTTTCTAACTTCAATGATGACAGAAATATTCGAATAGGTAATCCTAACCTCAATCCTGAGTTTACTGATTCCTATGAGGTAGGGTTGGTTAATAATTTTAGCGATGCTACACTTTACAGTGGTTTGTATTACCGCAGAACTACTGGGGTTACGGAAAGGATCAATACCGTTATTGATGGTATTACGTATGCTCAACCGCAAAATTTAGCCGAGAGAAACTCCATTGGAATAGAGAATAATTATTCGCATGATTTGAACGATTGGTGGAGATTAAATGGTAATCTTAACATATTCTATTCTGAAACTTACGGAGTAGTGAATGAGCAGGTCTTTGAAGCAGAGACTTTTACAGCATCAGGACGAGCTACTTCTCAAATGACCTTCGGAGATGATTTTAATTTTCAATTAAGTGCATTCTATAGAGCACCAGAAGAGACCACCCAAGGCACGCGAAAGGCTTTTTATATGATGGATTTAGGCTTTAGTAAGGAGGTTCTTAACAATAGCGGAACCTTAGCATTAAACGTTCGCGATGTCTTTAATTCGAGAAAATGGAGAACGACAACTTCTGGTGAGGATTTTTATTATGAATCTGAATTTCAGTGGAGAACCACTACCGTGACCCTATCTTTTGACTATAGGATTAACTCTAGTAAAAGAAAAAGAGAAGGAGGCAGAGAAGGTGGTGATTACGATGGCGGAGGTGATGAGTATTAATTGATATTGGTTATAGTTTTATTTTGAATTAGGCACGAATATATCTTCGTGCCTTTTTTATTCGAACTTTCTCTTCAATAAATTAGAATAATCTGCCATATTGGGTTCTTTGAGTCAAACAGTTTAGATATGAGCGAAGAAAATGCACTTTGGGGAGTTGATTTGGGAGGTACTAAAATTGAAGGTGTAATACTAAAATCAAAAAGTGATCCGCAGGTTTTATTAAGAAAAAGAATTAATACTGAAGCTGAGCAGGGATATCAACATATTACGCATAGAATCAAATCATTGCTAGATAAAATGGCACAAGAGATCGGATTTAAGCCTAATTCAGTAGGAATTGGAACTCCAGGTTCTACCGATCCAGAAACAGGCTTACTTAAAAATAGCAATTCAACTAATCTTAATAATAAACCGCTACATAAGGACTTAGAGGGTCTTTTGAATATTCCTGTGTTTATGGCGAATGATGCTAACTGTTTCGCTATTGCAGAAACGCAAATGGGAATTGTGAAAGAGCAATTTACAAAGGCCAAAGTTGTTTTTGGCGTAATAATGGGTTCAGGTGTTGGGGGCGGATTGGTCATTAACGGTAAAGTTTGGAATGGAAAACATGGTATCGCAGGAGAATGGGGGCATATCTTCTTAGATGAGCAAGGTGAAGACTGTTATTGCGGAAAGCAAGGCTGTGTCGAAACCATTTTAGCTGGAAAAGCCTTAGAACGCTACTACAAAAAGATTTCCGGACAGCATAAAAAGCTAAAGGATATCATAGCGGATAGAGAAGATGACGAATATGCCCAAAAGACCTACGAAAGACTTATTCATTATTTTGGAAAAGGCTTATCTGTTATTGTAAATATAATTGACCCTGATGTTATCATTATTGGTGGCGGGGTCGGTAATATTCCGAACCTTTACGATGAAGGCTTAGCATCGGTTAAGCGATTTACTTTTAATCCTGATATGAAAACCCCTATAGTAAAACCAAAACTAGGTGATAGCGCGGGAGTTTTTGGTGCTGCATTTTTAACAGCTTAAGTGGTGGGTAAAATCTAATTTTATATCTTTGCCAAATGAGTCATTTAATAGCCCCTTCCGTTTTAGCCGCAGACTTTGCTAATTTGCAAAGAGATGTGGAAATGTTGAATGAAAGCCAAGCAGATTATATTCATGTAGATATCATGGATGGTGTTTTCGTCCCTAATATTTCATTTGGTTTGCCCGTTTGCGAAGCCATTTATAAACACGCTAAAAAACCATTGGATGTGCATCTGATGATTGACAAGCCTGAAAATTACATCCAAGCTTTTCATGATGCAGGTGCGGCCACTATTTCGGTACATTATGAAGCAAGCCCTCATTTGCATAGAACCTTGCAAGCTATCAGGGATTTGGGCTTGAGGGCTGGCGTTGCCATTAATCCACACACAAATGTGTCCTTATTGGAAAATGTAATTCAAGATACTGATTTAGTTTGTATGATGTCAGTAAATCCTGGTTTTGGCGGACAGAAGTTTATCGAACAAACCTATACTAAAGTTCGGCAGCTGAAGGAATTAATTGCTGACCAAAATGCTTCAACTTTGATAGAAATCGATGGAGGTGTGAACATTGATAATGCACCTAAGCTTTTAGAAGCAGGGGCAGATGTTTTAGTAGCTGGAAGTTTTGTGTTTAAATCAGAGAACCCAATTCATACTATTCAGCAACTAAAAGACGTTTCTATTTGATAAACAGTATTGAGTACATGCGTCCAATTTTTCTTCTTTTTTTAACTTTTCTTGCATCTTCTACGATTTTGGCTCAAAATCAAAACTTAAAGGGTAGGGTAGTAGACGCTAGAAATAATGAAGGGATTGCTTCCGCTGGTATACAATTAATTGATACAGAATACAATACCCAAACGGACAGTTTGGGTTTTTTTAGTATAAAAACTCCTGATTTACCCGAATTTCATTTAAGAATAACTCACGTCAGTTTTATTAATCAAACTATTAAAACTCAAGCTTCAGATTCTATATTGATTCAAATGCAGGTTGATAATTTACTCCTGAAAGCAGTAGATGTGAGTGGACAAAGCGATCGGTTGCTTAAGAATGGATTGCAGAGAATTGAGCCACTGTCTGTGAATGAAACTGCCACTCCTTTCAACGAATTTAATCAAGTACTCGCTACACTTCCCGGAGTCGTATCCAATAATGAATTGAGCAGTTCCTATGCGGTTAGAGGTGGGAATTTTGATGAAAATTTAGTCTATGTTAATGGAATGGAAATCTATAGACCATTTCTGGTTAGGGCTGGTCAACAAGAGGGATTGAGCTTCATAAACCCTGACTTAGTGGGTAAAATCGAATTTTCAGCTGGAGGTTGGGAAGCTAAATATGGAGATAAATTATCTAGTAATCTGCTAATAGATTATCAGCAAACTGAAGAAACCGAAGGAAATATAAATCTTGGATTATTAGGGGCTTCTGGTTATTTATCTACTCAATTTAATGATAAAGATAATTTGTTACTTGGGTTAAGGTATAAAAATGCTAAATACTTATTTAATACCTTCGAAACAGCAGGAGAGTACTTACCTAGATTTTTAGATTTTCAAGCATTTTATAATTATCGTTTTTCTGATAAAACCACTTTGGATTTATTGGCTGTTTTTGCTCAAAATGATTATCGTATTGAGCCAGCTTCTAGAGAAACCGATTTTGGTTCTTTTCAGCAGAAGTTAAGGTTTTTCGTGGGCTTTGAAGGGACAGAATCTTTGAGTTATAGCAGTTTTCAAGGTGGAGCAAGGCTGCGTCATTTATTGACTGAGAATTTTCGAACTTCCGTTATTTTATCTGCTTTTTCCACTTCGGAATATGAGTATAACAATACAGAAGGTTCTTACCAATTATGTGACGTAGATAGAGACCTTTCTTCAGACACATTTGATGAGTGTATAAGCTTGCGAGGTATAGGAGCCAACTACAACTATGCTCGTAACTTTCTATATGCTCAAGTTGCACAGGCCATATTACGAAATGACTGGCAAATACAAAAAGACCATCTTTTAGCATTTGGCTTCGAGTATAAAAAGCAATACGTGAATGATAATTTGGACGAGTTTGAATTTCGTGATTCTGCAGATTTTGCTCAAGTGAACAGAGTAGTCAATCAAGAAAACAATTTGGAAGCCACGTTTGCAAACGTTTATGTACAACATGAATGGCAAATAAATGATAGACACTCTTTAAATTCAGGTCTCAGACTGAATTATGGTTCTAATACGGAGGAATGGTTACTAAGCCCTCGTGTTCAATACCAAGTAATTTTGCATCCCGATAAAAGTGGGCAGTTCAATTTTTCGACTGGTTTATATAGGCAATTCCCTTTTTACAGGGAATTGAGGGATTTCTCCGGTAATATTACGCCAGATGTTCGAGCGCAGTCTGCTCTACATTTTATAGGTAGTTACTCCAAAAATATAGAATTGTGGGAAAGACCTTTCCAAGCGAATTCTTCATTTTATTATAAGCAACTATACGATATTATCCCATTTGATGTCGATAATATTAGGTTGCGCTATAGGCCTGAGCTGAATGCAGACGGATACGCTTATGGAGCTGATTTTCGCTTTAGTGGTGAATTTGTACCTGGCATGGAATCATGGTTTAGCCTAGGTTTGCTTTCAACCAAAGAGAATGTAGAAGAAGATAATAGAGGATACATTCGAAGACCAACCGACCAGAGAGTAACAGCCTCTATTTTCTTTCAAGACAATTTCATAAATGATCCTAGTTTGAAAGTAAATTTAAAATTGCAAATTGGTTCGGGTCTGCCTGTTGGATTTCCTAACAGCTTAGAGGGCCGTAGTATTTTTACTGGAGAATGGTATAGAAGGATGGACGTTGGTTTTTCTAAACAGTTTATGGGAGAAAAAATACAAAATCTTGAGTATATTGAATCTTTTTGGATTGGCTTAGATGTTCTAAATGTACTAGGTGTGAGTAATACTATTTCTTATTCATGGATTGAAGATGTAAACGGTCAAACATTTGCAGTACCCAATTCTTTATCGGCAAGATTTTTGAACCTAAAAGGAATTGTTAAATTTTAAAAGCTAATATGAAAACTATCATCCTTCTACTCATTGGTACTTTCGCAATTGCGTGTAGTACTCAAAAGGTATTAAAAACAGACACAAATCAAGATATTGACTTAAGTGGCAGATGGAATAATACAGATGCTGAAATTGCAAGCAACAAACTTTATAATAGCTTAATCGGATCCACTTGGTTAAAAGAGCAACAAGCCAAAGATAATTTCGAACCGAGAATAGAAATTCTGTCTTTTGAAAGCAATTTTAAAGATGAAGCAAATAAGCTATCTCAATACTTTACACAATATATAAGAAAGGATTCAGCCTTTGAACTAATAGGAAATGAAAGCGAAAAAGCACCTGATTTTCAATTAAGTGGTGAAATCATGGCTGAAGAATTCATAACAGAGAGCCAAAATTACATTGACTACAGATTAACTGCCCAATTGAAGAATATGAAGGGTGAAATACAATGGGAGGACAATACGGTGATAAAGAAATATATTAAGAATTGATTCAATTATTTTCCTATTCTTTCTTTCAATTGCTCAACGGTCTTTTTGGCATTTCCGACATAAAGATCGCCATTAATTAAAAAAACAGGTCTTTTCAGAAAAGTATATTCTTCTAACAGCAGTTTCTTGAAATCATTTTCACTTAAGTCCGCTTTATTGAGACCTTGCTGACGAAACTTTATGGCTCTTTTATTAAATAGCTCTTCATACGATTCAGTGATAACATAAAGTTCAAGTAATTGAGGCTCAGTGAGTGGATTATTTTTGAGATCAATTTTATTGAAATCTTCTAAATCCAATTGGCTCATAATCTTCTTACAAGTATCACATGTACTCAAATAATAAACTACTTTTCTCATTTTTTCCTCTTTTACATCATAAAATAAGGAAAAAATTTGCCTTATGACAACAAAAAGCTTTAATTCGGGTTTTTAATTAATGTAATCAATTCAAAAAATCAAAGATCAAGACAATTATGAAAAGAATAGTGAGACAAGGAATGTTGGCATTAGCAGCAATAGTATTTTTAAATTCTACTGCTGTAATGGCGCAAGATTCAGAGATTACGGATAAGGATTTGTATAATTATGCATTAATGATGCAAGTGATTGAGCAAATGAAAGCTGAGGTAAGTCCAGCTATCCAAGCATTGATTGAAGAACAAGAAGGTTTTACAACAAATAGATATGAAGAGTTGAAAAGTGGTGGTGATAATGAAGCAAAGCTCAAGGAGATGGGAGCGAATGATTTTGAAGTTAAATTCATGGGCTTAATTATCAAAGAGAAAGATAAAAGAATTGACGCAATTAAAGAAGCATTAAATCTTTTAGCAAAAAGCATGGTTGGAGTGGATAACTATAAAACTATCAAGCAAACGCTTTCTGTTGATCCTGATTTAAAAGCTAAATATCAAGAAATCTCTACTAGAATAGCACCCGCTGATGCAGGAGCTTAATTTAAAATTAGATTGAAATTTCAGTAAAGCCACTTTTTATAAAGTGGCTTTTTTTATGCCTAACAAATTTTAAGAGACCTTTCTTTCAACCTCTTTTAAATTTTCCATTTTCTTATTGCGCAGGAATCCATTGATATCCTCGAAATGTTCCTTTACTCGCCTATTTCCAAATTCAAAGACTTTTGCGGCCAGACCATCTAAAAAGTCCCGATCGTGCGAGACAAGAATTAAAGTGCCATCAAATGCCTTTAATGCATCTTTTAGAATCTGCTTTGTTTTGATGTCCAAATGGTTAGTGGGCTCATCAAGAATCAAGAGATTTACGGGTTGCAGTAATAATTTCATTAACGCTAATCTGGTACGCTCTCCACCAGACAATACTTTCACTTTCTTCTCAATATCTTCTCCACCAAACATGAAAGCACCTAACATATCTTTTACTTTAGTTCTAACATCGCCTTTGGCAACCCCATCGATCGTTTGAAAAACGGTGAGTTCACCATCCATTAAGGCCGCTTGATCTTGAGCAAAATAGCCTATCATGCTATTGTGCCCAATCTGTAATTCTCCATCATAATCAATTTCGCCCATGATAGCTTTCACCATAGTAGATTTACCTTCACCGTTTTTACCTACAAATGCAATCTTCTCACCTCTGGCAATAGTAAATGTAGCATCTTTAAAAACTGTATGATCACCATAACTCTTACTTAAATCATTTGCTACCACAGGATAGTTTCCTGACCGTGGGGCGGGAGGGAACTTTAAATTCAAGGAAGCAGTGTCGATTTCATCTACCTCAACGATGTCCATTTTCTCCAGCATCTTCACCCGAGATTGTACCTGAAGTGTTTTAGAATAAGTGCCTTTAAATCGATCAATAAACTGCTGAATATCTGCTATTTGCTTTGCCTGCTCTTCAAACTGCTTCTGTTGCTGCTCACGTCTTTCTTTCCGCAATTCTAAGTAGTGAGAATAATTCGTTTTATAATCGTATATTTTTCCTTGCGTTATCTCTATAGTACGATTGGTCAGCTTATCTACAAATGCTTTATCGTGACTAATGACGATGACAGCTTTGGCATTATTGGTTAAAAATTCTTCCAGCCATTGAACAGATTCAATATCCAGGTGGTTAGTAGGTTCATCGAGTAAAATGAGATCTGGCTTTTTTAATAATATTTTGGCAAGCTCGATTCGCATGCGCCACCCACCGCTGAATTCACCTGTTGGTTTCTATAAATCAGACCTGACGAACCCAAGTCCTAAAAGTGTTTTTTCAATCTCAGCCTCAATATTAACATCATCAATGCTGTAATATTTTTCGCTTAGCTCCGATACTTGTTCAATGATTTTACTGTATTCATCTGATTCGTAGTCGGTTCGTATTTCCAGTTGCTGATTGCACCAGTCCATTTGTTTTTTCATCTCCATTATATCAGAGAAAGCTTTGGCGGCTTCATCAAATACGGTTGCATCGTCTTCAGTAAGTAAATGCTGAGGCAGATAGGCAATGACGGCATCTTTAGGTGCTGATATTTTACCTTCGGTAGGTTTGCTTGCTCCAGCAATGATCTTCAGTAGGGTTGATTTCCCAGCTCCGTTTTTACCCATAAGGGCTACGCGATCATTTGCGTTAATGTTAAAATTAATATTTTTGAATAGGGTAGTACCACTAAATTCAACTCCTACTGCATCAACTGAAATCATATCATCAAAAATTAAGTCGCAAAGGTATGAATTTGAATGCTCATTAACTTCTCACCTTCTAAAAAAACAAGAATCTTTTCAGTGATGATGAGAAGTAGGTAATATACCGAATACTTGAGCAGTTCTTAAGGCTATTATTTGAGCATTAGATAATTATCAGTTTTAATTAATTACCTTTGCGCTCCAATTGAGAAATTATCATTATGAAGCGTATTAACGAGTACAAGAAATTATTTAATATCGAAGGTCCCATTGACCTTAAGCAATTAAAAACTACATATAGAAATCTAGTGAAAGAATGGCATCCTGACAAATTTCAAGCAGGTGACCCAAAAGCGGAAGAGGCTGAAGAAAAAAGCCAGCAAATTATAGATGGCTATCATTTCCTAATTAGCATTGCCCCTGAAACTAAGGACGCTAATTTAGCTGAATATAATAAAACTATAGAGTCTGGGATACAGGACTTCTGGCATAAAGGATTGCGTCTTGATATTTCCTTTTTAGATGGCACTACCTATGAATACTTTGGCGTAAACAAAAACGTATATTCCAAATTAGTAAATGCAGATAAGCCATCTAGATTTGCTAAACGAAATATCTTTAATAATTTTCTATATAGAAAGTCTAAAAAAGCGATGGAAACAGCTTAAAGTTTAATTCTTCAATACTGCTTAAAATTAAACATTGTGTAACTACCTAGCTCTTTGTCTTTCTAATTTTGGATAAGGAAAATTGTGTTAACTTAACGACTTTGAGCGTTCATTCTAAATGGGCGTTTCATTCACTTCTTAACGTTTCTGCTGAACTTGTCTGTAAGTTTTTTCAACTTCGGACTAATATAATTCTTGCAAAAAGGTTTTTCAGGATTACTATAGTAGTAATTCAAATAATTCTCCTGATTACGTTTGAAGTCTTTAAAGGCTAGTACTTCAGTGATGATTCTTTCTTCAAACTCTTGCTGTAAATCGCTCAGAATATTTTTGATTTCCTGTTCCTGCTTTTCTGAAAAAGCGTAGACAGCTGATCTATACTTGCTCCGCATGGAATGCAGCTCAGTACAGCTATGAGTATGCAGATGAATATTGATAAGTATGCTTAGCTCTATCTCGTCAGGAAAAAAATGCACGATGACCGCTTCAGAAAAATTGTCATTAGGCACAGCTGATGCAATCCAACCCTGCTCCACTTTTTCAACTCCAATCAGAGATTGAAAAATAGCTTCTGTGCACCAATGGCAACCCCCTCCAAAACCTACTTTAACTATTTTCCTCATACGTTTACTCTCAGGCTATGAATCCTAAACTGACTAACCTTTAGTGCCTAAAATTGCAAAAACACCATAAGAAAGCGTCTTAACATGTATATACATTTTTATAAGAGATTCAGAAAATTGATTTTTTCAGAACCTTTCCTTCTTAATTAAATCTCCATTTTCATCATAATAGCGCCAAGTTCCTGATTTTTCATCATTTCTATATCTTCCCTTAATAATCATATTGCCTAAACTATCGAATTGAAAATATCGACCATGTTTTAAGCCATCTTTAAGGGAAACTTCAAATTTCACTTGCTCATTTTCATAGTATTCAATGAAGGTTTTGCTATTGAGATCTTCTGGCAAAATATTCTCTACTGAAATCAGATCATCTTCTTCGGTTTTGCTTGTATCAGTCACTTCCTCAACTTTATATTCACTTTCCTGCACTAATGAATTCCAGTCGCTAATTTGCTTATGATTTAAATAATTTAATTGAATTTGATGATTTAGTAATTCTCTCTCCGAAGTAAATTGCATACCAATCATCGGAAAACTCTTAAAATAGGCTTGATGTGGTTTTAGGGTTCTCCATGATTCCTGATCCAATAATCGCTCTGCATCACTTAGCAGCTCTTCAGCACTTAGGTAGATAAACAAACTCGATTCATAGTTGAAGTTTTCCATAAAAACAGCATACTCTTTAGTATGGTCTAAGGTCTTCTTTTCATCTACAGCTGAAATAATTTTTCCTAAAGTCCGTGGGGAATTGCTGAACACCACATATTCGTTCATAATCGTATAATAAGGTTTGTCAATTCCCTCAAAAGCTTTCCCAAATAATAGTTTGAAAAAACCCTTAATTGATAGGAATTGGATTTCATGCCCTTTATAACTAATCCCCTTAAATTTTACAGGAGTTTTCTTTCTAATCTGTTGTTCAATATAGTTCAATCGCTCCTTAGTGTCATCAAATCCACTATGTTTTATAGCCACTGCTAATTCTACCTTATTTTGATTGCTATTGGAATTTAGCTGTATTAAGGCAATTTCGTCATCAATCCAGCTTAGGAAATCCTCTTTTATGGAAATATCGAGATAGTTTTCAATTTTCTGCTTGCTGTCGATATAAGATTCACCATCTGTAGAAGTTTCCAATACATTTTCCATCTGCTCATAGAAATCTTCAGCATTATCAAAACCTAAACTCATAAAATAGGAGGCATTATCAGGAACTATAGTTCCTACTCCAATTTCACCTTCACCAGATTTCATTAAGGCCGTTAATAAATTGGGGTTACCTTTTTTGACACTAGAATATCCTTCAATAGAAAATACTTGGTCAGTGACTTCGAGAGACATTCCACTGTATTCTAAAATGCTGAACATATCTTCTTCTTCCTCTCCGGTATCATCCATCCATATACTCAAATAATCAGAAAAGGAACTATAATTAATATACATATTGATATCGTTTGAGCCCAAAGCCTTTGTGATATCAATAAAATCTAAATCTCGAATTAAAATAGGTTTCTTTAACTGATCAATGGATTGCTCTACAAGAGTGTGAGTAGAAGAAATACTTAAAAGATTTTCATAGATATAAAGATAGTAGCTGGTAGGGGAGTCAATGAATTTAATTTCTAAGATTTCTTGATTCTGATAATTTCTGGTATAAACGTTTTCAATGTCACCACTAAAGTCTTTAATATAGTTTTTGATAAAGTCGAACTGAGTGGCGCGCTGTAGATCAATCACATATAGAAAATCATAATCTTTTGGTCTGGTTTTATGTACGGACATCACCATAGGGCGATCCATAACCAACTCCCATAGGCTTTGATCACTTTTCATGTCAATTGTTAAACTATCCATTTCCTGCCCAATCTCTTCGAAATAGGGGTTTGATTTCAGATAATTCCAGATTTTATTATCAGAGATTTCATTCCATTCCTCAAAGGGATTGTCCATTTGAAAGATGATGCTCGCACTAGGTGGAACAGCCATCATGGGGTTGTTTTTCTTTACGGGTTGTAGATAGAAAAAGTAGATAAATGTAAAAGCAATGATAACCGTAAAGACTGCAATAACAATAATGGCTTTTTTCATAAGGCAGTGGATTTTAAACAATAACGTCAAAAATAGAGAAAGATTTAAGGGATTGAAATTATGTGAATAGTTAAATGAATAAAAATAGTTAACTATTTTAAGGATGATTTCAGCTGCTGACCATAGCAGAACAAGATTTTCTGACTTTCAATTATTCTAATAGCTTCTATGCCGTGATATTATAGAGAGATACACCTCTGCTATAACCTCATGCTTATAAGTTGTAGAAATTTAACTAAGTAATTTTTACTTTCTCCCCCCAATTGATAGTTGATTTTCAGTCCCCTTTTTTGTTTCATACTTTCCGGATACAGGCTTTCGTCCATACAACTCATCCAATTCTTCTTGATTAGGATAAGGTGCTCTGGAGGTGTAGCTGTGGGCTACTCTCATACTGTCCCATATTTTATTATCAGGCCGCTTCTCATCACTGTAGCGTGGATCAGGAATCATAGGCAGCTTTTCCATTTTCTGGATTTCTATACTTGGAAAATCATGATCTACTATAATCTTTCCTAATAACAAATAGCATCCAAGACCTGTAAATGGATGTTTTTTCAATGAGGCAGGAAAGTGCACCGTATCGAAATATCCACCATAGACATCAATCCATGTACCAAAATTCATTTTTGTTTTACCATCCTTATTGGTAATCGGCACATCTTTTATGGAAATTAAATAGCCGACCATGCGTACAGTCTTATTTTGGTTTTGCAAAAGCTCTGAAGCAAAAATAGCTCCCCGATAATTAGTTTTTAATAAGTTAAAAGGCGAAACAGAAACTGGATAGCCTAGGCCCTCCATCTCATCAAAAGCATCTTCAAATAGATCACCTTCGTCTATTTCGTAGGTATACTCCTTTGGTTTAATATTGAAGAGCTGTAACTCCTTTGTTTTGGCAGGCTCATGAGAGAAAAAGCGCTTAGCTTCTATGATCAACTGACCTTTACTTCTGGAAATACTCCTCAGGGCTCCAGCATATATCGCATAGCTAATATCATCAAAATTCAGCAGAGTTCTATCTAGTATATCTGTAATACTTGAAAACAAGCCATTCTTTTCACGTGCCTGACAAATGGTATCAATCCCCTTCTTAGAAAGATGCATGATCTGATCTAATCCTAGATGTATGATTTCTCCTTTTAAACTGGCATTCGCATAACTATAATTGATGTCAGGTGCTTCAATATGTGCCCCTAACATTCGTGCTTCATTGATATAGACCTCAGGCCTGTAAAAACCGCCATTATTATTGATAACTGCAGTGATAAACTCCAGCGGATAATAGGCTTTCAGATACAGGCTTTGATAACTTTCCACTGCATAAGAAGCACTATGGCTTTTACAAAAACTATAACCCGCAAAAGAAGCAATTTGTCTGTACACTTCTTCCACCATTTCTTTCGGATAGCCCATAGCTTCACAGTTGCTGAAAAACTGGTTCTTCACTTTGTCCATTTCCTGCTGGGAGCGGGATTTTCCAGACATGCCACGTCTTAGTACATCCGCATCATTCAAATCAAGTTTTGCAAAGTGGTGCGCTATTTTGATAACGTCTTCCTGATAAACCATCACTCCGTATGTGTCTTTTAACTGTTCTTCAAATACCGGATGAAAGTATTTGATTCTAGAGGGGTCCCGATGTCTTTCTACATATTCTCTCATCATCCCGCTTTGTGCTACTCCAGGCCGTATGATGCTACTGGCCGCCACTAGTGTTTCATAACTACTACATTTTAACCGTCTGAGCAGTCCACGCATAGCCGGACTTTCAACATAAAAACAACCGAGTGTTTTTCCTGTCCTTAGCAATTCGTTGCACTTCTCGTCTTTTTTAAAGCGTTTGGTGTCGGATATATTAATTTTTACGCCTCTATTCTCCTCCGCAATGCTTACCGCTTCTTTTATATGTCCCAAACCTCTTTGCGAAAGAATATCTATTTTTTCTAGGTGAAAGGTTTCTGCCATATACATATCTATCTCACAGGTTGGTACTCCTTTCGGATATATATTCATAGCCGTATAATTAGCTATGGGCTCTTCTGTAATATAAATACCACAGGAATGCATGGACAGCTGATTAGGGTAACCCGTTAGCATTTTACCATAATACTGGATGCTTTTAACCAGTTTATCTTGAGGATCTTGATCAAAAGACATACGAGAAAGCTGATCGAGCTCTTCTTTAGGTAGACCAAAAACTTTTCCCAGCTCACGTACTGTCGAGCGATGTTTGAAATCGGTTACTGTTCCGCAAAATCCTGTATGTTCTCTTCCAAACCTTTTGAAAACATAGTCTATGATGTCATCCCGGTCAGTCCAACTCCAGTCAATATCGAAGTCGGGTGGACTTGATCTTTTATTATTCAAAAATCTGGCGAAATAGAGGTTGAGTTCTATAGGATCTACTTCGGTAATTTTCAGGCAATAGGCTACAATAGAGTTGGCTCCGCTGCCTCTTCCTACGTGGAAATATCCTTTACTTAAGCTGTGACGGATGATATCCCAGGTCGTGAGGAAATAACAACCAAATTGCATTTTATGGATAATTTCCAGCTCATCATACAAACGTTGTTTGGCGAGTTGATTGCTGGGAGAGTAACGATCTTTAAAGCCTTCTAATGCTAAAGTTTCCAGCAGTATCTTATCTTCATAGTAACTTGAAGTGTAACACTTTTTGTTTTTGTGGGATTTAAAATCGAAGGGAAAGCTACACTGATCAAACAAAAGCTCCGTATTCCTAATGATTTCAGGATAATACTGATATAGCGTCTTCAGCTCTTTTAGTGGAATCATGTATTCACCCGTTCCTGCATGCTGCTTTTGTGTCAGATGGCTCAGCAGTATATTGTTATCAATGCAGCGCAGCAATTTATGTAGGTTAAATTCTTGTTTGCTGGAGAAAGTCACAGGATAGAGGCATACCAATTTCTCCATTCGTTTTGCAAAGGATGGTTGATACCTTTTTAATTCTGAAGGTTTAATACCAATAAATTCATGATTTTGAAGAATGTCAGGAACATTATGTGTGGGGTAGATTACAAAAACATTGTTGAAATGAGGTGATTGCAAAGGAAGAGGCATCTCCGATAAATTCGTTTTTGTAAGTAACTCATTGATTTCTTTGAAGCCTTCTAGGTTTTTAGCAATAGCCACATACAAGAGTTGGTCATTTTTCCGGATTTCTACTCCTGCCAGTGGCTTAATACCGGATTCAATGCAGTGTTTGGCAAAATCTGTGATTCCGGTAGTACTATTTATATCGGTAAGTGCTAAGCTTTCTACACCATGCAACACAGCCTGTTGAACCAGTGCTTCGACCGATAATGTGCCGTAACGCAATGAATAGAAAGAGTGGCAATTTAAATACATAAAATTTTAACTTATAATTACTGTTATTATTTTTAGAGTAAAACCTCTAATTGCATTTTACTGCTTACTAAGTAACACCCCTATAATCCCCTCAAGGGGATAATTCTCACTGATTTATTTCAGTAAAAAAACAATAGGTTTATCACTATTCTTCGAGACACTACTTTATAATTATAGACTTAATGCTCTGTGGACAATGGCTGGATTGTCATAGCGGTTTTTCAATTTATCCATAGCTTGATAAAGCTCAATGGTTTTTGCATTATCCGTAAAAAGGTTGATTTGATGACTTCCTTGCACCAAATGAGAAATTTTTACACCTATTAGCCGAATCAGCATTCTTCTGTGATATAATTTTTTGAAGAGCTCAAAGGCGACTTCCATTAATACTTCATCATTAGCGCAAAAGGGAATTTTCTTTTGCATGCTTTCCGTGTCATGGTTACTGTACCTGATTCGAACAGAAACACATGCGCACATTTGATTAAGCTTGCGTAATTTGAATCCTAGAAATTCTATCAGTTTTAGTAAAGTCCCCTTTAATATTTTTAAATCTTGCGTATCCTGATCGAAAGTAAAATCTTTCCCGATAGATTTCTCTGAGGAATAGGGAATAACCGGCGTTGGGTCAATTCCATTAGCTTTTTTCCAGATGCCAATTCCAGTTTTCCCTAAGAGCTCATTCATGGCCTCAGGAGGTAAAGACCTGATGTGCTTGATGAATTTAATTCTGATTCGCCTGAGTAACTTGAAAGTTTTACTCCCAACACTAGGAAGCTGTCTGATAGAATGTGGATCTAAAAATGGCTGTACATGATTTTCTAATACTTCATAGCCTCCAATAGGCCGAGCATGGGAGGTACAGATTTTAGCAACGGTTTTATTTACGCTTAATCCGTAAAGTAACGATAGGCCTGTTTCTGATTGTATTGTATTGATCAATTCCTTTGTGAATTTGGAGGTGTTGTGGAATCTATCCATGCCAGTCATATCTAAATAGAATTCATCTATACCTGCTCTTTCATGTAAAGGAGTTTTTTCCGTCATGATTTCGTTCACGATGTCAGAATATTTAGTGAAAAGATCAAAATCTCCTTTTAATAAGACTGCATCAGGACATCTTTGCAAAGCCACGCGAGTTGGCATACTTTTGTGTACACCATACTTCTTAGCTTCAGCTGAAGCAGACGCTACTATTCCTCTGTTATTTAAGCCTCCAATGATAAGAGGTTTACCTTTTAAGTCAGGGAGCTTCAAAAGGGTACAGTTAATGAAGAATGCATCTAAATCGATATGCGCTATCTGTCTCATGATTACTAATATATTTAGCAAATATAAATATAATACTACAAAAATTAGTAATAAAGAATGGTGAAAATTTTAGCTTTTTTTGTTTTGAAATTAGAGAGGGGTAAAAAAGATACTTAAAGGCTCTAGATGGGTTAATTACCTGATTATGTATCTAATTTAATTAAGAATAAAAAAGGACGAGCTATCACAAAACAGTTCGTCCTTTTTCTAAAAGCATACTTCTTTTACTTGCGCTATTGCTTCTTATTTTCTGATTCTATTAAATTTTGATCTTCTATTCTATTGATGATTTTCTTCGAGAAATCTTGTGTTAAGTCTTCCAAAGAAATAGGATTTACAGTTTTAGACTGTGCAGACCACACTAATTTTTCCGATTCAGCATCATAAAAATTAGTCTCTAAAAAATAGGTTTTATTGATGTCATAATATCCGCTACTATACATTTGTGGATACCAATAATTGTAATATCCCCAGAAAGTAGAATAGTAGCCGAAGCTATTTAATGGACTGTATGGATAATTTCCCGGAATATACCTTGCTTCACTTTCCTTATCTATTAGTGCTACAGTAATTATATAGTGCTACAGTAATTATACCATCAAAACCATTTTCCTCAATGGCAGCGAGAAGTTCTTCTTTGCTTCTCATATTATCGTCATCTAATGCAGGAGGAAAAATATTTAAGCTTTTATTAGCTCTTACTTTTCTATCGTTCAGCTCTTCAGCTAACTCATCTTCTAGACTTTTCTGGACATTTATGTCATCTATCATAGCAGTCACTAAAACATTACTGTAGTTTTCATTTTTAATATCCGAGTCATTCCAGGAGGCTATAATACTTGTGGAACTAGCGCATCCCGTTATCAGAAATAGAGCACTGGTTATGATGAGTTGTATAATTATGTTTCTATGATTTCTCATTATTTAAAATTTCAAAATTAGAAAATAGTGAATTTTGTGCTTGAATAAGACTTTTAAAGCCATGTAGTACGTATTAGAAATAAATTGTACTATAAAAAGTGAACTTAAGCACTATGTAAAATTTACGAGGCAGGAATGGTATAGTTACAAATACCGTTAGACAGCCTAATTTATAAGCTAGCAAAAGAGCTAGATAGGTTATATGATATTGTTATCAATAAAATTAACTTTTATATGGAGCTACTACTATTTAATAATTATTCCAACAAAATACGTTGGTTATGACTTATTATTAAATGAAAGAAAAAGTTGCTATCGCTGGTGCCACAGGTTTTATAGGGAAATGGTTTATAGATACTTATCACGAAACCTATGATATTATTGCACTAAGCAGGGGGGAAGTAAAAGATGATCAGTATCCTTCTGTTGAATGGAGACGAGCAGATTTATATTCACTTTCAAGTACTACTGATGCGCTTAAAGATGCGGATTATGCCTTATATTTGGTACATAGTATGAACCCGAGCACCAGAATGAATCAGAGTTCTTTTGAGGATACTGATTTGTTATTAGCGGACAATTTTGCACGTTCTGCAGAAGCTTGTGGCCTAAAACAAATTCTTTTTATTGGAGGGATACTGCCAAAGGAATCTAAAGATTATTCCAAACATTTAAGAAGCCGGTATGAAACGGAATTAACTCTTGGGGCGCGCTCAGTACCTTTGACCACTATAAGAGCCGGTATTGTGGTTGGTCCCGGTGGTTCTTCCTTCAACGTTGTAGAAGAATTAGTCAAGAAGTTACCCATAATGGCCTGCCCGCAGTGGTGCAAATCCCCTTCTGAGCCAGTTGATATAGCAGACATCCTAAATTTCATTGAACGATCATTAGGCAATGAAGAAGTTTACGGAGAGGCTATAGAAGTAGCAGGTCCAAAGGTAACTTCCTACATGGAGATGTTAGAAATCACTTCAAGAGAACTCCATAAGAAGCGTTGGATTTTTTCTATTCCATTTTTCACTTTGGGCTTCTCCAAGTTATGGGTAGCATTGTTTTCAGGCACGAGCATTACTTTTGTATCTCCTCTGATAGATAGTCTTCGTCATGATATGCGAGCAGATAAAACACAGAAATTTCACTGGAAAGGAGAGGTGTCAATCGATAGGAGCATCCGAAAGGCCTTATTTGAAGATTATCCTCGTATCAATAGAAGTTATGAGACAGAGGAAGAGCGTAATACCGTTAGAAGCGTACAGCGATTAAGTAATCCGGGTAATAAACCGGCCAAGTGGGTTGCTGATGTTTATCCCAGATGGTTGGATAAATACTTTAAATTTATTCTGAAAGCTACTGTCAGTGGAGAGATTGTACGTTTTCATCTTTTCAGTATTGTTCTTTTGGAATTGACATACATGCCAAATCGTAGTGACGAGAATAGAAGATTGTTTTTTATAACAGGGGGCGCACTTTGTAAAAGAACTGATATGGGTTGGTTGGAATTTCGCTCTGTGATGAAAAATGAACATGTTATTTCTGCTATTCATCGATTTGTTCCCACCTTGCCGTGGTTTATCTATAAAAACACACAAGCATTAGGGCACCTATTTATTATGAATCAATTTAATCGATTTCTTAAAAAGCAGAGCTAAATTACTGTAAACAAAAAAAGCCCACTTTTTAAGTGAGCTTTAAGCGGTCTGGACGAGACTCGAACTCGCGACCTCCTGCGTGACAGGCAGGCATTCTAACCAACTGAACTACCAGACCAATTTTTTATTTCTCCTATTTCGCGTTTCGAAATCGGAGTGCAAATAACTGAATTTTATTTCTAATATTCAAAACTTATTTGCGATTATTTTTCCAATATTTTTTGCTCTTAAATTACTTTTAAAAGCTTTTTATGTTGTCCTTTCGTTTAAGGAGATGCAAATGTAGGTGCTTATCTATTAATTGCAAAACTTACTCAATAATTTTTTCATTTTTTTTTCATTTATCCATTTTTGTGTGTGTCTTCAGATTTAAATATTAATTTTACATTTATTAAAACTACTAAAATAATGCTTTTGGAATTCGAACAACCTATAGTTGAATTAGAAAATAAATTGGCCGGGATGAAATCATTAGCTGAAGAAAGCGATGTAGATATTTCAGATGCCATCAAAAAACTAGAAGATAAAATTGTGTCCTTAAAGAAAGAGACTTTTCAAAATCTAACCCGGTGGCAAAGAGTACAGTTGTCTCGTCATCCGGACAGGCCATACACCTTAGATTATATTTATGAAATCACTGATGACTTTGTAGAATTGCATGGTGATAGAACAGTAAAAGACGATAAAGCCATGGTAGGTGGTTTTGGTAATGTGGATGGACAAACCTTTATGTTTATCGGTCAGCAAAAAGGGAGGAATACCAAACAAAGGCAAATGCGTAATTTCGGTATGGCTAATCCTGAAGGCTACAGAAAGGCATTAAGGTTGATGAAAATGGCAGAAAAGTTTAATAAGCCCATTGTCACGTTCATTGATACTCCCGGAGCTTTTCCTGGACTTGAAGCAGAAGAAAGAGGGCAAGGAGAAGCCATTGCACGTAATCTTAAAGAAATGTTTATGCTTAAGGTGCCTGTGATATGTATCATCATTGGTGAAGGTGCATCAGGTGGGGCTTTAGGTATTGCCATTGGTGATAAGGTATTAATGCTAGAGAATACTTGGTACAGCGTAATTTCTCCTGAATCATGCTCTTCCATTTTATGGCGAAGCTGGGATTATAAGGAGCAGGCTGCCGAAGCACTAAAACTAACAGCTCCAGATATGTTGAAAAACAAATTAATTGATGGGATTATACCAGAACCACTGGGGGGAGCTCATACAAATTTGAAAGCAGTAGCTGAGGAAGTGAAAAAGACTATTCTGAAAAATTTTAAAACTTTAGATAAAAAATCGGTTGACAAAAGAATAGAGGAAAGAATCGATAAGTTTAGTGCAATGGGTGTTGTAAAGTAAACACTTTTAGCTACTTATTAAGATGGCTTTTAAGAATGTTTGAATTGACATTTTTAAAAGCCATTTTTTTTATAACTTCAGATTTTAATAAATGAAATTATATGAATTTACACATCATTGAAACCGGATTTTTTAAATTAGATGGTGGCGCTATGTTTGGCGTAGTGCCTAAATCATTATGGTCAAGAACTAACCAGCCAGATGAAAACAACATGTGCACCTGGGCAATGCGTTGCCTAGCAATTGAAGATGGAAATCAATTGATCTTGATTGACAATGGAATAGGAGATAAGCAAAGTGAAAAATTCTTTAGCCATTTTTATTTACATGGAGATGCAAGTTTGGAAGGATCTTTGAAAAAGACAGGCTTCTCAATGGATGATGTAACTGATATGTTCTTAACGCATTTACATTTTGATCACTGTGGCGGTGGCGTTAAATGGCAGGATGATGAGCACACTAAGCTCGACATTGAATTTAAAAATGCAAAATACTGGTCTAATGAAGAGCACTGGAAATGGGCAACGGAACCTAATGCAAGAGAGAAAGCTAGTTTTCTGAAGGAAAATATTTTGCCAATGCAAGAAAGTGGTCATCTGAACTTCGCAAATAAAGGAAATCCTTCTCCCTTTTCGCAATTTGATATTTTATATGCTGATGGTCACACAGACAAACAAATGGTTCCAAAAATAAAATATAAAGATAAAACCATTGTTTTTGCAGCCGATTTATTACCCTCTGTAGGCCATATTCCCTTGCCTTATGTAATGGGATATGATACAAGACCATTATTGACTTTAGATGAAAAGGAGAAGTTCTTAAAGGAAGCAGCTGATAACGAATATATCATATTTTTAGAACATGATGCTCAAAATGAGTGTTGTACAGTGAAAAATACCGAAAAAGGGGTGAGGTTAGATGAAACTTTCAAACTATCAGAGGTATTATGATTCTTAAAAGAACTATTTAAAGATGAAAATAGGATTGGCACTTTCAGGTGGTGGGGCCAGAGGCTTTGCTCATTTAGGTATCGCTCAATACATGTATGAGCAAAATATTCGTCCCGATATGATTTCTGGAACAAGTGCAGGAGCTATTGCGGGCGCTTTTTTGGCAGCTGGGTATGATCCTAAAAGAACAATGGAAATTATATCAGATATCAATTTCCTAAAATTTTTTAGACCTGCTATGTCTTGGTCTGGTTTAGTTAATTTAGAAAAGATATCAGATCTCCTCTTAGAGTACTTTCCGAAAAATTCATTTAGTGATTTTAAAATTCCTTTGATTATTTCTACAACTAATTATACCAAAGGGGAAAACATTAATTTTGAATCTGGTGAATTGATTAAGCCCCTTTTAGCGTCAGCTAGTATCCCAGTTATCTTCAAGCCCATTATGATAGGAGAGGAAGCTTTTGTAGATGGGGGTATCACTAATAATCTACCGGTAAATGTGCTTAAATCTCACGTGGATTTTACAATTGGCGTTAATTGTAATCCTGTTGGAATTTCTAGTCCAAATAATAGTATGAAAGATGTTCTGGAAAGAACAATGCTCATGATTATTAACTATCAGACTAAAGAGCAAGCCAAACTTTGTGATATATTTATAGAACCCCAAGAATTGTCAAAATACAAAGTTTTTTCAATTTCAAAGGCTAAAGAGATGTATCAAATTGGCTATGATAGTGCCGAAACCACATTTGGTCAACTGGCAGAAGACCATCCCTTGAAAGGTCTTTTTAAATCAGTTTAGTTATTTCAATTTTTGGAAGATTAGTTTTGATTCATATATTGAAAAGGTCAATAAAAGTGAAAGCTGTGATTCCTTAGTTGTTAAACGCCTATTTTGCATCAAGGCATCCTTCAAGCTAACGGCTAGATTAAGCATGTAGGGTGTTTAACTCTTTACCATTTAACTGGTTTCTTTTCCGCTGATATAGAATTCATTGGCTTTATAAGTGAAAAATATACTTATTAACTCCTAAAGCAAAAACTAAATACAAAATATGAGAAAATTATCAGCGTGGTCATTAGTACTTTTTATGGGTATAATGGCAGCTTGTCAACCAAGCGAAAAAACGGACGAAAAAGCAGAATTGTCCATTGATTATGAAAAATACGTGCTTCCAAATGGATTGGAAGTTGTTCTTCACGAGGATAAGTCAGATCCCATTGCCGCTGTTGCTATTCAAATGCATGTGGGTTCGAGTCGTGAAAAACCAGGTAGAACAGGTTTTGCTCACTTTTTTGAGCATATGTTATTTCAAAAATCAGAAAATGTTGAAGAGGGTGCATTCTTCAAAAACATTAATGATTTAGGAGGTACTTTTAATGGTGGAACTTGGACTGATGGAACAGTTTATTATGAAGTTGTGCCGAAAGATGCCTTAGAAAGAATTTTGTGGATGGAAGCCGATAGAATGGGATTTTTCATTAATGCCATCACTAAAGCTGATCTTGAAGGAGAAAAGCCTGTAGTGCAAAATGAAAAAAGACAAAGAGTAGATAATCAGCCTTATGGGCATAGAAGTTATGTAATTAAAAAAGCTTTATATCCTGAAGGTCACCCTTATAACTGGGAAGTAATTGGCGAATTGGAAGATTTGCAGGCAGCTACTTTAGGAGATGTAAAAGAATTTTACAACAACTGGTATGGACCAAATAATGCTACTATAGTTGTAGCTGGCGACTATGACAAGGAGCAAGTGAAAGCTTGGATAGAGAAATATTTTGGTGAAATTGAGTCAAGAGGTAATGATGAAGTAATGTCTCCGAAGGCAGTGACATTAAAAGAAACAAAAAAGCTTTATCATGAAGATGATTATGCAAAAGTTCCAGATTTAAGAATGGTTTTCCCTACGGTTGAGCAATATCACCCAGATTCATGGGCGCTTTCAGCTTTGGGTGAAATTTTAAGTCAAGGTAAAAGAGCTGTTCTATATAAAAAGCTAGTTGAAGAAACGGAGTATGCTCCAAGTGTTTTTGCCTACAATAGTTCAAGTGAGCTAGCTGGTGAATTTAATATTGGTATACGAGCAAAAGATGGTGTCGATTTAGATTCTGTTTATTCAGCTGTTCAAGCAGCATTTGCTGAATTTGAAAGAGATGGTTTCTCAGAAAAAGATTTGCAAAGAATCAAAGCGAAACAAGAAACAAACTTCTATAATGGTATATCTAGTATTTTAGGTAAAGCTTTTCAATTAAGTAACTACAATGAGTTTAAAGGTAATCCGGGATATATCACTGAAGATATAAACAATATACTTGCTGTTGAGAAAGAGGATGTTATCCGTGTCTATAACGAGTATATCAAAGATAAACCAGCAGTGATCACGAGTTTTGTTCCAAAGGAGCAATTAGATTTAATTGTTGAAGGTTCTGAAAAAGCTACTGTAAAAATTGAGGAAGTTAAGCCTATGGATGAATCTACAATGGCTGACCTTGATAAAGATGCTGAATATCAAAAAACACCAAGTGAAATTGATAGAAGTAAAGAGCCAGCTTTGGGGGATATGCCTTTAATTACACCTCCGACTATCTATGAGACAAAATTAGCAAATGGAATGGAGATATTAGGAATCCAAAATGATGAATTGCCATTGGTTAATTTCAGTATCAGATTAAAAGGTGGTGGTTTATTAGATGACCCTAACAAACCAGGTGTTGCCAATTTATTTACTGACATCATGCAGGAAGGAACAAAAAACAAAACTCCTGAAGAATTGGAAGATGCCATTGGTCAGATTGGTGCTAATATAGGCATGTACACAGGTAATGAAGAAATCGTTATTTATGGTAACTGTCTTGCTCGCTATTTTGACGAAACGATTGCTATTGTAGAAGAAATGATGCTAGAGCCTCGTTGGGATATGGATGAATTTGACAGATTGCAAAAAGCTCAGATTAATAATATCAAGCAAAGAAATGCTAATCCGAATGCCATCGCAAGTTCAGTAGCCAATAAGATCACCTATGGAGAAGAGCATATATTTGCTAAGCCGCTAAGTGGGACAGTTGAATCAGTAGAGTCTATTACGATGGACGATTTGAAAAATTTCTATGAAAAGGCTTTCTCACCAAGCGTAGCTGGAATGCAGATTGCGGGAAGTGTGACTCAGGCACAAGTGAAGAAGTCGCTTTCAGGCTTGAACGAAAAATGGGCAGCTAAGGAAGTAGTTTTCCCAGAGTACGAAATGAAAGGAATAGACGAGGAAGGTAAAATCTATTTTGCTAATTTCCCTAACGCTAAGCAATCAGTTATTAGAATGCAGAGACTAGCAGTGGAAAGAAGCCATCCTGATTATTATCCTTTAACAGTTGCTAACTATGGTTTAGGTGGTAATTCTGGTGGAAAATTATTCCAAGTATTGAGAGAAGAAAAGGGTTATACCTATGGGGCTTATTCTAATATAGGTTCTAGTACGCAAAAAACTCCTTTTGCTGCTTACTCAAGTGTAAAAACCAATACTACGGCTCAGTCAGTTGCTACTTTCAAAGAAGTAATCGAAGCTTATAAAGAGAATTATAGCGAGGAAGAATTGGAAAAAGCCAGAACTGCTTTGATCAGAAAAGAAGCTAGAGAATATGAAACTTTAGGTCAGAAGTTGAATGTTTTACAGCAAATTTCTTCTTATGGATTATCTAAAGATTTTATCCAGAAAAACCAGGAGGAGCTGAAAGGCTACACAGTTGAGGATATGAAGAAAATCATGAGCACTTATATGAATGTTGATGAAATGAATTATATCATCGTAGGAGATGCTGAAACTCAGTTAGAAGGAGTGAAAGCCCTAAACATCAAAGACGTTGTAAAAGTGGATGAAGATGGAAATCCAGTTGACAACAAAATTGAAGCCATGTAATTCTCAACATTAATCATTATTAAAAGGGCTGGAATTGCGATTCCAGTCCTTTTTTTTGTGTTCTTTTTTTGATGCCCTCTGTTAAAAGAAACTGCACCTGCATGTTCCAGTATGACATAGAAATTATTGCAGTACTTATTTTAAAATTCTTACCAATCTTTCCCATGATTGATTTCTTGCTTTAATATTAGCTTCGGGGCCTTGAGGATCATCTCCAGAACGCATATAAGCATGTCCGGCATCATCATAGATTCGCACATCATAAATATGCTGATACTCTTCCATTGCTGCTTTTGATGATGCAATGGTAGCATTAACTCTTTGGTCATTTCCACCATAAAACCCATAGACCGGTGCTTCAATTCCTACATAATCCATTTCGTCTTTAGGCCCAGTCCCATAAAAAACCAACGCTTCACTTAAATTGCTATTATGGGTGGCATATCGAAATGATTGAGATCCACCCCAGCAAAAACCAACCACTGCAACTTCCCCATTTCCAGCCGGTAAATTTTTAAGGTAGTTAAAGGAATTATTCAAATAAGAAGTGACGAGATTGTCTTCTAATTCGTAAATTGCATTTCGAGCATCATCCGAAGTTGCGAAATCAGAAGTTTGCGAATACTCCTCGCTGAAATCGGATAACATATCCGGGGCCAAAGCTATGAAGCCTTTTTCTGCCAACTGATCTGCAAAACTCCGGACCCAATCGGTCAACCCTCTATTTTCATGTATAACAATAACCGTTTTTGCTTTATCAGAAACTTGCGGGTATACTACAAAAGCTTTAAGGGTTTTTTCTCCGGCATTAATCTCAACCCATTCATGGTGTCGGGGTGAATTTTCTAATCTGTCCTTCATCAAATCCTGTGCATTCCCATAAGATGCTAACAAGCAAATAATGGATATTATTCTTATAAGGTTTTTCATCTTATCATCTATTTAATGTGTTCTTAATTTAACAAAAAAAGAATTGATATAATAGTGCCCTTAATTAAAATAATTTAGTAAATTCATTATTTAATATAAATATATGAAGAATCTTCAAGGCATTCTGTACAACTGTGTTAGGCAAAATGAGCTTTTCTTTCAAATGATACAGAACGATGCAGTTGAAGGCTATATTTTCTGGGAGAGAGGTGAACAGCAGAATTTGCTTCTTGATTCTAAGCTCTCGCAGCAACTTGAATTAAAAACTTTAACTGATCTTGATAAGTTGAAGGCATCCAAGGGAGAATTTCTACATTCTATTATTGAAAAAGTGGAAAACCAACTTGGGGACGAATTTTCTGAAAATGATATCTTTAATACCAGTGTCTTTCAGCCAGTAAATAATACCGATATCCGCTTTTCGACTTGCCAATCCAAAGAAAGCAATGCGCTGTATATTCTAGCCGCAATTCAAAGAACCACTTACTTCAATCGTAACCGAAGCATTACGGATATATCAAACGTACTAGAGGTAGCAGTTTGGCAGTATAATGTTTTTTCGGGCGAAGTATTAATTAATGAAATGTGGGCTAGTTTAATTGGTTACAGCAAGAAGGAACTATATCCTGTGACGGTTAAAACTTTTGAAGACCTAACCCATCCACAGGATTTTGAAGAGTTTAAAACTGTATTGCAAAAGTATATTGACGGAGAATCTAAGTCATATACAATGGAAATCCGAATGCGGCATAAAGAAGGTTACTGGAAATGGGTATTGGCAAAAGGAAAAATAGTGACAAGAAATGAGGATGGGGAAGTAGAATGGATGATGGGGTCTCATATTGACATTACGAAAAGGAAAATTCGCGAAAATCAAATGGAAATCTTAGCACAGGTTCCTATTAGTACAAATAATGCTGTAATCATTAGCGATGCCAATGGAAAAATTACGTTTGTGAATAACGCATTCGAAGAGATTACGGGTTATCTACTGGAGGAAGTGCTTGGTAAGAAGCCTGGTGATTTTTTGCAAGGCCCACTCACAGATCAAAAGGATATCGCCTCTTTTAGGAAACACCTCTCTTTGGGAAGGTCATTTACACAAGAAATTCTTAATTATTCTAAAACCGGAGATCCATATTTATTGTCTTGTCAGGTAGACCCTATTTTTAATGATAAAGGAGAGATCAGTAAATTCATATCTTTGCAAAGAATTATAACGGAAGAAAAGAAGAATAAAGAATTTTTAGCGACTTTCAAAAATACGCTCGATCAGACGGAAGACTGTATATTTATTTTCGATCAAGAAGATTTAAAGTTTACTTACGTAAATCAAGGTGCAATAAATATGATGGGCTATACTGAAGAGGAAATGCTTCTTCTGCATCCTTACGATCTTAAACCTGAATTTCCTAAAGTAGAATTTCAGGCCTTAATTAAGCCTTTGGCAGAAGATAGAATTCCAAGTATTAGATTTCAAACTATTCACAGAGCAAAGAATGGTCGCGATATTCCGGTGGAGGTGTTTCTACAATTTATAAAGAATGAAAAGGTAAGCCCTCATTTCGTGGCAGTTGTAAAGGATATTACTGATCAATTAGCGATAGAAAAGGAGCTGAGCCGTCTATCACTAGTGGCTAAAAAAACTACTAATCTTGTAGTGATTACAGACAATATTGGCAAGATCGAGTATGTTAACCCAGCATTTGAACAGAAGACCGGATATAAATTAGAGGAGGTAATAGGATCTAAGCCAGGGAAATTCTTGCATGGTAAAGAAACAAAGTCCGAGCACATAAAGGCAACTAGAGCCGGATTAAAAACCTTAAAGCCATTTACTCAGGAGATTTTGAACTATTCTCGCTCTGGGGAGAAATATTGGGTTTCCATTACTTTCAATCCAGTATTTAATGAAAGCGGAGAGTTAACGAATTTTATAGCAATTGAAAGCGACATTACAGAGCAAAAGCATAAGGAAACTTTACTCAGGGAAAGCGAGGAAAGACTTCAATTTGTATTGGAAGGAAGTGAGTTGGGATATTGGGATATTAATTTGGAGACAGGAAAAACAACCATGAATGATAGATACTTCGAATTATTAGGTTACACTGCCGAAAATTTTGAACAAAGTATTCATTTCTATCAAAGTCTTGTACATCCCGATGATATTGGTAAACTAACTCGGCTGATGGATACTTCATTTATTCCAGGAGGCCAAGATGATTTTTCAATGGAGTTGAGAGTAAAACACAAATTAGGTCATTATGTGTGGATATTGGATAGAGGTGCGGTCGTCAAAAGAGATGAAAAGGGTACACCTCTTCGAATTTCAGGCACGCACACGGAATTCAGCAGGCGAAAAAAACTAGAAATCGAACTGCAAGAGGAGCGAGATTTCTTCAGTCGGGTGATAGGATCAAACACCTTATCGTTGGTCATAGTTGCCAAATCAGGGAAAATAACCTTTGCCAACAGAGGAGCAGAAAAGGTTTTAGGTATAATTAAGAGCGAAATTGAAGACAAAGTATATGATGATCCTGACTGGAGACATATTACTTTAGAAGATGAACCTTTTGATATTGAAAAGCTTCCTTTCCCAATTGTGATGCACACAAAAAAATCTGTACAAGATATCCGACATGGTATTGAGTGGGCCGATGGCACTAAAAAATATTTATCGATTTCTGGTGGGCCATTCAATTTGGAGGATGGTGAAATTCAAGACGTTATATTTTCTGTGGCAGATATTACCGAGCGAGTCAAAACTCAAAAACAATTAGATTTGGCTAAAGATCAAATGCAAAGTATACTGAAGGATATGTCTGACGTGGTTTGGTCTGTTGACCTTCCTGATTACAAAATGAAATTTATTACACCTTCTATTGAAAAATTGACAGGTTTCCCTGCATCTTATTATCTGGAGAATTACCAAGGGAACCGCTGGGAAGAAAGAGTTTACGATGCAGATAGAGGTTTAGTAACTCAAGCCTATGAAGATTTGGACAAGAACGGAAGCTACGAAATAGAGTATCGGATTCGAACGAAAGATAATCTTTTAAAGTGGGTGTTAAACAAAGGTACAATCATTTATAAAAATGGGCTTCCAAGTCGATTAGACGGGTATATTACAGATATAACCAATAGGAAAAAGCAGGAAAATTCCTTGGCTAAGTATTTGGGGATTGTGGAGGATCAAAATGAAAGACTCAAGAACTTTACTTATATAGTATCTCATAATCTTCGATCGCATTCAGCCAATATTCAAGGTCTAGTGTATTTGATTAATAAGAAAAATCCTAAAATTGCTGAAAATGAATATGTAAAGATGTTAAGCAAGGCCTCTAATAAGCTGGATGAAACCTTGCATCACCTAAATAATGTGGTATCAGTGGTTTCTTCCACCGAAGAGATGGAAAAAATCAACTTAAGCGATGCCATTGCCACTTTTCTTGATGCCTTCGAAAATGTAATTAGCGAGGCTCAACTTTATTTTTTAAACGAGATTTCGAATAATGTAGTAATAGAAGCTGTCCCGGCTTTTTTGGAGAGCATTATCACTAATTTACTCACAAATGCTATCAAATATTGTGATTCGCAAAAGGATTTCTCATTTGTCAGAATTAGTAACAGGAGTCTAAACGGAATCGTTATTATGGAAGTGCAGGATAATGGCTTGGGTATCGATATGGAAAAGTATGGAGAAAAACTTTTCGGAATGTATAAAACCTTTCACACCCATACAGATTCAAGAGGCCTGGGTCTATTTCTGACGAAGAATCAGGTCGAATCAATCGGTGGAAAGATTACTGTAGAAAGTAAGTTAGGAGTAGGTACAACCTTTAAAGTGTTTTTGAAAGATGGCAGTATTTAAAAATGTTTGCATAGTCGATGATGATGATTTATTTATGATTTTGACGATAGATATCATGAAAGATGAGAATTTTGCGGAGAATATCTACGATTTTGACGATGGGAAGAAAGCACTATCTTATCTAAAATCAACAGATGAACATAATTTTCCAGAAGTATTATTTCTAGATATCAATATGCCTATGATGGATGGTTGGGAATTTATGGATGTATTAAAAGAGGATAATTTAACAGGAAAAATGAATATTTATATTACTTCTTCTTCCATTGATCCCATAGATCTCAAAAAGGCCGAAGAGAATCCTTTTATTAGAGGATTTCTTACTAAGCCTTTGGATCCTGAGAAATTGAAAACAGTCCTAAAAAATTAGGAGCGGCTACTCGAACATTATTATTTTAATTTCTGTCCAAATCATATCAAAAGTTCTCGCTTTTCCGTTTTCTAGAATTCATTTATTTATTCATCTTTGAATATTATTTCATTTGTCGGAAAAAGCTCCAGTTACTACATGCAAGAAGAAAAAGTAATCATTATAGGTGCAGGCGTTGCAGGTCTAACGGCCGCAATCGAATTAGAAAAGGCAGGTTTTAAGCCTACTATTTTAGAAGGCTCAGATAGCATAGGCGGAAGAGTGAAGACTGATAAAATAGGAGGACATTTGCTTGATCATGGTTTCCAAGTTTTGCTAACTGCTTATCCTGAAGCGCAACATTATTTGGATTACGATAAGTTAAGCTTAAAAAAGTTTAAGCCTGGTGCTTTAATTGTAGATTCGAAGAATGGAAACTATTCAATTTCAGATCCTTTGAGGCAACCGGCCTCACTTTTCAGCATGTTATTTTCACCGGTGGGAAGTTTTTCAGATAAATTGAAAATATTTCATTGGAATAGGTCATTAAGAAAGGATACAATTGATGAAATTTTTGCCAAACCAGAAATTTCTTCCCTTGAATTTCTAAAGAGAAAAGGCTTCAGTGATACAATAATTGAAAATTTCTTTAAACCTTTTTTCGGAGGTATTTTCCTAGAAAATGAATTAAACACCTCTTCAAGAATGCTTGAATTTGTATTTAAAATGTTCGGTGAAGGTCATGCTGCCATTCCTGAAAATGGGATGAGAAAGATTCCTGAAATGCTAGCAAGCAACTTAGCCCAAACTGAAATAGTGTTCAATCAAAAGGTCGAAAAAGTGGGTTTAAAAAAGGTTACTTTGGACAGCGGAGATGAGATTGAAGCAGATGTTATTATTATTGCTACAAGGCCTGATGAATTATTGACGCAACTGAGCGGCCAATTTTCTGAAGATCAGTTTGTCACTAACTTGAATTTCACCTCTGATATAGATCCAATAGGGGAGTCTTTAATTGCTTTGGTACCCAGTAAAGAATTCCTAATTAATAATATTTCTGTGATGAACAATACTTCCGAGGCCTACGCTCCGGAAGGCAGCTATTTATTGTCTGTTTCAGTTACGCAAAACTATCAGGAGAATGACAAGCAATTAAGAAACAGAATAATGAAAGAGCTGATAGAAGTTTTTCCTAAGTTGGGAAAGGCTAAGATTGAGCATCTAAAGACCTTCTATATCGATAAAGCGCTGCCTCAAATTGATGATTTTCAAAACAAAATGAAGCCTTCTCAATCAAAAATTCAGGATGGAATTTATTTGGCCGGGGACTATTTACTCAATGGTTCTATTAATGCGGCTATGGCATCTGGCAGGTTTGCAGCTCATGCGATTTTTGAAGATTTGAAAGGTAAAGGATTCCGTAATTAGTAGTGCTCTTTTAAAAAGCTGAATGCATCAGAGGCTGTTTCCAGCGGTATTTCCTCCATTGGGACGTGACCAGCATTAGGATAGACTTTTAATTTGCTATTCGGTAAAATGCGATCAAATCGGTAGGCATGAGCAACAGGAATCCAGTTATCGTGCTCTCCCCACATAATTAAGACCGGGCAACGGAGACTGCTCAGTTCATTAAATCTGGCAGGAGTTCTTTGTTTAAATCTTAATAAAGTAGCTTGACGATTTCCTGTTTGGAGCATTAAATCATAATAGCGCTGAATTTTGTGATCAGTCACTTTAGATTCATCAGAATACACTTGCTTCATGCTCATGGTGAATAGGAATTTCGGTGTCATGCTCGTCATTAATCTTGAAAACACAGGATGATTCAGTAATGAAAAGACGGAAAATGAATTCTCATCTTTAAAATCAGCGGTGTCTGCTTTCATACTTGCCCCAGAGGCATTCAAAAGAATTAATTGCCTTACTTTTTGAGGAATATCTAATGCCATTTTGTAGGCTACTTGTCCGCCCATCGAATTTCCTGCTATTGCAATTGTATCATAATCTAATTTATCTATTAGTTGCCAAAGTATCTGGGCATAATAATCAGTATCGTATTGTCCTTGCGGGTTAGGCCCTGTTAAGCCATGGCCTGGCAGATCTACCGAAATAGTGGTGAAATTGTTTTTCAAGTTTTCTTGCCAGATTTCCCAAGTGTGCAAAGAAGAAAAACTACCATGAATCAATAAAACGGGAGCGCCTTTTCCCATTATTCTAACATGAAGTCTGTTGCTATCAATCTCAATGTATTCAGATTGGGTTGTGAAGTACTTTTCATGATTTTCGCTTTGTTGAATATCTGATTTATAAAAACTTAAAATCAAAATCACTAGCACAGCTAATATTATGGTTATGCTAATTCCTAAAATTTTGAAAAACTTACGCATGAAAAAATGTATTATCGTTTGTTGATTATCTTAATTGTTTCTAATCGATTGATTTTCCCACTTTCAGTTTCAGAAAAAGCTGAAACTGAAAAAATGTTCTTAGGAGCATGGAAAGCTGGCAAGTGCTCCTTTAATAAGTTATATAAATTTGGCTCTTCCATATTTCCTTCCAGTAACAAGTTCATAGACTGTCCCAATTTTTCATCTGGTAATCCAAAAATGAAAAACCGATTGAAAATCTTATTTATTTCAAATACTTCAGCAATTTCCTTTTCCAACAATTCGGGGTGTATTTTGATCCCACCCGAATTAATTACATAATCGTATCTGCCTAACCAATCGAATTCTACAGGAGATAATAATTTTACAACATCATTAGTGAGCAATTGATCTTGCCCGCTTATTGCGGGTGCATGAATTCGAAGACAATCACGGTTGTCAGTAGAGAAGGTAACGTTTTTTAAGGCTTTGAATGCTTCACTTTTTGCAGAGTTGATATGTTTTAATGCTACATGAGAAACAGTTTCGGTCATGCCATAAGTACTATATACCTTAGCATCATGAATTGTGGATTTGATCTTATTTGCTAAAATTTCAGAAACAGGAGCTCCCCCTAATATTATAGCGGTCGAATTATTTAGGAATTCTATTTTATTTGGAGTTTCATCCAGTATTTTCTCGAGTTGATACGGAACAAAAGAAAAGAAATCTACCGCTTCAGTAGTTGCAAATCCTTGTAGAGGATTGCTGACAATTGGTGAAATGCTTAAGTTTAGCTTACCAATTATAGCTCTCGCAATCATCATTTTTCCTCCTATATATTCAGGATTAATACATAGAAGCGCATGATCGCCCGCAGTCAAATCTAATGTATTTAAAGTCGATAAGGCGCTCGCTTTAATTTGAGATTTTGAGATTTTTATGATTTTAGGTCTACCTGTTGAACCTGATGTTTTCTGTGAAATGTACGAAGAATCAGATCTCCACTCCTTCAAGAAGCTTAAAATAGTATGGATAGGCTTGTCTGAGCTACTTTTATAGGTGTTTATAAAATCAGCGATAGAATACTTTATACTATTAAATTGGATCCAATTTTCTGCGAAACTTTTATTGGGCATGAATGCTTTGAGATCAAAATTGAAATATAAAATTACTACTAATTTGAGTTAATATTGTAATTAATAAAGTTCAATATTAATAATTCAATATATAAGCTATATTTTCTGTGAAATCACGAAAATAAATTTGGTGAAATTGCCTTTATATAGCTATGATCTCAATAATATATACTAATTTTACAATCTAATTGAAAACACGAAAAATATAAATGTTACCTTTTAAGCTAGATAAAATTGACAAAAAGATATTGGATATTTTGCAAGTAGATGGCAGAATTACCAATGCGCAATTATCGAAAGATATAGGACTTTCGCCTGCTCCTACTTTAGAGCGAGTTAAGAAACTTGAGAACGCTGGAATTATTAAGAGTTATCACGCTAAGCTTGACAATGAAAAAATAAACTTGGGGGTGAGCACCTATGTAATGGTGTCATTAAAAGGTCATAATAAATCAAACATTGATAAGTTCATTGCAGCTATTGATGAGGTAGATGAAATCATAGAATGTAATCACGTGACAGGCTCAAGCGATTTTATTTTGAAAGTAATTGCTAAAGATATCCCATCTTATCAGAAATTAATGTTAGAAAGAGTAAGTGAGATTGAAGTTGTGGATAGTATGCAATCAATGGTAATTTTATCTACTTTTAAGGACAGCAAGAGAATGCCGATACCTGAAAACAAATAAATTTTATGCTTAACAAGAGCAACCAAATTTTAGATCGAGAAGCTATCCGTAGTAAAATAAAACGGATAGCTTTTCAGATTTTAGAGAACAATTACAAAGAGAAAAATTTGTATATTATTGGGATCAATGGAGGCGGTGCGATTTTAGCTAAAAATATAACCGTGGAATTGATAGAGATCAGTGATTTAAAGCCCAATTATCTTTCAATAAAGCTTAATAAATTATCTCCAGCCGATTCGGAAGTTGTTTTGAGTGATAAAATCACAAATTCGGAAGATGCGGTGGTTTTGCTCGTTGATGACGTATTGAATTCCGGTAAAACCGTTTTTTACGCTTTAAGACCTTTAATGGATATGAATCTAAAAAAAATAGAAACCGCCTTTTTGGTAAATAGGGCGCATCGTTCATTTCCGATTGCTGCTAATTATACAGGAGTTGAAATTGCCACTACTATTCAAGAGCATATAAATTTCAATTGGTCAGATGAAGGTTTTGGAGTTTATCTTGAATGATTTACATTTGTAATTATTTAATATTGTGAATTTTAAATTCAACAGATGAGGTTCTTAACGATTGTAGTATTTTTATTGATAAATTTTGTATTTCATTCTGCTGCGCAGCGAATTAAATACAAGAATTTGTTTCCAGTCCTTCAAAGTAAAGATTACAAGACTGCCGAGCCTCAACTTTTGCAATTTCTAGAAGAGAACGATGATGAAGCCAATGCCTATTTCTATTTCGGTGAAATAATAGTTTCTAAACTTGATTCTACTGAAATCTTTCCAACAACAGCGAAGTATGATTCTATGGTCAATAAAGCTATCGCAGCTTACAAAAAGTCTATAGAGTTAGTTGATGATCGAGAGCTTAGAAAAAATGATGAGTATTATGCAGCCTATAATCGAAGAGATCTCAGAACTGGAAAGTTTGGGATTAAAAAATCAGATATCCATTTAGATTACGAGAATAAAATAAAGGCTGCCAGTAAGAAAAAGGAAACCGTATTGAGAATACATGAATTGAAAGAAAAATCAGTTCAGCAATACGATAATTTAAATAAGGAAGTTCTCGAATTATACGAATCTTTTCCTGATGAATCTTCTTTTCTTTTGCGTTCAAATGCTGATAGCAAAAAGACTCTGGTAGAAGTTGAAGAAAGCTACGCTACCTTTGTAACTACCTATAAGCAATTTGTTGAGCAATTAAACTCTTTAAATAACCCTGCCTATAATCCTGAACTAAAGTTTGTAGACATAACTAATTGGGAAGGCTTAGAACCTTTGCAAACCGATATTAATGAGTTTGTCATAACAATTCAGGATTATGAGAAATACTTTAACAATTTGAAAATCAAGATTGAAGAAGAAGTAATTCCGTTAAAGGAATTGCTTTATAAGACGGATGCTGAAATCACAGAAGCTATCTTAAAGATTAAGGAAGCAAAAGATTCTCTCAGTATGAAAAATCTAATGATTTCAGAAGAATTGGAAAAAGGACTGAATAGATATGATAAAAGTAAAACTATTTTGGACCTCCTTCACTATAAAAAACGCAAAGGCAAATCGGAGTTCTTGAGTAATAAATCGATTTTTCCTGTTTTAACAGATTCTACAAATGTATATCAAAGAGCAAATTTAGTAGCAGATTATCGAGAGAACCTTGCTGCGCAATTCGAATTGATTGAGTCAATCGAACAAGGTCTTAATGAAAAAGTAATCAAAAATTTCCAGCTTTTCGTGGATAGATTTGAGCCCTCCATCAAATCATATGTGCAGACCGAAAAAACAATATTGAAGCAAAAACTGGATTCAGTTACACAAAGAAGCGAGTTCATGGCTCGACAGATTCAATTTTTCAAGTATGAAAAAGATTCAATATTTTTAACGCCTCTTATCGCTGCTACCAATGATAGTAAAAAATATGTGATTCAAACTATCGAATTAGATTCTATGCTTTTAATAGGTGGAGTTTTAAATCAAAGCGCTTTTGTAGCGTCTGCTGGCTTCGATATGAAGGTGAAACAATACAGACTGTATGAAGATAGTACCTTGATTATTAATAAAATGATTTTGTTGAATAAAAACCTGCTAGTGAATTTTACTTCAGATATGGGGGAACAGCCCGAACAGCGTATTGAGTATTTATCTCCTGATTTAACACTATTATGGGAATTTCCATATCAAAGTAGTAGTACTTTAAGTAACGCAAAAGTGGAAGCAGGCATTTTCTTTTTGTATGACCAGGATGGGCAAGTTTTAAATACTTTAAACTCTCAAGGTGAAATTATAGGTAATTAAAGTTATTTTACCTCCATTCCTTTTACAGTTATTGAATCAAAAATTGCATATTTGTACTTCGGATTCATTTTAATCCATACAGAACATTATTTATTAGTAAGAATTACAGCACAATATGAGTAATAGAATTAAGATTACTTTGCCTGATGGCAGTATAAAAGAATTTGATAAAGGCGTAAGTGGACATGATATCGCCATGAGCATAAGCGAAGGCTTAGCGAGAAATGTTTTGTCAACAAAAGTTAATGGACAGGTTTGGGATTCAACCAGACCTATTAATGAGGATGCCCATATTCAATTACTCACATGGAATGATCCAGAGGGACAAAACACCTTTTGGCATTCTTCTGCTCACTTGTTAGCAGAAGCATTAGAAGAGATGTATCCAGGTATCAAATTTGGAATAGGGCCACCGATTGCGAACGGCTTCTATTATGATGTTGATTTTGGAGATCAAGAATTGCAAGGGGAAGAGTTAGAAAAGATCGAGCAGAAAATGCTTGAGCTAGCTCGCCAAAAGAATGAGTTTCAACGGACAGAAGTATCTAAGGATGACGCGAAGGTTTACTATGAGAAAAAAGGAGATGAATATAAATTAGAATTAATTGAAGGCTTGCAGGATGGAGAGATAACCTTTTATCAGCAGGGGAATTTCACTGATTTGTGCAGAGGACCTCATATCCCTCACACTGGATATATTAAAGCCGTAAAACTTCTGAATATTGCGGGCGCATATTGGAGAGGAGATGAAAAACGTAAACAGTTAACCCGGATTTACGGAATTACCTTCCCTAAGCAAAAGGAACTAAAAGAATATTTAGAGTTATTAGAAGAAGCAAAGAAAAGAGATCATAGGAAGCTGGGAAAAGAAATGGAATTATTTGCCTTTTCTGAAAAAGTGGGACTAGGTTTACCATTATGGCTACCCAAGGGGACAATGCTGAGAGATCGGCTCGAAAATTTCCTGAAGAAAGCACAAGTAAAAGCAGGATATCAGCCGGTTATTACTCCGCATATTGGTAATAAAGAATTATACATCACTTCTGGTCACTATGAAAAATATGGAAAGGATTCTTTCCAACCCATTGCGGCACCTTCTGATGATGACTCAAAAAGTGATGAGGAATATTTGCTAAAGCCAATGAACTGTCCTCACCATTGTGAAATATATAAAACCAAACCAAGAAGTTATAAGGATCTTCCTTTGCGTTTGGCTGAGTTTGGGACAGTTTATAGATACGAACAAAGCGGTGAGCTTCATGGGTTAACAAGAGTTAGAAGTTTTACACAAGATGATGCGCATATTTTCTGTCGTCCTGATCAGGTAAAAGAAGAGTTTATAAAAGTAATTGATCTTGTTCTATTTGTATTTAATTCCTTAGGATTTCAGGATTTTGTAACCCAAGTTTCTTTGCGAGATCCTGAAAACAAAGAAAAGTATATTGGTGGAGATGAGGTGTGGGATAAAGCTGAGCAAGCAATAATTGAAGCAGCCGAGGAAAAAGGATTGAAAACAGTAGTTGAAACAGGAGAAGCTGCTTTTTATGGCCCTAAGCTTGATTTCATGGTAAAAGATGCGCTTGGAAGAAGCTGGCAATTGGGAACAATTCAAGTCGATTACAACCTGCCGGAGCGTTTTCAGTTAGAATATGTCGGTGCTGACAATAGTAAGCACCGGCCTGTGATGATTCATCGCGCACCCTTTGGAAGTATGGAAAGATTTGTGGCTGTGTTAATTGAACATTGTGCTGGGAATTTTCCATTATGGTTGTCGCCTGAGCAAGTGGCGGTTTTACCGATTTCAGAGAAATATGCAGACTATGCTAATCAAGTGTATACTGAATTAGAATCTGATGATATCACAGGCTTTATCGACCATAGAGATGAAAAAATAGGTAGAAAAATCAGGGATGCTGAAATTAAAAAAATCCCTTATATGCTTATAGTAGGTGAGCAAGAAGCAGCTGAATCTAAAGTTTCAATTAGAAAACATGGTGAAGGTGACGTGGGTAGTATGAGTTTAGTAGATTTTAAGTCATTTTTCAATCAAAAAGTTAGAGATAGTATAGAAAATAAATGATATTGATTATTAGATTTTGGATAGTAATTTTGTAATCCGATATTTATAACGATATTTGCACACTGGAAACTAAAAAAAGGAGGTTAATATTAGTAAAATGCGAAAAAAAGGCAGCTACAGACCTAGAGGTAGGGAAGAAGAACCCTACAAGGTAAATAGTAAAATAAGAGCTAGAGAGGTTCGTGTAGTTGGTGAAAATGTAAAAGTTGACGTCTATACCATTGGTGAGGCCCTCAGAATGGCCGAAGAGCAAAATCTTGATTTGGTTGAGATTTCTCCAAAAGCTGACCCTCCTGTTTGTAAAATCATTGATTATTCAAAGTTTAAGTACGAGCAGAAGAAAAAGCAAAAGGAGATAAAAGCCAAAGCGCAAAAAACAGTTATCAAAGAGATACGGTTTGGTCCCAATACCGATGATCATGACTTTGAATTTAAACTGAATCATGCGAAGAAATTCTTGACTGATGGAGCAAAAGTGAAGGCTTATGTTCATTTTGTAGGTAGGACGATTGTTTTTAAAGACAGGGGAGAACTTTTATTATTGCGTTTTGCTTCTGAACTGGAAGATTTAGGCAAGGTTGAACAAATGCCTAAATTGGAAGGAAAAAGAATGACCCTTTTTATTACTCCTAAACAAGGTAAATAAGTAACCAATTTAAATAAATAGATAAATGCCTAAAGTAAAAACAAAATCAGGCGCGAAAAAAAGGTTTAAATTGACTGGAAGCGGTAAAATTAAAAGAAAGCACGCTTTTAAAAGTCATATTTTAACCAAAAAGGAAACTAAGCAAAAAAGACGCTTAACCGATATGGGACTTGTACATAAGTCGGATATGGGTAGAGTAAAAGATATGCTTAATCTCTAGTATTTCGCAAAAATTAAAGTGAACGAAGGTTCGATGTTTAACCGGGATATATGGTAGTATCAAGAATCAACTTTAAAGTTGGTCACCAATTTCCAAAAAATTAAAATTTATGCCAAGATCAGTAAATCATGTAGCTTCAAGAGCTAGAAGAAAAAAAATCCTTAAGTATGCGAAAGGCTACTGGGGTAGAAAGAAAAACGTTTGGACGGTAGCAAAGAATGCCGTTGAGAAAGGTTGGTTGTATGCCTACAGAGATAGGAAACAAAAGAAAAGAGAATTCAGAAAATTATGGATTCAGAGAATTAATGCAGGAGCAAGAGAGCATGGGATGTCTTATTCTCAGTTCATGGGCGCTGTAAACAAAAAAGGAGTAGAATTAAACAGAAAAGTATTAGCAGATTTAGCTATGAATCATCCAGAAGCGTTTAAAAGCGTTATAGATTCGGTTAAATAATATACTTTGAATCAATATTATATAAGCCTCAATGCATTGCAGCATTGAGGCTTTTTTTATTCTCAATTTCACAAATTGAAGATGAAGATATGCTGCTAATTTAAAATGTAAATTTTCAACTTATTTGATTGATGATTTTCTCAAACCAATAAAAAGTAAGATTAAAGCACTATAAGCAATGAAAAAGGGAATAATGTAATTAATGAGTCCTAAAGAGAGCATGATAGCAATTAGCATTAATTGAAACCCCAGACCGTAAATAGATATCATGGACATAAACCAGTTTGGGATCTGTCGTATTTTAAATGCTCCTTGATCGAACTTGTAAATTAACCAGTCAAAGGGAAGGTACAAAACTCGGAATAAGTGAAATAGAATATTAACAGTTGTCTGGCTTTCAATTGGAAAAGCAGTAGGAGGGTTACTTTCAAAAATTTTGCTAGTGGTGTCGCCACCACTTGTCCGATGCCTTAAAATCACGTAGTAATAGTTATATAGAGTCCCTTGCAGCTGAATACAAAAGTAAGCAATAAGTCCTAACCAATAGGGGCTATCGCTCTTATAACTTATCACCATAATAAATATCAAATTCAAAAAACTATCAAATATTGAATCTAAATATCTACCAGAATAGGACGGACTCATTTTAATTCGGGCCAATTCACCGTCCATCGCATCTATGATTGATTTTAATATCAGGCCGATGCCAGCTATAATGTAGGTTTCCTCCACTATAAAATAGGCTGAAAACAATCCTACTAGTCCAAATCCAACAGTGAGCTGTATAGGGGAGACAAAGGTGTTTTTCAATAAATTAGAGAGGAAGACTGCAGGGCCGCGCCCATAATCTGAAAAGTCAAAGAATTTTTGTTCCTTATCTATTTTTGGCATTTACTTTCTTCGGTAACGTCAAACTCATCTAATGAGACTGAAGGATGATTTAATTACTATAAATTATTTTTAAACAAGATTCTACTACTAACTAAAACTATTAATTATTTGTTCAAAGAAATAGAGCCTTCTAAAAGAATAACTATTGTTAGAATAATTGTATTTTAATGCAACTATTACGTTATATGGGCTGAATACACTAAAATACTACAAAATTTAATTGGTGATTTAGCTTTAGGTCTTTACTTTGGAATGTGCAAATACTTAACTTCAAATATTACTGGCAAAAAAGTGATTTTTTTGGAAGAGCTTCGCTTATATTTCGGAGTTCTGCATATCTATTCAATGGTATCTACCTTATTATTTTTTTAAATTTCTACAATATTCCATTAGATCTTTGGCATTACGCTTCTTTTCTTGTTGTATTCTTTTTACCCTATTTTATTTTCGTATACTATGTAAATCACAATAACGATAAGGGTATTGGAATTAGACAGAACTTGGTAGATTTTTTCATTGTAGGTTGGTTTTTAGGTCTTATTCATTTGCTTTATATACCCTCTTTTATCTTTATTGTCGGCTTAGTAAGTAACTATATCGCATCAAGAGGCTTTCATAAATTTTATAGAGTTTTAGTTATTCCGTTGGGATATTTATGTACGCTACCGATTTATGGATTTCAGTATGAAACTAATTTACCAGATCTGATGCTGCACTTAACTTTAAGTTATGCGCTGATTCATTTTATATCTATTGCTTATATTAGCTACAGATTTTCTAAAAACGTTCAAATAGTTAATCGCAAGGTTACCAATCAGCAGAAAGAAATCCTGACACAATCTGAAGAGCTTCAAGCATTAAATGAGTCTCTAAAATCTCTCAATAATCATTTAGAAGACAAAGTGATAGAAAGAACAACAGAATTGCAGTTAAAAAATGAAAAACTTGCAGAGTACACTTTTATAAATGGCCACCAATTGAGAGCCCCAGTGGCTACTATGCTAGGGTTATGTAATCTATTAGAATATACGCAGGAAGTTGCAGAAAAGGAAGAAATAATCAACAAGGTGAAAGCTGAAGTTGAAATTTTGAATATTACTATAAAAGAAATCCGGCTGAAGTTAGAAACAGATCAAACTATACACGACAAAGTAAAGAAAGTGGAAAATGAACATTCTCAATTTGAAAAATTAAAAACTAAGATTCAAAAATCTTGACCTTGTCCACTTTCCACTTCTGGTTAAATACTCATTTCGACTATCTCTTTGGCCATCTTAGGACCTACTTTTTGTCTTTCTCCTAATCCTACCCATTTACGCTCTTCAAATCTATCATAAACAGTTTGCGCAGTTTCTTTATATTCTGATGTATAGTCTGATAATTTTGTATCAACACCTAAGGAGTGAAAGAATGAAACCGTCATCTCAATGGCTTTTTCTGCAATCTCAATATCTGATTCTCCCGTTAACCCCCATACTCTTTTACCGTATTGAACAAGCTTTTCTTTCTTATCTTCAAAAAGTTTCTTGTAGAGATTAGGAGCAATGATGGCCAATGTTCTAGCATGATCAATCCCATGTAGGGCAGTTAGCTCATGAGCGATCATGTGCGTAGCCCAATCAGTGGGTACTCCAAGGCGTAGAATACCATTTAAGGCCATGGTTGCGGACCACATAAAGTTTGAAGCAGCCTTATAATCTGATGGGTTATCCATTACTTTTGGGCCTATCTCAATTAAGGTCTCCAAAATTCCTTCCGCAATTCTATCCTGCAAGATAGCATCATGCTGATACGTTAAGTATTGCTCCAAAGTATGGGTGTACGCGTCTACGATACCATTTGCAATTTGTCTTTTTGGAAGTGATTGAATGACTGTTGGATCGCAAATTGAAAAGAGCGGGAAGTACTGTGGTCCTCCAAATGTTCTTTTTTCTTGAGTAGAGGCTTTTGTAACCACTGCTCCTGAGTTCATTTCTGAACCTGTTGCTGGAAGAGTTAACACTGATCCAAAAGGTAAAATCTTTTTTTGCTTTCTGGATAGACCTTTCGAAACTAAATCCCATTCATTTCCATCATAAAATGCAGCAGCAGAAAGAAATTTGCAGCCATCTATAACGGAACCGCCACCAACCGCTAAAATAAAATCAACTTGTTCATCCCTTATGATCTTCACCGCATTCATTAATGTTTCAAAATGTGGATTAGGTTCGATTCCTCCAAATTCCGTTATCTTGAAATCATGAGTAGCAGCAATTACCTGGTCATAGATACCATTTTTTTTAATACTTCCACCTCCATAAGCTAAAAGCACATGGCTACCCGCAGGAATATTATCTGCTAACTTTTTAATTTCTCCTGCCCCAAATATGATTTTTGTAGGGTTTTTAAATTCAAATGATTTCATGATTACTGCTTTTATTTATTTTAATTAATACTTATTTAGAAACTTCAAATGGAAAAGTAAACGCCATAGCTTACTTAGGGTTTTTAATTTTTATCTAATATGCTTTTAGTTATATTTGAGTTTAAGTACTGAGACTGTAACTCAGTATTTGTTTGGATAAAAAGAAAAAGACTAATCAATGAATAATTCCATATATTTTATTTTGATTTTACTAGCAGGGATTTCATGTTCCGAGCCTGCACAAAGGAATGATTTATCAGCAATTCATCAATCATTATTAGAGCAGCGACATTTTTACTACAGTGTTCAATATACGATCAGTAGTTCTTTTGATCAATCTGAAGAGAGCTTGTACGGATTGGTTTCACTTAATAGGAATTCTGATAGCGGAATATCGTCAGCTTATTTCGGACGTAGTTCTGAGACGCTACCAAATTACTTAAGTTCCATGTATTTAAATAGACACTGGATACATGAATTATCCAGTAGTATTTTTGATGTTGAAAGTGCAGATATCTTAACGGACAGTTTGCATAGCCCGATTTTGATCAATCCAGATCTTTTATTTGGAATCCAAGCAGAGTCAAACGCTATTTCGCTCCATGAAATTAATGCTGAAAATGTAAAATGGACTTTTGATTTAAAGCACAAGGACGATCAATTTAGTTTTATCTGGAATAAAGCATTGAATAAAATAACTGAACTAGAGTATAGCTATGATGTGACTTCCGATAATGCTTACAGTAGAAAATGGGCATTTAACTATTTATTGAAATCTGATTATAAGCAGTTGGCTACTGGGTACAAACACCAAAACCAAATTGCTGATCAATCTTTTTTGTAATTTTGATCTAATTTATTTGATGCTCTGTCTATTAAAATTGTATTCTGCAATTATTTAATGTATTTTTCCTTTTGTTAAACGAATTAAGAATATGTTCACTGAAGCCGAAATAGCCGTAATCATTGAAAATCAAGATATTGATAAAATTGTAGAGGACTTGAAGAAGAAATTTCTTGAGAAGGAAGCCCCTTACTTCGAAATTAGTAATCATGATTTCCTTTCATTGATATTGTTAAGCCCTGTTGTTGGTAAGGCAATGGCCAATAACAATATTAGTTTTCGGGAAGAAATGTCTTTGCAAAAGAAAGCTAGAAAGCTATCGAAAGGTGGTTTCTTTTTATCAAAAGACCCAGTGGCAGACGGAATGAAATTTCTAATTAAAAAGTTTGATCAGTGGGAAGATGATTTTTATAGTTCGATTAGAAGTATTTTTCAAGTTCTTTTTGAAAAAGAAACATTAGATCGAGCTAACAATACTTCTGTTCCTTATCAAATAAGAGTTATGGAGGCTCCTTATATCTTGGTGAGATTTATATCATCCTTGTTCTTAGAAAGAGATGAAGATATTTTAAATCCAGGAAAAATTCGAAATATGGAATTTAATAAAATAAAATCTATAGGTGATAAGATCGGGCTATCCGAACTAAGTTTATTTAATGAGTTTATTAAAGCTTTTGAGGTTAAATGAATGTATTAACATGCTTTAGCATAATTTTTGTACTTTTGTGCTACTAAAACTATCATTCATTGGGGAGAAGCCAGTTTAATATAATATCCTTTACTATTAGCTTACTATTTTTGAGCGTTATGACCATTTCGCCTTCAATAGGACAAGTATTTAATCCTTGGGGTCCACCACCTAATGATAAAGAAATAGAAGCTAATCTTTTCCGCAGGATTGCCCAGCACTTTTCCGCTGAAGTTGCTTTAGGATATGGGTCTACACGGTATCGTCAAAATCTAGATGAATATCAAATTTATAGCAATGGTTCCAATCTTTATTTACTAGGCGAAGATTCACTTGGAAATTCTGTAGGTATTGGAAATTGGTTAAATAGACCGTTTTTGACGGATACGCTAGATACAGCTTCTGCTATTTGGTATCAAAATACTTTAAATGAATCGGATCAGAATAGAAGTTATGTGATAGATAGCTTAGAAAAGAGATTAGTTGGTGGGGGAAATGCTATACCTATTCACTTAAAACTTCACTTTAATTATGATAGATACAGAATAGGAGCAGGGGCTACATTTGAAATCAATTCAAAGGCAAACCTGCAATTAAAAGGCTTTCCTGATTACGTGGCAAACTATGAATCTGATTTTAAAAGGTTTTATACGCGAAAGTTCTATTTAACTGCAGGTGTTCGTTATTACGATTTTTGGGATTTTTCTTATTTTGCTGATATTGAGTATGGTAACTTTCGACTATCTGAAAGTGCTTTCCCAGGAGGTCAGGTATCTACCAATAATTATTGGAATATTAGTTTGCCTATTGAAAAGAATTTCTCAGAATATTTTAGATTAGTTATGCGTCCTTCATTAGATCTAAAATCAATAAACACAACGCTGCCCACAGGTCAATCTATCAAGACTAATTTGTGGAATTTGCAATTCCAAGTAGGTGTCAGAGTAAGTTTTCCCCTTTTCAAAAAATGTCCAATTAGTAATTGCGAAGCGCAAAAAGAACACCGTCACATTGATAAGAAATTTAGGGGTCAACCTATTTACAAATGGCAGAATCCTAAGGTTGGTGAAAATGATCCGTATAATATGAATGAAAAAAGAGAAGCATTTCCGTTTTTAAAACGCAAATGAAATGATTATTTTTGTCACCGCTTAATAAAATTCTTTAAATTGCACTTTATTTATTTTATAGACAGTAAACAAATCTATGGCTGAAGGAGAAAATGAAAAAATCATCCCCATTAATATAGAGGATGAAATGAGAGGCGCCTACATTGATTATTCAATGTCGGTTATAGTTTCTAGGGCTTTACCTGACGTTAGGGATGGCTTAAAACCCGTACACAGAAGGATACTTTTTGGAATGCAAGAATTAGGTCTTGCGCATAACAGACCCTATAAAAAATCAGCCAGAATTGTAGGTGAAGTACTAGGTAAGTATCACCCTCATGGTGATTCTGCAGTTTACGACACTATGGTTCGTATGGCTCAACCTTGGTCGCTTCGTTATCAAATGGTTGATGGACAAGGTAACTTTGGTTCGATTGATGGCGATTCTCCAGCTGCTATGCGTTATACAGAGGCGCGTCTGAAAAGGATAGCAGAAGAAATGTTAACTGATATCAATAAGAACACAGTTGACTTTCAATTCAACTTTGACGATTCCTTAAAGGAACCTACCGTATTGCCGGCTAAAGTCCCTAATTTATTATTAAATGGTGCTTCAGGTATTGCTGTTGGTATGGCTACGAATATGGCTCCTCATAATCTAACGGAGGTTGTCAATGGAATCAATGCCTATATTGACAATAATGATATCACTGTAGCAGAATTAATGGAGCATGTTTCTGCTCCTGATTTCCCCACAGGAGCCTCAATATATGGTTATCAAGGCGTAAAAGCAGCATTTGAAACCGGTCGTGGTCGAATTGTGATGCGTGCCAAAGCAGAGATTGAAGTTTTGAAATCAGGGAGAGAAAGGATTATTGTAACTGAGATTCCTTATATGGTCAATAAGGCCAATATGATTGAGAAAACTGCTGGTTTAGTAAATGAAAAGAAAATTGAGGGTATTTCAGACATCAGAGATGAATCTGATAGAAATGGCTTAAGAATAGTATATGAAGTTCGTAAAGATGCTATCCCAAATGTTGTTTTAAATAACCTTTACAAATATACACAGCTTCAAACTTCTTTCAGTGTCAATAATGTAGCATTGGTTAAGGGAAGACCAGAGACATTGAACCTGAAGGATATGATTAAACATTATGTTAATCACAGGCATGATGTAATCGTAAGAAGAACAAAATACGAATTAGAAGAAGCTCAGAAAAGAGCTCACATTCTAGAAGGATATTTGATTGCCTTAGATAACCTTGACGAAGTAATCAAATTAATTCGTGAATCAAGAGATCCAGAAATTGCCAGAACAGGCTTGATGGATAAATTTGAACTATCTGAAATTCAGGCTAAAGCCATTTTGGACATGCGACTCCAAAGGTTAACCGGTCTTGAAAGAGAGAAGATCATTAAGGAATACGAAGAAATTAAGAAACTCATCGAGTACTTAGAATCAATCTTGGCAGACGAGGACTTAAGAATGAAGATCATCAAGGACGAGATGCAGGAGATGAAGGATAGATATGGTGACGAAAGAAGAACAGAAATCATCCATAGCGCAGAGGAGTTTACTGATGAGGATATGATTCCTAATGAGGATGTGGTGATTACCCTATCTCATCAGGGATATATTAAAAGAACCTTACTGAACGAATATAAAACTCAGGGAAGAGGCGGAGTTGGCTCTAAAGGAGCGGGAAGCAAGGACGATGATTTTACTGAGTTACTTTTTGTTGCTAAAACCCATAACTACCTATTGATCTTCACAGAACTAGGTAAAGTGTATTGGATTAAGGTTTACAGATTACCAGAAGGATCTAAAACATCAAAAGGAAGAGCTATCCAGAATCTGATCAATATTGAATCTGAAGATTCTGTGAGGGCAGTAATTAATGTTGAAAATCTCGATGATGAGGATTACATCAACAATAATTTCGTAGTAATGTGTACTCAGAAAGGTACAATTAAGAAGACAACCTTGGAAGCGTACTCAAGACCAAGAGCAAATGGTATAAATGCTATCTCCATAAATGAAGGAGATAGATTATTAAACGTGAAGCTTACTAATGGTGATAACAATATCATAATTGCAGCACGTTCTGGAAGAGCCATTCGTTTTCACGAAAGCAATGTTAGACCAATGGGTAGAACAGCTGCCGGTGTTAGAGGAATCACCTTAAAGGATTCTAATGATATAGTGGTGGAGATGGTAGCCATTACTAGAGAGAATGCGAATTTATTGGTAGTTTCAGAAAAGGGCTATGGAAAACGCTCGGATATAGAAGATTACCGCATTACCAAAAGAGGCGGTAAAGGGGTCAAGACGTTGAATGTTACTGAAAAAACAGGTGAATTAGTCGCTATCAAAGAAGTGATTGATACTGATGACTTGATGATCATCAATAAATCCGGAATCACGATTCGTATGGCAGTTGAAAGCTTGAGAGTAATGGGACGTGCCACACAGGGTGTTCGATTGATAAAAGTAAATGAAAATGATAGCATTTCTTCTGTAGAAAAAGTTGAACAAATTGATGACATTGATATCGAATTGGAAGAGCAAGAAGGTGACGAAAAGCCCACCAACCCAAATGAAGAGGAGAATAGTGAATCATAATTGATTAAAAATAGTATAATAGGTTAATAATTGTTTTAAAAAAAAATAAGATAGAAATGAAAAAACTCGCGTTATTTTTCGCCTTTGTATTAGTTGCAGGGCTTTCGTTTGCGCAGAATTCTAACGTTCGTAAAGCGGACAGGGCTTTAGAAAATGGCGATTTGCAAGAAGCTAAAGACCTTATAAATGAAGCTGCAGAGCATGAAAAAACCATAAATGATCCAAAGACATGGTATACCAGAGGAACAATTTATCAAGCAATCCTGAATGACGAAGGATATTCTGAAGAATTAGTTAAAGAAGCAGCAAAAAGCTATGATAAAGTATTTTCCATGGTTGAAGAAGGGGATAAGTACTTCACATTATCGGATTTAAAGGTCCAAGAGCTTTGGGGCGGATTCGTTAATGAAGGCTCTGAAGCATATTCTGCTCAAAAATATGAAGATGCAGTAAAAGCTTTTGACAAGGCACTCTTGGTGATTCCTGATGATACAACAGCTACTTTATATGCTGGTGTCGCATCACAACAATTGCAAAATAATCAAGATGCCTTAAAATATTATTACAGACTTTTAGATCTGGATTATCATTCAGAAGATATTTATGGAAGCATAATTTCTATTGAAAGATATGGTAATGAAGATATGGAAAAAGCTTTGGAAATGACTAGAATAGCTAAAGAGAAGTTTCCTGAGAATGACACTTTTGAAAAGCAGGAAATCAATCTCTTAATTAATTCAGGTCAAGTTGACGTTGCTAAAGACAGAATTAATGATGCAATAGAAAAAGATCCTAATAATGCCAATCTGTATTTCAATTTAGGATATTTGTACGAACAACTGGAGCAACCAGATAAAGCTGAAGAAGCTTATTTAAAGGCAATAGAAATTGATCCTGATTATTTAGATGCCAATTTTAATTATGCTGTATACTATTATAATAAGGCTGCAGATTTGTTAGCAAAAGCTAGAGATATGGATTTGCAAACGTATAGAAAAAAAGGGAAAGCGCTAGAGAAAGAGGCTGTTGGTTATCTTGAAAAATCAAAGCCTTATTTTGAGAAGGCTTTAGAGATTGCGCCAGAAGAATTGGCAGTAATTGAAACTTTGCAAACTGTTTACGCACAGTTGGGAGAAAACGAGAAGTCTGAGGAAATGAGAAAGAAGGCTGAAAAGCTTGGTGCAGATGGTAAAGCAAAAATGACAGATAAGAAATAGTTAAAGTAACATTTTCTTTTTAAAAAGGTTATCTCAATAGATAGCCTTTTTTTGTGTCTAGGCTTTGAATTTAAGTTTGATATTGATGGATTCCAAGAATAAAAATTTTGAAAAAGCAACCTTTGGAGCCGGCTGTTTCTGGTGTATAGATGCGGTACTAAGAAAGCTGAAAGGAGTAGAAAAAGTAGAATCCGGCTTTGCAGGCGGACATATAAAAAACCCTCCGTACAGGGAAGTAGTTCAAGGCCGAACGGGTCATGCAGAAGTGGCTCAAGTTACTTTTGATCCAGATATTATTTCATATCAACAATTACTGGAAGTATTTTGGCAAGTTCATGATCCTACTACATTAAATAGACAGGGAGCAGATGTTGGCGAGCACTACAGATCCATCATTTTAGCTCATAATGCTGAGCAGACAAAAATTGCTGAGCAAATGAAGGAAAAATTAAATAGTTCTTCAGTTTTCGATGATCCTGTTGTAACAGAGATTAAAGCATTTGAAACGTTTTATCCAGCAGAAGAAGTACACCAAGATTTCTATACTAGAAATGAAGGAATGCCTTACTGCACTTTTGTTATAAAACCAAAGATTGATAAAATCAAAAGACTGTTTGCAGAGAATTTAAAATAGTTTCAGTCTTTTAAAAAAGTAAACGCTAATAGCCTTCTAAGGCTCTTGCGTTTACTTTTTAATCCTTTTTCCTTAAGCTAGAAAGCAAATTCCGTTGGCTTGATATACGAGTATCAATAGTAGCCTACTTCCCCGAGCAAAGTCTCACAACTAAAACATATCCATTTATCTTGTCAGTACCTATCACTTATTGATGACATCATTCGCTTCAAATACCAGCCTTTTTTGGCATTTAGTTTTCTATATAAATGTTGGATGACAAGGGGTTAATTTTCATTTACAGTGGACAAGCTTACCACTTACTTCTAAATACAGATTGAATTGCTGCCCTATTCGATATTATATGGTAATTACTTCAATATTGTCGCACTTAAATTAAGTAGCGAAATCTATTATATCTTACATTTAAGGTCGTTGATCGAATAATTTGAATACTAATAATATTATTTCTTTAATTAAATTTTATTATTTATATTTATTATGTTCAATAGTTAATATATAATATTTCTTATACTATAACTTTCATCATTTGTAAAAAACTACACTAACTAAATTTTTGAATTATATGTATTTTAAGTATAGTCTAAAATATATTTTACAGACCTTCTTTCCTAGTAGTGTTTCATTATTACTATTGATCTTCTCATTGCTTATTGTTAGTTACAATTCGCAAAGTCAGACCGTTGAAAATGTAACAGCAACTGTGAAGGGTGATATTATAATTGTATCCTACGATTTAGTATCCACTTCTGATGAGTTATTTAATATCAACCTATATTCTTCCAAGGACAATTTTGAAAAGCCGCTTGCTTTAGTAACTGGCGATGTGGGTCCAAACATAGCTAACGGAAAGGAAAAAAATAGAGTGGTTAGCAAAAAATGAACTTCTAGAATATACCGGTAATCTCATTTTTGAAGTGAGGGCATTTTTACCGGAGGCTGCTTTTGATCCTTTAGAATTCAAGAACTTCTCAATTTCGGAAATTAAAAGCGGTAAAAGTTACAGATTACAATGGACAGGAGGAAAGAAAAATGAGGATATCGATATTTACTTGTTTGAAAATGGTAGTCAGAAGGCTAAAATTGTTACAATAGGTAATAGTGGGCAATATTTATGGAAAATACCGAAAGGAAAAAAGTCCGCAACCTACCAAGTGCAACTCAGAGGGGAGACTGGGATAATAGCAAGCAATGACTTTCGAATAAAGAGAGGGTTTCCCGTTTTAGCGGTAGGAGGTGGGGTTATTGTAACTGCTGGAGTAATTATCTATTTATTAACGAGAGATTCTGCAACAGTGCCTGATCCGAGCGATCCCAGTGAACTACCAGTTCCTCCTGAGCCCAATTGAATTGAACATGATATCTACTTAAAATGAAAAAAGCGTATATAAAATACTATCTGTTATCGATTCTTCTTATTCCTTATTATGGCGTAGTCGCTCAAATTGATTCAAATAGTGTCCTGTCATCAAGTTTCAATTCATCTTATCAAGTTATAGAAGATACTCTTGCTAGATACACCTTTAGTGGCAGTGCAGAGGATGTGAGTGGTAATGGTGCAAATGGTACAGTGAACGGTCAAAGCTTAACTCAAGATCGATTTGGCAGAAACGGCAACGCAATTCTCTTCAATGGTAATAATTCAGGAATTCAAACCCCTTTTGTAGAACAACCTGATGCGATTTCTTTATGGTTTCAAACTACAGCTGAAGCAGGAACTCTGTTATCATGGGGCTCGGGTAGTGAAGGGGTTTATGGTTACGTGGTGAATGTTCTTCCAACTGGTATTGAATTGGTGTATAATTCAGGGGATGGTGTAACTGATGGTAGTACGTTTACTGGAGTTTCAATTAACAATCTCGAAGATGGAAATTGGCACCATTTGGTTATTAATATTGATATCACTAATAATGAATTTGAATTCTATGTTGATAATGAGCGAATAGGAGCGACCCCTATTTTCGAAGATGGTATCTTATGGGCTACGATCAATAGTGTCGGAATGAAGATTGGTCCGCAATTCACAGGCAAAATTGATGATCTGATATTCTTTTCAGGTATTTTGTCGGAATTTCAGGTCTCAAAAGCTTTCCATCAGTTCGGGTGGGCTGTACAAGCTAACACTTTGGTGTTGGGATATGAATTTACAGATGGTGTATTATTTGACTTAAGTGGCTATGAATTTGATGCATCCGTGGTTTTAGCTACTCTAACCCCTGATCGATTCGGTGAGCAGGGCCAAGCTGCTGCATTTAATGGAATAGATAATTATATTCAAACTCCCGGAGTACCTACTTATGATAATTTTAGTATTTCTACGTGGTTCAAAACTTCACAAGATTTTTCAAGTGGATTCCGACAGATTATAGATTTATTTGGTGTGGGCGCCATTTCTATTGGATCAAATAATTTTCTAGAGGGTAGTCTAAGGTTTGGTGACTCCGATTTTCTAATATTAAATAGTGGAGTAGAGGTGAACGATAATGAATGGCACCACGCAGTATTAACTTATAATGGCAGTAGTGCTAATCTATTTTTAGATAACCAGCTAGTGCAGAGCGTTTCTGAAAACAGGTCACTGTTTAGGACATCAATTGCTACTTTTCTAAATGTGGGCTTGTTATTCGAACCAGGAAATTCGTTGTTATTTACAGGTTCCATTGACGATATCTATTATTATAATTACGCATTAAGTGAAGCCGAAGTGAGCTCTTTATTTTCAATAGGTACTGAGCCTGATAATCAAGGTGCTTTTGCCAGTTATTTTTTCAATGGGAACGTAGACGATGATAGCGGAAATGATTTGAATGGAGGTGCTGTTAATGCTGTCTTAACTGAAGATAGATTTGGTAATCCTCAAAAGGCCTACAATTTTGAAGGACCAGTTTACTTGACTATTCCTGACAATAATCTATTTGATATTGGTTTTAGTACTGATTTGGCAATATCTGGTTGGTTCAGAACTACCTCTACTAGTGGAATACTAGTCTCTAAATCTAATCAGAATACAGGATTTTGGATTCAAATTCCGGATGATGGGTCGAATTTACTAGAGTTTGTATTGTTAGAAAGTGGTTTAGGGATCAGCATGACAAGTGATGTAGGATTCAATGACGGAGAGTGGCATCATTTTGTCATCCAGACAGATAGAGATGGGACTTCGGAGATGTATATAGATGGTTTATTTAATGCCGAAAATATCGAAACCTTCTCAGGAGGTGCAAATCCTGATAGTAACGGGGCATTGCAAATGGGTGGATCAGGAGGAAATGATACTTATGAGGGTGACCTGGACGATATTCAACTGTATAAAACTCTTCTAACAGAAGAACAGATCAGATCTTTATACACTGCTGGAAATTACCCAAAAATAGAAAGTGCTGAAATCGAAGGGAATCAATTTGAAAATAATCGCATATTGGATTCATACTATCAGTCAACTACCCTATTTGGAAATGCGGTAATAGTGCCTGCTGGCCAAATTCGTTTTATATTAAATCAGGACATCGACAGACCGTATGGTGATGATAATGAAGATAATACATTGGAATTATTAGGAGCAGAAATTACGGTGGAAAGTGGACTAAACTTAATGAAAATCGATAACGATAGTAGAAATTATGTGGCCAGCAAAATAGCTTCAATGGGATTTATAGGGAGTGCTTTAACTGGAAGTGAAGAAGATTGGAGTGGTGACGATATTGAAATGGAAAACTTAGGGGAAGGTATATTTCAGCTTAGCCAAGTTCAGTTATTTAATGGAGAATGGAAGATTAGAGCAAATGATGATTGGGCATTTGCCAATTGGGGAATGTCCGAGGAAGAAGGTAAGTTAGCACTGAATGGAGCTAATATTCCTGTGACTGCTGGAACTTACAATATTGTAGTGGACGTAATTAACAAGACTTATACATTTGAAACTGTTGGTGGTGACAATACTGCTCCTATTATCTCAAACCTTGCATATCAGAATGAAATCAGCGTAGGTAACCCTGTTAGTATTACCGCAAGGGTAGTCGATCAGGAATCTTCTGTCCAAGAAGTAGTTGTTCAGTACATTATTCCAGGGTCTAACAACTTTGATAATCCAAATACTATTGAAATGGAGGCTTCTGGTAATGAATATAGTGTCGAATTGCCTGAAGTGACCGAAGTGGGTTTAGAGTTTAAGATTTTTGCTAAAAATGGCGCTAATCTTGAAGAGCTAACAGATTTACAATCAATTATTGTTAGATATGATGAAGGCTTAAGCATTCCGTACAACTCTTTTGGTTCTCAACAAGCGAATTATAGAATAGTTTCAGTACCTCTGATCTTAAATAGTAAGTCTATCGATGAGGTTTTTGGTATTGAGCTGGGAACTTATGGAGATAAGTCGAAATGGAGAATGTTTAGATATGATAATGAATCAACTAGGGAATTGTCAGGTAATTCTACATTAAACCCTGGCCTTGCATATTGGTTAATTGTGAATGATGGAGAGGGTTCATTTAATACTGGAAATGGCAAAAGTGTTGATGCGGATAGTGAAGAGCCTTTTGAAATCATATTGAAGCCCGGCTGGAATTTAATAGGGAATCCTTACCCATATAATGTTTCATGGAGTGATATTCAGCAATTCAATAATGAGGAGTTTGCACTGAGAGTATTTAATGGATCTTTTAGAAACGGAACCTCTCTTCCAGCGTTTTCCGGTGGCTTTGTCAACTGGCCTAACTCTACTGATTTTACATTACTTATACCTCGAACTTCTCTTTCCCAGAGTCAAAATAGAACCTTGGATGATGAAACCGATCAAGGATGGGAATTAGATTTTGTATTAGAAAAAGATGAAGTTGTAAATGAGTTGACTGGTTTTGGAATGCATAAAAATGCACAAGATGATTTAGATAGGAAAGATCAGTTTAATTTGCCTCGATTTTTAAATTATATAGATCTCAAGTATGAATTGAAAGCAAATGGATTTCATGTAGCCAAAAATATTGCAGCAATGCATGAAGAATATACATGGAAGTTTGATATTGAGTCCAATATGAGTGTTGACGGACTAACTGTGAAATGGAAAATTCCTAATAATCCGCATTTTAATAAAAACAATGAACTTATGCTATGGGACCCTTCATCAGGCAATTTAGTTGATATGAAGGCCGCCAATCACTATAAATTACGATATAGTGATGGAAGAAATCTCAGAGTTATTTATGGTTCCCTGGAGTATGTCCATAGTTTTGTTGATGTTAGTAGCTTGAAAATAGCTGACCCCTATCCCAATCCATCGTCAGGAACTATTAATATCCAGTATCATATTCCCAAAGACCAAATTAAATCTGATTTACTATTTGAATTATTCGATTTAAATGGGAGATTAATCAATAAGCATTTGCACAAGACTGATGAATTCGGTCATGACGTGTTTGAATGGAATGTCAGAGAATCATCTAATGACTATCTTTCAGGCGTTTACTTGCTACGAATCTCAAATGGAACAAATAGTATAAATAAAAAGATAATAATGAATCACTAAAAACTATAAAATTGTTGATATGAAAATGAAGGTTCACCTATTAATCTTTACAATGGTTTTTACAGCCCATTTAGGATTAGCCCAGACGTTTTCGGGTAGAAGTAATAGTGTAGCAGTTGATTATACAGCTGAAAAACGGAGTGGAGATTTAAAAATTGCTTCTTCAGAGAAAAAAGAAACGATTAAAGAGGCTTTAAGGTCCTCAACCGAACCTGTTTATCATGCTTTAATTATTGGAGTCTCAAACTATGAATATGCCGGCGCAAATTTACCAAATCTAGATAAGCCAAATAAAGATGCAGAAGAATTATATTCAGTACTAACAAAAAAATATAATTTTGATCCTTCAAATGTAACATTGCTAAAAGATCCAAATAGAGCAGAGGTGATTGATACTTTTTACGGATTAGCAGACAAGGTTACGGAGAAAGATAACTTACTAATATTTTATGCAGGACATGGTTACTATGATAAACCAAAAGATTTTGGGTACTGGTTGCCATCAGATGCACGAGCAGAGAGTACAGCAAACTGGATACCAAATAGTACTATTAAAGACTATATAAGTGCTATACCCTCAAAACATACGCTATTAGTAACAGACGCCTGTTTTGGAGGTAGTATTTTTAAAACAAGAGCAGTTGGCGGAATGAGTCAATTGAAAGTTCACGAACTCTATAAAAATAGAAGTAGGAAGGCAATCACAAGTGGCAGCCTTACGGAAGTACCTGATGAAAGCTTTTTTGTTTACATGCTGATAAAAACTTTAGATGAGAATGATTTTGATTACCTGCCGGCCTCAACTGTATATTCTAGAATCTACGAACCTGTTATGAACAACGCACCATCAGTACCGCAATTTGGAGTTATTCAAGGTGCCGGTGACGAGGGAGGTGATTTTATATTTATAAGAAGGAAAGAGTGACTTCTGCAAAGCGAGATATTGAATAGAATAGAGGCTATTACCATTAGATAATTTCAAAACCTCAAAGTTAATTGACCATGTTCATTTACTTTATTGGTAATTTCAAAATTAGATAATGAACAGCCTACTAAACGAACAGGCTCCTTCATTTCAAATGAATCCATCAGGCTTTCTAAACCTTGATCGAACATATATGCTGAATTGATTGCTTCTTCGAAGGTTTTGCTTCTAGTGATTTGTTTAAAATCATCAAACTTGATTTTTAATGTTATAGAATGAGCATTAGCCTCGCTCTGTTTATAACGTTTCCAGCATTTTTCAGCTACGGGTTGCAAAGCATCCCAAATTTCGGCTTTCGTTTTTAAGCTGATTCCAAAAGTATTTTCAGCACCGACAGACTTTCGAATTCTATTGGGGTTAACTTTTCTAAAATCTTCTCCACGACTTACAGAAAAAAAATATCGACCTTGTTTCCCAAAATGCTTAACCAGTTCCTTAATAGATTTATTTTGTAAATCAGCACCCTTAGTAATATTTAGTGAATGCATTCTCTCTGCCGTTTTTTTACCAACCCCAAAAAACTTCTCGATTGGGAGTTCTTCAATAAAGGGCAATACTTGATGCGGCTTAATTATAAACAATCCATCTGGTTTTCGATAATCAGAGGCAATTTTAGCTAGAAATTTATTGATGGATACTCCTGCGGAGGCAGTTAGCCCCACTTCATTTTTAATAGCTTTTTTGATATCTAGTGCAATTTCAGTAGCAGTAGAAATCCCCATTTTATTTTCTGTCACATCCAAATAGGCCTCGTCTAAAGACAAAGGTTCCACCAAGTCTGTATATCGAAAGAATATTTCTCTAATCTGGTGGCTCAGTTCTCTGTACCTTTCAAAACGAGCTTTAACAAAAATCAAATCTCTACACTTTGATGCTGCAATTTTTGAAGGCATAGCAGAATGCACTCCAAATTTTCTAGCTTCATAACTGGCTGCGGCTACTACGCCTCTTTGCCGATTTCCACCCACAGCAACGGGCTTTCCTTTCAATTTAGGATAGTCCATTTGCTCAACAGAAGCGTAGAAGGCGTCCATATCTACGTGAATTATTTTGCGTTCTCTTTCCTTTTCCAAAGCTTATCCGCTTAAAGTTTTCTATTGCCGTTTATCCTTTTGTACTAGCTAAATATTGAAATAAAACGGATATTATTTTTACAAAATAAATCAATTCATTTTTAATATTAACCAAATGAAGAGAAGAGAGTTTTTACAACTAGCAGGAATGGGTGTAGGAGGTGCATTATTAACCGTACCATTAATAGGTAATGCGGTAGATATGGAAAGACTTCTGGAAAACCCGATAGATGTTTTAGAGAAAAAAAGGTTGGCTGATATCGGACTAAATGCTGCCAAAGCGAATGGTGCTACTTATGCAGATGTTCGAATTGGACGATATCTAAACCAGTATATTTTTACTAGAGAGGATAAATTGCAGAATGCTGTCAATACTGAATCTTTTGGAGTAGGAGTAAGGGTAATAGCCAATGGAACTTGGGGCTTTGCATCAACTTTAGATGTAAGTGATGCCGGAATTCAGAAAGCTGCAGAAACAGCAACAGCCATAGCGAAAGCAAACGGCAAAATCCAAACTGAACCAGTGAAATTAGCACCAGTTCAGTCTTACGGAGAGGTAAGTTGGAAGACCCCACTTGAAAAAAATGCAGTGGCAGTTCCTTTAAAAGAAAAAGTTGATCTACTGCTTTCTGCTAATGCAGAAGCGATTAATAATGGAGCTAATTATGTTAATAGTGCTTTGTTTATGATTAATGAACAAAAGTATTTTGCTAGTACTGAAGGTTCTTATATCGATCAAGATGTTCATAGGATTTGGCCAAATTTCAATGTAACAGCTATTGATCCCGATAGCGGAAAGTATAAGTCTAGACAGGCTTTGAGTTCGCCTATGGGAATGGGATTCGAATATATGGATCCAAGAGCCTCCAGCAAAAAGGAAGGGCCGGGCGGTACTATGCATTACTATGACAGATATGACATGATAGAGGATGCTGGACTTGCAGGTAAGCAGACAAAAGAGATGCTAAAAGCTGATTCAATAAAAGCCGGGAAGTATGATCTTGTTTTAGATCCAAATCACCTTGGTCTGACCATTCATGAAAGTATAGGTCATGCTACCGAATTAGACCGTGTTTTAGGATATGAAGCCAACTATGCAGGTACTAGTTTTGCTACTTTGGATAAATGGAAAAGCAAAGATTTCAAATATGGTAGTGATATTGTAAATGTATTTGCTGACAAGACTCAAGAAGGTTCTTTAGGTGCCGTTGGGTATGATGACGAAGGAGTAAAAACGAAACGTTGGGATTTAATTAAAGACGGAGTATTAGTAAATTATCAGGCTATCAGAGACCAAGCTCACATTATAAATGAAGATGAGTCTCATGGATGCTGCTATTCTCAAAGCTGGAATGATGTTCAGTTCCAGAGAATGCCAAACGTTTCATTAGAACCTGGTAAAGAAGAATACAGTCCGGATGAAATGATTAAAGATGTTGAAAAAGGAATTTATATAGTCGGAAGAGGTTCTTACTCCATTGATCAGCAGCGTTATAATTTTCAATTTGGAGGTACTTTATTTTTCGAAATAGAAGATGGGAAAATTAAGGGGCCTGTAAATGATGTGGCTTATCAATCCAATACGCAAGAGTTTTGGAATTCATGTTCTAAGATTTGTGATAAGAGCGACTATAAAACATTTGGTTCTTTCTTTGATGGAAAAGGTCAGCCGTCACAAATTAGTTCAGTTTCTCACGGTAGTGCTACTACTCGTTTTGACGGAGTGAATGTTATCAATACAGCAAGAAATATATAATCTAAGGGTTTTTGACTTTAATTAGTTATAAAATCTATTAGTCTAAAACTAAAATCTTTAACAATGGCAATATTATCTAAAGAAGAAGCAAAGCAAATATTGGAGAAGGTGATGAGCTTTTCCACTGCTGATAGCTTGGAGGCTGGCCTTTCTGGAAGCGGCAGAGGAAATATCCGATATGCTAGAAATACAGTTACTACCAGCGGTTTCAATGACGACATTAGCTTAGGAGTAACCGCTAATTTTGGAAAAAAATCAGCATCCTCGACTATTAATGAATTTGACGATGAATCATTAAGAAAAGTGGTAAAGAGAGCCGAAGAATTGGCTAAACTGGCTCCTGAAAACCCTGAATTTATGGAACCTTTAGGCCCACAGGAATATAAGGATTCTAAAACATATTATAAAAGCACAGCAGATATTAGTCCTGAATACAGGGCCGAAATTGCAAAGAACAGTATTGAGCCTGCAAGAGCAAAAGATGTAACTGCAGCAGGATACTTAGAGGATACCTCTGGTTTTTCAAGCATCATGAACTCTAAGGGTTTGTTCGCTTATTCACAAGATTCTCAACTAGAATTTACTGTGACCATGCGAACTAATGACGGGACAGGTTCAGGCTGGGTGACGCGTGATTTCAATGACGTGAACCAATTCAATGGTGCAGAAGCTTCCTCTGTTGCTTTAGAAAAAGCACTGATGAGTAGAGAAGCAAAAGCGATTGAGCCTGGAAAATATACTGTGATACTTGAACCAGCAGCTTCCGTTCAGCTTTTAGGGAACATGCTTTTCAATATGGGGGCAAGACAGGCCGATGAAGGTAGAAGTTTTCTCTCAAAAAAGGGAGGCGGTACTAAAATTGGTGAAAAGCTGGTAGATGAAAGAGTTAATATATATTCTGATCCATTTAATGAAAAAGTGCCGGCAAATGCCTGGTCTGGAGATGGATTACCAAGAGGGCGTACTAGCTGGATAGAAGATGGAGTGGTCAAAAATATGTCTTACGGAAGATATTGGGCCAAAAAACAAGGGGTAGAACCTGTTCCTGGACCAGCGAACGGCATTATGGTTGGAGGAGATGCCACAACTGAAGACCTGATAAAAAGCACTAAAAGAGGGATTTTAGTTACTCGGTTGTGGTATATCAGAACAGTGGATCCTCAGACGTTACTTTATACAGGACTAACTAGAGATGGTACTTTCTATATTGAAAACGGTAAAATAAAACATCCTATTAAGAATATGCGATTTAATGAAAGTCCTATTATTATGTTGAATAATTTGGAAGAATTAGGACTGCAACAGCGCATAAACGGAAATTTAATTCCTGTTATGAAAATTCGTGATTTTACTTTTACGAGTTTGTCGGATGCTGTATAAATATTCAAACTATTTTGTTAAAAGAGCTTTGGAGCACCCAAAGCTCTTTTTTTTTCATAAATACAGATATGTAGGGCAAAACCAGTTTAAAATTGATAAATCTCGTTATACACTGTGAATCAAATAATTAGCTAAGCCCCTAAAATGAACTATCGACCAAATAAAAATTTCAAAATCAGATCTTTGGCTTTTGCTACTGCAATCGGGCTGATTTCTGCCATACTATTTTCAATTCTAATTATCGTTAGTTATCAGTATTACCAAAAGCAGAAATACCAACAATTACAGTCTGAACTAAACATGATTACCGAAAATATTAGGAAAATTATGATTAATAGTAATCTGGCAGCTTTTTCGGTAGGCCTAACCATTAGTCCTATCACCGATACTGTAAGTAATTTCGATTTTGTAGCTAAGGAAATTATGGAGCGCCACCCATATTTATATGGCGTTCAGATTTTAAAGAAAGGGGTTATACAGTATGTCTATCCTTCCAGTATACACAGCAGCGTTATTGGTTACGATATCTTGAAGGATTCTTCTACAAGAAATGAGGCTCAAAAAGCCATCCATAAAAAGGAAATATATTATGCAGGGCCTTTGGAATTTAAACAGGGAGGCAAAGGAATCATTGGCAGGTTACCTATTTTTCATAGAAATGAATTTTGGGGCTTCTCCGCAGTGCTTATGACCATGGATGATTTTCTGTCGTATTCCGGAATTAAGAATAGTCAGCTGCCATTTGTTAGTTTTCAATTATCGAAAGTAGACCCAAACACTGGAGAAGAGGAGATTTTCACTAGTAGCCAGAAGAAAAGTGAGCTGTCATTGGATTATACATTTTCAGAGGCAGGCTGGAAGGTTACTGCTTTCTACGAACAAGATGCTGTGGTTTACATTTTACTAGGCCTCGTTATTTTTCTGGCTTTCTCGTCCTCTATAGGTAGTGGCTTTTACGTTTTTCATGTGTATCAGGAACCTGAGCGATTGCAAGCACTTTTAAGCAAAAAAACTAAAGAGATAGCAGAAAATAACAGATACTTAGCTTCGATGGTCAAGGCAATTCCTGATTTGATTTTTGTTTACGACAAAGATGCCAAATATCTTGATTTTCATGCTTATCAACGATCCCTATTATACTACCTCCCGCAACATTTTATTGGCAAGTCCAGTTATGATTTATTTCCAAAAGACTTTGCAACAAAGATTCACGAGAATATTAAAGCAGCATTGACTTCAAATCGAGTTGAAGAACATTCATACTACCTCGATTTTAAAAGAGAAAGAAAATATTTTGAAGCGAGGTATATTGCAATAAATTCAGAAGAAGTACTAGCTGTAGTGCGAGATGTTACGGAAAGTAAATTGGCCGCAGAAAAACTGGAAAAGAGTGAGCAAAAATATAGGGAATTAGTATCTCAGGCATCAGATGCAATACTGTTAGCAGATGAAAACGGTAATCTATTGGAATTAAATCATAAAGGGTCTGAAATGACTGGTATTCCCAATGAAGAAATCACAAAATATAATTTGAGTCAGATTATTAAATTTGAGAAAAAAGACGGTTTTACACTAACTGAGCTTATTCATAGGTCGGGCTCAATTTTTGAAGAAGCTTGTTTAATTCCTTTAAATGGCATAGAAGCAGCTGTAGAAATAAGTTGTAAGCTTACTCCGTCTAAGCAGATTCAAGGTATCGTCAGAGATATTACCGCTAAACATAATTTTATCAAATCCATCAGAAATCAAAATAATCAACTAAGGGAAATAGCATGGGTTCAGAGCCATGAAGTACGGGCCCCCTTGGCAAGGCTTCTCGGCTTGATCGATTTCATTGAAAAATACCAAAACGGAAGTCAGGAAGAACAAAGGAAAGTTACTCATTCTATAAGAAGTAGCGCATTAGAGCTTGATATCATCATTCGAGATGTAGTTCGCAGAACTGAAGAAGCTGAAGATTCTATTTCTTAGCGGGAATCTACCTAATATTTAGCTATATATCCCTGCTATTCATTACCTTTGATCTAAACTGCAAAGTTTTAAATCATTAAAAATTAAGAAATTGGAATTTAAAGAATTGAACTTTCATCCTTCGCTAAGCGAGGGTTTGGAAATGATGGGCTTCCAAAAAGCCACCCCCATACAAACAGAAGCCATTCCTAAGATATTAGACGGCAAAGATTTAATAGCCTGTGCGCAAACGGGAACTGGTAAAACCGCAGCCTTTGTATTGCCAGTCTTACATAAAATTGCCATTGGTGGTGAAACAAAAGGTGTTAATACCTTGATCATTGCTCCCACACGTGAATTAGTGCAGCAAATAGATCAGCAAATTGAAGGCTTTTCATACTTTACGAACGCAAGTAGCATTGCAATATACGGTGGTGGAGACGGTGCTGCCTGGGAGCAGCAGAAAAAAGCGATTAGAGCTGGAGTAGATATCTTAGTAGCTACTCCGGGAAGGCTTATTGCACTTTTAAACTCTAATGAAACACAATTAGATAATGTGCAACACCTGATCCTAGATGAGGCAGATAGAATGTTGGATATGGGATTCCATGATGATATCATGAGGATTGTGAAGCAACTGCCTGAGAAGAGACAAACACTACTGTTTTCAGCCACTATGCCTCCAAAAATCAAAAAGCTGGCAGGTGCAATTTTAAATCAACCTGAAGAAATTAGTTTATCAATTTCAAAGCCAGCAGCGGGAATATCTCAAAAAGCATTTTTAGCTCATGATGGACAAAAAACTCCGCTCTTAAAATTCATTTTAGGTTCAGGTATCTATGAAACTGCAATTGTATTTGCTGGTAAAAAGGATAAAGTAAAAACTTTAGAACGTGAGTTAAAAGATATAGGGATGTCAGTGAAGGCTTTTTCTAGCGACCTAGATCAAAAGGAAAGAGAAATTATCATGCGAGATTTTAGAGCTAAAAAGGTTCAAGTCTTAATTGGTACTGATATCATATCTCGTGGAATCGATGTAGAAAATATCAGTTTAGTTGTAAATTATGATGTACCTGGAGATCCTGAAGACTATGTTCATAGAATTGGTAGGACTGCTCGTGCAGCCACTAAAGGAGAAGCTATAACCTTCATCAATGAAGTCGATATGGAAAAATTCAATCGTATAGAAGCATTGATTGAAAAATCTATCATGAAAACGAATAGTTTGCCAAATCAAATCGGACAAGGACCAGAATATGAGGAAAATGCTCGTAAAAGGAAACCAGGTGGCTTCAAAAAAAAGAAACCTTTTAGAAGAAAGAATAAATAATATCACGAATACGAATCATGACATTTAAAGAATTAGGAATATCTGATAAACTTATAAAAGGATTATCAGAGTTGAATATAAAAAGTCCGACCAGGATTCAAGAACTGGTAATTGGTCATTTAATGCAAAATACTGGAGACTTGGTAGCACAAGCTCAAACCGGAACAGGCAAAACCGCAGCCTTTGGATTACCAATTTTAGAACGAATTAACCCTAAAGATGATAAGATTCAGGCAGTGATTTTATCTCCTACCAGGGAGCTAGCACAGCAGATTAAACATCAATTATTCAAATTCACCAAGTTTTCCGACCAGATTTTTATGGAAGTAGTTTTTGGTGGAGAGAAAATTGATAAGCAAATTCAAAATCTTAAAAGGCCAACCCAGATTTTAGTGGCTACTCCCGGGAGGCTTAATGATTTAATAAGGAGAAAAGCTGTTGATATCCGAGAAGCGAAATTAATGGTATTGGATGAAGCAGATGAGATGTTGAGTATGGGTTTCAAAAAAGAGTTGGAATTCATTCTAAGCACCATAAAACATAAAAAAGATATTTGGCTGTTTTCTGCTACAATACCGACAGACATTAAGTATATTATTAAGCAATATTTGGATCCTAATGCCAAACAGATCAAAGCATCTGGCAATGAATTAGTGAATGAAAAGATTTTGCATCAATATGTTCCTTGCGACTCTGATGAAAAAATGATGGTCTTAGATTATTTCCTGAAAACCCAGAAAAATGAGAGAGGTATTATTTTCTGTAATACAAAGAATTCTGCTAGAGCGCTTCATGAACAATTGAATGCAAGAAAAATCTCAACAGGTATATTAGAGGGCGATATGCATCAGAAGGATAGGGATAAGGAAATGAGAGCTTTCAAAAGTAAAAAGATTGATATGCTGATTGCAACAGATGTGGCTGCAAGAGGAATAGATATTGCGAATTTGGCTTTTGTAGTTCATTATGAAATTCCAAAACAAATAGATTATTATATCCACCGAAGCGGTAGAACGGCACGAGCTGGTAAAACTGGAATCAGCATGGCGCTTTGTACAAAAAATGAAGTAACACAAATCAAAAAGGTGCAACAAGAGCTGGGGATCAAAATCAAACAGGTGCCATTTGGTTAAGTTATTGCCCTTTGCACAGTATTAAAAGACAAGAAGATTTAAAGTTTTCCTGATCCTATTCTCAAAATGCCCTAAGGATAAAAATACTGTTTAAAATTGTTAGATATTGAAGAGAAATGAAAAATTCCATTCTTATTATTGTTATGGTAGTCCTGGTAGCTTGTTCGACAAAAGAACAGCGGCAGGAAAGTCTAATTCAGAAAGGCTATCAATCATTAGAAAAAGGCCAAACCAAACAGGCATTTAATTACTTTGAAAGCGCGATTGATCTAGATAATAAGAATCCATCTGCTTGGAACGGTCTAGGAGTAACTCATTATCAGAATGGACATCCTTATGAAGCTATTCAAGCATTTGAGAAAGCTTTGCAACACAAGCCTGATTATATAAGGGCCTATTATAATAGGAGTAATGCTTTTTATCAAACAGGTGAATATTATAGAGCACTAGATGATTTAGAACCTGTCTTAAAGACTTATAAGGATTCAGCATTCGCCCATTTAGCAAAAGGATTAGCCCTAGTGGGACTAAAAAAATATGAACAGGCAGAAGAATCATTCTCGCAGGCTTTAGAGATAGACGCAAAAAACGCGGAAATTCATACGAATTTAGCAGCTGTTGCCTATTATCAAAAAGAATTTGAAGCCGCTATACAATACCTTGATAAGGCATTAGAATTGAATCCTAGTGAATCAAATGCATGGAATCTGTTAGCATTAGTTCAATCAGAAAAGAGCGACTATGAAAAAGCACTTGCATCAGTCAATAAGGCCATAGATTTGCAACGGAATCAACCTTACTTTTTAAACAATCGAGGTTACATCTATACGTTCTTGGGTGAATTTGACAAAGCTTACGCAGATTTGAGAAAAAGCATAGTAGCAGATGAAAAAAATCCATTTGTATATAGGAATTTAGGTATTTTAGCTCTGAAAAAAGAGGATTATGCAGAAGCAATTAGGCAATTAGAAAATGCATTAAGTAAGCGGATTGATCTGCCTTCCACACATTTTTACCTAGGGGAAGCTCTAAGATTAGATAACCAACTTGAAAAGGCTTGTATCGCATACAAAGAATCAATTGAACTTAATGACCAGCAAGGAATAGCGGCATTCGAGAAATACTGCAATGAATAGTATTCAAAACCGCTAACTACTCGGATTAAAACAATAAATTTCTTACTTTTGCCCAAAATTTATCCATTAAAATGAGCCGATTAGGCTATTGCCTGATAAAATTTTATTACTATTTGATTAGAAATTTTAAGTAGTAAATTTTAATAGTATTCATTATTAGATACAGTATAAGATATGTTCGATAATCTCAGTTATAAGTTAGATCGCGCCTTTAAAACTCTGAAAGGTCAGGGGCAAATTACAGAAGTAAACGTAGCAACTACTGTTAAAGAAATTAGAAGAGCATTGGTCGATGCTGATGTGAATTTCAAAGTAGCAAAGGAAGTTACTGATAGAATTAAGGAAGAGGCTTTAGGACGTGATGTATTAATATCAGTTTCACCTGGTCAACTCTTGGTAAAGATTACCCAAGAAGAGTTAGCCAAAATGATGGGGGAGAAGCAAGAGGATATCAGTATTGAAGGATCACCTGCCACTATTTTAATTTCAGGTCTACAAGGATCGGGTAAAACTACTTTCTCAGGAAAGCTCGCCAACCGTCTTAAAAAGCAAGGTAAGCAAGTTCTTTTGGCCGCTTGCGATATTTATCGACCTGCCGCCATAGATCAATTGAAAGTTTTAGGAGAGCAAATAGGAGTTGAAGTTTATGCTGAGCCTGATAATAAAGATGCCGTTAAAATCGCAAATAATGCTATAAAGTATGCTAAAGCCAATGGTAAAAGCATTGTTATAGTCGATACTGCGGGTCGTTTGGCGGTAGATGAAACCATGATGAAGGAGATTTCAAGCTTGAAAAAAGAGCTTAAACCTTCAGAGACCTTGTTTGTAGTAGATTCAATGACTGGTCAAGATGCAGTAAATACTGCTAAGACCTTTAATGAGCAACTTGATTTTGATGGTGTTGTATTGACTAAATTAGATGGTGATACGAGAGGTGGTGCTGCGCTATCCATTCGAAATGTAGTTGAAAAACCCATAAAATTTGTTAGCAGCGGTGAGAAAATGGATGCCATAGATCTCTTCTATCCTGATAGGATGGCTCAAAGGATTCTCGGTATGGGAGATGTTGTTTCTTTGGTTGAGAAGGCACAGGAAACCTTTGACCAAGAAGAAACTGATCGTCTGTCGAAGAAAATTCGCAAAAATCAATTTGATTTCGAAGATTTCTTATCTCAGTTGCAGCAAATTAAGAAAATGGGGAATGTAAAAGATCTATTGGGTATGTTGCCAGGCATGGGAAAACAAATCAAAGATTTGGATATAGACGATGATGCATTCAAACCTGTAGAAGCTATTATTCGATCCATGACAAAAGAGGAAAGATCTAATCCTGAGTTAATGAACGCAAGCAGAAAACAAAGAATTGCAACGGGTAGTGGAACTTCAGTACAGGAAATCAATAATTTGCTTAAGCAGTTTAAGGATATGAGAAAGATGATGAAGACTATGAATAAAATGAGCGGAAGCAAAAGAGGTTTAGCAGGTTTTAACCCTTTTGGAAAATAAATATTCGGTAGGAACCTTTTTCTTACATTGATTTAAGGAGCTTTTTTGTTTAGCCTGATATTACAAATTTAGTAGTATCAGGCTATTTTTTTGTCCATAAATAGGTAAGCAGCTTATATTCAACAGTATAGCCTATTGTTGTTCGGTTATATTTTATTTAAATCAATAGTTTAGTCGAAAAGGTATTAAATTAATATAATGATTTCTTGTTTTTAAGAGTAATATTTTATTAAATTGACACTTCAATGAAAATAGCATAAACTGCTGATAACTAATGTGTTTTGACTATTTAAAAAAACTATAAAACTTTTTATCATTAATAGCATTATTTTTAGACTGGTATTTGTGAAAAACTATTTCAACTATTGTATTTCTATTACCCTATTAAGCCTATTGCTTATATTGATGGTTCAACCAGCCAATGGTTCAGCTTTACAAGCTTCTGTCTTTACAGCCCAATCTGCAGCGATTGGATATTTATTTGTTAATACTCCGGAAAACATTACTGACATTATTCAGTCAATTTTTATCTTATTGTTAAGTGTAGGAATCTTTGGCATCGCATTTAGTTTTATCAGCTTGGGTTCCAAAAGGATTAGAAGGCATAATGATTACCTAGAATCACTGGTGAAGGACAGGACGAAAACGCTAGAGGAAAAGCATAACCAATTAAAATTGCAAAATGAAGATTATAGGGAGGCAATCGCACTTATTCAAGAACAGAAAGAAGAGATTGAAACTGCTCAACATGATGTATTGCAGAAGAATAAAGACCTAACCGAAGCATTTGAAGAAATACTATCTCAAAATGAGCTTTTAGATTATGAAAGAGCTAAACTTGAGCAAGCCAAGCGAATTATTCAAAGCCAGAACACCAAACTATTAGGTATTGCGCGTAGTTTAGATCAGCAAGTTCAAGATAGGACAAAAGAATTATCTCACTCAAATAATTTACTTTTAGAGAAGAATAAAGAGCTTGATGAATTCATCTATAAATCCGCTCATGACTTAAGAGGGCCGATTGCTCGATTCAAAGGCTTGAGTCAACTGATTCAGATGGAGTATGATCAGAAAAGTGATATTAGTGCTCATTTGGAACATCTCAATCATTCAGCAAATCATATGGACAATATGCTGAAAAGGTTAAGTAATGTTTATGAAATTAGTGCTCGACCTATAACACCCCAAAAAATTAAAATAGACTTAATTCTTGATACAGTTTTTGACCGCTTAAAAGGAGAAGAAAATCTAGACGCTGTTACAGTAGACGTCAATAACACTGTAAATCACCCTATTCAAATTGACCCTAGCTTGTTGCATTTAATTCTCAAGAATCTGATTGGAAACGCTGTGCGATTTCATGATCCTTTGAAGCTAAAAAGGTGGGTTAAAGTTAACATTGAAATTGTTGATAAGAACATGGTTATCAATGTGAAAGATAATGGAATAGGAATCAAAAAAGAGCAGAAAGAAAATATATTTGATTTATTTTATGTGGGCTCTGAACTCCCTAAAGGTCCTGGACTAGGTTTGTACATATGCAAAATAATCACCAAAAAGCTGAATGGAAATATTACCTTGAACTATTCAGATATTGAAAAGGAAACTGAATTTAAAGCTTCAATTCCAATCAAGGCTTAACTTGTTTTCCCAAAATCATTAAATTGGTTAATTCATTTGAATTATGACTAAAACAAATTGATATGATAGCCCTCTTTAAGCACCTGATGATATTTAGTTTTATCAAATTTATAAACTATAGGGGCACGATTGTTTGAACCCATTCTTTTTTCTTTTGTATCTATTATAATATTCAGGCTTAGAATTTTCCTTCTGAAGTTTCTTCTATCTATCTTCTTTTGCAATATGGTTTCATACAAAGCTTGTAATTCAGGCATAGTAAATTTTTCGGGTAATAAATTTATACCAACAGGTTTTTGATATAAATCCTGATTAAGTCTAACGTAAGCCCTCTTAATAATTTCCTCATGGTCTAACATCAGCTCAGGTAGTTCATCCAAGGAAACCCATTGGCATTTTTCAGAAAGAAAATCAGGTTCAGGTTTATTTACCTTTGAATATTCAACTAATGCATAATATCCTATAGATATAAATCTATTTTTAAACCATCCAAGCACATCTTTATCTAAAACATCATTTGAAATTAATTGCTCAATATGGGAAGTTTGAGACCTTTCTGGGTCAGTAAATACATGAAATTGCTGTTGATATATGCCCTCCAAACCAGTTCTATCTTTTAGCACTTTATCAGCTGCTATTGTTGCGCTCTGATTATTTTCAATAAAACCACCTGGCAAAGCCCACAAATTCAAGTGTTTTAATTTTAACATTAAAACTTTCAACTGATTCTGATGAAATCCAAATACTACACAATCAACAGATACTGAGGGCACATAATCTGAAAAATCCATATAAACTGTTTTAATCTTTAATAAAATTTCATACTATTGTGTAATAATGACACAATAGGATTTAAAATCATATGATAAACTCAAATTTATCATTATTATTTTATCCAGTAATCTAACATCATAACTATGGAGAAAAAATTGTTTAACATTAAGCCAAAACTGAGACCATACAAGATATTCATTTTTGTATTGCTCAGCGGTATTGCTTTTTCTTGTTCAACTCCAGAAGAACAGAATGAGAAAAAGGAATTTGACATCTCTTCTGTGATTGAAAAAATGTCTGTGGAAGAAAAAGCTCGATTAGTAGTAGGTACTGGTATGTATCTTCCATTACCAGATTCTATAAAGGCCATGATACCAGAAGGCCTTAGAAAAGAATTAGACACCACCACTGCTTATGGTAAAATGGTGACTAAAATACGCCAATATTTGCCAGGTACTGCAGGTGTAACGGCTGAATTTCCAAAATATGGAATTACGAGTCAGACATTGGCTGACGGTCCCGCAGGATTAAGGATATCTCCTGTAAGAGAAGGGAAGGAAGGGACTTTTTATGCCACTGCTTTTCCGATTGCTACTGTTTTGGCATCTACCTGGGATACTGACCTAATTGAAAATGTTGGACAAGCCATGGGGGAGGAAGTTTTGGAATATGGTGCTGATATAATCTTAGCTCCAGGTTTGAATCTGCAGCGTGACCCACTTAATGGAAGAAACTTCGAATATTATTCTGAAGATCCACTGGTTACGGGTAAAATGGCATCTGCCATGATCAATGGAATTCAATCTAATGGAGTTGGGACTTCGATTAAACATTTTGCGGTTAACAATCAAGAAACCAATCGTTTATCTGTAAATACAATCTTAAGTGAACGAGCTTTGCGCGAAATGTATTTAAAAGGTTTTGAGATAGCGGTTAAGGAAAGTCAACCCTGGACTGTCATGTCTTCATATAATAAAGTAAATGGACTATATACTTCAGAAGACCCTGAATTATTGATAACTATATTACGAGATGAATGGGGTTTTGATGGATATGTAATGACCGACTGGGGCGGAGGAAGTGACATTGTAGCCCAATTAAAAGCAGGAAATGATATGATTCAACCCGGTTCACCTGAACAAATTCAGGCTGTTGTTGAGGCTGTTGAAAATGGAGAATTAGAAGAGAATATTTTAGACACCAATGTTGAAAGAATATTATCAGTTATGGTAAAAACTCCTCGTTTCAGGGGTTATGAGAATTCAAACAAACCTGATTTAGAGGCTCATGCTGCAATAACACGCCAAGCTGCTACAGATGGTATGATCCTACTTGAAAATAAGGATAATGCGCTTCCATTTGAATCTTCTGTTAAAAATATAGCAGCATTTGGTGCCAATTCTTATGATTTTATATCAGGTGGTACAGGAAGTGGTGATGTTAATGAAGCCTATACAATTTCACTAATTGAGGGTTTGCAAAAAGCTGACTATGAGATTGATGAAGAATTAAAGGATATCTATGATAATTATATTAAAAAGACACGAGCAAATCAGCCACCACCAGAAAATCTCTTAACAGCACTATTGGGAGGAAAACAACCCATTCCAGAAATGGAATTAGATGAATCAATCGCTAAGGAAATGGCTTCTAAGTCAGATATTGCTTTGATTACTGTAGGCAGAAATGCTGGTGAAGGAGATGACAGAAAAGCGGAGGCTGGAGATTTCTATTTGAATGATAAAGAAAAATCAATGATTGAAATGGTTACTAAAGCTTTTCATGCCGAAGGTAAAAAAGCTGTTGTAATCTTAAATATCGCTGGAGTAATTGAAACGGCTAGCTGGAAAAATATTCCGGATGCTGTGTTATGCTCATGGTTACCGGGACAAGAAGCTGGAAATTCGGTGGTAGATGTTTTAAGCGGAAAAGTAAATCCATCAGGAAAATTAGCTATTACATTTCCAACTACTTATGAAGATGCTTCTACAGCTAAGAACTTTCCTGGAAGTAGTGTAAAAGGCGAAACGGATGATAAAGAAGATGAATCAGGATTTTCTTTTATGAAAAGAGTGCCTTGGGAAGTGATTTATGAAGAGGATATTTATGTTGGCTACCGGTATTACCAGACTTTTGATGTTCCCGTTTCCTATGAATTCGGATATGGAAAATCATATACTTCATTTGAGTATAGTAACTTAACTTTAAATACTGATTCCTTTATAGATCAACTGGAAATTACCGTTGACATCAAGAATGCTGGACAGCTTGCGGGTAAAGAAGTAGTTCAAATTTATGTGAAAGCTCCTTCCGATCAATTGGAAAAACCAGAATCGCAATTAATTGCCTTTGGAAAAACTTCATTATTGAAACCTAATGCTAGCGAAAAATTGAGCTTTACAATAGCTGCAAAAGACCTAGCATCCTTTGATGAAACAAATTCAAGATGGTTGGTAGAAAGTGGGGAATACACAATCCGAATAGGTGCTTCTTCTCAAGACATTAAATTGACTGATAAATTTTTTGTGAAAGAAGATATTACAGTCGAAAATGTGAATAAAGTAATGACTCCAAATAGGGACATAGAATTGCTAAGACAATAGTTAGTTTAGTTTTATAGATTGGTTTTAAGGCAGTAACTTTTTTAGGGTACTGCCTTTTTTATGGCCTTGCTTTAAAGGGATTAGACGGATAAATCTGTCTCATTCTTAATGGTTATGGCAAAGGCTATCATTAAGACGATGTACTAAGCCAACAATGAAAACTTAGAGTTCTCAATGAATTTAAGGCTTTGGTTGACAAACAGTTGGAACGAATGGCTTCAGTGGTTTTGTCAGTTATTTTTAGCTCACTTAATGCTAAAATTTATCTTGATTTAAGATAAATGTAGCAGTTAGTCCCATTAACAAACCGACCTACTAAACCAAAAGTATAATTTAAAGTGATATTACTTTAATTATTTACCTATATAAAATAGAATAAGTTTTTTTATTCATTTCCTTTTACATAAATTACTCTTTATAATAATTTAAACATTACAAGGCTGTAATTTATCTCGAAGTGTATCGAAAAGTAATTATTCTAATATTTTACTTCATTTCTTTTAGTTTCTTTGAAGTTAGGAGTGAAGAAAATCATGCTATATTTGAAGAGGGCTTTTCAGAAGTGAACAAGGGTTCTAAAAATGAACATACTGATCAAATTTTTGCGTTGAATTGTCCCTCCAATATAATTCAATCGGTTACAAGTGCCTGTGAAAAATCAGTCTCTTGGCCAGCACCAACATCAGATAATACGGATGTAGTAGAAATTATCTCAATACCCGCTTCTGGCTCCTTATTCCGCTTGGGACAAACTACCGTAGAAGTTCAAGGTAAAAACAGTTCAGGAGATATAATTGAAACTTGCAGCTTTACTGTCACTTTAAATTTAAGCAACCCGTATTCCTATATATTTCCAGATGTGCAATGCGCACCGAGTCAGACAATAACTTTACTCAATAGTTGTAACAGAACAGTAAGCTGGACGGAACCCACCTCGCCATGTTCGGAAATAACATTTACCAAAACTGCTGTTCCTGGAATTACCCAATTTAATATAGGTGAAAACGAAGTTTTTTACCGAGCAAATCTAAACGGGGTTGAAATTGCTTCTTGTAGCTTTACCATCACCTTGGTTGATAATATTCCTCCAGTATTTGAGAGTTGTCCAAGCAATATAACATTAGATGCTAATGAAGATTGCCAAGCCGTTGCCGATTGGACTGTTCCAGAAGCAAGTGACAATTGCGGCTTTGCACCCAATTTAACTACTAATTTTGAACCGGGTAGCATTTTTCCGATAGGAACTACTGAAGTGGTCTATACGGCAACTGATGAAGGTGGCAATACTGTTGAATGCTCATTTGATGTCATCGTAGAGGATAATACTGCACCAGAATTCCTTAACGCACCCACGGAGATACGAATTTCTGCCAATGAGATCTGTCAGGCAACACCCACTTGGACTGAGATAAGTGCAGTCGATAATTGCAGTGCTGATGTTACCATTAATAGTAACTTTTCTTCGGGCGAAATTTTTGATCTGGGTGAAACTGTGGTTGAATATACAGCAGAAGATGAAGCAGGAAATGTGCAAACTACCTCTTTTAATGTCATTGTCGAGGATGATACTGCTCCAGCTTTAGATGCAGGTACTTGCCCAACAAATATTACTGTTTCCGCAGCAACAAACTGTGAAGGAATAGCAACGTGGGATGCACCGACTTTCAGTGATAATTGCAATAATTTTCAAATAAGTTCTTCCCATGATTCTGGAGATGCATTTCCTTTTGGAGATACTCAAGTAACCTACAAAGCCACTGATGCCTCAGGAAATCAGTCGTTATGTAGTTTTACAGTCACTGTTGAAGATGATACTGCACCGCAAATTTTAGAGCAACCTGATGATATTTTCATTTCTGCTGCGAATGATGCCTGCGAAGCTTCAGTTACTTGGGATGAGATTATTGCAGAGGATAATTGTAGTGAGCAGCTAAGTATTGCGACAAATTTCAATTCTGGAGATTTGTTTCCTTTGGGCGAATCCGTTGTTGAAATTAGTGTCAAAGATGAATCGGACAATGAAACAATCTCTTCATTTAAAATTACAGTTGAAGATAATACGGGTCCTGAAGTACGTAATTGCCCATCCGATATAACTGTTTCAGCCGTAGCTAATTGTCAATCATCAGTAAATTGGATTCCGCCCTCTTTTTTAGATAATTGCGATTCAGATGTAACTTTAACTTCCAGCCATGAACCAAGAGCCCAATTTCCAGTAGGCATAACAGTAGTTTCATATACTGCCACTGATAATGCTGGTAATACAAGCACCTGTAGCTTTAACGTTATAGTTGAAGATGATGTAGCACCATTATTTACAAATTGCATAGCAGATATTCTACTATCAGCAAATGATGATTGTGAGCAAATTGTAGAATGGGTGACTCCAGTAGTCTCTGATAATTGTGATCCCGAGGTTAATTTAGAAAGCGATTTTACATCCGGTGATTCCTTTCCTGTAGGAACAACGCTGGTTACCTATACTGCTGCAGACGAAGCAGGTAATACGAGTGTTTGTTCATTTAATGTAGTGATTGAGGACAAAAGTGCTCCTCTAGTAAGCTTTTGTCCAGACGATCTTAAGATTAGTACCGCGGAAAATTGCGTTGGAATGGCTCAGTGGGATGAGCCTGTCTTCGAAGATTGCTCTAATCTTGACATCAGCAGTAATTGGCAACTAGGTGATGAGTTACCAGTTGGCTTCACCACTATTGAATACACAGCAACAGATGAAAATGGATTGGTTGCTACTTGCTCATTTGAAGTTGAAGTTTTAGATCAAACTGTACCAGAAGTGTTGAATTGTGTAGAGGATATAACTGTTTCGGCTTCGGATAACTGTAATGCGATTGTGGAATGGGAGGAGCCTACCGCCAATGACAATTGTTCCACTGTCATTATCAGTTCAAATTACGAATCCGGAAGTTCATTTCCTTTTGGAATCACTACTGTTGAATATGAGTTTACGGACGAAGAAGGTAATAGCAGTTTTTGTATTTTTGATGTAAACGTTATTGATGAATCTGAATTAATAGTGAGTAACTGCCCAGAAAATATTGTTATAAGAGCAGATAATAATACTGGAACTACCGCGGTGACATGGGAAGAGCCAACAGCAACAACAGCATGCTCTGATATTGTGGTAAACGCCAGTCATGAGCCAGGAAGTTCTTTCGATGTAGGAACTACTATAGTTCGTTATAATTTTACTACAGAAGCTGGTAAAAGCAGTGAATGTAGCTTTGAAGTAACAGTAGAGCCAATTTTGCTGGAGATAAATTTCAATAAATTGATGACCCCTAATGGTGACGGTAATAATGACTCGTGGATAATAAGCGGTATAGAGAATTTTCCAGATAATGAAGTAATTATAGTTGATCGGTGGGGAACCGAAATCTTTTCTGCGCAAGGTTATAACAACGAAGAAGTGGTATGGAAAGGAGAAAATAGAGGCGGAGAACTCGTACCTAGAGGTACTTACTATTATTTCATTTCCGTGAGAAATGATCAAGATGGCATCCAAAGAAAAGGATTTTTAGAAGTGTTGAGATGAAATTGATACTGTTTGATAAAATATTTGATAACATACTATACAGCGACAATTTAATTATTGTGAATAAAATTGAATTACACATAAAGAATTTGCTGCTTACTCTGACAATTATTGTTGGGTCAGCAACTCTTGGGTATGCGCAACAAGGTGTACAGTATACTCAGTATATGTACGATGGCTCTCTCATTAATCCTGCATATGCTGGTGCAGAAGATGCATTAAGTATTTCTTTATTGCATAGAGATCAGTGGAGTGGGCTAGAAGGAGCTCCTCAATCACAAACCTTTTCATTGCATACACCACTTAAGAGTCCGAAGGTCGGAACTGGGCTATTTCTCCACAGAGAAAGTATTGGAGTTCATCAAAACCTGACCATCGCTACGAATTTAGCATATCACTTACCCTTGGGCAATAACAGATATTTTTCGTTCGGACTTAAAGCAGGTATGATAAATGTTAGATCAGACTATCAGTCTCTGCAAAACGGGAATCCTGACCCTTCTGTAAATGATGAGCTCTTTTCAGGTACAGATTTCAATGCCGGTTTCGGGTTTTATTATAAAAGCAAAAAGTTTGAAGCAGGCTATTCAATTCCTTCTATTGTGAATAGATCAATTAATGTTAACGATTCTGTAAGCTTAGATCCTATTAATCTTAATCACCTTCTATTCAGTCAATATCATATTCCTGTAGGAAAAAACTTAGTCATTAGCCCCGGTATTTTGTTAAAATATTTACAAGGTATTCCAGTAAGCTACGATCTTAATTTACTAACTACTTTCAAAAATGTTATAACTGCAGGAGTTTCATATCGAAAGCAAGAATCTGTTGATTTCCTAGTGAGGTTCAACCTTACACCTCAATTTCAAATGGCTTATGCCTATGATTATCCTATTGGAAATGTCAGCAGGCTTGCTCAGGCCTCCAATGAGATTATGCTGCGGTATATTTTCAAATTCAGATATGAAAATGTGAATTCACCACAATGAAATTGATTAAAAAGTCATCTAAAATGCTTATTTTCAGTAAATTAAAGATTTTATTGGCGCTAATTTTTCTTTCGATTAGTGCGTATTCATTTGGGCAAGAGTCTGTGTTTACTGCCTTAAATAAATCAATAGTAGATGCTGATAAAGCTTTTATTTCAAAAAATTATAGTACAGCCCTGAGCATTTATGAAGATATTGCATTGGATGATAATGCTCCTGAAAACATTGACTTACGCCTGGCTAGGAGTTACTTTTTCACTTATCAATATGATAGAGCTGTTAAGTACTATCAGCAGCACAAAGAAACCAATTTGGAATTTCCAGTAGAAGACTACTTTTATTTTGCTGAAGCACTATTATCGATTGGCAATACAATGGATGCGCTAGAATACTTTCAGATTTGTCTGGATAAGAAGCCTAATAATGACCTATATGCGAGTAGAATTTGGAGGCTAAGCAATTTATCGTATTTGTATGAAGACTCCCTAAAAAACATGGCGCATAGGGCTAAGCTCAATACCAATAAAAGTGAACTTCAAATGCTCCAGTTTTCTGAAAAAGAAGTCTATTTAGTGAGTAATCAACCGCAGGTGGAGATTATTAAAAAAGTAGATTCTAAAGAGAATTCCTCTTTTTATAATTTGCAGAAAATTGAAACTTACGAGGATCCCTTTTCAATAGTCGCTTTAAATTATGAAAATGCGAAGCCTATCGGTAAAAGCCTGAAAATCCCTTTTCATGTATCAGCTATCAATAGTTTTGAGGAGGGAGATCATATGATTTATGCCGCATCTTCAAAACAAAAAAATGTGAAAGGTAATTATCCTTTACAGTTATATTTTGCTGAAATTAAAAGAGGTAAATGGACTAGAACTGCAGCTTATGAACATAATGATCTACTTTTTGATATGTCAGAACCCTCTGTCAGCAATGATGGTAAGCTATTAATTTTTAGTGCGAACTTTGACAGCGGGCTAGGTGGTAAAGATCTCTATAAATCAATAAAAACAGAGGAAGGCTGGTCTAAACCTGAAAATTTGGGCGATCGTATTAATACTGAGCGTGATGAACGCTTTCCCTTTCTTCAAGGCTCTAATCTATATTTTTCCTCAAATGGCCATGCTGGCCTTGGCGGATTTGATTTATATAAATCAAAATTAATTGATAATCAGCTAGGGGAAATTGAGAACTTAGGTTATCCAGTTAATTCTAATTATGATGAGTTATCTCTTAGCATTGACAGTTTGGGTCAACAAGGATTTTTAAGCTCTAATAGGCAAAATGGGGGCTTTGATTTTGATATTTTTGAGTTTGCCCTTGACTTGCAAATATATCCTCTTGCAGTAGAGGGGATAGTGAAATTTATTGAACATAATTGGATGGACTCATCTGAATTAGAAGTATTGTCTAATGTTGCTTTGGAGCTGATTGATAGAACAGGAAACAATGTAGTTGCGGAAACGATGACTGATTCTAGCGGAAAATTTAATTTAAAAGTTCCGTATTACAGCAAGTACAAAATCAGAATTCGAGGAGAAGATTTAGATGGATTTGTAAGTTTTGAGGTTCCAAAATTTGCGAAACAAGATTTAAGCTACGAAATCGTGGTGGTAAATGATGATTTTAAAAATAGTTTGAGGGAAGAAAATGAGTAATGTGAATTTTGAACACTGTAGAAATGCTCCCCATCTTTTAATAGTTACAATATTATTTGTACTGACGTTATTTGTCCATTCACATGACATATTTGCTCAAAGCAATCAAGTTATTCAGGTGAAAGCTTTTTCAGAAGATCTTACTGTATATCCAAATCTCAGCCTATCTATTAATAAAGGCGAATTTGTAAATCTTAATGATAAAGGGATGGTATTTGTTAATTTGAAATCTTCAGATCTTCCTGTGCAATCAATTAAACCAAGAGATGAGTCTTTGGAGGCAGCTTCTTGGAACTTGAGTAAAGGTGTTTTAGAAGTGATAATTCGTAAAAAAAGCTATATCGACAAGCCTATTAAGATTATTAGTAGCAATGGAAGTGGAATAGAAGGAATTGAAGTGCAATTTAGGGGAGACAAAAGCATTAGCAAACAAACAAATTCAGCCGGAATTATATCAATCCCTCTCGGTTTAAATGAAAAAATTAAAAGTCCTGACCAGTTTAAAATTCCGGGCTATGATATTTTGAAGTTCAGTAATGAAGAGTTGGTCTTAATCTCTGTTGAAAAGATAACATCTAAAGTAGAAGCAGCACCACAGATAGTTGAAAAACAGTCCAACCAAAATAGAGCAAAAAAAGAAACAGGTTCATCATTTCTGCAAATAGATACGATTAACTCTTTACGTTCATTTTACAACCTGTTAAATACTATTCAAAGGGAAAATTTAAGTCAGAATGATCAGCTACAATTAGATCAAAAATTTGATGAGCTGCTTACGAATATTACTAAAGGGAATAATGCTGACTCTATTGATTTATTGGCACAAATTTCAGACACCACTATTGTAGAAAATGATATTAACAAAATTTTTCAACAAGTAATGAAAGACAATACCAGTATGTCTAAACAACGGCTGGCTTTAGAAGAAAAGATTCAAATGGTCATAGATAAGCTAAATGCAGGCTTTGAAAACATGTCCGAGGAATCAAAAGAAAATTTGCTTGATGACATAGAGGAACTTGAAAGTACATTGAGAAACAATAAAAATGAATTGAATGAAAATTTGAATAATTATTTACGAGTCATCAATGAATTAAAGAGACGATTTTTTGATTTGCAAGAACTTGAAAGCCGACTGTCTGAAAGCGAGAGAGAACGTAAAAAAGAGCGAGAAATATACCGGCAGAGGTTACTGATTACCTTAGGAATAGTATTGCTTTTTGCATTTCTAATTATCCTGCTCTTTTATTTCCGGTCAAGGCTAAAAAGGCAAAAAGCTGCTTTAATTGAGGCTAATAAGGTCGTGAAGCTGACGAACGAAAATTTAGAAAATATAGTGTTTGAAAGGACTTTTCTTTTGCATAAAACATTTAAAGAGTTAGATACAGTTTTATATAAAGCCTCACATGATTTACGAGCTCCGCTCAGTTCTATAGCGGGAATTAGTGATCTGATAAAGCGAGAGACAAATAATAATGAGCTTACTGGTCTGCTATTCAAGACTAATAAAAGAATGGATAAGCTCCTCAAGAAACTAAGCACAGTGAGTGAAATTCATCAGCCAGGTGAATTTGAGCAGTTTGATATTAACATCATTTCTAATCAAGTGATAGCTTCCTTTAGTCAAACTATTAGGGAACGAGGAATTAAATTCACCTCAAATATAGACGCACAAGATAAAGTATTGAGTATTCCCAAGCTATTTGAAGTGATTTTATTCCATCTGTTGGAAAATGCATTATTCTTTAGTTGGATTGATAATGAGAAGACAGGTGAGGTTGACCTGAAGGTCTCCATTCAAAATGATAATATTGAAATTTCTGTTACTGATAATGGGATGGTTATAGATAATTCCATTAAGTTTAAAATATTTGAAATGTTCTACGTGGGGAGTGAATACTCAGATGGAAATGGTTTGGGCCTGTACATAGTCCAAAAGTCGGCAGAGCTTTTAAATGGGACAGTAGAGGTCAATACTAATTCTCAAGGAGGGACAAGGTTCATTGTGAAATTGCCTACAGATGGAAAGGGGAGTAATACACTTGAATTTTTAAGCAGCTTAAATGTTTAATTTATGAAAGTACTAATAAAGAAATCATAAAAATCACAGTTACAACTGAATAGAACCTCTTAATTTTAAGGTTCAAGTTAATAAAAAAAATATGTTTAACGGAGCAGCATTTCCGAAACCTTTGGAAGAGTCTACTTTTGAAGAGTGGTTTAATATTGGTAGGGCAAGCAAAATTGGATATAAGTATATGCTAGTCATTTGGGATAACTACGATGATGAATACCAAGCGGTATATGTAGAAGAGCGTGAGAGCATACATAAATATGAGCGGTATGAAAGCTCCACTGGCCGTGAATCGCTCGTTGCGGCTTATGATTTGTATTCAGAAAGTAGAGTAGCATAGATGACTGACTCAAGCTATGTTTTCGATCTCCTTATTGTAGGAGCTGGCCCCGCCGGATTTGCTTGTGCCTATCAGCTTAGGAACCAAGATTTAAAAATTGCGATTATAGATCAGGCTACTTTTCCTCGAGATAAGATTTGTGGAGATGCCCTCAGTGCTGATGTGGTCAATCAGCTCTATAGAATGGAGGAGTCTTTGGGGGAAAAATTTGAGAAATTTGCTGAGAAAATAGATTCTCACGGAGTCAGATTTGTGGCTCCTAATCATACTAGCCTAGCAATTAATTACCAAAATCCCAATCAAGGAAATGCAGCAGGTTACATAAGTAAACGACTTGATTTTGATCATTTTCTTTTTCAAGAGATTGAAAATCAGTCTAATGTTGAAATATTTCAGGGCGAAAAAGTACTTGACATACTAAGTTCTTCGGATGGCATTGAACTGAATACGGCTACAGCAAAGTTCAGTGGATCCATTATTGTTGGGGCAGATGGTGCGCATTCTATAGTGAATAGAAAACTTGGCAATATCAAAGTAGAGAAAGACCACTATTGCGCAGGAATTAGACAATACTATGAAGGGGTTTCCGGTTTCCATGAGGATCAACATATTGAACTCCATTTTTATAAAGAACTATTGCCCGGCTACTTCTGGATATTTCCCTTGCCTAATGGACAAGCAAATGTAGGCTTGGGCATGTTATCTAGTGAAGTAAGCAAAAGGAAAATTGATTTGAAAAAGGCTTTAACTGACCTTATTCAATCTAAACCACACTTAAGGAATCGGTTCAAAAATTCAATCCCTCTTGAAAAACCTCAAGGTTTTGGTTTACCCATTGGCTCCAAAAAGAGACCTATTTCCGGAGACCGCTTTCTATTGTTAGGTGATGCTGCGAGCTTGATTGACCCATTTACAGGAGAAGGTATTGGTAATGCTCTAAGAAGCGGGAGAATTGCTGCTGAATATATCATTAAAGCATTTGAAAATCAGAACTTTACTTCTGATGCTCTCAAGCAATATGATAAGATGATTTATCATAAAATGTGGAATGAATTGCGTGTTAGTCGACAGCTACAAAAGCTATTGAAATACCCCAGACTCTTTAACTTTGTTGTGAAGCAAGCGAATAATAATTCCTCAGTCAGAACACTCTTAACTTCAATGTTGGACAATGTGGATTTGAAAAAGGAGTTGGTGAAGCTGGGGTTCTACCTAAAGCTTTTGTTTGGAGATATTAGATAGAAAAGCGCTATACTATACAGAAATTTTGAACAGCCGAATAGTATTAAACCTCATAAACATATTTATTAAATCAATTAGTATAACAGAACATTTCAATTACCTATTAGATAGGTTTTTATCATTCATCATCTGGAAACCTATTCCCCTTATTAGTTATACATCGTTTGTTGAAATATTAACCAAGTATTTCCTTTTTCCTTATGAATTATCTATTTTTATTAGACATAGGTAGGCAATCTGTATCAACAATGGGTGAACAAAACGTAAACTTAGATTTAAATAATGCTCTTCGAACTTCATTTATAGAACATTTGCTCACCGATATAAAGTCGCTGGAGCAAATGCTTGAGCAGGGTATGATCGAAGATGATATTACTAGAATAGGAGCAGAGCAAGAATTTTGTCTTGTGAATAATAATTGGCGACCTTCTCAAAAATCAGTAGAAATTCTGGAAGCTATCAATGATCCTCATTTTACCACGGAGTTAGCACGTTATAACCTCGAAATTAATCTTGACCCAATCAAACTAGAGGGTAAGTGCTTTAGTAAGTATGAAAAAAGCCTCGATCTATTTTTAGAAAAAGCAGCTACAGCTGCAGCTGAGAAAGAGAATAGAGTGATTTTGGCCGGTATATTACCTACTATTTCAAAGAATGAGTTAGGGATGGATTTCATGACTCCGAGCCCACGGTATTACGCTCTCAATGATACCATAAAGGCGCATCGTGGTAAAGATATTGATTTACGAATCAGAGGAATTGATCAATTATCTATTATACACGACTCTGTTTTATTTGAAGCATGCAATACTAGCTTTCAAATGCACTTGCAAATTGCACCTGACGACTTCATATCCAGTTATAACTGGGCACAAGCTATTTCAGGACCTTTACTAAGCATATGCTGTAATTCACCTTTGCTTCTAGGTCGTGAATTATGGAGTGAAACCCGCATTGCACTTTTTCAGCAAAGTATTGACACCAGAAGCTCATCTTTTGCCCTTAAGGATCAACGAGCACGGGTAACTTTTGGAAACGCATGGGTATCAGGATCTATTGCTGAAATATTTAAAGACGACATTGCTCGATATAAACTACTAATCGCTAGAGAAATTGAGCAAAATTCTTCGGAGGAATTAGCCAAAGGAAACACTCCTAAGCTTCAGGCACTCAATTTACATAATGGCACAATTTATCATTGGAACAGGTGTTGCTACGGAGTAGGAAATGGCAAAGCACATGTCAGAATAGAAAATAGATATATACCAGCGGGCCCAACCGTAAAAGATGAAATAGCAAATTTTGCGTTTTGGATCGGTATGATGATGGGCAGACCGAAAGAATTTGATGATATGGAAAGCGTGATGGAGTTCAGAGATGCTAAATCAAATTTCATTAAGGCTGCACGCACTGGTAAAGAATCTGTTTTGCGCTGGAAGGGAGAGCAGTATTCTGCTAGGGAGCTCATTACGAAAGAGCTCTTGCCCATAGCTCGTGTGGGCTTAGAACGTGCTAAAATTGCGAAAGAGGATATAGATTATTATTTAGGGATCATTGAAGAACGATTGACCAAAGAAACGGCTTCCCGTTGGTGCATCCGCAATTACCGCAAGCTAAAGCAAACACATAAAAAAGATGATGCCCTACTCATGCTAACCAAAGCAATGCATGCCAATCAGAAGATAGGTCATGTATCTCATGACTGGCCAGAGGTGGACCCTAGCTTGGAAGCGCATGAGGCTGCTTATATGGCAGCACATATCATGAGCACTGAACTGTTCACAGTTACCGAAAATGATCTTGCCGATTTGGCCACAAGTGTCATGCTGTGGAAAAACATTCATCATCTTCCAGTAGAAAATAAAAAAGGAGAACTGTGTGGCTTACTTACTTGGTCACATCTTGAAAAATATAGAAAAGATGTAGGCAATACTGAGGCATTGCCCGTTTCAGACATTATGACCAAAGATATCATTACCGTCAGACCTGAAACTACCATAGAAAATGCACTGGTGATCATGAAGAAGAATAGCATTGGTTGTGTTCCGGTTACGCATGACCAGCATATGGTCGGAATTATTACTATTGATGATATACTACCTTATGACAATGGCAAAAGTGTATAGTAAAGCACTGAGACAAACCATAGAGGTCGATCGTTTTATTGGGAAAATCAGATCAACTAGTGAGGGGCCTTCCGTGATTTTTATAGGAGGTATACACGGCAATGAACCCGCTGGAGTTTTAGCCTTGGACCGTCTGATATCTTTTGTACAAAATAATAAGATCTCTTTAAAAGGAAATTTATATGCTCTCGCAGGAAGTCTATGGGCATTGGAGCATGGCGAGAGATACCATAAGCAGGATCTGAACAGATTATGGACGAAGGATAGATTGCTCCAAATACAAAAGGGAGAAATAGCGATTGAAGATAAAGACACCATCGAACAGATTGAATTATATAAGTGTATTAAAAATATTATAACTCAGGATGAGGGCCCATTTTATTTTATTGATCTTCATACCACTTCCTGCGAAACCAGTCCTTTTATCGTAATGAACGATAGCCTGCTGAATAGGCGATTCACCGGTCTATATCCATTGCCTTCAATACTAGGAATCGAAGAATATCTGGAAGGGCCTGTACTTAGCTATATTAATGAATTGGGTTATGTAGCCTTCGGTTTTGAAGCAGGCCAACACGATGACAAGTCCTCAGTTGATAATCATTTTGCTTTTTGTATGTTATCAATGCAGTTTACTGGACTTATCGAAAAAGGGGAGATTGATTTTGAAGAGTACTACAATATACTTTCTAAAAACAGTATAAGCGCGCAAAATTTCTTTGAAATATTATATCGCTATAAAATTGAGCCAAGTGAGGATTTTAAGATGCTACCCGGCTATGTAAATTTCCAGCGGATTAAGAAGGGAGAAAAGCTGGCTCTAAGTAATAGCAAATCAGTCATTGCTGAGACCAGCTCAAGAATTTTCATGCCTCTTTATCAGGCTAAAGGCTCTGAAGGCTTCTTTGCTATAAAAAGAGTCTCGCTTTTTGCTCTGAAACTATCAGCAGTCTTACGAAATATGGGCTTTGAGAGACTATTGCGCTACCTACCGGGAGTTTCCTATGAAAAACAGGCCACATTAAAGGTAAATAGAAGAATTGCTCGTTTTTTCACAAAACAGTTCTTCCATCTGCTGGGCTACAGAAGTATCCGACTTAATGAAGACTATTATTTGATGAGCAATAGAGAGGCTGCTTCACGTACCAAGGAGTATGAAGAGGAAAGCTGGTTCAATTAAATATTTCATGTGAGAATGATGCTAATAGACTTTCATACCTCGTTTATGTTAATTTAAGCTTAAAAACAAAAAAATTATTCTTCCACGTCTAATTTTATTTATCTGTCTACAAGTATAGAAATTAAGGATGAAATACTTTCATTTGGATTGACATTCTAAAACAGTATTTCATTAACATTCAAGGCATTCTTATAATTATTCGGCATGGTAGATTCTTTGCAGATCAACGTTAGAACTTATAGGTTAAAGTAAAGTCTATACGCCCATACGCCAACGTCCTCTCGATATAAAATCATCCATTTTCGTGATTTATGTCATAATATGAGTCAATTCCAATTCGTAGATTTATTTGTATAACAAAATCCGACTAATATGGAACCGATGACTAAAACCCTCCTAGAAACAGCTGATGAGCTATTAGCTAGGGCCAATAATGAGTTATGCAAGCCTGAAGAAGACGTAGTACACTACAGCGTTTGTCAGAATGCATATGACGCTATCGTAAATTATTTGGGAAGTTTCCTTTTAGATAATGATGTTGAGTTTGAAAAAACTTCAAATGTTGAGGATCTGCTGTCAAACTGTAGGTCAATTGACAAAAGATTCAATGAGCTAAACCTTGCACCTCTTTATAATCCTACAAAGAGTGAAGACACTTGGATGAGCCTAAATACTGCCAACAGCTTTACGGCAATGGCTGAAAATACACGCAAAATGGTTCGCGAAGAATAATTCAAAATTAAATAACACTGCTATGAGCAAAAGTATCAAACCCAAATATCCCGGAATATCTGCAGCTATGGATGGAAATACTGCTGCTATCATGTGTGAAAGAGAATCTTCAGATGCTGCAGGGGCATATCCCATTACGCCATCAACCCAGATGGGAGAGTATTGGGCAGAAGAAGCTGCTAAGGGACACCTCAATATTTCTAACAAGCCTCTAATATTCATTGAGCCTGAAGGCGAACATGCAGCCGCAGCCGTTACAGCTGGGCTATCAATGACCGGCCAACGGGCTGCAAATTTCTCGTCTGGGCAAGGTATAGCTTATATGCACGAGTCTTTGTATGCTGCAGTGGGTAAAAGGCTAACCTATGTGTTAAATATCGGTACGCGAGCCATGACAAAATCAACCCTCAATGTGCATGCCGGACACGATGATTATCATGCTGTAGATGACACCGGATTTTTCCAGCTCTTTGCAAAAAATGCACAACATGTAGCAGATTTAAATGTAATTGCCCACCGGGTGGCCGAGTTGGCACTTACACCTGGAATTATAGCCCAAGATGGATTTTTGACCACCCACTTAATAGAAAGCCTTTTGATCCCTGAACGGGAGCTAATAAATGAGTTTTTGGGTAGACCGGATGATCTAATTGATACACCTACACCTGCTCAAAAGATAATCTTTGGAGATCAGCGCAGGCGCATTCCTGAGCTGTGGGATGTAGACAATCCTGTGATGGCTGGAATTGTGCAAAATCAGGATTCTTATATGCAAAGTGTAGCTGCACAACGGCCTTTCTTTTTTGATCATATTAAAGACTTGACGGACCTTGCTTTTAAGGAATATGGACAACTAACTGGTCGCAATTACAAACGGGTTATGTCCTATAGAGCTGAAGATGCTGATTACCTTATATTAGGTCAAGGCAGTGTTATCCCAAGCGCTGAAGCAGTAGTGGATTATCTTAGAACTACTCGAAAGCTCAAAGTAGGGGTAGTGGATTTAGTGATGTTTCGTCCATTCCCAGCTGACCATTTATCAAAAATTCTAAAAGGTAAAAAAGGAGTAGTGGTTTTGGAAAGACTGGATCAACCATTAGCAGAAGACTTGCCCATTGCCCGTGAACTTCGAGCCGTGATGACAAAATGCCTCGAAAATGGACTTTCAAAAACCGATAAGTCTTATCCTGAAATCGAATCCTATCAGCCAAAAGATGTACCTAGAATCTATTCTGGTTCATTTGGAATGGGTAGCCGTGATTTGCAGGCCGAAGGCATCATTGGGGCTATTGAAAATATGCTTCCCGATGGCAAACATAAAAAGTTATTCTATTTGTCTATTGATTTTATTAGGGACAATCCCTTCACACCTAAGCAAAGAGCTCATCAAGAAACCATAGAAGCTGCCTACCCGAAGGTTAAAGAATTGGCAGTGCATGGTTCTGAGAGTCCGAATCTTATGCCCAAAGGAGCTACTACCGTTCGCTTCCACTCTGTTGGTGGATGGGGTGCTATTACCACTGGTAAAAACCTGGCGATGACCCTTTATGATCTGCTGGGATATGACATAAAAGCAAATCCTAAATATGGTTCAGAGAAGAAAGGCCAACCCACCACTTATTACTTAGCAGCAGCTCCTGAACCTATTCGCATGAACTGTGAATTCTACTTTGTTGATGTGGTATTGTCACCTGATCCTAACGTATTTAAACATACCAATGCATTGGCAGGCTTGAAAGAGGGAGGATGTTTCATCATTCAAAGCGATAAAGCGAATCAGGAGGAAGTTTGGGCTACTATACCAAAGCAGTATCAAAAATTAATTGTGAAGAATAATATCCGGGTCTACTACATTGATGGTTTTAAAATCGCCCGAGAGGAAGCTTCAGATCCTGAGCTTCAGTTGCGCATGCAGGGAATTGCCTTCCAAGGTGCCTTCTTTGCAGCCTCTCCATTGATGAAAACGGCTGGACTAAATGAAAAGGAATTATTGCAAGCCATTGAAGATCAACTTCAATCCAAATTTGGTGGTAAAGGCCAAAGGGTTGTGGATGATAATATGCGTGTAGTAAAACGTGGTTTTACAGAGATTAATGAAGTTACGATTAAAGAAGTTCAAACAGCTTCTAATGGCCACGCCAATGGAACAGTAGGGATACCGATTCCACAAATGTTGAAGGAGATGCCAAAAAGTGAATCTAACTTAAGTGACATCCATCGCTTTTGGGAGCAGACAGGTAACTTCTATGCCCAAGGAATAGGAAATGATAATATTACTGATCCCTTTATTGGCTTGAGCGTAATGCCGGCAGTTTCCTCAGTATTTCGTGATATGACTGGTATTCGTTTCGAGCATCCGGAGTGGATAGCCAATAATTGCACCGCATGTGGTAAATGTTATACAGTTTGCCCTGATACCGCTATACCTGGATTAGTTAGTGAACTAAAAGATGTGCTTGATACAGTGGTGAAGCGGGTGAAAAAGAACAATGAAGGTGTAAAGCATTTGCAGAAAGCTGTCCGTACAATGGAAGGTAAAGTAAGGACACAATTTAATTCATCAGGCAATGGTGCAACGGTCAATAATTATATTCAAGAAGCTATTGACCAGATGATTGAAGAGAATAAAGATCAGACTGATATGGTACAAGAGCTGGGCTGGTTTAGAGAAGAGCTAGGCGATTTTCAATTTGCACTTACCAGACCATATTATGATCTACATGAGAAGAAATCACCCAATAGCGGAGGTCTATTTAGCATTACGATTAACCCCAACACTTGCAAGGGCTGCAACGAATGTATTCAGGTCTGCGAAGATGACGCTTTAAGACCTATTATCCAGACCGATGGCACCGTTGCTAAACTGAGAAAAGACTGGGATTTATGGACTGATCTGCCAACAACGCCAGAGAAGTACAATCGCATTGATGATCTGGAAGAGAAAATTGGGCCATTGGAAACCTTGCTTTTAAACAAAGAAGCCTACATGAATTTCGCAAGTGGCGATGGAGCCTGCTTAGGATGTTCTGAAAAATCTGTAGTGCATTTATTTACAGCGACATTAGAGTCTCTGATGCAGCCCCGCATTAAAAAGCACATCGCTTATTTAGATGATCTCATTAAACAGATGGAACAACACATCCAGGCTCGTTTAATAGAAAATGTCAATATAAATGATACTGATGCAATAGAAAGAATTCTTAAAGATACACATGATTCAGATTTAACCATGTCTGGCATTGCCGCCAAGTTGGAAGCTGAACGTGGAAGCAAACCAATTGACCAAGATTGGTTGAAGGAAACAACACATACACTTTCCCAATTAAAGCGACTGAAATGGAAGTATACTGATGGGACCACAGGTAAGGGCAGGTCTTCAATGGGCATGACGAATGCCACTGGATGCACATCCGTTTGGGGCAGTACTTATCCTTACAATCCTTATCCTTTCCCTTGGGCTAATCACCTATTTCAAGATTCAACCTCTATGGCAATGGGTATTTTCGAAGGGCATATGGCTAAAATGGCGGAAGGCTTTACCACTATCCGTAAAGCAGAACTGGAATTAAAAGGAAAATACCGTCCTGAAGAAGATAAAGACTTCTTTACCTATTTCAACTGGCATCAATTTACAGATGAGGAGTGGCTCTTATGCCCACCGGTGGTAGCTTTAGGAGGCGATGGGGCTATGTATGACATAGGTTTTCAAAATCTATCCCGTATGATGGCATCTGGCAAGCCTATCAAAGTAATTGTGGTCGATACTCAAGTGTATTCTAATACAGGTGGACAAGCTTGTACTTCAGGCTTTATCGGACAGATTTCTGATATGGCACAATACGGACAGGTATGGAAAGGAAAAGCTGAGCCAAGAAAAGAGATTGGCTTAATCGCAATGGCACATCGAAATACATATGTCATGCAAGCTACTCTGGCCAATACCAGCCATATGATAGAAGGTTTTATTGACGGTTTAACTACACGAAGACCAGCATTATTTAACTTATACACTACTTGCCAACCAGAACATGGTGTAGCAGATGATTTAGGGGTACATCAAGCAAAATTAGCGGTAGAGTCAAGAGCTTATCCAATATTTAAGTACAATCCTGATCTGGGGGTAAAAGTACAGCAGGCTTTAGATCTTACAGGAAACCCTGCAATGGATCAAGATTGGCCAACCTATGAGTTGAAATACGAGGAAAATGGCATCCAAAAAACAATGGAGGTTCCTATGACCTTTGCCGATTTTGCCATAACTGAGGGACGTTTTAGAAAACATTTCAGGAATGTACCACGCAACTCTTGGAACGACAATATGATCTTGCTGACAGACTTCTTAGCGCTAAATGAAAGCGAAAGAGAGGATAAGTTCCCATTTATTTGGGCGGTTAACAGAACAGGCGAGTTGAGTAGAGTATTGGTGGCTAAACCAATAGTAGAATCATGTGAAGAACGCAGGGATTTCTGGATTCTGCTCCGCGACCTTTCTAGCACCAAGCAGGAAAGCGGTTCAGATGGCGATCTAGAAAGCAGAATTAGAGCAGAGGTGGTCGGTAAGATTACTCAAAAGCTCATGCAGCTTGCTGGAGGAGATGGTGTTACAATGCCTGCTGCAGATCAGCTATTGAAGAAAACGGCTGCACAGCCTACCAAGACTGAAAAGAAAGAGAATGTGGCAGTTGCTGATAGTCCGCAGCCGAAAGCTGAGCCTAGTGCAACAAGTGAAGCCACATCAGCTCCTTGGCTAGAAAGTGATGAGTGCACTTCTTGTGATGAGTGCATCAACATCAATTCTAAGATATTTGCTTATAACGATGACAAGCAGGCTTATATCAAAGATCCTAAGGGAGGACCATACCAAGATTTGGTGACTGCAGCTGAAAAATGCACCGCACAAGTGATTCATCCTGGATTACCAGCCGATCCAAATGCTAAGGATATGGAAAAATGGATAAAAAGAGGAGAGAAATTTAATTAATCCCTTATGAAAACAGCTAAACAGACTTTCAAGCACGGAATACATCCTCCTGAAAATAAGGAGGAAACGAATGGGTTACCTATTCGACAGTTTTCCTTTGCGCCTTTGATTATTCTGCCTTTGGCTCAGCATATAGGAGCTCCATCTAAATTGGTGATCAGAGAAGGACAGGAGGTCGTTAGAGGACAGATCTTGGCAGAATCAGATGGATATCTATCTGTTCCGTTACATGCCCCCGTGAGCGGATTGGTGAAGAAAATTGCTTATGTTCCGACTATCTCTGGCAAGATGACCACAGGAATATATCTTGAACCATTTCCTTCTTCCACTCAGGAGACATTAGAGGGCGAGGCAATTGACATTGACTCAGCATCACCAGAAGAAATACTAATAGGTATCCAGCAGGCTGGAATTGTAGGCCTGGGAGGGGCGGCATTTCCGACCCATGCTAAATTGAAAATTCCTGATGGCAAACATTGCGATACTTTGATTATTAATGGCATTGAATGTGAACCTTATCTGACCACTGATCATCGGGTAATGCTTGAGCAATCAGATGATATATTCTTAGGAATCAAATACTTAATGAAAGCTACCGGTGCAAAACGCACCATTATTGGTATTGAAGCAAACAAACAGGATGCAGCGGATTTGCTACGGGAACGACTACCGAAAAATGAAGCCATTTCAGTAGAGGTAGTGCCTGTAAAGTATCCTCAAGGCGCAGAGAAAATGCTAATTACAGCGCTCTTAGGAAAAGAAGTGCCTTCAAGAGGATTGCCAATTGATGTGAATGCGGTGGTCGTAAATGTAGCCACTACTGCTGAAATTGGACGACTATTGCCTCATGGTAGAGGAATTCAAGAACGAGTGATCACCATTACAGGACCAGGGGTCAAGAAAAAAGGAAACTATTTGATTCCCATTGGAACACCACTTCGATATGTATTGGAGCAGGTCGGAGTGGACGAATCTGTTAGTGAGGTCTATATGGGCGGACCCATGATGGGAGTTGCTGTGGCTAATCTAGATATTTCAATTGTAAAGGGAACTTCCGGCATAGTAGTCTTTAACAAAGAGCAAATTGAGCAAGCACCTCAAGTTTACCCGTGTATCAAATGTGGCGCCTGTGTAGATGCATGCCCACTTTCATTAAATCCTTCGAAGTTAGGTATTCTTGCAAAATTTGAATCCTACGAAAAAATGGCTGAGGAATATCATTTGATGGATTGCTTTGAATGTGGTTCCTGCTCTTATGTATGTCCATCCCACATTCCATTAGTGCAATACTTCCGACTATCAAAATCTATTGTACGAAAACGAAAAGTAGCCTGATGAAAAAGCAAACACTCCATATCAGTACATCGCCTCACCTAGCACAAGGTACTAGTGTAGAGGTGATTATGCGAAATGTTGTTATTGCATTGATGCCTGCTGCTTTGTTTTCGATCTACGCTTTCGGATGGAATGCTGCTTTAGTTCTGATTACGGCAGTTGTTTCGTGTCTGCTTACTGAGCACATTTTATGCCGTCTGGCTAATAAAAGGAGTACTGTTTCTGACTGGTCTGCCATTATCACCGGACTGCTTTTGGGCTTAACATTACCACCTATTTTCCCGCTTTGGATGACCTTTTTGGGTGGTGTCTTTGCCATAGGTATGGGTAAGTTCCTTTTTGGAGGTTTAGGATACAATGTATTTAACCCTGCATTAGTAGGAAGGGCAGTGTTGCAAGGGGCGTTTCCGGTTGCGATTACGACTTGGTACGCTAGCTTTTCTGCTGAACGTTTTACCACACTTCATTCTGCAGTCTTAGCAGTCCCTTTTATGGAACCTGTTATTGATGGAACTTCAGGAGCTACACCACTTTCAGCATTCAAGTTTGATGGAATCACTTCTGAAGCAAGCGATTTAGCATTAGGTTTAGTGAGCGGATCAACAGGAGAAACATCTTCTGTTTTTATCCTTCTGGGAGGATTGTATTTGGTATGGCGCAATTTCATGAACTGGAGGATACCTGTAGCCATACTCGCTACTGTATTCGTATTCAGTGGCATCCTTTATTGGATTGATCCCATAGAATATCCCTCTCCATTATTTATGCTTTTTTCTGGTGGCTTAATGTTGGGAGCGGTATTTATGGCTACCGATATGGTTGCTTCCCCTATAACGAGCTGGGGAGTAATAATTTATGGAATTATCATTGGAGCTTTAGTTGTGATTATACGGCTATGGGGAGGTTTACCGGAAGGCGTGATGTACGCTATTTTATTGGGTAATGCCATCTCACCTCATATAGATAGATTAGTTCGATATAGAGTTTACGGTACTTCATTAAAAACCTCATGAACAAGCAAGAGACCATAGCGCCCAACAGTTTCAAAATGATCAGAGCTATGGCTGGAATCGGTATTTTATGCGGTCTGCTGATCGTATTTACCTATGAAGGCACAAAACCTCGTATCGAAACTTTGAGAGCAGAAGCCTTAAAAGAAGCTATTTTCAAAGTTATTCCGGGAAGTACTCAAATGCAACCCTATGTTTATCAAGACAATACATTCAAACCAGCGAATAAGTCTGATGAAGATGTCATTTACGCTGGCTATGACGATAGCGGTGTTTTCAAAGGACTAGCCATCGTTGCAGCGGGACAGGGATATGCAGACATTATACGAATCATATATGGGTATAGCATTGATCAACAGGAGGTTATAGGGTTTTATGTATTAGAAAGTAAGGAGACGCCTGGCCTGGGTGATAAGATCGAAAAAGATCCTGATTTCCTCGACAACTTCACTGATCTCGATGTCTCCTTAAACGAGGATAAAGATGCCCTTAAGAATAAAGTGACCACCGTGAAAAGTGGCTCTAAAGTAAATGAATATGAAATTGATGGAATTACAGGGGCTACCATTTCCTCTCGAGCTATAGAAGATATCATAGCAAGCAGTGCAGAAAAGTGGATGCCAATTATTCATAAGAATAGGAGCATTTTTAAAAATATCGATAATGAGTAATAATCAAAACCATAACGAAAGCTTAAAAACTGTCCCCACTTCCACTGATGAGTTCATTAAAGGCCTGTGGAGGGAAAATCCGGTTTTTGTACAAGTATTGGGAATGTGCCCGGTTTTAGCAGTTTCCAATACAGCAGAAAATGCGCTCGCCATGGGAGTAGCCACGGCATTTGTATTGCTGATGTCCAATATTCTGGTATCCTTGCTCCGGAATTTCATCCCTAAGGAAGTACGAATCGCTTCCTACATTCTTATCATCGCCACATTTGTCACCATTACAGATTATGTCATTCAAGCGATTAGCGTGGATTTGCATAAAAGCTTGGGAGCATTTATCTCACTAATTGTGGTGAACTGTCTGATATTAAGCAGGGCAGAAGCCTTTGCTTCAAAAAACACCGTAGGAAAGTCCATCATGGATGCACTGGGAATGGGTATTGGATTTATTATAGCACTGTTTAGCCTTGGAGCGGTACGGGAGATACTGGGAAACGGGGCGTTTTTTGGATTTAGCTTGTTTCCTGATGGTTTTCAGGAGTGGGTAATTATGATCCTTCCGGCTGGAGGTTTTTTTACCCTGGCCGCTTGGTTATTGATTTTCAATTTAATTAAACAAAAAAGAGCTCAATCATGAATCAGGAATCATATAGTCAGATATTCATCAGTGCCTGCTTAGTGAACAACTTCGTGTTAGCTTACTTCCTGGGCATCTGCCCATTCCTTGGTGTTTCAGGAAAAATTGAAACCTCCAGTAAAATGGGGGCGGCTGTCACATTTGTGATGTTAATCAGTTCGATCTGTGCCTATGGAATTCATGAATTATTGGTGGCGATCAATGCTCCATTTCTACAATTGATCAGCTATATCGTGGTGATTGCTTCCACAGTTCAGTTGGTGGAAATGTTTGTTAAGAAAATGAGCCCTGCACTTTTCAAGGCATTGGGTATTTTCTTACCCTTGATCACCACCAATTGTGCAATTCTGGCGGTTGCCTTGTTCCAAACGAACAAAGGATATGATTTTTTTCAAAGTATAGTCTACGCCTTGGGTGCCGGGGCAGGTTTTACATTGGCTTTACTTTTAATCTCAGGACTTAGAGAGCAGCTTGAATTAGCTGAAGTACCCACTGCAATTAAAGGGACAGTTTTGACTTTGATAGTAGCCGGCATTTTGTCCTTGGCTTTTATGGGATTTTCAGGTTTAGGAAGTAATTGATTAAGAATTATGTTAAAATATTTAATAGGAATAATCGGTATTACAGGCTTAATGATCCTTTGGGTCATTATTCAGAACCTATGGCGAAGGACCTTTTCTGATCAGCAAAAGGATGAAGATGTGTTAGCTGGCAGATCAACTTGTGGAAGTTGTGGTTGCGGTACCATTTGTAAGAATAAAAAAGTAGAATTAAAGAATTAAAACGATAAAGCCATGGCACATTTATCAGATTACGACACTAGAAAGCAATATTTCGCAATTGTTAAAAAGACGCGAAGGCTAAGTCCGGAAGATAGCGAAGAAGTACGAGAATTAGTGCTTGAAGTGAAAGATCCAGAGTTTGGTTGTGAAATCGATCAAAGCTTTGGTGTTTTGGTGAAATCTTATGACGACTTTGGGAATACAGATCATCTGCGCCTCTATAGCGTTGCAGACCTTCCAAAAAGGACTAAAAACCATACTACGATAACTATGTTGGTGAAGCGCTGCTCTTATGTAGATGCTTTCAGTGGTGAGCTTTATGATGGAATTGTCTCCAACTATTTATGCGATAGGAAAGCGGGAGATAAAATCACGATCACCGGACCTTATGAACTGCCTTTTAAAATACCGGAAGACAGAAGTGCCAATCTAATTCTAATAGGAATGGGAACGGGCATTGCCCCATTTAGAGCCTTCATAAAGCATATTTATAATAATATTGAAGATTGGACTGGCAGAATTCTTCTCTTTTACGGGGCAAAAACAGGCCTAGAGCTATTGTATCAAAATGAAAAAGATGATGATCTCACAAATTACTATAGCGAAGATACATTCAAGGCCATTCACGCCTATAGTCCTCGGCCACTTTGGAACGATACGGTTGTCCTTGACCAATCAATAGAAGAGCGTGCCGAAGAGATAGTTGATATGTTATCAGTTCTGAATACCTATATCTATGTTGCTGGGCATGCAAAAGTTAAAGAAGGCCTTGATAAAGCATTTTCGGAAATTATGGGGTCAGAGGAAAAATGGCAAGCCCGAAAAGCAGAGCTTGTTGCAGGGAAAAAGTGGGTTGAATTAATTTATTAAATCATATTACATGACTATCATCATTGCTATACTTGCATTAGGGGGATTGACATTAGTCTTGTCAATCATGTTGGTAATTGCCAACAAGAAACTCTATGTCTACGAAGACCCACGCATTGATGTAGTAGAAGATATGTTGCCGCATGCGAACTGTGGTGCTTGTGGATTTCCTGGCTGTCGACCTTTTGCTGAAGCCTTAGTTTCTGGTGAGGTCTTACCCGGAAAATGTACGGTTAGCTCAGACGAGGGAAGAGCCGAGATTGGAGCTTATCTTGGAGTATCAGTTGGAGCTGAAGAAAAACAAGTAGCTCGTCTTGCCTGTGCAGGCGGGACAAATGTGGCCAGAAACAAAGCGGAATATGAAGGCTTGCAAAATTGCCAAGCTGCCGCCTTAGTATCAGGAGGTGGAAAAGGATGTTTCTGGGGCTGTTTGGGCTTTGGCGACTGCATGAATGTTTGTGATTTTGATGCTATTCATATGGATGAACATGGCCTGCCCGTGGTGGATGTAGACAAATGCACGGCATGCGGAGATTGTGTGGAAGTCTGTCCAAAAGACTTATTTTCAATAGAGCCGGTGAGCCACCAGCTATGGGTGGCTTGTAAAAACCTCGAAAAAGGGGATGAAGTGCTGGAGGAATGCCAGGTAGCTTGTACTGCATGTGGACGCTGTGCCATGGATGCTCCCGGAGACCTGATTACGATGGAATATAACCTTCCTGTGGTTAATTATTCTATTGCAGAACAAACCCCATTACCTATACAAAGATGCCCAACGGGGGCTATTGTCTGGCTAGATAAGAAAGCAGGGGCTATCAAAGGCAAAGACAGTAAGAAGATCGTGAGAAAAGGGGAGCGAAATATGGGCTATTCATAATTGCTTAAAGCTTTTCAGTTGCCAGTAGGAATCCTAAAAGGTAGAATCCGTGACAAAAAGTAGTTTAAACAGGAAGAGTTGATTTTAATCCTTGTTTCATATGATTTACATCAGGGAAAAGTAGCGTAAAATTATCTTAATTGATTAATGATAAAGTAGAAATCATGAGCAATAATTCTGAAACCATAAAGTCTGAGCCAGTCAAAATTAAAAGGGAGCAAATTAGAGAGGCTGTCGTTGAAATAGTCAGTGATTCAGGGGAAGGAGCACAAAAATGTGGTCAAAGCCTGGGGACGATCTCGGCAAAAATGGGGAATGGCGTATGGACGGTAGAAATTATCCCTGCAGAAATACGCCCACCAGCTAGGTCAAAAGCAGGTGCTTCTGGGATAAGGGTAAGAATGGGCAGCAAGAAAGTCACCAATATGGGAGATCATGCCGATATGGTAGTGGCTTTAAATGAGCAAGTTTTGTATGGTAGAATAGATCAAAATGCATATAAACCTGGCACTTATCTACTCATTGAAAATAAATGGGCCACCGATACAGAAGAATCAAATGCAGCCTATACGGAGTCAATTCAAAAGTTCAAGGCGCTTGGCTATATCATCCATGAAATCCCAATGGAAAAAGAATGTCTAAAACACGTAAGCGATCCTCGAAAGGGCAAGAATATGTGGGTGCTTGGCTTGTTATGCAATATTTATGACAGAGATCTTAATATTGCAGCTGCGCAGGTCAAAGCTATATTCAGTAAAAAGAGTGATGACATTATTCAAAGCAATATAGACTTATTGCATGCCGGATATGCATATGCAAACGATAACCTCCCTATGCATTTTACCATAGCAAGTAAAGTAAGTAAAGAAGATTTTGTCGTGATGAATGGAAATGAGGCGGTTAGTTTAGGAGTAATGGCTGCAGGAATTGAAGTATGTTCGATGTATCCGATTACACCTGCCACTTCAGCAAGCCATGCTATGGCCGAGAAAATGGAATCAGCAGGAGGCCTCATTCATCAAGCTGAAGATGAAATAGCAGCAATAGGATTCGCAATTGGAGCTTCATACGCAGGTCAAACAGCTGTCACTATCACATCAGGTCCAGGGATAGCGCTAAAGACCGAATTTATAGGACTCGCAGTTATGGCCGAGGTTCCACTGGTGATTGTGGATGTGCAGCGGGGAGGCCCCTCAACGGGATTGCCTACCAAGGTAGAACAGGGCGATCTTTTGGCAGTATTATACGGGGCAGCAGGTGATGCACCTAAAATTGTATTGGCTCCATCCACCATTGAAGAGTGCTTTCATTATATCATTTTAGCCAGAAAATTAGCAGAGTCATTCAGGACTCCTGTCTTTGTGTTGACCGATGCCAATCTAGCAACTGGTGTGCAACCCTTTCCCAGACCTAAGATTAAATCAGCTTGGTTTCCAGATCCAATTGATCAAAGTAAATGGGAAGAAGGAGTGAAGGCCTACGATTGGGATCCAAAAACCGGATTGAGCAAACGTCCGATCCCGGGTCAAAAAGGAGGCATGTACACCCTTACAGGGCTTGCACACGATGAAGAGAGTCATGTGGCTTATGACCCTTCTATCAACCAACGTGCCGCTGAAAGCAGAAGCCGAAAGTTGGCCGCCTTGCATAAAACGCTCAAGGAACCAAAGATACTGGGTGATAAATCAGGTGACTTATTGCTAGTGGGATGGGGTTCAACCAGAGGTGCAATTGAGGAAGCAGTGGAAAGGGCACGCGAGAGGGGGGCAAAAGTTAGTAGCCTCCATCTTCACTTTTTAAGTCCCATGGAACCAGGTCTGAAATCTATATTCAAAAATTTCAAAAAGGTAATGACGGTGGAAATTAACTATAGCGATACCATTGGCAATTCCTTGATAACAGAAGAGAACAGGCGTTATGCGCAATTAGCCTGGTACCTGCGGGCACAAACGCTAACAGACATAGACTGCTTTAGCAATGTCTATGGTCAGCCCTTGAGCCCGATCCAAATATTGGAAATGCTTGAGAAGAAACTTGATTTAACTTTAACAGAATAAGACATGATTAGCTTACAGCCGGATTTTTGCGATATAGAAATACCAGAAAAAGAGCATTATAGCATCGAGGACTATTCAAGCAGCAAGGCGCGATGGTGTTCTGGTTGCGGTGCGCACACTATTTTACATTCCGTGCAAAAGCTTTGTACTGATGAACAATTACCACCCGAAAAAACGGTTTTTGTATCTGGAATAGGCTGTAGTAGCCGGTTTCCACATTATATGAAGACTTACGGCTTTCACGGACTTCATGGCAGAGCTTTTCCTGTAGCGAGCGGAATAAAGTTTCGGAGACCTGACTTGCATGTGTTCGTGATCACAGGAGACGGGGATTGTTGTTCTATTGGTGCAGGGCATTGGGTACATGCGATCAGGTATAATATGAAAATGGTGGTATTGCTTTTTGATAATTCTATTTATGGACTGACTAAAAAGCAGACTTCTCCTACCAGTCCGCTGGGAACCCATACAAATACTCACCCGACAGGCTCGGTTCTTCCGCCTATAAACCCTATACAATCTACCTTAGGCTTAGCAAATGTCTCTTTTGTGGCGCAAACCGTTGATTGGAAACCCGCTCATTTGAACGCTACCCTTAAGAAGGCCTACGACCATCCTGGTTTAGCTTTTGTTCGAATAGTGCAAAGATGTCCGATTTGGATGCGAGAGAACTATGAGCCTACTGTTAAAGATCCTGATGCTATAACCGTTTTGAACCATGAGAATGGAATTGTATTGGAAGAGAATGCCTTGAAGAAATTTAGACATATTCAAGAGCATGACCCATCAAATCTTGTGAAAGCAAGAGAAGTAGCCGAATTGGTTAAGACCACTACACCTATAGGGCTTTTTTACCAGAATAAAGAAGCTATTAGATATGATGAATATGGTGCCCATAATCTGGGAGTTCCGGTTGAAGACCGAATAAACGCTATTAACTCACTTATGGATAAATATGCTATTTAACAGAATGTATTATGGAAACTCCTAATAAGCTATCGCCAAATACCTCTTCCTTTTATTGGAAGAAAAGTGATCCTGCTCCTGAATTGGAAATGCAATCTTTCTGGAAAAAGTTAAGGCATTTTTATAGAACAGGAAAGCATTCTGACTCGCATCAAGAGTCCTTTTCTTCGGCCTTGTTGCGTTTTTTGGATGATAAGCAATCAGCATATCCTTTTACACTGGAGGGAAATTCCAAAAAAGCAGTGATTGAGCTGGAGGAAAAAACGCCTTTCTACTTTCTTGACTTTATGCTTTCAGAACTCCATCAAGAACATCGAAAAGCATTTAAAGGGCAATTAGCTTCACTTATTACAGGTTTAAATAAATTATTGCAAATTGAAGATAAAGACGCTGAAGTTGAGACACTTAAAGGAGATTATGATTTTGCGAATGAGTTGATTGCTTTTGATCAAATGGCGGACATGATCCCAAAATCTAAGGGAGAAGAGTTGTCCCAAGCGCGGTCATCTCGTCTGATCTCAGTAATTGGCACATTGAAAGAAGGACTGGAACTATTTGGTAAGCATGAAGGAATAGTGCTGCTTGAAAAGGAAGTTAAAAAGAGCCTGGAGAAAGCTCCGCTTTTTCAGAATACACTGCTAATTGAGACCAAAGATGACGTTTTTGAGCATTGTCAAAAGCTATTTCAGAAAGAAGTGAAATCTTTTACTTCCTTGATGAAAGCCTATCGAATAGCAAAACTGGAAATTGAGGGGGAATACCAAGAGGATATCCATAAAGACTATTTTGAAGACTTCAATTGGTATCGATTATTGGCTGAAGAGTTAAAGCTTTTTTATCCGATAGTAGTAGTTGTTAATCAACCCTATGTGTTTGATCATCTAAGCTCTCTTTCAAGTCTAATGGCATCAAACAAACCCATAAAGGTGGTAGTATTAAACCACGAACATATTTCTACTCCCAACCAAGAGCTAATGTGGGAAGATGCCTCTCATCAATTCAGACAAGAAGTTGCTGCATTGGCGATGGCGCATCGCAACGTGTATACCTTCCAAAGTAGTATGGCTGATCCTTCGAACGTACACCAAGGATTAACGAATTGTTTCAAGTCCACAGCTCCAGGATTATGTCACCTATCTGTACCAATGCAGGATGTATCAGCTGAAATGAGTCAATACCTCGTGGCAAAAGCAGCAAATGCGAGCCGTTACTTTCCTGCTATCCAATATGACCCTGCAAAAGGCAGTAAATGGGGAGCAAGGTTTGATTTGACAGATAATATTAAAGCAGAAGAGAGCTGGCCGAACTTTGTTTTAAATGCAAATACTTCTGAAACCGAAAAAATCGAAATTACTGCAGCCTTTACCTATGCCGACTATAAAGCTTGCTTTTCGCAAAAAGTTAAGGAACTGATGATAGTACCTGATGCTTACAACACTGATTATTTAATTCCGCTTAGCGACTATTTGGAATTAGATGAGGCAAAGCTTTATGGTAAAATTCCTTTTATTTGGCTCATCGATGAGGAAAACCAATTGCACAGAGCTGCAGTGCCTAATGTTTGGGTGGTTTCTTGTCAGGAGCGATTAGATTTTTGGCTTTTTCTACAAGAGCTAGGAGGTTTTAATAAAGCCAAGGACAAAGAGGCTATACAGCAAAAAGAGAGAGAAATGACCCTTTTATTAGAAGAACAAAAAGCAAAAATGGATCAAGCTAATCAGCAAATCAGTGAAACTGCTCAAGAAGAAGCCACTTCGAAAGCTGTTGAGCGACTTGTTAAGGCCTTGCTCAATGATGAAGAATTGTAAAATTATAGAGTCTTAACTCTCGATTTCAATTGCAGAGGTAATAAATACACTTCTTGCTAAATACATGACTTATATCACCTTTTCTGGCTATTAATAATCAGTGTTTAGCGATAAATAATTCGCGAAATTTATGTAGTAAATAAAAGAAGAAAACCCTTTAAATCTACATATCATGAAAAAGCTATTAATATTAGGAGCAGGCACAGCGGGCACGATGATGCTCAATAAGCTTGATAAGAGAATAGATAAAGAGGAATGGGACATCACCATTATTGATAAAGACAACACCCACTATTATCAGCCCGGATTTTTGTTCATTCCTTTCGGTATATATCAACCTTCCGATGTAGTCAAGACTAGAAAGGAGTTTTTTCCTAAGGGGACTAACTTTATTATGGATGAGGTCGAAGAAATAAATGCAGCAGATAAGGAAGTAATCCTTAAAAGCGGCAAAGAATTGTCCTATGATCTCTTAGTAATAGCAACCGGTACTAAACCTGTTCCGAGTGAAACAGAAGGGCTGGATGGACCACTTTGGTATAAGGATATTTTTGACTTCTATACCTTTGAAGGTGCTACTTTACTAGCCAAAAAACTACGCGATTGGAAAGGTGGAAAATTGGTCATTAACTTGGCTGAAACCATTATAAAATGCCCAGTAGCACCTTTAGAATTTGCCTTTTTGGCAGATGCTTACTTCACTGAAAAAGGGATAAGAGATAAAGTAGATATTCAATATGTTACCCCTCTTTCTGGAGCTTTCACTAAACCGATAGCAACAAAAATGCTAAGTCAACTTATGGAAGAAAAGAACATCCATGTGGTTCCTGATTTTTATATAGAGCATGTTGACAATGAGAATAAGAAAATCGTGTCTTATGATGGCTTGGAAGTAGATTTTGATTTGCTGGTGAGCATCCCTACTAATATGGGCTCTGAAATGGTCGAAAATAGCAATATGAGCGATGAGGATGATTTGAATTTTATCCCAACCAATAAGCATACACTACAACATAAAGAGCATGAAAATATCTTTGTGATTGGAGATGCTACCAACTTACCAACTTCTAAAGCAGGTTCCGTAGCACACTTTGAGGGGGAGATTTTGATAGAGAATATCTTGGATTTTATGAACAATAAGCCTCTATCTGCAAATTTTGATGGTCATGCCAACTGCTTTATAGAAACTGGCTTTGGGAAAGCAGCATTAATTGACTTTAACTATACTACCGAGCCTTTACCCGGCCAATTTCCGATACCCATATTAGGGCCAATGGGATTATTGAAGGAAACACGAATTAATCATATGGGTAAATTAGCCTTCAAGTGGGTGTATTGGCATATGTTGTTAACTGGTAAGTCTTTACCAGTAAGTACAAATATGAGTATGAGCGGAAAAAAAGCGCCTAAAAAAGAAGAAAATAAAGAGAAAGAAGAGCCTCAGCAAGAGGAAGTTTTATTATAACAAAAACATCAAAACCATGGACACATTAACAATTAACAACGCAGAAATTAAGGTAAATGAAGAAGGCTATTTCACTGATCCATCTCAATGGAGTGAAGATATAGCCATAGAAATGGCTAAGAAAGAAAACATAGACCTCACCGATAAACATTTTGAAGTCTTGAATTTCTTGAGAAGCAAGCATGCGGAAGAAGTACCGCTTTCAATTCGAAAGGTAGGGAAGTCTGGAGTGGTGAATATCAAAGAGTTTTACGCTCTCTTTCCTGGTGGTCCCTTAAAAATCTCCAGTAAAATAGCGGGGATTCCTAAACCAGTAAGCTGTGTATAACCTTTTAAATTAAGAAATAATGGAAGCTTTAGAAACAAAAACTCTCGAAAATAATACGAGTGTAAAAGATAAAAAAAGAGTCAAAAAAATGATGGTGATTTGTGCCAGAGGTACATTGGAAGACGTTTATGCAGCATTAATTATGGCAAATGGTGCATTAGCAGAGGGCATGGAGGCCAATATGTTCTTTACATTTTTCGGCTTAGATGCTATTACCAAAAAGAAAGCAGATCATTTGCATACCGCAACAGTAGGAAACCCAGCTTTTATGAGAGGTATGCCTACCATGATCGGGGGTCTACCAGGATTTGAAGCCTTAGCTTCTAGCATGATGAAAAAGGAAATGGATAAACTAGATATTCCGCCAGTTAGCGAATTTCTGGAAATGATTGAAGCAGGAGGTGGCGGTATTTATGCTTGCAAACTCGCTGCTGATATGTTCCACATCACCAAAGATGATTTGGTTCCTGAGGTGAAAGATATCATCACAGTTGGGCAAATGTATGAACTAGCCGAAGGCGAAGGGACTCATATGGTATTCATTTGATCCTTAAAGTTCTTCTATCAAAAAGCAGCTCTTTTGATTGGCTTTAGTTGCCAGTCAAAAAGTTGCTTTTTTTTTGTTATAAGAGCTTTCAGTTTCTTTTTGACATCTCTTTACACAAATAATTTACATCCAATACTTTATCATTAACCAAAAAGTAGCTATAGGTAGATATCATTAATTCTTCTATATTTGATTAAGAAGATCACATATATCAATGGAGAAAAAAGTATATGATGTTTTAATTATTGGTGCTGGTATTTCAGGCATCGGCATGGGCTATTGGCTAAATGAAAAATGTCCTAATAAGAATTACAAGATTTTAGAAGCAAGAAACAAAATAGGAGGGACTTGGTCGCTATTTCAATATCCCGGTGTCCGTTCAGATTCCGATATGTTTACCTTCGGTTATCGGTTTAAACCATGGAATGATCCTGAATCTATTTCAAGCGGTGATAAAATTTTAAAATACCTTCAAAGCACCACTGCTGAGCATAACATAGATAAGAATATTCTTTTTAACCATAAAATGATTCATGCCAACTGGTCTGATCAAAATAAAGCTTGGGAACTTGAAGTAGAAACATCAGAGGGCACTAGCAGTTATCACTGTAAATTTTTGAGTATTTGTACGGGCTATTATGACTATAAAGAATCTTATCGACCTAAATTTAAGCAGGAAGAAGATTTTAAAGGAAAAATAGTAGTCCCTCAATTTTGGCCTGAAGATTTAGACTATACCGGTAAAAAAGTGGCCATTGTGGGTAGTGGCGCCACCGCAGTTACCTTAGTTCCCGCTATGGTTGCCGGCGGGGCAGAACATGTCACCATGATTCAAAGATCTCCCACCTACATCATGAATCTGCCCAACCGAAATCAAATGTTTATCAGTCTGAAAAAATACATCTCATTAAAATGGGCATATAAAGTTACCAGATGGAAAAATATTGGGCTACAGATGTTTTCATACGGACTTTCCAGAGTATTTCCAAAATGGATGAAGAGCATGTTGATGAAGGCAGCAGCTAAGCAATTACCTGAAGATTATCCAGTGGAGAAACATTTCAACCCTAGCTATAACCCCTGGGATCAGAGACTCTGCGTAGTTCCTGATGGAGATCTTTTTAGCGTAATTAAGGAAGGAAGAGCAAGTGTTGCTACGGATCATATTTCTCACTTTACAGAAGAGGGGATCAGCCTAAATTCCGGAGAAATGATTGAAGCAGATCTTGTGGTGTTAGCTACCGGTTTAAAGGTGCAGCTTCTAGGGGGATCGGCCCTTAGTGTAAATGACCAAGTAGCAAAAGTCAATCAATCCATGATCTATAAAGGCATGATGGTCAGCAATATACCCAACCTCATTTATGCTTTTGGTTATACCAATGCCTCCTGGACTTTAAAAGTAGATTTGACTGCCAATTATCTCTGTAAACTTTTGAAATTCATGGATAAAAAAGGCTATGAAGTAGTGGTTCCTAATGAAAAAAATGTGGCTTCTGATGAGAGCTTTCTAAACTTGAATTCAGGTTATATAGAAAGAGCCAAAGATGTTTTGCCAAAGCAGGGAAAAAGAAGGCCGTGGCGAGTGTATCAAAGCTATTTGATGGATATGTTAGCCACACGTTTTGGTAGAATAAATGATCATGCGCTGCAATTTGATAGCTCAAAAGAAGAAAAATAAAGTTTAAATCGCTTCGCTCTGTGCTTCTGACTTGATGATTTAATGAAAAAGAGACAAATTGCATCTCTATGATCGAGGTTGAGCGAGAGATACTATCCATTTCAGGAGCACTGAGTATAAAGAAGACAGAATCAGTCCAAATGCTTTGGAGCGATTATGGTGAAATCAAACGATATTTCCTTGAAGAAGGGAAGTACTCCAGTCTAATCGTTAAGCACATTCAGCTACCTGATTCCAGCCAGCATCCGAAAGGGTGGAATACGGACTTATCTCATCAGCGAAAGCTAAAGTCTTATCAGGTCGAACGCGAATGGTATCAAGAATTCGCACATAAGACTGACACTGACTGTAGAGTACCTAAGAGCTTTCATGCTGTGGAAGCTGGTAATGAACTCTTGCTCATCATGGAGGATCTAGATGCTAGTGGCTTTCCAATTCGCTTACATCATAATGACGTTAGCTTGAGCCATACTAAAAGCTGTGTAAAATGGCTGGCTCATTTTCATGCTAAATTTATGAACACATCGGCAGAAGGCTTATGGCCTATCGGAACCTATTGGCATCTGCAGACACGGCCCGATGAATGGGAACGAATGCAAAACACTCCCTTGAAAAATGCTGCAAAAGCTATAGACGAACACCTTCAACAATCTAATTATCAAACGATTATACATGGAGATGCCAAACTGGCTAATTTTTGCTTTAGTGAAAATGGAGATGTCGCTGCAGTTGATTTTCAATATGTAGGCAAAGGCTGTGGCATGAAAGATGTTGCTTATTTTATCAGCAGTTGTTTTGAAGCGGACGAATGCCAACAATACGAAGAAGAACTACTCGATCATTACTTTAAGCATCTCAAAATCGCCTTAGGTCAAAGCACTGTATTTCAAAGTATTAAAGAGGAATGGACCAAACTATATCCTTATGCTTGGGCCGATCTGTACCGCTTTCTGGATGGATGGAGCCCTGGGCACTGGAAGATGCATGGTTATAGTGAACAACTCACAACGAAGGTTCTGAAAGAATTAGATAGCAAATGATACTGAGCACTCAAGACTTAAACACACTTTGCAGTACCGCAGAAACTGCTGCCAGAAAAGCAGGAGATTATATACAATCACGCTTTGATCAGCATTTTGACAAGACCAACAAAGAAGGTGGCGATTCATTGGCCTCGCAGGTAGTTACGGAAGTTGATTTAAAAGCACAGGAAATTATACTTGAGCATTTGCATGAAAGCATCCAGAAATATGATCTGGGATTGTTAACAGAAGAAGCAGCAGATGATTCTTCCAGGCTTGAAAAAGACTATTTTTGGTGTGTAGATCCGATGGACGGGACCTTAGCATTTACAGAAAGCAGGAGCGGTTACTCGGTTTCCATAGCCCTTATATCAAAGGCAGGGGACCCTATTATTGGAGCAGTCTGTATACCTGATAAGATGGAAGTATACAGTTCGATACTGGGTAAAGGTCTGCAATTAAATGGTGAAAAATTCAAGCATCCTACTACAAACGATCAGAAGCTTCATTTCTATAGAGATAACAGCATGGAAAAAGAAAGTTATTATGATCCAGTAGTAAGAGAATTAAGGAATTGGGTATCAAACAGGAGCTTGGAGTTGGAGGTGCATGTGGGTTACGGTGCAGTAAGAAATGCTATAGCAGTAATACATTCCTCTAAAAGCTGTTATTTTAAATTTCCTAAGAAACGTAAAGGAGGAGGTAGCATATGGGATTTTGCAGCGACCAGGCTTTTTTTCGAAGAACTGGGTTTGCCTTGTTCAGATAGTTTTGGTGAAAAATTAGAGCTCAACAATCCGAATACCACTTTTATGAATGATGTAGGAGTCCTGTATACGAATGAAGAAAAGTTATCGAATTATATTTTGAATTTGGCAAGATCATTGGCGAGTGAATAGAAGCTCATATTCCAATTAGTAATGCCCTTAAAAATTTTTCGAAACCTCATAATTCTACTTTTAGTCGACTTAATTTAACTAATTCGTACTTCCTAACTTCTTTTTAAGAATAATTTTAGCTATCTTAATTTTTAACCTTAAAAGCATTCCTACTCAAAATCTCCACATGCCAAAATTAAATTTAAGTAATTACGATACCACTCATTTTCTTGATGAAATGTTAGATGAGAACGGCCAGATTAGGTCTTCCTACACACTTTTTCGAGACCGAATTGAAAAAATGGGTTGGAAAAAACTTAACTTCCTGCAGAAATCAACTGATCGAGCACAGCTTTCACTCGGAATGACCTTTAACGTCTATAGCGACAATCAGGGTACAGAACGTATACTACACTTAGACATTATTCCAAGGATAATAGATGGGGTGGAATGGGACAAACTGGAAAGAGGACTAAAGCAGAGAATAACTGCACTCAATATGTTTGTAGCGGATATTTATGGCGAACAGAAAGTACTAAAAGATAAGATTGTACCAAAAGAGCTTATTTTTTCAAGTGCCACATATCTGAAAGAGTGCATAGGACTAAAGCCGCCTAAAGGCGTATGGTGTCATATTTCAGGATCAGACTTGATCAAAGGAGATGATAATCAGTTTTATGTACTTGAGGATAATTTACGATGTCCGTCTGGGGTTTCTTATATGTTGGAAAATAGAGAGATCTTAAAGCGAACCTTTCCTGAAATATTCGAAAAGTTAAAAGTTCGACCAGTCAATAATTACGCACATAATTTACGAGATATGCTGGAATCATTGTCTCCGCAGTCTGAAGCAACTATTGCTGTAATGACTCCAGGAGCTTATAATTCAGCCTATTTTGAGCATGCCTATTTAGCGCAACAAATTGGAGCCGAACTGGTAGAGGGAAGGGATTTGGTAGTTCAGGATGATTGTGTGTATATGATTACCACTAAAGGACTAAAAAGGGTTCATATTATCTATAGAAGGGTAGATGATGATTTCATTGACCCTTTAATCTTTAACCCCAACTCATTACTGGGAACTCCTGGTCTTTTCAATGCCTACAAAAAGGGAAATGTCGTTTTGGTGAATGCTCCTGGGACAGGAGTTGCTGATGATAAGGCAGTCTATGCGTACATTCCAAGAATCATAAAATATTATTTAGGAGAGGAGCCTATTCTGGAGAACGTCCAAACTTATATCTGCGATGAAGAAGCAGACCGAAAGTACGTACTTGAAAATATCGCCAATTTAGTGATAAAGCAAACCGATGCTTCTGGTGGTTATGGGATGTTAATCGGTCCTAAATCTACTTTAAAAGAACAAGAAGAGTTTAAAGCTAAGATCAAAGCTAACCCAAGAAATTATATTGCCCAGCCTATGATCAATCTATCTAGGGTGCCAACATTATCCGAAGACGAGATTCAGGGAAGACATGTAGATTTAAGGCCCTATATTCTATTTGGTGAAGATATAAAGATTACTCCTGGTGCATTAACCCGTGTAGCGCTTAAAAAAGGGTCCATCGTGGTAAATTCCTCTCAAGGCGGAGGAAGTAAAGATACCTGGGTGCTAGATTAAGTAATAGATAAAGTAGAACTTATAGCAATCTTAAAATCAGTCAGTTACCATTAAATTATAAAGAATGTTAAGTAGAGTAGCAGATCACATTTACTGGATGAACAGGTACATAGAAAGAGCTGAAAATTATGCTCGATTTATGGATGTCAATTTCAATTTATCATTAGATCTCCAACCTGATGAAGCAGCACAATGGAGGCCCTTGGTAGTGACAACAGGAGATTGGCCTCTATATCAAAGTCTTCATAAAACGGTAAGCAAAAGTAAGGTCATTCATTTTTTAGGATTTGACGAACGAAACCCAAATTCAGTGCATAATTGCATCGTCTATGCGAGAGAAAATGCGCGCTCAATCAGACCAGAAATAACTAAAGAGGTTTGGGAACAAATAAATTATCTCTACTATTTTGTCAAGGAAGGGACTAGTAAAAAGAAATGGGAAAATAAAGATCCAAGGAACTACTTTTTAGAGATTAAGAAAGGATGTCAAATGCTATATGGTATTCTAAATTCGACTATTTCGCGTTCAGAAGGCTGGCACTTTGGTAGAATTGGTCAGTTGATCGAACGTGCAGATAAAACATCTAGAGTATTGGATGTTAAATACCATATTTTACTTCCTGAATCAGTTAAAGTAGGGTCGCCTTTCGATCTTATTCAATGGTCAGCTTTACTAAAATCGGTAAGTGCTTACGATATGTACAGACGAAAATACGGAAAATTGACAGCCCAGGGAATTTGTGAATTTCTCATCTTTGATAAACACTTTCCTCGGTCCATATTAAGCTGTTTAACTGACGTTGATCGTTCTTTACGTTCCAATTCAAACAAGGACTCAATTTATAGGTCCACGGCCGAAAAACAGTTGGGATTACTCCGTTCTCAGCTAGAATACTCTGATATCAACGAAGTTTTTGAGACTGGTGTACATGAATTTTTGGATAATATTCAAGTGCGACTTAATGAGGTTTCTGAAAGTATTTTCCAAAATTATTTCTCAGTCGCAGATCATTATAAATCAGAAAATCCGCTGTTTTCGAATAACAATAAGCAGGTACAGTAAAGGATTTTTTCTTTTCTAAATCTAAAATTACCACTTTATGAGAATAAAAATAAGTCATCATACACGATACCGGTTTGACTCAGAGGTATTTTTAGAGCCACACTACCTGAGGTTTCATCCCAAAAAAACAGCGTATTCACAGACCGAAAGTTATGATCTTGTGGTAAGTCCAAAAATGGCTGGTGATAAAGAACTGCTGGATGCTGAAAACAATAGAATTAATTTCTGCTGGTTTGAAGGCTTAACGAACCAATTGACTATTCAGCTGGAGACAATCGTTGCTATCAAGGAATATAATCCCTTTAATTTTATAATTACGCCATTTGAATATAATCGAATCCCTTTTACCTATAATAACAATGACGCCATGCTGCTTCAGGCCAGTATGGCAAAGCAGCCATTGGGGGAAGAATTAATGAAGTATGCTCAGAATATACTTGAAGACGCTGATCATCAATCAATTCCATTTTTAACCAATTTAACAGATCAGATTCATAATGATTTTGATGTTGTGTATCGTGAGGAAGGAGCCCCAATGCCAGCAGAAGAATGCTTTTCCGGGAAAAGTGGTTCCTGCCGAGACCTTTCCTGGATGCAAATCAGTGTCTTGCGGCAGTTAGGAGTAGCTAGTCGATTTGTAAGCGGTTACTATTACTTTGAAATGGAAGAACCCAGCTATGAATTACATGCCTGGTTAGAAGTTTTTTTACCAGGAGCGGGCTGGGTAGGTTTAGATCCCAGCCACGGTATTTTGACAGGAAAAACACATATACCGGTTGCTGCAAGTGCATTTCCTGAAAACACTATGCCTGTCACAGGATCTATCAGAGGCTCAGCTAAAATGGAGTTAGAAACCTCACTGGTAATTAAGACATTATAAATTGTTTTTTGCTTATATTTGCCCTCTCTAAAAGCCTAATTCAGTAGCGTCCAGGAATGAAAATATTCGAATGCGGAAATTGCAAGTACGCTTTATTTTTTGAAAATAACTCTTGCGAAAATTGTGGTTATATCAGCGGTTACTATGATCAAAACCATCAAATGCTGACTTTTGATCCAAAGCAAAGGACTCTTTTTTCTGCTAAAAAACAATTATCATTTAAATTTTGTAAAAATAAACAGCACCAAACCTGTAATTGGCTTATCCCAATTGAAAGTACTGAAGAATTCTGTACAGCCTGTCAACTCAACAGAATCATCCCTGATTTGTCTGATGCTAAAAATGTTGAAAATTGGCGACATTTAGAAGTAGCAAAGCACCGGCTCATTTATCAATTACAAAAACTGCATCTACCATTAAAAAGTAAGCATAAAGATGAAAAAGGTCTGGGATTTGACTTTGTAGTTAGACAAAAACAAAGTCAGCTAATGACCGGCCATGCAAATGGTATAGTCACAATTTTGCTGCGCGAGGCAGATTCAGTTTTTAGGGAAAAAACCAGAAGAGAATTATCGGAGCCCTACAGGACATTAATCGGCCATTTTAGACATGAAGTTGGACACTATTTTTGGGATGTTTTAATTAGTACGAACAATAAAAACTTGAACGACTTCAGGAAGCTGTTTGGCGATGAGCGTCAAAACTACGGCCTGAGTTTACAGCAATATTACAAGGGAGAAGGAAAAATAGATTGGCAGGATTCATACATTAGCAAATATGCCAGTTCACATCCTTGGGAAGACTGGGCAGAAACATGGGCTCACTATCTTCATATAATGGATATGGTGGAAACAGCCTATTATTTTGGAATTAAAACCGAACCAAAGTCGACTAATGATAAAATGGAGCTCAATGCACCTCTTGATCCTTACAAAGCACCTCTCTTTGATTCGGTCTTAAAAAACTTTATTCCGCTGACTTTTGCAGTAAATAGTATCAACCGTTCAATGGGTGTGCCTGATGTATATCCCTTTGTCGTTTCTTCTGCGGTGGTCAGCAAAATGAAATTCATTCATCAGGTTTTGACTGGAATGAAAAAGAGAGACGAGTATGACAGCTAGTAAAATAAACCCCTTATTTGTTACTTTAAATAATTAGAACCTTTGTGTCCTATTTTTTTACGAGAAGGCATAATTAGTGCATTAATCATCTGCAACAGACCATTACAAGGCTTAAAAGCATTTTGAAGAGATTGTAGATGATTAAGTGTAAAATGCTAGTGCTGACAAGCTAATAGAACTTGTAGCTATTTTAATTCTTCATCTATAAAAATTACTCAATATTCATCGCTATTTTTGCAGATTCAAAATTAGTATATGACAGAAATTACCGAAGAAGGCAAAAACACTGCTTTCAGCGAAGAACAGATTGAACAATGCATCTCCATCTTGGAAGCATTGAATAAGGATACCAATCAGATTTTTGATATCCCTAAAGAAAAAAGAAAAGCCCTCATCATGGCGGCTGGCTTATTTTCAAGGCCAAGCAGAGAAGAATTTCGTAGACGGAGGAAGGATGCAAAAAAAGCTGAAAAGAGAATAATTAAGGAAAAAGATAAAGAAGCAAGAAATAAGACGGGCATTAGAAGTGCAAGAGAGGCTTTAGTGTTTGAAGCTCCTAAAATGATCTCCTTAACGGGCAGTATTCCCAAATCCGATGTGAAATTAGAAAAACCACGTGAATGCTATGTCTGCAAAGAACAATACGATACGCTCCACCATTTTTACGACACTATGTGTCCTACATGTGGCGATTTTAATTATGCGAAGCGTTTCCAAACAGCTGATTTAACTGGCCAAGTGGCACTCATCACGGGTTCTCGCCTGAAGATCGGCTATCATATTACACTGATGATGTTAAGAGCCGGAGCCACTGTAATCGCAACGACACGTTTTCCTGTAGATTCGGCTCTTCGTTTTGCAAAAGAAGATGATTATCACAAATGGAAAAATCGTCTGAAAATTCACGGCTTGGATTTAAGGCATATTCCTAGTGTAGAGATTTTCTGTAATTTTATAGAACAGCGATACGAACGATTAGATGTATTGATTAATAATGCTGCGCAGACGGTAAGACGTCCATCCGGGTTTTATAAGCATTTAATACCCAATGAGGAAAAGCCATTTTCAGAACTTCCTTCTTATGCACAGGAACTACTATCAGATCATGATTCTTGCGTGAGAGAGCTGCGTGAGCTAAGTGAAGGTGTAGCGGATGGTCAAAAAAATCTTCCAGTAAGCTGGCACGGGAAAATGCTAGGAGTGGGGCTGAGCTCTTCCGCCAAGCTATCTCAAATCCCGTATAGCATTGATAATTCTTTAAGCGCTGAAGAGGTATTCCCGGAAGGAAAATTAGATGCAGATTTACAACAAGTAGATTTACGGAAAACAAACAGCTGGCGACTAAAACTAGGCGAGATCAACACCATTGAAATGGTGGAAGTACAGTTGGTGAATTCTGTTGCGCCTTTTGTGCTTTGTAATCGCTTAGCGGCTCTTATGAAGAAGGATGATACAGGAAAGAAGCATATCATTAATGTATCGGCTATGGAGGGAAAATTCCATCGCTATCATAAGGAAGATCGTCATCCACATACCAATATGGCAAAAGCAGCTTTAAATATGATGACGCATACTGCCGCATCAGATTTTGCTAAATATGGCATTTATATGAATGCTGTTGACACTGGTTGGGTAACTGATGAAGATCCGGCTGAATTAGCTAAAAAGAAAGAAAAGGAACACGACTTTCAACCGCCTTTAGATATAGTGGATGGTGCTGCAAGAGTAATGGATCCTTTATTGGATGGCATTAATACTGGGAAACACTGGTGTGGAAAGTTTTTGAAGGATTATAGACCGATTGATTGGTAAGCCAGCCCCAGCCCCCTAACCCCCAAAGTGGAAACTATCATGGATTATACTTAGTAGAATGACAAAATAGTTATGTCTCTTTTTTTTACATTGATGAGGGTATAAATATCTTTAAAGAGCACAAAATTTCAAATTAAAATGAAAAAGAAAATCAGTGCGTCTTCCCCGCCAACTGGCGGGGTTCGGGGGCTCTTTATTGACGGAAGCGTTAACAACCAACTGAAAGTGGGCTACGGTGCCTTTTTGCTAGTTAATAAAAGTGAAATGGATCATACTGATCTGCACCAAAAAATACAGATCAAGCAGTTTGAAAATACCTCTTCAACCAAATTAGAATTACAGACATTGATTTGGGCGCTAGGGAAACTTGAAAGTATCCCTGAAAAGCTAATCGTTTATACAGATTCTCAAAATATCATAAGTTTGAAGGATAGGCGTAAGGGAATGGAAGAGAAGAATTTTTATTCTGCGAAAGGAAGGCTATTGAATCATCATGAGTTATATCGTGAAGTATTTTTATTAACTGATCAGCTCAACTGCGAATTTGTCAAAGTGAAGGGTCATCAAGCTGGTCTCACAAAAAACGAGACTGAGAAAATCTTCACGCTAGTTGACCGAGCAGCAAGAAAAGCATCTAGGAGTTTAAATTAGGGCAATAGGAGGTTTTCAGATTGGAATAGGCATAAAAAAAGCTCCAATCATGGAGCTTTTACTAATTGGTTAATGAATTTAATTATTTCTTAGCAGGAGGCATAATTACCGCATCAATAACATGTACTACACCATTTGAAGCTGCCACATCTGCAGATACAACATTGGCTCCATTTACTTTAGCACCATCAGCTGTCGTAATAGTTACTTCAGCGCCATTAACAGTTTTAGCTTTCATGCCGTCAGAAAGGTCTGTTGACATTACTTTTCCTGCCACTACGTGATAGGTTAAAATAGCAGCTAATTTCTCTTTATTTTCAGGCTTCAATAGATCATCTAGTGTGCCTGCCGGCAAAGCTGCGAATGCTTCGTTGGTAGGTGCGAAAACAGTAAAAGGACCTTCTCCTTGTAATGTCTCTACCAATCCGCCAGCTTTAACTGCGGATACTAATGTTGATAGGGATTCTGTTTCCATTGCCAAGGCTACGATATCTTTAGCAGACTCATCTTCTTCAACGATTTCTTCAACAGCTGAAGATTCTTCAGTTACAGCTTCTTCCATTGAATTCTCTTCTGACTGATCAGATTTTGATTCTCCACCGCCACAGGCTAGGAACGTAAATATTAATCCTAAAGCGAATACGTAATTTAATTTTTTCATAGTGATATGATTTAGTGAGTCCTTATAACTCTGTTTAAATCAATTTGTTTGAAAAATAAAAAAGCTGATTTTCTCGCGGCCTACGCTTACTGTAACTGAAATATGAAAGCAAATTCAATTTGCTTTTTATTTGCACAACTTGCTAGAAAACATGATTATCAAATGATGTGATGGCTTTTGAGCAAAGCTTTCAATTTATCTAAGTCCACAGGCTTATCGATAAATCCTATCACATTTGGGTATTCGGCTAGTTTAGATTGATCCACCTTTTCAGATGAAATCATGATCGTCTTAGGTTGTTGCTTCATCAAATCCAATACATCAAAACCACTTAATCCATCAATATATTGATCTAGAAAGATCAAATCGGGCTCATTTCTATGGATATCTAGTAAACCGCCAAGCGTGTCCACTCTGGAACTTATATGATCAAAATCGGGGAATAAATCTGCTAGATTCGTTTTCAACCATAGACTGAATACATGGTCATCATCTATAATTAAGTATTTAATTTTGGTCATATAATTGTATTAATTTAAATAAGCGCTTTATAGGATCAAAAGTACAAAAAAATTATTCAACTGATAGACTCTTTTCTAAAGCCGTTTAGGAAGTGAAGTACAAGAAGTGGGATTTGAGCTTCAACTTATTCATTCCGTAAAAATATAAAATCTCCACCTTCGTCACCTGATTGATAAATGGCTCCATATTGAGGCACTTGACCGTTTTTACTATTATTTATAACCGCAATTTTAAACGAGTTAAAAAGTTCTTCAGCAGAAAGCAGAACGTTTTCGTTTTCAATCAGTCGCTGGGCAAGGTACTTTAAAAATACGCTTTCATCTGGAACGGTTTTTAATGTACCACTTGTAATGGCCTTTCTGCTTGTCAGTTTATACATTTCTAAAATGGCTCTTCCATTAGCAAGATTCAAATCTCTTTCTTTAAAGATTCCCCCACTGAAGCATGCGTCTGTAATAAGCAAGGTATGTTTTGTGTTGATTCCTCCAATGTAATCTCGGATCGTGCTGTTAGAAATCCACTGTGCTTTATTTTTAGATGAGGCATTAGAAGGTAGCCAAAAACCTTGATTCAGTTTCTCATCCCAAATCCCATGACCTGCATAGAAAATCAGCAGCTGATCTTTCTCTGTTATTTTATGACTTAATTGATCTAATGTTTCGATGATTTGGGAGCGAGTCGGATTTTTAAGAAAACTGATGTTTTCCTTTTCAAACGCATAATAAGTATTAAGTACTTCTCCTATACGCTCAGCGTCACTAACAGGGTGATTTAAATCTGTGATTTCCTGATCTTGATAATCTTCTATACCAATCAGTAAAGCATAGTATCTACGTTTTTTTAATTCGCTCACCACATATTCGGAGTACTCATCAGATGTAATCACATTTTGTGTCTGACTATCTGGTTTTGGAGGACTTTTGCTACTTTGCTTGACCAAATGAATCTTTCCTGAGAGGCTAGGCGGACAAGTACTTAGCTCCCAATTCCCAGTCCATTTTCCTGATAAGCGCTCCACATCACCGTTCTTTTCATAAACTAATTCATGAATAGAAAGACAGGCACCAGGATAGGAATATTCAAAATCTGTACTCCTGAACATTAGTTCTTTATCCGAAATCGTGCCTGATAAATTAGCTTTAGCTGAATCAGAACTCTTATATTTTTTGATTTTCAAATATCCAATAAGCGATGACTCCTTCTGCTCAAAGTAAAACGTGCTTGTTAAAGAAGAAGAGAATGGAACTTCTACTTTTCCGTACCAAAAACCCGATATATCAATATCCTGAGCATTAAGAACAGAAAGAGATATAAAGCAGAAGGTAAAAACGAGACGTTTCATTATTTAAATATAGCAAAAATATTATACCAACTGTCTCTTATTGAGTGTTCTAGCCTTACAAATATCAGGAATTTGATTTATCCTGAACTAGTTCGAATTAACCATGTCTAGAAATAAAGAAGGATTAATCTCTGGAATCACCTTCAAAGCATTTTCATAATAAACTTTCTTCAAAACAGAATCGGGGAGACCCAAGCCATACATTTTCCAATGGGCATGGCGTTTTCTTCAGTTGTTTGAATGCTCTTCATGGGTGCCCTTGAATTTCCTCATATGACAGTAACTTATCATAATCCTTACCCTTAACCTCAATTTTAGTGCTGTATATTCCAATTTTCATGGGTCATGTGATGGTGTTCTAAAAACAGGTATTCAACCATTTAAATCAATATTTCATAAGATTATGTCTACTTCAAAACTACTTCAAAAAATGTCTTTGTACTCCTTTTGTCTACATGCAATACTCTAAAATATTTTGATTAGCTAATAAATTTGTTGCAGACAAAAAATAAAAGAAAATCTAAAATGAAAACATTAAAAAAGAAATCAATTCAATTACTATTTGCTTCCATATGTTTAGTCGCTTGGAGTTGTTCAGAAACAGAAGAGCCTTCACCAACAGAAGATGTCGCAGAGATCAAACTTGTTGATAAAGGAGCATTAGGAGAAATCATTACAGATACTAATGGACTGTCTCTTTATATCTTTACTAAGGATGTTGATGGCACAAGTGCTTGCACTGATGACTGTTTAAGCGCATGGCCTGTATTTTATATGAAAGATATTGCCACAAGTACTGGTTTAGATGCATCTGATTTTGCAAACATCACCAGAGCTGATGGATCAAAGCAAACCACTTACAAAGGTTGGCCATTATACTATTTTGCTTCTGATGAAGTCGAGGAAGATGTAAAAGGGGATGGAGTAGGTTCCGTATGGTATGCTGCTAAATCTAACTATAGCGTATCAATTGGACAACAAACTGTTGAAGGTTCTGAGTTGAATTATTTAGTGGATGCAACAGGTAATTCCTTATACTATTTCGCTAATGATGAAGAAAATGTAAGCAATTGTGCAGATGGTTGTATAGCCGCATGGCCCGTTTTCGAAGTGGAAGGTGCTTTAGTTATACCTTCTGCATTTTCATCAAATCAGTTTGGCACAATCACTCGCATAGATGGTAAGGTACAAATCACTTACGGAGGAAAACCTTTATACTACTTTGCACAGGATACGAAAAGAGGTGAAATAAAAGGTCATACGGTGCTTAATTGGAGTTTATCCACTGTCCAACTTTAGTATTTACTTATCACTATCTAATCTTGAACAGATGTTAAAAACAATAAAGATATTTCAGTTATTGCTAGGGTTTTTATGCCTATTGTCGTTTGGATGTACATATGAAGTATTGCCTGAAGATAATGCTTGTTTAGAGGTTCCGAAACTTATTTTGGTTTCTACCGAAGATTCAAATTGTGGAGATGATTCCGGTGAAATAATAGTAGAAGTGGAAGGGCTAGAAGGAACTCCTTTTAAGTTTTCAATCGATGGAGAAAGTGAAAACGCAACAGGTAGATTTGAAAATTTACCCGCATCGACTTACCTAATTACTGTTGAAACCATTGAAGGCTGCACCAATACTCTTGATGTAGAAATCAAGAATCAATCAGGATTAAATATTTCTGTTGAAGCTTCAAATTCAGATTGCGGTAGCAATTCTGGAGGAATTGTGATTATACCGGAAGGCGGAGAACCTCCTTATAGCTTCAGTTTAAATAATACAGATTTCCAATCAGAGGCCTCTTTTGAAAATTTAGCAGCTGGTGAATATACTATTTTTGCTCGGGATGCAAGTGCATGTAATGTTTCACAAGATGTTGAAATTGAAGCAAGTGTAAGCTTATCTTCTGTTGAAGCAATCATTCAAGCAAACTGTGTTACCTCAAGCTGCCATGGAGGCAATGTAAATCCTGATTTTAGACAAGCGGCTAATATTACAGGAAATGCTGGGCGCATTAAATCTCGTACTGGAGGGAAAACTATGCCTCCTTCATCAAGCGGAAAAAGCTTGACTGATCAAGAAATAGAGTTGATAGCTTGTTGGGTAGATAGTGGTGCAAATCAATAAATTTAAATCAAATAAATCAATTATTAGCAGATTCTCTTGTCCACTAATTATAAGGATTTTTATGAGTTTATTCATTTAGTAAGGATCTGCTAATGATTTTTCACCTCATAAATAAAACAATATGAAAAATTTACTAATTCCAATGCTTTTATTAATTCTGTCGCAACAAGGACATGCGCAGGACAAATACTTCACGAAAACCGGTTATGCTAAATTTTATTCTGAGGCCCCTTTAGAAAATATAGAAGCTATCAATAATAAGGTTCAGAGCATCATAGACATGAAAAGGAGCGAAGTGGTCATAAATTTACCAATTACCGCATTTCAGTTTGAGAACTCTCTGATGCAAGAGCATTTTAATGAAAATTACATGGAATCTGAGAAGTTTCCTTTAGCCAAGTTTCAAGGCTATTTCGTTAATGGAGCACCCATAGATATGACTGTTGATGGTAGCTACGAGGTGCAAGTAAAAGGCAAAATGACAATTCATGGAGTGACAAAACCTCTTAATATTGGAGGGGTAATTAAGGTGACAGATAATAATGTATTGGCCACCACCAAATTTATGATCAGGGTAGCAGATTATGATATTGATATACCCACTATAGTTTTCCGAAATATAGCAGAAGAGGTAGAAGTCACTATTGAACTACAATATATGCCTTTAAAAAGTTAAGTAAGAATTTATCAGAATAGACAGCTATTATGTAAGGTTAGAGGTGGGCTAGCAAGTGTTAGCTCCCTTTTTATCCTAGCTTAAAGTCATTACATATTATCAATTTTTCAACAATACAAATCATGAAATATATATTCATCATCAGTATATTTTGTCTTTCACTTGCAGTAAAAGCTCAAGAGAATGATTTAATGGCACTTCTTAATGACCAAACGGAAGAGCCTATTATATATGCCGAGGCAACTTTCAAAGGGAGCCGTTTGATAAACGGCCATACAGTGCAAACAAGAAAAGCAAAGGCTTTTGAATTTCTGATTTCGCATAGATTTGGCCGCTTGAACTCCGGTGCGTACGAACTATTCGGTATAGATGGTGCCAATATCAGATTGGGCTTTGAATATGGCTTGAGCGATAGAATCACGATTGGACTGGGAAGAAATTCCTTTGAAAAAACTTTTGATAGTTTTATGAAAGTTAAGCTGTTGAAGCAAAGTAAAGGTAGAAAAGTAATGCCTTTTTCGGCTGTTTTTTTGACGAGTGCTGCATTAAAGACTTTGAAAGGGCAAGAAGGTTTTACAACTACTGTCTCTAAGCTTACCTATACGCATCAATTGCTCATAGCCAGAAAGTTCAATAATAGCTTTTCTTTTCAAGTTATGCCCACAATTATTCACAGGAATATGATTCTTGTTGAGCAAGAAAATAGCGATGTGTTTGCATTAGGAGTTGGAGGAAGATTTAAACTGACACAGAGAGTGTCTCTGAATGCAGAATATTATCAACGCTTTGATGTGCCAGAAGCTGATTTAAACTACAACTCTCTTGCTGTGGGAGTAGATATCGAAACTGGTGGTCATGTATTTCAGCTTCATTTAACTAACAGCAGAGCCATGATTGAAAAGGGCTTTATAACAGAGACTTCAGGTGATTTCTTTAACGGAGATATTCACTTTGGATTTAACGTGTCCCGAGTATTCTAATGATTTAAAGATACGGAAGCAAAAACAATAAACTTATTTAACTAGTGAATTTGCAGGATAGATTAAAAGCATATGAATTTACTTTTAGTTAGTGTGCTTTAGATAACACTATAAATAATCACTCTTGAAATTGGTGGGAAATAAGTACCATACGAAGCAAAAAAACAATTGATATGTCAATCCTATATTATCTTCAGAGAAAATGGAAGCTTGAAAATTTAATGCAAGTGTTTGCTATCCTGTGTGTTTTTACACTTACGGGCACTACAGTTCTTTTATTAAGACCACTATTTTTTGACTTAATTGGCATCGGTTCGGATACTAAGACCTACGTTAAAGTGGCCTCCTATATCGTTTTGATATTACCAATGTATCAGTTATTACTTCTTGGCTACGGATGGGTTTTTGGTCAGTATAAATTCTTCTTGTCCAAAATAAAAAGAGTAACACAAAGGGCTTCGATTATTTTCAGGAAATAACCTTACAAACAATGAAAGCAAGAACTCAATACACAAAAAGTGGACGAATCAATATAGCTTACCAAGTCTTTGGTTCAGGTCTAATTGATCTTGTATATATTCCTGGATGGGTTTCCAATATTGACATGATGTGGGCATGCCCTGAATTAGTTCATTTTCTTGAGGAATTAGGGAAGGTGGCTAGAGTTATATTATTTGATAAAAGAGGTACAGGACTTTCAGATCGAATAGTGGAATTATCTACATTAGAAGAGCGAATGGATGATATTCGGGCCGTGATGGATGCCGTTGGCTCTGAAAAAGCAGCTTTATTCGGGCACTCTGAGGGAGGTTCGGTATCGGCCTTGTTCGCTGCTACTTATCCTAACAGAACTGTTAGCTTAATGACCTTCGGTGTTTTTGCAAAGCGTAGATACTCTGATGATTATCCATGGGCTCCAACTGATTACGAAAGACAGGAAGTTTTTGACATGATTGAAACTTCTTGGGGTAGTGGAGACATGAATTTGCAGACGCTAGCACCGTCCAAAGCAAATGATCCTGTTTTTATGGACTGGTTAGCTAATTATTTTAGGTCCGGAGCTAGTCCAAGTGCAGCTATGGTATTGACTAAAATGAACACAGAAGTTGATATTATTAATATTTTGAATACTATTAAAGTACCTACTTTATTAATGCAACGGACTGAGGATATCGATGTAAAGATCGAAGAGGGCCGTTTTATTGCTGAGCGAATTGAGGGAGCAAAATTTGTTGAATTTGAGGGGGAAGACCATTTATTTTGGGCTGGAAATACGAAAGAGATTTTGGCAGAGATGAAAGCTTTTATGCTGCAAGTAGAACCTCAAAGAGATTATGAAAAACAACTCTATACAATAGTTTCTGCTCGAATTCTTTCTCAACAGGCACCAAATTCTAAATGTAAAGAGCAAGTAAAGGATTTAGTTTTACAATACAGAGGCAAAATTATTGAGCATAAAGAGGGCACTCTCATTGCAATTTTCGAAGGTCCCAGCAAAGCAGTTCATTGTTGCATGGATATTTCAGCCACCATGCAAAAATGTGATACCGAATTATCTCTAGGAGTGCACATTAGAGAAAGTACCATTGCAGAGATAGGTTTCATTAGTGAAGAAACAGACAGATTCATTGAGTCTATCCTTAATCTTGGTCTGCCAAATCAAATACTACTGACTCAAACGGTTAAGTATTTACTCTCAGGTGCAGGCATAAATTTTTCTCAATATAAATCAGTTGTAGATCAAGAAACTGGAGCTTCGCATTTGCTTTATATCGTAAGTGATCAGACAGTGCATGATGACAACCCTACTCAGATTGATTACAGAAATAAGCTACCTCAGAGTCATTCATTTTTAGAAAATGTTTTGCAAATCATAGAGAAAAATATGAGTGTGGAAGAGTTTGGTGTAGATATGTTATGCAAAGAAGTTGGTGTCAGTGAACGTCAATTGCAGCGTAAATTAAAAGCCATCACTAATAAGTCACCTAATCAATTGATTTCATCAGTTAGGTTGCATAAGGCGAAAGAGTTACTTATCAGCCATGGTGAGAATGTTTCAGAGGTAGCTTATCTAATGGGCTATACAAGCCCTTCTTATTTTTCTAAAAGATTTAAAAGGGAATTTGGGATAAGTCCTTCTGTTTTACAATAATAGTTGATTTAATATTTCTCTTACTTTATTGTCGGTTTTGTTACATTAATACTTTTATGCAAGCAAATTGCACCTATTCTCTGTCGGATATGTGCGATCTTTTGGCGGATTTGTGCTATTCAAAATACTCAAGCAGACCGTACCTTTACATCTAAATAATTTTATTGATTCATGTTAAAGTGCAAAAAGTATCCAACTGAACCCTTTGATTAAGTTTTGCTACTCTTTTTCTGATTCAAAAGAAATGTAGCTAGCAATTAAATAATTGTAATACCTTACTATGAAAAATCTAATTCTTCTCCTACTATTTAAAGTGATTATTTTTCAATCTGCCTTTAGCCAGGAAGATCCCAGACCATTTATCACCACATGGAACATACCTTCAGAAGGTTCATTTAATATTCCTTTGTCTACTAGTCAAATTTATGACTTTGAGTTTTTTGTAATTCAGGAATCAGATACGCTTTTCTCTGGTGTGCATACTAGTGCTGATGGAGATTTTAGTTTCGGAAGTATAGAACCAGATACTGTGGCATTGCATATCTATGGTGCCTTTCCGCATTTTACCGGATATTCGAAGAGTCTTTTGCTTGATGTACTCCAATGGGGAGATATTGTATGGGAGAGCATGTTTCAAACTTTCAATGATTGGAGAGGTACAGGTTTTAGTGCTACAGATGCGCCTGATTTGAGTCAGGTAACTGATATGGCACAGATGTTTTTTAGAGCTACTTCTTTCAATGATGACCTTAGTGATTGGGATGTAAGCAATGTCGAAGCCATGAATGTTATGTTCCGGCAAGCAACAGTTTTCAATCAAGACCTGAGCGCTTGGGATCTTCGTAACGTTACCACCACGGCTATCATGTTTGAGAATGCAGATGCATTTAATCAAGACCTGAGCACTTGGAACGTGAGCAACGTAAATAATATGACCAGGATGTTCGATGGGGCGGATAGCTTCAATGGCGACATCAGTACTTGGGATGTAAGCAATGTAACCAACATGGAGCGAATGTTTCAAAGAGCTACTTCATTCAACACAGACATCAGTGATTGGCAGGTGGGTAATGTGACCAATATGAGAGACATGTTGAACGGTGCATTGGTATTTAATCAAGACATTTCTTCCTGGGATGTTTCGAGAGTTACGAACATGAATGAGATGTTGAGGCGCACAGCGTTTAATCAGGATATCAGCAGTTGGGATGTATCTAGAGTGACGGATATGAGAAACATGTTTCAGGATACCAATCTCTCTTCTGAAAGTTATGATCAAATACTCATTGGTTGGTCTGCACTACCCAATCTGAGAAGTAACGTCCCACTAGGAGCACCAGGAGTGGAAGCGTGTGAAGGAGAAGTAGCGCGGTTCTTTCTTCGGGACCAATTCGGCTGGAACATTACCGATGGAGGAACGTGCGATCAGGCTGAAAACATACTTTCATTTGAAATAGCGAATGATCAGATAGGAGAAGAGGTAATCGACTATGTAAGCCATTCCATCACCTTGAGAGTTTTTCCTGAAACTGACCTGACTACTCTTACACCGCAAATTGCCTTATCAGAAGGAGCGACCAGCGAACCAGCTGATGAAGCAGCTCAGGATTTTACAAATCCTGTCATATATGCAGTGACGGCAGAAGATGGCGAGACTGCTCAAAACTGGACGATAACTGTAGAAGCATCAGAGCAACTACCTTTTATCACTTCCTGGTCTACCGTAGCAGGTGAAAGCATCACCATTGAATTGAATGGCAGCTTTGCTTACAATTTTGACTATACCTGGAAGGATTCCGGTGGAAATGAACTAACCTCAGGAAGGCACACCTCAGCAGATGGTGATTTTGTCACTGACTTTACAGCAACAGAAGAGGCCACCCTTGAAATCACAGGTAACTTTCCTCATTTAGAGAACTACTCAAAAAGCCAGCTGCTGGATGTCCAGCAATGGGGAGAAATTGAGTGGGCCAGTATGGCTTCTACCTTTCAAAATTGGCCCGGCACTGGTTTTAGTGCCACTGATGATCCTGATTTGAGCAATGTGACCAACATGTCGCTAATGTTTCGTGGTGCCGCCAACTTCGATGACGATATAAACGATTGGCAAGTAGGTAAGGTGACCAACATGAGTGACCTTTTTTTAGATGCAGTTAATTTCAACTCAAACATCAGTGACTGGGACGTGAGTTCGGTAACGAATATGAGTAGAATGTTTTTCAGAAGTGACGCCTTCAATCAAGATCTTAGTGAATGGGGTGTCAGTCAGGTCAGAAATATGAGAGAAATGTTTTCAGGAGCAGAAAGTTTCACCTCAGACCTTAGCGGCTGGAATGTGAATGTAGTAACGAGTCTTGAAGGACTATTTCGTGGTGCAAGCAACTTCAATTCTGACTTAAATGATTGGGACGTAAGCCAAGTAACCAACATGGCCGGTGTATTCCAAGATGCTCAATCTTTTAATGGAAATATTGGCACATGGAATGTAGAGAACGTGACCGACATGGAATCCATGTTCGATAATGCAGATGCATTTAATCAGGATTTGAACGAATGGAATGTGGGCAATGTAAGAGATATGTCATTTATGTTTCGTAATAGTAGTGGTTTTAATGGAAACATCAGCACCTGGAATGTTGAAAACGTAAACACCATGTTCCGAATGTTTCAGAATGCCTCAGCCTTTAATCAAGACTTAACTAATTGGAATCCAGCGAGCCTGAATACAATGTTCCGAATGTTTGATAATGCAAACAGCTTTAACGGTGATATTAGTACCTGGAATGTTGAAAGCGTGACGAATATGGCTCAAGCGTTTGTGAATGCTGACTCGTTTAATCAAGACCTGAGCGGTTGGGATGTGAGTAGCGTGACAACTATGACAAATACGTTTAATGGAACTTCGCTTACACCACAGAATTACGATCAAATATTGATAGCCTGGACTGCCTTGGAAGGCTTGCAGCCAAATGTATCTTTGGGCGCATCCGGCATCACGTTTTGTAAAAGTGCAGCTGCAAGAGCCATTCTTACTGACCCTGAGGGCTTAAACTGGGAGATTGAAGATGATGGTCAGTTTTGTCTGGACGAAACAGTCATAACATTCTTCGATTCTAACCTAGAAAATGGCTTAGGAATAATCAAAGGTGTAGAAGGTGTAATTAGCCTAGCTGTAACAGAAAGCACAGATGTGAGTTCAATAGCATCGACTATCAAATTATCTCCTGGAGCCACAATTTCACCTGAAAGGGGTGTACCAGTAGATCTGAATAATGTAGTATATACTGTAACAGCGGAAGATGGTATCACCACCCAAGACTATGCTATTGAAGTTACGGGGCCACGGTTTATTACTACATGGGTAGTAGAAGGTGATGAAGGGATAAAATTTGAAGGAAGTGAAGAAGGGTTTGATTATGATTTCGATTATATCATTGTAGATGCCAACAACACCGATGTTACCAGTGGCTCTGCTAGTTCATTTGATGACATATTCCCTTTGGAAGCAGGCGAATACCACATTGAGATAACGGGTGAATTTCCACATTTCGCAGGGTATCCTGTAGATCAATTATTGGATGTGTTACAATGGGGTGATATCGAATGGAAAAGCATGAAATTCAGTTTTCAGGGTTGGGAAGGGACTACGTTTTCAGCAACAGATGCTCCAGACCTATCCTTGGTTACCGATATGACCGGAATGTTTGAGAACGCATTCAATTTTAATGGTAATCTGAGCAACTGGGATTTTAGCGCTATAGAAGATATGAATTTAATGTTTTATAACGCTATTGAATTTAATGGAAATTTAAGTGAGTGGAATGTTAGTAGTGTGACTAATATGCAAGAGATGTTTGCTACGGATACAGGTGAACCAATGGCCTTTAATTCTAACATTAGCTCATGGGATGTAGGTAAAGTAGCGAATATGGCCTTTATGTTTAATGAAGCGTCATTATTTAATAGAGATCTTAGCAGCTGGGATGTGAGCAGCCTCGAAGCAGGTGCTGGCACGGGTGCAGACGGCATATTTAATGGTGCTGGTTTATCTCCACAGAATTATGATAAAACATTGATTGGCTGGGCAGCACAGGAAGTAAAAGACAATGTTACTTTAGGTGCAGATGGCATAACCTTTTGCAAAGGATCAAAAGCCAGACAATCATTAATTGATGACCATAATTGGATTATTGATGATGCTGGGAGTTTTTGCTCTTCTGAAACGGATATTCTAAGTTTTACAATAGAAGGACAGTTTGGGGGCACTAGTATTGATGAAGTAAATCATACAATATCATTATCAATGCCGTTTGCTACAGATCTAAGCGCTTTAGTTCCAGACTTTGAGCTATCAGTTGGAGCCCTTGCCAGTCCTGCATCCAGCGAAATAGTTGATTTTTCAGGATCAGTAATTTATACAATTACAGCAGAAGATGGTATCACAACTCAAAATTGGGAAGTTAGTGTGACTGAAGCACGAAACACAGCTACCGATATAGAAACAGTTTTTGTTAATACAGAAAATGAAGATATAACAATCGATGCTGCAAATCCTACGGTAAATATCCGCTTTGCCTTTGGAACCGATATAACAGCTGTTCCAGTAGCCTTCGCTTATTCAGAAGGAGCCACGAGTAACATAGGTGAAAGCGGAACATTTGATCTTACAAATCCTTTAGTCATTACAGTTACCGCCCAAGATGGCATCACTACTCAAGAATGGACCATTAGAGCAGCATTTGCATCAAACAAAGACACTGATATAGAAGCAGCTGTTGTCAATGTAGAAAACGAGGAAGTAACGATCAATGATGAAAATCATACAGTCAATATCCTCTTTGCCTTTGGTACCGATATTACAGCTATTCCAATAGAATTCAGTAATTCAGAAGGAGCCACGAGTAACATAGGTGAAAGCGGAACATTTGATCTTACAAATCCATTATTCATTACAATTACCGCACAAGATGGTATCACTACTCAAGAGTGGATTATTTCAGCTGAGATTGCATTGAATACGGCAACTGATATTGTAGGAGTGACCATTGATTCAGAAACAGAGCAAATTGTAATTGATACTGAAAACCGTACCGTGAAAGTGCTCTTCACAAATGATAGTGATCTTTCAGCTGTTACTATGAATTTCAGTTATTCGGAGGGCGCTAACAGCAATGTTGGAGAGGGAGGGATTTTCGACCTAACCGTCCCATTGACTATCTCTGTTACTGCTCAAGATGGTAGCACCACTGAATTATGGACCTTAACTGCAACGAAGAAAGAAGAGGTTTTAGGAATCAATGAAAAACGGCAGGAAGTAAAGTTTTACCCTAATCCAGTTCTAGATATTCTGTACGTCCAAAGTTCAGTAGCTTCTACGATCTATTTAATAGATCTAGACGGTCGAAGAGTCACTACTCAGAAAAAAGGTAATCAAATATGGCTTGATGTAAGTGATATAGAACCAGGAGTATATTTTCTCATAGTTGAATTAAACCAAAACAAGACTTTACAACGGATTATAAAAAAGTAGTCTATTGGAGTTATAGCGGAAGTGCTCTGACTATAAGTATACTCGCAAATCCAGTTTTAGACTCCTACAAAAAGCTGATCTAAATTTGTCTTGTAAAATATCAAAACTGCTTTAAAGTATTGCAGTGAAGTAAAACAATTAAAGAGTATTAACAAACAGCTTTTGGAGATGACTTTGCTAAAGAATAAAGCCTAAATAAAAATCAAATGGAAACTTTATTATTATCATTAATATCAGCACCTCTAATATTTATTATGATAGGGGTGATAGCATTACTAAATAGAAAGAAATCAGGAGAAGCATGATAGCCGCCTTAAATATAAAACCAACAGGACTAACGGTATTTTTCTCCTTTTAAATAAAAAATAGCATATGAAAAATCCATTTTCAAAGGAAATAGAAAACAAGTATAAAACTGAGTTGAAAAAGTATTCTACAAATGAATTGCTTAGAGAGCTTATAAAAAGAGAAGAATTCCCTACAAATAGAAAAACTCCTGAAGATGCAGTGAAAATAAATATTATAAAAGCTTGCTGGAAGCAACTTTCACCTGAAGATCTGTACTATGCTTTGGACAAAATTTAGAAGTGCAGATGTATAAATTTCAAACTTGAGCTTTATTTAAACTTATTATGCCTACTTTTAATAAGCATGACTTATATAATTGTGACCAAATTGAGATATCTCTTCGCACTCTTAATCTTAATTGCTTCTCATTTTTCGAGGGCAGCCCAAATAACGGATAGCTTAAATCATGCGTTAAAAAGCTATACTTCAAAAGATTCAGTTCGCGTTGATATGCTGAATGAACTGAGCTATTCTTATTGGATAATGGATCCCGCCAAGGCAGAGATTTTAAGCAAAGAAGCACTTGAAATTGCTACAAATCAATCGTATCTGAAAGGAATGGCGATGGCCAATAGATCAATAGGAGTTGCCAGCTGGGCGCAAGGTAATTATGAGGAGGGCTTAAATGTATTGCTGACTGCCCTGTCGCAATATCAGTTATTAAAAGACACTCTTAATATAGCCAATGTAAAGTTAAATACCGGACTCATTTATAGTGAGCAGAATAGCTTTGCAGAGGCGCTATTATACTACCAAGATGCCCTGAAAACCTTTAGGTATCTTAATAAACCTGAAAGAAGCGTTAACACCCTTAATCATATCGGAGTGCTATATCAAAGACAAGGGAATACTGAGTTAGCAAAGTCTACTTACAATGAAGCTTTAGAAGTCAGCAGACTACAAAATTACGCTTACGGAAAATCAACGGCTCTGTCGAACCTATCTAATCTTTTTCAGCGGTCAGGGAAGCTTGATAGTGCCATAGTTTATGCAAGAGAGGCATTACAGATCCAAGAAGAATCTAATGATTTAAACGGTGAGGCTTTTAGTTTATATAATTTAGGAATCATTTATCAAAAGTTGGAGAACTACGAACTTACGCATGAATATTTACAACGAGCACTGAAAGAAGCTGAAGTAATAAGTTCCAAAAAGCTAAAAAGGGACTGCTATTGGCAGCTGAAGCAAACGGCTAAAATGAGAGGGAATTATCAAGAGGCGTTGCAATACGCTGAACAATACAATATTGTCAATGATTCGCTTTTTAATGCAGAGAAATTAAGAGAGTTTGTAAGGTTGGAAAACCGATTTTCATTAGAAAAGAATGCTCAGGAGCTTAAATTGAAAGATCAAGAAGTCGATATTTTGCAGAAAGCAGCCGTAATCGATCGATTATGGAGGAATTCAGCCATTTTGGTTATTGTAGCAATATTGCTGATCTCCTATTTCATTTACAGCAGACAAAGAATAAACTTGAAACGAAAACAAGAGTTATTTTCTAAAAATGAAGAAATTTACCGAACTAATGCAGCATTAACCGAGGCAGAACTTGAAAATGCGAGATGGAAAGAAATTGAACTCAATCAAAAAATAGAATTCAAAAACAAAGAGCTAACGAGTTATGCACTAAATTTTGTGCAAAAGAATGAGGTACTTGAGGAAATTAAGTCTTCCATTGGCGAATTGAAGAAGTCACCAAATGGAGTGACAGCAAAAGAACTAAATTCGCTCAACAAACTGGTTAGTAGTAGCATGCACATCGATAAAGATTGGCAAGATTTCAAACGTCAATTTGAGGAAGTGCACACGAACTTTTTCACTAATCTAAAGACACAATTTCCTACACTTAGTAGCAATGAACTTAAATTATGTGCGCTCCTCAAGTTAAATATGAATCTGAAAGAAGCATCCACAGTCATGGGGATTTCTCCCGAAAGCGTAAAAACGGCTCGTTACCGATTAAGAAAAAAATTGGGTTTAGGTAGATCAGACAATTTAGTAGAACATATTATTTCGCTGGAGATAAAAATGAATGAATAGGGCTTTATTTAAAATAGAATCTCATTCCTCAAACAAGCTCTTATCAATCCCAGGAATCACTTCCAAAGCATTCTCATAATAAACCTTCTTTAGTACAGAGTCGGGGAGTCCCAAACCGTACATTTTCCAGTGGGCATGACGTTTTCTGTAATAATCGAAATATTCATCTCGGGTTTCCAATACTCTAAAATAGGTGTAATACTCCTCTTTATTATAAGAATCTTTTCCCATCAAAATACGATCTTGATAATTGATCATAAATTCCCTTGCGGTAATCGGTTGACGACCTAATTCAGCCAATACTGCCCCAATTTCAGTGTAGACATTCGGTAACTCATCAAGCAAAGTCCCCAATCGTTCTAAATCATTACCAAACCAGCCCAGATGCGCGGCAATAAATTTAGTATCAGGATGCTTTCGGAATATAGCATGTTGCTCAGCCATCACTTCTTCAAAGGAAGGATTCTTATCAGGATCTTTGTACCGACTGGGGTACTGCTTTAATTCCAGCCATCGCTCATTGTTTTTGTCTTTAGGCAACCAAAAAGCTGAGGGTTCACCAGTATGGATCAAAACGGGTATACCCAATTCTCCGCATTTCGTCCAGATAGGACCTAATCTTGGGTCATCAACTTTAATTCTATTGCCTTCACTATCCGCATCCGTAAGACCTAAGCTTTTATATACTTTGAGCCCCTTTACGCCCTTCTTTACCGCCTCTTCCATCATAGCTAGAGTTTCATTAGGCCAGTCTTCGTCATCTATTTTTTCGAAATCGAGATTCATAAATAGCACAAATCTATTGCTGTATTCTTCATTTACATTCTCTAGCGACCATTCCAAATATTTGCCCCGGAAACCACTTAGATTCACCATCACAGCCATATTTAAGTCGTCCATATCTTGAACCAGATCCCCAAGATCTTGAATGGGCATAGTCCATTGATGATTATGCACGTCAATAAAGGGAAACTTCGCTTCTGTTAATAGGTGCTCATCGACCACCAAAGTAGAAACAGGCTCATACTCTTCAACATCCATGACATTTAATCGGTATTGAATTTTACCGATTAGCCAATAGGTGATGCCAAGAAAAATTAAAATAGAAATGGGCAGTAATACCCACTTCTTTGCTGAAAATGCCATCTATTCTTGTATTGCTACAGGGACTTGAAACATGCTCTGATCCCAACTGAAATTGATATTGGCACCATTCTCTTTTGCGCTAAAGCCAATCGTGAAAGTCTCTACCGGTGCGGCTGGCTTTTGCACTGGAACTTCAATCGTGAGTACATCTAAATCATAATCAGGTTCAAAGGCACCCATAAAAACATCCGTTTCGCTATTTAAAGTGATTTCAAATGATTCAGGACCGGGCACGGCATACATTCTATAAGTTCCAGCTTCCACGGACTTACCTCCAAAAGTAACGTCCTTATTAAAACTGATTTCGGTTGCTGCATTGGCACCTAATCTCCAGTATTTACCGTAAGGCTGTAAAGCGCCTTCACTTTCCTCGCCAAAAATCTTTCTGCCTTTCTTAGAGGGCTGACTGTAGTCAATGGTTATTTCTAATCCGGCTTCATTATAAGTTACGCTAGCGGGTGGGCTAACAGGCGTGGCAAAAAATAATCCATAAACTGACCAAATAATAAATAATAGGAGTAATGCTCCAAGTCCGATTAATATCTTCTTTTTCATGTTCTTGTGGTTTTTAATTGGTAATTTAGTGATTTAAATTGAATTTTTTTTGTAGAAATCAAACACAGAGGAGTCATCACAGCGGAAGCCAAGGCTCAGGGCTGTATCTGCTTCAAAAAAGGAGTGTTTATGTTATTATCGTTCTTATGAGCTTGCTTAGGTAAGCAATTTTAACAGATTAAATCTACAGCCCCTACAAGGATGAAAGTAATTTATTCAACTGCCAAGTGTTGATTCAGAAAGTCGTATACCAAATTAAAATGATCTAAAGGTGCAATATGACTACCATCTAAAACCGCATGTTCGCTATGGAAGCTAAAATTCTTTTCCTTTAATCTCTCCATTAATTGATTGGACATTGCGGTAGCCGGCCATTGCTCATCATTCTTTCCAGATACAATCAATATCGGGCCATTGATGTCTTCCACTTTAATTTCTGCATTTTGTATAGCATTTTTATTCTCTAGCATCATGCTGTGCGCAGTATACAAATCACCTTTCATTGCTGGTAATATGGTTTTGAAAGGCGCAGGGACATAGGCTACTTCCTCACCATTAAAAGTCCATGAAGAAGTGTTAGCAGTCCAGGTTATGGCTGGAAAGCTCACATTTGAAGTGGACAACCCAATAACCGCATGAAAATGACTAAATCTGCTGCCTAAATTTAAAGCCAATTCGCCACCGCGAGAACCGCCCATCAATGCAATCTTATTCTCATCTATTTGTGGATGTTTGGCAATGCTTAAGATGCTGTCGGAAATAGCATTTAAAGAGATACGGTCTAAATAGGAGGGGGAACTCTTATAATTAAAATAACCTACCGCAAGCACCGCATAGCCCATTCTATTCAAACTATCCCTTTTGGCCTTCATATAATCTCTCGCCCAGTCATTTCCGCCACCGCCACCACCGAATGCTACAATCAAGGGCTGTTTATCGCCCTCACCTAAATATAATTCCGTTTCTACATTGCCATGCTGTTCTGAAAGAGGTGGGACATAAGTAAAAATGTATATTAGGCCAGCAGATACTATTATGCCGATAATCATTAAAATCTTTGTGGTTCTTTTTTTCATGGTTATTAGTTTATGCTGCTGCAATTATACAGATTGAATTTTCATTACTATTTGATCTATGTCAAATAATCATTTTTCTGCTCTAATTCTGCTTAAAGTTTCTTGTGTTATGCCCAAATAGGAAGCCACCATTCCTAAAGGAATTCTATGATAAATGTCGTGGTAGGTTTTTTGAAAATGTTCATATTTATCTTTGGCAGATGTAAATCGAATTGAAGTAATGCGTTCCATTAAATGGCCAAAAACACTCCCCATTGATAATCGAGCATAGCGCTCCATTTCGGGGAAATGATCAAATAGATACATCAGATCTTCTATCTCTAAACAATAGGCTGTTGTATTTTCAATCGCATCTATATAATAAATGTCTTTTTGCTTAAGGATAAAGCTCTTGGGCGAGTTTACCCATTCATAACTTGCGCTAAAGTATTCGGTGATTTCCAATCCATCTTTGATAAAATATGTTCTTAAGATGCCTTCAGAAATAAAGTAGCTTTTTGTACAAATAGTATTGGCATCTAAGACCAATTCACTCTTTCTAAAATGAACTTCTTTTATTCTTTTTGTCAACTCAGATTTTAGCTCATTCGATACTTCTATATAATTTTCAAAATGATCAAATATAGGCTCCATTGGTTCAGTTGAATTCATTTTTGTTTGTTTTATCACCTCAATTTTAGATGTTATTTGGTCATATTGGGTTCTACTATTTAAATGTAGATAAAAAGATCATTCCATAAATTTTGTGCTGCTGACTTTTACCCGACATTTTCCAAAATGAATGGAAGAGCCCTTTTTACTTAAACTTCTATAATTTGAAATACAGTCAAGCAAAAATGTTATTTTTGAAGCTCAGAAGAAGAGAGATATTCTCTTAAAGCTAATCTGATATTATTAAGTTTGAACTATTCTCAATGAATGTAATCGCTAGCCTAGGACTGATCAGTGTATTTTTACTATTATTGTTGTCCAGCTTTCTCCTTTTTAACAAATCGCCAAATAGAGTAGGCAATGTTCTCTTTGCTGCATTTCTGCTGATAACCTGTTTGGATATATCAGGCCAGGTTCTTGGAGACTTTTACAGAAACCATGGATGGATCAATAAACTTAGACTGGCCTTGGCTTTCCTTCAAATGCCGCTCTTATATTTCTATGTCAGGAGAGCTTGTTTCAGTGACTTTAAATTAAAACCAAAACTGATTTGGCACAGTCTGCCATTTTTCGTTTTTCTTTTAATTTTTACATTTTTTGGGATAGAGCAAAAGCTGGAAATAGGCTACGTCATTATTCTACAGCTGCAATATTACCTTTACTTTGTAGCGATTTTCCTCCTGCTTCGAAAGTATAGAAAGATCCATGATCAATTTCATTCTCTGCAGAGTGCGACCTATCAATGGCTTATGACTGCTTCAATATTATTAGTTTTCAGCAATACTATCGTACTTCTTCGCGGAGGATTTGAAGCCATGAATGACTTTCAGCGCTTTCCAGAATTGAATATAGCCGTAGCCTTAATGGGATTATTAGTTATTTCCTGGTTTGTACTGAAGACAATGCGTAATCCTGAACTTTTTACTAAGGTGAATGAAATTAAAGCTTCCTCAAGGAAAAATACGATAGCGGAAGAGGAGCAAATGCAGCATCAACAGGAAAAGTTGCATCGATACATGTTGGTAAATAAACCCTATTTAGAGGAAGCACTTAGCCTGCAAGAGCTTTCCCAAAGTACCCAAATCCCTATGAAACGATTGTCTCTATTGATCAATCAGAAAATAGGCAAGCATTTTTTTGACTATGTCAATGCTTACCGAATAGAAGATGCAAAAAGCCTCTTAAAAGAAACTGATTTTACTATTCAGCAAGTCATGTACGAAGTAGGCTTTAATTCAAAATCTTCTTTCAATACTGCTTTTAAGAAAATCACCTCACAAACGCCTTCAGCTTTCCGAAAGCAATCGGTTTAAAAATGCCCGTTTTGCAATTTTATTGACTGAAAATTTCCAAAAGTAGTACTCAATACAAAATATGAGGTCCTGAATAAAATTGCTAGGATTACAGTCTAAAGTATATTTTGCAGTGTCTCCCTTTTCTTCTTCCTACTGTATAACTATTTTAATTTTTACAATCAACATCTTTAAAGCTCGCAAGCAACACCCCTATAATCCACTCAAGGGGATAGTCCTCACGGATTTAGATGACTAGATAATTTTAAGGCTTATAACTTATGACTCATTATTAAGCAAAAGAATATATCTAGAGCACCTTAACACATCAAGCTTTTCAATTTTGGATAGTTATGAATAAAAGGGTTCGACTTTCGTCTAATCGAACCTGAAAGCCATTTTATATTGATTTCTTTGCCTCAATCAGTAAGCAATTATTAAAATAAACGAAATGAAGAAATTAAAAAACGCAGCCATTATTACTGCTTGTATTATTGCTTGGACTCTCTTTGTAGTCTTTGGTTTTATCAATGGGTATCTTTTGAGAACACTTGACTCATCTGGTAGCTCCGAGGAATTTTTTAATGCCGCAAAAAACGGCCTAAAAACTGAATTTGTCGGAAATCTGGCCATGGCCATGATTGAAGGGGGAAAGGTGACTAAAACTTACTTTTACTCCCATGATGGTGAGAAGATAGACAAACACTCAGCCTTTCCTGTAGCCTCTGTAAGTAAATGGGTAACAGCTGTTGGCATATTAAAATTAGTAGAAGCAGGAAAATTGGAGCTGGACAAACCGGTAGAGCAGTATTTAAGCCGTTGGCAATTACCCGAAACTGAGTTTGACAATAATGAAGTGACCATTAGACGGCTTCTTTCTCATTCTGCAGGATTTGATGACCAATTAGGCTACAATGGATTTGCTGCTGATGAAAAAATGCAAACGCTGGAAGAATCACTGAAAAAGGCCGCAGACGCAGGGAGCTGGACAGAAGGTAAGGCCAGAGTAGGGTATGAGCCGGGCGGACCTCATATGTACTCTGGTGCAAGCTATACTTTGCTGCAGTTGCTAATAGAAGAAGTTACTCAAATGTCTTATCAAGAATTTATGGCATCACAAATTTTTGAACCTTTAGGAATGAAGAATGCCAGTTTCCTTTTAGCCGACAGTACAGAAATTGGATTGGTGGATGTCTATAAAACAGATAGCACCATTCGCCCTATGAAAAGATTCACGGCTAAGGCAGCTGCCGGCTTGATGATTAGTCTGGATGATCTATCAAAATTTATGACAGGACTGATGCAATCGCAGGCTATTGTTTTGTCTCCAGACATGATTGAAAAAATGAGAAGCCCTCAAAGCTATAAGAATGGGCATGCTTTTTACGGTCTAGGACCAAGATTATACGGTCATCCCCTAGGAAAATCAAGGACCATGGGCCATGATGGAAGCGGAAATGATGCAATAAATGCCGCAGTTAGGATGGATGTTGAAACGAGTTCTGGTATCATCATCCTTGAAACCGGTCATTTCTCCTACGCCTCCGATATAGCAGATGAATGGCTATTCTGGAAAGCCGGTATAGCGGACAGGGTTGTGATGCAGCGGAATATACCTTACCTGATAGGATTATTAGTTTTTGGGTATTTATTTATATTGGTCATTTCGATTTGGACGATGAGAATAAGAAAATAAAGAACATCCTGCAACTCAAGAACTGCTGTTCATCCAGTTGCAGGATAGTTTACAAAGACAATATAGTATATTCCACCCTTCTATTTTGCTTTCGCTCTTTTTCTGTTGTACCATCCGTTATAGGTTTGGACGAACCGTAGCCTTTGGTTTTAATTCTTTTCTCGTCAATGCCTGCTTGTACTAGATAAGCCTTCACAGCATCCGCTCTATCCTGTGATAAGATCTTATTGAGCCTTGCAGAACCTCTTCTTTCAGTATGCCCTCCAATTTCTATTTCCATGGTTTCGGAGGATCGCATAAGCCTTATTAATCGGTCCAATTCAGGATGTGAGGCTTCTAGAATTTCATAGCTCCCTTGCCCAAAATAGACATTATTTAAACTAATAAAGGAGCCTTCGCTAAGTGGACTCAAATAGATGTCTCGGGTAATTTCTTGATAATTCTCTTTTTGCTGCAAATCGATATTGTCATGGGTCGACAAATAGCCCTCTAGCTGCGTATAATAGCCATAGTGTTCACCATAAGGTAGAATGATTTGGTAGCTTCCATCCGTTCCCTTCGACCTTACTGCATTCAATCTTCTTCCTTTCGGTAAAGATTCAAAATAGAGCTGTGCATGTAAAGGTTTTTTTGTGTTGGCATCTAATACTCGCCCTTTTATCAACACTACAGGATCGGGTTTTAGCGCTTCAGGTACTTTTACTCGATAGATATCTAATTGGGCGGCACCATCGCTTTGCGAAACCATATATGCCCAATCTCCTTTAGCGGGAATACTAAAATAGCCGTCCCACTTAGGAGTATTAATTTCAGGCCCTAGATTAATGGGCTCGCTCCATTCATATCCTCGATCATCCAACATGCGGCTCATAAAAATATCCATATCCCCATAACCCGAATGACCTTCACTAGAGAAATAGAGCGTTTTCCCATCCGCAGCTAAAAAGGGAGCGCTTTCATTGCCAAAGCTATTGACTACTTTCCCTAAGGTTCTCGGCCCGGACCAAGAGTGGATATATGAGGTGTAATTGGAAAGGTATAGATCATTCATTCCTTCATTGTATCCCGTTTTTAAAGATAGCACCATACTTTTACCCGTAACAGAAAGACTCGTTTCAGCGATATTGGAAGAGTTGATATAGCTTGATATCTTCACTTTCTTAGGAATAGACCAATGGTCATCTTGCCATTCCGTCATTGAATAGCCATTATGAGTCAAGCTTAAGCCATCTTCGGAATACGTATTGCTCAAAATCAGTTTGGAATTATCTGTTGAAATCCCCATCACATTATTGTGACCTGGCGTATTCAAGGGAAATCCCAACTTTATCGGAGCTCCCCATTGCTCATCTTCTAATGTAGATTTCCAGATTTCTTGTGCCTGCTCATCGTGTTCATTTCGGGTAAAGTACAAGCTTTTTCCATCATAAGAGACAATAGGCATTAATTCCTCTGCCTCGGTATTGATCGGGTAAGGTAGTTTTTCTTTGATGATTGCTGGCTGATTTGCTAATTGATTAATGGCAGATTTATCCTGTAATACATGAAAATAATCCACGTTGATGCCAATATCACCATTTAGTACCAACCCAATTCTACCTCCTTGAAAATGGACCTTACTAGCTCGTATTTCCGCTACTTCCTTCTCATTAATGCTGAAAAAGATCGTTTCCTTTCGCTTATGAATCGTCAGTTTATTGTTTTGGCCCTTCCCTCGAATGGCCGCAGACTTTCGCCAGGCTGTGAATTCCTTGATTCTTTTGCCCCAACTTGAATAGATCTTAAAGCTTCCTGATGAATTAATGATAAAAGAGAAGGTTGATCTGCTTTGAAAATGAGAGCCCCAATGGATGCCGTAGGAACCCGTATTTCCACCTTTCGTTTGCTTTACTAAGGCTTCGATTTTGTAGTCTGTTTTAGGATTAATGGCAAGATGGGTATAGGTAGCAAATCGATCTGTTTGATGTGATCTATCGATGCTTAAATGCTGGCCATCATAATGATATTGGGCATTACTATCACTCTGAAACTGCCATGTATAAGAGGGAGATGTAAAATCTTCCTGCATCAAATAGTGGGTTTGCGCAGACAAGAAAAGGGGAGAAGTGCAGCATAAAAATAGCAGCAAAAAGTACTTCATAAGTTTATTTGAGTTCAATTAGCGCGCTAAACTAATAGAATGCGTGTAATAAATCCAAATGGACAGCAAAGGGAAATACAAAATCGATTTACTGAAAGTGTTCAAAATTTTGTTCTCTGCTTATCCCAAAAAATTGACTTTCCATCTAAGGTTTCAATCTCTTCATCTAAAGCTATTTTTCTATTTAAACTTAAAATTCTACATTAGATATAGTAAAATATCAACTAAAACCTATAAGATCATGCCTGTAAAACATACCCTTACCAAAGAAATACATAAAGAAACGAAAAGAGGAACCACTGGATGTGGTACTAGTTTGAAAGACCGTCCTAGCCAATGGGTGTATACAAGGAACAAAATTACCTGTGAGAAGATTGGCTGTAGGAATTAGATTTCTACTTTATTATGGATTAGAAACAAATCAAAGTAATTAGACGGTTTAAATTTAATGATTAAAATCATCTTTTTTATTTTGATCAAATACAGTTTCAATTCTCCCAAGCGCAAAGGGTTCTCTTGGACTCTTTTGTATCAGGTAAAGTAGCTTTTACTACTTTTGCTTTTTAAGCATTTAAACCTCTGGAATCTAATGTAAGTAGCTCTGTGATTCATTCCGCAAAGCTACTTACCCTTGCCTTTAGATTATAGAGTCTTAGCTTCTGTTTTCCATACAGGTGTCTTAGCAGTATAATCTACATACTCTTCAAAATCTATGGGTTTGCGTCCGAGTATCTTCTCAACATCATGGGATACAGTTTGATTAGCAGGATTAGTAAGCACTTCTTTGAAGAGGTATCCGAATAGCCAGACGTAGGAAGAAGGTAAGCCAGCAGCAGTCATTCCCTCCTTAAACTCTTCAATTGAGATGGGTTGATATTGAATTTCCCGTCCTAATCCTTTAGCTAAGATTTCCACTACTTCTTTAAAAGTTCTTTTTTTCGGGCCCGTAACGGTTATTGTTTGGCTGTTATAATGCTCATCTAGTAGTACTTTGGTCACCACATCGGCAATATCATTCACGTCCACAAACGGAATTTCTGCATCAGGCATTGGCAAAGCGACTACGCCAGACATTACAAAATCACGAAATGCCCCATCACTGAAATTCTGGTTAAACCAAGATGCTCTTACCAAAGAATAGTTCAAACCGGAATCCGCTACTATCTGTTCACATGCTTCTGCTTCAGATTCACCCTTTCCCGAAAGCAAGACTACCTTTTCAAGTCCTTCTATAAATGCTGCGTCAGTTAATTTTTTAATAGCCTCCTTGGCGCCAGGAACAGCCAAGTCTGGATAATATACAATGTAGGCTCTATCCATATCTTTTAATGCAGCAGCATAAGTTGAAGGATCGTCCCAATCAAATGCAGGATTACCGTTTCTTGATCCCACTCTGACTTTATGTCCTAGTTCCTTAAGGTTTTTAACGACTCTTCTCCCGGTTTTACCAGTGCCACCAATTACTAAAATTTTTTGTTTCATATTAATAAATTTTCTGATTTGAAAATGATAATTACAATTACAAAAGCGACTAAAATACCTATCACCAAAATCGCTGGTTTTGGTAGGCGTATTATGTATTTCGTTTTGTTCATCGTGTAAAGATCACAGATTTGGAAAGGCTAAAATTGACTGGCTGCGACAACTACTTGGTTAATTAGGCCAATACTATATTATTAACTATTTCATGGGTTTGAAATCCTTTTAGATTGCTATCCTATTATTTAGATATATTGTTGCATAATCTACATTTCCATATTGTTTGTAATATGTCAATAAGCCTTGAAAGTACGGCTTGCAAAAGCGCTCAAAGAAAGGAATAACCACCCTATTTAAAAGGCTAAATGTAAGGGCCAATTTGATCATTCTATAGTTAATATGATCCGGTCTATAATATTTTTTGCGGTGGTAATCTGGGACAAATCTTTATATAAAGTCCCATCCTTCCCTGAATGATGACCATGACCAATCAACTTCATGATTTTATGTGATTTACTAATTAATTCTTCCTGATTTACTATTGCTTCATATACCAAGGAGGGTTGCCCTACTTTTCCATCACCTGAATAGATTTTATCATTAGGGAATTTGTCTTTACTGTAATAATTATTCCAGTCGTATGATTGATTGACTTCGAGAAAAATTTTAAAATCTGAGTGACTATTCATATCACTTTTCACATTCACAATAAAATTACTGGTGGGAGTTGCTCCCGACACTCCATCGAGATCAATCGGATTATCAATTGGTACATACAAACCATCACTTGCTAGAATACCTCTCTGGTGGGACCATCGAGGTAGTGCTTCAGGGCGTCTTTTAGTAGAAGCTTTCCATTCATCACCTTCCTTAACGCCATAATCAAAAGTACTTGAAGCAATCACCCGGGAGATATATAATGTTTCAATATAATTACCAAGTGTATCTTCAGCCCAAATGGCGAATAAAGGATACTGAAAGGCCGCTCCCTTTTTTAATTCCACACTGATTCGATGGTTACCAAGAGCCTTATCAACTTCAATAATTTGATAATTAAAGTTTTCTTCAGATTTTCCAGCTTGCTGATTTCTTAGTGCATTCCCATATGAATATAATGAATTGAGTACCGGCACTTCATGATACAAGCCTGTGGTCAATAATACGATTACCAGTATGATTAGGGGTACTTGAAACTTCTTGAATCTTGCTAGTCTTTTTCCAATTAGGTAATTTTTCATTGGTAATTTATTGTTTACCATATGAAAGAGAATGGCAAGCATAAATAATAGCGCGAATACAGTATGTATTGATGCTATTCGTTTCTGGAAGGGTGTAAAATACATGATTAAACCAGTTCCGGTCAGGATAATTAAAGTTAGCAGTAAGGTCACCGCAAGAATTCTTCTATTCATGGCTAGCTAAGGATTAAATAGTGATGTGTTTACTTTATGTATAGTTCTGAATTAAGGACACTATTTCTTGATAATTGGATTTGACTCAAATTCTTGTGTTTAAGTCTTCGTGCTTATATCACATGATTAGCTTAAACTTCACTTTTTTCAATTGCAAGGCGTAAAAACAAGACGGATAAGGCAGCTGTCACAATGGCAAAAACCTTTTCAAAATTGCTAGGAGCTATAATATTCCCCACAGTATTCAGCATAAACATGACAAAAAGAAGCCACATGGCGATCTTGCTAAAGCCTATCAATTTGCTGAAATTGACTTTTTTAGCTCGAATTAATACAAGCAATAGGATAAGAACTACTGCGGCCAGGGAGGCTATTTCAAAATTTAACAATTGCTGCCTCGTTTGCATTTTACCACCCCACAACAAATCGATAGGAGCATAGTCAAATCCCAGGATTCCAATTAAAATGGAAGCATGAAATAGAATGAGAGTACAAACCATAAATAGAATGACCCTTACAGCTTGATCAAAACCTATTATTTTCTTCATGATGATTCTATTTAAAGTGTTGAAGTAATAGTACCGTGTCACATTATGAACCAAAAATGAGGAATAAAAAGGTATCCTTCTTGACCTTAAATGACGATCATTTGACAGTTTAAGCCAAGCGCTATTTAAATGAAGAAATTTTACAGGCTCTATTCATTAAAACACTATTTATAGGCGTTCTGAAACATAAGTAAGAATCGAACTCAGCTTGTACTTAAGAAGTTTATTGAGTACAAAATTATTGCTTCAAAAAAGTGCCTGGAAAAACTATCTACACCTGCTTTCTGTATTCGATTGGCGTTACTCCCGTCCACCTTTTAAAGGCTCTATTAAATGCACTTTGTTCGGAAAAACCCACCTGAAAGGCCACTTCGCCTATTGACTGCGGAGTGTTTTTTAATAAGGTTTGGGAAGTAGATTTCTGAATATCTTGTAAAAAAGCTCGAAAGGTCAGCCCTCTCTTCGAAAGTCTTCGGTTTAAAGTCCTTGTACTCATCCCTAAGTGATCTGCAGCTTGAACAACACTCGGCACTCCGCTTGGCAATGCATCCTTCAAAAGCTGATGAAGGTCTTTAAGCATTTGATCTGAATTAGTTTGAATGTTAGATAATTCTTCATTCATTCTTTCCGTTAAAAAATGATTAATACTTCTATCCGCTTTAACAGTGGGCATATTTAAATCCTCAGCCTTAAAGACTATGAGGTTCGATTTGTCTTCCGAATAAACTGGGCATTCAAAGTACTCTTTCAAAGAGCCTAAAGAGCTAACCTTATGCTTAAAATGCACTGAAACAGGACGTATTTCCTTATCAGTTACTTCATTTAAAATTTTATTAAACACAACAAACCCTACTTCATTACCTATTTCATGGCCTTTTCGGCTAGTATCTCTGACAAGCTTTAGCACGGTAAGATTATCTCTATCTGAAATCTCCAGTGATCCCTGGTCTGTAATTAAAGTCATAAATCGCAAAGTACGGTCAAGTACTTCCCGAGCCTTCCAACAAGTTTTCCAGGATAAGCCTAAAGTACCATAATCGTCAGCTGTCATTTGTGTACCTTGCATGACACTAAAATTGTCATCAAGATTATCAAAACACCACTCATATAAGTCATATAAAAGGCTGGCTGGAATGTATTTTGCATTGCTCTGTATTTCTCGGCTTTCTTCATGCCGTTTTATGATTTCATATGGGTCTCCCTGCGCTTCAGCTAAATTCCTTGCTTTTTTATAAATGCTGTAACTAACAAAATACATCTTGTGCTATCCATTAAACACAACAATAATACAATATTTTCACCTAATATTAACTTGAAAATGTGCTTAAATGTTAAGGTATGTAAGACTCCAGACCTTTAAACTGGACGACATCTATGTTCGTACTTATTAAAAGTTCCCTGAATTTCTATCTAGCTAATTTCTTAGATTTTGCGATATAGTATCCAATGAAAACGACTGAGTGTTCTTGTGATACGTATTCTAGGATTCTTACTTGAAGAGGGCCACTGACTCCTTTTAATGGCTCAATTATCTTATCAATTAAATCAAAATTTGAAATAGCACTTTTACCATAATGATATTTTATTAATTAATTGAGTGCCTTTATTACGTTATGGAGTTAATAGGCTAAATCAAAATATCCTTTCTCATTTACGGCAACAATCACCATTTAGTCTATTTTTATCGGGCAAATTTGTCTCTCCATCTAAGGCTTTAGTTCCTTCATCTAAACCTACTTTTCTATCTAAACTTATAATTCTACATTAGATATAGTAAAATATCAACTAAAACCTATAAGATCATGCCTGTAAAACATACCCTTACCAAAGAAATACATAAAGAAACAAAAAGTGGAACCACTGGATGTAGTACTAGTATTAAAGAATATCCTAGCCAATGGGTGTACACAAGAAACAAAATAACTTGTGAGAAGAGTGGTTGTAGAAATTAGATTTTTACTATAATATGGAATAGAGACAAATCAAAGTTTGTAGACGGCTGAACTTATATGAGTATAGTCGTCTTTTTTAATTTTAACCAATTGCAATTTCAAGCTTGCCATCTACAAAGTATTCTCTTAGATTCTTTTGTATCTTGTAAAGTAGTTTTTACTACTTTTGCTTTGCAAGCATTTAAACCTCTGGAATACATATAATTTTGAACAATTTTCCGCTACAATGACAATACTGTAAGCATATAATATTTATATTCGGTTTCTTGATTTTAAAAATCTATTCTACTTATAATCAAGTTATATAAGTCTATTTATAAGTAGTAAATCATTAAAAGACAGTTGAAGATGGATAAAGTACTATGCATAGGATTAGATATTGCTTGGTTTGGAGGTTCCAAAAATAATAAGGCTTCGAAATATGATTGTTTGGTGTCACTCATTCATGATCCAAAAGCAAACTCTGTCCAATTTAACGAACCAATAAGGGTCTCACTTCATGATAAAGACTCGAATAAAGATAGAGATCCTACTGCACAATTGTTATCAAAATCAATCGATGAATTGCTTGAGGACCATTCAGATTGCTCCAAAGTAATATTTGCTATTGATGCTCCTTTACAGACAACTGAAAACGAATTAGGAGAAAGGAAAGCAAGAGTCACAAAAGGATCCATTAAAAGAAGGGCATGCGAAAACCATCTTAGTAAAAAGAGAAAGTGCACCGATAAAGGCCAAAAGGATATCGCTGGCTGGATGTTTAGAATACAAGCAGGCGCACCCCTTGCACCAAGAGTTAAAAATCTTCTGACACATTTAGAATCAGTTGGCTTCTCTATTTGGGACGAGCAGCATAGCAATTCAGACAAGTTGGTAATTGAGTGCTTTCCCGCGGAGGTAATTTGGTTTACAAAGCGCTCCGGAGGTTACAAGGATAAGAAGAGCGCACAGGTAAAAGCTTATAAAAAAAAGGAAAAGGAACCGCTTTCGGAAGAAGAAGTCAAAGACAAGGTACATCATGTATTGGCTGATGTAGCTCCTTTTAGCGGAATAGGGAATTCATGGAATAAGGTAGTAGACAACACGATTGATTGGATGATTAAGGATAAGGCATGGAAGACGGATAAAGGCTTTCGGTCAGGTAAAATGTTAGACGATGTTGTAGATTCCTGTCTCTGTTTGGCTTCAGCTGTTAGTTATTCGGCCAATAACTTTCATGTTTGGCAGGACCCAGAAAAAAAATCCGATGGCCATATTATTGGTCCTGGTAAGTTAAACTCCTTGGCTAAGCAAATCTAAATTCAACTTTGATCAAGCATATGAGGGCATTTTGAGTCGTTGGTATCAAATTCTAAGAAATTCATTCTTAACACAACTGGTTATTTCATCAATAGTTTTTGAAGTAGTTTTGCTCAAAACGAGATGAACATGAAAAAAGATGACCCCTTTTTAGACTATGCAGATGAATGGAAAAATCAAGCCTCATTTGGCAGTATTAGTATTATCACCTATGAAGAACCCTATCTTCCTGATTATGCGAATAGGATTAAACATGAGATAGATATTAAATGTCATGGGCTAAACAAAGAAGAATTTGATCTATGGCTTTCAACCAAGAAAGGGACGAAAACCGCAATAATCTAATTATTAGACACTTACCAAATCCATGTTTAAAATTTCTTCAAGATTAAAAGTAGATTTGTTGTTATTCATTTTTTCAAAATCATATTCCCCATGCATATTAATATGCTGCCAAGTCATAATAGAACTCTTCTCAACAATATTTAATATGGATTCACGCTCTTTATTATCAGTAATTTTTGTCAATTGATCTGATATATTTAGATAATTCCAAAGAACAATAGCATTTTGTATAAGGTGCCTACAACTAACTGCAATTTCTTGCTCTTCTTTAGTATCTACTCTGAATTCTTGGTTATTTCCAAAGAAAATGGCGCGTGCAAATTGATGTGATTGTTCTACTCTATTAAGTTGCTTTTCTATCCCTTGCCTTAATGGAGTTTCATTAAGATATCGTAATATAAATATAGTTTTGTATATTCTACCGAACTCTTTTAGGGCTTTATAAAGTGGGTGTTGTTTTGAGTATGAACTTAACCTTCTGAATAATTTGGAAGCTGTGGTTTCACTAAGTTTTATGGAGCAAATTAATCTTAACACATTATCCCATTGTTCATTCAATAGAAACTCATCAATGTGCATACTTTTAGATGGAAGAATTTTGAAGTCTTTTACCTCATAATATTTTCTTCTTTTGTCCTTAAATGTATACAGTAATTGATCTTTATAATTCTTAATCCTTGGGGCAAAAAAGATTCCTAAAGCATTTGCAACACCAAATACAATCTCACTATAGCCATGGGTATCGGTTGAATGAATCTTACTTTCAATTTCCTCATTATGCATTAGTCCATCTATAACATAAGCTGCCTCCCTTTCAGATGCACTGATAACTGTATCATAAAATAACCTACTCTGTTCATCTATAAAGCTATATGCAGAAACTCCTTTACCCGTTCCAAAATATTTGAAAGAATAAGTAGCATGTAAAGAAGGTACTGCTACATTGAATTTTTGACCATCACTGGATGTATGTAATTTGTTTTTGTCCTTAATGAATATTTTTGGAAGTGATAATTGATTTGTTAGAGTTATTATCCTTCGATTGGACTCTTCAATATTTTGTTTGCTAAGGTACCATCTAACAGCATATTCTAACTTGTCAGGTCCAATCCCCTTTGATATTTTTCCCATTTTCCTAACACCAATATTGCAACCAATAGCAATTATAGCAGCTAGAAACAATTCATTAGATGGTGGTTTTTTTGCACCCTTGCGGCTATAGTGATGAAAACACGAAATAAAATCAGATAAATCGTCTATATCAGAGAGTACTGTTATAAGTGGCAAGAAATCTTCCTTACCCAAAATATCGATAATCTTGTCAGATTGAATTTCCTCAAGTCTAGGAGTAGTAACCCTCGGCCGTCCATCTCTAGAGAATTTCACATGCTCATTATGCTCTAAATTTAAATTTGTTTCTTCAAATTGTTGATGTAATTGCTCTTTAAGTTTAGGTATAAATTTGTCAAAATCAGACATGGAATTTAAGTTTGCCCTTTCTAGCAAATGATCCCTTTCTCTTTCCCACCGATCAGAAGAAATTAAATATTCATCTAATGATTTATATTTATCAGAAAACTTTAAATTTAATGTACCAGCTTTTAGGTGTTCAGCAATTTCCCTAAAAAGTAGCGCTTTATAAACTTGTGAATCGAAACTACCGTCTTCTGCCCATATCCACTTAATTTCATTTTTTTTAATGAATTTTATTGGAGACTTTTGAGTTATTTTTCCCTTACGACCTTGATAATATTGTATAGCCTCAATGATATTAACGTCTGAGGTTTGCGGATTAAATTCAATTACTAATAGTATACCAGAGACTCTATTATTAATTTTTCTAAACCCTTTTGATAGCTGACTAAAATACATCTGATCCTTCATATGAGCAGTTCTAGAATTCTCAAGAACTTTAAGCTTTTCTAAAAGCACTTCATGAAAATTTTCTTTGCTCATTGATAACAAATCTGTAATAAGTATTATCTTTTGCCTATCCGGATAGTTGTGAGCGAAGATTATTTCCTTTACTTGTTCAAGCTGTTTTTTTGACGAGCTAACTATATCCTTGATTTGTTTGACTTGTTCTTGCTTTGCGGGTATCTTATTAATAAAATCTGCTGCTACAAGCTTTTGAGTCTCATTCAAAAAACGTTTTGTGGCTTGTAAAAAAGTGTCTATGAACAGATCTTGCCTAATACGGTATTGATAAACGATAAAAGCTATTAAATAGAGATGCTTTTTAGAAAGATCTCTTATACTATCAAATTGAATATGTTCTGCTTTTATTATCCAAACCGCATAATAATTAAGTAGCTCATTGGAAATTATGGTCGAATCCAATATTAATGAAAACTCGTTATGCAAATCGCGAATAATTTCGAATTGATTTAAACTTTCTCTAATTTTTCTGGGCGTTGTAGCCTGTTTTGGTTTTTTTAGTTCAGTTATTAGATAGGGGTTTTGAGCCGATACTTCATTATCACTAGCCGGCATCGAGATTAACTGATCAAGAATATTCTTTTGTACTATGGTTAATTGATTTTCTACTTTTGTTGATAAATCTTGTTCAAAAGAATTTAGTGAATTAGTTAATGTTTCAGCGAAGACATAATAAGTAGGTATTTCTATTTTCTTATCATTTAGTACTGTTATAAGGGTATGGAATATTTCTCTAGGCCTAAGCGAAGTTTTAACTAGCTCATAAGCTTCATCTACAAAAAACGATCTAAATTTCTTAAAGGATTGATAACCATACTGCTCAAGAATGCTTTTTTGATGTAACCTATATGTCGCTTCTTTATAATTTTTTAGATTTCTAATTGAATCATTCTTAATTACAAGATTGACCACAAATTTAATATCCTGATCAACAAATTTATTAATAGGGAAAAATTTATGGTGAGCAAGGAAATATCCCCTTTGCAATACGTATCCAACCTTGGTAATAGGCTTGCGAAACATATCATCATCCTGATCTAGATTATCAAAGTTGAAAAATTCTTTACGCTCATCGTCAGTGAATTGTGCAGGTGAATCAAAAGCTTTAATTTCGGTATCTTTTAATAATTTTATTCTAGGCATGGTAGATTAGAGTTACCCGTTTGAATTGTTATCTAGTTGGAATGTACAAAAGATTTATGATATAGATCTGATTTGAATTCTAATAGTTAAGGAATCAATAATTATGAGTTATCTATTATTAGAATTTTTACTTTCGAAATTGTATTTGGAGAACACCTACATAATTTTTGAATCTCCCTCGATGAATAGCCTTTCTTGAGGTATTTAATTATGTCTTCATGTTTAGCTAGAAAGTTTTCGTGTGTTTCTTTTGAACCTATCTTTCTTCCAGTAGTAAAACCTTTGGCTTTCCTGGACCTAATCCCTGATTTGATTCTGTAACTCATTTGTTCACTTTCAAGCCTTGCCAAGTCAGCCATAATCGTAACTATCAATCTTGTAAAGACCTCACCCATTTCATTGTCAGTATTAATGGTTGTTCCAATATTATGAATATATAATGCTACTCCAGTAGTTTTTAAATGCTCTATCAAATTAAGAACTTCGTGTGTGTTTCTACCAAGTCTGGAAACTTCTGATACCATAACACACTTTACATTGTTATCGAATATGTATTTTAGTGACTTTTGTAAGCCTGGTCGCTTTTCTATGGGTACAGAAAAGCCTGAAATTTTTTCTGAGAAAACTTTCACCACTTCAAACCTTTCAACCTCTTTCATATCATTGAGCTGCCGGGCTGTGGATTGGTCTTTAGTCGAAACCCTAGTGTAAATTATTGACTTCATGTTACAATTTAAGCATTAGCTAAAATAATAACTATTATTAATGAAATATTCAAGGGTGGCAAAAGATACTATCATATTTGGTAACAATGTTTAAATGATAACAATCTCTACAAATTTTCAGACTTTACTTTTGCAATACCCTTGCATTGAATTAATTCGTATATTTGCAGAAGTGAAAATTACATGCTACATATTGAGCTTTTACTTCATGGCCTTGACAGGGGTAGCCTGTGCGGATACTGTACCGCAGCGGGATACTTCAGAAAACATCTCGGTAGTTAATACTGCTGATAATAATCATGACCATGACTCCAATCGGGGTTGGGACGGTTGTTCCCCGCTCTGCGTATGCCATTGTTGCCACGTACATTTTTTATCAGCAGCAGGGATTGATTTTACGCACCTGTTGAAACTACCTGCGGTTCATACTGCTTATATTCAGGATTTCAGCAGCATTGAAATCTCTGGTTTTCTCAAGCCTCCAATGTCTTGATTTTCCGGGTTTAGCAGGATCAGTATGTCTGACCGATAAAGTCTCTTATTAAGATTTAAGGTCTTTAATCATACTGATAAATTGCTAAATATCTCTTACGTGCCTTTTTTCAAAGGCATCCCTTTATTCATGTTCAATTCTATTTGTAAAGCTTGAAAAAACTGAATAAAAACAAAACGAAAAAAAGGAAAAAGAGAAGAAAGAAAATCACTACTAAAAAGATTCTAAAGTGGTTTTTTATTGTGCTAATGTGCCTGATTCTTCTAATAGGGATTGTGGCACGTTTCCATCACTTCTTCTCAGTACACGCAAAATAATACATGCAATATGATCAATAAAATCATTTCTTTTTCAATAAGGAATAAATTCATCGTGGGCTTGCTCACGCTGGCGCTCATAGGGGTGGGGATCTACTCCATGTCCACAATCAATCTGGGTTCAGTACCTGATATAACAAATAACCAGGTACAGGTAATGACTGTGTCTCAAAACCTTGCCACAGAAGATATAGAACAGTTCGTCACCTACCCGGTGGAATTAGCCATGGGGAATCTGCCGGGCGTTACAGAAATTCGTTCCGTATCCCGTTTTGGGTTATCTGTAGTTACCATCGTATTTGAAGACGAAATGGGGATATACAAACCCCGGCAATTGGTACAGGAAAAGCTTAATGAGGTCAGGGATAAAATCCCCGAGAAATTTGGTAGTCCGTCTATGGGGCCTATAACCACTGGACTAGGAGAAATTTACCAATATACCATCAAGCCCAAGCCAGGATATGATACTGTTTATACTCCCACAGAACTACGTACAATTCAGGATTGGATTGTAAAACGTCAGATGACTTTGGTGGATGGCGTGGTAGATGTCAATGCCTTCGGGGGTAAAATAAAGCAATATGAGATCGCTATCAATCCTGAAAAACTTAACGCACTGAATGTATCCATCTCTGAGGTCTTTGAGGCCCTTCAGCGCAATAATGTAAATACAGGAGGTGCTTATATAGAGAAGAACAACATGGCCAATTTCATCCGTGGAGAAGGTCTTGTGCGTTCGCTTGACGACATCCGGGAAATAGTAGTACGGAATGAAAACAACATTCCTGTCACCATTGGTGATGTAGCAGAGAAAGTACATTTCGGAAGTCAGGTTCGTTATGGAGCATTCACCCAGGATGGGCAGGAAGCTGTTGGTGGTATGGTGCTGATGCTCAAAGGATCAAACCCTAATTCTGTGATCCAGAATGTGCAGGAGCGCATGAAAAAAGTGCAGAAGTCTTTACCGGAAGGCTTGGAAATAAAACCATTTCTTGATCGTAGTTCCCTGATTGAAAGAACTACCAGTACCGTAAAAACAAATCTTTTGGAAGGGGCCCTCATTGTGATATTCGCCCTGGTAATATTGTTGGGAAGTGTTCGTGGGGGTATTATTACTGCTACCACTATTCCACTTTCCCTATTATTTGCCTTCATACTCATGAAGCAATTCAATGTATGGGCCAACCTGATGAGCCTTGGTGCTATAGACTTTGGAATTATTATAGATGGTGCGGTGATCATCATTGAGGGTACGGTCTATGAAATACAGAAACGGATCCGATCAGGGAAAATTAAGTTTAACCAAGGTGTGATGGATGAGGTGGCTTATGATGCCGGCAGTACTATGATGGGCTCTGCATTTTTTGGACAGATTATAATTCTTATTGTATTTGCACCTATTTTATTTCTTACTGGGGTTGAAGGTAAAATGTTCCAGCCCATGGCCTACACATTTGGATTTGCCATGATTGGTGCCATTTTCTTATGTCTGACTTATGTTCCGATGATGTCGGCATTATTCATGAAACCTATCCAAAACAAGAAAAACTGGTTTGGGAAGTTTGAACGCTGGCTGGAAAAGGTAAGTGATAAAATTATAGATGGCATTCAATGGGCTTATGTGCCATTGCTAAAAGGTGCCTTAAAGTTCAAGACCCTTGTAATCATTGTGGCTATTGTATTACTCGGGCTGTCAGGGTTCATTTTTTCACGTATGGGAGGAGAATTTGTCCCGCAGTTGGATGAAGGGGATTTAGCTATGCAGGCATTGATTCGGCCGGGAAGCGGATTGAGTGAAGCCATTGATGTTTCTACCAAAATTGAAACCCTCCTGCTGGACAATTTTCCAGAAATTAAAACTGCTGTAGCGAGAATAGGCGTGGCCGATATTCCTACCGACCCTATGCCCATGGACATTGCCGATATGTTCATCATTCTGGAAAAGGATATGGATAAATGGACTTCCGTAGAGACTAAAGAAGAGCTGATAGCTGAAATCAAAACATTGCTTGAACGGGAACTTACTGGTGTAAATCTGGTATTCAGCCAGCCGGTCGAGCTACGGTTCAATGAGCTTTTGACTGGGGTAAGAGAAGATGTGGCCGTCAAACTCTATGGTGAAGATTTGGATGTGCTTTCTCAAAAAGCGGAGGAAATGGCTGAAATTATTCAAACTATCTCTGGAGTAGGTGATGTAAACCCTGAGCGTACTTCCGGCTTGCCGCAAATGACCGTTCGTTATAACCGCAAAAAGATTGCTCAATATGGATTGGACATTCAAAAGCTGAACGAATATGTGAGTGCAGCTTTTGCCGGTGGAGTAGCCGGGGTGATTTTTGAAGGAGAAAAGCGATTTGATATGGTCATTCGCTTTGATGAAAAACATCGCAGAAGTATTGACGACTTGCGTACCTTGTACATTGACTTGCCCGATGGCACACAAGTACCTATTAAAGAAGTAGCGGATATCAACTATGTGCCGGGACCGATGCAGATTTCCCGCGACAATACTTTCCGCAGGACCTACGTGGGTGTTAATACCAGAGGTCGTGATGTAGAGTCTGTTGTAACGGATATACAGGAAAAACTGGATGCGGAATTGGATTTACCACCGGGCTACTACATTACTTATGGTGGTGAATTTGAAAACCTGCAAAGGGCGAAGGGACGATTAATGATCGTAGTGCCAATAGCCCTCTTTCTGATTTTTGTGTTGCTTTATTTTGCCCTGCAGTCATTCTCTCAGTCTATTATGATCTATATGGCGATTCCCCTGGCAGCTATTGGGGGCGTAATTGCGCTTTGGATGCGAGACATGCCCTTTAGCATATCAGCTGGTGTGGGCTTTATTGTGCTTTTCGGGGTGGCTGTATTGAACGGGCTGGTCTTGATCAATCGCTTTAATTCATTGAAAGAAGAAGGCGTAACCAGCATTCGCGAAAGAATTCTAACAGGAACTAAAGAACGAATCAGGCCCATTATGCTGACAGCCACAACAGATATATTTGGGTTCTTACCCATGGCATTTTCAGCTTCCGCTGGAGCAGAAGTGCAGCGACCATTGGCCACCGTGGTGATTGGCGGAATGCTTACAGCGACTTTGCTGACGTTGGTCGTTCTCCCAGTGCTATACACTCTTGTAGAAGGAAGAAATGATAGAAGAAAAAGCCTGAAAGCACCGAATGCCAATGTGATCATCATATTGATTATTTGTGGTGGATTGTTTGGTTTACCGGCTGTGGCAAATGCACAACAGCAAGAACAAGAGAAAGACAGCCTTTCAACGATTACATTAGAACAAGCAAGAAAGCGCGCAGTAGAAAATTATCCTAAAATTCAATCGGCACGTTTGGAAATTGAAAGCCAACAGGCCTTAAAGAAAACAGCATGGGACTTTGGTAATACCCAGGTATTTACCGGAAAAGAGGAAGTGGGTAACGGCTCGGATGGAGTTTACACCCAGATAGGCATACAACAACAAAATATTGATGTTTTTGGAATAGCACCCCGGTTGAAATTGCAAAAAGAACGGGTGGCGTTAGCCGAATCTGCCCTTGACCTTTCCGTGATAGAGCTGGAAAGGGAAGTGAGCCAAGCTTGGGCGATGGTGTATGCCACCAAAAACAACTACCAGGTGTATGAGCAGTTGGATTCGATTTTTACCGATATTGAAAGAGCCGCACGAATTCGTTTGGAAACTGAAGCTACTTCTAAACTGGAATACCTGGCTACCTCCAATCAGGCCAATCAGGTACAGATACAAAAAGAGCAGGCTTATCGGGATTACCTCAGTGCCTTGCAGCGGCTCAACTTGTGGTTTGCCAATGATACCCTCTTTACGGTACCGGATGTTCCAGCTACCCAACTGGATGAACCGCTAAATTATGTGGCTGATTCTTTGATGAACCACCCGTTGCTGAATATATCAAAACAGCGTGTAGATGTAGCGGACGCCACCATAAAAGAGAGGCGTTCACAGTTTTTACCTCAATTGCAAGGGCAGTATGGTCGGCAGCAGATAGCCGGACAATCCGGTTTTTATCAATACCAGGTAGGGATAAGGATTCCTCTGTTTTTCGGGCCAGAACTCGGGCGGACACAGTCGGCCAAAATCCAGCGGGATATAGCCGGACAAAACCTTCGACAAAACCAGTTGGAATTGAATGCGGCCTATCAGGGAATGAAAGAACAATACCTGAAGTGGCTTAACTCATGGAACTACTACCGGGATGAAGCACTACCATTGGCCCAAGAGCAAAGGGACGGAGCTATTTTGGCTTATCGGGAAGGAGCTATTGATTATGTGACCTTCCTGCAAAACATCAGGGATGCCATTCGCATAGAGGTAGACTCCTGGAATGCCTTTGGCAGTTACCTGGACAGTCGCTACCAACTGGAGTACTACTTAAAAACAACAAACTAATGATGGAATTGAAAGTCAATAATAAAGTCAGACAAATAATAGAAGAAATGAAAAAGCAAATTATATATATAGTAGCACTGGTACTGATGGTATCATTATTTACGGGTTGCGGCAACAAGTCGGCTGATAACTCAGGTGAAGCTTCTCACGAAGAACACAGTGAGGGCGAGGCTGGGCACGAAGGTGAAGAAGGACATGGAGACGAAGAAGGCGAGCATAATGAAGAAGGGATGGCCGAGCTCCATCTTTCTGACATGAAATTTGCAAGTTTGGGGATTAAGGTAGATACACTGCCCATCCGGGCGCTCTCCGGAGTGGTTGAGGCCAACGGCCAGTTAGAAGTTCCTCCTCAGCATGAGGCGACCGTTACGGCTATTCTGGGAGCCAATGTTACTTCCATCAAAGTGATAGAAGGAGATCAGGTGAGCAAAGGGCAGGTATTGGCCTATCTCTCTCACCCCAACCTGACCAGGTTACAGACTGACTATGTACGGGCTTATAGCCAACTACAGTTTCTGGAAAAAGAAAACCAACGGCAAAAAAGGCTCTATGAAGCAGAGGTAGGTTCCGGAAAAACTTATCAGCAAATACAGGCGGACTACCAGGCCATGAAAGGAGAGGTGAAAGGCTATGAAGCCCAATTGAAGCAGCTAAGTCTGAATGTGAAAAAAGTACAGAGTGGTGATATCTATCAGTATGTACCGGTGGTTAGTCCAATTGATGGATACATTGAAAAAGTAGAGGTTCAGGTTGGTCAATATGTAGACCCTCAGACCGAGATGTTTATGATTGTCAATACCGACCATATTCATGCCGACCTGATGGTGTTTGAAAAGGATGTTCACAAAGTGAAAAAAGGACAAAAGTTGTCTTTTACTGTGGAATCTGTTCCGGGAAATACGTTGACTGCCAAAATTTATTCAGTAGGAAAACAATTTGAACAAAATCCAAAAGCGGTGCATGTGCATGCAGAGATAGATCAAAAGGAAGATTTTCTGATCCCGGGGATGTATATCAATGGTAAAATACGTACCGGAAATAATCCGGTAAAAGCTTTACCAGAAAGCGCCATTATAGAAGAAGAAGGCAAGCCTTATATTTTTATGGCAGAAGCGCATGAAGAAGATGGAAAGACCGAATGGGCATTTAAAGCAGTGGAAGTGCGAACAGGCATGACAGAAGATGGATGGGTAGAGATTAAATTATTAGAACCCCTTCCTAACGGCACCCAAGTCGCATGGAACAACGCCTATTACCTGATTTCTGAAATGAAGAAAAGCCAGACTTCTCATGGTCATTAAGTAAATAGGTTCATGGCAGTTGACATCTTAATTTGTCACTGCCATGAGCTTTAATAATGTTTAAAGCATGACTTATTAAACCATTTTAAATGTATATGAAATTGAAATTTATATTTCTACTTATAGCTTTGTTAAATCTTAATGCACTGACTGGATGGACACAAAATTCCACTGTTCAAAGTATAGTGGAAAAGGTCGAATTAGATTCTTTGACTTTTTTCGTTAAACAGTTGTCAGGAGAGGAAAAAGTTTTTATAAATGGCGTGGCAGACACTATATATTCTCGACATATCGATCAAGATGGCAATGAAAAAGCATTTCAATTTATCAAACAAAAATTGTTTTCTTATGGTCATGAAATAGACTCACAGCAGTTCAGTACAAATGGTAAAAATTTATTTGGAATTAAAACGGGAACAGTTTTTCCGGATAGAAAACTAATAATTGGTGCTCATTATGATAATCGTCCCGCCATAAATATTGCACCTGGCGCTGATGATAATGCAAGTGGAGCTGCGGCTGTAATAGAAGCGGCTAGAATATTTTCAAGATACGATTTCCCCTTCACTATCGTCTTCGCTTTTTGGGATGAAGAAGAACAGGGCTTAATCGGTAGTAAGGCTTACACATCTTTCGCTGCTGCTAATGGTGATTCAATTATTGGCTACATAAATTTAGATATGCTGGGGTGGGATGGAAATGAGGATTTTGTGGCCGACCTCCATACAAGACCGATTGCAGGTTCTATTCAACTAGCTGAAAAAGCATCAGAAGTAAATTCACGCTATTCTGTCGGCTTGAACTTGAATTTTGTAAATCCTGGAATAGGAGCAACTGATCATGCGGCTTTTTGGAGTAATGGATTTACGGCTATTGGTATAAATGAAGAGTATAGTAATGACTTTAATCCTTTTTATCACTCTCCCGCAGATTCGCTGGGGCAGTTTAATCTTCAATTTTATGAAAAATGCACTAAACTAGCAATAGCTACTTTGGCTGAGTGTGCACTAGATCGTAATCTAGTATTAAGTGCAAAAGAACAACCCTTTGCCAAAGAAATGTTTAAAGTCTATCCTAATCCGGTTGGCCATTATTTAACAATCAAGAAAGTAACTCAAGGTTTAAATGAGTATGAGGTAAAGGTATATAATGAAATGGGACAATTCATTCAAATGAGTTCGTCCAATGAAAATATTAATATTAATGTTTCTAGTTATCCTACAGGAACTTACATTTTGCGTATCAGTTCCATAAAAGGACATCCATTAGAAACTAAGACTTGGATTAAATTATAAATAAAAAATTATGAAAGAAGTAAAAGCATTTATAAAACCGAAAAAAGTACAAATAGTTGTTGACTCCCTGCGTGATGCAGGTTTTGAAAGTGTAACGCTATCCAAAGGTGAAGGAACCGGGGCGCACCGACAAAAAGATGCTTCCCCTTCATTAGATTTTCATTTTACCGATAGCCCGATAGTTAAGCTGGAGCTGGTCTGCCAAAATGAAGAAATGGACAAAGCCGTGCAATTAATATGCGCCAAAGCCAAAACGCCAGAACCTGGCGATGGGATTATTTATGTATCTGAAATAGACGATGCGTATAGAATTAAGACCGGAAAGTCTATCAAAAGATTTGATATGAAGTGAAAAATTATGGAGTCACCAATTGAAAAAATGCAGCAATTAGCCAGGGAACGTGGCGGACTTTGTTTATCAGATTTATATATCAACAGCAAGTCCAAATTGTGGTGGCAATGTGCAAAAGGTCATCAATGGCAGGCCACCCCTTTTAGTGTGAAAATACGAAAAAGCTGGTGTCCTGTATGTGCTAACAACGTTCCCCACGGGATTGAGAAAATGCAGTCCATGGCTCATGCAAAAGGAGGTATATGTCTTTCTAAAGAGTACATAAACTCCAAAACACCGCTCATGTGGCGATGTAAAAACGGTCACCGTTTCCAGGCTACCGCTGATAGTGTGATTCAGGGGAGTTGGTGTCCGAAATGTAGGGATAATTTGAAAAATTAAAATTGATATTATTATGAAAGCTATAAAAGTCTTAGTTCCCTTGATCACCGCATTTATGCTGTTTCAGGGATGTGCTATTGTGCGACCGGGAGAGGTAGGTGTAGATGTGCATTTTGGCAAGGTGAAACCAACGGTAATGAAACCGGGCCCTCATCATTTTATGGGGTTTATCGGGCGGAAAATAGAACGTTTTGATACGCGGATTGTCAACTACTCCCGGGAACTCAATTTCCATACAGAAGAAGGAATAGAGGTAAGCTCTGAAATAACCATATTATACCATATCGTTCCTGATTCGGTCATTCGCATTTATCAGGATTTTGGTGCCGGTTATCAGGAAACGGTCATTGAGGATAATTTGATTACCATCCTTCGGCAAACGGGACTTGATTATAAGGCCACTCAGTTGATTACCGAACGAAATACGATTGAAAATACCATTAAAGAAAAAATGAATAAGGTAATCGGAGAATATGGTTTTGCCATGGATCTCGTAATGCTTAAAGAAGTCGATTTGCCACAGGCAGTGGTGGAAACCATCGAAGCTCAGCTCAATGCAGACGAGACAGCCAAGAAGACAAAAATCGAGAATGAAATAAAAAGGAATCAGTTGGATTTTGAGCTGGAGAAACAAAAGAAAGAAAAGGAGATGGCCATCATTACAGAGCGTATGCAAATCAATTTCAACATTGAGAAGCAGAAGAAAGAGGCTGAAAGGTTATTGATAGAGGCCGATGCAATAAAAAAGCAGCAGGCCATCATCAACGCCACTCTGAATGACCGGCTCATCAAATATAAGAGCCTGGAAATCACCAGGGATCTGGTCGGCTCTAAGAACACCAAAGTAATTGTAACCGATGGCAAATCACCGGTAATTGTAAATGACAATTAAATAAATGTTTAACCCTAAAACCTACAGTTATGATGTATGATTGGTATTTCGGAGGAATGCACTGGATCTGGTGGATCTTGTGGCTTATCCTTCTATTCTGGATTTTCTTAATTCCATACCCTACTCCCGGACAAAACAGACGAAAGGATAAGGCCATGGAAGCCCTGAGAGAGCGATATGCCCGGGGCGAGATATCCGATGAGGAATTTGAACAAAAGAGGAAAGTCCTTCAGGATAAGAAGAAGTAATTATAAAGCCACAGGTGTATCCCAAGCGAGGTGACACCTGTGGTTTATAAAAGGATATTATAAAATGAAAAAACGGAAAGTACTTGCTTATATACTTATTGGATTAGCCTTTGGACTATTTGTGATACAGCCCCTGGCTATTTCACTTCACATGTATGACATGGAGGGAGATAATGGCAACTGGTGGAAATACCTGCTTGCTTCATATCAGCAGGAAGTTAGTTCATGGGATTTAGATCAGGCCATCATCAAATTGCTATTCGGGTTACTGGGCATTGCCCTGGCACTGATGTTTATGGTCAGGCAAAAAATATTTCAGCTTACCACGAAAAGGAATAAGCTAGAGGAGATCAAGGAGTTGATTGCGGCAGGAGAAAACCAGCAAGTAGAATTCAAATCTACCTTAAGGTGGGACTTGAGGCAGTTTAAGCCAAATAAGGCTTTAGAAGACGTAGTAGCAAAAACCATTGCCGGATTTATGAATACCCAAGGTGGGCACCTATTCATAGGTATTGATGATGATGGTGAACCACTGGGTCTAATCGAGGACTACCGTTGTTTAAAAAAACCGGGAAGAGATGGTTTTGAGCAGTATATAATGCAACTGGTCTCCACCAAATTAGGGACAAATTATTGCGCTCTGGTAGGTGTGTCTTTTTACCAAATAGAAGGGCTTGATGTTTGTCATCTTGAAATTAAAGTTGCAGGTACTCCAGTATATATGCATAAAGATGACCGGTCTCATTTTTACATTCGCACAGGGAATGGCACCCGAGAGCTTGATATACCAGAAGCGCTCAACTATATCGAAGAAAACTTAAATAGTCGTTAACCATGAAAATTATATTTATTACACTGCTATTTTTTGCGCAAACATGGGTGGCTGTTGGGCAATCCCTTTACCGGACTACCGAGGGGCATATCGTGATGGTGGCCGAAATAAATAATGAACGGATAATTGCTGAAAGCCATAAGCTGTTTCTTTTTTTGGATTATAATACCAAAGAAATTTCAGGAAAGCTAGAACTAAAAACCATAGATACCGGTATTGGTTATTTAAATGAGCAGATAAGCAATGCTGATGGTGAAGAGCTTATAATCTCCTTTTCAGGTTTTATCCCTGTAGAGGATTTTATAAGTAAGCCACATGCTCCGATTTCGTTTAACTGGCCTTTAAAAGTAACGGCAGGTGAAAGTACATTTCAGATTGTTCTTTCTGGCAACTTGAAACACTTTAACGGAGGTGAAGCCATAGCCTGTATGCTAAGCGCTACCGGAGAGGTTTCTACAACTGAGGTTGGTCTGAAATCCATGTTGCCGGAAATAAGCGAAATACTAAAGATCCAGTTTACACAGGTGATACTTAGAAAAAATGAGTTATGAGCGTTATAAAAGAACTAGAAGAAAACCTATTGCAACACAAAATAAAACCTACAGCCATGCGGCTGCTTGTGCTAGAGTACTTGTTGGACCACGAGATAGCAGTAAGTCTTACTGATCTATACAGGGACTTTGTGAAATCTGACAGAACTACCATCTATAGAACGCTAAAGGCGTTTGAGGATAATGGACTGGTACACAGTATTGATGATGGTACCGGAGTGCCTAAATATGCACTTTGTTCAGATGCCTGTGATGTAGGTAAGCATGATGATGCCCATATTCATTTTCATTGTGACAAATGTGGAAAGACCTATTGTCTTCCAAAGTTCAGTATTCCACATTTTGAATTGCCTGAGAGTTTCAGCAAAAATGAAGTAAATCTGGTGGTGAAAGGTATCTGTCCGGATTGTAAGTAATAATTAAGAATATGCTCTTAAATAAAAGAATATCCATACTTGACTTTATCAAAACCATTAAGGTTGATATAGTACTTATCTCCTCGTATGCGGTTGTGGTAGGCATTTTCGATCAATACGGATTTCTTGACAAAATTTCGGTTCCTATTGGCGTCACTGCCGTTTTTGGTACCGCGGTAGCCTTGCTGTTGGGTTTTCGAACCAATCAAGCCTATGAACGGTGGTGGGAAGCCCGTATTATTTGGGGTGCTATTGTTAACGATTCCCGAACACTGGTTAGACAATGTGTTTCATTTTTCAAAAGGAGCAACGGGCAGTACGATACCTTGGTCAATGAAATGGCCAATCGTCAGATCATTTGGTGCTATGCGCTCGGAGAATCACTAAGAAAACTACCTTTTTCCCACAGGGTCATTAAATATAAAGAATCCAATAAGACCGAAGCATTTAATATTCCAAATGCTTTATTGTCAGAACATTCTGAAACTTTGCTAAAGGCAAAAGAAAAAGGTATGGTGAATGATTTTCAGCAGGTGCAAATCGATAGCACCATCGCCAGATTATGTGATTCTATGGGCAAGTGCGAACGCATAAAAAACACGGTTTTCCCCAAAGCACACAGCCTGTTGATCCATACCATTATTTATGTCTTTGCTACTATGCTGCCATTCGGTTTAACTGATGAATACCTAATTGTAGAAATAGGCCTGACTATTGGTATACCGATCATTTTTATTGCCATCGAAAAAACCTCCATTCTCATGCAGGATCCTTTTGAGAACCAGCCTTTGGACACGCCCATGACAGACCTGGCGGAAACGATAGAAATAAACATCAGGCAAATGATTGGAGAAACGGATGTTCCTGAAAAGAAAAAACCGACAGACTATTATGTTTTATAACACAAAATATTAACAATGGATTTTCAAACTGAAATAACGCTCATACCAAGGTTACTTGTCGCCCTTGTACTCGGTGTTTTGATAGGACTCGACAGGGAAATTGACGGGCATGCCGCAGGAATCAGAACGTATGCTGCCGTTTGCCTGGGTGCGGCTTTAGTCACAATTATCAACTCCCACATTGAAGTTGCAGATCAGACCCGAATTGTTGCCAATATTGTTTCAGGCATTGGCTTCCTGGGGGCGGGTATTATTTTCAGAGATGGATCCAAAAATTTTATTTCAGGTTTGACAACCGCAGCTACTATTTGGGCCACTGCTGCTGTAGGAATTGCTATTGGATATGGCATGTACCTTATCGGGAGTGTCACATCCGCTTTGCTTATTCTATTATTGATTTCACATCATTTCCCTTTTTTAAAAAAGAAAAATATCAGAAAATGAAAAAACTACAAATAAAAATACCATTACTCCTGCCCGAAGTACCGGATGAAAAAGATCAATGTGTACAAAAACTCATTCAACAACTTGAGAATAAAGAAGGCCTTGAGAAAGTACATGTAGCAGATGAAACAGATAATGGCGTACCTCAGCTATGCTTTCACTACGACCCGGAGTTGATCTCCATAGACCGTATCCAGTCGCTGGCAGAGCAAGCAGGGGCGGAAATCACGCAAAAATTTGGACACAAACTCATAGAAGTAGAAGGCATTCGCCATACCCGCCATGCCCGTCATATAGAGCGTGACATTAGGGATATAGCGGGTATTCTAGAAGCCTCCGTATCGGCATCCGGTATGGTACGGGTAGAGTATGATACCGCCAAAACAGATGAGGCCGAAATCCTGAAAGCCCTAAGAAAGGACGGGCTTGATATGCCCGATACGCAGGTGAGTGCCGAACGTTTTCTTGAGCAAGTAAAAGAAAATGAAAAACGCGAAGATCAAAAGGAAGGTAATAAGGAACATGACCATGAGGAAGATGAAGATCATGATCATTCGCATGGCGGCATTTTCGGTAAAAATACGGAGCTGATTTTTTCCATTATCTGTGGAGCATTGCTCGGAATTGGCTTTGGATTGTCTTATGTAGAGGCTGTGCCTTCCTGGGTGAGCCTCGCATTATACATCGGAGCATATTTCTTTGGTGGCTATTTTACGGCCAAGGAAGCCATTCAAACAGTGGCCAAAGGAGGTTTTGAAATTGACTTTCTCATGCTGGTGGCAGCCATTGGAGCTGCTATTTTGGGAGAATGGGCAGAAGGTGCTTTGTTATTGTTCCTGTTCAGCATGGGGCATGCACTGGAACATTATGCCATGAACAAAGCCCGTAAATCCATTGCTGCTTTGGCAGAACTCGCTCCTAAAACAGCATTGCTTAAGAGAAATGGCAAGACCGAAGAAGTCGGTATTGAGGAATTGAGCATAGGCGACATCATTGTGGTGAAGCCCAATAGTAAAATCTCAGCAGATGGGGTGGTTGTCAGCGGTACAAGTAGTGTGAATCAGGCCCCCATCACCGGGGAAAGTGTGCCGGTAGACAAAGAACCGGTGGATAATCCCGAAAAAGACTGGTCGGAGGAAAAAGACATCAAAGACGAGAACCGTGCTTTTTCGGGTACCATTAATGGCAACAATACGCTTGAAATCAAAGTGATCAAAGAAGCCAAAGACTCTACGCTTTCGCGACTGGTCAAGTTGGTGAATGAAGCACAGACCCAGAAATCACCTACACAGCGGCTCACCGACAAATTTGAAAAGTATTTTGTGCCGTCTGTATTGGTCTTGGTGGTCATACTCAATTTCGCCTTTCTGGTACTGGACGAAACCTTTAGCGAAAGCTTCTACCGTGCAATGGCCGTATTGGTGGCAGCCAGCCCTTGCGCTTTGGCCATAGCCACCCCCAGTGCGGTGCTGAGCGGGGTAGCCCGGGCAGCCAAAGGCGGGGTGCTGATCAAAGGTGGCCGTCCGCTGGAAGATCTGGGTGTACTCACCGCTCTGGCTTTTGACAAAACAGGAACGCTAACAGAAGGTAAGCCCAAGCTCACCGAAGTAATTGCTTTAGGTGATGTAAACGAGGAAGAACTGTTAAAAATAGCAGTAGCCGTAGAAAATCTCAGTGACCATCCTCTGGCCAAAGCTGTAGTGCGGGATGGGAAAGAGCGATTGGATGGGGTTGATATTCCGGAAGCAAAAGACCTGGAAGCGGTACTTGGCAAGGGGATTAAGGCCTCCCTGGGTAATGATAAAGTGTACATCGGCAACCTGGACCTGTTTGAATCTCTGGATGGTAATAAGCCGGAGAAGGAAACAGAAGAAAAAGTAAAGTCGCTGGAGTCAGATGGTAATACTACCATGTTGATCCGTCAAAATGACAAATACATTGGCATTATTGCCCTGATGGATACCCCGAGGGAAGAAGCCAAAAACACATTAAAACGACTGAAAGAAATCGGCATCAAGCGTATGATTATGCTTACGGGTGATAATCAGAAAGTAGCGGATGCAGTGGCCAAAGAGATTGGCCTTACGGATGCATGGGGCAGCCTATTGCCGGAAGAAAAGGTTGAAGCCATTAAAGAACTTAAGGAGAAAGAATCCAAAGTAGCGATGGTAGGTGATGGGGTGAATGATGCCCCGGCCATGGCCAATAGCACTGTAGGTATTGCCATGGGAGCAGCTGGCAGTGATGTAGCCCTGGAAACAGCCGATATAGCCCTGATGGCCGATAAGCTGGAGACCTTGCCTTTTGCAATCGGTTTAAGTAGAAAGGCTAAAGGCATTATCAAACAAAACCTTTGGGTGAGTTTGGGGATAGTTGCTTTATTGATCCCCTCAACCATTTTCGGACTGGCCAATATTGGTATTGCTGTGCTTATCCATGAAGGCTCTACGCTGGTAGTGGTGTTTAATGCCTTGAGATTATTGGCTTATAAGAAGTAAGAAACTTGAATAATGTAAAGTGTTAAAAGCTAAAAGAAGTTTACAAAAAGTCATAGGGAAAGCAACACGTTGGACCTGCCTGAAAACTGAACCTTAACGGCTCAATAATCAACTTTAACTTTAAAAAATGTGAATATGCAAAAATATGATGTAACTATAATAGGCTCTGGCCCTGGCGGGTATGTAAGTGCCATCCGATGTGCTCAATTAGGGTTAAAAACGGCTATTATTGAAAGATACAGCACGTTGGGTGGCACATGCCTAAATGTGGGCTGTATCCCGTCAAAAGCCTGGCTGGAAGCCTCGGAGCATTACTACAAACTCAAACATCAATTTGAAAATTTTGGGATTGATGTAAAAGAAGCTAATGTCGATATCAAAAAAATGAACCAAAGGGTTCAGGATGTGGTAAAGGAAATCATCAATGGCGTTGACTATCTGATGAAAAAGAACAAGGTTTCCGTTTATGAAGGCCACGGCACCATCATGGACAAAAACACGATTGAGATTAAGGCCGAAGATAAACCAGAAACCATAGAAACCGATAAAATTATCATTGCCACAGGGTCCAAACCCGCTTCACTGCCCAATATTGAAATCGATAAAAAGCGGATCATCTCTTCTACCGAAGCCCTTGCTCTAAGCGAAATCCCCGACCATTTAATGGTTGTTGGTGGGGGCGTTGTCGGGGTTGAGATAGGTTCCGTATTCGCCCGCCTGGGTTCAAAGGTATCCATTGTGGAATATCTTGATAGCCTCATTGCCACTATGGATGGCGCTCTGGGACAACAATTGCACCGTTCCCTAAAAAAACAGGGGATTGAATTTTATTTGGAAAATAAGGTGACAGATGTAACAGCCATGGATAATAAGGTGAAATTGAAAGCAGAAAAACTTTCTGATAAAGAAGAGATATCCTTAGAAGGTGATTATTGCCTTATGGCCATTGGCCGAAAGCCGTACACCGTCAATTTAGGCCTTGAAAATATAGGAGTGGAAACCAACGAAAAAGGGCAGATAACGGTAGATGAAAACCTCGAAACCAATATCAAGGGAGTGTATGCCATTGGGGATGTAATCCGAGGGGCAATGCTTGCCCATAAAGCCAGTGAAGAAGGCGTTTTCGTAGCCGAACGGATTGTTGGCCAAAAGCCCTATATCAATTACTCGCTCATCCCAAATATCGTGTACACCCAACCCGAGGTTGCAGGAGTAGGTTTGACAGAGGAAGAATTGAAAAAGGCCAATAAAAATATAAAAACAGGATCTTTTCCATTCAAGGCCAATGCAAGGGCAAAAATAAGTATGGATACCGATGGCTTTATCAAGGTAATTGCAGATAAGGAAACAGATGAGATATTGGGAGTGCACATGATAGGCCCACGCATCGCGGACAGTTATACCGAAGCGGTGGTGGCCATGGAGTTTAGGGCATCTGCCGAAGATGTTGCACGGATGTCGCACGGGCACCCCACATTTTCAGAAACCTTTAAAGAAGCTTGTTTAGCGGCAACAGAAGATAGGGCGTTACATATTTAATGGTCTTAAGTACATTGTAAACTAAATTATGCGGTATTTAGTCATTTAACCAAACTCAGATTACGTTGTATTAAGTTTAAGTTACTGGTTTAAAAATGAAAGATAAATTTTTTAAAGATATAAAGAACATGACAACTATTCCGAAAGACAAAAACTTCGATAGCAGTTTGATACTGCTTCGTGACGGCTATGAATTTATTCAGAAAAAGCGTGAAAATCTTGGGATTGATATTTTTAGTACCCGTTTGATGTTAAAAGAAACAATCTGCATGAGTGGAAAAGAAGCCGCGGAGGTTTTCTATGACACTGAAAAGTTTCAACGCAAAGGTGCTACTCCTAAAAGAGTGCAAAAAACATTATTCGGCCAGAAGGGCGTCCAGACACTGGATAATTCAGCACACAGGCAAAGAAAAGAAATGTTTATGTCTTTGATGAAACCGGATAGCCTTCGGAGGTTCTTGGAAATTCAAAAAAGCTACTGGGAAAAATACATTAGTAAATGGGAGAAAGAAGAGCAAATAATATTATTTAACGAAGCACAGGAGCTCCTTTGCCGTGCAGTCTGTACATGGTCGGGAGTTCCGCTGCGAGAAGAGGAAGTGCAACAAAGAGCCAAGGATTTTGGAGCTATGGTAGATGCCTTCGGAGCCATCGGTCCAAGGCACTGGAGAGGAAAGCAGGCTCGGAAAAGAGCTGAAAAGTGGATTGGTAACCTTATTAAGGAAATCCGTAACGATAAAATTCATGTAGAAAAGGGCACTGCCGCCCACTCAATTGCTTTTCACCGTGAGCTTGATGGCAAATTGTTGGACACAAAGGTTGCAGCAGTAGAACTGATCAATGTATTAAGGCCCACCGTAGCCATAGCCACCTACATTATTTTTACTGGTATTGCTTTACATCAAAATCCACAATACAAAAAAGAAATACAGACAGGGAAAGACAATCTGACAGAAATATTGGTACAGGAAGTACGAAGATTTTATCCATTTACTCCCATGGTAGGCGCCATTGTGCGAAAAGAATTTGAATGGAAAGGATATATGTTTAAGCGTGGCAGGCTGGTGTTGCTGGATATTTATGGAATGCTTCACGATCCTGAATTATGGGAAGACCCCCATGAATTTCATCCTGAGAGATTTATAAACTGGGACGGCAATCCCTTTACCTTAGTTCCACAGGGTGGAGGAGAACATTTACACGGTCATCGGTGTGCGGGTGAATGGCTCACTATTGAATCGATGAAACAAGCTGTAGATTTCCTGATCAATCGGATGACTTATGAGGTACCCGATCAGGATTTGACATTCAGTTTATCGCGTATGCCCACGCTGCCACGCAGTGGTTTTATGATAAGTAAAATAAAAAAATTGCCATATGAATAAAATTAAAACCACGGTTTTATGGATGCTGTTTGATACCTGGAAGGCTAAGAAAGAAGGCTTAAAAGGAATAGAAATACGGCAAAGTAAACGTTTGGCTGATATTGTAGCCTTTGCTCGTGCAAACTCACCTTATTATCAGGAACTATATCAAGAGTTACCAAAGCAGATTGAAGATCCAACACGCTTGCCGGTTACAAGTAAAAAAGAGTTAATGGAGCATTTTAACGATTTCGTCACCGATCCAGAAGTAACCATTGAAAAAGCACAGGCATTTGTTGGTAATACCGAATTCATTGGGGTGTATTTTTTAAACAAGTACACTGTCGCTACTACCTCCGGAACTACAGGAAAAAAGGGAATATTCCTTATTGATGAGAGGAGCTTTAAAGTAGTGGGCGCTCTTGCATTTCGCATGATGATTTCCTGGCTTGGTTTAGGCGACTTCATTCGTATTCTTGTTAACCGGGGCCGTTTGACGATGATAAACGCAATGGGTGGGCACTTTGCTTCCGCCATCGCTGCGGCACGGCTAAAAAAGAAGCGTGACAAAAGGTATCAGGTCCTTCCTGTGAACATGCCCATACCAGATATGGTTAAAAACCTCAACCAGTTCCAGCCCATAATACTTGCCCCCTATGCAAGTATGGGCCCGCTGCTGGCCAGTGAACAGGAAGCTGGACGGCTGCACATAAATCCTTCGCTAATCGTGCTCTCTGCAGAAGGGTTACCTGAAAAAGAGTACCAACGGATTTCAAGGGCATTAAATGCTAAAGTCTACGATAGTTATGCTGCTACGGAATGTCCTTTTATTAGCTACAGGTGCAGATATGGCTGGCTCCATGTAAATAGCGATTGGGTGATACTGGAACCTGTTGACGAGGATTATAAACCAACTCCTCCAGGGAAACAGTCATACACTGTACTTCTAACCAATCTTGCTAATAAAATACAGCCCATACTTCGCTATGACCTTGGAGATAGTATTTTACAAAAACCTGAACCCTGCAAATGTGGTAATCCGCTTCCTGCTATTCGTGTACAAGGCCGCTCTTCTGATGTGCTTACTTTTCCTGCGGATGGGGAAAAAGTATCTATTGCGCCTTTGGCATTCAGCACTGTAGCTGCACGCATTCCCGGAATTGATTTGTTCCAGCTTGTACAGACCAGTCCGACAAATCTTCGTATACGCCTGAAGCTTTCGGCTGGTGCAGAACCTGAGCGGGTTTGGCAAACAATACTCGCAGAGCTAGCTGGTGTGCTAAAAGAGAATAGACTTGAAAACATCACCTTGGAGAAAGCTGAAGAACTGCCTGAACAGACATCCGGTGGTAAGGTTCGTGAGGTAATTCCATTAAAATAATAGACCAGTCATGAGCGGTAATAATAAAAACGAAGAAGCCGAGATCCAGCTTGATGCGGCCAATAAAGCCGATAGAAAAATATTAAAACAGGTCCTGGGAATCAATATGTTTCAGGTGGCACTGGCCGGTATTGTTGGCTTTATTGCAAATTCCACAGGGCTATTGGGTGCTGCACTTGACAACCTGGCTGACTCAGCCGTTTACCTTGTAAGCATTTACGCTGTGGGCAAAGGTGTTGTAGCTCAATCACGCGCTGCAAACCTTTCCGGTGTTCTTTTAATTGGGCTGGGTCTGCTTTTGTTGGGTGAAGTGATCAGGCGTTTTGTTACAGAAGCCGAACCAATTGGCTGGGCGATGATCATTACGGCTATTGTAAATGCGGCAAGTAACCTGCTTGCCTTGCGCTTGCTGAAATCTCAAGGTGAAAGAGGCGTGCACATGAAGGCCTCTATGGTATTTACCAGCAACGATATGCTTGTTAATTTAGGCATTGTGTTATCCGGTATAGCAGTGATGCTGTTAAATTCTCCACTTCCGGATTTGATCATCAGCCTTATAACCGTGGGAATTGTGCTAAAAGGAGGATGGGAAATTCTTAAGGCAGCAAGAATTGCACGCAGTAATGGTGCTACAGCTTCGGAAAATAATAATCAGAAGAAAAAGCATAGAGAATAGATTGGAAATCTAAAATATTATGATTCAAATACCTGATTTTACATTTGCCTGCCATTTTATATTGGAAGGAAAACAAAATAAACTTGTCGATAAATCAGAAGAGGTAGGCCGAATGCTCAACCATATGATTGAAAACCTCGAAAATATAAACCAAGAAATAAATGACGGTACCTTTTGCAAACTGCCAACTGCTTTTGCCAACTATTTTTGGCCAACAAAACTAACGGGTAAACAAAACAACATTTGAAAAAAAGCACATTCATAATAACAAAAATGGACTGCCCCTCCGAGGAGCAGATGATCCGCATGAAGCTGGAGCCTTATAGTGAGGTAAAGCAGCTTTCATTTGATATCCCCCACCGTAAACTGGAGGTATATCACACGAAAAAAGTGGACAAGATTCATCAGGCCATTAGCGAACTCAAACTCAATGACCGGTTGGAAAATACCGAAGATGAAGCTGAGTTGCCGTTGGCTCCTGACGATTCAAAACAGCGAAAAATACTGTGGTGGGTGCTGGGCATCAATTTTGGATTTTTTGTAGTAGAAATGACCACAGGCTGGATATCCAACTCTATGGGCCTGATAGCCGACTCATTGGATATGCTGGCAGATTCCATCGTGTATGCACTAAGCCTGTTTGCTGTGGGTGGTGCTGTTTCCAGAAAGAAAAAAGTAGCCAAATTTAGCGGTTATTTTCAAATGGGATTGGCGCTCTTAGGCTTTTCAGAAGTATTGCGGAGGTTTTTCAGCGAAAGCGAAACACCTCTTTTTCAGTGGATGATCTTCATAGCAATACTGGCCCTCATAGGCAACCTTGTTTCCCTCTGGCTGATCAATAAAGCCAAAAGCGAAGAAGCCCACATGCAGGCTAGCGCCATATTCACTTCCAATGACATTATAGTAAATGGCGGAGTGATCTTGGCGGGGGTGTTGGTTTATTTCCTGGATAGTAAATGGCCCGATTTGGCCATCGGAGGGATAGTTTTCGCCTTCGTGATGCGCGGTGCTGTGAGAATATTGAAACTGACTAAATGAAAAATGCATGACCATCAAAGGAAAACCTCACCTTAAAAAAGCTGCTATAATTGACGAAATAAATGCAAGAGTTTATGACCGATACTGAGATTCGGTGATTTGATAAATTCTGGAAAAATAAGAAAGTGAAATAATACCAACTAAATGTATATGGAAAATCAAAGGGAAAAATACCTCAAAAAGGCTCGTAAAGTTCAGGTTTATAATATCATTTATGATACGATTGAAGTAATAGTATCTCTGATCGCAGGTTTCATTTCCGGCAGTGCTGCTTTAATCGGTTGGGGATTAGACAGTGTAATTGAAGTGGTATCGGCAAGTACATTATGGTGGCGCTTGCACGGTGAAATAAAGGGGAAAGATGACGAGCAGGTCAAAAAAAGAGAAAAAATAACCCTGTACGTAATAGCGACATCTTTTCTGATTGTCAGCGCTTTTATTACGTACGATTCTATTTCAAAACTGATAGCTCAAAACCCTCCTTCCTGGAGTACAGCAGGCATAATCATACTTGTTATCTCCCTTGTAGTAAATCCTATTCTTATTTGGTACAAACACCGCTATGGCAAAAAGCTGGACAGCAAGGAGCTGATCGCTGATTCCAAAGATACCTTTGTGTGTTTATATCAAACCATAGCCGTATTGGGTGGCCTACTCGCTGTACGCTATCTGGATTGGTGGTGGGCCGATCCCGTTGCGGCATTTCTAATTGTGCCCTACGCTCTTAAAGAAGGATGGGAAGCTTTTCAGAATGGAAGAAAGATTTCATATGATCCAAATAAATAAAAAAATTCGAGATAAAGAAAAACAATAGAGTAGCAAGTCGGGAATTTTAAATTTGAAGTAATAAAAATGACAGAGCACTTATTCAACGACTATAAGCACCGTCTCAATGCATTGGATGAAGATATCAGGAAGCTGGCTTTAAAATATGCCGAAGAATTCTATGTCCATAAAAAATGCACAAAGGCAGAAGCTATTGACCGTGCAATTACGAAAGCTGAAATGAAAAAAAGAAAATTATAATTAAAATGCTAAATGTGCGACATAAATTAAGAGTCGTAACTGCCACTTAAATTCTCAATCTCTAGTTTGTTTAACCGTAAATGCAATTTTCATAAAGCCAAAGAAGGGCGATTATATTACTTCCTACTAAGGAACTTGTAGGAAGTAATATGATAACTTTCCAGGAATAAACTTCAGTAAACTTTTTCATAATGAATATTTTGCCCCATTTTTCTTATAAGGCCATTTAACATTAAATAAGTTAAGGAACATATAGAATGGTGATTATTTGTGAAAATGAAATATGTAAACTATTGATTTTAAGAATCTTGAATAATTACCCCAATATTTGTAAAGAGCCATAAATATAAAATTTGTCGAATATATATTCAGGCCTACTGTGCTTTACGTCCCTTTCTTGGCTAGAGGCCATCTATGGAAATCCTCGATTGTTAAACATCATGGGCTTATCGGAGATGCTGATAATATCTTGATTTTTACTTCTTTTTCCGAAGAATTAAAAAATATCTGAAATTATGGGACGGGCTACAATTACAATGATCATTCCCGAATGTTACTTCCTAGTAAGGAAATTGAAGGAAGTAAAATATCTTTTGAACATGGAATTTGAATGTATTTGCTTGTATATAACAGTATCAAATGAGTCGGTGCAGTAGGGGAGCGAGGCTTCTCCTAATCCTCCCAACCGCAAAGTGTTCTTTTGGAATCTTTAGCATCAGCTAAGGTGACTTTAACCACTGCTGCTTTGCAAGCAATTAAGCCCCTGTAATCTTTTTTATAGTGATACTTTTTAGCGTTTTTGCTATCACAAATATAAACATGATCAACTACCGTATTAAATGAAAATAGTAAGATGGTAACAAATAGGAGAGAACTCTTCAGGAATTTCATAGCTAAAGTATTAATTACCGCCGAATATAAGGTATATTCTTATATAGTGAAGCAGTATAATTGAATAAAAACAACACCTTCCGTCTAAAGATTTAGTTCATTCATCTAAAGCTGCTTTTTTAATTAAACTAAAAGTAATACATTGCAATTTTAATGCACCTTCAACTAATACCTTAAAATATGTCAACTACAATTCCCAAATTCAATACTAACTATTCCCAATCGATTAGACGTAGAACAAAATAAAAATTAGATATCATAGCATATGAAATTCTTTAAAAAATTGAACTGATGCACTTAATTCTCCCAAAAATTAAATCGGTTAGACTAGAAGGCTACTACCCTTTATTCGATCAGCCAGTTGAGTTCGATATAGAGAAGGATTTGTATATTCTTTTAGGAGGGAATGGCTTGGGTAAGACTACAATTCTTCAATCTATTATATACGGTGTTGCTGGACCTGCTGACGCGAATATTGAACCGACTCGCGAGGATAAATTTAAACGCTGGGGTAGGGATTATTTTGCTGATAGATTGTCAAACCACTCAAAGGCATATATTGATGTAAAGCTTGAATTTGGAGATAATTCAATCGAAATAAGGAGGGGATTTGCCTCTAATAATATATTAAGCTTCACGAGGAATGGTGAGTTTTTATCAGACAAAAAATCTGAGACTGAAGATCTATTTGAGCAATTCTTAGTAGAAGAAGTAGGCTACTCTGGTTTAAATGAGTTTTACTACATTTTTCATAAGCTTTGTTATCTATCAGAAAATCGAGAGAACTTGGTATGGAATGTGAATGCTCAAACTAGAATTCTTATGCAATTATTTTCTGATACCACTACGGAGTATCAATTTAGAAAAAGGCGGGAAGAATTGAAGAATCTTGATACTAAGATTAGGCATAAAAATGTAGCTGTAAATAAACAGCAGAAGGTTGTTGATCAATTAAAATTAGATCTGTCCACCGAAAAAAAAGCTCATAAAAATGAATCTGAAGATGAGATGATAGCAATGACCGATAATACAGCAAAGGAAAGTGAATTTAAAGATTCTCAAAAAGAACTCGTACAAGTTGGAGAAAAAATTAGAATTACACAGAAACAACTAAAGGAAAGAAAAATTACAGTTGCTCATAAGGCAAGTGAAATTGAAGAATTAAGGCAACAAATTAATAAATACGAGGAAGATTTTCTAATGGAACAGATCAGCCAAATTGAAAACACCGAAACTTCTCATGCGATCTATAAATTAATACATCACAAGCTTTGCCCTTCATGTGGAAATCAAAATGATGAATTACATCAAAAAGCTGTCGAATATATTAAAAACAAGCAGTGCCCGCTTTGTGGAATAGAAAGTTCTTTGGATGAGCCTACGATTAAGCCTGGATGGGAAGCATCAATGTCGGAGTTGCTTAAAGATAAAATCGACATTGAGCAAGAAATTTTACAATTAGAGCCTCAGTTAGAAGAATTGATGGATAGGTCAATTATTCTAAATAATGAGATAAATAAGTTTCTAGTTAATCGGCCTCAAAAAGTAGTTTATATTCACGAAGATGCCCCCCCAAGTGAGAATAAGCTTGCCGAAAATGAGTCGGCTTTAAGTCTACTACAAAAGGAAAAGAGAGATTATCAAATTCAATTTGATAGTTTGCAAAAAGAATTAGATGACACGTACAAAAATTTTGCACAGATTAATAATAGCAGAGTTGAAAGATTAGGTGAAATATATTCAGACTTCGCATCCGATTTCCTTGGAGTGAAATGTGAATTGGAGCCAGTAGTCGACAATTCCGACTTCTTCGATTTAAATCTGTTTGTACCTACTTTCTTAGGTAAAGTCAGAGCAAGGCCAACAAGTTGCTCCGAAGCTCAGAGATTTTTCTTAGACATTGCTTTCAGAATGTCGGTAATTGAATTATCAAATGAAATGAGCAGCCATAAAGGTACTTTTATATGTGAAACCCCTGAGAATGCTTTAGATATTTCCTATATCAACAATGTGACCGAAATGTTCTTCACCTTTTCCAAGGAAAACAATAACACTTTGATAGTTTCAAGCAACATCCAACCCGCGGGAATTGCAGAGACTATCCTTACACGGTTGCGAAAAGATGAGCGACAGCTCCACTTTTTAAATATGATAGAAATAGGAAAGTTATCTGATGTTCAAGCTAATGGTTATGGGGCAGAAGCTATAGAAGAAATACTCGATAGGATATTAAATGAACCTAGATTTTCATGAAAGTAACATATTTAAATCATCGTTTTAAAGATGTTATAATTGCCTTAGCCATTTCTCAAGACTATGAGAGATCTCTTGGAAAAATACAACTTCAAAAATATATATATATAATTGATACTTTATCAGTAATTGCTTCAGTAGTAGCACCTAAAAATGGACATGAGACATATAAGCATGGGCCTTGGGACAGAAAAATTCAAAATGCAGCAGATGCATTAGCTTTTCGTGGTTTTATTAATATCGATAGAAGTTTAACTGGTGAGAGATTTTCTTACTCATTATCAAGTTCAGGAATAGAACTTTTTCAAAGAATCAGGAAAAACACTAATTTTAGCAAACGAGTTAGGCTCTTTGAATTGGTTGGAATAGAAGTAAATAAGAGAGGATGGCATAAATTAAAAGCTTTGGTTTATAGTGAGCCAACATACTTAGGTAGTAAAGGTAGCTGGGGAAATAAATTTGAATATGATAGTTTAATTAGTAATAGTTCTTTAAGGGTACTTAAAGATTTTGATAAGATGTTCTCTGTCCCAGTGGGGGAGGAAAATTTAGTTCCTATCTTCTTTAAATTAATTGAATAAACTATGGGAAAATTTAAATATACTCCTGACACGCTAGATAGGGTAAATAAAGTTTGTAAAGACAAGGCTTTTAAAATTTTTCAAAGGCTTAAAGATCATAGAACATCAGTTACAATCAATGAAATAGAAAGTTGCCTTAAATCATTTTCTGAATTCATTATTGAAAATAATCATGAGATTGGGTCTTTACCTTATGTGTTAGAGGTAGATTTTTCGCAAAATGATGATTCTCCTGGAAATTTGCTATCTCCAAAAGTGATACTTGATGCAATAAAAGACAATGACAATTTACTTCTTTGTACCAAAACATTTGAGGTGAAATCCACAGACAGATTATCGCGTTTGGACAATTTTAGTGTCGCTGATAGATCTTTAAATGAAGCAAACTTATTTTTTTTTATAGAAAATGGATTAGATACTTCAATTTACATTAAGGGAGTTCCAACAATTTATTTCAATCCAATTCATCCAAAGGCCGAGCCACCGCAGAACAACAAGTATAAACGAATTGCACGAGATTATGAATTGGCCTTGATAGACTTTTATAAAGTTGAAGTACGAACGTGGCGAACAGGTCATTGGAAAGACAAGCAAAAAAGAATTTTAATTGGCGATAGAAAAACTGAAGATGTATTTCAACAAGCTTTGTATCAATGGTTGGATCTTAACTTATCTACATGTACTGTGACTCAAAAAGTTAGAAAGCTAAGTACTGATGAGACGGATATTGAGATAATGGAGCACGGTGGCAATAATCACTTATTGGAAATAAAATGGCTAGGTAAAAACCCGAGTACAGAGTATAAATATGATAAAGTTGATGATGCTGTGCATCAAGTAAAGAATTACTTGGAAGAAAATTCAGGTACACTAAGCGCAGCTTTAGTGGTCTATGATGGTCGCACGGAAGAAGAGTTTAATTGCATTGTCAGTGAAAAAGAAGATCCTAATAACTGGAAGCTAATTAAAGAAAGTAATGGAGTTCATTTACCTGAAAAAGGTGTAGGATATATATTCTTCCTCATAAGCAAAACAGCATCTAAAAGAACTTCAGCATAGGTACAACATACGATGGGAAAAGAATTAGTATTAGATGGGCCATATGCCAACGAAGACTTTTATAATTTTAGTTCTACCTCTTTACTACCGCGTCATAGATGGTATTACTTTAAAGAAGGTTTTTCAGTTGGTATTGTTAAAGAAGCAATTCGTGCTCAATCGAAGAATAAATTAAAAATAATTGATCCTTTTAATGGTAGTGGGACAACTGCTTTGACAAGCGCATTAATGGGTCATGATGCCACTGGAGTAGAAGTAAATCCATTTCTTCAATTTGCAACTCAGATCAAAACAACCTGCTTTCAGCCAAAACGTTCGTCTTTTTTAAATACACTTAAGCAAGTTAGTCATGAAAGTAGGGGAGGTTCATATTCTGATTTAGAAGGATTCTCAACATTTACACCAAGCAAAAAACTAAATAAATGGCTTTTTAATACAAGTGTCATTAGGAGATATTCCGGAATAATAAAGTCAATAGAAAAACTTCCAGAACATCAAAAAATAAAGGATATCCTGCGATTTTCAGCAATAGTTGCAACAATAGAAAATAGTAATGCCAAAAAAGACGGAAAGGGACTAAAATATAAGAAAAACTGGAATGAAAAATCTTACAATGGGGAATCACTCTTCTTTAGTTTCGAGGCAATATCAAGAATGATGTTGGATGATCTAATTAGTACACCTCTTCAAGCAGATGAGCCATCTATACACTTATCAGACTCAAGACAGTTCTTATTAAATAAAGATTTTTCAGAAGAAGAATATGACTTGGTGGTAACAAGCCCTCCATATATGAATTCATTTGACTATACAGATGTATACAGAGCAGAGCTATTTCTTGGGGGATTCGTAAAGAACAATGTCGAATTAAATCTTTTACGCCATAAAACCGTGCGATCTCATGTTCAAGTTGACTGGAATAAAGAAATCTCGTACGAATCAGAACTTCTTAGACCATATTTCGAAAAATTAGAGGAAAGTAAAGAAATTTTATGGAGCAGTCGAATCCCTTTGATGATGAAGGCTTATTTAGATGATTTAAATACAGTATTAAAAGGACTTTATAATAGGTTAAAAAAAGGGGGAGAGGTTTGGTTAGTTGTTAGCACTTCAGCATATGCTGGTGTTCACATACCCGTAGATATTCTTATTGGCAATATAGGCCATGATCTTGGATATAGTTTGAAAGGAATTCATTGCCTCCGATATTTACGTACATCCTCGCAGCAATACAATCAATTAGGTACAAAAAAAGCTCCACTTAGAGAATCATTAATTATATTAAAGAAATAGATATCTTATAAAATCTTAATAAGAACAATTTCAATATTATAGTCATAAACATTTAGTAATAATTAAGAACAAAAGTCATACTTCAACCCATAGTAAGGTCTTCGAAAAATTAGGATTGATTCATTGAGGTTATGTAAGGAATATCTAGAAAAGTAGAATTGGTAATTGTCTAACGGTTACATAAGTTATTTAAGAATATAAATCATAAGTTCGTCTTTTGTCCAACTTTTATTGATGTTAAGATTCAGCTTAGCTACCTTCGTCTTTGATCTGCGAAGTTTCGCATATAGATTTCAGGTCTACATTAGTTTAAAATTCAATAATCAATTTATGATTGCTATTAAAGAATCCTTTGCAAAAATTCTCGAACAACCAGATAGAGTAGCTTTTCGTGATTTAATGAAGTCTAATTTTGGTGAACTAAATTATATTGACTTTAAAGCAGAATGGATTGACAGTGATAAAACTGCTCGCCATATTTTAGCAATGGCAAATTCTGGAGGTGGTATAATTGTATTAGGAGTCAGCGAAGAAGATGGTGAGATTGAGCCAAGAGGGCTCAACAAAATTAAGGATAAAGCAGATGTTACTAACTCTTTAAATAAATTTTTACCCAATAATTTAGAATATGAAATACTAGATTTTACTTATAAGGAGTCCGAATACGATAAACTTAAAGGTCTTAAGTTCCAGCTTATTTTAATCACTGATTTACCCCGGTATATTCCTTTTTTATCAAGAAGTGAAAGTTCGACAATAAAGAAGGACCAGATCTATATAAGAAGAGGCACGCAATCCATTCAAGCAAATTATGAAGAGCTTCAAAAGCTTTTCAACCGGAGAATTGAATCAGAATACGACTCAACTTCTGAAAAAGAACTGGAGGAGCATCTAGCACAACTCAAAACTTTATATAAGCAGATCAAAAAGCATTTTAATATAAGTACAATTGATATTCCCGAAGATGAACTGAAAGAAATTTTCGAGGAACAGGAAGCTTTTAGGAGCAAAAACAAGAATTATCCTGATGAAGGATTTGATGAATTTGTACTGAAGTTGATAACTATAAAAAAGGAATTAATTATTAGCCAAATTAAAAAATAATATAGATGTATCAGATATTTATTTAAAAAAGTAGAAATCCATGGTGAATACATGTAGGATAATTAGAAATGTAGAATTTAAGTAATGCTTAATAGAAGCTAAAATGTTTGTGATACTTAATACTAGAGTTGTATTATCCATGATGAAATAGTATTCAAAAAATTGTCTATAAATTGATTGGCGAGTAGGGCATACTCACCTCTTTGAATATTTTGTTTTTTTTTGAAAAAGATGATTTGGGTTGTCAAATATTACTGTTTGATAATCACTCTTAGACTTTAACAAGGCACTTTCCATAATGTCTCTACTTTGTTCAATCGAAACTTATTCATCATTAGCTGCCATAAGTGCTAAATGTTCTGTTATAATTTTATCCTCCTTGCCGCCATGCTTTGCATGGTGGTAAGGTTTTCGCCTAAACAGCGGGAGAGAGGTGAGCTTAGAAATGAAGCACTATTATTCTTTTCAATTAGACCGATGATTTAGAAATCAGATGCACCACCTTGTTCATACTCAATCTTAAGTATTCGCCAGTTGAATTCACCGGCAGGAGTTTTTACAATGACTTCATCACCTGCCATTTTGTTTAAAAGCGCTTTTGCCAGCGGTGAGTCCATCGAAATATAATCTTTATTGCCAATAAGCTCTTCGTATCCCACAATACGGAATCGTCTTTTTAGTCCTCTATCAAGGTTCTCAACTTCCACCAAGGCGCCAAACATTACTTTGCCTTCTTGATGAGGGTGATAATGAATTACTTTAAAGTTATCTATGCATTTGCGTAGGTAACGAATGCGACTATCAATTTCACGTAAGCGTTTTTTATTGTAATGATAATCAGCATTTTCTGATCGGTCACCTAAACTGGCGGCCCATGAAACCTTGGCCGTAACATCTGGACGTACAACTTTCCACAAATGATCATGCTCTTCGTGCAACTTTTGAAATCCTTCAGCAGTAATCATTTGCGAACGATTCAATTTAGGCAGTGTTGATTCCGGAATTTTACGTCTCATGTTTTAATGGTCTTATTATAGCGCAGGCGAAAATTAATAGATTAATATCTGTTTGTAAAGGAAGTCATGTGATAGTTTAGATCAAAGTGTAGTTATCGATGTTATATAATTTATATTATGTTAAGTTACTATTTTTTAATACCCACCTATTCTTTATTATCTTCTTTTCAAATGGCTGTAATCTGAGCAGCGCCCTATCATGATGAAATTGTTATTTCTCTTATACACTGCTTAAGCGGTCCAAAGTCTAAAGCGCTATTTGCAATTGTATGTCCTGTGGTGAAGAGTTCTTTATTTTAAGCACTGTATTTTGTCTTTAAATTATTCATGCTAGGACCTCATAATTGTAAGCGTTCTATTTTCACTTCAGCCTAGCCATTGTACAGCTTTGTAATTCTAAGCGAAAATAGCGCTTTAGGAAATCAGACTATCTTCCTCAAGTGTGCACGCTTTTTCCTGAAGCCTAATGCATTGATGGATGTCATCCTATAAAGTAAACGCCTGGCTTCCATTTCATCCATAGGAACTTATGCAGTATTCAACTTAACATAATATTTTATGGAATGGAGTTCTAAGCCTATGAGATTTTATCAGCTTAATATCTATCAAAGATATTGAACACATTAGGCTCATATATTCGTATTGGGTTAATATCGATCAAATCAAGGATCAAAAACTATGAACTTTCTATCTTTGTGTCTCATTATAATTATTAAGCATGGAAACAGCAGTCACCACTATCGCATCCATAAAAGTGCAGGATTTTGACGATCATGAGGTCAACTTACTTGAAAAGTACAAAGGAAAGCCACTATTGATCATTATTTATAACAATCAATGTTTAGGATGCACTGGCAGAGCAATTCCTTTAGCTTATGAATATCAACAGGAATACCCTAATCTACAAGTAGTTGGGATTCACAGCATTTTCAATAAAAAACCAGTTACCGAAGAAGACATTAAAAGCATTTTCACCACCAAGGAACTCCCCTTCCCTATTTATTTAGATCAAAATCATCAGATCTATGATCAATTTGAATCAGAGGGAACTCCACAATGGCTTTTAATTACAGCTGAGGGAAATATGTACAGATCGATCTTTGGGTCGCAATTAGGTGCGCAAAATAGATTGATGTACGCATTGGATGAGCTTTGCGCTGTATAAAAGCAGTCTCAGGATTTCTACAGTAAACTCTCAATAGAATTTCCTGTAAGATGTTGTGCGTTTTTAGTCACTTTTCTAGATCCCAATTGTAGAGTTATAATTTTAAGAGATTCCTGTTGCAGGTTAATCTTTCATCATCTGAACCCAGCCTTTTCTTTGACCTATTTCCCCACATTCAGTTTCGTATTTTAACAAATAATAGTAAGTCCCTGAATAGCCACTTTCAGCATACCAATTAAAATTTTGATCATAACTCTGATAAACTTCTTTTCCGTATCTATCATAAATCGATATGATGAATTCCTTGAAGGGATAATCGGTTTTAATTCTAAAAGAATCATTATACCCATCATTATCAACTGTAGAGATATTAGGTACAAATAGATCTTGCGGATTTGGTTTAAAGAAAACGGATACAGTATTTGTCGTGAATTCGCAGTTTAAGCTTCCAATGGTACAAAAATATTCCCCACTTTTGTTTACTATCAATTGAGCATTCGCTGAATCTAGCTCTTGAAAAATCGCACTATTTTCTTCTTTAAAATACCAAGTCAGCTCCTCATAAGAGTCTACATTTTCAATGCTTATCATCGCTTCCGATTCACAGTATTCTAATTCCCCTGATAAATTAAGCGCTGGAGATATTTCATGATTAATAATCTGAAATTCCTCTTCTATCTCATCACATTTAGAATTCAACAAGCTCACTTTGTAAAATCCTGGCTCAGTTGTTTGAATTCGAGTAAAATCCATCGCAGAGTCTAGAAGCTGATAATCATCTTCCATTTCATTTTTATGGTACCAGGCAAACATATTCTGGCTCCTATTTAACGCAATATATAACTCTGCTTCATCATTGGTACATTTCGTTATGATGCTGTCTGCTTTTGATTGAAGCACTGTATTTGGATATATTTCAAAGGTTTTTTCTTCTATACAGCCATTCAAATTATAACTAACGGTATGCTCTCCAGCTTGTAAAGTTGCAATATCAAGGATGTTATTTTCAAGTACAACTTGGTCTAGACTTAAAATCCCACCCTTAGGACTTACCTTCAATTCATATTCAGTAGTGTTATTACATAAATTAGGAATGCTATCTAATGCTGGCTGTAGTGCAGTCGTAAAAACTGAACCTGATCTAAATCCACTTTTAGTATCAGCTTCTGGATTACCTAAAATTAGGAATCCATTATCTAATTCGATAGCACTTCCAAACCCACTTTTTGTATTGTTCTCAGGATTATCAAGCATTTCCATCTTATTCCCATATGCAAATTCATCTTCAGTGATGGAAATTAGGTCAAATTTATAAAGATGGTCATTTTTAATTTCCTCATTCCGTAAATCTTTGGCTTGAATAGTAAGATCATTTCCATTTATAGCTAGGTAACTTCCAAATTGAGAATAATCATCTGTTTCCTTGGGTGTTATATGGAAATCTTCATAATTGATGCTTCTATCGGTTGAGTTCTCTGGAATCCTAAAGCCATATACTCTTCCTGTTGCAGACTCATAATCCTCCTTGCTTTTGAAATTAGGGTCTCCCACAAGTAATAAATCATCTTTAATTGCAATGCTTGTTCCAAATCTTGAGAAAATATCTCTATAGGAAGACGCAAAACGATAATCAGGCAATCCATTCTGAAAGGCTTCAGAGTTAAATTTATAGACATAAACATTTAGATTTCTTGAGGCACTTCTTGATACATTGCCAGTGCCAATTACCATGTATTTATCGTTTATGATCACATCTTTTCCGAATCCATCATAATTGTAATTTTCATTGTTTTCAAATTGTAAATGTAAGTGGAATTCCTTGCTAGACTCATTGTATTGATATAAGTAGACTCTCCCGCCAGCTCTTGTGCTATATAAATCATTCTTGATTTCACTTATAGCAAGATATCCATTGTAATACGTAATATTTCTACCAAATAAGCCTTGTTCATTTTCCGATTTCATATCAGGAGACACCAAGGATGTCAGGTATTCCCAATTATTTCCTTGTCTTTCATAAATATATACCTTACCAGTTGAGTAGTAATTTTTACCATCAATCAAACTATCATAGGTCGGTGCTCCTACAAAAAGCAGATTTTCAGATATCTCAATGCGACCTGCAAATGCATCACCATTGACTTCTTCAGGCGCTATTACTTGTTGTTGGAAATCCCACTGTCCATTTGATTTCTCATAAATGTAAACACTGCCTGCTTGATCACCCCATTTATTAGCACTTCCCTTTGCTCCAATTGCCAAAGTGTTAAGGCTTACTGACAGTTGAAAACCAAATTCATCGTCTGATGCGGAAGTGAACCCTCCTGTAAACGCATATTTATACTTTTCTATGTCTGCGCTAGAATTGGGTTCTAAATCATAGATTAAAACGTGTTCGTTTTCTTGATTACTTTCCTCTTCGTAAGTGTGCCTGGTGCTTATTATCAATTCATCGCCAGTGCTAATTGGGTTGGTACCGAAGACCATTTTTTCATCTCCAATATCATTAGGTTTTACGATCTCTTTTTCAATGTATCCTGTAGGAACTGAATTATCAGCCATGTAGAGCTGAAAATTTTCTTCCAGTACAGGGATGCTCCAGAAGATAATATCGTTTTTTACGGTGAGCTCTACTTCACTTCCCGTATAACCAATCGACTTTTCAATGTATCGACTTTCCTGCATGTCAGTCCAGCCTGTGGCAGGTTTATCAAAAATGAAGAGACGTGAAAGCATTGATGATTTATCATATGAATTAGCAACATATAGTTTATCATTTTCATAGGCCATATTGATACCGAATCCAAATTGATTGCTGCTACTTGCTTTCAAAACAGCTTTCGGATTAATATTCCATTCATTTTCGCCATCCTTTTCAAAAACGAATATAGCACCTTGCAATTCTCCCTCTTTTGTGGTGTAATCTGGATTAGAAATAAATAATACATCGGATTTGAAAACAATGGATGTATTATAGCCATAAAAATTCCTATCTGCACTGCTTAAGGTATCATCTAAAAGAATAGAGTTTTCATTTACAAGGTCAATGATTTTAATCTTTACCTGACTGCTATAATCTTGGGAATTCCTGTAAATAATGGCCAATTCACCCTTTTCATTTAGTTCCATTTCAAATATCCCTACTCGGTTATTGGAATTTACCGTGTCTTCTAAGACTATTCGCTCAGTTTCTACTGAAGGCCAATTTCCTGATTGATTCTGCCTGTAAATGTAAAGAATTTGATTTGCACCCTCATTTGAACTATACAAATTACCTTTCGCTATAATAACGCTATCACTACATATTAAATCACTTCCCAAGGCTTGGCTTGATGATGTATTTTGAGTGGCCAATTTCTTAATAGGACTCCAGCTTTGGTTTTCCTTTTTGTAGAGATGGATAACCCCAGCATTATAAGCCAATGAATCATTGAGATGCTCGCTTACCACAAGGTATCCATTACTATAGCTGGTTGTAGCACCATAATTATTTTTGGTTTTTAATGTTGCTTCAGGTATTAATTTCTGATTTCCACATTGGCTAAAACCCTTTTTGTACTGGATAAATAAAATGGAAAATAGAATGAGTAGTAAAGTTGTTGAACGCATTATTGGGCTTTGGTAGTAGAGCAAATATAGCCAACAGATTAACTTCCTCTAAAAAAATCCAAACTATTTTATATGTGCTAAATGTAAGTTTATGCTTTAAGAATAAAAATAAAAAATAGTATCTTGGTTCAAAGATTTATAAATCAATCAAAATTACAATTATGGACTTAACCGAATTTATCATTAGATTACTTTTATCAGCAGCTGCTGTTTTTATAACCGCTAAAGTACTTTCAGGTGTAAAAGTAGAAAGCTACGGACAAGCAATAATCGTGGCTATTGTACTGGGAGTCATCAATGCGGTTGTAAAACCCATTTTAGTTTTCTTAACCATCCCGATTACCATTTTAACCCTCGGATTGTTTCTCTTGGTTATCAATGCCCTGATGATCATGTTGGTAGATAAAATATTAAAAGGATTTTCTGTAAAGAGCTTTTGGTGGGCATTTTTCTTTAGTATTATTCTGTCGCTCTTGAATGCTATTTTGCAATCTATATTCTAATGGGCTTTAAAAAATAATAGCTTGTGAAATGAGGTTTAGACACCTCATTTACAAGCTATTAAGAACTTCCAGTTCATGTCATTTTTAACCGATACCCATGGCAATTAAATCCGCCAGTACAACAATTCCCTCTCTTAAATAAGGGTCTTTGATCTCACCATCAGTATTAATTTTATTAATCAGTTCTGGGTCAGCAGATATTTTCTCCTTTAATTCATTAGCTGCATTTCTTCTATCCATTGCTTTCTCATTTTCAGCTTTTCGAATATCTATGTTCAAACTAACTCTTGATAAGCTTTGTTGATTAATGGCTTCATCTACATCATTTTTTAAGCTTCGGAGGTATTGTTCTTCATTTAATCTCTTCTCGTGTTTTTCATTTAATTTAGCTAAGGTCTTATCATCTATGTAATTAGAGGGCTCAAATTCAGAACTTTCTATTTGATCCCATTCTAATGCACGCTCATAAGAACTTTCTCCAAATGTTTTTGCGGTATAAGGTGACGGCATTTTAATATCCGGACGGACGCCTTTATGCTGAGTACTACTTCCATTCACTCTGTAATATTTTGCCAAAGTTAATTTTACCTGTCCAAGCGTGTCTTGCACTTTCGGTACAAATTGATTCAAAGAAATCAAATTCTGTACAGTACCTTTTCCAAAAGTATTTTCACCTATCACAACGCCTCTTTTATAATCCTGAATTGCACCAGAAAATATTTCAGAAGCAGACGCGCTAAAACGATTGGTCAGAATTGTGAGAGGTCCATCATAATAGACACTTTTATCTTCGTCTTCACCCAACTCAATGCTTCCATCTGAGTCCCTGATCTGAACAATTGGTCCTTCTTCGATAAATAAGCCACTTAAATCAATAGCTTCTTGCAAGGATCCACCTCCATTTGATCGCAGATCCACAACAATTCCATCTACTTGGTTTTTTATGGTATCTAAAATGGCTTTAACATCTCTGGTGGTACTTCCATAGTCTTCCTCACCATTGCGCATAGCCTCAAAATTTAAGTAAAAGGAAGGAATAGTAATTATACCAATTTTGTACTGATTTCCTTCTCTGTATACTTTTTTCACTTCCGCATACGGAACCTGATTATCTAATTTGATTTTATCTCGTACGATGGTGATTTCTTGCGGAACTCCTGTTGAAATCGGAGTACCTGCTTCAATGATTTTTAATCTTACCGTGGTACCTTTAGGGCCTCTAATCTTTTGCACTACATCATCCAATCGCCAACCTGTAATATCTACATAATCTCCATCTGTTCCTTGTGCTACTGCTAATATTCTATCATCAGTATTGACCATTTTACTTTCAAATGCAGGACCTCCTGGCACAACGGAAGCTACTCTAGTATAACTACCGTCTGTAGTAAGTGTAGCTCCAATTCCTTCCAAAGATTGGCTCATTCTAATTTTAAAATTCTCAGAGGTGATTGGCGAAAAATAGCTACTGTGAGGATCAAAACTCTCCGCAAACGTATTCATATATAATTGGAAAACATCTCTGCTTTCATATTCAGCAATTGTTTGCTTTAAACGAGCATAGCGTTCTTTAATTAATCGCTCTATAGTTGTATCGGCCTTATCGTCTAATTTGTAATCAAGTGCCTGACTTTTAATAAGCTTTCTCCAACGTTCATTTAGTTCAGCTCTTGATTCTACATGATCTAAGGAATCAGGATCAATCGTTAAGTACTCTTCTTTATTATAATCAAAATCATAAGAGAGTTCGTTTTCAATGAAATTCATTCTATCTGAAAATCTTTCTCTAAAAACATTGAACACTTCATAGGGTGGTAATAAATAGCCTAATTTGATATGGTCATCCAAACGCTCCCGATATTTTCCAAAACCTTCTAAATCTTCTTTCAGGAAGTAATGCTTGTTAACATCTAAAGAAGATAAATATTCATCATATATAATAGTAGAAAGTTTGTCATCTATAGGAGTCTTCTGGTAATGGTATTGCGTCAAAAGGCCCGCTACTAACCTAGCTTCCATAGATTGATCTTGTGTCGGACTCAGTTTTGCAAATTTATCATTCTGCGCAAAGCTTGTTAAGCCCAACAGAACAAATGATATAATTAAAAGTATATTTCTCATGGTCGTATTATTGTAATTCAAAAGAGTCAACGAAATTTCCTGATTTTATTTTCGTGAATTTGATAAACGGTCAAATTGCAAGAGGTAGTATACTAGGTGATTGATGATCTTGATAAAATAAATTTCTTTTATCGTTATCCAGCTCCAAAATAGCTTCATCCATCATCCATTTTATATAGTTATTGAACCTATGGCCCATCCAAACGCTTGAATTTAATATCACTGCATACGTATAGCCGTCTTCTTTCCTTTGAATGAAACATGCAGAGCCTGCTAATGTTCCAGTCCTCCAAAAATTTTCTCCTCTTGCTCCTTTCCATCCGTAAGCATCTCTATAGCTGTTTCCACTCACCATTAAATCTCGACTTTCATTGGATAGCAACTGATAAGAATTATTTGGATCAATTAAGGCCACCAATTTTGTTAATTGGGAAGCGTTTGCAATCCAACCACCGGCAGCACCTAAGGTGTGTATATCACTTCCACCATAGGGTTTCTCAACTGCTTCGTAATTTCCGTCAAATGATGGAAACTGATAAGCGCCTGGATGATTATAATAATGTACTTCAAATGGTCTTCTCTCCCATTCATAATTTCCGGATATGCGCATTCCATAAATTCCATTGGGCTCTAAGATATTGCGCACCACATAATTTTCATATGAAGTGTTGGTCTTTTGTTCAATGATTTTCCCTAATAACATATATCCAAAATTGGAATAGGCATATTGAGTGCCGGGTCTGTACCTCAAGCTTCTGTGCTTCAAAACAAATTCAATTATATCATCTTCAGAAGGTGGTCCCTCTAATTCCATAATTCGCTTTATCTTATCTGCCTGAAACATGAAGTCACCATCTCTCCAACTCCATCCACCTCTATGATTCAAAAGATGTTTAACTTTAACATTTTTATGCTTTGGGTCTTTCATTTGATCGAAATGAGACAATATACCATTCGTCCCGAATACATTTTCATCTAAATCAACCAGACCATCATCGACCATTTTCATGATAGTAATGGCCGTTATCAATTTGGATGCACTCGCAATTCTAAATAGATGCTCGGTTTGAACTTGCTCTTGAGTATTTTTATTAGTGACCCCATATCCTTGAGCATATATCAGTCGATTATCTTTCATAACAGCAACTGATGCCCCTTTTATATCCCATCTATTCAGAAATGTGTTGATCTCAAGATCAAAGGCAGGTTTGAATTCAGTCGAATCCATAGTAGGTGCAGGACTTACTAGATTAAAATTGATGTAGCTAATTTGGTCTTGATTTCCTTCATCGACTGAACGCGTGAAGGCTACTTCTGATGTGGTGTAAAAGGCAAAACTAATTGCAGTTACCCCTAATAAAATTGCAATTATTACTGTTCTTTTCCTCAACTGGTTTAAAATAGTTAATTATTAAAAAATTATGATACAAATACGTAGTAAATAGCCAAATATACAACATTTTACATGAAATGTATAGGTTATTCACACCCCTTAGAAACGATTTTTTGATAAATTAATTCCAAATAGCCCTAATTTCTTTCAACAATAAGGTTAATTTTAGATTTGTAAAAGAGCCAAATTCTTGATTTATAGATTTTAATGAGATACGACTACATTATCGGAGGTGCGGGTTTAGCAGGTTTAACTTTAGCATGGCAAATGGTTGAAAACGACTTATTAGAAGATAGGAATTTGCTGATAATAGATGCTGATAAGAAAGAGACCAACGACAGAACTTGGAGTTTTTGGTCTAAACCTGAACTGTGGATTGGTGATTTACCAATTAGTCAGTCATGGGGTAAAGCAGTAGTGAAAGGAGAAGATTTTGATCTCTCTCAAAACTTGAAGCCTTATCGATATTATAAAATTGAAGGAATCGACTATTATAAGTTCGTACTAGATAAATTAAAGAAAAATAGCCAAGTTACTTTTATTCAAGACCTTATCACTTCTGAAAATGAAGAAGAAAAAAGTATTAACACCCAACAGTCGACCTACTATTATAAAAGCTATTTTTTTAAATCGTATTTTTTTCCTGATGAGATTGCAGCATTAGCCAATCCTAAAAAACATTTTATATGGCAGCATTTCTACGGATGGAAGATAAAAACAAAGCAAAATCGTTTCAATCCTGATGAATTTACCTACATGGATATGCAGGTGCCTGAAGTTGAAGGCGGTTTAAGTTTTGCTTATACTTTACCTGAGTCACAAAAAATATCTCTAGTTGAATATACGTTATTTTCAGCCGATTTATGGAAGAAAGAAAGCTATGAAAAGCATCTAAAGAATTATATAGAATCAAACTTAGAAATCTCAGATTATGAAATAATAGAGGTTGAATTCAATAAAATCCCGATGACGAATTCCATCTTCGTGAAAAGGTCAAAAAGTATAATTCCCATAGGAACTTTAGCAGGTACTGTAAAGCCCAGCACCGGTTATTCTTTTATGAGAAACTATAAGCACGTCCAGCAGATAGTCGAAAGCTTGAAGTCAGGACAAGAAGATTTTGCTTTAAAAGAATCCTCTAGATTTAGATTTTATGATGAAGTGTTGATGAATGTTTTGCATACTGGCAAAAGCAGCGGGCATGAGGTATTTGGAAGCATGTATAAGCGAAATAAACTAACACAATTGCTCAAGTTTTTAAATGAAGAAACTAACTTGTTAGAGGATATTAAAATCATGAATACAGTACCTAAATGGCCTTTTATAAAGGCTGTAGCAGAGGAATTATTTTGAATTCCTTATCACTTGTTGATAAGGAATCGTCACCAATATCACTTAAACACAGAAATTAATGATTTACTTTTCATTTGAATTAAAATGAAATCGCAAGCCAATGTTAACACTTAAATAGCTTCCTTCATGTAATACTGATGCATTGCGTTGCGGTTCATTTTTATATTGGTATTGAATATTTGTCTGCTTGAGATTCGTAAATCCTCTGTTGTAGGTAAAAGTAGAATAAATATTAAATTTTGGGCTAATTTTAAAGTCAAAGCCTGCTTCCGCTGCGGCTGTGAAGAAGTATTTGTTCCAAGACGTGTATTGCGTTGTATAAGAATATATTTCATTTCCATTCTTAGTAGCTGAACCTTCTCCACTGTCTGAATTAAAGTTTGTCCCCACACGAGTTGGGTCTGTGACACTTAAATTGGCACCTATGCTTCCCGTAGCAAAAAGCCAATCACCGAACAAAGGGATTCTTGCCCTAGTTCTAACAGGAATATGATAGTATGCACCACCACCTTCAATTCCGCTCCCCCCTTCTTTAAAATGTAAAGAAAACCCACTCTTAACAGGTCTTATTGCTATTCCGCTCTCAATACTAAAAACTGAATTTAACTCATAGCCTGCTATTAAGGTAGCTCCTGGAAAATCCAAAGTCCTGATATTTGAAGGTCCTGCGGCATTTCCTTCATCTGTAACTTGGTAAAGGTCATAAATAAAGTTTGTTTCTGTTGATATATAAAATTTTGACTGAGCACTAGCTTGGAAACCAGCTAGCATGAGTCCAGCAATGATTAATGAGGTTGATATTTTCATTTTTAAATCGTGTTGTTTCACATATTAACTCTGTAGTTGTATAAATAGTATACTTATAGTAGCTAAAAATAGATGAGGTCCAAAATCTTTAGCAGTATAACGATTTTGAGTAATCTCTTACTTTTATGTTTTATACCTTTCAGAGAAATTTACCTTTAATAGAAATTAATTAGCACAACTCCCCTATTGGAATTGAATCCTTTTCAGCTAATTTTGCATCACAATTAGACAATCATGAAAGAAGGATCAGAATCACTTAATTTTTTGGAACACATTATAGAAGAAGATCTAAAATCAGGTTTAGCCAAAAACCATCTTCGTTTTAGATTTCCTCCTGAGCCCAATGGCTATTTACACATTGGTCATGCAGCCTCAATTTGCCTCAATTTCGGATTAGGTGAAGGTCATGAAGCCCCTGTAAATCTGCGCTTTGATGATACAAACCCAATTAAAGAAGAGCAAGAATTTGTAGACTCTATCAAGCATAATATCGAGTGGTTAGGATTTAAATGGGCCAAAGAATGCTATACTTCTGATTACTTTCAGCAGCTTTATGATTGGGCAGTTGAGCTAATTAAAAATGGCAAAGCTTATGTAGATGGCCAATCCCCAGAGCTAATAGCCGAACAAAAAGGCACTCCAACTTCTCCAGGAAAGCCAAGTCCGCACAGAGATCGACCAATTGAAGAGAATTTGGAGATTTTCGAGAAGATGAAAAATGGGGAGTTTCCTGCAGGTTCATATGTATTAAGAGCAAAAATCGATATGGCATCACCTAATATGTTGATGCGAGATCCGTTGATGTACAGAATTCTTAATAAAGCTCACCACAGAACAGCTAATGATTGGTGCATCTATCCTATGTACGATTGGGCACATGGGCAATCTGACTACCTTGAGCAGATTACGCATTCATTATGTACATTGGAATTTAAATCACACCGAGAGCTCTATGATTGGTTTTTGGATCAAATTTATGATGAAACCAAAATAAGACCAAAGCAAAGGGAATTTGCCAGACGTAATTTGAGCTACACAGTGATGAGTAAGCGAAAATTATTAGAATTGGTGCAAAGTAAAACCGTTGCAGGTTGGGATGATCCTAGAATGCCTACTATTTCAGGATTAAGAAGGAGAGGCTATACTCCTGAATCAATCCGCAAATTCAGTGAGCTGTCTGGAATCTCTAAAAGAGATAGCGTTACTGATGTTTCATTATTGGAATATGCCATTCGTGAAGATTTAAACAAAAGAGCGACACGTGCAATGGCGGTTATTGACCCGGTTAAATTGGTCATCACCAATTATCCCGATGGAAAAACAGAAATATTAGAAGCGGAAAATAATCCTGAAATGGAAAATTCAGGATCCCATGAAGTACCGTTTTCAAGAGAGTTATACATTGAAAAAGAGGACTTTAAGGAGGATGCTGGAAGCAAATACTTTAGGTTGACCATTGGAAAAGAAGTTCGATTAAAAAATGCTTATATCATCAAAGGAGAATCGATAGTAAAAGATGCTCAAGGCAATATTGCAGAGATTCACTGTACAGCAGATTTAGACTCTCGATCAGGCAGTGGAACTGAAGCCAGCATGCGAAAAGTAAAGGGCACTTTGCATTGGGTTTCTATTCAACATGCCGTCAAAGCTGAAGTAAGGGAGTATGACCGATTGTTTTTGGACGAAGCCCCTGACAGCCATGGAGATAAAAGCTTTATGGAATTCGTCAATCCTGAATCCTTAAAAATAACTAAAGAAGCCTATGTAGAGCCGTTTTTACAAAAAGCTCAGTTGGAAGATAAATTCCAGTTTCAAAGGGTCGGCTACTTTACGTTGGATCAAGATGCCACAGCAGATCATTTGATTTTCAATAAAACAGTTGGATTAAAGGATTCATGGGCCAAAGCACAAACGAAAGAGCAAACTCAAGTTCAACAGCAAAAACCAAAGGAAGGAACAGGAAGAAGTGCAATTAATGAAGTTCAGAAGATTAGTAAGAAATATACTAATCTGTCTGGTAATAAATTGGAAACCGCTAGAGCAAACATCATTAAATTGGCAGAAGATGTTCAATATGAGGAATTAGAGCCTCTATTTGGCACTGCGAAGAAAAAGGTGGGTACCCGAATTGGTGCTACTATTGCCTTAGGCGTATTATTGAAAAAAGGCCTAGAAAAGAATGAAGCGATAAATGCTTTTATTCAAGCTGGTTTAGAAGATGATAATGAGCTATTAGTGGAAGAAGCTAAGCATATAGCATAATTTAATATTCGAAGTTAATTCAATCCTATGAAATGCATAGGTCAGTACCGAAGGTCAGACCGGAAACAGCTAAACTTCAATCTCATGATTATAACCAATGAAAAATTAGCTGATAAGCTGTATTAATTCTGATTAGCTTTAGAAGGATATTCTGTAGATATAAAACCGGTCTGACCTCCGGTACTGACCTAATCGAGTGCTTTGGCTAACAAAATGAGTTGCATCAGTCAGAACAGAAAGCTTGCACTCAGGACACAAAATGAAAGCTCGTAGATAGTAGTGATCCGATGCAATGCATAGGTCAGTACCGAAGGTCAGACCGGCAACAGCTAAACTTCAATCCCATCATTATAACCAATCAAAAATTAGCTGATAAGCTGTATTAATTCTGATTAGCTTCAGAAGAATATTTTGTAAATATAAAACCGGTCTGACCTCTGGTACTGACCTAATCGAGTGCTTTGGCTAACAAAATGAGTTGCATAAGTCAGAACAGAAAGCTTGCACTCAGGACACAAAATAAAAGCTCGTAGATAGTAGTACTCCGATCCTTTGGAATGCATAGATCAAGACCGAAGGTCAGACCGGCAAGTGCTAAACTTCAATCCCTTGATTATATCCAATGAAAAATTAGCTGATAAGCTGTATTAATTCTGATTAGTTTTAGAAGAATATTTTGTAGATATCAATCTATCTGACCTCCGGTTATGCCCTAATCGAGTGCTTTGGCTGACAAAATGATTTGCATCAGTCAGATCAGAAAGCTTGCGCTCAGGACACAAAATGAAAGCTCTTAGGTAGTACTCCGATCCTATCGAATGCATAGGTCAGTACCGAAGGTCAGACCGGAAACATCTTTAGTATAAAGTGTTTTTTCGATTCTTCTCTTTTTGTATTTTTGATTCTATGAAATTAGTTGCCGATAACATCTATCATGTTTATAATCAAGGAAATAATAAGGAAACCATTTTCAGAGATCATGAAGATTATATCTCTTTTTTAAAAAGAGTACGAAAAAGAGTTTTTCCGATTGCTGAAATTCTCAATTATTGTTTAATGCCTAATCATTATCATTTTCTAATTTATACAAATCAAAAATCTATTGAATCTATTCAATTAGGACTATTAGAAAGTCAAGTGTTGAAAAATAGCTTTAGATTAATAAATAGTAGTTTTTCAATTGAATTTAATAATAAGTATACCCGTACAGGTTCTTTATTCAGACAAAAAACAAAATTTAAATTACTAGAAAATAAAAAAGACAACTATCCATTTATATGTTTTAACTACATTCATCAGAATCCTTTGAAAGCAGGATTAGTTAAAAAAATGGAGGATTGGAAATATTCTTCATTCCAAGATTATTTAGGAATCAGAGAAGGTACACTGTGCAATTTTGAATTGGCTGAAAAATTGATTGATATTCATAAAGATGATTTTTACAATACTTCCTACTCTGTCATCAATGAAAAATTAGCTGATAAGCTGTACTAACTCTAAATAGCTTTAAAAGGATATTCTGTAGATATAAAACCGGTCTGACCTTCGGTACTGACCTAATTGAGTGCTTTGGCTGACAAAATGATTTGCATAAGTCAGAACAGAAAGCATGCGCTCAGGACACAAAATGAAAGCTCGAAGGTAGTAGTCCGATCCGAAGCAATGCATAGGTCAGTACCGAAGGTCAGACCGGCAACAGCTAAACTTCAATCCCTTGATTATATCCAATGAAAAATTAGCTGATAAGCTGTATTAATTCTGATTAGTTTTAGAAGAATATTTTGAGGATATCAATCTGTCTGACCTCCGGTACTGACCTAATTGTGTGCTTTGGCTTACAAAATGAGTTGCATAAGTCAGAATAAAAAGCTTGCACTCAGTATACAAAATAAAAGCTCGTAGGTAGTAGTCCGATCCTATGGAATGCATAGGTCAGTACCAGAGGTCAGACCGGCAACTGCTAAACTTCAATCTCATGATTATATACAATGAAAAAAATAGGTGATAAGCTGTATTAACTCTAAATAGCTTTAAAAGGATATTCTGTAGATATAAAACCGGTCAGACCTCCGGTACTGACCTAATCGAGTGCTTTGGCTGACAAAATAAGTTGCATAAGTCAGAATAAAAAGCTTGCACTCAGTATACAAAATAAAAGATCGAAGGTAGTAGTCCGATCCTTTGGAATGCATAGGTCAGTTCCGAAGGTCAGACCGGAAACAGCTAAACTTCAATCTCATGATTATAACCAATGAAAAATTAGCTGATAAGCTGTATTAATTCTGATTAGCTTTAGAAGGATATTCTGTAGATATAAAACCGGTCTGACCTTCGGTACTGACCTAATCGAGTGCTTTGGCTGACAAAATGAGTTGCATAAGTCAGAACAGAAAGCTTGAGCTCAGGACACAAAATGAAAGCTCGTAGGTAGTAGTCCGAGCCTTTGGAATGCATAGATCAAGACCGAAGGTCAGACGGGCAACAGCTAAACTTCAATCCCGTGATTATATCCTTAATCCATCATCTTACTCTTCAATCCAAGCAATTCTAACTATATCCTCAAGTTCAACTCTATAATTCCCTTGTCTTATATGGCCATGGACCAATAGCGCTGGAGGTAACTCAGGAACCGTAAGTGTTTCATATTGCTTTTCGTCCGTTTCGCTCACTTCATGGCTTGACAGTCGCACATCCATAATGTTTCCAGATTTTTGAATCACCTGAATTTTCGCACCAATTGGGATATCTTTAATGGCTTCTTTAGCTTCCTCTTTTGTCATAGCTTTACTTTTTGTAAATAACAAAGAATAAAGCAGTGTTGTTTACCTGATTAGATTTAACGATGGGCAGACCTTTTAACTGCTTAGGTCAGTCTTTTCTTAAAGCAGCCTTTCCTATGAAGTAGACAAGCAATATGGAATTTGGTAGCTCTACCCTAATCCACCCACCTACTGCGCTTGCTCAAGGATTGCTTTTAAATTGACCTCTGAATAATTAATTGATTTCAAGGTTTTATTATCCGCTTTTCTGTATACCAAATAAAAATTATCTTTCTTCTCAAAGTAAGCATCTTGATTTTGCGTTTTGTAATGGTTAATAGTGGCTTGCGCTTCTTCTTCCGAACTGCACACTTTGCTCATATTTGACCGTTGAACTTCAGCAAATAATTCTGCGAACTTATTACCCATTCCAAATTCTAAAATAGCCCCAGCCAAGACATATTGCAAATCGCACAAAGCATCTGCAGCTTCTACTACATCCTTGTTCTCCACTGCTTCTTCCAATTCTTCTAATTCCTCTCTCAATAGACTTATACGCAATTCTGCTCGTTTTTGAGGTGGTATTTGCGGCTCTGATAAGATAGGATGATTGAAAGTTTTATGGAATTTTGATACCGAATTGAGTGCTTCTGCTTCTTTCATTATGGTTAAATTGTAAAATTTATTTTTCTAAATTTGAATTTATACTAATTGATTGAAATTCCATATTAATTTTCAAATTACCTTATTTTACAATAAAGAAATTATCTTTGCGACTTTTAAACCTAAGCAATATGTCCACTATTTGTCCCAATTGTAATTCCCCATACGGCTATCCGACTGATGTTTTAATGATGTGTCCTGAATGTGGTCATGAATGGCATCCTGAAGAGGTGAAAAATGAAGCTACAGCTGAAGAAGGCCTGAAAGTGATAGATGCTAACGGAAATCCATTAACAGATGGGGATAGTGTGGTTATAGTGAAGGATTTACCGGTTAAAGGAGCACCTAAGCCCATCAAAGCAGGAACTAAAGTAAAAGGCATACGACTAGTCGATGGAGATCACAATATTGATTGCAAAGTACCAGGATTTGGTGTTATGGCTCTTAAATCAGAATTTGTAAAGAAGGCCCAATAAGTAGAAATTAAACTGATGCGCTTATCAATCGTTGAATAGCTTATAAATATTCAATAAAATGAGCAGAGCATTTGTAAAGGAAGACGATCAAGAAGAAGCGCCATTTATTCCACCAAGAGCGCCATTGCCGGAAAATGAAACTAATTATGTTACAGCTGCAGGCAAAAAAGCCTTGATTCAAGAAAAATCTCAACTAGAGGAAGAGAAGACTAGTGTGAAATTTATAGAGAAGGAAGCAGATCGCAGAAGAGCTCTCGCAACTCTAAACGGGAAAATGAAGTTGCTTGAATCAAGAATTAATTCAGCTAGGGTGCTAACTGCTGAAGAGCAACCGCAAGATGAAGTTCGATTTGGTGCTAAGGTCCAATTTACCATGAATGGCAAAGTGCAATTTTTTCAAATAGTAGGTGTTGATGAAGCAAATGTGAAAGATCAAAAAATAGCTTTTACAGCTCCCATTGCTAAGGCTTTAATGGGTAAGAAAGTAGGAGCAAAACCACAGCTTATGTTGGGCAAGGAAGGCCGAAGCATTGAAATTCTAGCTATAGACTACTAAATGTAAGGCTATCAATTAAGCTTTATCCGCTTTTATAATTAATATGCAACTAGCGTATTTTAAACAAAAACTGCCTATTTCCGATTCATAGAATATGAAAAATCAAAAGTTTAAACTCAGTAAAATTAAGAAGGAGTTAGAGCTTTCCACTGCAAGAAGCGGTGGACCAGGAGGACAGCACGTAAATAAGGTGGAAACAAAGGTGGTACTTCGCTTCAATATAAATGAATCCGAGCTTTTATCTGAAAATGAAAAAGAAAGAATCCGACAAACTTTAGCCTCAAAACTTACCAAATCTGGAGATTTACTGATCACTGCTGAAAGTCATTCTTCGCAGATCAAAAACAAAGAATTGGCTTTCAAAAAAATGGAGCGAACCTTGTCAAAGGCTTTTGAAAAACCCAAAGTGCGCAAGAAAACGAAACCCACGAGGGCATCTCAAAAGAAACGATTGGAGAAGAAGAAAATGCATTCTGACAAAAAGAAAATGCGAAAGAATCCATTAAAATAATAAAACTACCAACCCCAACTTCCCTTTATTCCTTTAAATGGACCAACAACTTGTGATGTAATCCAACCTCCATAAAAATCCCCTTCTTGAGCTTCCACTTTCTCATCACCTACAAAGCAGGCATCCATTTTATGCGCATAAACAGCGATGTGGTCTTTTATCAATTTAAAATCGCCTTTTGGTGTGGGATAGCTCCAAGCCGCATTTGAAGCAGTTTTGTTACCATGTTTTACATCATAATAAAATGATACTCCCTTAAATTCACAAGCGGTACTATGCGTTCCTTCAATTAATGTCCCGTCTTTAAAAGAAGAAATGGGTAAATAATAAGTAGGCGGATGACTTGTTTCCAGTACTCTGTACGAAACATTAGTATCTGCTATTACTTCGCCATCAAAGATAATCCTAATATGCTTATTTACTGCCTCAAGCTTAGGAGGTCTTGGATAGTCCCAAACAGATTCTTGTCCTTTTTTCGGCTTAATTTTTTTCATATACTCTCTTTTAGGGCACTAAGAACGATGACTGATTATGGTCAAGATCGAAAAATGATCTAATATGGCCCTCATTGTTAAGTTGCAAGCATTCCATCTTAGAGACTTTTAGAACGAGAACAGCAAAATGTCGATCGTCAAAGGCATTCTTCATCTGATGCGCATCCTGCAATGTATCTACCTGTTTTCCAGGATCTGCTGATGTATTGTAAGATTCCTTTCCTCCATCCAAAGCACTCCAATGTTGATAAGCTAATTCATCCTGATGATGAATAACCGCTCTTGCTCCTAGCTTAATTTGAAATTTCTTTTGCTTGTCATAAGCTAAAACTGATACACTTGGATTATTCCTAATTTCTTGAATTTTGTTAGACCTAAAATCTGTATAAATGAATAACTCAGCACTTTCCCTTTCGAATTTCCTTAAGACCACATATCTTGAATTAGGATAATCATTTGCTACAGTATTCAATATGATAAAGCGAAAGGCAGAACGTCTGTCGTTCCCTGCTCTATTTAAAAGTTGTATAACATTTGACTTTATCTCTTCTAAGCTATCTGTAGAATTAATTACACTCATGAAATCCTCTTCTTAACGCTCTTATTCATCCATTTTCCAAATCGACTCCAAAAAATATTTTGACTCCAATTCCATAACTTATAAAAAGAAGGCGCAATGTAACTGCTCAACTGAACAGTCAATATCCTATGATCTCCCTTGTCTTCTGTCCAAAATTCAAGTCGGAAAGGTCTTACAATACGAAAAGATATTGCATAGCTACCGTAATAATAATGCAAGTCACGATAATGAGGTGTTATTTCACCAATTTCACCTGCTAATGACAGCATTGGCCCGTGGTGATTATTGAGGACTCCTGTTTCAAAGTCACTCTTTTGATTTTCGTTCGGCAAGAACTCAACCCGGTAAGGCCACACCTGATCATCCACAAAGGTTGCAGGGTCATTCAGCCAATTCCAAATCTGCGATTCTTGATGAGGTGAGCTGTATTCTTTAGTGAAAATATGAGTCTTAAAATGTTTTGGTTTGGTGTTAAGCGCTCTGAGGGTTTCCATATCTAGATTTTAGATGATAACAACAAGCACCTACTTTTGTTAAGATTAATCACATAATTTTGACGGCTATTTGCAATGTAAAGTCATACATAACGACAATTATGTTCCTACTAAGCTCAGTATGAGCTCTGCTGCCTCCCTTTCGGAGAAAAAATCAAGGAGACTTTATCGCTTGAGATTAGGCTGCTTTATCCAAAATCTCCCAAGTATGATCCGCTAATAATTTAACAGTAGCTAAATAATTCATTTTGCTATTACTTCTACCCCACTCATTAGGCGCTATTAACGATAATATATCTTTTCCATCAGGGCCTTCATACATATAATAAGTATGATTAATCAATGGTTCAAAATTGATTTTAGCTAGGTAAATTCGTTCGGATATCTCTACTCTTCCTTTTAAATCATTAGCTTGTTTTGCTAATAACTGCATCTGCTCATAGAGCTGATTCATTTGTCGATCGGTCTGCTCATGCATTGCAGAAACCGCACGTCCTTTTATTTTACCTCTGTCAGTGGGTTTAATAATGGCGCTTCCGGAATGATGAGGGAAAGCAATAGTTCCGGGCTTATCGGTAGTTCCCTCCTTCATTTTATCTAAATCTATTTTATCTATATCTATTTTCTTACCTGATTCGCTCATATACAATTTATCTACGAATTTCGACTTCCATTGGATCCGTTTTCTTAACACTATCTTTAACGGATTTGTTTTTCTCAGTTTCATCACCAAATTTCCTAAATTTGGTTTTAGTGGACATATCATAAACCACATAAAAAACGACCAACATAAAGATGATGGCTATCAATAGAAATACTTTAGATTTTTTCATATTGTATGTTATTCATATTGTGGAAACCTAATCCTAAACGACTAGCTCAAATCCCTCTTTTTTCTCTAAAAATGTCTGGTTTTGGTCAATTACCTCCTGTATTTTGGTATCTAGCTGTCATTTGCTTAATCAATACGAATCATCTTGTGACTGCCATTTAGATTATTCTTCTTCCTCATCGTCCATAAAACCAAAGAGCGAAAATCGTTCTTTTAACTGTAATTCTTTGATATAGTTATAATAAACTGTAATACCAGACTGCAGAACATCTAAGCTAATGCGCTCATTGACACTATGAATACTGTTGATATCTCTTTCAGTTACTATCGCCGGGATTAATCCATAAGAAGGGATACCATATGATCTAAATAAGCTATTATCGCTAGTCGCAGGAAATAAAAATGGAATCGTTTCTGCATCGGGATAGCTCATAGCAATGGCATCTTCCAAAGCTCTATAATACTTATTTAAGCGAGAAGGTGGCGCTTCCGGGCTTTCTGATATCACCGTTACTTTAATGTTATCATTATCTAATTTCCTTTCAATATAACGTATAAAGCTTTTGGATGATGTCCCAGGCACAAGCCTACAATCTAAAACTGCAGTTGCTGAGGTACTTATTTGATTAGGGGGGCCCGGAGGGTTATAAATATTGGTTACTGTCACTGTATTCGTTAATAAAGAGGATAAAAATGGCTCTCTTTCAATCTGCTTCCTTACAAAAGGTGCTAGAATAGACCAATTTATATTTCGTATAAAAAACCCTCTGATTCCTCCTTCTGCTCTTCCTAACCTTCTAAACATTCTTCTTGTGCTGGTATTGAATAACAATAAAGCCTTGCGGTTGGTAATATTATTTAAACTGTTGATCAGTTGAATATTGGCATAATCAGTGGACGGAGCAGCTCCATGTCCGGCAGAATTACTTACAATTTTAAGCTGAAGCCATAAACTTTGTTTTTCGGCAATAGAAACCCCAAAAACCACTTTTTCGGGTTTATTTTGTAATACGTTTTGATAACCAGCTCCTCCTTCACCCAAAACAGCAACAGCATTGAGTTCTTCCTTAAAATTATTCATAACGAATCGAGCACCTTTCTCACTTCCACCAGTTTCCTCAGAGGAAACGAATAAAACGGTAATATTAAAGGGTAATTCTGCAGTATCATAGTCATGCTGAAACGCTTCCACAGCTTTTAATTGCATGATGCCCAAGCCTTTTGCATCCAAGGCTCCCCGACCATAAATGTGTTCTCCATCGAAATAACCACTGTAGGGATCATGCTGCCAAATATCTAAATCCTCAGCAGGAACAACATCTATATGGCTTTGCAGGATCACATTTGGTTTGCCACTGCTCAATGGATAAAGTGATGCAGCTAGATTGTAATTATCTGAAAAATTGGAAAAAACTCTTAAATGTAAATCTGTACCTAAAATGTAATCTTCAATAAAGATACCCGCTTCCTTTTCATTACCTGAAACACTTTCTCTTTGGATATAGGCTGAAAGCAGTTCAATAGATTGATCTAAAGAAACAGAAGGTGGCAGTTCAACATAATCGGATTTATTTTGAGCTAAAGCGGAAGTGGAAAAGAGTACAACACATAGCACAAAAAATCTTATCATATTTTTAGGTAATTTTATCTTCAATCCACAAATAAGTCACACCTATTATAAACAGTATGAAAAACCATATAGTTACGGATTTCCTATTAAAACTTCGCTTTTCCTGCTGAATAACTGATTTCGCAAAATTAAGATATTTTAAGTAATCATAGTTGTAATTGAGTAAGAATTCTGACTGTCTTATTTCATCTTCAGGATGAACGTAAAATGGGATAGGTGCTTCTTGATTTTTCAATTGCACAAAGTGCCATCCCTCTTGCTTAGGATAAAACATAAAATGCTGCCTTCCTGCAAATAAATAATCAACTTTTGAAGCTAAATAAATAGTATCCGAAGTTGGCGTAATAACTAAAATATTTTCCCTTTTAGCTTCAGCCCAAAGTCGAAAAAAGAAAGGCTGAAATTGAACCGGCCATTCTGTTTTGTCATAAAATTCATCGCCTGATTTTCTGATCAAATCATTAAAAATTGGCGACCAAAGTTGTGCATATTCTTTATCCTTACCTGATAATTTTAGCTGAAAACTGCTTTGAAAATTAATGACTCCTACAATCAATTCTGGAAGTACCTTTCTAAAAACGGCATTTTGAGCCACTTCATCTAAATCTCGTAAGTTGTTGAATTGTAGATAATTATAATCATTTGATTCAAGTAAATTATCGCTTGTGCTAAATATATTAGTAGATTTAGACTTGTCTAAATCAAGCTGTATTTGGCTATTAGGACTAGTTCTGAAGATTAAACTACCATCATTGCTTTCTAATTTTTTTAAGAAATCTCTTTTAGCATTTGAACTTAAATCTTCCCAAGCCTTGGCATCTGTAAACAGTACTTTCAAATCATTAGCAACTCCCCTATTGATTTGCAAAGAATCATGCCAATTGACAAATGCAGATTTAAATTTGTCTTTCGAAATCTGCGTCTTTTGATACACGGAATGCTCTTTAGATTTTAAGAAATCCACGAAGAATTTCCACTCAAAATCAGGAGAAGCAGAAAGGATTTGCATGATATATTTTTCTGGCTTTTCTACCGACACAGCAAAATGATAATTCGCGTCATCTGTTGAAATCTTCGATAAAAGAGCGCCATTAAATTTAGGGAGAATAGATAAATCGATCTTTCCTTCTTTGGGAAGAAACTTTGATACAGTATCCTGCCCTATCGTAGCTGAAATACGAGTATCTCTGCTATTCAAATTCTGAATGCCTATCTTCAGACTATCCCCAAAAGCTATGGATTTAGGATAATGGAGTTTAAGTCCTTTTTCCATTACAATATCTTTGCGAATTTTATAATATTCCGGATTTAAATGTGGAACATAACCATAAACAAAGACGGTATCAAGTTGAAAATCTAACTCGTTTATCGAGCTTTCTTTCCCCGTTTCACCTAATTCAAATCTGCCTTTTTGATTCTGTTTTAAGATGCTTACTTCATAGATCAACTTTAATGAATCAATAATGCTGTCAGGAATATCTCGGTTAATAATTAGTGCTGATTTAAGGGGCTTTTCTGTTAAAGTATAAGGTGATAAATAGATGACATACAATGAAATAAGCACTAAGGATAAAGCTATAATTCTTGCCCCTTTTCTAGGTTTTCGTTTTTGGAATTCCCAATAAATTCCTAAAATCCAGAGTCCTATAAGCAAAAGCAAATGCCAAAGCACCAATGAATTTTCAAAAGCTACATTTTCCGAAAAACTATTCATTCTCTAATTCATAATAGGTTTTGTGCAAGTCGCTTTCTATGCTGGCAGCTTGCTTCCCTTTTTCCAACTTTTCTAGATCTAACATATCCTCCATGATGACTAAAACATCCCGCAAAGCCCTCGTGGAGTTAGTAGATTGAAATTGTTTGATGCCCGCCAATAGACTTCCATAGCGGACTGGTTCATCGACTATTTTCGACACTAACTCATCCGTGAAAGGATTAAGTATCTGTGATACCTTACTCAAACCCTTTCGTTGATAGACTTCTTTCAGCTGGCTATAAGTCTCAAAAAGCTTTTCCTGAAAAGGTTTTTCTCCTCGTTCAGCTTTAACAGTCTGTGCATCAATTTTTTCCAAATCACCGCTCAGTCTCTTTTTCTCTTCGTCAATAGGCGGTGGTTCAAAACCCATTCTTTCCACATAAATTCTAGACGCTCGTTTCACCTCCTTGATGAGATTTAATGCTTTATATTCAAAAGGCAGTGCTTCTTTTGGTTTATAGGTTCTTAAGAATAATTCAGCTTCCCACATATTAGCCAATGCCTCCTTGAGCTTAGCTTTTACATTGGCATCCAAGAAAGTAGATAATTCAGAATCATCATGCGCATGAACGTAAGCTTCTAATTCGGGCGTTTCATTGAAAATTGGGTTAGAAAAATTACCTTCTGATTCATGTTCGTGTCCTTCATGTGAATCATGGTCGTGTTCTTCTTCCTCATTCTTTTCATCTAAATCTACGTGGTCGTGACCTGAATGGTCAATTTCCCCTAAACCGCCAGTCGTTTCAAATTCTTCCCCTAAAAAGACCCCGTACCTTAAGCGTAACAATTTCTGGTCTGCCCCAATCGTATTACTTCTTTTTTCAAATTCTTCCTGCGTTATTTGGTCTTTTTCCGCCAATAGCGCTTCTGTATCTATGATAATCTGTCGCTGGCTCTTGAAATATTCTGCCTCATTGGTCAGAGCGAATCCTTCATATTCCACCATCTCCTGCTCACTAGTATCGGCTACGGATAGAAAGTACACATCAGTTTTCCCTTTATTGCTCTTGGGTTCTTTATTGTCTATTGCTGAAAAGTAAAAATAAAGCTCATCACCGGGTTCTAATGAAAAGGTATCCAACGGCAAAGTGATGTTCATTTGCTGTTTTCTGAGCATTTCAGAAATGCCTGCAATGGATTGTTTCATCTCTCGGAACCTCACCGCCTCGCCTTCTCCTCTGCTTAACGTCATGATGATATCTGTAGAAACTATTCCATAATCGTCCTCAATCTCCAATTCTAGCTGAAATCCTTTGGTTAAATCCTTGAAGTCAATTTCATGACGGTTTTCCTTGAGATTAGTGGACAATATGGGTGGGTTATCCCGTAATACTTCCAAAACTTCAGGCTGCAATGAATACAGGCTATCATTGAGCGTGTATTCAATTTGAAAAATAGCAGCTTGATTTAAAGTGAATGTTTTCGTTTGCTCAGATTTTAATCTGAAGTCGTACTGATTTTGCCAAATCAAATCAATATTGATAGTTCCTTTATTGTCAAATACCAACCGACTCCCTTCAGGTATTTTTTTATTCTTTTCCCATTTAAAACTTTTCAAGCTTGTATATTCTGGTGGAAAAACCGAAAGCCTATATTCAAATTCTAAAGCTGACTTTTGAATAGTACTGTCTTGATGAATATCTACTTGCTTTTTGGTAGCTGAAATCGGAGGTGTTGAGGTTTTTTCAGTTTGATAAAAGAAGGAAACCATATACAATAAAACACTAACAATCAGTACAATATACGATCTCTTTAAAGCAATCGGAAGTTCAACTTTTTGAACTTCCGGTAATTCCTTTAGAACTTTTCGTAGTTGAAGTTTCTCCAGTTCATTCAAGTCCTTTTTAAAAAAAATGGATAAGCTATATTCTAATCTGCCATATTTTTGATGCAGAAAATCAAGGAGCTTTTGGGTGCTCCATTGTAATGAAGGATTCCAAATGAGTAATAAGCCTAAAGCAGAAACTACATAAACGATCCAAAATGCAATAGGAATCCGCAAGTCGAAGAAGTTCGCAATAGCCAATAGCAATAAGATAGCGGACACAAAAGGAATTACAACTGATAAGCACTGCCACAGATTAAATCGCATTTTTAGCTTAGCCCAATATTTTTCAAACTCCTTATGCATTGCGTTTTTTATAGCTCAAAAATCTTTCTAATACGATTAAAAAAACAATCATCCCCAATAACACTTGCTCAAATCTCTGCGCTTTTTGGATAGAACCAGCATCTTCATTCGTGCGAGTGTACAAAGCATCAAATGATGAATATTGGTAATTCGGCTCAACTATTTGACCTATAAATTCCGTGACCACAGATAAAAACATATCCTCATTCAGTGGATTATTAAGCCATTTTTCGTTTAAGTACAAGATGCTGTAAGTATACTTCCTCTCCACTTCATAATCATCTGATATAGTGTCAGTCAATACAATTTGATTGGCTTCCTGCTTATGCGTGGAATTACCAATAATTAAGTGTGCTTTCTGCTTTTCAGATTGTATGAAATTTACCTTTTCTTTAGTATATAAATGATTTGCTTTCAACACTTTACGCAACTTTTGTTCGATTACTTGGGAAAGCTCCGCAAAATGGATAAGTATAGTGTCTTGACTCATCGGCTCTTGATTTCGATCCATAGATTCTCCCGTTGATATCAATTCCAACTGGAAATTCAATTTTGGTATCTCACCTGTGAAATCACTAGTTCCAAAATTATTAATGTAAATTAGTGAATCGATTTCAGGGTACTCTTTTGAAAGCTTTTCCAATAAATACCATTGGTTTAAGCTGTTTTCAGATTTAGCAGTATTTAAAACCCTAAATTCGTCATCTTGATAAGCCTCAGGAACTTGGATTCCTTCTCCTAGCAATAAAGCCTTTTCCTTTTCTACCTCTGTAAAACGGACCCATTTGGCTAAAAGCATTACTAGCAAGAATAGTATCAACATTCTCAACAATAGTAAAGGAAGTTCAGAGAACTGAATTCTTTTGGATTGTAAAGTGCTACTTTCTTTCAAAAAACGGATACTTCCAAAAGCAATTTCCTTGGTTTTATTTTTACTCCATAAATGAATAATTATGGGGAGAGCCAAAGCAGTTAAACCCCAGAGCGCTATGGGATTAAGCCAATTCATGACCATGATTGGTTAAAGTGGTTCAATAGCTCAAATATGACCTTTTGGATTTCCTCTTTGCCATTAACTTGCCAATAAGCGATACTATTTTTCGCACAGGTTTTTTGAATCCCGCTTTTCCAATTTTGAATCCTATTTTGATAATCTTGTAAACCTTCTTTTGTATTGACCTGCACACTGCCCTGCCCTTCCAAGTCTTTAAAGGTGAAATACTGCCCTTCAAATTCCAATTCTTCTTCATTATCAAATAGTAAATGAATCAACATGACTTCCTCGGAAGCTATTGCCCAATTTTTCAATAATGTGCTTAAATCCTTTTCATTTGAATAGCCGTCCGTAAAAACAAATACGGTGCTTTTGTTTTGAATCTTTTGGATGGGGTTTAAATCATCGAGGCTCTTCTCTTTATCTGTCTGAATTTGGATCATTCGAAAAAGGAAAGTTTCAAAATCTGTTGGAGGATTATCTTGATTGAATAAATAATATTTATCATGCTGATTACTGGCTAAATAAGCTAAAGCAGCTATTAAAGTTCTTGCCCAATTGAATTTGCTGGCACCATGCATTTCAAAATTCATGGAAAGACTTTTATCCAAAACGAAAATGAAGTCATGTTGCTTTTCCATTTCCGCTTCTTTGATCATATAATGGTCAGTTCGAGCATAGTATTTCCAATCCATTTGTTTGAGCGAATCACCCGGGACATAGTTCCTGTATTCTTTGAACTCAATTCCAAATCCGGTTTTAGGACTTTGATGCATCCCCATCATCACCCCTTCAATATGATGTTTGATGTACAATTGCAGGGCTTTGAGTGCCTCAAAATCAGGCATTTGAAAGATCTTGTTCAGAGCGCTCATGAATTATAAACTTTTGAGTAATTCAGGAATTAAATCTTCCACAGTAAATTTTTCCGTTTTAGCAACAAAATTCAACACCACTCTATGACGCAATACTGCCAAGGAAACAGCTTTTATATCTTCAGGAATCACCGATAGACGACCCGCCAAGAAAGCATGCGCCTTAGAAGCCAAGACTATAGACTGCCCAGCTCTTGGTCCTGCTCCCCAATCCACATATTGCTTTACTAAATCATTTTCCGAATTTTGCGGACGAGTAGAGCGTACTAACTGGCTAATTTTTACCAATAATTCCTTATCAATATGAATATCCCGAACCCAGCTTCTGGCTTTGAGAATTTCTTCTGCTGTCAGGCTTGGTTTTAGCTCGTTTTTTTGATTCCCTGTGGTGAGCTCCAATATATCAACTTCTTCTTGTTCAGCAGGATACTGCACTACGGTATAAAACAAAAAACGGTCTAGCTGTGCTTCAGGTAAGGGGTAGGTTCCCGATTGTTCTAATGGGTTTTGGGTGGCTAAGAGGAAGAATGGTTTAGGTAATTCATAAGTTTTCCCTGCATAGGTGACTTCACGCTCCTGCATCGCTTCCAATAAAGCAGACTGCGTTTTGGGTGGCGTTCTATTAATTTCATCGGCCAACAAAATATTGGTAAATATGGGACCTTTGTTGAATTGGAAGAAACGCTTCCCTGTGCTTCGGTCTTCTTCCAAAACTTCCATTCCGATAATATCAGAAGGCATTAAATCAGGGGTAAATTGCACCCTATGAAAATCCAATTGCAGTACCTTAGCCAGAGAACGCACCAAAAGCGTTTTCCCCAAACCTGGAACGCCCTCCAACAAAATGTGTCCATCAGCAAGTAAAGCCATAAAAACCTCACTTACAACGTTTTCTTGTCCGATGATGGCTTTTGCTAGCTCCTTTCGAGCCTCTTTAAATTTTGTTACTGTATTTTGTATATCTTCCATGTGACCGTAATATCGCCCCGCCAATTCGCGGGCTTTGGTTATTTACCTTTTATTTATGCTACCTTATTGTCGTCCCTACGGAACTTGAAAATTACATTTAATAAAAATCGAATCTCCCCCATTCAAGTTTTTACAAAGTCATTCAGTGCTCCAATTTCCCCTTTGGGTTAGGGGGCTATCGCATACATCACAATATTCACCCCGAATTTAGTATTATCTTCTGCCAACCACCTTTTGTTTCTAAAATCGTAATCCCATTCGCATCCGTAATCTTTGTTGCTGTAGAGCACTCTGATTTTTCCGTCTTTTTCAATAGCCTTCAAATAATCATGTACAATGTCATCGCCCCAGCCATTTAATTCTTGCGAAGTGGTAGGCGGGCCATCTTCAAATTCAAAGAAACTGAAGTAGATAGGATCGTCATTGGCTATTTTTTGCAATGCTTCTTCTCCATAAATCTCAGCCATCTGACTTTCGAAAGATTTGGCAAAAAGCCCATCGATATCGTGATTGCAGTCATCAACAAAGATGAAACCCCCATTATCGATATATTTAATAAAATTATCCTTCTCAGCTTGTGTGAATTGAACCAATTTATGTCCACTTAAATAGCAAAAAGGGCATTCAAATATTTCCTCACTGCTCAAAGCGACAACTCTTTCTTGAGTATCGACTGGCATATTGGTATATTCAATCAGTGAATTCAAAAGATTACTTGGCATACGTTGGTCCACATTCCAATCTCCTGATTCATATTGCAAGCGTGTGAAGAAAAAATTATTCATTTCACGAGTTTACGGGAATTTACGTATGAGAACAACGAATTTATAGGTATTTATATAAATGGTCAGAAACGTGAATTACTGGAGAATACTGCAAGCATCAATTTTTTATCAGAAGATAAGAGCGTCAATTTCTGATCAATATTTTCCCTTGATCATATTGATTATTAGTATCTTTAATTCTATAGATATATAGTCCCTCTCTTAAGGAACTCAAATCGACAAAATTGCGATCATTTGGAACAGGAAATGAAATAATGTGTAATCCCTGCATATTATAAAAACTAATCTCTGCCCTATTTTTTGCTTCTTTTGCAAAAACTTTCAGGTCTTCTTCTAAAACTAGAGGATTAGGATAAAGTATAAAATTATCATCTGTTACAAAGTAAGTAGACTGGATTTCACTCAACACAGTTTGCCCGTTATTTAAATATATGATTACCCTTGATTCATTAAATCCATTGTTGGGACCCTCTTCTAAAAACTCAAAACTGAAAGAATTAGCTTTAATTTCAGCAAGTGCATTCCAGCTATCATTCAATTCATCTTTTTTCTGAATTTGAATTTTATCTACTCCACTGAATGATGATAAACGAATACTGTGTTTAATACCATTTCCCTGAATAGCTTCCACAAAATATGACTGTAAGAAACAGTTTGAAGCTTGCAAATTATAATCAATTACCCTACCTTGAATTAAAGATTTATCATTTTTAAAAGCCTGAATCTTTAAAAAAGAACTACTTAAATCTGACTTATGAATTGTGATAACGGTGTCTTGCGTACGCTCAAATAATTTCATTTCAGTTCCTTGCAAATTAAAGAGTGCATAATCATCTACTTGATCTACCCTTGACCAATAAAAAGATAATGAATCAGTACAATTAAAGCCTACGTTCAATCGCAGCGGTTCAGATATAGAGAAAGTATCACTTATATAGCTCTTATCGCCAACGGCCATTTTTAATTGCGCAAAATCATTAACCATTTCAGGATCCCATCTATAATTCTCTGCTCTTAGAGAAATGTCTTCTTCTATTAAGCTCCAATCTGATTCATGAATTAATTTAAAATACAAATCACCTTCTTGCTCCCCTAAGTAACTACTCTCCCATCTTATATGTGAAACAGTTTCACCATTATAAGGAATATTGTCTTTAAAGGTGGGACTCGTCCAACTAAAGTCATTTTCAGCTTCCCAATCATACACAATTGAGAAAGACTGCGATGATTCTAAAGGGTTTTCTGTACTAATTATAATCTCTAGCGTATCAGATTCAACTTTTTCAATATGCACTTGTTCAATGTTATTCAAATGATCGGTACCCTTTACAGCGGCTGAGCTTAAGGATTCAATATTGGGTTCAGCGGATAAAACCCAAGGCATATGATATTGAGCATTTTTATCCAGTACACGAATATTTAAATCATTAATTAAAGCTATCTGATCATTTGGATTAGCTGGCGGATCAGTCCATACTAATGTGGCTTTAAAATTAACGGCATTTTCTGGAATGGCTATGCTGTACTTCTTCTCTTCATTATCGACCAGATCATTTTGAATAAACTTTTCATCCTCGAGTTGTAGCATAGCTTTGTAAGCATTTAGACTACCATATCCCGTTTTATGATCAGGGCCAAGTGTTTCAGTATAATCAGCGCTGTTAATCAAAAATGCCTTCACCAGGGAAGAAGGCATAGCACTATTGAATTTATCACGAAATGATTGTTGTAGCAATACGCTGACACCGCTAACATATGCAGCAGAATTTGAAGTGCCAGCCATACTATAAGCAACAAGCTCTGGTTTAATTCTACCATCAAATGAAGGCCCATTGCTATTTAAAGGTATAATTTTCATTGTGGTATCTACGGCTCCGATCGTCAATACATTCTTTGCAAGCTTGGAATTTCCTGTAATATTCGAATAACCAGATAACCCTTGAAATTTACCATGAGCAGCACTTTCTAAGCCAGAATTACCAGCTGAAAAAACATGTAATATCTCAGGGGATTCATAAACTTGTTGATCGTAAAGAGAAGCCCCAATTCCATAAAAAGATTCTACATCGATTCCGTAAGAATGATTCTGTATCTGAATAGCATTGGAATTAAAATATTCAGCTGGATCTGGAGAAATTTCTTCATTAGAAGAGGAGGTATGAATAACCGCAGGAGCAACACCAAGTCCATTCAATGAGGAATTTCCATTTCCTGCAATGATGGTGGTCATTTCCAGAGCATGTGAATCCGTAAATTCACTGGCCATTCCAGTATTAGCATAGCGACCTGCAATATCAATGTCACTTACATTATAAAAAGGCTCTTTTATGCTCACCTTTTCAGAGCTTCCATCAAATCGAGTTAAATAGGCCTGAATTGTATTAATTCTATTTGGATGTAAATTAAGATCTAGTACCGTAGCTTCAGATTTCACTTGTGCCGAAACTTTCTCAATGTAAGTTACAAACTCTTTATTTAAAAAATGCTCGAGTTGGAGACTCTGGATCAAAACCTTCTCATATTTGCCAAAATCACTAATTGTACTAATTCTTGGCTCTCTAATTTCAAAATCACTCCATTCTTGCTCATCTTCAATTGCCAACCAATACTCACCATTCAAATATTCATTCTCGGCTATTGTTATATTCGAAGATTTCTTCCAAGCATTATCGGTTTCAAATAAGGCTATGCTTTTGAGATCTAAAGCATCAGAATCCAAATCAGAAGGATCAATACTAATTATAAATGAGCCATTTAAGTTCCTTTTTATGACTTTAAATCCACTTAAATTACTCGCAAGACAAGTATTTTCGAACGCACATTCTAAACGATAGAAAACATCTTCTTTTATACTATTAGTAGATGTAATCCTTGAAGCACTCGTAGAATATTTTGGGTGCTCTTCATACATTTGAGCAAACCCTTGATTCACCATTCCTATCATTAAATATAATAAAAGGAAGTTTATCACTTTGTGAATTATCAGGCATGGTACACAAATCAGTCTGAGCTTCATTAGGTTTTGGCAATTTTTAGATTAAATATAAGTAATTATTTCTATTTTCAGTATAATTAATTCAATAAGTATACAATAATTTAATGTAATATTTTTTCAATCCGAAATAAAAACTATATGTTGCAAACATAACCAAAATTTTACAAATTTTATGACAAATTTAAGAAAAGGTATCATGTATGTAGTTACATTCATGGCCGTAACAGTATTCATGAGTTCTTGCCAGCAAGATGAAGAAATGGCAGCTCAAATTGACAACAACGAAGTGTCTGAGAAAGTCAAAGAACAATTACAAACTCTTGGCTTTGATCCGAGCGACACCTATCGTGAGAAATTCAACAATCCGTTAACTGGTGAACAAGGATTTCATTACGTTGTAGAAGGTGATATTTCAATCACTGAAAAGCAATTAGATGAAATGGCTAATAGTGAACTTTTCCATACAGGAAGATTTGCTGAGCAGTACCGCACGAGTAACTTAGTGGCTCAAAACAGTACAATCAACGTGATCGGTTACACTGCAAACAATGCAAATGGTTTAGATTCGAAAATGAGAACAGGTTTGCAATGGGCAGTTGATAACTATAATGCACTCAACACCGGATTAACTTTCACATTGACTTTCGGTAGTAACTTTTCCCCTTTCGACATGGTGGTTTATAGAGTGAATGGCGGAGGAGGCGGTAGTGCTGGCTTCCCAAGTAATGGTAATCCAAATAAATTCATTCAGATTCAGTCAGGTACAAGTAGTTTTAGCACAAATGTGGTAGAGCATGTAATTGCACACGAAATGGGACATTCTGTAGGATTACGTCATACTGACTGGTTCAACCGTTCATTCTCTTGTGGAACTGGAGGAAGCGAAGGTACTGCTGGAGTAGGTGCTATACCAATACCGGGCACGCCAGAAGATATTGATCCGAATTCATTGATGTTATCATGCTTTAGTGCTAATGAAGATGGAGAATTTGGATTTTTTGATCGTGTAGCTTTAGAATTTCTATACTAATCTTTAGCAAAATTATAAATGAAAAGGTCAGCTGTTGCTGACCTTTTTTTTTCTTCTAAAACTATTTTTTGGGAGGCCTGCTCGGTCTAACTTCAATTTTACTTGGTAATGTTCTTGGATTCATTTCTAATAAATCAACTACCATTTGCCCCATATCTTCTTTTTGGATTTTCCAGTAGTCGTCTTCATTGGGTTCATGATCATTGAAATAAGTAGCTACAGACCCTGGCATGATCGTAGAAACATTTATACCATGTTGCCTTAAATCTAACATTACAGATTGGGTGAAACCAGTTAAGCCAAATTTACTGGCATTGTAGGCAGAACCTGAAGGGAAGAAATTTGTACCAGCCAAACTAGAAATAGTAAAGAAATATCCTCCATTTTTCTTTAGAGCCTCTACGCTTGATTTTATAGTATAGAAAACTCCCGTTAAATTAGTATCAATAACCTCATTCCATTTATCTATTTCCATTTCATCTATTGAAGCGAAATGACCTAAACCGGCGTTAGCAATTACAATATCGAGCTTTCCCCATTTATCTAAGACCGCATTTACACAAGTTTGCTGATTTTCAAAGGATCTAACGTCTGCCTGAAGTCCTAAAACTTCACCTTTCGCATTCTTCGCTAAAGATTCCGCTGCTTTATCTGCAGAATCTTGGCTCCTACTAGTGATGGCTACATTAATACCTTTTGCTAAAAGCGCTTCCGCTATCCCGTATCCTATACCTTTACTTCCTCCTGTTATAAGTGCTGTTTTATTTTCTAAGTTTTGCATAATTACATTTTGTTTACATTAAATCAACTGATTCAAATTTGATTGGTTACAAAATGGAAGAGCAAAACCTATTTTTTATCACAAAATAGGTAACCCACACCTTTAATGGTTTTAATGTAGCCTTCACCTAACAGTTGTCTGATTTTCAAAATATGAATATCAACAGATCGTAATGTTACTTTTGACGAGCTGCCCCAAATGACGTGCATCAGCTGCTCTCTAGAAAAAACCTGATTAGGGAAGCGCGCAAGAAATAATAATATTTCATACGACTTAGACTGGATTTGGAGCAATTCCTTGGCGGGTAACTTAAATAAGAGACGCTTTTTCATATCAAAATATAAATCTCTTATTGCATATTCATCTAATGGTTTCAAGTGAAAAATATTTTCCTCTGCTCCAAAAAACTTTAATAATCGCTTTTTGAATGCATTTTTTCTTAAGGGTTTTCTTAGAAAAAAATCTATTCCAGATTCATAGCTTAGGATCTCATTTTGCTCTTCATTATTAGAAGTGAGGGCTATAATTTTTGGCTCTAATTCCGAAATGCTGGCCTCTTTTTTTAAATAATTAAATAAACTAATACCATCATAATTCTTGTTTGCAATTTCCGAAATTACTAGCAAGGGCTGATGTCTGTTAATAAGTTGGATTGCATGTTGAGTATCTAATGCCAAAGCCACATTGAAATTTTCAGACTCCAATATTTTTACTAAATCCCGTAATGTTTCTTTATCATCATCAGCTATAACGGCTGTTTTGCGCTGTTGCATTTCTTAGATACTTCGTTTATTTGCTTCTCTAAGAAAGCACTAATTTTGTTGGATTGTGCTCTTAAAAATTCATCTTAAAACGAAAATAACTTGAAGGTAAACTAAACTTAATATAGGGTGTGAAAATCGCATGAATTATTAATATTAGCATAAAGAACACTATTTACATTATTCATTTCCTTTAAACTTCTCCATGGTAGCCATACCTTTTCCGCTAATTCCCTCTGCTTTGAAAACCTTAAAAATCGTCATGAAAATAATTTTCAGATCCAATAAAAAGGATTGATGTTGCACATACCAAACATCATACTCAAATTTCTTTTGCCAGCTAATGGTATTCCTTCCATTAATCTGTGCCCAGCCAGTGATTCCTGGCGTAACAAAATGTCTCTTTCTTTGCTTATCATTATATAGAGGTAAATATTCAACCAAGAGCGGTCTTGGCCCAATAAAAGACATTTCTCCTTTAATTATATTTAATAATTGCGGAATTTCGTCCATGCTCGTTTTTCTCACAAATTTGCCAATCCAAGTAAGTCTTTTTTCATCTGACAATAGCGATCCTGTTTCATCTTTGTCGTCTCGCATGGTTTTGAATTTAATCAGCTTAAAAATATGCGCATTTAAACCAGGTCTCTTTTGTATGAAAAAGATTTTGCCATTCTGAAAAATGGCTAATAAAATGCTGACTATAAGGAAAATCGGACTTGCAATAAGCAATGCTATTAGAGCTGTGAACCTGTCAAGAAATGGTTTAACTATACTTCGATACATATTACTTGATAACTCCAAGGTGCATTAAAGCATCTCCTTCATGGACGATAGGATTATGATTTAGCCCAATTACATAGCCGTTCACTGCAGAAGTGACTTTATTTTTAAATCCGCCAAATGGATCATTAATATGTCCCAAAAGCTGATTTTTTTTAATTTTTTCACCGCTTTTAACGGCTGAAAGAAAAACTCCAGATTTTTTGGCTCTTACCCAAGATGAATTCTTGATTACTAAATTATCGTATTCAGCCTTGTCGGCTTCATCCCGCATGCCAAGATGCCGCATCATTCTTCTTGCACCTCTTATCCCTTCCCTTATTGCATATTCATCGAAACGAGACGACTCTCCACCTTCATACACTAATATATTCTTACCTAACTTATTTGCGGCTTGCCTCAATGAATTAGGGCGGAATTTTGAATCTAAAGTAAAGGGTGCATGAAAAGCTTCTGCTAATTCCACATTCTTGCTATCCTTCATCATACATCTAACCTGCGGAAAATTGGTTCGATCAGCTCCTCCCGTATGAAAATCGATACCGTAATCAATTATGGGTAGAATTTCTTTTGTCAGGAAATTGGCCATTCTAGAGGCAAGAGAGCCATTTTTATTACCTGGAAATGACCTATTCACATCTTTCCCATCGGGTACGTATCGCGAGAAATATATAAAACCATATACATTAATAATCGGAATGCAGATTACCGTCCCAACTTTAGGAATATGATCATTTTTCTCGATCATTCGCCTTACAATCTCTGACCCATTAATCTCGTCACCATGCAAACCACCCATCAAGAGTAGCACTGGCCCTGGCTCAGTCGATCTAGCGATTGTAATGGAAACATCGATCGTGGTATGAGAAGGAAGTCGAGCTATATTTACATCCACTACTTTTTCTTCCCCTGGAGCTATTTCTATTCCGTTGATAATCATTTATTGAAAATTAAACCTTTATGTAAAGGATTGATATTGTAAAGTAGAGACTGGTTTTTAAATGAAAAATACCACCAAATAGTACCAGATACTAGTAATCCTAATGATGCACCCACAATAGTATCTACCATGAAATGCTGAAATAAATACACACGGGATACGGCCACTAGTATGGCTAACAACATTAAAAACACTTGCAATAATTTATTTTTAGTAAGTAAAATTAAGATAGTGGCTAAAGCAAAAGCTGAGGCAGAGTGCCCACTTGGCATACTGTAGAACGTACTAAGCTCAACACCTTCTACCAAATTAAAAGACGATAATGACTCTTCATATTTCAAAGCAGGACGGTGCGCTTCAAATACAATGATCTTAAGAAACTGCACAATTGCTAAATGGATGAGACCTGTTAAAGTAAGTAAAATAGCGTAATAGATTCTATAAAGCAAAACAAGCACTCCAGCTATTACAAAAATATGCCATTCACCCAAGAGCGTAACATAGCTAAAAAACACATCACCGAATGGATTATGCCTTTCATTTAACCATAATAAAAAAGTTCCTTTTTCTAGGAATAGGACTACTGCCAATGCTGTTAAAAAATAAAGCACATACATTAAAAAAGCAGGGCTCTGTAATTTATCTTTTATGCTTTCCATTCAAATCTTAGGTATTTTATGGTTTCTCCTACTTTAGCAAATTTTCTTTCGTAGCGAGTAGTGATCCCATAATGCTCCTTTAAATATACAGAATTATGTAAATCATCTGTGAAATGCAAATCTTTAATATCATCTCGTGCCGGTAAAATCTCATTTAAAGTCCAATGATACAAATCGGTATTATCAGTTTTGAAGAATATTCGTCCCTTTCCACCCTGAATGCGCTTATAAATATCCAAAAATCGATGAAATGTTAATCTTCTCTTTTCATCTCGGTCTCTTGGCCTTGGGTCAGGATGTATAATCCAAATATCATTGACTTCCCCCACGACAAACATTTGTTCTAAGTCTAGAATAAAGTTACGAGCAAAAGCAACATTTTCCAGACCTTCCTCAATTGCTTTGGAACTGCCTTGCCACAAGCGCTCTCCTTTTATATCGACTCCAACAAAATTTTCATTGGGAAATTCCTTTGCTAAACCAATAGAGTACTCTCCTCTTCCACAGGCCAATTCCAAATTTATCGGATTGCTATTAGCAAAAACCTCTTTTGCCCAGTTTGATTTTATGTTAGGAAATCTTTGATCATCATACTCCAATACATTGTGGCGATTTCGCAAATCTTCAAACCGCTTTAATTTTTGTCTACTCATATTTACAAATTGGGAATCTCTGCTACCGCAAAGGTAGAACCTCCTACAAAAATTAAGTCCTTATTGCTCGCATTTTTTTGCGCTTTCTCAAATGCTTCTACGACTGACGGGTATTTATTGCCTTTCAATCCAAATGTACTTGCTATTTTCTCTAATTCGCTTGCATTCAGCGCTCGCGGGATATTAGCCTGTGTGAAGTAATAGAGCGCATTTTTGGGAAGAATCTCTAAAACCCCCTCTAACTTCTTATCATTAACAGTGGCAAAGACAAAATGTAATCGTTGGCAATTTTCTTTTTCTAACATCTTAACTAAATATTCAAAAGCAGCTATATTGTGTCCCGTATCTGCAATAATAGGAACCTCTGATACTAAATTCGGGATTCTTTGCCATCGACCTTTTATTCCTGAGTTTTGAACGACATTTTTTAGACCTACTTTTATATTTTCATTACTGATAGAATAGCCTTTTTCCTTTAGAACTTCTAAAGCGCAAAAAACACTGCCGAGGTTTTGTATTTGATAGCTAGCTGAAAGACCAGACTCAAACTCCAAGACTTCTTCATCAATAAGATTTTTCGCTAAAAACTTCCAATTGGGAATCGATTGTTCCTTCACTGAAATTTCGTACCTCTCTTTACTTTCTAAAAAAGGAGCATTTTTGGACTCTGCTATTTCTTCAATAATTAACCTGAGTTTATTTTCTTTTACAGAGCTGACTACAGGCACTTTATTCTTTATTACTCCTGCTTTCTCTCTTGTGATTTCTTCTAAGGAATCACCAAGAAATTGCTGGTGATCTAATCCGATTTGTGTGATGATAGACACTTCGGGATGAATAACATTGGTGCAGTCAAGCCTTCCTCCCATCCCCACTTCTATTACTGCAATATCCACTTCCTCTTTGGCAAAGTAGTCAAATGCCATTGCAGTAGTCAATTCAAAAAATGAAGGCCTTAGTTCTTTTATAAGCGGCTTAAATTTCTCAACGTATTGAATGACCTCTTCTTGCAGAATTGGAATCCCATTTATCCTCATCCGCTCTGTAAAGCTTTTAAGATGAGGAGAAGTATAAAGAGCCGTTTTGTAGCCAGCTTCTTTTAATACGGATGCTAAGAAGGACGAAGTGCTCCCCTTTCCGTTAGTCCCAGCAACATGAATATATTTTCCCTTTTGATGAGGATTGCCAAGTGCCTCTAATAATGCCAATGTATTTTGTAAATCTTTTTTGTAGGCTGAACCTCCCACTCTTTGAAACATGGGCAACTGTTCAAAAAGAAATGCTTCTGCTTCTTGATAAGTCATCATTTATTAAGATTCTATAATGTAATTATGTGTGATTGAAAGATTTAGTTCCACTAATTTAGTGAATCATCAGATTTTGAGTGAACAGTTTAATTTGAGCGTATCAAAAATGTAATAGTCCCCTTAGATTGCGGAGCCGTTTTGCCTTCAGAAGTTCTGTAAAAACTTAACTTTTTAACTTCATCTTCATAGATTTTTACAACCTCTGGGGAAACAGTAGTTTCAACTGTTCGAACATCAATGACTTCACCATTATTATCAACTCTTATTTCAAATACTATCTTACCGTTTTGCTGAGTTGGATCATCTGGTCGTGGTGGTGAAGCCCATTTCCATCCTGACATAGATAATTTACTTCCATTACCGCCACCTTGGGGACCCATCATGGCTTCCGCATCTACTTCCCCTTCAGGGTTTCCTTGATCTCCTTTTGGAGTGTTGGTTTCACCCTGTGATTTACTGTCGCCCGGAAAAAGTGCATTTGGATTGGCTTTAGGTTCTTGTTTTTTTTCTATTTTTTCTTCCTTTTTAGGAGTTTCCTTCGCTTTTTCTTGTGGTGTGTCTTCCACCTTTACTGGGGATTCGGTGTCGCTAACTGCTTCTTCAACAACTTCATTTGCAGGTTCGGAGACTTCTTCTACTGCATCATCAGCCTCGGCATCCGTTGCTTCTTCTATTTCTTCCTCTACAACTTCTTCCGATTCTTCCGTTGGAATTTCTTCCTGTTCTTGGGGTTCTTGGGCAGCAACAGGCTCGTTTCCTGATCCTTGGTTGTTCATCCCTATATTTAATTCAATTCCGTATTCTGGCAAAGGTGGATAGGGTTCTTTCCAAGCGGTAACCCATAGGAATAGCAGGAGCACCAAAATATGAAGCCCTACAGATACGGATATTCCAATTATCCGATTTTTCTTTTCCCTATGTGCATAGTCACTCATTTGGCTGTGCTGCGATCGATACTTTTGCTTTTAAGGACGAAGCGATACCTGCTACTCTAACTAAATGTTCTGTGGGGACACTTTTATCGATATGCAGTACCACTACCCCTTCGTCTGCATTTCTTAATTCTCTTTTTATAGCTGTTTCGATATCTGAAACAGCCACTCTTTTATCATTAACGAAATAAAGCATGTCTTTTGTTATCGTTACACTTACTTTTTGCATTACGATATTTGTTGACTTACTAGAAGGTAAATTAACCGGCAATCCTGAAGGTGTGATAAAGGATGAAGTCAGCATAAAGAAAATCAACAATAGAAATATTATATCTGTCATCGAAGACATGCTGAATGCAGGATCAACATTATGTCTGGATTTCATGGACATAGCTTCTTATTTAGATTCTTGAAGTAAATCAATAAATTCAACAGAAGTATACTCCATCTTATGAATTACCTTCTGTACTTGCGTTACCAGATAATTATAGCCTAAGTAAGCAATAATACCAACTGAAAGACCAACTGCAGTAGTGATCATGGCTTCGTAGATTCCTTCAGAAAGTAATTTAGGGCTCACTGAACCCTCTTCTTGTGCGATCGCAATAAAGGCCTGAATCATACCGGTGACTGTACCCAAAAACCCAATCATAGGAGCGGCACCAGAAATAGTCGCTAATAATGACAAATTCTTTTCCAGTCGGTAAATCTCAACTTTACCCACATTCTCAATAGAAACCTCAATATTTTTTAAAGGACTTCCAATTCTCGAAACACCCTTTTCAAGCATTTTAGCTATAGGTGTTTCATTTTGGGAGCAAATCATCTTTGCCTGATCAATTTTACCCTCAGTAACCAATGCTTTCACCTGATTCAATAAACCTGGAGGCGTTTTGGCACTTCTTTTAATAGTCAACACCCGTTCCACAAAAATGGCAATAGCGGCTGCTGATAATAACAAAAGGGGAATCATAACATATCCCCCTTTTAAAAGTAAGTCAAACAAATTAACGCTGCTATCTGAAGCGTTTACTATTGCAGAATCTGCAACAGTGGTAACTTGTAATAGTATCATATTTTAAATATCAATATTTCAATGGCCAAGGTTGTTCTTTATATTGTCCTAACAATTCCGTAGCACGAGTACTAGCTGCTGCAAAGCTCTCTGTTTCTTCAATAGCTACTCTATTGAATTTACTTTTTCCAAAAGGCGGAATGATATAAGCATTTGTACCTTCTTTCACAAGCTTGTCTGCATAGTCCTTAGCTAAATCTTCATCAAAAAAACTACCTACAATAACATATGAACGACCTGTTCTAGAATTTAGTGTATTAACCACTCCCACTTCCGGCTCTTCAGGCTCAATCACCTCAGGCTCTGGCTCAACAGGTTTTTCAACCACGTAGGAGGTAGTATCTTTTATAGGCTGTTTCTCTACCACTGGCTCTTTCTCCGGCTCTCTTAAAAAGAAAAAATAAACCAATGCAACAGCTAAAAGGATTATGATCGATAAAGTAATGATAACTGGTGCCGCTGATTGTTTCTTAGGTGGTGTATAAGTAGAAGCTGTTTCATCCTCAACTTCAACTTTTTCCTCATCATCATCGTCTCCAAAAGGATTTGGGTCATACTCAAAATCCTCGTCTTCAGTTGAAGCGAAAGGATCTTCCGAAGTTTCAGCAGTATCAAATGAGGTTTCTACTTCTGAATCTTCAGCTGGAGACGATGCATCCTCATCTGAGTCAAAATCATTAGTAGTATCTGTATCATCTTCATCATCTAAATCAGGAAGCCCGAAATCTTCATCATCCTGTTCAGGAGAATTATGTAAGTTTTCATCCTTATACTCTTCGTCTTTTTTGTCCTTTTTGGCCATATTCTGGTAATTTAAGGTTTTATCTAGCTTAAAAGTATTAAAAATTTATAATACTTTATCAATAAACTATTATTATTCAATAAAATCAATACTTAATTATAAGTAGATTTAACTACAAGAATCAAATATAATGTCAATTATTGATATTAAAAACATTAAAATGAATATGTGAAGCCGCCTAGAAGCTGAAAACCACGATTAGGATATCCTAAATAGTACTCGTATTTATTGGCTATCAGGTTATTAGCATGTAAGAAAACACCGCTCCTATCGCTTAACTGGTATCCTAATTTTATTCCTAAATCATAGATAGGGGGAATCGACTCGCCTATATTAAACGAATAAATGGCATTTTCTTGCTCAAAAGTATTAACATTATTCATAGCCCCTTGCAAATGAGCATTTAATCCAATTTTTAGTTTATTGGCAATCCAATACTCCCCATTAAATTTTAAACGAAAATTCGGACGAAAAGGCATCAATTGCGTCTCCCCTACATTATAGTAAAAGTAATCTCCTCTTAGATTCGCTCTCAATTTACTGAAACTAGTAGAAACCGAGGCGTAAACATTAGCTTCTGTATTGTTATCATTGAAATACTTTGTTCTATACCTAATTTCTCCTTCCCTTTCGTTGTAAACTGCCTCATAACCAAAATTATGGCGAACAGATGATACACTAAACCCAATTTCATAGCCTAGATAGTTACTAATAGCTCCATTGGCGCCTCCATAAAACTGAAAAGGCATCAACGTATTGTAAACATTCACAGTATTATCCAAGTAAGGATTTTCCATCAAGAAATCTCGATATCGATTAGCGCGCACATCCCCTTTTACTCCTGCAAACAAAGTTAATTTGTCGAAAGGCGTATAAACTATGTTTAAATCGGGAAAGATATGGAATTTGTTCATACCCTCTAAGGTGTCATTTTCATGAACCATATTGAGACCTAACCCTACTTTTAAGTTTTCCTTCGCAAACTTAATTCCTGGTTTAAACCTTAACAGGTTCCTATTTTGAGCAGAATCCAGAAGATCAAATTTAAGTTTTGTTAAATACCCATCGGAATTCAGATATAAAGCAAATTCCTCATTTAAATCAAATTCATTTTGAAAGCTATAATCAAATGAAAACTCTGAATTATTAATGTTTGTAAATAATTGATAGATATCTGTTTCTAAATTATAATGATATGGGCTATTTTCATTTTCATCTTGTAATGAGATGGAAGCACCTACAGTGTGAAAAGTACGCTGCAAACTATCCCGATCAACTTCTGTACAGTGAGCAGTATCGTACCCATACAAATAGTTATTATGACGCTCATAGTAGGCCTCAGCATTTAGTATTGCTTTCCTAAATATGTATTTACCATATGGATTTACTCTTTGATATCCAGAACCAGAATTTCTTTTATCAATAGGTCCATTAGCATAACTTTGATGAAAAAGATGGAGCCCATAGCCTTTATCCTTATTTCTTTTACTAGCAAAATTTCCTTCCAAATACGATGCCCCGTAGTTCCCTGCACCTACTTTAACTTGATTAGCGTATAATTTTTCTAACTTTTCATCTTGAACCGTTAGCACCCTAATCCGTGGTGCTAAACTGCTGAGGCTGGGAATAAATTGTCGAGAACTAAAATTAACATCGATAGGTGATTGAATACTTTTTATTTCAGGCACTTTTTTAAAATCCCTATTAATTCGAGGCAAATCAATCTTCCGATTCTTCTCAATAATTACTTGAGAATCCTCCAAGTCCCCTTCCTGATCCCAGTTATCTTGCCCTAAAACAGCTATTGGCAAGAAAAAAATGAGGAATAAAATAAATCTTATCATATTAATTTTTTGTAGAGTCATTTTCAATTACTTCTTCCATCTCAACCATATTTCCAGTAGAATCTTGCGCATCGGCAGGCCCCTCCTCTTCTTGTTTGATTAGATCGAGTTTCAACTGAGCTTCATCTTTTAGAACTTTCGAGTCAGCATTTTCAATGATAGAATTCAAGGTCGCCTTCGCTTGAAAGGTTTCTCCTATTGCAAAGTAGTTATCTGCAATAAGCAAAAATGATTTTCCCAACCACTCAGCGTAAGAACCAAAATTCTTGTTCAATTCAAATAGCGTACTGAGTGATTCTTGATGCTTTTTAGAATTGTATTCCATGAGCGCTATCATGTATTGAGATTCAGCAGCAAATTCATCTTGAGCAGCATCTACTGCTTTCTGAAAACTTATTTTCGCTTCTGCATATTTTCCTTGATAATAATTAGCCATTCCTTTATTAAGATAGGCTTCATTGATTGCATTGGCATTTATAGCAGCTTTTTCTATAATCAAATCAGCATATAAAATCATTTTACTGTAATCTGATTTTGCTTTTGCAATATCCAGTAGACCAGTGTATGCATTAAACTTATCTTTTTTATTTTCTGCTTGATCCAATAGTTTAGTAAAATATAATCTGGCTTTGTCAAATTCCTGCTTTTCCAACTCAATTTCTGCAATCTTTTGAATAGAGCGTTTATTAAAGGAAGTGTTATTATCTGCTACCACTTGATAAAACAAGTCAAGCGCTTCATCAAATTGTCCATTTCTGTAATATGAATCTGCTAAATAATATCTTGCCTCAGCGGCTAAAGAATGATCAGGATAATTTTCAATATATGCCTTAAAGGATGAAATTGCCCTATCATATTTTTGATTAAAATAGAGAGACTGAGCCCCATCAAACTCAATTTTTGTTACTTCGCCATCATTAGGATTTGCTTGCTTATAGGCAGTCAGATACTGATCTAAATCGCTCTCTTTATTCATCAACGAGTATAAATCTTGCAAACCTGCTAATGCCCCCTTGGCAGTAGCATGAGTTAAGTAATTCTGCAAAATTAAGGTATAATCCTTCTCTGCACTTTCGTATTGCTTTAAATTAAAATATGCTAAGGCTCTCTTTGCGTAAGCAAATGGGCGTAGAGGGCTTTGCGGTAAATTTTTAAGTAAATTTGAAAATCCCTGAATAGCCGATTCATATTGTCCTGATTCGAAAGCTAGCAATGCTTGCTGAAATATTGCATTATCATAGTAATTTGAGCTGCTGTAATCGCGGATAACTTTATCAAAACTTTGGTTTGCAGCAGAATTATTTCCGTTTATGCTATGTACTACTCCTTTCTGGAAAAAGGCATAATCTGTATTCGAATTTCTCTCGTCAATAGCCTTCTGATAATAATTTATGGCCAAGGGGTAATTCTTAGTTACATAATAACAGTCTGCCAAACGGATTACTGCATCTTCATAATAAGTGGCTGATTTGCCATTTTTCAAATAATCTTTAAAGTATTGAAGTGATTTTTCAAATTGCTTTTCATTATAATATGCATGAGCCATGCCATAATTCAGATTTGAATACCAGCTATCGGAACTTGTGCTATTCCTCATAGACTTTAAATAAGAATTGATAGCTTCTTCAAACTTCTTACCCGTAGAAAAAGACTCTCCCATCCAGAAATAGGTCTCCCCTAATAATGATTTATTTTGAGGATACTCCACTGATTTTTTGAAGAACTGCATTGCACGATAGTAATCTGCTTGATTAAAGAATTCTGCCCCTTGATAAAAAGTCACTTTTTGATAGGCCTCTTTTAGCTTCAACGATTTATTATCGATTGACTCTAGAAAAGCAATAGCTTGATCATATGCATTTGAATTTAAGTATGCCTCACTTAAAAGTTCTTTTGCCTGAGTTAGATAACTACTTCTAGGGTACTTTTCAATAAAAGATGAAAGCTCAGTTACTGCACTTGCCGTATTTCCTTGACGCAGATTTAATTTGGCCAATTGAAAATGACTTTCCTCTGCTATTTCATTGTTATAATTTAAAAGCTTAGCTTGCTCGTAGGCATTGGATGCAAATCGGAAATTCTCTCTTCGGAGATATAATCCTCCTAAATAGTAAGCATTGTATTGGGAAAGAGAGTCTTTTGCGATCCCTACCGCTTCAAAAAGTGTAATAGCCTCTTCAAAGTCTTTCAACTGTAAAGCCACATAGCCCATTCGATACAATAATTCTCTATCTAATTTGCTCTTACTTTCTTTTCGATACTCCTCAAAATATTCATTTGCTCGCTTAAAATCATTTTGCTCAAAATAAGCATCTCCTATTATCAATTTGATATTGAGTGCTTCAATCCTACTGAGTCGAGGTAATAAATCCTCTGCATAAGCAATTAATTTATCGTACTCTTGCTTTTGATAGTAAATATTGGCTATCATATTCGCTGTAGAGATTGTATAAGCATCATTTTTTGCAGCTCTTTCCAAGTCTATCAGCGCCTCATCGAAGTTTTTTTGCTCAAAATGGATGTATCCGGCATAGTAGTTAGCAGCTGATTGATATTGATTATCTCTTCTTTTTAATTGATTGAAGTAGGGTAAGGCCTCGTCAAAAGCTCTTCTACTAAAATATGCATATGCAATTTTAAATTGAAAGTGCGTTTTATCCTCTCCCCTAAGCTTATCTGCTGCAGTCTTCTCATAGTATTGAATAGCTTTGGCGTAGTTTTTCTCTCGAAAATAAAAGTTTCCTAATTCGAAGTAAGCCTCTGAAGCTTTCGGATGAGTGGGATTGGATTCCACAAAGGACTTAACTTGCTTTTCCCCATTCGAGTGATATAAGTAAATAGAAATCAACGCACTGTAATATTCAGCATTGACTACTTTCAATCTTTCGTTATCTACATGCTTTTGATATTCCTCAAATTTATTTTGCGCAGCTGTATATTGCTTTTGTTCAAAATATTCCATGCCATCTTCATAAATCTCATCTGCCTGAGAATTTACGAAAGCATATTGGCTGAATAAGGAAAAGGGAAACAAAATAATGAGTCCTAAAATTAGAATCTTTTTATTCATTCTTCTGGTGACGATTAAATTTTCAATATATAATCAAATCCCCTAGCTGTATTTATAGGGAACATTCAAAAATAATAAGCTGCTTTCTTCTTTTAATCTTTTCAAATTTGACAAATTACATAATCTCCGATGATAGCTGAATTTTAAACTTCAAATACTTCAAGCAGGAATTTAAAGTAATTGATTTATATATTACTATTACTGCTAAATAACTGTATAAATTGATAATTATTTCATTTAAGAACTTCAATGCATCAATTTGTATACCAATTCTTTCATTAGTTGTGCTTCTGCAATATTTGCAGTAACTCCCTTAAACATTAAGTCGGCTTGAAAAATGTGGGCTAAATTCTGAATGGTCTTATTCAAATTAAATCTTCTACTGGCTGCTAAGTAGTCTTTTGCAAAAAAGGGATTTACACCAGCTGCAGAAGCTACTCCTCGCTCGCTTTTGTCAGGTGAATGATGAATTAACAATACTTTAGCAAAAAAAGCATGTAGAAAAGCGATATTAACCACAGCAGGATGGTTTTTAGGATCCGAAGCAAAATAGTTAATGATCCTATTTGCTCGCAATGAATCACCTTTTATTATGGCATTTTGCAATTCAAAAATATTAAAATCTTTATTGATGCCAACATACTCTTGAACCAAGCCTTCATTAATCTCTGTCGGTTCAGAAAAATTCACTAATACTTTGTCTATTTCGTTGGAAAGCCTTTCTAAATTATTTCCAATGTATTCTGTTAAAAGTAATAGCGCTTGACGATTGATGCTATGCCCCTTTGACTTCACATAGTTTTGAATCCAGTCGGGTACTTTATTTTCATAGATTTTGTTAGATTCCAGCAGAACAGCATATTGATCAAGAGATTTAAGTATTTTCTTCCGTTTATCAAGCTTTTTATGCTTATAGCAGAAGACCAAAACAGTGGAAGGTTGAGGACTTTTTAAATAGTTTTCAAACATTGAAAAGTCAAAGTTACTTTCCGTAAATTCCCCTAGATTTTGCGCCTCCTTTACAATAATTACTTGCCTTTGCCCCATCATAGGAAAAGATCTTGAGGCTGAAACAACTTGATCTAGCTTTACATCCTTTCCATATAGCACTTGCTGATTAAAGCCCTTTTCAGCTTCATCCAAAGCATTTTTCTCAATGTAATTACTAATTAAATCAATGAAATAAGGCTCCTCCCCATGTAGAAAATAAACAGGCGCATAATTACCCCCCTTAAGGTCTGCCAATATTTGTTCTGCCGATTTTGCCATAAATTTGTAGTATTGGTGCGAATATAAACTTTACTTGCGGGAGTATCAAGTTGACAGTGTCAAGTAGTAAGAATTTGCTTCCATACTACGCAAGGCGAGAGTATCAATCAGTTTTAAACATAAATTTAGGATACTAGGAGGTACTATAAAAGCCAGCTTACAAGCTATAATAATTGCTACTTTAATAACCACAATAGAAACAAAAGAACATAATAGGTTTTTCGCTAAAGCGAAAATTTGTAGCGCAAGATGAACTTCTCTCCACCTTAATCACAATGTCAATATATTTCTACCCTGTTTCAACATACCTATTCCAGGACTAACCTTCGGCACTGACCTTAGTTCGCACTTCGAGCTTCTATCTTCTAACTTCTTTACTTTTCATCTCCTCTAATATGTGATAGACTGCTGGACAAACCTCTGCATTCGTGAAAGTCTTCTTTAATATTTGGTGCATTCTCTTTCGGTTGGTGTGTGGATACTCTCTACAAGCTGTTGGTCTATTTTTATAGACTATGCATTTATTGTCATATCCCAAAAATGGACAAGGAGAAGCGTTCAGGACATAATCTTGATCTTCATCTATATGCAAATAGGTTTCAATAAATTCAGGGACTTTCATTTTAAGCGCCTTTGAAACCCTTTCAATATCAGATTGCTGGAAAATAGGACTTGTAGTTTTACAACAATTTGCACAATCCAGACAATCCATTTTTTCAAAAACTTTAGCATCTAAGTCATGGAAATCGTCATCCAACTTTTTCTTTTTGCGCAATTGCTGGTAAAAAGCTTTGTTTTGACCAACGTAATCTATGCTGTTTTCTTTCCAATCATCATATAGTTCAATGCTCATATATAGTATTCCGTCTAAAACTGTATGGTTTCTAATCTAGCAGCTGAGCTACTTTAATAACTTTAAAATAGCAAAGCTAACAGATTTTATATTCCAATTTAATGTCAAAATTAGGCCTTATCACACCAAATAAATCCCATCTTCTTTAATCTGGATTTTCTTCTCTTTATACAAATGTCCAATCTGTCTTTTGAATTCCTTTTTGCTAAGCCCGTAAACGTCATAAATTTCATCCGGCTTTGATTTATCATGATAAGGCATAAAACCATTGTGGTCTCTGAGCAGCTCAAGGATTTCCTTTTGCTTCGTCTCTTTTTCTATCTTCCACTGTACATCCATTTTTCCATCAGCTCTGATGGACTTTATTTTACCTTTTCCCTCCATTCCGATATCTAAAGGATCGAAAACGGTATTTTCATAAACAAGGCCTTTATACTGCTGATTGATGACCACCTCATAACCTAAATCTGTGATTCTGTAAATCAACAAATCTACTTCCTGTCCCTCTTTCAAATCGACAGAACCCGTCTCTAGGAAAGATTCGATGTGCATAGAGGCTACAATTCGATCAGTTTTAGGATCTAAGGTAACATAAGCCACGATTAAATCACCAACCTCTAATTCATCTGTCTGCTCAGAAAATGGAATTAGCAGTTCTTTTTCTAGGCCCCAATCGACAAATGCTCCTACATTTGTTATTTGCATGACTTCAAATAATCTGGCTTGATGTAATTCAGCCAATGGCTTTAAAGTAGTGGCTATTGGACGCTGTGCGGAGTCTTTATAAACAAATACGTCTATTTCTTCACCTACATTCTGTGGGACATATTTATTGGGCAATAATACATCTTCTTCTCCATCGCTGAGATATAATCCTTGCGGAGATTCTCTCACAATCTTCAAGGTATTCCATTTTCCTAATGCTAACATGCACGCAAGTTAAGACGGTTTTAGCAAATTGTAAACAGTTGTGGTCCCGAAGTCGATAGCTTTTGGTAAATAAGCACTAGGGAATAGGTTCTAAGGGAGGAGTGTAAAGTAGGAAGTATTTGATCTAAATTGAGATTTTGAAATCACTAAATTCCAAAAAAATTTAATCAAATTTCCTTCTCATTCTAATGGTTTGTCCAAAGTCAATTTCTTGGAGTCCTAAGCACTCTGTTTCTCTACAGAATTCTAATTGAGATGATACTTTATAAATCAGGCCTAAATCAGCTGCGTAAACCTCTATTCTTTGATCGAAATTAGCAATAGAATCATTATTATCTTCTTGAATCACTTGCACAGTATTTTCATAGGTAGTACCATTTAGATCATAAGATTGGAAAGCTCTCAAGATCGTAAACTCATCTTCCTCAAATTCTTGGGGTTGGCCATTCCAGCTTTTACCCTCTCTAACAGGAAAGCTTATTTTTACTTCTTCTGAATTACCCAATTTTAAACTACCAAAACTAGAGGTTCGTTGCTTTACGATGGTTGACTCTACTTCTTTACTCCCATCCTGATTTATCCTATAACGATAGCCTTCTAATTTCACAGCATTTGTAGTGGCCACAAAATCCAACCATTCATCTTGGACAATGTAACGGCTAGTGTCGACAGTACCGTCTACATTGTAGTTAATTTCTTCCACTTCGAATCGTGCATTTTCCTGGAAATTGATCGGAAAAAACTGTAGTCCCAAAACTGCCTGATTTGGGGCTACAGTTGAATTTTCACAAGAGGTGAAAACTAGTAAGAGACTAAATAGAATTAGATAAAGCCTCATTTTTTATTTTTTGCTGATTGAAAGAGGAATGGATCCATCCACCGCCCACTACATCATCTCCTTCGTAAAATACCGCTGCTTGACCTGGAGCAATAGCTGGTATGCCATTTCCAAAAAATACTTTCATGGTATCTCCAACTTGTTCAATTACAGCCGGTGCGCCATCATCATTATATCTCACTTTAGTGACAGAATCAAGACGCTCGTCAAGAGAGGTATATTTGCTCATCACCAGATTTTTTACATACATGCCGTCTCTGGATAATTCATCAAATGTTCCTAGCACTACTCTATTCTTATCTTTCTGGATCTCCGTAACATAAACAGGGTAACCCAAAGCAATCCCTAATCCTTTTCTTTGCCCTACAGTGTAGAAAGGGTAGCCTTCATGAGTCCCTACAACGGTTCCGTCTTCTAAAACGAACTCCCCACCTTTCACTTCTTCTTCCAAACCTTCTACTCTCCTCTTCAAAAAGCCTCTGTAATCATTATCAGGTACAAAGCAGATCTCATATGATTCAGATTTATTCACCAATTCATAAAAGCCTTTATCTTCGGCCATTTTACGAATTTCAGGTTTGGTTAAATCACCTAAAGGCAGAATTGTGCGACTCAAACTCTCTTGAGAAACACCCCAAAGCGCATAGGACTGATCTTTATTCAAATCTTTCCCTTTGGAGATAATATATCTGCCGTTTTCTTCCCTAACCTTAGCATAATGACCAGTTGCAATATAATCACAGCCTAATTTATCTGCTCTTTGCAGTAAAGAATCCCACTTTATGTGCGTATTACATAGCACACATGGATTTGGCGTTCTCCCTGCTAAATATTCATCCGTAAAATGGTCAATTACGTAATCGCCAAACTCTTCCCGGATATCTAAAATATAGTGCGGAAAGCCCAGATTTACTGCTAAGTTTCGGGCATCATTAATGGAATCCAAGCTGCAACAGCCTGTTTCCTTTTTGGAACTGCCTGAAGAGGCATAATCCCATGTTTTCATAGTCATTCCTATGACTTCGTAGCCTTGTTCATGTAATAGAACGGCTGCCAATGAGCTGTCAATTCCACCGCTCATGGCTACTAGTACTCTTCCTTTTTTGCTCATAATTCACGTTTTCACAGGATTCACAGTCCTGCTTTGGTGATACATTTATTTCGAATAACCAACAATCTTTATTGGTTTAAAGTGCAAAGTTAATGAGAATTTAAATAAATCGTTAAAAAGAAGAAAATTTATGAAGAAAATTAAAACCAAATGATGGGGCCTTTGCGTTTGTATGTTATAACATTAAAAATATAATTATTTATATGACTCTACATACAACTGCATTAGCCCCTTTATTCAATAAAAAGGACATTTTTGGACGTCAAATCAATCTTGAGGATTATAAAGATAAAAAATTATTAATCGGTTTTTTCAGACACGCTGGTTGTCCCTTTTGCAATTTAAGAGTACATGCCTTAACAAAAGTACACGAAAAACTAAAAGCAAAAGGCTTAGAGATGATCTTTTTCTTTGAATCTAAAGAAAGTGTTTTGCTCAGAAGTAGTTTTCACCAAGAAGTATCTCCAATACCATTAATTTCAGATCCTGAAAAGGAAATCTATGCAAAATATGGATTAGAGGAATCTAAATCAATATCTACAAAAAGCCACATTACAAGTTTCATTCAAACTGCCATCAAGGCAAAACTGAATGGTGTTCCAATGCATATGCCTACAGAGCAAGAATCTCTAAATACAATTCCTGCTGAATTCTTAGTAGATAAAGGATTTAGGTTAAAGAAACTGCATTATTCTAAAAGCTTAACAGATCGATTGGATATTGAATTGATTGAAAAATTTGCTGACGATAGCAGCATTTTTGAGCACTATGAAAAAGAGATGGTATAAATACTAACTGGTTTTTTGTTCTTAGAAGCAATAATCTCTCAGCTTCTTTTTGAAAAGAGTAATTTACACTTAAATTCAAATAAAAATTGAACCATTATTAATTAATTTTTGTGTATAAAAACCTTATGTTTGAATTTGATCATCAGAAAAGCAATTCAAATAAATTAAAACATGGAATTAATTTTAGTGAGGCAAAAAGCTATGGAATGATCCTTCGAGGGTAGTTATTCCTGCAAAAAACATTGATGAAATAAGATATTTGCTAGTAGGGAAAATCAATGATGTTTTTTGGTCTGCAATTTTTACTTTTCGAAACGATAAGGTTAGGATTATTTCAGTTAGAAAATCTAGGGAAAATGAAAAAGACATCTATAAAAGCATCTGAATTTGATACTAAATTTGACAATGGAGAAGATATAACTGAATTTTTGGATTTAGAAAATGCCTTAAAACCTTCAAATAAGCCAAAAAGAGTTAGCATTGATTTTCCAGAATGGATGGTGACGGAGCTTGATAAGGTATCTAAAAGATTGGGAGTCACTCGACAAAGTGTTATTAAAGTTTTTATATCTGAAAAACTGAAGGAGAAATCATTGTAGAATATATTTCTACAATTTGTGCGTACTCGCTGCTCGATCGCAGTAATACTTCTTCGCAAGTGGTCAATTCAATTCTTTTCCTACTAGAAAAATAGAAATTCAAGTGGATCGTCATCTGTACTAAATCAATCCCATGAATTTCCTTAACTTTTAGGAAAAAAAGGGAATGTTCAAAAAACTAAAGCAATTAGGGCCGGGAATGATAGTTGCTGCAGCGTTTATCGGGCCCGGAACGGTCACAACAGCAAGTATAGCTGGTGCAGGTTATGGATATACACTTCTCTGGGCTATGTCATTTTCCATTTTGGCTACCATCCTATTGCAAGAAATGACTGCTCGCTTGGGAACTCAGGCTAAAATGGGTCTGGGAGAAGCCATTCGGTATAAGTCCACCAACAAATTTTTGAAATATTTGAGTTACGCATTAGTCATCAGTGCAATAGTAATTGGCAATGCCGCTTATGAGTCCGGAAATTTAGCGGGTGCCATTATGGGTTTTGAGGGTGTTCCTGAAGTATTTGGAATTAACCTGCTACTACTTTTCATTGGCATGTCCGCCTTTACGCTTTTGTTTCTGGGAAAGTACCAATACATAGAAAGATTTCTCATCCTATTGGTTAGCATTATGGGCATAGTCTTCATCTTTGCAGCCATCCTTTTGCAACCTTCATTTACTGAAATAATGAAAGGACTTTTCATGCCCGTCATTCCCGAAAAGGCCGCATTGATGGTAGTGGGTTTAATAGGCACTACAGTCGTTCCCTATAACTTATTTCTGCATGCATCCGCAAGTAAAGCTAAGTGGAGAACGGGCGATTCTCTTTCGCTTTCGAGATGGGACACTGTAGTATCCGTTAGTTTAGGAGGGGTGATTACAATGGCGATCATGATCACATCAGCAGTAGCTTTTAAAGGGAATCCGCAAGAAATAGATGGAATTACAGTCTTAGGAGCACAATTAAAACCCATTCTAGGAGATTGGTCAACTCCTTTTCTGGCCTTTGGATTTTTAGCTGCAGGATTTTCTTCCAGTATCACAGCTCCTTTGGCAGCAGCATATGCTACTTCGGAAATGTTGGATTGGAAGGACGGATTACGGAGCAAAAAATTTAAGATGATATGGATTTTGGTGTTAATGACAGGCATTATCATTGCCTCTATGGGTTTTCGACCCACCGCCTTAATACTATTTGCCCAAGTCACTAATGGACTACTGCTTCCCATCTTGGCTATCTACCTATTATGGATCATGAACGATAAAGCCCTGATGGGAAAACATGTGAATTCAAAACTCATTAACATTATGGGCGTTGTGGTTATTATTGTAACTTTAGTCTTAGGCCTAAAAAGTATTTTTTCAGCTCTTAGGATTATTTAATCTAAAAAATGAACTCAATAGACATTAACTGTGATTTAGGAGAAAGTTTTGGTCAATTTATAATGGGAAACGATGGTGCCATATTTCCCTACATCAGCTCCTGCAATATTGCATGCGGATTTCATGGTGGGGACCCCCTTCACATGGAAAACACCATTGAGAAAGCTTTGCACTTTAAGGTTCAAATTGGTGCACACCCCTCCTATCCGGATTTAGCAGGATTTGGTAGGCGAAAAATCATACTCTCCGATGAAGAATTAAAAGCTTCCATTAAATATCAAATCTCAGCGCTCATGGGCATGGTGAAAAGCCAAGGTGGTGAATTGAAATACGTAAAAGCTCATGGGGCACTTTATAATTCTATTGCCCATAATGAAAAAGAGGCAAAAACATTCTTACTAGCAGTAAAAGAACTTAACCCTGATTTAGCCATTCTGGGATTGGCAGGGAGTCCTTTTCAAGAAATTGCTCAAAATTCTGGGTTTAGATTTATAAAAGAAGGATTCTTGGACAGGCGCTATCTTGAAGATGGAAGTTTGATGCCGAGAAAAGAGCAAGGTGCAGTTTTAGAATCTGTTGATGACAGTCTGAATCAATTTACTGCAATAGCTCAGAAAAGAGAAGTGCAAACAGCAAATGGAAAACGCATCCCCATGAATGTGGATAGTTTATGTATTCACGGAGATAATCCCTTGGCAGAGAAAATATTAAAAGGTATTCGCCATTTAGATCTCCCCATCAAGGTTAAATGCGCAGCGCTATGATGAAGATTAGACCTTATGGGTCTCATGCCTTGCTCATTAATTTTGAGCAAAAAATAGACCTTGAAATTCATCATTTAGTCAAAGGCTATTTCAATGCTATAAGCGAATTTGAGGAGGTAAGTTATCAAATTCCTGCTTATTGTTCTATCACCGTAGTTTTTGATAAAAAAACCACAGATTATGAGCATTTAAAATCCAAAATTGAGTTGCTTGAGATAGAACCGTCCAAAACCACAGCAAAAACCACCACCATTGAAATCCCTGTATGCTACGAAGCAGCGTATGCACCCGATTTAGCTTCTCTTGCTCAGGAGTTAAATCTCAAGCCAGAAGAAGTTATCTCACTGCATACTGCTGAAACTTATGATGTATATATGATGGGCTTTCTGCCAGGCTTCCCCTACCTAGGAAAACTCCCAGTTGCTTTGGAATGTAAAAGGAAATCAACTCCAAGAAAGCAAGTAAAAGCAGGAAATGTGGGTTTAGCAGGACAACAGACTGGCATTTACCCGAGTGATGCACCAGGTGGCTGGCAACTGATTGGACAAACCCCGCTTAAAATATTTGATCCGCACAGGAAAGATGCCTTTTTACTGAAAATGGGAGACCGCGTGCAATTCAAATCAATAAATGCTGAAACCTACATAAAAATCAAGCAAGATGTCGAATGATTTAACCTTAACATTTTTAAAAGCCGGACTGCAGACCACATTGCAAGATAATGGAAGAAAGGGGTATCAACAGTTGGGTATTCCAAAAGGCGGGGCACTCGATCAGTCATCAGCTTCGATGGCAAACCATATTGTGGGCAACGAAAGTGATGAACCCTTATTAGAAATCACCATGGCAGGTCCAGAAATCCTTTTTGATTCAGATGCCATTATTGCTGTAACCGGGGCACATTTCGATGTCTACTCTGATAATGTTCTCATTGAAAATGACAAAGTTCATTATCTGGAAAGCGGAACAATGATTCGATTTGATAAATTGAATGCCGGCTGTAGAGCCTATTTGGCAGTAGCTGGCAATTGGAAGGTAAAAAAATGGAAAGACAGCGTCAGTCCGCTTTTACAAGTAGCCGAGGCCACTCCGAACAGCGTGATTAAAAAAGGCACTAAAATAAATATCAATTCATCTTACCTCAACCATACTAATCTGTGGGACAAAAAGATTCCTTATCCCGCATTATCCAATAAAGTGCGGTTGCGCGTATTAGTAGGGCCTGAGTTCCACAGCATTTCCAGACTCGCCATCGCCAATTTCTTCGGAAAGGGTCATAAGGTTTCAAATGATGCAAACCGTATGGGCTACCGATTAAGCAGTCAACTGGAAAAGGCAACTGAAATAAAAGAATTGATCTCTTCAGGGATTATTCCAGGTACTGTCCAGCTAACTGGCAGCGGCCAGCCTATCATCTTACTAAATGATGCTCAAACCACCGGTGGATACCCAAGAATCGCCAATATTATTGATGAAGATTTGGATCAGTTAGCTCAGCTCAAGCCTGGTGATGAGATTTGGTTTAGTTTGATATAGGTTCACACATTCACGAGTTTTTAGGTTGACATGTTTTGATGTAGGGTGATGGACGTATGAAGTGAGGGGATAAGTCAGTACCGTAGGTCGGACTTTGGTGGCGGCGGACGCTGGTGTAGGATGTTAGGTGTTTGTGGTAAGTTGGTATGATGATGTGCTAGACAGGTTGTAGCTACAGAAAAGCTGAAGAAAATCGAAAATGGTTTTTGAGCAACGAGAGGGTAGCTTTACATGCATTCGAAACTAAATCCCCATAAAGCTGAATAGATGCTCATTCACGATATTCACATCATATTTTTCGGTTGCCAAACGGTAACTCTCCTCCCCTTTTTCTTTAATTGAAGCTGGATTTTCAATAAATGACTGCATGGCTTTACCCAATGCATTTGTATCTTTCACTGGGATTAAATAACCATTTTTATCCCCATCTATGGTTTCCCTGCAGCCTGGATTATCAGTGGTAATAATCGGTTTTCCCATGGCAAGGGATTCCAAAATGGTGCGGGGAGTACCCTCCCGATAATAAGAAGGCAAAACAAATACCGAACAGTCTGCTAAGTACTTCCGGACATCAGACTGAAAGCCTAAATAGTCTATGATTCCGGCTTTATGCAATTCTTTAAGTTCTGTTTCTTCTAATGAATCGGGATTTCCCTCATCGGTCATGCCAATAAGCTGAAATTTTACTTCAGGATATTTTTGCTTTATATTTTTAGCAGCGGCTATATATTCATTCACTCCCTTAGCCCCTATCAATCGAGCAATTAGCAAGAACTTAATAGGATTAAGTTGGGGTTCCGCCTTTGGATAATGTGCTAAATCTACACCTGAACCAGCTGTAATAGTTTGGGCCGTATCTGCTTGTAAAAGTTGATGCTCTTTGAAAAATTGCTGATCATCCGGATTTTGAAAGGCAATAAAAGGGAGCGTTGAAAAGGCTTTTTTATAAAGCCTGAAAATCACTGAACGGACTAATTTTCTTTTAAAAGTATCGGCTTCCATACCAACATAGCCCAGACCGGTGATCCATGCCAATACTTTAGCTTTTTTAAGGCCTTTAGCGGCCCAACTGCCGTATATATTGGGTTTTATGGTGTAGGTGATGACTACCTCTGGCTGAAGCTCTTTAAAAAGCTTTTTAAGGAATTGTAAGGTGGCATAATCTTTTAATGGATTGAAGCCAGTTCTGCCTAAAGGCACCTGAATAAAATCAACACCTAATTCAGCCAAGATTTTTTCTGTTGCTTCATCATTGCCTGGGGCAAGTGCGATAACCTTATATCCTTTTCCTTGAAGGGCCGTAAGTAAGGGCTTTCGGAAGTTAATGACAGAAGGCAGGTAGCTGCCGAAGACAATGGCGGTGGGTTTGTGCATTTGTAAAATTAACCGCAAAGGCGCAAAGTCGCAAAGAATGGTTTAGAAAGATTATAGGTTCCGCTGTTCAACCTTCTCTTTGGTTTTGATTTGTTCCTGCATTTTCATTCTACTTTGCCACATAAACTTTTGATAAGCTCTTTTGACTTTCTCATCATAGGCAAAAGCCATGAGAAAAAGGAAAGGGAAGATAATGGCCCTATGACGTGCTATTAGACCAATATTATTTTCAAAAAGACCCACGGTGACCACGTATATAAAAACAAAGGCTAGTGTAAAGGTGGATAAGCGGTTGGTTAAGCTATCTTTCACAAATCTTACTACCGACTTTCGTTTCCAAAAAAGCAAAAAGAGTACTGCGTTTATCTCTATAGCGGAAGCAAAAGTCAAAATATTACGGATTTCCCACAAAAAGGGTCGGGCTAGCACATCCACTATTCCCTGAGGAATTGAACCAATACCACCAGATTTTTCATCTAATACACCAGTACCATATTCATTATTCCTGAGAGTGCCTGATTGAAGTTCTGTCAGTTCCTCATTGGAGAATTCCTCTACTCCCCATTGATCTGAAAGGTAATTGGCTAAAAAGATAATAATTACTAATCCCGCTGAAATTTTAAAGATTCGGAGCAGCCAACTGTCTTTCAGATTCAAAATAAAGAAGGAACCTAATGCCAAAACAGCTACGTAGGCAGTGGGAGGTCTGAAAGCGTAGAGAATAGCTAAGCCAATCATGATATAAATATAATTCAACTTCTTGTTGGTGATCCCCATACAAACTACACCCATTCCTAAAAACATAAAAGAATCTTTCCCGATAGTGGAGGTCCAGAACCAGAGGGCTGGGAAAAGCAAAATCCAAAATAAGAGATTCGCCTGGTCTAAAAAGAAGTAATTTTTACGAAACGCTTTAAACATTAAGATCAAACCTGCAAAGCATACCGCGCTAAAGAGAAGGTAAATACCAAACTCATTATCAAAAGTGAAAATCATAAAGAAGGCAGCAGGATAGGCCACAAAATTAGTGTAGAACAATTGACCATTTCGCCACATACTTTCAACATAAAAGGGAGAGAAATCAAAGTCGCGAAAATATTCTGCATATGCAGCAGCATAATTATCGTATATCCAGGCATCCACACCACCCCCACTAAAAAAGCGAGCATACACGATATAGCCGATCGTTCCTACTATTCTAAAGAACACCCCCCAATTGTAGCGTTTATTTAGTTTTGGCTGCTTTACAATATAAGACGACTTTAACCATTGAGCTAAGCCTACCAAAAGCAATATGGCAATAATAGCGCCCATTACTTCAGTACGGATTGATAAAAGGCCAGGGTTTCATGGGTCATACGGTCCAAATTGAAGTAATTCTTTAGTTTTTGATGTGCCTTGAGGCCAACTTCTTCTGCTTCAGTTGGGTTTTTAAGAATATGAGCTATTTTTTCTGCCAATGCACGGGTGTTATAAGGTTCAACCAGATAACCCGTTTCCCCCTCTTTCATTAATTCATTTCCGGCAGGAACATTCCAGGCTACTACGGGTTTTTTACAATTAAAAGCTTCCAAAAAAACGACTCCAAATCCTTCCGAAATAGACGGAACGGCTACTAGATCAGAATTATACATCCATTTGATGACTTCTTTGCTGTAGCCCGCAAAAAAGACATGTTCACTTAGTCCTTCCTTAGCTACTCTGGATTTTAACTGACCTTCAATTTCCCCACTGCCCGCAATGACTAAACCCGCTTTAGGAAGTTTCTCCATTAACAATTTGATGGCATCCAATAAATAATGATGGCCTTTGAAATTTATTAATCGACCGGCAATTACAATTTGTTGCTCGAATTTTCGGAATTGCCCATCCAGTAGTTGGTCGCTAGTAGGCTCAAAATCGAAACCATAGTGAATCATTTCCATTTTATTGGGTTTGGCAAGCCCGGTTTTGATAAAGAAATTTCGAAGCCCATGCGAAATAGTATAGGATTTCGTGCAAAGTCGTTCGGATAGTCTTGCCAAAAGGTAATAAGGCGTAATTCCTTGTTTGGAAGCATCGAAACCAAACTTAGCAGTGAAGCCGTTATCATAACCGTGCTTGGTACTGACCCATGGACAACCTACACCCCCCAGCAGGAGGCTAATTTTACTTAAATGGAAATCTGCATGAATCAAATGCGTATGCACCAAATCAAATTGACCTGCTTTCACCAACCGTTTTATCTGTTTTAAGCTTTTTAGTTTAGGATACTTCCCAATATTAATTTCATGGGTTTTAACCCCATAAATGTTTAATCTCTCAACAAAATCTCCTCCTTGTCCGCCCTGATAATTGGTATATAATCTCAGAAATTCGATCTTCACACCCTTCGCTAATAAGGCAGGAATAATTTTCAATTGAAAATTCTCCGCTCCAAAAATACCGCCTTCTTTTTGTATGAATAAAATCTTCATTAAATTAATAAATTCTTAAGCATTTCTGGATTATTGTATTTCTTGAACAAGACTTCAGCCTGATTTCTGGCAAAATTACCGAATTCGACTAGATTAGCATCATTTATCATCTTGAGAATAGCTTTTTTTATATGCTCTGTTGTATTTTCAAATAAAACAGCTTCTTTTCCTTCTTGCAAATAATTAGAGATCCCCTCTACATCAGAAGCTAGAATAGGTAAGCCACAAGCTTGAGCTTCCATAATGGAATAACAAATTGTCTCCCCTTCCGAAGCATGAATATAAGCATCTAGGGACTGGTAGAAATGGAGCAATTGATTTCTGTTGAGTAAGCCCACAAACTCTATCTCTTCATCAAGTTGATAATTGGTAACCATGGCCTTAAGCTCCCCTTCTTTTGGCCCTTTGCCTGCAATTTTCAATTGAACGATTTGTCCTTTTTGCTTAAGCGTCCTAATCGCCTCTATGATCAAATCATGACGTTTACCCTGAATTAAGCGTGCAGTAATACCCAAAGTAAAATGAGGATGGTCTAGCTTTTTATGAGCGGGTTTAAAAAAATGAATATCGACCGTTTTCGGAATAATATGAGTGTTCTTACCAAATCTAAGAAATGGAAATTGGCGCTTATTTTGTTCAAAATGTCCTTTATAAAAGTAAATCATCTTTTGAGCAAATAAATGATTAACCAAGGTGAAAAGCTTTTCAATTTTAGTTTTGTACGCTAAGGTCGTATGATCAAAAGCTATCACTTTCCAGTTTTTTATCAAGCCTAAAATAGTCAAAAAACTTAGACTAAAAGTATGCAGTAAAAGATATTGGATTTGATTCTCTTTTCTAAATTCTAAAACTTTCCCTAGAGCTTTTAAGTCAATCTTGCTTTGCTTTCGCTGATACCGATATGGAATTTGCTGTTCTTTGCAAAAGGCTTCCAGTTCCTTATCTAGCTCTTCTATCCCATAAAAAAAAACAAAATGTTCAAATTGCTTTTTCTGATCACTATTCACAAAGTTCATGAAATAGGTACCTAAGCCGCCTTGACCTGAGTATAAAATATGTAGAATCTTAATTTTCTGCATGCAATATTTTTCCCAGAAGCTTCAAAGATATAGATTCACGGCTATAAAAGAATCGATCAATCAATTTAGCCTGCTCGAGTTTGCTTGCGTTAAAAACCAACTCTTCTGCTGTAAATTGCCTGAAAGGTACTATTTTCACTTGCTCAATATCCTGCAAAGCTTCCTGCAAAGCTGAATAGAAAATAGTAAATAAAATAGTAGGTTTCCAATAAACAGCAGGTATCACCATGGTGGAATAAAAACCAAAACAGCCTATGGCTGATTGAATATAACGATTGAAATTATCCACTTTTCGTAAATAGACAATATTATCGTGCCGAGGAAGCCAGTCTGAATGATACGATTCAGGATGCAACTTGATGTACAATTTTGCATTTTTACTTAGACAAAAATCACTTAGCTTAAGGTAGAAAGCAATCATGCCTTCCTTACTTACTGTTTCCTCTCCAAAGCTATTCTCTGCAAATGCCTGATCGACGTGCAAGTAAAAATTTTCTTCGATTAAATCTTCTTCCTTTTTTAAATACTGCACCAATTCAGGACTTCCGATGTATTGAATCCTGTCCTCTCCTATTTTATCTAGTTCTTTATGGATAGTAGCATTGAAGGGTGAAAAACAGATGTATTGATCGGGCTTCTTGGCTTCAAAGGATAAATGCTTCGCGGCCCAGTAGGGGCCAATCTTTTGAGAGGCTTTGATAAATAGGCTGATAGGAAGTAACCAGGCTTTTTTAAAGCCTTCTAAGGAATTATTGATCCATCGAAAACTACTAAAACCACTACTGCTTTTGGCTAAATTATTTTGAGCGGCTAATTCTTTCTTTTTCCAGATTTTCTCTCGATTTCTATAGTCTTTGTAATTGGTGTAAATGCCGTGTTGCAATAGATAATTAGGGATTCCTTTTTGCTTTGCTACCAAATTGAGTGCGATGTTTAAACCGCTATCTACTGACATGAATACCAATTTGTCGGGTTTAATTGAATCTAATAAATGCTTAGCTGAGTTATAATCAGACCAATGAACAGTTCGGGCAAAATCTTTGACGTAGTTTTTTTGCTCTGAATCATAAGAGATTCCGGAAAGGAAGATGAACTCAAACTCCTCCGATAAGGTCTTGAAAGGGAGGATCCAATCTTCTCGGTGGGTGGGCCATATGACTAAAATCTTCTTCATCTTAGTTCACGCAGAGGGCGCAAAGTCTTAAAACGCAAAGAACGCTGAGATGAAAAATAGAATTCTTTGCGCTCTTTGCGTGTGTTTCCTCGGCGTTCTTTGCGTGAAACCTACAATAGTTCTTCAATGCTCATTTCTTTAGATATAATCCACTCAACGAATTCTCTAAAGGCACCCTCTCCCCCTTTTTTGTTCGTTACATAATCCACATGCTTTTTGATGTAGTCAGGAGCATTGGCGGGGGCAGAAGAGATACCGGCAGCTTTTAAAAGTTCCAAATCACCTATATCATCGCCGATGTAAGCCACTTCGGTGAGCTGAATTCCTAATTCATCGCATAACTTCTGAGCAACGGGCAGTTTATCGGCTATGCCCATAAATAAATGCTTGATTTTGAGTTTGTCGGCCCTCCTTTGTACGATTTGAGTGTCTTCACCTGTGATGATGCCTACTTCAATACTCAGCTTGCGAGCAAAGAGTACCCCTGCCGAATCGGAGGTATTAAATTTCTTCCATTCGTTGCCAGTCTGGTCGTAGTACATACCGCCATCGGTCCATACACCGTCTATGTCTGTTAGTATTAATTTTGGGAGCATATTGTTAGTTTCACGCAAAGGTCGCAAAGGTTTCTACGCAAAGAGCGCAAAGTATTATAAATTATTGACGACTCTGTGAATTTCGTTTTTTAGGATTTTTGAATTAAAGTTGATTAAAAGACCTAGTTTTTTATTTGATAACTTTAAATAGGTCAATAATTGAGAATAATGAACTGGCGCTAAATTTTCTACTGATTTTACTTCAATAATTACTTTATCTTCAACCAGTAAATCAACTCTGTAGCCAACATCCATTTTAATTTCTTTATATACAAAAGGCAAAGGAATCTGTTGCTTTACATCGAGACCAAACTCTCGTAAGTCATAAGCAAGGGCGGTTTCATAGGCAGATTCAAGCAAGCCCGGACCCACATTTCTATGCAACTCAATAGCAGTACCTATTAACTTATATGAAATTTTATTCTCTGTCATCTCTTTGCGGTCTTTGCGTATATTTTCTTCGCGATCTCTGCGTGAAACTACTTAGCCTGAACCTAGTCCACCATGCCTCTATAAATCACTTCATCCTTCGGAATGTCCTGCTTAAGCTTCTTCCCCACTACATGATCTTTTTGCGCCCACTTAAACCCATCTCCCGGGCTTAACATATGTAAATCTTCTTCTTTAACAATCTCTCCGGCTTTTAAGTCCCTTTTGGTGGCAATGGAACGTTCCAATTTTATCTTGGCCGCTTCTATTGATTCACTGGCTTCTTTCTTTCTCTCCCCTAATGCCATTTCCAAATTACGGATGTCGCGCACCATTCTATACATACCATCAGGTGCTAATGAGCCCTTTTGATCGGTCCCTTTCATGCTACGGTCTAAGGTGATGTGCTTTTCAATCACCTCTGCTCCCATGGCTACTGCAGCCGTAGGAATGGAAATGCCGATGGAATGATCGGAATAACCAATGGTATAATTGGGGTATCGCTCCTGCAAGTAGCTAATGCTTTTCAGGTTAATATTTTTGTATTCAGATGGATATTGCGACAAGCAGTGCAGAATCGTAATATTTTCATGATGCTTAGTAATCACTTCCAGCGCATTATCTATTTCCTGCACCCCGCCCATACCGGTAGAAAAAATAATCGGAATTTTAGTCTCTGCTAAAGCTTCTAGTAAAGGTAAGTTGGTAAGGTCTCGACTGGCCACTTTTAGGCGATCCGGAGTGAAATATTTTAGCATGGAAAGGCAGCCAATAGCGCATAAAGTTTCCACGAAATCCAAGCCATAGCCTTTGGCATACTGATACAACTCAAAATGCTGCTCATCATTGAGCTCCAAGGCTTCACGATGTTCTCCATAGGTTTTACCAAAGCTATTCGGATTATCATAAGGCTTAGCCATAGCTGAAGCAGATAGCTCTTCATTGAGGTCTCTCTTTGTGAGCTTTACTGCATCCCAGGGTTTTAAATGTTGCCCAAAGAGCGGGTCTACCACCTCTTTGGCTGCTTTGTCAATTAACAATTTGGCTATATCAACGGAACCGTTATGGTTTTGTCCGATTTCTCCTATTAGGTATGTACTCATCATGCTTATTTTTTGAACCGCTAAGGCGCTAAGACGCTAAGAAAATATTCCTAACCGCAAAGGCGCTAAGACGCGGAGTAAATTACTATTTAAAATTACTTTAATAGAAAGTGAATATAAGGGATTTTCTATCCCTGAAAAAAATAGTTAGTATTATAAAATCTTAAACTTTATACTTCTTTGCGCCTTTGCGTCTCCCGACTTTCAGTGCGGGACGGCTTCTGCGGTTAGTTTTTCACTTGCTGAACCGAGCAATCCCCTCACCCATCACTTTCTTAATCTCCGGATGTGCATCAGCAGTCTTCACAAGGTTTTCTAAAGAAAAATCACTTCCTTCCTTCTTGATAATCTGATAAAGTTGCTGCATATTCTTAAAATCTTCCGGGGTATCAATGGTAAAACGGAGATCATCTCTATTTCTAATGACCTTAGGAGCTTCTAATAATTTCACTTTAAATTTCTCCGGGTAATCGTAAATATAATTGGTGACATGCTCCCTGTAGAAAGCTACTTCTGGATGATTTGCTGTTTCTTGATGCGCTTTGAGCAAGGCCTCTCTGCTGACCACTTCAGCAAATACCCCCCAATGGGTTTTAATAGCTGGAATGCCATGATGATTGGAAAAAGAAATATAATCAACTCCCTCTTCCATTTTTGTAATGAATTCTTGTATCGATACTACATCCAGAAAGGGATTATCAGAACAAATACGAACGATATAATCTGCTTGGGTGGCCGCAATGAATCGTTCAAGCACATCATTTTCCGAACCTCTATAAAGCTCGATTTGATTCTTTTCTGCGAACTTTTCTATGGCGCCATCTTTAGGATTAGTGGTGGTTGCTATCTTCACGGGGAAACTTAATTCCTTGAGTGATTGTAGCTGCAGCTTCAATATACTTTCACCTTCTACAAAATCAAGCAACACTTTGCCTGGCATACGGGTGGAGGAAAGACGGGCTTGGATTATGATTTTAATTTCCATGCATTATGATTTAGACCAGAAACTTAAATACTCCAAAGCGACTTTATCCGCGTCATGATATTTCTCAACAAATTCTCGACTTTTTATTCCTAAATCAAATATTGTAGGCTTTAGATCTAAAATCTTCTCGATTTCAGCTTTAATAGATTCTTTATCGGGCCTAATATTAATAACAGGGCATTCTTCTACTTCTATTGCGGACAAGGCTTCCTTTTCTGCTCCACTCATCACTATTTTCCCTTTTGCCATTGAATATAATGCATTCATTCCATAGGAATAACTGTTTACTTGATCTACCACTACGTGTGTTTTATCAAGAACTTTCAAATACTCATTTATTGGCATTTTATCGCTGATATTAAATTCTAAATCATTAGGATATTTCTTTGTCATATCTGAAAAAGCCTCGGTAATAATTCTAGTTCCCTTGAAACCATAACGATTCAAACCATGAAAAAAAACAAGTTTTTTATACGGTTTAACTTTTTCAACTAACTCTTCCTTAATAGTTAACGGTAGAGGTACAGTCTTAACTTTATCGCTAAATTCTTTCCTGTACCCTCCTTCATAATCGTACATTACTGGGATAATTCCGTCAACTTGCTTTGCAATGAACCTATTAAAATCAAATGCTTCCTGACTAATTTTGAAATCAAGAAATCTATTCCAATCAAATTTCCTCATTTCTTCATATGGCGTATAATTCATATACTCCTTGGAGTATTTCCAAAAATATGAATCCATTGAAGACGCACCTAAAAAAGATTTTCCATTATTATTAAATAGAATTTTGTAAAATATTTTACTAGGAAAGTACTTTAAGTAGAATGTAAATGGATCAATCAACTGTATAATATCAAAACCAGTTAATTTAGAAAGCAGATTAAAGGGCTTTAAACGATCATAAAAAACTCTTTTATAACCTGTTTTTCTATGATTGAGGTTAATATCAAAGCTAAAATTACGCCAATCAGCAGAAGATGACGCAATAGTAACTTCATGTCCTGCATTCATAAGACCATTTTTTAAATTAATACCTAGACCGCTAAAGTCACCTAACAACAGTATTTTCATACCCAAATCTTAAGCAAAAAAATCACTAATTATTTTAGTTATTTGCTTAGTTTGGCTCTTAGTCATCCCAGGCCATAATGGTAAGCTCAAACTTGAATCTGCCAGTTCTTCAGCAATCGGAAAATCACCTATTGTACATCCCCATTTCTTATACGCTTCTTGCAAATGAGGAGGGACAGGATAGTGTATCAATGTACCAATTCCTTTTTGAGCAAGATATTCTTTTAGCTCATCTCTACGTTTAGTTTTAATAACAAAAAGATGAAAGGAATGAGTAGCTTTCGGTAAAATAACAGGAAGTTCTATTTCTCTCAAATTTTTAAGACTTTCAAAATACCAATTGGCAATCTCTTGTCTTTTTCTAGTCCATTTCTCAATATATTTTAACTTAACTGAGAGTAACCCTGCTTGCAGTTCATCAATTCGCATATTAAAGCCAGACTCTTCATTATAATATTTTGTATTAGACCCGTAATTTCTCAAGGTCTTAACTTTTGTAGCAAAATCAATATTATCCGTTGTTACTGCACCAGCTTCTCCTAAAGCTCCTAAATTTTTACCAGGATAAAAACTAGTGGCATTCACGTCACCCCAACTCCCTGTCTTTTTATTATCATAATGGGCACCATGGGCCTGGGCATTATCTTCAACCACATACAAGTTGTGTTTTTTAGCAATGCCAGTGATTTTATCCATTTCACAGGGTTGGCCAAATAGATGAACTGGCATAATAGCTTTAGTTCTTTCCGTGATTTTTTCTTCTATGAGATCGGGATCAATATTAAAGGTTTCTCTATTAGGTTCCACTAAAACCGGAGTTAATCCATTGTGCGTGATAGAAAGCATTGAAGCAATGTAGGTATTTGAGGGCACAATCACTTCATCTCCCTTGTTTAAGTTTAGGCACCTTAATGCGAGTATCAATCCATCTAGTCCATTACTAACCCCAACAGCATGATTAACATTGCTCCATTTTGCAAAATCCTGTTCAAATTGCTTGGTAAATTCTCCCAAAACGTACCAGTTTGAATCATAAAATTTTTCAAATGTTTCTTGCATTTCGCCTTTGATAGCAGGATGCATTCCTTCAAAAGAAAAGAAAGGAATATTCATTAATTATTTTTTTGTGGGTTCATTAGCAGTATTAAAAGCATACTGTTCGCCAGTTTTTTTATCGATTAAATCCAAGTTAAGTGTAACACCTTCTTTGGTGACAAATCCTACTTGTTTTGCTGGGTTTCCTAACCATAAAGTAAAATCAGGAACATTTTTTGTAATGACACTGCCAGCTCCAATTAACGCAAACTTTCCAACTATTACATTGGCCAAAATGGTCGAATTCGCTCCAATGGAGGCTCCTTCCTTTATAATAGAGGAGACAAATTTTTCAGGATATTGTTTTGACCTAGGGTAAATATCGTTCACAAAGGTCACATTGGGTCCAATAAAAACATCATCCTCAATAGTAATTCCATCCCAAATATAAACGCCACTTTTTACAGTCACATTATTCCCGATGACTACCTCATTTTCTATAAAACAGTGACAGTTGATATTACAATTTTGACCTATTTTGGCTTCCTTTAAAATTATAGAATATTGCCAAACATACGTGCCTATTCCAATTTTATCAGATTGTACGTCAGCTGTCTTGTGTATCATCTACATATTTTTTAAAGTCATTATAATCACGAATATAATCCTTTTCATTGTATTCATGTGAAGCCAATACGAGACATACCGAACCTGAAGAGAAATTAATTTCAGATGCCCATATGCCTGGCGGAATATGTAAACCTATAGTCGGTCTATTTAGGGAAACTACTTTTTGTACTTTTCCATCATCTATCAATACCTCATAAGCACCACTTGCCGCAATTAGAAATTGATGACACTCCTTGTGTGAATGGGCTCCACGCGACTCACCGCCAGGAATATCATATAAATAAAAAATTCTTTTTACCTCAAAAGGGATTTCCTTTAACCCATTAACTACAGTTATGTGACCTTGTCGGTCTCCCAACTGAGGCAAATGTATCATCTGACAATCAAAAACACTCGGTTTATTCATTTTTTTAATGACAATTTCTTAAACAAGTTGAATTTCCTGATATAATCAGAGGCTTCAAATTCAGTACTTGATAAATGCAAGCTTAACGCATTTGTAGAAAAGTTTTCCATATGACGCCATGTTAACGCAGGGAGATACAAACCATAATAAGATCTATTTAAGGAGTACTTATCAAGCTCGCCATTCGCGTTTTTTATTATTACATCAAAACTACCACTTAAAGCAATGATCACTTCCTCTTGCTCTCTATATGCATGACCTCCCCTAGTTTCTCCACCAGGTACATCATAAGTCCAAAAAACTCTTTTGATCTCAAAAGGAATTTGATCTGGCTTTTGAAGAAAAGTTAGATTACCTCTAGGATCTTCAATTTTAGGAAAGTGTAATAATTCCATTGAAATGTCTATTAGTCTAATTTAATATAAATTCTCTGTATACTTTCTCGTAATCTTTATTAATCTCCACCCAATCAAACGGTAAAGCAGAATCAATAATTTCACTCTTCTTTAGCTTAAGCTTTAAAATCTCAATGATTCTAGCAAAAAATATATCTTTATCTCTTGGTGCGGTAAAGAACCCCTTAATTCCCTTTAAATTAGATGTCGCCTCCAAATCCTGAAAACATAGGGTAGGTGTTCCAACAGAGGCTGCTTCAATAAACATTCTTCCAAATGCTTCAGACATGCTTACCACACAAACCAAATCAGCATTTTTATAAAAAAAAGGCATATCAGCATAGTCAATGTCACCTAAAAAAATAATTCTTTCAGAAAAACCTAGTTTTTCTGAAGTAGTAATTAAATCATTACGTAATGGACCATCACCACAGACTACCAATTTTATATTTTTGGGTAATAAGTCCAAATTTTCAACTAAAAAGGTCAAATTTTTTCTCTTTGTTAGGCTACCAGCGAACAACAAATATTTATAATCTTTATTGCTAAATACACTACAATTTTTTGAATATTTCAAATCAGCATTCCCTGACATATTAAACCCGTTAGTGATTACAGAAATATCATTATTGAAACCAAGTTTATAGATATCATTTTGAAGTTCTTTACTTATTACAGTAATAAGACCATCAGATTTTGCAATAAGTTTTAACAAAAGTTGATATTTCAATTTATTTAATGGATATCGAAAGTGTAGTGTAACAATAAATTTCTTTTTTTTATCGATAATTTTCAAAAGGTATGGAATAATATTATCATCTAAGCTGTGAATATGGATAATATCTATTGCCTTTTTTGTTAAAATAATAGAAAGAGCATCTGCTTTGACTAAATTACCGAAGATAACCTTAAATCCCTTTGCACCATCAAGATTTAAAAAAAATTTGAAATACTTAATAAACAAAATAAATCCATTACAAATGGCCTTTATATAGTTGACATGATTAAGTGCATTTATTATCTCTAACTTATTCTTTTTGTAATTTTTCCTATGTCCAGAAAATAAAAAAACATTATGATGTCTTTTAATCTGCACTTCATTTAATTCATATATTGTTTGAGAAAAGCCTGATTTTTCAAAAATATTAGCTTCAGGTAGCCGAAAATAAGGGACAACTCGTAAAATATTCATATTTAATACTTATGAAATTAAAACTTTCAAAAAGCTCTTAAGCCCATATTGATTGAGTTGAAGAAATGAAAGCGATTGCAAAAAGTTGGGAATAGACTTACCTAAATTATATTTCTTCAAATAAGCCTTCGATAACATGATATAGGTCTTACAAATTTTGGTTTTAAGATAAGTTTTATATCTATCATCAGTAACCGATAACATTTGTTTGTAAGAATGAAGCATTTGCTGAAAACGGTAAACATCGTCTTTCATAGAAAAAACACCCCCCTGATGAACTCTTCTAACAGATGGATTAATATCGTGTTGAAAGATAGCTTTTCCTTGATGACCTAATATTGACCACAAAAAAGTATCTGCATTTTTAACTTTATTAAAATTATCAGGAAGTGTAAAATTGTTTTTAAAACAAGAGGTGGCAGTTGGTATATAAATACCTGCCGCAAGCCATTTTTGATCAACAGTCTTATCTGATTTCAAGTCACCGTAGAAAACCCTTTCATTTTTAAGGTGCTTCAAATCATAATTAACCGATTTATGAAAACTAATCACATACTCAGAGTTATTCTCCAAAAAGTCAACCTGTTGTTGTAATTTCAGAGGATCAGTCCAATAATCATCCCCGTCGCACAATGCAATATATTTTCCAGAACAGCGCTCGAGCAGATCAATAAAATTGGGCATCATCCCAATATTCTCTTTTCGCTTAATATAGGTGATCCAATGACCATTAGGATGGTTTGCCATCATCTCTTCGACAATTGCACTGGTATTATCAGGAGAACAATCATCGCCAATCAATAAATTTACCTTAAAATCAACCTCCTGATTCAAAACTCCTTCTATAGCTTCTTTAATATAAGCCTCATGCTTATATGTCACTATACAAACAGAAACCATCACCTTTTCTTCTTCAATCATTAGCTTTCAGCTGTTCTGCTTTCTGAATAAGATCTCTTTTTCTTTCTTTGATAAATTTTACAGGAGAACCAATATAAACCCCCCAGTAATCTAAACTTTTCACTACCAAAGACAGAGCACCTACAGCAGTACCTCGTCCTACAGTTACACCTGGTAGAATAACAGAGCCTGCACCTATGAGAGAAAACTCTTCGAAGATTACAGGTCGATGATCTACATCTTTATATTGGTCAGGTATTGTTGGGCCCACCAAATACTCTCCACTGTAATTATCACTGCTAGAATAAACAGCTGATTTGGAACTGATCCCGACATAATCTTGCACATCAATTAATTCTTTTCCAATTAGCGAGACATAACAAGCAATATGAACATAATTCCCTATGCTTATTCCTTTTTCTCCTGCAGACAGTATGCAAAAATCATCTATTCTTACATTCGATCCAATTTGAATGTTTTTAGGATTATAAATAGATACTTTATCGGAGATCATTACGTTCTCACCTAATGATTTAAATCCAATCTCATTGAGTTTTTCCGTTGATAAAAATGCCATAGTTTAATTATTTTGTATTCTAAGTAATAACCTTGCTATCATATCTTGTTCTGCCTTAGTTAAGTGATAGAAAATAGGCAGACAGAGAATCTTTGAAGCGATTTCTTTGGAATTAGGACAATCTCCTTCCACATATTCAAGGCTCTCCAATGATGGATAAAAATACCTTCTAGGAAATATTTCATTTTTCTCTAGTTCAGTTTTAGCATCTAAAAGCGCTTGTTCACATGAGAAAATGATAGGATAGTAAGCATAATTAAAAGTACAGCCCTCTTGTATCTGAGGCTTATCACTTATAAATGTAGCAAGCTTTTCATCATAATTAAGTGACAACTCTTTTCTTTTTGCTAGGATCAAGTCAATATCATCCAGTACCGCCAACCCCATAGCTGCATGAAACTCAGAATTTTTGCCATTAATACCTACACCGTTAAATTTTTCAGGTCCATCGTGCCCAAAATTACGCATATAAGCCATTCGCTTTAATAATTCTGGTGTTTTCGTAAACAGCAATCCACCTTCAACGGAATGCATTAATTTAGTAGCGTGCAAGCTAGAGGTACTGATATCACCATATTCAAAAATGCTCCTTCCTCTATATTTTGTACCAAAACAATGAGCCGCATCATAGATTACTTTTAAATTATGCCTTTTCGCAATCTCATCAATAGCATCAATGTCACATGCATTGCCAAAGCAATGGGTAGCCAAAATTCCTGATGTCTTCGGTGTAATTGCGGCCTCTATTTTAGCCGGGTCAATATTCAAGGTTGAGGCATCAATATCAACGTATACTGGTGTACAAGCTTCCCAAACTATACTGCTTGTAGTAGCTACATAAGAAAATGGGGTAGTAATAATCTCCCCTTTTAGCTTCAAAGCCTTTATAGCAATTTGTAATGCAATGGTTCCATTGCTCACATACAATAAATGTTTTAGCCCCAGATATTCTTTTAAGCTTAATTCAAATTCGTTTACCAAGGGTCCATTATTCGTAAGCCACTGTCTTTGATAAATATCGGAGACATATTGCTGATATTTTTCTATAGGGGGAAGATATGGTTTGGTTACTGGAATCATTTTGCTATTATATTTTCAGTCTTATTTTCCCAGGGAAAATCTAAGTAAGGTGAATCAACTTTTATAAAATTAACAAATTTCTGATAGCTTTTTCCTTGAGACAAATTCAATTCTATAAAGTTTTTTGATGTGCCGAAAAATTGCTTCACCTCTTCATTATATTTTATATACTTTTCCTCAAGGTTTTCCCGATTATATGGATCATCATCAGATATTTTAAAGTTATACTCCATAGCCTCCCAAATCCAGCCGGGCCAAACATAATTTGCGGTTTTTAATTCCTGTGCAGTAGCCACACTATTACTTGAAAACTTCTTTGCATGAAACTTTGTGATAGAGTCTACCCATTGTTCTGGAGAATCTCTGACAGTCAAAATGAATTTAGCATCAGGATATTTATCGTAGAGCACCCTATAAATATCAAAAAAGCTAAAAGGAACATCTTGGAATACCTCTGAAGTATCACAATACTTTAATAAAGTACTGTAATTCTTACTTTTAATGTCACCTAAAAGCCTTTCGGCTTTTCTTTGATTACCCACCTTAAACCCCAAATCTAGAAAAGCTTTTTTTAAAGACGTAGTACCCGTTTTATTGAGGCCTATACAAAAATACTTTTGCCTATTCTTGTATTTAAGAGGGTTTAAATAATCCTCCATAATATCCTTCAACTTATTGATTAGGCCTATTTTTAGCATAGAACTTAGATTTCAAATTTGTAATAATGAATAAAAAACCTTCCGATTTTATGATATGACTATAAAGCAAGTAGCCTACTATATATAAAACACAAAGTAATGCCCTTTTTAATAAATCGTCAAAATAAGGCAATTGACACAAGAAAATAATGATCACCAATGGCAAAATGCCTTCAAAAATCTTTCGAAAGTGCTTTTTAATTTCTAAACCAGTATATCTATTTAAAAAATAGATATTTGTAACTGTTAAAAAATAGTAAGTAATCACTACTCCAATTGTAAACTCATATATGCCATAAAAATAGGCTATTAATAAGGGAATCACCCTAACCAGTTTTCTGAAAATCCCTATTAAAAAATTCTCTCTGGATTTTCCTTTACTCATAAAAGCATTAATCATCATTGAATTTAATGGATAGGTACACACCCCAATGATTAGTATTTGAAAAATAGGTACAGATGGGTACCATTTTTGTCCAAATAGTATAATTATTATGTCTTCTCCCATAACATACAGCATACCTGTAAGTAAAAAACTAATAAAAGAAATTACAGAGATTACCTTGAAATAGACTCTTGAGTACTCACTTACATCGTCTTGCAATTTTGAAAGCACTGGATAAAAAATTTTCGTGAGGCTCCCTGAAGAATAAGTAGTAACAAGCTGCTGAAGAGACATAGCTCGTGTATAAAATCCTAAGGTTGCTGGAGAAAACACTTTACCAATCATTAAGATATCTATTCTTTGAAAAATGGTAGAAATAAATCGGTCAAAAAACACAAAAGAACTAAAGGCTGTTAACTTTTTTACCTCAATGAATGAAAAATTAAGGTCAGGTTTCCATTTTGAAGTAGTCCACAATAAAATTGTATTTAGAATTGCTGTGCTAATTTGTTGAATAACCAAAGCGTAAACACCATAACCCTGAAATGCAAATATTACCCCCAATACACCCCCGATTGCACTGGCAATTACTGAACGCAGAGTCAATATTTTGAAATTTAATTCCCTTTGTAGGATGGCCTGCTGAACAAGATTAAGGGAATTGAAAACAAAAATCAATGAAAGCCACTGTACCAGTTCTGTAATTTGTGTGCTTTCATAAAATGCGCCTACCAAAGGAGCCGCTAAGTAAAAAACAACTGTTAAAACAAGGCCAGCAAATACATTTAGGTAAAAAACAGAGCTATACGTTAAATTATTATTCTCCTTATTTTGGATCAAAGCAGATGAAAAACCTACGTCAATAAAAACCTGACTAATGCTTATAAAAACCATAGCCATGCCCACCAAGCCAAACTCAGCAGGATCGAGCAATCGAGCAAGGAAAATGGAGATAATAAAGCCACTTCCCTGTCGCATAATGGTTCCTCCCATATCCCAGGCTAAAGCGGTGGCTGAGCGTTTTTTAAGTGAGCTCAATTATTTATTAATATATTGTTCATAGTTGAGAATAAATTCTGTGTCATTAAGTGCTTTTTAAATACTAAGCTGCAGCTTAAGGCTGATTAATTTTCTCGCTAAGCCGCAGAGACGCAAAGTTTACGCAAAGAAAAGTAAAAATACTTTTCTTAATTTTGAGGCGTCTCCGCACCTTTGTGGCTCAGCGTGAGTCTCCTTAAAGCCTTTGGCTTTTTTTATTTTAATTTAGAATCTTTGTAAGCAATAAACCACTCCACAAACTTCCCTATCCCCTTTTCCAATGGTGTATTCGGGTGATAATTAAAATCATTGATCAAGTCTTTCACATCAGCATAAGTTTTTTGCACATCACCGGGCTGCATAGGTAAAAATTCCTTTTTAGCTTTTTTGCCCATGGCTTTTTCCAAGGCCTCAATATAGTCCATCAGTTTTACCGGTTGATTGTTGCCAATATTGTAGAGCCGGTAAGGCGCATTGGAACTCCCTGCATCAGGTATATTGGTATCAAATTCCTTATTGCTTGTCGCTGGCTTATCAAGTGCTGCCATTACACCATTTACAATGTCCCCCACATAAGTAAAGTCCCTTTCCATTTCCCCATGGTTGAAAACCTTGATTTTTTCTCCTTTTCTGATGGCTTCCGCAAATAAAAATAATGCCATATCGGGTCTTCCCCAACTGCCGTAAACGGTGAAAAACCGAATTCCTGTTGTAGCAATATTAAATAAATGGCTATAAGTATGCGCCATCATTTCGTTACTCTTTTTGGTGGCAGCATAAAGTGACAAAGGGTGATCAGTATGATGATGCACAGAAAAAGGCATTTGGGTGTTGCTGCCATAAACCGAGCTGGAAGAAGCGTAAACTAAATGCTTTACCGGATAGTGTCGACAGGCCTCTAGAATATTGAGAAAGCCCTGTACGTTGGCATCTAAATAAGCCTGTGGGTTTTCTACGGAATAACGTACCCCTGCTTGAGCTGCCAAGTTGATTACATAATCAAACTTATTTTCTTTAAATAGCTGATTTAAATATTCGCGGTCACATAAGTCTGCTTTTACAAAGCGGAAATTAGGGTATAGCTCGCTAGACGCTAACTGATGCTCTTTTACCTTGTCTTTTTTGATGCCGAGCTCATTGAGGCGACCGTATTTGAGGTTCACATCATAATAATCGTTGATGTTGTCGTAACCAATTACAGTATCGCCTCGCTCAAGGAGGGCTTTGGTTAGGTGGAAGCCAATAAATCCGGCAGAGCCGGTTACAAGTATCTTTTTCAAATTTATATTTTTTTTTTCAGCCCGAGGCTGTTTAAATATCACGCGAAGACGCTAAGGCGCAAAGTTTACGCAAAGAAAAGTAAAACATTTCAATTATTTCGTGTGTATTCAAAAGTTCCTTTTTTGTTAACGTTGCGAGGTCTCTGCGTCTTAGCGTCTCTGCGAGAGTCCGCCAAAAGCCTTAGGCTTTAAGAAAAACGAAACAGCAAAGTCGAAGGATTTGAATAGCATTTTTTTTATTGAAAATTCATTGAGATTGCTTCGTACCTGGCAGTAGCCTGTCCCGCATTTTCATCGGGAACGCTCCGAGCTGGTTTATTCGTAATTCCAAAATTTATAATTCGTAATTCTTAATTAGTTCTCCCAAAGAAGCAGTCCCGCCTCAGCAGTAGGCACTTGCCCAACAAACTCTTCCGGGTTCATATACAAAAATCTAATTTTACGATCTATTTTCTTTTCTGCTATGTTTGTCATATTGGCTATGTAATCGTAATTAAATTTACTTCCAACCAATAAGAAATCAATGATACCACTGTCCACACCTTTCGCATACTCCCCTATCAGATAGACTTTGTCCAGTTCTCCCACATTACCAATAATCTGTTCAATTACCCGATCAATTCCAATATACTTTTTCATAATATTATGGATATCACCAAACAAAGGATGCTGTGTATTGGCTTGATACAATTTCTTATTGCCCTCCATATCCGTCTTCAACATACCTGCTTCCTCAAACTTATTGAGCTCCAGGCGAATGGCATTCGTACTTTCCCCAAATTCACCTTCCAAAGAACGTAAATAGCTCTTCGTCTGCGAATTCAGAAAGAATTTCAGCAAAAGCTTTATTCGGGTTTTTGAGGTGACTAATGTTTCGAGCATCTTTTTAACACAGGAAGGTAATTCTTAACAAACTGATGAATTCTATCACTTGTAATTTTACGATGGAAGTTGGGTGTTGGAAGTGGGAAGTCAATTTATATCGGTCTGACCTTCGGTACTGACCTTTATCTTCGCAGGCACTATACTATGGCGCCAATTACTAATTAACTAATTATTAATTTTAATTAAATAAAGCTTCGCCCTTTCAGTCCCATTGCAAGACCTAATCAGCAACCTAAGAATAATTAGAAAACGAGTAGAATAACTACTCATTTATAAAGTTATGTGATTTACTTTTGAATTGCAATAAGTGAAGGAAAAATTGTATCCCAATGTAAGAAATAGATATCTTTTTATGACCTAAAGTCATGTGAAACCGCATCACCTGTCCCGTACCATAGGTCGGGAGGCGCCAAGACGCAATGAACAAAAAATAATTCAGCTCACCTGTCCCCACTTATCGGGAAGCTGAAATGGGCTAAACACGTTCAATACGTTTAAATAGAGAAAGTTGAGGAAATACAATTATCAGCCAATTGTTCTGCACGTCATTTCAAATTACTTTAGGATGAAGCAATCTTTAGGTGGATCAAGCAAGCATTAGATTGCTTCGCTGCGCTCGCAATGACGTTATCAGCTATCCAATTTATAATTAAAAAATTCGAAATTCGCAATTAAAATTAGCCTTCTTGATAGTAGCCGTGACCATTTTTTTCTTTCCCATAACCGTAGCCATAACCATAGCCATAGCCATAGCCATAGCCATAGCCTGGTCCCGCTTTTTTAATGTCATTAAACAATATACTAAGATTCTTAATTTTTCCTTTGGTGTATAATTCATTTGCTGCAACCACTGCCTCTTTTGGGGTATAATCCTGTCTTACCATAAAGAGGGTATGGTCTGCAAATTTCGACAAAACAAAGGCATCTGTCACCAGGGCAATGGGTGGAGAGTCAATAATGATAAAATCATAAGTTTTGAATGCCTTATCCAAGCTATTTTTCATGATATCTTTCATCAGCAACTCACTTGGATTGGGTGGAATCGGACCAGCACTTAATAAATCGAGGTTATCCACCTCTGTTTTTTGCACCACTTCCTGCAATTCCGCTTGACCTGACAATAAATTACTCAAACCAAACTCATTGTGAAGCTTAAAATCATCAAATATCTTAGGTCTTCTCATGTCGGCACCTATTAATAAAGTTGGTCTTCCAGAGAGTGCTAAAACAGTGGCTAAATTAATGGTTGTAAAGGTTTTACCTTCACCAGAAATGGATGAAGTCACCAAAAATATCTTTTTTTCTTTTCCCTCCGTATAGAAATTTAAGTTCGAGCGTAATGCGCGAAAAGATTCTGCAACTGCAGAACGCGGTTTACGAAATACGACTAGATTATCTTGTAATTTTTTGTGTCCAATTCCTCCTATGACTTGAATGGAGGTTGCTCTTTCTATATCCTCTTTAGATTGAATTTTGTTGTTGAACAACTCTAAAACAATAAAAAAACTTATCGGAATCACTAAACCAATCACCAAAAATATTAAATAATTTTGACTGGTTTTAGGTGTGATTGGTCCACCAGCCAACTTAGGTGGGTTTATAGTTCTAATATCACTGGTAGTAGATGCTTTTGAAATGGCGGCTTCAGCCCTCTTTTGCATTAAAAAAGTATACAAGCCTTCCCTAAAGGAGTAATCTCTTTTGATATTAATAAAATCCTGCTGCAAACCTGGAAGCAATTTCAGTTGTTCTTCCAATATTTGCTGCTGTCGCTTAACCGACTTTTGCATGATGCCGCGAGTTTCTTTCAAGGTCTTGATACTGCTTAAAATATTGGTTCGAAGAGCTTGCATTTCTTGCTTTTTATTTTCCAAAACAGGATTAGCAATTTTCTCCTTTTGCTGAAAACGCTTGATTTCAACATCTAATTTCAAAAGTTTACCCAACATTTCAGCAATTACTTGGTCTTCGATACCCACACTTTGAGGTGTTACTACCTGTTCCATAGCATTATCAGGATTTCTTAAAAATTTCCGCAGATAATCATAGTACTGTTCTTGAACAGTGTATTGTACGGCCGCTTCTTCGATTTCCCTTAGGTTTTCATAGATTCTAACGGCTTCTCCGTCCATATTGGTCACTACATTATCTTTCTTAAACTCCATCAACTTCTGCTCATAAAACTGCAGAGTGTCAGAAATGCCATTTAGTTGATCATCGATAAATTGAATAGTCTGGCTCGCCGTTTGGTTTTTTCTATCAATATCAAGCTTTTGATATTTCGCAATAAAAGTAGTCAAAAAATCGATTTCCTTTCTAGGCTCTGGTCCATTCAAACTAAGATTCAAAACGGAAGAACCCTGTTCGGCCCATTTAGCAGTTAATTTGGATTGGTATTGACCTGTAATGCTTTCAGGATCATCAAATCTAAGAACAAAATATTTGTCAAGATCTCCTTCTGCAATGGCTCCATTATTATTAAAGATGACCTTATGTCCATTTATTGGTACTAACTCTCCAAATTGAAATATCTTTTCTGTTCTAACTTCATTATCATCAGAAGTTATCGAAAGATTTGAAAGTTTGAATTGCTTTTGATTAAGGAAAGTAATCCCTGCAGATTTACCATAAGGTAATTGACTTCCATCTTCAGGCTTGACTTCGACAGGAAAATTTGGATTATAATATTCTGAACTTTTTATTTCACCCTCCCGGTAATAGGCCACCTCAAAATTCAACTCCTCTATGGCCGACCGGATTAGTGGAAAAGATTTAATGACATACATTTCATTATAGAAATTCCTGTAAGGGTCTGAAATGGCGTTGTTATACAAAAATTTCGCACCGACTTCCTCTTGATTTTCTTTAATCATAATAGAAGCAGTAACAGGATAGATTCGAGTGCTATAGCGGTTAATAATATAGGCAGATGACAAGGCAATGAGGGAGGTAATCACAATGATATACCAAAATTTAATGACTTTATATAAGACCCTCTTAAAGTCTATTAATTGATTCCCTTCGGACGAAGGGGTACCCATGCTAGGGTCGGCAAAATCAGAACTGTATGGGTTAAATTGATTATCCAATATCTTTTATCTTGTAGCGCTTAAACCGAAAAAACTCCCAATAAATAACACAGCAGAAACTGAAGAAAGTAGTAAACTTAAATTTTGACTGTAATATCGTCTAATGGGTCTTTGCCGCAATGGTGGCACGATAATAATATCGTTCTGATAGACATAAAATTTTTCAGATTCAATAAAGTCTTCTTCAAGTAAATTAATATAAAAAATTTCTGCAGTATCTCCTTTTTGTCGTATCACTTTCACATTATCTCTGCTCGCAAGTTCCGTGAGCCCTCCAGCCATTCCTATGGCTTCCATAAAAGTAATTCTTGTATTTTGCGTAGTAACAATTTTTTCTCCATTCACCTCGCCAAGTACTGTAAATCGATAATTCAACAAACGTACTTTAACTGTTGGATCTTCTACATATTGTTCCGCTATACTTTGAAGTGTATCCTGGACTTCAAAAATAGTCATGCCTTGCACTTTGACTTTCCCCACAACAGGAAAACCAATCTGGCCTTGGGGGTCTACTAATTCACCCATTAAGCCAATCATTCCCTGGCCTCCTCCTGCCATATTGCCGCCGCCCATTCCAAAGTCGCTAAAGATGTCAAAATCTTCTTCTGTCAAACTTTTAAATCGAACCGATAGAATATCCTGAGGTTGAATTTTATAATCGCGATAAGTTAAATCGTACTCCCTTAAAACAGTTTCTTTAGGCTGATCTTCGTATAAATCATCTTTTTGTAGATACACTAATCGTTTATTTCCTACGCAGGAAGCAAACAGTACCGCCACAAGCACAAACAATGTAATATTTCTAATCAACATTTTAATTTTTCAAATGACAAAAGTAAGGATTTTTAATGACGAATTACGAATTACGAATGGATTAATTATGGATTAGGTGATATGAGTTTTACAATTATATATTAAAAGCCGTTGATCAACATAGAAAAAACTAGAACCCATAAGCTTTTAGCAAAAAGAAGCTGATCTCGTGCTCACGCACCATTTATCTGTTATACTTCTTTCCGAAAGGAAGTGAAAAAACAATCACCCCTCTCATGCTTACTTTTAAAACTCCCAACTGTAATTGCTTATCGTGATGGATCAGGTGGGTCCCCTATTTGAAACTCAGGTTCTGGAATAAGACTTTGAATGAGTATAACAAGCCCTGCACCGACCACAGCACCTGCCGCTACTTGCAGGCTCAGAGGAAACTTTCTCTTGATTGAAAAATTTTCTGTAAGGATTACATCATCACGATTCTTAGTATCACTTACTTTGAGATAATAATTATCACCTGGTTTGACCATGGAAGGGAAGTCTAAACTGGTTTTACCAGTATTGGGACGTTTCTCAAAAGAAGACACCAGGTTTTCGCCTCTGTATAATTCAAAATTCAGGATGTTGTCTCCTCTACCGCCTGACCAAACAATATCGTATTTATTCCCTCTCTTAAACTCCCTACCCTCTTGGATACCTTCAAGTGTAATAAAGGGCACATAATAATTACCCTTCAACTCTACTGCTATATCGCCTTTAAAATCGGATCCTAACTCTTCTTTTGCGTTCCATTTTACCACTTTGTTATTTCCAGGAACAATATCAATCCCTATATCTCCTTTCACTGATTTCATAGGTTGTATGAAATTATCTTTGGAAGTATATAAGCTTATGGCATACGATCGATCAATACGTTCATCAACAAGATTGTAATGTATTTCAAGTTCGCCCCCATTAATTTTGACCGTATTGATTTCAACTTTTTGTGAAAAGGCAATATTGCTTATAAAACTTAAAGCAAACATGAACAAGAAAATCTTTTTCATCAGTATCTATTTAATTTTTTCAACTATTTCTATAGGCTAACTTCTTCATTTTCGCTATTTGGCAACAAACACAAAATCACTGCCTTTTTCATCACTTCCAAATTCTCCAAATCTTGGAGTTGTTTTAGAGCGGTCCATGAAGGATTTGATTTCGTCCAACACTAGAATTCTGTCCGAACCACCATAGCTTTTTAAGGCTTCCAGAAAATTCTTAGCAAAAGGTGAATGTGAACCACGCACCCCATCAGACACATACTCTTTACCACCCGAGGTAAGGTATTTCCGTGTTTTCTTTGAAAGCTTCTTCACCAGATAAGCTTTGTCATCTATATCATCATAAAGGGCTGATCGGCTTGAGGCCAACAATGGATCAAACGTTCCACCAAAGCAAACATCCATGCTGAGAAAAATATGCTCACAGGGGATATTGTTAATATTACTACGGATCCTATTGTGAGATATATAACTATTTTTACTTACATCATTCACTTTAGAGTTGCTGGCTACCACAAAGCCTTCGCCAAACACTTCATCATAAACTCCATGCCCTGCAAAGAAGATAAATAGTTGGTCTTGTGGTTTGTACTTCCGCTGCCCATATTCTCTTAATTTGGTCATGACTTCATTTTGTTCTTCATCTTTTACAATCTCCACTATAAATCCGTACTCCTCTTCTAATATTTTTCCTATCGCCTCTGCATCGAAAATGGGATTCACCAGGTCGTTCCAATTGTCATATCTGTTAGTGGCAAAGAGCAAGGCGTAATCCTTTCTATCAATCATGACTGCATCACTTATGGCATCGAGCCCAACTCTTATGCTCCGGTTATCTTTCACGATTCCTCCCTCTTCATTTTCGGCTGTTAATTCTAGGTAGTTTTCGCCTTTTACGACATACATTGAAAGATCTATTTCAACATTGAAAGGATCATCTATATCTGCTGCCCTGGTTCCCAACGCAGTGCCATCTTTCCGATTCAGTACTCTCAGCATCACACTTTTAAGCGGCACTCCTGAAGTTATTTTTGCTTTTACATTTACTCTATTCTCCTGTGTGTTAGTAAACTCCATCGCAGGATATATCCATTCAATGGAAGGCAAAGAAGTCGTGATGCTTTCATTTTCAAAATCAAGCACGATTTGATTTGTTTTATCCCCCACTATTTGCGCCGATACTCTTCCAATGAACAATATGCTTAGCAGCGTGATAGCGAAAATATTTTTCAACATTCTATAGGTCATCTCTAATTTGTTCTATCTATTTAAAATAACTCTCTTTACCATTATTTCGCTATTGACGGACAGTTTGTAAAAAAATACAGCGCTACTTGACTGATCAAGCGTTGAAAAATCCGTTTCGAAGGCGTATGAACCTGACTCAAAACGTCCTTGAGCAAGGGTACTCACCTTCTTGCCGTTTAGATCGAATAATTCCAGTAATAATTCGTAGGATGTATCTGCTTTTGGCAGCAATACAGAAATAGTGCTTAGACCCATGCTTGGATTCGGATAGGGATTCCCCATTTGAATGGTAAAAGGCAAGGGCTTTACGTTTCTGTTTTCTGTGTAGTGTAGGGAAATTTTATATGCATCGGAAAGCATGACTTCATAGCTTTCTTCATCAGCAAGATTGACTAAAGCGCCAGTTTCTTCATCAATCAGCCACAACTGTCTCACCGCTCCTTGAAGATGCTCGTTGCTCCACCTCAACGTAACAAGCTCTTTCCTGTGATTAGACGATAGCGTGAAAAGCCAACTCCCTTCACTCTCATTTCGTTTAATATCTCTCGAAAAGTATGGATAAAAATATTCGGGATGAACCGTAGCCATATCAGTATATTCTATAAATCTCGGCAGACGCATTTTATCAAACTCATCTTTACCGCTTTCAGCCTGAGGATGAATGCCAATGCCGACAGGTGCAGATAGGGTATCCCCGCTGCTGCTGGTCATCATTAATTCAAAGAGCCAATTATCGCTATCAATATCTTTCCCAATAGCAACTTCCTGATTTATTTGACGGGATGCGGCATTATCCTCTCTAAGTGAAATTTCTACCTCCAGCGCAATATCTGACCAGATGAATCCACCACTAAATGCTTCAATAATATCCCCTTCCACGAACTGCCTTGATTGACGATTATATAAATTCACCTGCTCAACTGAAGAAGCTATTCCATTACTCAGCCTTACCTTATTCCAACTGATAGGCACATTGTAAGGATTTCCTACCTGATTCCATCCCTGATTTAAACTGAGGGTAAATGTGTTTGCAGTATTTACAGTTGCATTTTCGATTTGGATGCTTACATCCTCCGTGGTATTAAACCAATAGCTGCCCCCTAATTCAATTCTATTTATACCTGCACCGGCATCTAGGTATCTTTCCCCATCGAAGCGGACGAGCCTCCATTGTGAACTGTACTCAAAAGGTCCCATTTCATCAAATATGGTTTCAATCAGATTATCACTTAGTTGATAAGGAATTGAAAAGATTTGCCATTCATTTACTAAATCCAGACTTGGTAACTCGCTTTCTGCATCATTCCAGTAAATAAAGCTTTTAGGACTTCTAAGCGTATTAAAACCGTCATTCACGACCAATTCAAATTCAATTCCGATATCATCAAATTGAGAGTTTTCAATATTATATTGGTAAACGTCTCCCGCTAACTCTACGGAATCTTCTTCCCACTCTGTAGAAAGTACTCCTCTATACCGAAAAATCACATCATAAGGATCCTGCCCCCCTCTCACGGTAAAGCTCAAAGGAACCGGTTCGGTATTAGCTCTGGATTTCTCACTAGTTACTGATAGTTCGGAAAGCTGAAGGGGTCTTCCAACAAAAATGATATTAGAAAATGGACTTCTTCCATTAGCATTGACGGCATACACCCTATACCATTGCGAGGTGCCTTCTTCCAGGTCACTTATTTCAATACTGGAAGCCGCGTTTGCAGTTTCGGTCTTTACGATATTGGCAAAATCTATATCATCAGCTACTTCTACTACATACTCTATATCTTGACCTGATACTAAATCCCAGTTGGCAGTGAAGGAAGCAGAAGAAATAGCAGTGGCATTTTTCGCTAAAGGAGCAGCATCTAGTGAAGTAACAAAAGTTAGTATTTCAGAAAATCCGGAAGCTCCTTCTTCCACTGTTCCAGTATTGGTGGCACTCAACCTTACCCAATATTTTGTACCGGGTGTAAGACCAAAGACCGTTTCCGAAAGCGTATTAAGGGAGCGGCCATCAAATCCACTAGCAAATTCACTAAAAGTGGAATCACTGGCAACATCTAAAATATAATTTTCAGTACCTCTATTCTCCAGCCATTTTATAACGGCAGTGGTAGAGGTGCTAGCAATAGAATCTATTAAAACAGGATTTGGTGGTATAGTCATAAAGTCAACTTTTTCAGAATATCTTTCAGATTCACCAAAGGCATTAACTGCCTTAACCCGGACGCTATAATTCATACCAGCGGATAAGGAAGCTATATATTCTGTTTCAGTTACCTCTACTCTTGGAAGAGTGTCTTCACCTCCGACCCCTTCCGTAATTTCCAATATATAATAGTCTGCATAACTTGACTCAGACCATTCTATCTCTGCAGCGGTTTGAGTAAAATCATCCACCTCTGTGATTTCTGTGACCTCTGGTAAAGGATTTAAGCGCGCAGTCCATTCTTGTTGGGTACCGTCTTCAGCAGTAATATTGTAAATTAAGGGCTCAGTAAAATTAACTTCATTTTGTTTACTAATTTGTTCTACTCCATTTAAAGTAATGGTCGCCTTCTCAGAGATTTCAAATGTTGGAACAATATTGGTTAAAATAGTATTGTTCTTTACAGTAATATTTATTGTATGGTTATCTCTGTCAATTAAGGCTGATGAGACAGAATCTCGAACCTGAAAATTTTCAAAATCTGCGTCAGAAAATATATGGTAATAAATTTCTACTACGCCTTCTTCATAAGCAACCGCAAAATCTAGATCACCGTCTGCATCAAAATCTTCGGCAAGAATATTGCGAGGGGCTATATAAAAGTCTGCTAAAAGCCTTCTAGTAAACGTTTTCTGTGCTATACCATCTTGCTCATAGATATAAATTCCGTCTATTTCTGATCTGATCAAGTCCTCATCGCCATCACCATCATAGTCGACAGATAAGGCTTCAAAACCAACTGAGCCGAAAGTAATACTAGCACTATTGTTAGTTATTCCATTTTCATTTTCAATCCAAAAGGCCTGCCCCAACCTATTGGAAAAAAAGATATCATTGTCGCCATCGTTGTCAAAATCAGAAATAATAGTCGACTCTGGTCTTCTGGTTTCTGTTGAATAAGCTTTATTGAATTCAAACCCATCCACCCCATTGTGAAGATACTCATAGCCTTGATAGCTCTCAGCTTGACTGCCTACCACAAGATCTAAAAAACCATCATTATTTATATCTCCAAAATCGAATGAAATGATACCAAGTTGCTGCCTGATAATTTTTGGCTCAAGATATTGGCCGAAAAAGCTCCCTCTAACACTAGTATAATAAGCAATAGCACCATCACCTCCCTGTGGATCACCAACATAAGAAATCACAAGATCTGTGTATCCATCTAAGTCTATATCTGCAGCACCGATTTGCGCTTCATTACTTGTGCTATATCCTGCTGTAGATAAATTCTCCTGGTAAAATTTTTGATTACTACCTTGAGTCAATAACATTTTGGGACCAGTTGCAGTGGCAATTGCAATATCCTCTAAGCCATCAGCATCATAATCAGCAACGCAGAGGCTATTTCCTCCATCAACTGCAGAACCACCAGACTCTGTCACCACCTCTCCTGCCTTAAATGACTTATCAACGTTTTGATAATAAACCTTCAGTTCATTCCTACCTAAAGCTATTATATCGCGCAATCCATCTTGATTAAAATCAATAAAGGCTATGTCATTCGCTAACTGAAGACCTGCTTCAAGTCTTCGTGCTTCATAACTAAAATTCCCTCCTTTATCTTTTTCAATTACCGTTAACTTTAATGCTCTGGATTCGCTCGATATCGTAGCAAATTTTACCAATCCGGGACCAATTTCCGATTCTGGAGGAATTACAAATGTGATACTATTATTTTTTCTTTCTACTATTTCTGCAGGTATATCGTTCACAAATGGCCTAGTGAATCGAAAGGGATCTAAGTCAGGAATGTAGGCCGTAACCTCTTGACCACCGACCACTACATTTTGAGATATTTCGACAACATTAAAAATTGAAAAACTAATTGCGCTACTGTTAACAAAATTTGACGTTGGCCCATTGAGTGCAAAATTCATTAACTCTTGTTTCTCACCTGAGCTCAACTCATTTAATCCTTCAACAGCAGAATTATCTCTTCCTCCATCCCCTTGATTAAAAGTAAAATAAGTAACTAAGCCTTCACTATCAGGATTTACCGAATTATAGAACTCATTTTCAATGTCGATGAGGTTGCGGCTATAATTCCACAGTCTTAATTCGTCCAATTGTCCATTAAAATGATTTTCATTTCTTGAATTTCTTCCCAAGTAAAATTTCTCATATTGATTCCCAAAATTCAATTCTGGCCTAAGAGTCCATGGCTGATTAGCCGTGGTTATTTCGGGATCTCCTGGGTTTTCAACAACTGTCCGCTCACCATCAGTGTAATTGTTTGCGACTTCAGTTCCGTTGACAAACACAGATAATTTCTGTTTGGCTGTTTCTAAACGTATGGTCAAATGAGACCAATCATTATCCAAAGTGGGAAAGTTGACAGTTTCTCGAACTAAATCCTCTTCCACATTATAAATTTGCAACATTGTAAATTTTCGTGTTGTTAGCCTAAAAACTTCGGCACTTAGAAAGCTAAAGTCCAAAATTGTCCTTTCAACACCAGGGATATTGGGTTTAACCCATAATTCAAGGGTGAAATCACCGTTTAGTTGATTACTTAAATCAGGATTGATTTTAACGTAATCATTATCTCCGTCAAAATTCAAAGCATTTCCCAGACCAGCTGCATTAAATTCGATGGTTTCAGGTTCGACAGGAGCCAATGCTTGTATTTCTGTAGCAGACAACTCTCTATCATAAAATCTTATGTCGTCAACCATTCCTGTGTAAATATCACCGATTGTATGATCAGCACCAATTCGTAGTGGATATATTGAGCTACCACTCAGATCTTCGGGCTCAATACTAAAGTCATCTACAATTTCACCATTTAAATAAAAGATAATTCCACTGCTTAAACTGAATGTATAAGCTAAATGATGCCAATCTAGCGGCTTCAGTTGTGCATCACTTTTGAAGTATTTTCCGTTAACATAAATTACAGGATGGTAGGTTTCATCTGTCGTGTTATACTCCAATTCAATGGAATAATTCCCCATCCCCGCTGTCCAATCTCTACTTATAACAGGTTCATATATACTCGCTGTTCCTAAACCTACTGGCCGTATCCAAGCTGCAATTGTTTTACCATCTTTTAAATCAAAAACAGCATTGGTATTTACTTCGACAAAATTCCCCTCTATTTCATCAATAAAATAAGCGGATATTCTCCCAAACCTGTCCTGTCTAAAGGGCTGTATAGGATCAGAATTTGTTATATAGTTAGAAGGAGTATTATTACCGACAAAGTCAGAAATATCTCTTATTATAGGATAATGAGCTACAAGCCCTTCTTCTTGCGCGAATGTGTCAAATCCCACTGCAAGAATCACTAGTATAGAAATAATTAATTTTATTTTCATCGGATTGGTAAATTTAAATCAGGGCGTTTGAGGACATCTTCAGGCTGATTCAATTGATTGAGTACAATAAAATGAAAATTGTCGTCAAGGGTATTTAGGATATTTTCTGTGGCAGCATATAAGTGCCCTGCTAGACCGAAAAGATTGTTAGATAATATGGTCTGAAAATTATTATCAGCAAGGTTGAACCACAGTGAAATACTATTTCCACATCGAAAATCAAAAATGCCTTTAAAATCTATATAGGGACTAGTATCGTTAAAACTGAAATCCGAAGCTTCAATACCTAAATTAACTTTGGTAGGAGCAACATTAGTAATATTTTCTGTAATAATAATACCCATACCCTTTTTTGATCCCACTTTAAAGAGAATATCAGCAATGAGCGCTTGACCAATATAATTTCTGGAATACAAAACAGTAAAAAGAATGGTATAAAATTTTGCCATTATTTGTAAATCAAAAGTTAATATGATAGAAAAAATAGCGTATCTAATATAGTTCGAGTAACACTTACTTGGGGAGGAAAAAATAATTTAATTAATGTACGAAAAAATAAATTAATCTAAACGCATTCAACACTAATTATTTTAGAATGTGGTATAATTTTATACTTTAATTTAGTAAGCTAAATAGTTAAAAATATGGGGGAATCTGTCATCCAATTAAGGAATGTGCATAAAAAAAGCCATCCGCACTACTGCGAATGGCTTTGAATCTTGAGCCTCCTGTCGGGCTCGAACCAACGACCTACTCATTACAAGTGAGTTGCTCTACCAGCTGAGCTAAGGAGGCAATACAGCATTTTAGAAAGACTTCTAAACGCTTTATTCAGTTGTTAACCTTTTGTTATCCCTGAATGCGGATGCAAATATAAAGGCTGTTTTTATTAATCCAAACCACTTTCCTAAAAAATATTAAAGAAATTTTTAATCTATCGAACGAACTATACGTAACTGCTTCTTTAACAGGGAGATTTCCTTTTCTGCATCCTTTATTTTTTCTTCAAATTCTTTTTTAAGTTTATCAGCAGTCTTTGAAGAAGCGAAAAATTCCATATTATTTTTCCATGTTACGATGTCATTCTGCAAATCTCCAATCTTCTTTCTAATAGAGTTTTCTTTTTGATTCAATTTTCGATCTGAATTTGGCCCTGACATAATCTTGGTGATTTGAGCCATCAGCTTGACTTTTTCTTTCTGCTCATCATTAAGCACATTCTCAGACTTATCAATGAAATCTTGAATGGCTTTAGAAAAGTCTTCTTTTACTTTTTGAATGGCTTCCTTCGGTACAAATCCTATTTTACCATAGGCTTGCTCATAGGCTTCCAATTGATCTAAATCGCCGGGTTCTAAGCCATTAATTTGAGAAATAATATCTTCCTTAGCTTTAAGGTTCTCTTCAAACTCCTTTTGAGCATCTTGAGAACCCGCTCTTTTATTTTCAAAGAATTTATCACAAGCAGCCTTAAATTCTTGGTAGATGCTTTCTCTAAATTTCTCTGGAACCGGACCAACCTCTTTCCATTGTCTTTGTAGACCTTTCAGCTGATCGGCTGTTTTGTTCCATTCGGTGCTTTCACAGAGCTCTTTAGCCTTATCTACAAATTCTTGCTTTTTCTTTAAATTTTCTTCACGCATGCCATCCAGGCGTTTGAAAAATTCATGCTTATTGGCAAAGAAGTACTTAAAATTACCCCAGAAATTTTTATTAATTTCTTTGGCATTTTCTTTAGGAACCTGGCCAGTTGCTTCCCATTCCTTTTGAATCGCTAAAATCTCTTTTGTTTTAGTATTCCATTCTTTGATTCTATCCGAATCAAAATCTAAAAAGGGTTTAAGCTTCTCTATGATCTCCTCTTTCTTTTCTAAATTTTCAGTTTGAATCTCTTTTAGATTTTTTACAAACTCTTTACGCTTATCATAAATAGCATCAGAGGCTGCTTTAAATCTTTGCCAAAGTGGCTCCTGTTCTTCCTTCGGAACCGGTCCTATATGTTTATATTCATCATGAAGATCATTCAAATGCTTTATAGCATAAGGTACATCCTCCGACTGCGCTAACTCTTCCGCTTTTACACACAGCTCATTTTTGGCTTCTAGATTCTTCTTTCTATCTAGTTCTTTTAACTCAAAAAGAATACTTCTCTGATCATAATATCGATCCAGAAGCGCATTGTAATTGGCCCAGAGCGTTTTGGATTGGCTGCCTGGAACCGGGCCCACAGACTTCCATTCTTTTTGAATTTCTTTAATTACATTAAGACTTGTGATGGTTTCTTCACCATCTACTAAATCCCGTAATCTATCCAATATATCTAATTTAGTCTTAAGATTATCGTCTTTTTGATGTTCGAGTTCCTTGTAATGTTTTTTTCTTCTATCTCTATATAATTGATAGTTCGCCTCAAACCTTTCGTTTAGCTCATCATGCTTCATGGCAAAATCAGCTTCTTCTCCGCCCTCAGCAATGAATTTATCGAAAGCTTCTTTTTTTTCAGCTTCATAAATTTCATCAAAGACCGGTTTTAATTCGTTGATGATTCGATCTGTTTTTTTGAAATCATCGCTCTTGGAAACTTCTTTGATGGCTTCCACTAATTGTTCTTTGCTAAATTCAGAATAATCGGGAACTTCATCATGATCATCATGATCTTCCTGCTCTTCTCCCGCATCAGAATCTTCAGTTACTTTATTTTCGCTTTCTTGAACAGGGATTTCATCCTTCTTTTCTTCTTCTTTTTCTTCTGCAACAGAAGCTTCAGCTTGTTTTTCTGATGTGGGCTCCACATGCTCCTTCTCTTTATCCATTTCAGAATTATTTTCCTCTGGATTTTCAGAAGTACCTTTTTCGTCTATCATAATCATTTTACTTTCTGCAATACAAGCTACAATATTAATTAAAAAATGTGAAAAGTTTCAATCAATTCAGATTGGGATCAGACGGGTAATTCGCATAAATCTTAAATCGCCCCCCCATTTTCTCTAAAATACTTTTCCATAGCGTCTCCGGAGGACTTTTAAATATATAAGACGGATGAACCCCGCGCGCTATTATCCAGCTATTATGATCAATCTCTTCTTGTAGCTGATTTTCTGACCATCCACTATAGCCAACAAAAAAACGTGATTTATCTTTATTAATCTCTCCTGCAAGCATCATACTCTGCAGAACCTCAAAGTTTCCACCCCAAAATAAGCCATCTGTGATTTTCTGCCCACCATCTTTAAGTTCTTCTATATCGTGAATGAAATGCAAGGTATTCTGTTGGACAGGGCCACCCACAAAGAGACTTGCTTCAAAACTACCTATATCAGGCAGAACCTCGTCCACTTTTAGGATAGAAAGTTTATTCAAAATAAAACCAAATGAACCTTCTTCATTATGTTCACATAGCAAGATCACTGTCCTGTCAAAATTTTGATCAGGCAAAAATGGCTCGGAGAGTAATAGATCTCCCTTTTGCGGTTGCTCAATATTTTTGAATTCAAAAAACTCCATTTAATGCAATGCTGCTTTTAATGGTAAGGCAGTCAAAATCTTAGCTTCTGCTTCACTCATTTCATCTAATCTATTATATACTTGCTCTTTATCAAAATAATGAAGCGCCATATCTACAAAAATTTCTCCATGTTTAGCTTCTGATGCCCACAAGTGATGATAAAATTTTCTTAAGTTTCCCTCTGGTAATGCTTCATACACCATCCTAAAACGCTCCGCTCCTCTCGTTTCCACTAAAGATGCCAAAAGCAATCGATCCATAAATCGTTCTTCCCTACCCGATCGGCAAATCTTGATTAAATCATCCACATAAAAATCTTTTTCAATTTTATGTGGCAATGATATTCCTTTTGACTGCATTATAGCATAGACATCTCTGAAATGTTCTAATTCCTCAACAGCTGTATCAATAAGTTCAGGGATAATTTCTAATCTATCAGGAAATTTAGCTACAAAACTCATGGCCATTCCAGAGGCTTTTCTCTCACAATTCGCATGATCTTGTAAAAAACTGTCAAAATCGGCCATCACAGTATCAATCCATTCTTGGCTGCTGTTAGCTTTTAAATCAATCCTTAATTTCATTTAAATAAATTATTTTCATTATTTATCTCCCAATAATTGGATACAATTTGAAACAATAATAATTTTAAATTCTATAAGCCACTAATAATTTAAAGAGAAATCTCAAAAAAATATATGAAGCAATCTTTAGCAGACATCCGAAAAGAATACACCTCCATGAGTTTAGAAGCTTCAGAAGTAGACAATAACCCCATTCAGCAGTTTATGAGTTGGTTTGACATGGCGCTAAGTGCCGAAATCATGGAACCTAATGCCATGACTTTATCCACCGTAGTTGACAATAAACCAGCCTCAAGGATTGTGTTATTAAAAGGAGTAGAAAATGACCAATTTATTTTCTATACCAATTATGATAGTAATAAAGGTCAACAGATGGGTCAAAACGCCAATGTATCTTTAAATTTTTTTTGGCCTGAATTAGAACGACAAGTCAGAATTGAAGGCAGAGTTCAAAAAGTTGAAGAAACAGTAAGTGACAGCTACTTCCAAAGCAGACCTAGAGGAAGTCAAATAGGTGCTTGGGTCTCACCCCAAAGCAGTGTAATAAAAAGCAGGGAAGTATTAGATCAGCGATTAGAAGAGATCGAATTAAAATTCAAAAATAGAGCCGTAGAGCGACCTGAAAACTGGGGCGGATATGCTGTAACACCCACTATGATCGAATTTTGGCAAGGTAGACCAAGTAGATTACATGATAGAGTTCAATATTCATTAAATGAAGGCGGTAGCTGGACCATTGAAAGATTAGCTCCTTGAGTTCTAGGATATACTTTGAGCGTTATGCTTATCCAGAACGGTTTATAAAAGAACCGATCAAAAAGGGGACTTTTATTACAGTTGTTATTCCATCTTTTAAGGAAGATGATATTTCCCCAACTTTGAATTCTCTAATAACATGTAAGCCAACTTTAAATCCGGTTGAAGTAATTTGGGTGATAAACCATCCAGATAATGCTTCGGCTAGTATCAAAAAGCAAAGCATAAAAACGGTAGCCGAAATTGAGCAGTATGTGACTGATAATCCATCTTCACTAAAAATTCATATTGTTAAAGCTTTTGATCTACCAAGCAAAAAAGCGGGAGTAGGACTTGCTCGAAAAATTGGCATGGATGAAGCTGCTTTTAGATTAAATAGTATCGATCAAGATGGTATAATATTATGCTTTGATGCCGATAGTACCTGTCAATCGAACTATCTGCAAGAAATAGAGCAACATTTCCTTAACTATCCAAATGCTACTGCTGCCTCTATTCATTACGAGCACCCACTCAAGATTCAGAATGGAAATTTAAATTCAGCGATCATTTTGTACGAATTACATTTACGGTACTATATTCAGGCGTTGAAATATGCAGGCTACCCTTTTGCCTATCATACTATTGGTTCAAGTATGGCTGTGAGGTCTTCCATCTATCAAAAGCAAGGTGGGATGAATCAACGAAAAGCAGGAGAGGATTTCTATTTTTTGCACAAAATCATTCCACTAGGGGATTTTCATAATATTACTACTACTAAGGTAATTCCTTCTCCCCGTCTATCTGACAGAGTTCCATTCGGAACCGGTAGAGCCATGCAAGAGCATCAAAATCAAAAAAAGGATCTTCATTTAAGCTACAATTTTGAAATTTTTAAGCTGGTGAAAAGCTTCCTGAGCGATATTAGCAAAGCATCACTTTTAAATAATTTACCCTTGGAAATACGAGCATTTCTAAGAGACTCTGACTTACAAATGGAACTGGATAAAGTGATTGCACAAGCCAGCAATGATCAACACTTGAAGAAAAGGTTTTTTGAATGGTTTAATGGTTTCAAAATGCTCAAGCTCGTTCATTTTCTTAGAGATAACTACTATCCCGAACAGAAATTAGTAGAGCAATCAGCCAAGTTACTGAGTGCAGTGAATCTACTGGACAAGCCACAGTTAAATGCTATTGAAGCCCTTAGGATTTTTAGAGATTTAGATGGTGAAAGATTTTGACTCAACATTAATTTAGTTTCGAAAAGAACTCTATTTCTAATGAAAAGGTATGCCAGGTAGCATAGGATTTTTAAAGCATATTGAAAATTTTAGTTGAATAATATTCAGGCTGTCACATTCATATATGAAGAAAACAATGTCAAACTATCACAAGTCTGACATTAAGCTATTGCTGGTAATTTTATACTATCTACTTCGTAAAATCTTTAAAGTGGATCAAATGAGTCCGTTCAAATCCTTTACACCTAAATACCTTTCTACCGTAAAACCCTCTGCATAATCAACACCTATGATTTGTCCAAACTGCATCGCTCTCGCTTCAATCATTTTCATAAACCGTGGACTCGAAATATAGGTTTCAGGTTCATCCGACTCAGGATTATGGAATTGTGATGCAAATGCTTTAACAGATTTCATCTTTTTAGTCCATTGTTCGCTTACATCTACTACAAAATCCGGTTTAATGGGTAAACTTTGAATATAATGGTATACCTTATTAGGTCTATAAGCTTCTTGTAGCTGCCCATTAGCATCTTTTGTTTCAAATTTTTTCAGACCAGCTAAAAATATTGATTCAGAAAGCAAATCAGAAGCCTTCCCGTGGTCAGGGTGCCGATCCGAAACGGCATTAGCCAACACAATCTCAGGTTTATATTGTCTAATTTTTCTTACAATTTCAGTCTGATGAGCTAAATCGTTCTTAAAGAATGCATCTTCAAAACCAAGATTTTCACGAACTTTTACCCCTAGAACAGCGGCACTTTCAGCTGCCTCCTTCAATCGCTGCTTCGGAGTCCCTCTTGTACCCATTTCTCCTTCTGTGAGATCAATGATTCCTACATCCTCTCCCATCTCAGCATGCTTTGCTAAAGTTCCTGCACAAGCTAGTTCTATGTCATCGGGATGAGCTGCGAAAGCTAAAATATTTAATTTCATAAAGTAATTTAAATTTCACTAAAGCCTACAATTACAATTAGTGTTTTGACATTGATAAACGCAATAAAAAAGGAGAGCAAAACCCTCCTTATTACTATTTTTACGCCTTCTCAGCTACTTCTTCCTCTTCTAATTCATCTTCCTTTTCCGCTAAGAATCGCTCCGCATCCAAAGCTGCCATGCAACCGGTTCCTGCAGCCGTTACGGCTTGTCGGTAGATGAAATCTTGGGCGTCACCAGAAGCAAAAACACCTTCTACCTTTGTTTTGGTGCTTCCACTCTTCGTAATAATATAACCTGCATCATTCAAATCTAGGAAGTCTTTAAATATCTCCGTATTAGGTTTGTGACCAATTGCAACAAAAAAGCCGGTAGCTTTAATTTCCGTTTTTTCTCCTGTCACATTGTTCACTACTCTCACTCCTTCTACTTCATCCTTACCTAAAACTTCTTCAGTTTCACTATTCCAAAGAATTTCAATATTTTTAGCTTTTTCTACCCGTCTTTGCATGATTTTAGAAGCCCTCATTTCATCTCTTCTAACGATCATGGTTACTTTATTGCATATATTGGAAAGATAAGTAGCTTCTTCAGCAGCAGTATCTCCAGCACCTACCACAACCACATCCTGGCCTTTATAAAAGAAACCATCACAAACGGCACAAGCAGATACACCCATGCCATTCAGTCTTTGTTCTGATTCCAAACCTAGCCATTTAGCGGACGCTCCTGTTGAGATAATGACAGCATTTGCAGTGATCTCATGTTTATCATCAATTATTACTTTATGAGGATAGCCACTAAAATCAACCTGCGTTGCTAATCCAAATCGAACATCAGTTCCAAACCTCTCCGCTTGCTTTTGGAAATCCACCATCATCTGTGGACCATTAATTCCATCGGGATATCCAGGATAGTTTTCTACATCATTGGTAATGGTCAATTGACCACCAGGTTGGCCCCCTTGATACATGACTGGGTTTAAACCAGCTCTAGCAGCATAAATTGCAGCTGTATATCCAGCTGGTCCAGAACCTATAATTAATACATTTACTTTTTCTTCTGTCATAACGCTCAATAATTTCTTAAGTAATGTTACGGTCTTCTACTAAAACAGATGTGAATTTAATTAATTAAATAAAAAAAGGTCTTCTAAAAGACCTTTTTATGTATCATTTGTTACGAAAAATCTATCCTAAGTAAGGCTTCAAGGCTTTACTCCTGGATGTATGTCTAAGCCTTCTAATGGCTTTTTCTTTGATTTGTCGTACTCTCTCTCTTGTCAAGTTGAACTTCTCTCCTATTTCCTCTAAGGTCATAGAGTGCTCTCCATTCAAGCCAAAGTAAAGCGTGATTACATCAGCTTCTCTTTGAGTTAAAGTAGATAATGCTCTTTGCACCTCTCTTCTCAATGAATCATTCATCAATTCATCGTCAGGAGACTCTTCACCGTCATTTTCCAATACGTCTAAAAGACTATTTTCTTCCCCTTGAACGAAAGGCGCATCCATAGATACATGACGACCAGAGATTTTCATGGTGTCTACCACTTCATTAGAAGTAACCTCTAAAACTTCAGCTAACTCATCCGGAGATGGTTCTCTTTCAAACTTTTGCTCCAAAGTAGAGAAGGTTTTAGAAATCTTATTTAAAGATCCTACTCTGTTCAATGGAAGACGAACAATACGTGATTGTTCCGCCAGTGCTTGCAATATGGATTGTCTGATCCACCATACTGCATAAGAAATGAATTTAAAACCCCTTGTTTCGTCAAACCTTTGTGCTGCCTTAATCAAACCTAAGTTTCCTTCATTAATCAAGTCTCCTAAGGATAAACCTTGATTCTGATATTGTTTGGCTACAGACACTACGAAACGCAAATTGGCTTTAGTCAATTTTTCAAGTGCAAGTTGATCACCTTGTTTAATCCGAACGGCTAAATCTACTTCTTCGTCCGGGGTTAACAAATCTACTTTACCTATTTCTTGTAAGTACTTATCGAGCGATTGACTCTCCCGATTGGTGATTTGCTTGCTAATCTTGAGCTGTCTCATTAATTGATTTTAGATTTAAATTTAAACGAACCCTTAACATAGAGAAGGAACCAAACAGTTCCCTCTCTACATCAAAAATGTGAATATTTCATTAAAAATGAAATTATTTCTCTTCTTTTTCTGGTTTAGGTAATAATACCTTCCTTGATAGTCTAAGTTTTCCTGTCTTCTTATCGATGTCTATCAACTTCACTTTAATCTCTTCTCCTATTTCTAAAACACCTTCCATATTCTCTATTTTTTCATGCTTGATTTCAGAGATATGTAAAAGACCATCTTTTCCTGGCATGATTTCAACGAATGCACCATAAGGCTGAACTGCTTTCACAACACCATCGTAAACTTCACCTACTTCTGGTTTAGCAACAATCCCTTTAATCCATTTCACAGCCTGATCTAGTGAATCCTTATTAACTGCAAACACATTAATTTTACCACCTTTTTCAGTTTCTTCGATCACAACTGTTGCCCCGGTAGTCTTTTGGATTTCCTGAACTACTTTACCGCCAGGTCCAATGACAGCGCCAATCATTTCTCTATCAATCTCGATATTTACAACTCTTGGTGCATTTGGTTTGTAATCTTCTCTTGGAGCAGCAATGGTGGTCAACATTTCATTTCTGATATGATCACGACCTGCCTTCGCTTGATTCAATGCTTCCATCAATAATTCTGAAGAAAGACCATCTACTTTAATATCCATTTGACATGCTGTGATCCCTTTTTCAGTTCCGGTCACTTTGAAGTCCATATCTCCAATATGATCTTCATCACCTAAAATATCAGAAAGAATAGCATATTTACCAGTTTCAGCATCAGAGATTAATCCCATTGCAATACCTGAAACTGGAGCTTTAATAGGGATTCCAGCATCCATTAATGCCAATGAACCAGCACAAACAGTTGCCATTGAAGACGAACCATTGGATTCTAAAATATCAGAAACAACACGAATAGTGTATGGCAATTCTTCCGGAGAAGGCAAAATTTGCTTCAATGCTCTAAGCGCCAAGTTACCATGGCCTACTTCCCTTCGACCAGGTCCTCTGTTTGGTCTCGCTTCTCCTGTGGAGAATGCTGGGAAATTATAATGTAAAATAAATTTATTGTATCCAGAGTGAACCGCTCCATCTACCATTTGCTCATCAAGCTTAGTACCTAATGTTACAGTGGTTAATGATTGCGTTTCTCCTCTTGTAAATACAGCAGAACCGTGAGCGGATGGTAAATAATCTATTTCACTCCAAATAGGTCTGATTTCATCTAATTTTCTACCGTCAAGCCTACTGCGAGTTTCTAAAGTGGCATTTCTAACTGCCTTCTTTTGAGTTGCGCTCAAATAATTTTTAGCCAGTGACAAACTGATTTCAGTGTCTTCAGGTAGAGCATCAATGTATGAATCTTTTATCTCTGAAAATAAACGAGCTCTTTCAGCTTTGTCTGCCAAACCTTTCGCAGCTATATCATAAAACTGCTGGTAATACTTGTCGAAAATTTCTTTTTCTAATGCAGGATCAGGTTCCTCTTCATGATTATATTCACGTTTTTCAGTTTTACCTGCAGCTTGAGCTAAATCTAATTGTGCCTGGCACTGTACTTTGATCGCTTCATGAGCAAAGTTGATAGCTTCTACCATTTCTTCCTCTGAAATCTCTTCCATCTCTCCTTCCACCATCATAATATTATCGATGGTAGCAGCAATGATCATATCAATATCAGATTCTGCTAATTGCGTTGAAGTGGGGTTAATAATCATTTTGCCGTCTACTCTCGCTACTCTTACTTCAGAAATAGGTCCTGCAAATGGTATGTCTGAGGCCGTAAGAGCCGCAGATGCTGCCAATGCTGCTAAAGCATCAGGTAAATCGTTCTCTTCTAAAGAAAAAAGCTGAATCATCACTTGAGTTTCAGCATGATAATCAGATGGGAATAATGGACGAAGGGCTCTGTCCACCAATCTAGAAGTTAAAATTTCGTAATCTGAAAGTCTTCCTTCTCTTTTCAAAAATCCGCCTGGTATTTTTCCCGATGAGGCAAATTTTTCTTGGTAATCAACAGACATTGGTAAGAAATCTACTCCTTCTCTTGCTTCTTTGTTTGAAACAACCGTAGCAAGTAAGATAGTATTACCCATTCTTACTTCAACTGATCCGTCTGCTTGCTTTGCTAATTTTCCCGTTTCTATACTTATTTCCCTTCCATCAGGTAGGTTGAAAGTTTTTTTAATTGCATTTGGTATAGCCATAAATATTTTTTTACTGTTTTCTCGTCTTGTTAATTTTGCCGCATTTGCTATACACGTCCTGTAAAAGATGTGGTATTCGTAATGAGGTGATTATAATGGAAAAAGGGAACCCATCAGATTCCCTTTTTTATAAATGAATTGTATTATTTTCTTAATCCTAACTCAGCAATAATTGCTCTGTATCTTTCAATTTCGTTTTTGTAAAGATAATCTAACAATCTTCTTCTCTTTCCTACTAATTTTAAAAGACCAGTTCTTGATGAGTGATCTTTTTTGTTTACTTTTAAATGCTGCGTCAAATGATTGATTCGGAAGGTGAAAAGCGCAATTTGAGATTCTGCCGAACCCGTGTCATTATCTGCTTTTGACCGACCATGATTTTTGAACAGCTCTTTTTTCTTTTCTGTGTCTAAATACATAGTTAGCGTTATTAAATTATTTTAAAGGCGCAAATATACGTATAATTTCTTGTGAACAAAAAAACTGCTTATTTTTCCTTTTTAAATATTTTAAAAAGCTTGGCAATTTTAACAGCATAATAATCTGTTTCAAATAATCTCGAATCATTTCTTGCTTGTCTTAAAAAGAACAAGCCGAATGGAAGTAATATTAGATTGGAGGTCCATACAGCCCAAAAGTTACTAATATCTCCTGCCCTGCCCAGCTTTATTCCTGTTGTATTGATCACGTACGATACAATGAAAAACAATATAGACACAATTACAGGAAAGCCTAAGCCTCCTTTTTTTATAATAGCTCCCAATGGAGCTCCAATTAAGAACATTACTATACAAGCTACTGCCTGAGATAATTTTGCATTAGCTTCTATTCCATAAACATTACTTTCAAATTCACGTGATTCAATTCTCCTATTCTCTCCTTTCAATCTGTTTTTGGCAAATCTAGGCTTATCAACCAAATTATTATTTCCCCTATTTCTCTGTGCATATACGCTGTCTGCTTTTGCCACCAAAGCTGAATCATAATTTAAAATAACACTATCTTGCTGTTGAGCAATTTGATTCTGTTCATTACTATTTTTAGAATCCTTCCTCTTATAATTAGCTTTATCAAATTTTACATTTTTTCCATCTTCTATATCTGCACTAGTTAAGTGATCCTCACTTTCTGCTATTGAGTCAGAGTTTGCAGATATGGTATCTTTTTTCTGTTCTTCCCACTGCACCACAGTTTTAGGCTTTATTTCTTCGACTTCCTGTAAGTGCATATTGAAGAAGCGAGGGGTATATCTGTATATGGTCCTTTTCGCTTTGATGATATCATTGTGCATTGAATCCACATCATTCCGTAATTCGCTCTCATTTTTCATCATTCGATTAGATGAAAATAAGTCCTTATCAGTTCTTTCCATCTCGAAAGAGGCTAAGCTGAATACGACTTTATTATGCTGAAATACGTTACGGACATAATTAGAAGGTTTATTTGGTTTCTTAGCATCTTCTTCTGTATAGCTTTTGCCATTAAATAGCTCCATAACCAAGTATTTATCTCCGAGGATTGTATACATCAATGCGGAATCAGCCAAAATGATCTCAGTATTCCCTTTTTTATCAGAATGATTATAAATAATAAGATCACCTAGAGACTTTTCATCATCAAACTTCTTATTCGCTTTAATACTATAACCTGGTATACCTCCATAAAACGCACCTTCCTTGATATCTATAGAGGGTTTCTTTTGCTTGATGTCATATAAGAGACTGAAGGCCTCTAAATTTGCTTTAGGTACAATAAAATTATTGGAGTAATAAACAAGTGCACTTAAAAACACCACAAACACAAAAAGTGGTCTCAAGACTCTCACCAATGATATACCTGCACTCTTAATGGCTGTTAGTTCGAAATGCTCTCCTAAATTCCCGAATGTCATTAAGGATGAAAGCAAAACGGCCAAAGGAAAGGCGATCGGAGTCATATTGATACTGAAATAACCTATTAGTTCCGCAAATACACTAAAGCCCAAATCCTTACCTACAAAATCATCAAAATACTTGAGCATGTATTGGGTCAATAAAATAAAAACCACCACAAAAAAGGTGATCAAAAAAGGACCAATAAATGATTTTAGGATTAATTTATCTATTTTCTTCATTCAAAAATTATTGAATTGAAATGTTAATACACTCACTTTTTTTAATCTGACTTACAAAGAAACAAGAATTATGCTAAAGAAGTAAATTTAGATTAAAATCATCAAAATTATTATAAATCTAGAGTAGATAATGATCACCAATTTTCAAAAATTTATTCGAAAAACTATCGCTATTCTGTGCATTGCAGTCTTATAACTTCTGAATTTTGATTATTTTGTTTCAACTATTAAAAACTATCCGTTCTCGGACGCAAAAGTTTTTTTTGAAATCTGTAGAGCAATTGATTTTTTGAATTAAAAAGATGATTCTCCATATCAAAAAGCTAGATAAAACTTTATTTCTTATATTCAAAAAATGAGCTTTGAGTCTTTTTAATTTCTAGAGGTCATTAAGCAATACAAAACTAAGGACCTGGATATTTAATGAGTAGCTGAAATTCTGCGTTAAAATTATTCTGCTTGTAGGACCTTATGCTTAATGAACATCCAACTACTATCTCTTACCCCTTCCCAATCTTTAGAACGAAGGTCACTGGCAATAACATGATTACCTGATTTTGGAAAGGCAATTGCTTTTTTAGTAGGGGTCTTAAGTTGAGCAAACATCTGCTGCATAGCGCTAACCGAAACTACATCATCTTGATTATCCTCATCCTTATAATAATAGGCCATAAAAACAGGGCAGTTCACTTTTTCAAAAATTTCTGGTTTCATACTTTTATTGATCATACTGAAAAGAGAGAAATAACTATCTAGATGATAATATTCCGACCAAAAGGCAGCTACAGAATCTGGTCTAACTTCATGATTAATATCACCTCCCATTACCAATTCCATAATATTAGCTCCCCATGGCCCTAATACTAATTTTTCATTTGATGCATCTCTCAAAGCGATGTATGGTGAGTACAAGATAAGTGCATCCACTGCTTCGGGAAATTCAGCAGCTAACCAGATGGCCTGTGCTGCTCCGGTAGAGGTTCCGACCAAAATAATTTTCTCACCTAATTGCTGACCAATTGCCAAAGCTTCCATGGCTGACAACATATAAGACTCGGCGGTTAAACCCTTAAAAGCTTCTTGGGAGGAAAGTCCATGTCCTTTTTGACGGGCTAAAAATAAATTAGCTTGTAAGCTATCAGCTAACTGTCTGTGGACTGGGAATCCCTCTTGATGACTCGCTCCAAAACCATGAAGATAGACAAGAGCGTATTCTGTTTGGTACAGTTCTTCATTACCCCATACTATTTGAGCCTGGTTATTTGGTTTTATATCTTTTTGTAAAGATTCCTTGTCTGCTAACCAGCTTTCTAATGAAATAATATCTGCTGGAATCTCAGGTAAATTTTGTGCGAAATTCGGAGGTTGGATTTTGGGTCCAATGAGATAAAGAATTATAAAAACAACTAATACAGCGACCAATCCAATGATTATTCTTTTGAGTATCTTCATGATCTCTATTAATGGTTTTTAAAATAATGACCTAAAACAAATGCTCCCCCAGCTAACGCTATATCCTTCAGTAAAGAACTTGCCGCTAATTGATCACCTTCAAGAGCAAGAGGGAAATGCACAAAAAGTGCAAAAACTAATAACATAACAGCCAGTAGATTAGAAATTAGTTGTATTTGCTTTTTAATTAATATGCTTATACCTGCAGCTATAAGCGCTGCCCCTGTTAAGTATACCCAAAAAGTTTGGCCGGGAATAAAAGAGGGTACCACATTTTGTAAAGTTCTAGTGTTTACAAAATGAAATACCCCAAATACCACCATCGGGATGGCAAAAAGAAACCTTCCAATATTTGCTATTTGGCTCATTTTAATCTTCGTTTATTAAAACAACCCAATATAAAAAAAATTATCCTCTAATTTTATCCAATGCTTCATTAACTGCTGCTGCATCTTGTTCGGTCAAAACCATTTCCGCATTATGAAAATCTAAAAGTTCAGGTTCAATTTCTTTTAGTAATTTTTGACCAGCAGATGTAATGACAACATCTACTTGTCTTCTATCATACATGCAAGTAGATCTTTCCGCATATCCTTTCTCCACCAATTTATCTACTAAACGAGACGCGTTTGACATTTTATCAAGCATTCTTTCTTGGATAGAAGAAACGGTTAGAGGATCAGGAAATTTACCTCTTAAGATTCTCAAAACATTATACTGGGGAGAAGTTAATTTATACTTTTTAAAAATCTTATGCTGAATTGAACCAATCCAATTAGCAGTATAAATTACGTTTAAGATCGCTTTTTGTCTTTCGGTTTCGAATTTCGACTGCTTAATTTCTTCTTCTAACTTCATCTTTTTTCTTGTTTTAGACCTTTATGTATTAACTAATAGTTTACTTTATTATGTATTGTTAATACATTAAACACGAAAGTATCTTATTTGTTTCTATGTTTAAACATTTAATCGACCAACTATCTAAAAATTTTGATAAACGTTCCTATTCTACTTATTCCGAAGGACGAGGAGCTAATAAATTTGCCAATAGACGGTACGCTCCTGGGACCCCAGCAGGCAATTCCCTAAAAAAACTTAATCCGGTATAAACAAACTTGCCCTTTCCATAAGGCGCTACCAATAAAGCCCCTTTCTTTTCACTTTCACCAGGATCATTTCCTGCTAAGATTGGTACGTAGCTCTGATCCCAACTACTTGGAAAATATAGGCCACGCTCTTGTACCCAGCCGCCAAAATCATCTTTCATTATTTTATTTGGGTAATTTAAAGCAGGATGCTCCGGGCTGATAAACTCCAATGCAGCTTCTTCTACCGTAATCCTATCTCGTGACAACTGCAACGGGTACGGCCAAAAATCAGTATCAGGCAAACTGTAGGTAGTGTTATATTGCACCAAGTACACCCCACCTGATTTCATATATTCATTCATTTTTCCATAATGCACTTGCAAAGAACTATTAACATTATAAGCTCTGATCCCTGCAATTATTGCATCGTAATTTTTAAGTTCAGCAACACCTATTTTTTCAATATCGATAAAATCTACGGTATAGCCCATTGCTAATAATGCTTCATCGACTGCATCGCCTGCACCTTCTATATAACCTATTTTATCGCCTTTAATTTGTACGTCTGCCAATACCAATTTTTGCTGGGCGTCTCTAATAATCACTTGATTAGGTATATGATCATACTGTATCTCTTGGACACTTTTATCAATTGGCTTACCTTCTACGCTGACATAAGCTTTAAGATCAAATTTGCCTTGATTTTCACCCGCAGTGATATTGATTTTGAAATTTTTTGATGAATTCTTTACTAGATTTTCAAAACGCAAATCATTTTCCTTCATATTAGTTCTCCATCCCTTTGGAAGCTCCAGTTCCAACCTTCCTGAAATATCATCTTGTAAAGCCTTAATTTTAATAGATATCTCTTTTTGCTGGTCTTTGGTTGTAAATATGGACACCTCCTCAGCAAATTCAATTGAAAGCGGAGGGATAATATAAAACGGTTGAATGATTTCTCCATTAATCCTGTCTGAAGATTTATATTTCAGTGGAGTATTAAAAGTTAAATCATTTCCATTCACGTTTAAAGTCACTTCCGCTTCAATAGCAGGCTCATTTTCGGCTTTCCCAATTAATTTTTGATCCTCCACTTTGTACAATCCATTCGAGGAAGGATCATTTAACCAATATGGATTAGAATAAGGAAAATCAGTTGGAATTCTGACTTCAAAGCTGTTCATTTTTACCTGATTATTTTTCAATTCTCCTGAAATACCTAAGTCCATACTAATTTGATTTAATTTAGCTGAAACTATGGCAATTTTGACATCTGAACGATTGACTAGTTCTAGGTTGATGTTCATATTATCGCCAGGAGATGCATATTGATTATCATAAAAAAGCATATGATAAAACCCTGCGCATTGAAGAATGAGATCTTTTACTGCTTTTAGCTTTTCTTTTTTTACTGCTGATTCATCAAGGTTTTCTATAAGTTTCTTAATTGCAAAAAGCTGATCTATTGAGGCCTCAGGATGGTTGAACTGGAAATCAGCTATTAATTTACTAATGGCTTTTTGAATCTTCTGTCCATTTTCGAATTTCGCCCATGAGTGTTCTACCCCTAAAAAAAGCTCCTTATCATCAACTGGCCCATCCCAGTACTCAAAATATTCGGTCTCATCACCCCTGCTTCCTGCGGTACCAAAAGCTTGAGATTTATGCCTACTTCTACTCAAAGCTGCCATTTCCGTATAAGAGATACCCAACAGCGGAGAATAGCCACCGGCATTTTCAGTAACATATTTCGACTTATCAAAATCAGCACCTCTGCTGAAAAACCAAGAAGATGTATTCCAATAGATTTTTTTGGGCTGCCAAGCATTTACCAACTCTAATTGCTCAGGGAAAGCTTTTGGATCACCTGCTTTATCAAAAGCTTCTTTGGCTAATATTGCTGAAGCAGTGTGATGACCATGTGTTATGCCGGGTGTTTGATTAAATCTTGTTATGATAATATCAGGTTGGAAATTACGAATGGTCCAAACTACATCAGAAAGGACTTCTTCCTTTCCCCACTTATTGAAGGTCTCATCGGGATTTTTAGAATACCCGAAGTCATTGGCTCTTGTAAAAAATTGCTTTCCTCCATCTATTTCTCTAGCAGCTAACAGTTCTTGCGTCCTGATTAGCCCCAGACCTTCCCTTAATTCCGGCCCAATTACGTTTTGTCCACCATCCCCTCTGGTAAGTGAAAGATAGGCAGCATCAAATTGCTTTCCATTTTCTAGATAAGCAATGAGTCGGGTATTTTCATCGTCAGGATGAGCTGCAACATATAAAACTCTAGTAGTATTTTCCAGCTTCTGCATCTGATGTAAAATTTCTGAAGCAGGTACAGGATCTTTTACCTGTGCAGAAGTATTATAAGTAAGAATAATGAATAAAAAAATCGATAAGAAATATCTCATTTTGGTAAAATTTTTAGGCGATTTAAGCAAAATCTGATCACTGCGCAAACTATTATGGTTCAACGGCTCTTTTCTGTTTTGAATGCAGCTATGACAATTAATAAAAGTGGTACGAGCCAAACTAAATCATTCATGAGTAAATGAAACATGAATTTTTTAGTGAACTGAGAGTCCATGACAATCAAATAGACTACCAATCCCCCAAAAAGCTTAGCCAAAAAAGATAGTAAAATTGGCCATTTGAACTTTAGGGGTTTAAGAAAACCCATGAATAACATGACGGCCACCACCAATATACCAATAGCTTGATAAAAAACCCATTGATTCTCACTTTGAGCACCTTCCGTCATCCACTTGATATAACTATCCGGACTCCAGATTAGAAAAACACCCCATGCCATATTATAAACTGAGGCAATTAAAAGTACCCCACGCATCCAAGCTTGTATCATCTTTTACTTCATTTTATTAATCCAAAAATACTGCTTCGCTTTAAAGATCCCTAGATTATGTCTTCTTAGTTGAAATTAATCCCAACTTTAATGATTGATTCCAGTATCAACAAGGATAGAACTTATCATCATCAAAAGAGTTAAAGCGAAATGCTAAAATTACAATCTATAAAATTACCCTACATCACATTTTCAATTATTCTTATACTTTCAATCTTTTACCTTTCAGGCTGTAAGGTGACTAAATCGAAAGACATCAGTTATATGGAGCAAGACTCTAGCACTAACTTACCAGAAAAGCAGTTAAATATATTTTCTCCCAAAAAAGTGACTAACCTAAAACCCGTTTTCATATTTGTTCATGGTGGCAGCTGGAATTCCGGTAAAAAGGAGCTATACAATTATTTTGGCAAACGACTAGCCCGTAAAGGAATCGTAGCAGTAAACATTGACTACCCGCTTAGTCCCGAATACAATATTAAAGACATGAGTATTGCCGTTGCAAAATCTGTAAAATGGGTGAATGAACATATCGAGGATTATGGAGGAGACCCCAGTCAAATTTATATTTCGGGCCACTCAGCTGGAGGACACTTGGCAGCACTTGTTAGTTTGAAAGAAGAATATTTTGAAGAATTGAACATAGAAAACCCTATAAAAGGAGCTATTTTGATTGATGCAGCAGGCTTAGACATGTATGGCTTTCTAAAAAAGAAGAATTATCCTGCCGGTACCTCATATTTGAAAACATTCACCAATGATTCTGAAATCTGGAAACAAACCTCTCCTATTTATTTTATAGAAGAAAATGATCCTCCATTATTGATTATGATGGGAGGAAAAACACTACCTGGGATCATCTCCAGCACAGATAGGTTTTTAGAGGAGTACAAAAAAACAAATCCCAACCCCAACTATCACTTACAAGAGGGGAAAAAGCATATTCCTATGATCTTGCAATTCTTCAATAGCAACAATAAGGCCTATGATTGGATAGAATCCTTTATCTCAAATAATAATAAAGATTGAAATCCAAAATTTGACAAACCTCAGAGTATTTCATTAGTTAAAACTTATATAGTTTTGTGCTAATTCTATTTCTTTAAAAATAATTTTCATGGAAAATATTAATATACTTTTAGAAACAGCTTCATCTTACTGCCAAAAAGGCGATTTTAAACAAGGAATACATCTATATTCACAATACATTACAAAAAACAATCAAAATCCTGTTGCATTCTATCAAAGAGGCAAAGCTTATTTTAAGATTAAAGATTATCAGGCTGCTCAATCAGATTTAAGTAAAGCAATAAAACTTAAGCCCGATAGCGCTGAACTTTACGCTGAGCGAGGTTTGATTTATTATATGGCCAAGAAACAAGACGCTGCTATGTCCGACTTCAACATTGCAGTAGAAATGGAACCCGAGAACCCATTCCGATATGCTAGTAGAGCCTTCATTAAAGATCACTTAAATGATCTGCAAGGAGCTAAAAATGATTATCAAAAGGCACTTGAATTAGATCCGGAAGATGCTATTTCGCATAATAACTTAGGATTAGTTTTAGGTAAAATGGGCAATCATAAAATAGCGGAAAAGCATTACAAGGATGCTGAAAAATTAGATCCCAAGAATTTTGGCATGAAAAAATCGAGTGATGAAAAAGCCGATGTCACTCCTCAGCCTAAACCAGAACCTGCTCCGTTACCTACCATTAAGTCAAATCAAAAAGAACAGGCTAAATCAAATTTTGGAAATACGGTAAAAGCGTTATTAACGTCCTCAGAGGAGAGAAAGGAATTTTGGGATTTTGTAAAAGGGAAAGTGTTTGGTAGTTAGAAGTTGGGAGTTGGAAGTCAGAAGTAGGAAGTATTAACTCTTGGTTCTAGTATCTATACTCTAGATTCTAGACTCTATTTTCTAAATTCTAGCTAGTCAATCGTTAGCACTACCTTACCTGTGGTTTTGCCAGACTGAAACAATTTCAACGCTTCATGCATTTGTTCAAAATTGAATCGATGGCCAATAAAAGGAGGTTCCATATGAAGGGCTTCCAATTCTTTCAAGATCTGTTGCATCAACTCTTTCTTCTCGTAAAGCCAAATCAAATTGAATCCTAATATTCCCTTATTGTTTTCAATCATCTTCTGAGGATCAATCTTCGGGCGGGTTAAATATAACCAAGCAAGTCGAGGCCAATTAGGGGAATTACTAGTACCACCATATCTGGCTGAACCATAATTCACAACTCGGCCTTGCGGAGCCAGCATATCATAACCAATCTTAAATATCTTCCCTCCTATGCATTCCATGATTACGTCAAGCGCTCTTCCATGCAAGGCTTCTTCTAAATCCTTTTTAAAGTGTTTCGAACGGACTATATACTTTTGATATCCTTCTTTTTTGAGTAAATTAATTTTAGCCGCAGAGCCAATAGTACCGATAGTGAAAGCTCCACTTTTTTGAGCCATCCTATTCGCTAATATACCAACTCCACCTGCAGCAGAATGAATTAACACCGTATCCCCTTTTTGCAAATTCCCTAAATAAAATAATCCATAATAAGCTGTTAAAGCCTGGACCAAAAAAGAAGCGCCCTCCTCATAAGACCAGCTGTCGGGAATTTTACTGACATACGCACCATCTATATTGATGTGAGTGGTATAAGCTCCAAAGCGCGTTACTCCCATTACTCGATCTCCTATTTCAAAGTCTTGCACTTTAGAACCTTTGGCGATGATTTCGCCTGAGTATTCTAGGCCTGGAATAAACGACCCTTCTGGAGTTGCACTATACAAACCTAGAATAGCAAAAACATCTGCAAAATTAAGTCCGACCGCTTTTACCTTCACCTGTACTTCATGATCCTGAGGATTAGCCAATTCTTCCTCTACTAATTTTAATCTCTTAAAAGAGCCTGCTTTGTGCGTACGATATGATTTTCTTAGTGGCATAGTTTTACTTTATAGCTCAAAAATACGGAATCATGATGGTTTTATTTTCATCTCCATCAACTAATAGGAGCCAATCTCAGTTCTTCACGGCAGCAACGCTTATTGATATCTCACGTTTTGACTCTAGTTTCTAGTTTCTAGACTCTAAATTCTAGTAATTAATCTATTTTCAAATTTGCTATTATTTCCTTGCTAAGCCTTTTATATTTGCAGCCACTATTAAATATTACGACTTTCAACACTAATTAATATGCAAAAGAATTTTATAGAAGAGCTTCAATGGAGAGGAATGATTCATGATATGATGCCAGGAGTTGAAAAACAACTGGCTAAAGAAATGAGCAGTGCTTATGTTGGAATTGACCCAACTGCCGACTCTCTTCATATTGGTCATTTAGTTGGTGTGATGATGTTGAAGCATTTTCAAGATGCAGGACACAGGCCCATCGTATTGTTAGGCGGAGCAACCGGTATGATTGGTGACCCTTCCGGGAAATCAAAAGAACGCAACCTTTTGGATGAGCCTACTTTACGCCATAATGAAGCCTCTATAAAAGCGCAAATTCAAAACTTCTTAGATTTTGATGCTAAAGGAGAAAATAGTGCGCAGTTAGTCAATAACTACGACTGGATGAAAGATTTCAGCTTTTTGGGCTTTATCCGAGATGTTGGGAAGCATATTACAGTCAATTATATGATGGCCAAAGACTCCGTTAAGACACGATTGTCATCAGAATCAAGTGAAGGAATGAGTTTTACAGAATTTACTTATCAATTGGTGCAAGGATATGATTTCCTGCATTTGTTTCGCGAAAAAAACTGTAAGCTCCAAATGGGTGGGTCTGATCAATGGGGAAATATCACCACTGGAACTGAAATGATTAGAAAAATAGATCAAGGAGAAGCTTTTGCTGTCACTTGTCCTTTGATCAAAAAGGCTGATGGTTCAAAATTTGGTAAAACAGAAAGTGGTAACATTTGGCTGGATCCAAAAAAGACGTCCCCTTATAAATTCTATCAATTTTGGTTAAATGCTTCTGATGAAGATATGAGTAATTTCATCAGAATCTTTAGCACTAAAGGCAAAGAAGAAATTGAAGAACTGGAAAAGGAACATCATGAGGCTCCGCATCTTAGAGTTTTACAAAAAGCTTTAGCAGAGGAATTAACTGTTAGGGTTCATTCACAAGCAGCCTTGGAGATGGCCTTAAAAGCTTCTTCTATTCTATTTGGTAAATCTACCACAGTAGAATTGCAAAGCATTGATGAAGACACTCTCTTAAGCGTATTTGAAGGCGTACCGCAGGTAACGGTATCTCGATCCGATTTGGACAAAACTGAAAATGTAACAGACTTCTTGTCTGAACTGACTGAAAAAGTAATTTTCCCTTCCAAAGGAGAAGCTAGAAAGATGATTAAAGGCGGTGGCGTAAGCATCAATAAGGAGAAGATCTTGGATGCCAATGCTGCAGTTGAACTAAGCTTGCTACAGGGCAAATATATACTAGTTCAGCGAGGTAAAAAGAATTATTATTTGGTGACAATAAACTAAGTGAACAAGTTTCCAGCTTGTCAAGTTGAAAAGTTGGATGATAGTTGAAGTCAACAGTTAGAAACGCGAAGTCAGGACTGGAGTGTACAGGTAACCTTAAAACATTGTTAGTCTATATTTAAAAAGACAGAAGATAACCACTACAGTATTTGAAAACAAAGGTCTAGAATCTATTATCTAGGCTCTATAATCTTAAGAAATGAAAGACATAATCATAATTGGTGGCGGTATTGTTGGACTAGCAACAGCTTTGAAAATAAAGCAAAAAAACGGCAAGCTTTCTGTTCTGTTGTTGGAAAAAGAAGATAAACTAGCACAACATCAGACTGGTAATAACAGTGGTGTGATTCATTCAGGTGTATATTATAAGCCTGGCAGTCTAAAAGCCAAAAACTGCATAGACGGCTATAATCAACTACTTAAATTTTGCAATGAAGAGGGTCTACCTTATGAATTATGCGGTAAGGTCATAGTAGCCACAGATAAAAGCGAGCTCCCCACCCTTTCCATGATTGAAGAAAGAGGCGAACAAAATGGATTGAAAAATTTGTCTAGACTCACCAAAGAAGAAGTAAAAGAAAGGGAGCCTTATATAAATGGAATAGCCGGAATCCATGTCCCTCAAACTGGCATTATAGATTATACTGCAGTTTCCTTAAAATATGCTGAAAAATTTCAGGCCTTAGGAGGAGAAATTAGCTTAGATCAGAAAGTAAATAACATTAAAGAAAATGGAGGAATTACGACTGTCATCACTAATAAAGAAAGTTTCGATACTAAGCTCGTAGTAAATTGTGCAGGTTTATATTCAGATAAAATAGCAAAACTAACCTCAGAAAAGCTTGATTTAAAAATCATTCCTTTTCGAGGTGAATATTTTATGATCAAACCCGAAAAGCAGTATCTAATTAAAAATTTGGTTTATCCTGTACCTGATCCGAACTTTCCATTTTTGGGTGTTCATTTTACTAGAATGATCAATGGAGGTATAGAAGCAGGTCCAAATGCAGTCTTGGCATTTAAAAGAGAAGGTTATAGAAAATCATTATTCAACTTGGTAGAACTGGGAGAATCTTTAGCTTGGCCGGGATTTCAGAAAGTGGCTGCTAAATATTGGAAGACAGGTTTTGGCGAAATGTACCGATCTTTTTCTAAATCTGCATTTACCACAGCTCTCCAAAAATTATTACCAGACATTACCGAATCTGACTTGACACCTGGTGGTGCTGGTGTACGTGCTCAGGCTTGTGATAGAAACGGAGGTTTGATAGACGATTTCTTGATTTTAGAGGAAAGCAATGCAATCAATGTTTGTAATGCACCTTCTCCAGCAGCAACCTCTTCCTTATCGATTGGTGATCATGTGAGCGAATTGGCTTTGAAGAGGTTCTAAAGCAACTACTCAATCAAAACCAATTCAGCTTCTATTTCCCTAAGTTTATTTTTAGATAAAACCCATTTCTGAGCTTTGTTGATATAAGTATAAAGTGAAGGACTTTCCGTTTTCACCAATGAAAAGGATGGATTATATTTATACTGGTATTCCTTCTCTGCATACTTTAAAGGAATATCTCTTATTGACCTGTTTTGATCGATGCTTAAGAATTGAATAACAACAAATATGCCCTTTTTAGGAAAATATATATTATAATCCAATAAAGGTATTTTGACCTTACTTCTATTTTTCTTACAATCAAAAACTATATAATCTTTTAACAAGGGATCTTTTGGCATCCCATCCAGTCCTTTAGTGAAAAAATTTATAGAAAATTTAGCGCCGTTTATATAACTCAGTGTCTCAAGCGTTATTGATTCTAAAAAGCGGGTTTCTTCAAACCTATTTTCATATTGAAATAACCTAGCAATTTTATAAGGTCTTCCCCCAGCACCTAACCAATAATTATCTGTAAAAAATGAGGATTTTAACTCTCCAATTACGTTTCTAGCAGGAAATATTTTCAAGCTTCTATCCGAAGTCACTATAAGTTCGCTCATTTGCTTGATATCCTCTTCCAGAAATAGAGTATCCTCAATAGAAGAGTATGGAAATTCTACATTTTTATATCCAATAGAAGAAATCATTAATGTATCATTCTGATTTAGAAGAAGTTTAAAACGACCGTCCAAATTTGAATTTGTTCCATTTTCGGTGTTTTTCAGGTAAATAGATGCATAAGGAATTGGTTCTTTTGTTTCCATATTGACCACCACGACTTCCAATTGAGAAAAGGCAGAAAACTGCATCAATAGTAAAAAGCCAAGTACTAATTTCTTCTTATAATACAATAAGAGGTTATATTTCAATTTCTTCAAAGTTATAATTAAAAACTATTTATCTCTTCAGATCTATATTGATACCTAAACTTATTTTAGAATTATCCAACTTCATCCACTCTCCTTTTATATAGGCATATAGCAAATTAGAACTCTCAGTTGGAAATAGGTTTATTGATGGATAATATTCATTCACTTCTACTTTTTGATTGTTATTAAAATCTGTTTCATTTAAACTTATCATATTTTGCTCAATAATTAATTTTTCAATCCCTACAAAAAACCCGTTTTTGGAAATTCTAATATTCAAGTCTTCCATCCTAATCGTATGGCTTTCTTTTCCAACCTTAATTTTTCTTAAAATGTCTTTAAAATCCAAGAGATTTCCTGGTTTAAGGTCTTCAGTTGCTTCATAAATTCTAATATTAATCAAACTATTAATTCTACTAGACAGAGATACATTTATTTTCTCTATTTTGTATGAGTGATAATCACCTGTTGAGAAATACTGGGCATAAATAACAGGATCAGATTTAGTAATGCTCAGTGAGGCATATGAAGTTGCATTTTTAAAATCAAAGCCAATTCCCACTCTTCTCGGTCCATTTGCTGGTTGAGACAACTGGTTTGTTGATTCATTTAATCTAGATAAATAAACATCGTATACATTAGAATCTGGTCTTACTTTAAGAATTTCGTAGCCCGCTTTATTAAAAGATAAAAACCTTGTAGTATCTAGTTCATTAAAGTTAAAATGGCCATTCTTTTTTGCGGTAGTCCCTGAAGTTTCCTCTTCGTTAAAATACCATATATTGACATATGATAGTTGCTCTTTAGTAGCTTTATCGTACACACAACCTGACAATTGTCCTTTTAAATTAGTAGAAATTAGAAGGAAAATCAATATCGCTAATACTCGCATTTTTAGTATAGAATTAATTAAATTGAGGTTTAATTTTTAAAGTTAGTAATTAAAAAATGACCGAAGAAATCATTTCATATTTCGAAGAATATTGGAATATTAACCCGGATATCCAATCTAAAATATTTTTTAGCCTGCTTAGCATTGTTATTTTAGTCATTCTAAGGTTTTCAGCGCTTAAATTAGTTTTTAAGAATTTCAAAAATGCAAAGGAGCGCTATCTCTGGAAAAATGGTGTAAAAAATATTTACTACATTTTATTACTCATCATTTTAGTGAATATTTGGATTGAAAAGATTGATTCCATCGGTACTTTTTTAGGTCTTGTTAGTGCTGGTTTGGCCATTGCTTTACAGTTACCCATTGTAAATTTAGCCTCTTGGCTTTTTATTATTATTAGAAAACCATTTGAAGTAGGCGATAGAATAGAAATAGGTGATGTAGCTGGAGATGTTATTGATATTCGATTTTTTCAATTTACAGTAAACGAAATTGGAAACTGGGTCGGAGCTGATCAAAGTACTGGCAGAATTATCCATATTCCCAACGGAGAGGTTTTCAAAGTAAGTCAAGCTAATTACAATCAAGGATTCAGTCACATTTGGCTCGAAATGCCCGTATTGGTTACTTTTGAAAGCAATTGGAGGAAAGCAAAAACATTATTAGAAGAAATTATCAATAATCATGCGGAAGAATTATCATTCTCAGCCAAAAGAAAATTGCTTGAAGCTTCTAAAAAGTTTATGATTTTCTACAGTAACCTCACCCCTATTGTCTATACCTCGGTTAAAGATAGTGGAGTGGAATTGACCATTAGATTTTTATCAGAGCCCAAGAAAAGAAGAGTTACTGAAAATGGGGTATGGGAAGAAATTCTTGATACTTTTGCAAAGCATCAGGATATCGATTTTGCTTACCCTACACAAAGAATTTATTACAATCATACAGAAGGTAAGCCGGACACTAGAAATAAGTAATACTTGAATGCTTTGTCGCATACTAAGTATTTGATTCACTATATTCTAAATCCTTATGCCATAATCATAATTAATTTATATTTTTGCCTAAACACAATACAGAAAACTATGTCAAATAACTTATTAGCAGGAAAAAAAGGAATTATCACAGGTGCTTTAGATGAGAACTCTATTGCTTGGAAAGTAGCTTTAAAAGCAAAAGAGCAAGGTGCGAAATTTGTTTTAACCAATGCTCCAGTTGCCTTGAGAATGGGCGGAATTCAGGAGTTGGCTAAAGAATGTAATACTGAGGTAATTCCAGCTGATGCTACTTCAGTTGATGATATCACTAAATTATATACAGAATCAAAGGAAATCTTAGGCGGTAATTTCGATTTTCTTTTGCATTCAATTGGGATGAGCCCTAATGTGAGAAAAGGAAAAGCGTACAATGACCTTAATTATGATTGGCTGCAAAAGACTTACGATATCTCGGCAGTATCTTTCCATAAGATGATGCAAACAGCGGATAAAATGGACATCATGAATGAATACGGTTCCATCTTAGGTCTTTCCTATATTGCCGCACAGCGTACTTATCCTTTCTATAACGATATGGCGGATGCGAAAGCGCTCTTAGAATCTATTGCAAGAAGCTATGGCTATCACTTTGGTAAAAGGAAAAATGTAAGGGTGAATACTATTTCTCAATCCCCTACTCCCACAACAGCAGGATCTGGAATCAGTGGCTTTGAGTCATTTTACAATTTTGCTGAAAAAATGTCACCATTAGGCAATGCGACTGCCGAAGAATGTGCTGATTATATCATCATGATGTTCTCTGATTTCACTAAGAAGGTTACCATGCAGAACTTATTCCATGATGGTGGTTATTCTTTCACGGGTATATCTGAAGAGTTGATTGAGGAAATGAAATAATCAATCATCAAATTAAATATGACAATTAACCTTCCAGATTAATAAATTTGGAAGGTTTTTTTAATTCAATTATCGCCCAATGCTAAAATTCCCAAATGCTAAAATCAATTTAGGGCTCAATATCACCTCAAAAAGAACAGATGGCTATCATGATATTGAATCCTGCTTTTACCCTATCCCTTTAAGAGATGCTTTGGAAATCATTCCTTCCGATAAATTAAGTTTTGAGACTTCTGGTTTAGAAATTTCAGGTAATTCTGCTGATAATTTGGTACTAAAAGCTTATAACTTACTGAAATCAGATTATGATCTTAGACCAGTAGATATAATTCTGCATAAGAATATTCCAATGGGTGCAGGAATGGGCGGAGGGTCTGCAGATGGGGCATTTATGCTTAGCCTGCTCAATAACTATTTCAAGCTGAATATTTCCAAGGAAAAGCTTGAAGCTCATGCTTTAAAATTAGGAAGTGATTGTCCTTTCTTTATTGAGAACAAACCAAAAATAGTTAGTGGCAGAGGGGAGATTTTTGAAAATAGCACTCTTGATTTATCAGGATATCTTTTAGCGCTAGTCTACCCTGCTGTTCATATCAGCACCGCAGAAGCCTACAGTTCTATTAAGCCACAACAATCAAAAATTTCTGTTAAAGAAGTAATCGAAAATCATTCTATTGAAGAATGGGAAGGGATATTAAGAAATGATTTTGAAGAGGGGATTTTTAAAAAATATCCGAAACTAGCAGAAATCAAAAGTGAATTGTACAATTCTGGAGCTATTTATGCAAGTATGACGGGAAGTGGCTCTACTGTATTTGGTATTTTTGATAGTAGCATTGATTCAGAAACAATTGAAGCTGATTACCTGTTGAAATTATAATTCTTCAAAAAAAAACCTCGGAGCAAACTCCGAGGTTAGATAATTTAGTCAACCATAATAATACTCTATTTCATCGAAGGGGGTAAGATCACTGCGTCAATTACATGCACTACACCATTGGATGCCTCGATATCAGCTTTTGCAACTTTAGCTCCACTTACAGAAGCACCACCCTTTAGGCTAATCGTTACTTCCTCTCCTTGAACTGTTTTGGCTTTTTGACCCTCTTTCAAATCAGTTGACATTACTTTAGCACCAATTACATGATAGGTCAAGACTGCTACTAATTGGTCTTTATTCTCAGGCTTCAATAATGATTCAAGAGTTCCAGCAGGTAAAGCTTCGAACGCAGCATTGGTTGGGGCGAACACAGTAAAAGGACCATTTCCACTTAAAGTTTCTACTAGACCTGCCGCCTTGACTGCTGTTACTAAAGTCGAAAGAGATTCAGTACCGACTGCTAACTCAACAATGTTCTTATCTTGAGCCTTAACTGAGAACGATAATCCAACTACTAATGCACTTAATACAATTGATTTCAATAACTTTTTCATACTGTCGTTTTTTTAGTGAAGTAATGAAACCCTAATTGATTGGATTTGTTTAACTGATCTATTTCAAAAAATCTTTAATCGAACACTATCTTGATTTCATAGAACTAAATGCAGCATAAAATTTATTACAACTTCGCGGGATATAACATCAGATTTAACGGACTAAGCTAAATTAAATCGTATCGATAAAACTCCATCTTAAATTTTCCGCTTTCCCTTTTCTGTTGAATCTTCTCACTTTTCGTTGGACATAGTTCAATTCACGATATTCATCTTCCAACCGTCTCAACTCGATGCGTTGCTCTATTAAGGCTTGCCTATAAGATTGGACTCTATTGACTAATTCACTATTTCTGAGTTCATCATCAGTCTGGTTATCGATAGAATAGGTATTCAAATAGCTCTTATTCCTTACTATTGATTTTTCAACATCCTCTAATCGTCCTTTTAGATTAATCACTTTATTTTCTTGATTAAAGGCAAGGGCATTCACACTACTGGTAATTGCAAGAAGAGCACCAGCATATGGAATGGCTTCATTGGCAATGGTATGATCTTCAAAAAATGCTCCAGTAGCACTAAAACTACCTAAGAAAAAAGTAGTGAATAATAGTCCTTTTTTAAGCCTTTGATTCCTTTGTACCCTCGAATCTAATTCTCGAATTTGCTTTCTTAACCCCACAAGCAGGGCGTCCGTTGATCTTTGATAATCAATCAATTGGCCGTACAATTTCTCAGTATTTACGCCCTCATTGACAGTCACTGTAAAGAATTTACTATCAGTAGCCCCTTCGGGATCTGTGACTGTGAACAACACATCAAATTGAACCGGGATTCCATCGGCTTTTACAATATCAAAATCTAGTGTGTCGCTCATTAAGAAAAGCCTATCGTTTTCTTGCTGAACATAAAGCCAGTCAGGCTCATTCTCGAGGGAATACTTCAGTTCTTCGATAGGGTGATTATTGTCTTGAATAAAAACCCGTCTCTTAATATCATAACCTTCCCTTATACTTAAGTTACTTAGCTTGGTAATCAAAGGTGGATCGTTTTGCTCACTTTTGAGCACCGTGATTTCTTTTTCTACGAAATGCTGAGAATCTTCTGCTTCTTCTGCTTTCAATTTGATCGTTACAGGAAATTCTGCACTGATATTGCTCATTTCCATGGAACTTAATTTCCAAGTAAATATTCCGTTTTCATTAATTGTTGGCGCTCCTACTGTTAAAGGAATATCAACCGAATAAACAACAGGATCATTATTAGGATCATAGACTGAAAAATCAATATCCAATTCTTGGTCTGCAGTTATAATGTAGGTGTCGTTTACATTATTTCTTAGTCTAGGGGGTAATTCTTGACCAACGATTTGAAAACGATACTTTCTTCTGTTAACTGCATTTGTGTTATCTATCGCAATTAGATCTAGATCAAAATATTTTTTAGCAGCTTGACTTTGACTAGGTGTCCAATCAAGCAACAGGCGATTCCCAACTACATGTGTTTCAGCTTTTTCAATGGTGGTTAAGTCAGTGTTATTATTCCAAATGTAGGTCAAAACAACATCATCGACATTCCTGCTATTCCTGGTTGAAGCAATAAATTCAAGATTATAAGGTTCTCCCTGTAGTAATTTAATAAAAGCTCTGCTGTCTAAAGAATCGGGCTCCATATCAATAGTAGGAACTGAAGGCCTCGCGTTTACTTTGATTAAAGTTTTAGAGGTCGAGATAATATTATCGGAAGAATCTTTTAAATAGAAAAATGCAGAATGTAATCCGAGATCATCAGCACCAGTCTCCCAGTAGAACTCTCCTTCCTGATCGTCAAAATCAGCGTTTAAAATATCGCTCTTCCATGTAAGTTTAAGCTGCTGATTTCCTTCTTTATTGTACTTAACTAAGAAAACCACTCCTTCCCCTGCTTGAGCTTCAACTAAAGCAGGCGATTCCAAGACTATCTCATTTTGAGCAATAAGGTTGAAAGACCCAATAAATAAAAAAATGAATAAAAACTTTATCCTCAACATGGTAGATCGAATTATCTAATTACATCGCTTTGCAGTGCTCTTCTTCGCACAAGCCTATTTACCATAGGATAGCTTAGCACAGAAAGCAAAATGATACCTGTTCCGATGTAAAAACCAAGGCTCATTTTCTCTTCTTCACCAAAAATAAGAAAAGCTAGTACAATTCCATAAATCGGCTCTAAATTCACTGTAAGGTTTACGACAAAAGCGCTCAATACTTTTTGCACTTTTACAGACATCGAAAAAGCTAGAACAGTACATATTCCTGCCAAAATAATTAAATAAAACCAATCCCACTGCAAAGGAATAAAATTCAAAACTTCGGTATCGAAATAGTATATATAAACTGGAATTAGTAGCACCGAACCGATGAAAGCTCCCATCATTTCATAAAAAGTGATGACATAATGATTATGACGATGTGTTAATTTCCCATTTAATACTGTAAAAACACTGGCTAGCATAGCTGCAAAAATCGCCATTATTAAACCCTCCAAATATTGAAATTCAACGCTAAATATGATGTATAGGCCTATCACGACCATTACACCCAAAGCCAATTCGTAGATTTTGATTTTTCTACTACTCATCAATGGTTCTATTAAACTAGTCCAGAAAGAGCATGTAGCAATTCCCACCAAACAAACGGAAGCAGTAGAAACTCTAGCGGCAGCAAAAAACAATATCCAGTGCAAGCCAATGATCAATCCGACTCCGGTGATTTTCAGAAATTCTTTAAGCCCCACTTTAAAGCTCATTTTCCAAAAATATAGGAGAAATAAAAGAATCAAGGTAGCGAACAATGTTCGGTAAAAAACCACTGCTACTGCAGAAATGTTAATGAGTAGACCTAAGATTGCGGTAAGCCCCCATATCAGTACAATAAAATGCAGTTGCACATAATTTTTTACCTCATTTGTCATCGGGGTACAAATTTATAGAGAAATAATCCGACAATGCTAAAAGTGATATTGGGAAGCCAGACAGCTAAAATCGGATTCATAGTGGAGTTTTCAGCTATCGCTTTACTTAAAATAAAGAATATAATGAAGACGAAAGCTATCACAAATCCCAAGGCTATTTGAAAGCCCGTTCCGCCTCTCTTCTTTTTTGAAGAAACGACCACTCCAATAAACGTTAGTATAATTGCAGCAAAAGGGGCCATAAAACGAATATAACGCTCAATCAGATAGATTTTTACATTGTCCGCACCTCTTTCCTTCAATAAACTGATGTAATCATTCAATTCCGTTAAGGTTAGTGTCTCTTGAAGACCATATGTATTTCCAAAATCTTTTGGAGTTATATTGAGTACAGTATCCATCTCTTTCCCTTCGGTAAATGTCTCTTGAATGCCATCGAATTCCCTTAAAGTCCAGTCTTTTATCTTCCAATTACTTTGGGCTGAATCCCATTCAATTCTTCTTGCACTTAATTTTTCTTTTAAATTTCTGTCCTCTATTACCTCCAAAGTAAAGCGATAGCCTACATCTCTTTGATTATTATAGCTTTCCATATACGCATAGGTTTCAGGCGCTATTTTCAGGTGTATATCTCGATCTGTGAAGTAAAAAGGTTTCTTAATATAAGCTGTTTCAAATGCGATTCTCGTTTTATTAGCATCTGGTATTATATATGCATTTAAATAAAAGCTAGATAAAGCTACTATTCCAGCACCCATCATGTAAGGAAGTAATAAGCGTCTAAAACTCATACCACTTGCAAGCATTGCTACAATCTCAGTATGTCCTGCCATTTTAGAAGTTACAAAAACAGCGGCAATGAAAATGGTAATGGGCGTAATTAAGTTACCAATCCATGGAATAAAGGCCCCATAATACGGCAAAACGTCAATAAGACCCAGATTATGCTCCATGAAATCATCATTCTTCTCCGTATAGTCAATAACCGTAACTATTGCTAGAATTATAAGTACCACAAAAACGAAGGTGGATAAGAACTTTTTGAGTATGTATTTATCTAATATCTTCATAATGATTTTACAATCGGGTCATTAACTTTTTGACCATTTTCTGTTTCCAATCATAAAATGTGCCAGATGTAATTTGTTCTCTAGCTTGCTCCACCAACCAAAGGTAAAAAGTTAAATTATGAATACTGGCAATTTGAGCTCCTAGAATTTCTTTAGAATGCATTAAGTGTCGTAAATAAGCTTTAGTGTAGAAAGTATCCACGTAAGTTCCCAGTGCTGGGTCAATAGCAGAAAAGTCATCCTCCCACTTTTTATTTCGAATATTAATAATACCCTCGGTAGTGAATAACATTCCATTCCTTGCATTTCGAGTAGGCATTACACAATCAAACATATCAACACCTAATGCAATGCATTCTAAAATATTAGCAGGAGTCCCTACTCCCATTAAATAACGCGGTTTATCTTCAGGAAGGATATCACATACAAGCTCAGTCATCTCATACATATCTTCTGCTGGTTCACCGACAGACAAACCACCAATCGCATTACCTGACCTGCCTTTCGAAGCGATTTCCTCTGCGGAGCGCTTTCTTAAATCTTTATAAGTACTCCCTTGAACAATTGGAAATAATGTTTGCTCGTATCCATAATTTCCTTCAGTACTATCAAATTGAGCTATACATCTATCTAGCCACCTATGCGTCATATCCATTGACTTTCGAGCATATTCATAATCGCAGGGATAAGGGGTACATTCGTCAAATGCCATAATGATATCAGCACCAATTTTTCTCTGAATATCCATTACACCCTCCGGGCTAAAAATATGCTTAGATCCATCAATATGAGACTTAAAGGTTACTCCCTCTTCTTTAATTTTTCTGGTACCTGAAAGACTATAAACCTGATAACCACCACTGTCAGTCAATATCGGTTTATCCCACCCATTAAATTTATGAAGTCCACCCGCTTTTTGAAGAATATCAAGGCCTGGCCTCAGGTATAAATGATAGGTATTTCCTAAAATGATTTGAGCCTGAATATCATCCTTTAGTTCCCGTTGATGTACCGCCTTTACAGAACCCGCTGTGCCAACAGGCATAAAAATGGGCGTTTTAATATTTCCATGCGCGGTGGTTAACTCTCCGGCTCGTGCATTGGAGTTTTTATCTTTATTTGAAATCGTAAATTGCATAAGAATGCAAAAATATAGCTTATTAAGAAATTATAGTTTTTATTTTCTAATATCTTTGTTAAAAAGCTGAATCAAATTAAAAGTATGGAGCAAATCCACCTTGTAAGCATTTTATTTATTACTGCATTTATCATTCAATATTATTTTTTATTCCGATATTTTTTATCTTTTGTAAATAAAAAGCCCTCCCTATCAAAACGGCCCAAGGGAAAGCAAGCTGTTTCCGTTATTATATGTGCGCATAATGAATTAAAAAATCTGCAAGAAAATTTACTGCTATTTTTAAATCAAGAATTTGAAGATTTTGAAGTCATTGTGGTAAATGATCGGTCTAATGATGGAAGTGCAGAGTATTTAGACAAGCAAGTAAAGCTTTTTCCTATTTTAAAAACTGTTCCTATTTCAAGTACTCCTATTGGTTTTAATCCAAAAAAATACGCCATAACTGAAGGTATTGAAGCTGCAAAAAATGATATTATTTTGTTAAGTGATGCAGATTGTTATCCTGCCTCTGCACAATGGATTGACAGAATGTCACAATGTTTTACAACTTCAACCTCCATTGTTTTGGGTGCCTCCTTATATGAAAAAAGAAAAGGCTTTCTAAACCAATTCATTCGTTTCGAAACTTTACAGACAGCTTTACTATATTTATCATTTGCCTTTAAGAAGGAGCCCTACATGGGTGTAGGAAGAAATATAGGATACCGAAAGTCATTCTTCTTAGCAAAAAATGGTTTTCAAGGATTTAGATCATTGATGGGGGGTGATGACGATATATGGGTTAATAGGTATGCAAATAAAGAAAACACGCAGATTTGTACTCAAGCTGAAAGCTTAACTTTTTCTAATCCAAAAGAAAGTTGGGGATCTTTCTTCCTACAGAAAAAGCGACATCTCTCCGTAGGGAAATACTATAAAAGTAAAGACAAAATGAAATTAGGCCTTTTCCATTTGTCACAAGCTATGCTATGGATATTATTTATATTAGGCTTAATGTTGGGAAATCCGACTGTTTGTTTAATTTTAAGTTTCCTTATATTAATGCACCTAGTAGGACAATATGTCGTGTTTTATCACCTTAGCATTAATTTTGGGATTAGATTTATGCATTATAATTTACCCACTTTAGAAATCCTTTTTGTGTTATACTATTGGATTTGGGGAATTTATGCTTCACTAACAAAGCATCTTAAATGGAAATAAATAAAAATAGAAATTTTTCAGAGAAGGCACTAAAGGATTTTAGATTAATCGACCAAGCAGTTATTGCAAAAGACCAAATGGCGTATGCTGAGTTGATGAAAAGGTATAAAAAACCTGTTTACCATATGGTGTTAAAAATGGTAAGGAACGTGGATGATGCAGAAGACCTCACCATTGAAGCATTTTCAAAAGCATTTAAAAGTCTTCACCGATTTAAAAAAGACTACACTTTCAGTACATGGTTATTCAGAATTGCCACTAACAACGCCATAGATTTTATTCGAAAGAAAAAATTAAGGACTATTAGCATTCATTCTTCTTACACTGATGATAATGGAGATGCAGTAGAGCTTGATGTGGAAGATAAAGGTAATTTAACCCCCCAAGATAAAGCCATTAAAGAACAGAGAATTGAATTAATGCGCATGTTTGTTGATAAATTACCGGCAAAATATCAGCGATTAGTTAAATTAAGATACTTTCAAGAGCTTTCTTATGAAGAGATAGCTACTGAATTAGAAGCTCCTTTAGGCACTATAAAAGCTCAATTGCACCGTTCACGGGAGCTAATGCGTGAACTTATCACTGGAAAAGAAACTCAATTCTGATATGGACAGCAGTACTATCTTGGAAAAGTACTTTCCTCAGCTGAGTGCACAGCAGAAGGCACAATTTCAGGAATTGGGAAACCTATATGTTGAATGGAATGAAAAGATCAATGTAATTTCAAGGAAAGATATTGAACATATTTATGAACGACATATCCTTCATGCGTTGGCCATAGGAAAATTTCAAAACCTGTCTCGCAAAAAGGTTTTGGACGTAGGGACAGGTGGTGGTTTTCCAGGAATTCCATTAGCTATACTTTTTCCAGATGCAGAATTCACATTGGTAGATTCTATCGGAAAGAAAATAAAAGTCGTGCATGCCATAGTGGATAAATTAGGCTTGGAAAATGTAGATGCTCTTCACCAAAGAGCCGAAAAAACAAAAGGTAAATTTGACTTTGTTGTTAGTCGGGCTGTTACAAGAATGAAAAGTTTTGTTCACTGGGTACACCCAATGATACAATCTGAAAAACCAGAAGATAATTGTGGCATAATTGCACTAAAAGGAGGTGATCTCGAAGAAGAAATGGCAGAAATTAAAAGAATGTACCAAGAAGTATCTATTTCGAAATATTTCTCAGAGCCTTTCTTCGAAACAAAAAAAATCATTTTCGTACCCTTCTAAACTAGTAAAAAATGAAAGTCTTAAAGTGGATATTAATTGTCGTAATTAGCCTTGCAGTAATAGGATTTATTGGTTACTCAATAGTTGACGAAGATTTACCTGAAGGTGAAACAGGCAAAGAAGCTGAGCAACTCACAGAAAAAGTGCTTGCTGCTGTAAATGATTCTGCATGGAAAGAAATTGCCGTAGTGCAATGGAGCTTAGGAGGACAAAAAAAACTAATTTGGGATAAAGATAGACACTGGGCAAAAGTTTCATGGGATAAATATGATGTTTTCATCAAATTGAACAGTAAAGAAGGAGTCGCTTTTGCAAAAAACAAAAAAGTTGAAAGAGATGAGTTATTATCCAAACTAACTAGCGATGCTTACGAAATATGGGCTAATGATTCATTTTGGTTAAATCCGATTACAAAACTAAAAGACGCAGGAACAGAAAGACGCTACGTAGTACAAAAAGATGCCGATTTGGAAGGGCTTTTAGTTACCTATAAAAGCGGTGGCGTAACTCCTGGCGACTCTTATTTATGGCTTATTGATAAAAAAACAAGCATGCCACTGTCCGTAAAAATGTGGGTTCAAATCATCCCGCTCGGTGGATTGAAATTCAGTTGGGAGAATTGGCATACTACACCTGGAGGTGCTAAAATTGCGCAAACGCATGAAAGTTTTTTCACTATTAATATCTCTCCGTTACAAACATGGATCGAAAAAGAAGAATATCCTGGAATAGATGAATTTAAAGTATTAGAAGGACTTCAATAGAATTATTTTCATTCGCAATTAAGATTAATTTGATCATTAATCAGCTAATTGTGAAAGCTTTCCAAAACGAGTACACAAAATTTAATATTAAAATCCTAAATAGATGAAATTTTTAAAATGCTTATACTACCTTTGTATCCCATAAGTATAGCAGGCATTTCAAAATCAACTTATGGCATCTCAAAAAAATACTAAATTCATCTTTGTTACGGGTGGTGTTACCTCTTCCTTGGGGAAAGGGATTATAGCGGCTTCATTAGCAAAACTATTGCAAGCGCGCGGCTTCTCAGTCACTATTCAAAAATTAGATCCCTATATAAATGTTGATCCGGGTACATTAAATCCCTATGAGCATGGTGAATGCTTCGTAACTGAAGATGGAGCTGAAACTGACTTAGATTTAGGACATTATGAACGATTTCTTAATATCAATACTTCACAAGAAAATAATGTCACTACAGGTAGAATCTATTATAATGTAATTACTAAAGAACGGGAAGGTGCCTATCTAGGAAAAACAGTTCAAGTAATTCCCCACATAACAGACGAAATAAAGCGTAACATATATGCTGTAGCAGAAAAAAGTGATTATGATATTGTTATTACAGAAATTGGTGGTTGCGTAGGCGATATCGAATCTCTTCCTTTTATTGAGGCCGTAAGACAAGTAAAATGGGATGTGGGACCAAATAACTTCTTGGTAATCAACTTAACACTCATCCCCTACTTGAAAGCTGCAGGAGAATTAAAAACAAAGCCTACACAGCATGCTGTAAAACAACTGCTAGAATCAGGTATTCAGCCTGATATTTTGGTTTGCAGAACTGAACATAAATTACCTCAAGAAATAAGAAAGAAATTAGCACTTTTCTGTAACGTAAATATAAACTCAGTAATAGAAGCTATGGATGCTGATTCTATTTACGATGTACCTTTGTTGATGAGAAAAGAAAAGCTCGATGAAAGAGTTTTAGCTAAACTGAAGCTTTCCCATAAGGTTGAACCGGAACTGACCCAATGGAAAAATTTCTTAGGAAAATTGAAAAACCCTATTTCAGAAATCAATATTGCTTTGGTAGGTAAATATATCGAGTTACCTGATGCTTATAAATCGATAACAGAGTCTTTCATTCACGCTGGGGCAGAAAATGAAACCAAGGTAAATGTAAAGTGGATTCATTCTGAGGAGGTCAATTCTGAAAATGTAGCCTCATTGCTTTCATCAGTTCATGGTGTTTTAGTAGCTCCTGGCTTTGGAGAAAGAGGTATTGAAGGAAAAATAGCAACGATCAAATATTGTCGTGAGGAAAAATTACCTTTCTTCGGGATTTGTCTGGGAATGCAATGTGCAGTTGTAGAATTCGCAAGAAATGTTTTAGGCCTTAAAGATGCCTCGTCTACAGAAATGCAACAAAAAACCAAAAACCCTATCATTGATTTAATGCTTGAACAGCAAGGTATAACCCAAAAAGGTGGTACTATGCGGTTGGGATCTTATGCCTGCGAACTTCAAAAAAACACTAAAGCCTACCAAGCTTATGGAAAAACGAAAATTAATGAGCGTCATAGGCACAGATACGAATTTAATAACAGATATTTGCAGGATATAGAGGCAGCAGGAATGAAAGCCACCGGGATTAATCCAAAAACCGGATTAGTTGAAATAGTGGAAATCTCTGACCATCCGTGGTTTGTAGGTACGCAATTTCATCCTGAACTAAAAAGTACCGTTTTGAATCCACATCCTTTGTTTGTGAGATTTGTAAAGGCGAGTTTAGAACATAAAATATTATCAGAATCGAATTAATCAAAATTTAGATGGACAAAAATCAAGCGACAGGACTTATCCTGATTTCTATTTTAATGATAGCCTATTTTTGGTTCTTTGCGGACACTCCGCAGCAACCAGAAAATATTGAAAGCAATCAGGTAGAACAAAACGACCAGCAATCACAGGAACCAATTTCATCAAGCAATACTGAATCAACTACTGCAATTGAAAATGATTCTAGTTTAAACCAAGCCATAGTAAATCAGTATGGTGCTTTTGCAGGAATTGCTAAAGGTGAATCTAAAATCTCAACATTCAACACTGAAACTTTAGCGATCCAATTCGATTCAAAAGGAGGTAGAGTCAAGAGTGTGCAACTTAAAGAGTTTGAGACTTTCGATGGTCAACCCTTAATCATTACCAATCAGGAGGATGAAGAGAAGGAATTGCTGTTCAATACTGCAAGTGGCGAAGTCAATTTATTTGACCTCTATTTTGAAATGCAAGGATCTCCAACTAGAACGCTTTCTAACGGTGATACCATTCAGGTCAAATTTGTTGCACAGTTAGCTCCGAATAAAAGTATAGAGCAAATTTATACTCTGTCAGGAAATCAATACCAAGTTGGTTACTCTTTGGCTTTCAATGGTTTCACTAATGAAATCTTAGGAGATCAATTGACTCTTCGATGGAATAAGAAAATGCGCAAGTTTGAAAAGGACCTTGCGCAAAGTAGAACGAAAGTTACTATGAACTACTATTCAGAGGAAGAAGGAATGGATGGCTTGAGCGAACGATCAGATGAAGACAGCGAAGAAATAGCAGCGCCTGTGAAATGGTTTTCTTTCAAGCAAAACTTCTTCATGGAAGCACTTATCACTGATATTCCGATGAAGAGAGCCGAATTCGCAACAGATGTTGAGGATTTATCTGATGAATATGTTAAAAGAGGAAAAGCCAAAGTTGAAATACCATTAGCTGAGGTAACTAACAAAGCAGGAGAATTCAAATACTACTTTGGTCCCAATAATTACAAGACACTTCAAAAAGTAGCCCCTGATTTTGAGGAAAATGTCTATTTAGGTTGGTTCCCAATCAGTTTAGTCAATAAATACGTGATCATCAATGTGTTTTACGTACTTGAAAAATACATCAGTAGTTACGGATTAATTATCATCATTTTAGTATTTTTGATTAAACTTGCTCTTTCCCCTCTTTCCTACAAATCTTATGTTTCTATGGCTAAAACGAAAGTTTTGAAGCCGCAATTAGATGAGATAAAAGAGAAGCATGGAGGCGATATGCAAAAGGCGCAAGCCGATCAAATGGATCTGTACAGAAAAGTTGGTGTTAATCCACTATCCGGCTGTATACCACTATTGCTACAAATGCCTATTTTATTTGCAATGTTTTATTTCTTCCCAAGTTCAATTGAGCTTAGGCAAGAATCATTCTTATGGGCAAGTGATTTATCAACTTATGATAGCGTATTAAGCTTGCCATTTGAAATCCCATTCTATGGTGATCACGTCAGTTTGTTTACCATTCTGATGACTTTATCAACCTTATTGATTACTTGGTCACAAGGACAAGTTAGTTCAGTGCAAGGACCTATGAAAAACATTCAGTATTTCATGCCTGTTATTTTCATGTTTGTATTGAATAGTTTCCCAGCTGCTTTAAGTTTTTACTATTTAATCGCCAATCTGATTACGTTTGGTCAGCAGACCTTGATCAGAAGAATGATTGATGAGGATAAAATCATTGCAATCTTAGAAGAGAATAAAAAGAAGAATGCGAACAAAAAAACTTCCAAATTCCAACAGAGATTACAAGAAGCAATGAAGGCAAGTGAGGAAGCTAAGAAAGAAAAAGACAAGAAAAATAAGAAGAAGAAAAAGTAATTTTACCTTCAAAATAGCAATTTTACTTAAGGTGAGTCTTTTTGACTCACCTTTTTTATGTGAAAGATTTGATAAAAAAAGCTAATTTTTCAATCTAGCTATATTTAGGTGATCAATTAGCTGATAATTTGCTTGACAGTAGATCATCAGGGCCTCTATCATTATTATAGCTAATAATTATCGATACTACTCCGGTCATCTTAACTATAATTCCATTCATCTAAAAAAAAATTAAGAAATACTTGAATAGTGCATTAACTGAAATTATTTCTTTATATTATTGATGAAATACTTATACTTAAACAAGTTAATATGAGATTGTATACTCATCCTAAGTTAAGAATCACAATTGAAGAAATAAGCAGTATACCTTATGTAAAGGAGGTATGGAGAGGTGTTTTTAATCCTGTAGTTTTCAGAGATTTAATAGATACTTCACTTGATATTTATCGACAAGAAATCAAAAAGCACAAAGTGACAGGACAAGATAAGTTTCTTCTTTATGCAGATGTTACAGAATTAGAAATGATTAGACAGGAAGAGATTACTTGGCTGGATTCTGAGATTAATCCTCAGTATGAAAAACTTGGTTTCACTCATCAAGCTGTAATTGCTCCAGTTACTCAAATTGCATCAGATAAGGTAGATGAATACAATACTGCTGATGAGAATGCGCCTTTTGTCACCAAAGTATTTAGAGACCACAAAAAAGCCATAAAATGGTTCTTGGATCAAGTTTATTAAAGACTATTTTAGAATAATTTTATCCATAGACTTCGTAAATTTCTCCTTTCCAAAAACCGAACTGACAAAATCTTAATTTCCCCACCTTCCCTTAATAAGGAAACTATTCGGAGTGAAATGCGCAGACAATGAGATCATTACTAGATCAAATTTGCCTTCACTGAATTTCAGAATACCCTTTCTAAAGCCCTGCATTTCTGGTTTTAATGATAAATATTAAAATCAATAAAGACTGTTTAAGCTCTATTCAAACAACTTCACATCATCTATCAACTCAGGGGTTACTTTAAAAAACTCTTCATGTAAATTAAAGGTCGGTTCCCCGTTGCTTTCTACCTCCTGATAAAAACTTTCTTCATTCATCTCATATGAGTTGACGTTATCCCACAAGTTATACCTTAAGATGTTCATAACCTGCCTTTTCAGGGTTTCATCTACAATCAAAAATAAAGACTCCAATCTTCGTTCAAATGAACGAACCATCATATCTGCACTTCCACCATATAGCTTTGGTTCTCCATCATTATGAAAATAATAAATACGTGAATGTTCCAAATAATTACCAACAATTGATTTCACCGTAATATTCTCACTCAATCCTTTTCTGCCGGGCCTTAAACAGCAAATCCCACGTACAATTAATTTAATCTTAACTCCAGCTTGAGAGGCTGCATAAAGTTCTTCAATTGACTCTTTATCTTCCAAAGAATTGATTTTAATACAAATACCAGAGGGTAATCCTGCCCTAGCATTTTCAGCTTCATGCTGGATCAAATGAATCAAGCGAGTTCGCATATCTTTAGGAGCTGTTATTAATCGCTCATATTCATGCGGTAAGCTATGCCCTGTGATTACATTAAAAAACTCAGAAATATCCTGAGCGTATATCTCATCAGTAGTCATGAGGCCAATATCTGTATACAATCTTGCTGTTTCCTCATTATAATTACCACTAGCCATATGCAAATAGCGAGTTACTTTCTCCTTCTCCTTTCGGACAATCATAAGAAGTTTAGTGTGCGTTTTATAGCGACTAATTCCATAAATTACAAAGCATCCTGCTTTTTGAAGCCTTTTTGCCTCTCGAATGTTATTTTCTTCGTCAAAACGAGCCTTTACTTCAAATAAAACAGATACGTGAATTCCATTTTCAGCTGCCTTAAGCAATGCATTGGTAATTCTGGAATCATCTGCCAATCGATAGATGGTTAGTTTAATAGACAAGACCTTTGGGTCTTCAGCTGCCTTTTCTAACATATCAATTACGGGCTCAATATTATTGTAGGGATGGTGTAATAGGATATCTCTGTCCTTTAATATTTCAAAGATATTGTCAGATTCGGATTTATGCTCGGGAAATGCCAATGGCGGAACTGGATCGGGGGTAGCAGGTATTTTATCCTTAAACTCAGTATGTTTGATGATTTGCCAAAGCGCACTATAATCAACTAAATCCCCCTTCTTGAACTTGAAGATATTGTCTTTGTCTATTTCCCATCGGTCACATAGAATCTTCATCATCCATTTGTCGTAATCCTTATCGATTTCAATGCGCACTACCCTACCCGTCTTTCTAGTTTTCAGCTTTTTTCGCATCTCCTCTAGAAAATTAGCTTCGATATCGTCACTTTCCTCCAAGGTAAAATCTCCATTTCTGGTAATCCGAAATAAATTGACGGATAGAATCTCTATATTTCTAAATAACTTATCAATATTCGCTTTTACTAACTCTTCAATAGGAATAAAAAGCATTTTATCCTCTCGCTCCACCTCATAGAACCGCTGTATATTCTGGGGAATCTGAATAAACGAAAGTTTCTTATTATCCTTCTTTTCACCAAATGATCGAGTAACTACCGAGAATATAAGGAGCTTATTCATCAGAATCGGGAAAGTGTGATAATTATCATATACCATAGGTGTCAGCATTGGAAATATGATCTTATCAAAAAAACTATTCGCTTTTTTCAATTCATTAGAAGTCAAATCGCTCAGCTCAGCAATTTTAAAATTGCTTTCTTCAAAAATGGGTTCCAATTCATCTTCAAAAAGCCTGTTTTGTGATTTCACAAAATTTTGACATTCTGTTAAAAGCTTTTTTCTGAAAGGTAATTCTCTCAATCCTGAATAATCAATACGCTCTCTCCCATAATCAATATAATTATAGAGCGAACCGACTCTAATCATGAAAAATTCATCAAGATTGGAAGCAGTAATTGCCAAGAACTTGAGCCGATCAAATACATTCCTGTTAGGCTTTCTAGCCAGATCCAGCACTCTGTAATTGAATTGCAACCAGCTTAAATCTCTGCTGACTAAATTACTTTTATTTATTAATGATGTTATTCTATCTATTGCCATGTGTAATCAATCAATTCCTAAATTTAAAAAGCTTTTGGCTTATTTGTTCGCTAAGGAAGAAAATTTTAGTTTAAAGTCTGAAATCAACCTTAAACAACAAATTACAGAAAATGCGCCTAATTGTAAGCTTCCTTTGCATTAATCTATTGTTAATCTGCCAAACTCAAGCACAAAAGAAAACGAAAATTATCCTTTCAGCAAATGAATGGCAAGATGAAACGTTGATTTTGGAAAAAACCGACCAACATTTCATTCCTGAATATTATGCTTTTAAAAAAATTCAGTCTCAAAATAGAGATTATGCTTTTGAATTGGAAAATGCTGATTTCTACAATTTAAGAGTTGCTGGCAATACTTATGGAATCTATTTGCAGCCAGGATTTAGCTATGACTTAAAAGTAGAAAATGGGAAGCTACAAGTGGAGTCAGAAGATCCTTTGAACTTTCAATAATAAAAAGATTAATTTTACATTACATTAAATCTATAAATAGTTTTTATGAATGACTTTATTAGGCTAATAATAATTTCAAGTATATGTTTCATCAGTTCAATTTATTTAAATGCACAATCTAATTTTTTAGATGGATTTTATATTAACAAGCAAGGAGATACTATTAATACAAAATTATATTATTATTCTGGTAGCAACTCATATCGAATTTTTGAAACTCTTTCAGAAGATGGAAATATCACTACTTATTTACCAAAAGATGTTATAGGTTACGGATATAAAAATGATGCTTCATTTTCTTCAAATGTGATTGATACTTTGTTTCTACAAAATGTAATTAAAGGGGCTATATCTTTATATGAAAAGCAAAATATTTACTATATAAGTACAAAAGATACAGTTTATCAAATTAAAAATTCTTCAAAGTTGGAAGAAAGAAGTGGAAAAACTTATATCACCAACCAAGATATCTGGAAAGGACAACTATATTATTTAGCAAAAAATGATTTAGACCTCAGAGAATTAATCGATAGACTCTATTTTAGAAAGGAAGATTTGAAAAAATTCGTAATTCAACTAAATATAAAAAATCAGCATAACTATACAGACTTAGACATTCAGAACAACTTAAATAAATTTAATTGGGGCTTGAGAATTGGTCAGCAATTCAATAGACTGACAAAAAATAGTGGCGGTTATTATCCGGACATCAATGACATATATATAAGTCAAAGTCAAACAATAAGTCTTTTTGCAACATATAATGTGCCAGAATTTTCTAAATCACTGAGCTTCAACACCGAATTATTGCTTAGCCAAATAAAGTATAGTGGATCGAGAATAGATTCCAATTCAAGTCCAGTTAATCAATATGAGACAAATTTCAATTATATCCAGATAAGTACACCTATTTATCTCACCTATAGATTAAATCAAAATAGTTTATTCTTAAATGTACTTGCTGGTGTCAATACTCAATTTAATATTAATGACGAGTATATTACTAAAAGAACAACAATAATAGGGCAATATGAACAAGAATCGGTAGAACAGCCATTTGCTCCTTACAATTTTCAACCTGGATTTCTACTAGGTTTATCAGTTGGATTACAGCTAAAAGAAATAGAAATTGGAATTGACACACGTTATATTCGTTTTTCTAAACTAAATAAGGAACTGAATTTATTTGTAAATCAACAACATATAAATTCTGGCTTCTACATTAAATTCTAATAAAAAATGATCATTTCACCTCTATAGTAATTAAATCTTTGATAGTTACATTTCCCATAAAACTGCCAATTAAAACTATTAGTATCGTGATGAGCTTACACAAATCAGCCTTTTTTATTCAAACGGCTTTCTAGATTATTAGCCAATATGTTACACCTTTATTAACTTTAATAGACTTCACCTTAAGCTTCTATTAATATATTTTCATTCTATTTTGATACATCATAATTCTATGTATATTTGTTCTATGTATTCAAAAGAACTATTAAAAGGCACGCTGGGAGTTATCATTTTAAAGCTTCTAGAAGAGAACGGAAAAATGTACGGCTATGAAATCTGCCAAAAGGTAAAGGATATTTCAGATGGCAAAATCCTCATTAAAGATGGAAGTCTCTATCCTACTCTACACAAACTCTTGAAAGATGGTATTTTGACCACCGAAGAGGTAAATATTGGAAAACGAGTCCGAAAGTACTACACCCTAACACCAAAAGGAAAGAGTGAGAAGAAAATGGTAGTGCAGGAGCTAGAGGATTTTATGGAGACTTTGAACAAGATTGTATTTACTGATAACAAAACCTCTCCTGCCTTATGATTACTGATGAACAACTAGACTTTATCAGCCAAAAAGTCAACAGCAGTGCTATTTCCTCAAAGGATATTCAAGATGATCTGATCGACCACTTTTGCTGTTTGATTGAAATTGAAATGCAGAGAGGAAAATCTTTTGACGAAGCATACAGCAAAGCCTATCAGCAAACTACACCCAATGGTTTTGCAGAAATACAACATGAATCTTTCTTTTTATTAAACCATAAAAAAATAATACTCATGAAACAGTTCACTTACATTTCGGGCTATTTATTTGCCCTTTCATCAACAGTGGGAGCATTTTTTAAAGTAATGCATTTCCCTGGCGCAAACATTATGTTATTCTCTGGTTTACTGGGGCTTTCTTTCATTTTCTTGCCTCTATTGCTGGTCAATAAGTTTAAAGATAAAGTATTCAATGTCATGTCTGAAAAACTAAAATGGATATTTGGAACAGCAAGTATTATGCTCATTCTACTTGGTAGTGGATTTAAGATACTTCATTTACAAGGTGCAATGGTGATTTTCGGATTAGGAATGATCAGTTTTGGTATTTTATTTTTACCATTCTTGTTTTTCAGAATGTATAAATCCAGCCAGGAAGAGGCTTTTAAGCAAGAGGAGGCATGAATAAAATAATCTATATATCAGTTTGGCTATTTAGCTTTATCTTTGTAGTAGGATTTTTTTTTAAGATTTTAAGCCTACCTTATGCTACCATTTTGCTTTATCTGGGAGGCACTGTCTCGGGACTCATTTGTTATCCAATATTGTTCGTCTACAGATGGAGACTACACAAACTAACGGAAAATAGAATGCTATTTCAATGGATTTTTGGTCAGGGAGCTATTGCTATACTTGTCATTTCTACTTGGCTTAGATTTATCAATCACTTCTCTGCTAATGTCACCTTAGTTATTGCATTTTCCATTTTTGCTTTTGCTTTTTTACCCCTACTATTTTTTAATATGTACAAGCAATCACTAAAGGAGACCTGAATTTCATTGTTGAACAAACACCATGCAATGCTGCCATGGAAGATTACTGATGTTTTCTTTCAATTTAAAACCGGCAGCATTCATTTCTTTAACTGCCTGTTTCTCACTCATTTTATGCAATTCCTTAATGGGCACACTTTTATCTTCAGCTCTATATTCAATTAAATAGATTTCACCCTCTGGCCTCAATGATTTCTTAATGGAGGTTATCATTTCAATAGGATAACTAAACTCATGGTAAACATCTACCATTAATACTTTATCAATAGTTTTTTCTGGCAAATTTACACTCTGTTCAGTTCCTTTTATTAGGTTGATATTATTTAATCCCGCTTCATCTTTCTTTTCCCTAATGGCCTGCAGCATCTCTGGTTGAATATCTACTGCATATACTTCCTTAGCTTTGGGAGCCATTTTAAAAACATGAAAACCCGAACCTGCACCTATGTCAGCAATCACATCATCAGGCTGAATATTCATATTTTTCAACAGTTTCGATGTATTTTCCTCTTTTTCCCTCTCTGGTCTTTCTAGCCAATTTATGCCTTGATAGCCCATCACATATGCTATTTCTCTACCCATATACCATTTCCCTGTACCAAAACGGTCACCAGATTTATAGGTGTAATTTCCATCATTTTCATTATTCTGGGCCTTACAACTGAAAAAAAATGATAATAAAAGTATAAATATTGCTAGCTTTCTCATAAATACAGATCTATTCAATAAAACCGCCGCATGGTCAAAAGGTTTAAAATTTGAAATCGGATCAAAACCAACAAAAAAAGGACTGAAAAACAGTCCTTTTTTTAAATCAAATAATTATCAATCAATTATAAATCCTTTTTAACATCCCATTTCTCTAAATAGTCAGCAACTCTTCTTACGACCATTCCACCTAAAGAACCATCAACAACTCTGTGATCATATGAATGAGATAAGAACATTTTATGTCTAATCGCAATAACATCTCCTTGAGGCGTTTCTAAAACAGCGGGCTTTTTAACAATAGCACCTAAGGCTAAAATACCTACTTGAGGTTGCATAATGATTGGCGTACCCATTACATTCCCAAATGACCCTACATTTGAAATCGTAAACGTACCACCTTCCAACTCCTCAGCCTTCAATTTACCATCTCTAGCTCTTCTAGCTAAGTCATTCACCTTATTAGCTAATCCTCTAATATTCAACTGATCAGCATCTTTAATGACAGGAACTATCAAATTACCACTTGGTAAAGCTACTGCCATTCCGATATTGATATGTTTCTTTTTGATGATTCTATCCCCATCAACTTGAACATTAATCATTGGATAATCTTTGATAGCTTTTGCCACTGCTTCAATAAAAATAGGAGTGAAAGTTAAATTCCCATTTTCTTGTTCCTTAAAAGTGTTCTTATGTTTATTTCTCCATTGTACAACGCTAGTCATATCCGCTTCAACAAATGAAGTAACATGAGGAGAAATACGTTTCGAATCAAGCATCCTTCCAGCGATCATCTTCCGCATTCTATCCATTTCAATGATTTCGTCATCACCAGAGATGCTAACCGGTACACCTTGAGGAGCTGATTGTGCACTAGGCGCTGATTTTGGAGCACTTTGTGCTGGTTGACTAGGTGCTTGAGCTGGAGCTTCTCCCCTATTGTCTATGTATGATAAAATATCTTTCTTAGTTACTCTTCCCTCTTTCCCAGTTCCAGAAATAGACTCTAACTCAGCCATTTCAATGTTTTCTTCTTTAGCAATATTTCGTACTAAGGGAGAGAAGAACTTACCAGATTCAGATCGAGCTGCTATTTCATGTCCATTATTTCCGGAATCTGAAGCAATATTAGACTCTCCTGATGCAGTTTCTGAAGAAGAACTTTCTTGCTTTTCCGGTTGTGTAGCAGCTCCATTATCGGCAGCGGCAGATCCTCCTTCAGTTTCAATAATAGCTATCGGTTTACCAACTCCTACTATATCACCTTCTTGAACCAATATTTGTTTTAAAATACCTGCTTCTAATGCTGGAACTTCCGTATCTACTTTATCAGTAGCTACTTCTAAAACTGATTCATCCTCTTCAATAGTGTCACCCTCTTTTTTCAACCAGGTCAGCACTGTTGCTTCCATAATACTTTCACCCATCTTGGGCATTACCATTTCTACCGTTGCCATGAAATAATTAGTCGTTTATTGAAATGAAAAAAACTTTTTGAAATATTATCAATCTTAAGAAAGGACGATTTCCTTCCATTATATTGTGATTATGATCTGAAAGGTTCAATTTCCATAGTAAAACCAAATCAAATTTGTACAAAATTAACATTTATAAACTTTTTCTCAATTATTTTGAGCTTAAAGTTTGCCGAACCAAATTTAATAATGAATTAGATGTCATTTCGATATTACCGTGTCTATCAAACTGAAAATGATACAATTTAGTTTGGGTTTCCTTTCCATCTGCCAAAGCTACCCACACTGTGCCTACTGGTTTTTCTTTCGAACCTCCTCCTGGGCCGGCTACTCCACTAGTAGAAATACCAATATCCGCACCGAAAAGTTCGCGGACTCTTTCAGCCATTTCTATAACCGTTTGTTCACTTACCGCTCCGTACTTTTCAATCGTTTCTTTTTTAACTCCCAGCACATCCATCTTCAAATTGTTGTGATAGGGATTAATACCCCCTCGATAGTACGCAGAACTTCCTGCATTTGAAGTTAACAAATGGGCCAAATGTCCGCCGGTACAACTTTCTGCAACAGCAATAGTAAGTTTCCTTTCCAAGAGTAGTTCTCCAATTTTACTTGCGAGATTATTCTCATCTGTTCCGTAGATATATTTGCCCACTAACTTGTAAAGTTTATCTACTTCTTGATCTATCAATTTTTTTAAACGTTTCTCTTCATCACCTGAGGCTGTCAGTCGCATTTTTACTTGCTTTAATCCGGGTAAGTAAGCCAGTTTAATTTCACTTGGAAGGTTATTTTCCCAGTCTTCTAACTTTTCAGCTAGTATACTTTCCGGTATACCGACCGTTTTTACCATTTTATGGATCAGAACTGGGGTTTTAAATTTTTCTTTAAATCGTGGTATGACGGTATCCTCCATCATATATTTCATTTCACTAGGAACACCTGGCATTGAAATAAAAACTTTTCCCTCTTTATCAAACCACATGCCTGGAGCTGTTCCATACTTATTTTCAATTGGTGTACACTTTTCAGGTAATTCAGCTTGACCTCTGTTTAATTCATTAAGCTCTCTATCTCTTTTAGCAAATCTCTCACGAAGGTCTTCTAAAATATCTTCGTGTAGGATCATAGAAGAATCGAAATACTCGGCCAAAAGTGGTTTTGTCAAATCATCTTTTGTAGGACCAAGACCGCCAGTAATGATAATAATATCAGCATTGTTTTCAGCCTCTTCAAAAGCGCGCATCATAGCTTCTCTTTCATCCGAAACCGTAACTTTTCTTTTAACTCTAATACCTAATTTATCTAGCTCTGCACTAATAAAATGAGAATTAGTATCTAAAGTTTGACCGTACAATATTTCATCTCCTATGGAAATGAGTTCTGCGTAAATGTTGTTCATAAAAAATTAGATTAACGACTTATTACAAATAAAAAGGATGCTTCATTTTTCCCTTTCCTAATAATCAAATAATAAGCTCCTTGTTTTAAATCAGAGATATCAATTATTTCTGATTGTAGTAGCTCCAAACTATTATTGGCTTTCAACACTTCCTTTCCTTGTGTATCTATAATACTGTAAGTATCAAATTTGAATTGGTCTTTTCCAGTCAGATGAATGAATTTATCAGCAGGATTAGGGAAAATAGAAAAATACGATTTCAATTCGCTATTACTGCCTAACAATGGATCATTGAAAACTACAAGTTGCTTTTCTGCCACCGCAATGCAACCTAAGGTATCCTCAACATTTAATTGAACCTTAAAAACTCCCGCTTCAGATAAGCTATGAATAACACTCGACTTGCTAGCGATTGTACTATTATTGATTTTCCAATTCCAATTGCTACTGCTTGACGATAAGGCTTCTAACTGGATTTCCTTTTCAAATGCCAAATTAATAGTATCGTGAGATATTGAGAATTCTGCAGTCAAATCACTTACAAAGATAGGGACTTCTATAACCTCTGAAGGATAAACATTTTCAACATTTACAGCAAATACACTCATGTCTTCACTTACTTCTGCAATGTTAACGTTTGCTCCCTTTCCAATAAATTGAGTCAATTCAGAATCTTCAAAATAATAAACCTTTTCTGAATTCAGAGCAGAAATCGTAACACTCTCACTCTGACACAAATAGTAATTTTCGAATTCGGGGTTTTGGCTTGCTGTGTTTTGGAAAGTAACTGTATCTCGACAATTGTTTTCTGATATAGCTATTAATTTCAGATCACCTGTCTGCAACTTTCTTAATTCAAAATTGATTTCGTTTTGAGTACCTAGAGTATCATCGTTTATCATCCATATATGATCTTGAGAAAAATCGCTTTTACTTGTTGCTAAAGCCCTCATTTGCTTATTTTCAGATGACATATCAAGAATTACCTCCATTCTAGCCTTAAGTGGAATCACTTTTACCTCTACTTGAATAGTTTCAGAAGGAAATTGATCAGATTCGTTTCTCACATAAAGCAAAGTGTCAGAGCTTAGGTTCTCAAATATAAATGTGGGACCTTGATATATCTTAGTCGTTAATAAGCTATCTGAATATACTGCCAATTGCCCAATACTTGGATCTTGCAAAATCAAATCTTCGTTTATACAAACTTCTAAATCGCCTACTTGAGGTTTTCGAGATCTATTAAATACTTTAAATGATTTAGTAACAGTATCATGACAGCCAATTGCACTACCTATAATTAACTCAGCAGAATAATCTCCCACTGAATCAAAAATGATATTGGGGTGCTGCTTTTGAGAAATAAAACCATTGCTAAACTTCCATTTCCAGCTAGATGCGTTTTCACTTTCATCTTGAAACCTAAAGGAGTTTACCTCTTCTTGGTTAATTAAAAGGGTATCTGATGGCAAAGAAAAATTTGCTACAGGCTCCTGAATCGAAATTACTAATCGCTTTCTTAACCCTTCTATTCCCAACGAATCCCGCTCTACTACATAAAATATGGAATCTTTACTTAAATTTCCTACTTCAAAATCTGTCCCGGAATAGAGAATTGTTTCATCAGTTGCGGATGTATAAATATCATACTCATGATTTTCTGGAGCAGATATAGTGGGGCTGTCGTTTTTACAAATAAAAACCTGTCTACCAAAAGGTGGCAAAGTAAAACTTAAAGAGTCTTTTTTCTTTGCCTTTGTTACCAATGATTTTAAATCATTTAAATTATCTGCTCGCATAACTGCCAAGGAAATAGCGTGAACAGAAAATGGCTCAAAATCTTTTAGCAAAACACCCTGAATACTGCCCACATTATTGCCTCCCGCTTTCTCTCCAGCTAACTGCTTGCTAAAAGCATTCCGTAGTGCATTTTGTATTATATCCTGCTTTAAGCTATCGTTTTCCAAGTCACTTGTATGTAAGTTTTCATCTCCTAGATCAAATGCAAAAAAAACTGAATCTTGTATTGACAATAAACTTAGACCAACATATTCAGTCGCTGCCTCATCGTAAGCATACGAAAGTTGGAGTGCGCTATCATATTTTAAAGTATTACTATTTTTATCCGCTAAGGCATAATCAGTGAATAAAGTGAAATACAAAGAATCGTATGAATTTTCACTCCTGTTCTCTACTCTATATTGATGAATTAAAAAGTCCTTTTCATCATCCCACCCTAAAAATCTTTGGTCAATATAAAGATCAAGGGAAATTGGAACTTCATTCTTTTCTGTAAAAACACTCCTTACATCAAAATCAGCAGTAATGTCATCGTATCGCTTTAGTGACTTGAAGCTTTGAAAATCATCTATATATTGAAAGGAATTAGCCCCAATAAGTGTGTTTCGGACAAGGCTATCATCTCCTGCAAAAAGAACCAGTCCCATATGATCAATCAGATCACTTCCATTGTGAGTTACTGCGTAGTTATCAAAAGGAGTTTCAGCACTTCTACCAAAATTACCCGTTGCTGTAAAGCCAAAGTTCCAACCATTATAATTGAAAAGCCTAATTTTCGGACTACTTTGAATTTGAAAAGATTGATAGTCTTGGTAAAACTCGCCTTCAAATAGAATTCTAAAATTTAGTGCTTCATCTTCAGGCAAATTTTCTGATAAGATCACTCGATATTTACCATTCTGAGTACTAATTTTCTCAAATGTCTCTAAAGATTCAATAGTGTAATCCGCTTGTATAATATTCACATATGGGCTAGAAGAAGTCAATTTAGCATCTACGTTCTCTGTTGATTCTAAATAATTGGTGAATTCGAGCGTAATTTCCAAGGTATCTCCAAAATAAGCTGCTTCCTCTAAACCATTGGAATAACTCAAATCACTAATTCTTATGGCAGGTGTATCAAAATTGGCAATTGCTTTGAAAACATTTAACCTGCCTTTACCAAATTTGTACTGTAAATCACTATTGCTGCCCACGTCACTAATATCATCGCTGCTGACCCTCAACTGCTCCATAACTTGTAGGGCATTCCATTCAGGAAATACAGAACGAATCAAGGCTGCGGCACCCGCCACCATAGGGGCTGCGTAAGAAGAACCACTATCATTATCATAAGTATTATCATTTTCCGTAGTGTAAATACCTACTCCAGGAGCCACTAAATCAATAAAATCACTATAAGTTGCATTTATGTTTCTACTGTCATCTGAATTAACATACCCAATTGAAAGTACATTGTCATATGAGGCAGGGTAAAAATCTAGTTCCGCATTAGTATTTCCTGCTGCGGCAACAACCACTACATCTTTCTCTAATACAGCATAATTAATAATATCTTGAGCAAACTGTGAGTAGCCTCCGGCACTTCCCCAGGAAAGGTTTATAATATCACAGCCTTGATCAGCGGCATAAATTATACCTTCATAACTGTTTCTGGAAAAATTGTTTTCGGTTTTGAAAATCTTAATCGGCATGAACTTAGTATTAAATCCAACACCAGCAATCCCCTTACTGTTATCAGTGGACGCAGCTGCTATCCCACTTACGCCAGTACCATGAGTACTTCCATCCGCTTCAGGAGAATTATCATTATCAGCAAAATCCCAACCGAAATAGTTATCAGTATAGCCATCGTTATCATTATCAATTCCATCAATTGGATCAGCTTCATTTAAATACAGGTTTCCCTCTAAATCTTCATGATCTAAATCTGCTCCCGTATCTATTACTCCAATTACAATATCTTCATTACCTTGAGAAACGTTCCAAGCGTCATAAATATTAATCTGCGCCAAATGAAATTGTGCTTGCCCAAATTGTGCTTCCGGGTCGTTCGGAACATAGAGAGGTTTTACATTAGGATACTGCTCAGCATATTCAACATTCTCAAAGCCACGTAAATAAGCAATATATTCTTTTTCGTTGACCCTCTCATTTATCTCCAACTTGTAGAGATTATCTAATCTACTATTGCCCGCTGTTCTTTGATTCGTTCTAACTTGGCTTTTTATATCTTGAATGTTCTCAATTAAGGCATCTTCCTGAAGACGTACAAAACTCAGCTGCTTAAGTGGATCTTTTCTTGTCAATTGATCTTCCTGCTTGAGTTTTACTACAATTAGCCCTGGGACATAATCTTGAGCTAAACTTTGCTGAATAATAAAGAGACTCAGCAAGAGTGGTAAAATGTACTTCATAGATTATTTTTTAAGGTGTTGTTTTTTTAAAAACTTTCCCTCTCACAGAAAAGCATTTTCTCACTTCAAATCTTAAATGTATATTTAGGCTTTGAGAATATAACGCAAATTTAAAAATATTATCCATGAGTTTATACGAAAAGCACAAAGACACTTTAAAAAAGGCAATAGATGCAGTTCATGACCGCTCGTTTTATGCACAGTACCCTGAACACCCGTCTCCAAAAATATACGGAGAAACTGCCGACAAAGATGGTCAAGATAAATTTAAAGCAAGCTTAGATAAAAAATTTGAGGATCTACTACAAACAGACCCAGAAGCCTGGGTTGGTCAGGAAGAATCCCCCTATTTACAAAAACCATTAGGTATATTATATCCTTCATTTAGTGCAGAAACTTTAATTGATAAAGCTCAAAAAGCATGGACTCAATGGCGAAATACTTCTATTGATGATAGAGCTGCTATTTTGGTGGAAAGTTTGGACAGATTTAAAGAAAGATTCTTTGAAAACGCATACGCTACCATGCACACTACAGGACAAGGATATATGATGGCTTTCCAAGCCTCTGGGCCACATGCTGCAGACCGTGCCATGGAAGCTGTTGCTTTTGGATACGATGAATTGAAAAGATTCCCTGAGAAGAAATTCTGGGATAAGCCAATGGGTAAATTCAATGTACAATTAAATAAGAGCTGGAAACCAATGCCAAAAGGTTTGAGCTTAGTTGTGGGTTGCAGTACTTTCCCTACTTGGAACTCTGTTCCAGGATTATACGCATCTTTAATCACTGGAAATCCATGTATTGTAAAGCCGCATCCGGGCGCAATTCTACCAATGGCAATTGTGGTGGCTGAAATACAAAAAGTATTAAAAGAGAATGGAATTGATCCAAATGTTTGTCAATTAGCCCCTGACACTTATGATAAAATGATCACTAAAGATTTGGCAGAAAACAAAGCAATCAAATTGATTGATTACACTGGAAGTTCAGCCTTTGGAAGCTATTTGGAAGGATTAGAAGGTAAAATTGTATTTACTGAGAAAACAGGCGTAAATTCAGTGATTTTGGATTCTGCGGAAAACATTGATAAAGTGGCTCAGAATTTAGCCTTTTCGGTTTGTTTATATTCTGGTCAAATGTGTACTTGCCCTCAAAACTTCTTTATTCCTGAGGGCGGAATCAAAACTCCTGATGGGACAGTCAGCTTTGACGATTTTGCTCAAAAATTAACAGAAAACATTAACGGTTTAGTAGATAATCCGAAAGCTGGACCCTTTGTATTAGGAGCAATTCAAAATGCCAATACTTTAAGCCATACTGAAGAAGCTAAAAAATTGGGCGGAAAAGTCTGGTTAGAAAGCAGAAGCATTCAAAATCCAATGTTTGAAAAAGCAAGAACTGCTACGCCTATTGTGGTTGAAATGAATGCTGCTGACGAAGATAAATTCACAAAGGAATTATTTGGGCCAGTCGTTTTATTAATTAAAACTAAGGATACCAATCAATCTGTAGATTTAGCTTCTAGCTTAGCTGAAAACCATGGAGCCATCTCTTGTGCTGCTTACACTACAGATGAAACCACTAAAAATCTTATAATGGATCAAATGGGAATGGCGGCTACTTCTGTTAGTTTTAATCTAACAGGTGCTATTCATGTTAACCAAAATGCTGGTTTCTCAGATTTCCACGTAACTGGCGGTAATCCTGCTGGAAATGCTTCTCTCACTAATCCAGAGTATCTGATAAAAAGATTTACTTGGGTAGGTTTTAGAGAACCTGCTGAAGGATAATTTATAAATATCAAAATTCTAAAACCCGAGTCTAAAGGCTTGGGTTTTTTTATATCTAAAATTATCTCAAAGCTTCTTCGTAACCGTAATGGGTAAAATACCACCTCTTTATTATAGTGTAATACCTAACTGAAAATAGGTAATACGCTAATGTGTTCTATTTACTTTCTCCATAACTTTCTGGAACAAATTCGAAATCAAAAGTTGCTCGCTTTTAAAGTTAAGCATCTTACTATTTTGATTGAAATTAAAAAAGTACCAAGCACTAGTAGAGTACTTAAAAAAATGTAGTTCTACAATATTATTGTTTAACGCTATTTACAATAGGGCAAATAATATGAATTATGGAAAACCTTAACATTTTACTCGTAGAAGATAATGATATGGATATCTTAATAACAAAAGAAATTTTAAGTACTAGCAGAATTTTACAAACACTAAATATTGTCAGTACAGCTGAAGAGGCGATTTCATATGTTAATCAATGGGCTCCTTTTCAGCAAATAGAGAAGCCCGAGCTAATATTACTAGATATAAATTTACCCTTCGGCAATGGATTTGGAGTTTTGGTAGAAGTGAAGGAAAATCCTGAAATATGCGATATCCCTGTGGTTATTTTAACCTCATCAACTTGTCAATATGACAAAGAATTTGCCCTGAAAAACGGTGCCGATTACTATATGGAGAAGCCTTTAGATATCCCTGCCTTAAAAACCTTTCTAAAAGAAGGTAAAAAAGCGGTCGAATTGCAGGAAAGTCTTGTAACCCCTTAAGAACTTGAATTTACATTTATCTAAACTAATCTAGGTCTATTTACTACCTAAGCTATTAGAAGGCTCTATACTCATTTCCGATAATTTCTCTCCTCCCTTTATGCCAAAATCCAGTGTTCTGATTGGGAAAGGAATAGTAATATCCGCCTCATCAAATGCATCTTTAATAGCCATGATAGCTTTAGAACGCATCTCTAAAAAACTTGGATTAGTCGGGTAGTCGATCCAAAATTTAATTTCAAAATTAATTGAACTACTGCCAAACTCAGAGTAGGTAAATATCATATCCTCCTTTCGAATCACTCCTTCCAAATTGTGCAGGGTATTCAGAACTAATTCCTTCACTTTCTGTAAATTATCTCCATACGATACACCAACAGCCAAATCAATCCTCCTTTGTTTTAAAACTGAGTAATTTGTGATAGGATTGGATAGCACATCTTTGTTAGGTACATATACTTCCTGCCCTTGAAAAGTTTTAATAACAGTCACTCTTAGATTTGTTCGAGTCACTTCTCCCATCAAATCTCCTAGCTGGATGACATCATCTATCAAAAAGGGTTTTCTGAAAGCTAAGATTACTCCTGAAACAAAATTCGCGGCAATATCTTGAAATGCAAAACCGAGGGCTAATCCTACTACTCCAACTCCGGCCAGTAAAGAGGTAACTGCCTTGTCCAGGTTAAGAATGTCTAGTATGATAAATAGGCCAATGCCAAGCATGGCATAATAAATAATAGTTGAAAAGAGATTCTCAAGCGCTTTATTGTCTGATGATTTGCGAAACACCTTGACAAACACTTTTTTTATCAGCTTTGCAATAACAATGAATACTATGAGTAATACAACCGAAAGTAGCATATTAGGAATCATATCAACAAAGACATCAAACCAAGTATTTATCTTTTCTGTAATAACTTGTAATGGTTCACTGATCTCACTTTTCACAGAATCTAGCTTTCTCTCTTGCATTTTTTATCAATTTGATATTCTCCTATTTTAAAATAATGTGCGATTAAGTTCTCAAATATTTCCCTAAAACCAAAATATTTCCCTATCATTAGCAAATGTGCTATGATATAAGCTCTTTTATTCAAAAGAAAAAAAAATACACTCAGCGCCATCCTGACAAGAATATGAGTGCTTTAGAAAACCTTTTCAATGAGAAAGGAGAACCTGTACAACCCATTTTTCATACTACTGGTTTTGATCATCCCAAACTGGCAGTGATCACAAATAAAAACCCAGATGAATTCACGCTATTTCAGTGGGGATTGATACCATTTTGGACGAAAGACTCAGAACAAGCTGAGGATATTCAAAATAAAACGATAAATGCTCGAGGCGAAAGCATTTTTGAAAAACCGGCATTCAGGAAAGCTGCTGCTGATAGGAGATGCATCATTATGGTAGATGGATTTTTTGAGCATCAGCATCAGAAAAAGCAATTAATCCCATACTACATCAGCTTAAAAGATCAATCCCCTATCAGTTTAGCAGGGATTTGGGAAGAGTGGGAGAATCCGGATGATGGACAAAAAATTTCAACGGTAAGTGTAGTGACCACAACGGCTAATTCTCTTATGGCAGAAATTCACAATAATCCGAAACTAAAAGAACCTAGAATGCCTTTAATTCTTCATCAGGAACTAGAATCAGAATGGTTGTTAGATATGAAAGATAAAATTAGCGAAGAACAAGTAAAAGCGTTAATCCAACCTTTTGACGAAAATCTGATGAACGCTTGGCCCGTAAAACCTATTAGAGGAAGAAAAAACAAATCACAATCTGCTGCCTTATTAGAAAAACATGAATATGGTCAACAATTGGGTTTATTCTAAATGTGAAGACTCTAAAATTGGATTGGGATTAAATCAATGTACCATAATAGGAATCCATTATCCTTTGGTCGATTCTAGATTCCTACTATGTACTTGATCAAATCTAATTTGTTTCTAGAATTTGGAATAACTCATCCAATTTAGGAGTGAGGATGATTTCCGTTCTTCGATTCTCCTTTCGTCCCTCTGCATTTTCGTTGGTCGATTTAGGAGAAAACTCACCTTTGCCCGCTGCAGTTACTCTTTCGGGTGATGCTCCATTATTTGTTAAAATCCTCACAATGGAAGTAGCTCTCAAGACACTCAGGTCCCAATTATCTTTTAAATAGCGATTATTACCTGAAATTGGCACATCATCTGTATGTCCTTCCACTACGATATTTACATCTTTATTATCTTTTAAAACTTGAGCTAACTTCTTTAAAGCCTCCACTCCTTTCGCATCTACAACTGTACTTCCTGAATTAAATAAAAGCTGCTCTGCCAATGAAACATAAACTTTTCCATTCTTCACTTCCACTGTTAAATCGTTTTCTTTAAAATTTAGTAAAGCTTCGCTCACTTTTTGCTTCAAAGCATTTACAGCAGCTTCTTTATCCGCTAGTACCTTTTCCAACTCAGCAACTCGCTCTTCTCGTTCGGCCAGATTAGCGGCTAGCTCATCATTCCTTTGCTTGGAAATTTCCAAATCGGCTTCCATTTGCAATAGTTGCTTTTCTTTATTCGCTAAGTCTTTGTTAAGTTTCCCGCTGCTACTCATTAATTTATCATAATAGTCGTTTAAAGTCGTATATTGCTGTTTTAAAGAGTCCAGACTGTTTTGAGAATTTTGATATGCCTGTCTTACTTGACCAAGTTTCTCCTTTTCTTCCGTAAGTTCCGCTTCTAAGGATTCTATTGCATTAACTTTCATTTGAACTTCATCCTCTAAAGCCATTTTCTCAGCATCGAGTTTTACTTTTTCAGCTAAGAGCTCATCATATTTCTTCTGGGTAACGCAAGCAGCACTGCTAAAAATTACTAAAGCAATAAAAATTGTTCTTACTATCATTTTTTAATGTTTTATTATATTGAAGTCTGTAACGAAACTAATCAACTATTGATTGTCTCAATGCAAAATATAAAGTTATGAAAAAGAAATTAGTGGTTTTAACAGGGGCCGGAATAAGTGCAGAAAGTGGGATACCAACCTTTCGAGGTGCAGATGGCTTGTGGGAAGGACATGATGTAACAGAAGTTGCTTCTCCCCAAGGATGGAAAATGAATCAGGCCTTGGTTCTAGATTTTTACAATAAAAGAAGAAAAGCAGTTGTAGAGGCTGAACCAAATGAAGCACATAAGATGCTAGCGGAATTGGAATACTATTACGATGTCGAAATTATCACCCAAAATATAGATGATCTACATGAAAGAGGGGGTTCATCCAAAGTTCTTCATTTACATGGTGAAATAAAAAAAGCCAGGAGCAGTGTCGATGAGAATCTTGTTTATGAACTAGAAGACTTGGAAATAAAAGTAGGAGATTTATGCGAAAAAGGTTCCCAATTACGGCCTCACATAGTGTGGTTTGGTGAAATGGTGCCCATGATCGAACCTGCTGCAAAAATTACTGCAGATGCGGACATTTTATTAGTGGTCGGCACATCTTTGCAAGTATACCCTGCTGCAGGATTAATTCACCAAGTTGGCCATAGGGTACCCATATATGTAATAGACCCTAGCACTCCGGAATACTATGGAAGTAATCAAATCACAGCAATTCCCAAGAGCGCAGTGGAAGGAATGAAGGAAATAAGTAGAAGGCTGAAATCTGAAAGTTAATATCAAGAAACTCAGGCTTATCTAATGAATAGATTTAGATAAAAATTGCTTAGTCTAGCACCTTGCTAATCTTATTGGCTTGATGCATTAGCTTGCTTAGCTCTTCATCATTTCCAGCCTCTAATTTTGTCTGGAAATGTGTCAATTGGGAAATGTATTCCTTTAAAGCATTATTGAGATACTTTTTATTCTGCAGAAAAATAGGTGCCCACATCTCGGGTGAACTTCTAGCTAACCGAACTGTACTTTCAAAACCACTTCCTGCAAGATTAAAAATGCTTTCCTCGTCCTTTTCGATATTCAAAACCGTTAAACCCAACATAAAAGAGCTGATATGCGAAAGATGCGAAACGTAGGCCAAATGCTTATCATGGTTTTCTGCATCCATATAAACATTAGTCATCCCAACTAAATTGAATAGCCATTGAGCGCAGTCTTGAGCAGCTCTATGACTTAGTTCAAATTCACAGATAATATTGTTCTTTCCCGCAAAAAGTTTAGGAAATGCAGCTTCAGGCCCTGAATATTCTGTTCCAGCTATTGGGTGCGCTGCTACAAATTGAGCTCTTTTTGGATGATTCCTAACCTGATGACAAATAGTGCCCTTCGTAGACCCTGTATCTATAATCACCGTGTTGTTTGAGATTCTTGTTAAAAGCGCAGGAAGCATATTGTGAATTGCATTAACTGGAATGGCAAGAATTACTAGATCAGACTGCTTAACTTCTAAACTATCGGCTAATTTTATCTCATCAACCAACTTTAACTCCAGTGCTTTTTGTGTATGATCTGAGTTCTGGTCTACCCCATAAATTGTGATCTCAGGAAACTGATGCTTTATGGACAATGCAAAGCTCCCTCCTATTAATCCTAAACCAAAAATACTCAGGCTATTTATATTTTTTTTCATGATTGATAAGTTTCAAGTCGGTTTAATGCAATCTCAAACTGCTCCTCCTTTGCGCATAAAGATATCCTTACATAGTCCTGACCTTGCGTACCAAAAATAAAACCAGGACTAAGAAAGAGGTGATATTCGTATAATAAATGATCCACCCATTTTTCACAGTCAGAAATATTAGAAGGCAATTTAGCCCATATAAATAACCCCTGTTGGTTTGCATCAAAAGAACAACCCAGTTTCTGAAGCACCTTCTCAGCTAAAACTCTTCTTTGTTTGTATACACTATTAAGGTTTTCAAACCAATCACTCCCTAGTTTAAGAGCTTCTGCAGCAGCTAACTGTAATGGCTTAAACATACCACTATCCATATTGCTTTTTACCTTAACAATGGCATTGATAAATTCAGCTCTTCCAGAACACCAGCCTAGCCTCCAACCAGCCATATTATGAGATTTACTTAATGAATTTAGCTCAATCGCCACTTCAGAAGCTCCCTCAATAGATAAAATGCTTTGATAATGCATATTTAAAATCATTGAATAGGGATTATCATTTATAATAAGAAATTGATACTTTTCAGCTAACCCAACCAATTTATGAAGATCTTCGGTTGCATATTGCACACCAGTCGGCATATGAGGAGAATTAAGCCAAAATAATTTTACTCTACTTAAGTCCATCTTTTCCAGAGATTCAATATCCAACTGCCAATTATTTTCTTCTTTGAGATCGTAAAATCTGATTTTAGCTTGAGCCAATTTGGTAACAGCTGCATAAGTGGGATATCCAGGATTTGGAATGAAGACCTCATCACCAGGATTAACAAATGCTTGAGTGATATGCATAATCCCTTCTTTTGAACCGACCAAGGGAAGAATTTCACGGTTAGCATCTAATTTAACTTCAAAATACTGCGAATAATAATCCGCAATTGCATTTCTTAATTCAGGAATGCCTCTATATGATTGATAAGCATGCAGATCTGGCTTAGAAGCATAAGTTTTTAAAGCCTGAATTACTTTATCATGGGGTGCTAAGTCTGGGCTACCAATACCCAAATTTATAATAGGAAAATCAGAATTATCTAGACTTTTTACCTCTTCCAGTTTTTTACTAAAGTAGTATTCCTTGATCTCAATAATTCTATCTGCAGTTTCAATCATGCCTCCAATTTACGATAAACAAAAAAGCCTGAACAAATTTGCTCAGGCTTTAATAATAATATTTTACGACAAAAGTTTAAATATCGATCTTTGCGTATTTTGCATTTTTCTCTATAAAATCTCTTCTAGGAGGCACTTCATCCCCCATCAACATGCTAAATAAGTGATCTGCTTCAGCAGCGGACTCAACAGAAACCTGTTTCATTTTTCTAGTTTGTGGATCCATAGTAGTATTCCACAATTGCTCAGGATTCATTTCACCCAAACCTTTGTATCTCTGCAAGTGAACTGCACCTTCCGTACCATCTGGAGAAATCTCCTTCACTACTTCTACTCTCTCATCTTCAGTAAATACATATCGTTCTGTTTTACCTCTTTTAATTAAGTATAAAGGAGGTTGAGCGATATAAACATACCCCATATCGATTAGCTCTCGCATATATCGGAAGAAAAGTGTTAAAATTAGCGTACGAATGTGGGACCCATCCACATCAGCATCGGTCATAATCACTATTTTATGGTATCTTAATTTATCAAGATTTAATGCTTTTTCATCATCTTCAGTTCCAAAACGAACACCCAAGGCCGTAAGAATATTCTTGATTTCATCATTATCATAAATCTTATGCTCTTGCGCCTTCTCTACATTCAAAATTTTACCTTTCAAAGGCAAAATAGCCTGGAAATTTCGATCACGACCTTGTTTAGCAGATCCACCTGCTGAATCTCCCTCAACAAGATATATTTCACATAAGGCAGGGTCTTTTTCGGAACAATCCGCCAGTTTACCTGGTAAACCACTACCAGACATTACGTTTTTCCGTTGAACCATTTCACGAGCTTTCTTAGCAGCATTACGTGCTTGGGCAGCTAAAATCACCTTTTGAACAATGGTTTTGGCCGCTTTTGGATTTTCTTCTAAGAAATACTGTAAGGTTTCAGAAACGCAGCTTTCTACTGCTCCCATCACATCTGAATTACCTAATTTAGTTTTAGTTTGACCCTCAAATTGAGGTTCAGCAACTTTTACAGAGATAATTGCTGTTAGTCCCTCGCGAAAATCATCCCCTGTAATTTCAATTTTTTGCTTTTCTAAAAGCCCAGACTTATCTGCATAACTTTTTAGCGTTCTGGTCAAAGCTCTTCTAAAACCTGAGACGTGAGTACCACCCTCAATTGTGTTAATATTGTTTACATAAGAAACCACATTTTCACTGTAAGAAGTGTTGTAATTTAAGGCTACTTGAACAGGGACATTATTTTTTTCTCCTTCCATGTAAATAGGTTCAGGAATTAACTTCTCCCTACTTACATCCAAGTACTGTACAAACTCCAACAAACCTCCTTCTGAGAAAAAGTCTTCCTCCTTGGAGTTTCCTTCTTCGTCTTTCTCTCTATGATCTTGTAATTTTATCTTTATACCGGCATTTAAATAAGCCAATTCTCTCAAACGAGAAGCTACGGTTTCGTATTTAAATACTGACTCAGCGAAAATAGTCTCATCTGGCTTAAACTGAATTTTGGTTCCTGTTATGTCGGTTTCACCAACAGGCTTTACTGGCGCTTTCGGAAATCCTTCAGAGTATTCTTGCTCATAGATTTTTCCATCGCGACTATAAACAGTCGCTCTCAACATTGAAGATAAGGCATTTACACACGAAACCCCTACACCGTGAAGACCACCTGAAACTTTATAAGAATCTTTATCAAATTTACCACCTGCGTGAAGCACTGTCATAACCACTTCCAAAGCAGAACGGCCTTCCTTTTCATGGATATCAACGGGGATACCACGACCGTCATCCATTACTGTAATGGAGTTATCTTCATTAATTTCCACAGCGATTGTTGTACAATGACCTGCCATAGCTTCATCAATGGAGTTATCCACCACTTCCCAAATCATATGGTGAAGTCCTTTAATCCCAACATCACCAATATACATGGCTGGTCTTTTCCTTACCGCTTCTAAACCTTCTAATACGGTAATATTACCGGCTGAATATTCCTTGTTCTTATTATCTTTTTCTGTACTCATAGTGTTTTTACCAAAAGGTCAAAAATAGGTTATTTTAATGGATTTTGATAGCTTTATTATGTGTTTTTTCCACTTTTTAGCTTTACCCCTTCTTGAAAGAATCTAAATCAAAATTTGTCACTATAAACTTAATACTATATATTTAGTTTTAAAATGATTTCTATATGAAAAAACTGACATTTCTAATAATAAGTATACCCATATTTTGCCATCTTACTGTGGCCCAAAAATTCTATAACAAACAAGATTCTATTGATTATCATCATTACAGCATGATTATGTCAGGCGGTTATAAAGTAACTGTAGAGAATGGTATTTTGAAAAGAACGATAGTAGATAGTAGTTATCAGAATTCTGATAATTACATTAGTTTTGATTCCGCCTATAAACTAATGAAGGAGATTAAAAAGTTTGATTACGAAATTCGAAAACCAAGTGAAGAATATACTAAAGGCCATGATTTAGATATAACTAATGAGTTTGATACCATTACCCACATTTCTTTTGAAGGAAGAGATTTAAAAAGACTGCCTATTTTTAAACTATTGAAATGTAAAAACCTACAAGAGATTGAGTTGGTAAATACTTCCGTTAAAAAAATTCCCTGGTTATTAAACTGGTCAATTTTTGGATTGGATAGTTTGATGACTTTAAGGATTTATAATCATGCACCAAACAAAAGTATTAAATTCAAGAAAAACACCAGTGTTGAAGAGATGGTTTACAGAGATAGCCCCTTCTCTCCTCTTCCAACAAATTTACATAAACTAAAAAATGTTAAGGAGATAGACCTTGCAAGAAATGACTTCCGACAAGATACTAAATTTCATCTTGAAAAGCTTCAAAATTTAGAGCATCTCAATTTGTCGCGTAATAATATTGACTTAAGTAATTTAGCTGAGGATACTGTACATAATTTAAAATATTTAGTGCTATCCTTCAATAATTTAACAGCTATTCCTAAAGAAATAGGCTTTTTAAAAGATCTAGTAGAATTACAATTTGCTGAAAATGACATTAAAAGTGAGGGGATTCATCCTGCCTTCGCAAGTTTAAAGAAATTGGAAGTGCTCTCATTTTATAGGAATGATTTAGACAGTATCCCACCCTTTATTTTTAAGCTGAAAGACTTAAGAGAACTTGACTTATACTACAATAGAATCGAAAAACTTCCAGAGGAATTGGGTAACTTAAAAGATTTAGAGAAATTTTATGTGGCTCATAATCGATTCTATAGCATACCTGAAAGCATTGGTCAATTAAAATCCTTAAAAGAGTTTTATATTCACCACAATAGAATTTCCTATTTACCCGAAAGCATTGCCAATTTGAAACAAATCACGGATTTTCACATACACAATAATTATTTTCAAGGCTTTCCTGAGTTTATTTTGAACTACAGAAAATTAGAAGATCTTGATTTATCTCATAACGACATTCACACTTTTCCGAAAGAATTAGTCCATTTAGATAATCTGAAATACTTATGGATGCGTGGAATTACATTCGAAGCATCTAATAAAGAAGAGGCTGAAGAATTGAAAACAACTCTTGAAACTTTACAGAAAAAAGGAGTTAAAATAAGCATTGAACTAGATCAAAAACAGTAAGCTAGTAATTACCAATCGATAGGATCTTTATTTTGAGCCGTTAAGAATTCATTACATCTGCTAAAGGGCTTCGACCCGTAAAAACCTCTATGTGCAGCAAATGGTGAAGGATGTGCGCTTTCAATGACAAAATGCTTATTTCGGTCAATGACAATTCCTTTCTTTTGAGCATATGCGCCCCATAAAATAAAAACCAAGTCTTCTTTGTCGTTAGAGAGTTTTTGAATAACTGCATCAGTAAATTCCTCCCATCCCTTCTTTTGATGAGAGCCAGGGGATTTAGCTGCAACAGTGAGCGTAGCATTCAATAGTAGCACTCCTTGTTTCGCCCATACTGTTAAGTCTCCATTCGGAGGCATTTGTTTACCTAGGTCTGATTTACGCTCCTTGAAAATATTCACCAGTGATGGTGGCATTGGCACACCTGGATGCACAGAAAAGCATAAACCATTTGCTTGGCCAGCACCATGATAAGGATCTTGCCCCAAAATCACGACTTTGACCTCATTAAAAGGACATGCATCAAAAGCCCTGAATATTTCTTTTGCAGGAGGATAAATGGTTTTGCTTTGAAATTCGGATTTCACAAAGCTTGTTAAGCTACTAAAATAATCCTTTTCAAATTCATGGGACAGTTTACCTTTCCAGCTCTTTTCGATTTTCACATCCATAGATCTCAATTTATTCAAAATTATAAAAAGTAATAAAAATCTAATAGTTTTAGTTAAATGTAATAAATGAATAAACTATTTACGCACTCGATTCGTTGAATTGTTTATATTTACATTATGGTTCAGTCAATCACAAAAGGGATACACGTTAGTGTACAGACAGAATTCCAGCCGGAGTACAGCAGTCCTGTTCAATTCCATTATGTTTTTACGTATAAAGTTATTATCGAAAACAAAAGTGACCAGACAGTACAATTGCTAAGGAGACAATGGTTTATTCACGATGCTGGTTTCGAAATAAAAGAAGTAGAAGGTGAAGGGGTCATAGGGCAACAGCCAATATTAGAACCTGGCCAAAAGCATACTTACGTTTCTGGTTGTAATTTAAAATCTCCATACGGAAAAATGCATGGGTATTACTTTATGGAAAGAATGTTGGATGGACAGTTACTTGAAGTTAGAATTCCCGAATTTAATATGATTGTACCTTACAAACTTAATTGATAATAAGATTTAATATTGTCATATGAAGTAGATGTATATAGCAAATCTCAAAATTTGTCTTCACTTTTTCTAGGTAATTTCAATTAGAACTTAAAGCCATTGAATTTCTTTTTAATAAAAGAGTATATTCTTTACTATCATTTAAAGACGGACGAACATTCTCTGCAATCTTCTTTTTTTTATCAATTCTATCTGGAGTACATCAAAAGGAAATCGTCTTCAAATCAATGGGATATTATAGAAAATAGCAGAAAACGATTACTAAACGATCATTCTAAAATCGAAATATTTGATTTGGGTGCTGGATCGAAAGTAAATAATTCACATCGAAGAAAAATAAAATCAGTTGCTAGATATAGCTTATCTAGTCCCAAATTCTCACAGTTATTATCTCTATTAGTCAAAGGCTTTAAATGCAAACAAGTAATAGAACTGGGGACTAGTTTAGGGATTAATACGGCCTATTTAGCTACCGCCAAGACAGATTGCCAGATCACCACTTTTGAAGCAGATCCTGCTGCTTTAAAAATAGCGAAAGAGATTAATGCAAATCGTAAAAATATACATTTCCAAAAAGGAGATATCGCTTACTTACTCCCTGAATACCTTCATAAATCAAATCCCAAAATTGATTTAGTTTATGCCGATGCAAACCATACCTATGCAGCTAGTATTGAGTATTTTAATATCATTTTACCTTACATTACAAAAAATTCAATTTATGTTATGGATGATATTCACTGGTCATCAGGAATGAAGAAAGCTTGGGAAGAGCTGAAGAAGCGGGATGAAGTAAGTTCTAGTATTGACTTATTTGATGCAGGACTTTTGTTCTTCAATCCTGATTTTAAAAAGCAGCATTACATTTTAGAATTTTGACTTTTTAGGATTCATCTTAATAAATAGTTCATTGCCCATTCTTTCAGGAATCGAATTATAGGCAGTTTCCATTTTAATAATTTCGAAGTATTCTGAAAAGAGCTGCTCGTATTCCTGCTGATCACCACCAAAAGGCGGATGATCTGAAAAAAGTGAAATATTAAACAGCAAGCCAACCAAACAGCCATCTGGCTTTAATAACTGAACCATCTTCTTTGCATATTTTTTTCTCATCTCTGGATTGATGGCACAAAAAAACGTCTGTTCGATAATAAAGTCAAATTTCCCTTCAATCTCAAAAAAATCTTTATTCACTAATTGACTTTTTGGAAATTCAGGATATTTTTTTGAAAATTCTTGAAGTGGCTTTGGAGACAAATCCACTAAGAAAACATTCATGAATCCGTTTTCCCATAAATAAGCTGCTTCGTAAGCATTTCCGCACCCTGGAATAAGTATTTTTGACTTCTTATCTTCTACTTGATCCATAAAATGAGTGATTGCAGGTGACGGATAACCTATATCCCAACCGAGTTGGTTATTAATATATCGTGCAGTCCAGTAAGATTCATTTAACTCCATGCGGTAAAATATAATTTTTGTTTAAATTTGCAGTTTGTTTTTAACGAAGAAAATATACTATTTGTAGTATAAATCTAGTTATTCATCAGCAAACTTATTAAAAAGTTGGACCTATTATGTCAGAGGAATCAAAAAAATCAAATTACAGCTACTTAGAGAAAGAGAACAAAAACTCTAATAAAAAAATTATCATCATTCTATTTTTGGTAGTAATTGCAGCGGTAATTGGCATCAAATTCTATCTCGATTCAGAAAAAGAGAATGACCGGCTACAGCAAAATTTAGAGCAAACATATGGTGAGCTTGATAGCATTAGTACTCAATTAGACTTAAAAATTGCTGAAATTGAATCACTAGGCGGAGATATCACAGAACTTCAACTTATTAGAAAAAATTTAGAATCTGAGAAAGAAGATTTAAAAAAATCTAATAATTGGGCAGCAAGTCAAATAGAACGTTATAAAGATAAAGTAGGTGGATATGAAGAGCTTCTAAATCTTCAAGACGAAAAAATCAAAAAGTTAGAGGCCATCAACAAGGAGTTACTTTCTGAAAATACAAATTTAAAATCAGAGAAAAACGTACTAAATGACAGCATTTCTAGATTGAAAAATAATCGTGAAGTACTAGAGGATAAGGTAGAAATGGCATCTAGGTTAAAAGCGGAGAACATCAAAATTATTGCTATTAATGCTAGAGGTCGTGAAAGAGATGACAAAGAGTACAAACCAAGACATATTGAAAAACTCAAAATTCAATTCAATTTAGCCGAAAATAGTGTAGCTCAACCTGAAGGAAAAGATATTATTTTAAGGGTCATTAATCCGTTGGGTAATGCCTTATTCGATGTGGCGACAGGCTCAGGTTCATTCATGATTAGTGGAAAAGAAATGTTTTATACTGCCAAGCAAGAAATACTTTTCGACAATACCCAACAGCAACTTTCTTTTATTTACGATAGAGGAGAAGAGTATAAAGAGGGAGTTTATCAATTAGAGCTTTATGCCGATGACTATTTAATTGGTAAGGAAAAGTTTGTAGTGAATTAAACCGTTCTATTGAAAGCAGAGCACCTTAATTTAGCGTTAAAGAAATTTAGCTACAGGTTTTCCTGGATCAAATATTTATTGATATTAATCCTCATCACCCTCCATTTTAAATCAAATAGTCAGGGAGATGACCAATTTTTGATTCCAGAAATATCTATTGGTTCGATAGTACCCAATTATTTAAATTCCCCTACTTTTGGAGTTAAATCAGGTGCTTCTTTAACCTATTATAAGAATTGCTTAGCAGAAACTCAGACTAATCGCTATTATAATTACCCACTACTAGGTATTCAAGCAGGTCTCTACAGACTTGGGAATCCAAGCGTATATGGTAATGAAATAAATTTAATGCCTATTTTGGGATTAAAAATGAATAAAGGACTATTCCAATGGGGGATTGGTCCCACCTACCACACTAAAACTTACAAACAAAACTCGGATAATTTATCAATTGGTAGTCACTTAAATTGGTCTTTCCAGTGGATGTATTATCGTTCGTTTCACATTTCAAAGGTTCGTGATTTACGAGTTGGATTTGGATACCGACATTCCTCCAACGGTCATACACAACTACCAAACTACGGACTCAATTCTGCTATCATTTCAGTTTCAATAATTCCTCAGGAACTGAATGTATCAGTAGCTTCAAATCAAAATATAGAAAAGAGCCAAGTTCCATTTATAAAGGCTAGAGCTGGAGTGGGGCTTCATGAATTCGGGAGCACCACCTCTCCTATTGGTGGGGAAAAAAAACTTGTATTTAGTCAAAGTCTTGCTTTTGGTTTTATTTTTAAAAAACACTTTAGATGGTATGCAGGATTTGGCAATCGACACTACCAACATTTTGCTGACTCAATTAAGAATAGTATTGAATTGCAAACACTTAACATACATCCCAACAATTTTTTCTTCTTAATGGGAGTTGAATATTTAATCTACCATGTAGGGATTTCGATTGAGGGTGGAATTAACATTTCAAAACCTTTTTATTATCACTTTGCTAAAGAATTTGAAAATACAGAAAGTATCAAATACACTTTAAAGAAATTATTCCCAAGCAGAATGGGCTTGAAATTGTATTTAATCAATACTGCAAAAGAACCCAAGCACAATATATATATATCAGCTCATATTAATGCAAACTTCGGCCAAGCAGACTTCTCAGAGGCCAGCTTAGGATACGTTTACAATTTTTAATTTCCCCTCATCAACCCTAGCCTTTCTAATTGCTGATCAAATAATTTTTGAGCTACTTTTTCTTGCTCAATCACATATCTAACCCCAATGTATTTCTTAGGTTTGCCATCAGCATCAAAAACTGGTGAAATCACTGCATCAACCCAATAGACAGAACCATCTTTAGCTTTATTTTTCACTGTTCCTCTGAACACCTTTCCAGATTTAATAGTATCCCACATTAATTTATAAATTTGTGAAGGCATATCAGGGTGGCGAAATAAGCTATGAGGCTCACCTAGCATTTCTTCCCTGCTGTACTTAGCTACTTCAATCAGTTTATCGTTTACATAAGTTATAGTTCCAAATAAGTCCGCTTCTGAGATAATGGTGGATTCATTCAAAATATCCTCCCTAGCTTTCATTTCAGCTTGAATTTTTTCCATCTCCTTCATCTGTTTTTCCATCTCATCAGACTGTGCACTCAATTCTTCCATATTCTGACGAAGCTCCTCTTCTTGTTGCTGCAGTTGCTGATTTTGCTCTTCCGTTTCTTTATTTTTGCGCTGCATTTCCTCTTGAGTCGCCTGCAATTCTTCCATATTCTGATGTAATTCTTCTGCTTGAGAACGCATCTGTTCTTCCTGCTCTTGCGATAACTCCAATAACTTTTTGGTATTAGCATTAATCTTATTCATGCTAAAAGAAGTAGCAAGGCTTTCGCCTAATTTCTTAAGGTAATCTACTTTGTAATCAGGAAGCACTTGAAAAGAAGCGACTTCAAGGATGCCTTCAATTTTCTCATTCGTCATTAGAGGCATAATAACTATGTTTTTTGGTGGTGCATCACCTAAGCCACTCTTAATTTTCACAAAATCATCAGGCACTTCCGTCAGAAAGATCATATCCTTTTCAAGGTAGCATTGGCCAATCAAGCCTTCGCCAACCTTTACCCTATCTTTCACCCCTTTTCTTCTACCAAAAGCAAAAGCAGCTTTCATTTCCATAAACGTCTCTTCTTCTCCTTCATCTCTTTCCACTAAATAAATAGCTCCTTGGCTGGCATCCACATATTTCACAATCTCACTAATTACTTCTTTTGACAAGGCAGCAGGATCATCATATTGACGAGTTAAACTATTAATTCTACCTAATCCCTCCGTTACCCATGCACGATTCTTCTCCTCATTCTGCGCTTTCTGAACTTCTTCTAAATTCTTTTTTAATACGTTTTCAGATTCATGAAGATCTTGGGTCTGCTTCTGATTGCTCTCAATCAATCTTTGGCCTTTCAGCTCTGAACGATAATTTATATAGGCCAGCATAAAAACTATGGTGTAAATTAATACGATTGACACAATATAATTAAGCTCAAATAAAAAGCCTTCAGTAATAAAATCTAAATCGGCCTTCTCTATCCAAACAAAAGGTAAGTACTCAACTCCTACAAAAATAACAAAATTGAAAACCACTGAAAAAATCAAATACCCTCTCTCTCTTATATCAAAAACTAAAAAAGGTATGATGGAAAAAGCAATCATGATTAAAAACATGACTACAGGCAGTTCTTCATTCCCTTTCAAAAGATTTGAAGTAAACAATGCTGCTAATAGCAAGGGAGTTAGGGCAGATAATATTCTTGCAAGATATATGAGGGAAATCTTGTTGAAAACCCACACTAAAATCATAGATACAATCCCTAGTATCGGAATAGCAATCAATTCTTTAACATACAGAAATGAAATGACTGAAAAAGGAATGGCTACAAACAAGATATTAAATAATGCTACAGCATTACTTAATCTAATCTTAGAATTTACGTAATCGTCAAAGTTTCGATCAACTCCAATATTTTGTAAGCGTAAAAAAATATTCATAAATGAACAACTCTAATTAATGAATTATTAAAACTCAATATTAAACAAAAAAAAACGACACTAAAAAATCACGTAAGTTAGACTGCTAGATTATACAGTAATCGTGGGAGTTCTTTGCTCTTTAAATTCCGATTTTTCAAAAATCACAAAACTTAAAAATCCAAAGTAAGAAACTGAAATATTACCAAACTGATACTCAAAATGGCTATAAACTACTCGATTTTGAAATTTAAAATCCCCTAGAGCATGCAAGTCATTAATACTTAAGTCCGCATTTTGATGCAATTCTCCGTAGTCAGCTGCCAATCTTCTAAAAAATGCATCTTGCTTGGGGGTTAGCAAGACTACAACAACAAGAGCGAGAATTAGTACGATTAATAACTTTCTAGTCATACTATTTATAACTCTGTTGAACCAAAAAAGTTAAGAACAGCTTAATCAGGTCAAAAGTCCCTACATTCTCCTGAATAATCTTCTACAAAATCTAGATCAAGTTTATCACTTGATTCCATTCTATAAATTTCTAATACAAAAACACCAGTAGTAAACATTTCTGAATTCTGCTGCATCCATAAAGTGTCAGAACGAAAAACCTGACTGTCTGATACTCCCAGAGCCAGAAAATACTCTGTATTGAGCGTATCAAGATTAATCCAACAAGTATACTGATTCAATGGAAAAAAGCCTATGGAATCAGATTGGCCTCCGATATCATAGTATAAAGTATCAAAATCTATTCCGCTATCGTTAAATAAGGCTAAGTTCACATCGTTATTCTGTATTTCTCCACAGACTATTGGCGTACAAAGATCTTGGTTGGGAGTCATCTCTATTTCTGAACAAGAGAGGCATAATATGAGCATTCCAACTAAAGAAAAAATATATTTCATAGCTATTATTATCAATCTGTAAGACAACCATTAAACGGGAAAGGTTGCAAAGATAAAGTAATTAATGAATAAACTTTAGCTGTGAGTTTGTTCAATATAAAGATTATCACTATTTTTGCGCTTCAAATTTAAATAATTATACAATGCAATTGAAAAATTACGAGACGGTATTCATACTTACTCCCGTTTTATCTGATGCTCAGATGAAGGATGCTGTCGACAAGTTCAGAAAAGTCTTAGAAGACAAAAAGGCTGAAATCATCAATGTTGAACAGTGGGGCTTAAAAAAATTAGCATACCCTATTCAGCATAAAAGTACTGGTTTCTATAACCTAATTGAATTTAAGGCCACACCTGAAATTGTTGCTGCACTGGAGTTGGAGTACAGAAGAGACGAAAAAATCATGAGATTCTTAACAGTGGCTTTAGACAAGCATGCTATAGAATACGGAGAAAGACGCAGAAAAGGCGCATTTAATAAACCTAAAGAACAAAAAGAGGAGGTAGCGAAATGACACTTCATAACGAGCCAATAAACCAGAAAAAGCAGGATAATCAAAAGAAATATTGCCGATTTAAAAGATACGGTATCAAATATATTGATTACAAAGATCCTAACTTCTTATTGAAGTTTGTAAATGAGCAAGGTAAATTATTACCGAGCAGAATTACAGGTACAAGTGCAAAATATCAGAAAAAAGTGGCGCAAGCAGTAAAAAGAGCAAGACACATTGCTTTATTACCTTATGTTACTGATTCATTAAAATAATTAACCCAAAAATATTTATAAAAATGGAAGTAATCTTAACACAAGATATAAATGGATTGGGCTATAAAAATGATACAGTAAATGTAAAGCCCGGATACGGTAGAAACTATCTTATTCCTCAAGGATTTGCTATAATTGCTAATAACTCAAACCAAAAGAAAATTGACGAAAACATTCGTCAAGCGGCACACAAAGCAGCTAAATTGAAAAATGACGCTGAAGAATTAGCTGGAAAAATTGGTGATTTGACTTTACATATCAAAACTAAAGCTGGAGAAAGCGGTAAAATATTTGGTGCAGTTACTACTGTTCAAATTGCTGATGCTTTAAGAGAAAAAGGTTTTGATATCGATAGAAAGAAAATTGCAATTTCTGGAGATATCAAGCAATTAGGAGAATACAAAGCTAATATCGATCTACACAAAGAAGTGAAAAAAGAAATTTCACTTGTTGTTGAAGCTGATTAATAGCTAACTAAAATGAACAGGAAGCCTTTTGCAGAGATGTAAAAGGCTTTTTTTATGCTGTCTATTTTCCCCACAAAACAAATGGTGCCCAAAAGTACGGTGCACTGTAATCTGAATTAATCATGGCTAGCTTTGCCTCTCTTAATCCATTTGAAAAGGAGTGAACTTCATTTTCAAATTGACCTCGATAGAATGACTGCATCAGTAAAGAAGTTGATTCATCAGCCACTTTCCACAAAGATAAAATTAAGTTATCTGCACCTGAATAAGCGAAAGCTTGTCCCAGTCCCATCACACCTTCTCCCCTATTAATTTTTCCTAATCCTGTCTCACAAGCGGACAAAACTACGAGTTCAGCATTTATACTTAAACCATAAATCTCACCCACATATAATATATTTTCATCAGGTCTATTTATGTCATTACTAAAATAAATCCCTGATAAATCCGGTGACAATAAATCTACAGTACCATGAGTTGCCAAATGAATAAATCTAAAATCCTCTAATGTGGAGTTTTTAAATCGCTCTTTCGTTGCATTAGATCGCACCAAAGATTCAATTGGTATGGATTGTTGATTGCACCACGATCTAAAATGTTTACTCTCTTGTTCTGAGGCCGATAGCTTTGCAATTCCTTGCCCAAACTCGACAGGCGTTAGTAGTAATGCATCACTGCCGTACTGAGCAGTTTGAACAGATTGATAGAGCGATGCAGAATAAGAATAATGGATGTCGAATGATTTTATTAAATAATCCAGTTCATGAAAATCCAGCTGCTGCTTGTCCTGACCTGCCACTAATGCCTCGAAAGGAATAGTGGCTAATTCACCGTCAGGAATAATGACTAATTTAGTTATGTTTTTGCCTATTTTAAATGGGAAAAGGTAGTTGTAAAGATTATGAGCAATAGTTTGAAAGCTCCCTCCTAAATTATAAATCAGGGTGTTTCTGTAAGCTCTTAAAAACCTTAAGACTTCATTTTGCTCGTAAATCCTGTAATAAGTTAGATCGCTATTTGAAATCCAATAAACAATAATTTGATTACTTTTAGGGGCCATTGCATACTCAATAACTGCCTCTCCAGGCTTTAATTTGCTTTGGATATCTGCAATACTGGTGGGTACATCTTGGTGCTTTAAATTATAATATGTCGGATAATTAACTTCTATTCTCTCAATAAATTTCTGATACTCTTGTTTTAATTGAAAATATCGATCTCGCAGTAAATTCAATTTCGAAATTTCTGATGCTAGTGAAATTTGCGTATTAAGATATGCCAACTCGCTAGAGAGTTCCTTTTCTTTTTCTAAAACAGCTTCTGGAATTCCAGCAAAACTTTGAGCTTCAGACTCCACAACCGCAGTTTTCAGAAGAGCAGATTGAGACAATTCTGCATATTGAAATGCTTTTTTGAGATATTCATTGCCAAACAAAGTTACCTCATGCAATTGCAAAGCAATCCTTTGCCCATCCTCGTAAAGCTCAGATGCTAAGTCGCTTAACTGCAACAGATCTTTCTTATTGGTCGTTCCAGCTCTGCTGTCTTCCAAGACTCGTTCAGCTACATCAATAGCCGAAATAGCTGACTCCAAATGCAATTTTTTAAGTGAGTATCCATAGTAAAAAGACTCGAAAATCACAGCTTTTCTCATCAACAAGCTTAACTGAATGTTTAGCTTATTAGCATCATCCACTTTCGGATTTTCCTCATATTCCATGCTTTCAAATTCAAAACTATTTGCTTTTAATGCTTTTTGTATGTAAAAGAGTGATTTATCGTAAGAGCCTAATCTTAGTTCTAGTTCAGATAATTGCGCATAAACATTAGCTAATTCAGAATTTCTTTGCCCATAGTTTTGTAGGTAAATCATTTCCGCTTCACCTAAATAATCCTTGGCTAACACTAGCTGATTAGTTGCCAAATAAACACCTCCTATGTTAGCTTTAATAAAAGCTTCAGTCGGTAAGCCTTTTTTGTGATTATTACTCCATTCGCTTAAAGCCTGATTTAATATCCTTAATGCATTGATATGATGCTCTTGATTGATCTCTGCCAAACTGATATTAATGGAGACTTGAATAATCTTTTCTAAGTTCTCACTGGCAGAAGTTGAATAAATCCGCAGCGCGTCTTCATAATACCTAACGGCTATGTTAGGGCTATTTCCAACATGGACTAAACCCATATTATTCAATAAATCTGCAATATTATTTTGACTTAACTGATCTAATTTCCTGTAGTTCGACAAAGACTGCTGCAAATACTCTAAAGCCTGATCTGACTTTCCTTGATTCCATAAAACAAGTCCTCGGTTCTTTAACCATCTTGCATAAAGTTCTGGATTTGCATGTTTTTCCATCCCCTCATCATTTGCTAGCAAATCCAGAAAATCAATTGCCTTGTCATTTCTTCCCTTGAGAAAATATAGCTCCGCCAGTAGCAGTTTACTCTCATTTGAGGTCGAATCTTTCAATCTATTATTAATAATAAAATCGATATTCTCATTTCGACTTTCAAAAATTGTAGCATGATACTCTTTGGACAGAATTTGTCCAGCTCCAAAAAATGGAACAGAAAAACAGCTTACTAAAAGAAACAATCTGAACATGTTTAAAAATTATAAGTATAATTTAGGTTAATAACGTGCTTTCTGGTTAGACCATCTGGATTATACTCCCTATCCGTAATTCGATGTCCATATATTAAATTAATGCTGGAAAATACATTGAATTTAAAATTCAATCCTGCTAAGGCAGATAAAGCCAAGCCTGTAGTGCCTTCTAATTCCACATATTCATCATTCTCATCTAGTCCTTGATCTTTTGTAATTCTGTAAATAGGCAATAAACCCACGTTAAAGTTAAATCGAGACATCCTGAAATTTCGTTCAAAACGCATCATAATATCAGCCCCTCTTTTTAAATTCCTTGCCTCATTGTGCTCTCGTACGTAATCCATCCCTCCTTCATACCAATCCCATAAATCCTCATCAGCCCTAAAAGTGTTTTCATTTTGATGAATTATAGGTTGCTGATAACCAGCAGATATTAACCATTCTCTATTGATAAAGGACGCACCGGCTATAATATCATAAGTACCTAAAGAAGTTTGATAATACATGGGCAAAACAGCCTCTCTGCCTGAAACAGTCATATCTGATCTATTAGTGGGTATTTTTGCTCCTACTGTCCCCATAATATCAAACTCAGGATTGGATTTGAGATTTTTGGTTAAGCTTAATGAAATATCGCCTATTCCAGATGTACTACCAAGATTTCCCCTTACATTCATATAAGGCACTTTAACTTGTAAATCGTATTGACCATTTATAGTTAAACCAAAATCTAAAAGTCCAGCTCTGATAATAGCGGAAGTATTGCTTTGACCTTCATATAATCCTAAAGATATTGAGCGCAATTTAAGTGGGGTGTTTTTATTAAAATCTTGACTTGGTTTCATCGCGCCCATGGTACAAAAACCTGCATCACTGCAACCTTGGCTAGCAGCTAAAAAGGGAATCATTAAAAATCCAAAAATCAATATCAACTTCTGATTAGGTCTCATAAATCGATTATTTTAAAGTTAATATTCAGGTTTATTAGATGAAAATGTACTAAAAACTTCGGCAATATTAAAGATTAATCTATACAATAATACTGATGCATATCTTTTATTTGTTTATATTTAAAATATATACGCACCGTATAATTACTTCTAACTATTGATAAAAATGCTTTAATTTAATTACAAAATGTATAAAGTTTTAATTATGAAATATTATATTTATAGAGAAAGTTAAACCTGACTTTCGAAAGATGGTCATTTAAGCTAAATTACTTTACAATTACACTTTTTAAACAAATCTGATGAAGTACTGGGGGGAGTATAAGACTAGATTGGCCGAAACCATCTTAGGTCAACAGGAAGCAATACAAAACTTATCCTATTATCGGAATCAACTATTTTACTTTATTGTTTTATATACCCTTGCCTTTTCTCCCTTAGCAATTGTTCCAGGAATAATCGCATCCTACTTAACGGGATTTGTTAATCTTCTCATTTTAAATATTCTGACTTTTGTTGTTTTATTACTATTAGCCTTTTTTAGTCCCATCAAGCTACGGACTCGGAAATTAATTTTTATTTCAACTTTATTCATTATTGCATGGACACTTCTGTACAATTTACAACTAGAAGGACCAGGTTTGATTTATTTATTCTCTGTCACGATAGTCAGTTGTCTTATTCTATCCGGAAAAATTGCCTATAGATTAATTTTTGTTAATTCAGTTTTATTAACAATCCTAGGATTAAATATTGAATTTCAGTGGCTTAAATTAACTATTACTGAGGGTCAAAGCACTACAACATGGTTTGGAATTGTCGTCAATCTCATTTTCTTAAGCATCATAATTGTGGCTTGTTTTGAAGTAATTTTTAGAAAACTAGAAAAAATCATTGTGCAACAAAGACGACTTAATGCGATTGTCAATCAAGACAATCAAAAAATATTGGATGCGCAAAACGTTTTAATGGAGAAAAATGAGGAACTTAATCAGTTTGCGCATACAATAGCACACGATTTAAAAGAGCCACTGCGATCTATGCAAGCCTTTGCACATCTAACCATTAGTAAATATAGAACAGCACTGCCAGAGAAAGGACAAGAATTCTTAACTTACATCCAAACCTCTTCTGAGCGAATGGCTGCGTTGCTAGACTCATTGCTTGATTATGCTCAAATTGGAAAAGGGAAAGAAAAATCAGTCTTTTCTGTGCGAAAGCTAGTTGAAGAGTTAGAAAAAGATCTCAGTCAATTGATACGGGAAAATGATGCTACAATAAAATACAATGGATTACCCCAAATCATGGGATATGAAATTGAATTCAAACTGCTCCTTCAGAATTTACTAGCCAATGCTATCAAATTCAAAAAAAATAATGAAGATATAGAAGTAAAAATCAAAGCCAACGAGAAAGATGACTCCTGGGAATTTTTAGTGACAGATAATGGTATCGGAATTGAAGAGAGACATCAAGAAAAAATCTTTACAATTTTCCACCGCTTACATAGGGACAAGTTTCCTGGAACAGGATTAGGTCTCGCCAATTGTAAGAAAATTGTTGAAATACATGGCGGTAAAATTTGGGTAGAATCCCTTGCCAATCAAGGAAGTACCTTTTATTTCACCATAAGTAAGGATTTAGAAAATATGTCTAAAAATGGATAAAATGAATGACCCAACCGTACTCAGTGTTATACTCCAGTGCGGGGGCAGGAAATTTTGTTAAATTTAGTGCTTCGAGCAAACCATTTACCCATCTATTTTTTCTTTTAAACTTGCTATAGTCTACATCAGGAGACAATATAAACTGACGATATCGATTTAGTTCAGGAACTCTTTCTCCTTTTATCCATTTTGGATTTTCAAATTCAGAGAGCATCCCTCCGCCACTGTAGCCAAAAGCTAGGTTTAACCAACTCGGTATTTTTTGGTTTGATATAAGTCGCTGAAGATTAATACTAAGCCAGTAGGTCTGAGCATTATAATCAGTAAATAGACTTTCTAAAGCATTCTCACCTAAAATTCTTGGATTAACTTGAGAGTAAGCGCTAGGAAAAAAAGAGTACTTAAATTTAAATAGTTGCTCTGCTGCAAACTTTTGCTGAAGCATAAACATTAAGGAACCAGCAGTATTAGCATATACATCCCCTAGAGAAAATCCATAACCTTCATATAGTCCATCAAAAATTTCTATCGGCAGCTGAAAAAGAAAGCCCAAGCTTCCACCGAGAAAAATTGCAGTATTTTCACTTACACCACTCCATTTCAACATATGGTAACCTGCGCGGCTCTGATGGTAAGCAACATAAGCATGTGCCACTTTATCCATTTGTTTCCATCCGGAATTGTCATTATATAAATGCATGGGCACTCGATCATGATCTTTATACCACACTTCAGATAAATACACTATTCCAGCAGTGTAGGAAGTAGCTGTTAATCCAACAGAAATACTCAGTCTCTTTTTATTGAACACTGTAGAGTCTTGCTGCCCCATTAAATTATGGACAATCAACGAAATAAGGACTAATAGAAAAATCAGATTTCTTTTCATAAATCAATAAGTTAAAAAAAAGACACAAGATTATTGATAAAGGATTAAAGACTTCATCACTTTTTTAAATCAAAAAGACTACAAACATTAAGAAAACTGAAAATATTTCATTGTCAAAGACCTAATAAACTCTCATCCATTGTAAGTAAGAATTTCTTATATTAGAACAACAATCCTACTATTAAAATATGGCGATTAAAAACTCTTTGACTGTAAAGGAACAAACCCTCATTTTGGAAAAACTACAAACTAGATTTGAAAGTAATATGCACAGACATCCTGAATTCCACTGGCTAGAAGTGCAAAAAAAATTAGAATCAAACCCTGATAAATTATGGCCGCTGATCCTGATGGAAGCTACTGAGGGCGAACCTGATGTAGTAGGGACAGATTCAATTACTAGCCAATATGTATTCTTTGATTGCTCAAAAGAAAGTCCTAGAGGGCGAAGAAGTATTTGTTTTGATCGACAAGCTCAATTAGAAAGAAAAAAATACCCTCCAAGAAACAATGCAGAAGAGATGGCAGCAGAATTAGGTATTGAAATGCTAGATGAGTCACAATAAAGATATTTACAAAATATGGAGAAGGTTGACACTAAAACCTCAAGTTGGATCAAAACACCTCAAAAAATAAGAAAATTGGGTGGAGCACTTTTCGCTGATTTCAGGTATGAAACCGTATTTATTTATCATAATGGCGCTGATTCCTACTACTCGACAAGAGGCTTTCGGGCTTCTGCTAAGGTATAAGTGACTTTTAATTAAAATTTCTTTGAACTAAATTACCCTAACGAACGTTTGTTTACTATATTTGGCAAATGATTACTAAGACTAAATTAAATAGAAAACAGCAAATAATTGAAAAAGCTACTGAGCTTTTTCAAAAGCAGGGCTATGCTGCCACAAGCATGCGTGACTTAGCGAGTTATATAGGCATTGAAGCTGCTAGTCTATATTCTCATATAAAATCAAAAGAAGAAATTTTGCAAACAATTTGTTTTCAAATGGCAAATGATTTCTTTCAATCACTAGAGAAAATAGAACTGGAGACTTTAGGCGCAGATGAAAAATTGAAAAAAGCGGTTATCTCACATGTTACAGTCTTAACAAAAGATAGCGCTTCTAGTGCTGTATTCTTTTCTGAGTGGCGACATTTAAGCGAGTCTTACTTAAATGATTTTCTAAGCATGCGCAATAATTATGAAAATAAATTTGTGCAAATATTAATTGATGGGCATAAGGAAGGAACTTTTAAAAAAATGGACGCAAAGTTCACAGTTTTAGCATTGCTTTCTTCAATTAATTGGATGCCCTCCTGGTATAAGCCAGACGGTAAATTAAGTGCTGAAGAAATTGCTGAAAATGTAACAGATGTTTTCATCAATGGCTTAAAAATTAGATCTTAAACTAAAATATAAAACATTATGTACGGAGGCGGACAAGTATTTGATTCTTCATCAGTTAACAACGAGTTACTCAAAGATGAAGATCCACAAAAATTAGCAGAATTTGAAGCTCGAATTGAAAGAGGAGAAAAAATTGAGCCTAATGATTGGATGCCAAAGCTTTACAGAAAGCAGTTAGTTAGAATGATCGAGCAACATGGTCACTCTGAAATTATTGGTGCTTTGCCTGAAGGTACTTGGATCACTAGAGCTCCAGGTTTCAAAAGAAAGTTAGCTTTAATGGCGAAGGTTCAAGATGAAGTAGGCCATGCTCAATTACTTTATGGAGCTGCAGAGACTTTAGGAAAAAGTCGTGAACAAATGATTGAAGATTTGATCACAGGAAAATCCAAGTATTCTAATATTTTCAATTATCCTACATTCACCTGGGCTGACTCATGCTTTATTTCTTGGTTGGTTGATGCTGGTGCTATCGTTAATCAATTGGCGAATGCAAGAGGAAGTTATGGACCTTATTGCCGTGCGTTGGATAGAATTTGTGCCGAGGAATCATTTCATTTAAAATATGGTCATCATTGTGTAATTCATTTAGCAACAGGAACTCCTAAACAAAGAGAAATGATGCAGGAAGCAGTTAATAGATGGTGGGCTCCTATGATGCATTTCTTCGGTCCTTCCGATAAAATGTCCACTCACACGCAGATTTTAACAAAATGGAAGGTAAAAATGGCTACTAATGACGAATGTCGCCAGCAATTTTTAGACATGTATGTGCCAAAAATATGGGAATTGGGATTGACAATTCCTGATGAAAATCTTAAAAAGAATAAAGAAACAGGGGAATGGGAGTTCACTGAGCCTGATTGGGAAGAATTTAAGAGAGTTATTAATGGTGATGGTCCTTGTAATAAAGAACGTTTGGCAGTAAGAAGAACAGCTGAAGAAAGAGGTGCTTGGGTCAGAAGGGCTTTAACTGCAAAAACCAAAGGTGAAGAGTATGTTGCACCATTGGCTTAATAAAACGAAAACTTTTAATTATTAATTAAAACCATGTCAGACTTTTTAAACTCTCTGGATCCAAGAATTAATAGACTAAACATTCCTGCTGAATTCGGAACTTCATTTCCTTCCAAAGAAAGTAAGGATCAATTTGTCACTTTCGAAGTTTTTGTTCAGCCAAAAGAAAATAAACCTTATCAACATGAAGGTATTGTGCATGCACCAACCATTGATATGGCATTTCTGTTTGCAAAAGAGCAATTTAGCCGTAGAGGAATGAGTTGCGCTGGCGTGTGGGTAGTCAATACAAAGAACATCCAGGTCTCTCCTATCACCGAAAATAGTGAAGATATTTATGATTTTATTCACGAAGAAATAATGGAAGGTGCAGTGAAAGGAGATGCTGAAGAGTATGAAATATTCCACTTGAAAAAAAGAGGAAAGCAACATATTCATTTAGGCAAGCTAGAAGCCACATGTGTCGAAGATGCTCTATTTAAAGCAAAGGGTGAATTTCAAGAAGAAAATCCAGTTTTGAATATTTGGGTGGCAAAGTCGGAGCATTTTTTAAAAATTGAAGGAGCTGATTTCGCTGACATTTGGGAGACACTGCCAGAAAAAAAATATCGAGACGCAATGGATTACAAAGCAACCGAAAAAATTAAAAGATTTAAAGCAGAACAAAATACATAAGAGATGACTGAAGAAGCACTTAAAGATTTACTATATAAAATAGCGGATGATTTATTGATCTTGGGTCATAGAAATTCCGAGTGGACAGGTGTTGGTCCTTTATTAGAAGAGGATATTGCATTCTCTTCTATGGCACAAGACAAAGTAGGACAAAGCCTAGCATTTTATGATTTGTTACATCAATTAGGAGAACAGGAACCTGATACTGTCGCATTCACTAGAAATGCAGAGCAATTCCACAACTCTCAGTTTGTAGAACTACCAATAGGCGAGTATGATTTTAGTCTAATCAGACATTTTTTATATGATCATGCAGATTACATACGATTTAGCATGTTAGCCGAATGCCCTATTGAAGAAGTTGCACAGATAGCTAGAAAATTAAAAGGCGAAATAAAATATCATGTAATGCATGCTAATACTTGGATCAAGCAATTAGCCTCGGCAAATGAAGAAGCTCATGATAGATTGCAAAATAGTCTTAACGAGGCCTTGCCTTATGCTTTAGGAATGTTTGAGCCTTCTAAATTTGAAAATGCCATAGTGGAAGCAGGAGTGTATCCTGGGGAACAGGCAGTTGAAGATCAGTGGAAAGAGAATATTGCGATAGTACTTGAAGAAGCAGGTTTAAATTTACCTAAATGGAATACTCTTGAGCCCGTTTTTGGCGGAAGATATGGAACGCATACTAAGCATCTTCAGCCATTGGTAGAAGAGATGAGTGAGGTATTTAGAGTAGACCCCACTGCAGATTGGTAATTTTCTTGAATTTGAATCAAAAACCATACTATTATGATATTGACTGAAGATAGAATATTGGAAATGTTGAAAGAGGTAAAAGATCCTGAAATTCCTGTAATTTCATTAGTCGATTTGGGAGTTATCACTGGGATAGAAATCAATGATGGTCACGTTACGGTCAACATGACTCCAACATTTATCGGATGCCCAGCAATGGATTATATGAAGCAAGATGTGGTGGATGTGCTCAGTAAAAATGGCATCGAAAACCACACAGTTAATTTGAATCTGAAAACGACTTGGAGTTCTGATTTGATATCTGAAGCAGGTAAAAAAGCTTTGAAGAAATTTGGGCTTGCCCCTCCCCCTGTTCATAATAATGTAATTGAAGATTTAGACATTATTGAACATGCTGAATGTCCCAATTGCGATAGTATCAATACTACCTTAAAATCTCCATTTGGACCAACCCTTTGCAGATCCTTACATCACTGCAACAATTGTGGAGAAGCTTTTGAAAGTTTCAAGCCCATATAAATAACTGTAGTTACTCGTTCTATTTCAAGCTCATAACAGCTCTAAGCAAATAATATAATGTGCTATAAATTTATTTTAGCGATATAATACGTGATAGATGTCAAGAGAGAGGTAAGCAGAAATTTTAAAAATCTAAGCTTTCTCATTTTGCCAATTAATATATTTTGCCCTTTTAAATCAAAAAGACCAGAAGCAGCTTTGTAAAACTTCGGATAAGAATTATATGAATGCAAAGCTAGATAGATTACCAGTCCCACCATGGGAATTGTTATAATGTTTAAAGGGTCTACAAAATACCGATTTAAATCACTCCCTGAAGAACTTATAGAGGTATTAATTGGAAGTTTGTAGTAATAAAATAAAGCCTAGCAAAGTAATTAACATAACGCTCGAAATAAATTCAAGAAACCTATCGAAAGGACTAAGTACAATTTCTCTCTTTCGTAGATTCATAGCTAAGTATTAAATATCATCTATTAATTTACCTAATTGCGGCTGCAAAAACAACAAATCCTGTAAGATTGTCTTCAAATTGAAATCATTAACAAATATGCTCACACACATGTAATATGAAATATATCAAACATTCGTTAATGTTTAATGTTTCATACATAACATTAAACAACAAATTATGTCATTTAAAGATAAAAACATATTAATTGTAGGAGCGAGCTCAGGAATAGGCCTTAGTTTAGCAAAAAAACTTCAAGAACAGGGCGCAAACCTCATTTTAGCGTCCAGAAACAAGCCGCAAATATCAGGTGAATTTCAATACATACAACTAGATGTTTTGGAATTAAATGATGAACTGAAAGAGCTCCCTGATACATTGCATGGATTGGCTTATTGCCCTGGAAGCATCAATCTAAAGCCTTTCCAGAGTATAAAAGCAAATGACTACATAGATGATTTCAGATTAAACACCGTGGGGGCAGCAATGGTCATTCAACAATCTTTGAAAGCTTTGAAGAATGCAAAGGGATCAAGCATAGTATTGTTTAGCACCGTAGCTGCCAATACCGGCTTATCGTTCCACGCTTCTATAGCGTCTGCTAAGGGTGCTCTTCAGGGATTCGGCTTAAGTCTTGCTGCAGAGTTAGCATCTAAGCAAATAAGAGTCAACATGGTAGCTCCAAGTCTAACAGATACACCATTGGCTGAAAATTTACTTTCTTCTGACGAGAAAAAAGAAGCCTCAAATAAAAGACACCCTATCGGAAGATTTGGAAAGGCAGAAGATATCTCCAATGCAGCAGCTTTTTTATTAAATAGTGAAAATAGCTGGATTACAGGACAAGTTTTGGGTGTTGATGGTGGAATGGAGCGAATTAGAAATATTTAAGATATGTTAAACATTTAATCTATTTATGTGTTCATAAGGTGATTTTTTAGGAACAAAATTTTTTATCTAAAACCAATTTTTAAAGATTATGAGTAACGAAACAGAAGCATTAAAAGATAACGTAATACCCCATCACAAAGGGTCACATGCACAAATTTCATTTGTTGAAAATAAGCCGGTTGCAATTGTGGAAGCAACTAGTACGTACATCCCTATTGAAGAATTTAAAAGTATCTTCAATGAAATAGGTAAACTGGTGGACGCTAAAAACATCAGCAAGTTAATTTTTGACAAAAGAAAACTGACTGTATTTCATCAACCATCAATGGAATGGTATTTCACTGAATGGAAAGAGCAAATGTGGCATAAAGGGTTAAAAACACATAGAAAGATTTTACCGGATAACAAAGTCTTTCAGCAAAGTGTAAAGATTGGTAGAGAAAAAATCAAAGAAGATAATCCTACTTTGAAATTTAATGAAATGGACATTCAGTATAAAGATTCATTACAGGATGCCATTGATAACTAAGAAAAATATATGGCTAATAGTACAGTAGAAGAATTAAAGAATGAATTAGAGAAGTCTAATAATGAAATAAAGCTTCTAAAATCTAAATATGAAAATCAAGTCGGTGAGTTGAGAAAAGAGGTTTCTTACTTAAAAGAACAGTTGATGGCTCAGCAAGACATGCTTAAAATGGCTGTAGAATACGCTGATAAATTAGGAAAAGAGTTAAAGGGATTAAAGAAGCGAATAGATTCGGGAAATTTCCAAAGTATTCATTAAATCAATTACGTAAATGTAAAAAAATTGCTTTATTTTGAACAATTTTGATAAACAATTGATTACAATAGTATGAATAGAATTCCTGAGTCCTATTATTTTTATAAAGACCAACTTAGAAAAGCTAAGGAAGAAAAAGCAAAACTTAAAAAAGAGTATGAATTGAAAGTGAATGGGTTAAATGATGAAATAGCTTTTTTGAAAGAGCAAATCCGTTCGCAGCATACGATGATAGAGCAATCAGTTGAATATGTTTTAAAACTAGAGCAGCAAATCAAGAGTTTTGATTTAGAATTAAGTATTGATAAAAAAGAAGGGGCTTAATTCCAACTTCTCAACATAAATTTGAAAGCATTCATAAACTATGGATGCTTTTTTTTGTACTAGTTTTTGTAAGAACATTCAATTCAAAATCAGTTGCTTTGAATTTGGAAAAAGCTGAAAAGAAGGCACTCACCAAATAGTGAATGCCATCCTTATGATTCACCTAATTAATTCATTGATTTTAAGTATTTATATAGATCGCTATCGGTAGATAAAATCACAGTCGTCTCTTCATTGAAAGTCTTTTGAAAAGTTTCCATTGATTTTACAAAAGAATAAAGCTCACGTGATGCATTATTCTTATTGTAAGCATTTGCATAAATGGCGGCCGCTTCTGCATCTGCTTTACCTTTTATTTCCTCTGCAACTCTAAATGCCTCAGATTGAATTGTTTTGAGCTCTCTTTCTTTTTCCCCGTTAATTCGAGAAGCTTCCCCCTGTCCTTCTGAACGGAATTTATCAGCAATTCTGAAACGCTCACTTTTCATCCTTTCATAAACTTGAGTTCGCACCTCTTCTACGTAGTTGATTCTTTTAAAACGAAAATCTAAAATTTCAATACCTAAATCTTGTGTTTGTAGATTGGCAGATTTTTGAATGTATTCCTGAATACTGTCACGGCCTACATTTATCACAACCAAACTATCTTCTACAATCTCGCTTATTGCTCCACTGGAAATTGGTGTTCTATTACTAGTTCTTACAGCTTCTTCCAAATAATTATTGGCAATAAAGTCACGAGTTTCGCCATCTAAAATATCATCTAAACGAGATTGAGCGCCACGCTCATTGGTTAGACGTTTGAAAAACTGCAAAGGGTCTGTAATTCGCCAACGCGCATAAGTATCAACAAAAATAAACTTTTTATCTTTCGTTGGAACTTGGTTGGGATCTCCATCCCATTCCAAATATCTCTTATCGAAGAAATTCGCAGTTTGTACAAAAGGAACTTTAAAATGTATTCCAGCATCTTTCACTGCCTCGCCTACAGGTTTACCGAACTGCGTTATGATGACTTGCTCGGATTCCCTGACAATATATGCGCTTTGAGCAATTACTATTAGTGCAACTACTACTATTACTAATATGGTTATTAATGATTTTTTCATATCTACTATTTCAATATTTTAAAATGATTACTGATTAATCTTCTTACCTGACTGCGTAGCCATGTTTAATAATGGTAATACATTCCCACCTTCTTCATCAGTAATGATCTTATCTCCTAACTTGGGTACAACTTCCTGCATGGTTTCTAGATATATCCTAGTTTTTGTGACACCCGGAGCTTTTATATACTCAGTGTAAAGTTCATTAAACCTTGCTACCTCACCTCTAGAGTTATTTACTCTTTCCGTTGCATAACCTTCAGCTTTCTGTATAGTCTCTTCGGCTTGTCCTCGAGCTTTCGGGATTACTTTATTATATTCCGATTTAGCTTGATTAATTAATGTTTCTTTCTCTTGTTGCGCTTCATTAACTGCATTAAAAGCTCCTCTCACCGGTTCTGGAGGTGTCACGTCTTGTAACACTACTTGTTCAATTCTTACTCCTAGCTCGTAATCATTAGAGATTTCTTGAATTAAAACTTTCAGTTTTCCTGCTATTTCAGCTCTACCCACTGTTAACACTTCGTTTACTGTTCTATCTCCCACTATTTGTCTCATGCCTGACTCAGAAATATCTCTTAGCGTCTCCTCTGGATTTCTTACTTTGAATAGAAAATTATATGGATTATCAATTCGATACTGAACCACCCATTCCACATCAGCCAAATTCAAGTCACCAGTCAACATCAAAGACTCTCCCTCTGCTCCTCGTTTACTAAAAGTTGATTGTACTCCTGCACTAGTCGTCCTAAATCCAAATTCTTGCTTTTGTTGACGCTCAACAGGTACTTTAGTAACGGATTCCACAAAAGGTATCTTAAAGTTCAATCCTGACTCGAGTGTTCTATTGTAAGCTCCCAAGCGAGTTACAATACCTACTTCTTCTGCTCCTACTTGAAAAAATGTACTGATAACAGCTGCTAGAACTACGACCACTACAACAATCAAGCGTATATTTTTTACTATTTTTTGAAAGGACTCTTTTGCTTTGTCCCCGTCAAATTCAAATTCTGCCATAAATATGCTTTTTTATTGGTTAATTGTTTTGTACTTATTATTAATTTCTAACCGTATGATGCATCTTGTAATAAAACTCTAATTGTTTAGGATACTCCTTATCCTTCTCAAACGCTGGAAGAATTAGTAATTTACTAAACCACATCAAATTCTTAAATTTTAAATTTATCATTCCCCCCACTTCCATTCATTACCTAGTTCTAATTCTTCTTTTAAACCTTCATCAATTAAAAATTCTTTGGTTTGCTCGAAATCTAATTTTTTAGCAGGAATTTCCTCGAGATTAGCTAATTCCCACAAGAACATTCCTCCAAAACGGACAGTGTTCATAAGATGTTCTTCATTTACTAAAGAAAAATCATCTCCATTCGAATGATAGTAACTATAAACTTTTCGCTCTAAATTACCTACCAATCCTACAACAGGTACTCCCTCCATCATGAAAGACTGATGATCGCTATGCAATCCTGCGCTATTAGCATTTGTATTCTCATAACTTGAATCTATTTCTTGAATCTCATACCCAATTTTATCAAAAACGGGTACCATTTCTTCTCTACCTGCCGCATTAAATCCTTTTGGATTTCCACTCATATCAATATTCATCATGTAAGCGACATTTCCTAGTTCTTTTTCATTAGCTAGCATCTTGACCATTTCCTTAGAACCTAGCAAACCTTGCTCTTCTCCCATAAACATCACAAATTTGATATTCCTTTTTGGTTGAAGATTCAATGCTTTATATGTTCTTGCAATATCAAGGATAGCGGCAATACCAATTCCGTTATCGATTGCTCCAGTTGAAAGGTCCCAACTATCTAAATGTCCGCCAATGATGATGTTTTCATTTGTTTTCTCTTTTGCAGGAAGCGTAGCGATAACATTTCTGGATTTAATCATCTCGCTGGTATTGCTCATCTGGATATGTGCTGAAATTTCTTCACCCTTCTTCAATCTTTCTTTCAACTCCATGCCTTTTTCATAGCTGACACAAATAGCAGGAATATCTATTAAACTTCCAGTTACTGATGCAGTACCAGTCAGTAAAACTCCTCCAGGAACCTGATTAGTAATAATAATGCCTGTAGCGCCATATTCGATTGCTAAAGCAGTTTTTTCAGAACGATGAATATTTTTCAAGCCTTCTGGGCTACCCTCTAATATACCAATATAAACAAGCGCTATTTTCCCCTGCACTTCTTCCTTCAAACTGTCAAAATCTGCTCTTAATCCATTACTCACATCAATCACTTCATGTTCTATATCAGCTGAAACAGGTGAATGACCCAATGATACTACTTCTGCAACCTTTTCACTATTGATTTCAAGTCGAACTGAATCACGGACCCAAGCCTCAACTTCAAACTCATGATATTCTACATTTTCGTAGCCATACGATTTCAATAATTCATATGTATATTCTTCTGCCTCTGCCCCATTATCAGAACCCGTCAATCGATGACCAATTTCTGAGGTCATCTTTTCTAAGTTTGAATAAGCCTTGCTGTTTTCTTGGACCTCTTGATTGATCGCATTTAAAACATTTTGCTCTTTTTCTTGATTTGCATTGCATGAAATAAGAAAAATAATCGGTAGGCTAAAAAATAGTAGTTTAATGGTTTTCTGTGTATTTTTCATTCTTATTGATTTAGAAAATTGAAGTTAAGCAAATCTAATCACAATATAGAAAATCTAAAGCACCGTTAATAATAAAAGCAGATGAACACTGAATTTTGGATGAAAATGGCAATTGATTTGGCAAAAGAAAGTAAAACTCCTTTTGGAGCTGTGTTAGTTGATCCTGAAGGACAGCATGTAAGCGGCTATAATACGACCATTTTAGATGGAGCTGTAGCGCATGCAGAGATTAATGTCCTCAATAAAATAAAACAGTTAGATTATGATACCGCTGAAGAGTTAACCTTAATAACAACCGTAGAACCTTGCCCAATGTGTATGTCAGCGATTATATGGGCTGGACTTGGTGAAGTCATTTACGGTTGTGATATTCCAAACGCTTCAAAATATGGTAAGCAAATCACTATTAGAGCAAGGGATGTAGCAGCAGAATCTTGGTATGTACCCATAATTAGGGGTGGGATACTAGCTGAAGAGTGTGAATCTTTATTTAAGTAGGTAAGCTTTAAGGTAATTTTTAAAAGCTATAAACTCTTCTAATTGATGCATAGGTACTTTCAGTAACTGCATTTGCTCATAATATTTATAGAAGGTAGCATCTGAAATCTGCTCGCCTAGAAAATTTCGGATCAAATAGCTTCTTTGACACAGTTTAAATATGTTTGATGATTTTTGAGGGGCTTTAAAAATTACATTATAGATATAGCTTGATAACTTTTGAACATCTTGCATTTCATCTAACCAATTAAACCCCTTCTTCACAAGTCCCACTTCAATTTCAGCAAGAACCTTTGAAAGCTCAACTTCATTTTGAATAAAACTTCTTTTTGAAATATTGTTAAAGATCTGATATAAGCTTTCCCAGTAAGTCAAACTTAGCTTGTCTGGCTCTTGCTGTTGAAAATCGAAAATACATTTTTCAACATTGTCAAGTCTAACGCCTAATTGAATTTCGAGCATCAAACCGTCATCATAGGGAGTCAAATTCGACACTATAAGCTTACTACCGCTTTGAAATGATTGCTGAAAGACGTCATATCCATGCAGTTTGAAATATTGAAAGTCATTTAAGAAATTCTCTATATTGTGAATGACGACTTCTCTCATTACTGTTCATTTATAACTTTATCAAAAAAAGCGAGTGCTCTTTCTTCAGCATAAGTATGAACTTTACGCTTTTGTAAGAAGCCAACGTGACCACCATGTTTAGTCAATTCCAAAATTATATTTTGATTCTGTTTTGCTATAAATTCGGGATAACAGTCTCCCGTTAGCATAGGATCGTTTAAAGCATTTAGAATTAAAGTAGGAATCTTAATACTAGTAAGGTGAGGGTAACATTGAACGCTATCATAAAAGTCTTGAGCATCTTTATAACCAAAAATTTTCGCACTGTAATGCGTATCGAATTCATGGAAATCCGAAAAACTTTGCCAAGGCTTTATCTCAATAAGATTAGGATATTGTGCACTCTTCTCTCTCAGCTTAATATCTAGTTTCCGCATAAAGCGGTTCTGATAAAATTTATTTTTCTTGAGAGCTAACATGCGCGAACTACTTGATAAGTTGCAAGGAACGCTAACTGCCATTGCCCCCTTAATTTCAGGATATAGATCATCGCTCTTTTCTCCCACGTATTTTAAAGTCAAGCTTCCCCCCATACTAAAACCTATCATCACAATTTCTTTATATCCACGTTCTCTTGCCTTACTTACGACCTCTTCTACATCTTGAGTGAAGCCATGATGATATAAATACTCTCTTCGATTCATTTCACCACTGCAACTTCTACAGTTCCAAGCCAGCACATCCCAATTATTTTGACCAAATAATTTTGCTATTCCTAAAATATAAGGTCTGTCGGAACTCCCCTCCAATCCATGAGAAGCAATAATCAATCGAGAATTATCTCTTTTCACCCAATCAAGATCGAGAAAATCACCATCTCGAGTATCAATTCTTTCACGCTCATATTTCACACCTTTCACTTTTCTCAAAGCACTGGGAAATATGGTTTCCATATGTTGATTAAATAAGTAGAAAGGAGGCTTGTAATGATTATTTCTAATAATTGGCATTCTATTATCTTTTTGCAAAGTTGAAGATAGTAAACACTTTCTTCTGCTTCATAAAAAAGCATAAAAAAACCCAACTGTTTCTAGTTGGGTCGATTAATATATTGCAAAGCTTTTAAAAGTTAAGCAGTAGCAGATTGTTGCGAAGTACTTATTTCATATTGATACAACCATTCTTTCCCGTCTTCAACAGAATCAAACAACTTCATTTTTCTACCCGTTGCTGCAATAATTGAATTTAAAATTAGCGTGGATAATTTACTTAACCCACAAACTACCGTTGCCTTTGATTTGGGATTATTTCGCTTTACCGTCTCTTTGATTTTTGACAGCAGCTCTTTATTAAATCTAGCATTTGTTGCATTAACACATGATAAAACCGACTTATCTGGAAATTCAGCGACTAACTTTTGAACCGCATTAAAAGTTGGTATTGCTTCGCCACCATTTGTGTTTTCTATGTCAGTATAGACCATTTTAACTCCTCTATAATCAATAACTTTGCAATATGACATAATACAATTTTTTAAATATTATTTATAACTTATTTTATTTGAGCCTAAGTAAGTAATTTTTTTACTTTTTCGGAAACTTTTGAAGAAAATCATCTCAATATTCTTCTCATTTTAGATAAAAGCAGTTGTTTATTAGATTAAATCAGCCTTCATAGTATAAGACAAATTAACCATCCAATTGTTATAAGAAAAATATATTTCCGGGAATAACTGCTGGTTTGTGAGGTCCTCACTAAATTAGCGCAGGGCGCAGTAGAATTTACTATAAATTTATGCGAAATTAACCTTAGTTATGTTCGGTATGATTACAGATTATTTCAGTACTTGTCCTACCACTACCTAAGCAATTGGGACAATATGTAAATAATTCCTTGTCACCTTCACACACTGGACATTGGTTAATTCCTTTACCTTGACATTGATGACAAGTTTTATAACTTCGATTACCCATGGCACCTAATTGGATCAAAACCCCGTCTCCGCTACAGGCGGTACAACTGACTTTCCCTTTAGCCTCGCAGTAATCACATTTTTTGAGAAGCTGCTTTTCACCACTACAAGTCAGGCAAGTCTCCAGTCTATAACCACTCAAATCACAATATTGACATGATAAGCTTTCATTTAGCTGTAGCTCCAATAACTTTTTAAGTTCTTGCGCATTTTCATAATAAGTGCCAGCTTTACCCATAATTTCAAAGTACTTATCTAAAAAGCTCTGGCTATTTTGGTACTGTCCAATCTCATATAACGTCTTGGAAAACAAATAGGGCATTTCAGAAGGAAGCTTAACGCCTAACTTTAATATTTTTCTAAAATCTGAATTTGCCTGTTCATAATTACCTTCTTGCATTGAAGCTTGAGCATCTTTATAATAGAAATTAAGCGTCTCTTTCTGATCTTGTGAGAAGGAAGTTTCAAGTGTGAATAAGAATAGAGAAAAAAGTATTAAAAAAAAATATTTCATTTATAAATCAACAATATGTAGTAAGAGAAGAGTATTTAATTAGTGAGTAATAACGCACAAAACTAATAAAGATTCCTAAAAAAACAGATATTTTATCCTCCCACTATTTCCTTTAAATTATTAATCAACCCTTCCCAGACTTCGTACTGCTCTTGTTCATCCTCAAAGTCCGAATAATCCACTATTTTCATATACATAGATTGTGTTAGCTCATTCTCATCTAAATGTATTTCAATGTAAGCTGGATCATCTTCTTCACCCTCTTCAGGAAATTCAAATTTAACATACTGATTCACTCTATGCCCTGCCATAACTGCCGGATGATCTTCATCATCGTAAATGAAATTATATTCCTTATCCTCATTTATATTTACATCATCTGCAAACCATTGCGACAATCCACTAGCAGTACTTATATAAGGATACAGCATCTTTTTTGAGGCATTAATTTCGAAATCACCTGTAAATTTTTTCAAACTCATAATCGAAAAGTTTTTGTAGTCGATAAGTTATGATTAAATCTGATATATCACAATAAATTCTTTTTCAATTTTTTTTTGGAATATGAAATCATAATTCATTATGTTTGCACTCCGAATTCGGAAAGGCGTTTAAATTAATAGAATTTAAACTTAGGAAATGCAATAAATGGCGAGGTAGCTCAGTTGGTTAGAGCGCAGGATTCTTATCCGCTAGCTAGCGGACGGCAGTGCAAATCTGCTTATCGCTTTAAAGAAATTGAAATATTGAATATAATTATTAATGGCGAGGTAGCTCAGTTGGTTAGAGCGCAGGATTCATAACCCTGAGGTCGGCAGTTCAAATCTGCTTCTCGCTACCATTTAAAGGCAACTTCGGTTGCCTTTTTTGTTTTAACCAAATCCTATAAATGTTCACAGTTTACGTT
>NZ_FXAW01000001.1:1007098-1254924 GCF_900177665.1 Marivirga sericea
ACTCCAAAAAAGGATATACTGCTAAATTTCGTCCCTGGAAAATTCTACTGACAGAAAAATACGAAAGCAAAAAAGAAGCTATGCTTACAGAGAAACAATTGAAATCAGCAAAAGGAAGAGATTATATTTGGGAAATTGTCCGCACAAAAATTAAACCCTAGATAAGTCCAGAATTGTGGCTCAGTTAGTTATAGCACAGGATTCTTATCCGCTAGCTAGCGGACGGCAGTTCAAATCTGCTTCTCGCTACCATTTAAAGGCAACTTCGGTTGCCTTTTTTGTTTTAACCAAATCGATGGCAATGTTTAAGGGATACCTTCTTTACAACTCCACTCATCATCAAATTTAAATCGGATATACTTCTGACGTACCTAATTGAATGGAAATCCATAATACTTATTCCAAAAAAAGGATTTAGCGTTAAATTTAGACCTTGGGACATCCTATTCATTGAAGAGTATATAGCAAAAAAAGAGGCTATAATTAGAGAAAAACAAACTCAAATCTGCAAAGGGAAGACAACACATCTGGGAAGTCGTCTATGAAAAGTATAAACTGTGATTTACGTTTTCACTCAATTGCTTAGAATGCAGAACTATTACCTGCTAGCTAGCGGACGGCTCTAATCTGCATCTCGCTACCTTTTAAAGTGCGTATTACTTTTAAACAAAAAAAAGGTGATGGATGGCACACTCATCACCTGATAGTCAATTCTGACAGCGCTTACTTACAATACTCATTAAACAACTCATCTGCTCCTTCATAACCAATATTTTTGGCCATTTTGATGTCATTGCACCCACCCGCTTGATTTAAATGTAGTTTCAATGCACCTCTGTACAAATAAGCCTCAGCATTCTCTTTATCATTATTAATTGCAATATTGTAGTACTCCATCGCATTCTCAACTTTACCCGCTTTATGATTGGCTCTTGCTAATAAAGTGGCAGACTGAGACGAACTTTTGTTTAGTTTATAAGCTTTCTCAAATTGAAAAGCAGCATTTTCATAATCTTTCTCCCTGTAAAAATGCTTACCGTAACTTAAATATGCACCAATGTTTCTGGGATTGATTTTAATAACTTGTCTAAAATCTGCTACTGCTTCTTCATACTGACCAAGCTCTTCATAAGCCCTTCCTCTATTGTAAAGTGCAATTTCATGGGTTGGCTTCATTTCTAGATGCTGATCATAAGCCTGAATAGCTTTTTCATAATCACCAGAGTTATAAAACTGATTTGCTTTTTCCAATTCATCCTTTTCCTGACAGGATAACATACAAATTGAACATAGTAATAGAATAAATAAATACTTCATTATGGATTAATATAAATTAAAAATGCAAAATTAATTTAATTGGTTTGAAATAACCATCTAAATACCAATTTCTTCAGTAAGTCTACTTACTCATATCAAAATTAATAGGGTATTTTATATTACGAAAAGAAGTGATCTCCAACCCACCGGAACCAACAGTGAGGTCAGCATTTATTTTTAAAGGGATTTTGTTGCTATCAGCAGAAAACCACGCCTGAATTGAATTCTCCCCATCGAAAATTTTTGTTTCAGGCATCACTGGAGTCACTTTATGCGCTCTAACTTTACCTATTGGAAGTTCAAGAGTTTCATCTCCCAAATAAACGATTTGCAAATTATAGAAAGTGTCCTCAAAAAATGCAGGTACCGTAATGGTATCCTTAGGCATTAACTTATCAAAGTCGACAGATCTAAAATAAGCAAAACCGCTGATCAAATCCCGTACTTGAGGCGGAAATTGATAATACATAGGTTCCTTAAAAGTTTCATCATATTTTCCCATGCTCTTCACTTCTAGCATTTGAGAGTTATGATCATAATTAACAATTTCTGTCTTTCTATACCCTCCTTCTTTTATAAATCTGTAGGCCTGGTGAGGAATTAAAGAGGTTGTATCAATATACCCACCCCAGTGATCGTCAATTTTCGCCACCCAATCTACCATACCAGTAGTTTTAGCTCTGACATCTACTTTGTAGGCGCCTCTATTATTAATTTTAAATGGATTCTTATGAACTTTAATCTGCCCTTTACCTACTGTTATAAAACTGTAATAGATTTTATATTCAATCTCTTCTCCCGCTTCAAAAGGAATTTTTTCTATAACTGGAAAATCTTCTTGCGGAATCTCAGTAAACAAATCTTCATAGTTTTTTTGACAAATGGCAGAACCAATGAATAAACTAGAAAGAAAAAATAAGATCAACTTCTTCATAAGTAGACTACTTCTCAAATAGAATGCCAAAACATTTTTTGAACGACTATACTGCCACATTATTCTCCCGAAGAGCTGAATTTAAAGAAGTCTTTTTGTCGGTGCTTTCCTTCCTTTTTCCTATGATCAAAGCGCAAGGTACTTGATATTCTCCTGCTGGAAATTTCTTGGTAAATGAGCCTGGAATTACAACGGATCGTTCAGGAACATAACCTATATGTTCTACCGGCTTTTCACCTGTTACATCAATGATTTTAGAGCTAGCAGTCAAGGTAACATTGGCACCTAGTACAGCTTCTTTTCCGATCCTTACCCCTTCAACAATAATACAACGGGATCCTATAAATGCGTTATCTTCCACTATGACCGGGGCTGCCTGTACAGGCTCCAATACTCCACCAATTCCGACCCCTCCACTGAGGTGAACATTCTTCCCGATTTGTGCACAACTACCAACCGTGGCCCAAGTATCTACCATAGTTCCGCTATCAACGTAGGCTCCAATATTTACATACGAAGGCATCATAACAACACCTGTATTTACAAAAGAACCATAGCGAGCTATTGCATGTGGAACAACGCGAACACCTAGTTTTTCATAACCTTTTTTTAGCTTAATTTTATCATGAAATTCAAAAGGACCAACATTTATCGTTTGCATTTTTTGAAGAGGGAAGTATAAGATGACCGCCTTTTTAATCCACTCATTTACCGTCCAATTTCCTGCACCATCTGGTTCAGCAACTCTGATTTTCCCATGGTCTAATTCTTCAACCACAGTCTTTACGGCAATCTGCGTATCCTTATCTTTTAACAATTCTCTATTGTCCCAAGCCTTTTCAATAAATTCTTTAAATTCCATTTTCTGTTTATATCTTTATTCTGTGGATGATAAAATTAAAGTACTAATCGCTTCGGTTCTTAAACCAGCTGATGATGTTCGTTCTTGTTATAAGATTGGACAATCATTAGCGCAAACAAATAAATATGAGGTAAATATCATAGGCTTTGAATCAAAAAAGAAAGTTGAAAACGAAAATATTTTTTTATATCCAATATTCAAATTTCAAAGAAACTCTTTTAAACGCTTGTATGCTCCTGTCAAAGTATTCAAAAAATATCTTAAATTAAAACCTCAACTCATCATCATTAATACACCTGAATTACTGTGGGTTATGTTTCTAATCAAAATTTTATTTGGTACAAAAATTATCTACGATGTGCAGGAAAATTATCAATTTAACATAAGTCAAAACCAGATTTACAGAGGTCTCCCCAAATATCTTTTTAAGTATTACATCAAAATTACAGAAAGCTTATCAAGGTATTTTGTCGAAGGATTCCTCCTTGCTGAGGAGGTTTATGAACAACAGCTGAGTTTTATTCATCATAAACCATACATTAAGCTTCTAAATAAATCTATATTGTCCATAAAGCAGGAAATAGAACCTCTCACTTTATCGAAAAATAATCCATTAAAATTTATTTACAGTGGAACTATAGGGGCAGAGTACGGGACACTTGATGCTATAGAATTATGTAAAAAAATACATTATTTTAATTCCAAAATCACTTTAATAATCATAGGCTATTCTGCTGATAGTAAATATCTTAAAATTATAGAAAAGGCAGTTAACAAGGTAGCATACATTAAATTAATCACGAATAATAAGCCAATTGCCCAATCTGCAATTATACAAGAAATCAAGAACTCTGATGTCGCACTACTTCCTTACCGGCTAAATCCAAACCTTGCCGGACGTTTTCCTACCAAAATTTATGACTATTTAGCACTTCACATACCCATGATTATACCCCCTCATCCCGAATGGAAGTCATATCTTCATCAATATAGTGCAGGTTTAACTGTCGACTTCAACACCCCTGACGTAGAAAGATTACAGAAAGAGTTACATAACAGTTCCTTCTTTGTTAATCGTCCAAAAGAAGAAATCCTTTGGAAAAGTCAGGAATCAGAATTACTACATTTCGTTGAAAAAATACTGTCTTAATTTTTTTTTAGACAATCCTTAATTAGGCAAAAAAGCATTATAAATCCATTTAAATGCAATGTTAATAATTTATTAAATTTATTTTTAGATTAATCTAATATTATTTTAACTTGCGTAAAATTTAAAGATAAATGAAGAAACTGAGTTTTGCGGAGGAAAATTATTTAAAGGCCGTATACCATCTATCTAATGCAGGGGAATTTGATGTTACAACCAATTCTATTGCTGAAGAAATGGATACGAAAGCTGCTTCCGTTTCGGACATGTTGCGTAGGCTGTCAGAAAAAGAAATGGTGGTTTATCGAAAATATCAAGGAGTGAAAATCTCTGAAAAGGGAAAAATTGCAGCTCTTCAAGTAATCAGAAAACACAGACTTTGGGAAGTGTTTTTAGTAGAAAAGTTAAAATTCAATTGGGATCAAGTACACGAAATTGCTGAGCAATTAGAGCATATAAAATCCCCCCTACTCATCCAAAGATTAGATGACTTTTTAGGACATCCAAAGTTCGATCCGCATGGCGATCCCATTCCTGATGAAAATGGATTATTCAAAGAAAAGCCACAAGTCCCTTTGGCGGAAGTTGAGATTTCAGGAGATGGAATTGTAGTCGCAGTGAAAGATACAAACTCCATGTTTTTACAACATTTAGATCGGATCGGAATTTACTTAGGAGCAAAAACAAAAGTCACAGAGAAAGTTGAGTTTGACGGCTCGATGGAAATCTTAGTTGACGGAAAAAACAAATTATTCATTAGTAAAGAAGTAGCAGAAAATGTATTGGTCACTCACTAAAATATCACTCTTTTTTTTCATTCTTGTTCTCGCATTTTCATGTGCCCCGAACGAAAAAAAAACCGGGCAAACTTATATAGTTTGCACAACGGGCATGATCAAAGATGCAGTTGAAAACATAGTTGGGGACAAGGCTAAAATTGAAGCCTTGATGGGTCCGGGAGTAGACCCTCATTTGTACAAAGCTACCCAAGGTGATTTACAAAAATTGCAACAGGCAGATGTCATTGTTTATAACGGTTTGTTTTTAGAAGGCAAAATGGGAGAAATCCTTCAGAAGCTAAAAAGAAAAAAGACTGTAATTGCCATGGCAGAATTAGTGCCCAATGAAACTTATCTAAATAATACAGAATTTCAAGGGGCTGTTGATCCTCATATTTGGTTTGATGTTGAATTATGGAAACAGGCCACTGAATTACTTAGTAATGAACTGGTCAAGAGTGACAGTTCGAACCAAAATTACTATCGTTCTAATACTGAAAAATTCATCCTTCAATTGGATAGCCTTCACAAAGCTGTAGAGTATCAAACTAATCGAATTCCAGATAAAAAGCGGGTTTTAGTCACTGCCCATGATGCATTTGGTTATTTTGGAAGAGCTTATGATATAGAAGTAAGAGGTTTGCAGGGAATCTCCACACTTTCAGAGTTTGGCTTGCGAGATATTAGTAATTTGGTCGATTACATAACAACTAAAAATATCCCTGCTATTTATACTGAGACTTCAGTTTCTAAAAAAGCAATTCAAGCCGTTTTAGAAGGGTGTAGAAGTCAGGGGCATGAGGTTGTCATTGGTGGAAGTTTATATTCTGACGCTATGGGAGAAGAAGGAACTTATGAAGGAACCTATATTGGTATGGTGGATTCAAACGTAAAAAAAATTGTCTCAGGATTAATATTGGATTCAAAAAAAGAAAAAAATGATTAAGCAAGTTGAGAATCCTATAATTGAAATACACGATCTTTCTGTTGCTTATGAACGCAAACCTGTGCTTTGGGATGTGGACTTAAGCCTACCTGAGGGACAGCTAATCGGAATAATTGGACCGAATGGTGCTGGTAAATCGACTCTATTGAAAGCAATAATGGGTCTGCTACCACTTAATAGCGGATACATTCAAATCAATGGGAAGCCTTTAGAGGAAATGCGCCACAAAATTAGTTATGTTCCGCAAAGAGAAAGCGTTGACTGGGACTTCCCTACTTCGGTGTATGAGGTTGTAATGATGGGAAGATACGGTCAGCTTGGGTTATTTAACAGGCCTAAAAAAGCTGATGCAGAGATTGTAATGGATAGCTTGAGAAAAGTAGGAATGGATGAATTTAAAAACCGCCAGATTTCGCAACTATCAGGAGGACAGCAGCAGAGAGTTTTCCTTGCACGTGCCTTGGCTCAGCAAGCTGATATCTATTTTATGGATGAACCTTTCGCTGGAGTTGATGCAGCCACAGAAAAGGCGATAATTAAGTTACTTGGAGAAATGTCTGCCCAAAATAAAACGGTTATCGTGGTGCATCATGATCTACAATCCGTTGCCAAATACTTTGATTGGATCATATTATTAAATATGCGACTAGTGGCTTCGGGTCCTATCAATGAAGCTTTCACCCCTGAACTTTTACAAGAAACTTATGGCGGTAAATTAACCTTATTGACTGAAATAAGCGACTTAATTCAGAAACATAGATTTCCAAACAGAGAATAATATGTGGGAAAATGCACTTAGCTTTTTTGATTTCGATGATACCAATGTGATTTACGTTTCATTAGGAACCATCATTTTGGGAGCAGGCGCTGCGGTGGTGGGGTCATTTACCTTTTTCAGGAAAAAAGCTTTGATTGGAGATGCTATTGCTCATGCCATTTTACCTGGTGTTTGTTTGGCTTTCATTCTAAGTGGCACCAAAAACTATTTCCTTTTAATTTCAGGGGCATTTTTCACAGGGTGGTTATCGATTATTGCTGTTGATTACATCGTAAAGAAATCAAAAATCAAAGAAGATACTGCCATTGGCCTAATCTTGTCTGTGTTTTTTGGCGTTGGCATAATGCTACTTACATATATTCAGCAGTCAGGAAATGCTGCTCAAACTGGACTAGATTCATTTCTCTTTGGAAAAGCTGCAAGCATGCTAGCTCAAGATGTAATTGTTTTTTCTGCAATTAGTATCATTCTAGTCTTTATGATTCTACTGTTTTACAAAGAACTAAAACTGATCACTTATGATAAAGATTTTGCGCAATCCATAGGGTTGCCTGTTAAATGGATTGAATTTCTTTTGAGCTCCTTGACCGTCTTAGCAGTGGTTACTGGCATCCAGGCGGTAGGAGTAGTTTTGATGGCCGCTCTTTTGATCACCCCAACCGCAGCAGCTAAGTATTGGTCCGGGAGCTTATCTGTAATCTTAATACTAGCTGCTATTATTGGCGGATTTTCAGGTGTTTCAGGAGCATTTATAAGTTATATAGCTCCAAATATGCCCACTGGTCCATGGGTGGTGATGGTACTCTCCCTTTTTGCAATATTTTCTATTCTATTTGCCCCAAAGAAAGGCTATTTTTCTAGATTATTGCAGCAGCTAAAAAACAGAAAACAAATTCAAGATGAAAATATATTAAAAGCATTTCACCAAATAGCAGAGGCCGAAGACAATTTCGGAGAAGCTAAATCATTAGAAAAATTGAGAGAAAAAAGATATTATACTACTCGACTAATGAAAAGAATATTGCTTAGATTAAAAAGACAAGGATATTTAAGAAGAACGAAGGAAGGTTTTTTTCTTTCTGACTACGGGCAACGCAAGGCCGCCAGACTAGTCAAATTACATAGACTTTGGGAATTATACCTTACTGAGTATTTGCGAATTGCACCTGACCATGTACATGAAGATGCGGATACTATAGAACATATCATAACACCCGAACTGGAGAAGCGACTAGAAGAAAAATTAGGATATCCTGAAGTAGATCCACACAATTCAAAAATACCGTACGATTAATACTTAATAGTAAAACATATATACTGTTGATACGATTAGATAATATGAAGACTTGAAATTTAAAAATACAAAATCATGAAATTATTAAAATTAACATTTAGCATTTTGACGGTAAGTTTATTTATTGCTTGCGGTGGCAATACTTCCGATGAAAAGTCTAGTTCTCAGGAAGAAACATTAACTTCTAAAGAGATCATGCAGCAGCAAGCACAAGAAAGTGCAGATGCTCCAAAAGAAGGCAAAGCAGATGAAAATAGTGTAGATAAATCTTCAAATGAAGGAGTAATTGAAATCACGATTGAAGGAAATGATCAAATGAGGTTCAATCTTGATGAAATGAAAGTGAAAGCAGGTTCAACCGTAAAACTTACATTAAAACATGTAGGCGAAATGACAAAGCAGCAAATGGGTCATAATTGGGTGCTTTTGAAACAAGGTACTGATATTATGGAATTTGGCCAAAAGGCTGCAGGCGCTGCTAATAATGATTATATTCCCCAAGCCGAAGCTAATAAAGTGATAGCAAACACTAAAACTCTTGGCGGTGGTGAAGAAACTACCATCACATTTGAAGCTCCAGAAAAAGGGACTTATGACTTTATTTGCTCATTTCCTGGTCATGTTGCTTTAATGAAAGGTAAATTTATTGTGGAATAAAACCTTAACAGGCATCAGCTTCACTAGTTGATGCCTACTTTACTAACTGGATCATGTCCGACTTCTATATAATTCTAACCGGCACACTTGTGGCCATTTCTTGTGGGATCTTAGGCTGTTTTTTGATTTTAAGAAAAATGGCTATGGTAGGTGATGCTATATCTCATGCTATTTTACCTGGTATTGTAATAGCATTTTTATGGTCGGGCAGCAGAGATTCAGTCACCATGTTATTAGGTGCTGGGACATTAGGAGTCTTAACCACCATAATTATAGAGTTTTTACATAAAAAAGGTAAACTTCAAGCTGATGCCTCAATAGGTGTGACTTTCACTTGGCTATTCGCCATAGGTGTCATCCTAATTTCAGCTTTTACGGGACAAGTTGATCTTGACCAAGAATGCGTACTTTATGGAGAAATAGCTTATGTCCCACTAGACACCATCATCTTAAATTCCGGAACAGATATTGGACCAAAAGCACTTTATCTGATCGGTACAGTTCTAGTGCTTGTCATTCTCTTTGTGAGTATAGGGTTCAAACAGTTAAAAATCACCTCATTTGACCCAGAATATGCTGTTGCCTTAGGTATTTCTGCAACCTTATGGAACTACCTTTTGATGGCCTTTGTCTCTTTTACTACAGTTGCTTCTTTCGAATCAGTAGGGGCAATTTTGGTGGTTGCTTTTCTAATCGCACCTGCTGCAACAGCCTATTTAATTAGCAAAAAGCTTAAAACAATGATTTTACTAACCTGTCTTATTGGGTTTTTGAGTGCAATTCTTGGATACTATCTGGCAGCATCTCTTAATGCATCAATCGCAGGGGCAATGGCAACAGTTTGTGGATTAATATTTGCTATAGTTTTTACGTACATTAGAATTATGAGCAAAAAAGTCACAAAGGTTACAAAATTTGAATCTGTAAAGGCTTAAGTTTGTTAAGATTATGAATTACTAAATCAATATGAAAACCACATTAATAACCATTGCAGCTTTAAGTTTGATTATATTTTTCTCTTTCACCTCTAAGCCACAAAAAACTGAGGAAAAAGAAATCAATTGGTTAACTATTACTGAAGCCTATCAAAAAAACCAAAAAGAGCCACGCAAAATATTTGTAGATGTCTATACCAATTGGTGTGGATGGTGTAAAAAAATGGACAAAGAGACTTTTTCTGATCCAGAAATTGTAGATATGGTGAATGAGAAGTTCTATGCCGTAAAATTAAATGCTGAAAATACAGAACCCATCACAATGGCTGGCGATACCACTAATGCGCAAATGATTGCGCGTTCTATGGGAGTTACAGGATATCCTACTATAGTCTATATAAAAGAAGATTTTAAAACGATTCAACCTGTTCCGGGCTATCAGAATGCTAAGAAATTTAAAGACACTTTAGAAAAGATATTGGAGTGGGAATAATTACGTTGACAGGTTTTCGGGTTGTCGAGTTGACAGGTTTAATTTGCTAATGAATTGATTATTTGATATGCTAATAATTTTAAATCTCAATTATGGTAACTTCATTACTAACTTGCAATAATCAATTGAATTCATAAAAACATATTTCATATACCTACATTAACAGATTATCAGAAATCTAGAATCTTTATTCTTACATCTTTATTCTTTTCTATCAAATTTCCAAAGCCAACTCAGAAGCTTGCTTAATGGCCTTTTTAGCATCTAATTCAGCCGCTTCGAAGGCTCCCCCAATTAAATGCGCTTTTATTCCTTGCTCAGTAAGCGAATTGAACAGGCTTTTCTCAGGCAATTGACCAGCACATAAAATGATATTATCCACTTCTATTAATTCTTGCTTACCATCTTTGGTGATGTATAAGCCTTGGTCATCAATTTTATCATACTGAACATTCGTTACCATTTTTACTTGACGATTACGTAATGAATTTCTGTGGACCCAGCCTGTGGTCTTACCTAGCTTCGCTCCCATTTTTCCTTCAGAGCGCTGTAGCATAATAATTTCTCTTGGAGAATCAATTATAATAGGTTTTCCTTCTACTCCTCCCCTTTTTTCGAAATCCATATCAACTCCCCATTCTTTGAAAAAAGCTTGCAAGTCATCATGGTTTTCTTCCTCGGGATGAGTAAGGTATTCCGCTACATCAAAACCGATACCTCCTGCGCCAATAATAGCCACTTTTCTACCCACTGTTTTGTGGGCTTTCAGCACTTCAATATACGAAAGCACTTTATCATTTTCCTGTCCAGGGATTTTCGGATCTCTTGGATTTACCCCAGTTGCAACCACCACTTCATCAAAGTCTCTTAATTCTTCAGCGGAAACCTTAGTATTCAGCTTTAAATCAACTCCTGTTAATTCAATTTGCTTTTTGAAATACCGAAGGGTTTCATAAAATTCTTCTTTACCTGGTATTTGTTTCGCCATATTGAACTGACCGCCAATTTCTTTCCCAGCATCAAATAAAGTAACCTGATGTCCTCTTTTGGCTGCTTCAGTACTGAAAGCTAATCCTGCTGGACCTGCACCCACAACCGCAAGTTTTTTAACTTGTTTCATAGGCTGAGCTATTAATTCTGTTTCATGACAAGCTTTAGGATTGACCAAACAGCTGCTTGTTATATTTTTAAATACATGATCCAAACAGGCTTGATTACAAGCGATGCAAGTATTGATTTCATCTTCCCTACCCTGCTCAGATTTATTAATGATTTCAGGATCTGCCAAGAATGGACGTGCCATGGAAACCATATCAGCTTGACCTGAAGACAAAATTTCCTCAGCAGTTTGTGGCATATTAATTCTATTGGTAGTGATTAAAGGGATGCTTACCTCTTTCTTCATTCTTTCGGTTACCCATGTGAAAGCGGCCCTTGGCACACTCGTCACAATAGTAGGAACGCGAGCTTCGTGCCAACCAATCCCTGTATTGATAATGGTAACTCCAGCCTTTTCTAATTCCTTAGCTAATTGCACCACTTCCTCCCAAGTGCTGCCATCAGGAATTAAATCCAACATAGATAAGCGGAAAATGATGATAAAATCCTTACCAACCTCTTCTCTAACAGCTTTTACGATTTCAATCGGAAGCTTAATTCGGTTTTCATAACTTCCACCCCATTCATCAGTTCTTTTGTTGGTATGTTTAACGATAAACTGATTGATTAAATAGCCTTCCGAGCCCATTATCTCCACACCGTCATAACCGGCTTCTTTAGCTAATTGTGCGGATTTTGCATAATCTTTGATCGTGGACTTTATCCTTCTGGAAGACATTTTAAATGGCTTAAAAGGATTAATAGGCGCTTTGATGGCAGATGGGGCCAGGCTGAATGGATGATAGCCGTATCTACCCGCATGTAGAATCTGCATACATATTTTTCCACCTGCTTCATGAACTGCTTTAGTAATAATTTGATGCTTTTTGGCATGACTTTTTTTGGTCATCCTGATGGAAAATGGCTTTAACCATCCTTGCCAGTTCGGAGAAACCCCGCCTGTTACAATTAATCCCGCCCCGCCTTTAGCTCTTTCGGCATAAAAAGTAGCCATCTTTTCAAAACCATCTTTAGCCTCCTCAAGTCCGGTGTGCATAGAGCCCATTAAAACCCTATTTTTCAATTGTGTAAAACCTAAATCTAAAGGTTCAAATAAGTGCGGATAAGTTGAATGTGCCATAAGTGTATTTAGTATGCATGCAGAACAATTAGCAATTTATATAATCTTTTCTAAAAGGCTTAAAATATCGTCAATTTATTGGTATTTTCGTCACTAAATTCAAAGAATATGCAAGTAATTACCAACCATAAAGCCATTAGAAAGAACTTCGAGAAGGCCGTAGAAAAAGTAAATGAAGCAGATTTGGTCTTGATTCCTGCTGGCTTCAACAATCATATAATATGGAATATTGGCCATGTAATAGCCACTCAAAACGTTTTAATCTATGGCATGTCTGGTTTGGATTTCACTCTGCCAACTGATTTTATTAAAAGATATAAAAAAGGTAGTTTTCCAGCTGAAATCGATCAGCCTAAAACAGAGCTAGAAACTATTTTTGAGTTGGGGAAAATAGCTGATGAGCAGTTAGGTTATGATATAAAGGAGATGAGATTTGGTGATTATCAACAGTATGAAACCAGCTTTGGTATCACTTTAAACAGCTTTAACGATGCTTTACAATTTAACAATATTCATGAAAGTTTGCATTTGGGATATGTGATGGCAATGAAAAGAGCACTGGGATATTAAGCCCCTTAATCCCCAAAGGGAAATTATGGAGCTGACTTCTTTTTTTGTAATGTTAAATACCTTTGCGGTGATAAGGCTGTATTGTCAACCTTTATAATTTCTGCCACTCCTTTTCCACATCATAAAATGTTTCTCCAGCAGTAATCGAAATTGGAGAATCGATGTTATTATGATAGAGTTGACCTGTACCTAGGCCTTGCGGCATCTTCACTTTCAAATAAGAAGCCAGCTGGCAAATAACATTCAGCCCAATATTCGATTCTAACATACTGGTCATCCACCATCCTATCTGTAAAGATTCAGCAATCTCAATCCATTCTAAAGTTGATTGAATTCCGCCAATTAGGCTTGGCTTTAAAATAATATAGTGCGGTTTTATTTGCTTGAGCAAATCAAGCTTATCTCTGTGATGATCAATACCAATCAATTCCTCATCCAAAGCAATGGGCAAAGGCGTTGCTGCACACAGTTTAGCCATCTCCTCACTTTGTCCAGCTTTAATAGGTTGTTCTATAGAATGTAATTCCAATTTAGCCAACTCCTTTAATTTTTCTAAAGCTTCATCTGGAGTAAAAGCTCCATTAGCATCAACTCGCAATGTGATTTCACTTTGGCTATATTTGGAGCGGATTAATTTTAATAGTTTCAATTCAGTTTCAAAATCAATTGCCCCAATCTTCATTTTTATGCAATCAAAGCCCGCATCTAGTTTTTCTTGAATCTGTTTTTGCATAAAGCTTTCATTTCCCATCCAAATCAAGCCATTAATCAGAATTCTTTCTTTTCCTCGGTAAAAGGGGGTATCAAAAATTAGTTTCTTACCACCATGAATGGCATCCAATAAAGCCGTTTCTACAGCAAATCGAATCGATGGAAAGCCTTTTGGAGATATTTTTTTTGCAATTTCAAATGCTTCTTCCATAGAGTTTGGTAAAGCAATGCCTATCAGTTTCTCACATACTTTTTCCAATTCCGTTTCCATTTGATCTAAGGGCTCTATACTCAGACCTTTTAATGGTCCCGCCTCTCCTATTCCAATTAATTTATTTTCTGAAAATAGTTTCAAGTACCAGGTATCTTTTTCTTTTAAAGTACCGCGAGAAGTACCAGCTTTAAATTTGAATTGGAGCGTATGGTGTTGGATGGAAGCTGCGGTGATATTCATATCTTTGAATTAATATCTGCTAAATTAGAAAGCTTTTCCCAAGCATTCAATACATTTCATTAATTGAATTTTATCTTTGCCACTTCATTAAACTAAAAATCCTGACTGGTTTCTATTTTCAGAAAGGATTGCTATTAGATTTACAGATTTTATCCTCATGAATTTACTTGAAATAGCCTCAAAGATTGATTTACAAAAGTATCAGTATACTCTTCCAGAAGAGCGTATTGCAAAATTTCCTCTAGAAGAGAGAGATCACTCGCAATTATTAGTTTACCAAAATGGAGATATTGAACATCAACACTTTTACGATTTAGCAAATCATTTGCCTAAAAACTGCAGTTTGATCTTCAATAATACTAAAGTCATTCCCGCACGAATCCATTTTAAAAAGCAAAGTGGAGCTAATATTGAGATATTTTTGCTTTCTCCATTGAAACCGACTCCAGAAGTGGCTCAGGCCATGTTAGTAAAAAACAAATGTGTATGGCATTGTATGGTCGGCAATAGAAAAAGATGGAAAGCGGGTGACGCACTGGAACGATTTTTCGAAACGGATTATGGAAAAATTAAAGTAATTGCTACTTATGCCAACTTCGATAAAAATGAAATTCAATTTGAATGGGATAATGAAGCTGTACCATTTGTAGAGATAGTGGAATTGATGGGAACTACTCCTCTTCCACCCTATTTGAATCGTTCGGCTACAGAAGAAGACAAGCCTAGATATCAAACCGTTTATTCTAAAAATGAAGGAGCGGTTGCAGCGCCCACTGCAGGCCTACATTTTACCGATGCCATAGTTGAAAATATTCAAAAAACACATGCTATTCATGAATTGACTTTACATGTAGGCGCAGGCACTTTCCAACCGATCAAAACAGAGAATGTATTGGAACATGATATGCATTGTGAGCAAATTCAAATTGAAAAATCAACAATAGAATTTTTAGCCACCACTGATAATCCAATAGTTGCAGTTGGAACTACATCTATCAGAAGCTTAGAAAGTGCCTATTGGTTTGGGATTGAATTACTTAAAAAAGAACAGGACACATTTCATATCAAAAAATTATATCCGTACGAAAATGGATTTGACAACTTGCCAACTAGAAAAGAAAGTTTTCAAGCCATATTAGAATTTATGGAAAGCCAACAAATGGAAAGTTTACATGGAGACACTGAAATATTCATTTTTCCAGGATATCAATTTCAAGTGGTAAATGGTCTTATTACAAATTTCCATCAGCCAGAATCGACATTGATCTTACTAATCGCAGCCCTCATCGGGGAAAATTGGCAAAAAGTTTATCATGAAGCTTTAAATAATAGCTATAGATTTCTGTCTTACGGAGATTCTTCCTTATTATTACCTTAAATCCTTATATTCGATTTATGGAATCATTTGAAAGCGGTATCAAAGACTTTTGGGCAAAATTGCAAGAATTACTAAATGTGGTGATTTTTGATATTAAAGGCAGCGATTTTACCTTGCTTACCCTCTTGTTCATTATTATATCAAGTATTTTATTAGTCTTTTTGTCCAAAAGAATAAGTAGAATATTAGTAAAGAGAATATTAAATAAATATATCAAAGATACTGGAGTAACGGATTCTATTGGAACGATTTTTAGATACTCATTGATCGTAATCGGTTTTATCACCATTTTTCAGTCGGCTGGCTTTGATTTAAGTACCTTAGGCCTATTAGCTGGTGCCTTGGGAGTGGGTATTGGATTTGGTTTGCAAAATGTAACCAATAATTTCATATCAGGAATCATTATACTTTTTGAGCGCCCCATAAAAGTGGGTGACAGAATTGAAGTAGGTGACATTAACGGTGATGTTTATTCTATTTCGATGAGATCGACAACGGTTATAACCAATGATAATATCTCCGTTATTGTGCCCAATTCTGAATTCATCAATAGTCAAGTCATCAACTGGAGTCATAATGATAGAAGAGTACGTTTTAAATTCCCTTTGGGAGTCTCTTATAATGAAGACCCCGAACGAGTACGTAAGCTTGTTTTGGAAGTAGCCAATGAACATCCTGGTGTTTTGGATGAGCCAGGAGCTGATTTATGGTTTGAGGGCTACGGTGATTCATCACTAGACTTTAATTTGACCGTATGGACTTCCGACTTCATTCAAAGACCTGGCGTTCTTAAAAGTCAGTTGTACTATGCCGTTTTCAAGAAATTTGGAGAACACAAAATAGAAATCCCTTTCCCACAAAGAGATTTACATTTAAAATCAGGATGGAAAGAAAAAATGGAAAGTTAAAATATGAAATTAGAAACTTTAGTTTTTCAACTTTCATATTTTAAATCTCCTATTTAAGATAATATAGCATCAGTATGGATTAATTTAAACTTATTAATAACATAGTAAAGTCCTCAATATTGATAACTGAAAACTTAACATTATTTAGAATCTAATACTTTTATACCCACCATGGATAAATATTTCATCATCGATTTTGACAGCACACTTACCCGAGTAGAAGCAATGGATTTATTAGCTTCTATTTCTTTACAAGGCTTACCACAAAAAGTAGCTGCCGAGGCTCGAATCAAAGAATTAACCGATTTGGGCATGAACGGTGAAATATCTTTTCGTGATTCCTTGAAAGAGCGATTGCTACTGCTAGAGGCGAATAAATCGCATCTACCCCATTTAATTAAATTATTAAAAAAGCAAGTCTCCATTTCATTTCAGAGAAATACAGCATTTTTTAAAGAATATGCTGATACGGTATTTGTTATCTCCAATGGTTTTAAAGAATATATTACGCCTATTGTAACCGAATTAGGCATTAAAGAAGACCATATTTATGCCAATGAACTACTTTTCAATGAGGATGGAAAAGTCATTGGTTTCAATGAAACTAATCCACTTTCAAAAGATGGAGGAAAAGCAGAGGTGATTAGGAAATTAGATTTGGATGGTGACATTTATGTCATTGGAGATGGGCATAATGATTACGAAATCAAGGCTGCGGGTTTGGCTAATAAATTCTACGCCTTTACGGAAAATGTAAGCAGAGAAAAAGTCATGGAAAAAGCAGATCATATTGCCCCATCATTAGAAGAAGTCTTGTTTGAAAATAAGATTACTTCGGCTTTTTCTTATCCAAAGAATAGGATAAAAGTACTTTTATTAGAAAATGTGCATCCAATAGGCATTGGTCTACTAGAAAAAGAAGGCTTTACTGTGGAAGAATATCCAGCGGGATTGGATGAGGATGAACTGTCAGAAAAAATCAAAGGAGTTTCTATTTTAGGAATTCGTTCCAAAACGCAAGTAACTGCCAAAGTCTTGAAAAATGCAGATCGATTAATGGCGATTGGAGCTTTTTGCATCGGAACCAACCAAATTGATTTAGAAGCTGCTCAAGAAAAGGGAATCGCTGTATTTAATGCACCTTTTAGCAATACACGCTCCGTTGTGGAATTGGCTATAGGTGAAATCATTATGCTAACCCGAAACATATTTGACAAGGCTGTACTCATGCATGAGGGAAAGTGGGATAAGTCTGCAACAGGCAGTAAGGAGATTAGAGGAAAGAAGTTGGGCATTATAGGCTATGGAAATATAGGTGCTCAGCTATCGGTAGTGGCGGAGAGCATCGGATTGGATGTATCTTATTATGATCTAGAAGAAAAGCTAGCCTTAGGAAATGCAACGAAAGTAGACAGCTTAAAGGAATTACTGCAAACCTCCGATATTATAAGTTTACATGTTGACGGTAGACCAGAAAATAAAAATATAGTAGGCGAAGCAGAATTTAACTTGATGAAGGAAAAGGTCATTTTCATTAATCTAAGCCGTGGACATGTGGTCAATATTTCTGCGCTAAAAGCCAATATTGAATCCGGTAAAATTGTGGGCTGTGCTGTAGATGTGTTTCCAGAAGAACCGAAAAGCAATAAAGATCCTTTTGAATCAGAATTGAAAGGATTACCTAATACCATTTTAACTCCGCACATTGGAGGAAGCACGGAAGAAGCTCAAGAAAATATCGGGAATTTTGTTCCGAACAGAATCATGGATTACATCAATACAGGAACAACAACGAACAGTGTTAATTTTCCTAATTTGCAGTTACCTAGGTTACAAAATGCCCATAGATTGATTCATATCCATAAAAACGTACCAGGAATAATTGCTAAAATCAATCAGATTTTTGCTCAACATGAAATCAATATTTCTGGTCAATACTTAAAAACCAATGAGAAAATCGGGTATGTCATTACTGATATTGACAAAGCCTACTCTAAGGATTTAATTAAAGAATTGAGGGCCATTGAGCACACGATTAAGTTTAGGGTATTGTATTGATAAAGTACAGGAACAAGCCGCTATACTTTATCAAAAAGTAGTTTAATGGTTGTTCCTTTGTTTTCTTGAGATTCAATATCGATTTTTCCGTCATTCATAGTTAAAAACTCTTGGCATAGCATCAAGCCTAAACCGGTACCAGACTCCCCTTCGGTTCCTTTCATGCTATATTTACTGTCCAGTTTAAAAAGATTATTTTTGATTTCTTCTGGCATGCCTACACCATTGTCCTCAACAATTATTATAACCTTCTTATTTTCTTGTTTCCCTGTAATTTTAATCACACCATCAGCTCTGGTAAATTTCACAGCATTGTTAAGTAAATTCCTAATAATAAATTCCAACTGATTAGGATCCACTTTAATTTTAAGATCTGATTCAAAAGAGGAAAACATCTTAATCTGCTTGTTAGCCGCAATATCCGTAAATAATGTAGTAATATTTTCTAAGCTGTTTCGAACATCAACGATAGATTGATCTGCTCCTACATCACCCATTTGTAGTCTGGCCCAGCTGATCAAGTTATCCGCCATTTTGATAGTGCCATTTAAGGAATCTCTGGTCATCTGTGTCATTTCTATTATCTCTTCCTTTTTTAAGCGGTCTATACGACTTAACATCAAATCAGAGAGGCCTTTCAGATTATTTAAAGGAGCTTTAATATCATGCGCAACTATTCCAAAAAATTTATCTTTTGTGAAGTTAAGGCTCTCCAGCCGTAACTTTTGACTTTCGATAGTCTTTTGCTGTTTTGCAAGTATTTTAGTTTTTCGAACATTGAGTATCAGCGACCAAATTAAAATCATAATTATGACGGAAATTAAAATGATGCTGATGTAAGCCAGCTGCAACTTACTCTCTTGCAATAAATTTGATTCTTCTAATTCATCCCTCTCCTTTTGTAAATTATGAGCATCTTCCACAGAGCTAATCAACTTATAGCGATCCTCTGCTTGCTTTGATCTTTTCTTTTGAAGTAATTCCTGATATCTTTTCCCGTAAGATTTGGCTGAGTCCTGCTGCCCGGTATCCACATAGTATCTTGTCAACTTTAACAAAATATCTCCTAATTCTTCAGAAAGTAAGCTAACACTACTATAATCAATAGCTTTACGCAAGTAATTCAGCATTGCTTCATAGTTTTGATTTCTCTCCTCCACATTCGCTAGGTTAATCAAAGCCCCTACAGTCGCTAACTTTTGAGAATTTTCACCTAACTGCTCAGAAATATTTAATACTTTATTAAAATACTCCCTGCCCAACTGTTCATTACCTAATGCTATCTGTAATTTCCCCATCACATTATAGCATGAGGACAATACAGATAAATTCTTGACCCTTCGATTGATTTCTATCGATTCTAATGCTAGTTCTTCACATTCCTTATATTTCTCAAAATCTAAATAGGATTCACTTAAATTATGAGTAGCAATTCCGATCCTAGCTTGATTTCCTAGGCTACGAAAGATTTCCAGAGATTTTTGGTGATAAAATATCTGTTTCTCAATAAGTCCTAATCGTTTATAGTAATGTCCCATTGAAGTATAGACATTCCCTATTCCTAGAGCATCTTCTTTCTCTTCGAAAATATCAAGTGCCGATAAAAAAAACTCCATGCTTTGGTAATAATTGTCATTTTGAGCATAGACACTGCCCAAAATCCTGTAAGCATTTGCAACCCCATTTAAGTCATTCATTTGATTGGATAACTTTAGGGCCATTTCAGCATTTTCAATTGATTTAACAGGATTAACGAATGAGTATTCTCTTGCTAAAATATTGTGTATCTTTATTCTATTTGAATTACTAAGTTGATTATTAAGAAGAGAGTCCTCTACTTGAGAAATATTTTGCGACCACAAACTCGTGCTAATAGTAAGGAGAAAGAGCAAATATGCGGATTTCATAAAAACATATTTCGATTTCACTTTCGACATCAAAATTATTTATATATTAAAGTTTAGGCGCAGAATGAAAGCATTCTAAGATACTAAATTAAGAATATAATTTTTTAGTTGTAGTAAACATACAAAAATCAGCTCGGATCAAACATAAAAATTATCCAAATACTATGAAAAAATTTATAGGAATTATCAATCTACTCTCTGTAATCGCTATCGTCTATTGGAATTATGTTGTCAGCACAGGAGTTATAAATGGCAATAAGATGGGCCAACTGAGTGATGAAATCAACAGCCTCTTTACACCTGCTGGTTATGCATTTTCTATCTGGGGTATTATCTACATAGGATTGTTCATTAATGCCGTTTGGTACTTAATTCAAGCCTTCAAGAATAAATATCAGGAAACTTTAACCCAGCAAAGCATTTGGTTGACAGTAGCCAATATTGCTTCAGGCTTTTGGTTGTGGGCTTGGCTAAATGAAAGTTTTTTAGTTTCCGTTATATTCATGTTAATTATTTTAAGGGCTCTAATGCGAGCAGTAGTTAGACTTAAAATGGAAAAATGGGATGCTCCAGCCTCAATTATAGGTTTTGTCTGGTGGCCGATCTGTTTATATAGCGGATGGATTACAGTAGCCACCGTTACGAACATTGCAGCCTATCTGAAAACGGAGAACTTCAGTTTGTTCTTTTCTGAAGAAGTGTGGACCATTATAATGATATTGATTACAACAGCCCTTTTTCTGTATTTTCTTTATACACGATACATGCGTGAATTCAATGCAGTAGCGGTTTGGGCTTTAATTGCGATCGCAGTTCGGCATTGGGAAGGTTTTCAGTCGATAGCTTATACAGCTATAGCTTGCGCAGTTTTGATCATGGTTTTATCACTTATTCAAGGATTTAAGTTTAGGAAGACTAATCCATTTGTACCGGCTTTTTTAAAGTAAAGAAGTCCGGAGCGAGTTCCATTGTTTTTACGAAGCTAGCCTCAAGTGCTCTCTTTTCCTTTCTACTGCAGTTCAATTTTATCGATCATCAGGCGGAAGCTTTCTTTTCTTTTATTGCCAATCAAGAAGGTAACTTCTTCAATGGCATCAGCTGAAAAATTGGACATATTGAGCTTTCGACCTCTAAAAGAAGGATACATTTCCGTGAGCGGGATTACGATTTCTTCCCATTCGCCAGAGGTAGTAAACTGTTTGATGTACGAATAGTAATCACGCTGGCTAGCTTTTATCCTAAACTGATAATCCTTACCATCACCTTTCAACTTAATCACTACTTTTGTGTAGCCTTCAACACTCATCTTAGCAAAATCATGGCGAACAGATGAAAAGCCTCCATTATTTTCTGTAGTTACATATCCAGCGAACACTCCATGACCATCCTCGGATAATTGAAAGCTTCCGTCAGATCTTCCTCCCATGACGGTATCATCCACCACTTGCCAACTATTTAGGTTTTTGTCCTTATTAAAATCAAATATCATTTTGGTATTCATAAAAAATAGGATTAGACTTAAAGTTACTATTCTGATCATAAGAGAGAAGGTTTTGTTATTAGAATTGCAGGAACCAACACATATCTATCATGGCCATTCCGATATGATTAACCCTCTCCTCCTTCGATTTGTTTAGTGTTGCTGTAATTACTGGCTGGTGCCCTATTTAAACCTGACTTACCTAGTCAATCTAAGCCTTTTACCGGTGGTCTCTCCATCACTTGGTACCTCTAAATTAATCGTATCTTGGTCGAAACTGATAACTTCCCACTCCGCATCATTTAATAGTGAGAAGCTTGTCTCATCTTCATCAAAATCAAATTCCAAAACGGCAGGTGCATCAGCGGCATCTAATTCCCATTCTCCCTCAAATGTATTATCCTCGCTTGAGGCAATCACTGTTAAATCACTTCTGAAGTCTAAGGTAAAGCCCTCGTACAAAGCGGTCATGTTGGTTCCATCTTCAAATAAATCTATTTTCCATACTGAATTTACTAAAAGCTGGCCTAAGTCCGTTAAAACATCCTCATCAAAATCTACTATATCTTGCTCATCGCAAGCTCCCTCAACCAAGCGGATGCGCTCAAGCAGCTGTTGGTTATCTTCAACAACAGTGACCTCAGCTTGCTGGTCTATTAGGCTTATGGGGTATTCGATACTAATCACTTGGTCAGGATCATTAAAAACCCTATACATCTCTTTATCAGAGGCGATTGATGCTGTAGTTACTGATTCCGTACGATTATTGAAAATCGAAAGTGTGATAGGATAAATAAAATCTATGCACTCTATATCCGCATCATCTCCACCTTCAATACAATTATCTTGAATGTCATCTAAATCGTCAGAGCTGGACAAAACTACCGCTGTATGATCGGATAGCAATACGTTAATTGGATAAATCCACTCAATGTCTAATGCCTCCACACCAAAGGCCAAAACTTCTTCGATGGAATTAAAAGTGACTTCTACATAGTCGTCATCATCTTCAATAGTATCATCCTCGTCCTCGTCCTCATCATAAAGACCGCTGATAGGGAAAATTACGGTTGTGCAACTAGATAGGTCAATAATATTATCCGCTGATCCATCAAGTGACGCTACTTGGACAATAAAATCCGATAACTCAGATGCGGGCAAGATCGAATTTTCGCTATTTACCTCTATCTCTGGCTCTATTTCTTCCTGACAAGCTGATAGCATCAGCACAGCACTTATCGACACCAAATAAAATAATATCTTCATCAAGAGAGAATCAAATTTTTCCATTATAACTATAAAACAGATAGAAGGTAAAAAACCCTACCAATATCTAAATTTTTTCTCAAAAATAGTGTGAAAGGTTTTATTTGCATTCCGAAAGTAGTTGCCAAATTACGTATAACTAATGTAAAAGCATCATCTTTGCGCTCATGAAAATCCGCAGACGTAATTCACCCAACTACGGAAAATATAGAAAAGGAAAATTTTATCATCAATTTGTCAAATACACGGGATAGTATATTAGGCAAAATATTGATATCTTCATCCATCAGGTAATTATGGCAAAAAAGGATATTGGTGTATGCGATGAGAGCACCTTCAATGAGGTGTTCAGAAAGAACGGAACTGAGCTGTTCAATTTTCTTCATTTCAAATATAGAGATGAGGATGAAGCGAAAGATCTTGTGCAGGAAGTATTTGGCAAGCTATGGGAAAATTGCGAGAAAGTCAGTGTTGAAAAATCGAAAGCTTATCTGTTTGTAGTGGCTAATAATTTGATGAAAAATGTGCTCTCAAAAAAGAGTACTGCATTGAAACACCAAGAGTATGTAAAAACAAAAGAAGCTTCCACTGAAACTCCTCACTATATTTTGGAATCGTCTGAATTTGAAGGTCAATTAAACCAAGCACTTTCGGAACTGCCAGAAGAGCAAAGATTAACGTTATTGCTCAAAAGGATTGAAGGAAAAAAGCAAAGAGAAATCGCTGAGATGTTGGGTATCTCAGAAAAAGCAGTTGAAAAACGCTTATTCAAGGCGATGAAGCACTTAAGAAAGAGATTGGGAAATATATTATGATTTTAATTGCTAAAATTGGTAGGGATTTTCGGGTGATTTCGGTTTTCTATTTATAAGACGAGAACTATGCAGAATGAAGAATTAATAAAAAAATGGCTAAATGATGAGCTGACCCCAGCCGAACAAGAAACTTTTGAGGAATCGGAGGAGTATAAACATTTTTCAAAAATCTGGGATGGACTCGAAGTAGCAAGCCCTCCTTTCTATGATGTAGAAAAGGAGCTCGCGAAATTTAGAGAAAATCAGGCGTCAACCACAAAAGTAATTAAAGTCTCTTGGACTAAGCGACTTGTGGGTATTGCTGCTTCCTTGCTGTTAGTTTCAGTCCTGTCCTATATTCTATTCCAATTTACCAAACAAAACCAAACGCTTTCATTCACAGCCGCGCAAGAAGAACTATACCTACCCGATTCGTCTTTAGTCATCTTAAATAAGGGATCCAAACTGAGCTACTCTCCTGAAAATTGGGCTGCAAAGAGAGCAGTAGAATTGGAAGGTGAAGGTTATTTTAAAGTCAAAACAGGCTCAAAATTTGAAGTTATTGCTGAAGATGGTGTTGTGAGTGTGCTGGGAACTGCCTTCAACGTCAAACAACGTGCTAGCTTCTTCGAAGTGATTTGCCATGAAGGAAAAGTGCGTGTTGCTACGACTCAAGACACTACCCTACTGACCCTTGGAAAAGCTTTTCAGCTAGAAGCTCAGAAAGTGCAACTTTTTGAGGTGACAGCACTAGAGCCCAGTTGGCTAAAGGGAGAAAGCTCATTCCATAAAACTCCTTTATCTGTAGTGATTGACGAATTAGAAAATCAATATGAAATTTCAGTAGATGCGGACCAAGTATCACTTAAGGGTACGTTTACCGGTAGCTTTCCTAATGATAATCTGGAACTAGCCTTAGATGCGATTACTGCCCCTGCTGGTTATACTTATCAAGTATTAAATGACAAAGTAGTATTCACTAGTGAGAATAATTAAACTAACATTTTTTTTATACACTCTACTCCTAGGTTTTGCAATGCCCTCTTTTGCACAAGAATCTTCCCACTTGAGCCTGCGCTCGGTCTTTGAAATCATAGAAAATAGCTATGAAGTACGATTTACCTACCTTGACCAAACCATTGATAATTTTACCCTAGAGGCTCCCCCAAAAAATTTCAGCCTATCACAAACGCTTGACTACCTCAAAAAAAAGACCAATTTAAGCTACGTTTTACTTGAAGATGGATACATCTCCGTACGTTTACCGAAACCATCCTCCACCATTTGTGGGTTTCTAGTTGATGAGGAAAGTAAAAGCCCTATTTCAGACGCACTCATATACAGAGCGGAGCAACGCACCACTACTGACCAAAACGGTTATTTTGAATTAGAAAATGGCCTTGAACAAGAATCCATCTATGCAAGGCATATCAACTACGGCACGCGTAAGATAGCCGCTGAAAATGCAGCAGGAGAATGTGCCACTATATTTCTCTCTGCAAGCATCATCAATTTAGAGGAGATCGTGATCCAAAACTATATCACCAAAGGGATCAGCAAACAAAAAAACGGGACTATCAAAATTGATGTTCAAAACACAGAAATACTGCCTGGCCTTACCGAGGCCGATGTCCTGTTTAGCTTGCAGAACTTACCCGGTATCCAAAGCAGCAAGGAGAATGTAACCGACATCAACATAAGAGGTGGAACTAATGATCAAAACCTCATTCTTTGGGATGGGGTAAGAATGTACCAAACTGGTCATTTCTTTGGCTTGATTTCCGCCATGAACCCGCATATTGTTGATCAAGCTTCGCTTACTAAAAACGGAACTTCAGCATCACTTGGAGAAGGGGTTTCTGGAACCATCCAAGTTGAAACGAAAAAAGCAACTCCAAAAGATTTGCAGATGGAACTTGGCAGTAACCTCATCAATAGTGACCTAGTACTGCAAAGCCCTCTCGGAAAAAAATCCTCCTTATTGCTGGCTTCTAGGCAATCGTTGAATGGTCTTTTTACCACCCCTACCTACAGCCAATATTTCGACCGAGCTTTCAGAGGCACTGACGTAATCAATGAAACAACTGCATCGCCTGTCGTCAATTCTGATGAACGATTTCGCTTTTATGACTTGGCGTTTAAAATACAACATGAGTTCTCTGCAGCGGACAAATTGCAAGTAGGATTTCTGGCAGTAGGGAATTCCTTGGAGTATCAAGAAAATATCACCACAGACAGCAGCCAGATTGCTAGAATCAGCAATTTGGACCAAAACAGCATTTTAGGACATATAAAATATCAGCGACTCTGGTCTGATAAGTTTAAAACAACATTTTTTGCTTCCGTATCGGATTATACGCAACAATCCATCAATTATGATGTGCTCAATGATCAAGAACATGTGCTGGACAACGAAATCTTAGAAACTGCACTGAAAGTAGACGGTACCTACTTTATCAGCAATCAGTTGGATCTGACCGCTGGCATTCAAATTCAAGAAACGGGTATTCTCAATTTTCGCGACATTAATACGCCCGATTTTACATTATTGAGCAAAGAAGTACTGCAGACAAGCAGCTTTTTCTTGGAAGCAAATTCGAGCCCTTTTAGCGGAAGCCATCTCAATCTTGGGCTAAGGGCCAACTACTTTGGTAAGTTTGACAGATTGAGAGTAGAGCCCCGATTATCTTTCTTACAAGAAATAGGCCGTCACCTATCCGTAGAGGTACAGGGAGAAATGAAAAGTCAAACGACAGTTCAAGTCATCGATTTCCAGACGGATTTCCTAGGGGTTGAGAATAGAAAATGGGAATTGGTAAATGAAGAGGATATACCCTTGCTCACGAGCAGCCAGCTGTCCCTTGGGTTGAATTACCAAAGAGATCATTTGCTACTTACTGTAGAAGGATTTACCAAACAGGTGGATGGCGTCATTACCTCAAGTCAGGGCTTTCTTAACCAGTTTCAATACGAACGCGCTCCTGGCAGCTATACTGCGCATGGCTTAGAGTTCTTGATTAATCCTAGATTTGGACGCTTTAACAGCTGGGCTACCTATTCTTATTTAAATAGCGATTACTCCTTCTCCGATTTAATTCCCCCGGTTTTTAGGAATAATTTTGACATTACGCATAACTTATCACTGGGCCTTAGTTATAAGGTAGACAGGCTTGAGCTTTCTTCCGGACTAAATTTCCGATCTGGCTTACCCTTCACTAATGCTTTAGACTTCGACCAGAATCAACAAGAGATCATCTATGACTCACCCAACACAGGAACGCTTGCTCCTTACTTTCGGCTTGACTTTTCAGCAAAATATCATTTCGATATTTCGGCTAAACTTAGGGCAGATGTTGGCTTAGCACTTTGGAACTTGACAAATCGAGACAATGTGATTGCTTCCTTTTATCAGTATGCGGATGAGGAAATTCGCAGAAATAATCAAACCGCACTAGGCCTTACTCCTAACTTGACGCTTCGGCTTTATTACAATAAGAATAGTTAATAAGCTATAAACAAAAAAAAGGAGCCTTATCAGCTCCTTTTAGTTCTTCTTGCTTAGATTTTAAATAATCTTAATCATCATCATTTTCATCATCTTCGTCTTCTTCCTCATCATCATCATCATCATCATCATCATCATCCTCATCGTCATCCTCATCATAGTCGTCTGCGTCCATCGCTTGCTCTATGCGAGAAACGATCAAATTCGCCAACTCTCGATTAGAATCCTCATTGATTCTGATCACACCATCCTCATCTACAACTGCACTGCTGAAATCAATAGCTCCAAAGAGCACATCAAGGTCTAATGTCACCAATACGCTGTTGACCGTTCCTTCATCCACCATAAATCCATTGTCATTCTCCAGTTCCAATTCAAATTCTTCGGAAGTAGTAAATTCCACGAAAGTGGTATCAGTTGAAGACGAATCTGCGAAATAAAACTGAGCAATAAGCGTATGTCCTCCATCTAAGATGTTGTCAAATTCTATTTCAATTTCCTCGTAAACTCCTGGTAGAATAGAAGACAATCCAAAATCAGGCGTACTTTCTCCAGTCAGTAAATTCACTTCAAACCTACCTTCAAATTCGATTTCATTGCTGTCATCGTCTTCATCTTCTCCCATCTGTTCTTCCAGCGTCTCAAATTCTATTTCTGTCACGCCTGCTGTTACTGTAGTAAATACAGGGGTGCTAGCAATTGTCCTCGCATTTGTTAGCGGAGACTGACTAGAAATTGCTCTCATTTCGACATTGGCTTGCGTTTCCAATTGTAAAGTGTCCGTGTCAGATTCACAACTTTGGAAGACCAACACTACTAATAACATCACTACTATTTTGCTTATACTTTTCATGGTTCTTATTATTTAAAAATATTTAAAATATGTATTCGTACTATAATTTTATTCAAAAACAGCTTGCGTGGCCACGTCCAATCTATCCGCAACAGCATCGAAAATTGATGCATTGCTAGAAGAGCTTATCACGATCACACCCTCTGTAAGCCTAGCTTCGTCCAATTGATAGGCAGCAATATCACTGAACCAATCTAAGGCATCGAAAGTAATCTTCCCTACAAGGTCGGCTCCGTCTACAATAGCCACACTGGCCGCGTTCGCTTCAAATACTTCACCACTGTTGAACTCAAAGCGAAGGGGAATATCAGCACCATCAGAATGGGTATAGGTTCCTTCAATGACTACAGAAGGTTCAGCACCATCATCTTGTAACTCTATTCCAAGATTAACACTTGTGTAATTTCCTGCCGGGACTTCAATCACCACCTCAGGGCTCACAGATCCAGTTGCATAATCAATCTCCGCAATCTGCTCGATAGTCCTGCTTACTGACTGATCCGTAGTCTCCCCATCAAAAACGACTTCACGAATAGTGATGGTACCACTCGTAAATCTAAGTTCATTGGCATTGATCATTCGAGCCTCAGCAACTCCTGCAGTGGAGCTTGTGGTTGAAACCTCCAATTTAATGCGGCCACCTGTTGCATCTTCATCATTGCAGCTTGTCAATAGAAGAGCCATTGAAAGACTAAAACCTAACACTAAAAACTTTCGCATTTTCATAATTCTTTTTTTTGTTTTATACCTAGTTTAGATGAAGTGCATCCTATTGCGAGCACTACATCCATAAAACAGAGAGCCATCAAAAATCCCTACCGCCCTCTGAAAAAAAAATATTCAATGCCTCTCCATTCTCAAAAAAGATGGTCTTTTCAATAGGCGTAAAAGTCAAGATTTCTGCTGCTATAACTCAGGAGTTGATGGTAGGGCTTAATTTGAAGTACCTCCCTTTAAAGACGATTTCATTGAGCCTAAAAATATAGCCAGTGCTTTGAAGCAAGTGATTTAGATGGGAAAGAGCAAAGAAAGCCTTGCAGAGAAATGGAATGCTAGCGCCCAAGGTTCAGATCGATATGGAATAAATAGTTAAAGTTGAAATAAATCTAAAAAAACTTCCTTAATTTTGAACAGTGATAAGTTTTATAAGAAATAGCTTCATTAGCAAATGCTTATGGTCTCTCATGAGTCTCTATTTACTGAATCTCAGTGTTGATGCTGTAGATCCGGAAGCTAGTTATATCCCAGAGGACTTATCCTACAATGAGCAAGAAAGCATAGTTGAAATTATAGTAGAAAAAATTCTTGGTTATGAAAATGCTTTCTTAGAAGTTGATGATCAAGATGCAGATGAAAATAATCATCAAAACAATTCATCACTTGATTTCTACCTAAGTCCAATCTCCCTTTCCTCCATTACAAACACTATTGCTATAGAAAGCTCCAAATTATTTAAAGAGTATATTTTAAGATTACCCATCGGTTTCAAGGAAATTGATAATCCTCCCCCTATCTGTTGATTTGTTTTTAAAGGATCTCAAAATCTGAGCAGCACTGCTCAATTACTTAACCTTTTTTATTAAAACAGATCATTCACATGAAATAGTCGTCAGTCCTGCACACCAATCAAATGAATATAACAGGTCATTGAAGGTTGGATAAGTAGACTTTCGAACTTTGACTATTCCATGTGGCAACTTCAAAACAGATATATACACATGAAATCTATTATTTCGTTGATGCTAGTATTTACATTAGCATCACCACTATCTTGCTTTAGTCAAGATACTAATGCCGTAAAAGACAGTATTTACATCCAACAAGTTGAAAACCGTAAAAAGCCTGATAAGGTCTTACATGCTGAACCCTTATACATTGATCTTATTAGAGATTTAGGTGCTAGAAAGGGGGAGAAAGAATGGAATGTAGGACTCGGCTTAACCGATAATCTTCGTTTTGATTCATATGAGGCGCTGATCGAATACGAATGGGCACCTATTGACCGATTAGGGCTAGAAGTAGAATTACCTTTTACTTTCTATTCCCCTATTAGCGAAACGCCCAGAGACTCTATTCCTTCCAATCGTTTAAACAGTATAAAACTAGCGACTCAGTGGTCATTTTTTGTAAATGAAAAATGGGCCACTTCGATGGCAATAGGCTATATCAATGAATTTGAACTAACCGAATTTAGAACTTTCAATTCCCCCTATATTACTGGTAATATCTTCAACCCTTTTCTGGTAATAGCCAAAAGATGGGGCAATAATTTTCATTCCTTGATTTATACCGGACCTCTGATTGAACATCAGTTTAAATCAGAAAACTTAGTATTCAAATACGATGTGAACACTAGTTTCCACTACATGATTACGGGTACCAGAAATTTCATTGGAGTAGAGTTTAACAAATCTGTGGTTCAAAATGACTTTGATTTAACCATAAGACCACAAATCAGAATCGGGATTGCGGATAACCTTTTAATTGGAATTATAGCAGGTATTCCGGTCAGTCGTGAAAACGAAAGGCTAAGTTCTTTTTTGAGATTAATCTGGGAGCCAGCACATAAGAAACACTTATAAACTTATTAGAGCGTGGGCTTTGGTCGCTTTACATTTTATGTGCTGCTCTCAAAGTCTACGCTTAGCATTAAACACAGAAAACATGATTCGACATCCTAAAAAAGAAATTTACTTGACTACTGGCTTAGCTTTAACAGGTAAATCAACATACATTGAGGAAAAACTTAACAATAAAAATTACTTCATCATCGATTATGCCGAAAATTTTTTAAACCTATTTCAATCCTATGATGGCATAAATAGTAATGATAAATCTGAAACTGTTTATGATGAGATTTTAAAAAAGGCAAAGCACAGCTTTGAAGATACTAACTCAACCCTAGTGGTCGAATATTGCACAGGGTTTCATTCATCCACTTTGAAATTGGAAAGATTGATAGATCTCCTAGAAGTTAATAACTGGAAAGTTTATGTAAAGCAAATGCAAATTGGGCTTAATGCCCACCGTTTACAAAAGGCTGCTGAAAATGACCCTAGCTACTGCCCTTCAATGCTGCTGAATGAGCATCATTATAATATTATTACTCGTTTGCTAAAGAGGATAGGATAGTTCGCTTTACAGTGATGGACAGAGATTTTATGCATTACACTTTTTCTAGATGGAATTCGCCATCAAACAATTTGGAAAGGAAACCAGCACCAAAGCTTCCCGCCAATTCCTCAAGAGCCTAAACGGACGCTTTAGCTTGTATGGGGATGATATAAAAAACAATTAATAATTATTGGGCCCCTACAAGATTTATACAACATTATTAGAAAAAAATAATTACGCTTATGTTAAAGTTTGCAAAAGTCGGACATTAATCCGCTAGAAAAAATAGCAGTTTCTGACATGAAAAATGAACGACAAATAATTAATTCAGGCTATTCAGGAATAGTGACGATCTCAAACATCCAATTTTTTTCTGCTTTGAACTTTCTATGAAAATTGGGTTTTTGTAATCCAGCATAAATCAATCCTACACCAGGTATAGTTAAATAAAAGATATTCGGATCCACTAATATACCTAAGGCCACGCCCATTATAGTAGCAACAGAACCTCCATAGACAAATAAAACAGTTGTAAGAATGGAAGTAAAAGCAGGATTACGTTTCAAATATTTAATGTCTGCTAATGCTATTTTTTCATCATCAATTACAATCGAACTATTCTCTACGCTATAGCGACCTGAAAGCTCTTTGCCATCCACTGTTTTAATGAATATTCTTTTATTTTCTTTAAGAACGACCTCTCTTTGCTTGTTCTCTTTAGTTATTCGAATGGCTTTTTGCTCTTGCGCACATAAAATATTCGCAAAGAATATACTGAAAAGGAGGATGAATACGTTTTTCATAATTCAATTCGGTTCATTAATTTTAAAAGTAAGGCATTTTTAGTAGAAATAACTTACTATTCTGGCTCAAAGTATAATTGGAACCATCAGACTTAGCAAGAGCTGAGCTTATCATCTAGAAAAAATTGCTTATTCCGTCATGGCGAGGAACGAAACCATCTTAAGTTAGATATAGCAAACCTTAGATTGCTTCACCCTAAAGGGATTCGCAATGACGGTTGTTGTTGACAGTTTAGATACAAAAAAGCGCTAAAAGACATCCTCATTATTTTTTCATCTTACTCCTTAAAACCTTGCCTATTGCCTCTCCTATCGGTTTAAACTCTTCTGCATTAAACTCATCTGTTTTGGCGTTGTTGCACCAGTAGCAGGAAAGTGCCAAATTACCTTTGACATATCCTTCATTTGGTTTGATCCTATCCACTTCCACAAACCGTCCGCGAGTGGCTAACCTTTTGGTATGAATCTTTTTGGAATCAATTAAAGATGAAATTTCAGACTCTTTAACCTTACAATACGCACAAGATCGATCTACCTCGTCTTCTGCGTAAAACTTGATAAAATCAGATTCTGAAATCAACTTATTTTCTTTAAACTCATTTTTAAACTCAGGTGTAAGTTTAGAATTATTTGAGTACCAACCAGTAATAGCGTCATCTAGATCTTTAATTGTGGAAGTTTCAGTAAAATGGTTTTCACCCTTTGATTCCTGATAAGCTTGAAGACATTTATCAAAATTTGGATCATCATATCTAAAAGCTTTAAAACCTGCCAGATTTACATTCTTTAGTGAAGGGTCACTAAGAAAACATTTGATTAAATAAATATCAAATAACCTGTCAAAAGCCCTATCTAAAATTGACTTAAACCTATTTTTTGCTAAACTTTTGCTCATGATTTTATTTAGTTTTGATCAATTTTCCTAATACAAAAAGATAATCATCTAATTTATAATCTGACTTGAATTTAATTGGAGGGGCTTTCATATTATACCAATTAAGATAATTTTCTATGTGAGCTTCATCATGGTAAGTTAGAACTCCTCTTTTTCTAATATTTTTTAATTCATCAATATCTCCAATATTTTGAAGTGCTAAATAGGCTCTTAGTACATGTTGATCTATTATTGGTTGATCCAATGGATTGTTAACATGACGTGCAAATTGTCTGAATACTATGCCAGTCTTCAATGCCTTTTCTTGACCACAAATTGTTTCGATAAAACTTTTAATTTTACCGTAATCTCCTTGTTTCCATATGATGGAGAGTAATACTTTTTCTAATGCTGTTGAAGCTTGGATATCTTCCTCTAAAAATTCAGATAACTGTTGAACTTCATTTTGTGATATAGATGGGAGAACATCTGGATACTTTTTATTCTTCTTTTCAATTAATTCTTCAAAATCATCATACCACTGAAAATCAGTAATTTTAGTGGGACTGTAGAGCCAACTATTAAAATCTTTTAATAAGCTTTCTACTTCCTCAATTTCCTCGAACTTATCCTTCATGAAATTTATAACTCTGCTTTATTAAACTCATCAAATAATCTAAATCGGTATCTGGAACTATCAAGGCTTCATAATGCCCTAGTCCCCAATGCCCGACATTCGAAACATCTCTGAACATTTCTTTGTGATCATCTAAATCGCCTTGCTTCAAGTTGATTCTCATTTTAAGTTGTTTCTTCTGGATTTCCAGATCACAAAATATTTTTTTGCCCACTTTAAACCCTATATACTGCTTCACAGGATTAATCTCTACCTCATCCAATGCAGTGATTCGTTCTTTTAAGTCAATATACAGCTCTTTAGTAGCCTCTGAAGCTTTTGCTAAATGATCTTCTTCTGTATAGACTTTAATTTCTTCACTGACCTGCTGAGCCCTCTCATCTTTGTTGCTGATGGTATTTACACTTACCTGACTATTAGATTTATGTTGGTTAAACATAATGAGATCTTTCTCATAACGTTTAATTTCCCATAGTTCAAAAGGGAGGTCTTTAAATTCTATGCTTTGTTTTTGGTAGGTAGTAAACTGAGGGGCAATGAATACTACTCTTGATTGACTCCAGTCCACCTCATTTCTTTTTAAAATCTTTCCACTCTGTTCCTGATATTCAAGAATAAAATCAGCCTTGTTGTTCAATAATAAACTTAAATAAGAATAGCCTTGATCAACCACAGAAAAACTCTTGGCTTTTTTATACTCTATGATTACAAAAGCATTGCTTTGTTTATCAAAAGCCAGTGTATCAATTCTTAAGCCATTTAGTTGAAACTCAGTTTTTACAAACTCCAGTCCGAAAAGCATTTGGAGATTACTTTCAGCTATTTGCTGAATATCCTTTTCTAGTTTAAAAGGTTGGCTTTTGATTTCTTTGAGTTGGGATTTGTTTAGGTTATAGAGGTTCATTTCTTCTTGATTTAATTCCATTCAAATAGCCAAGCAAACATATCATTAAGATTGGACTTCTTAAAATCTTCAGTTTTCAAATCTTTCCCCTTAAATCGATAGTATGTTTTCATTTTATCTTCGTAAAACTTAATTGGATCTGGTCCTAGCTGGTTGGTTAAATTAAATGGTAAATTTTTTAAAATAGCATAATCCAATAAATAGCTTTGAGGTTTATCATCTATATTATCTAACCACCAAGTTTCTTTATCAATCCAAATAATATTAAAATACATGATGACTTGCTCATGATTTGATAATTGACCGCGAAGCATTTTAAGATAGTCATACTTTTGTTGCCATGATAAAAAGTCAGTCCTAGCGACATATTTAATCATATGAAATAGATTACGATATAGATGACCTAATTTTGATACATAACCATCAAAAGGATAAAAGTCGGGTTCAAAGGTTTTCTTATTTAAACCTTTGTGTTTGTAGGAATAATTTTCTGTAAGTCTTCTACGGTTACATCTTAAAAACTTCTTTTGATATTTTGTTAATCGCTTACAAAGTATTTTTGATATCTCAAGATATTGACCTTCCATCTCATTGTTACACTTCTTGCCTTCAAAATCAATACCGAAGAACATGTGGTGATAAGCAATCTTTATTAGTTTCTCATGCTTTCTCTTCTGCTTGTCTCTTATCCTATCCAATAATTTATACTTTTTATCAATTTTTTTAAGTTCGCTATAAATAAACCTTATTTCTTCAAACATCTTCACAAAAGCCTTTCTACCTTTGTGCTTTCCCGCTATTTCAATTTCATTAACATTTTCTTTATGTAGATTTAGCATCTGATAATATTTGTTTTCGAAACGCTCAATTTCTGTATCGTTTCTAATTTGCTTATTTGATTGATACTGAACCAGAAAAGCCAAGAAAGTAGTCATCACTGCTGCCAGTCCAATTAATGGAGCAAGAAACCCATTTAAATATGCACCCAAAGCACCTTTCTCACCTAGTTGAAATTTTTCTACACCATCAGGATCATTGAAAATCTGTAACGCGCTATAATATAAAATCAATAGTAATATCGCTAATGTAATAAAAGCCCAAAAGGCTCTAATGGAATATTTTTTCATATTAACCTTTTCCATAAATCTCATAATCTTTAAGCCCTCATTCCTTCCACAAACACCTGCACAAATTCTTTCATTTTGGCAATGATGCGCTCGCCTATGCTTCTGGCTTGTAGCACGCTGGGGCGACTGTCCAGACATTTGAAGACTTCATCTCGAAGAGGTTCTTGCTCATTGTAGATATAAGTCTCAATGAGGGATTTAAACTGGGCGCGGTCTAAGTTTTCCTCCTCGCAGATTTCATTGAGGGCTTTTAGCTTTTGGTCTTCCCAATATTGATCAAAGGCATCAGGAATGTCAGCTGCATCGGCTATCTTCGGTAATTGCTCTTCAATAAATTGCTCTATCAGCTCTCGCTTACTTCGCAATTCCACATCAGCACCCAGCATATCCATGATTTGCTTTTTCTGGCGTGCGGCCTCGCTTTTGCTGCTGGTTTTCAGCTGACCTAATAATTTCAGGATGTAATTCACATTGATTTCATCCCGGTGAATCAATTCCAACTCAAAATCTACATCCTGTAATATGGATACCTTTTCTTTGCTCTGGCTATCCGCTTTCACCTTATCTTTCAAATCGAGGTATTTGCTGCTATAGTCGGCAAAGGATTGCTCATCCATCGGCAAATCGTCCCATTCAAAATCAGTATAGGAAGTCAATACATTTTTCACACGCATCAGCGCCCTAAACGCTTGCACAAAAGCCATCTCATCTACTTCAGACTTCAAATTATCGACACTTCTCACAGTGGGAGCTGCCTTCAATAAATCTGCAAATGCATTGCTGAATTGCTCCAAAACATCTTCATAAGGTGGAAGGGTAATCTCTTCTAGGGCTTCCTTATTCGAAAATAAGGTGATCGCTTCATCAGTAGCCTTCTTAAGGTTTCGGAATGCCAAAATATTCCCTTGTGATTTTACCTCGTTGATTATGCGGTTGGTACGGGAATAGGCTTGAATCAAACCATGATAGCGAAGATTTTTATCTACGTAAAGTGTATTCACCATTTTGGCATCAAAACCTGTCAAAAACATATTCACCACTAAGAGAATATCCAAGCGGTCTCGATCCTGAAAATCTGTTTTCTCGCGTTTCTTTAAGCGCTTGCTGATGTCTTCGAAATAGTTCTCAAATTGCTTGCTGTCCTTGGTGGTAAAAGCACTACCATAGAGTTGATTGTAATCTTGAATAAACTTCTCCAGTTTATCTCGCTTATGACTACTCACATAACTCAGCTCAGGCTCTGCTGCCATTGGCATATCGCCCGGCATTTGGCCTGTAGCTTCCGAATCCTCTTCATTTGGTGCATAGCTAAAGATGGTGGCTACTCTTAAATCATGTTCGCCTGCCGTGCGCTTCGCTTCAAAAAGCTCATAGTATTGAATAAGGCTTTCTATGCTGCTGACGGCAAAAATGGCAGAATAATCTCTCCCGTGGGTTTTTACATCATGGTATTGAATAATGTAATCCGTGATTTTAGAGAGCCTTTCCGGTGATTCAATAACTTCTTGCTTGTCAATATCCTCGACTTCTATGTCTAATAAAGTATTACCTTTCTTTTTGTACTTCCCGACATATTCAATCCCGAACTTCAACACATTCTGATCCCGGATGGCATCGGTGATTACATATTTATGCAAGCATTTTTCAAATAGGTCTTTGGTCGTCCGTTTGCCTAGTTCATTCTTAGCAGCATTATCAGCAAAAATTGGCGTTCCCGTAAAGCCAAACAGCTGATTCTTATGAAAGAATTTCACAATCCTGTGATGTGTTTCTCCAAACTGTGACCGATGGCACTCATCAAAAATGAAAACGATTCGTTTATCTTGCAGGGCTTCCATCTTTTTCAAATGCCGCTGGTTGGTAATGGCATTGTTCAGCTTTTGGATGGTCGTCAGGACAAGCTTGGTGTCATCAGTGAATTGTTTCACCAGCGAAGCTGTATTATTGGTTACGTCAACGCTCCCCTTTTTAAAGCTATTGAATTCTTTTTTAGTCTGGTAATCCAAATCCTTTCGGTCGACCACAAAAACCACCTTGTGCACCTGCGGAAGATCCATAATGATCTGGCTGGCTTTGAAGGAGGTTAGGGTTTTGCCTGAGCCTGTGGTATGCCAGATGTATCCATTCTCAGTAGAATTTTCTACCCTCTCAATAATAGCCTCCACTGCATTGAACTGATAAGGCCGAAGCACCATCATGATTTTATTAGCTTCGCTCATCACAATGTAATGCGCAATCATCCGGCTAAGCTGTTCGGTAGTTAAAAGGCTTTTCGTAAAAGCCATCAGCTCGGTAATCCGTCTATTTTGACTGTCCGCCCAATAAAAGGTTTGCTTAAAGGACTGTAATTTATTGTTCGCTAAGTATTTCGTATTGATACCATTACTAATGATAAACAACTGCACATATTGAAATAAGCCATAATTGCTCCAAAAAGAATGTTTTTGATAGCGGTTGATTTGATTAAAGGCTTCTTTCATTTCCAGGCCCTTTCGCTTTAGTTCTGTCTGAACCAAAGGCAAACCATTGACTAAAATGGTGACATCATAACGATTTTTATAGGTACCCTCTTGGGTGATCTGGTGGGTGACTTGGAAATAATTACGGGAAGTCTGCTCACTATCGAAGAATTGTAGGTAAACCGTTTCCTCTTCCCGTATGAGTGCATAGCGATCTCTTAGGGTTTTGGCCTTTTCGAATACATTTCCTTTCTCCAGGTGAATCAGTACTTGTTCAAATTCTTTTTGACTTAAACTTACTTTGTTAAATCGCTCTAGTTGGACTTTTAGATTGGAAAGAAGTGCTTCTCCATTTTGGATGCTGACTTTTTCGTAACCCAGCTGGGAAAGGGTTTCTATAAATTGCTGTTCTAAATGTGCTTCTGGTTGAGTGCTCATAGTACGGTTTGAATATAGGTGAATTTTTAAAGAATTCTATCGTACTATAGGGTTTTTCGATGAATGGAGGCTCTTATTTGGTTAGTGTGAGCAATTATGGTTTGAGATTGCTTCGTCCTGCGTCCTCGCAATGACGATGTTACTAAGAACAAAGTGGAATATTAGCGTCTACGTCATTGCGAGGAACGAAGCAATCCTGTGGCAAGAGCAGCAAGCTTTAGATTGCTTCACCCTAAAGGCATCTGTCTTTTACAGATAAATTCGCAATGACGGTAATTAATGGCACTGAAGTATAAGCACACTAGAAAGCCTGAATCGTGCGTCATTGCGAGTGCAACGAAGCAATCTTATCGTTTGGAAGTCAATACGAGATTGCTGCGGTCATGCCTCCCTCGCGATGACGGGAGTAAAAGCGGGATTGCCACATTCCGCTGCGCTTCATTCGCAATGACGGTCCTATTTCCGTGCGTCATTGCGAGGAACGAAGCAATCTCATGGTCCCTCTCAATGACGGTAGTCTACAAATATTACCACTCCTTTACTTTCTCAAACAAGTCATTCCATTCTGGATTCATAGATTCGATTAAAGCAATTTTCTTGGCTCTGGAGCCTCCTTTGATTTGTTTTTCTCGGGCTATAGCTTCCTCTATGTCATGAAAGGATTCGAAGTAGACCAGTTTATTACAATTGTACTTTGCTGTAAAGCTTTTTGGGTGTATTTTTTGTTTATGCTCTACTACCCGGCTGTACAAGTCAGAGGTGACACCTGTATATAAGGTGCTATGAGACTTGTTTGCCATAATGTATATTGCACCACCTTTTACCATAATACCAAGTTAGGAAACTTTTAGGTTTTCATAAACATTGCACATCTGCTTCATGCATCACTGGAAGGTTTGTTAAGTGCGTCATTGCGAGTTTATCTGCCCATCCGGCAGGGTAAGAAGCAATCTTATGGTAGGAGTAGCAAGCATTAGATTGCTTCACCCTAAAGGGATTCGCAATGACGGTAATTAATGGCATTGAAGTATAAGTACAATAGAAAGCCTGAATCTTGCGTCATTGCGAGTGAAACGAAGCAATCTCATGGTAAGAATAGCAAGCTGTTGATTGCTTCGCCCTAAAGGGACTCGCATGACGGTAATTAATGGCATTGCCGATTATAATCAAGTATTGACTGCGAATTCCGTGCGTCATTGCGAGTGCAAGGAAGCAATCTCATGGTAGGAATAGCAAACTGAGGATTGCTTCACCCTGAAGGGATTCGCAATGAAGGTAATCAATGGCACTGAAGTTTATAATCAAGTATTCATTGGGGATTTCCATGCGTCATTGCGAGTGAAACGAAGCAATCTTATGGTAGGAGTAGCAAGCATTAGATTGCTTCGCCCTAAAGGGACTCGCAATGACGCTCTGAAAAATTATTGAATACTATTTGGAAGGGCTATAAAAACAAAAGACTCACCCTGGGACGCTGTTCTACGGGTAGCGTGGTGAGTACTGTTAATTCAAATGTCATACAATTTGAATTCATATCAAAATATTTGCTAAATATTAAGATTGCTTCACCTCATAGGCATTAACAATGACGAAAGCTAAGGTGAGATTGCTTCGGTCGTGCCTCCCCTGTCTGCCGACAGGCAGGCTCGCAATGACGGTCGTAAATTAAACAAACATCTTTTGCAATAAGCCTTTTTTAAAGCGTTGGGCTTGGCTGATTTGCTGCTCCACCCCTGCTATTTTAGCATCTAAAGCAGATAAGTAATTGGCTATTTTTTGTTGTTCCCTTATTGATGGATACTTAAATTTTAGTTTAGAAAATTCAGTTTTATTTATCTGGGGGACTGCTTGAACTCCGGCTAGCAACTTTATTTTCTTTCCATTTAAAAGCAATAGATAATAAATAAAGTCATTTTCATAATCATCTAATCCTTCTACAGCATTAATTTGTTGATTGGTGATACATTCTTTTCCAGCCTGAGCAACTTTACCAATTGTTGAACCTATGCATACAAATAAGACAGAGCCTTTATTAATCTTCCTACCTTTGTTTAATCCTTCCTCCGTAAGTTTAGCTTTAGTATTATTTACAATTCTGTTTTCAGATACATCTGCAGGAGAAACAAAAAGTTTATCACCATCATAAAATTTCCTTTCGTTTGTAGGTGGAGTACTACCAGTAATTATTTTACTTATATTCCCCAACTTCTTCTCTTCCCAATGAGGAAAATCATTGCCATTATCATCTTTAAAGCGGATTTCTGGTACTTGTCCGCCAGCTGGTGGAAAAAGCTTTTGCATCATGCCCTTTTTGTATTGCCCCAATAGCTCCTTTTTGCGGCTTAGCTGGCTAATCTTTTCATCCACCGCAGACAAAAAAGACGCTATTTTTTCTTGTTCGGGGAGGGAGGGAATGTTTAATTTAATATTTCTTAAATCTTCAACACCGACATTTGACTGGTTTCCTGTACCTCCTTTTGATTCATTGAAGAAAGAATAATAGAACCGAGAGGTTTTAATTAAATTGTTTATAAAGTCTCCATCACTAATTTTCTCTTTAAACCTTAGGCATACTAACCTTTGATTAAGCAGAAATTTATTATTCTCAGGAATCACAACAGAATATCCATAATCTTTCTTTCCAACGGTTCCTGTCAAGGTTAAAATGATATCTTTTTCTCGTAACAGTGATTTCTTCTCCTTCTTACTAATTTTTTCCCAATATGAAGGACTTCTATCTAATTGTAATTTACTTTTATAAACATTAGACATTTTAATGATTTGAAAATTGCTCCTGTCGCTTTTCATTTCATTGCTTTTGAAAGCATACCCTGAAATAAATTCAATATAATCGGAAAGTTTAGATTCTTTCCATGCTCCCTCAAACTCCTTAAACCTTAATTCAGGCACCATTTTTTCAGTCGTTTTCATCCTCATCCTACTTTAAAATGGGCTTTCAACACCTAACTCCTTGCAATAATCCGCTATGGTCTGGTCGGTGCTTTTCATATCCTTTTCCAAGCCTTTCAACTCTTGGGCTACAGCGGTTAAGTCCACTGGCTCTTCTTCTTCAAAGGTATCCACATAGCGCGGTATGTTCAGGTTGTAGTCGTTCTCCGCTATTTCTTGCAAGCTGGCTACATAGCTGTATTTGTCTTCAGCCTTGCGCTCTCGGTAGGTATCAATAATTTTAGTGAGGTCTTCTTCCCGCAGGTAATTCTGGGTTTTTACCTTCTCAAAATGCTGGCTGGCATCTATAAACAGCACATCTTTTTCATGTGTCCGTTGTTTTTTCAATACCAACACACAAGTAGGAATACTGGTGCCATAAAAAATATTAGCGGGCAGGCCTATTACGGCATCGAGGTAATTTTTGTCTTTAATTAAATATTCTCTGATATGCCCCTCGGCTGCGCCTCTAAACAAAACCCCATGCGGTAATACGCAGGCCATGTTGCCATCCTCAGACAATTGGTGTACCATATGCTGCACAAAGGCGAAATCGGCCTTACTGCTTGGGGCTAATTTGCCATAAGCAGAAAAGCGGTCGTCATTAATCACCGCATCAGGATTCCACTTGGCAGAAAATGGCGGATTGGCTACAATGGCTTCAAAGCGCTCATCGATATGCTGCGGCTGCTCTAAGGTATTTTCATTTTTAATATCGAATCTACGGTAATGCACAGCATGCATAATCATGTTCATTCGGCATAAGTTGTAAGTGGTAGGGTTCATCTCCTGCCCGTAGAACTTGCCTACTTCTTTCACCTGTTTAGACACACGCAGCAATAGCGAACCAGAACCACAGGTAGGGTCATAAACACTTTTCAGCTTTTCTTTGCCGGTGGTGACCATGGCTGCCAACAGCTTACTGACTTGTTGCGGAGTATAAAACTCACCTGCCTTCTTCCCTGCCCCACTGGCAAATTGCCCGATGAGGTATTCGTAAGCATCACCCAATACATCGGCTTCGCTGTCTTCCAACTTAAAGTCGATTTGCTCCAAATGGCTCATGACTTTCACAATCAACTCATTTTTGGCATTTTCCGTCTTCCCTAGCTTGCTGCTAGTCAAGTCCAAATCTTCAAAAAGGTTATCGAAGTCTTCCTCACTGTCCGTCCCCATGGTACTCTGGGCGATGTTGTTCAGCACCTTAGTAAGGTCGTCAAGAATAAATTTGCTCTTGCCGTCTGCATTGCCTCTTGCCCCCAACTGGTAAAACAGCTCCGATGGCTTAAGAAAGTATCCCAATGCCTCCAATGCTTCTGCTTTAATGGCTTCCAGGTACTCTTGCCCTTCTGGACTCTCCTCTTTTATATCATCATAAGTCAGCTTGTCTGGAGCCAGAATTTCATTGGCATAGATTTCCATTTTCCTGCTTAAGTACTTATAGAAGATAAAGCCCAAGATGTAATCCCGAAAATCATCGGCATCCATTTTTCCTCTGAGGGTATTGGCAATATTCCAGAGTTGCTGTTCTAAGCGTTGTTTTTCTTCAGTCATAGGGTTTGGTTCAGCTAAGGATGGCAGATCATCCAATTTGCAGGGGCTAATTTAAGGGAAAATGATTGTTGGAAAAGCTAAAGGCGGGTAAAAGTTTGGTAGCATTTTATACTAGTCAGTATTGTATTTAGTTTTGCAAGTTTGCAAATTGCAAACTATTTATTATATTTGTCAAACTTAAATTAAACAAAACAATTATGAAAATCGAAAAAATGAACATCGGCAGAATTAAATTTAAAGAACGGAATGAAAATTATTACAAAGAGAACCTTAGCCAGTGCCATAGAAGAGCATCCCGAAATCAAAACGAGTATCAATCTATGGATTGTTAAAGTTAAAGAGGCTAATTGGGATCGGCCAACTGATGTAAAGCATGACTTTTCAAAAGCTAGAACAATCAAAAATAATCGAATTGTATTTAATATAAACAAAAACGATTATAGATTAATTGTTAAAGTAAACTATCCGCTAAAGTTAGTTTACATCAAATTTATCGATACACATTCAGCATACGATAAAATAGATCCAGAAACAGTAAATAATTATTAAAAGAGAAAGAAATTGGTAGAACAATTACCATATCCAAAAGAAATAATCAAGCCAATCAGAAATGAAGCTGATTATGATGCTGCATTAAGCAAAATTGAGAAGCTTATGGATGCAGTACCCGGAACTCCTGAATATGATCTATTAGAAGTATTAAGTCTTTTGGTAGAAAAATATGAGGATGATCATTATGTTTTCGATTTACCTTCCCCTATTGAAGCTATTAAGTATGTAATGGAAGAAGAAAATCTTTCACCCACCGATTTAGGAAAAATAGTTGGCGGTAAATCTATGGCTTCACTTATTTTGAATAGGAAGAGAAAACTAAGTCTTAATATGATCAGAAAATTAAGTCAAGAATTGAAAATTCCTGAAAAAGTACTGGTTCAGGACTATGAGCTTGCCTAAAACTTTAGTAAGTAAACGCTCCTGAAGCAAGCGCATCACTTTTGCTTTCAAAAGTAAATGGAATGCGTTCGATTAAACTGACTCGTCTTAAAATTACCTTCCAGTTTTACATTGTGGTCCTAAAAAAACTTCACTGTGAGTGATAATCTATATATTCATATAAAGCCTTGAAAAATCAATCGCTCCCTGCTCTCCTTCCCCACTCACCAGTTTTTTCGATAACACCTACATACTTAGGATGCTTTTTATGATTAATCATTTATATTTACGGTATAAGCATCTCAGAACGAAAGCTATTTAATCTTAAATTTTCTCAGGCTTAGTTGCTGTTATAAAAGCTATAATGACCACTTTCATCTCATTTTATACTGATTAGCGTGCATTTATTAAAAAAAACACTGCTAATTTGTTTCATCAAACATGAACCTAACTAACTGAAAATTAGAAAATTTACCCAGAACCATTAATCCGTATTAAAATGAAAAAAAACAATATCTCTTTCAAATCAATCTTTCAAAAAACAGCTAAATATTTCTTCGACTTTTTGGTTGTATTTATCGGTGTATTCTTAGCATTTTGGTTAAATTCAAGAAAGGAAGAACAAAATAAAATAGACCAGCAAACTCAGATTTACCGGGCAATTTATACCGATTTAAAATCTTTTTATGGCTCAGGAAGGGTCGAAAACCCTAACGGCTTTATTATTTTTTTTACGGATTGTAAAAATGAGTTAGATAGTCTTGTCGCCATTAAGAAAGTTCCACCATACGTTCAGTTTACTGGCGATTATTGGCAATTAGAAATAATCAACTCCCTATTAATGAGCGGTCAGTTAAAAGACTTAGATCCCGACATGTTGAGGGCATTAGTTCAATTCAATACGGCACACCAAAATTTTTTAGGTGAAATAGAAGGCTTTAACCATGACTATGTAGCTTATATTACCCAGGAGTATGATAAAGGGCTTGATAATCTATATCAGCCTGAATCAAACCAACTAAAAGAAACCTCAAAAATTCCATTGACCCGTCTAAATACCATCATAGAATTTGCTGAGAGTTTGGTGCCTGCTGCTAAGGTTGTCACTATTGAGCTTAATGAAGAGTTTCAATTTGAGAAATAGTAAAGCGACACAACAACGGCCAAAGCTGAGGTGAGAAAGAAACGGAATTAACGCAACTATAGAAGGTTCCTGTGATTAAATCAATCGTTTTAATCAAAGGATTTAAGGTTTCCTAAGTCAGGAAGGGTGATTAAGGCTCAGGAAGATACTGTAAAACTGTAAAGTTAAATCAGGACGAGACAGTAGCAGGCACTCCTCAAAGCAAAAGGCCTAGAAGCAACAAAAAAGCCCCTCAAAAATTAATTTGAGAGGCTTTTCAAGATAAATTAGTACACCCGAAGGGAGTCGAACCCCCAACCCTCGGAGCCGAAATCCGATACTCTATCCAGTTGAGCTACGGGTGCATTTCTAATTAAGAATTAGTGAATTACGAATTACGAATTTTAGTATTGCCATTCGTAATTCGTAATTATTCAATTCGTAATTAATTAAGCTAAAGCTTCTTTTACTCTTTCTGCTGCATCTTTCAATACGATAGCAGAAGTTACTTTTAAGCCTGATTCCTGTATGATTTTAGCACCTTCCTCAGCATTAGTACCTTGTAGTCTAACAATGATCGGCAAATCTAATCCGTCAATGTTTTTGTAAGCTTCTACCACACCTTTGGCAACTCGGTCACAACGAACAATTCCACCAAAGATATTGATCAAGATCGCTTTTACATTAGGATCTTTAGTAATGATTCTAAAGCCAGCTTCTACAGTCTGTGCGTTTGCACTACCGCCAACATCCAGGAAATTAGCGGGTTCACCACCAGATAATTTGATGATATCCATAGTAGCCATTGCTAAACCTGCTCCGTTCACCATACAACCCACATCACCGTCTAACTTCACATAGTTTAAGCCTGATTCACTTGCTTCTACTTCAGCAGGATCTTCCTCGCTCTTATCTCTCATTTCTGCTATATCCTTATGACGGTATAGTGCAGAATCATCTATATCAACTTTAGCATCTACTGCTAAAATCTTATTGTCTGATGTTTTTAATACCGGGTTAATTTCAAACATTGATGAGTCTGTTGCATCATAAGCAGCATACAATGAATGAATGAATTTCACCATATTTTTGAAGGCCTCGCCTTCTAGCCCTAATTTGAAGGCTACTTTTCTAGCCTGGAAACCTTGTAAGCCAACACGAGGATCAATCCACTCCTTGAAAATTTTCTCAGGTGTATTTTCTGCAACATCTTCAATATCAACTCCACCTTCAGTAGAAGCCATGATTACATTACATCCTTTCGCTCTATCCAATAAAATACCTACATAATATTCCTTAGGCTCATTTTCTCCTGGATAATACACATCCTCTGCTACCAATAATTTGCTAACGAGCTTACCTTCTTCTCCGGTTTGATGCGTCACCAATGTACCTCCTAAGATGGCTTTGGATTTCGGTGCTACTTCATCTAAGCTTTTAGCTAATACAACTCCATTAGAATCAGTTTCCTTTACTTTTCCTTTACCTCTTCCTCCAGCATGGATTTGCGCTTTTAGCACATACCATTCAGTTCCCGTCTCTGCATTGAGCTTTTTAGCTGCTTCCGTAGCTTCTTCCGGTGTACTGGCAACAATTCCTTTTTGAATGGTTACTCCGTACTTTTCAAGTATTCCTTTGGCTTGATATTCGTGTATGTTCATTCTTGGATAATTTTTCTGCGAATGTACGGCAATAAATATTATTATTCAACCAGAATCGCCAATTACGAATTACAAATTTGAAAATTATGAGTTTTACGCATTATAGCCCAGCCACTTAATCCGCTAACAAATTCAAGACCTAAATTTCTCGAATCTAAAATCTAGTTTCTTGTTTCTAGTTTCTAGTTTCTCTTTATCTTTGAGCCATGAGCATTTTAAGCGCAAAAAATATTCAAAAGCACTATGGCGAGCTAAAGGTTTTAGATGGCATTGATTTTCAGTTAGATGCGGCTAAGATTTGCGCTATTGTTGGACCAAGTGGCGCTGGAAAAAGTACTCTGCTCCATATATTGGGTACCTTAGACCAGGCTGACTTTGGTGAACTATATTTCAATGGTGAGGATATTAGTCAATTAAAAGGAAGTAAATTATCGAGTTTTAGAAATAATGCTATTGGCTTTATATTTCAATTTCATAATCTGTTGCCCGAATTCACGGCAGAAGAAAATATTTTGATTCCTGCTTACATTTCCAAAAAGGAAGAAAAGGAATCTATGCAAAGAGCTCAAGAATTGATGAAGATCTTAGGTATAGAGGCCAGAGCCCAACACAAACCAGGGCAGCTCAGTGGTGGTGAACAGCAAAGAGTAGCAGTTGCCCGCGCCCTCATGAACAATCCTTCTATTGTTTTTGCGGATGAGCCTAGTGGTAATTTAGATTCCAAAAATGCGGAGGAACTTCATTCCTTATTTCTAAAATTAAGAGATGAATTAGGTCAGGCTTTCGTAATCGTTACGCATAATAAAGAGCTCGCTGCGATCTCTGATGAGCGACATGAGATGAAAGACGGAAAATTAGCGCGATTAGATTGAGTTGGCAAGTTGGCAGGTTTCCAAGTTGACAGGTTTGCAAGTTTTCAGATTTTCAGGTTGGCTATCCGGCCAGTTAAATTGAATCTTATTTCTTGACTCTACAATCTCAATTCAAAATTCATAATTCGTAATTCATAATTCATAATTCTTCTAAGTATTTCCCCTACATCATAATTCCGTTTTCTGCTGATTTTTAGAATGGTAAAGCACCCCATCTTTACATTATCATTCATCAAAACAAGATCATCATGAAACATTTACTTAGCATCTCAGCACTATTAGTACTTCTAATGTCTATGAATTTAAGCTTGAACGCTCAAGATGTTTACTTCTCACAGTTTTATGCTACTCCTATCTATCTAAACAGCGCTCTGGCAGGTTCTGAAGGAAACCCAAGATTAACCTTGGCTCACAGACAACAGTGGAGTAATTTAAGTGCTTATAATGCTTCCTACTTTTCTTTCGACTCTCCTTTAGGAAAACAATCAGGATTGGCCATTCACGCATTAAATGATCAGCAAATGGATAGAGTGATCAATAATAATGCAGTCGGAACTACGCTTTCTCATAGAATTGAACTAAACAATAGAGCCGTAATTGGTGGTGGAATATCTCTAAACTATTTCCAGAAATCTTTTAACTGGAGCCAACTAACTTTTGAAGATCAAATGGTGGCAGGAAGCAGCAATCGCTACCCAACTGCCGAAAGATTTGGTCAATCTAGATCCCAGATGTTCGATGTAGGAGTTGGATTTATATATGCTGCTGAAAATCTAGTTGCAGGCATAAACGTTTCTCATATCAATACCCCCAAAGAAAGATTCAATCCAGAATCTGACGCCATTTTACCAAGAAGATATACAGCGCATATAGCTTACAGCTTTCAAAAATACGCTTACAGCAAAAAGTCCTATTCCTTTACTCCTTCCATTGTGTATGAAAATCAAGCGAGCATGGACTATTTGAATGTGGGAGGCTATTGGAATAATAACTTTCTGACAATAGGAAGCTGGTACAGAATTAAACAAGCCTTGGTTTTTACATTGGGATTATCTTTCCAACAATTTAACATAGGCTACAGCTACGATCATAGCATGCAAAATGCACAAGTTAATTATGGCGCGACTAATGAATTTACGATGTCTTACAGGTTTCAGTGGAAAGGCAAAGACCCCAGTAAAAACTATAAAGGAAAATGTCCCGACCTCTATAAAAACTTGAGATAATTTAAAAATATTTGAGGAGTGATGACCTCAAATGATGGATGATGATGAGTTGGGTAGATTGCGTAGGCAATCTGCCCTTTTCCTTTCCTAAACAACTCAATAGCATTTGCAATTAAAAAAAACATAAACAAGAATAACAATTTCTCTTCTCATTTTCAGCTTGAATTTAAAAAGCTTAATTTCGCTTTTGTAAATTAATGGAAATGATCAAAACAGCATATATAGTAGACATCGCAAGAACCCCCGTAGGCAAATTTGGAGGTACATTGAGCAGCATCAGACCTGATGACTTAGCAGCTCATATTATTAAAAGCATAGTAGAACGGCAGCCCAATTTTGATAAGACTCTTTTAGAAGATGTGATGTTTGGCGCTGCTAATCAAGCAGGGGAAGACAATAGAAATGTTGCCCGTATGGCAGGATTATTGGCAGGCTTGCCTATTGAAGTGGGTGGAGTCACTGTCAATAGATTATGTGCCTCAGGTCTGCAATCTATTATGGATGCAAGTCGAGCAACCATGCTTGGGGATGGAGAAGCTTTCATAGCAGGAGGTGTCGAAAGTATGACACGGGCCCCTTTTGTGATGGCAAAAGCAGAAACAGCTTATTCCAGAGTACCTGAAGTCTACGACACTACCATTGGTTGGAGATTCATCAATCCAAAATTAGCCAATATGCATTATCCATTTGCGATGGGTGAAACCGCTGAAAACGTAGCAGAAAAATGGAAGATTAGCAGAGAAGCACAAGATGAATTTGCTCATAGCTCCCAGCTTAAATATGATGCAGCTCATAAAACAGGGAAATTCAGTGATGAATTGGTTCCTGTTTTGGTCCCTCAAAGAAAAGCAGAAAATGTCGTTTTCGATAAAGATGAACACCCAAGGCTTTCTTCTGTTGAAAAATTAGCTTCCTTAAAACCAGCTTTTAAAAAAGATGGCTCTGTTACCGCTGGAAATGCAAGTGGAGTAAATGATGGATCGGCAGCTTGCTTGGTGGTAAATGAAGAAACATTAAAGAAATTCAATTTAAAACCAATAGCAAGAGTAGTCAGCATGGCTATCGCGGGAGTAAGCCCTGACACCATGGGGATGGGACCAGTGCCAGCCACTTTGAAAGCTTTGAAAAGAGCAGGTTTACAAATTACCGATTTAGACTTGATTGAATTGAATGAAGCTTTTGCCTCTCAATCGATCGCCTGCATCCAGGAATTAGGTTTAAATCCTGAAATCGTAAATGTTAATGGTGGTTCTATTGCTATTGGTCATCCACTAGGTGCCAGCGGAACTAGAATCTCTGCTACACTTTTGCATGAGATGCAAAAAAGAGAAAATGTGAAATACGGATTAGCTACAATGTGCGTGGGCGTTGGTCAAGGAGCAGCTATTATTTACGAAAAACTATAAACAAAATGGATTTAGAAAGAGCAAAACGTTTTTCATCATTTATTTATTGGATACCAGCAGTGATCATCATCATGGGAAAGCTTCCTATTCCAGAACTGGTTTTTATTGCGCTGCCGATTCCTTACTATGCAGTATTCTATTTTCTGTATACCAAAACAGAGAAATCGCAGAGAAATAGAGTGGAATTGGCTAGACTAGTGTTGGTGACTATTTCACATTTTGTGTTATATTATATGATGTTTCATAAATAGTCATTTTCGATTCAAAAATAATATATCCTTTAATTACCGTAAATCTTTAACAAAATGAAGCAGTATCACGAATTAATGAAGCATATTTTGGACAATGGTGTTCAAAAAGGAGATCGAACAGGAACTGGAACAATTAGTGTATTTGGCTACCAAATGCGATTTGATTTATCAGAAGGTTTCCCGGTAGTTACTACCAAGAAATTACATTTACGGTCTATTATTCATGAACTGCTTTGGTTTTTGAAGGGAGAAACGAATATTAAATACCTAAAAGAAAACGGAGTTTCTATATGGGATGAATGGGCAGATGAAAATGGTGAACTAGGTCCTGTATATGGTTCTCAATGGAGAAATTGGCCCACCCCTGACGGAAAACATATCGACCAAATCAGTCAGATAATAGACCAAATAAAGAACACCCCTAATTCAAGAAGAATAATGGTCAGTGCTTGGAATGTTTCAGATGTTCCCAATATGGCCTTACCTCCTTGCCACGCATTATTTCAGTTTTATGTAGCGGATGGTAAATTAAGTTGCCAGCTATATCAGCGTTCTGCAGATGTATTTTTAGGAGTTCCTTTTAATATTGCCTCTTATGCTCTATTGACGATGATGGTAGCTCAAGTTTGTGATTTAGAACCGGGTGATTTTATACACACTTTGGGAGATGCACATCTCTATTCTAATCATATGGAACAAACGGAACTGCAATTATCGAGAGAACAGTACCCGCTCCCGAAAATGAAAATCAATCCTGATGTCAAAAACATTTTTGATTTCAAATTCGAGGATTTTGAATTAGTGGACTATCAGCATCATCCTCACATTAAAGCACCCGTTGCGGTTTAAATTACAAGTGTTTTGAAAAATTTACTACTTGCTGTTATTATTTTAACGTTTAGTCTTCCCACGTTTGCACAACACTATGATTGGTCGCTAAACGGGCAAGTGATAAAAGGCTTTATTTTAAAGCATAATGAACATGTTGGGCATTTAGCGAACTCTCATCCGAGTGGTATTGAGTTGAGTCTGCAGCAGAAACTAAATGGAAAAAGGGAATGGGAAAATCTCTATAACAAGCCAATTGTTAGCTATGGCATATCCTACTATGACTTGAAGAACCCTAAATTGGGTCATTTAGTGGTGGGGTCTGCCGCTATGGATTTACCGCTAAAGAGAACTGAAAATACAGCTTTATTTTTTCGAATTGGGACGGGTCTGGTATATAGCACAAATCCTTATGACAGGGAAACGAACAATCAGAACAATATGGTCACCAGTACCATTACTTATCTATTGCAAACTCGCTTGACATATGAAATTAAGCTTAATGAGGAGATAAGCTTAACACCCAATTTAAATCTCACACATGCCAGCAATGGTGCTCAAAGAGCTCCCAATAGAGGCGTCAATATTATAACGGCCAACATGGGGATGTCTTACAAAATCAAAAGCCAAACAGAAACGGAGACTCGAGATATTGTTCCTTTAGACAAGACCCCTTACCAACTCTATTTATTGCTAAGCAGTGGCAGGAACACGCGAACTTTGCAAGTGAGAGAGCCTCTACCCTTTTTTAACTTACTAGTATTCGGTCAAAAATACGTTAATCCTAAAAGCGACTGGGGCATAGGAATCGAATATTTCCACAGTTATTCTTTAAAGGAACAAATTGCAACGGATTGGTTTAGGATTAATGGTGATGCAGAAACAGCAGATTTTAAAAGACTAGGATTGTTGATAGGTCATGAACTAAAGTTTGGGAAATTAGGGTTTATAACACAAGCGGGAGTATACGTATACAATCCTAGCAAATCGAATATGCCCATATATCTAAGAGCCGGATTACGGTATCAGTTTCATGAAAACATTATGGCACAAGTAGCTTTGAAAACACATGCGGCCACAGCAGAACAAGCAGAAATAGGATTGGGATGGAGGTTTTAAAGACTACAGCACACTATTTACTATTATTCTTAGCATTCACAGTAGTACAAGCCTGCAATTCGGAAGATGCATTTGATTGCTTCAAAAAGTCGGGAGAAGTAACGACTATTACCATTGACGATTTCCCTGATTTTACGGAACTACTTATCCATGACAATATAGAATTAGAAATAGCAGATTCAGACCGTGAATATTTTGAATTGACTTATGGAGCAAACCTGATTCCTGAAATTGTAATGGAGCTGGAAAATGATTCCCTTAGTTTTTTCAATCAAAGTTTTTGTGATTGGACTCGGGATTTTCAAAAGCCAAAATTAAAATGGTATACCGACAAAAGCTCTATTAATATCTTATGCCTCAGCAATGGACAAATATCTAATGCAGATACGATTCGGAAAAATTTTAGTATTCGTATTGAAAGTGCGACCAATGAGGTGAATTTAAATTTTAATAATAGCAATACCACTATATTAAGTAATTCTTCAACCTATTTTAAGTTGGCTGGAAAATCCAAAAACTTGACTGCCAACGCATATTTTAATGATGGGAAGTACGATTGTCAGCACTTAATTGTCAATAGAGCAAATGTATTGCAAAGAGGCTATAATGACATTACTGTTAATGTAAAAGATAGCCTAATTGGTAGCATAGAAAATGCAGGACGAATCCTTTATAAAGGCAATCCTGGCGTAAAGGTGAAAGTAAGCAATGGAGGAGAATTGATTCATTTAGACCAAGAGTAGTTATGAATATTACAAAACCAACCTTACTGCTTAATGAGCAGAAATGCCGTTTGAATATTGAAAAAATGATTGCGCGCTCAAAGCATCTAAACAGCTCTTTAAGGCCTCATTTTAAAACCCATCAATCCAAAAAAGTTGGAGAATGGTTTAAAGAATATGGCATTGATAAATGTGCGGTTTCCTCACTAGAAATGGCTAAATATTTCTATAATGCCGGTTGGGTTGATGTAACGGTGGCTTTTCCACTCAATGTTTTAGAATATACCACGGTCAACGATCTTGCCGGAAAGATAAAATTAAGCCTTTGCATTGAATCTCTTGAGACTGTTCAACTACTAAATGACTTTTTAGAGCACCCAATTGGCGTCTTTTTAAAAATCGATGCCGGCTATCACAGAACTGGTCTTGACGCTGAAAATTTTGAAAAAATTGAACCTATCCTTCAAGCATTGAAAAGTAATCCTCTCATTACTATCAAAGGATTCTTACAGCATGCAGGACATACTTATCGGGCCAAAGGAAAAAAAGAAATCAATAAAATTCACGCCCATACATCAGAAAAAATGATACGGCTGAAAAACCATTTCCAAAATCAATATCCAGATCTCATAATATCAAATGGGGACACTCCTACTTGCAGTGTTTCTGAAAATTTTGAGCATATAGATGAAATGCGCCCTGGAAATTTTGTTTTCTATGATGTGATGCAAGCAGAAATTGGTTCTTGCGGCTATGAAGATATTGCTGTCGCTATGGCTTGTCCAGTGGTGGCTAAGCATCCCGATAGAAATGAAGTGATAATTTATGGCGGTGCCATACATTTCTCTAAAGACCAAATACAAAAGGATGGTCAAACCATTTATGGTTTAATAGCTGAACCCGAACGAAAAGGCTGGGGTCAGCCAAAAGAAGGCTGGTTTGTGAAAAAATTATCTCAGGAACACGGAACACTCCATGTTCCTGATCAAGATTTTGATTCTATTAAAATTGGTGATCTGCTATATATTCTACCTATTCATTCATGTCTTACAGCCAATTTGATGAGTAAATATTATACTTTAGATGGCGAAGGAATTGAGATGTTTCGGTATCAAAGTTGACAAGTTTTCAAGTTGGCTTGTTAACAAGTTAACTACCATCTTGAAACTTTAGAGCTAAAGTCAAAAATCCCCTCATTTTTAAAACCTAAAACTTATTACCTAAAACAAAATTCTCACTTCTTAATACCCACTACTCCCCCTGCAGATAATCCAAGGTCAAGTTAATAAAAGCTTTAACGCCAGTAATCATACCACTTTCGTCAATATAAAAATCAGGTGTATGATGTCCTCCAAGGGCTTGCCCCTCCGGTTCTTCCATTGGTTTTCCACCTATGAAGAAATATAAACCAGGGATTTCATTTTGAAAATAAGAAAAATCCTCTGCCCCCGTAATGGCTTTCATGACGTGCAATTTATCAGCTCCCACTGTTTTTTGTAGAGATGAAGCCATTTTTTGGGTTAAAGCTGGTTCATTATAAGTTAAAGGAGCATTTTCAGTGATTTCAACTTCTACGGTAGCACCTTCAATTTCAGCAATTTTCTCTGCGGTAATTTTTATTTTCTCGTGAATCATTTTTCTCATCTCCTCATCAAGCGTTCGTATTGTACCCTCCAAATATGCCTCTTCGGGAATGATATTATATCGAACTCCTCCTTTCATTATTCCGACCGTAATTACAGCAGCTTCATTTGTTAATTCTGCATTTCGCGAAATGATATATTGGAGTCCATTGATGATTCTGGCCGAAATGGCAATTGGATCAACACTCGCCCAAGGAGTTGAACCATGGGCCTGCTGACCTTTAATAGTGATGGTGAACCTATCCGAAGCTGCCATAATACCTTCTTGCTTGTACTTGATATGTCCCACTGTAGTACCTGCATTGATGTGCAAGCCAAAGATTGCCTCTACATCTGGGTTTTTCAATACACCTTCTTCTACCATCATTTTAGCTCCACCTCGTTCTCCTGCGGGGACTCCTTCTTCTGCGGGTTGAAAAATGAATTTGATGGTACCAGGAATATCTTCTTTCATTTCGCTGAATACTTCTGCAACTCCCATCATAATAGCAATGTGAGTATCGTGACCACAGGCATGCATTACGCCTGTTTCTTGACCATTGTACTCGGTCACAACTTCTGATTTAAAAGCTAAATCATTTCGCTCTGTTACAGGCAAAGCATCGATATCAGCTCTTAATCCTACTACTGGTCCTGGCTTTCCGCCTTTCAATAATCCAACTACTCCTGTATGAGCAATGCCAGTTTCCACTTCTAGCCCTAAACTTTTTAAATGCTCTGCAATTTTCTCCCCCGTTTTATATTCCCTATTAGATAATTCAGGATTTTCATGAAAATATCTTCTCCATTCCACTACCTTTTCTTCGATCTCGTCAGCTTTCTCTAAAGCAATTTTGTGTAAATCCTGTGAGAAGGAAATTGATGGAGTAATAAATAAGGCAATTAGAAGAGGATATAGCTTTTTCATACAGTTTAGATTTTAATCAGGCTTAAATATATTGAAATAATTTAAAGAATTAGAGGAAAATGATTGTAACTGCAAATAGCTACTATTAAAAAACAGAAACCGTTGAGCTGGCACACCTTACTCAGTTCGCACCCTACATTTGCTAGCTAATATCGTCATTACGAATACCTTTAGGGTGAAGCAATTAAGGTAGTTATCGCATGCTTTAGATAGCTTCGTTCCTCGCAATGATGCACAGAACTACCAAATAAATAATTGATGTTTAACCTCTTTTAAAAGCCAATTTTGTTTCAGTTGAATCTTTTTCATCAAAAGAATAACCATCCAGATCAAAGCCCTTTAACTCTTCAACTTTCTCAATTTGGTTTTTGACTATATATCTTGACATCAAGCCTCTTGCTTTCTTAGCAAAAAATGAAATGATTTTATATTGACCATTCTTGAAATCCTTGAATTCAATATCTATAATTTGAAAATCCTTTTTTAATTCTTTTTTGTTGACAGATTTGAAATACTCGTTTGAAGCCAAGTTAATTAATATATTATCCCCCTGTGATTTTATATCTTTTTTCAGTTCCTTCGTGATTTTATCACCCCAAAATTCATAAAGATTATTCCCTTTATCTGTTTCCAATTTAGTGCCCATTTCCAATCGATAGGGTTGAATCAGATCTAATGGCCGTAGTAAGCCGTATAAACCTGATAAGATCCGGATGTGTTGTTGTGCATAATCATGTTCCTCATGAGTGAAGTCTTCTGCTTCTAATCCTTGGTAAACATCTCCTTGAAACGCTAAAATAGCTTGTTTGGCATGTTTTGGAGACTTATTCTTGAAATTATCGTAACGCTCTACGTTCAATTGCGCTAATTTATCGCTGATATTCATCAACTCGCCAACCTCTTCTTCCGATTTAGTTTTCAGTACTTCAATTAGCTGATTTGTTTCATCATTAAAGCGCCTATTTGTAGTTCTTATATCAAATCGTTTCTCAAAATCCAGACTTTTCGCTGGCGATAATATTGCAATCATAGTTATTTTTAATTTTGAATTATAAACTTACCACATTTGAAAAAGTTACAATTATTAGAAACTAGAGTCTAGACTCAAGACTTTTTTCAAATAATAGATAAATTTTCTGGATCATATAATTTTCACCGGTCTGACCTTCGGTACTGACCTAATTCAGTGCTTCCAATTTCCTGCCAGCTGGCGGATTAAGGGGCTTTATACCGCTCTTTCATTTCCTCTGGTATTCTTTTCGGCCTTTTCGTATTAGCATCTATTAAACACCAGAAAGTTCTGGCCTCCGCTTTTGTTTGCGCTGTTTCTGGATTAAATATTCGGGTCATTCTTTCAGATTTAACCCCTTCCATAGAAGCCACCCAGGTTTCCGCAACAATCTTTTCATCAGGCTTAATTTCTTTCTTATAATCGATTTCATGCCTGAGGGCTACCCAAAGATTACTTTCATGATCATTTTTCCCTGAAACATACTTCCAATGCGCTTCTGCTACATCTTGCACCCATTGTAAATAAACCACATTATTGATGTGGCCCATTCCGTCAAAATCAGTTGCCTTTGTTTCTATTTCTAATTGAAATTTACTCATTTGAAAATAATTGTACTATACGCTTTCATGCTGTCATTTTGTAGATTCTCTCGCCCGATGACCACTCTAGAAGGTTCAATATTAAAAGCTTGGGGCCTAGCAGATAAATTATGCACCACATTCAATTTCTCATTCCCTAAAGACCTGGTAAAGGCTAAGCAATTAACATTTTCATTTTTTAATGCTTCTAGTTCACCTTTCGTCAGGATTTCCGATTCATTTCGAATCTTAATCCATTTTTGATAATGTTTCCAAATTGATTTTTCGTCATTCATTTGGGTGCTAAGCGGCTGAACTGTCTTGTCTTTGGTAAACTGTGGTTCCATCCATGCGGTTCTAACCGAATCATTAGCTTTCTTATGCCATAAAAATGGTTCCCGAATGTTAGGATCAGGTTTTTTGCCCAGCATCCCGATTTCTTCACCATAGTAGATATAAGGTGTTCCGGGGAGGGTTAATAAAATAGAAGCTGCCATTTTAGCTTTATTGGCATCCCCTTTAAAATTACTCATCACACGATTTTGATCATGATTACTAAGGAAAATAGCATCCATATAATCAGCTGTTGCTGACTGAAATACCTCTCGCTGATTAATCAATCGGCTTATCAAATCTTCATTTTGCAGATTCACCCAACTGGGTCCTTCAATTGTAGCAGCTACATTTTTTTCTTGAATAACTGATTGTTGTATACTGCCTGCTAAATCAAAATTGAATAAGGCTGGAAGTCCTCTAGCAAATTCTTTCACCACTTCTGAAGAGGCCCACACCTCTCCTACCAAATACACATCCGGTTTAATTTTTCTCATTTCATCTCTGTATTCTTGCCAAAATTCATAAGAATCTTTTAAGCGATCATCAGGAAAAATGTGTTTGGCCGCGTCTAGCCTAAAACCATCAATGTCAATCTCTTCTAACCAGAATCTAGCAATATCATAAATCTCTTTCCTGACCTGTGGGTTATCGAAATTCAAATCGGGCATTCCACCCCAGAAAAAGCCGTAAAAATGTTCATCCTCCTCCTTCCCATCAACTGCATGCCACTGCGTGATATTATCTGAATCCTGCGTAACTTCCTTTTTAGCAATTTGATCGACTATGCTATCTTTATTTGCCCACACATAATAATCTCGGTATGGATTGTTCTTTCCTTTTTTGGCTTCCTGAAACCATGGATGATCGGCAGCTGTATGATTGATAATCATATCGATTACCACTTTAATTCCTCTTTTGTGGGCCTCTGCAACAAAAGTCTTGCAGTCTTCTATTGAACCATAATCGGGATGAATCGCTTTGTAATCAGTTACATCGTATTTATGGTAGCTTGGTGATGGCATAATAGGCATCAACCATACTGCAGCAACACCTAACTCTTGCAGATAATCTAATTTTTGCGTTGCACCTATGAAATCTCCTATCCCATCATCATTTCCATCTGCCCAAGATTGAATAAATATCTCATAAGCTACACCTTCCGGAAATTCCACTACAGATTTAACTTTACTTTCTTTCATATCTGGTTTATTGCAGGCACTCAAGATTAAGAAAAAACTAAGGTATATAAATGTGTGTTCTAGCTTCATTCATTGCCATATTAAAAATGCAATTTAACTCGATTCTGCCAATATTTATAAAATTTATGGAAATACTGTTTCAAGTTTTATTTAAAAAATAACTCCATAAAAAAAAAAGGCAACTTTTTCAAGCTGCCTTTCTTTTCAGAATAAACATTAAATTTATTTCAATTCAAATCTATCTAAGTTCATTACTTTATCCCACGCTTTCACAAAATCCTTTACAAATTTTGCTTTTGCGTCATTTTGAGCATAAACTTCAGAAATTGCTCTCAGCTGAGAATTGGAACCAAACACTAAATCTACTCTAGTGCCTGTCCATTTTAATTCTCCGGTTTTTCTATCCTTACCCTCAAAAACATCATCTTCTTTCGCTGGTGCCCATTCCGTATTGATATCGGTGATGTTCACAAAGAAATCATTGGTTAATTTACCAGGCGTATTCGTCAAAATTCCATGCTTAGAATTATTGTAGTTGGCATCTAAGGCTCTTAATCCTCCTACCAAAACAGTCATTTCCGGTGCACTCAATTCTAACAACTGCGCTTTATCAATTAACATTTCCTCATCTGGAACAGTAAAGGCGGCTCTTCGGTAATTTCTGAATCCATCAGCTTCTGGTTTCAACCATTCAAAAGATTCAGCATCGGTTAATTCTTGAGTAGTATCAGCTCTTCCAGGAGTAAAAGGAACTTTGATACTTTGACCTGCATCCTTTGCAGCCTTTTCTACTGCGGCACATCCACCTAGCACAATTAAATCTGCTAAAGATACTTTTTTTCCTCCCGTTTGTGCATCATTGAATTTTTTCTGAAGATCAGAAAGTGCCTCTAACACTTTAGATAACTGAGCTGGTTGATTCACTTCCCAATCTTTCTGAGGACTCAAAGCGATTCTGGCACCATTAGCTCCTCCTTTTTTATCTGACCCTCTGAAAGTTGAAGCAGATGACCAAGCCGTGTAAACCAATTCTGAAACAGATAAACTAGTTTCCAAAATTTGAGCTCTCAGTTCTTTGATGTCCGCATCATTAATTATTTGATAGTCAACTTCAGGAATTGGATCTTGCCAATCCAAATCCTCAGATGGAACCTCTGCTCCTAAATATCGAACCTTAGGTCCCATATCTCTGTGGGTCAATTTAAACCAAGCTCTTGCAAATGCATCAGCGAACTCTTCAGGATTTTTATGAAAATGCTCAGCTATTTTACGATAATCAGGATCTACTTTCATGGCCATATCGGCAGTAGTCATCATAATACCGACCTTCATAGAAGCATCTTCTGCATCAGGTGCTTTGTCTTTGTCAGCAATATTTTTTGGAGCCCATTGATGCGCACCTGCGGGGCTCTTGGACAATTCCCATTCATACCCAAATAAGACATCAAAATAACTCATATCCCATTGAGTTGGAGTTGGGGTCCATGCGCCTTCTAAACCGCTGGTGATCGTGTCTCTACCCTTTCCACTTCTATGGCTACTAATCCAACCTAAGCCCATTTGTTCCATTGGAGCAGCTTCTGGTTCTGGTCCTACCAAAGCAGCGTCACCCGCACCATGTGTTTTACCAAAAGTATGACCACCTGCAGTTAAAGCCACTGTCTCGTAATCATTCATTGCCATTCTTTTGAAGGTCTCACGAATATCATACGCAGACTTTTGCGGATCAGGATTCCCATCTGGTCCTTCCGGATTTACATATATCAATCCCATTTGAACAGCAGCTAAAGGATTTTCTAAATTCCTTTCACCTGAATAGCGATTATTTGCTAGCCATGTTTCTTCAGCTCCCCAGTATATATCTTCTTCGGGCTGAAAAATATCTTCACGACCTCCACCAAAACCAAAAGTTTTAAAGCCCATGGATTCTAATGCTACGTTCCCGGTAAGAATAAATAAATCTGCCCAAGACACACTATTACCGAATTTCTGCTTGATTGGCCAAAGTAGTCTTCTTGCCTTGTCTAGGTTACCATTATCAGGCCAGCTATTAACCGGAGCAAATCGTTGATTACCAGTTCCAGCACCACCACGACCATCACCAGTTCTATAAGTTCCTGCACTGTGCCATGCCATCCTAATCATAAAAGGACCATAGTGCCCGTAATCGGCAGGCCACCAATCTTGTGAAGTTGTTAAAACATCTTCTATATCCTTCTTTAATTCTTTAAGATCTACTTTCTTAAATGCTTCTGCATAATCAAAATCCTCTCCTAAAGGATTGGAGTTTGAAGAATGCTGATGCAATATCCCCAGATTTAGCTGGTTAGGCCACCAGTCTTTATTCATTGATCCATTTCCACCGATTTTAGTATTGCCACCATGCATTACGGGGCACTTTCCTACATCGCCTAGATTATTCATATGTTCCATAGTATAAAATTTTATTTTCTCTTACTAGTTGTAATTTACGATATAACTTTTGATTATTTTTATCTATATTTCTTATCGTAATATAATCAAAAACTATATGATTAGCTTTTTTAATTTCATCATAATTTAAAGAATTAACTTAAATTATGAAAGCACTATTTACAATTGCCTTGACTTTTATCGTGGACTTTTCTTCTAAAGTATTTTTCTGAGAAAACATAAAACTTCCTCTTTTATCGAAAAAAATGCATAAAAAAAGGTGATAGACATTAAATGCTTATCACCTTTTTCGAATTTCTACTATTGGAATTATTAAAGCAAATCCAATACTTTTTCAGGAGGCCTTCCGACCACAGCTTTATCTTCCTTTACCAAGATCGGACGCTCTATTAATTTGGGCTCTGCAATCATAGCCTCAATCCATTCTGAGTCTGACAGATTTTTCCCTTTGTAAAGTTCTTTAAAAACCTTCTCATTTTTACGCAATAAATCTTCAGCCTTCATACCAAGTTTCTGTAGAACATCCTCCAATTCGGCATGAGTTGGAACTTGCTTTATGTATTGAACAATTTCAGGCTCAACTCCTTTTTCCTTCAATAATTTCAATGCTTCTCTACTTTTTCCACATCTAGGATTATGATAAAATTTCATAGTCTATTCGTTTTCTAGGCCTTTCAAAATAAAATTAATAGCATTGGATTTCTAAATTTATCCTATTGTTTCTACCACTAAATTGTGGTTAGTATAAATGCATATATCTGCCGCAATGTGCAAACTTTCTCGCACAATATCTTCAGCAGATAATTTATCACCTGCGTGCTTTTTTAAAGCTGTTGCTGCAGATTGTGCATACATACTTCCTGAACCTATTGTAGCAATTTGATTATCAGGTTCCAAGACGTCTCCAGTTCCAGAAATTATTAATACCTCATCTTTGTCAGCTACAATCATCATTGCTTCTAGCTTCCTCAGATACCTGTCGGTTCTCCACTCTTTAGCAAGCTCTATAGCGGAGCGTTTCATATTTCCACCAAAGGCATTGAGTTTCTCATCAAACTTCTCTAACAAATTAAAGGCATCTGCTGTAGAACCTGCAAAGCCGGTGACTATTTTTCCGTCTTGTAATTTTCTTATTTTCTTGACATTACTTTTAGCGACAGTATTCCCCATTGTTGCTTGACCATCAGCTCCAATAGCTACTTGTCCTTTATGCACAACCGCACATACGGTAGTTGATCTTATTTTTGACATTTTAATTTTTTGGCTTAAGTATTAGTAATAAAAAAGTCTCGTTATAAAACAACGAGACTTCATAATACAAGTTAATAAAAATTTTAAATCAGTATTCTCACTGGATCTTCTAACAAGCCTTTTAAGGTCTGTAAAAATGCTGAACCTACCGCTCCATCCACTACTCTATGGTCACATGAAAGGGTTACTTTCATTACATTACCTGGAACCAATTCGCCATCTTTTACGATTGCAGTTTGCTTAATTCCACCAACTGCTAAAATACAAGCATCAGGAGGATTGATTATAGCTGTAAATTCCTCGACACCAAACATTCCTAAGTTGGAAATTGTAAAAGTATTGCCTTCCCAATCCTTCTGCTCCAATTCCTTATTTTTAGCTTTCTGAGCAAAGTCTTTTGCTTCAGCGGCAATATGTGATAAAGATTTATTATCTGCAAAGCGGATAACAGGAACAAGTAAGCCTTCTTCTACTGCCACAGCCATCCCCACATGGATATGTTGGTTTCTTCTTATTTTATCTCCCATCCAAGAGCTATTTACTTTAGGATGCTGACGTAATGAAGCTGCCACTGCTTTAATCACCATATCGTTAAATGAAATCTTTACAGGGCTCATTTCATTGATACTCTTCCGGGCTTCCATGGCCTTATCCATGTTAATTTCCATGGTTACATAGAAATGGGGAGCAGAAAACTTACTTTCAGCCAGCCTCTTGGCCACCGTTTTTCTCATTTGAGAAACTTTCACCTCTTCATATCGCTCTTCACCAACTACTTGTGGAATGTTGATAGATTGTTCGGATTTCGATTCTTGTTTCGCACCCTCACTAGCTTTTTGTTTAGGAGTAAAGTTTTCTACATCAGACTTAATAATTCTTCCGTTATTACCTGACCCGTCTACATCTGCTAAATCAATACCTTTATCTTGAGCAATTTTTTTAGCTAATGGACTGGCAAAAATTCGGCCGCCATCTTTCCCCTTTTTCTCTGTATTAGCTGATTCAGCTTTTGGAGATGGTTTAGGGCTTCCGGAATCAGATTTACTTTCAGTTGATTTCTGATCTTCCGATTTATTCTTATTCTCTTCCTTTTTGCTTTCACCTCCAGAAGATTTCTGCTCGTGTGCTTTTAACAATTTCTTGTAATCAGCACCCTCTTCACCGATAACGGCTATTACCCCATCGATTGGAGCAGCATCCCCTTCTTTTATTCCAATGTAAAGGAGAGTACCGTCTTCATAAGCTTCAAGTTCCATGGTAGCCTTATCAGTCTCCACCTCTGCTAAGATATCGCCAGCTTCCACTTTATCGCCTTCTTTTTTCAACCATGAGGCTATCACACCTTCTTCCATGGTATCACTCATTTTAGGCATAGTAATTAGGCTAGCATTTACATCTGAAGCATCAACTTCGTCACCACCACCATCATCATCTTTACTTTCCTTTTTATCATCAGACTTATCATCATCAGATTTATCGGAACCATCAGCATCTTCACCATTTTCGATGTCTTTCAGTAAACCATCGATATCCTCTCCTTTTTCACCTATGATCGCAATCACTCCATTAACTGGAACTGCATCTCCTTCTTTTATTCCGATATGTAAAATTACACCGTCTTCGAATGACTCTAATTCCATTGTGGCTTTATCGGTTTCAACCTCAGCCAATATATCTCCTGATGATACTTCATCGCCCTCTTTTACCAACCATGAGGCTATTACGCCTTCCTCCATGGTATCACTCATTTTGGGCATTTTTATTACTTCAGCCATATATGTCGATTTCTATTAAACTTGTCAAAAATAACGGGATTTCAACCTTAATTCAAATTAATTGAAATAAAGTATTAAGAATACCCCAAAACTTTCCTATTGTTTTGAATTTACGTGAAAATAAAAAGCCCGCTCCATTGTAGGTGCAGGCCTTAGTAAAAAAATAAAATAATTTATTTTGAAGCTGCAGAATCTGCTTTCTGTTTAAAAGCATTATTCAGTCCTTCAATCACTTCATTAGTAATTTCTAGACCATCATTAGCATACAAAACATCACTTCCTCTCGAATAAGTTAAAACTAATTGAAGATTGTTCTCGTCACCGTACTCCTTCAAATAATCACTTATAGTTTTATACAATTCGTTATTCAACTCTGCCTCTTTCTGTCGTAATTTTCTAGACAAATCTTCTTGGTAAACTCGTAAATTCTGTTGTTTTTTCATCAAGTTCTCCTCTAGAGCCTTTCCCTGAGCAACTGTCAAATTCTGAGCTGTCCTTTGAAAATCACTGATCTCATTCTGCAGTCCTTGTGCTCTATTCTGGTATTCGTTCTCGTATTTTTGAGATAACTCGCCCAATTCTGATTCAATTTCTTGCATGAAATCATAATTTGCTAGTAGAGAATCAGAATGAACATAGGCAATCGCTACATTTTGATAAATTTTGTCATCTTTTTGTTCAGTCCCAGTACTTTCCTCAACTTGTTCGCTGCCGCTAAATTTATCTATAAACAAGTAGGCGACTGCCACAATTAAAATGATATTAAGAATTAATGATAAGTTCTTCACGTGTATGTTATTTAAATTAGGTTTTATAATCGATTGCAAAGTTAATCAAACAAATTAAAGCGCAAAGCTTATAAATTTAGGATTTCCATTGAGGCATTCTGGTAAGGCTTACGGTTGCTAGTAACCAACTGACAATGAGAAATAAATCAAAAAAAATATCCGACTGTTCCATTTTGGCTCCAGAAAATTTTCAATCTTTCTTCTCTTTATTGTCTTTCGATTCTTGATACTCATACAAAAATTGGTGATCAGGGTTTGTGAAATTATAATTTTCACCATCATCTTCAAAATCTTCCTCTTCCCAATCCTTTTCAAAATAAAGCTTCAATTCAGCCTGTCCCGCAAATTCATTTTTCATCCATAGGGCCACAAGAAGCCCACTCAATAAGCCCATCAAATGTGACTCCCAGGAAATATGTCCATCTTGAGGTAAAACACCGTAGAACATGCCACCATATAAAAGCAAAACTACAAAAGACAGTGCTAAGGAAGATTGGTTTTTTCGCAAAAGTCCGCTAAATAAAATAAAAGATGCAATGCCATAAATGACTCCACTAGCACCAATGTGGTATGCCTCTCGAGCAATAATCCATACAAAAATCCCTGTTACAACATATATATACAGCAATGCTTTCAATGCAATTTTATCATAAAAGAAAAAAAGTATGATAATAAGTAACATTAAAGAAAAGCTATTGGACAATAAATGCAGGAAATCACCATGAATAAATGGTGAAGTAAAGATTCCGATAGTTCCCAATAGGTGTCTCGGCATAATACCGAAATGAGCAAAATTTGCAGCAAAAGCCCACTCTACGGCTTTCACAAGCCAAAGAATTAAAATGATGTAGCTACCGAAGACCACACTTTGTCGAAAAAGGGACTTTTCTTTAGACATACATTCAATATACGAAATTTCTCAAAAAAGGTATCGATAATTAAAAGTAGATGTCCTGGGCAAGACGGTAGGTATTGGCATGCGCTTCAATAATATGAGCTATTTTTTTCGAATAACCCCCTCCCATACTAACTACCACTGGAATTTCGTTATTATAACAGTGCTCAAAAACGATCTTGTCTCTTTCTTTGCATCCTGCAATACTCATCCCTAGCCTGCCCAGCTTATCTGTTGCTAGGACATCTACACCAGATTGAAAAAAGATAAAATCTGGTTCTTGCTCATCAATTAATCGTGGAAGCGTTTTTCTTAATAGATCAAGGTAGGTTTTATCATCCGTTTTGTCTTCTAATTCAATATCCAGATCAGAGGTCTCTTTATGCATAGGATAGTTACTTTTTCCGTGCATACTAAAGGTAAAGACGTAAGGATTATCTTGAAAAATCTCCGCTGTTCCATTTCCTTGGTGGACGTCTAAATCCACTACCAATATTTTTTTAGCTTTAGCAGTTCTTAATAGGTATTGAGCGGCTATAGCAATGTCATTTAATAAGCAAAAGCCTTCTCCCCGGTCGGTAAATGCATGGTGAGTTCCTCCAGCAATATTCATAGCGACTCCATACTGCAATGCATAATTAGCGGCATCGATAGTACCTTGGTTTATTATCCTTTCCCTTTCAACCAACGCAGCCGATAATGGAAAGCCGGTTCTTCTTTCTTCTTTCCTGCTCAAAGTTAGATTCTTGAGTTTGTCCCAATAATCTTTTTTATGAACAGCCAGAATTTCACTTTCTGATAATAAGTCTGGTGAAAAAAAATTATCTTCTGTTACCGTCCCTTCATAGAGTAATTGCTCAGGCAGCAATTCATACTTCTCCATCGGAAAACGATGATTTTTAGGTAAAGGATGAGCGTATTCTGGTCTAAAAGCTATTTTTAACATCTACGAAAAGTATATTTCAATAACTGTAATTAAATAAGGGTGTTCAAAAATTTGAGAATATAAATTCGATATTGTGAAAGCAACAAAAAAAAGCTGATCACTAAGATCAGCAATTTATTAAAACCTAATTAGAAAATTTCACTTTTGATCATCTGCCTCTTGCTAATCTAGCAATTACAGATATGACGAGTAGCACCAAAAATATGTAAAAAATTATTTTTGCTATTCCCGCGGCTCCAGCGGCTATGCCTCCAAATCCTAGTACTGCTGCAACTAGTGCAACAATTAGGAAAATTACTATCCATCTTAACATAGTTATAGTTTAAGGTTAAAAAATATATTTTCATCTATTTTATATCCCTTTGTACGCAAATTAGTAGAGAAAGGTTTAATCCTTTTACGATTGGTCTAAATTTTGATACAACTAAAAAGATGACATCCGCATTTATCAAAAATAATCAATGAAGCTTATTGAGCTGCTTTCAGCTGTAATTGTGAAAATGGTTTTGTTAGATAGGGCAGTGCAGCGAGACTATTTAACCTATTAATCCTATTTACCTTTTTTAATAGTCTATAGCTGGCAATATGTGATTATAGGCAGACACAATTGCAAATGATTCTCACTCTTTTTCATGCAGGAAGCAAACTACTCTGCATCATATTCTTCTTCATTTGACACAAAAGCGTATAGGGTATCATCTAATTCTAAGTGATCTTCATTAAAATCGGATATAAAATTATTCATCACCTCCTCATCCACCTCTTCAACATTTAATCCAACATCAAGTCCGATACCATATTCCCCCCCATTATCCATGTCAACATGCTCTTGAACTTTCACGAGCTCTTCATCTTCAATATCATCAATCATTTCAGCAATGTAAAGCCCAATTTCCTCCTCTACATCATCCAGAGTTCTTAAATCACCATTCTCGTCTTCTTGAAATTTTATGGGTTTAAAATTAGGAAATTTCTGTGCTGCTTTGTGTTCAGCCAGCTCATAAACTTCGCTGGCATGGTGAAGTCTTAAGGTATAAATAACTGCATCATAAATCACCTCTTTTCCTTCATACATTCCCGTGAAGCGAAAATGCTTATACTCTTCATTATTGTCATCGGTATCAACCAAAACAAATTTGTTTTTCTGTTGAGCAATATTCTGCTTCAATTTGTCGATTTCTGCGGCATCGAAGCCTGGATTTTGAGCACTCATAATTGTCTGGTTTGTAACGGAGAAATAAATTACAATTTTTTTTCAAACTTCGCAATAAAATGATTTTTATTCACGCTTTTTGCTAACACTTTCAAATATGTTGTTCACAATCGCTAAAATAACACCAAACAACAAAGCCCACCAGAAGCCTTCAACATAGAATCCGTCCACTACATAATCTGCTAACATAATCATTAAAGCATTGATTACCAGTAGAAAAAAACCTAGGGTAAATACTGTCACAGGAATTGTTAATATAACCAGTAAAGGTTTTAAGGTAGCACTGAAAAGAGCTAAAAACAATGAAACAACGAGTGCATCAAAAAAACCTTCTACATGGGCGCCTGGAAGTATGTAGGATGCAACTATTACAGCCAGTGAGGATAATACTAATTTGATTAAAAAGTTCATGTGTATTTAATTGTTTAAATTGGTCACATGGAATCGTTGATTAAAAATTGACTTTGAGATGCTCTAAAACACCAACCTCAATTCTTAATGTCGATTTCATTCGAAATAGTTTTCTTTAAAAATATCTTTCCTTCAACACCTTTTGATGATGTTTCCAATGCCCAACGGTAATATACCACAAACTTATAATAGATATGGGTTGACCATCCGCCTCCCCTTCTATATTCAGAATTTTTTCTGGCATTGATTGGAATAAAGATAAGTGACTTTTTCTTAAATTATAAAACTCTTCCGCCATTTTTAGCTTGTCCTGACGAGAATATTCGGAGGCTTGGGCATAATCGTTCTCCGAAAAACCAGGTAAGGAAGTTTTTTCACCTCTAGCGAGTGATAAAGCACGGAAAACCATGATGCGCTCAGTATCAATACAGTGTTGTACTAATTGAGCCACGCTCCATTTCCCTTTCTCGTATCGATACTTCCATTTTTTATCGGGAATATTACTGATTAGAACAGCTACTTCACTGATCTGATGTTTAAGCTCAGTCTCAATGTCGTCTTGGACTAAATCAACATATCCTTGATAAAAAGGAGCGTGTAATAATTTCATAAGATTTTATTTACTCATTTATGGCATCCATTTTTTTGGCTACCTCTTCAGCTTCGGCCATTTTTTGATCAGCTTTCTTTCTGTCAATACTGCTCAATTTATGATACTCAGCTAATAGCTTTTTGTACTCATCGTTCAACTTTTCTTTTTCTGATTTCTTTTTAAATAATCCAAACATAGTTTTTTAATTTAGGTTTGAAAACAGCCCTTAACTCAATTTGTTTGAATTACTTTCAATCCTGCCAGTAGAAAATTCATCATATCTGTTTTTCTTTCAGGCATTTCTTCCACAGGAAATTTAATACTCAATTTTATAAAGCCCGTATTCTGAACATGGTCTTCCAATTCTACTGAATCCATTTTATCAAGTAGCACATAATTACTAGATTTATAATCGTACTCCCAGGGAGAATTATTTACACAAAAATACACCTTTCCATAATTTTTTAAGCTATGAAGGAGGCTTTTTCCATATTTCTGAACGAATTTACCTTGAAGATGAAAAGTTGAAGAAATGAAATTTCCCCAATAGAACATGGTCCGAAAAGCAATAATATCTTTTTTGGTGAAAAAAGCAGGAAAATCCAGCATCAAATAAGGCAAGTACTTATAATTTTCCCCTTTGGATATTTTACCATGCACTAAATTTAGTTCAGAAGGCAATTTGTCTTCAAAAGAATCAAGTTCTTTCCGGATTTCCTTTTGCATGTCTTCCAGATAATCCCAAACTTTTTCTATCATCCTATATTTAATCAATAGAACAGTGGGATCTGAAGCTAAATCTAATTCTTGGGTCGTGAATTTTGACATAAATAAAAAGGGTGAATTTTTTTAATCCACCCTGTATAATACAATTTTGTAATTATTAAACCTGATCTGGCTTTTGGATGATTTTCAAGACCACCTCATGCTGATCATTATCGTTATCAGTTAATTTAATCCTTACCATAGGATTATCTGCTTTTATTTTATCCTCCACATTGATTATTTTAAATTGACTCAATTTACCTTCTATTTCAGGCGCCAATTCTTTAATTGCTTTCGCAATTTCTACTTCAAGTTGACTGGGATTATATTGTTTCGTGATCATTGTTCGTTCCGTTTTTCTTAAATCTAATAATTAAAATAGAAAAATAACATCTAAAATGAGATAATTACCATCTAATAAGAGCAGAGGCCCAAGTAAATCCACTACCGAAAGCCGCTAAGCAAACCAAGTCTCCTTCTTTCACTTTTCCTTCGTGCCAAGCTTCACTTAACGCAATCGGAATTGATGCAGCAGTAGTATTTCCGTATTTTTGAATATTATTGAAAACCTTGTCATCTGTTAATCCCATTTTGGATTGAATGAATTTGGAAATTCTTAAATTAGCTTGATGAGGAACCAACATATCAATATCTGAAGGTTTTAAATTGTTAGCTTCTAATGCTTCGTGAATCACCTCTTGGAAACGAACTACAGCATGCTTAAAAACCATATTCCCATTCATATAGACCTTATAACCCGAAGTATCTAAAATTTGCTCGGGCTGTCTTTCTTCTCTGGAACGACTACTTCCAGGATCTTTTACATACAATTCTTCCGCATAAGTTCCTTCTGCATGAAGGTGAGTAGATAGAACTCCTTGTTCATCACTTGCACTCATGATGGCAACGCCTACCCCATCGCCAAAAATAACAGCAGTAGAGCGCCCACGATCAGACATGTCAATTGCTGTAGATTGGATCTCTCCACCAACAACCATAATATTTTTATACATGCCAGTTTTAATGAATTGATCAGCTACTGATAAACTGTAGACAAATCCCGAACAGGCATTTCGGATATCTAAACAACCAATCGTATCCATCCCCATTTCTCGCTGTAATAATACACTAGATCCAGGGAAGAAATAATCTGGCGTAATGCTCGCAAAAATGATGAAATCAATATCCTCATTTTTCATCTTGGCATTTTTCAAAGCCATATCAGCAGCTATTTTTGCCATTTTTGCTAAAGAACCCTCTATTTCAGGATCAAAAAAGCGCCTTTCTTTAATACCTGTCCTTTCAGTAATCCATTCATCTGTTGTATCTATCCATTTGGCTATATCTTGATTAGTCACTACTGTGGAAGGCACAGCATGACCTAAGCCCACTATTTTTGAATTTTTCATAGTATTTTTACTCCATTATCGTTTCCTGATGCACTTTATATTTACATAATTTTCAAAATGCGCCTCAATATAGAGCAATCTTATATTCTAATCAAAAATAGTAGTCATGCAGCGTAATTACCGATGGGGCTTAGCATTGAAGACTATTCTTCGAACCAAGTTTTATACAGTGTATAATTTTTTGCGGTCTTCTCGAAGATCTCTAGTAATTCTCCTTCGATCTTTTTTACCTTTTTTGCCGGAACACCTGCATATATATATCCGGACTCTACAATAGTATTCTCCAAAACCACCGCACCTGCTGCTACTATTGAACTGGATTGAACCACCGCATTATCCATTACGATAGCGCCCATACCCACCAAAGCAGAATCTTCAATTTTGCACCCATGAACAATTGCCCTATGTCCTATTGACACACTATTACCTATTGAGGTAGACGCCTTTTTGTATGTACAATGAATTACAGCACCATCTTGAATATTAGTTTTATCTCCTATTACGATACTATTCACATCTCCTCTAATAATAGCACCCCACCAAATACTACAATCCTTTCCAATTATCACATCACCAACAATCACAGCATTATCTGCTACAAAAGAATTCCCTCCAATTAGTGGCATCTTTCCCTCACACTCTTTAATTATTCCCATTTTAATTTGTTTTTAAATAATAGATGTACCTACATTTCATATTAATGTATATTTTTTTTTATGATTTCACAAACTTTATAAAACTTCAAGCGTTACTCGAACTAAACAATAAAACCACTAATCTATGAAAATTTTAAAAACAATAAGCGCATTTGCTTTCGCCATCATTTTGGCGCTAGCGTGTACTTCAAATCCTAAAGGTGACGAAGCAAAAGTAAGCGAAGCTGAAGAAGTAACTGAAGCAAAGGGAATGGAAGTAGCAGTTTCTTCTGATGAGGCTAATATGGAATTCGTAGGTACCAAACCTACAGGAAGACATTATGGAAATATTGCGTTGTCTGACGGATCAATTACTGTTAAAGATGGCAAAGTAACGGGAGGTAAATTTGTATTCGATTTAAATGAAATCGCAATCACTGATTTGAAAGATGATCAAGAAAGTCACCAAAAACTAGTTGGCCATTTGCAATCAGATGATTTTTTCGATGCAGCGAATCATCCTCAAGTTACATTTGAGTTAGTATCCTTGAAGCCTCTAAAATCAGAGAAAACAGCGGATAGCTATGACTCTTACCAAAACGATATGGAACAACCAGCTGAAGACGAGAAGATTATGGAATTACCAGATTTTGAATTGGAAGGTGCTACTCACGAAGTAACTGGTAATCTGACAATGAGAGGTAAAACATTAGCAATAACAGTACCTGCGAAGGTGGAGGTTACTGACAACGGTGTAAAGGCTTTTACTAACTTCAGTATTGATAGAACTAAATGGGGCTTGATGTATGGAGATGAGTCGAAAGCAGTCGATAAAGCAAAAGATAAATTTATTTATAATACTGTTGGGGTTGGCTTTAATATTGATGCCAAAACAAAAAACATGTAATTCTAAGTCTTTAAAAATAATTGATAAGGTTGCTAATATTTTTTAGCAGCCTTTTTTTGTGCAATTTTGTATCAAAATCAGTTCTATTGGAATCTATTAAAATCGACATATCACCATTTCCAAATGCTTGGGAGTCTATCTTAAATTGGGTAGAAAATTACCCCAATGTTGTCGCTTTCTACCCCCAGCAGGTAAAAGAATACCCTTTCGGAGCTTTCCCAAAAGTTATTGCTGTTGGAAATCAAAAATTGAATCTTAGAGCTCCATTTTTCGAAAGTCTACAATCATATTTGCATGCTAATCCGAACAAAAAGATATTCGGATATTTAGGGTACGACTTAAAAAACGAATTAGAGGATTTAGAAAGTCATCATCCTTCCATAATCAATTGGGACCCAATGAATTTTTTTAGTCCTGACTGTTTACTTTCATTTGATCAAAAACATCTTACTATTGAGAGTACAGATTTAGACTATTTTAAAGACGAAATTCAAAAGACATTATCTTTCATCCCTTCTGAAAATCAAGAGCAACCATCAGTTAGTCGTTACAAATCATGGGTGAGTAAAAAAGAATATATTAATAAAGTTAATCAGTTGAAAAACCACATTGTAGAAGGGGATATTTATGAAATTAATTATTGCATTAATTATTCTGCTACTGCCAAACGTTTAAATCCTATTCAAGTTTTTCAGAAATTATGCAGCAACTCTCCTGCTCCCTTTGCTTCATATTTGAAAATAGACAAAAAACACATTATTTCTTCTTCACCAGAGCGCTTTTTGAAGCTCAAAGACCAAAAAATAATAAGTCAACCTATAAAAGGCACTGCCAGCAGAGGCTTGACTGAAAAAGAAGACCTTGAAAATAAAAAACAGCTATTTAAAAGCGAGAAAGAACGAGCAGAAAACATGATGATTGTAGATTTAGTCCGCAATGATCTGGCTAAATCATCCGTGAGTGGAAGTGTAAAAGTGGATGAAATCTTTGGGATTTATAGCTTTCAGCAGGTTCACCAAATGATCAGCACCGTTTCTGCTACAAAGCGAAAAGAAGTCAGTTCCTGTGAAGTAATCAAAAATGCATTTCCAATGGGTAGCATGACAGGTGCACCCAAAATTAGAGCAATGCAATTGATTGAAGATTACGAATGCAGCAAAAGAAATGTATTCTCTGGAAGTATTGGTTATTTCAATGGAGCCCATGACTTTGATTTCAATGTCTTGATTAGGAGCATCTACTATGATGAAAAAACGGATGCTATCAATTATCAAGTTGGCAGTGCCATCACCTATGATTCCGATCCTGAAACTGAATATGAAGAATGCCTTTTGAAAGCCAAAGCAATAGAAAAAACGCTGGGCATCATATAATCTTAAAAAGATTACTTTTCCGAAGGAAAAACTACTGCCATAATGTCATTTTCTAGAATTATTAGCTACCTTTGCCTGCTATAAATTAATACAACACAAAGCACTTTATAAATTACAAATATGAGTGAATTGATTAAAGACTTGGACATTATTGCAGAAGAAACAAAGACAGACGAGTCTTGCGCTGTTCAAGTATCAAAAGAAGAAAATACTGGCAAAAACCGAAAATTATATATTGAAAGTTACGGCTGTGCAATGAATTTCTCTGATAGTGAAATTGTCACTTCCATTATGAAAGATAATGGATTTGATACTACAGATGATTTCAAGTCAGCTGATGTTATATTACTCAATACCTGCTCTATTAGAGAAAAAGCAGAGCTAACAGTCCGAAAAAGATTAACTGATTTCAATAAAGTCAAAGCAAGTAAGCCTGGAATGCAAATTGGAGTATTAGGATGCATGGCTGAGAGACTGAAAACCAAACTTTTAGAAGAGGAGAAAATCGTAGATATCGTAGCAGGCCCTGACTCCTACAGAGATTTACCAAACTTGGTAAAGACAGTTGATGAAGGTGATAAAGCAGTCAATACATTCTTAAGCAGGGAAGAGACTTATGCCGACATTAGCCCTGTGAGGCTTAATTCAAATGGAGTAACAGCATTTATCTCAATCATGCGAGGCTGTGACAATATGTGCTCTTTCTGCGTAGTGCCTTTCACTAGAGGAAGAGAGAGAAGTCGCGATCCTTTTTCGATCGTAAAAGAAGCTCAGGATCTATTTGACAAGGGCTATAGAGAAGTAACTCTATTAGGACAAAATGTAGACTCCTACAAATGGTCGGAAGAGATGAATAACAAAGCCCGATTAGAAAAAATTGAGAGAAAAGAGGATGTCGAGATTATCAACTTTGCAAATCTGATTGAAATGGTAGCAAAGGTATCACCTGATTTAAGAGTTCGGTTTTCTACTTCTCATCCGAAAGATATAACAGATGAGGTCTTGCATACGATGAAAAAGTACGAAAATATTTGCAATTATATTCATTTACCAGCACAGAGTGGTAATTCACGTATTTTAAAAATGATGAATCGTACTTATGATCGAGACTGGTATATCAATAGAGTGGATGCTATCAGAGAAATTTTGGGTGAAGAGTGCGGCATTTCTTCTGATATGATATCAGGATTCTGTTCTGAAACAGAGCAGGATCATCAAGATACCCTAAGCTTAATGGACTATGTTAAATATGACTTCTCCTATATGTTCTTTTATTCTGAACGGCCAGGAACTTTAGCGGAGAAAAAATATGAAGATGATGTTCCATTGGAAACAAAAAAGAGGAGATTGCAAGAGATCATCGATAAACAAAGAGTGTATTCTTTGGAACGCAATCATTTGGTACTAAATAAGGTCCACAAAGTTTTGGTGGAAGGCACTTCAAAAAGATCAGATGAACAACTACAAGGAAGAAACTCAGAGAATAAAGTAGTGATCTTTCCTAAAGGAAATCATAAAAAAGGAGATTATGTTAATGTTTTCGTAGAGGAATGTACAGGTGCAACCCTAATTGGGAAAGCGGTCTAAATACTTTTTGCTTTGGATATACAAACTATCAAAAATAGATTCGGCATAATCGGAAATTCCGATCATTTAAACTTTGCCATTAAAGTAGCCATGCAGGTTGCTCCTACAGATATGACTGTACTCATAACCGGAGAAAGCGGAGTGGGAAAAGAGTCATTTTCCAAAATTATTCATCAGCTAAGTGCAAGAAAGCATGGTCAATTTATTGCTGTCAATTGTGGTGCAATCCCTGAAGGAACTATAGATTCCGAGCTATTCGGACACGAAAAAGGTTCTTTTACCGGTGCTTATGATGCTAGAAAAGGATACTTTGAGGTGACAGATAATGGTACTATTTTTTTAGATGAAATTGGCGAAATGCCACTCCCAACTCAATCCCGTTTATTGAGGGTTCTAGAAAATGGAGAATTTATCAGAGTGGGTTCTTCGAAAGTAGTCAAAACTGATGTGAGAGTGGTGGCAGCTACTAATGTAAACTTAATTCAAGCAGTTGAAAAAGGGAAGTTTAGAGAAGATTTATATTATCGACTCAATACCGTTCCTATTTTTGTTCCGCCTCTGCGCGATAGAGGTGAAGATATTGAGCTCTTATTTCGAAAATTCACGTCAGATTTTGCTGAAAAGCATCATGTCAACCCCATTAAACTAACAGAAGATGCGAAGCAAGCTTTAATGGGTTATCGCTATCCAGGAAACATTCGGCAGCTTAAAAATATTGCTGAGCAGATTTCTCTGTTGGAAATGGAACGCGAAGTTGATAAAGATATTTTATTGAAGTATTTGCCACAAGAAGGTAATATGATGCCGGCAATTTACAAAAGTACAGATAGCACTGGCGGTGGTGATAAGAGTAATTTCTCTGAGCGCGATATTTTATACAAAATTCTTTTTGACATGCGGAATGATGTCGAAGAATTAAAGAAACTGGTACATAATGTACTCAAGAACGAAAATTACGGAGAAGAAATCATCAAAGACAATGAAGGACTATTTGAAGTGAAACAAAATGAGTTCAAAGAAAATGCAGAAGGCATCAGGACTCCATATTTACTAGATAGTCGAAAAAATGACGAAGATGATACAAGTGAGAGTTTTAATCTAGAAGATTATCAAGATGCTGAACACGAGATTGAGGAAGAATCTTTATCATTGGAAAAAAAGGAAAAAGAAATGATAGAGCGTGCACTTTCCAAAAATCAGAATAAAAGAAAATATGCGGCACGAGATTTGGGTATTTCTGAGCGTACCTTGTACAGAAAAATAAAACAATATGACCTTTAGAAGTATTTTAGTTTTTTTGTTTTTAGCATTAACCACAAGTAGCTGTGGTGTTTACAGTTTCACAGGAGCATCAATCTCTCCAGACATCAAAACCATGTCCATCCAATATTTTTATAATGATTCAGGAAATGGGCCACCCAACTTACAACAAACTTTTACGGAAGAAATAAGAGATTATTATCAGCAAAATACCAGTTTAGAACTAGTGGAATCTAATGGAGACTTACAGCTGGAGGGGTCTATTACAGGCTATACTGTTAAACCAATTGCAGTTACTGCTTCAGGAAATCCTAATCAAGCAGATGCTGCAGGAGCCACTAGATTAACGATCACAGTAAAAGTAACCTATGTTAACACAAAAGATGAAGTTTTCAATTTCGATAATAAATCATTTTCATTTTACGCAGATTTTGATGCCACTTCAACCACTTTAACTGCAGAAGAAGATCAACTAATAGAAACCATTTTAGATCAGATAATTATAGATATATTTAATGCATCAGTAGCAAATTGGTAAAATTTTGTAACTTTAATTCTTTAAAATAGAACCAAGTGGATAAACAAAGGCTTACAACTCTAATTAATCAACCATCAAAACTACAAGAAACCGACTTCAGAGAACTATCTGATCTCAAGAAGGAATACCCCTATTTTCAAGCGCTTTCGCCTCTCATCACTATCGGTTCAAAAAAGTTTTCACCCCAAAATGAAAAAAAATATTTACAGTCTGCAGCAATTTATGCTTTGGATAGAAAGCATCTAAAGGAGATTTTAACGGAGGATTATTACGTATTTGAAAGTAAGCAAGAGAACGTAGAGAGTCAAGAAAAACAAATACCACAATCAAATTCGAAAACACTTGCCGATTCCATCATAGAAGATAATCCTTCTAATACAACATCGCATTTGCCAGATTCCTTCTTTGAAGATCTAATCCATGAGATGGAAGCGCTTAAAGCCGAAAAAGAAAATTACCAAAAAACTTTAGATCGAATCGAAGCAAAGAAAGCCAGCAGTAAAAAAACGAAGACTGCCACCAAAACAACTTCGAAAGCAAAGAGCCCAAAAACCGCTACTCTTAACAAGACTACCACAGCAAAAAAGTCAGCTCCTAAGACTAAAGCAGCTAGTTCAAAAAAAACTAGCCAAACAAAAAAAAGTACGCCTACCAAATCAACAGTAAAAAAAACAACCGCTCCGAAAGCAAAAGAAAGTAGTAAAAAAACTGCTAGCCCCAAAAGTAAAAGGCCAACGAAAACTGCCGCAAAAAAGCCTAAAAAAGATGAACATGACATAATTGAAGAAATTACTTCAAGAAAAGAGTTGAAAATAAGTGATGCTCACAAAAAGGAACAATTAAGTATCATTAATAATTTTATTGAAAAAGAACCCATTCTAACGAAACGGATAGACACTGATAATCAGTCAAATAAGCAGGAAGCAGAAGATCTTTCGGCTAGCAGCGTCAACCTTTCAGATGATGTAGTTTCGGAAACTTTGGCAAAATTGATGATAAAACAAGGGAGAAAGCAAAAAGCCATTGATATTTACAAGAAATTAATTTGGAAATTTCCACAAAAAAAGACGTACTTTGTCGAAATTATAGATGAGTTAAAAAAAGAATCATAAATACATGTTAACATTATTAATTACTTTAATCATTTTAGTTGCCATTTTGTTGGTATTGGTAGTATTGGCTCAAAATTCTAAAGGCGGTGGTTTGTCCAGCCAATTTGGAGGTTCAGGAGCTAGTCAAGTTGTAGGTGTTAAAAGAACTGGAGATATTCTGGAAAAGATCACCTGGGTGTTGGCTATCAGCTTAGTGGTATTGAGCTTAGCTTCATCTTTTGTGATTAAATCAACAACAGTTGATACAGGCTTTACAAGTCCTAATATCGAAAAAGCACAAGATGAAACCTTACTTCCTGGAATGGAAAGTGGTGGTGAAGAAGGCCTATTACCTCCAACAGAAGGTGAAGAAGCTACGGAAGGTGATAGCGAACAAGGTGGTAACCAAGAATTGATTGAGGGGCTTCAAGACGAAACTGAAGACGGAAATACTGAAGAGTAATATCGAACTTATAAAACACAGCAAAAGGGAATCCGAAAGGTTTCCCTTTTTTTGTTTTAATTAATTAATATCTACTGTATTTATTAAAGCAAATGTAAATGAAACTTAGTGTCTGCTGTATTTTAAGCCTATTATTATCGTTTGACTCCTTCTCTCAAAAAAGAATTGAATCATTAGAGAATTCAGGTAGTTTCAGCAGATTTGAAACTTACCTTAGTTTTGAGATCAAGCTTGTTGATTTTGAAAATAGTCTATATGTCAACGATCTTAAAACCACTGAAGTTCAAATAGAAAATGGCTTTACCCATAACAAAATTAACTTCATTGATTTTTCTTTTGGTATAAACGGAGGTGTAACTTTAGGTATTCCTTACGAAGATCGAAGGATCGCTTATTTTCAAAATACAAACGGTTTTTCTTATGATACCTTTATTAAACTCGATGAAATAGACTGGATTGATCAAGATTTATCAAAAACCAGATATTTCTTTGGTTTTCATCCTCAACTCACTTTCAATATTTCAGAAAAATGAAAACTTCTTACTGGCACAGAAATACGCTATTACTTCCAACCTTTTTTTGAAAGAAGAACTTTTGATGGAGCATATGTCATTAATGATGGGGTAAATTTCGACTTCTTAGGAAACGCTGGACCATATTATATACTTAATGATAATTTATCAATTGGTTTAAATTATTACAGGGGATTATCTTATTTATACAAAGCATAAAGAGGAAATACTAGTGGAAGTGGTCTCTTCGAAAGCTCTGTTAGATACCATAGTTTAGGTCTAAATGTTAGTTATTCATTTTAATCTTATCTATTCAAAGCAATGAAAAGGAAATCCCTTTGGTTTCCTTTTTATTGCTGTAGATTTTCAGAATTCTATTGTTTTGCCAAAAACTAAAATACAACTGCTAGTTAAAAACAATTGAATGCAAAAAATGAACACTTATCTACACAAGAAATTGCTAAACCTGTAAACACACCAACTTGATAACTTGCCAACTTCACCCCCGTTTTCCTAACTCAATCACCTCCAACTTCTCCACTTTCCCCTTATTAATCTCAAAGCGCATCATTGTCCTGATTTTATGAAAACCTTGATTTCCAGCTGCTCCTGGGTTGAGGTAAAGTAAATTTCCATGCTTGGGGTCAGGCATAGCCCGAAGGATATGAGAATGCCCACATATAAAAACATTTGGATTCTCCGAATGAATCAATTTTCGAACGCGTGGATTGTAAGAAGGTGGCTTTCCTCCTATGTGGGTCATAAATATCTTGGCACCTTCCCTTTCAATGAATAAATCTTCTGGATATTCCCTTTGAAATTCTGGGGTATCTATATTTCCGTATACTACCAGAGTCGGAGCAATCTGATTGAGCTTTGCAATAATTTCACCAGTATCCCCTACATCACCTGCATGCCAGATTTCATTGCATTCTTTGAAATAGCGTGGAATGCTGTCATCCCAAAAGCTATGTGTATCGGATATTAAGCCTACTTTCATTTGCCAAAGAAAGTTAGAACATTCAACTTTTCCAAAGTTCCAAAACTCGGAAAAGTTGAATTTAGCAAAGCCTATAAATCCAAATCATCTAAATAAGATTTAATGATATCTCCTAGTTCAGCGAAATCTTCTTTATAACTTTTTTCACTATTTAGCTTGCCTTTCACACTCACATAGAATTTAATTTTAGGCTCCGTTCCAGATGGTCTAGCAGATATTTTACTACCATCTTCTAAGAAAAATTGAAGTACATTCGAAGAATCAAAATTCAATTTCGTTTTTACTCCGCTTTCTAAATCTAGAATAGTAGACTTTTGGTAATCCCTAACAGTCAACACTTTAGTTCCTCCCAATGACTTCGGTGGATCTTCTCTAAATCTTGTCATCATCGCCTTAATTTCTTCGCTTCCCGATTTTCCTTTTTTTGTAATAGAAACCAAGTCCTCACGATAGAAACCAAACTTCATATACATTTCAATCAGATATTCATAAAGCGTCTTTCCTTGAGATTTCACAAAAGCGGTCATCTCCGCAATCATGGCAACAGAAGCAATGGCATCTTTATCGCGTACATAATCCCCTATCATATAGCCATAGCTTTCTTCGCCACCGCCAATGAAGGTCTTTTTACCCTCTAAATCTCGAATTACTGCCGCAATATTTTTAAAGCCAGTTAATGTGTCAAAGCTCTCTACTTGATAGGAATCAGCAATACTCTTTATAAGCTCAGTAGTAACAATGGTTTTAACTATATACTGCTTACCATCCAACTTCCCTAATTCACTCCATCTACTTAATAAATAATAAATAAGCATGGAGCCAGTTTGATTGCCATTCAACAATTCAAATTCATTTTCAGCATTCTTAATGGCAATCCCCACTCGATCTGCATCGGGATCAGTAGCCATGACAATATCAGCATCAACTTTTTTTCCTTTCGCCAATGCCATCGACATCGCTTCCTTCTCTTCAGGATTAGGATACACCACAGTAGGGAAGTTTCCGTTGGGTTCAGCTTGTTCCTCAACTATATGCACATTTTTAAATCCAAAGAGTTCCAAGGCTTTAGGCACCAATGTAATGCCCGTTCCATGAATAGAGGAGTACACTATATCGATCGATTTATCTTCCTCATTAGCATCCGGAAATAGAGAAATTTTCTTTACCTCATCAAGATAGGCTTCATCAATAGCTGTACCAATAGTCTCAATCAGTGAATCTTTACCTGAAAAATGGACATCGTCAAGAGAAGTAATAGATTGCACTTCATTCATGACATTCACATCATGTGGAGCGACCATCTGAGCACCATCTGTCCAATATGCTTTATATCCATTATATTCTTTAGGATTATGGGAAGCCGTTAAAACAACTCCACTTTTGCATCCCAAATAGCGAATAGCGAAAGACAGCTCAGGAGTAGGTCGTAGACTCTCGAAGAAGAAGACCTTAATATTATTGGCAGTAAAGACATCGGCTACCACTTTAGCAAATTCCTCAGCATTATTTCGACAATCATGAGCAATGGCCACAGAAACACCTTGTTCAGTAAAAGTCTTGTTGAGATAATTGCTTAACCCTTGAGTGGCCATTCCCAATGTATATTTATTCATTCGATTACTACCCACTCCCATTATCCCCCGTAGACCACCTGTTCCGAATTCTAAATCTTTATAAAATGACTCTTCAAATTCTTCCTTATTGTTTTCTTTAAGATCTAAAATCTGATTTTTGGTGGTTTCATCTACTGATCTACTATCTAACCATTGTTGTGCTTTTTCTGCTGATGTCATCGGTTCTAATTAAATAATTTGTTTACTATAAAATTTTTGTACGTACTATCCGTCTCTACTACATATCGTATCGAATACTTACTTTCCGCTCCGTCTACAACCTCAAGATAGTTTTTTTTATCCGCTTTTATTAAAAAATAAGAGTCATTTTCTCGATAATTTATTTCAACCCCTTGATCTTCAATAGTAAAAAATTCTGGATATATGATTGCCCCAACTGTTGCTACATCAAAAGGAATGAACCCGTCAACTCCAAGTGCCACTCTCCAGCCAAAATGCCAATTTCTAAGTTTTCGAAAAACCCAATTATCTCCAGGATTGTTTCTTTCTTTTAACTTTTTGAGATCACTTTTGTAGATAAATATAGGTGCTGCGGCTTCGTAGCCAGCCAAAATAATGTTTAAGCTCCCTTTTTCCAGAAGATATTGAAAAGATGCTGAATCTAGTTCGAAATTATAATCTGGTAAGTTCTTTCTAGCACTTTTGGGTCTAAAGACGTTCCCTTTTGTCCGACCAGCACAGAAAACAATATCAGTAATCTTTTTTGTTTGTTCAGGATAAAATTTCAATAGATTAGCAATGTTTGTAGCAGGCCCTAAAGCTAAAACTGCTAGAGAATCCTGTTCTAAGGCCGCTGCTAATGCTTCTACCGCAGGACTAGTAGAACCATAACTTTTACTAGCATCATCTTGACCTAAATAGACTGGAATATCGTATTCCGCATAATACTTAAGAATCTTTTCTGTTACCTCTTTAGCATGTGCAACATTATGAACAACACTAATTCCTACTATTTCAATATCAGGATTATTAAGTGCTAACATGAGCGCAACACCATCATCAACATCCTTCCCAAAAACATCAAAGATAATATCTGTATCAATCCATACTTTTTTAGGAGTTGCTTCTACAGAAGAAGCAAAGACTGATACATTAATAAAGAGAACTAACAAATATTGAACTACAAGCTTCATATTTAAATGGACCTATATTAAAAATAAAAAAGTCGTTCAGTTTTAAGTTGATAATCAACGACCTGAACGACTTTCACATAAAAAGAGAAGAAATTACAAATTACCTCTCAACTCCTGCTCTCTTTCAATTGCCTCAAACAAAGCTTTGAAATTTCCTTTACCGAAAGATTTTGCGCCCTTTCTTTGGATAATTTCATAGAAAACTGTCGGTCTATCCTGAACAGGTTTAGTGAATATCTGGAGTAAATACCCCTCATCGTCTCTATCGACCAAAATATTATTCTCCCTAATGGGTTCAATATCCTCTTCTATTTTACCTACTCTTTCCCATAAATTTTCATAATAAGTATCAGGTACTCTTAAAAACTCTACGCCCCTTCTACGCATTTCAGATACTGTATCAACTATATCATCTGTAGCAATAGCAATATGCTGAACTCCAGCACCTTTATAGAAATCTATATATTCTTCAATTTGCGATTTCTTTTTACCTTCTGCCGGCTCATTAATCGGGAATTTTATAAAACCATTACCATTAGAAACTACCTTCGACATTAATGCAGTGTAATCTGTAGCAATGTCTTTATCATCAAATGTTATTAACAAATTGAAGCCCATTACATCTCTATAAAAATCAACCCATGTGTTCATTTCTCCCCATCCAACATTTCCCACACAATGGTCAACATATTTCAAACCTATTGGCTTAGCTGGTAATTCACTTGTTTTTTCAACAAAGCCAGGAAGAAAAACCCCATTATAGCTATGCCTGTTAACAAAAGTATGAATTGTGTCACCATATGTGTGAATAGAGGCTATGGTTACTTCCCCATGCTCATCTTTAATAGTTTGGGGAGGAGTATGTGGCTTTGCTCCTCTTTTTGTTGTTTCATTGAATGATAATTCCGCATCATCTACCCAAAGCGCCAATACTTTTACTCCATCACCATGAAGATTTACATGTTGAGCCACTTCTGTATCAGGAGCTAAAGAAGAAGTCAAAACCAATCGGATTTTTCCCTGTTGCAACATATAAGAAGCTCTATCCTTTATTCCTGTTTCGGGTCCGGCATAAGCTTTTAACTCGAAACCAAAAGCTGTTTGATAATACATGGCTGATTGCTTTGCATTACCCACATAAAATTCGATGTAATCGGTGCCATTGATTGGCAAAAAATCCTGTTCCATAGTAGTTTAAATCGATTGCATAATTTCTTTATAGTTCAAAATTATGTTTTTTAGACAGTAATTGAAATAAATCTGAAACTATTCCTAAATAGTCTTCCATTTACTTGGAAGTTATTGGCAATCTAAAGAATTTTACGTTTAGAAAATAACAGCACTTAAGCATGATAGATATTAAAAAGTTAGATCAAGATTTAACAGAATTAGTAAAAGCGAAAATTGCATTGAGCAAACTCACTTATGCTGATAAAGATTATGATAAAATTGAAGAAGAGCTTCATGACATGGAGGACGATTTTATTGAAAATTATGGTGAATACTTGGAAGAAGCATTAGCCGAGGTTCATGATGAATTCTGCCCTGATAATGACGTATTACTGCCTATAGCTTATTTAGCTGACGAATACATTGTGGATGGAGATTCAATTGATGTAGCTCCTGGCCATGGCGTATTAGTTGAAGCTGATGACTTTGCAAGTGCAAAAGTAACTTTGGCATTGGCACCACAGCCAACTCGAATAGTACTTCAAGCGGGAAATGATCATAAAGAGGTGGTTTGGAGAGCCAAATAATTTGCGCTTAAAAAAAATACTTAAATCCTGCTCTAATTCAGAGCAGGATTTTTTTTTATAAAAAAATCAAAAATCAGGAAAATCATTCTATAGCCAAACGAACTATTGCAATTCGTTCAAAAACCCAATCATCATTTTCTTTCCATATTTTATTTCCATTTCCCAATCATCCATCTATATTTGCAGGGTTTAAAAAAATAAAGAAAACTTATGAGCAATATTATCTGGATTGTCCCGATTCTCGGGATCGTGGGACTGATTGTTATGGCTATAAAATCCGCTTGGGTATCAAAACAGGATGCCGGAGATGAAAGAATGACGGAATTAGCAGGCTACATAGCTAAGGGAGCTATGGCATTTTTAAGAGCTGAATGGAAAGTTATGTTCTACTTTGTGATCATTGCCGGTATATTATTGGCTTATTCAGGAACACTTGTAGAGACATCTTCTCCTGTTATTGCAATATCTTTTGTGATAGGAGCTGTATTTTCGGCATTTGCGGGTTACGTTGGGATGAATATCGCAACAAAAGCAAATGTTAGAACCACTCAAGCTGCAAAAACTAGCTTAGCAAAAGCCCTAAAAGTATCTTTTTCTGGCGGAACTGTAATGGGATTAGGAGTTGCAGGTCTTGCTGTTTTTGGAATGGGTATATTGTTTATCTTCTTATATAATATGTATGTAATCCAAACAGGCGGAGACGTAAACGGTCTGGAAATGGAGAAAGCTTTAGAAGTATTGGCAGGTTTCTCATTAGGGGCTGAGTCTATTGCTTTGTTTGCCCGTGTTGGTGGTGGTATTTATACGAAAGCAGCCGATGTTGGAGCTGACTTAGTAGGAAAAGTTGAAGCAGGAATACCCGAAGATGATCCAAGAAACCCGGCTACAATTGCTGATAATGTTGGAGATAATGTAGGTGATGTGGCAGGTATGGGTGCCGATTTATTTGGTTCTTATGTGGCTACAATTTTAGCCTCAATGGTATTAGGTAGAGAAATTATTTCTGAAGATCAATTTGGCGGTATAGCCCCTATCCTACTGCCAATGATTATTGCGGGATTAGGATTAGTATTCTCAATAATAGGTACTTTATTCGTACGTGTTAAAAATGAAACGGATAGCGTTCAAAAGGCTCTTAACTGGGGTAACTGGTCTTCAATTATTTTAACTGTAGTAGCTTCATTTTTTCTTGTAAGATGGATGCTTCCTGAAACCATGATCATCAGAGATTATGCATTTACTAATATGGACGTTTTCTGGGCAATCTTCACAGGTCTGATTGTTGGTGCGTTAATGAGTATCATCACTGAATACTATACAGCTATGGGTAGAAAACCTGTTCTATCAATTGTCAAGCAATCAAGTACTGGAGCTGCAACTAACATCATTGGTGGCCTGGCTGTTGGAATGCAATCTACTGTTATGCCAATATTGGTATTAGCTGTGGGTATTGTTGTTTCATATGAATTTGCAGGGCTTTATGGTGTTGCAATTGCAGCAGCAGGTATGATGGCCACAACTGCTATGCAGTTAGCAATTGATGCTTTTGGACCAATTGCTGATAATGCTGGTGGTATAGCTGAAATGAGCGGCTTACCAGAAGAAGTAAGAGACAGAACAGATAATTTGGATGCTGTTGGAAATACAACTGCTGCAACTGGTAAGGGTTTTGCCATTGCTTCAGCTGCATTAACTGCATTAGCTTTATTTGCTGCTTTCGTAGGAATTTCAGGTATTGATTCAATAGATATTTATAAAGCACCAGTTTTAGCTGCCCTATTTGTGGGTGGAATGATTCCATTTATCTTCTCTTCTTTAGCTATTGCCGCGGTAGGTAGAGCAGCTATGGATATGGTCCAAGAAGTAAGAAGACAATTCAAAGAAATGCCAGGCATCATGGAAGGCACTACAAAGCCTGAATATGAAAAATGTGTGGATATTTCAACTAAAGCATCTATCAGGGAAATGATTTTACCGGGTGCTATTGCTTTAATTACTCCTTTGCTAGTTGGATTTGGCTTAAAAGGAGTATTTGCGGAAACTTCTTCTGCTGAAATCTTAGGTGGTTTACTAGCAGGCGTAACCGTATCAGGTGTTTTAATGGGTATATTCCAAAACAATGCTGGTGGAGCTTGGGATAATGCTAAGAAATCATTTGAAAAAGGAGTAGAAATCAATGGCAAAATGGAGTATAAAGGTTCTGAACCACACAAAGCTTCTGTTACTGGTGATACTGTGGGTGATCCATTCAAAGATACATCGGGACCATCTATGAATATTTTGATTAAATTAATGTCTATTGTAGCCTTAGTAATCGCTCCTCATATTTCTGTTAAAGATCACAGCACTGCAGAAGTGAAGAAAGAATCTAAAGAAATAGTAGTTGAAAAAGCTGAAGTAATCAAAGCTGAGAAATAATTTTTACTCTCTAAGACAATTGAAAAGGTTAGTTGGAAATCCAACTAACCTTTTTTTATAAGACTGATAAAAGAATAATCTCACACCAATTCACAATGCTTTTATTGTATTTACAGCAAATCATTTATATTTTGCTGCTACTTTTTGAAGTAATACAAATCTAGACCTAATGGCAGAAAAAAAATCTCAAGAAAACAGACAAAAAAAGAAGTCTTCCCTTAAAAAATATATTCGTATCGATTTTAAGACACTTCAAGGGAGAATTACCATCGGGTTTCTTTTGATGGGAGCATTTGCTATTATTATGCTCATCAGCAGTAATCAATCTTGGAAAAAGCAGGTTAACAAGGGGAAAGAATTAATAGCACTTAACAAAAACAGTAGTAGAATTGCTGCTGAAATTCAACAGCTTGTATATCTAACTACTATCTTATCATTTCGCTACATTAGTACAGAAGATGATTTTTTTAAGAATGACATAGAAAATAGATGGTATAATGACATTTATCCTAAAGTAGAAAAACTTGATAGTTTGGTAAGAGAATTTGGGGATGAAGAAGTAATTACATTTACTGAAGAGCTTAATGCTCATTTACCAAAGATAAAGAGTAAACAAAAAGAAGCGCTTTCCGATCTAAATTACGATAAACTAAACGGTGAGGATGTCATTGATGACATTATGCATCTAACTTTCATCATCAATAGCATTAAAGGAGAATTAGCCGAAGCAGAAGAAAAGGCAATTCAAAATATTGAAGAAGCGGAAAGCAGCATCCCTCTGATTCTGACTATTGAATTTATAATAGCTTTTATTATAAGTACTGCAATCGCACTCTACATAATTCGTTCTGTTCTTTTAAGAATTAAATATTTAAAGGTTAATATTCGTGACTTGGCCCACGGTAACCTTCCTAAAGAAATGAAAGAGTCAGAGGATGAACTCAACTCCATCATAAAAGCACTGAACGAACTCACTAGAAACTTGACAGGCATAACAAGATTTGCTGATGAAGTTGGAAAAGGTGATTTCAGCACTGATATTACCGTATTTGATAATGAGGGACATCTCGGTCAATCTTTGGCTGACATGCGCATAAAACTTCAAAATGTAGCCCAACAAGACAAAAGAAGGGTATGGTTTAATGAAGGCATCGCCAAATTTGGCGATATTCTACGAAAGAATGACGATAATATAGAAGACTTATCGGCTAAACTTATCTCTGAATTAGCTGAATATACCAATTCGATTCAAGGTTCCATATTTATTGTAAATAAAGAAGATCAAGAAAACATTAAAATTGTACTCAAAGGAGCTTATGCTTATCATAGAAAAAAATTCCTAGAAAAAGAACTCAGCCCTGGGCAAGGCCTAGTTGGACAATGTTATTTAGAAAAGGAGTTTATCTATTTATCTGAAATTCCTGAAAACTATGTTTCTATTCGTTCTGGCTTAGGTGAGGCTAATCCAACTCATGTTTTGATAAGCCCTATGAAATTAAATGAAGAAGTGTTTGGAATCATTGAACTTGCCTCATTTCAGCCTTATGAGGACTATCACAACGAATTTATTGAGAAAGTAGGTGAAAGCATAGCTTCTACAATTCAGGGATTACAGGTTTCTCTTGAAACGAAAAAGCTCTTAGAAGAATCGCAAATGAAAGCAGAGCAATTACAAGCTCAAGAAGAAGAAATGCGACAAAATGCAGAAGAGCTCGAAGCAACTCAAGAAGAAATGGAACGACAAAGCCGTGAAATGGGTGCTTTTAATCAGGCAGTAAGCATTTCAACTATGGTGGCTGAATTTGATAAAGACGGAAAAATTCTCGAAATCAACAGCCAAATAGAATTCCAAACAAGTTGGGACAGTGAAGATTTGATTGGTTTAGACCGAAAGAAATTATTCATTGATGAAGAAGATGTTGATTGGAGCAAAACTTGGAATGACGTAACAGATCATATGTCAATGAGCAAATCAGCAACATTGATGGATAAGCAAGGTCATGAACTACCTGTTGTCGCACATTTTATGCCTGTTTCTGATGAACATGGGAATGCAATTAAAATTGCTTGCATATTTATTAAGAAAGATAAATTTTGAGAACATAATAAATTCTGGGCTGTTATAGGATTCCGAAAGCTAACTCCTTGAAAGAATTTGCTAAACTCATAGCGTCCATAGACCAAAGCAATAAAACCACTGATAAGGTTAATGCTTTGAAAAGCTATTTTTTATCTGCCAACGACCAAGATAAAATATGGACTTTGGCACTTTTCACCCATCGGAAACCTAAAAGAGTTGTCAAAACAAGCTTAATCAAAGATTGGATAACCGAATGGACAGGTATACCAGAATGGTTATTTCAAGAATCGTATCATGTTGTGGGTGATTTAGCCGAAACAATCGCACTTCTCTTAACTGCTCCAGAAGGATACCAAAAAGAAATTGATAAACCCCTCTCCTACTATATCGAATGCTTAATTAGTATTAGCAATAAAACGGTCGAAGAAAAAAAAGAAAAGTTAAAGCTTATCTACGATGAATTAAACCAGCAAGAAAGATTCGTTTTTACAAAAATCATGACAGGCGGCTGGAGAGTTGGTGTATCGCAAAACCTGATCACCAAAGCATTGAGCGAAGCATTTGAAATAGATAAATCGATTGTGGCTCACAGACTAATGGGAGATTGGTCTCCCCAAAAGTTCACTTTCCAGGAATTAATTTTAGAGCAGGGTGAAAATGATCTAGCCTCTCGTCCATATCCGTTTTACTTGGCTCATCCTATAGAAACACAAGAAATAACGAAAGACTTAGATCCAAATGATTGGTATGCAGAATGGAAATGGGATGGTATAAGAGGGCAAATCATCAAAAGAAATGATGAAGTTTTTATATGGAGCAGAGGAGAAGAACTCGTGACTGAAAAATTTCCTGAATTAGAAGAAATGGCAAAAATTCTTCCAAATGGAACTGCGCTGGATGGAGAAATCATAGCCTATGAAAATGGAGCGCCACTTTCATTTGGAATACTACAAACTAGAATAGGAAGAAAAAACATCACCAAAAACCTTTTAAAAAAAGCACCGGTAGTCTTTATCTGTTACGATTTAATTGAGCTAAACGCACAAGATATAAGGAAGGAACCCTTAGAAAAAAGAGTTCAAAAATTAGAAAGACTGATTTCGGAAACTAGCCATTCTGTACTAATCGATTCTAAAAAAATCGAATTTTCTTCGTGGGACGAGTTAATTGCTATTCGTAAAAAATCAAGAAGCTACAAAACGGAAGGCTTAATGCTGAAGAAAAAGGAGTCACCATATGAAGCTGGGAGAAAAAGAGGAAGTTGGTGGAAATGGAAAATCGCACCTCTGACGATAGATGGAATCATGATTTATGCCCAAAAAGGCCACGGAAGAAGAGCTGACTTATATTCAGATTACACCCTAGCTGTATGGAACCAAAATGAATTAATTCCTTTTGCAAAAGCCTATTCAGGCTTGACTGATGCCGAAATGCGAAAAGTAGATGCATTTGTTAAGAAAAATACAAAAGAGAAATTCGGTCCTGTTAGAACAGTGAAACCGGAATTAGTTTTTGAAATCGCATTTGAAGGTATTCAAGCATCAAATAGACATAAGTCAGGAATAGCTCTTCGCTTTCCGCGTATTAGCAGATGGAGGCAAGATAAACCAACTACTGAAGCCAATACATTAAATGACTTGCAAGAACTCCTCGAAAAATATGGATGATCGCATAAAAGCTGGCATCAATTGGTTTGAAAAGAAAGATTGGAGACCATTTCCCTTTCAAATTGAAACATGGGAGAATTTTTTAGCTGGCCATTCTGGTTTATTAAATGCTCCAACGGGTAGCGGTAAAACCTATGCTTTGTGGATTGCTTATCTTATTTCTAAAATAAACAAAAGGCCTGAAAAAGGGCTGAAGTTTCTATGGGTGCTACCGCTTAGAGCACTTTCAAAGGATATTCAGTCTGCAATGGAAGAAGCAACAATAGATTTTGGTTTCGATTGGGAAATTGAAATCAGAACAGGCGACACTAGCACAAAAGACCGACAGCGACAAAAGAAAACACCTCCAGATTGCTTAATTACTACACCAGAGAGTCTGCACTTACTACTAAGTCAGAAGAAGGCCGATCAATACTTCAAAAATTTAGAAGCTATAGTGGTAGATGAGTGGCATGAGCTTTTAGGGAGCAAAAGAGGTATTCAAGTAGAATTAGCAATTTCATCTTTTAAAGAAATAAGTAAACAAAAACTGAAAATATGGGGGATATCAGCCACAATTGGAAATCTGGCCGAAGCTCAAAGGGTGTTATTGGGATCTAATGAAAAGGAAGGGAAATTTATTAGGGCTCAATTAGATAAAGAAATTAAAATCGAATCAATCTTGCCTGATGAGGTAGAAAAATATCCTTGGGCCGGACATTTGGGAATAAAATTAATAGATAAGGTTTTACCAATAATTAAAGCTAATAACACCACTCTTGTTTTTACAAATACTCGTTCTCAAACAGAAATTTGGTATCAGCAATTGCTTAATAAAGATCCTGACTTGGCTGGCGCTATCGCCATGCATCATGGATCTTTAAACAACCAAATCCGAACATGGGTAGAAGAAGCACTTCATTCTGGGCAAATTAAAGTAGTAGTTTGCACTTCCAGTTTAGATTTAGGTGTTGACTTTCGTCCTGTTGATACGATAATTCAAGTAGGAGGACCGAAGGGAGTCGCACGATTTGCCCAAAGAGCAGGAAGGAGTGGTCACAGGCCTGGCCAAACGAGTAAAATCTACTTTCTTCCTACTCATTCTCTAGAATTAATCGAAGGCGCAGCACTGAGGACAGCAATTAAAGAGAAAGATTTTGAAGCTAGAATACCTATTCAGATGGCTCTAGATGTACTTTTGCAATTTATAGTGACTTTAGCGGTGGGCGATGGTTTCGAACCTGATCAACTTTATCAGCAAATTAAGAACACACATTGTTATCATAAAATAACCAAAAAGGAATGGACTTGGCTTCTAACTTTCTTGAAAACAGGGGGAGAAAGTCTATCAGCTTATGATGAATATCACAAGACTATTACTGAAGATAACAAAATAAAAGTTATCAATAAGAGAATTGCAATGCGCCATCGTTTGTCGATTGGCACTATCGTGGGTGACCAAGTTCTAAATGTTAAATATGTGAAAGGAGGTCACTTAGGAACAATAGAGGAATATTTCATTAGTAAACTAAAGCCAGGAGACACTTTTTGGTTCTCAGGCAAAGCCCTTGATTACGTTCGTCTAAAGGATATGACTGTGCAGGTAAAGAGAAGTAAGAAAAAAACCGGCCAAATACCACAATGGATGGGTGGTAGAATGCCTCTCTCTTCTCAATTATCATTTCATATCAGGAAAAAATTAGAGAAGCTAAGAACGAAAGAATTAGATGAAATCGAACTTACAAAAATCCAGCCTTTGATTGACCGGCAAATGCAGCTTTCTACTGTGCCAAAAACAGATGAATTACTGATAGAATCAACAATTTCTAAAGAAGGCTTTCACATTTTTATTTTTCCATTTGAAGGTAGATTTATTCATGAAGTTTTAGCAGGATTAATAGCTTACCGAATTAGCGTTTCACAACCTATCACCTTTTCTATTGCTATGAACGATTACGGTTTCGAGTTACTAACTGATGAAGTCTTCGATCTTGAGGAAATGTTATCCTTTGATTTATTTTCTTTAAATAACGTAAAAGAGGATATTCTGCTAGGGATAAATGAAACTGAAATGGCGAAACGTAAATTTAGAGACATAGCCTCTATTTCTGGTCTCATTTTTAGAGGATTTCCAGGAAAAAATATTAAAGAAAGACATATTCAGGCTTCCTCTTCTATACTATTTGATGTTTTCTCAGAGTATGAACCCGAAAATCTATTACTTAAACAAGCCCATAGAGAGGTTATACAGCAACAGTTGGAAGAAGAGCGATTGTATAAATCACTAAAAAAAATCAGTAGCCAAAAAATAATCTATAATAAAACCAACAAATTCTCCCCTTTTGCTTTCCCGATCATGGTTGACAGATTACGAGAAAAATTCTCTACTGAATCAATCGAAGAAAGAGTAGCAAAAATGCAATTACAATTAGAAAATATATAAATTAATTTTACATTTGGTATTTAAAATTTTTATAAAAGATGAAACAAATAAGTTTAGCACTACTATTAATCGGAATAAGTTTTAGTTCACTTGCACAATCTGATGTTACTGGAAAGTGGAAAACCATAGATGACGAAACTGGCAAAGAAAAAAGCATCGTAGAAATTTTCGAAAAAGACGGAATGATCTACGGAAAAATCACCAAGCTTTTTAGAGGACCGGATGAAGAGAAAGATCCGATATGTAATGAATGTACAGGAGATCGGAAAAACGAAAAAATCATTGGTATGGAGATTATTAGGGGAATGGAATGGGATGCCGATGATGAAGAATATGAGGAAGGAACTATTATGGACCCTCAAGACGGCAAAGTTTATGATTGCGTTCTGTGGAAAGAGGGTGAAGAATTAAAGGTGAGAGGCTATGTAGCTTTTTTCTATAGAACGCAAACTTGGGAAAAAGTAAATTAATCAATTGGAACTCACATTAGCAGGAGAAAAGTTACTGCTCTCAGAGGATAAAATCATTTATTGGCTCAAAGAGCAAACAGTGTTTATTGCTGATCTCCACTTAGGGAAAACTACTCACTTTCGAAAATCAGGAATTGCAGTTCCAATAGCTATAATTAAGGCTGAAATAAGTCGAATTGAACATATAATTGTAAAATATCGCCCGAAAAGAATTTTCTTTTTGGGCGATTTATTTCATAGCGACTTGAATCATGAATGGAATATTTTCAATGATTTTCTTCAACTTCATTCGTCAATAGAATTTACTCTTATAAAAGGAAACCATGATATTCTTAGTGATAAAGTTTATCAGCTCAGCACCTTGCAGATAGAAAAAGAACCCTTTTATGTAGATCCTTTTGTTTTAACGCATCATCCGCTTGAAAATAATGAAGTTAATAAAAATGAAATGAATCTCTGTGGACACATTCATCCAAGTATAAGCCTAAAAGGGAAAGGAAAATCACATCTTCGCCTAGCATGCTTTTACCTAGAACCAAATACGATGGTTTTACCAGCTTTTGGAAGATTTACTGGTTTAGCAAAGATTAGTCCATCCAAAAAAGGAAATATCTTCGCCGTTTTGAAGAATTCAGTTCAACAGATCGGCTCTAAAGAAGGATAACTCTGTTTTCTTTGGTAGAGCTGTAAGAAATTCGAGATTATTACATTCGAATATTTATAAAAAATTGCGTATTATTATAATAATTTTCAAGTGAAGGGTTACCAAACTCATCTGAGCAGTATTAACCAATGAAATTAACAGACAGTCAAATCATAACGCGCATCAAGTTAGGTGATGAATCTGCTCTAGATTATCTCTATGAGCAGCATTATAAAATGATGTTAAGAATGATTCTCAGAAATAACGGAACAGAGCAAGAGGCTCTGGATGTGTTTCAAGATGCTTTGATTGTGTTTTGGCAAAAAGCAATTGATGTTAATTTCGAACTTACTTCGAAAATAAGTACTTATCTCTACAGTGTTTGCAAAAATTTGTGGAGAAAAGAACTTGAGAGAAAGAAAAAATTTGAAGAAAGTGACAAAGAAGAAAGCGAATTCAACCAATTAGAGAATCAAGAGATGGTGAAAATCATTCATGATTGTATTGGAGAATTGGGAGATTCGTGTAAGCAAATCTTAAGCTATCACTATTTTGACGGCCTTTCCATGGACCAAATAGCTAAGAAAATGGGGCTTGCAAACAGTGATACTGCTAAAACAAAACGTTATAAATGTAAAAAAAGGCTGGATGATTTGATTCGTTCAAGATATAAAGCCAGCGACTTTTTAGACTAAAAATTATGAGTGAAACCAATTATTTTCGCTTAATAGAGGCATATTTTGAAGGAGTTATCACTCCTGCTGAAAAAGCAATGCTTGATGCAAAAATAGAATCGGACCCTTTGGTAAAAGCTGAATTCGATTTACAGCAGCATATTGTGAAAGGAATTTCAAACGCAAGAAAACTGGAATTAAAATCCAGATTAGCAGCAATTGATTTACCGATTAATACAGGGATTTTAGCTGGGAGTGGAGTAAAATGGTTAGCAGGAACCATAGCAGGCGTAACGCTATTTGGAAGTATTCTTTACTGGACCCTCATCTCCTTTGAAAATAATATTAAACCAATTGATATCAAGATCTCGCAGGAGGTTTCTTTTACAACTACTCCCCTCAATAGCTTTCCAGAATTACTCGGGGAGAAAAACGAGATTATTGCTTTTAATAAGACAAAAAGCAGTCCATCTGAACCAACTGCTGTTAAAAAGCAAACTAATTCTGAACTGATAGAAAAAGATGCTACCGCCAAAGTACAGCCACAAGCGCTGATGTCATACGATGATGAGCAGCTTTTTAAAAATCAAAATGATGGGCAATTAGAAAATATTGCGAGTCGTGACATCGCTCATAATAGAGCTGATAAAACAGAAATAGAATTTTTTGAGGCGCTTGAAAAGGAAGGTAATTATCATTATCGCTATTACAATTCTAAGCTCTACTTATACGGTGACTTTAAACAGATGCCTTACCAAATAATTGAACTAAATGATAAAGGTAAAAAACAGTTATTCCTAAGTCATAATAATGAAGTTTATGCGATTAAAGACAATACAACTCAATTAACTGAATTAAGCAAACTCCAAGACGAAATGTTAAAAATGGAAATTCAGCTGATAGTGGAAGACTGAGACAAAAGTTCGTAAAAAATTTAGAAAAGCTTTTCATGAAAATGGGAAGCTTTTTTTCGTTTTTTACCATTTTAATAAGCGAAGCATAAATAAATTCTTATTTTTGAGCTTTCAAATATGAGCAAAGAGAAAAAATACAGAAAGAAGAAAAAATTGGGGCACTATCCTTTCGTTAGCGTCATTTTGAGTATGACCCTAGCACTTTTTATATTAGGTCTGTTTGCACTTTTAATTACCACCACCACCTCACTGACTAAAGTTATTCAGCAGAATGTTGAAATGCAGGTGTATTTAAAATCCAACCTCTCAGAGCCACAACAACTTCGAGTAAGCAAATCACTGGTCTCGAAAGAATATGTTTTAAAAGAAGAAAGCATAGAATCCATTCGTTTCATCTCTAAAAACGAAGCAGCTGAAAAATTCATAGAAGAAACTGGAGAAGACTTTATGCAATTCTTAGGAGATAATCCTTTAAAAGATGCTTACATCGTAAAAATCTCACCTGAATATCATTCTTCTGAAAAAATGAAAGAAGTGCAACAAGATATTGAAAATCTGAATGGCGTTTTTGAGGTGATATATACCAATAATATGGTGCAAAGTATCAATGAAAACATTACTAAAATCAGTATAGTTTTACTAGCTATTTCAATCCTATTATTTATCGTAATCGGAATCCTAATTAACAATACCATTAAATTGGCGCTATTTTCCCAAAGATTTTTAATAAGAAGCATGCAATTAGTAGGTGCCACAAAAGGTTTTATCAGAAAACCCTTTATTTATCGTTCTATATGGCATGGTATAATTTCAGCAATAGTGGCAGCTTCACTGTTATTTGGGCTATTGACTTATGGCAGCGAAAAACTGGAAGGACTTGCCGAACTACAAAATCAACAGATGCTTTTAATTATTTTTGGCGGGCTAATAGTAACTGGAATCTCCATTGCAAGCTTTAGTACATTTAGAGCCATGCAAAAATATATGGCCATGTCTTTAGATGAACTGTATTAAATAGAATAACATTGAGCAACTAATAGCCAGATAATTAAGATAGAATGACGCCTTTTGGTCTCACAAATTATAAACTACCATATAAACACTTTTTATGTCAGAAAAGAAGAAATTAGCATTCGGCAAAAGCAATTATATCTTAATGATTGCAGGAATTTTAACACTTATTATAGGTTTCATCATTATGACTTTGGATTCAGAGCAATATGGCTTTGGGTTTTTAGGATTAACGCTAGGACCTATTATAGTCTTCTTAGGCTTTATTATTGAATTATTTGCTATTCTAAAGAAGCCTAAACAATAAAAATGGGATTACTAGAAGCCATTATCCTTGGAATCATTCAAGGGTTGTCTGAGTTTTTGCCTGTTAGCAGTAGTGGACATCTCGAAATTGGCGCAGTTTTGTTAAATGCACATACATCTGAGAGTTTGCTTTTTTCAGTTTTGGTACACGCTGCTACTGCCCTATCAACTATTATAGTATTCAGAAAAGACATTGGAAATATTCTCAAAGGAATCTTTACATTCAAATGGAATGAATCCTATGACTTCGCTCTAAAAATCATTATATCGATGATTCCAATAGCGATAATTGGGGTGTTTTTTGAGGAGCAGGTTGAAAGCTTTTTTACGGGAAACTTGCTACTAGTGGGTAGCATGCTATTGGTAACAGCTGTGCTGCTAGCTTTTACCCAAACTGTAAAAAATAAAGAGGGTGGAACTGTCCAGTACTGGCAAGCTATTATTATTGGTATTGCACAATCAATTGCTATACTTCCAGGGATTTCTCGGTCAGGTGCCACGATTGCAACAGCATTGCTAATTGGTGTAAATAAAGAAAAAGCAGCAAGATTTTCATTTCTAATGGTCTTAATTCCAATCTTGGGAGCATCGCTTCTTAAAGTAATTGAATATATAGACCAACCAGCCGTTACACAACAAACAGGTGGCTTCGTATTATTTATGGGCTTCCTTATGGCTTTTCTAGCAGGTTTATTTGCCTGCAAAGCAATGATTAAAATAGTTAAAGAGGGGAAATTAATCTATTTCGCTGTCTATTGCGCAATTGTCGGAAGTATAGCTGTCATAAGTCAATTGATATGAGTGAAGTAAACAACGAATATAACGAGGGAAAAGTCCTGCTAATCGATAAGCCGCTTAATTGGACTTCCTTTGATGTAGTCAAGAAACTGAAATTTGCCTTAAAAGTAAAGAAGATAGGCCATGCTGGTACTTTAGATCCTTTGGCGACTGGTTTGCTCATCCTTTGCACTGGAAAAATGACTAAATCCATTGAAAAATATCAGGCCCAAGAAAAAGAGTATACAGGAGAATTCACTTTAGGCTTTACTACTCCGTCCTACGATTTAGAAACAGCTCCTGAATTTCAAAGTGAAACTAGCCACATAAACTTGGAAGATCTAATCAAGGAGGCGTCATATTTCACTGGAGAAATTGAGCAAACACCTCCAATCTTTTCAGCCGTAAAAACCGGAGGAAAACGAGCTTACTCTTTGGCTAGAGAGGGAAAAGAAGTTAAATTAAAGTCTAGGGTTGTAAATATCAGTGAGTTTGAAATTACTGAATTTAAAGAAAATAAGGTTGCTTTTCGTGTTCGTTGCTCAAAAGGAACGTACATTAGGAGTTTAGCGTATGATTTTGGAGAAAAATTAGGTGTAGGTGCCTATTTATCAGCATTACGTAGAACAAAAATCGGTGATTTTTCTGTTGACGATGCTGACAACTTAAATGAATTTGTGAAAAATAAAAAAGTCAACACAAATGATCGTCCATGACGGATATGAAAATTTAGAAGGCATCAAAAATGCAGTAGTCACCATTGGAACATTTGATGGTATTCATCTTGGACATCAAGAAATCATTAGCCGTATTATTGAATTAGCTAAATCGGTGGATGGTGAAACGGCTCTGGTTACTTTCTGGCCACATCCCCGCTATGTTTTAAGTCAAAATCATGATAACTTAAAACTACTCACTACTTTTGATGAAAAAGCTGAAATCTTAGCTCAATTAGGTTTAGACCATATTGTGCGAATAAATTTTACTAAAGAATTTTCTCAATGGACATCTGAAGAATTTATTCAAAAAATTATTATTTCTGCACTACATACTAAGAGATTGGTAATTGGATATGACCATCGATTTGGAAAAGATAGAGAAGGAGGATTTGAACACTTAAAAAAGCACTCAAGTAGATATGGATTTGAAGTTGAGGAGATCTCTAAGCAAACCATTGATGATGTTGGTATAAGTTCTACTAAAATCCGAAATGCCATTGATGCAGGTGAAGTCGAATTAGCCCATGATTTCTTGGGAAGATTTTACGAAATCAATGGTATTGTGGTGAGTGGAGATAAAATTGGCAAAACACTGGGGTTTGCTACAGCTAATATCCAAGTGGAGGAACCCTACAAATTGATTCCTGCTGATGGTGCATATGCTGTGATTGTTCAACTTAAGGGCAAACAATATAAAGGAATGCTAAATATTGGTTACAGGCCAACTGTTGATGGAAAATCGAAGAAAATAGAAGCTAATATTTTTGAGTTCAATGATGAAATTTATGGTGAAAAAATTAAAGTGAATTTTATCAAAAGATTAAGAGATGAAGTAAAATTTGGATCAAAGGAAGAATTAAGCACGCAATTGAAAAAGGATCAAGAAAAAGCAAAGCAAATTCTTAGTCAACATCCTTGAGCAAATTAAATTCGCTAACTTAGGGATAGCATATAATTAATCAGCTTAGTATTAAATAGAAAAACATGATTAATAAAGTAATAAAAAATGCAAGTGAGGCAGTAAAAGATATACCTGATAATGCAGTCCTCATGTTAGGGGGATTTGGATTATGCGGTATTCCTGAAAACAGTATTCAAGCACTTCTGGAAACAAAAGTGAAAGGACTAACCTGCATATCAAATAATGCTGGAGTAGATGATTTTGGTATCGGTCTGCTATTAAAGACTCATCAGGTCAAAAAGATGATTTCTTCATATGTAGGTGAAAACGCAGAATTTGAAAGACAATTATTGTCTGGGGAATTAGATGTCGATCTTATTCCACAGGGTACTTTAGCTGAAAGAGTGAGAGCAGGTGGAGCCGGAATTCCAGCATTTTATACCCCAGCAGGTTTCGGAACGGAGGTAGCAGAAGGAAAAGAAACTCGTGAATTTGATGGAAAGATGTATTTATTAGAGACAGGCTTAATTGCGGATTTTGCTTTGGTAAAAGCCTGGAAAGGAGATACTGCAGGAAACTTGATCTTCAAAGGAACTGCAAGAAATTTCAATCCTCTGATGGCCGCTGCTGGGAAAATTACGATAGCTGAAGTTGAAGAATTAGTTCCCGCTGGTGATCTCAACCCAAATGAAATTCATACTCCAGGGATTTACGTTCAACGTATTTTTGAAGGTAAGAATTATGAGAAAAGAATTGAACAAAGAACTGTAAGATCTTAAGAAATGGCACTAGATAAAATAGGAATAGCAAAAAGAATAGCTCAGGAAGTGCAAGATGGAATGTACATCAATTTAGGTATTGGCATCCCTACTCTTGTGGCAAATTACATTCCCGATGCATTAGATGTAGTATTACAATCCGAAAATGGACTTTTAGGAATAGGGCAATTCCCGACAGAAGAGAAGGTAGATGCTGACCTAATCAATGCAGGGAAGCAAACAATTACTATGCGAGATGGTTCTGTTTTGTTTGATTCTGCTGAAAGCTTTGCCATGATTAGAGGGGGGCATGTGGACTTAACCATACTAGGTGCAATGGAGGTTTCTGAAAATGGAGATATATCAAACTGGAAAATTCCAGGTAAGATGGTAAAAGGTATGGGAGGTGCAATGGACTTAGTTGCTTCTGCTGAAAATATAATTGTTGCCATGCAGCATACTAGTAGAAATGGCGAATCAAAACTTCTTAAGGAATGTAGCTTACCAATTACAGGGTTAAGATGCGTAAAAAAAATTGTAACCAATTTAGCAGTACTAGAGGTACAGCAAGCAGGAGGCTTCAAACTTCTGGAAAGAGCTCCTGGAATTACCGTTGATGAGATTCGAGAAGCAACAGCAGGAAAACTAATTATAGAAGGGGATATTCCCGAAATGAAAATTGATTAATGATGAGAAGTTTTAAAATATTTAATTTAGTACTCATAACCGGATTGTTAATTTTCAATTCTTGTAAAGATAAAAATAACAATTTTGTGTTTCCTTCTATTGAAGAAGATGTCGAGCTTGGAGCCCAAGTTGCTGAACAAATTGAAAATGATCCCGATCAGTTTCCAATTTTAGACGAGTCAGAGTATTCTGACGCTTACACATACTTAAACACCTTACTTGATTACATTTTAACATCTGGAGAAGTGCAATACAAAGAGGAATTTGTCTGGGATATCCATATCATTGAAAATGATTCCGTTCTGAATGCTTTTGCTACGCCTGGTGGGTATTTATATGTTTATACAGGGTTGATTAAGTACTTAGATCAAGAAGACGATTTAATGGGTGTTTTAGGACATGAAGTAGCTCATTCTGATTTACGACATACCTCCAGAAACATCCAGCGACAGTATGGTATTAATTTTATACTGGGTTTGATATCTGGAGAAGATCCAAGTCAACTTGAACAAATTGCAGGTCAAATAGCTGGTACTGCCGCAGGCTTAACTTTTTCTAGAGCATTTGAAGTCGAAGCAGATGAAAGATCAGTGGAATACTTAGCCAATACACCATACGCTTGCAATGGTGCCTATTCCTTCTTTCAAAAGTTATTGGATGAGGGTCAAGCTGGACGTACTCCAGCATTTTTGAGTACTCATCCCAATCCTGAAGATAGAGTAGAAGACATCAACATCAAAGCAGATGAATTAGGCTGTGATACTACTCCTTTAGCCCCTGCTTCATATGAAGATTTCAAAAACATGTTGCCTCAGTAATTAAAAACTTATATATAATAGATTGAATTAGTAAAAATGAAAAAATCGAACATTAATTTCGAAATAGATTTAGATAAAGATAATGTACCTGATAAAATCCATTGGAGCGCTACTGATGCAGGTGAAGAACTAACAGAAACCAAAAGCATTAGCATTTCACTTTGGGATCATGTCCAGAAAAACTCCATGCGAATCGATTTATGGACAAATGACATGCCAGTTGATGAGATGAAAAGGTTCTATATAGATTGCCTAGGAGGAATGGCACAAAGTGTTTTAAATTCCACTGGAGATGAATTCATGGCGCAAGAAATGAATATGCTTTGCGAAAAGTTAGTAAAGCATCTTGAAAAAGAATTGAAGGAACAACAATAAACAGAAGGTGACTCCGGTCACCTTTTTTATTTGATCACATGCCCTGCCAGAATTTTCTGTACTGCGTAAACATCCACTGATTTATTAAATTCTTTCTCAATTCTGGGAGACTGTTGTCCGTGCAACCAGATTTTGAGAAATCCATGAGCGTGAAATGATTTTTTAGAATCCACACTAAAGGAGTCAATATTTGAATATGGCAATGAGATATACTCAATTCCACTGTCATCACCTTTTCTCACTTCAATAAAGATAAGGCGCCTATTAGTGAAAATAAAAGTATCCTCTTCAATTTTAAAACCTACTTCAATTTGTTCACCATCGACAAATAGGCGACCATAATCCTCAATTATTGAAGTGTTCTCTAGAACGCCAGATTTATTTAAAAAATTTGACAATAAGTTCATACTGAATAAGATTACAATAAAATACCAATATCGAATTTTATTTGTCGATAATTAAAGTTTCTCCCAAAATTTCTTATTCGACCAGTTTCATTTTCGAATCTACTCATTTGAATATTCATTCGATTATAAAAAATAAAATCATCAAACAAATTAAAGTTTATACCAAAAGATGTCCATATACCCAAACTATCATTCAAATCGGTCGAGCCTTCAAACTCAAAAAAATCATCGAACGCCCTTACTTCATCAGTACCCGTCCTTCTTCTGTCTAGGTCAAGAAAATAATAGCCATTGGAGAAATAGCTTAATACTACACCTATATTTAAAAATGGTTGAATTTTTTGTTTTTTAAAAACTTTTCCGAAACCTATTCGAAAATCGAATTGATTGAAGTTATAAAAATAGTTAGAAAGGTACTGATTATCGTTTGTACCCAAGCTTGTAAATTCATAACTATATTCATTTCCTATTGAATATTGAGGTGATAATATTAAATAGTAATTATGAATTTCTCTTAACCTAAAATTAAAATCTACCCCAAAAGCGAAATTATAATCATTTAATTCAATTTCTCTAGTTAATGCGTTACCTGGCGCTGTAATAAATTTCGTGAAAGCTGTTGAAGTAAATCCTCCTAAAAAGACGCCATAACTTATTTTACCATCGAAATCAGTTCTTTGAACAACAACATCATATTTATAGTCTCTACAAATATGATATTCCTCCAATAACTTTACTAATTCTCTATAAGCTAAATCAGTTTCTATTATTTTATCATACAAGCTAAAACATTCACTCATTAATACACTTAAAATTGAAATATATTCTCGATTGAATTTTTGAAGTATTTTTCCCTCTTCATTTTTCCTATAACTCGTAGTATTTATTAATTTAAACAGCTTATCATTCTTTTCAAGAAAAAAATTTCCTCCAAAGCGATACAAATTTAAATTCCCTGTAAATAGAACTTCAAGTAGTTTATAGTCGTTGACTTTATTTGCATCTGGTAATAATCTTTTATAGTATAAATTTCCTTGGAGATCCCTATATGAGGATATATCTTGAATTCTGTAGAAGATAGCTTTTGAATTTTTATCCGGTTTTAAATATAATCCTTGCTCAATGTGTATAACCTTGGAAGTGTTTGAGATAAATCCATAAATTGTATCCTTCGATTCTGTCACCAGAAATTCTTTAGTATACTGATTTTGAGAATATAAATTAAAGGTAGTTAAAATTGAAAATAGAACTATTGAAATGGTATACTTCATGAAATCGACTAATAAATTGTACTTTAATTTAATTAAACTAGAGTCTTAAAATTTCAGAAAACGAGTTTTTCGTTATTAAAATCCAATACCAAAAATAAATTGATACTGTTGATGATTGGCTTTTTTATTAGCGCTTTTCATTTCTCGGTCAGGACTAGAAAAATATATAAATTGAAAAACAAATTTGCTAAATAAATTCATTTCCTCAAATAATTTATGATTTACTCGTCTTGCAAACCAATAAACAAAATTCTAATCAAGAATTAATTATGGAATAAAAGGTTTACTTTTTAGATACTGCAAAAAGCCACAATTGCGTTTCCTGCATCTCACTAAAATTATCGTCTGAAATGAATAGTAAACTCTTATCACCATTTGGGAAATCTGGGCCAAAGGTCATTCCCTCAATATTATCGATCTTTAAATCATAATCTGAGAAATCTATTAATAGTTTTTTAGAAACAAACTCATAGGTCCAATTTTGCAATGCCAGAACACTCTTAATATCCGTAGCATTTGTAGTTTCAATTTCAAAAAGTTTCACAAAGTTGCCCACTCCCTCTATGTAAGATCTTTCCAAGACCCACAATCTATGATCATCTATATACATAATTTCAGGAACTGAATTTATATAAAACCCATCAGAAGGATCAGGTTCAACACCCAACGAACTTAGATTATAGGCATACTGATTTAGAACACTACCGTTTTTGACATCCTGCCTAACCAACCGAATAGGATATGACCCCTTAATAAAGCCGGGAACTCCACCATCTTCTTTAATCGGTAATTCATTTGCATACCAAATAATTGTGTCATTTTCTATCGTTAAGCTTTCGAATCCTCCATTTTCTCTCAAGCCCTTATCTTTATTAAAGCTAAAAATCTCAGGTATGTTAACCTCTGAAATCATTTTTCCATTCGTTGTCATCTCCCATACAAATGGATCAATCCAATCCTGAGTTCTACCACCTTCACTAGAATAAAAATACGTATTTGAAGAGGACCTAAAGACAATCGATTCTGGATCTAGCTCATCTTGTTCAAATAGTTCGCCCCCTCTATCCTTTAAAAAAACAGTTCGTTTAAAAGAATAATCAATAAATCCCGATGCATCATGATTAATTACCATCTCATAAATTCTTGCTGGAGAATATTCTGATCGATCATCTGATATGACTACAAATTGATTACCTCCTAAATAATCAATTGATGAAAGCCCTCCTACGATAGTGCTATCGATAAGCTGGTCGCTATCAATTGTGATTTTATCTACTAACCGAATTGAAAGAGTTGGTTTTGAGTGTTTTTTATCAGACTTAGTGCATGAAGATCCTAAAATAAAAAGTACCAATAAACAACTAAAGAGATGTTTTAACATAAAATTGACTGCCCCGTAAAAAATATTTTTGCAAAATAATACAAAATAAATGCCTAGAAGCTTTTTAAAGTCACTTTTTACTAATAATTCAATTATTTACCATTGCTTCATTACAAATTAAATATACAAAGCCATAGTTATTGAAAATAAAAGAAGTAGCTTTGTGAAAATTAAAATTATTATAATGAATAAAGGAACAGTAAAATTCTTTAATGATTCAAAAGGATTTGGATTTATTATTGACGAAAGCACACAACAAGATTATTTCGTACATGTATCAGGTCTAATTGATGACATTAGAGAAAATGATGAAGTAGTTTACGAACTTCAAGACGGAAAAAAAGGTTTAAATGCAGTGAATGTGAAATTAGCTTAATTGATAAATATACATTTTAAGATCATTTAATTGAATTAAGGTTTCTCAGATTTGAGAAACCTTTTTTTATGCCTATATATTACAACTATTTCAAATCCAAAACCTGATAAAGAGCCCAGAGTAGATTTAATACTGAGAGATAAATTCAATTTATCTAAACATAGGAAATTACATTGAGTTAAATAAGCACAAGAAAAACTTTAGATATGAACTGGAACGATGTAATCAAATTCGCAAATAATGGCAGCCCTGAGCCACCAAAGAGGATTGAAAAAACGGATGATGAGTGGAAATCTATTCTTACAGTGGAAGAGTATCAGGTTGCTAGAAAGAAAGGCACAGAGCGAGCCTTCTCAGGGGAATATTGTGAAGCTCATGAAGCAGGCCAGTACGCTTGTAGGTGTTGTGATACTACCTTATTTGATTCTACACTCAAGTTTGATTCAAGTTCAGGTTGGCCTAGTTTTACTGAACCCTTTGAAAATAACGTAATCAAATACGAAAAAGACGAAAGTTTTGGGATGGTTCGAGTTGAAGTATTATGCAATATTTGTGATGCACATTTAGGCCATGTTTTTCCCGATGGACCAGAACCTACAGGACTGCGATACTGCATTAATTCGGCATCGATAAAACTTAAACATTAACTATCTGATTAGATTTACAAAAGCAGTTCCTAGATTATCAGCAACAATCTTTTTGTATGTGACACTTTCCTTAAATTCAGGAGTAAGGAATTCTTTCCATATTAATTGCCAATCACTTCCTTTGGGAAAAATAAAGCCAAGCTGATCCTCTAATTCATTTAAAGGAACTGGATGTCTGGTAACGTTCATTTTCTTTCTAACAGCATCGAAATATTCGGTGAAGTCAATTAAAGTAAAATATTTAGCATCGCTTCTTAGTTTGGCATTGACTTCACTACCCGAATTAGCATATTCAATGGTTAAGTTAGGGAAATACTCACTTGCTATTGTCTTTAAATATTGTTCATGGGTTGAGCCTTTTATAATCACTGCCTTGTATCCTTCAAAATTTGATGACATATCGGAAAAATCTCGTAATGTTTCAGCATTTTGATTTGATAATAGAACAGAAGGATTATTCATATAGGAAGGGCTAAAACCAAGGTAGTTTTTACGCTCGCTCGTAATGCTGGTGTTGCAAACTCCCATTATATCCTTACTTTTTCTTACCGTATTTATAAAATCGGTAAAGACAGGAATCTTCTTTTCAAACCTGAAATTAAGCGATACATTATGCTTTTCGCTAACATAAGCTTTAAATTCATTCATTATATCAATGCATACTCCCTGCATTTTGCCGTTCTCTTCAAATACTAGCCCTGGCGTCTCATAATAAACGCAAGTTAAATCACCTTTTCCAGCATTCTTGACAGTTGACCAACTGCTGCCAGTTATCTGACTAAACCCTATTGAGATGTTAAACACAACTAAAAAAGTAAATAAGGAAGAATAGAATTTCATAATCATATAGTTTTCAAACGACTAAATATAATGAAATGTACAGGTAATATCAAGATTAAATTTAAGCGTGTCTAATTCCCATTAAATCCAGTTCTGGAATATATTGAAGATTCTCTTTTTGAATGGAATCAGGCACAAAGACAAATTTCTTATCAAAGATCTGATTAAGGATGTAGTAGCTTACCCAATATTCATTGTTGAGTTGAAATAGTTCTGGCTGAATAGGTTCAATTCTAGCGTAACTCTGCTCTTCAACTTTCCCAATCTTGTGTCTCAAAATTGACGTTTCTTTGGTTTCTCCCTCAATAGTACCATAGCCTTTAGAGGTAATCAGGACAGTCTCTAACTCAATATGATTTTTATTAATCAAATAGACATCCCATAGAGCTTGTCCTTCTTTTTCAATTTTAGTCACAACTAGTTCAACACCTGTAGCAGTAGAAAAATCAATGTCTTTTTTCATAAATAGTTGATTTATATCATTTTATAATTATATCCTTTATATTAACCCGTAAAAACTGTGATTATAATTCGACTTATTTGGATAGTATTCGCGCTTAAAATTAGATTCTAAACTCAGCCTTTATTCTAATAGCTTCATTTCAAATAAATTAGCTATATGCTTCTTTAATTTATCACTAACCTCAAACATATCTTGCTTTTCACCAAGCTCTGCTTCCATGGATGTAACTGCCTTATCATCGATTCCACAAGGAATAATATTTTTGAAATAATTAAGATCTGTGTTCACATTAAAAGCAAAGCCATGCATGGTTACCCAACGACTAGACTTAACACCTAAAGCACATATCTTACGTGGATTCTCAGCACCTTCTTCATAGTCTATCCAAACGCCCGTTAACCCTTTTATCCGCCCTGATTCGATCCCATATTCGTTCAAGGTCAGTATTACCGCTTCCTCCAACAATCTTAAATATTTATGAATATCAGTAAAGAAATTATCTAGATCAAGTATGGGATACCCTACGATTTGACCAGGTCCATGATAGGTAATATCCCCTCCCCTGTTAATTTTATAATACGTTGCTTTCTTTTCTTTCAGGCCTCTCTCATCTAAAAGTAAGTGCTCTTCTGAACCACTTTTTCCTAATGTGTAAACATGCGGATGCTCCAACAAAATCAAATAATTAGGAGTAATTTGATGATCATTTTCCTCTATTTTCCTGTTGGCTGTTTTGATTTCAATGGTTTGCAAAAATAACTCTTCTTGGTAGTCCCAAGCTTCCTTATAATCCATCATTCCTAATGAGAGAACTTTTGTACTTTTGTTTAGCTTAAAATTCACTACCTATTCTGCTAATTTATTTTTTAAAAAATCTATACTTTTAACAGGGAATGGATCAATTTGGTTTTCCTCTGCTAAATAAAAACTAATCCAATCTATCAAATGAATAAAATAATATAATTGCTGACTGAAGCTTTTACCCTTTGCATGAAGTTCCAACACTTCTGCCTTATCCTTAATGATGGATTTACTAATATCCATCCTTTTTTGATTTCTTTTATGGTCAAAATCGGAACGCAAAATTATAGCTTTCGATTTCTTGATATGCTCTTTTGGAAACACCCATCCCACTAATTCATTATGATTTAATTCTGGAAAAACATTTGCATGTGAAAGCTGCTTGCTATTTTCTGCCAATTGCTGTTGAAAGCGCAATACTGCAGGAAAAAACTTCTGATCGGCATATAGAAATGTGAAATAGCCATGAATATCTTTAGCAATACTCTTTGCCTCTTTTTGGATATATTCTTGATACTCCTCCAGTAGCGCTACACTAGCTTTCAATTCATCTGAAACTTGCAGTTCTTTGCAATACCCTAATTTGTACAACAACATTAATATTGCCACAGAAGGATACGCTAGACCCGCACGCGGACTTCCTGACTCTCCTGAAAAATTATATTGTGGAAAATTCTCTTGATCAGAAATCTCTTTCAGCTTTCCGCCAGTCGTAATAGAAAAGATGTGCTTAGTTTTCTTCCTCGCATGATCTAGCAAAGTTAAAGTTTCTTCGGTGTTTCCACTATAAGAGCAAGCTATAAATAAGGTACTGCTATTTACCCAAAAAGGAAGATTATAACCTTGAACCAAAGTAATGGGAAGGTTACAATAATCCTCCACTATACTTTTCACAAGATTTACTCCAATTCCAGAGCCTCCCATTCCACTAATAGCTATATGTTGAATATCAGCTTTTGATATATCAGAAGAGTTGATTTGTTTTGCTAATTCCAGCGCTTCTCTCAATTGGGCAGGAAAAGTTTTTATTAAATTTATCACAGTGATATTAAGTTCGTTTTATTAATTTACAAATATAATATTAGATTGATACCATACGCGTGAATACAAAAAAAATAGGTGACAAAGGTGAAGATTTTGCCGTAAATATTTTAGAATCGAAAGGATATGAGATTTTGGAGCGAAATTATCGATTCAAAAGAGCCGAAATTGACATAATTGCATTGCATCAGAATTTACTCATTTTCATTGAAGTCAAAACTTTGAATTCTTTTAATCATGGTTATCCCGAAGAACGGGTCAATCAATCCAAAATTGATAAATTAATGGAAGCGGCAGAAAATTATATTTATGCAATAAATTGGCAAAAAGATATTCGCTTTGACATTCTCAGTATAAAACTAAATGAACCAGCTAAATATCTGCACATCGAAGACGCCTTCTATTAACCTAAGGTAACCAAAAATCAAATACAATTTTATTCATGCAATCAAAATGATCTTTAGGACATTTCTGAAAACCTATTTTTGAGCACGGTCTGCAATTTACCTTTGTATTTTCCAGTATAGTAAACTTTGTTTTATAAGGATACATCCCAAACATAGGGATGGTATTACCCCAGATACAAAAAATATTTTTCTTAAAGGCTGCAGCAATATGCATCAGACCTGTATCATGAGTAAAAACATAGGTGGCATTTTTCACCAAAGATGCAGACTGGTTCAAGTTAAATTTCCCACAGGCATTAAAAATCTTTGCTTTTTTCCCCATCTCTGTTAGCTTTTCCTCATACGGGGCTGAATGCTTTGTTTGTTCAAAAAACTTCTCCACTTCATCCCCCATTTCTGCATCATCAGCACCTCCCACTAAGATTATGGGTTTGTTGATTTTATCACATAGCTCTATCATACGATTAAACGGCAGCTTTTTGGTATTGTACTGGGCTCCTATAACATAAGCTACATACTCTTGTTGGTGAGTCTCAGGTAGCCAATCCTTCTCTACCTCATCTTTTTCAGGAATAAAATAATCTAACCCAAACTGATCTTTTTTAACACCTAATTCTGAAGCTGCTTCTAAATAGCGATCTACTATATGTTGATTTGGCAGCTTATCGACTTTCATATTTACCATCAACCATTTTTCCCAATTTAATTTATGGAAAGCTTTTGATGGTTTATTTAATCTCAACTTGATGATTTTGGTTCTCAAATTATTGTGAAGATCAACTATGTAATCAAATTTTTCCAATTTTAGCTGCGTAACTAAATCGCTTAAACTATCCTCCAGTTGGTGTACCTTATCCACGTAAGGATTGTTTTCTAGCATATCTGCAAAGCTTGTCTTGGTCGCAAAATGCACCTCAACATCAGCAAGCTGTAACTTAATAGCTCTAATGACAGGAGTGGTCAACACAATATCACCGATAGAGGAAAATCTAAGAATTAGTACTTTTTTAACTTTTTTCAAATTTTATAATTTTAAAAGTGCTGACTTCTTACGGTCATCAAAATATTTGGAAATTTCTTCTAAACTCTTAGCATTAAAGGTCTCCTTAGCCGTTAAACCTGCTTTTCTACCAATACAGAGCCCATAATACATATCGTGATAGCCATTTGTTTCGTGAGCGTCAGGATTAATTGAAATCTCGACACCTTTATCTAAGGCATATCTAACATATCGCCAATCTAAATCCAGACGCCAGGGGTGTGCATTAATTTCTATCACTACTCCATATTCAGCACATGCGTCTATTACTGCTCTATGATTTACCGGATAACCTTTTCTTTGAAGTAATAACCTTCCAGTTGGATGACCTAAAATAGTTGTAAAAGGATTAGCTATTGCATTTATCAATCTGTTGGTCGCAGTCTTTTCATCCATACTTAAGGGGGAATGAATAGAAGAAACTACAAAATCAAAACTTTGAAGGACTTCATCAGCATAATCCAAAGAACCATCATTTAAGATGTCTGATTCAATTCCTTTAAAGATTTTAAAAGGCGCAAGCTTTTCATTAAGTTCCTCAATTTCCTCTTGCTGTTTTATGACTCTAAATTCTTGCAACCCATTGGCATAAGAAGCAGTCTTGCTGTGGTCACTAATTCCTAAATATTCATATCCTAAATCCTTACAATATTGAGCCATTTCCTGCAAAGAATTTTTGCCATCGCTATAAGTACTATGATTATGCAAAATTCCTTTTAAGTCACTCATTTCAACTAACTCAGGAATTTTCTTTTCTTTTGCCCATTCTAATTCCCACATGCCCTCTCTTAATTCTGGAAAGATAAACGGGAAGTCGACTGCCTTGTAAATCTCTTCTTCTGAAGCATATTGTTTTTCCTTCAAAATATGATTCAATGATTTTCCATTTCCCAATTCCGCATTCAAATGTTTTGGATGAGCAGTTGTCCTAAATAAATCATTTACAAAGTGCTCTTGAGAGGTAAAAATAAGGTTAACCTCAGCCTTAGCAGGCTTATAAGTAAATTTTATGCTTAAGGGGCCGGAATTTTTCTTGTCTAGCTCAAAGTCTTCCCCTTTAGAAATAAACTGGATGATCTTCGCTTTTTGTTCAGCTACTACTAAGATTTCCAATGGCTTTATGACTTCCATTTTCCTTCTTAAATCTGAAGTAACGGATGCTTCAGCTACTCCATCTAAACCCTTTAAACTTTCTATAAGGTTTTGCGCCACTTGCAAAGCTTCACGGTAATGAATATACCCTCTCCAACTCAATTTAAACTCTACTGCTTCTTGCAGCTTAACTTCAGTCTTTTTGCCAAATCCTTTTAATGCTGCAATTTTATTTTCCTGGCAAGCAATTAATAAATCTTCAAGATTATCGATTTCCAATTCCTCCCAAATCAGCTTTATTTTCTTAGGTCCAAATCCGCTCAGCTGCATCATCTCCAAAATCCCATTTGGCGTTTTAGCGCTTAAATCATCAAAAAGCTCGAAAGAACCTTGCTCATTAATGTCATAAATCGACTGAGCTAAACTTTTGCCAACACCCTCAATTTCTTGAAGTTCAACAATATCCATCACTGCAAGACTTTGGTTATGCCTTTCCAAACTATTGATAGCAGACTGGTAGCTTTTAACTTTAAAATCATTCTCGCCATGCAACTCCAAAAGTTTGGCAGTATTTTTCAAAATTTTTATTATTTGTTTATTTTCCAAAGCTTCTTGATTTTTTGTAAAATTAAAGGATATATTGAGAAGGAGAATGGATAGATTCCCTATTTTTTGTTTTTAACAAAACAATAGAACATATGTTAGCAATGAAAATCTAATATTATTAACTTTTTCTATGAAATTTAAATTTATACTACCCCTAATTTTAATTCTGAATGGCTTTTCAGTATATGGCCAAATATCACAGCCTTTAAGATATGAAATTGAAATAGATAATTTTAATGATGAATATTATATCATTTCGGCAAAAGAGGATGGCTTATTCCTATTCAAAGAAATGGACGAAAAAACAGAAAATAATGAATCTATCTGGGAAATAATTAGACTAGACACAAGTCTCCAAGTAATCAATAAAAGCGAAGTTATAATTGATAAACGATTCTCCTTAAAAGGTTATAGCTATGACAATGAGAAATTCGTGATGCTTTTTCAAGAAGGGTATGAATATGCAGAAGACATGCTATTCCTCACTTTTTCAGTTAACAGTGATACCTTCAAGTCCTATGTTTACGAAAATGTAGTCCCTATTAACCTAACCGAGTTTGAAGTGAAAAACGATGCAGTTGTTTTCGGTGGAAATGTCAATATGAGAACTGTTGTTATGATGTACAACTTTACTGCCAAGAGAGGAGTTGTCTTGCCTGGTTTCTATAATGATCGGAGTAAATTACTGCAAATCGTGACTAAAACTGAGGATGATTGGGTCAGAATCATCACTTCTGATCGCCTTCCTGATAAACGCTATGGAATAACGGTAAGAGCCTTCAGCACTATGGGAGAATCAATTTTTACTGAGTCTTTAGAAGCAAATGAAGGCTTAAGTTTAACGGATGGACGAGTGATTAACAGCAGTGAGGGAGGAAATTTACTTGCAGGAACATACTCAATTAAAAGAAGAACCGAGACTTCCAGAGGTATCTACGTTGCCGATATAGAAAGACAAAGCCAAGATAAAATCAGATACTACAACTACGCAAATCTGGAAAATTTTTTCAATTACATGAGGGAGGGGCGCAAAAACAGAGTAATGAAGCGAATTGCAAGAAAAAAAGTAAAGGGAAAAAGGCTTAAGTTTAGCTACAGATTATTTGTCCAAGATATAGTGAAGCAGGGGGATCAAAACATTTTGATTGGAGAAGCTTACTTCCCAACTTATACAAACCGCACCAGTGGTTATGGCTATTCTTCTTATACATATGATGCAGTTTTCAATAATATGTCTACTCAAAGATTTGACGGCTATAAATATACACATGCGGTGATCATTGCTTTTGATGATGACGGCAAATTACTATGGGATAATAGCTTTGAAATCAACGACTTAAAAAGTTTTCAATTGGAAGAACATGTCCATCTAGCTTTTCTTGAAAACGAAATTGTAATGCTTTACCTCTTTAATCAAGAACTTAAAATTAAAGTCATAAAGGGACGTGAAATTATTGAAGGTAAGTTTACAGAAAGCTTGAAACTAATGCATGAAAGTGACGAAATGAAAAGTAACAATGAGGAACTAGAAGGCCTCAAACAATGGTATGGAAATAATTTTTATGCATTTGGTGTAAATAGAGTGAAAAACCTTAAAGACGAAAATATAAAATTGAATAGAAAAGTATTTTTTATCAATAAAATCGTGGTCGAATAATTCCCCAGTTTACTATCTTTGCGACAGCGCCATGGAAAAACGTCTGATTTTAGATACCGATCTAGTTCAAATTACCATTAATAGGTTAGTGGAAGAGTTAATTGAAAATCACAAAGATTTTCAAGAGACTGTCTTAATAGGACTTCAACCTAGGGGTATTTTTTTAGCTCAAAGAATTCAGACGAGATTAAATCAACGGCTTAATAAAGATCTTCCGTTAGGATTGTTAGACACCACCTTCTATCGTGATGATTTTAGGAGAAGAGACACTCCTCTTAAAGCAAATGCAACAAAAATACCCTTCATTATAGAGGACAAAAAGGTGGTCTTAATTGATGACGTGCTTTTTACGGGACGTACAGTCCGAGCCGCTTTAGATGCTATGATTGCTTTTGGAAGACCAAAATTAGTTGAGCTTCTTACATTCATTGATCGAAAATACACAAGAGACTTACCGATTCAACCTGACTACGTAGGAAGAAGAGTGAATACTATTAAAACTCAAAGGGTTTTAGTTGAATGGACAGACCAAGGCGCTGAAAATGATAAAATCTGGTTAGTGACAAACGAAGAAAAATGACAAATTTAAGTGTAAAGCATTTATTGGGTATCAAAGACTTAACTGCAGATGATATTCAATTGATTTTTCAAACTGCCGACCATTTCAAAGAAGTTATAAATCGACCCATTAAGAAAGTCCCCTCCCTTCGAGATATCACCATTGCAAATATATTTTTTGAAAACTCTACTCGAACTAAACTATCCTTCGAACTAGCGGAAAAGCGACTATCTGCTGATGTAGTTAATTTTTCATCTTCAAATAGCTCCGTAAAGAAAGGCGAAACGCTATTAGATACTGTCAACAATATTCTATCAATGAAAGTAGATATGGTCGTAATGAGGCATTCAAGTGCCGGTGCTGCTCACTTTCTATCAAGACATATTGAAGCCAATATAGTTAATGCAGGTGACGGAACTCACGAACATCCTACGCAGGCATTACTGGATACTTATTCAATACGTGAGCAAATTCAAGATCTGAAAGGGAAGAAAGTTGCAATCATTGGAGACATATTACACTCAAGAGTCGCATTGTCAAACATTTACGCATTGAAAAAGCTAGGCGCTGAGGTATTAGTTTGTGGACCTGCAACCCTCCTGCCAAAATATATTTCTGAGTTGGGAGTTGCTGTTAGTTGGGACGTAAAGGAAGCTTTGGAGTGGTGTGATGTTGCCAACATTCTTCGAATTCAATTAGAAAGACAGCAACTCAAATATTTTCCATCATTAAGAGAATATTCACTCTACTATGGAGTAAATAAAAAATTACTAGATAGCATAGGAAAAGAAATAATCGTCATGCATCCGGGTCCGATCAATCGAGGAGTAGAAATTAGTAGTGACGTGGCTGATTCCAAACAGTCCATTATTTTGAATCAAGTGGAAAATGGTGTTGCTATTAGGATGGCTGTTCTTTACTTATTGGCACAAAAAAGGCAGAATTAAGATTCTGCCTGTAATATAAATTCTGTTAACTCTTGATTTGCGTTAGGACCAAATCCATCTGCGATTGTCCCCTTCTTGCCATCTGAAGTGCTAATCTGGTAAAGTATCGATAAATCATCAGGATTAGATTTGCCCTCAAACCTATATTCCTTCACTTCTTTGATATCTTTTATATCAAAAGAATCATCTTCGGTCTTCAATTTACCCTCTTCAAAGAAAAAATTTTCAGTATAACCTTCAATTTTCAATTCTTCTATCTTTTGAGCTACTGTTTTCATTGCGTCCATAAACTTACTTTTGATTTACTTTAAGTTACGGATTCGAACAAAGATTGTTAAGCAAGATTAATCTTCGATAGCTTCAAAATAATTTATTAGAGGAAATTGACCTGATGAATTCATAGTATCAATAGCATACCCTAATTCGCCATCATTGGTCATGAAAGTAATTACAGCAGAACCTTTGTCCTCATATAAATACTCGGCTTCTACAGAAACCTGCTCAGCAACATAATGCTTTTCGATCTGATGGTCTTCTTCTTCTTTTCTAAGTACAAGTTCTCCATTCTCAAACTGAAAATTGTTGTTGTATCCGTATTCAGATATCTCGTTAATTTTAAATTGAATTTGTGGGTTAAGGTTTTGCATAGCTTTAATTTTTAATTACAATACAAATAACGCCACAAGTATAGACACTGTTCTTCCTAAAAGATTATGAATATTACATACGTCACATTTCAATGCTGATTTTAAATAACTAACTTTGCAAAAAAAGAAAACTCAAAGAATAATGTACTACAACTCTATAATAGAGACCATTGGAAATACTCCTTTGGTGAAATTAAACAAGGTTAACAAAGGGATTCCAGGAACCATCTTGGTAAAAGTTGAATATTTCAATCCAGGAAACTCCATGAAAGACCGCATGGCAATTAAAATGATTGAAGATGCGGAAAAAGAAGGAACACTTAAGCCAGGAGGAACCATAGTTGAAGGAACTTCTGGCAATACAGGGATGGGTTTGGCATTAGCCGGTATTGCTAAAGGATACAAATGTGTCTTTACTCTTGCTGACAAACAGTCTAAAGAGAAAATGGATATTTTGCGTGCGGTAGGCGCAGAGGTAATCGTTTGCCCAACAAATGTGAGCCCAGATGATCCTCGCTCTTATTATTCAGTTGCAAAAAAGATACATGAAGAAACACCTAATTCCATCTATCCTAATCAATACGATAATATGTCTAACTCAAGGGCGCATTACGAAACGACAGGTCCAGAAATTTGGGAACAAACTGAGGGTAAAATAACCCACTGGGCAGCAGGAGTTGGAACAGGAGGATCAATGTGCGGAACATCTAGGTATTTGAAAGAACAAAATCATGAAATTGTAAGTGTAGGAATTGATTCCTACGGTTCTGTATTCAAAAAATACAAAGAGACAGGCAAATTTGATGAGAAAGAGATTTACCCTTATTTGACAGAAGGGATTGGAGAAGATATTTTACCAAAAAATGTTGATTTCGCCATGATCGATCATTTTGTGAAAGTTACGGACAAGGATGGTGCTATCATGACGCGAAGATTGGCTAGAGAAGAAGGCTTGTTCTGTGGATGGTCTTGTGGCTCAGCTGTGCATGGCGCACTAGAGTATGCCGAAGAACATCTAAAAGAAGATGATGTGATGGTGATCATTTTACCAGATCACGGTACTCGCTATTTAGGTAAAATTTATAATGATGATTGGATGCGCGATCATGGTTTTCTAGAGAATAACGATTATGCAACTGCGAAAAATATTGTAAAGAAAAGAGGTCATAATTACAAGTTGATCAGCATCGAAAGTGATCAAAAAATTGGTGAAGTAGTGAAACTGCTAGATGAATTATCCATTTCTCAATTGCCGGTTACTACTGCAGGAGAATTTGTGGGAAGTATTTCTGATACTCAACTACTAAATAAGCTAGTAGAGAACCCAGAATTAAAAGGGAAGCCAATTTCTGACATAATGGATGATCCATTCAAATTCATTGCATTGAATACAACTGTGGATACAATTTCATCTATGATGAATCACGGGGACAAAGCTCTAATGGTCTTAGATGATAATAATGAAGCACACATCATCACTAAACAAGATTTGCTTATGGCATTTGCTGATTAAGGATAACATTTTTTAAATAAAAAAAGGCTGTTAAATCTAATTTCACAGCCTTTTTTGTGCGCACGAGAAGATTCGAACTTCCACGGGCTTGCGCCCACCACCCCCTCAAGGTGGCGTGTCTACCAATTTCACCACGTGCGCATATCACCTGACAAATATACATCCTAAAACTAAAAAACCTATCCATTTTGCAACAGACAGGTTCTTTAAAGTGACTCGCTTGGGGTTCGAACCCAAGACCCTATCCTTAAAAGGGATATGCTCTACCAGCTGAGCTAGCGAGTCAAAATTTTTTAAGAAAAAAAATGCTCTAATTCAATCAATCAGAGCTTCTAAAACTAGATTTTTGCCAAACTGTTTTGGAAGAACGGCAAAATTCACAAGAATTAAAAAAATTAATTCCTGTGCAATGTGACTCGCTTGGGGTTCGAACCCAAGACCCTATCCTTAAAAGGGATATGCTCTACCAGCTGAGCTAGCGAGTCAATAAAAAAATATCTCTTAACTAAATCTCTTAATTAGTCAACTCAATAGTATTGAGTTCCGAGCGTTTTTATTGCTTTTAAGGTGTCGTTTTCCTTAATTGCGTTGCAAAGGTAAGTACTAATTAATAAAATGCAAATGCTAAAGTTCAAATTTCTGTTTTCATCCATTACTCTTCTTCTCTTGATCACAACAGTCGGACATACGCAGTCCCTTGAAAAGGAATTAGTTAAGGCTGATTCTTTGTATGAAAAAAAGCAGTATATAAGTGCAATAAAAATTTATGAAAAAATCTATAATGCAGGAAATACAAGCCCAGCTATGCTGTTAAAGCTAGCTAGGATTGAAGAAGGTATGGGGAATGATGGTAAATCTATTTATTATCTTGAAAATTATTATCAAATCACTAAAGACGAAAAAGTCATTGATTATTTAAAAAAGACTTCAGAGAATAAAAATACAGTAGGTTTTGATTATGGACTTACATATAAAGCTGATTTATTTTATAAAGATTGGAAAATCCATTTTCAATCATTTTTCTCAATAATCATCATCTTTGGATTAGGCATGATGATTAAAAATAGAGACTCGACTCATAAAAAGAGGAATTATTTTGTGCTCGCCTCTCTACCCCTCTTAGTGTTGGGTTTTCTTAACAACTATGAGGGAAAATCGGAAGCCATTATCACTGAGACTCCTAGTTATTTGTTAGAAGGCCCATCCTCAGGTGCTAATTTAGTAGATAAAGTAACTGTGCCAGCCAAAATTCAAGTGAATCAAGAAGTTGATGTTTGGAGCAAAATAACTTTTGAAAATAAAAAAGCTTATATCAAGACATCACAAATTAAAAAACTTTAAGCACTAGACTTCTATATTTTTCACAATTGATTTCTAGAATAAACATCAATGTAGGTGGTCCATGTTAAGAAACAAATTTTAAAAAAGTTTACTGAAACTTTATACTTTCCTAATTGATTTCCTCAATTTTCTACCCTCTTCTTTTAAAAGTGTCTATCTTAAAAATTCCCAACAATCTCCTCAGAAAAAATTGCACGTATGCGGGCGTCACTACAATTAGTAAATATTAATTGATCTAGGAAATCTACATAAATTATACTCCTTGAGAACTATTTATTCTGCAATCTGGCTTTTCGCTTCAAGAATAATAGGCTAATTTTGCGGGCTATGGGAAGAAAACCGCATCCAATTATAGAGGAGTTAGAGATTGAAAAAATTGCCTCTGAGGGCAAAGCCTTAGGCTACTATAAAGACAAGGTCGTTTTTGTTGCAGGAACTGCACCCGGTGATATCATTGATGTTAGAGTGCATAAGAAAAAGAAAAGCTTTCTAGAAGGAAGCGCAATTAAATTTCATAAGAAGTCAGACTTAAGAGTAGACCCATTCTGCAGTCACTATGGAGTTTGCGGGGGTTGCAAATGGCAACATTTGAGCTATGATGATCAATTAGGATTCAAAAGCCAGCAAGTAAAAGATTCCCTAGAGCGAATCGCTAAAGTTGAATTACCCGAAATCAACGCCATTCTGGGTTCTCAAAACACAACTTTCTATAGAAATAAAATGGAGTATACATTCTCCAACAATAGATGGCTAACAACTGAGGAAATAGCTTCTGGTGAAGAATTTGAAAATGATGCACTGGGTTTTCATATCCCTAAGAGATTTGATAAAATAGTTCAAATTGAAAAATGCTATTTACAAGCTGATCCTTCAAATGCTATTCGCAATTCCGTTGACCGATTTGCAAAAGATCATCATATCACATATTTCAATTTAATTAAGCAGGTTGGCTTTTTAAGAAACTTAATTATCAGAACCACTTCTACTGGTCAGACCATGGTTATCTTGCAAGTTGCTGAAGAAAATGAAAAATGGCTGAATATGATGCTTAATCATATTAAAGAAAGTTTTCCCGAAATCACTTCGCTACTGTATATTTTAAATCAAAAGGGCAATGAAACATTTCATGACTTGGATGTAGAAGTTTTTTACGGAAAAGATCACATTTTAGAAGAAATGGAAGGCTTGGAGTTTAAAATTGGTCCCAAATCCTTCTACCAAACCAATTCAGATCAAGCGTATGAATTGTACAAAGTAGCTAGAAGTTTTGCTGATTTAAGTGGAGAGGAAATTGTCTACGATCTGTACACTGGAACCGGGACCATAGCTAACTTCATAGCCAAGAGCGCAAAAAAAGTTATTGGTGTGGAATATGTACCTGAAGCCATTGAAGATGCGAAAGTAAATTCGCAGTTGAACCATATTACCAATACCGAATTTTTTGCAGGAGATATGAAAGATATCTTCAATGGCGAATTTTTAGCTCAGCATGGAAAAGCAGATGTGATTATAACTGATCCACCAAGAGCAGGAATGCATCCAGATGTTATTAATACGCTGTTGAATATTGGGGCGAAAAAGATAGTTTATGTGAGTTGTAATCCTGCCACTCAAGCACGAGATCTAGCGCTATTAGATGAAAAATATAAAGTAAGTGCGATACAGCCGGTAGATATGTTTCCGCAAACACATCATGTGGAGAATGTTGTATTACTGGAATTAAAATAATTAATCAGACTTAGGGCGGTAGATTTCAAATTCTACCCTCCTATTTAACCTTCTATCATCATCTGTTTCTTCATCTTGCACCACAGGCCTACTGTTTCCATAACCTTCTGCCACTACCCTATCTTCTTCTATAGGATGAAGAATAATGATATAATCTCTGATCGCATCTGCACGTTCTTGGGAAAGTGATTTATTTCGCAATTCATCACCTGAAGAATCCGTGTGCCCTGATATTTTCAATTTAAATTCTGGATAATCAAGTAAAAAATCAACCACCTTATCCAAATCACTATACATGTCAGGTCGTAACTTAGCAGAGTTCTTTTCAAATTCAATTGATTTAAATCTAATTTTACTAGATATTGGATCAATATTTCTATTCATAACAGTGTCACCTGACAGAAAAAACATCTCCTCAATTCTGAAAAGTTTATCAGATTGCACTACCATGACGTAGTTAGCGTTATTTATCAAATTGAATTCAAAACTTCCGTCTTCTCTTGTGAATTTTGGTGCTATCTCAATACCATTTTCTATATCTACAATAGAAACAATCCCCCTGAAAGGTTGACCTTGTACTGTATCGGTAACTATACCAGAAACCTTGGTGTCTGCTCCTGGCATAGCTTCCATCGGCAATGGAAATGAAAACAAGTCCAAATTACGGCTTCTCATGGAAGATGAGCCCGCGTAAAATAAGTCCTCTGACTCAGAATCTATCGTAAAGTAATACTCATCCCCTTCAGTATTGATTAAAGGTCCAATATTTTTAGGTTCATCCCAGAGAAAAGATTTCGCATTAGATTTGTAGATATCAAAGCCTCCAAAATTCAGTAAATGTCCGTTAGAACTGAAATATAAAATATTATAACGTGGATGTATAAAAGGGCTTACTTCATTACCTCTGGTATTCACAATTGGTCCCAAATTTTTCGCAGTTGTCCAATTATTGTCTTCGCCCCTTACTGAAAAATAGATGTCTGCTAATCCAAATCCTCCAATTCGGTCAGAAGCATAAAAAAGGGTGTCTCCTGTCACAGAAAGAGTTGGGTGGGAATCCCAAGCTTTGGAATTTAAGTTGGCTCCCAAATTAACAGCTTTCGTCCAGACGCTATCTTCATTAAGATGGGTTTCATATAAATCACAATTACCAAAACCATCTGGCGCACCACATCTAGCAAAAATAATTTGATCACCTTCAGCATTTAAAGTAGCAGACCCTTCATTGTATCGACTATTGATATCTCTCAACTGAATTGCATCTTGCCACATTCCATCTACCTGCTTAGCAATATACAAATCCTCATTCGAATTACTCGATAATAAACTACCACTTAAGCTTCTTTTGGAAGTAAAAATCATAGTCTTGTTATCTAAAGTTAAGGCTGGTGCATAGTCCTCCATATTAGAATTAATTTGCTTTCCCATACTCAAAAGAACACCTCGAGGGGGAACTAACGTATCAATAGATTTTCTAAAATCAACTAGTTCATAGTAGTAGTCAATGGGGACGTAATCATCTGTCTGCTCCAATTTCACAGAATCTAGAAAAATCTCCATTTGCCTTAAATCTATTTTGCTTTGATGATGTTTTAGGGCAAGTCTGTATAAACTCTTTGATTTTTCAAAATCACCGTACAGCTCTTCCATTTTAGCTAATTGCCAAATCAATCGTGTATCTTTATAGAAATTTTCCGTGGCAAACTGTTTCACATAGTTCTCTAATAAGTCTTTAAATCGCTCCCAATTTTTAGCTTGCTGCGCTTTGCTTATTTTATTGAGAGCATTTTCGTCTTCATAAAAATTAATTTGATTTACATTCGGGAAATAGAAAGGAAATAATTCGTCTACTTCCTTCTTAGAAAAATCTAATTGAGGATTATTTTGAGCATCTAGATCTAGAGAAAAACTCAGGCTCACTATAATTAAAAAGAACAAATTAAAAGGGTGCTTCAAGACAATTTGATAGTTTTACGGTAAATATGTCAGTATATTAAACTTTAATATCCGAAAAATGTCGGGTTTCCGTTTAATTTAATTCCAAAATTAGAAAATATTTTATTGGCATAACAATTGAATTAGGAAAGCTCTTGATTTAAACGAATAAAAAAGAGATTTCAAATGCCATAATGGCTGAAATAGTAAAAATATATATGGATTCAATATTTAAGCATCAACAGGTTTTTTCAGATATTAATGACGATGAAACAGGTGAGTTAATACAACTGATATCTACCGATGAGGAAAATAGTATGCGAGAGGAAGAATTACCTGATCAACTTCCGATCTTACCCATACGGAACACTGTACTTTTCCCAGGAGTAGTAATCCCTATTACAGTAGGGCGTCAAAAATCGATTAAACTTGTTAAAAAAGCATATAAGGGCGATAGAATAATTGGTGTTGTAGCGCAATCCAACAGTAAGGTTGAAGATCCCGGAAAAGATGATATTTACAGCGTAGGAACTGTTGCTCGTATTCTAAAAATGATTGTTTTACCAGATGGAAATACTACAATCATTATTCAGGGTAAGCAAAAGTTTCAAGTAAATGAAATTGTTCAAGAAGATCCTTTCCTGATTTCTACCTACAAAGAGTTGGATGACGAAGAGTTAGATCCAAAATTAAAATCGAATAAAGCTGTTATTCAATCCTTAAAAGATGCTGCCAGTAAAATTTTAAAATTAAATCCTGAGATTCCACAAGAGGCTCAGGTGGCTTTGGACAATATCGAAAACCCTAATTTCTTAACACATTTCCTTTCTTCTAATATTAATTCCGAAGTAGCAGATAAGCAAAAACTCTTAGAAAAAACGAATGCCAAAGAGCGTGCAACGCTATTATTGGAGTTCATGCTCAAGGATATCCAAATGCTGGAATTAAAGAATGAAATTCACAAAAAGGTTCATACTGATATCGATCAGCAGCAGAGAGATTACTTTTTAAGACAACAAATTAGAGTTTTGCAAGATGAATTAGGCCAAGACAGCCCAGATCAAGAATTAGATAACTTGAGACTAAAGGCTCAAGAGAAGAATTGGTCGGAGACTGTGCAAAAACATTTTAATAAAGAAATTGATAAGCTTTCTCGTATCAATCCACAAGCAGCAGAATATCCGGTTGCCATGAATTATGTGGAATTACTATTAGAATTACCTTGGGGTGAATTGACTAAGGATAATTTTGATTTGAAAAGAGCCAAGAAAATTTTAGACCGAGATCATTATGGGCTAGAAAAAGTAAAAGAACGAATTATAGAGTACCTAGCAGTATTAAAGCTAAAGCAGGATATGAAAGCCCCGATTCTATGTCTTTACGGACCTCCGGGAGTTGGTAAAACTTCATTGGGTAAGTCGATATCTGATGCACTAGGCAGAAAATATGTTCGGATGTCATTGGGTGGAGTTCATGATGAAGCGGAGATACGAGGACATAGAAAAACCTATGTAGGTGCTATGCCAGGGAAAATTGTGCAGAACATGAAAAAAGCGGGCAAATCAAACCCTGTTTATATTTTAGATGAAATAGATAAAGTCAATTCTGATTTCAGAGGGGATCCTTCTTCTGCTTTGCTTGAAGTTTTAGACCCAGAGCAAAATGAAACCTTCCAAGATAATTACTTAGAAGTTGAATATGACTTATCAAATGTACTTTTCATAGCAACCGCCAACTCATTAGACACCATTCATCCTGCCTTAAGAGACAGAATGGAAGTGATTGAAGTAACCGGCTATACACTAGAGGAGAAAGTAGAGATCGCCAGAAAGCATCTTATACCCAAACAGAAAAAAGAGCATGGTTTAAAAACTAAAGATGTAGCAATTAGTAAAAAAGCTGTTGCTAAAATAATTGAAGACTACACACGCGAGTCAGGTGTTAGAGGTCTAGAAAGAACTATTGGTAAAATTGTTCGAAATATTGCCAAATCCATTGCGATGGAAGAAGAGTTTAACAATAAGATTGAACCCGAAGATGTTGTAAGAATATTAGGCGCAGAAGTTTTTGAAAAGGAAGTCTATCAAGATAATGAGACCGCTGGTTTAGTAACGGGCTTAGCCTGGACTTCAGTTGGTGGAGAAATCTTATTTATTGAATCTAGTTTAAGTAGAGGAAAAGGAAAGCTGACCCTTTCTGGTCAGTTAGGAGATGTCATGAAAGAATCGGCAATGACTGCACTCTCCTACTTACGTTCTCATGCTGGTGAATTAGGCATCCATCACAAGATATTTGACCACTATGACCTGCATATCCACGTCCCAGCTGGTGCAGTGCCAAAAGATGGACCATCAGCAGGTATAGCCATGATCACTTCTTTGGCTTCGATTTTCACGCAAAGAAAAGTAAAATCGAAATTGGCCATGACAGGTGAAATCACTTTACGTGGTAAAGTATTACCAATTGGTGGATTGAAGGAAAAGATTCTTGCCGCAAGAAGAGCAGGTATAAAAGATGTAATCCTATGTCAAAGAAATAGAAAAGACATAGATGAAATCGATTCAAGGTATATTAAAGGCTTGAATATTCACTTCGTTGATCAAGTGAGTGAAGTCCTGGAAATCGCTTTACTAAAAGAAAAAATCAAGAATCCGATAGATTTTGTGATTCCTGAAGATGATAATAAGAAAACTGTCTCGGCCACGATTGTATGATATGGAAAAAGGTCATAGCAAACCTTATTCTACTTTGTTTGACAATTGCCACGGCATATGGTCAAATAGGAGGATTGCGTGCCTTTTCTTTTCTGGAAACTCCTAATCACGCAAGAATTGCAGGATTAGGAACAGTAAATGTGAGTTCAAATGCAGGAGATGTCAATATGACTTGGCAAAATCCCGCTTTGTTGAATTCCGATATGAATGGACAAATATCATTCAGTTTGAACCCATATTTTGCTGACATTTACAATAGTCAGATTACTTATGCCCATGATTTTGACAGACTAGGCATAGTGAGCTTTGGTCTAATCTACGCGCATTATGGACAATTTGAGGGGTTTGACAAAACAGGTGGTAAGACAGAAAATTTCAGTGCATCTGATTATGCATTTCAAGTTAGCCATTCAAGAGAAGATGGGGTGTTTCGTTATGGGGCTAGTTTGAAATTTGTAGCTAGCCAAGTCAGCGGTTTTAATCAATCAGCATTGCTAACTGATTTGGGAGGTGTATTTGTGCATCCAGAAGAGGAACTTAGCTTTGGCTTAGTCATCAAAAACTTAGGCTTTTACACCTCTAAATATGTAGTAGAAGATAGAAGTTTGCCTTTTGATGTACAATTAGGCGGAACATTTAAGCCTCAGTTTATGCCATTCCGTTTCTCCTTATCGGTAAATCGGCTGTATCAATATGATTTAAGTTATTTTGATCAGAGTTTAAACAGTGATGATGATAATGTGGTTTTTAATGATGTGCGTAACAATCCACCCTCGACTTTTGATAAAATATTTCAGCATATAACCATTGGAAGTGAAGTAATTTTGGGGAAAAATGTAAATCTAAGAGCCGGTTATAACCATTTAATCAGACAATCTCTGAAAGCTGAACAAGTAGGAGGAGCAGGTGGTTTTACCTTTGGAGTATATCTCGAAACCAAAAAATTTAATTTGGCTTATTCAAATGCCATTTACCAAGCGGGAGGTTTTGCTCATTTTATAACGCTAGGAACTAATTTGAAAGAATTTGTAAAGAAGAAAAAATCATGAACAATAACTTATTTTTGACACCGAAGGAAATCGTTGCAGAACTTGATAAATATATAATAGGACAGAATGATGCTAAACGCAATGTTGCTATTGCCTTGCGTAATCGATGGAGAAGGATGAATACCCCCATGGACATTCAGGGTGAAATAGTACCTAATAATATATTAATGATTGGAGCAACGGGTGTAGGTAAAACTGAAATTGCGAGACGATTGGCAAAAATAGCAGATGCACCATTTACGAAAGTGGAAGCTTCTAAATTTACAGAAGTGGGATATGTCGGACGAGATGTAGAAAGCATGGTGCGTGACTTGGTAGAGCAATCCGTGAACTTGGTGAAAGCTGCCAAAAAAGAAGAGGTAAAAGAAAAAGCCACGCAAGCGGTTGAAGATGTGATTTTAGATGCTTTGATCCCACCCATGAAATCAACAAATCAACGACCTATTAGCACCACAGCAGAAAATCAGGTGCCAGATAATGATTACGAATTAAATCAAAAAACTCGCGAACGTTTCAGACAAAAGCTCCGCAATGGCGAATTAGAAGATCGTAAAATTGACATCAATGTAAAAACTCCAGCCAACAATGGAATGGGTATGGTTGGTGGAGGTATGATGGATGAAGCCTCCATGATTAATCTTCAGGATATGCTCAGCAACATGATGCCGAAAAAAAATAAGAAGCGTAAAGTCACTATCGAAGAAGCTAGAAAGATCTTAATTGAAGAAGAGGTTTCTAAATTAATCGATATGGATGAAGTGAAAGAAGAAGCTATCAAAAAAGCTGAAAACACGGGCATGATTTTCATTGATGAGATTGATAAAATTGCAAAAGGTAGTGGAAATTCAAGCGGTGGAGATGTGAGCAGAGAGGGAGTTCAAAGAGACCTTTTACCAATTGTGGAAGGCAGTGCTGTGAATACTAAATATGGTTTGATCCATACTGACCACATCCTATTTGTGGCGGCTGGAGCTTTTCATGTGAGTAAGCCATCTGATTTAATCCCAGAGTTGCAAGGTCGTTTTCCAATTAGAGTGGAATTAGACAGTTTGACAAAAGACGATTTCTTGAGGATACTAAAAGAGCCGAAGAATGCTTTAACTAAACAATACATTGCATTACTAAAAGCAGAAGAAGTTGAGTTGCTTTTTGATGATGACGCATTAGAAGATTTAGCTGAAATTGCTTTTCAGGTGAATTCGGAAGTGGAAAATATTGGTGCAAGAAGATTGCAAACCGTCATGAGCAGATTATTGAATGAGTTATTATTCGATATCCCTGATAAAATAGGTGCCAACGCCAAAGTAGTGATTACTAAGCAAATGGTAGGAGAAAAATTAGATGGATTAGTGAAGGATAAGGACTTGAGTCAGTATATACTGTAATCTCCTTTTCGTTTGTAATTGAAGCCCGAAATTCTGATTTGAATTTCGGGCTTTTTTATGCCAAAAAAACTAAACTTAAATTCTTTTCAATCGATTAATCAAATATCAATATTACCTAAACTATGAAAAAATCATTATTCATCATCACTGGAGCTAGCAAAGGAATAGGCAAAGGATTAGCAGAAAAAGCACTGAAAAGAGGTGCTGAAGTACGGGGAATAAATCGAACTCATTCTATTCAGCATGAGAATTATAAAGCTTTGACTTATGATTTATCAGATATTCCTAAGCTCACAAAATCATTACCAGAACTATTTTCAGATGCACAAAAATTTGAAGAAGTGGTTTTAATTAATAATGCAGGAACATTGGGTGAGATCGGGCATTTGGGAGCTATTGAAAATGATAGCATCCCGCATTTATTTGATTTGAACGTAAGTGCTCCTCTCCTACTGATGAATCAGTTCATGAAAGATTTTAAGGATTTTTCTGGTGAAAAAATCATCATTAATATAAGTTCAGGTGCAGGGAAAAATGCCGTTGATGGCTGGTCTGGCTACTGCGCATCAAAAGCAGCCTTAGATATGGCTACAAAAGTTGCAGCGAAAGAAGTTGATATGGATCAAACAGGTTTTGTCATTAAAGCCATTGCTCCTGGCGTGGTAGACACCGAAATGCAAACTCAAATTCGCAGTACAGATGAAAAATCATTCAGCGGGGTGGATAAATTTAAGAATTTAAAAGCTGACAATCAATTGAGCAGTGAAGCTGAGGTTGCAGAAAAATACTTCCATTTCATCGATAACCTTGAGCAGTACCCTGATGTGATTTTGGATGTTAGGGATGTTTGAAAAAAGAGGTAGTTCAATTCATTTTTCTGCCCCATTTAGAAAAAACACTTACTTTTTTTGAAAAATCATGAAATTGTGAAAAATCGACCACGATCAAGTTATCCGATATCTCAAGTTGAGGTTGAACGGATTTTGTTTTCTGTGAAGCTATTTCCACCCGTAACTACTAGTTTTCATCAAAAAACCCCTGCTATTTCAGTCAAAAAGCTTATCTTAAGCTTTTAGAACTTATATGAACCGAAAACAAAAAAAACTATACCGCTCTATCGGCTTTGCTATCCTTATTTTATTTTTAGGTTTTATAGTTAATGATCAATTAAGAAAACTGGGGAATAGAATTTCGGGAGAATATCTGCAAGAATTGATAAGCACAGAAAGCAAAGGCTTATATCAATTAAATTTTGATGATATCGATCTAAATATTCTAAGACAGTCCCTTAATCTGAAAAATATCAGCTTGTCTGCAACACCTGCGAATAGGGAAGATAGCATCAATGCAAAGAATCTTTATGAAGCGAGGGTGGGTGAAGTCAATATCTCGCTTGAATCGGTTTTAAGGATCTATACTCAGAAAGAATTAGTAGTAGATGGTATAGAGGTAATTGATCCATTGCTATTTATGACTAAAATAAATCCAGAAAAAAAACCGCTTAAGTTTGGCCGGGAAACAGGGGAACTTTATGACGTAATTTCTGAATATTTGGATCTACTACAAATCAACTACTTAAAGGTACGAAGTGGAACCGTAGAGCATTCCCCGAGTAACTTCAGATTAAAGGCGATTGATTTTTCGGTCGAAAATTTTCAAGTATCACAAGAAAGAAATCGAAAAAAAATTTTTTATTCTGAAGCGATAAATCTTGGTGTAAATCAGCAATCTATTTTACTACCTGACAGTATTCATGAGCTGAGTTTTGAAGGTTTTGAACTGTCTACTAAAGACTCTATTCTTAATTTCAATAACTTTAAAATTAACCCCAGGAAAGACATCGACCCCGGGGTAGTTTTTCAGCAAGAAAAGCAAAATGTTTACGATATTGATATTCCGACTTTAGAATTGAAAGGAATTAACTATCTAAAAGCCTATGAAGATAACTTTCTAGTCGTAAAGGAAGTCAATATTCCTAAGCCACAAATAAAAATTCAATCTGTATTAAAATCAAAAAAACAAAATACAGAACAGGCTGAAAACAGTATTGGAGCATCTCTTTTAGCCTTATTTGATTTAATTGAGGTAGATAAACTGAAAATTAAAGAAGGAGGATTAAACCTTACCTTAAAAGGTGATAATCAGCAAAGATTTTTGTCAGACAACATCAGCATAGACTTGTTCAATATTCAACTAGATTCAACCCAAAGAGATATTCAAAATATTATCCACTACTTTGAGCATGCAACAGTAGAAATCAACGATTACGATTATTTATTACCTGATAATCTACACAACATCAAATTTAAAAAACTTAATTTTAATACTATTGATTCCACATTATTGGTTCAAAACCTTGAAATCAAGCCTTCTAGAAGTCTTGAGGATAGCACCATGACCCAATTTAACCTTTCCCTTCCCGTGATGAGAATAGATGGGATTGCACACCGCGATATATATGATAACGAGCGCGTAAACCTAAAAAGCTTAGCCCTCAGAAATTCAGTAATTACCATTACACCACCCTATTTAAAAAACAGTGAAAATCAAAAAGCGATGATCACTCCAGAGAGGTTATCAGATATTTTAGTGAAGTATCTTTCTGAGGTAAAACTTAAGAAATTTTCGGTACTAAATACAGATTTAAATGTAGGCAATACACTGAAGGGCAAATCGCTCAATATAGAATCGCACCTCCTCAAGCTTGATTCTGGACTTCATTCTTGGCATATGATAGCAGACAGTACTTTAATCAATGGTCAGGAATTAGTTTTCAAAATGAATTCAGGAGATTTCAGTGTCAGCAGTTTCCAATCTCAAAACAATCTTCACTCCTTAGATTTAACTGATGTGAATTTTACTTATAAAGAACAAAGAGACCGCCTAACAGTAGAATATTTAAACGTTAAAGGAGTACAATTAGACAGTATTCTTAATAGAAAAAAAATCAATATTGACAGCCTCACACTTTTTAAACCAAAGCTCAATTTAAGCTACAAAGAATTCAGTCAACCTTCAAAAGAGAAAAGGGAATGGACATTCTCTGAAAAGCCTATTAACATTTTATTAAAAGAGGGAGACTTAAGTTATCAAATAGATGAATTCAGAAATCTAAGCATAGCAGATTTTGACGTAGAATTAAACTACGATAATCAAGTTAAGTTTTTTCAAGTTACTGCAAATAAATTAAGCCTAACTGATGATAAGTTAAAACATCAAATTAGATTAGCACGATTGAGTTTACCCAAAAATCAATCAAACCTATCGCTAAAGGATTTGCATATCAATCCTTACCATCAAAATGATAGTTTTTCTATCTCAATTAAAGTACCTGAAATCAGTTTTACAAATTTTAATCAAAATGAACTCCTCCAAAATCAGCGTTTTGAAGCTGATAGCATGTTAACTCGTATCACTCAATTAAACTATAGAGGTTCCAACAATCTTAAAAAGTATTTCAAATCTTCAAATGAAAAGAATAATAAATTAAACCTTGCCATAAAAAACAGCAAAATCAATTTACTGGGTTCAAGTATTTTATTAATAGATAATTCAAAAGAGGTGAGTCAGCTCCTCACTTCGGATGCACAACTGACAGTGCGTAATTTGACTTTTCCGAAAAATGAGAATTCAAATTTCGGATTTGCTGATGATTTTACAATCAAAAACAAAACCATGGCATTTTATTCCCCATCAAAAGACACTATTTCACTGAAGAATTTGACCTTGAACAGTTTTAGGAAAACAGGCGAAATTGAAGAGTTTCTTTTTACAGGAGCTAAAAACAATACTTCCTTGGCATTTGGAGATATTAAGTTGATGAATTTGAATTTCGATGACTACATTAATCGTCAAAGAATCAATGTTCATGAGATTAGTAGTGCAAAGACCTCTATTAACCTTCAAATTAATGGAGAAAACAGCAGTATATCGAGAGGAATTCCTATGCCATTTAAATCAATCAAAATACAACAACTTCACTCAGAAAATATAAACATTGAGTTATATCACCAAGAAAAAAAGCGTAGCTATTTTATTCGAAAAGCTGATCTATCTGTCAACAGATTAGCTTTGGATTCCATATTAAATCCAAAAAAAATACATCATCAGTTAAATTCAGTAGTTTTCACAGGAAAAAATTACAGAGAAAATTTCGGAAAGAATTACACCGTCACTGCTGAAGACTATACCTTCCGTTACCCTGAGGCAGCTTTTAGCGCTAATGCAATCAAATTACGATCCCAATACGATCGTTTTGAGTACAGCAAACATATTAATTATCAGAATGATTGGTTTAAACTAGATGTATCGACTTTAAAAGCCAAAAATCTCAATATTGACAGTCTATTAAACAGTCAAAAATTCATTCTCAACAAATTGGAAGTGCAAGATGGAGACTTCACTGTATTTAGAGATTTAAATGTACCACATAATGATAATAGAATAGTTCCGATGCCTCAGAAATTGCTTTCTGAATTAGAGTTTGCCTTTCAAGTAGATACAGTTTTTGTAAATTCAGATATCCACATTCACATTATCCCTAAAGAAACTTCGGGTATAGGAACTATGACCCTCAATATCGATGAAGGTCATATTTTCAATTTAAGGACACATCATTTTAAAAATGAAAACCCTCTAGTGCTTCAAGCCAAAGGACAACTGAATGAAAAAGCCGACTTCTCCACCAAAGTGGAATTTCCTATACCATCGGAAAAAAGTGAGTTCCGCTTTATGGGAACTGTAGGAGCACTGGATTTGAGAGCCCTAAACGAAATGCTAATCCCCCTAGGTGCAATTGAAATACGCTCAGGAGCTAATGAGGAAGTAAACATAAATTTTCAAGGTAATGAAGATTATGCAGAAGGCTTAATGGAATTTAGATATAATAATCTTAAAATTAATCTATTGGACAGGGAAACCTACCAATCAAAAGGCTTTGGGAATAATCTAAAAACCATTTTTGCTAATAGCTTTGTGGTCAGTTCAAAAAATCCAAGATGGTTCAGCCTTCAAGAGGGAAATATTTTCTTTGAACGAATAAAAAGTCGCTCTATTTTCAACCTCTGGGCTAAGGCACTTTTAAGTGGTGCAGTAAGCAGCATTGGTATCAATAAAAGTAAAGAAGAAGCGAAAGCCTATTATAAAGAAAACAAAGAAGAGGTGATGGAGAATGAAAACTAAAGTTTCCTTTTCAGACCTTAATTTGCTTATTCGTGCTAATGGAAAGAAAAATTGTCTGAGATAGAAATCATGAAGAATAGCGACTTCAGCAAAACTACTTTTCTTCAATTTTGATGGTAGACCGCCCTCTTTGTTTATATCCTACAAGTCAAAATTTTAAGATTAGTATTTTTTTAATAATTTTAAATTCAATAATTTTTAAGATAGTAAAAATAAAAAAGGCAGTAGATTTAATATCAATTGCCTAAAAATATCAACCAATGAAACTAACACAAGAGCAATCCTCTATCATTCAATCGGATGGTAACATTAAAATAAATGCGGTGGCTGGCTCTGGAAAAACTACCACACTGATTTCTTATGCCGAAAGCAGACCTAAGAATAGTCGAATCCTCTATCTAGCTTTTAACAAATCAGTAAAACTAGAAGCAACCAAAAAATTTAAATCCATCAATCTTCGCAATGTAGATGTGCAAACGGCCCACTCCCTGGCGTTTAAACATGTCGTTATTGGGAATGATCTAGAAATCAATAGCAATGGCTACAAAAATCACGAGCTAGCAGATATTCTAGGAATTAAAGGCAGTGGCGAGCCACTTGCCGAAATGATTATAGCTAACCACATAAGCAAATTCACATCCTATTTCTGCAATAGCAGCGTCTCCAAAGTCGAAGAGTTAAATTATGAAGATACCATAGCAGATAAAAAAGCTTTAGGGTTTGTTGAAACAAATTATTCCTACATAAAAAAGAAAACCCGTGAATTTCTAGCTAAAATGAATAGTGGAGAAATTGCCATCACACATGACTTCTATCTCAAAACATTTCAATTACAAAACCCCTTATTAGACTACGATTATATTCTGTTTGATGAAGGGCAAGATGCCTCTCCTGCAATGCTAGATGTTTTCCTTAAGCAAAAAGCTACCAAGGTAATTGTAGGAGACACGCATCAACAGATTTACTCCTGGAGATATGCTGCCAATTCACTTGAAATGGTCGACTTCAAACCCTTTGAACTATCGAGCAGCTTTAGATTTAATGACAAAATTGCAGAATTGGCTCAAGCTGTGGTCGAAAGAAAAAATTACGTCCAGCCAGATCTTAAATTTCAATTAAAAGGCCTCGGAACTCCTTCGAAGGGGGAGCAAAAAGCGGTTTTGGCTAGAACTAATCTTGGTTTATTATCTAAGGCCATCGATTACATCTCAGAAAGGAAAAACTTAGAGGGTATATACTTCGAAGGTAATATTAATTCTTACACTTACGCAGATGACGGAACTTCTCTCTATGATGTGCTAAATTTATACAATGGCAAAAAGAAATTCATTAAGGATCCTTTGATCAAAAAAATGAAGGAATTGGAGGATTTGGAGGAGTATATTGACAAAACGGAAGACATGCAATTGGGCATGATGGTAGAGTTGGTTAGAGAATACGGTAATGAAATACCGAAATTTATCAAGCAATTGAAGGAAAAGCATGTGGAAAATCAAGATCGTGACAAAGCCAACATCATTTTCTCCACTGTTCATCGATGCAAGGGTATGGAGTATGACTCAGTTCAACTCGTAAATGATTTTTTAACAGAGGAAAAATTAAAAAAAATAAGCCAGCAAAAAAAGATTCCTAACTTAATCAAACAAAAGCTCAAAGAGGAAATTAATTTATTGTACGTAGCTATTACCCGAACCAAAAATAAGCTCTATATAGACGAAGAACTAATTCCTGAAAATTGGGAAGAGAACAGACAAATCATCCTCTTGAAACGAAAAGAAGAAGAATATGGTGCTGCTATCAAGGATTTAAACCTTCACAACTTTGAAAAAAGAACTTTCAACAATGCTGACATCAAAAAGAAACAAAATTCAGCTTACTCCCCATGGAATGATGAACTGGATCGAGAGCTCCAATTTATGTTTGAGGAAGGATTAAGTACAATGGATTTAGCAAATCATTTCGGCAGAACTAAAGGTGCTATAAGAGCCAGAATTCAAAAATTAAATTCATTTGATGAACAGTAAATTATATTTTCAATTAAAATATTACAGTTGAAGGGATATATTTTATCGATGAATAGCTATTTTTCTTCTTTTTAGTAATCTTTATGACAAAATATCAGAGATGAGAAAGCTATTAATACTCCTTTTGCTTATTCCTTTTTTAGCATTTAGCCAAAATGAGCAAGTTTTATATCAATTGGTAGAACTCAATAATGAAGTAAATTCAAGATACCATGAAAGTGCTCCTTTGGTTACCCCAGATAATAAGAGACTCTACTTTACGATTTCGAACCATCCTGAAAATAATGAAGGAAGAGATAATTCACAAGATATATGGTACTCTGATAAACAAGCAGACGGGACTTGGGGCAAGGCTATTCATATGGAATCTCCATTTAACAAAAGAAAATTTAATCAAGTTTTAACAATTCTTGATGATGGGAATTCTCTATTCATTAGAGGTGGTGATCGTAAAAAAGAGAAAGGCTTTTCAATTGTTACAAAAGAGAAAAACGGTTGGAGCAAACCAGACGAGTTACCGGTCGAAGACTATGATAAAATGAGTAAAGGTAGGTTTTCTGGCGCAGTAATCAGCGAGGACCGAGAAGCCATTATCATTTACATGAACGAAAGAGAAGGCAAAGCTTACAGTGATCTTTATCTTAGTAAAAGAAAAAGTGACGGCAGCTATTCCAAGCCAAGAATAATAGAATCCTTAAGTACTTATAAAGATGAATTTGGGCCCTATTTAGCTGAAGACGATCAGGTAATGTATTTTGCTAGTAACCGAGAAGGGACTACGGGAGGCGTGGATGTTTGGAAAGTTAAGCGATTAGATGGTAGCTGGTTAAATTGGAGTGAGCCAGAAAATATAGGCGCACCAATTAATACTGATGGATTTGACTCCTATTTCTCAGTTGACAAGTCTGGACAAAATGCGTTCACAACTCGTACGTATGTCAGTGCGGACGGGAGCAATATGAACATCTACGGCCTTGTACCAAAAGCTAAAATTATAGTTAAAGGCAAAGTTCTAGATGAGGAAAGCATGGAACCATTAGCATTATACCTAACCGCAAAACCGAAAGCGGACAAAACTATTAATATAAATGTCAAATCTGATGGCTTCTATACTTTTACCACTTATAAAAACAAACCCTTCGACCTTTTAGCTGCGAAAATCGGTTATGAGCAACTGAACGAATTGCTAGACTTATCAGAAATAAAACAGGACACCATTATTCATAAAAATTTACTCTTAAGTCCAATTAAGTCCAAGGTTAACTTATATGGCTTAATTACAGATAGCAAGACTTTAAACCCGGTAAATGCCAAAGTATATGTAAAAAAGGATATTTTTCTTGATTCAGCCAGAACAGCATTTGAAGATGGCGGATATAGCATGGTCTTAGAGGGTGCAGGAGTTTATCAAATAAAGATCGTTTCAACAGATTATGAGAATATAGAAGAAGAATTTACGGTTAGTGTCCCTGCAGGTGAATACGAATATGAGGTAAGAAGAGATTACGAAATGAATAAGGAGATTAAACCATATATAGTGTCCGGAATTGTATTAGATGAAAAAACTAAAGAACCTTTAGAGGCTGATTTAAATTTTGAAATACAAGACACTACTATCGCAAGCCTGAAGAGCAAGACGGATGGTACTTTTAATTTAATAATAAAAAAAACTGGTGAACTAATTATTAGGGGCAAAAAAATCAACTATTTAAATCTTGAAGAAAAAATGATCATAACTGATAACCAAGACTTTAGAGAATATAGCACAACTTTGGAAATGTCTCCAATTGAAGTCGGAAAAACGGTTATCATTGACAATATCTATTTCAATTTTGATAAAACCACTCTTAAAGAGGCTTCATTTCCGGAATTGGATAGGCTAACTGATCTTATGAATCAAAATCCAGGCATAAAGATTGAGATTATTGGCCATACAGACAGTAAAGGGAGCGATGATTATAATCTGACCTTAAGCGAAGGAAGAGCACAAGCAGTTATGGAATATCTGTTAGAAAAAGGAATAGCAAAAGGCAGAATGACCTCCAAAGGATTAGGAGAAACCTCTCCTATTAGCAGCAATAATACAGACGAAGGACGTGCTGAAAACAGAAGAGTTGAATTTACAATTGTGGCTAAATAACTACTTAAAACTTCCAAATACCTTTGAAATCATCTGATAAAAATTCCCTTGGTGAAATTTATATTCTTTTTCAGTATCTACCCTATGGATGAGCACCATATTATTTCCAGGATACACTCCCAACATGTGAACTCCCGTGCCAGTATGGTAAAAAGATTTACTAGTCCTGTTTTCGTTTGGATACAATACATACCAAAGCATTCCATAAGCAATTTCATACTTAGGATTAGTTATGCTATGGGGTTTAGTACTGATCTCAATCCAACTCTCAGGTATAATCTGTTTACCATTCCAATTCCCCTTCTGCAAATACAACTGACCATACCTTGCCATATCTCTTGAAGATAACCGAAAGTGATAAGCGGGAAATTTCGATTTTGATGCCTCCTTCTGGTAAAAACCATCCGTTTCTGGAATTTCCACTTCTGGATCTTCACCATCAATTTCAATAAATTTCGCTCGATAATCTTGCATACCAATTGGCTTAGCAATCTTCTCGTCAAAAAGCTCATAAATTGTTTTATTTGTTGCACCTTCTAAGATGTTTCCCAACACATTAAAGTCCCAATTATTGTAATAAAAGTGTTCTCCTGGAGCATATTGACCTCTTTCTGGCTTATTTCTTAGCATTCCTTCAGAAACTGCACCCGATGCATGGTAAACACCAGAACGAGATTTTAAAAGATCTGCAATAGTTGCTTGCTTTTCCTTCTTAGTTAAGCCTTCAATATCATCGATTTCTAAATCCTCGAGTGTCGCTGAAGTGTCTATTATTCCTTCTTCTACTGCAATTCCGTACAAACTATTGATCAAAGACTTCCTTATAGAATGCACAGTATGCTTTTTCGTAACGTCACCAAATTGATGCGCAATTTTTCCATCTACCAGTATCATTAAAGAAGATGAACCAGCAGATTTCAAAAATCTATCTAAACTATCTAGTTTTGTAGGATCTAAACCACTCTTTTCAGTTGAGATAGAGGATAAGTCTTCATTACTCTTTGAACATGAAAGAATCAAAAATAATGGGATCAATAAAAGTATGTTTTTCAAGAAATTTTAATTTGTTCTAATGGTTAGATGCAGGTAAATACAATTGGTTGCATTCAATTACTATTTTTTTCAGCGGCAGGTTAAGTAGCAACCCGATAAAAAGGATTTGCAATTCATGTTATACAGCTACAATAGAAGCATCATAGCTGTATATCTACATGAATTTATTTCAAGCTGTACTTTTTCATCATCTGTGAAATTCTCTCAGACAATCCATCCGTAGCAGGCAATAAGGGCATTCTAACAAAGTTTTTGCAAATACCCTGCTGCCGCAATGCTTCTTTTGCGCCAATTGGGTTACTTTCCTCATACATCAGCGGATTGATTGACAATAATTTGAACAAGCTTTCATTTGACTTTGCGAAATCGCCATTTAATGCATTGCTTACCATGCCAGCAAATACCTCTGGGAAAGGATTCGCTAAGACAGAAATTACCCCTACAGCTCCTAAGGTTATCATGGAATTAGTCAAAAGATCCTCTCCTGAAATCAAAAGAAATTCATCGGGTTTTTTGGCCATGATTTCCATGCATTGACCTAAGTCACCTGAAGCTTCTTTAATTCCAATTATGTTCTCATGCTTAGCCAGTCTTAGGGTAGTCTCAGCGCTCATGTTAGATGCTGTTCTGCCTGGAACATTATACAAGATTACTGGAATTGGTGATGCGTCAGCAATTTTTATAAAGTGCTGATAAATGCCTTCCTGCGAAGGTTTATTATAATGAGGTGATGCAGACAGGATAGCATCTACTCCAGATAAATCCATTTGGTCTATTAAATCAATAACACCAGAAGTATTATTGCCCCCCGCTCCAAATACTATAGGTAGGTTCTTTGGATTATGAGTTTTTACAAATGCTAAAATCTCTTGTTTTTCTTTTAAAGTGGTAGTAGCAGATTCGCCGGTCGTTCCTTGCACTACAAAATAATCAGCTCCTTTGGCAGTATGGATTAAAAGTTTTTCTAATGCTTCTCTATCTACTGTTAAGTCTTCTTTAAAAGGGGTAACTAATGCGGGCCCCACCCCTGTAAATTTTTTAGTTGTTTCCTGAAATTTTTCTGACATAATGAATAATCTCTTCTGTTAAAATTTTGGTATCTCCACTTTTATTTGGCTTGATCATCAATTCAAAAAATGAGGCTTGATTTTCTTCCGCTTGATAAGCACCGATGCGCGTATCCGATTTTGAATGTACTAACAAATACTGCATGTATAAGTTGGGCGAATCATCCAAGCAAAATAAATACTCTAATTTTTGATTTAAAAAGCTTTGAAAATAAGGATTGTCGATACTTCCGAAAAACCCAATGTCTTTGTCTTCAAAAAAATCAAAATAGAACTCAAAGTTTTGTGTATTCTTCGCTTTGTAGGCTAAAGCGGTCACCTCTATCCCATCTTCCTTCAGCGTTTTGATGAAATTTTTAACTGCTTCATGCTTTTTCAAATCATCAAAAGAAAAAATTACACCTACTTTTCTTAACTTATTGTAGGTATAAGCCTGATGTAAAAACTCATTTTTCTTTTGTCCTCTTCTTACTTTATATGATAAAATTTTATCTTTAATCACTGCTTTAGTTTTCTTTTATCAAGCTACGAAATTCAACTTCATTGATGATCTTCACTCCCATTTTTTCGGCTTTTTGCCGCTTGGAAGGGCCCATATTTTCACCAGCCACTAATATATCTACTTTTCCTGAAATAGCCGAAACTACTTTACCTCCATACTGCTTTATCACTTCCTTGATTTCATCTCGTCCATAGTGTTCAAACACCCCCGATACTACCAAAGACATACCTTGCAAGTTATTGCCCTTTTGTTCAATACTAGTTTCCTTAATTTCAAATTGAAGTCCTGCCGATTTCAAACGCTCTATTACTGCAATATTATCTTCATCTTGAAAATATCCCACCACACTTTGCGCAATTCGTTCGCCAATTTCAGGAACTTCTATCAATTCTTCAAAAGAACTTTTTGCCAAATTATCGATATTTTTAAAATGGACTCCCAATTTCTCAGCAACGGTTTTTCCTACAAAGCGAATACCAAGACCAAAAAGTATATTCTCAAATGGGATTTGCTTTGATTCCTCTATTCCGTTTAACAGATTTTGAGTACTTAAATCTTTGAAACCTTCTAATTCAAATACGTCCTCATAGGTCAAATCATACAAATCGGCAATATTCCTAACCAATCCTTTTTCATAAAGCATATGTATGGTGCGCTCACCCATTGAGTCAATATCGGCTGCTTTTCGCTGAATATAATGCTCTATTGAACCTTTAATTTGCGGTGGGCAACCTTTTTTATTTGGACAATAATGCACGGCTTCACCTTCTGCTCTTGCTAATTCAGTTCCACATTCCGGGCAATTTTTAATATACTCAACTTCGGAGCTGCCTAAATCTCTTTTGGTCAAATCTACTGCAGTGATTTTCGGTATAATTTCACCTCCTTTTTCAACATGTACGGTATCCCCAACTCTCAAGTCTAAACGAGCAATTTCATTGGCATTGTGCAATGATGCACGTTTAACAGTGGTTCCAGCTAAAGATACAGGTTCTAAATTGGCCACAGGAGTAACCGCCCCTGTCCTCCCCACCTGATAGGTAATCTCTTTTAAAACAGTAGTCGAACTCTCTGCTTTGTATTTGTAGGCAATCGCCCACCGTGGACTTTTAGCTGTAAAGCCTAACTGTTCTTGTTGGTCCAAACTATTGACCTTAATTACAATTCCATCAGTGTCGACAGGCAAGTTGTGTCTTTTTACTTCCCATTGATTGATAAACTCAAATACCTCATTGATATTTTTACACTTTCGATAAGTTTGGGATACATTGAAACCGAATTTTTCTAACTGCTTAATTCCTTCTTCATGAGAATCTATGGGTAAATCTTCTCCTGCATATGAGTATAAGTAACAATCCAATTTTCTTTTTGCAACAAGTCCAGAATCTTGCATTTTGATTGTACCGGAGGCTGCGTTCCTAGGATTTGCCAATAAAGCCTCGCCATTTTCTTCACGTTCCCTATTGATTTCATTAAAAGCCTCTCTTGGTAAAAAGACTTCCCCCCTGGCCTCAAAATATTCAGGATATTTATCTCCTCGTACCCTTAGTGGTATTGTTCTGATAGTTTTAGCATTATTGGTGATATCATCTCCTTTACTCCCATCGCCTCGTGTTACCCCCCTAATTAGTTTACCATTTTCATAATGCAGACTAATAGCGACACCATCAAATTTAAGTTCACAAAAATACTCATACTCTTCCTCTCCTATGCCTTTTTGAACCCTTCCATCAAAATCATCTAATTCCTCTTTGGAATAAGTATTACCCAAAGATAACATGGGGATTTTATGCTCAACAGTCTCAAAATTTTTGGTGATATCTCCTCCTATTCGCTGAGAAGGAGAATCATCCGTTTTCAAATCAGGGAATTGTTCCTCCAAGCCTATAAGCTCCTTCAGCATCATATCAAACTCATAATCCGAAATCTCTGATATACTATCCTGATAATATTTGTAATTATAATAATGAAGCTTCTCGCTTAATTCCTGAATTTTTTGTTCGGCTGTATTTTTATCCATTTTTAATGCTAGGGCTTAAATCACAAATCTAATGATTTGCCTATTTGTTTGGCTAAAAAGTGTTGGAAATTTGATGGTTGGGAGAAAGTTTACCAAAGAAAATTTGCTCTCTGCATCATTCCCATAAAACTAAGAATCTAATCAATTCAGAGCGAAATAGCTTATCAATGGCAATTGATATTTAAATCTGTTAATCAAATCCATAAATCCCTGTCTCGGCAGGAATAATGAAGAGAATGACGGAAAAGTGAATTGTAAAAATTATACCTTTCTAATTCTAAATTTTGACAAGAAATGAATCGTTTTTCAACTTGTCAGCTTCATAACTTGAAAACTCGCCAACCTCATCTACCACTCAACCCCCGTTCTCCCCTTTGAATCCATTTCAACCTTTTCAATTACCAAAAGCTTTCTATTTTTGGACTTGAATCAAATATATAAGGATGAAAAACTTACTATTTATACTTTGTTTAATGAGCACAAGCCTTGTTTTTGCTCAAAAAGAAATTACTGTTGCTGATATCTACGAGAAAGGTACTTTCCGTCAAGAATCTGTTTATAATGTAAATTGGATGAATGATGGTAAATTTTATTCTGCTTTGGATGATAATAAGGTGCAAAAAATTGATGTAGAAAATGGTAAAGTTCAGGAGACTATAGTTGATGGAGATCTATTGGCAACTCAACTTGAAATTAAAAACTACTCCTTCAGTAAGGATGAGCAAAAACTTTTGCTAGCCACAGATGTAAACTATATTTATAGACGTTCATTTAGTGCAAAGTACTATGTTTATAATCTGAAAAATAAAAGCTTAACAGCTTTATCAGAAAATCCACAGATGTTTGCTACCTTCTCTCCTGACGCAAAGAAAGTTGCCTATGTATTCGAAAACAACATCTATATTTTCGATTTGCAGTCCAAAAACACTACCCAAGTGACATCAGATGGAAAAATCAATGAGATAATTAATGGTGGCTCTGATTGGGTTTATGAAGAAGAGTTTTACGTGACCAAAACATTTTATTGGTCTCCTGACAGCAAAAATTTGGCGTATTACACCATGGATGAAACCCATGTGAAGGAATATACATTGCAAAAATGGAATGACGGAGCTTTATACCCGGAAAATTACGTTTATAAATATCCAAAAGCTGGGGAAGCTAATTCGCATGTATGGATTTCAGTGTATGATTTAGCATCAGCAGAAAGTGTGAAAATGGATGTAGGCGAAGAAAAAGACCAGTACATCCCAAGAGTTCAATGGACGAAAGACTCTAACCTCTTAAGCATAACCCGTATGAACAGAAGGCAAAATACATTAGAGATATTGCATGCCAACGCAACTACGGGAGGAAGCAAAGTAGTTTTAAAAGAAGAGTCTGACAGTTATGTGGCATTGAATTATTGTGATGATTTGACCTACACCAATGATGGGAAATATTTCATTCAATCAAGCGAGCAAGATGGTTACAAGCATCTTTACCTTTATACATTAAATGGGGAATTGGTTAGACAAATTACAACAGGAAATTGGGAGGTAGTCAGTATAGTAGGGATTGACCAAAAAGACAATAGGATTTATTATGTCAGCACAGAAAACTCTCCTTTGGATCGTAGTTTCTATTCCATAGGATTAAACGGCAAAAACAAGAAGTTGATGGGTGAAGAATCAGGAATGACACGTGTCAATATGAGTAATGACTTTAAATATTATCTGAAATATTATAGCAATCCTAACACTCCTAATCAAGTAAGTTTGCACCAAACTAAGGGCAATCAAAAACTCACTACGCTGAAAGATAATGCTAGCTATAAATCCATCACAGAAGAATTCGGATTTGTGGAAAAGGAATACTTCCAATTCAAAACTTCAGAAGAGGTTAGCTTGAACGGCTACTTCTTAAAACCGGCGGATTTTGATAAATCGAAGAAATATCCTGTCATTGTTTATCAATATAGTGGTCCTGGCAGTCAGCAAGTTCAAAACAGTTGGGGTGGCGGTCATTTTAATTGGCACCAAATGATGACTCAAAAAGGCTACGTTGTTGCAGTGGTTGATCCACGAGGCACTGGCGGAAGAGGAGAAGCTTTCAAAAAAATGACGTATCGTCAACTAGGCAAATACGAAACTTTAGATATGATCGAAACTGGTGAATATTTAGGTAGCTTGGACTACGTAGACAAAGAAAGAATAGGAATCTGGGGTTGGTCTTACGGAGGTTATATGGCTGGAAATGCCATTTTAGACGGGGCTGAAGTTTTCAATGCCGCTGTATCGGTTGCTATGGTTTCAAACTGGCGCTATTATGACACCATTTATACAGAGCGTTACATGGACTTACCACAAAACAATGCTGATGGTTATGATGATAATTCTCCACTAAGCAAAATTGATAAGTTAGAAGACCCATATTTGATTATCCACGGAACGGGAGATGATAATGTGCATGTTCAGCATACCATAGTTTATCAAGACGCGCTTCTGGAAGCAGGAAAACAATTTGATTTATTCTACTACCCTGACCGAACTCACGGTATAGGAGAAGATGGTGCTAGACCACATCTATTTAGAATGATGACCCAATGGTGGTTAGAAAATTTATAGTGAAAAAGGCCCGTAGAGAGTCTATCTTATTTTTACTCTAATAAGTGGAGTGTAAAAAAATGAGTTGCTCATCCCCCAAATTAAAGGCTTCTCAGAATTGAGAAGCCTTTAATTACTAACTCCAGAATTATTAATTATTAACTATCGCTCGCGAAGATGTCTTCTAATTATTTTACCAACATTCGATTTAGGCAATTCCTTTTCAAAAGAAACAGCTTTCGGACATTTATATTTGGTTAAATTTTCTTTACAATAATCTAATATTTCCTGCTCTGTAAGGCTTTCATCTTTTTTGACAACAAAAGCTTTCACCACTTCTGTAGATTTTTCGTCTGGAATACCAATTACAGCAACTTCTAAAACTTTATCCATACCAGCAATCACATCTTCAATTTCGTTAGGATAAACATTAAAACCTGATACATTGATCATATCTTTTTTTCGATCCACGATCTTAAAAAAGCCATCTTCATCTTGTACTCCTATGTCACCAGTCCTAAACCATTCCTTATTAAAGAAAGTCTCTTCGTTTAATTCTGGCTTATTCCAATATCCACTCATCACTTGTGGGCCTTTTCCGCAAATTTCGCCAGGCTCACCCAAATTCACTTCTTTTCCCTCTTCATCCAATATTTTCATATCTGTACTTGGAGTAGGCATTCCAATCGTCCCAATTCGTTCAGTACCATCTAAAGGATTAACACTCAAAACCGGAGAAGTTTCACTTAAACCATAGCCCTCAACAAGCGGACCTCCAGTTAATTCTTTCCATTTTTCGGCCACCGCTCTTTGCACTGCCATACCGCCTCCAATAGAACCTTTCAAATGTGAAAAATCTACTTCTTTAATATTAGGTTGATTTAATAATCCATTAAACAAAGTATTAACCCCAGTCATCAAGGTAAAAGGGTGTTTTTTCAACTCCTTAATAAATGCTGGCATATCTCTTGGATTGGTAATCAAAATACTTTTTGCCCCAATACTAAACATTAGGATACCATTTACTGCTAGGGCAAAAATATGATATAATGGCAGAGCTGTAATCATTTGTTCTTGCACTCCGTCAGCAAATAGTGGCTTGAACCATTCCTTAGTTTGCATTGTATGAGCTACCAAATTTCTATGCGATAACTGAGCCCCTTTACTTACACCTGTTGTTCCGCCCGTATATTGTAAAAATGCTAAATCTGACGGATCAATCTCTGGCTTTTTGAAAGAAGTACTTTTACCTTTCTTCAAGGCATCTTTAAATTTAACAGCAGTAGGTAAATTAAAGCTAGGCACCATTTTTTTGATATTTTTTACAACAAAATTCACAATACCTCCTTTTAAACCTCCCAGCATATCACCCAGCTGAGTCACCACTACGGTTTTAATTTCCGTTTCCTCCAAAATCTTTTCAAGGTTACTCGCAAAATTGGCTACAATCACAATAGCTTTTGCTCCAGAATCCTTAAACTGATGAGCCATCTCTCTGGCAGTGTACAAGGGGTTAGTTCCTACAACGATAACTCCAGCTTTCAGAGCTCCGATCATAGCAATAGGATACTGCAAACAGTTCGGCATTTGAATGGCCATCCTGTCCCCTTTTTTCAGACCAGCCTCATTTTGCAGATAAGCAGCAAAATTGTTCGATAACTCATCCACTTCTGAATAAGTCAATACCTTACCCATGTTTTCATAGGCTTCATTGCTCCCATACTTCTGAAAGACTTCTTCAAACAAGGCAGGAAGGTTTTTATATTGATCGGGGTTAATCTCTCTCGGTACTCCTTTCGGATAATTATTGTACCATGGAAAATCGCTCATAGTCGTATATTTTATTTCAATTATTTCGTTTCGGGTTGGAAATTACTAAAAAATATTATTCTTCCATAGAGCAAATTCAAACAACATTCATACACTTGAATGTAATTAAACGAGATAAGCTGTAAATCAACTGATTAAGGGCTTATGTTTTTACACGGTTAATTTTTAAAAAATGATTATTTAATGAAATAAAGTAGGTCAACTTCTACCACTTTCTACCGTTGAGGGTGCTAAAGGTAAAAGTGTTGCTATGCGCAATTACTATAGATTTAATCAATAAATAGATTGTTAAAAAAGATAGGATTTTGATAACATAAGCAGACAAAATATGTTAACTTTGTATCTTAATTGAAATTAGTCTAAATAATTCATATATGAGTAAAGACGATCAAATACTGGAAGAATTCGCCTCAAAGGAATATGAGCATGGTTGGACAGTAGATTTTGAAGCAGACTCAGCTCCTCCGGGGCTAAACGAAGATATAGTACGTTTTATTTCTGCCAAGAAAGAAGAGCCGGAATGGCTGTTGGAATGGAGGCTGAATGCATATCGTAATTGGAGAAAAATGGCAGAGCCGAAATGGGCTAATGTGCATTATCCGAAACCAGAATTTGAAGATATTATATATTATTCTGCACCTAAGCCAAAAGACAAGCCTAAGAGCTTAGATGAAGTAGATCCGGAAATGAGAAAAACCTTTGAAAGATTAGGTATTTCTTTAACAGAACAAAAAAGATTAACAGGAGTAGCTGTTGATGCAGTAATGGATTCTGTTTCAGTAGGAACTACATTCAAAAAACAGCTAGGCGAGTTAGGAATAATATTCTGTTCTTTCAGCGAGGCTGTTAAAGAACATCCTGAACTGGTTAAAAAATATATTGGTTCAGTGGTTCCTTCAAATGACAACTTCTATGCAGCTTTGAATTCAGCTGTATTTTCTGATGGTTCATTTTGTTATATTCCAAAAGGAGTCAGATGCCCGGTTGAGCTTTCAACATATTTTAGAATTAATGCTGCTAATACAGGTCAGTTCGAGAGAACACTGATCGTAGCAGAGGATGATTCTTACGTAAGTTACCTGGAAGGTTGTACTGCACCAATGCGTGATGAAAACCAATTGCACGCAGCAGTTGTAGAGATTTATGCAGCTAAAAATGCTGAAGTAAAATACTCTACTGTCCAAAACTGGTATCCTGGTGATAAAAACGGTAAAGGCGGTATTTACAACTTTGTAACCAAAAGAGGAATTTGTGCTGGTGATTATGCTAAAATAGCCTGGACACAGGTAGAAACTGGTTCTGCAGTCACTTGGAAGTACCCTAGCTGTATCTTGAAAGGAGATTATTCGCAAGGGGAGTTTTACTCCGTTGCAGTTACTAACAATATGCAACAAGCCGATACAGGTACCAAGATGATTCATATTGGTAAGAACACCAAAAGTAGAATTGTCTCTAAAGGTGTATCTGGTGGAAAGAGTCAGAACTCCTACAGAGGATTGGTCGAAATCCACAAAAGAGCAGAAAACTCTAGAAATTTCTCACAATGTGACTCTCTATTAATGGGTGACAAATGTGGGGCGCATACTTTTCCATATATAGAAATTAAGAACAGCTCTGCTCAGGTAGAACACGAGGCTACCACCTCTAAAATTGGTGAAGATCAAATATTCTACTGTCAGCAAAGAGGGATAGATGAAGAAAGCGCTGTCGCTCTAATCGTTAATGGTTATTGCAAAGAGGTGCTAAATAATCTACCGATGGAATTCGCTGTTGAGGCGCAGAAACTATTAGCCCTAACGCTAGAAGGCTCTGTGGGATAGTACATATAGAATAGCACTTTGAATTCAAAGTACATTGAACAGAAGTATAATTTTTTGAAATAAGCATATATCATAATGTTATCAATTAAAGATTTACATGCCTCAATTGAAGGCAAAGAAATATTAAAAGGCATTAACTTAGAGGTGAAGCCAGGCGAAGTACATGCCATCATGGGGCCTAATGGTTCTGGAAAAAGTACCCTAGCTTCAGTATTAGCCGGAAGAGAAGATTACACAGTAGATTCTGGTGAAATTACTTTCAACGGAAAAGATTTACTTGAATTGGAAGCTGATGAAAGAGCTAAGGAAGGGGTTTTCCTTGCTTTTCAATACCCTATTGAAATACCAGGAGTAACGACTACTAACTTCATGAAGACCGCTCTGAACAAAATCCGTGAATACAAAGGGTTGGAACCGCTGGATGCTGTTTCTTTTCTAGGTCAGATGAAGGAAAAAATGAAATTGGTAGAAATTGACCAGTCGTTATTGAGCAGATCACTGAATGAAGGTTTTTCTGGTGGTGAAAAGAAAAGAAACGAAATATTCCAAATGGCAATGTTAGAGCCCACTCTCGCTGTCTTAGATGAAACAGATTCAGGTTTAGATATTGACGCCTTACGTATTGTAGCAAATGGCGTTAACAAATTGAAAAATGACGATAATGCAACCATTGTTGTGACGCACTATCAAAGGCTGTTGGATTATATAGTACCTGATTTCGTACATGTTTTATTCGATGGTAAAATTGTTAAAACAGGAGGAAAAGAGCTAGCGCATCAATTAGAAGAGAAAGGCTACGATTGGATCAAGGAAGAAGCAGGCGTTGCATAATTTTAATCAGCAATACATATGAGTAAATTGATTAAAGAAGATATCGATAAATTTTTTATAGCGCAATTTGAGTCTTTTGAAAACTCCTTAAATGGAGAGAGTAAAAAACCATTGCACTCAAAACGGAAAACCGCAATTGATAATTTCAAAGAAGTGGGATTTCCTCATGCAAAACATGAAGAATATAAATACAGTAATGTAGCCAAAATCTTTAGTAAACTTTTTGATGTAGAAAACTTATCTGACGATAGCTTTTCTTTAAGTTTAGACGAAGCTGCCAAGTACTTTATTCCAGAATTAAATGCGATTCGCTTAGTATTTATTAATGGTGTGTTAGATAGTAAATTGTCAGACCTTGATACATTGCCAAAGGGAGTACATATCCAAGCTATCAAAACTGCAGCAGATGATTATGCTGATGATTTTGAAAAGCATTTTAATACCCATAAAATCGAAGGGGCAGATAACTTTTCTGAACTGAATACAGCCTTTACAAATGGTGGCGTTTTTGTTAAAATTGATGCCAATGCAGTGGTGGAGACTCCAATTGCGTGCTATTATTTTAATGATGCGAAAAATGCAGATGTTATCAGCCAGCCAAGAAATTTGGTCATCGCTGAAAAGAATAGTCAGGCTTCATTGATTGAGTCATATGTTACTTTAGGCGAAAATACCAGTTTTACTAACGCAGTTACAGAAATTGTAATTGAGGACGATTGTATTTTTAATTATTACAAATATCAGAATGAATCTGATCAGGCAATTCAGGTTGGAGCTACCATGGTTCATCAATTAGGTAAGTCTGTTTTCAACGGAGTTACATTAAGTTTGAATGGCGCCATGCTCCGTAACAACTTAAATATTGCAATTCACAAAGAACACTCTGAAACAAATATGTATGGATTGTACTTATTAGATGGGAAAACCCATGTTGATAATCATACTGTAGTTGATCATAAAGTGGCAAACTGTGAAAGTAACGAAATGTATAAGGGGATTTTGGATGGTCAATCACGAGGTGTTTTCAATGGAAAAATCTTCGTAAGACAAGATGCACAGAAAACTAATGCATTTCAGTCAAATAGAAATGTAGTGCTTTCTGATGATGCTGAGGTAGACACAAAACCGCAATTAGAGATTTGGGCAGATGATGTTCAATGTTCTCATGGTGCCACAGTTGGTCAGCTGGATTTAGACCAGTTATTTTACTTGAGGGCTAGAGGAATTGATAAACAAACAGCAAAATCAATGCTATTAAATGCGTTTGCTTCTGATGTTCTAAGCAACATTAAAATTGAGGCTTTCAGAACACTAATTGAAAATAAAATTAACGAACGATTATAAATCTGTACATATGAGTATAGCAGTAGCACCAAATTTGGATATTCAAAAAATAAGAAAAGATTTTCCCATCCTTGAGCAAAAGGTGAATGGAAAACCTTTGATTTATTTTGATAATGCTGCCACTACTCAAAAGCCACATTCTGTAATCAATGCCATTTCCGAGTATTATAGTGGCTATAATGCCAATATTCATAGAGGATTGCATTCATTAGCTGAAAAAGCTACTACTGCCTTTGAAGACACAAGAAAGGTTTTTCAAAAATTCATCAAAGCTGCAGAGGTAGAAGAAGTAATTTTTACCAAAGGGACCACTGATGGTATTAATTTAATTGCTAATGCTTACGGAAGAAAATTTCTTCAAGAAGGCGATGAAATTTTGATCACAGCCATGGAGCACCATTCTAATATTGTGCCTTGGCAAATGATAGCTGAAGAAAAAGGGGCTATATTAAAAATAGTTCCTGTAAATACTAAAGGTGAAATTTCACTTGATGATGTAGAAGAATTAATCAACGATAAGACTAAAATTGTATCAGTAGTATATGCTTCCAATTCATTAGGAACGGTCAATCCAGTAAAAGAAATTGCGAAATTAGCACATGCTAAAAATGCTATAATGGTTGTGGATGGAGCTCAAGCTTCTTCTCATTGCGTTGTAGATGTACAAGATTTAGATTGTGATTTTTATGCCACTTCAGGTCATAAAATGTACGGGCCAACAGGATGTGGTATTTTGTACGGCAAGAGAGCTATTTTGGAAAAAATGACTCCTTACCAAGGAGGTGGTGAGATGATCAACAATGTGAGTTTTGAAAAAACCACCTATAACGATATCCCTTATAAGTTTGAAGCAGGTACGCCTAATATTGCCGATGTCGTTGCATTAAGGCATGCAGCGGAATACATTGAAAATATTGGAAAGGCAAACATTATGGCCCATGAGCAAGCGTTAACGCAGCATGCACATGAGCGACTTTCGGAAGTTCCGGGAATAAATTTCTACGGAACAGCAGATAATAAAGTGAGTGTTCTGTCCTTCACCATAGATAATGTGCATCCTTATGATGCAGGTATGATGTTGGATGCTAAAGGTATAGCTGTAAGGACTGGACACCATTGCACTCAACCTTTAATGGATCACTACGGAATAGAAGGAACAATTAGGGCTTCATTCTCTGTTTACAATACAATAGAAGAAATTGATTTTTTTGCAGACTCATTGAAAGATATTGTCGCAAAATTTAGCTAAAATTTAGTCAATGGCTGATAATTCAATCAACACAAAACAAGACGAGATTATAGAAAAATTTTCCATGTTGGATGGTGACATGGAAATGATGATAGGCTATCTGATGGAGCTTGGTGAAAAGCTTCCCGAGATGCCTGAAGGTTTAAAAACTGAAGATAATATTGTAAAAGGTTGCCAATCCAAGGTATGGTTAACTGCCGATGAAAATGACGGGGAATTACATTTTCAAGCAGATAGCAATACCGCAATAACAAAAGGACTTGTAAGTCTTTTAGTTTCTATATTGAACAATGGTAAAATAGATGACGTTTTGAATGCTGATTTATACTTTGTTCATAAAATTGGAATGAATCGTTTTATAGGTACGCAAAGATCTAATGGGTTTCTATCAATGATAAAACAAATCAAAATGTTTGCATTAGCGTATAAAACTAAATTAGAAAACGAAGCTTAAATTGATGCACTATGGCAGAAGAGACAAAATTTGAAAAGAAAACAGAAGTACCCAATTTAAGAGATAAAGTTCTTGAGGCTATTAAGTCTGTCTATGATCCGGAAATTCCAGTGGACATATACGAGCTAGGGTTAATATATGAAGTAAATGTGTATCCAGTAAATAACGTCTATATTCTGATGACGCTAACCTCTCCTTCATGCCCTGCCGCGGAAGAAATTCCAAGTGAAGTGGAAATGAAGGTAAGAGCGATTGAAGGAGTGAGCGATGTGAAAGTGGAACTAACTTTTGATCCACCTTACTCACAGGAAATGATGAGTGAAGCCGCTAAGCTGGAATTGGGCTTTATGTAGCCCCCTAACCCCCAAAAGGGGAATTGGAATTAAGACTTTTAAAATGAGTGATTTTAAAGAAAGAAGCTAGAGTCTTGAAGAAGAATAAAAGAATAATAAATAGTTGTTGAAATAAATGATTAAAAATGCCTAGACATTATCAGTCTTACATCTTTAATCTAAAATCTAAAATCTAAATATATGTATCCTGAAGAATTAGTAGCACCAATGCGTGCAGATTTAACAGAAGTTGGTTTTGAAGAACTCAAAACAGCTGATCAGGTGGCTGAGCACCTAAAAGACCATAAGGGAACGTCTTTAATGGTAATAAATTCAGTTTGCGGATGTGCTGCGGGTGCAGCAAGGCCAGGTGTTAAGTGGGCAGTGCAACAAAGCACAAAAAAACCCAATAATTTGACTACTGTTTTTGCTGGTGTTGATCAGGAGGCAGTAGCTAAGGCTAGAGAGCTAACGGCACCTTATCCACCATCATCTCCTTCTATTGCTTTGTTTAAAGATGGCGAGTTGGTTCACTTCGTGGAAAGACACCACATTGAAGGTAGAACTGCTGAAATGATCGGGAATCATTTGGTGCAGGTTTTTGAAGAATATTGTTAATATGATAGTAGAGTCTAAAACCTAGATTCAAGACAAACAGAAAAAAGGTTGCTGAAAAATTAGCAACCCTTTTTTTGTGTCTAATTATATTTTACTGATAATCAGCCGGAATCTTTCTCGCCTTAGAAGCTTTCTCGAAAGCATACGCCAATAGTAATACTTTCTGTTCAGAATACGGTTCTGCAATAAAAGTCAACCCCTTGGGCTGACCGCTCGCCTCATATCCCATTGGAACGGTTAAAGCAGGGTGATGAGCTACTGCTGCATAGCCTGCACTCCAGTTATTAATAGATATAACAGCATCCAAATCATTCTCCTGCATCATCGTTTCGAAATATCGCCTTCCTTCACTCATCAAACGGGTTTTCAAACTATCGAATGCTACTACTGAAGTAGAGTCATTTACAACCCCTTCAAATCTGGCTTGTCCGTAAGGAATTCTTACTGAAGAATCTTTTAAATTATATTGAATTACGTCCTGAACAGAGTGTAAATCAATACTTGAGCCAGCATAATTCTCAAAATAATGAGGTAAATCAGCTTTCATATCGAGGTTTAGTAATGTCAAAAAACCAGATAGATTCACTTCTGGTGCTTCCACCTCAACTAATACAGCACCTTGCTCCTCAAGTTTCTTAATATTCAATTTATATAAAGAGTCCGCCAAAAAACCTTTCATTATGCCTAATCTCATCCCAGATAAATCATTTTCTTCTAAAGATTTCCAGTACTCCTTATCGGAAGAGTTTCCAAGAGTGATTTCATCTCTTGGATCTTCGCCTGTCAAAGCTGAAAGCATAATGGCGTTATCTATAACATTTCTAGTCATTGGGCCAGGTGTATCCAAAGTGCTGGAAATAGGTACTATTCCTCCCCTACTCAACAATCCCACCGTTGGCTTCAACCCTACTATTGAATTAGAACTAGATGGCGATAAAATAGAACCTGATGTTTCAGTTCCTATTGCACCTGCTGCATAGTTAGCAGCAATAGCAGAACCACTACCCGAGCTTGATCCACCGGTATCAAACATTCCTCTACCATATGGATTTAAGGTTTGTCCACCTATAGCATTATAACCATTGGGACAGCCATCGCATAAGAAATTAGCCCATTCACTTAAACTAGATTTTCCCAGAATGATGGCTCCACTATTTTCTAATTGGCTCACAATAAATGCATCCTCCGTTTGATTATTCTGTAAAGCCACGGCACCAGCTGTTGTAGGAATACCTTTAAAATTTATATTATCCTTCAATAGAATCGGCATTCCATAAATAGGATGATGATCCTCAGAACTATTCTGATCCCTTTCGATGGCTTCTTGCACCGCATCAGGATTAATAGAAATAATATTATTTAAGGTACTCAAACTATCATTTTCGAAAAGTACTATTCGATACAAATACCATTGAGTCAACTCTTTATAGCTAAGTTTCCCTTCAGATATCGCAGTTTGCATACTTAACATATCCTGTTCTAATATCAAGGGCGTTAACAGCTGATATTCCTTATCTCCAAAATCACTAATTTGCGGTTCTATTTGCTTCCATAAATCATTTCTGTCGCTCACTTTTGACTGAATCAATTTATATCGCATCTGTTGAGATTCATGATCAGCATTTTCGGCAAGCAAGGATGTCTCATCATAAGGAACCCAAGTATCAATTTTGGTCTCTGGCTTATTCTCGCATGCCCAAAAACCCAATATTAGCAAGTAAAATATTCTTTTCATTATATAAGAGTTAGGTAGTTTAATAAATCAGTTCCCAATATAAACATTATTAAACCCTTTTATTTAAGGCTATTTTAATTTTACAGGATTGGTTGTTTTTCCTTATAATCAATAAAACTCCGGACTATTAAAGAATATCCCCCAGTAAACCTTCGCCTGTCGTAATTTTTGATCCTCTTCATAAAGAAATGCATCACCATTTTGATCTATCATAGGAACATGACGGCTCTTCGCGGTATTCCATTTTTTAGGCCAAATGGGTAAGTCATGCATAAATTTATTTTGAATAACGTTTCTGATCATTTCATGGTCATAACCAGCTGATAATGCTAATTGGTTTCCAAATGGAAGTTGACGAGCATAGTCAATCGCAAGAATTCCGTGAGAATACTTTCCGTAAGGAGTATCACTTAAGTCAAAGTAGCCATATCGTGAAAAACTTGAAGAATTGATTCTTTTGGTATTAGGATGGTCTTTATTACCTGTCCAAAAAATAAATGAAGTTGCAATGCTTTGTACAGAATCTTGATAACCAATTCTGATGGCAGCAGTCCTAAACTTATCTACTGACTTTGCTGCAAGTAGATCATTTTCATGCAATATAAAAAAATGTCCGAAGTTCAGACCTAGCTCTCCTGTTGGTTGTTTTGTATTCCACTTGTTAAAATAATATCGATAGAAGTAATGAAATTCATAAAAATGATCATTACTAAAAGGTGAATCAATATACGGCCGATAAATTGTGGAATACTGCTGAAAAGCTGAAGCCCATTTCACCCCTACTATTTGTTGAAAAGACTTTTCATAAAACCCAAGATCCTGGAAAGTATACAGTAAATCATAACGAATCGTCAAATTGGCATAAGATTTACCAATACTACTGGAAAAATAAGACCCTAACCGGTTTTGATGAGAGCCTATTTGTAAACTTATTCCAGCTCGCACATAGAAACTAAGATTTCCGTTTTTGATAGACTTTTCCTGTGCATATGAATTAGGAGGAAAGAGGCTAATTACTGAGAACAGCAAAATCACAATTAAAGCGAGCCATCCCTTAGGTTTCATTGCTTCTATCACGAAATAGCTTATTATAATACATTACAATTCATTTTTGATTTGCGGACGACAAAAGTAACTAGATAATATCATTAATCTACTCAGGATCACATGCCGGTTTAAAACTTGTAATTAACCCCAGCAGTAAAATTATAAATTGTCTGCGTGATGGGAACTATCGGTTCATCTTCATAAGAAAGCGTGAAGCTATTATTTATACCTAATTTCTCTGTAATTTTAGAATTTATATTGAGTTCAATGCTGTATCGGTTTCGCCATAGTTCTTCCTCAGGATCATAAGTAGTTTGATAATAATTAATAGTGTTAATATCAATGTAATCATTTACATCCCACCGAAATCCAATATAATTAGTTGATTTTATAAAACTTACCTTCATTTGCTTCTCAGTACCCGGTATCAACCAAGCCTCATATTCCCACATGATTCCAGGACTAAAGAAAAAACTAAAATTCTTTCTTTTAATAAAATCATTTCGAATACCAAGACCACCAATCCAGCGAGGGAATAAGCCTCTAAAATTGTCGTACTGAAATTGTACAAAAGCCTCAGGGTGCATTCTACGATTTTCAAAGATACTGAATCTAAGATGTTGAAATCCTGTATTCAAAAAAGCATCTTCATTTATTTCAAGATAAGAAAAATCGTTAATTAATGATAGTCTAGCATTCTTAGGAAAAATAGCAATGCTAGATTTGAAACTGGCTCCTAAAAACTCAACTGGTTCATTAGCTGCGGCACTTCTATTATACATTGAAAAACTGGCTGTCATATTACCCTTTATTAAACTGCTGTCTTTCTCAATCTTGGAACTTTGAAGGTTCAATATCTGACTAATTCCTGCATGTGAGAGGCAGATAAAAACTGCTACTAAAAAAAACTTCATTAAAACTCTTTTACCTATTAACAAAGGACAAATATTATTATAAAATAAGCAGCTACAAAGCATTCTAGAAGGAGATATTATTACGAACAGTCTAAAAAACATGAATCCTTACTACTTCTGCAATAAACTATTAAATCTTTGTGCTTAAGCAATTGGTATTTATCATTTGTATTGCTTTGCCTAGAAAAAATATCTCTTGATAAGAAATATTATATTGAAATTAAATCGCTTCCACATTGTCCTACAAAATAATATTTGGGTATTTTTTACACAATAGCGATTTATCAAAAAATAATTCTTACCTTTGTGCAACAATTACAATCCTAGGCTACTCGAAAGGTTCGAAAATGGCTTGGGTTAAGCCAGGGAATAATCGAGAGTCGCTTTAATGCAATAGGCTGCTTAGCAGTCATGTCACAACATATCCCTGATATTGTATTAAATTTTAAAAGAACACATGTTAACATTTGAAGAATTAGGCCTTAAGCCTGACATCCTAAAAGCAATTTTAGAAATTGGTTTTGTGGAACCTACTGCTATTCAGCAAAAAACTATTCCACATTTATTAAATACTAAGCAAGACCTTATAGCCTTAGCTCAAACGGGTTCTGGTAAAACAGCTGCCTTTGGGTTACCTGTTATCAACCAGATAGATAGTGAATCTAAAAAAACACAATCATTAGTATTGTGCCCTACAAGAGAATTAGCCATTCAAATTGCGAATGACTTTAACTCTTACACTAAATATTCTAAAAAATTAGATGTAGTTCCAGTATACGGTGGTGCTAGTATAGAAACGCAAATCAAATCGTTAAATAAAGGTGCTCAGATTGTGGTGGGTACACCGGGTCGTGTAGTGGATTTGATTAAAAGAAAAAAGTTAAAATTAGAAGACATTGAATGGGTAGTGCTTGATGAAGCAGATGAAATGTTGAATATGGGTTTTAAGGATGATTTGGATTTCATCTTATCACATACACCTGATCAAAGACAAACCTTATTGTTCTCTGCGACTATGTCGAAGGAAGTATTAAGGATTTCTAACAACTATATGAACAATCCTGAGGAAATATCTTCAGGAAAAAGAAATCAGGGTGCTGATAAAGTAGAGCATTTCTATTTCGTAGTGAATGGCAGAGACAAATACTTAGCCTTGAAGAGAATTGCGGATATCAATCCTGATATTTATGCTATCATCTTCTGTAGAACTAAGAGAGAAACACAAGAAATCTCTGACCAATTGATGGCAGATGGCTACAATGCTGATTGTTTGCATGGTGATTTATCACAAGCGCAAAGAGATGCGGTAATGGGTCGTTATAGAAAAAAGAATTTACAAATGTTGGTAGCTACAGATGTGGCAGCCAGAGGGTTGGATGTAAATGAAATCACGCACGTAATCAATTACAATATTCCTGACGATTTAGAAACCTATACCCACCGAAGTGGTCGTACTGGTCGTGCTGGAAAAGCGGGTATCTCAATGGCGATTATAGGCCCAAGAGACCTTAATAAAATCAAGCAATTAGAGCGTATTTTAGGCAAAACATTCACTAAAGCTGAAGTTCCTGCAGGAGATGCCGTAATTGAAAAGCAATTGATGTCCTTCATCGAAAAAGTGAAGTCTACAGAAGTTGAAGAAAAACAAATTGAGCCTTTTATCAACAATATTGCTGCTGAGTTTGAAGATTTAAGCCGAGAAGACCTCATCAAGAAATTCGTTTCTTTGGAATTCAATAAATTTTTGGATTACTACAAAAACTCTGCTGACCTAAATCAAAATGCCAAAGCAGGAAGAGATAGAGATTCGGACAGAGGAGGCGATAGAAGCGATCGAAGAAGAAAAGGTGGTGATTTTACTAAGTTATTCTTGAACATAGGCGAAAAGGATAATTTGAATGCAGGTACGTTGTTAGGCTGGATAAATGGCTTGCAAAGTGTTCCAAATGGAATTGAATTTGGTAAAATTGATGTTCAGAGAAGCTTTACTTTCATGGAAGTAGAAAGCCAACATGAGCAGACAGTTTTAGGTGCATTGAACGTGAGTGAATTTGATGGGCGTAAAGTCGTAGCCGAACCTAAAACGGGCGGAGGGCCAAGAACATCAAATAGATCTGATAAATCTGACAGACCAGACAAGAAAAGAGGAAGTGGATTCAAAAAACGCCCTGCTTCAGGTGGAGATAGAAAATCTGGCGGAAGAGCTAGAGTGAAAGCCGGATCCGGTGGTGGAAGAAGAAGATAATTTTCAAGTTAGGAGTTAGAAAACTTGAAGCTAGAAGTATGATTTAGCTTAAGATTCCTAAACATTAAAAATAAATGGAAAGCCTTTTTGCAGTAATGTAGAAAGGCTTTTTTGGTTTAAACCATCACATAGGTTTTACACTCAAACACATTTCTAGTCAATAACATCATCTGATATTAAACTTAGCATTCTAAAAATAAATAGGGCTAAGTGTAAAAATTACACTATCCTTTTCTCCAAATTAACTCCTGTCTATCAATAAGTTAACATACATTTAAATTTATAGACTTAACCTTTCACCAAAAATTCTTATGTTTTATTCAATAGATTTCCTAATTTCATTCCACTTAAACTATTACAAAAATTAATTACTATGGACGACTCAAATAAAGACAATCATTTAAACAGGCGTAAATTCTTGCGCAATATGGGGTTGGCAGCAGCCGGTATCACTATTGTACCAAGTAATGTAATTGCTGGCTTAGGGCATACAGCACCCAGTGATAAGCTAAATATCGCAGGAATTGGAGTAGGTGGCATGGGCCGTACTAATTTGCGACACATGAAGTCGCAAAATATTGTGGCTTTAGCTGATGTGGATTGGAAATATGCGGACAAAACTTTCAAGGACTATCCAAAAGCAAAAAAGTATAAGGATTACCGTAAGATGTTGGAAGAAATGGATAAAGATATTGATGCTGTTATGATCAGTACACCAGACCATACGCATTACGTATCTGCTAAAGATTCTATGAATGCTGGTAAGCACATATATCTTCAGAAACCATTAACACATTCCGTTTATGAATCTAGAAAACTTCGGGAGCTTGCAGACAAAACTGGAGTAGCCACTCAAATGGGTAACCAAGGAAATTCCTCCGATGATATGCGAAAAGTATGCGAATGGATTTGGAATGGTGAAATTGGTGAAGTAACTAAAGTTGATGCTTGGACCGATCGACCTATCTGGCCACAAGGTTTAGAAAGACCTAAAGAAGAAATGAACGTTCCTAGCACCCTAGATTGGGATTTGTTTTTAGGACCTGCAGCGGAAAGACCCTACCATGAAGCCTATACGCCTTGGAACTGGAGAGCTTGGTGGGATTTTGGCACTGGAGCATTAGGAGATATGGCCTGTCATATCATGGATCCTGTTTATAAAGCATTAGAGTTAGGCTATCCCTATGCTTTTCAGGCTTCATCAACTCAGGTAAATACTGAAAGTGCTCCTGTAGCAGAAAAAGTAACTTACTATTTTGGTGAAAGACCTAAAAAAGGCAAAATCAATATGCCAGCTGTAGAATTCACATGGTATGATGGAGGATTAAAACCCGATAGGCCAGAAGGTTTAAAAGAAGGAATGTATCCTGGAGACCAAATGGGTTGGGGTGGCGCCATATTTTATGGAACAAAAGGTACTCTAATATGCGGTACCTATGCTATGGAACCATTTATAATTGGTAGAGAAGATAATCCGCCACCTGTAACAAACGAATTAAGAAGAATTCCGAATGCTATGGAAGGTGGCCATGAAATGGACTTTGTACGTGCAGCCAAAGAAGATAAAAAATCAAGAGTAGAATGTAGTTCTAACTTCGCTTATGCAGGCCCATTAAATGAGGTCGTAGTATCAGGTAATTTAGCAGTTAGATTACAAGATTTAAGGAGAAAGCTAGACTGGGATGCTGAGAACATGAAAATCACCAATATTGGAGACGATGAGGAAATTAGGGTAGTCAGTACAGATAGTTTCACAGTTGTTGATGGAAATCCTAGATTCGATACAAAATATCAAACTATAAATGCCAAAAAAGCAGCTGAAGATTATATAAAACGTCCTTATAGAAAAGGCTGGAATTATTAATTGCTCAGCTATTTATATTTAAATCCAGTTGGCTCAAAAGAAGAATCAACTGGAATTATTTCTAAACAAGAATAAGTATATTTTTTGAAAATTTTAATAAAGAGAACAATGAAAAAATCATTATTTATCGGTTTCATCGCGTTGACAGCTATATATGCATGCGATAGCGGAAAAAAAGGAAGCACTGAAGAAAGTGCAGATTCTACCGCAACTGAAGAAGTTATAGAGGAAGTTACTGCAGTAGCTACAGGCCCCAATACGTTAACTTCAAAAGAAAAAGAAGATGGTTGGAAGTTATTATTCGATGGAAAAACAACTGATGGCTGGCGCGGATATAAAAAGGAGACTTTTCCTGTGGCTTGGAATATTGATAATAACGCACTTCATATTCAAGGTTCCGGTCGTGGTGAAGCTGGTGCACAAGACGGAGGCGACATTGTGTACGATCAGGAATTTGCTGACTTTCACTTGAAAGTAGAATGGATGGTCGATAGCGCAGCAAATTCTGGTATTCTTTATCGTGGTAAAGAAGAGTATGATTACATCTGGAAGACTGCTCCTGAAATGCAAGTACTGGACAATAAACATCATCCTGATGCAAAATTAGGAAAAAACGGAAACAGAAAAGCTGGATCTTTATATGACCTTATTGCAGCAAATCCACAAAACTTTAAAGGTCACGGCACTTGGAATCAAGCAGAAGTTATTGCTAAAGGAAATGACATCGTTCATATTCAAAATGGAGATACTGTCGTACAATATACCATCGGTTCTGAGAGAATGGCGAATCTAGTTGCCAATAGCAAGTGGGCTGATATAGGCAATGAAAACTGGGGGGCGATTGCAGCTAAAGGTTTCTTTGCTCTCCAAGATCATGGAGATGATGTATGGTTTAGAAATATCAAAATTAAGGAATTGAAATAAGTTTGAAGTCAGAAGTTGGAAGTACTTCGAACTTCCAACTTCTGACTTCCCACTTCTAACTCTTTTTGATTCCTTTCAAATACTTATAACTCTTTGTGATTTCATCAAAAGGATTTCCACTTTTGGTTTGATCTTGCTCTACAAAGAATTGCTTTAGACCGGCTGTAGATGCATGATTAAATATATTTTGCCAATCAATTACGCCCTCTCCTACTGCTGAGAAAAATTGCTCTTCTCCAGCTTCCATATCCTTTACGTGCCATAATGGAAATCTACCTTCATTACTTTTAAAATACCCAACAGGATCTACCCCAGCTCTGGCAGTCCAATATAAGTCTAATTCAAACTTCACTAGATTTACATCACATTGAGACAATAACAGATCATATGGAATTTTACCATCTAATCTTTCAAATTCGAAGTCATGATTATGATAAGCCATTTGTATTCCGTACTCTTTCGCTGTTTCACCACATGAATTCAATAAGTCAGAAAGTTCTTTATAATCATCTATACTTTCACGCTCTGAATCAAACAGATATGCACAAGCAATATGACTTTGACCTAATTCCGCAGCATCGGCAACTGTTCTCTCCCAATCGTTAGTCATGGTACCAATGTTATCTGGCATAGACCAACCAGTTAAAACGTGACTACTTTTTGCTTTCAAGTCTAATTCATCTAAAATAGCTTTGACCTCTTTAATACTTTTACCAAAGTACTTTCCATCTGAATAGTTGAAAAACTCTAGATTTTTATAACCAATATTAGCCGCTTTCTCAATCGTACCTCTAAAATCTTTCTCTAAAGCTTCCCTCAAAGTGTATAATTGTAAACCTGCTTCCTTTGCGACACCTTGCACTCGAGGTACACAAGATGAAACAATAGAAGGTGATATAAATGCTAAAGCCGAAGTCATTCCAGCTTGCTGTAAAAATTTACGTCTGTTCATAGTATAATAGTTTGATAATGGAATTTAGCAAATATTGTACATACATGGAAATATGCGAGCTAAAACAATTATGATTTTTTCTCCTTCAGCAGGTCCCTAATTTCTGCCAAAAGCTCAATATTTCTTGGAGTTGCCACAGTTCCATCTTGTTCATTTTCAGATTTCTTTCTTAATTTATTGAACATCCGTACGACTAAATAAATACAGAATGCTATAATCAAAAAGTCAATTGTAGTCTGAATGAGATTTCCATAATTAATGGTAATGGCGGCACCAACAATTTCTCCTTTATCATCCAATTCAGCTTCCTGATACACATAAACCAGATCTTGAAAATTCATTTTACCTATGAAAATGCTTAAAATAGGCATAATAAAATCCGCCACAACAGAATTGACCACTTTGGTGAAAGCTGAACCAATAATAATACCTACAGCCATATCGAATACATTTCCCTTTATGGCAAATTCCTTGAATTCCTTGAAAAAAGTCATGTTGAATAATTATAAATTAAGTAAATACAGAATATAAAAAAAGACAAAACAAAAAAAGCCACAAGATCTATACCTTGTAGCTTTTAAATATTAATAGAACGTATCCAGATCGAATAAGCAGCATCCAAATCCATTACATACTGTAGTTGTTTTTTAAATAAAACTAAGTAAGGTTTAGACTATTCTTTACAGTTTAGATCATTTCAAATAAACCGTAAAATATATCAATTCAGAAATATGCAGGTCAAAACACCAGCCAACTGTACTGCAGGAGATAGAACTCTAGAATTACTAAAATTCAATCGGAATGCTCACCATTGTATTAGCCCAAAGCATTTGAAGACTTACGTCACCATTTGCTTGATCAAAGCGAATAGTAAATGGTTCAAATAGATCATCTGACTTGTTTACAGGCACTTCAAATCTCACAAAATCATTTTCTTCATCATACTTATATGCACCCCACTGTCCAACATCTTTATTAAGTATAATAGTCCAACTCTTTGCGCCTGGAATAGTGAATACTGAATAGGTTCCAGCTGGAACTGTCTCCCCTGCCATCTTAATTGCATCTGTAACAGTTATTTCTGTTGCTTCATTAGCACCTGTTCTCCAAATTTTACCCAAAGGGGCAAGTTCAGCAACTTCGGTAAATGCCTCTCGCCCTCTTAAATGCGGTCTACCGTAAGTAACTTTGACATAAGTATCTTCAAAACTGTAAGTCACCATTCCTAAAGGACTTGGTTTCTGTTTTAATGCTTCTTGAGCCTGTACATCAACACCTAACAATAAAATTAGGGCAAAGCAGATCAATATCGGTTTGATTATATTTTTCATAATTTCCTGTTTTTATTTTAAAAGCAATTTACAATTTTATTAATGATAGCGCCATAAACCATTATATTTGTTTTATGAAAAAACCACAATTTGATGATATTTTCATGGAACTGGCTGTTAATCTTGCTAAACGCTCACACTGCATAAAAAGACATGTAGGTGCGGTCTTAACAAAAGAAACCAGAATCATTTCTATTGGTTACAATGGCCCTCCTGCAGGCACTCACAATTGTGATGAAGAATTCCCAGGAAAAGGTTGCGGATTGGATTCAAAAGGTAGTTGCATGTTAGCCATTCATGCAGAGCAAAATGCTATAATGTATGCAGTAAAGAATAATGCCTCCGTTGAGAATTCAACACTCTATGTTACACTTTCACCTTGTCTTTCTTGTGCAAGAATCATTTTCAGTATGGGTATTAAAAAAGTAATCTACTTAAATTCTTATGCACACTACAAAGGACTCGAAAGAGATGAAGGCATAGACTTTTTAGAAAAATTTGATGTAGAAGTAGAACACTATGAGGGTAATTTGCAAAATGTTACACATATGATTTGAAAATCTTCAATATCAATTAATTTCTTACTCACCTTAAGGAAAGGTACTATTACAACTAAATTTTTCTTTACTTTTGTTCTAAACTTAATTATAAAAGAATGAAAAATTTTAAATTATTATTAGTATTAATTGTCGGAATGTTAGCTTTCCAAGCATGTAACAATGATGACGAAGAAAACCTAGCAAATAAAGCCGATTTAGTAGGTCTTTGGACTTCCACTGAAGTAGAAACAACCTTTTTAGTTGATGGCGAACCTTATACTGACCAGGACTTAGGACCACAATTTGAAGGCGATGGGCAAACGGTTGTATTTAGAGAGGATAATACATTTACATCAAACGAAGGAACAATCGATGAAGACGCAGGAACCTATTCTTTAAATTCAGATGGTAGTGTTATTACTTTTAACAGCAATACCGGTGAAACCTACGATTTTGAAATTCTATCTGCCTCTGCTGATCTGTTAAAAATTAAACTTGAAGAAGACATTACTGCCTTAGCAGCATTATTCGGAGTCGAGATTGAAGAAGATTTTATTATTTCAAGTGAAGTAACTTTTGTAAAATAAAGGTTTACAATTACCCTATATAAAATTCACTTCAGGACTTAATTCAACGCCAAATTTAGATTGAATTGAGTCCTGAATTTTTTTTGCCAAATTCAATACTTCTTTCCCTTCCCCCTCTCCATAATTTACTAATACCAAAGCCTGCTTTTGATGCACCCCAACACCATTTTCTTGATACCCTTTCCATCCTGCTTTTTCAATTAACCAAGCTGCTGCTAATTTCACTTGTCCATTCCCCAGATCATATGAAGGGATTTCTGGAAATTCATTTTGTAGCTTTTTAAATTGTGCTGCATCAATAATTGGATTCTTGAAGAAACTACCAGAGTTTCCGATCTCTGCAGGATCCGGAAGCTTTGATTGCCTTATTTTGATAATTGCATCACTCACATCTTGAATAGAAGGGTTTTCAATATTCTTTTCAGCCATCACATCTTCAATGACACCATAATCAAGTTTTAATTGATGAAATTTAGGTTTATCAAGTTGAAAGCTTACAGTTGCAATTAGATACTGGCCTTTCAATTTATGCTTAAAAACACTTTCTCGATAAGCAAACTGACAATGTTCTGCAAAGAATACCTCTAATTTCCCTGTATTTAAATTGATAGCTTCAAGGGAATGAAAACTATCTTTAATTTCCACACCATAAGCCCCAATATTTTGCATCGGTGCAGCACCGACTGTCCCAGGGATTAAAGATAGATTTTCTAATCCTCCCCACTTTTGCTTAAGGGTGTGTAGTACAAACTGATGCCAACTTTCACCTCCTCCACATTTAACCGTGACGATCTTATCGGTTTCTTCTACTACTTCAATTCCCTCAATCCTATTTACTACTACTAGACCATGAAAATCATTTGTAAGTAATACATTGCTACCTCCTCCAAGTATCAAATGCCTATTATTCTTCCATTCAGAAGTACTCATTAGTTCCTGAAATTCCGATACAGATTTGATTTCAATGAATAAATCTGCTTTGACATCAAAGCCGAATGTATTGTAAGCCTTTAAATCCTTAGAATTCATGAATTTCAACATACAGTAATAAAAGTTAAAATAAGTTTATGATACAATAAAAAGTGTGAATCAATTGGCTATTAAAAAACTATTTAATTAGTTTAGTGAAACCGCTCTTAAAATTACTATGAAAAAATTATTCATCATAAACTTATGCTTTTTCATTTTAATAGCTTGTACTAATCATAAGGAAAAAGGAAGCCAACTCTTCGAATCCGGAGATTATAATCATGCACTTGGTCACTTTGAAGAAGTTCTTAAACTTGATCCTAGAAATGAAATGATGTTATATAATGCAGCTCGTTGTTATGAGGAATTAGGGCAATACAGTGAGGCAATTAATCTCTATGATCGGAGTATTGACAATCAAAAAGATTTAACAATAGCTTATCTGGGTAGAGGAAGATCGTATTTCAAAGCTGGTGATTACAAAAGTTCAGTAGTAGACTTTACTAATGCTCTTTACTATGATGAGACAAATGAAGATGCTCTTTATTATGGTGCACTTAGTTTTATGAAAGATTCATTATATGGAAAGGCTAGAAAAGTATTTACCACATTACTAGAATTAAATCCAGATCATTACAAGGCTAGATTCAATAGAGGAGTTCTATATGCTATACAAGCCAATACACTCTTTGCCTTATCAGATTTCAATAATTTAATAAGGAACAAAAAGCTACTTCCAAACGCTCATTTTAATAGGGGCATCGTTTACCAATACATGAACAATTACGATGGTGCTATTTACGATTTCACAAAAGCGATCAACTTAGGCTATTATAATGAAGAGGTATTGACAAAGCGAGCAAATTGCTATCTAGCAACAAGCCAAAAGCAAAATGCTTGTAAAGATTTTGAAAAACTCAGCAAGTTTAGCCACCAGAAGGCCAAAGAATTGATGATAAAGTACTGCGATCAATACAGTTTATAGTGCTAATCCTCTAAATCATTAAAAGCTTCTTCCACTTTTGTTTCGGCCCCCTTAAGCTTAGATTTACAATTCTTTAATAGTTCCATTGACTCATTAACAAGTTCTGTAAGTTGATCAATAGGGACTTCTTCATGCTCTACCCTATTCAAAATTTCTTCTAATTTGTGCAGGGATTCTTCGTAGCCTAGTTGTTTCTTTTTTGCCATCTAAAATTAAATTTTTATATCCCATTCATCATTTAGCATGCTGATGGTATGATGAGCAGTCAAATCAAATTGGCAAGGAACTATTGATACATAATTGTTTGCGATTGCCCATTCATCGTTATCTTCACCCTTGTCAAAATTGACAAAATTACCTGCCATCCAAAAGTATCTTCTGCCATTTGGATCAAATCTTTGATCAAACTCTTCCTCCCATTTAGCTCTCGCTTGTCGACAAATTTTTACTCCTTTGATCTGTTCATTCCTTTTAGGCGGGAAATTTACATTCAAAGTGGTATGCTTAGGTAGGCCTTTATCAAGCACTTGCTTCGCAATAGCTTTTACATAATCCAAAGCATGTACAAATTCCGCATCTTGTGCATAATCACATAAAGAAAAACCAATAGAAGGATATCCTTCTATAGCGCCTTCAATAGCAGCTGACATAGTACCAGAATACAGAACACTAATGGACGTATTACTCCCATGATTAATTCCACTTACTATTAAATCTGGAGTTCTGTCTTTAAGCACGTGATGTTTTGCTAGCTTAACACAATCAGCAGGCGTTCCTGACGATTCGTATGCTGTAACATCCTCTCCAAAAATATCTGTTTTATCTAATCTAAGTGTATTTCCAATGGTAATGGCATGCCCCATTCCAGACTGCGGACTGTTTGGTGCCACTACAACTACCTCACCCAATTCCTTCATACACTCTACTAAATGACGGATTCCCTTACTTGTTACACCATCATCATTACTTACTAAAATCAAAGGTCTTTGCATATCTACATTTATGGACTAGCGAGATGAAACTAAACCATTATAATAATTCATAATGATTACCAAATCGCCTTGTTTGTCTACTTTTAATTTTTTTTCTTTCATGTATTCAACCATTTCATTCTCAAACCTACCGAAGAATGGATAAAGGTCTTTTCTCTTCTCAGAAAACATGTGAATTTTTCCGTCATCAGTAAGTAGAAAATAATCATAGGTTAAAATCTCTCTACTCCCAAATCCTCGCGTTCGATACATAGGATTTCCAAATCTATTATTATTTTCTACAATCACGTATTCGCGAGCCATTAAGGTGATTTTACCTTCTTCTAATATTTCAAAAAAAATAGGCGCTTTCACGCTTCCCTTGAGATTGTATGGAATTGAATACACAGAACGGACTCTTTTGAAAAATTGGCAATGAAAGCTAAAAAATAGAATATTTTGGGAAGTAAAAGTTTTTACTCTATCATCCGCTGTCATTTGCACTAAATTGGATTCAAAATCGTACTGAATATTTCCCCTAAGAGTATCTTCCGAATCCAATACAATATAACCAGGATGCCACAATTCTTGGGGTAACTTCTGCGCAAAACCCAAAAAACTATAAACAAAAAGCGATATCGTAAGGATAAAGATTTTTTTCACATTAGCTATCTTTAAGTATACTGTGGCCCATCTTATCTCGCTTAGTTCTAAGGTAGTTTTCATTATGCTTATTTGGTGGAATCTCTAAAGCTACATTCTCTACAATTTCCAAGCCATAACCTAACAACCCAGCTCTTTTTGTAGGATTGTTAGAAACTAATTTTATTTTTCTTACACCCAGCTTTCTCAAAATCTGAGCTCCTACCCCATAATCACGCTGATCCATTTTAAACCCAAGCGCAACATTTGCTTCTACTGTATCCATACCTTGCTCTTGCAACTTATAGGCTTTCAGCTTATTCATCAGACCTATTCCTCTTCCTTCTTGATTCATGTAAACAATAACTCCTTTGCCTTCTTTTTCAATCATCTCCATGGCTTGATGCAGCTGAGGGCCGCAGTCACAGCGACAAGAACCAAAAATATCTCCGGTCAGGCATGAAGAATGAACACGCACTAAAACAGGTTCATCCTCTTTCCATTCTCCTTTTATTAAAGCCAAATGATTATCTTTAGTAGTCGTTTGTTCAAAAGCTACCAATTTAAAATCACCATAATCTGTAGGCATATCTACATCGACTTTCTCTTCTACTAATGACTCATTGTTTAATCTGTACTCGATCAAATCCTTTATTGCCACTAGTTTAAGATTAAATCTATCTGCTACTATTCTCAAGTCTGGCAACCTGGCCATAGTACCATCTTCATTCATGATCTCTACTAGTACACCACCTGGCTTCAAACCAGCTAACTTGGAGAAATCAACTGCAGCTTCAGTGTGTCCAGTTCTTCTTAATACTCCACCTTGCCTAGCTTTTAAAGGGAAAATATGACCGGGCTTACCCAAAACTTCTGGTTTAGTGTTAGGATTAACGAGAGCTTGAATAGTTTTTGACCGATCACTAGCCGATATTCCTGTCGTAGTTCCTTCTCCAATAAGATCAACAGAAACCGTAAAAGGTGTTTCAAATTGAGCAGTATTTTTACCTACCATTAACTCCAAACCTAATTCGTTACATCGGTCTTCAGGAATTGAGGCACAAATCAACCCTCTTCCGTGCTTGGACATGAAATTAATAATCTCAGGAGTCACTTTTTCTGCAGCGCAAATGAAATCACCTTCATTCTCTCTGTCTTCATCATCTACAACAATGATGATTTCTCCATTTCTAACAGCTTCAATTGCTGATTCTATAGTATCTAATTGGATTCTTTCTGACGACATAAATCTTTGAAAAATAATAAATCACAAAGGTAGCCATTATTTCAGGATTACCCCATAAAAATTAAAACGAATGCGTGCAAGAAGTGTTTGAATATTGCATTATTTCACTACTACCATTCCTAGCAAATTCCCAATTTCCATCTTTGCTTGATTAAGCTGCATCAGATATTGAAGAATTAACTGTTCATCTTCTTGAGAATCAATATCTTTTAGTTCCTCTGTATTCTTCTCCATCAAATGTAGTATAGACCGATGTTTAAGCCTTAAAACATGAATGTAAATAGAGTCATTTAAAATGTGTCGTTCGTGCGGAGTATAAATCTCGAATTTCTTCTCCCAGTTTTCACTTAATTCATAACGATCAGTGTAGAGAGAAAATATCACTTTCCGCACCTCTTCTGAACCGTTTTTTATAAAAAAAGCTTCATTTAAGATTGTTCCATCTTCAAGATGGGAAACAAAATTATTCAGAATTTCAGCATAAACAGGATGTATAAATTCGGTATCCTTTAATTCTTGTAACAGGTAATCAATTACCAGTTTATCATCGGCTAAAGGTAATTCCGCATAGGTAAGCAATAATCTTATGCTTTCCCTCTCTTGCAGAGCCACTACATCAAATGGAGTATACTGCTTTTGGACTTGCTCTGGAGCTTTATTATAGCTTTCACTTAAATAATTCGCTTGGCGTTTTGTAATATCTCCTTTACTCTGTTTTTCTCGAAGAATAATTTTATTCTGCTCAGCAATCAAGAGCTCCTCATCTATTTCAAGTATGTCGCTACATTCCTTTATGTAGATTGCCCTTTTTACCGGATCGGGAATTCTGGATATAGAGCGAACTATATCTTGAATGGTTTCTGCCTTTTTGATCGGATCCTTCTTGGTCTCCTCCAAAAGCAGATCAGATTTAAAACGAATGAAATCCTTTGAATTATCTGCTAAAAATCTTTTAAATTCCTCATCTCCCATCTTTCGGGAATAGCTATCAGGATCTTCCCCATCAGGGAAAATAACCACTTTAACATTTAACCCCCCTTCTAATATCAAGTCAATTCCGCGCATTGCGGCTTTTAAACCGGCTGCATCACCATCGAATAATACCGTTACATTCTGTGCGTATCTCCCGATCAGCTTTATTTGCTGGGTAGTTAAAGAAGTTCCTGAAGAGGCCACTACATTTTCTACCCCGGATTGATGCAAGGAAATAACATCTGTGTAGCCTTCAACCAGATAACAGTTCTCCTCATCTCGAATGCTTTTTTTAGCTTGAGCAATTCCATACAGAACTTCACTTTTATGATAAACATCTGTTTCAGGCGAATTAATGTATTTTGGTTGTTTTTTATCATTTACCAAGATTCTCGCTCCAAAAGCGATTGGCTTTCCAGAGATAGAATGAATCGGGAAAATTACTCTATTACGGAATCTGTCATAGGTTTTATCTTCTTTTTTGATGATTAAACCAGCTTTCTCCAACAAATCTTCGGAATGCCCAGCTTTTGTTGCTGCTTTTATCAATCCATCCCATTCATCAAGAGAAAAGCCTAAATCAAACTTATCAATAGTAGCGTTTGAGAAAGCTCGTTCTTTAAAATAGCTTAATCCAATTGATTTTCCTTGAGGGTTGTTATGTAGAAGATCTTTAAAATATTCTGCGGCAAAATTCAAGACTATATAGAAACTTTCTCTTTCATTATAGGCTTCTTGCTGCTCAGGGGAGGATTCTGTTTCTTCAATTTCAATTCCGTATTTATCAGCTAATTGCCGGATAGCTTCCGGAAAATTAAGTCCCTCCAAATCCATGATAAATTGTATAGAATCACCAGCCTTTCCACATCCAAAGCATTTATAAATTCCTTTATTTGGAGCAACGGAAAAAGAAGGAGTTTTCTCATCGTGAAAAGGGCAACAAGCCCACATGTTTTGCCCTTTCTTTTTGAGCGGTACATAATCACCTACCACTTCTTCTATTTCAGCTCGATCTTGAACTTCCTGTATCGTTTTTGGAGTTAATCCCACTTATTTATCAAAAATTTTACTTTTATTTAAACTAATTCCAACTAATTTCCCGTATGAATTGTTAGCTAAATTGATAAAGATTAACTTGCAGCAATTCTAATAGCAAAACTACGATTTTTTAATTATAATAGATATATATGGCTGTTACTAAAGATAGCATAATTAAAGCATTAAGTACTGTAGATGATCCAGATTTCAAAAAAGATTTGGTGACATTAAATATGATTAAGGATGTAAGCATTGATGGAAATGCTGTATACTTCACTGTGGTATTAACCACTCCTGCATGTCCACTAAAAGAAATCATTAAAAATGATTGTATAAATGCGATTCATAAACTTGTAGATAAAGACCTACAAGTATTTCCCAATATGACTTCGGATGTTACCTCAACAAGAAGTTCTGCACCTTTGTTACCTAATGTTAAAAACATTATTGCTATAGGTTCTGGTAAAGGTGGTGTAGGAAAATCTACTGTTACAGCCAATTTAGCAGTATCTTTAGCGCAAGAAGGTGCAAAAGTTGGTTTGATTGATGCTGATATATTCGGACCCTCCATTCCTACTATGTTCAATTGCGAAGCCGAACAGCCTGAAGTAAAGCAAGTGGACGGTAAAAATATTATTGTTCCCATAGAGCAGTATGGGATTAAATTAATTTCAATTGGATTTTTAACTCCTCCAGATAATGCAGTGGTATGGAGAGGTCCAATGGCCAGTTCCGCTTTAAAGCAATTTATAGGAGATACAGATTGGGGTGAATTAGATTACTTACTAATTGATTTACCTCCTGGCACGAGTGACATCCATTTAACGCTAGTACAAACTATCCCAGTAACTGGTGCTGTAGTTGTAACCACACCTCAAAAGGTTGCTTTAGCAGATGCTAGAAAAGCAATCGGTATGTTCAAACAACCGCAAATCAATGTTCCAATCTTGGGGTTAGTAGAAAATATGGCTTATTTTACTCCCGCTGAATTGCCTGACAATAAATACTTCATATTTGGCGAAGGAGGAGGATATAAGATGAGTGAGGAATATGATATTCCATTCTTAGGACAAATGCCGCTAGTCCAGTCTATCCGCGAAAGTGGAGATTCGGGCTATCCTACTGCCATGAAGGACGGACCTTCGGCCGATGCATTTAAAGATTTAGCCCAAAAATTAGCCCGTCAAGTTGCTATTAGGAACGCAAACCTGGCGGATACAAAAAAAGTGGAAATGACGAGTTGAAATCAATAAACTATGGATATAATAAATAGAGTTGAAAAAGCATTGGATTCTATTAGGCCCTATCTTGAGGCCGATGGGGGAAATGTGAGAGTCTTAGATTTTAATGAAGGTCTTTTAAGATTGGAATTACTTGGCGCCTGCGGAAACTGTCCAATGTCGACCATGACCTTAAAAGCGGGTGTTGAAGAGGCTGTTAAAAAAGCAGTGCCTGAAGTTACTTCGGTGGAAGCTATCAATATTACATCTGCCGATGACCCTAATGCTGAGCTCCCTCAAACAATGCGCTAATTGTCTTTTGAATTAATAAAATGCTCAAAAAGTAATTTTGTGCTTAATGAAGCTAAAACTTAATTTTTGGTTTTAACTTCGTTTCTAGTTATTTTTAGATAAAATTAGTGCGAGATCAATGAAAAAACTATACCACTCATACATAGTCTTGATTATCAGGAGTGGTATTTTATTATTCTTTAGTCTACTTTCGTCATCAGTTACAGCTCAAGAAAGATGTGCCGTACCACAAATACTGGAAGAAAGAGAAAGGAAATATCCTGAATTGAGTACCGAACAATTCGAAAATTGGATCGCTAACAAGAAAACCCTTCAAACAACCTTCTCTTCAAGAAAAAAAGCTGATACCTTAAAAATACCTGTTGTCTTTCATATCATCCATAATGGTGAGCCTATTGGAATCGGAGGAAACCTTTCCAAGAGTAGAATTGACCGTCAATTAGAAATTTTAAATGAAGATTTCAATAGGACTAATAGCGATTCTACCGAGACTCTAGATGAATTTAAAGATATTGCTGCTGCATTTCAAATAGAGTTTATTTATGCAAAGCAAAGCCCTGATGGACAAGAAACAGATGGCATTGTTAGGATACCTGGAAGTGAACCAACCTACAGTTATCAAGAGAGGAGCATACTGAGTTCAGAAAGTTATTGGCCAGCTGAAGAATATCTCAATATTTGGGTGGCCGATTTGGCAGGTGGGAGTTTAGGTTGGGCTGAGTTTCCTGTTTCAAATTTAGTTGGTTTAGAGGAAGCCAGTAATAATAGATTAATCGATGGAGTAAGTCTTGATTATGAATTCTTAGGTGATAATCCAAATAGCCCCACATTTGAAAGCAGAGGAAGAACAGCGACCCATGAAATGGGACATTTTTTTGGTTTACGACATATTTGGGGTGATGGAGGTTGTTCTGTAGATGATTTTTGTGATGACACTCCTGAAGCCAATAGTTCTAGCACTGGATGTAATCTGACCAAAACTACATGCGGAAGTCTTGATATGGTGCAAAACTTCATGGACTATACTAATGATGAATGCATGAATATTTTCACTTTGGATCAGAAAGAAAGAGTCCGAACAGTGGTCGAGAATAGTCCAAGAAGGCTAAGTCTTACAACATCTAAAGGGTTAGAAAGCCCACCTGTTTTCAATAGAGACTTGGGGCTTACAGAGCTGAATTCTCAATTTACAGGTAGTTGCAGTGGGAATTTCAACCCACAAATCACCATCAAAAACCAAGGTATTTTCCCAGTTGAAGAATATAGTGTTCAGATGTTCATTAATGGTATTCTTGAAGAAACTGTGGAATTAACTGAAACACTAGAAAGCAACGAACAAAAAACAGTTTACTTTTCTCTGCTCAATTTTGAAGAAACTGCCCAATATTCAATTTTTTACCAAGTAAATTTAACCGGTGGATTTGAAGACGAGCGCATGGAAAATAATCAAAAGCTCGAATATTATCAAAGATTGGAAGAAGAGAGACTACCTTATGAGAAAAAATTTCAAAGAAATATCAATCCGTGGTTTATTAGAAATGCTGATCAGAAAGAAACTTGGCAATTATATGAAAATGCAATTGGTATACCTTTTTATGAAAATCGAGAAAATTTTGGACAAAAAGAGGAAATTATTTCTCCCGTTTTTGATTTTACCACCATCGATGTTCCTGAGTTAAGTTTTGTTTTTGCTCAAGCAGAAGATTCTATCCCTAATAGAGTTAGTATTTATGCTTCTTATGATTGCGGTCGAACATTCAATGACTTAGTATTTTCCAATACTATAACTGATCTATCAACCGCCTACGAAGTCGATTCTGTTTTCACCCCTCAGGTTCGATTAGACTGGGATACCGTAAAAATAGACCTCAATCGGCTAAAAGATGAAGAATCCGTATGCTTTAATATCGTGGCCGAAAATAGACTTTCCAATAATTTTTACATTAGCGAATTCAAAGTAAAAGAATCAAACAAAAAAGATAAAGAAATTGAGATTGTAAAATGGGAAGATATTAATCCTCTATTTTGTGATGAAGGTTTGGAAGGAATCTTAACTCTCAAAAATATAGGACGTGAATTTATAGGGAACTACACAGTCCAAATCCTTAATCAAAATGACCTGATAAAAGAATACATAATAAATGATGAAGTATTGACTTCAGGTCAGAATACTCAATTGAGTATTCTGCTACCTAAACCTGATCAAAATATTGGAGAATACGAAATAAGAGCCATCACTAATGATGCAGAAGAAGAAATCATTAATACCTTTTACTTACCTTTTGAAAATAATTGCTTTGAAGAATTACCTCCCTTACGTTTGAGCTTAAGAGAAAGTGATAATGATAATTGGTTTGATTTCAACCCTAACAAAGATGCAGGATGGACATACAGTACAGACTACCGCGCGGTTACTAGTAATTCGTCAAATATAACGAAGGAATCCTCAGAGGACTGGTTGATTAGCCCATTATTGGATGTGAGTAATACCAACTACTTAGGACTAATATTCGATGTCTCCTATCGAAAACCTTTTAGACAAGCAGAGAAATTTGAAATTTATATTTCGGATAGCGATGGTAAAAGTTTTAATTCTTTAATTTACAGTAAAGAAGGTGATTCCTTGGCTACTTCTTTTGGCAACAACGTTAGTAACCAATTGATTTGGAGAAACGAATTTGTAGATTTATCTCCATTTGTATTCAAAGAAAAAATAAGATTAGCCTTCAAGGTTACACATGATAATGGTCAGAATGTATTTTTAAAGAATATTACTTTTTTTGTGGGGCAATCTCCACCACCCCCTTACCCTAATACAAGGAAGCCTTTTGTCATATACCCGAATCCGGCTAAAAATGATCTAAATTTACACTTGAATTTAGATATAGCTGAACAAGGTTTCTTTCAGATTTTGGACATGAGAGGAAAAGTAATGTTAGAGTTTACAGAACCGAAAATCCTTAATCAATTCATCAGCTTCAACGTTTCACAGTTGGCTGAAGGAATGTATATTTTAAGGTTGAATACGAAAAGGATTACTGCTACTGAACGATTTATGATCCAAAAATAGATTCGATAGAAATTATTCCACTTTCTACTCTTACAAATTGCAATTCATGGGTTGAATTCTTAATTGATATGTTATTTTTACATTTCAATTAGGCTCCATATTCAAGAAGTCTAATTGGCCCAAAAAGATCAAGTCTTAATCAAAACGTAAAAAGTGGCTTGCACAGACCTTGGAATTTGTAAAACTAGAACGAATTTCTAACGTGCACTTAATTTTATTATCCATATAAATCGAATTAATGAAAATCGGAATATTTTTTGGAGGTCAGTCTAGAGAAAGGGAAATATCATTTGCAGGTGGAAGAACGGTTTATGATAATTTAAACAAATCTATATTTGAGGCAGTCCCCATTTTTGTAGACAGTAAAGGTCATTTCGTTTTGCTGGATTGGCAGTACATTTATAAAGGTACAATCCGCGATTTCTATCCTCCTGTAGATTTCTTGCCTAAATCTGACTTGCCTGTTCAAATTTATGCCGAATCATTAAAAGATCTATCTGAAAATGACTGGGATAAGTTAATTGCTGAAGTTGGGAAAAGAATTGATCCATCTAGTTTTAATAAATATATGGACTTTGCATTTTTAGCTATGCACGGACCATTTGGAGAAGACGGCAACATACAAGGCATTTTAGAATGGTACGGGATTCCCTTTAGCGGAGCTGGAATACTACCCTCCTCAATAGGAATCAGCAAAATTGCACAGCGTCAATTTCTCCAGCAAGCTAATTTTGATGGCCCAAAAAGTGTAATACTCAATCAAGCAGATTGGAATAGTCAATCGCATGAAAATATTTTCAAAAGCTTAAAACATAAACTGGATCTCCCGCTCGTCATAAAAGCACCTCACCAGGGCTCTTCTATAGGCGTAAGTATCTTAATTGAAGATGATTTAGCAAAATTTGAACACTTGATTCAGAAAAGCTTTTTTGAATTAGAAATAAATAAAGCTGAATGGGATAACTACAGCCAAACTGAAAAAATCAGTTTCATAGCCAAAATGGTGGATATCAGAGAAGGTATTGGACTGCCAGTAATTGTAAATGAAGACTTATTATACACGCCTGATGAGTTGATGTATTACCTCAACCAAAGCTTCCCAGCCCAGCAAGAGTCTATAAAATTGAAAGCTATTGATTCTGAGGATTCACTTTTAATCGAATCCTTTATCGAAGGAAAAGAATTTTCTTGCATCGTAATTCAAGATGAACACGGCCGGCCTATTGCTTTGCCACCAACTGAAATTCGCAAGGGAAAGGACGTATTTGACTATCGTTCGAAGTATCTTCCCGGCATAAGCAGAAAGATCACGCCCATCGATGCTCCGCAGGATATCATTGAAAAAATACGAACACAGTGTTCCGACTTATTTAAGGCATTGCAAATCGATGTATATGCCAGAATAGATGGTTTTATAACGAAAGAAGGAAAAGTATTCTTAAATGATCCGAATACTACTTCGGGCATGTTACCTTCTTCCTTCTTTTTTCATCAAGCAGCTGAAATTGGACTCAATCCTTCACAGTTTTTAAGCTACATTATTAGAACCTCCTTAAATGCTAGATTAAAAAGTGGAAAGCATCATTTTGAATTGCAGAAAATGATCAAAAAATTAGATAAGGAATTGGAGGGATTAAAAAACGAAGCTCAAAAGAAAATTAATGTTGGAGTAATTATGGGAGGATTCTCAACAGAAAGACATATATCTGTGGAAAGTGGACGCAATATCTATGAAAAACTCTCTTCTTCTGAAAAATACTTACCAATTCCTATTTTCTTAAGCGGAACCGAGGAGCAACATGAGCTTTTTGTATTGCCAATCAATATCATGTTGAAAGACAATGCGGACGATATCAAAGATAAAATCAAGGATTATCATGTGCATCCCATAATTTCACAGATAAAATTTGAAAGTAGTGAGATCACTGAAAAGTACTCTCACAGTACTAATACTTCTTTAAAAAAGATTTCCTACGCTAACTTACCAGAATTGATAGATGTAGCCTTTATTGCGCTTCATGGAAGACCAGGGGAAGATGGCGCAGTACAGACAGAACTAGAGCAGTTGAATATCCCTTACAATGGCTCTGATGTAGAGAGTTCGAAGATCACCATCAATAAATTCGAAACAAATGAAAGGCTAAAAGATGCAGGAATATCTGTAGCTGATCACAGATTAGTTTTTGAGGACAAATGGCAGAGCCACAAGGAAGCAGAAATTGAAGCAATAGAGCAACAGTTGGATTATCCACTAATTGCCAAGCCAGCTGATGATGGCTGTAGCTCAGCAGTGAAGAAAATAAAAAACAGATCTGAACTAGAAGCCTTTGCGGGAATGATGTTCAGACCTCAAGAGGAGTTTATAGAGAATTTAGCCAATATTCTAAAACTCAAAAAGAATGAGGAATTCCCTCAAAAGAATTTTTTCTTGTTAGAAGAACTTATTGATAAAAAGGCTGCAAAATACTTTTTGGAGATAACTGGTGGACTTTTGACACATTTCAAGGAAGATGGGAGCATCGATTATGAAATATTTGAACCATCGGAAGCGTTAGCTGGAGGTGAAGTTTTAAGTTTGGAAGAAAAATTTCTGGCCGGAGAAGGTCAAAACATTACGCCTGCCAGGTACACCCCAGAAGCGAAAAATTATAAGAAGGTGGCCGAGCAAGTGAAAGCTACGCTGAAAAAGACAGCAAAAGTACTAAATGTAACAGGTTATGCAAGAATTGATGCTTTTGTACGGGTTAATGAGGATTTAAGTGCAGAAACTATTATTATTGAGGTAAACTCATTACCTGGAATGACACCAGCAACTTGTATTTTTCATCAAACAGCGATCAATGGCTATAAGCCGTATGATTTTATTGATAAAATACTTTCTTTTGGAACTGAAAAAATGAAAAAACAAACCATTGCAAAATGAAGCTAAAAGCTAATTCTTTAAGAGATTTATTTATTCACCTGGGTATAATTGTTGGACTGGGTATAATTATCATATTGAGTTTTTTCTACATCTATTTACCTGTAACCACTCATCATGGAGAGAGCATAACCGTTCCTCAATTGGAGGGGGTTCATTTGAATGAGTTAGATGAATTTTTATTAGAACGGGATTTACGTTACGAAGTAACAGCAGATTCTGGTTTCTCAGCTGAATATCCACCACTAACTGTTTTAAGTCAAGATCCTGCAGAAGGAAAAAAAGTGAAAGAAAATAGGAAAATCTATGTTTCACTGAATGCTACAAGCCCACCTAATGTTAAAATGCCCAAATTGGTGGATGGATCACTAAAAAATGCGCAAATGGTATTAGAAAGTTATGGACTCTTATTGGGTGAAATAACTTACGAACCCCATGAATTTCAAAATGCTGTTTTAAAACAGAAATTGGATGGGAAAGAAATAGAGGCTGGTGAAGATTTAGCAAAAGGTTCAACCATTGATCTCGTGATAGGAAATGGATTGGGCAGGCCATTTGCTATGCCTGATGTGGTGGGCAATAATAAAGAAGACGCAGAATTCATTATTGTCGGCAGTGGATTGCAATTAGGTAAAGTGAAAACAAGGGAAGATGATGAAAAAGCAGCAGGAATCGTACTACAACAATATCCTGAATCTGGCACATCAGTTAGAACCGGAAACAGTGTAGATATTTGGATAGTAGCCCCAAAAAATGAAAATGAATTATTGACTCCTGATGATATATGAAAACTGCTAAGCTTTTAAAACTATATTTTATAGGCTTTTTGCTGATTTATTTCTCACCGTCCCAAGCTCAAATTCAGGAGAGACCAATTTCTCATTTACAAAAAAATCAAAGCTCTACACAAAGAACAGCTATCACCATCGATACTTTATCACTACCATTATGGGAAGATTTTTCCTATAAAGAGTCGCAACCCGATAGTAGTATCTGGCTTTATGGCGAGAATATATTCGTTAATAGTAGCTACGCTCACCTTCCACCTTCCATAAATGTTGCCTCTTTAGATGGATTTAATGGTCAAGGACAGCCTTACGATCCCGATGCAAGCAATAATGGTATCGGAGATAGCTTGGTCTCACAACCAATAGACTTATCCGGCTTCACAGTCAACTCCAATATCAACCTAAGCTTTTTTTGGCAACCTGGCTATGGTGGATTTGCACCAGATCAGCAAGATTCTTTGAAAATAAGTTTTAAAAATTCAGAAGGGAATTGGATTCAAGTTGGGGGATTTAGGGGAAATGGAAATATAGAACCGCTCTTATTTTCGCAACATTTTGAGCGAGTAAATGATACAAGCTTTTTGCATGCTGGTTTCCAATTCAAATTTGAAATAGCTGGTAATTTAGCTGGTGATTTTGATTTATGGAATATTGACTACATCTATTTAAATGAAGGAAATACGCCTGTTGGCACTCAAGAAAATGCCTATGACTCATATGAAGACAGAACGTTCTCAAGAAAAGCCGGCACCCCATTCGGAAACTATTTCGCAATACCGCTGCATCATTTAGAAGAAGAATGGCTCACTCAAAACCTTCATTCATCAGATTTTATTTACAATAATTTATGGGCCGGAAATGCAAACAACTTCTCCTTCGGAACAGAATTCTTTAGTATTGTTTACGACACCCTCAAAGCAGGCAGTATTATCGATTCATTGGATGTAGATGGAATATTTCTAACAGACTTACAAGATACCGCCCGCTTTACCTATAAAGTCAAAAACAAAACACAATTCATTGATTATTTGATCGCTGAGAAAAACGTTGAAGACTCTGTATATCTAAATTTCCAGTTCAACCTGGGTACTAATGACAGCTTATTCTTTGAAACCGTCAATGGAGTAGCTCAATACTACCCTGACTTAAGTTTCAGGCAAAATGACACCATATCTACCATTATTCCATTACATGATTTTTATGCATATGATGACGGCACAGCAGAATCAAGAATTCAACTCAATTCCAGAAACTATCTGCTTGCGCAAGGCTATGAAATGATAGGCGAGCAATACTTAACCGGAATTGAGTTATATGCTCCTAATATTGGACAAAATTCATCAACTCAAAATATTACTTTACTTGTCTGGAATGAGCTTACTGCCAATACTGATGATATTCTCAGAGCGCAAAACGTCTTAATTAATGAAAGCACTTCAATCAATCAATTTCAAAGGTTTTCATTCGACAGGCCTGTTCTACTGAAAGGCGAGTTCTTTATTGGATACAGAGAAGAAAATGACGAGCCTCTTTCCATAGGATTTGATAAGAGTACAAATAGTGCCGACAAACTTTTCTACAATCAAAGTGGTACCTGGGAGCCCAATACGGTTTTAGAAGGAAGCGTCATGATTCGTCCTGTATTCGATGAGGCAAGAATTACAGTTTCTAATGAAAAAGTATTGGATACTGACTGGAGAATAAAAGCATATCCCAACCCCAATAAGGGGCTACTAAAGCTTACAGAGAACTGGGATCAAATAAAAATATACGATCTTCAAGGGAGATTACGGCTAGAGTCTTCTAATCCAGAAAATCTAAAAGAACTGGATATCAGTAAATTAGAGAATGATCTTTATTTATTAAAGATCATGAAGGGCAGTAAGCAAAGCATTTTAAAGATTATGCTTAGGAAATAAGTCATAAGATTTACAATTAAAAAGGTGATTCATTTGTGTAGAGCGACAATGCCCAAATTATTAGTAAAGATTTACAAAGACCCGAATTTATCTAACTATTAGCTCCACCTCCAAAATTAAAATGGTAATTTCACCATTTAATTAATACAACAATATGAAACCCACAGTAGATCATAACAACTTTAGATTTTCGGAAGACATACAAGTGAGATGGACCGACTTAGATCCATTGGCACATGTCAACAACTCCATCTACATTCAATATTTCGAAATTGCACGCGGTCGCTATATGCTACAAGCATCCCCTTCTTGGGATTGGCACAAAGACATGTTTTTATTGGCTAATATTAATTGTAATTATTTGCAAGAATTAAAAATTGGAATGCCAAAGACAAAATGTTGGGTTAGGACCAAAGAAATGGGCAGAAAGAGTTTTGTTCTAGAGTATATGATTACTACTGATGATAAAACAGTTCATACTGTAGGAACTTCAATACAAGTAATGTTCGACACCAAAACAAAAACTACCATTGAAATTCCAGAATGGTTAAGAACTGAGTTAATGAGATATGAAATAGATGGCAGCATAGCGTTGAAGTGATTTTTCCAAACAAATCAGTTTCTACACAAAACTAAATTGTCTATCAAGTCGTTCTTGGTGTAAATTTGATAATATTATGATAAGAAATACTGCAATAATTATTCTAAGTATACTTTTTTTCGCTTGCGCTGCAGAGAATAAAAAATCTGAGATTTCGGAGACTGATACGCAACCAATTCAAAATACAGCAAAAATAGATACTGCCTATTTTGCGGGCGGGTGTTTTTGGTGTGTAGAAGCTTCATTTGAACAAATTAAAGGGATCAAAGAAGCTGTTTCAGGTTATTCTGGAGGAGAAGAAAAGAATCCGTCTTATAAGGAAGTTAGCTACGGTAGAACTAACCATGCGGAGGCTGTAATGGTTTTGTATGACAGCTCAATAATAAACTATGAGACCTTATTGGAAATTTTCTTTGTTGCCCATGATCCTACTCAATTGAACCGACAAGGGCCTGATGTAGGTAAACAATATCGTTCTGCTATCTTTTATCGCAATTCAACGGAAAAAAATCTAGCTTTGAAGAAAATGAATGAGTTAGCTCCAAAGTTTAATAATGAGATCGTTACGGAACTCACTGCTTTCACCAAGTTTTGGGAAGCTGAAGATTATCACCAGGATTACGAGAAGAAAAATCCTAATGACCGTTATATAGTTAATGTTTCAAAACCTAAAATAGATAAGGTAGCCAAAACATTTCAAGATCTATTGAAATAAAGTTTAAGTACTGAGAAAATAGGAAAGGCACCAGCTCAGAGCAGGTGCCTTTTTTATTTTCCTTTAGCTTATTATTTTTAAGCTAGTTTATTCAAGCAATTCAATTCTTTAAAAGCCTGCTTCAATCTAACCACCATGCTCTCTTCACCTTTTCTTAGCCAAGCTCTAGGATCATAAAATTTCTTATTGGGAGCATCAGGGTCATCAGAAGTCCCGATTTGCATCTGCAATCTATCCTCATTATCCTTATAATAATTTCTAACACCATTCCAGAAAGACCATTGCATATCTGTATCGATATTCATCTTTACTGCACCATATCCAATAGCTTCCTCTATTTTCTCTGGCTCAGAACCTGATCCGCCATGAAAAACAAACAATACCGGCTTATCTCCTGTATTATGCTTCTTTTGGATGTGATCTTGAGAATTCTTCAAGATATCTGGACGCAACTCAACATTACCTGGTTTATATACACCATGAACATTACCAAATGAAGCTGCAATAGTGAAGTTGTCACTAATTTCTTTCAACTGCTCATAAGCATAGGCTACCTCCTCAGGTTGGGTATATAATCTGCTGCTATCTACTCCAGTATTATCAACCCCATCTTCTTCTCCACCGGTGATACCCAACTCAATTTCGAGATGCATCCCCATTTCTGACATCGGCTTCAAATACTTCTTACAAATTTCTATGTTCTCTTCTAAAGGCTCTTCTGACAAATCTATCATATGAGAGCTAAACAAAGGCTTTCCATGTGTTTTATAAAACTCTTTTCCAGCTTCCAGTAGTCCATCAATCCAAGGCAATAACTTTTTAGCACAATGATCAGTATGTAGCACTACTGGGACGCCATATTCTTTTGACATCAAATGCACATGGTGAGCACCCGCAACAGCACCTGCAATAGCTGCTTTTTGACCATCATTTGAAAGCCCTTTACCAGCATTAAATACCGCCCCTCCATTTGAAAACTGAATAAAAACTGGAGAATTCACATCTCTAGCAGTCTCTAAAACTGCGTTGATGGAATTGTTACCAATTACATTGACTGCAGGCATTGCATACTTATTGTCTTTAGCATGATGAAGTAAATTCATCATTTCATCTCCGGATAATACTCCTGGTTTAGCCATGTTTATCTATTTAAGTTTGTTAAAAATCTTTCAGAATCCAAAAATGCCAATAATGGTAGAAATATAAAAGGGAAAGCAGTTTTAATGTTAATGATTTGATGTGCAGGGATATTGCTAAGTTAATTTACTGTATGAAAGTGATAATATTGAATAAATTAACGCTTAAAAAAACAGAGAGCAAAGCCCTCTGCGTTTTCGTTTTATGATTGTATATGAAGAAGAATTTTAATAATTAATATCCATCGTTTTGTTCCAATTCAGGATTCGCTGCTAAATCAGTAGCTGGAATTGGAAATATTTCCAAATGTTCACTTATTGAAGCTCCATCAATGTTATTCCCTTTCCATGGCCAAGTATATGTTCCACCTGTATATTGTCCGAAACGAATTAAATCAGCTCTCCTGTGACCTTCCCAATAAAGCTCTCTAGCTCGTTCATCTAAAATAAAATCTAGCGTTAAAGCACCAGCAGTTATGTTTCCTGAATTATCACCATATGCTCTTTCTCTTAATTGGTTAATGAAGGTTACCGCCGTAGCTTCACTTCCGCCTCCACCACGCAAAACTGCTTCTGCATACATCAAATAGGCATCGGCTAACCTGAACATAGGGTAGTCTGTGTCCGCAAATTCAGTATTACTACCCTGTTCACCATCTGTGGTCAAGTTCGTATATTTTGGCACAGCATATCCTTCCGTAAAAACTGTTAAATCTGCAATTTCTAAAGTTTGTCCATCAGAAAAGAATCTTGCTCTGCTGTCAATATCGCCTGTTTCATCAGGAAATAATGCTACAAGATTTTCTGTTGTTCTTAATCCTGCCCAAGCACCGCTTGTTCCATAATCAGCAGCTGTCATATTTCCACCAATCGCTCCATTAATCAAGAAAGTAGTGCTTCCGTAGCTCTGAGTTTGAATACCATCAGACGGAAGCGTGAATATCAGTTCATTACTTGTATGATTATCTGCTCTGAAATTCAATTGGTAGTCATTTTCTATTGAATAAGGACCATTGAGCACTTTTTCCAAAGCAGTTACGGCTTCCAAATAATGATTACTTCCTGTATACACTTCGCCATTTAAGTATAATTTTGCTTGTAACATCCAAAGTGCTGCTTTATCAGCTCTTCCGTATTCATTTTGCTGCGGATCAGGCAGATCACCTTCTATGGCACTCAGTTCTTCTGCTATAAAATTAAACACTTCTTCTGGTGTATTTTGCACTGGAAAATCAGTGGTGATTTCCGTCACTATAGGGACATTTCTAAATAAATCCAAAGCATGCCAGTAAGCTAGTGCTCTCAAAAATCGCACTTCACTTCTGTAAGCTTGAGCTGTTGCTATCTCTGTATCATTGTATCCGTAATCAGCTAACAAATCACTACTACTTTGTTCTAAAAAGTCGTTACTGTATGAAATAATAAGGAATAATCTATAGTACAGCACATTAACGAACTGGTTGTCAGAAGACCAAGTATGCGTATTCAAATCTTGAATACCAGCATCTTGCCAAGCGATGACTGCTTCGTCAGTAGTTAATTCCTGCGCTTTCCAATAAGCTCTAATGTAAGAGGTAAAGCCCTCATCGTTTACCAAAGCTAAATCTGCATCACCTGCTGGGCCTTGCTGCCCCGTTAAACTGTAAGCTGCATAAATTTTAGCCATGTAGCGTTCCAAGTTTTTAACATCTTGAAAGGCTATGTTTGCTGTTTCTCCAAATTCAGGTCTTAAATCTAAATCAGTACATGATATGATAAAACCCGCTAGAATAATGTATATAAATTTCTTCATTTTCCTTTAATTAAAATTTTGCGTTTACTCCGAAAATAAATGCAGTAGATGGAGGATAAATATTATTATCGATTTGCACCTCTGGGTCTAATCCACTATAGCCCGAAATTGGTAGCATATTTTGGACAGTACCGTATAGTCTTAATCTGAAATCTTGAATTTGGTTGAAATTGTAACCTACTGTTAAATTATCAAGCTTTAAGAAACTACTATTCTCTATGTAATAATTGGATAATAATTGCCTATTCTGAAAGCCAGTTTCAATAACTGATTCGTGCAGATTATTTAGTATTTGGGCTTCGGTCAATCTTCCTGACCAACCATTGGCTGAAGCTGTATTATTATATGTTTGGCCGCCCAGTTTCGCTCTTAAAGTAAAATTAAGATCGAAATTACCGTACCTCATATTGGAGCTCACATTGGTAAATATTGGATGTATCGCTACCCCTTGAGTTTGCAAATCATTTTCGTTGATCAGCCCATTATCATCAATATCTTCATAGATACTGTTAGTCCCACCTGTTAAAGGGTTGCCTGCGTCATCATAAAGATGATTATAAGAATAAAAAGTCGAAATTGGCTGCCCTACTTGCAAAACTTGAATTGTTCGACCAATATCTCCTGTAATACCCCCTACTTGAATACCAGGGCTGTCTTCATCTATTTCATTATTAAGCTTTACAATTCTATTTTGATTGTAAGTGAAATTATATCCTAAATCCCAGCCAAATTGATCATTATCGATTAGAATGTAGCTCAAGCCTAATTCAATCCCTCTATTATTCATCTCTCCAATATTGGTGGTCACTCTATCACCCACATTTGTAGCAGCTGCGACAGGCACATTAAACAATAACTGATCAGTCGTTTTGTTATATACATCTAAAGTACCGGCTAATCTTCCCTTCATCAGCGAGAAATCAATTCCAATGTTAGTAGATATTAACCTTTCCCATTGAATGTTTGGATCAACGGCCGTAGGTCTTAGCAATTGAATAAATTCATCACCAAATTGGTAAGTTGCACTTGCATCACTCAAAAAGTAGAATTTGTCGTAGAGGTAATCTCCAATATTTTGGTTTCCTGTTATCCCCCAACCCACTCTAAACTTCAAGTCATTAAATGTATCGGTCAATCCTTGGAAAAAATCTTCTTCTATTATTCTCCATCCTAAAGCAGCAGAAGGGAAAAACCCATATTTATTGCCAAATCCGAATCGAGTGGAACCATCTAACCTTCCAGTAAAAGTGGCTAAATATTTGTCATTCAAGGAATAGTTTACTCGACCAAAATAGGATTGCAATTGGTTTTTAATAGGTGTAGCTCTGTACAAATCAATAAATTCTCTAGGAATAACGGTTGGATCATTAAAGCTTTTACTGTCATCTGTTAAATTAATTCCTTCGTAACCTGTTGTTTCCCTAAATACTTCTTGAAATTCATAACCACCTAGCACATCAATGCTGTGATTACCAAAAGATCGTTTATAATTTAAAGTCGAGAATAATGTAGAGGTATAAGCCAAATTAGTGGTGCGCTGCATATAGCCATCTCTATTGTCATTTCTTAAAGTGAATGGCTCAAATACTTTATTCTGTCCATTTCGTAAGTCATAAGAACCAGTGGCACTCAATGTTAAACCTTCTACTCCTGGAATCTTTAAATCAAAATTTATAGAATTAAATGATCTTCTATTTTCACCTATACTTTGGGTTTGTTCCAGAGTTGAAACAGGATTAATCGGATCTATTGAAGAAACGTTCCATTCGTAATATCCACCAAACTCTTCTGCCTCAGGGTCATAAACTGGCTTTGTAGGATCAAAAGAAACGGCTGTTCCGATCACATTCGGCTTAAATTGATCGTTTGTCAGCGCATTTTTTGTATTGAAAGTGATATCTAAATGGTCATTTAGAACGGTAGTTTTCAATCGCATACTTAAACGAGTCACTTGATTTCTGTCGCCTTTAATCACCTCCTTATTATCCATATGGTTAACAGAAACTAGGTAATTCAGCTTTTCTGTTGCTCCGGAAAATGATAAGTTATGGTTTTGGCTAAGCGTACTTCTGGTGACTTCATTGAACCAGTCTGTATCCTCTTCGCCTAATCTATTTTCGTTTTGCGGGCTAAATTGTCTAACTGCATTCCTGAAATTTTGGGTGCTTAGAAAATCAGGCTCTCTTAAAACTTCGGAAAAAGTAAAAGACCCATCGTAAGTAACTGTATTCTGTCCCTTCTTCCCTGATTTAGTTGTATACAAAATCACACCGGCAGCACCTCTTGAACCATAAATCGCTGTTGCAGACGCATCTTTCAAAACAGTTACGCTTTCAATATCAGCTGGATTGATAAAATTATTCGCATTTCTTGTTCCTGAGCTTCCTTCATTACTAATAGGTACTCCATCAACAACAATTAAAGGTTGCGCTTGAGCATTAATAGATCCTACTCCCCTGATGGTGATACCTCCACCACCTGCTCGCGTGTTTCCTGGTGTTACATCCACTCCCGCAATTTTACCGGTTATCAAACGCTCTGGACTAGCAATTTGTCCTCTGTTGAAAGACTCTTCCTTTACAGTACTGACCACTCCAGTTACATCTTTTTCCTCTTGCTGTCCATAACCTACCACTACCACTTCTCCCAGCTGAGAAACGTCTTCTTCCATTTGAACATTAATTGAAGAACGAGCGCCAACTTCTATTTCCTGCTTTTCATAGCCTATAAAGGAGAATACTAATACATCCTCAGCCGCGACTTCTAATCTAAATTCGCCTTCCAAAGACGTGGTGGTTCCTTTTGAACTTCCTTTAATCATCACACTAGTTCCAGGCAAAGTTTCACCAGTGTTAGCATCAGTAACTGTACCGGAAACGATCCTATCTTGTGCTTGTATTTGCAATGAAGCAAATACAAAAAGAAAGGTAGTTAATAGCCTCGATAGCAATAACAGCCTGTTTCCCCCAGAAAATCCCTTTTTATAGCCTGTATAAATTTGATTCATATTGATATATTTAAAAAATTAAAACTTTAAGATTCTATGTTGTTTTTGAATACCTTGCTCCAGATAGTTGAGCATGTAAATACCTGATTGCAAGCTTGATAAATCAAGAGCAATACGGTTTTCAATTTTTTCAACTTGAATTGGAATAGACTTTCCATTCAAATCCTTCAGAAGTATCTGTTTAATTTGCTCTGCTGACTCAATGTAAATTCTGTTTTGAGTAGGGTTTGGAAATAGTTTTGTTTTCGTTATTGTTTGAATGGGTCTTTCAGCTAGAACTATATCAGATTGTGCTTGCTCATCGATATAATTCTCAATCGGCTCACTCGTCAATATTCTAAACTCTCCCGAAATTAGATTGATAGCTACTTCACTTTCGATTTCTACTTCTTGACCAGTAAGGTAATTGTACCAAGTACCTGCTTGCAAAATTTGTTGATCGAAGGTTTGGGTACTTTTACTAAAATTACCCATCATCACAATTTTTACGTCATCATTATTATAGCGAGCCCATTTTAAATCTCCACTTCCAGACCATTGAAAGTTGTCTTTATTTAAATAATCCGTGCTCGTTTTTAATTTGATTAGACTTTGATAAACCTGGAACAGTTTGTTGCGCTCAGGATCATCAAGATACTCCCAACGGGTTGGTTTTACGCCTAGTCGATCATTATTAAGCTCTTCATCATAGCCAAACTCACCAAATTGCCAGATCATTTTCGGACCTGGGACTAAGAAAAATAAAGCAGCGTTCAATTTCAATCTCTGCATTTGCTGTGCTAAATTCTGACTTGAACTGTTTTTTAGATCCCAAGCCACACGTTCTTCGTCATGGCTTTCCATGTATCCAATTACATGGGGTTCATTCCAACCCTTCACCTGGTAGCTCAAGCCACTAACATTGGCACTATTCCCTTTAGCTAGATTTCTGAAATTGTGATTTTCATTTCCCCACAGCATCATTCCATATTCAGCAAGCTCTTTTTCTTCAGTATTCTCAGCAAAATGCTCTAAAATCACATACGAATCAGGATCAACTGACCACTGCTCATCTGCCATTCTCTTTAATAATGCGACCCTGGAAGCATCATATTGACCCCAAGCGCCAACATTACCTAATGTGCTCTTTTGCGTGAAGCCTTTCGATAAATCATATCTGTAACCATCTACATGATATTCTTCCAACCAATACGCCACTACTCGATCCACATAATCTTGAGTGTATTGACTCTCATGGTTCATGTCATAGCCCACATTAAAATCATGGCGAGGACTGGTATTAAACCAAGGGTTTTGAGAAGTTGGATTTCCGTAATCTCCTTCATTGTATAATCTTGCTAATGAGTTCCTGCCAAATTGATGGTTTAAAGCAATGTCTAAAATTATGGCCATTCCTCTGCTATGCGCTTCGTTTACCAAAGTCTTAAAATCATACTCGGTACCGTAAAATTTATCCAAAGCCAGCATAGAATAAGGATTATATCCCCAGCTCAGGTTGCCCTCAAATTCCATTACCGGCATGAACTGGATGGCATTAATTCCGAGATCTTCTAAATAATCCAACCTGTCAGTGACAGCCTTGTATGTTCTTAACTCTGTAAAATCTCTTATTAATAATTCATAAATGACAAGATCTTCATTAGCAGGCCTTTGAAAATCACTGTCCGTCCAGTCAAATTGTGTTTTGTTAGTTTGAAGGTAACTAACTGCATGAGAAGTTTTGCCAGAAGGATATGGCATTAACTCAGGATATCGATTATCTCGTATTATTTCAGGATCATCATATTCTGACCCTATTTTTTCTGCATAAGGATCAGCTATGGTAATTTCCCCATCTACCAAGTATTGAAACTGGTATTCTTCACCTGGGATCAAAGCACTCACCTCAAGCCAAAATTGATCACCATCTTTTTTCATTAAGTATTGATCAGAAAGACTCCAGTTGTTGAAAGTGCCAATCAAAAATACATTTTCTTTATTGGGAGCGGTTAACACTAAATGTACCGTGGTAGCATCATCTCCATAATTAATTCCATCTTGCAATCCTGCTGGAAGAGGTTCATTAGACACTACCGGATTTACTATGTAGGAATAATTAAATGCCTCTGAATCAGTACCATTATTCACCTTCATAATTAAATCATGAGCCACACCATCGTCAATTACGGTATGCTCGAAAGAGAACTGAGTTATTCCAGATTCTTGATATTCTAAGATACCGTCAACGAAGAACTCAAATGTAGAATTCTCCGAAGAAGACAACTCTACATTAATAATATCATCGGCTTCATAAAAACCGTAGTTTCCAAATGGAGAAGAAATATTAACTGAAAAACCTTGACTTATTTCTACTGTAAAATCAGTTGATTGCCCATCTGACCAATCATTACCTTTTAGGAGCATGCCAATTTCAGTAATGTCATCTGCACTTTGGTTGTAAAATAGTGTTGGAGTTAAAGAAATACGGAACAGCGTTTGTCCGTTTTCATTGAGTTTTTGAAGTTTGGCTTGAGCGGTTGCTTCAGGATCAGAATCAGCAGGATTAATATTAGAGGGAGCATCTGTAGTGCTATTATTGGGTAACCACATCCACATATAAGCATCATCCAATGATGATAGACTAGTGCCGGTTACATTGTAAGTGATCGTAATTTGCTCATCTGCCGAAAAGAATTCTGGCTCGATGGTTGGCTGTAAATTTACATTCTGAGCAAACGATATGAATTGCAGAAATAAAAGTGATATTATGATTAAAAACTTGTTCATAAATAAGAGTTGAGATAAAAAGAATGAGACGGATCAGTCTCATTCTTTTATATTAATGAATTGATTATTCAATAGTGGCGGTATAATTCTCACCGTCAAACGTTAAAGTCACTGTATAACTCTCAGTAGCATCTACACTCAAGTTATCGCCTCCCGCTGTTAAAGCGGCTGGATCTCCACCTAAGTTAAAATCCCAGCTGTCACCAGCTCTGAATTTATACTCACCAGTGAATTCTCCTGTCAGCGTATAAGTGGTTACACCCTCTACAAAACCATCAGTGGCCATATCAACATCCTCTTCCCAACTTGCGGAAGGAGATCCTTCACCTATCACACCCCATCCGGTAGCGCTCATTGTTGAAATCCACGTTCCACCTTCGTCAGCTGTTGATAATGTAATGTAATAGGCACCTTCAGCTGGCGCTTCTATATCTGCTCCATTTACTGCAAGGGTAGCTTCCGAACCATCAGCAGGTAATACGCCACCTAAATTAAAAGTCCAGTCATCATTAGTTCTCAACTTAAATCTTCTCCCCTGATCATCAACACTTGTTTCACCAAAGTAAACAACACCTACCCATTTATGAACACCTTCGTTTAGGCCTACATAATGCATGTTTCTATCAGCATCGAATCCATTAGCGTTTGCACTTCCAATAACACCGAATTGATATTCAGCTGGGTCAAAAGTAATCTCTGGTGCATCACCAGTTCTTTCTTGAGAAAATGCAAATCCATTTTCAATAGAAAAAGCAACTTCTATATCAAATACTCCTTCGTTCTCAGCAGTCATCTCGAAATTACCACCTACATTTCCTGGTTCAAGATCATCAATGGCACCTCCAAAATTAGTAAACATTAAATAACCGTTATCTGAAGTTAATCCTCCATCTGGATCAATCCTTCTATCAATATTCCAGGTGCCATTAAATCTAAATTTATACCATCCAGCCCTTAAAAGAATATCAGAGCCAGTCCAGGAGCCACCTTCTTCATCTACAGAACCTGTGAGTGGAGTATCATCATTTCCACCGTTCGGAGTTGCTGCTCCTATTAAACCAACAGAGTTAATTTTGAATATAACAATTTCACCCGTTAACTCGTCATGAGAAATTTTATAAAAACCTTCTTCAATAGTGAAAGGGTCCCCGCCATCTGTGGCGTCAGTTACTACCTGATATGTTTTTGGCTCTTCATCAGTCCCATAGTTAATTGTTTCGATAGCCCCGCCTATAGTCGCAGCAACTGCACGATCAACCGTTTGAACAATATTATAATCACCGCCAGATAAATGAAAATATCCGGTCACAAAACCTGATCTTTCTTGGGCTCCAAATCCATCAGCTTCCACTTGCTCTGACGTCATTTGCATCGTAGCCAATGGATCTTGACCAGCTGAGATAAGATAAATACCATCTGCTACCGACAATCCATCCTCATCCACTTCAATTGTAGGCTCGTCTTCATCGCATGATACCATAAACATTGTTGCGGTCAGCAACAGTGCCAGGCTCCATAATTTTCTTAAGTTTTTCATAATTTAATTGTTTTAAAGATTATTTGATTTTGAGGTTAAAGCGGCAAAAATTCTGTTGCGCAACTTCATATTCAACAATTCAAGTTTAGGGTAAGAATCAACTTCAAAACAGCTTAATCGAATATTTTTTACCGCAATCGGTTGCGCAATCGTTTGCGTAAATGAAGATTTACTGGGATGCTTGCCTTTGATGAATTTTCTACTTAAATCTGTGAAGATATTTCGAGCTATTTTAAATAATCAGCAGCGAATTAGCTGGTATAATGACGAAATCGCTCAGGAAACGGGATAAATAATAACTCAATGAAAAAGGCTAATATTACCATAAAAGATATCGCAAAAGAATTAGGGGTGTCTCCTTCTACTGTTTCCAGAGCTTTAAAAGACCATCCAGATATTGGTGAGGAGACCAAACGACAAATTAATGATTTAGCCAAAAGGCTGAACTACCAGCCCAATACCGTTGCATTAAGCCTGAGACAGAGCAAAACAAATACACTGGGCGTAATTATACCCGAAATCGCCCACTTTTTCTTTTCTGCCGTGATCAGCGGGATTGAAGACATAGCTCACGATGCTGGTTATCATGTCATTATAACACAATCCAATGAATCCTTTGAAAGGGAAGTCATGAACACGAAGGCCTTATTCAATTCACGGGTGGATGGCATATTAATGTCAGTTTCGAGAGAAACAGAAAATTACGAACACTTACAAAGCCTCTTAGATTATGACATTCCATTAGTGTTTTTTGACAGAATTATTGATTCGCTCAATGCTTGTAAAGTGATTGTGAATGATGAACAGGGCGCTTATGAAGCTACTACTCATTTAATTGAACAAGGCTGTTATCGAATTGCACATCTTGCAGGACCGCAAAACTTAGCCATTAGCAAAAATCGATTGAATGGGTATAAAGCAGCTTTAGCAGACAACCGTTATATGATAGATGATAACCTTATTAAAGTATGCGGGTTGGGTACTTTTGAAGAGGCGGAATCCATTACCAATGAAATTTTAGAATATCGTTTCCCTCCCGATGCGATTTTTGCGAATAACGATGTAGCCGCTTATGGTGCTATGATGGCTATTAGAAAGAAAAAATTGCGAATACCAGAAGATATCGCTATTGTAGGTTTTAGCAACTGGAGATTTTCAAGTCTTATTCAGCCAGCACTCTCTTCCGTTACGCAACCCGGCTTTAAAATGGGCCAAGAAGCTACGCGATTGCTTATGAAACAAATCAATAAGGGGGAAGATGAAGAAAGTATAACGGAAACAATCTCCCTAAAAACCAATTTAGTCGTACGGGAATCGTCTAAAAAAATATAAAGTATTTTATTAATTAAATTTCTAATTACTTAAATCTCCCCTATCTTGATAAAGCCATATTAATAAATTATTAAATACAAATGATTATTTTGCAATCGAAACCGCAAACGTTTGCGCTAAATTTATGTTAAAATCAAGATTATCGGATTCTAATATTCGATAGCTTAGCGGTTCTTAAAAGGCATTACTGATGATTAATTCACAAACTATAGATAGATCAAACCTTAACCTCCACTGCGGAAAAATCGAAAATTATAAGCGTAATGCTTACGGTATTTTTGGTAAAACTGAAAATGCATTTTTCAGAATATCTGTTGTTCAAAGAGGGGTTTTTAAAATCCATTTAAGCCGCACCGAAGAGTTCGATGAACACTCCTATGCAGTAATTTCAAAACCGGTTGGTATCGATTTTTCTATTATTGATGCAAATGGTCATTTAGAGCTAAAAACTGAAACTTTAACCTTAGAGATTAAAAAAGACCCATTTACCATCATTTTTAAGAATGCAGACGGTAACATTATTAATGAAGATGATCCCACTTTAGGCACTTCTTGGATTGGAGAGCAAGTAACCACCTACAAGAGGCTTCAAGAGGGAGAAAGATTTATAGGACTTGGTGAAAAAACTGGCCCGCTTGACCGAAAAGGCAATGGGTATCAGAATTGGAACACCGATCATTTCGGATATCCTCCAGATAGCGATCCCTTATACTGTACCACGCCTTTTTACATAGGAATTCATAACGGACTTTCATACGGACTATATTTAGATAATTCCCACAAAACACATTTCAATTTCGGAGCTTCTAACCGAAGATTTTCTAGCTTTTCAGCAGATCAAGGTGATATGGCCTACTATTTCATTCATGAAGAAAACATAGAAGGAATTATCAGCTCTTATACGGATTTGACTGGAAGAATGGAGCTCCCTCCTATTTGGAGCTTGGGCTACCAGCAATGCCGATACAGCTATAAGCCAGATAAAGAAGTATTAAGCATTGCCAAATTCTTTCGAGAAAAAGAAATTCCCGCGGATGTTATTGTACTAGACATCCATCATATGGAGCAGTACAAGATATTCACTTGGGATGGGAAAGATTTTCCAAATCCTCTGCAAATGATTAAAAAGCTAGAAGAAATGGGCTTTAAAGTAGTAGTCATTTGTGACCCCGGAATAAAGATAGAAGAAGGTTACGAAGCTTATGATTCAGGAAAAGACGAAGATGTTTTCATCAAATATCCTGATGGAGAATACTATGAGGGGGAAGTTTGGCCTGGATGGTGCCATTTCCCAGATTTCACAAAACCTATAGTACGAAACTGGTGGCAAGAAAAATTAAAAGCCTATACCGACTTAGGGATCTTAGGACTTTGGAATGATATGAATGAAATTGCTACTTGGGGACAGCATTTACCTGAACTAATGGAATTTGACTACGAAGGTGAAAAAGCCTCTACTCGAAAGGCGAGGAATGTTTATGGAATGCAAATGGCCAGAAGTACTTATGAAGGTGCTAAGCGAAATTCCCCCAACAAAAGAGTGTTTAATTTAACAAGAGCCGGTTTTTCTGGTATACAACGATATGCTGCAGTCTGGACTGGAGACAATGTAGCCGATGATGAGCACATGTTATTAGGTGTTCGATTGGTCAATAGTTTAGGATTGGCAGGCGTTGCATTCTCAGGATATGATATTGGTGGTTTTGCAGGCGATGCTGATAGTCAACTTTTTGCCAGATGGATCTCAATTGGTGCTTTTGCTCCTTTCTTCCGTGGACATAGTATGATTAATAGTAGAGATTCTGAACCCTGGGCTTATGGAGAAGAAGTAGAGGAAATTTCAAGAAACTATATCAACCTACGCTACAAGATGATGCCGTACATCTATTCAGCTTTTTATGCGGCCCATGAGAAAGGAATACCTGTTGCCAGAAGTTTAGCAATCTATCATCCACATGATGCAAAAATCTACAATTCATTGTATGAAAATCAGTATTTCTTTGGGCCTGATATCATGGTGGCCCCTGTGCCAAGTAAAGTGGATCTAGCTAAAGTTTATTTTCCTAAAGGTGAATGGTACGATTTATTTAATGACACTTATTATGGTGGAAATCAAGAAGTGATTGTTGAATGTCCTATTGAGCGATTACCAGTTTTTGTCAGAGCTTCGGCTATTATTCCTATGCAAGATAAGCTGGAAAATCTAAGTCATAATAATAATGATTGTCTTCATTTGCATATTTATGGGGGAAAGGAAGATAACAGCTACGAGTATTATGAAGATGATGGGGAATCATTCAATCATGTCAGTGGAGAATTTTACAAACGATCGATAGTGTTTAAGCCGGGAAAAAGACAATTGGTTCTCCATTCCAAAAAAGGAGATTACAACTCCCAGTACCATAAGATAAAATTATTCTTCCATGGCTTTGAAGGTAAATTGAATGGTAAAATTCAGGTGAATCAACAAACCGTACCGCTGGAAAAGAAAGATTTTAATTTTGTGGAGCAAATATCAAATTTTGATCCCTTACCCGAAAATGAACGAATCAATTTAAAAGTAAGCGACCTACCTTATGCTATTTTCAATTTGGAAGATGACAATATTGAAGTCAATTGGTGATGGTAAAGAGGACATCAAGTTATGGTACGCTACATTTTAATCATAGCTCATTTCTTTACAGTATTAGATACCTAAACGACACATTGCTAAACCGAGAACTCTTACCACTTTTTAGCTTAAAATTTTAACATGGAAAACGTATCAATTGCATCTGAAAAGCCAAAATTAAACTTTTGGGAAATCTGGAACATGAGTTTTGGTTTTTTGGGAATTCAATTCGGCTTTGCATTACAAAATGCAAATGTAAGTCGGATATTTGAAACGCTGGGTGCAGAAAAAGACAGCTTGCCTATATTATGGCTGGCCGCTCCAGTGACCGGATTAGTAGTTCAACCCATCATTGGATACTACTCTGACAGGACCTGGATTCCTAAATGGGGAAGACGTAGACCATTCTTTGCCATTGGTGCCGTTTTAGCGACCATTGCTTTATTTGTTATGCCTAATTCCCCTAGTTTATGGATAGCCGCTGGTATGTTATGGATAATGGATGGCTCCATTAATGTCAGTATGGAACCATTTAGAGCTTTTGTAGGAGATGTCTTACCTAATGATCAGCGAACAAAAGGATTTGCTATGCAAGCCTTTTTTATCGGTATAGGAGCTGTAATAGCGTCTATCCTTCCCTACGCTCTTACTAATTGGCTGGGAGTTAGTAATACAGCAGCTGAAGGACAGATTCCTGATTCTGTAAAATGGTCCTTCTATATCGGAGGAGTTGCCTTTTTCTCGGCCGTAATGTGGACAGTCTTCAATTCCAAAGAGTATCCTCCTGCTGATATTGAAAAACTTAAATTAGAAAATAGCGAAAGAGGAGTTTTTACAGGTCTAGCAGAATCCTTCATGGGCATATTTACTATGCCTAAAACCATGGTACAATTAGCATTTGTCCAATTTTTTTCATGGTTTGCTTTATTTGCAATGTGGATCTACACAACCCCAGCCGTTACTGAACATATCTATGGCACTACCGATACAAAATCGCTGATCTATAACGAAGGAGCCAACTGGGTAGGCATAATGTTTGGAGTCTATAATGGAGTTGCTGCACTATTTGCTTTCTTATTACCTCAACTAGCCAAATATTTCGGAAGAAAGGGTACTCACTTAATTGCTTTGTTTTGTGGAGCAGCAGGCTTAATCTCTATATTTTTTATAAAAGAACCCAATCTACTAGTTTTAAGCATGATAGGTGTTGGTATTGCCTGGGCTAGTATCTTGTCTGTTCCCTACGCCATGTTAAGTAGTGCTTTACCATCTGATAAAATGGGTTATTATATGGGGGTATTCAATTTCTTTATTGTCATCCCACAAATAGTAGCCGCTAGTATCTTAGGATTTATCCTAAAGAATTTCTTCAACAATGATGCAATTTATGCCTTGATTATTGGAGGTATTTCCATGCTAGCAGCTGGCCTACTGAGCCTAGCAGTACATGATCATGATAAAGAAAAAAAGGTGAATTAATCTAACTAGCTATGTTAATTATGCTCGTGGATGGAATTCTTTTAAAGTTTGGCTTAAAAAATCTCGATCCAAATGCGTATAAATTTCTGTAGTGGTGATGGATTCGTGGCCTAGCATTTCTTGCACAGCTCTCAAATCTGCCCCACCCTCAATCAAATGAGTGGCAAAAGAATGACGGAATGTATGCGGGCTAACTTTCTTTTTTAAACCTGACAAAGACACTTGCTTTTTGATCATTGTAAAAACAGAGATCCTACTTATAGCTCCTCCAAAACGATTTAAAAATACATAGTCCTTGGCTTCAGGCTTTGCATTTTGATGTACCCTCACCTCATTTATATAAATTTTCAAGTGTTTGGATGCGGATTTACCCAGCGGAACTAATCTTTCTTTACTTCCCTTCCCTATTATCCTCAAAAACCCTATATCAAAATAGGTATTAGAGATTTTTAAATGCACTAATTCACTGACTCTTAAACCAGAAGAATAAAGCACTTCTAGCATTGTTACATCTCGCTGTCCATTTCCTGTGCTTCTATCGATGGAGGTAATAATTTTTTCAATTTCCTCAAGACTCAAAACATCAGGTAATTTTCTACCGAGCTTTGGCGCTTCCAGTAGTTCTGCCGGATTATCCTTGATAATATCTTCAAATATCAAGTACTTAAAAAAACCTTTGATTCCAGAGACAACTCTCGCTTGACTATGCACTGTCATCCCCAATTCATTCACATATTCTAGGAAATTATGTAAATCAGTTGCAGAAACTTCAAGTGGACTTAGATTTCGATTGGAGATATCCAAAAACTGTTTTAGCTTTAACACATCATGTACATACGCGGCAACAGAATTGTCCGCCAAAGAACGTTCTAATTGTAGATAATTTCTATATTCAGTTAAAAAAATGTCCCAAGCCATAATCGAATGTAATGGATAAAAAGAGAATCATTATTATTAATGGCCCAAATTTAAACCTTTTAGGCAAAAGAGAACCTGAAATTTATGGAGCAGATTCCTTTGAGGAATTTTTAAAAAAATTGCAAATCAAAAATCCTGAGCTTCATATTGACTATTACCAATCTAACATTGAAGGTAAGCTGGTCAGCAAAATACAACAGGCAGATTCGGATTTTGATGGCATTTTATTGAATGCGGCCGCTTACACGCACACCTCTGTAGCTATACATGATGCTATTGGTGCCATCACTACTCCTGTAGTAGAAATTCATATTTCAAATATTTATAAAAGAGAAGAATTCAGACATAAAAGCATCATATCTTCTAAATGTGTTGGAATGATTTCGGGTTTGGGCCTGAAAGGCTATCAACTAGGCCTGAATTATTTTAAAAACTAAAGAATGAAAATCGCGATAATAGCCCACGATGGAAAAAAACCAGAAATGGTTTCATTCCTCAATAAAAACAAGGATAAGCTCAAGGAAATTTCGTTGGTAGCCACAGGTACAACAGGGAAATATGTGGAAAACACAGGTTTATCAGTGGAGAAATTATTATCTGGCCCTATAGGAGGTGATGCACAAATAGCGGCCTTATCAGCCGAAAAGAAGCTGGAAATGGTACTCTTCTTCAGGGACCCTCTCGGCAAACATCCACATGAACCTGATGTGCAAATGTTGATGCGTATCTGTGACGTTCATAACATTCCGATTGCTACGAATCCCGCAACGGCTCAATTACTGATAGATGCCTTTTGGAGAAAGCAGATGAAATAGTCAACAGTATTGACTGATTATCAAATGATTGAACGATAGTATTCGATCAACCGCATTGTTAAAGTTTTAGAATTGTATTATATTACAAATAACTATAAACTTTTTACGCTATGGCAGAACGCGAATTTATTCAATCAGGAACCACAGGCCCACGTCTAAAGTATCTTTCTAATATTTTCAATAACTATACAACGGCTTGGATCATCTCAGCGCTTCTGGCAACTGCTGCATATGGCTATTTTTTTCAAGCAGATTACTTTCAAGAATCAGGGGCATGGAAATTAGCACTCACTTTGGGAGGCGAATTTTTGGTTGCTCTTCTACTAACTGGATTTGTTACATTATATATCTACGACAAAAGGCAAACCTCTACGCCCATTCAACGTGTTTTCCCTGTTGTAATCTGGGGTAGAAAATTCTTGGTAAAAGTAGGTCCTTTATTACGACAATATCTATTCTCCAACGATCAGGAAGAAACGCCTTATAATAGAATCACTAGAAATTGGATTTATGCCACTTCCGCGGGAGTAAGTAATACGATTGGCTTTGGAAGTCAGATAGACATGGATAAGGTCGGCACCACGCTTATTATGCCTGCGACATTCACTAACACAAAAACAAAAACAGGAGATGAAACCGGTCAATTCTATAAAAAAGTAATCGGAGAACACACTGGCGTTCAACCTTATACACTCAATCACTTTGTACACATCAGTGCTATGTCGTACGGGGCACTTTCCTATAATGCGCATGCCGCCCTAAGTAAAGGAGCTAAAATGGCGGGCATTCTTCACAACACAGGAGAAGGCTCATTAGCTCCTTGCCATGAATATGGTGGCGCAGATTTAGTCTTCCAGATTGGTACCGCTAAATATGGCATAAGAACAGAAGATGGGGTTTTAGATGAGCGACTACTGAAAGAAATGGCGGACCATCCTCAAGTGAAATTGTTTGAGATAAAACTGGCCCAAGGAGCTAAACCTGGTAAAGGAGGCATGTTGCTGAAAGAGAAAATCACGGATGAAATAGCTAAAATCAGAAAGATTCCCATGGGAAAAGATGCCTATGCCCCCGCCCGACATAAAGAGTTTTCTGATGTGGCAGGACTATTTGAATTCATCGATAAAGTAAGAAAGATTACTAATAAACCTGTAGGAATCAAGATGGTAATAGGACATACCGTAGAGATTGAGGACATTGCCAAGAAAATGAAAGATGAACCAGGCAGAGGCCCTGATTACATTGTGATCGATGGTGGAGACGGAGGAACAGGTGCTTCACCTCATGTTTTGAGTTCTTATGCCGGTTTACCTATGAAGCAAGCATTAGCTGTCGCAGACTGGGCTTTAAGACACAATGGCGTAAGAGATAAAGTAGTCCTATTTGCCAGCGGTAAAATCGCTACTACCATCGACATTGCTGTTGCCATGGCATTAGGAGCTGATGCCGTTTACATTGCCAGAGGATTTATGCTTTCATTAGGTTGCATACAGGCCTTAGAATGTCATACTAACTCCTGCCCTACTGGAATAGCTACCCAAAATAAAAGATTGCAAAAAGCATTAGACATTGAAGCTGCTGCCAAAAGAATAGCCACTTATGCCGATGCGCTTTATAAAGAAACCCAGATGCTAGCTGAATCATGTGGCTATGAAAGCCCAAATCAAATCACAGCTGATGATATTATGGTGGTCACCTCCCCTGGCCACTTAGATTACTTATCCGAATTACAAGGAATCTCAGCCTTTGAAGCCAGTCAAGAAAGAAGGTTAGCCAAAGAAAAAAATATGAGCGTTGGGGAGATGAAGATGAGGAGAGAGCAAGTTGAGGATTAGCTATAAAGTACATGCAGACTTAGAATTTTGTCATTAAACAAAAAATTAAGATCATTCTCTAGGGGAGAAAAAAATTGAATTATTACTAAGAAATATTGTTTATATTCATTTTCTTGATTGGGTTAATAACACAAACTAGTGGTTTAAAGTTATAAGCATGTATTTATGGCTTATTAGGAAGAGAAAAAACTATTATAAATAAGTACACAATTCAACAAAGAGAATGAAAATACTGAAGATCTAATATTTTAAGCGAAATATCAACTTAGGGAGTTGATTGCTTTAACTTTTTAATTTCACCTTTGAAAAAGTACACCTTTTTAACTTTTAATTTTGTTACCTTATCAACTATGAGAAATTGACTGATTTATCAAAAAGCACATATTTGATTTCTAAAACCTCCAAGAACGAATCTAGCGCGCTAGTAGGACATATATTTCCTTTGGTTTTGATGATTTTGATAAATTTTAATGCTTCAAGTCAGTTTTACCCAGCAAAACTATATTCAGTCCGAGATGGAATGCCAACCAATGCTATTTATGATATTACACAATCACCAGATGGAATTTTATGGTTTATGACCTCAAAGGGCGTAGCGAGTTACAACTCCCTTGATTGGAAACTATTTCCAGATAGCCTAAAACTTCCCAATTCACCCTACTCTTTCATTAAGTCTCTCGAAGATGGGTCAGTTTGGGTTGCTGGCCAAAATAGAGATGGATTTATTATTCGATATTTAAAGAACGAGAAATGGCATTCAATAAATATAGAGGACATTGGCGATATACATGGTAAATTTTGCTTTGATGTCAAAATCAAAAAGAACGATTATGTAATAGCAATTGGTAATCACAATTATATAGATTTAATAACTATATCAACAGAAACTGTCAATAGAATACGTCTATCAGATTTTCCGTCATTAGAAATATATTCTATTTCTTTCAAAAATGACAGTACATATATATCCAGCTCTGAAGGTCTTTTTATCTACAGTGACTCCATCAAGCCACATCCAGTAAATACAGCCTTAGGAACCCAAAAAGAAGTGCTGCAAGTAGCGTTCGAAGATGAAAGTTTATACCTCTTAGGTAAAGATTGGTTGGGAATCTACAAAAATGACACATTCCAATATCTAAACAAAGGCACAGGTGTCACCACCAAAAGTCAATTTAATAAGCATAATCTGACAATTGACCAATTTGGCAGAGTATTTTTTAGTAGCATGAGTTCAGCTCGCTTTCTCGATCCTTCCTCTGGTAAGAGCGAAATCTTGTTTGTGAACGGTCGAATTTTCAATGCAAAGAGCAACAAAATATTTGTAGACGATGAGAACAATGTTTGGGTCGGAGATCATCGTGGTCTCTTTAAATTCAATGTGTTAAGATTCCAAAATTATAATGAAAATATTGGTTTAGCTAATGACGAAGTTGCCGCAATCTCCACCTATCAAAATCAGCTAGTTTTAGCAAATAAAAGCGATCTAAATTTTCTATCTGACGGTGTTATAAAGAAAAAGCTCCCTTTGAATTATAAAGCGGGGATCAGAGCACTAGACATGGCATATGATGGTCAAAATACATTGTATATTGCTGCGAATTCAGGCGGCTTACAAAAATATGACGGAATCAATTTGACAAATATTACTTTACCAGAAAATGATAATAATAATATCTCCACAGTAGAATACATTGATAAAAAATTATTTTTTGCCAATACGCATGCTTTGTTTTCATTAGAAGGAGAAGAAACCAGAAAAGAAATAGACTTGTCCGGAATAAGAAACATCAACTATTTGAACGCAGACAGCATCGCCTTGCTAAGTACTGGAAAGGGCTTATATCTTTACCAGCCCCGCTCAAAGAAAATCAAGCATTTCACTTCTCGGTCCTTAAATTATCAAAATACATATAACGTCTGCAAATGGAATGGCCAATACTTCGTAGGTACTGGCGGTGGGCTGGCAATAATTAGTGATAACGAGATAACTCCGTATTTCACAACTGAGAAATTAAATCGAGTTGCTGTTTATAGTTTATTTGTAAGTACAAATAATAAACTATGGATCGGAACAAATGAAGGAGTATTTATTTGGGATGAAAAAAAACTGATCAACTACAATCGGTCTCACGGGCTAATTGGTGACGAAATTAATAGAAATGCGTTTATTCAAATTAAAGAAGAGAAAGTTTGGATAGGCACTGAATTAGGCGCTTCGGTGTATGACTACAGTAATGACATCAGTCTGGAAATTATTCCTAATCTAAGCATCACAAAAGCATCTACATTAGAAGGTCAAATTCTAAATGAAAGCAATAATACGCTGAAATACAATAATAATACTCTTGAATTTCAGTTTATAGGAATATCATTCTTTGATGAAAATCAAATTAAGTATAGGTATAAATTGATCGGCTTTGACGATCAATACCTTTATATTAACAATCCAAATTCCAATGCCATTAGGTACACGAATTTACCTCCTGATGATTATCAATTTCTTGTGGAATCAAGCATAGACTCGAACCATTGGAGCAGTCCGAAAAGCATAAATTTCACCATCAAGAAACCATTTTATACTACATACTGGTTTCTAATATTTGTGGCTTTCTCTCTTATCGTTATTCTTTATATAATTTACAAAATAAGGTTTAATTTCATCCTCAGAAATCAGAAAAAACTAAAAAAGGAGGTTCGCCAAAGAACGCAGGAAATTCAAAGCATGAATGATGAAATTCAGGCACAAAATGAAGAGCTGCTAAGTCAGAGCGAAGAAATAGCGACTAATAATGAAAGATTAGAAGAGATTGTTCAAGATAGAACTCAAAAACTTCAAGAGCAAAATGAAAGGTTATCAAAATACGCATTTATGAATTCCCATGAATTGAGAGGACCGATCTGCCGAATGATAGGTTTGCTGAATGTCTTAAAACTAACCAAAAGCGAAGATCGCGAAAAAATATTAAATTTGATTCAAATCACAGGTTTAGAACTCGATGCCATTACTATAAGAATAAATCAAACGCTGGAAACTGTTGATTTCAATGAATTATATGAATTTCATAGTAACGAAAATTTAAACAATGAGATTGAATCTAAAAAGGCAAATAATTGATATTGCTTAACATCCAATAGAAAAGTATCACATAGCAAGCAAAGTCGTATTGCTTGTGCTAATGCACCCCATCTACAATGCCTCCAACTCAACCAAAGCTAATATGACATCAAGGTGACACGTCTATGTCGTAACAAAGTCCATCATTTAAAAATAGTTTTGTACTTTAACAAATCGAAAAATGATGGAAAAAGAAAGTATCGCAAAAAACTTAGTTTACTATCGTAAACAACAAGGATTATCGCAGGAAAAGCTATCGGAAAAGTCGACTGTCACGGTAAGAACAATCCAAAGAATCGAAAAAGCATCGGTTAATCCTCATCTTGACACCCTTAAATTATTGGCAGTCGGGTTGGGTATTCAATTAGAAGATTTAAAGCCTATAGATAATCCTAAAGAAGAAAGCATTAAAACAAAATGGCTATTGCTATTTCATGGATTGCCATTATTAGGAGTAGTGGTTCCCTTTTTCAACATTCTTACTGTATTATTCCTTTGGGTGCATAAGAGAGAGGATAATTCCCTCTATGATCTGCATGGTAGAAAAATCATTAATTATAACATTTCAATTACCCTAATTTTTATCATGGCATTCATTGCACTACTAACGGTGGAAGGTTATGGCTTCCTCTTCTTTGTAAGTGTTGTACCGCTAAATTTTACCATCATCATTTTCAATATGTTTTATGTAGTGAAAAAGCAAAAATGCTTCTACCCTTTCGCTTTTCCATTTCTTTCACTTAACAAACAAGGCAAACAACTACTTATTGCATTGCTTGTTATATTTTCTTCCTGTTCGACTTCTACTGAGCAAGCGATAACACGCTTAGATGGAAGCAAACTAACCTTTGACTCATTGGAACAAAAGGTAAAGCTCCTTATGAACCAAGCTGAAGTCCATGGCTTAAACATGACTATTTTAGAAAACAATGAGGTTTTTTATCAAAATTCGTTTGGCTATAAGAACTTTCAAGAAAAAACTGCTTTAAATGACACCACCAGCATTTATGGGGCATCCCTTAGTAAAGCTGTGTTTGGTGTATTGGTCATGAAATTAGTAGAGGAAGGCGTCTTAGACTTGGACACTCCTTTGGAATCATACCTTCCAAAAAAGATATATCAATATGAGCCACAAACACGCTGGCACGATGACTACTCAGATTTAGAAACTGATAGACTCTATCATAAAATTACTGCAAGGATGTGCTTATCACACACTTCAGGTTTCCCTAATTGGAGATGGTTTGAAGGTGATCAAAAGCTGAGGGTAAAATTTGAACCTGGGGAAAAGTATCTCTACTCTGGTGAAGGCATGGTATTTCTCCAAGTAGTAATCGAAAAACTAACAGGAAAAGGATTAGAGGAGTTGGCTCAAGAGAAGGTTTTTACGCCTTTAAAAATGGACAATTCGAGCTTTCAATGGGAAACCCACTATGAAGCAGATTTTGCCTATGGTCATCAATCTGATGGCACATTGTATCAAAAAGACAAGGATAATGAGCCAAGAGGTCCGAGCACCTTAGAAACTACTGCATCAGATTATGCTTTATTTTTAGAAGCAGTTTTAAATAAAAAACTATTAAGTAATCAGAGCTGGAAAGAAATTCTACAACCCCAGATTCGAATCAAATCTAAACGACAATTTGGGCCTCTCTCCAATCAGACAACAGATGAACATGATAACATACAGCTTTCCTATGGATTAAGCTTTGGATTGCTTAAAACGCCATATGGATGGGCAGCATTTAAAGAAGGTCATGGAAATGGTTTTCAACACTACTTTATCCTATTTCCTGAAGCAAAAACGGGCGTAATGTTCATGACTAATAGTGATCGGGGAAAGTATTTTTAAATACCTATTAGAATTAGTTATTAAAGATACTTTTACTCCTTGGGAATGGGAGAATTACTTCCCCTATGATCATGAAATTTGACTTACTTTCTATTTGATTTAAGTATCCTTTTTAATACTCTGAAGAATATTAAAAGGGTATCAAATCACAATATTATAAAATAGAGAAGTTCTGAAAAATTAATCCTCATATACATTTGCTCTTTTTAGAAACATGCTATATGGATTCCATAGCGCAGAAAATGTAAGAATACATTGGGGAATTACTTTAAGACTTTTGCCACTATATCCTTCCTTCAAGATCTTTAATTATTTTATGATTTTCTATCATCGATCTTTCAATACTTGCTAGATAAAACCCTATTGACATCCTCAATTGAGATATAATTGGAATAAAATGCTGGTGTTTCATTACTTTCTTAAGCTTGGTCGTATCAACTGTTGAAACACCAAGTAAGGGAGGAAATCTCCTATCCTCATATTTAAAGATAGCTTCATTATTGAATATTTCATGTTCTAGCAAAAAGTAGGGTCTACTAAACTGGCTGATAAGTGTATTAAATTCATCAGTAGCCTGCATTACTTGCTGTAATTGCCCGAAATAGCTATTGATCTGTTCTCTAACTAAGTTATTTCGTAATTTTTCAATTGTCGTTTGATGATTATTTTGAGTAACAGGACTAAACTGGATGTTACTCACTAAAAAATCAGTTGTTACACCTTTAAACCCAGACCCGTCATTAACTATCTGATTTAATTTAAAATAGGTATTTAAATACACAGTTCCTCGTTTGTGGTAATTATTGGACAAGGCAGAGTCTCTCTTAAGGTCAATAATAATTTGCTTATAATTACCTATCTCATCATCTCTTAGTTGGACTTCCCTATTGATATCGTCTATTTTGATTGCTATTAAAATACCGATTACCACCAACAAAATTTCACCTATCGCATATAATAAATAGCTTTTGAATTTCCCCTCTATAAGTAGTTTACGTTTTACTTTATTAAAAATTTTAATCACGAAATACTTGTTTTAAAACTACAACTACTCTTGTTCTAATGAAAATAACAAAGCTTGCCTTCAATTACAAATTAAAATTAATAATCGGGATAAAATTCATCTCGACATTTTAGAAAAAAAAAAACAAAACACACTCAGTATAGTAGAAAAGTGACGAGACATAAAACTTACCTTTATAAGAGATTTAGCTTCCAATGCTTTGTATTAGTCAGTTGCGCTTTAGGGAAGGAGCTTAAGGCGACTGATGAGCAAGACCTAAATTCTTAGAAAATTTAGGTATTTGGTTCTTGAAAAAACTTTTCCAATATATAATTCTTTGGTTTCCGTGTATTTACCATGGTCCTATTGATTTAAGTTTAAAACATAATAAGACAAGGTGCTCGCTTGCATCAATTGTGACTTAAAAGTTTAATTAAATATACAAATGGTATTTACTCCCCAAAATGCATGAATTCATTGTATTTCTCTTTGATGTAAGCTGCAATTTCGTATTCGCTTGATTTTTTAATAAAATCATCCTCAACATCCATAAACATGATAAAATCTGTAAGAAGGTCTCCTTCTAACTTTACTAGCTGCTTTATAATGACACGATTGAATTTTTTATTTACCTCCGTAATTTCGCCTTTGTCAGCCTTTAAGGCATAATATTTCATTTTTGCTTTATACTTTCGACTCAACATTTTAGGAATAACATAAATATCAATAGTATGTGGAGGAAGAATCCTTCCGTTTTCCCAAAATTTCAGACTGTTATCTACCTGAAATAATGGAGGTATCTCAGCCATAGGTTTTGCCTCTGGAACACCATACATCCGTAATTTCTTGGACTTTTGTTTCTCTAATTCTCTTACCTTCTCACTGAAAATATTTGAGTTGATGGGGATATTACTTACTTCCACCTCATCTAATTGAATAACTAAAGGAGTCATCAAAACAATGACTGATTGGGGTTTGAGAATAATAAATTGCTTACGCTGATAATTAACATTCGAAATCAGCAAGGTATCAAAAGCTTGAGCTTGAACTAAAAACTCACCTTTATTATTTGTAACTGCCATTGTCTTTTTCGAAAGGTTTAGCACATGGCTCCCTTCTATTGGATCCCGCGTTTCTTCATCAAGTATCACTCCATCGAGTTGTTCTTGGGCAGTCAGATTAAAGCAGTAGAATCCCAAAAAGAGAAAGAAGATATACGTTCTCGGATGGTTCATGAAGGTTGAATTTTGCTTTCAATTAAGATAAACGCTCAACTAACTCTTTCATTATATTGTTTGTGGAAATAGGTCGATCTATATACTGATAGCGTGCGTTCATGATATACATATATCTTTAAAATGCTTTATTATTAAGCTTCCGTTCTCATCTGCTAGAAAGTTTGTATATAAAAAACCTCCTCCGCTTTTGACACTAAGTAGATTAAAAATAAGAGGTCACAAGCGGATTACTCATACACACATCCTTGCCGCACAATGCCCTCGTGAATCTTCGCCTGCGGCTCGATTTAGCTCATACGCACTAGGCATGGCGCACCTCCCCTCGTGAACCAATTCATTTAAAATAAATTGGTTTCGAAACTGCGGTTCTCATCCGCTACAAAGTTTGTGAAAAAAAAAACCTCCTCCGCTTTTGACACGAAGAAGGTTAAAAAAAAGAGGTCACGAGCGGATTCTAAAATCATTAAAATATACCTTAAATCTACTTAAAAGCATATTAATTTCTATAAAAGGGTATTTTTAAAAGGGTATTCTAATATTTTCTTACTATATTTATCCCTCATAAAAAGTGCCTCTATTTAAAGTTTAGCTGAACGGTCTATTTTCAATTTCATCTAATACCCTTTTATTATGAGAATTGCTAAGGAAAGAATTACACTAAAAAAACAAGCCACTAAATACGATTACTATATTCTTAAGTATAAAATTCAAAACTATATTACCACCGGAAGCGAGTACACAATTTCAGCACTCTATAATAATGACATTGTCAAGCTCAATAATAACCAATTGAAAAAGGGTAAATTAGTAAACATTCCAAATGCTGACAAAGGCAATCTATTTTTTGAAAATGAGAAGCAAAGAATAAGATATGTATTTGATTATCTAATTGGTAAATCAATAGCACCCAATAATAAAATTATAAATTACTATCTATATGAAAATTATAACGATGTTTTAAACTACTTAGAATTTAATACAGAGGGTGACGAAAATCTATTATTTGATGAAAATCTATATTTAGATGACATTACTAATGAGGGTAAGGACGGACTTAGTTATATAACAAACCATATACCTAACAACAAGGAGGAAAAAGAGATACAAAAACAAAATGAAGAGGATTACAGGATTTCGGAGTTAGAAAAAATTGATTTAGAATACATCTTCAAGAAACACCTTTATGAGACAGGAGACGGAAACAGTAATCATAATAGAGTTTTACACCTGCTAAGCTACTATAAAGAGAAAAACAAAATACCTATTCTACATTATAGCGAATTTAGTAGGTCATTTATTGATAAGTTAATACGCTTTGCCATCGCTAATGGATATAAGATTGATAATTCCAAAGTGGCACGGTACAAGATTTCAGTAATTAAAAAATTGGCTTCGTCATTACGGAAATACGGTGACTGGCTAGACCAAAATGAATTTGAAATAAATCTTAATTATGCAAGATTTAAATTAATATCCGGGAACAAAAAAGATGCACATATTAGGTACGTGGTAAAGGATGAAATTAATGTATGGGCTATCAGTGGCGAGGAATTAGAAATCATTAGGAAATTTGATTTTAACAAAGTAAAGGACAGTGAAAGGAGAAACAGGCTTGAAAAAACTAGGGACTTATTTTTAATTGATGTTTACTTAGGTGGCTTAAGGATAGGGAATTTAACAGGACTTACTAAAAAGAGTTTTCACGTTGCCCCTAACGGAAGGCATAAGGTTACTTATAAAAGCAGTAAAACAGGAGTAATGATAACTAATACTATTCCAAATTTCGCACTTCCATTAATTCAAAAGTATGATTTTGATTTTACTAACTTCTTTAAATACTCTCAAAACTATAATGAGCAGCTAAAAGAGATGGCAAAGGAAATGGAGCTTAACAGGTTAATAACTCAATACGAAACCTATGCACACCTAGAAGAGCCACAACGGTACGAAATGCCAATGCATAGTATATTTTCATCTAAGGCAGGACGTAAAGCACTAATTAGCTTACTATATAATACATTGGATGCAAAAGGCGAACATAAATACAGTTTAGAACAAATAGCTAAAATCACTGACCATTCAATGAGTTCAATTAAACACTACCTAGCTATTGAGGTAGACCAAACAGCTAAAATGTTAGATGACTTAGAACTGTAGTACCTTATGTAATATAAGAAGCAATCCAACTGATAAGTTTCCACCGACAGGTAACAAATAATTTAGACACTATCCCAAAAAGTGTGTAGCTAAAAATTTTGTAGATAGTGTTTAAGATTAAATTAGTACTTCATCATATTATCAACAGTGTATTTCATAAAATATAAATTATCTTTTATATAGATATCATCCTTACCATCACCACCAATCCACATTGGTTTTATAAAATCATTAAGCTTTTTGATTTTATCGTAATAGCTGAAAATTAATTCACCTGTTGAGTTTACAATCAAATCATTCTTGGTTGTGTTGTCGAGGGCTAAATATTCCATAATGGTTTTGCTGAGTGTGTAATAATCTATCAATGAATTTCTGTCAAAAGTTTTTACAATATCATTCATTATATCGGTATCATCATCAATACTATCAGTCGGACTAAAACCATTTAAGTCATCCATATACTTTAATAGTTTATCTTCAACTATCTGGTAAATAGCCATATGAATTTTGTGTTGAAGTTCCACTTGGTTTTCTTGTGTGGTTGTCATAGTAGATTTTTTAGTTTGATTCTAAAACAAACATAATCAATGAATTAGCGTGGAGTTGAAAAAATATAATATTTATTTTTCAATGCACCTATAGATTCTACAGCCATCAACCCACCCCCCAGGGGTATGGGGGAAGGATTCACATTCTGAGGGTCTTTCTGAATATCACACAAATAGAAGAACGTTCGTTTCCCCAAAATTTTTTACCTAAAGGGGGTGTGAAATTAATTCTCTGAAAAAGAAATATTTGACCCCTTATGGAGTATTTAAATACATAGGGGGAGATAGAATTACCCACCTATCAAAAAATCACTTAAAACGCCTAAATGAGAGGCGTTAATTAGATGAAATATAGAAATAATGACTAAAAACAAGACTAAAAATTTAATAGAATATCACCAATTAAAAGAACTAATTGACAGGCACTATATAAAACAGCATTTAAGGCAATTAGGAATAAATCAATCTCAATTAGCGAGAATGCTTGGTGTAGATAATAAATATGTGAACAAATTAATTAGTGGAAAAATCGGTTTGTCTTCTGGTCGAAAGCTTTCCATATTCTACATTTTCAAAGACTTATATAGTCAAAATAATAACAGCAGTAAAAACAATTAAAAGAAATGATTTTCAATTTAGAAAGTATCAATGAAATATTAGAAGCTTCCCAAGTGGGAGCAAAAAAGAATGATAGTCCATTATGGACAAATAGCGAAGAATTAGAGAAGTATATGAAAACTTCGACAGGAATAAATTTCTCAATTACAGATATTGAAGGAATTATCCGACCAAAGAAATCTGAATTCTCAACATTAAAGAATTTAGAGCCAAAGCCAACAATATTGGAACGCCTTGGTGTTAATATATGGGATAGTTCAATGAGTGGAGTTGATGGTATCAAAGCCCCTAATTTAGCAAACCTAGATTTTGAGTTTGTAAATGAAGGTGAAGAAGCTCAAGACGGAGTTAATGCAGTACCACATTTGCAGTATAGAAATAATTTTGTCACTGGGATTGTGGAATTACAAAAGCCAAATTTTATTGGGAAAACTCCAGAAGAAATTAACCAATGGTTATTGATTGAGACAAAAAGAGCTATTCACGAAGCTATTTTTAAAAAATTAGTCTCTAAAATAACAGCTTTATCGGCTGTTAGTGGCTACACGTCAATAGATACGGCAAAAACTTACAGTTTAGCAGATTTCAACGCATTAGAGCAAGCCAATACAGGCGACTACAGCGAATTAAAATATTTAGTAAGCTCATTTACAGCGAGAAAATTAAAAACAACTGACAGCGGTTACAATCAACCTTTATTAGCTAATAGATTGGTAAATGATATACAAACTTATGTGAGAAAAGAAGTTGCAAATGATTGTGTAATCCTTGGGGATTTCTCTAAGGTGGGTATTATGGTTCACGGAATGAACATCTTCACAGACCAATACACGAAAATGAATGACGGTATATTACAAATGCGTGTAATTTCTCATTGTGATTTACATTTATTAGATAATTCAGCATTCACCACTGGAAAAAACTTTGAATAATTAATTCTTTTATTCTTTCATCGAGGTGGATTGCCTGCAAAAGTCGCTTAAAAAGCAGTTGCAGGCGTGAAGCCTTATTCTTTCAGAAATGGGATGCATTAGTTTGCATTCCTATTTTAACTTTAACATTTAAAAAATTAATTATTCAATTATGAAAACTAATGACATTAAAATAAGGGCAACTTTAACAAATAAGGAAATTGACCATTTAAAAAGACATTACGCAAACAAAGCAAATAGTAAATCTTATGAAGCTGAATTTCAAAGAGATAAAAATATCTTGGATAAGCTAAAAAATAATTAAACTAAGAATGAACTTTTTCCGGTTGAAAATTGTGTCAATATTTCAATCAAAAGTAGTCACCCACTACACAATAATAACAATTAGTTAAAGCCATTTAAAAGTGGTATAACTGTTTTGAAAAATTTAACTATTACCATACTTCCAATAACTGGAAGTTTTACCGATTTATTACAAAAGAAAGCATTTAGAATGCCTGATAATCTTAGCCTAGATTTTCAAGTATTCAATGTCAATTCATAAAACATCGTACCCCTCCACCCTACCTAATAAGCAGGGTATCGACCTACGATGTGATTTATCATTTCGTAGTCATAACAGTAATAATTACAATAATGGATTCTTAAGATTAGATTCGTTAGCTATTACTTATCTATTACCTGATACTTATACTATTGTTTTAGAGACTAGTAAAACCATTATACAACAAATATTAGATAATGAATTATTTTCTATTGGGGATTATCAGATAAAAGAGATAGATAATAAATCTACCGTATATCTCAATTCATATTCAATTTATTTGGATAGTGAAAGATTTGGCACTTTGTATTTAAATAGCACCAAAAACAAACAACACGTAGGATTTAAAGTCGATAATCTATTTTTATATAACAATGAACCACAGTTAATAAAAACTCATCTGGAAAGCTTAGAAGAAGCTTTTGAAATAGAGTTTAATAACATCAATTACGTAGAATTAGCTTATGATACTTTAGAGCAAATCAGAGATGAATTTGGGGAAGTTTTTTATAATTCTGATTCCATCAAATTCAACAAGAACCCTCTTTACTCATTAGGTAGTAAATATTATATAGATGCTTTGCACAACTTTGCAACCTTTTGCAGTGGCAGCAAAAAGAACACCGGTAAAGTAATTGCTATTTACAATAAGACCGAGGAAGTAAAAGAGCAATCAAAGAAAAAGAATAATAAAGAGCCACAATTGGCAATTATCAATGAGCAATTACAGAATAATAACGATACTGACGTAAACAGAATAGAGAGCCGTATTTCTCAGAAATATATCACTCAATATGAGAAGAAAGTAATTGAGCCTATTAACCTTGACTACATTTTCAATCCTGAAAAGCAGCAAGAAATATTTAAATATACTGTAGGTGACCTACTAAAAATAAAAATATTGGATTCTAAAAAATGGGATAAAAACGGAAATGATAAGTACAATTACTTTGAGATTCTAAATTTTGACCATTTCAATTCACCGTTAACCTTTAAGCAATCTGATATGGATAAAATTGCTAATGGTTACACTCCTGAACATAAGGGAACTATCGTTAAAAATTTGACTGATAGAGAAGTATATAATCAAATCAATAGATTAACTCAAAACGGCTTAAAGGGCAATTTTGATAGTTACTTATTTGATTGTGATGATAGTGATTTACAAATTATAAAAGATGCTGTGTATGAAAATAAGCTTAATAAAAAAGATAGTGCCTATTATGTAAAAATGCTAAATGGGTGGGTAAAAAGCTATGATAAACCTAGGCTTAACCCCATTGCATCATTAACCATTAAAAAGTTTATCGAGCATTTACAAAATAATTATATAATTTTTCATAAAACAGAATACTTTTTCAATTAATGAAGTATTTATAAAAGTTGAACAACGTTTTTTTTCAGAACAGTATAAAGTCGAAGGTGTGGTAAGCCTTCGGCTTTTACACTATAACTATTAATAAATTAATAGTTTCTGATTCCACCAGACCAAAAGAAAACAACTAGTATAAATTATAATAGTCCTATAAGAGAAATCACTAATCCCACAATAGAAACTATTATTGCAATATTTGCTCTAATTCTATTTTTCTTTAGAATTTCAAATTTCTCAATATATTCAATTCCCGTTGCCGATATGGTGTATGATTTACCAATTTCAGTATTAGCAAAAGTTTCATCTAATTGATTAATAAAACCAATACTTACTAGATAATGAAATATTCCAAATTTATCTGATGCATTAATGGAATTTAGCATTTCAACATCTTGTACCGGTTCATTAAATTCTTCATAAATTTGTTTCAAAACGTTGTAATTCTTAATTCTTTTCATCGTGCCCTTTTTTACATTCTTCATAAATATAACAGGGAGAATTTATAAATCTTTTATTCAGAACAAATTCCAGTGGTTTAAAGAGGTTGGTTTTTCCTTTTTTATGATACGGAGTATAAAAGGCAAGGCTACTGCAAGTAACCAACTACCGGAAGTTTTCTTTTTATGGTAACTTAGCAGTAGGCTTTCCATCACTTTTCAAGTGATAACATATCATCACTACCACAACTAATGATAATACATCACCACTAACACAAGTAATCGCAATAGGCGACATTTTGAGCCGTGCAACAGGCACAGAGGCGAAAAAATGGAAGCCGAACATTGTGATTGCTAACTTATCAGTTTATCACTACATTAATAAATAGAAGCTAAGAAGCAAAAATCATCATTACAATTGCTATTGCTATTGATACACTAATTACAAATAGAAGGAAGTTTTTAATGAAACCAGTATTACTAGCAATCTGCTTGTTGCTAATTGCTATTCTTTCAAGTAATTCCTTTTCAGATAGTTCAGAAACTTTTTTTGATTCTGCCATTCATTTAATTTTTAGTTGAACTGTCAATATAACTCAATTAATTGAAAATAGTTATAAAACCGAATATAAACAGACTGAAATTAAAGAATACCCTTTTATGGGCTAATTTAAATGGAGATAAGGTGTTTTTTTGTTATAAAAGGGTATTTAAAAAACATAAAAAAACCTCTAACTTCCTGATTATCATTTAGTTAGAGGTAAAAATAATGAGGTCACGAGCGGATTCGAACCGCTGTAGATGGTTTTGCAGACCACTGCCTAGCCACTCGGCCACGTGACCTTAACCGCTTTTGCGATTGCAAAAATAGACATATTATTGAGCATCTCAAACAGAGAACGTTAATAATTACCAAATAATTTTAACTGCAGAGCTATTAAAAAAGCAATAAAAAAGCCACCTACTTATTAAATAGATGGCTTTCAGTATATTATAAAAAACTAAGACTTATTATTTGTCTTCTTTCTTATCCTCTTTATCGTCCTCCTTCTTCTCTTCAGCTTTAGCTTCTTCCTTTTTGGCTTCTGCTTTCACTTCATCAGCTTTAGGCTCTTCTTTCTCTGCAGCTTTTTTAGCTTCGGCTTTTTCAGCTTTTGGCTCTTCCTCTTTTTTAGGAGCAGCTTTCTTCTTACTTCCACCTTTAGCATCATCTTCCATTTGTGTTTTCAATGCTGATAAAGCATCTAAATCACCTAATGTAGATGAAGAAGCTTGTTGCTTAGGAGCTGATTTCTTCTTACCAGTACCTGTAGCTTTCTTCTTAGGAGCAGGAGTTTCTTCAACTTTAGAGTGTGTATGCAAGTGTGACAATACAATACGCTTATCATCTTTAGAGAATTCTAATACTTGGAATTCTAAAGACTCTCCTACTTCTGCCATAGAATCATCTGCCTTCTTCAAGTGCTTAGTTGCAGCAAATCCTTCGATACCGTATGGAAGCTCCAATATGGCACCTTTTTCGTTTTTGTTCAACACAGTACACTTGTGCTTAGAACCAACAGTAAATACTGTTTCGAAAGTATCCCAAGGGTTTTCTTCTAATTGTTTGTGTCCTAATGCTAATCTTCTGTTATCAACATCAAGTTCTAAAACAACTACGTTCAACTCTTCTCCTACTTTCACGAATTCAGATGGATGCTTGATTTTCTTAGTCCAGCTTAAATCTGAAACGTGAACCAATCCGTCAATACCTTCTTCTAATTCGATGAACAATCCGAAGTTAGTCATGTTTCTAACTACTCCTTTATGCTCAGTACCAACAGCGTACTTAGTTAATACTTCTTTCTTGTTCCAAGGATCTTCAGTCAATTGCTTGATACCTAATGACATCTTGCGCTCTTCTTTGTCCAATGTAAGAACTACTGCTTCTAACTCATCACCTACATTGATGAAATCTTGAGGATTTCTCAAGTGCTGTGACCAGCTCATTTCAGATACGTGAATCAAACCTTCAACACCTGGAGCGATTTCCAAGAATGCACCGTAATCAGCAACATTAACAATTTTACCTTTCACTTTAGAACCTACATCAAGGCCTTCAGCCAATGAGTCCCAAGGGTGAGAAGTTAATTGCTTCATACCTAAAGAAATACGTTTCTTGCCTTCGTCAAAGTCTAATACTACAACCTTCACTTTTTCGTCAAGCTTCAATACTTCTTCTGGGTGGTTAATTCTACCCCATGAGATATCAGTAATGTGCAATAGACCATCAACACCACCAAGGTCAATAAATACACCAAAGTTGGTCATGTTCTTGATAACACCTTCTAGAACTTGTCCTTTTTCAAGGTTGTTCAAGATTTCAGCTTTCTGCTTCTCAAGGTCTTTTTCTATCAATACTTTGTGTGAAACTACTACGTTATCATTGCTGTAGTTAATTTTCACAACTTTTACTTCCATTTTCTTTCCTACGAATACATCGAAGTCACGAATTGGCTTCACATCAATTTGAGAACCTGGTAAGAAGGCTTCTACACCGTGAACATCCACGATCAAACCACCTTTAGTTCTTCTTTTTACTAAGCCTTCAATGATTAAGTCTTCGTCAAGCGCTTTTTGGATTTTGTCCCAAGCACCTACAATTTTTGCTTTTCTTCTGGATAAAACTAATTCTCCATTTTGGTCTTCACGCTCTTCAACGTAAACCTCCACTTCGTCACCAATTTTTAAATCAGGAGTGTCACGGAATTCATTAGTTGGAACCAATCCATCAGATTTGTATCCAACGTTTAATACCACGTCACGATCATTAATCGCTACCACAATACCTTTTACTACTTCTTGCTCAGCCAAGTCAGTAGCAACATTGTCATACATTGCAGCTAACTCTTCTCTTTTAGCTTTTGAGTAGCCTTCACCAAATCCTTTGGTTTCAAATGCTTCCCAATCGAACTCTTCGTTCTTTACGTTTTCTTGATTTTCTGCCATAATGTGTCAGGGCTCTTTAATTACAATGTCAACCCGAGCCAAGATTTCCATCGTTTTGGTTTACAAATACTTACCTATTAAGATAAGCCCATTCACTCGAACGGAACGCAAAGGTACGATTTATTTGGAAAGTCGCAATAAGTTGGCTTTCAGATAATAAAAAATCACCCCTTCTTTAGTTCAAAAAGATGGACTTCAGGAAGAACAATACGATAATACTCTCCCGCTACATATTCAGATTGAGTGGATTTAACAATAAAAAACTGATTTTTAGACCATTCAAATTGATATCTATAGTAATTTCCAATAAATGTTTTTTCGATCAGTTTTGATTTAAATTGATCTTTCGAATTGTGTTCAGAAGAAATCAAAATGTTTTCGCTCCAGATTCCCATCAACTTATTCTGCCCTTTACCCAGAGAGCCTTTCGGGATTAGGTTAATTTCGCCTAGTAAATTAGCTACTGACACATAGACTGGATTTTCATAAATATCCTTTGGAGTTCCACTTCTTATAATGTTACCCCCTTTTTGAATATGAATAATATCAGCCAGATAAAAAGCTTCATAAAGATTATGACTAACTAATAAAATTGTGGTATCTAAAGCTCTTTTTACTTCTTTGACGGCATCAAGTAGGATTTGACGAGTCGGGAAATCGAGTTGAGTAAAGGGCTCGTCAAGCAATAATACAGCTGGCTGCGTAGCTAAAGCACGAGCTATTGCCAGCCTTTGCTTCTCTCCTCCAGACAGCTTCTCTATTTTCTGAGATTGAAGATCTTCTAAGCGCATCAACTGAAGTAGCTGTTTGATTTGTTGCTCAGCAAAATCATCTTTAAAAGCTAATAGAGCATCTTTTAAATTTTCAAGAACTGTTCGGTTATGGAGTAAATTAAAATTTTGGGCCACATATGCTAATTCTTCATGACCTGCAACCAAAACCTCTTCCGGATTATCTAATCTTTCGCCTTCATATAAAACCTCTCCTTGATCAACAGCGGTAAGTCCAGCTAGGATTTTCAATAAGGTCGATTTGCCCTCACCGCTCTTGCCCATTATCACATGGGTTTCACCCTCCACGATTTTTAAATTGACATTTGAAAGTATTAGTTTTTCAAATGATTTGGACACACCTTTCGTTTCTAAAATAACCTTCGCCATGCAGGGGGTTTTGTATTTGATTACAAATCTAGAAAAATTGACAACTTAAATTTGAGCGCAATACCATAAAGCAAGGTAAAATACAGATGCAAGCTGACAACTTTAAAAGACTAACTTTCTACCGTAGCTACAAACAAAAAAAGCGAACTGATGTTCGCTTCATTTATATATCTGCAAAAAGAAAAGACTTTAATCCTCTTTCTTATCTTCTTTTTTCTTAGTTGCTTTTGGCTTGTCTTCGGTTTTCGCTGCCTCTTTCTTAGGTGCTGCCTTTTTCTTAGGTGCTGCCTTTTTTGCTTTTGGAGCTTCTTCTTTACTCTCAGCCTTAGCAGTATCTTCTTTCTTAGCAGCAGGTTTTTTCTTATCTGCTTTAGCGAAATCTGCTTTTATTGCTTCTACATCAACATTTTTGATAACAGGCTGTTGCTGCAACTTCTGGATACTCACTACCCTTTTCTTTGCTACTACTCTGTTTCTTCTTGCTTTTCTTTTAAGACTTGTTCCTGCCATGATTAGTTCTTTGTCAAAATTGGATTGCAAATGTAGGGCTATAGTTCTTTTAATCAAAATATAAGTTCAATATTTTATTTTGATAATCTAAAGAGAACCGAAACCATGCCCTGCCGGAAATCATTATCGCCTATTTGAAGCGTAATTGGATTAATTTTCAATTCCAGGTTTTCATACACCTCGATTTTAAACTCTAAACCGAATTCAAAGCCATAGATGGCTTCATTCCGGTTTCCTGCCTCGAAGAGTAGGTCCTCTCTTCTATAAGCAAATAACCATCCTAAAAATGGAGAAGCAAATGGACTAATTGAAATTCTCTTACTTTCAATTAATTTATAGGAAAAACTTGGTGACAAAACCACACTATTAGCATAAAATGCGTTAACCTGTCTAAAAACATTAGAATGCAGCACTGATAAATGTATGGTGGGAACAAAATTTAGCTTTGTTTCAGCATATTGCATCTCTTTCTGAATATCAATCCCAAAACCTGTCACATCATCCAGACCACTTTTCGATAAGGAGGAATAGACAAACCCACCTCCTGCATATACTTGAGCTTGAACTGATTTAGCAAAACTAAGTACTAAAACAAGAAAAAACATGCTTACCCTAACTTTCATATAACAAGAATTTAAAAGGTTTATTGAAACAATCAGACTAATGACTTAATATTTAGACAATAGGTTGGAATGCAAGTCAAAATAAAACCTGTGAATTAGAAAATCACAGGTTTTATTATTTAGACATACGTACATTCTGTACAATCAGCCCAAGATAATTCTCACATAAAAATTATTTAGAGGAATTCTCTTGTGCATCTACGTCTTGCTTATTCTTCACATATTTCTCCAACCACTGATGTTGCTCCCATAACATATGCATAATACTTTCTTTGGCATTGTAACCATGACTTTCTTTGGGCAACATTACTAAACGAGCTGTAGCACCCAAACCCTTTAAGGCATTAAAATATCGCTCACTTTGTAAAGGATAAGTTCCAGAGTTATTATCTGCCTGACCATGAATCAATAATAAAGGAGTTTTCATTTTGTCGGCATGCATAAAAGGAGACATTTCATAATAGGTCTCAGGAGAGTCCCAGTAAGATCGCTCTTCACTTTGAAAACCAAAAGGCGTAAGGGTTCTATTGTAAGCACCACTTCTAGCAATTCCAGCGGCAAACAGATCGGAATGAGAAAGTAAATTAGCTACCATAAAAGCCCCATAAGAGTGCCCTCCTACTGCTATTCGATTTCTGTCTATATATCCCATTTCGTCTACAGCGTCAATGGCTGCTTGTGCATTATCAACTAACTGTTTTCGAAAAGTATCGTTTGGTTCTTCTTCACCTTCTCCCACAATTGGAAAAGCAGCCCCATCTAATACTACATATCCTTGCGTTACCCAATAAATTGGACTTCCGTAATAGGGGTAAATAAATTCATTGGGATTAGAGGTGTTCTGACCTGCGCTGCTTTTATCTTTATATTCCCGTGGATAAGCCCATAAAATCATTGGCTTCTTCTCCTTTTTTGTTTTATCATAATTTACTGGCAAATACAATGTACCATCCAATGACAAACCGTCTTCTCTCTTATAACTGATGACTTCCTTATGGACATTCTGCATACTTTTGAATGGGTTTTCAAACGATGTGATTTGCTTTAAATCATTTTTCTTTCTAATATTTCTGAAGTAGTAGTTAGGGTATTCTGTTTGAGCTTCTATTCTAACCAAAACAGTTCCTTTTTTCATATCGATCGAGGAATACAAATTCTCCAACTTATCAGTATATTTTGACACATAAAGTCGATTGGTCTTTTTGCTATTCAGATTAATTTCATCTACAAATGGAAACTGACCTTCAGGAGTATACCCTTCACCCATTAAATAAGCTTTGTCACCATCCATTTCAAGAATATATTCATTGAAATTATTTTTGGTCGTCACAAAGCTGCCAGGGTCATTGTATAAGTCTTGATAGTTTCGATCGAAGAGAATATCGGGTTCTGCCTCATTATTCGAAGGATCAAAAACGTAGGCCTTCATATTTCTAGAATTCCACCAATAATCATAAGCAATTGCTATATTATCGTTCCCCCACTGGATATAACGATATCTATTAATCGTTTTTAATAACGGCTTCCCTTCTCCATTAAAAGGAGCCTCCAACTGATAAACCTCATCTCTGAACTCTACTTCATTTTCAGGGTCACCTTCATCTAGTGCTTTGGCATAGACTAGAGTAGCAGCTTTATCATTTCTCCAATTCATACTTCTTCTGCCCGTCCTCACTGACATAAATCCTTTGGGTAAGACTTCTTGCAGAGGAACATCCATTACCTTATTGATTAAATTACCCTCTATATCGTATACATTAGTTTCATTTGGAAATCTGTAGTATGGAACTAAGTACGAGAATGGTGTCTTGATCTTACTTACCATCACATATTCACCGTTTGGAGAAACGGCAACATCAGAGTACATGGCAGTGGGCAGGAATTCTGAAACATTGCCTTTTAAGTCCAGCGAAACTATTTTAGATTTCGCTAATTGCTCAAAATTGAATTCATCATTAGGATTGCTCAATAAATCTTGATAAGTCCTGTTCTGGGCCTTTTCCCCGTCACTCACTGAAACAACTGGACCGCTTGGTATTGCATCTCCTGCATTAATAAGTTCTTTCCTATCTTTGGGTAAAACATTGACGAAGAGCCCTGCATTATTCTTCTTCCACTGTATGGGGTTACCCATATTTGCATTTGCGGTTCCACTCATCAGCCTAGTTGCTTGACTCTTATTAATATCAAGGATCCAAATCTCAACACCAGTGGCTGTTGTGTGCGTAAAAGCGATCATAGATTGGTCTGGTGACCAATTAAAATTTGCTAATCTAGGGTTTTCGGGCAAGCCTTCTACGGCCACGATATTATCCTTAAGTGCTTTTTTAGTTTTAATATCATTGTAGTAACGCGTACGGCTTCCAATATTGGTTTTTGGATTAATACGTAGACCTCCTAATCTCAATTCTTCTTCAGACAACTCGGCTATTGATTTGTAAGGGTCTCTGAAAATAAGCACCACATTTTCGCCTTTATTGTCAATAAGAACCGATGGGGCTAAGGGAGCATTCACTAATTCCAATATCTCATTTGGAGGTTCTTGATATTGTAGATTCTCTTGGGCTGTTAAATTCCAGCTAAAAAATATTAGTAATATCAGGTATAACACTTTTTTCATAATCTGTAATTTTTGGTTTAAACTAAATCATATTTTAAGGCACAAGACTAGATTTCATTCATCATAGATTAAATATCCCTTTTAGATAAACTTATATAAACCCAGTGGGAATTGCTATGGCTTATACGTCAAAGGAAAAACTAAATGTTTAATGGCAAAAAACACCTGCAAAATTGACAAAGTCATTGGTTTAGAGTTTTCTTGACCTCTTTTACATCATTACAAATTATGTTCTAAATACCCTGAAAAACTTCGTTTCACAATAGGCAAAAGCGTTTCTTCATATGGATAGGGCTGCATGGCTACAACGCGAAAAGCAGAATAATTAGAAACCAGTCTAATATTTTTCAACACTTGGATTTTGAGCTGTTCTAATGTTGTGCCAATAGATTTTTTTACTTTATCAATAAAGACAGTTTGAAGCCCTCTGAATTTCTCTTCTGCTGCTTCAAATATTGTAATTCGATACTGGTAAATATGGTAAAAAGGGTCATATTGAGGATCTATAAGTAATAAGCCTTCGTTTTCTTCTAGTGCTTTAACACCAACTGGTTCGATGATCAAATGCTTTTCAACTTCATCAAAAATATCTTTTCCGATTGTGATATGGGATTTCAAACTATCTATAGTGAAATCAAGAATATCTTCAAGTTCTTTAAGCTGATGATCTTCTTCTATTTTTGACTCGAAAAACATCCTGAAATTCTTCAAATCAATTTGTGTCAACTCTTTAGGAAATGACTTCCATAGTTTTTGCTTGCCAGCTTTTAATTGAAAAGCATTGTTATAATGCATCAGTAACTCAGCAAAAGTGGGATACAGTTTATGTTGCTCAAATGAATTACCCACTTGCTGAAGATAAGCCAAAAGAATATACTTCTTGTATTCAAAATCTAAACTTCCTTGCGTTATCCAATCATCTGCTAACTTTTTCATGTTTCAATAATTTTAACTTAAAATGACATAGTAATATAACCAAAATCTGTCAAAAGTTCATAAACGATATCTCGAATAATATTACATGACATTTTTAGATTGAAAACCCTGCAATTTTGACACGCTTTTGTAAGTGGCACATTTAATGTTATCAGCAATGCAGATTAAAACAAAATCAAAACATAAATTATAACTAAAAATGTCAAACGTATCATTTAAACCAAACGAGGATAGGGTTCTAGTGGAACCAGCTCCGGTAGAAGAAAAAACAGCTTCTGGTATCATTATTCCAGATACTGCAAAGGAAAAACCACAACAAGGTACAATCGTTGCAGTAGGCCCAGGAAAAGATGATGCTCCTGTCACTGTAAAGGTGGGTGATTCTGTTTTATACGGTAAGTATTCTGGAACAGAATTCACTCTTGAAGGAAAAGAGTATTTAATCATGAGGAATTCCGACATTTTCGGTACTATTTAAAAAAAATTTAACTAAAAACATTATAAAACTATGGCAAAGGATATTTCATTTGACCTAAGAGCCAGAGATGGCTTAAGAAAAGGCGTTGACAAATTAGCTAACGCGGTTAAAGTAACTTTAGGACCAAAAGGTCGAAACGTGATTTTGGATAAAAAATTCGGTGCTCCTACTGTAACCAAAGATGGTGTTTCAGTAGCAAAAGAAATCGAATTGAAAGATCCTATTGAAAACATGGGCGCTCAGCTTGTGAAAGAAGTAGCTTCCAAAACAGCTGACGAAGCTGGTGATGGTACTACAACTGCTACTGTTTTAGCGCAGTCTATCTATAAGCACGGATTGAAAAACGTTACAGCAGGTGCCAATCCTATGGATTTGAAAAGAGGGATCGACAAGGCCGTGAAGGTTGTAGTTGAAAACTTGAGAAAACAATCTAAGGATATTTCAAACAGCAACGAAATCGAGCAAGTAGGTACTATTTCTGCTAACAACGATGCAACAATCGGTAAAATGATTGCTGAAGCAATGGACAAAGTTGGTAAAGATGGTGTTATTACTGTTGAAGAAGCTAGAGGTACTGAAACTGAAGTTAAAACTGTAGAAGGTATGCAGTTTGACAGAGGATATCAGTCTCCATATTTCGTGACCAACACGGAAAAAATGGAAGCTGAACTAGAAAATCCTTATGTCTTAATTTATGACAAAAAAATTGGTAGCATGAAAGAATTGCTTCCAATATTAGAGGCAGTTTCTCAAACTGGTAAGCCTTTATTAATCATCTCTGAAGAAGTGGAAGGTGAAGCTTTAGCTACTTTGGTAGTAAACAAAATTAGAGGTTCTTTAAAAATTGCTGCTGTTAAAGCTCCGGGCTTTGGAGACAGAAGAAAAGCAATGTTAGAAGATATTGCGATCTTAACTGGTGGTACTGTAATTTCTGAAGAAAGAGGTTACAAATTAGATGGCGCTACTTTGGAGTACTTAGGTACTGCTGAAAAAATCACTATCGATAAAGACAATACTACTATTGTTAATGGTGCTGGTAAAAAAGAAGATATCCAAGCGAGAGTGAGTCAAATCAAATCTCAAATGGAAAATACCACTTCTGATTATGATAAAGAAAAGTTACAAGAGCGTTTGGCTAAATTAGCTGGCGGTGTAGCAATCCTGTACATCGGTGCTGCTACTGAAGTAGAAATGAAAGAAAAGAAAGATAGAGTTGATGATGCTTTACATGCTACAAGAGCTGCAGTTCAAGAAGGAATTGTTGCAGGTGGTGGAATTGCACTATTAAGAGCTATCAAAGCATTAGATAAAGTTGATGTTGAAAATGAAGATCAGGAAACTGGTGTTAACATCATTAGACTAGCGCTTGAATCACCTTTAAGAACTATCGTTGAAAATGCAGGTCTTGAAGGTTCAGTGATCATCAATAAAGTATTAGAAGGAAAAGATGATTACGGATATAATGCACGTGAAAATAAATATGAGAATTTATTTAAAGCTGGTGTGATCGATCCAACCAAAGTAACTCGCTTAGCGCTTGAAAATGCAGCTTCAATTTCCGGATTATTATTGACTACAGAATGTGTGGTTTCTGATGAAGAGGATGAAGATGCTGGTGGCGGAATGCAAGGTGGCGGAATGCCAGGCGGAATGGGTGGAATGGGTGGAATGATGTAATTCCCCATTTTTAAAGAAGAAAATCAAGGCTTTGTCGATTGACAAAGCCTTTTTTATTTTTTATTCTTTAAATACCTTAGATTTACGTAAAAGAAATTAAGAAATGGACAAGCATCATATTTTCAAGAATTACGAAAGCTTTATTTTGTTCTTACTAATTCATGTAGGGAGTTCAGATTATAGTCTAAAAGGGTCAGAAATTGAAGTTATCCTTTCAAAAATGGAAGACTATTTCCCCGACATTGACGACATGGACCAGCTTAGAACAAAATTCATAGGTTTGAAGGATGAATATGAAGAGCTGTCAGATTCCGATATTAATCATATCATATATCATAATTATCTGCATTACAGAAATGATAGCATCAATGCCAATCGAATCATGAACGATTTACAAGAAGTTATTATGGCAGACGGTTTCATCCATGACATGGAAACCAAAACAATGGAAGCCATAAAAAAACTATTAAATATTAGAGAATCTGATTTCTAAATTACTAGAGCAAATACATGACTGCTATAAAATGCGTAATAGTGCCTATCAGCACAAATATATGCCATATTGCATGAGCATAACGCATTTTATGATTAGTATAAAAAATAGTACCAAGCGTATAGCTAAGCCCACCTCCTATTAGCAATAACAGCACTGTAGTTGATAACTCTTCATATAACGGCTTAGCAATAAATACTGCTATCCATCCCATTCCTAGGTATAGAAATAAGGAAAGTTTAGGGAAACGATGAGTGAAAAATATTTTGAAAACTGTCCCAAATACAGCAATTCCCCAGACGATCCCAAACATTAGCCACCCCATAGTACCGCCTATTCCTAGAATTAGGAAAGGGGTATAGGTACCTGCTATCAGAAAATAAATACTAATGTGATCGAAGATTCTCAAGATTGCTTTCGTTTTTTGGTGCTGAATAGCATGGTAGAGCGTTGAAAAAGTGTACATCAATAAAAACGCACCCCCAAAGAAACTGCTACTGATAATATGGAAAATGCTTCCTTCCAGTACAGAAAAAGTAATAAGCAATGATATGGCCACTACACTAAATAATATTCCAAAGCCGTGCGTAAGGCTGTTAGCTAATTCTTCTTCTATCGTTTGAGGTCTTTTCAAAATTTTAATGGTTTTTGTGAACCAAAAGTATGACTTATCGCTTAGCAATACAAGGATATAAGTTATCAGATCTCTTCAAATAATAGTTATTTTGAAAGCTTTTTGGTAGCTTTGCTGTCTTTCAAAGCAAGTTTGACCATTTGCATCTATCTTTTTTAGATACCTTCCCATGGTTATCCCACTTTGAACCCCTCTCAAAAGGGATTTTTTAAATTCAAGTAAAATACTTGTCTTACACTACTAATTAAAACCCCACTTTATGGCAAGATCGCAAAATAGCTTTATCAAGAAACAGAAAGAGAAAAAGCGCATGAAGAAAAAAGAAGAGAAACAAGAGAAAAAAGAATTGCGCAAAGAACAATCAAAAGGCGGTGACTTGGATGACATGATTGCATATGTTGATGAGTACGGAAATATTTTAGATAGCCCTCCGGAAGAGCCCAAAAAAGATAAGAGAAAAGACAAGGAAGATAATTCCGAAAATAAAGAAAGCTAATTCTTTAAAAAATTACTACCCCGTAAAAATCAAAAGGCGAGCTTAAACTCGCCTTTGGGGTGATAATGATAGTAATTTATCATTTATCCTACCTCTTGATAACGTTTGAGAGGCAACCTCCCGACTCGTTAATATGAATATAGGTATTCAAATCGATAGTTACAAGCGTATTCAATAATATTTTCCAATATTTTTTTGAGAATAAATCTAATATGAACTAAATAGCAGACTGATATCTTCACTTCTTTTGTACAACTTAATTGCTATGAAAAAAGAATGCCCCTCTTGTGCTATGATGATTGAAAAGAATGCTCAAATCTGTCCGATTTGCCAGTATGAGTTCCCTCGTGCTAGTTATCGAAATTATTTAAAATGGGTCGCCCTTCTATTGGCAGTACTTTTCCTTTTAGTTATTTTACTTTAACAAAACATCGATATGAAATCAGAATTTCCATATGCTATCATCAATGTGTTTTCCAATTCTTCAATAAGTGCCCTTGGTAACCCATCGGCCATTATACTACTAGATGAAAAATTGTCAGATGATAAATTACAATCGATTGCTACTGATTTACAGCAACCTGCCACTACATTTTTATGGAGAACAGAAAAGGAAAATGAGTTTCTTATTCGTTGGTTCGCTCCAGATGCTGAAATAGGTCTGTGCGGCCATGGCGCCATGGCTGCAACTGTATTTTTATCAGATCGTTTTCCAGAATTAGCTAAAACTAACACATTTAAACTAGTTAAAGATAGCACAGTAATAGAGGGAGGTGTCAATTCAATAAATGATCACTTTATTTATTTAGAAAACATCCAGAGAAGTAGGAATCAAAATCCGCCAGAAGGTTTGGAGGATGCGCTCAATCAAAAAATAGTTGAATACTATACAACTAACAATAAGAATATCGTAGTACTTGAAGATGAGGTTAGTCTAAGCAGTATGAAACCTAATTTTGAGAAACTAAAGAAAATAGAAGTGTTCGGATACTCTGTCACTGCACCTTCCTCGCAGAAAGACGATTTCGTTTGTAGAACTTTGGTTCCGCATGTTCAACAATTAGAAGATCAGGCTACTGGATCGACACAGGCAGTTTTAGTTGATTTTTGGGCCGATAAGTTGGGCAAGTCTACATTAGAGTCCCGCCAACTTAGTCTTAGAGGTGGCTATTTTAAAGCTATCCATTCGTCTGAGAAATTTAAACTCATTGCCCACTCCTATTATTCTGTAAAAGGAACTTTTTACTTAAATTAGAGATTTACAAAATGCAGTTATCATCGAAAAAAATATCAAAGGAATGAAAAAAACATTATCATATTTTTTACTTGCTGGAATTATCGTCTTGTCATCGTGTAGAGAGAATGAACCAGAACCAGAACCACAAAATTTCGAAAATGGCACCAATGAATATGTGAATAACTGGATTTATGATAATATGAACCTCTATTACTATTGGACAGCTGATCTTCCGGGAAAGAGTATTGACGAGGAAAACCCTGAAGACTATTTCTACAGTTTAATCTCCAACAGTGATCGTTTTTCGTGGATTCAACCTAATTTTAGGGAATTGCTTAATTCATTGCAAGGTATTACTTTGGAATCTGGCTATGAATTCATTTTGTATAGGGATCAAGAAAATGAAAACAGAGTGATTGGACAAATCGCTTACGTAAAAAATGATTCTCCAGCTGAAAATGTAGGTCTTAAAAGGGGCGACTTATTTACAGCAATAAATGGTACAACTCTAACAATTGATAACTACAACAATCTATTAGGAAACATCCGTGAAAATCATAACTTAACAATAAGAAGATATGATTTTGAATCTGAAGTTTTTGATGAGCTTGGTAACATCGAATTGAACGCAATTCAATTCGCAGAAAATCCAAATCATTTGGACACTGTTTATACACGTAACGGCAAAAAAATTGGATATTATGTTTATAACCTCTTTGCAGTAGGGACAGATTCAGATAGTGCCGCATATGCAATGGAAATGGACAATATTTTCGAGGGTTTTAAATCTGCCGGAATAGATCACTTAGTTTTAGACCTTAGATATAATAGCGGAGGTGCTGAAAGAGCTACAATTAATCTTGCAAGTTTAATAGGATCCAATATTTCCGATCAGGATATATTCGTTAAAAGAGATTATAATGAAGGATTAAAACAAGCTTATATTAATGAATATGGTGAAGAGTCTTTAAATCGAAAGTTCGTATCCAAAGCTGAAAACATTGGTAATAATTTACAAAGTCCACAATTAACTGTCTTGACTTCTTCTAGAACTGCTTCTGCCTCTGAATTATTGATAAATGGTCTCAATCCATTTATGGATACCTACATTATCGGAGACACTACAGTGGGTAAAAATGTTGGTTCAACAAGCTTTTTTGAAGAGGACAATCCAGATAATAACTGGGGAATGCAACCCATTATTACGAAATCATTTAATAGTTTAAATCAATCAGATTATGATTTAGGTTTCTATCCCGACATTCCTTTAAGAGATAATTCACTAATTAAATTCGAATTGGGTGATGTGAATGAAAAATTATTAAGAGAAGCCTTAATCTACTTGGCAGGCTCTGATGAGGTTAGTAGAAAAATCACTTACAAAGAAATTCCATCTAAGGATATATTGGGCAGTATGGAATTAAAAAGAAGGTTTGGAATTTATGATATTGATTTGAAATAAGACAAATAGTAAGGTATTAATTCTACCAGTATAAAAAAAAGGAGGCTATATAAATTATAAGCCTCCTTTCTCAATTAAATATTTTAAGCCAGATCGTCTGGTAAGGGTTCAATATCAAACTTCATATCTAAAGAATCTCTAAAATCTTCAATCTCCTCTCCCATTTCTTCATCACCTTCTACAAAATTCCACATAATACTTAAAACAGTTCCTTTATCTTCAAGACTTTTTAAGTCTAATAATAAATCGAACAGGCACTTCGAAGAGGATGTATTAAAATATTTCAAATAAATATTTACGTCTAATTTTTCAGGATTCTTTGTTCCAAATGCCTTTAATTTGGATCTCAACATATTAAAAAGCATAACCACATCATCATCGTATGATTTTCCCTTTATTTGCAAAGTCCCATTTTCTTCATCAAATCGAACGTAAGGAGCAGCCTCTTTAGCTGGAATTTCTAATACACTCATTAAGAAGTTATTTTTAGTTTATTTGACAATAATAGTCATTATCCTGTTCTTTTCTTCAAAAAAAAGAATTCATGTAAGAAAAATTCGATTAATTAAACTTATTTATCGATTATTTGCAAAATGTTGTGTAAACAATTATTTAAGTTTAGATTTAAATTATGAATGCAAACAAGCACACTGACAATAACTTATACAAAAGTAAGGTTCAAAAGTATAGTACAATTCTCTATATATTAAACCTATTGTGTTTTGGCTGCCTTACATCTATATTTCTATACGGTGCATATAGCCTATTTAACCCAGACACTTCCTATCTATTAGGGATTTTAGTATTAGTACTTATTTCAGCTCTTACTAATAAATTTCTCCAAAAGCCTTACTGGTACATTAGACCTAAAGTTAGTCAAGTAATTTTTTCCAACTTATTTAATTCTATTACGCTTGTTTTTTCTATATTGTGTTTGATCCTTTTCTATTTCAACTATCAATCTGAAGGAAGCGGGATAGAATTTGGAATTTTCGGGTCCCTTATCCTCATTATTGGCTTGCCTCTATGCTATTATGTATGGATGATTTTTTCTCAAACAAACGAGAAAAGTATCGTTAATATTATAGGGAGCGAAGGTTTCATGAACTTTAAAAATTATGAAATCTATTTTGTACTCATATTCATTGCATTATTCGGACTTATTTATGATTTCTTACCCCAAAACGTAGAAACATTACTTTATTTACCCATAGTATTACTCATTATTTTTTCGCTACTCATTTTCGCACTAAATAATATAATTCACCAGACAATCATTAACTTTTTTAAATCATCAAAAACTATAAAAGAAAAAGGAAATGTAAATACCAATATAATAGGATTATATGAAAAGCAGCCATACCAACTAATAGCGGTACTTGATCACAATTTCTTTCAAAAGACGTTTGACGAGCAAAAATATTTGCTTTTTACTTTGAAGAGAATCTCTGCGATTGATGCTACAGACTATCTTCAAAAACTTTTGAATGATTGTGATAAAGAAAATCCTATTTACAAAACGTTAACAGAAATTCATAAATACTTAGCAAACGTAGGTCAAAAGTTAAATGAAATTACAAATCCGTATGAATTCATTGAACAGTCCAATGATATTGTTTTGATTAAGGCTCTGATCAGAAATCAAATATCGAATAATGATAAGAATTTGACAATTAAGCTTTTAAACGATAATAGAATTTCCATCAAGAAACCTGCTTGTATAATAGCTGGCTATTATGATGACATCAATATCATATCTACCTTAATTGAGCACTTAGAAAATCCTGATCTGAGCCATTGGGCTCAAATAGCATTAGGTAATATTGGAGAAAAGTCTATTAAGTATATAGAAATTGAATTCACTAAAAGGAAGCAAAACCTGCTATTTGTAGAATCTTGTTTTAGTCTAATTTGCCATATCGCGAGTGAAGATGGTTACAAATTACTCTTTAAATCTCTAAATGAACCCGATAGTAATTTAAGGAAAATTGCTGCGAAGAAAATTATTATACATAACGTTTTAGTTACAGATGACCACAGAAAGTATTTCAAAAAGCTTTTTGATGATTTAATCTTAACATTACTAAGCAATGGCTATCTAATGGAACAGCTTGATCGTAAAAATGAGAATTTCACAACTTTAAAAAATGCAATTGAGAATGAAAACAGAGAATCTCTGTACCTAATTATTAATATTATTAAATTGTATTATAATTCATTAGTGGCTGAACAGATATTCAAGAATTACAGAAAAAAAACAATGAATCTTCATGCAGCATCAAATTTACTTATTGATTTAGCTATAACTGATAATTTATCGGTTAAAAACAAGTTAAAGCTATTGTTCTCACCTCAAGAAAGACTTCTCTTAGAATCACTGCAAGAAGATTTTCCAGTAATCAATTTACGTCCTAAATTTAACAATGAGGAAGATTTGATATGGTTTATCCTTAAAAAAGAGTATGATCAAATTAATAGCTGGACAAGAACCTGTGCTCTCAATATTTTACAATATACTTACAAAGACGATATCCCATTTGAACTCGCCTCAGAGTTCCTCAATAAGAATCAGCTTTTAAAGGAAACAGCAGCAGCTAATATTTATAACAATTTGCCTGAATTTTACACAATTTTTCTTTCCCGACTCTCTGACAATGAATCTACACAAATTGATTACTTAATTCGATCAAACTTAGACGTAGCGAACCCAAAACAAGTTAATCAAGACAATCTTTTACTTGCAGATAAAATACAATTTTTAATCACTACCCCTTATCTAAATGATTTATCAGTTTCCGAAATTATCAATTTTCATGCGTACTTTAAGCCTAAAGTGTTAAAAGCAGGAGATCATCAAATATCTTTACAAGAAGAATTTAATTTAGGGTTTTGGCTACTCGAAACTGGAAATATTTCTTTCTCCAAAAACGGCGTTGATTTTTTTGATTATAAAAAAAGAGATATCATAAAAGTATCGGATCATGACAATCCATCAGAAAACGTTTATATACATTGTGAAGGTGATGTTAGATTTTTAATTGTAGAAGAATTGATTTTGATGAATATTATTGAAGACTATGATGAGATAATGCAAAAATATATCGATATCTTGCCAGATAAAAGCTCAAAAAAAATGATCACTCAATTAAATAAGGACGCTGCTTGAAATTACAAGTTTATTATATCACCATTTTTACGTTTCTGTTTTGCGCAAATCTTTCCATTTTTGCTCAAGTGCAACAGACTGAGCAATATAATATAAATGATTTCTTAGGTGAAAGACACTTCAAATCGGCAACTCAAGGAGATGATTTAAATATATATTTCAACACATCAAATGGTATATTGACTTATGATGGGAACGAATTTATTTCAATTGATTTAGAGAATAATAATATTCCAATCAATGCCATCCAGTTTTTTCAAAACGAACTTTATATAGCTTCCCAAAATTCCTTATTGAAGTATTCGCCATCTGAAGATTCTTTTACAAAAATTTCTGAAAAGGAAATATTGCAATTGAAAGCGTTCAACAATCAACTTTGGCTAATAACTAAAGACGAACTATTACTATGGGAAGATAACAAGCTCAAAAGTATTTACTTTTCTGAAAAAGATGAAGTTTTTCAGTCTTTAGAAGTCACAAATTCAAATTCATTTATTGGTCATTCTCAAGGGATAACAATTTTAGAAAAAGGTAAAAAAATCAGATCTTTTGGTACGTACTTAAATCCATCGAAACTTGTTTCTTCTGACTCATCAATATTCATACTGAGTGAAAATGCTATCTTCAACCTCAACAATGGTAAAATCTCAAGGGATTTTAAAAACGAATCCAAGTTGAACGATTTCTATATCGATGATGTAGGGAAAACATGGTTTATCGATGATCAGAATACAGTTAAGTTCAATGACCTAACAAGATCAGTGCCTCTTTATTCTGAAGGAGGAAAAAAGCTTCTAAAGGGCAGTTCGTTGTTTCAAGATAAAGAAAATAATCTATGGGTGCTTGGTGCTAATAGTTTATTCAAAATAACTCAAAATAACCCATTTTCTAGACTATATGAAGAGGGTACATTAGGGGTTTTTTCAGGTCAAAATAGTAATCTAATTGTCAAAAAAGATCAAGTTATAAACTACAATTTGGTTTCGGGTATCAGACGAATCAATATCCCGAAATTAGATCAAGCAACTTATCACTATCATGCTTTTCAACGCGACAATGATTGGATTATCTCACTTGATCAATCAATTTATTTACTTACTTCTTCACAAGACAAACTAATCACATTAAAACAGGAAAGTAATCACACGCCACTGAAAGCAATTAGCAAGGATAGCTATTTAGCAAAAGATAGTGCTGGCAAACTTTTCGTTACCAATTCAAAATTCGAACCATTAAAAAAGATTGATGGTGTTTTTGCACTCAATAAGGTAATTTCTGCAGGGAATAATACTATTGTATTTAGTAAAAACAACACAATAGCCGTTTTAGACAGCTTGGGAGAAGTTGAATCAAAATTGTCATTGAACGACACGATTAATTTTAAAAATATTATACCTAATAAAATTGGTTTTTGGTACTTTACTGACAAGAGCATATTTTCAGTAAGCCCAAAAGGAGTATTTAAAAAAATAAGTATCGATTTAAGCACTAACCTCAAGAATCAGCACATATTAAATTTATATGATGACAAGGAAGATAATTTATGGGTCTCATCCACAAACTATCTTCTAAAGATCCCTCTAATTCGAACAGATGAAAAAGTGTCTTACCAGAAGCCAGTACTATACAATAAGAGTGATTTTCTGTTTTCAACTTATTTCAAATCGGCAGTTAAAGATGATTTAGGACTCATTTGGTTCATCAATGAAGAAGGTATTTCAATTTATAATCCACTTAAAGAGATTCCGAACTTAGTAGCCCCTAGCGTAGAAGTTGATGATGCATTTGCATATAATTTGGACAATTTTAATAATCCGGTAGATACAGTTTTTCTAATGGAAAATAATAAAAATATAGGTATTAATTCCATTGTCGTTATTGAACCCAAAATAATAAATCATTTCAATACTGAAAAATCGTCTTTTGGCTATAGAAATTTAAGTACCAATCAATCTGAGAGAAGAATCGGTATTGAGCAAAAAATCATTCTCACTGGTTTACCAGAAGGACTTAATACAATTCAATTAAAAGCCTACAATAGTAATGGTATTGAAAGTGAAAACGAAGCCAATATCAACATTTACGTAACTCCACCAATTTGGAAGCGAAATTGGTTTTACATCACAAGTATTATTTCACTACTTTTAATTGGCTTTGTGGGTTACCGAACGGTCATAGGCATTAAAAATAGTAGAGCTAAAGAGCTTGAAGATCAATTGACAAAAGGATTAGAGGATTTGGAGAAAAAGTCTCACCTCCAAGTCTTAAAAGCTGAAAGATTAAAGCAATTAAATGAGCTTATTACATCTCAGAAAACAGAGCTAGAGAAAAAAAATAAGCAGATTGAGTCACAGAAATATGAATTATCATTAACTAATCAACAAATTAAAAAGCAAAAAGACCTTTTAGAAGAAACAAGTAGCAAACTTGGATCAAGTATTAATTATGCCAAAAGAATTCAAAATGCGCTGATGAGTACTGAGATTGAAATAAAGAAGGCATTTGAAGACAGCTTTGTTTATTTTTTACCTAGAGATGTGGTAAGTGGTGATTTTTTCTGGTTTAATAAAGCAACAAACAAAAAAGGAGAAGAATTACTAATTTTAGCAGCTGTAGACTGTACTGGTCACGGTGTTCCTGGAGCTATTGTAAGTGTGGTTGGAATGAACTTGCTAAATAATATTACTAAACTCAAAAAAATATATGACCCAGGTGAGATCTTGACTGAAATGAACCAAGACATAATCTCAGACTTGAGGCAAGATGAAACTCAAGTTAATGATGGTATGGACATGACTATTGTCACTTACAATACTGTCACCAAGCAATTATATTTTGCAGGGGCAAAAAACCCCTTGATGTATATAGAGGATGGAGAACTAATAAGAATAAAAGGTGACAAGCATGCCATAGGTGGCCAGCAAAGAGGTGAAGAGCGATCATTCACTACGCATCAATTGGATTTAACTGATGATAAGAAAAGAACATTCTATCTTTTCTCTGATGGGTATCAAGATCAATTCGGAGGAGAAAAAGGCTTCAAATATTTAGTTGGTAATTTTAAAAAATTACTTGTATCTATTCATAATAAAAATGTATTGGATCAAAAAACAATTTTGCATGAAGAAATTGAAGATTGGAAAGATGGATACGCTCAAACAGATGACATACTTGTAATAGGGTTTAAATTATGAATCAAAGGCTAAACCATATCATCATAAAATTCACGCAAAATGATAATATCAAAAGTGCTGATCAAGAACTGGGGTGGGTAGATTATTTCGCTACTTTTCTAAAAACCGGATTATCTTATAAATTAGAGAACGAAGTCACTATTACATATAAGAATGAACTAGATTTAATTACAGAAGAGGATTTTGAAAATGCAGACTTGATATTTTACATTCTATCGCCTGCTATGGTTTTTTCATCAAATATAAACCAAGATTCAAATGAGTTAGAGCAAGCTTTTAATTTTGACATTCCATTAATAAATTCGAAAATTAAAAAAGTATTTAAGGCACCTGTAAAAATTGAAGAATTACCTCTATCGCTTTCTACTCCAACCTATTATAGGTTCTATGATAACAGTCTAATAAATGAAGAAAACTACGAAACTTTTGAGGGCTGGAATCAATATCAAGATAATGAAAATTACTGGCAAGTTTTTGCAGATGTACTTTTAGATACCTTGTCAATATTAGATGAAGAAAAAATTGAAATTAAAAATAGAGTTTTCATTTCTGATAAAAACAAAAGCTATTTTCATTCTAGAAATAGAATCAAGAGAGAATTAAAGGCCTTCAGCTCAGAAATTTTTCCTGATGAAGATTTTTCTATCGAAGCAAATTATATGGCGGATCCAGAGGAATTTTTTATGAAAAAATGTGATATAGCAATCCATTTTCCAGATGAATTTATAGGATTAACAAGCGAAAAACGTAAAAAGGCATTTGATAAATTACCAGAAATAAAAAGATTGATCTGGTTTAGCCCTGCTGAAAGTAAAAATCCTGAAAAGAACGCTCAATACAATGAATTAAAGGTTCAATTAAAACCATATCCAAATATAGAAGCAGTTGAATCAACAATTGAAGAATTAAAAGAGATCATTAAGGAAAATATTAGTAAAATAAAACAGAAGAGTACAGCAGAGCAACAATCTACGAAAGATATTATCTATGTCATATCAGACAGTAAACTAAAATCAGAGAGTTTAAAGATTATTCAAAATGACGAAAGAATTTCGAAAAAATTTGATTTTAAGTTAATTGATAATGTAGAAAATGTAACTGACTATAGACTTTTACATTATGAGCTATTACGTAAAGCTGAATTTTTCTTTATCCTATTTTTCAAAAAGAACATACCATGGCTAAATTCCATGGCAGCTGAGATAAAAAAAGCGCCAGGATTTAGAAATGAGAAAGAAATATTAGGTAAGTATATTTTATATAATGATAACACTATATTAAATGAGGAGAAATTACAAGATTTTCAATTGATTGAAAAAGATGAACCGGAGCAAATAATTGAAATCATCAAAAAATTAGCGGTTTAGGTGCAAGAAAATAATATTTATAATAGGGACAATAAATTTAATCCATTTCCAGGTCTTCGACCTTTTGGGATAGAGGAAAGCTATCTTTATTTTGGACGTGAAGGCCAGAGTGATGAAGTATTGGCTATACTTGAAAAAAATCGGTTTGTTAATATTCTAGGTTCTTCAGGTACAGGGAAATCTTCATTGATGTTCTCCGGTGTAATACCAACTCTGCATGGGGGCTTCATTTCCAATGCCGGAAATGAGTGGGAAATTATTTCAGCAAAACCAGGACTGAACCCCATCAAGAATTTGGCTCTAGGTTTCAAAAAACACATAGAAAGTAAAGAGCAGGAAACAGATCTAACTCATAATTTGATTAATGAGTTTTTGTTTGAGGCAGTTCTTCATAAAAGTACAAAAGGTTTAAGTGACCTTTTCAAACTTAACAAACATTTAAAAGGAAAAAATTTATTACTATACTTAGATCAATTTGAGGAAATTTTCAGATTTAGAAAGTTAGGAGAAACAATTCATATCAATGAATCTTTAGCCTATGTAAACCTGATTCTAGAAGCTATAAAACAAACAGATGTTCCAATTTATGTAGCTTTATCTATGAGGTCAGATTTCTTGGGTGATTGTGAACAGTTCTCTGAATTGACGAATAAAATCAATGACAGTCATTACTTGATTCCACAGATGACTCGAGAACAAAAAAAGCTCGTTATAACTGGGCCAGTTGCAGTCGGAAATGCAAAAATATCTAATAGACTGGTGCAAAGGCTCCTCAATGAAATGGGGGATCGCTATGATCAACTCCCAGTTTTGCAACATGCCTTAATGAGAACTTGGAACTATTGGAAGGAAAGTGAAAACCAAAATGAACAATTAGATTTTATACATTATGAAGCAATTGGGGGCGTAAACGAAGCATTATCACGTCATGCTGATGAAGCCTTTTATGAATTAAATGAAGACGAAAAAGAGATTTGTGAAAAACTCTTCAAGACTATTACCGAAAAAAGAAGTGATAACGATGGGATTAGACGGCCTACCCCTCTGAAAGAAATTGCTCAGATTGTAGATGAAGAAGAATTTACCCTAATTAAAATCATCGATAAATTTAGAATAGCTGGTAGAGCCTTATTAACTCCGAGAGATGAAGTTGAATTAACAAGTGAATCAGTTATAGATATTAGCCATGAAGCTCTTATGAGGGTTTGGTATAGGCTTAGGAACTGGGTGCAAGAAGAATCACAATCTGCTCAAATCTATTTGCGATTATCGGAAGCGGCCAACAAGTACCAACAAGGCAGTGGTGGCTTATGGCGACCACCAGACTTGCAATTAGCTACTGAATGGAGAAATAGTACTAAGCCAACATTAAAATGGGCACTTCAATACGAAAATAATTTTGAAGCGGTAATCCTTTTCTTAGACAAAAGTGAAGAGTCCTATAAAAAGGAACTAGAAACGAAGGAACTACTACAAAGGAGACGGCTGAGGAGATCAAAATTTATTGCTACCATTTTAGGAACGGCTGCAGTTCTTTCACTCATATTTCTATTTTATGCCTTTAATCAAAGTAGAGTGGCAGAAAACCAGAGAGCAATTGCGGAGCTGAACTCTCGTGAGGCTGAAAAGAATTTACAAATAGCAAGAGATAGTGAATTAAAAGCGCAAAAGCAGAAGATTGAAGCAAATAAATCTAGTATTAGAGCAAATATAGAAAGAGAGCGAGCAGTGTTAAGTTCACTTTTAGCTCAAGAGGCTAGACAAGTGGAGAGGCAAGCTAGACAAGATTTAGCTGTTAAAGCTAGACAAGAAATTGAAGCAAATAAAAAGTTGCAAGCACAGCAAAAAAAATTAGAACAAACTAATGACCAATTAGAAGAAGAAAAGAAAAACTCGGAAAAATATAGCCTTAGAGCTATAGCTCAATCTCTAGCTGTTAAATCTCTTCAGATGGAGGACGATCAACTTAGAGCACACCTTGCCTATCTGGGGTTCCGGTATAATATTAATAATGAAGGTTATGAAAATAATAATGATGTCTATAACGGATTATTTTATGCTGTTAAGAACTTCGATCCCGATTACTATAATGCTTTCAAAAGTAAATCTACTGATGTCCGCTCATTACAATTTGTGAAAAACAAGTATTTGTATACTACAGGTACTTCCGGAAGAATTAATGCTTGGGAAGTTGAAAATATGAGAGCCAATAGAAGTATTGTCATTTTTGATGAAGAAGGTGTTTTTGTCAAAAAAATCTATGTAGATAAAGAAAATCAAATTCTAGTGGCTCTTACCGATGCCTCAGACTTTTACGTTATTGATATCTCGAGTAGAATTAGGGATGTTAAAAAATATACTGTCCCAAATAGTTATGCTTTTGACATCAGCTTTATTGAAGGAACAACTGATTTTTATTTATCAGCATCTGATAATTATGTTTACAAATTCGCCAATAATGAATTAAAGCCACATCTCCGCACAAATAGTAGGATTTATGATATGGAACTCCTAGATAACAATCTGCTTGCAACAGGTAATAATAACGGGAAAATTGATCTATGGAATTTAACAACTAAATCAGTCAGTTCAACAATAAGAGCAGCAAATGGTAAGACCATTCACTCTTTGGCTTTTTCAGATAATATTCTGGCCTCCGGTGATAACTCAGGGCAGGTAAACCTTTTTTACTTAGATGAGAATTATGAGGTGCGTAATTCTGTAACACTTAGAGGAAGTGATGGAGAAATTATGACAGATTTAACTTTCAATGAAGCTGAAAAACAAATTATAGCAGCTAGCACTAAGGGGACAATTCGGATATGGAATTTAATTGATCCTGATGAATTCCCAATGATAATCAATGAACCAGGGTCATGGGTCAATGCTATAGCCCTTATGGATAAATCTCATATTTTTGCTGGATGTAAAGATCAGGTTTTTAGATTATATCCTATCAAAAGTGAGCTTTTGGCTGAAACTTTGAAGCAACAAATGAAAAGAGATATTACCAAGGAAGAATGGGATAGATATATTGGTGATGACCTTAATTATAACCCCGTTTTCGAACAAAGTAAATTTATCGATCAGTCACGATGAGTAAATATATTGTTATACTACTATTTTTGGTTGGATTTTCAGCGCATTTACATGCACAGTCAAGCTGTGAAAGAAGTTTAAACGAAGCGAGAGCAGATTACTCAAATGGTAATCTTTATGCAGTGCCAGGTAAACTAGCTGATTGCTTGGAAGACGGTTACACTAAAATAGAAAAAGTAGAAGCCCTTAGATTACTTACTTTAACCTACATAAATATTAATCAACAAGAAAAAGCGAGGGAAACATTAATTAAATTATTAAACTTAAAAACCGACTACCAAGCAATTAGAAATGAAGATCCCTCTGAATTGTACTCCCTGTATAAAAAAATAGACACCGATATAAAGTATTTTTTTGGTATAACATTCGGTTCAAATCTAAATACCATAGGCGTAAAGTATAGAAGGACTACTTTACCTTTTGAATCAGATCAATATCGTTACACTCCAAAAATATCAATTCCACAAGTGGGTATTCAATTCCTTTATCCGCTTACAAAAAATATTATTGCTGGAGCAGAGATACAGTATCAAAATCAGAAATACTCCTACACTGAAACTAATGATTATGGTGGTGAAGACGTAACAACTATCACCTATGATAGTAATAATGAGGGAGTCAATCTTAACTTGGTTTTAAGATATATGCAAGATTTTTACGTATGGAAACCATTTATTGAAATTGGCAGCACTGTTAGAACTAATTTTTCTTACGAAATATCAAATTATATAAGTGATTTTGACCCCACAGCCGATGAAGAAAATATAAATGAAACAATACCAGTTAATTCAGACAGAGTTATCTTTAATTTCGCATTAAATGCCAATTTAGGGACTATGATAAAGCTTGGCGAAAATTATGGGGAAATTAAATTTGGTGTTAGCAATTATTTTAGAAATCATCTGAATGAACAAGCTCGTTCAGAGGTTTATACTTCAACTATTCTTGATGGAATGGTCCTTAAAGATGATGATTATACAAACATAGTTTACCAAATCACTTTTACATTTAACTTACCTTTTTTTAATTTCCAATGAAACGTAAATTCTTTCTCCATATAGCTTTCATTATGCTCTTGCCGATGGCTTCCTGCAATCTGGAGCCTTTGGAAGAAGACCAACTTCCAAGTTTTGACAAATTATATGCTGTTTCAGAAAATATAGAAGCAATAGATTTCATTTGTAAACCTGACGCAAGCGGATATATCATTGTTGGGAATTTAACATCAAGTGATAATTCAAATTCAGACATCATCATCATTGATGTCGGAGCCAATGGAATCCAACAGAATTTTCATCGAATCTATACTCCGCAACATGATGAAGCAGTTGCCATAAAATTAAATGAAAATGACAATTCAGTATTTATTTTAGCTCATAGGAAATCTGATCAATCACAAGATATCATTGAGCAAAATTTGATATTGAAAGCCAATCTTCAAGGCGTCCCCGTACGTGCTAGTAATGCAAGCATTGAAGATACAGTGTCAGCTGAAATTAAGGTTTTAACACCAGAAAATAATAACCAATTAATTAGATTAAACGACTTTTTGATAACGCCTCCAAATTTAATATGTGTTGGTCAAATAAGACTTTCTCCCGCTGGAAACTACAGCCGCGTGACACAAATCTTTAATATTAGTTCTGTTGATTTTAACAATAGCAATGATTCCACTATTATAGAATTTCGACAGAAGCCTGACCAGAAAAATTATAGCAATAGCGAGCTCTTCAAAATAACGAATGGTAATGTTCCGTCTGCCGTATACGAAGTAATTGGCCAGAATATTAGTGAGAATCCTGATGGTGATGGAAGCGAACCTTCTCAAAATATTACTTGGGATGCGTATACCGATTTAGAATCGAGTGCCGGTGAACCAATATTTATTGGTACAGATCGAGATGAAAAATTCGGTGATATATTGTATCACAGCAATGGTAAAAATTATATAGCTGGAAATTATGAAAACACCGATTCTGCTACTCTTTTTTTGATTACAAAAGAGTATACTGGATTTAATAATAATAGAGGTCAAAATGTATATGCCTTTTCCAACTATGGAAACGAAGTCATGAGCCTAACCGAAGATAGTGATGGGAATATCATTATGGCTACGAAAAAAGAAAATGAAATGGATAATAATAATACTTCACATCTTTTAAAATTTTCACAATCTGGAGTACCAATTGAAAATCAAGAGTTTGAATTTAGAGGTACTGGTTTAGATAATGTGGTTCGAAAAATTGAAAGCGAGCCGGGAAACATACTTGTAATCCTATCTCAAAAAACATTTGACAATAATTCGACAGCCATAGGATTAATGAAGATAAAATTTTAGTAAAATTCTATTATTAGATATAAATTTGCCAGATACTCCCCAGTTTGTTATATTGTAAGTTACACTAAACCATAAAATTACGAAACACATCTACAATTATATCAGATTTATTTTAGCTTTAATCTCATTTACATTAGTGGGTTTTAATAGTTATTCTCAAGTCAACATCACCACTGCTGATTTAAGTAATATATGTGTTGGTGGCGGTTACTACGGTCTTGGAGATATTACAATAGCAGAAGATGCTATTGATGATTTCAGCGTTGGTACTGATGTATTTTTTAGAATTGATGCTCCAGTAAATTTTGAATTTAAAGCTGTATCTGGAAGTCCCTCTTTCTATTCATTTACGTCTAATGAATTAAACATTGATGCTATTACTATTACAGCATCCTATGTTGAAATTCAGTATGACGTTACGGCAACTGCCGCTATTGATGAATTTACAATTCAAAATTTGCAAGTCAGAGCCATCAGTGGCGCCAGCATTGAAAATTTATCCAAAGGAACACCTTCTGGTCTTGAAGGTGTTATTAATTTCCCCGCCTCTCCAACATTTGGAGAGTTCAGTAGTATTGAAGCCCCCACTGTTCTTGTTCAGCCAATAAACACTGATGTTTGTGAAGGTGACGATGCTACTCTTTCTGTAACTGCGGATGGTGCTATTTTAAACTATCAATGGGAGAGAAATGCAGGATCTGGATTTGAAATAATTGATGGATCTTTGCCAGATGCAGCAGATTATGCAAATTTCAATACTCCTACCTTACAAATAAACAATGCATCTACAGCAATAAATGGCTATGATTACAGAGCTGTAATAACTGGAGTATGTTTACCAGTAGAAACTTCTAATACCATTAATCTTACGGTAAATCCGACTCCCCCCGCTCCATCTGTAACTAATCAAAATGAAGAAATCTGTTTGGGGGAAACTGTAACTTTGCCAGTTGCAAGCGGAGGAGCAGGTAATTTTCGGTGGTACAATGATGCAAATCTAACCTCATTCATAATTGAAAAAGCGAATCCCACTGCAGCAGAAATTGGATTTGATAATAGTACTGCCGGAACTTACACAGTGTATGTTACAGAAAATTCTGCACAGAGCTGCGAAGGTGAAGCTACTACTGTTTCTTTGATCGTAAATCCTGGTGTAAACAGCACCACAATAACTACGAACACTACCCCTTCTTCAACTTCTGTTTGTGATAGCGAAACTTTAACATTTACACTTACAAATACAGGTACGACTAGAAAATATCAACTGCTTGACAATTCTAATGCTCCGTTCAGTTCTGAAGTATTAGGCAATGGAGGAAGTCTTCAAATTACTTCAGATGCATTTGTAAGAGCAACTTATGGAGCAGACGAAACTATTAGAGTAAGAGAAACTATCTTAAGTACGGGTTGCACAGCAATATTAACTTCTCCATCGAATGTAAATACAATTACTATTAATGAGTTGCCGACTGTTACGCTTAACAGTGATGATTTAGATAATACCATTTGTAATGGAAGTACTATTGTCTTCACCGCTGGGGGTGCCACTAATTATCAGTTCTTTATCAATGGAAATCCTGTTCAAGGACCTTCTATTATCAATACCTTTACAACCTCTACCCTCGCAGATGGGGACCTAGTTTCTGTTACAGGAACTGATGGCAATAGTTGCTCTAACTCCCCGGTCGGAATCACTATCACTGTGGAAGACGCACCAGCTGCCCCTACTATCATCTCCTCTTCAGGATCTACTGTCTGTGACGGCAGTAACCCAGAGGTGACCTTGACCAGTCAGGCAGCTCCTAATGGTGGGGCTTATCAATGGTATAAAAATGGTGCTGAAATTAGCGGTGAAACAAATCAAACCATTAACATCAGTGACCCTGCCGGTAGCGGTAATTATTCTGTTGCTGTTACCGATGGTAACAATGCTGCTTTTTGTCTAAGTCCT
>NZ_FXAW01000011.1 GCF_900177665.1 Marivirga sericea
TTAAATCTATCAGCGCAAATTCTAATAAACGACTACAAGCTAATAAAATAATAAAGTTGGCAACATTAGCTAAAAACAATGGCGGTTAGATGGTAATTTAAAAATTCTCACTATTTGCTACCTTTATCTGAGATTCAATGTAAGTCCTTTTATTCCGCCAAAGTTTTTTAGCCATATCGTTAACAACAATAACCATCTTTGCAGCTGATTCGTATTTGGTGTATATTTACATCAAATAAAAAATTATGGCACGTCAAAGTATATCATTTACGGAACCTAATGACAAGTGGTTAAAATCTCAAATCGACAGTCAAGAATATTCAAGTAAGAGTGAATTAGTTAACGACTTAATCCGACAAGCAAGAAACCAGCAAAAGCAAATCGATTGGATCAGGGCAAAACTGGAGAAAGCTGAGAAAAGTGGTTTTACAAATGCTACTAAAGAGCAGATTTTAGCACAATCTAAGTCTGATCTGAATGGCTGATTACAGACTTAGTAAAGAAGCCAAAAACGACCTAATCAGAATACACCAATACGGAGTAAAAAAGTTTGGAGAAGTACAAGCCGACAGCTACTTCAATACTTTTTTCGACTACTTTGACATGATTGCCGAGAGACCATTTTCACACGAATCAGTAGACTACATTAAAGAAGGATATAGACGTTGTGTTTGCCGGGCTGACAGCATCTATTTTAGAATCAATGATAATGACAATATTGTTGAGATTATGGCAATCATTGGACGACAGGATATCACTGGAATAATAATATAAAGTTGCCAACATTTGCTAAAAATGCATTTGCATACTGGTACTAGCAAAGTGTGAAGGTAATTCTCGACAAAACCAAACTGATGATTTCATTTAGATGTAGGTCAAGCATTCAGGAAGGTTTTCTCCTTTTCTCTTTCAATAATTGTGGTTATGGTTTGGCTTCGCCACTTTAGTATTTCATCAGCGAAGTGTAGCAAATGCATTTTAGCTTCGCGTTGCCATTAATTACGGAACAATCTTTGTAAGGATATGCAAAACCGTTCCAATGAAATTTAAAAAACTACTACTAACCCTACTCTTCATTAGTAACATTATAATTGTTTCTAATGCGCAGACTAATAAAGCTAGCAAAATTGACACTACTCAGCAGAGAATAAAAAAAGTTGAAAATAGTCTTAGACCACTCGTTTTAAATCAAGGAGAATCGCTTTGGAATCTTGAAAAACAAATGCAGAAATACAATATTGCTGGGCTTAGCATTGCAGTAATAAACAACTACGAAATTGATTGGGCTAAAGGTTATGGTATAACTGGTGGTAAGGAAATATTAAACGTGACTGAACAAACTGTTTTTCAAGCTGCCTCGATGAGTAAATTTGTAAATGCAGTTGCTATGATGAAGTTGGCGGAAGATAAAAAAGTAAGTTTAGATGGAGATGTTAATAATTATTTGACCTCTTGGAAATTTCCTTACGATAAAAATGTTGATCCTAACCCAATTACAATTCGTCAACTTTTGAGCCATACAGCTGGATTATCAACACACGGGTTTAACGGATATAAAACCACAAATAGACTTCCATCAATAATTCAAACTTTAGAGGGAAAAAATCCAGCGAATTCAGATGAAGTAAAGCAAATTCAGCAGCCCAACAAAAACTTCAAATATTCTGGCGGAGGGACAATCATTTCTCAACTTATTTTATTAGATAACACAAATTCAACTTATGAGGATTTTGTGGATGAAAACATCTTCAGACCATCGGGAATGAGTAATTCTTTTTACTCAATAGAGTTGGAAAAATATCCCAAGAACTTGGCTCTGGGACATAAAGGCAACGGCAAAACGTTAAAGAATAATTATAATTTCTATCCCGAATCCGCTGCTGCAGGTTTATGGACAACACCAACCGATTTAGCAAAGCTAATTATCGATATTCAACGGGGCTTAAAAGCTGAACCAAGTCAAATCCTTTCTTGCAAATCAACTGAAGTACTTATTAAGCCTACCTTAGATAACAGTAATTCGGCATTAGGATTATTTACTCAACAAGAAGATGGAGCATTATATTTACAGCATTCAGGTTCAAATAGAGGATATAGAGGGAAGTTGTTTTTTGGTTCAGATAATGGAAATGGAGTAGTAGTAATGGTGAATGGTGCAAATACAATAATCATTGAAGAAATTATAAGAAGCGTAGCATCAGTTTATAATTGGGCAGGTTTTGAAAAGTTAGTGGCCTCATCCCAATTAATACTCGATGATAATGATTTAAGTAAATATATTGGAACGTATTCTTTAGAGAACAGAGAAATTAATGTTACTTTAAAAAAAGGAGAGTTAGTATTATCGGAAAAAGGGAAATGGAGCTCTAAATTGACGGCTTTGAATAATTCTAAATTTGTTGTCGATATTGTAAAGCCACAAGCAACCATGGAATTTGTTAAAGCTATAGATGGCTCTGTAAGCAAGTGCATATTAAAACAAGGGGAATTGACTGAATGGATAAAAATAAAATAACAAACGCGGAACAACAGCTAAAAGCAATTGTAGGGTCAGTGTTTAAAAGTAAATAAAGAGCAAAAAAGACCAACTTCGCTAAGACAAAACATTGCAAGCCATTGAAAAAAGACCAAGTTACAGTATGAAAGATGCGGAAGACTATTGTCCTTGTGATAAAAATGATTGGAGAAAATGGCTCAAATTGAACCACAAAAAAAAAGAGGGGGTTTGGCTCATATTTAATAAGAAAAAATATTCAAATTATAATTTAAGTTGGAGCGAATCAGTTGATGAAGCCCTGTGTTTTGGTTGGATTGATAGCACCAAAAGAGCAATAGACAGCACTAAATACAAGCAATATTTCAGTAAACGAAAAGAAACAAGCAATTGGTCTAAAATAAATAAGGATAAAGTAAAAATCTTGATTGACAGAGGACTGATGGAAAAAGAAGGTTACAGAAGCATTGAAATTGCAAAAAAAAATGGTTCTTGGACCATTTTAGATGAAGTTGAGGCACTTGTAATTCCAGAGAGTTTAAAAATTGAATTTGCCAATTACAAAGGCTCAATGGAATTCTTTGACAGTCTAAGCAAGTCTGTAAAAAAGGAATTATTGTATTGGGTCATATCTGCTAAACGACAAGAAACAAGACAAAAAAGAATTCTAGAAATTGTCGAAAGCGCAAGTAGAAATTTGAAACCAAAACAATTTAGATAGAATAAAAAATGCTTGAAGCAAAACCTATGTGTAATGCCCTTCGGGAGACGGCACATAGTTGAACGTTAAGGAACTTTAGATATAGCTAACCCTACAAGCCCATTTTAGGGCAAAATACAGGAAAGAATTAAAACAGACGATATGAATCAAACAATTCGATTAAACCGAAATCTTATCAATTTTGGAATTCCTCTTGCCTTATTGGGAACTCTAATATTGTTAATGAATTCTTCATTCCTGAATGTGCTAAGCCAGAATGATATTTTGAACTTTGCCATAACTGCAGACTTACTTTTGACGGTTCCCCTTGTTTATTTTCTCCTGATTCGCAAATCTGCCATTCCAAAAACAACAGTAGTTCCTGTTATGGTAATCGGATTAGTAATTGGGTCATATTTTTTACCCGAAGAAAGCCAAACATATCTAGCGCTTTTCAAAACTTGGGCTTTACCAGTAATTGAAATCTCAATATTACTTTTTATAACAATTAAAGTTCGCACAGCGATTAGGAAATATAGAACAGTAAAAGGGTCTACACCTGATTTTTTAGATGCACTTAAAACCACTTGTTATGAAATGCTACCAAAAAGTATAGTTATACCTGTAGTGACTGAAATTGCTGTTTTCTATTATGGGTTCATTTATTGGAAAAAAAGGAAACTGAAAGCAAATGAATTTACTTATCATAAAGAAAGCGGAACCATAGCTTTGTTAGCTGTAACAATATTTATTATTGCAGTAGAAACAATCGTTCTCCATATTTATCTTTCAAAATGGAGCAACATTGCGGCTTGGATTTTGACATGTTTAAGTATTTATTCAGGAGTTCAACTTTTTGGATTTTTAAAGTCCATGCTTAAAAGACCAATAGCAATCGAAAATGGCAAATTGCTCCTTCGCTATGGGATTATGAACGAAACTGTAATTGACCTAAGAAATATTGAAAGCATTGAGGTTTCATCAAAAGATCTAGAACTCAACAAAGAAACGCGGAAATTATCAATTTTGGGAGAATTAGAAAGTCATAATATTGTTATTCGTTTGAAAGAAGAAAATATGCTGACAGGACTTTATGGAATTAAAAGGACATACAAGAATTTGACATTGTGCATAGACAAAAAGATTGAATTTACAAATAAAATAAATAAGGCTTTACAACGCCAACTATAGGCAATTGCGGAGATAGAGCTAAAGTTGAAAATGCTTAAAATTAAATGAAATAGTATGAGATTTTGGGGTTCGAACAATTCAAACGCCCAACGCTCCGTATGATTAGCCTCTTCTTTCAGCGGTGGTGCTCTCAAAAAAATCTCTTTGTCACAGCTTTTTGTATTGTAAAAGCACCTTTTGGTCAATAGTTATCTATTATCTAACCGTTGTATAGTGAACAATTTTAATGTGAAAGAGATTACTGGTAAGCAGTTAATAAATGTGTAAATTAGCTTCGGAAAGCCAATCTGCGGATAGGCTCAATTTATAAACTAAAATAATTACCATGAAAAAAAATTTATCATTAATGATAATGGCCGTTGCCATTATTGCCATGAGCTTTACAGCTAATGCGCAAAAGTTTCCAGAAGTAGATGGTAGCCCAATGGATATGGCTTACTATCCTGAAAGAGCAGCTTTTAGAGCTTTTGGCAAAACAGAGGAAGAAAGAAACGTAAAGCCTTTGATACGCGTGATTTACTCAAGACCTCAAGCGAAAGAACGAGCGGTATTTACTGAGCTTGAAAAGCCTGGAAGTATTTGGAGAGTTGGAGCTAATGAATCCACCGAAATTATGTTTTTCCAGGATGTAACAATTGACGGTAAAAAAGTAAAAGCTGGGCGATATACAATGTACATCGCATTAGGAGAAGAGAATTGGACAGTTCATTTCAGTACTGATACAGATGGATGGGGACATTATGCTTTCAAACCAGAAGAAAGTACAGTAGCGAAGGTTACGGTTCCTAAGCAAGAGACAGAAAGTACAGTAGAATATATGAGTATCATGTTCGAAAAAGCCGATCCAGGCGCTCATATGATTATTGGGTGGGATGACACCATGGTAAGAGTACCCATTGGATTATAAGTGCTTTAACTACCAAGCAGAAACTGAAGAGCAGTTGTCATATCAGGCAAGTGCTCTTTTTGTTTACCCCAAATGGAAGTTTATCTCAGAACACAAAAAGTGTAAGTTGCTGCACATTTTTACCCAATCAGTCTCTTCTATCGATCACATACGGATCATCTAATTCTAAAGAACCAGATAGCGAAGTACCATTTTTGTCTTGCCCTTGAAAGGTAATTTTTAGATAAGGCGCTTCATCATCGTATTCAAGGTCCACTGTCCCTTTTGAAAGCCGGATATATTCTTCTTCTTCCATTTTGTCAATTCTTCGAAATTTAAAGCTGAGGATATCCTTCTTTTTACTTGCATCTTTATTGTAAAGATCCTGAATGCTTTGGGGCTGGGCATCTTCAGCTCCTAACTCGTAGGTATGAGATTTACTCTCGTATATCTTGGTTGACAATAAGGTGATTTGGGCTATTGTGCCTTTTCCTTCAGGATTTACAATATAAATGGACACCCCCTTCTTCTGAAACGACAGTCTGGAACCACTACGAGTCATCGCATCATAAGTATATTTTTTGTCGTCTATTTCTAATAGAAGTTCTCCAGAGAAACCCACCTTTTTCGGGCCTGATCCCGAGCTAATAATAAGCAGGCAAATGATCGGAATGAGATATAAATACTTCATAGCAGTTCGTTAAAATTCGCAGTTAGTATTTATAAGTTAAGAAAAACTGGGAAGAATGTCACGATCTAATTGAAAGAAACTGTTCTGAAGAGCTAAGGCGAGCGTTCTTGTTGTTTGTAATTGGAATCATTCTGGCTTATCCACAAAGGGAGATGCTATAAATGAAGTGTGAATTTTAAGGCCATAGTCATGAGCACTTTGTTCCAATTTATGTTTCTTAAAAATTACTGAAAAACCTCTCTCGGTATTTTAATTTTGGACCTTCAGAAAGCCTACTTTCATTTAGCTCAAATATTCAAGTTGTTGATTATTTTCAATACGTTATTTTAGGATGTCATTCTAAAGCCAACTCGGTAGTTAACAAATAGTCGAGTTAGATGTGAGCGATAACTTTTTGGTTCCTATAAAACTTTGTATTTTTAACGAAAGTGTTCGCTTTCAAATCCCCAACTTTTCAGATACGAGCCTTTGAGAGCATTTTAAAAATTTCATCAATGAAACTCTACGAATACCTTACTAAGAACACTCAATTGTCGTCCGCACAGATTTCTGAATATTGCTCTAAACTCAGCTCCAAATCGGCAAAGGCAGGCGATTATGTCATACAAGAGGGAGAGGTTTGTAGGAAATTGCTTTTTTTGGAGGAAGGATGTATGTCTATGGTTTACGAAAGGGACAACAAGTCTTTTATTAAAGATTTCATATTTGAAAATAGTTTTGCTTCCGTTTATGAGAGTTTCATCACTTCTGCACCAGCTAGATATTCTTTAAGAGCTGTAACGCACTGTAAATTTGAATCTATTACGCTTCACGATTTAGAAAGTGCGTATGAAAGCATTCCTCAGCTAAAGGCATTAGCTGCCAAGCAAACTGAAGCAGCTTATTTGAATGTCACGAGAAGGATGGAGTCGTTAATTACTTTGTCTGCTGAACAGCGATACTTGGAATTATTGGAACGCAGGCCAAGACTGCTTTCTGAAATACCACTATACCTCATTGCATCCTATTTAGGAATTACTGATGTAGCACTAAGCAGAATTAGGAAGAAAGTTTCCTCTTAAAATTCCTTTCTTAACATAGGTTCAGAGAACTGTTCTGTTAAAGCTGTCTATTTGATCCATACTAAAAAAGAGATTATGGATTTTAAGAAAACACTATTGATTGCATTTGTGCTTTTAGGAACATTGGAGGCAAGATCACAATCCTACGCTGGCCTTAGCATAGGAGTCAGTAATAATGACACTCACATGGAAACCCTTTGGTTTCAGCATCAACTTACGGATAGGTTTAGCGCAGGCTTCCAACTCCGCTATAGTCAAGTCAGATATAGATTTGTAGATGCGATTGCGATAAAGGATGGCAGTACTGCATTTGGTGGATTAGTGCTGGGATTTAAGTTAAAAGAAGTAGAAAAGTATCGCCTAGATTTTAATTTGACAAGCAGTTATCGCTATTTGTCAAATGACGAAAAACCAGAGCTGGCTGAGTCAACCAGTGGTCTGGAAATCGATCCAAATATCATTCTTAGCATGAAGCTATCGGATAGATTTAAACTACATACAGGTGCCATGCTTCGTACTGCGATGCAGTTTGGCGAAACGCCTATTTTAAATGAACAGCTGCCCTCAGCAATTGTTCTTGCAGCCATATCGTATAAGGTAAACAGTCACAGCATAGCCTTACGGGTATATACTGGCCCTATGAATGGAGCTACTGGTGACTCCATGAAGTATTTTAATCAAATATCATTAGGCTATCAGTTCTCTTTAGGAGAGAAGTCCAATCAATTCTCATTTTTTAACTTTTAATTCTACTTAAATTAAGCGTAATGAAAACTCAACAAATCATATTAATTATCATCCTAGCTTTTATCAGTGTTACCGGATTCGCTCAGGAAATTAATGAAACAACGGATGAATCTGTTGGATTCTATTTCCAGCCCGAATATTCAGCTATGTTTCTCAATAATCATATCGGTAATGCCGTTGGCTTTGGACTAGGCATCAGCTCAAAAAACAGAAAGTGGGATATAGGAATCCGTTATTACGGACGAAGCGGCCCAATTAATTTGCAAGATGATTACGAACTGGTATTGCCGGCAGGAGAGACCTATAAGGGAAGCTCTACTATAACGCTAGGTGCAGATCATGGGTATCTTGGCTTGGAAGCAGCCTACACCATCATACTGAAAAATGAACGACTAGCAATTAGAATCCCTTTATCTTTCGGACAATTAGGAGCGGGTTTTTACCTGCGAGGAGAAGACCGGTTTACTCCAGATGGAGAAAGAACTAGCGTTTGGGAAGACAGGCTTCAAGGTGGTTCGGATGCGGGGTTTGGCTTATGTTCTGAATTTGGGGCACAGTTCCTGTATCAGTTAAGCAGTAAGAATGATCACATCCAGCTAATGTTAGGAGCAGCCTATATCAATACCTATGGATATGAAAGCTTTTTAGGAGGGAATGATTTTTACAATAATAAAGTAAGGGTCTCAGCTGGATTTCGTTTTAGTTTTTAATCACTAAAAATACTGAGTTGGTATTCGATCTAATTATGTCTTTTGGTTAAATTGCTAAAATTCGGAAGTCAATAAATCCAAAGAAGTTTTGAGTTATAGGTAGCTCAGCATTAAAGCGTTAGGCGGTCCGGAAGTATGAGGATTGGAAACAAAAGGAAGTCCGAATTTTAAAGGGTGCAATTGACCAATGAGAATTATTGAAATTAACAGTATAGCTAAAGTAATACGTTTACTGTCTAGTTGTATATTGCAAACCAAAAATCATTACTCTTGATGAAAATAAGATCCTTTCAACTAATAGTATCGATCATCTTTTTGGCTGCTTGTCAAAATGAAAAATTAAAAATTCAGCAAATTGATTTTTCGACCACCTATAAATTCTCTTCAGAAATAGAGAAGCAGTTGGAAACGGATACAATCGCTTCGAAGTATCAGAGGTCTGCTGGAGTTTATGCCCAAAAAGCAGACTACAGAAATGCTTTAATACACTGGGATTCTGCAATGGGTATCTATGAGAGAAAATATAGTCATGAGGAAGAAGATTCAATTAGGGAAAAATATTCAGTGGTGAACGCCAAAGATTATATCATTGAGGAAGCTCAAAATCATAAAGTGGTTATTATTAATGAGGCGCACCACAATTCTATGCATAGAGCATTTACAAAATCGCTCTTATCAGAATTATACGAGAAAGGCTACAAAAATTTAGGTTTGGAAGCTTTAGATATTGGAAATAATCTAGACTCAGCGCTTAATAGTCGTGGCTATCCGATACAAAGGACCGGTTATTATACAAAAGATCCCCAATTCGGTGATTTAGTAAGACAAGCTTTAGAGATTGGTTATAATGTATTTGCTTATGAAAGAATTGGTATTTTCTTCGGAAAGCAGAGAGAAATCGATCAAGCTAGGAATATTCAAAAAGAAATGGAATCTAGGCCTGATGAAAAATTCTTAATTCACTGCGGCTTTGACCATGCAATGGAAGGATCTTACCCTTCTTGGGGAAAAGCAATGGCAGCAAGACTAAAAGAATATACAGGAATAGATCCTTCAACCATTAATCAAGATTTTTACACTGAGAAAAGTAATGCAAAATTTAATGATCCCCTTCTAAAAGCCATTGTAACTGAAGAATCAGCTGTTTTAATTGATAAAACTAGTAAAACGCCTTTGAGATATGAGCGAGGAGAAGCATGGACTGACGTAGCCATTTTACATCCCAATACCCAATATTTAGATGGTAGGCCTGATTGGCTTTTTGAAAATGGGAATAAAAATGTTTCTGTAGACTTAAATGACATTCCAATTGAGTTTCCGGTTATGGTTTTGGCTTATAAGAAGGGAGAAGACATAAATGCAGCAGTGCCCATCGATATTGTAGAAGTAGAAAAAAGTACTGAGAAATGCCATCTTGCTTTAAAGAGAGGGGATTATGAAATTGTGGTCACTAATAAAACGGAGTCTTATAAATTTGAAAGGGAGGTTAAATAATTTTTGAAGATAGGATATTATAAAAAGGAGTTGTTTCTGTACTTTTTCCGTATTTTCACTATCTTAATTATATTTTAAAGTCAACAGTTATGAATACTGTCATTATTGAAAAATTTAAGCACTATTTTTCTCCAATAAATTTCAATGGCCAATCTATTTTAAAGGAAATCTATTCAGACCATATTGTTTTCAAAGACCCAATTCACGAAATACATGGAGTTGAAAATCTCAAGTCGTATTTTCAAAAATTAAACGAAAACCTGATAGAAGGTACTTTTCATTTCACGGATGAATCCCTAGTGGATAACAAAGCCTATTTATCATGGGAAATGAATCTGAAATTAAAAAAACCGAAAAAGAATGTGAAAGCATCAGGTATTTCGGTTCTGATTATTGAAGATAAAATTATCAACCAAAGAGACTATTTTGATGCTGGGGAACTCTTCTATGAAAACATGCCTATTTTGGGAGGAATTATACGAAGTATTAAAAAGAAATTGTAGCTCCCTTTAATTTCCCCCAAAGGGGGAAAACTCACAGAATAAATTTAGCTTTTTGATTTGATACTGCTGCTTTTACTAATAAGTTGAAAAAGAACTAACACGACCACTTCCGAGGAACTCGGAAAAGCAGGAGGGATGAAAGTTTAGCGGGCAGGCGTTGGCCTTGAGGGTAGAAACATTAAACTTTCTTGATTTTTTCTATCTTTTTTATCAAGAAAAAAGATTAAAAGAAAACTCAAGCTATAAATGTTATTCAATAGCTATAAAAGACGATTAGAATTGTGATGCTTTTTCACTTATTATTAATCTTCTCATCCCTTAATTCCGTAATAAACAACTTACGTTTACATTTAAATTTTTAAAAAGATATAATTTTCATGGATAACCCCTTATTAAAAAACTTTGACACCCCTTTTCAAACTCCTCCATTTGATAAAATTAAGTCGGAGCATTTTATGCCGGCAATAGAAGAAGCCATTAAAGAAGCCAAGCAGGAAATTGAGGACATCACCTCACTAAGTGCAGCACCCACTTTCGAAAATACCCTCGAAGCAATGGAGTTTGCGGGGAAGAGATTAAGCTCCGTTGCTTCTATTTTATCGAATCTTAATAGCGCAGAGACCAACAAAGAAATTCAAGCCACCATGCGTGAAGCTTCTCCTATATTATCGGAATTTGGAAATGAGATTTGGCAAAATGAGACATTATTTGATCGGGTAAAAACTATTTATAATAAAAAAAACGAGCTAAGCCTTGATAATGAGCAAGAAATGCTTTTAAACAAAACCTACAAAGCGTTTATAAGAAATGGTGCTGACCTCAATGAAAAGGATAAAGCACGCTTTAAGGAGATCACCAAAGAGCTATCGCAGTTGAGCCTCAGTTTTGGTGAAAATGTTCTGGCTGAAACCAATGATTACGAATTGGTCATTTCAGATGAAAAAGATTTAAGTGGATTACCTGAATCTGCCATTCGTCAAGCCGCCAATACGGCAAAAAGCAAAGGAAAAGAAGGAAAATGGGTGTTCACCTTGCAAGCACCAAGTTTTGTCCCCTTTATGGAAAATGCGGATAATCGAGTTCTAAGAGAGCAGCTTTACAAAGCCTTTATGTCCAAAGCTAACAAAAATGATGAGCGCGATAACAAAGCCATTGTGCAGGAAATCGTAAATCTGAGAAGCGAAAAAGCTACGCTTTTAGGCTATAAAACATATGCCGACTATGTGCTTGAAGAAAGAATGGCTGAGAGTAAAGACAAAGTACAGAGATTTTTGGATGACCTCTTACAGCAATCTTTGCCTAAAGCTAAAGAAGAAGTGGCCGAAATAGAAGCATTTGTTAAGGAACTGGGAGAGAATATTGACCTTCAGCGTTGGGATTGGGCATACTATTCTGAAAAATTGAAAAAGAAAAAATATGCCATAGATGATGAATTGCTCAGACCTTATTTCAAATTAGAAAATGTGCTGGATGGTGTATTTCAATCGGCCGAAAAATTATATGATATTCGATTTAAGGAAGTCAACAATGTAACTGTTTATCATGATGATGTCACCACTTATGAAGTGAGCAATACTGCAGGTGAGCTGGTCGCCATTTTTTATGCTGATTTCCATCCTAGGGAAGGAAAAAGAGGGGGTGCCTGGATGACGACATACCGAGATCAATATAAAGAAAATGGAGCTGACATGAGGCCATTGGTTTCCAATGTTTGCAATTTCACGCCATCATCACCGGGCAATCCGAGCCTTTTGACTTTCAACGAAGTAACCACTCTATTCCATGAATTTGGCCATGCATTACATGCTATGTTAGGATCTGGTCACTATGGTAGTTTGACCGGAGCCAATGTCTACTGGGATTTTGTGGAATTGCCCTCTCAGATATTTGAAAACTGGTGTTATGAAAAAGAATGTCTGGATTTATTTGCAAGACATTATGAAACAGGAGAGAAGATACCACAAGAGTATGTGGATAAAATAAAAGCTAGTAGCACTTATCATGAAGCCTATGCCACTGTAAGACAGGTTAGCTTAGCGCTCTTGGATATGGCTTACTTCACGTTAGAAAGAGAAGATGCTCAAAACTTAAGTGATATAGAAGAATTTGAAGAAAAAGCCATGGAACCAACCAAGTTGTTTCCAAAGGTATTAGGTACACTGATGAGCACTCAATTCGGGCACATTTTTGCTGGTGGTTATGCTTCTGGCTATTATAGTTATAAGTGGGCAGAAGTTTTGGATGCAGATGCCTTTGCCTTATTTCAAGAAAAAGGGATATTTAATAAGGAGGTTTCGCAATCTTTTAAAGACAACATCCTTTCGAAGGGAGGAAGCCAGCATCCCATGGAACTCTATAAAAAATTCAGGGGAAGAGAACCTAAAATTGAAGCTTTGCTCAAGAGAGCAGGGTTGAAATAGTATTATTATATTTAATTGAAATCAAAAAGCGTGCTGTTGCAAGCATGCTTTTTTTATCTGAGGAAAGTCATTATTAATCGAAAATTTATATTCGATGTATGTTTTTGGCAAAATAATTCAAGTATAATTGAAATAATTATATAATATTTGAACTTAAAGAAGAGAAAAGGTAATTTCAGACAACGAATCGAAGACATTTAATATTGTTTCTGGTCCGCTATTTGTTAAGTACATATTTTACAAAAAACACAAGGATATGAGAAAGATATTTACACTTTTGTTCGTGCTAAGTTTTTTTATTTCACAAGCTCAGACAACAATTAAAATTACTCCAAAACCTAAACCAGAACCTAAACCCCAAAGCACACAACCAGCTATTTTTAAACCAAAGTCAAATGCAAATCTCAATCCTGAGGAATATAGGATAAAGGGAGAAAAATTTAGTAGAAACACATTCTATCTAAACATACTAGGGCCATCAATTCCAGCTTCCTTTAATTATGAAAGAATTATAACCAAAAATGGATTAATAAATTTTGCAGCCAAAATTGGTGGATTCTACATACCTATAGCTCAATATAATGACTTGAAATTAGCAAACGCGAGCTTTGAAGTTAATATGCTGGTTGGAAGAAGAAGTCACCTTTTTGTAATGGGTTTTGGTTGGGCAGGATATTACGGTCAATTTTTTAATAACAATCAAGGAGAAGTTAGAAACTACGGAATTCCAACAAGTACTTTTGGAATGCATTATAGATTTCAAAAACCTTCTCATAGCGTATTTTTTCAAGTAGGAATTACCTCTACCACTTTACTCGGTTTCGCTTCTGATGATTTAATAGAAATGGCCATTGGTAACGCAGTGATTTATGGAATGGACTTAATTTTTGGCGAGAAACCCAATTTTACTGTGCCTTCCATAGGCATCGGATATTCTTTTTGAGGCTAGAAGCTCTTTTTATCTATTATGGTTTTGACCTCGAGAAAAGTGCTACGGAAAATTATGGAATTTCTGGGTATGCTTTTCTTTTTTTGCTGATCATAAACTAATCCAATACGAGATCGAACTGTTTTCAGGAATAGCAAAAAGTATTTGGTAATGGAGAAACTTATCCCTACTCCAACATTAAATACTAAAAATTACATCTTTTTTGTACAATTTTTATATAATATATATGTATTATACTTAGAATCTGTTGTATATTTAAAACTACTATAGGTTTTAGTGCTTGAAAGGATTTTCAATTTTGGTATGCGTTATATAATTTTCACGATTTCATTTCTTCTTTTTGGTTTTACAAAAAGTAGTAGCCAAAACCTTTCTTCAGATCAAGCTGCTGCGCTCAGTAGAGCCTATCAAGACAAGGCTTTATGGTTTAGAGAAATGCCGCATTTTAATCGTGACAGTACGGTTTTTTATTTTGACAGGGCTGTATTACTCCTCCAAAATAGTGAACCATTTCAATATGAACTTTTAGCGGATTTATATCGTGATATCACCGATAGAGCGAATAGGTCCCATAACTTTATTGTAGTGGATTCCCTTGCTCCTATAGGGTGGTCGTATTACGAAAAAATCCCCGAAAGCAAGAAAGATAAGGTTTTGGGTTATGATTTATTGATCAACTGGGCTTTAATAAAAATAATAAGAGGAGAACCCAAAGCAGGGCTAGAACTTTTTATAAATGCCCAAGACTTGCTTGAAGATGATCCCAGGCCTGAAATTCAGCTAAAGCTTTTGAAAAATAAGGGTAGGTTTTATTACCAATATGGTTTACCTGAGGAAGAAGAAATAGGAGTTAAATATTTGAAGGAGAGTATAGAGGGTTATGAGAATTCAGAATATGCCGAGAGAACTGAGGCATTGGTGCTAGCATATAAACTATTAGCTTACCACTACTTATTTGAAAAGCCGGATTCAACTGACTACTATATGAATCAATTTGCCGAACTACTACCTGAAATAACCAATCCCTTTCATCACACTTGGTTTTCCTATAATATGGGAGATATTTTAGTAGAAAAAGAACAATATGCTGAGGCAAAACCGTACCTTTTCAAATCTATTAGATTATTAGAAGAGTATAATCTGACCACTATCGATATTTATCAGTTTGCACATTATCTCTTGAGCAATGCAGCCGAGGCTGAAGGTAACTTTGATCAAGCAATTGAGTACTGTGAAATAGCCAAAAATGCCTCAATAGAAATAGAAACTAAGTCAAATACAGCATATTTTATGGAAAAACTATCCACCTTATATGCGCTTAAAGAAGATTATAAGACTGCCCTTGAATATTACAAAGAATTTTCAGAGATCAACAATATCATCGAAGTAGAGAGAAATGAAAGAAGCCTCCGTGAAAATGAATTGGAAGCGAATGTACTCAAACAAGATCAGGAGCTTGTTGCAAATCAGCAAAAGCAAATAATCTATATTGCTGCTTTAACTATCGGTGGTTTATTACTTGTGCTATTATATCGTAATTATAGGCTTAAGAAAAGAAGTAATCAGACATTAGAAGCTTTGAATGGAGAGTTAGCTAATAAAAATGAATTACTTGATAAACGGAATGCAGAAAACGAACTGCTCCTCAAAGAAATACATCATCGTGTGAAAAATAATTTGGAGATGGTAAAAAGCCTGATTGCTTTGCAATCTGCTCAGATTGATGACCCTGCCACCAAAGACGCTATGATTGCCAGCCAGAATAGAGTACAATCAATGGGTATCATTCATCAAAAACTATATCAGGGGACAAATCTGGGAAGTATCGAAATGAAAGATTACTTCTTAAATCTTAGTGAAGGTATATTGGACTCTTTTAATGCGGAAGAACGAGTGAAGATTGAGTTTGCAATGGATAATCTAGACTTAGATGTAGATACAGCCGTTCCCATCGGACTTATTGTAAATGAGCTGTTGACAAATGCACTCAAATATGCATTTCCTAAAAATGAACAAGGTACTATCCACATAAGTTTAGCAAAAACAGCTAATAACAATTTGAAGTTGAAAGTGGATGATAATGGTGTAGGAAAAGTAGTAGGGATAGCTCCTAAAGGGACTGGTTTCGGTTCGCAGTTGGTGCAATTATTAACGCAGCAGCTCAATGGGCAAATGAAAGAGCATAGCAACCAAGGTACCCATATTGAATTTGATTTCTTACTAAAGAAAAGTGCTTAGATGAGTGAGAAGCTGAAAATAGTAATTGTTGAAGATGAAATGCTCATTGGAGCCAATATATCATTGCAGCTCAATGAATTAGGATATCAGGTTACTGGAATCATTCCAAGAGGGGAAGAAGCACTGAAACATATTGAGGACCATCTTCCTGATATCATGCTGCTGGATATAAATCTTAAGGGAGATTTAGACGGTATTGAAACTGCCATAGAGATGCAAAAAACGCATAATATCCCTATTATTTATTTGACGGCTAATACCGATGACGCACATTTTAATCGGGCTAAAGAAACGAAGCCTTTCGGGTTTATATCAAAGCCATTTAAGAAATTGGATTTACAACGTACCATTGAGTTGACAATTAACCAGATGGAGTCGAAAGACAAAAAAAGTGTTGAAATCGAATCGCAAAATAACAATTCATTTCTATTAAGTGACTGTATTTTTGTAAGGCATTTAAATTCAATGGTCAAGGTTGATATAAAAGACATTCTCTACATTGAAGCAGAGCGTAATTATTGCCGTATATTTTCGAGTGCTAAAGAATATTTGGTGGTCATGTCGCTCAAGGAAATGGACGAAAAGCTCCCTTCAAAGCACTTTCTAAGAACGCACCGTTCTTACATCATAAACTTATCGCAAATCAAAGAGATAGCCGCTACTCATGTAGTAATAGGCAATAAGGCCCTGCCAGTGACCAAATCATTGAAGGAAGAGCTGCTAAAGCGGATACAGACCATTTAATTCCTTCGGCAGAAAACTCTCTCCTTTGGACAGTAAAAACCGGGACTTTGTCCTAGATAAACGTTTTCCTCGCTGGAACAGCTTGATTAATGAAATCATTGATTTTTCAATCAACTATTTTAAAATAATTAGGAAAGTCTTAAACGAGCTTAAAACAAGGGCGAACTATGTTCGATTTTTTACTAAACTCATTAATAGCTAACTCCCCCATTTTCGCCTGAAGCGAAAAAGCGGGCTGGAGGGTAAAATGGCGGGCAAGCGCTGGCCTTTGTGGGTAGTAGCATCATTTTACCTAGATTTTTTGCATACTTTTTCATCATTGGAAAAAGTATGAAAGGTAAACTAGCATAAACAATATTTCTGAAAGGTTTTTAAGTTTATGCAAAACTGTAGCACAAATTCCAGCTTTATTCCTTCGGACAGAAAAAGCCTTTCTTCGGACAGAAAAATGGGGGCTTCGTCCTAGATCACTTTCATTTCTCGTTGAATATCAGTTGATTAGCATTACTTTGAAAAGCATTAAAAAAAAGCGAATTACCAAAAGTGTAACTACATTTATTAATACTGGTATTCGAATTAGTTAATTAGGTTAGCTGGAAAGAGGGTGTTAATGAAAATTAACCCCTTTTTTTAGATATGCTTTATAAAAATGACATAAAAGACCTTTTCGCTACAGCTTCCCCATTGAAACCATAAACAACCACCATTATGATGAAAACTTTAACTCAAAAATCCGAACGACTTCATTCCCTTGATTCTCTTCGAGCCATTATGATGATGCTGGGAATCGTTTTACACACTGCCAACACTTATACCGGTGGTGAACCAGCCCCTGGCTGGCCCTTAAAAGATCCAGAAGCAGGCAATGAATTGCTAAAATGGCTAGGCTATACTATTCATAATTTCAGGATGCCTATTTTCATGCTGGTAGCTGGTTTCTTTGCAGCACTCCTATTTTATGAGCGATCACCCAATAAAATGATTGTTAACAGGGTGAAGAGAATCGTACTCCCATTTATTGTCTTTGTTATCTTACTCTGGCCACTTGTAATGCTAGGTTTCTCATACTCGCAACAAATCTTTGGGCTTGCTCATAATTATACCTTCTCTAGTTTTTTCGAAAATCCATCTAATCTGATCCCGCAACGCACCATGCATCTTTGGTTTTTATATTACCTGATTATGTTTTCTGTTGCTTCATTTGGATTAGGAAAGCTATTTCAAAACCTACCATCTGTTATTAAGCCTATTAAGATAGTTTTTGAGAAAATTATGAGAAGACCGCTCTTGAAGCTAGTTTTCTTTGCACTGATCACCTTTTCTTTACTGCTCCTAATAGACTCGTATTGGGTGGCCACCTCCCTAAGTTTTGTGCCTGATGGCGGCACTTTTAGTTTTTACTTTTTCTTCTATTTAACTGGCTGGTTGCTTTTCAAATCAAAGCATTTATTATCGTCCTTCATGCAGTATGATAGGCTATTTACGTTATTAGGCTTGGGAATCTTTACCCTGTATTTTTTAGCGGATAGGACAGAATTCTCCGATGCGCTAACGGCAGGGATAAGATCGGTGACTTGTTGGCTCTTTATTTTCGGTTTCACTGGACTCTTTCTGAGGTATTTTAGCAAGCACTCTGCATTTATGCGTTACATTTCTGATTCTGCCTACTGGGTGTATTTGCTTCACCTTCCCTTAACTGCATTTTTGCCCGGACTAATGGAAGGCTGGGCAATTCCTGCCTTGCTCAAATTCGCCATAGTTGCATCCGCTACCACCTTTATTTGTTTTTTCACCTACCACTATTTAGTGAGATCCTCCTTTATTGGGGAGTTCCTAAACGGAAGAAAGTATTCGAGGAAACTTAATGATATAAAACCTTTGGAGAAGCCGGTAATACCAAATGTGATTCTAGTAACTGATGATAAGTGAGTCTATTTTATAAAGGATCAAATTTTTAAAGAAACTATTGACAATGTAAGATCAGAGTAAAGGAAGAATGGATTGTAAACTGATTATAACAACTGTAATATCACTAACCAATTGTTATACAAGATTTGAAAAATAACCAATGAAGAACAAAAACTATATATTAGCATTACTTTTTACGGCTGTTTCATTGCTTATTACTTCGCTTTGTAATGCCCAAATAGCAGATTCCATAAAATATGAAAATGGTTTCCTGCACTATCACGAATACGGTTCTAGCAACCTACCGCCAATAATTATTTTGACTGGTGGACCTGGTAATTCATATGATCAATTAGAAGGTCTAGCTGAAAGCAAAAGCACAAAATTTAGAAGTATTTTACTTGAACAAAGGGGAACTGGAAAATCAATTCCGATTCCATTTGATTCAACGACTGTGAATATTAATGCTGTTACAAAGGATATCAAAACATTGATGGATAGTCTTAAACTCGAAAAATCTATAATACTTGGGCATTCTTGGGGCGGTATGTTGGCTATGAATTTTGCCTCTGAATACCCCACTAGTGTAAACCATTTAATTTTAGTTGCACCTGGGCCTCATAAAGATGCAGAGAATGGATTTAATGTACTATTTACGAACCGAAGACATACAAGAAGTTTTGAAGAAGAACAACGGTTAAACCAATTGAATGAACTCATTGCTAATAAAGAAGCAGATTCTTTGGAAATTATTGAATCAAGAAAATTATTCAGAAGAGCCTACATATTTGCAAATCCAATCCCAGACAGCGTGTCTCAAAAAATCAATTCTGAGATTAATAGTAAAACTGGCAAACTGCTTTATAATGATATTATCTCAAACTATGACGTTTCCAAATCACTAAAAAACTATACTGGTGAAATTGATGTGATTACGGGAAGACAAGATGTTGTGGGCTTCTTTTCATACGAGTTGAAACAGGATATAGAAAAAGCTAAAATTCACTGGATAAACGAATCTGGACATTTTCCAATGTACGAGCAACCATCAGAATTTTATAAAATTTTATATGAGATTTTGAATGTGAAATAGAATTAAATATGCAAAGAAACCTTTTTATCTATAAATCAAGATTAATAATGAAAATCAGAAATACAACAATAGCACTTATCACTATGATAAGCCTATGCACCGGCCAACTGCTTGCCCAAAAAAGCAATTATAGCGAACTTATTGCCAAAAAAGCCGACAAAATAGAACAGAAGGTAATAGACTGGCGCAGGGATATTCATCAGAATCCTGAACTGGGAAACCGGGAATTTCGAACGGCAGCTATGGTAGCAAAACATTTAGAGTCTTTGGGCATGGAGGTAAAAACTGAGGTTGGCATTACTGGTGTCATCGGTATTCTAAAAGGTAAATTCTCAGGTCCGGTTGTAGCTTTACGAGCAGATATGGATGCCTTGCCAGTAACAGAGCGGACACCTGTCCCTTTTGCTTCTAAAGTGAAAACCGTCTATGACGGCAATGAAACTGGGGTAATGCATGCTTGTGGTCATGATGCTCATGTGGCCATTCTAATGGGAGTTGCTGAAATTTTAGCTGGCATGAAAGATGAGCTAAAAGGAACTGTTAAATTTATTTTTCAACCTGCTGAAGAAGGTGCTCCTAAGGGAGAAGAAGGCGGTGCCGAATTGATGGTAAAAGAAGGTGCTTTAGACAACCCAAAAGTAGATGTTATTTTTGCATTGCACGTTATTGCCCAAGTTGAAGTGGGAACAATCACCTACCGTCCTGGAGGCATGTTTGCAGGAGTGGCTGACATGAAGATAACGGTAAAAGGCAAATCTTCACATGGTGCTGAGCCCTGGGCATCTGTTGATCCCGTGGTCACATCGGCTCAAGTCATCAATAATCTTCAAACCATTATTAGTCGCAATTTAAAAATTACCGAAAATGCAGCGGTTGTTACTATTGGTGCCATTCATGGTGGCAATCGTTCTAATATCATACCAGAACAAGTAGAAATGCTAGGCACAGTTCGTACTTTAAGTGAATCTGACGAGCAACTCATTTTTGAACGCATTCGCCAAATAGCAACTAAAACGGCAGAAGCAAATGGTGCTGAAGCCATAATAGAGCTACCCTACTCATCACATTACCCTGTTACATTCAATAACATTGAACTTACTGCCAAAATGCTCCCTAGTTTAAAGAAAGCAGCTGGAGAATCGAATGTTATTTTGGTACCAGCAGATACTGGAGCAGAGGATTTTTCATTTTTTGCAAATGAAGTACCGGGCCTCTATTTTATCATTGGTGGTTTGCCAAAGGGTAAAGATCCAGAAACTTCGGCTCCGCATCACACACCAGAATTTTTTCTTGATGAAAGCGGCTTTGTTACTGGTATTAATGCCATGGTCAATTTAGTAGTGGATTATATGGAAATGGAAAAGTAGAAACAAAATGAATCCGTATAAAGCAAAAATTTCCGTGCAAGCTCTTCTTCAAAATAAAAATTACTTCTATAAACCTGTTTGTGTGGAGGCGAATATGTAGAGGAGCAGCTTTTGAGGTCAGAGTAAGAGCATTTTATGTATGAAAACTAAATAAAGGATATTTCCCAGCCTCTATCCTACTCCCAATAATCTATAATTTTCCTTCGGACAGAAAACCACCCCCTTCGGGAAGTAATTCAGAGGCTTCGTCCTTGATCGGTTTCTATGTTCATAGTTAAGTGCTTATTTAGATTTACAGCTGCGGGCTGAAAATTTTATACTAAATGAAGCGAAGCTATTAGAAACTATGAATATTAAACCAGTCAGCAACTCCAATAGGATCATTTATTTAGATATTCTTCGTGGCTTATCTATCTTATTTATTTTTGTAGCGAACAGCTACGCCTTCTCCGGTTGGTACGGCATGCCTGATGAAATGTACACTCAGTTTAGTGGAGGCTACTTGAATATAATCGTCAAAAAATTAACTGTGGTACTGGTAGACGGAAAATGGTACTCTATTTTCTCCATTCTCTTTGGTATTGGATTTATCATGCAATATGAAAATGCCAAAAAAATAGGTAAATCTTTCCCACTCTTCTTTAGTAAAAGAATGTTGGGGCTCTTGCTTTTTGGCTTAATACACTTATTCTTTTTTTGGATTGGTGACATTCTTACCTTATATGCCTTATTAGGGTTTTTACTGATTCTTTTCAGGAATATGTCAAAAAGAAAATTACTGATTTGGGCAGGCATATTACTATTGTTTCCCATCATTCATTTACTGTTGATGATTGGCTTTGATGCTTTCTATCCTTTGTCATTCTTTGAACCGCTTGCCCGCTATCTTAACCATAATAATTTTCCTATTGCGATGAACATCAATGAGGTAGATTGGTTTGCTTTCGACCACAATTTCCTCAATGTAAATAATTGGAGCCAGTTTTTTACTATTAATTTTGGTTTACCCATCCTTCGATACCTGGAGATACTGATGGAAGGAAGAATCTTCAAAGTATTGGCTTGCTTTTTAATTGGCATCTGGGCCGGAAGGATGATCCTCCATGAAGGCTTATTAGAAAATAAAGGCTTCTTAAAGAAAATCGTTTTATATGGCTTTTTGATTGGCTTGCCTATGAATATTGTGCTGGCTATTGCCAAAACACAAGCAGAAGGTATCTGGACAATTATTAATTATACAAGCTATGCATTTGGTGTGGTTCCGCTGGCTTGTGCCTATGCAGCAGGTGTCGCCTTGCTCATGCAAAGAAGGCACAAAATCTTGCTGCTATTGGCCCAGGTCGGTCAAACAGCCATGAGTAATTATATTTTTCAAACGTTCATTTCAGTCATTATTTTTTATGGTGTGGGATTTGGGCTTGCTTTCCAACTGCCTTTATGGGCTGTGATAGTTTTGGCACTTTTTATATACAGTATACAAGTTATTTTGAGCACGCAATGGCTTAAATATTACAGATTTGGCCCATTAGAATGGATTTGGCGAATGATGACGTACCAAAAGTATATACCTAATAATAAAAACCAATCAAACCTGCAGTTTAAAATGATCAGGCTTATAAAAAATAAAAACTTATGAAAAAATTAAATTCTTACAAAAACCAATTAGCCCTTATGTTAATCCTTTTCCCTTTAGGTTTTGCTATCCAAAGTTGCGAACAAAAGGTAGAGGCATCAGAAGAGAAAATAGTTTTGGAAACAGAAAAACCCGAATATTTCCTGCTAAGGCCAGAAGTTGAAAATGCTTACGGATATTCCCATGCGGTAAAGATTGGGAATAGCATTAAAATATCCGGAGCAGTGAGTATGGACGATGAGGGAAATCCGACTGCTGTGGGCGACATAGAGCAACAAATGAAAAACTGCTATGCTGATCTGGAAAAAATATTAAAACACTACGGATGCACTTTTGACGATGTAGTGGTAGAAAATATTTTCACAACCGATATGGCACAAATGCTAGAGAAATCTGGCTATCGAGCCGAAATTTATAAAAACAACTTTCCAACAGGTTCCTGGCTTGGCGTAACAGAATTGGCACTCCCTGAATTTATGGTGGAAATAGAATTAGAAGTGCATAAAGCGGAATAAAAGTACGAACGCACAAGACGAAACTAACAAATAAATCAGGGGAAGCTGAAAACTTATCAAAGCAAGCAAAACACAATCATATAATAATGAATAAGTCACTACATCATTTAACAATCTTAGTCTTACTTATTTTTACATCTTGTTCCACGGAAAAATTAACTTCAATTCCGGACAAAACGAGCGAACAAATAGCTGCAACTTATGAAGTTTTGAAAGATGTCTCATATGACTCAGACCCAGGACAAAAACTAGATATTTATTTATCAAAAGATGCAAATTCCTATGAAGACAAAAATTACACAATCGTTTTTCTTCATGGAGGAGCCTATTACTTAAGCGACAAAAGCAAAGAAGAAAGATACATTGCACCATACCTCAAAAAAGGCCTCAATGTAGTCAATATGAATTACCGCTTAAAAAGAGGAATTCCAGTAGCAACAAGTGACCTTACCAATGCACTCAACTTTCTCAAAGCTAATAATCCTGATTACAATTTAAATCTCACACAGATTATTGTAACGGGTTTTTCGGCAGGAGCGCAAATTGCTATAAATGTGGCCCTTGCCCAAAATAATCCGAAGTTTCCCGATACATTGCGAAATGGCATAGAGATTATTGGAGCAATTAACATCTCTGAACCCGTAGATGACTTAGATGTTATAGAAAAAATATTTGTAAATCACGAATATGAGCTGTTTAGTGAGGCTGGAAAATCCCTCTTCCCTTCGGACGGTTATGCCAGCAAAGAAGTACTGTCAGTTTATGAGCCGGTTAGCTACTTTGATACGAATGACCCCCCAGTTTTCCTGTGGCATGGAGGCCAGGATGCCCAGATTCCGCCAGCAACTTTTGAGGAATTTACCTCCTTAATGAAAAAGAATAAGGATTTTATCATGTTTATACCTGAAGGTAAGCATAGTCCTACAGAGGAAGAATTAGTTGATGCCTATGTGGAAATATTTAAATTTTTGGACGCCTTATAAAGTAAAGAAAAGTCTTCGTTCTAGTACTCTTATTCTGATTGAAATATGAAAAAATACCATTTTACTTTACTTGCACTAATGATTTCTTTTGCTTGCGCAGAAGCACAAACGAGAATTATTGACATGCACGTGCATTCCTACTCTGATAGCGACTTTGGAGAGCGAGAACCTGCGACTGATCATTATGGCATGAAAGGATCAACAAATGCTGAGGAACATAGGCTGGAGACTTTTAAGTTTTTTGAGCAATACAATATTATGAAAGCCATGGTGAGCGGAAACCCTGAGAGCGTAGCAACATGGGCAGAAAAGGATAATTCCGACAGGGTTATTAAGGGCATTTTGCAGTTTGCTCCGGATAGTTATGACATGGACACCATCCGCTTTGAGCAAATGATAAAAGATGGAGAACTTGAAATATTTGGAGAATTAGGACCCTATTACAGCGGTACCACGCTAAGCGATCCTGAATGGCAACCTTACCTGCGGATTTGCGAAAAATATGATATTCCGGTAGCCGTGCATACTGGTGGTGGAGACCCTGGCGGCACTTACAGTTGGGCCCCAAAAGCAAGGCTTAAATTGGGCGATCCTTACTTGATTGAAGATGTGCTGGTCAACTATCAGAAACTCAGAATCTATTTGATGCATGCCGGTGGTGAAGACTGGCCTGAGCACGCTATCCGATTGATGGCCTATTATCCGCAGCTCTATACCGATCTTGGAGTAATGCTTTGGGTGGAACCCAATACCCAACGTTATATTATAGAATTTCTCAAAAACATCAAGCATGCCGGCTACCTGGACAGAGTGATGTTTGGCTCAGACCAAATGATATGGCCTTATGCCATAGGAAAGTCAATCGATTTTTTAAACAGTCTCGACTTCCTCACTGAGGAGGATAAAGAAGGGATCTTTTACAGTAATGCAGCTAGATTTTTGAAATTGGATGAATAACCTTATACCAATTAAAATGCTATTATGAATAAAACTATATTCCTTCTATCTTATTTGTTCCTGCTTGGATGTTCTGAGAAACATGAAAAATTAAACACGCCAGTTAAAACTTTTGGTTTCAATCAAATCCCTGATTCAAGTTTTGTAATGCAGCCACTGGTAAAATTTGATACTTCTGATTATATTATTGAGCCAAAGCATTTAAAGAAGTATTATGACCACCCTGGCGAATTGGGTTATACAGCTCAGGGTGAAGATTATGATTTTAAATCCTTATCAGTAATAATGGCGATGGCACTGCCAAATGGAGGTCCTCCATTGCATTCACACGGCATGGAAGAATTGCATGTAGTGTATGAGGGTACCATCGAGTACATGATCAATGAAAAACGATTTACGGCAATTGGACCCTACATCGTGAAAATTCCAGCTGGCGCTCCTCATGCATTTATGAATAAAGGGGAAAATCCAGTCAATATTGTGGGTATATTACCTGAAAATAACACGAGCTATCTTGAAATAGGACAAAATCCACTATTAGAAAAATAAGTTTTTTAATTCATGCACTTTGATTAGCAATGATAAGTACTTAACACCAAACTCCTATGAACAGAATATTTTTAATTTTTGTCATCATACTCACTTCTTCGCAATTATACGGACAAAAACCCAGAGCGCGAGATTTAGGAGTTCCTTTCAATGGTACAACAGGTGAGCTCAATGCCATCACCGATGTAACAGGTGTGGAAGTAGGCTATAGTACCATTATTTCAGGCAGTGGAGAAAATATTGTGGGCAAAGGGCCGATCAGAACGGGAGTGACGGCTATTTTCCCACGCGGGAAAGCGCAAAAATTTAGCCCGGTGTTTGCCAATTGGTATAGCTTGAACGGCAACGGTGAAATGACGGGAACCATCTGGGTGACGGAATCCGGTTTTTTAGAAACTCCAATTATGATTACCAATACCAATAGCGTTGGGGTGGTTCGTGATGCAGTATTAAAATGGTATGTAGATACAAACTGGTATAATGGTGAGGAATGGTGGTACACCTATCCTGTTGTGGCAGAAACCTACGATGGCTTTTTGAATGATATTTATGGATTTCATGTAGAAGAAAAGCATGTTCTGGAAGCTATTGATAATGCAAAGGCTGGTAAAATAGCGGAAGGCAACGTAGGTGGAGGCACCGGCATGATGTGTTTGGGGTTTAAGGGAGGAACAGGTACTTCTTCGAGAATTGTACAGATTGATGATTCAACTTTTACGGTGGGTGCATTAGTCCAGGCCAATTTTGGGGAAAGAAATTCATTAACGATTATGGGCGTACCAGTTGGGCAGGTATTAAAGGACACTTTAAATGATAAGCTCAACCTTCCTCCACAATCATACCGGAAGCAAGGAGATGGCTCTATCATCGTTGTGCTTGCAACGGATGCACCTCTTCTTCCTCATCAGTTAAAAAGATTAGCTCAAAGGATTTCCTTAGGCGTAGGAAAAACTGGTGGCTACGGGCGCAATGGTTCTGGAGATATTTTCATTGCCTTTTCTACCGCTAATCCTGACGCTTTTCAGCGCTATAACTTTTCGGAGGTAACAATGCTGCCCAATGATCTGATTGATCCATTGCTGGAAGCTACTGTACAAGTGGTAGAAGAAGCTATCATCAATGCCATGGTAGCTGCGGAAACCATGGAAGGGATCAATGGCAATAAGTCGTATGCTATTCCCCATCAATTGCTAAGAGATGTTCTTAAAAAATATAATCGATTGGAGGAGTAATGAAACTATTTAACAAACTTGACGCGCTCTACTCTTCCCTTTTAAGTGATATAAACAGTTGTAGAGCTCCAGTCGGATATTTCTCAATACTCAGTATACGTACCTAAAAAAATAAATTTATGAAAATTTCAATAATCAGTATAGCAGGACTATTCATTTGCTCAACAGCTTTTGGCCAAACACTCGATGAAAAATATGCTAAAGATGTAGCATCAATAGACGCCATCATCGGAGCCTATTACGAGGTAGTATCAGGTTCAAGTGAGGATCCGTGGCAGTTTGAAAGGGATAAATATATCCATTCTGAAAATGTCGTTATTACTCGGCTGGACAAAGATGGCAAGGCAGATGTTCATTCCCTAGAGGCTGAATACATTCCGGTCGGCCTAAATCCAAGAGAGAATTTCTATGAAAAAGAGCTTAAGCGGGTAGTAAGTAGATATGGCAATATGGCCCAAGTCTGGAGTGCGTTTGAAATCAGGACTGAGCTTGATACCCCGACAGATATCCGAGGACTCAATAGTATTCAGTTGCATTACGAAAATGGGAGATGGTATATCGATAGCTGGACTTGTGAAATGGCTTCTGACGATAATACGGTAGAAGCTGATTTTTTAGAAACAAGGTGAAAAAATAAATCCTCCCGGCATAGACTGCCCCACCTTATTCGGATGTCATTTTTTTATTAATCGAACTCAGAATATTTCTAATCAAAAGCTCAATCACCCTTTTTTACGGAAAACAGCTTCATTTTGCCTCAAAATTTTCCTAGGGAAACGAACTAGCACCTTCGGACAGTAGAACAGGGTCTTCGTCCTCGATCGGTTTTCTTTTTCCTTCTTTAAACCTAATTTGATTTAAGTTTAAGCTGTTGTGATATACAGCCATCAAAAAATTATTAACCGATAAGAAACCACTGACCATGAAATCGAATAAATTAATCTTAACTATATTCATCGGACTTCTATTAATCATATCAATGAAAGCTTATCTACCATAAGAGATTAGAACTTATTAAACCAATTTTTCCTGAAGTTAAGTATGAAGTAGCAAGCCAATCGCAACAAGGCGAAGAGAAATATTAGGAAGGGAACTTCTAATAAAAGTCCACTTAACAGTTTAAAATATTAAAACCTTATAAAAAAAGAGTACATTAATAGATAAAATCCTATACCTACAATGAAAAACTATTATAAAATTTTAGCTGTACTCCTTCTATTGGGTTGCGAGGCTGAAAAAAAAGAGAATACTATTATTACCGAAGTAAGCGAAAGCACACTCAGAAACCACATTGCAGAACTAGCTTCTGACGACTTTTTGGGAAGGATGCCCTTCACTGAAGGCGAAGTAAAGACGGTCAATTATTTAAAATCAGAATTTGAGAAATTAGGACTGGAACCCGGAAATAACGGGAGCTATTTTCAGGATGTACCCTTGGTAGAAATCACTGGCACTCCATCTGAAAAGATGACCATCACAGGCGAAGGTATCAATATCGAATTAAACTACTTGAAAGACTTTGTCGCTACTACCAATAAGGTGGAAGAACAAGTAAGCCTCGAGAAATCTGAATTAGTTTTCGCTGGCTATGGCATCGTGGCACCTGAATATGATTGGAATGATTATGAAGGAATAGATTGGGCTGGAAAAACGGCAGTTGTGTTGGTGAATGATCCGGGCTTTATGTCAGGTGACTCCACTCTTTTCAAAGGTAACGCCATGACCTATTATGGCCGGTGGACCTATAAATATGAAGAAGCGGCCAGGCAAGGAGCTGCGGGCGTCATCATTATTCACGATACCAAGCCAGCTTCTTATGGCTGGAATGTGATAGAATCTAGTTGGACAGGTGCTCGAATGGTCATAGAAAGCGAGCAGCCATTAGCAGAGGTAGAATCCTGGATTAGCCAGAAAAGTACGGAAAAGTTATTTGAGGCTTCAACTATGAAAGGACAAGACTATAAAACACTAGCACGGAATAAGGACTTTCAAGCTATTCCTTTAGGGTTAGAGGTGAGTGTAAGCATCGAGAATAAAATCAAAAAAGACGTTTCTAAAAATGTAGTAGCCATGATTCCTGGTACTACTCAAAAGGATGAATTCATCATCTATTCTGCCCATTGGGATCACTTAGGAGTGGGTAGCCTAGTTGATGGAGACTCCATCTACAATGGAGCAGTAGATAATGCCTCCGGAACAGCCGGACTTTTAGCTATTGCAGAAGCTTTTAAAAAAAAAGGGCCTAATAAGCGTTCAATCGTATTTTTAGCGGTTACTGCGGAAGAACAAGGCTTATTAGGATCCGCTTACTATGCTGCTAAACCGATATTTGAGCCGGGTAAAACGGTAGCCAATATTAACATGGATGCTCTTTTTAACCCGGGTAAAATGAAAGACCTCACCATTGTAGGTTTTGGGCAATCTGAAATGGATGAATATGCTAAGGCTGTGGCGGAGCAACAAGGCCGGTATATTATTCCAGACCCGGAAGCTGAAAAAGGTTATTTCTTTAGATCAGATCATTTCAACTTTGCCAAAATAGGCATCCCAGCCCTATATTCAAGTGGTGCGTATGAAGGTTTTAATCATAGCATAGAAGAAACAAAAGCCTTTTTTGCTCACTATGTGGAAAATGATTATCACCAGGTTTCCGATAACTATGTAGCAAGTAAAACCGAATTAAGCGGTGTTCAGTTAGATCTACAACTGTTTTTTGAGGTCGGCTTGAAAATAGCCAATGAGGAGTACTTCCCAAAATGGTACGAAGGAAGTGAATTCAAGGCAGCAAGAGAATGATTTCACGATTTTTTCATCCCACTACGTACAGCTCATAATAAACTCAAAAGAAGTATTCACTAAATGAAACTGTAAAACTATGAAATTCAAACACCTACTAATTAGGTTTATTTCGTTTTTATATTTATAATTTCTAAAGGAAGCATTACTAATACTAAATAAAATAGTAATTTATGTTATGGGTGCTTTTTAAGACTAATAGAATGGATGTAAAAATTAGATTATCGAGTAAACGTCTTGATTCGGGTAGGCGTCAGGTACATTCCCATGTTAGAACTAAGGCAGGTGACAGTAGCTGGTATGGCTATACTTTAGCCGAACCACAGGATACATAAGTGAGGGTGGTTGGTAGAATTAGAAATCGTTTTAACGGAGCAGAAGATAAGATTTCTTTGCATCAATAGGAATTGTACAATTTGAATAGCCACATTATAGATGCACATAATCTAACGATTTTTAAGGAAGCTTGATTATGTTTAGGATTCTTAATCTGCATGTTGAAATAGGGTAAGTAACAAAGGTCAGACCCGAGACGGATAATTAAGGAAGTTAGAAGCAGGGGAGTTGGAAAAATAAATATACCGGTGTAGTGTATTTAGTTTGTTGCCGAAAGTCTACCTTTTTTGTTAGCAATTTCACTTGATACTAAATATTAGGAAATAATGATAGGGTCTTGGTTCTTGACGCTACAATCTGATAAAAATGAGCTTGATCAATAAGAATATAAAATATCTCCGAAAGGAAAAGGGTTGGACACAGCAGGGCTTGGCTGACGAGTTGGCTAAGTAATAGAAATCCTATATTTCGTAATTTCCGATCCGTGCTAGCACGGAGAAAAAATACCGCTAAAGGGGTATTTCTTTCTTCCCTAAAGCAAGTGAAATTTGTTTATACAAAAAATCTTAAATCATGAAAAATTTACTGCTTGTTTGCGTACTCCTATTTTCAAATGTATTTTCAGAACCTTTCCTAACGGAGAAAGATATGAAAGTAACCAGTTACGTTAAGAAAAAGCAACACCGAAAAGCTCCTAAGAAAGTTTATATCAGAAGTTTTAAAGCACTGTTTGAAGTGTTTGAAGAAGCCGAAGCCTCGACTATGGGAAAGCGGAATGAGCGAGCAAACCGGACTACTTTCACCTCAGGTACCTCTACAAGAATGGGTGTGCAGATTGCAGGAGTAGATGTGGAAGATTTTCAAAAAGTCATTGACGATGCTTATAAGTCTTTTGTTGATCAACTAAAAGAGCAAGGCTTCGAAATTATGACAATAGAGGAAGCCAGCAAAATTGAACTCTACTCCGATTACACAAGGGTGCAAGGGGGAGCTTCTTCCGATGCCCAAGCAACCGGCTTTGTAATGGTAACCCCCCAAGGCTTCGACTACATGGTGAAGCGTATTTCAAAAAATGGAAAAGAAAAGGGAACATTCATGGACTTGGGACCTAAAATATCGAAAGAATTGGGAGACGTATATGTAGCTGACGCCATCTTTATCTTTCCATTTGTCGAGCTCTCAGCCAAATCTTCTAGTTTAGCGAATATGAGCTCAGTGAAAGCTAAAATAGGCCTAGAAATGGAATCTTTTATGAACGCAAGTATCACAAACGAACAGGATTCTTGGAAGAGTTTAGCAAGTGGGTTTACAAGTCCCGGCACATCAGATCTATTGAGTTCACAAATACGCTTCGTTTCAGGTGGTGATTTTGCCAATAATCCATTTTTTGATGCAAAAGTAGAGTTGAAAAAGACGGTAGGATTTGACGATGTTTTTAAGGACAAAAAAATTAAGGAGGTAACCAGTGCACAAGTAGAAGTATTTGAAAAAACCGCATATAATCGATTGATCATGGTCTCAGGTGATGAAAAGTCGGTGGCATCCCACTTTGCCGAATGTGACCAAGAGGCGTATGTGACCGCTGCTTCAGGCGCAATCAAAGATATGATGGCTGCCGGAATTACTAATTTCGAAGAAATGGCAAATGATAAATAAGAGCTTACTATTTTCAGGATAACAAACCCACCTTTACAACAGGTTTTAAAAGACCAACGGCTATGTTGGTCTTTTTTGTTTATCTGTTTGTCATACATTTTACTTGTCTGCCTAGTTTTAGGACCAACGTTCAAGGGTAAGTTTCTCAAGCTATCAACTTAATAGCTTAAGAGAGCTCTTATAAATTAAAGGCCTCCTCTAGCGCCATATGAATTGGTATAGGTACGATTGGCTGTTAGGTATTTATAAGTATCAACACTATAGGTTTTATCGTCCTTTTTAATTTCACCACCACCTAGCACAGACTCTATTTATTACCACAGGAACCTCATCAGTTTTATCTTTAGAAAAAAGCTTAGAGTATACACCTGGCTCAAGCGTAATAACGAAGCCTTTATTGCCAATTTGATAATAAGGAAGTTTAATATTGGAATCGACACTCAGTTTATCAGTGATGGGCCAATAGGCAGAAGCACCGAAATTTCAGTTACTACTGAGAAAGTCAAGATCAATGTCAGCTGCCAGCACGTCTACTACAATAAATTTATCAAGCACTTTTGTAGGGTCATCTTCAAGCATTTGTGTTTTGGTAGGTTTGAGCATATATTTGGCCGATGCCAATGCTCATAAAGACGGCTGCGAATAAAAGTTTTTTCATCTCTACGTTATTTTAAGTTTTATGACATAAAAATAACACTGATAAAAAGGTTATAACAACCCCTACAGGGAGCATATTATGCTAACCACTAGCACGGACAAATCTATATTAAATTATTGGCGTAGCTAAATTTGATGAGTCCGACCAGCGAATTGGTTTTGGTTTTCCTGAAGATATTTTTTCGATGAGTCTCAACAGTTCTTTCAGAGATGAAAAGCGCTTCGGCTATCATTTTATTCGTATATTCTTTTGCTATCAGTTTTAAAATTTCTCTTTCTCTGTCGGTTAGCAATTTATGCTCTTCAGGGAAGTTCAAACTTTCAACCAACATTTGATTAATTTCATTGCTCATAAAGATCTTGCCTCTTGAAACTTGAGTAATAGCGGATACTAATTCCCTATGTGTATCCTTTTTAAGGATATATCCTTGAACACCTTCCTTAAGGATCTCCTTAACCAAATGCACTTCGTCATGCTGACTTAATATTATGATTTTGGTTTGAGGTAAAATGCGCTTTACTGTTTTTACTAAATCGAGGCCGTCCATGCCTGGCAAGTTATAGTCAGATACTAGGATGTCAATTTCGTGATTTTTTAGATATTCCAAGGCCTCCTCTGCAGTGTTTTTAGCAGCCACCACTTCAAAGCCTTCTACTCCGTCGAGTAAAGACTTTATTCCATCCATCAAGATAATATGGTCGTCTACTAATAGAATTTTCATCCGCATCTTCTTCTTTTCACTTGATAATATACGACACTTTCTGAACAATTGCATGGCATAAAATTATCTTTCTATGGCCAATAATAATATCCCTTCTTCAAGGTATTTTTTAATTGGATTTCGTGGTATTAACTAGTTTCTCACCATTTATGAATGCAAGTATTGGGGCAGTTACTATGAAGGTAGTTCCTAATCTAGCAGGGGCGCTATCAATTTCTATTTGACTTTTAATTAAATTAGTACGGGTCTGTATATTTCTCCAACCGTTTCCTTTGCTTTTAAAGAGCTTATTTTTGTCAAATCCCTTCCCGTTGTCCTCTATAATTAAGATTAATTCAGTTTCATACTGATCCAATTGAATGGTAATTTTACTCGCTTCAGCATATTTGAGTACATTATTCACCCATTCTTGGATTATTCTATAGATTGCTACTTCAAAAACTTCCTTAAACCTAGTATTTAATTCGAAGCTAGTCACTTCGATTTTCAACTGTTCACTTTTATTAATTCGAGCAGAAAACTCCTTTACGGCTGATAAAACTCCTTCTTGAATTAAAGTAACTGGCATTAGGTTGAATGCGATTGCACGTATTTCTGAATGCATATCGTCTAATATTTTTTCGGAATGTTCAAAAGCTTTAAGTTTTCGGTCATCTTCATTCTCTTGGTTGAAGTTATTCATGTTAAGCCTCAGAGCACTTATTAGTTGACCAAAACCATCATGTAAATCCGAAGCAAATCGCTTTCTTTCTGATTCTTGCGAGTTTAAAGTAGCTTCAATTTGAGCCTCTTTAACTTTTAAATCTTTTTCTTTAATCAGCAATTGTTGTTTACGCTTTGCCCTATTTCTGAAAAGTAGGAAAACAGTAATCAGTAAAACCAAAATGGCTACTAGTGCAATTATCATCAGCACTTTCCGTTCGTTTTCTGCTGTTTTTTTGGCTATTTCGGCAGTTTGAAGCGCTATTTGTTGTTCTTTCTTCTCTGTCTCGTATTGAGCATCTAAGGCTGCAATGGTTTTTGCTTTTTCTATAGAAAAAATACTGTCTTTTATTATTATACTTTGATTTAAAGCATGATGTGCTTCTTTGTAGTCACCTAATGATAAGCTGGATTGTTCTATCATTGAATAAGCAAATTTTATAAGATCCAAATAACCGATCGGCTCTGCCAGCTTGATGGTCTGTTGAAAATAGGTAATTGCTTTTTCAAATTCATTCGCTGTAAAGTAGGTTTCTCCTACGATGACTTTATTAACTGCTAGTCCTTGTTTGTCTCCAATAGCTTTCCTTATTGAAGTAGACTGTTCGATATAGGCAATTGAAGTATTAATGTTCCCTTTTTGAGCTTCATAATCTGCCAAATCGAGGTATGCATAACCTAATCCAATGCTATCGCCCATCTGTTTTCTGATGTCTAAAACCTGAATCATAATCGGATAAGCGGACACATAATCTCCTTTTCGTTTAAGAAATGTAACCTTATGAGCAAGTGAGGTGCCCAAACATTCTAAATCTTTAATGTTTTTACAGAGCTCATATGATTTCGAAAGGGCGTCAAAGGCTTTATTTGTTTCTCCTGTTTTATGATAGAAAACAGCTAGTTCATTATAAGTTCTACCTATTCCTTTATCATTATTAAGAGTGGTGAATTTCTTTAATGCGACCAGATAGAATTTTAGGGCATTCTCGTAAGAGCCAGATAAATAGTTTATTACTCCTCTGTACAAGTATCCATAAGCAACTTTATCCTCCCAATTATTTTTTTGCGCTAATTCAATTAGATAAAGCATAGTAGTGTCGGCTTCATCAAATCCTTGTGCATATATTTTATAATAATTCTCTAAGATGAAATTAACTCTGGTAGAGTCAGGTCCCTTTGTTATTCCATTCACTAAATTATTATTTGCCTGAGCAATGCATGCAGCAGTGTTCAGGAAAAAAAAAAGTAAGATTAGCCTTTTCATACTGTGAGGTTAAAATGTTTACAATGTTATTTTTTCAGTGTGTTTACTGATAGCAACAGCTACTTTGCAAATGAAAGAAGTGCCAGACCTTCCAGCAGTCGATTCAATGTCTATAGTTCTATTAAGTATACTAATTCGTGACTGAATATTTTTCCAACCATTTCCTTCAGATTGTATAAGCGTTTGCTTATTTACACCTGGCCCATTGTCCTCAATGATGACATTTATTGCGTCATCGTACCTTTTGAGTTGTATCTCTATCTGGCTGGCTTGTGCATACTTGATTAAATTATTGACCCATTCTTGAATGATTCTATACAAAGAGATTTCCATTACTTCGGGAAGGCGTTCCTCAAAATATTTTCTGCTACATAACTCGCCTGCTAGTACGTATTTATCAGGCATAGCTTGAAGAGATGAAATTTGTCTGGATACGCTATCATAATTTGTAGCAATGAGTAATTCTTCAATTGTATTATAAGTATCAGAATTTAATTCATGCTGTGCAATTAAATGAATTTTTATGAAAAAAGAGAAATAAAGAAATGACTAAATTTTATCATTAAATTGAGTTAGTTAATAAATAAACGACTGAAAAATATAAAAAAAGGATCGCATAATTATACGATCCTTTTGAAAAACATTATTTTTTTATTAAAAGCAATGCTCGAGCATTCGAAACGGCGGGTGCAAAGCTAAATATGCTTGAAAACATAAGCGCCTATGGCTGGAAATATGATTATGTAAAAGATCGCGAAAGAATTGTCAATGAAATGACAGTGGATCGTATCAAAGAATTATCTGATAAATATTTAGATGAAACTAAAATGATTTGGCTGGTGGTTAGCAATGCAAAAACGCGACTAGATAGAATGAAAGACTTAGGTTTTGGTGAGCCTATCTTAATCAACGATACTAAAATGAAAGAGGACTGAATAGATTCGCAAAATGCATTTTACAAACATATAATTTGTGCGTGTTCTTTCCTTTATCCTGAGGTTCTCATACTAACAAGTAATAAGCTTTATCAAGGTTTTTGTCAAATACTGCTTGTGGAGACAAGGATTTCTTATCTTTAATAAAAACCGCAAAATATGGACGAGATTAGTAATTTACAGCAACAAGATGGACGCATCTTTATAGTAACAGGAGCCAATACAGGCCTGGGCTACGAAAACAGCTTAACACTAGCAAAAAAAGGAGCTAAAGTGATTATGGCTTGTCGAAGCATGGAAAAAGCCAAAGCCGCTAAAGAAACCTTAAAAAATGAAGTGGCAAATGCAGATGTTGAAGTAATGGAAATCGACTTAAGTAGTTTAGATTCTGTTCGAAATTTTGCGAAAGCCTATCAGTCAAAATACGACCGATTAGATGTTCTGATTAATAATGCAGGGGTCATGATGCCTCCATATACAAAAACCGAAGATGGTTTGGAGTTACAATTCGAAGCAAATTTCCTAGGACATTTTCTTTTAACTGGCTTATTATTGGACAAGCTCTTAAAAACGCCAGATTCCAGAGTGGTCAGCTTGAGCTCGATAGCGCATAAAAACGGCAAGATCAATTTTGATGATTTGCAAAGCGAGAAAAAATATTCCGCCTCAGATGCTTATGGTCAGTCGAAGCTAGCTTGTTTGATGTTCGCTTATGAATTGCAAAGAAGGTTAGAAAAAGCAGGTCATAAGCAAACGATATCAACTGCAGCCCATCCCGGAATTGCTACAACAGAGTTAGCCAGGCATATGCCAAAGCTAGTCTATGTTATTTTAAAGTATACTGTTGCGCCCTTCTTAACACATGCGCCAAAGGAAGGTGCGAAACCGACCATTCTGGCTGCAATTGGTAAGGCAGAGGGAGGTGACTATTTCGGACCAACCGGTTTTAATGAGTTCAAAGGAAAGCCCGGCAAGGTTTCATCTACCGATTTGTCAAAAGATGAAGATATTGCCAAGCGCTTATGGGAAAAGGCAGAGGAGTTGGCGGGTTTAAGGTATTTGTAAATAATGCGTTAAATCAAAGAGTAATTGAGTCCTCGCCAATTTGACATATGAGGTATTAACCACCAATGTAAATTATACTTTATCATATTAGAAAAAACTATTGCTTATTTTAAAAAGTAATAGCTTGAGTTAAAATTATATTGCCTTAAATCGTAACTTAGCGGACTGTCGTAATCGATAAACCACTCGCCTTTGCAATCTCAATCCTTCAAACCTCAGCGCGTAAGTCTAAGAGAGAGTTTCGCTACTCTCAAATTTGTTCCTCGTTTCTTTACAGAAATCAGGAAGGTCAATCCCTTTCTTTTCTATAGTAACTTGCTTGCTCGTGTCATCAGTGCACTGCTCCCGGTTAGTATGCTGTGGGTAGGTAAGCTTATCATTGATGAAATTGTCTTGCAAATCAATGCTGAAACGCACGATATGAGCCAGCTTTGGCTTTTTATACTCCTTGAGTTTTCTTTGGCAATTGCTTCCGATCTATTGAGCAGACTTACTACACATACAGATGCCCTTTTAGGCGATCAATATTCTATTGAGTCATCCGTAAAAATTATCAAGAAAACAGCAGAACTGAGTCTCTCACAATTAGAAGATTCGGAATTTTACGATAAGCTGGAGCGTGCTCGACAACAAACAACTGGCCGTGTGGGGCTGATGTCCAATATACTTACCCAAGGTCAGGATATAATCGTGATTGCTTCACTACTTACAGGGGTGGTGGTGTTCGAACCCTGGTTGATTATTTTATTGGTGTTATCAATCGTACCGACTATTCTTAATGAAATTAAGTTTAGTGGCACTAGCTATTCTCTGGCCAGAAGCTGGACGCAGGAAAGAAGAGAACTGGACTACTTAAGGTATGTTGGAGCTAGCGATGTAACAGCAAAAGAAGTCAAGCTCTTTGGTCTTTCAGGCTACCTGGCCGATCGCTTTAGTGTGCTGTCTCAGAAATACTATCAAGAGAGTAAAAAGTTATCCTACACTCGTGCGGTCTGGGGATCATTTTTCAACATCATCAGTACCTGTGCTTACTATGGAGCTTACGTGTTAATTGTTTTTCGAACTGTGGCAGGAGTGCTCACCATTGGTGATCTCACTTTTCTATCCGGTTCATTCAATCGACTAAGAAATAAACTTCAGGGCCTTTTTATACGCTTTACTGCTATTACTGAACGCTCCTTATATTTGCAAGACTACTTTGAATTTCTGGATTTACGCCTTGGTAAAAGACCTAATGAAAGGGTGGAATCAGATGCTGAAGAGAAACTTCCTCTGCCTGAAAATATTAAGGAGGGTTTTGAATTTCGAAACGTAGGATTTAAATATCCCTATTCTGACAATTGGGTAATTCGCAATGTGAGTTTCCACCTTAAGGTTGGAGAAAAGCTAGCATTGGTTGGTGAGAATGGAGCCGGAAAATCAACTCTAATTAAATTATTATTACAGTTTTATGCACCTACAGAAGGGGAGATCTTATTAGATGGCGTCCCTATTTATAAGTTCGATGCCGTAGACTACCACGATCGATTTGGTGTTATTTTTCAAGATTTTGTAAAGTTTGACTTGAGCCTCAGAGAAAATATTGCGGTTGGCGAGATTGAAGAACTGGACAACCAAGATCGTATCAAAAATGCGGCTGAGAAAAGCCTTGCAGAGGAGGTTATTAACGAGCTTCCAAATGGCTACGATCAAAAATTAGGAAGACGATTCAAAGATGGGAAAGACCTTTCCGGAGGCCAATGGCAAAAGATAGCCATGGCGCGAGCCTATATGAAAGATGCCGATGTTTTGATACTGGATGAACCCACTTCGGCACTAGATGCTCGAGCTGAATCCGAAACCTTTAATCGTTTTATATCCTTAACCCACGGCAAGACAGCCGTGATCATTTCTCACCGATTTAGCACTGTCAGGATTGCAGACCGGATAATGGTACTCAAAGGAGGAAGAGTATTAGAAATTGGAACGCACGAAGAATTGATGGCAAACGAGCAATTATATTCAGAATTATTTAATTTGCAGGCCGCTGGTTATCAGTAGCGTTCAAATAGAGGTAAAATCTGCAAAATGAGCAAAAGTCAAGATAAGTTTCGTTTGTTTTTTTATGGCCTGTTCACCTTGGCTTCTGTAATAATATTGCTTGACTTTTTCCTACCTGGAAGAAAGGTGGTAGATGAGATAGTATCGGTTCAAAAAGAACGGCAACAGTATTATAATGCAGCCAGAAACTTTCATTATTCCTACAAAGTATCCACCAGCCAGCATGATTTTTATATTTCAGGAGATTATGCTCAGGAAATTGAGGCCAATGAAAAAATAGGATATGCTGTATCATGGATCTTTAATGAAGTAAATACCTACAGACTCCTTCGTTTTGAGGATAGTGAGACCAATTCTTTGCGATTAATCACTGGAATGCTAATGCCGATCTTGGTACTCATAACTATGAGCACAGCATACCTGCTAAAAAAGAAAATGAGCACCCTAGTGTTTGTCATGCAAGTTTTATTGATTGTGGACCTTGTACTTTTACTTATTTGAAGAAAACGATTTCATAGATTACATGAAAATATTTGTTTAGGCTCGGGCAATACTTAAACATATCGATTGCTTGTAAGTATTGTATAGGATGATACTACTTTTAAACTTAATTCATTAATTTTGCACCCCAAATCGCATTAAAAAAAGAATTTCATGAGTCAAGCTGTACGCGTACGTTTTGCCCCTAGTCCAACAGGTCCACTTCATATCGGAGGAGTTAGAACGGCTTTATATAATTACCTTTTTGCAAAGAAAACAGGAGGTCAATTCATTTTACGAATAGAAGATACTGATCAAAACCGCTATGTAGAAGGAGCGGAGGACTATATTCACCAAACGTTGAAATGGTTGGGGATAACGCCTGACGAAAGCCCTTGGAACGATAAAGGAGAAGTCGGACCGTACCGTCAAAGTGAACGAAAAGAGCATTATGCTAAGTATGCTCAGCAATTACTGGACGATGATAAAGCTTATTACGCTTTTGACACTTCTGAGGAATTGGATGAAATGCGTGAACGCTTGAAAGCTGCCAGAGTCGATACACCTCAATACAATGCCATCACGAGAATGCAAATGAAAAATTCCTTAACCTTGTCGAAAGAAGAGGTAAAGGAAAAACTAGCTGCAGGTGAACCTTATGTAATTAGATTGAAAGTTCCTAGAAAAGAAGAAGTCCGTCTAAATGACAAGGTTCGAGGTTGGGTAATGGTGCATTCTACTCAGATAGATGATAAAATATTAATGAAATCGGACGGAATGCCGACTTATCATCTAGCTAATGTAGTAGATGATCATTTAATGGGCATTACTCATGTGATTCGAGGAGAAGAATGGTTGCCATCTGCTCCTTTGCATGTTTTGCTTTACCAATTTTTTGGTTGGGAAGATAGCATGCCAGAATTTGCCCATTTGCCTTTGTTATTAAAACCAGATGGTAATGGGAAACTAAGTAAGCGAGATGCTGAGAAGCATGGATTTCCAATTTTCCCCATGGAATGGAAAGATCCTGCTTCGGGAGAGTTTTTAGCAGGGTTTAGAGAAGAAGGCTATCTACCAGACGCTTTATTAAATTTCTTGGCATTTTTGGGCTGGAACCCGGGCAATGAGCAAGAAATATTTAGTCTGGAACAGTTAATCGATGCTTTTACCATTGAAAGAATTGGAAAAGCAGGAGCGAAATTTGATATCCAGAAAGCCAAATGGTTCAATGAACAATATCTTAAAAGTAAGCCTAACGCTGAATTAGCAGAATATCTTAAAAAAGATGTTGAAGCAAATGGTATTGAAGTTTCTCAAGCAAAACTGGAACGCATTGTGCATGCATTAAAAGAAAGGGTGACTTTCCCAACTGAGTTTTGGACGCAGGGTCAATACTTTTTCCTAAAGCCCGATAGCTATGATGAAAAAGTAGTTAGAAAAAAATGGAATGCAGATGTTGATAAAGCCTTAAGCTTATATGCTGATGCCTTAGAAAAAGTTGATCATTTGGATGCAGGCAATGCTAAAGCAACTTTTGCCGCTTTATTAGAGAAAGAAGGAATAGGCATGGGAAAAGTAATGCAATCCCTAAGAGTAAGCATCACAGGGGAAGCAGGTGGACCTGACCTAATGGAGATTATTGAGATTTTAGGGAAAGAAGAAATAACAGAAAGGATTCGTTTAGCGTTAGATAAGCTAAAGGATCAAATTTCTGAATAATGCCTAAAAATAAAGACGATAATAAAAAACAGAAAAAACCCAGCGTTAACCCTAAGTTAGAAGGCTTTGATGTAAAAATCGATTCCTTTGGTGAGATTCAAACTAGCTTTGATATTGATAGAATCAACCAGTTTCTTAATAAAGAAGTGGAGGATAAAAAACTAAAGGATAGAGAGGATATTAAAGATTTGAAAAAGAGAGATGAGGAGGAGTAAGAATCTGTGATTCTGAAAAGCAAAGGCAGCTCAAGCTGCCTTTTCTGTAGGAAGGTATATTACTTTATTTTACTTGTTCTTCCGGTTGAGGGTCTGTTTTAATCGGGATATAAAGTTCTACCTGTTGTTTACCCCAGTTTCTTGCAGCCTGCTCATCTAGGCCCATGTAAATATCAATTTTGCGCGTCCATCGTTTGTTCATTTTATCCATCACCACATAACTACCTTCTAAGCCTTCGATTTTTACTATGGAATTATGTTCTAAGAGGTCTTCTCTCAGAAAATCTCTAGAAATAGCAATGGCTTTCATACCAGGTTTTAAAGTATCACCCCACGCTGCCAAGGCTGGATTTCCTTTTTTAGTTTGTGCCTCAACCGAGTTGTATGCTGTAGCCGTCACTTGAATGGTATCATATTGAATACCACTTGTTGCTCCGGATTCACCACCTGAATCACATGAAGACAGCATGACTATACTTAACAATGTTACAAATACTTGATTAGTAAATTTTTGCATAACTTAAATTTAACGTTTAAAAATTAGCCCAATGATTTTTCAATCACTGGGCAGTTTTTCATTCATTTCAATTTACGAACACGCTTACTTAGTAGATTGTTATTTTTTGATATCGTCTAAAATTCCTTTTGCTCCATCAACTCCCTTACTTAAAGCATTCTTGACAGAGTCAGCAGTTTCTCCTCCAATACTTTCTGCTGCTTCAAGAGCTGCTATTACCGATACTTTGGTGGCGTCCAGAGTGTCACCACCTACCTGCTTTACAGCGCTTATCGATCCTTTTACTGCTTCTACTGCAATAGAAGCGATATCGCCTCCCATTTCTTTGGCACTATGAACAGCTTGCGATACTGTTCCTTTTACAGCATCTTTTTGTTCAACACCAGTTTCCATGGCTCCTTGCACTGCGCCATCTACTATTCCTTTTACCAATTTAACGCTACTGCTTCCGATTTCGCCTAGACTTTCAAATGCCCCTTGAACAATGGAAGCAGGTATCTGAATGCCTTTTACTACTAGTTCTCCTGCACCCTTGACTGTATTAACGGTGAGATTCTTAACAGAGGCTACCACGGAACTGCCTAAATCGGCACTTCCTTCTATTGCTCCTTTTAACCCACCTTTAACTCCTTTTGCTACTTTTGAAATAATGTTTGACATGATTCTGTTTTTTTAAATTAGAATTTGATTCAACTTACACCAAGGTATCAATGAGGCTATTGTGTTTTGAACAGCATGCAGAAAAAATGCACTTTTTGAATGGAAAAATATATTTTGCCTAGGCGTAATTCTCAATTTAAGCATTTTTAAGTACAAAGCCTAAGAAGCTGGTTCTGGCGCTTTTAGATACGCCTTACAAATGGGAATGCTGCTTTCGAGAATATTGCTAGCATGACCTCATTCATATATTATGAATAATTTCTTATTTTAGCCTTCTAAACTTTAAAATTATGCATTCACAATCACACGAAGTAGACTACAAGATTTTAGGAGATGGCGTTCAATTAGTGGAAATTGAACTAGATCCTCAAGAGACCGTCATTGCCGAAGCTGGTGCTATGGTTTATATGGACGATTCCATTCAATTTGATACTAAAATGGGAGATGGATCTAACCCCAATGAAGGCTTTTTAGGTAAATTAATGTCTGCCGGAAGTAGAATATTCACTGGAGAATCCTTGTTTATGACGCATTTTACCCACCAAGGACAAGGTAAAGCCCATGTAGCTTTCGCAGGGCCCTATCCTGGAACTGTCATTGCATTAGATTTAAAAAACCATTACAACAATGAAGTAATAGTGCAAAAAGATGGCTTTTTATGCGCGGCTATGGGTACGAAGGTGTCAATTACTTTAAATAGAAAGATTGGTTCTGGCTTATTAGGTGGTGAAGGATTTATTATGCAAAAACTCCAGGGAAATGGAAAAGCCTTTGTCCATGCCGGTGGAACAGTTATCGAAAAGGAGTTGAATAATGAGACTTTAAGGGTGGACACAGGCTGTGTAGTAGCATATGAGTCATCTTTAGATTTTGATATTCAGACCAGTGGAGGAATTAAATCCATGCTTTTTGGTGGAGAAGGCATATTTTTAGCCACTCTAAAAGGAACAGGTAAAGTTTGGTTACAGTCCATGCCGATTAGAAAATTGATTCAAGCTATAGCTCCTTACAGTAAAAATTCCAGAAAAGAAGGTGGGTCATTGTTAGGTGAATTTCTAGAGAGGTAATTGCTCATTTGTTTTTCTTTTGGAGATGATTCTAGTGAAATCTCTAAAAGAAAAACATTCTATCTTTCTCAATGTCAATTAATTAGTTTTTATTCCTATCTTAGGTAAACTAAATTCCTTTGCAATGAAAAATATTGATAGAAGACAGTGGCTCAAATCAGTTGGATTAGTAAGCACTATGGCTTTTCTGAACCCAGCAGAATTGATCTCTAAACATCATACCACAAATTCTGGATATCTATCAAAAAACAATCTCATCAGTTTAACCTCAAACGAAAATCCTTACGGTCCTTCACAAAAGGTTAGAAAAGCGATTACTGCATCATTTGATCATACTTGTAGGTATCCTTTTGTCTATCTTAAAGAACTAGTAAAAAATATAGCCGAAAAAGAAGGGGTTTCTGAAAATTGTATTGTTGTAACAGGAGGTTCTACAGAAGGACTAAAAGCAAGTGGATTAACCTACGGACTCGGAGGTAGGGAAATCATTGCAGCTGATCCGACCTTCCAAGCCATGCTGAGATATGCCGAGAATTTTGGTGCTTATGTACATCGAGTTCCTGTGAATGATAAAATGGAACATGATTTGGAAGAGATGGCTATGAGAGTAACAAGCAAAACTGGACTAATCTTTCTTTGCAATCCCAATAATCCAACCGGGACCTTGCTGGATAAAGATAAATTGAGAGATTTCTGTAATTCCCTTGAAAGCAAAGCAGTGATCTTTAGTGATGAAGCCTATTACGATTATATAACGGATCCTGATTACCCTTCCATGGTGGAATTGGTAAAAGAGGGAAAAAATGTCATAGTGTCTAAAACTTTTTCTAAAGTTTATGGATTGGCAGGAATTAGAATTGGGTATTTAGTAGCTAGACCAGATATTGCCACTAGGCTAAAGAGCAATGTGATGGCTATGACTAATGTCTTGGCAATTGCTGCCGCAAATGAAGCATTAAAAGATGATGAGTTTTATAAATTTAGTATTAGTAAAAATTACGAAGGAAAAGCTTTGATTTATAAAACCCTTGATAAACTGAAACTTTCATATATTGAATCTCATACTAATTTTGTCTTTTTTCAATCCAATAAACATATCGATGAGTTAAGCGCAGAAATGCTGAATGAAGGAGTAGCTATCGGACGACCCTTTCCACCCATGTATGACTGGGCACGAATAAGCACGGGTACCATAGAAGAAGTTGCTGGCTTTTGCCAAGCTATAGAGAAAGTTTACAGTTAGTTATTAATCAAGTTCGAATCGGATGGCTTCGGGCTTCTCAGAAAAATTAAGAATAACAGTTACTCCGGTAATATTTTCTAAAAAAGGTTTGAGTACATTTCCACTCATAATTTTAGCATCTGCCAAAATTCCCGATTGCAAGGCTGCTTCTTTTACTTGCGCTTCAGCTTTGGCATATACTTCATCCACAAATGCGCCTGCTTTTTTGTGATCTGAACTGGTCTTAAGATCATAGAACTTACTGTTCTCCAAGTTCACTTTATAATAGCAAATTTCAGGTTGAGGCAAATTAACAATCAAAGTATCTTGCCTTAATTCAATATCTTCTTTTTTAATCTTTTGTAAATCAATACATGCAACGGCCTCGCCCTGTGCTATTAAGATAGCTTTTTGGTCTTGACCTCCCGGAATGTAGAAATAGCCCAAATCTAAATATCTCTTCGCTACATTTTCCATCTCTACTACTTCCTTATAATTGTACTTTACTAATTCCAATTTGCCCAGCTTTTCAATTTCTTGCAACACTAAAGTGCTCTCAATCTGCCTGCGTTCTGGAGTAGTATAATTTCCTAATCTTCTCAACCAAAGAAAAGCTAATAGGACTAATACAATTATCCACGGAATTAATCGAAGGATTGCTTTAAAGTTCATGGGGATTTATTAAGTTCGTTTTTGCATTAAGCATTAAAAATAATTATGCATTTTAAAGATAGCCTTAATCTACTGAAAAAGATGACATTTAAAAAAGCAGTGAACACAATTTCACTGTGGTGGAGCTATCATCAATCAAAAAATGCAGGGGTTTCTAAGCTTAAAGGGAAGCCAATTTCCATAGCAATTGAGCCTACCACATCCTGTAATCTCAGATGTCCGGAGTGCCCCAGTGGACTGAGGTCTTTTTCCAGACCTGTGGGGATGTTAAAGGCAGAGACATTCGAAAATATGCTCTTGCAATTGAAGGAACATCTAATCTACATGCTGTTTTATTTTCAAGGAGAACCTTATGTAAATAAAAATTTCTTGGACTTGGTGAAAATCGCATCTAATCATAACATTTATACAGCGACTTCAACAAATGCACATTTCTTAGATGAGGAAACGGCAAAAAAAACAGTTGAAAGTGGATTAGATAGACTTATTATATCGATAGATGGAGCATCACAAGAGACTTATCAATCTTACAGAATTGGAGGTAAGCTTGAAAAAGTGTTGGAGGGAACCAGGAATGTTGTTAAGTGGAAGAAAAAACTGAAATCTAATACACCCCACATTATCTTCCAGTTCTTAGTAGTAAAACCTAATGAGCAAGATATTCCTCAGATTTACGAATTGGCCGATGAACTTGGAGTAGATGAAGTAAAATTAAAAACAGCCCAGATCTATGATTATAAAAATGGGTCTCCGCTGATACCCGATAACCCGAAATATAGTCGTTATCAACTTATGCAAAATGGATTTTATGCCATTAAGAATAAATTATTAAATCAATGCTGGAAGATGTGGCACAGCTGTGTGGTTACATGGGACGGCCGAGTAGTGCCTTGTTGTTTTGATAAGGATGCAAGTCATCAATTGGGTAATTTAAATCAGAATAGTTTTAAGGCTATATGGGAAGGTAGTGCGTACGAGGATTTTAGAAATAAGCTTTTAAAATCTAGAAATGAAATCGATATTTGTACTAATTGTACAGAAGGCACCAAAGTTTGGACTGAAGAGTGAAACAATAAAGCAAATCCGATAGACGTTTTACTGTAACTGATTTAAAATTATTACATATTGGTCGAATTTGTACTAAAATACTTTAAAATTTCATTTTAATAGTTGAATTTAGTGTTTGGTAAGCTTATATTTACCAATTATTTATATATTGCATTGATATATAAGTGATTAAACAGTGTATATTAAACGAATACAATAACAGGTTATGAAAAAGTTTGTGTTTAAAATCCAAAATGCCATGCTGGCAGTAGCAGTAGCTTTATTGTTTGCTTGCGGCAGTGGCAACCCGACAGCCAAAGGACCGGGAGTATTGAGTACGGCTACAGGTTTAGAGTATAATAGCGAAGAAGGCTTTCAGGTAGCTGAGTTTCGCGGCCAACCTGATGGACCGAACTTAGTTTATATTGAAGGAGGTAGAACTGTATTAGGTTCTTTCGAAGAAGATATCCTTCATACTAGAGATAATATTGAGAGAACGGTAACAGTTTCGTCATTTTACATGGATGAAACAGAGGTGGCTAATATTCACTGGTTGGAGTTCTTACATTATGTAAAATTAGATTCCTCAAGAGATTATTATGAATCTGTAAAGCCGGATACTACTGTTTGGGCAAAGAAATTAGCTTATAATGATCCGTATGTAGATCATTATTTAAGGTATCCAGGATTTAGGTATCACCCGGTAGTTGGGGTAACTTGGGAGCAAGCCAATGAATACGCAAAATGGAGATCTGTAATGGTAAATTACAAATTGGCTGAAGAGGCTGGAATTGAAGTTCCTGCTGAATCAGGTGGTAGAATTCCATTGGAGACTGGTGTTGTGTTACCGGATTATAGATTACCAACTGAAGCTGAGTGGGAATATGCAGCTACTGCACTTATTGGAACTCAATGGGTGGATGAAGTTCAGCTTTACAAAAGGATTTATCCATGGGATGGTCATTCTTTAAGAAACCCTTACGGAAAAGAAATGGGTTACTTCTTGGCTAACTTTAAAAGAGGTAGAGGTGACTACGGTGGTATAGCTGGAAAATTAAATGACGGTGCTTTCGTAACAGATTACATTTACAATTATCCACCAAACGATTACGGTCTTTACAATATGGCTGGAAATGTTAATGAGTGGGTTTGGGATTTGTATCGTCCGCTTTCTTTCCAAGATTTTGAAGACTTAAATCCAGTAAGAAGAGATGGAACTTTAGATCCTCAAAGCGATTACGATAATGGTGCTAATGATCCAAATACTATTAACTCTTTAATTAATGATAATATTAGAGTGTATAAAGGTGGTTCATGGGCAGATGTAGCGTATTGGTTATCACCAGGTACTAGAAGATTTATAGAACAAGATTCTTCTACAGCGACCATTGGTTTCCGATGTGCCATGATTAGAGCGGGAGGAAATAAGTAATAGATATTCGTTTAAATAATAGAAAAAGGCTTTCTCATGAATTGGGAAAGCCTTTTTTGGTTTTAGAGGTTCCGTTTATTTCAACCTCCACAACCTAAGAACTTTTTGAAGTCCATACCTTCTGGTAAAACACCATTTCGTTCCTGATCCACAGAACGATCCTTTTCGTTATTAGTATCTACTGGAATAGATTTATTATCCTTCTTACTTTCTGACTTTTTAGTTTCTTTAGCTCCCATGCTATTTTTAACGTGATTTTGTGGTCGTAAGTTATTGCTCTTTTAATAATCAAAACTAGATTTATCACTTAATTTTTTCTTTGTGATATTCTTGCCTTTTCGTATCTTTTGACTTTAATTATCGGAAAATATGCTCAAGAAAAGAATTTTTGTAGGTCTAGCCATTACTTTAGCTCAAGTGTTATTGTTTTATGGTGTATACCAATTACTATATTTATTTGAAGCTTTTTTTGGGGAAGAAGCGAAGCGAACAGTTTTTGAAAGTTTATTTTTAGATTGGTTTTTTAATGATTATGTGCTTGTATTTGGGTTGCTAATTTTTTTACAAAATATGCTAATTGTGTTAACCTGGAGAAAGAAATGGACGGTAGGGTTAAGGGTTATGACTAGTCTATTGCACCTAATATTTTGGATCCAAAATCTCGATACACTGTACGGTGAATCTATTATTTTGGGGTTAACTGGCTTGGTTTTAATATGGTTGGGGCCTGTGTTTGAAACCATATTAATCACTGCTTTTGGAATAAAACATCCGTACAGAGAAAGGGATTATTATGAAGATCTAGACAAGAAAAAGGATCTTACCTAAGAGGCAACTTCTTTATATTGCATGTTATGTAGCTGATGATAAAAGCCGCCTTTGTCTAATAACTCTTGATGAGTTCCCGTTTCTTTGATCTCTCCTTTATCCAGTACGATGATTTTATCGGCTTCTTGAATGGTCGATAGTCTATGCGCAATCACTATACTGGTTCTGCCTTTCATCATCTTTTCAATGGCGTTCTGTATCAACTCTTCAGTCTCAGTATCGACTGAGGACGTAGCCTCATCCAAAACAATAATTTTAGGATTATAAACGACCGCCCTAACGAATGAAATCAACTGACGCTGACCTACGGAAAGTGTTGCTCCTCTTTCCATTACATTGTACTCATATGCTCCAGGAAGTCGTTCAATAAACTTTCTGGCTCCAACTAGTTCAGCAGCATCTTTTACTTGTTGTAAACTAATGTTGGGATTTCCCAGTGTTATATTATAAAGTATGGTGTCCGAGAAAAGAAATACATCCTGTAATACAACCCCAATATTTTGGCGTAATGAATATAAGTCATAATCCTGTAAGTCTCTTCCATCAAGGGATATTTGACCTTTTTGGATATCATAGAATCTACTTAAGAGGTTGATAACAGATGATTTCCCAGCTCCAGTTGCCCCCACCAGGGCTACAGATTGTCCCTGTTTGACTTCAAAAGAGATGTTCTTCAATACCACTTCTTCTTCATTATAAGAAAATTCCACATTTTGAAAGCTAATGTCTCCTTTTATCTTTTCAGGTTTGAAGCTCCCGTTATTTGGAATATGCTCACTATTATCTAATAAATTGAGTATTCTAGATGAACTTACAATTCCCATTTGCAAAGTGTTAAAGCGATCTGCGATGAGTCTTATAGGACGAAAGAACATTTGAATATAAAGAATGAAAGCAATCAACATACCTAAGGTGATGCCAGATTCCGCCTCATTTACTACTCCTCTGGCTCCATACCACACTAATAGGCCAATTCCTGTAGCTTGAATCACTTCTGCTACGGGGAAATAAATGGAATAATACAAAACAGATCGTATGTTTGCCTTTTTATGTTCATTGTTGATCTTTTTGAATTCATCGTACTCCCTTTTTTCAGCAGTAAATATTTGGACAATGGACATGCCCGTTACATGTTCCTGAACGAATGAGTTTAAATTGGATACTGCATTTCTCACCTGGTTAAAGGCAACTTTGACCTTTTCTTTGAAGATATAAGTACTTAAAAAAAGCAGCGGTAATGTAGCAAGAGAAACTAAGGTAAGTTTCCAGCTCATGGCTAGCATCATTCCTAAAATGAAAAGGATTTGTAAGATGTCGCCAATCATGGCTGCCAAACCCTGACTAAATACATCTGAGAGCGTCTCTACGTCAGAAACGTTTCTAGTTACCAAACGTCCAATAGGGGTTTTATCAAAGAATTTTAAACGTAAGCTCAGCAGATGACGATAAAGCTTTAAGCGGATGTCTCGAATAATGTATTGTCCTAACCATCCTGACAAATAGGTGTGTCCGTACTGCACAATAGCTTGCATAATTAGTAGTCCTACTAAAATAAGGGTCATGTTAATCAAACCCTGAAAGTCTCCGTTAGCAATGGGGTTGTCAATTGCTTTTTGGATAATGAAAGGTCTGGTAGGTGCTAAAACAGCTAAAGCCAAAGTTAGAAATACCAGGAAGTAGAACCGACCTTGGTAAGGTTTCACAAATTTATACAAACGCTTGAGGACGTTGGTATCTATGATATTTCCGCTTTTTATGTTGTCTTTCTTCACTGCCTATTATTATAAATATATCTCTTCTGGGTATTTGACTTCAGTTAGGTACAGCCCATTAGCAGGTACAGCTCTACCTGCAAGTTTTCTATTTCTTTTCCTTATAATCTGCTCAAAATCTTCAATATCTAACCTATTTTGACCCACATCCAATAATGTTCCTACTATAGCTCTCACCATTCCACGTAAAAATCGGTTTGCTTTTATGTGAAAAACCAAAGTGTCTTGCTCTTGTTTCCAAAATGCCTCAAATATATCGCAGTTAAATGTATAGACATCTGTTTTCACCTTACTAAAGCATTCAAAATCTTGATAGATCGTCAATTTTTCAGATGCTAAATTCATTTTCACAATGTCCAACTCTTTTGTAAAAATGTAAGCTTGATTAATTGCAAAGGGATTTTTTTCGGTTACAATGTGATATTGATAAGCTCTTAACGTTGCATCAAAACGAGAATGAGCATCGTTTTTAACATGCTGAACATGCTTTAAAGCTACGTCATGCGGCAGCATTTTGTTGGCTTTGTATAACAGTTGTTTAGGATTTATTGTTTCTGATACATCACAATGAAAAACTTGAGCAGTAGCGTGCACTCCGCTGTCTGTTCTTCCACTTCCTACAATTTCTATTTCTCGATTTAAAATTCTAGAAAAGACTTCCTCCACTTTTTGTTGCACGCCAATGGCATTGGGCTGCTTTTGCCATCCGTGGTAGTTAGTCCCTTTATATGCTATGGTAAAAAAATATCGCATTGATTTGAATGAACAAATTTAAGGGAATTTATAGGAGACAGGTAACATTTCTTCATTCTATATGATTCGAAGTAGAACTAATTATAGAAAATGACAAATAAAAACGCGATGATCAAGTCTAAATTTTCATTTAAGGGTTGAATTGACAGCCAGCACTAATAGGCGTTAGTGGTTTTGATTGTTTTTAGGAATGCTTTTTTAAAACCTTCAGGACGCCACTCTGAATATTCTAATTCCTACTCTTCTTTCAGAATATTTATGTCTGAGTTAGCGAGATTTTAAAATTCCATATCTCCTTCCCTAAAGGTGGCAGGAGTACCCCTTATATTGGCCGAACTGGTTTCCATTATCATAACTCTGGAACCTTTCCCCATGAGGAAATCTACATGGAATATTGGTTTCTGCTACAGGGTTAAACGGGAAACTTTGTTCATATCTATCTGCACAAGGGCCGGTTGGGTGTATTCTTACTAGATCTTTAATTGCAGGAAGTTTGGGACCAATATCAATCCGTTCAAAATCAGAGTACTCTGACTTTTGGTTTTCAGTTTTGGTGTCTTTAGCCTCAATGTGTTTTATTGATTGTAGTCGTTCTTGTTGGCTGCGAAGCATGAAGCCTAAAGAAAGTAGTGTGATTACAGCTAGTGTTAAGTTTTTCATTGCTTTAAAAATTTTAGTCCAAGTAAACCAAGCCATTTTACTTGATTCACTATCAGATCAAGGGATTTATCAATTTGTTACCCCTCTAAAATTTTTAAACTATCAAAGACTCCATTTTGCCCCTAAATGGAAATTCCTTCCTGGTGCTGGTTGAAAAAATCTACCACCAAAGGCATTTAAGTCATTACCTAGACTGTAAGTGGTATTGAAAATATTTTCTATGCCGCCAAAAAGATTCAATTTCAATGAACCAGGCACTTTGAAATCAATATTGGCATTTAGTAAGTGATAAGGATCAGCAACTATAACATTATCATCCGTTAGAGGGGTTTCGCTGACGTAACGATAGTGGAGATTTAAACTGACTTTGTTGGCTATAGATAAATTTAGGACATGATTAAAAGTATGCTGAGGTACTCCCGTTAATAAATTGCCAGAAAAATCTTCTTCTTCCTTTTGGTAATCATTAAAAGTAAATTCATAAAAATTATAGCTCGTTCTGCTATTGATATTATTTAGAATTCCTTTTTCGTTTTCATACCAATTTACATTCAAGCCCCATTCTGTACCCAACTGATTAGTGGCTCCAGCATTTTGAAATAAAACTACCCCGTCCGGATTGGTGTAAGTTGTAATCGTTTCTCTTAATGAAGAGTAGAAAAATGTAGCATCCAATTGAATTCTACTTCCATAGTATTTATGTCCTAATTCATAGGTTCTTCCTTTTTCCGCCTGTAGATTTCGATTAATACTTCCTTCGTTTGTTCTTATTTCATCCAAAGTAGGACTTGAAAATCCTTCACTCAAGGAGGCAAAAGTCATATTTTGGGATGTCCATTGATATTTTACAGCCACTCTCGGAATCACTTCATTGTCAAAATTTCTATTAAATTCGAATGGTTCAGCAAATGCATTCACCTTTCGGTTGACAGTATAGTTTAATAAATTACTACTCAACCCCAGCGTCAACTGCCAATTTTCTAAACCTATCTGAGTTTGAAGAAAGAACAATTTTCTATCGATATTCAATTCATCTGCGAAACGAATGCTATCTTTTTTACCGTTTACATTTCCGTAATTATTGGCAGCATTATTAGCATATTGCCATTCTAAACCGGCATCCCATTGCCAATCGATTGATTCCAATCCCATATCATAGGTCCATTGATGCCGTAAAGCCACTTCTCTATTTTGGTCTTCTTTGTAATCGAGAATGAAAGGATTTTCAAACTGAGTATAAGTTCCTGCGATATGCGTGCTTTGACTTAAATTTTCACCAAAAAAACTGGTGTAACCAAGGCCATAAAAAACAGTCTTTTGGTCAATAGAGGAGTTTTGAGGTGCGCTGCCGCTTCGGGCTTGTGTCGGATCCGCAGCAAATTGCTCTGCGGTCAATCCACCTGGAATTTCATAAAACAAATCATTATATAAAACATGAAAATCTAGTTGATGATTTTCATTAACCTGGTAGCGAGAAGAAAGCTGGTAGTTCTGTCGATTTAGACTATTATGATCTCTGTAGCCATCGTTTTGCTGGTGGTCTATAGCATAAAAAGTATTCCACTTGTCGTGTTCAACCTGGCCTTTTACGCCCAAGTTAAATTGATTAAAACTCCCACCGGACAAATGTACTTGCACTGGACTCTCTTTCTGACTTGGGAAATTATTAATTTGCATAACCCCTCCCAAACCTGCTCCATAAAGACTACCTGCAGGGCCTTTAACTACTTCTAGCTCCTGCATTTGGCTGTTGCTTAATAAATTTAAAGCCGTAGAGCCATTCGCTTCTGTGAATGGCAATCCATTCCAATATACCTTTACATCACGAACACCAAAAGGTGAGCGAATAGAGCTTCCCCTTATGCTTACTCGGTAGCTGGCTACAGCTCTTTGCTCTAAGTTGACTCCTGGCAAGGTATTCCATGCCATCACTGGATCATTAGGCGAAAAGCTATTGAGTTCTTCTGGGCTCAAGTAAGCAATTGGAGCGGATTGTTTATTAATTTTTTCTCCTTTGCTGAAACCAGTAACCGTGACTACTTTCAGAATAGAGTCGTTTTTGATTTCTTGAGCGATAGTCTCACTGGATAGACTGAAAAAGCAGAAGAATACGACTAAAAATTTATACATGCAGAATATTAGGGATCTTTTGTTAAGTTTTTACAACAGCTTAAAATAGAAAGAGTTTACAATATAATTTTACCAACTTCCACTTGCACCACCACCACCAGTCATTCCGCCACCGAAGCCGCCAAAGCCTCCACCTCCACCGAAGCCTCCTCCGCCAGAATTGAAGTCTCCAAAGCTTCCGCCATGGCTTCTTCCGCTACTGCCTAAGAGCATCATCAAAGTGATCATATCAAGACTTCCGCCCCCCATATGGTGCTTTCTAACCCTTCTTAGTCTAGAAATGATGGTGATAATAATGAAAAAGAAAATTAAAAATGCGCCTAGGCCTATTCCTTTTCCTGTGTCATTGCTAGCTATTTTATCAGCGGTATATTTTCCAGCTGCCAATTCAAAAATGATGGTAGTGGCCTCGTCCAAGCCTTGATAATAGTTGTTGTTTCTAAAAGCAGGTTTCATGTATTCGTTGATGATAGTGCTGCTTGCTCCGTCTGTCACTACTGCTTCTAATCCGTAGCCGGTATTGATCGACATTTTTTTATCTTGCATAGCAACGGTTATTAATAGACCATTGTCTTTATCCGCCTGACCTATTCTCCATCTGTCAAAAACCTCTACTCCAAACCGATTGGGATCATACTGCCCGTAAGTAGGCACAATCAAAACCACCACTTGAGTTGAAGTGCTGTCATTGTAGGCTACTAGTTTTCTTTCCAGTTGCTGCTGTTCTCCACTACTTAAGGTTTGTGTCAGGTCATTGACCAACTTAGGAGGGTTAGGCCTTGAAGGGATTTCATTCTGTGCAAAAAGGCCAGTGGTCAACAATAATGCAAGGATAGAAAAGTATATGTTTTTCATGTGGTAAGTTTACTATGATTTAATGCCTTAAGTTACGATGCTATTCTCTTTTTTTGAGAAAATAGTTATGATTTTATTTTTAGTAAAAAACTAAAAAAGTTAGTAATTTAGCTACTGTGAAATCAGAACAAACTATAAGAGGCCGTGGAGCACAAAAACATTTACCTAATTCATTTTCTAAGCAAGAATTTACAATGGAGTGGGATGAAGGGATTGACGAATATACCCATTTAGACAAACCCACTACACAGATATTTTATGAGAACCCAAAAAAGCTCATCAATAAAATAAGTAGTCCAGATGTGGGAATGGAATATTCTATCAATCCTTATCAGGGCTGTGAGCACGGTTGCGTTTACTGCTATGCTCGTAATTCACACGAATATTGGGGACTGGATGCAGGATTAGATTTTGAATCAAAGATAATTGTCAAAAAGAATGCCTCTAATTTACTAGAAGGAGAGTTATTAAACTCGAATTGGAAGGTAAAACCTATTGTTCTTTCGGGTAATACGGATTGTTATCAGCCATTAGAAAAAAAGCTTAGAATTACTCGTGGTCTTTTGAAGGTGATGGCTAAATACCGTCATCCTGTTGGCATCATCACTAAAAATGTAGGTTTTTTGGAAGATTTAGAGCTATTGGAGGATTTAGCAAAAGATAATTTAGTGCGAGTAGTCCTGTCTATTACTTCTTTAGATGAAAAATTACGTTCAAGATTGGAGCCAAGAACAGCTTCTTCTAAGAAAAAATTAGAAGCTATTAAGATACTGAGTGAAAAGGGAGTTCCTGTTTCGATTATGACTGCGCCTATTATACCTGGTCTAAATCACAGTGAGATTCCTGAAATCATAAAAATAGCATCTGAACATGGAGCTATTGATGCGGGTTACTCGGTAGTTCGATTAAATGGGAGAGTAGCAGAGATTTTCAAGGGATGGCTAGAGAATCATTATCCAAATCGATCTCAAAAAGTCTGGCATCAGATTGAAAATCTCCATCAAGGCCAAGTAAATGATTCCAACTGGGGTCAAAGAATGAAAGGAAATGGTGCAGAGGCCGATGTGATAAAGCAGTTATTTCATCTGGCTAGGAATCGGTATATGAACGGAGGAAAAAGAATAACCTTAAATACCTCAAAATTTCGAAGAAATGGTAATTATGCTTTAGATCTTTAACAGCATGATGGAATAAAGGAGAAACCCTTTCCCGAGCTGTTGCCTTAGGAAAAGGGTTTAGATCTACTTAGATGATCATTCCAGCGCCTACTGTCTGTTGACTGAATTCATCGATTATAATTAATGATCCAGTGTTTCTGTTTTTTCTGTAAGCATCGTACAATAGCGGTTTTGCGGTTTTTAATGTAATTCTGGCAATGTCATTTGCTCCTACTTCCTTGTCTTGCTCTTGCTTTTCAAGTGTATTGACATTCACTTTGTATTTCACTTCTTTAATGATTGCTCTTGTTTCATTAGTAGTGTGCTTAATGGTATACTTACCACCAAGCTTTAACGGATCAATATTTAACCAACAAACCATCAATTCAATGTCCTGACCTTTCGTTGGTTGATTATTAATTTTCGCTAGCATATCGCCACGGCTGATATCAATTTCGTCTTCTAAAGTCATAGCGACAGACATTGGTGGAAATGCTTCTTGCAATTCACCATCCATGGTTTCTATGGTCTTAATTCTGCTAGTAAATCCAGAAGGCAGCACTACAACTTCTTCTCCCTTTCTAAAAATTCCACCACTGACTAAGCCAGCATATCCTCGGAAATCGGGATGTTCTTTAGATTGTGGACGAATTACCCACTGAACCGGAAACCTTCCATCGATTAAGTCTCTGTCGGACGCCACTTGGACATTTTCCAAGGTCCAAAGTAGAGAAGGGCCTTTATACCAATCCATATTTTCAGATTTATCCACTACATTATCACCATTTAAGGCTGAGATAGGAATAAATCTGATATCTGGTATCTCTAATTTGGCATCAAAGCTTAGATAGTCTTTTTTGATTTGTTCGAATACTTCTTCTTTGTAGTCGACCAAATCCATTTTATTAATGCAAACAATCACATGCTTTATTTGTAAAAGGGATGCAATAAAAGAGTGTCTTTTAGTTTGCTCAATTACTCCTTTTCTGGCATCGATTAAAATAATAGCCAAATTCACATTAGAAGCACCGGTAACCATATTCCGGGTGTATTGCACATGGCCAGGAGTATCGGCGATAATGAATTTTCTCTTTGGGGTCGCAAAATAGCGGTAGGCTACGTCAATAGTGATGCCTTGCTCACGCTCAGCTTTCAAGCCATCAGTTAATAAGGCAAGATTTACATGCTCGTCACCACGGCTTTTACTTGATTTTTCTACGGCCTCAATCTGATCTTCAAAGATTGATTTAGTATCGTACATCAATCGGCCAATCAACGTGCTTTTTCCATCATCTACACTTCCGGCAGTGGAAAAACGCAATAAGTCCATGTCCAAATATCCTGCTGTATCTGTTTTATTATATTCTTCTGTGTCTCGCATATTTTTTAATTTAGAGTTGAAATATGAATCTTGAAAGCTAAAACGCGCATTGTTCTAATTTTTATGCTTTTTGGCAATGGATGTGAAAATTGCAGTCAATTCATTAGCTTAATTTCTTAATTTCAACAGCTTTTCTTTATTATTAATACTTATTTCTTCGAGTAATTCAATCCAAAAGCCAGATTCATCAGCTTCTTCAATTACAATTCCTATTTTTGCTACAAATTCTTTTCTGCTTCTTCCCCTATAGGCAGCTCTGGTATTCGCTCCTACAGAGGTCGCTGATCTTAAGAGTTGTCTGCCTATTGTCTGAAATTCTGTACTTTTAGGTGATAATTTGTATAGGTGAATAATATCGAGTGAAAACTTTTTCGTTCTTATTTTTAGGTCTTGGTTATCCATTTATTTCAGCTTTCACATTTCAACTTTCTTCTCTAAAAGTATCCTTGCCTCTTTCTTTCTTCCATAGCGGCTTCAGATCTTTTGTCATCGGCTCTTCCACCTCTTTCAGTTTGTCTTGCTGCTGCTACTTCTTCTATGATTTTATCCAAATTATCAGCTTCAGATTCTACGGCACCCGTAATGGTCATACAACCTAGTGTTCTGTAACGAATGGTTTTTTCTTCATAGTTCTCACCGTCTAAGAGGGTGTTATAAGGAGATTTGGCAATCAAAACTCCATTTCTTTTAACTACTTCTCTTTGATGAGAGAAATAGATACTAGGTAAAGCAATTTTTTCTTTTTTGATGTATTGCCAAACGTCCATTTCAGTCCAGTTACTGATCGGAAAAATTCTGAAAGATTCACCTGGTGCCTTTTTTCCGTTGTATAAATTCCATAATTCAGGTCTTTGGTTTTTAGGATCCCACTGACCGAAATCATCTCTGTGAGAGAAGAATCTTTCTTTTGCTCTGGCTTTTTCCTCATCTCTTCTACCGCCACCGAAAGCAGCATCATATTGGCCTTCTTCCAGCTTCTCTAAAAGAGTAATGGATTGCAGTGTATTTCTGCTCGGGTTTACCCCTTTTTCTTCTGCAGCAGTTCCTTTATCAATTGAATCTTGAACCAGTCCTACATCTAAATTCACTTTATATCTTTCTGCCAAATTATCACGAAATTCTAAAGCTTCAGGGAAGTTGTGACCAGTATCTATATGCAATAATGGGAAGGGGATTTTTGCAGGCCAAAAGGCTTTTTGTGCTAAATGCACCATGGTGATGGAATCTTTACCTCCAGAAAATAGAATAACCGGCTTTTCAAATTGAGCCGCTACTTCTCGGAAAATGTAAATAGCTTCGGATTCTAATTGGTCTAAATGTGATAAATTGTAAGATGACATATAATATATATTCTAATATTTTAATTTCTTAAATTATGACCTAGGAGGTGCTTTTCAATACTTTATTTTTTCAATAATGGCTTTTACCAATGTTTGGTGACTTTCCTCTAAGGTTTGATGTGCAGTATCAATTGCAACATCAGGGTTTTTCGGCACATCAAAAGGTGCACTTATTCCAGTAAAATTGGGAATTTCCCCCTTTCTGGCCTTGGCATAAAGTCCTTTCACATCTCTTTTTTCGCAAACCTCTACTGGACAATCAACATAAACCTCCACATATCCCTCACCAACTACTTCTTTTGCTATTTTTCGGATTTCATCCGTTGGACTAATAAATGAACAAATGGTAACCAAGCCTGCATTCATAAACAGTTTGGCAGTTTCCGCTGCCCTTCTAATATTTTCTGTTCGATCCTCAGGACTAAAACCTAAATTATTATTAATGCCTGTTCGCATATTGTCACCATCGAGCAATTGTGTTAGAAAGCCCTCTTTATGGAGACTATTTTCTAAAGCCCTGGCCAAGGTGCTTTTTCCCGAACCAGATAAGCCCACCATCCAAATCACGATGGACTTTTGCTTGAGCATATTTTCTTTATCGGAACGGCTCAAGATGGTATCGAATATCGGATAAATATTTTCCAAATTAATATAATTTTTGGCAAAGTTAATAGGATAAAATTATACTAATAAGCATTTGTTGCGTAATTTTATGCTTCTCCAAAAATATTTAAAGTCTATTGGGTTTGTAGGCTAATAGAGACCGATTTTGGTAGAAAAAAAATTTAGTGAATTCCGATTCGGAATTGAAAATCAAGAAGTTTACAGTATGAAAATTGAAAATTTAGTAGAAGAGATAAAATATATTGCCCAAAACGCAGGAGCGGCCATCATGAAAATATATACTGATGAAGCTCTAAGCCAAGTGGTAGACTATAAGGCAGACGATAGCCCATTAACCCTAGCAGACGAAGCAGCAGATAAGGTAATTAAGAAAGGCTTAGAGGAACTTTCAATTCAATATCCAATTCTATCTGAAGAGGGTAAAAAAATGTCTTATGAGGAAAGAAAAAACTGGCATACATTCTGGTTGGTAGATCCTTTAGATGGCACTAAAGAATTTATCAAAAGAAATGGACAGTTTACTGTAAACATCGCGCTTATCAAAGATAATTATCCCATGATGGGGGTGATTTATGTGCCCGCTACTGACACTTTCTACTACGGAAGTGAGTTAGGCGCTTTTAAAGAAGCTAGCGGAGAGAAGACAGCACTAAGAGTCAATCAGAAATCTACGGATAGAATTGCAGTAAGAAGTGCGTCTCATGCATCACCTGAAGAAGATGAATTATTGGCGAAATATAATGTTACAGACAGCATTTCTAAAGGAAGCTCTTTAAAATTCTGCATGGTTGCTGAGGGAAAAGCGGACATCTACTATCGTCACGGCCCGACTATGGAATGGGATACTGGTGCCGGTCAAGCCATTTTGGAATCGGCAGGAGGAAAAATATTTAAAGGAAATACTGAAACAGAGCGTTTTGATTATAATAAAGAGAATTTATTGAACGGGAGCTTTTTGTGTTTGGGGTTTTAATCTTTTAGAATCTAGCGTCTAGAAACTTGATTCTAGACGCTACTATTATATCATATATTTTCATGCAATATTTCATTTGTACTGAGCAATTCAGCTTATCATAAGCTGTTGCTATGGCAATGAAGATAGCACACTTTAGCTTTTTTCTTATAGACGTTTTGAAGCGATTTCAAATACTAATCAAATCAAGCTTCCAACACAAAGTCCGATTACTAAGAATAACTAAGTTCTATTTTCTAGGTTCTAAATTCTGAACGTATTCCAATAAATCACCTGGCTGGCAATCTAATGCTTTACAAATAGCTTCTAAAGTAGAAAATCGTACGGCTTTAGCTTTACCTGTTTTTAAAATGGATAAGTTGGCGACCGTCACCCCAATTTTATCAGCTAGTACTTTGGATTGCATTTTACGCTTGGCCAGCATTACGTCTATATTTACAATTATTGGCATGGTTTAAACGGTTAATTCATTTTCTTCTAATAATCTGTGGCCCTCTTTAAAAACTTCAGCTAAAATAATCGCACCAAAAGCCATGAATAAGTAGTTAAACTCAATTGCGAGTCCAATTCTGCCAGGACTTAACTTTAATAATTGCAGAAAAAAAAGTATGACTGCCAATTGACTTACTTTATCGAATGCTTCTATATTTAAATCGGTAAATGTCTTTTTTCTACCTATGTTTCTGATAATATCTATTCCATAGCCTAAAATGCTAAAAAGAAGTGCTAAAGTACTAAGGCTTTGAACAATTAGTAAAAAGGATAACCAATGTTGACTTTCAGGGAACTCCTGAATTTGTAGCCCACTCTTACTATTATAAATTAAGCTTTGGAAATCAGATGTTATTTCTTGCATTGGCAAATCATTGATAAAAAAGCCAACAACAATCAAAACATGAATTGCTGCAAATAAAGAAATGAGGATTCTCAGAATTTGCATGCTGATTAAACTACCAGATAAGATAATATTCTTTTTCATAGTTTCACTAATAAATATCGTGAAACTATATAAAATTATTGATAAACAACAATCAGTTATCTAAAATATTCATATTTATCCCGAATTCTACTTCGATATTTTCATTAACTTTCACCATCCCGAAGAACTTTTCGGGTGCTACCAAGCCAAAATCTGTAATGCATAATTCCATTGTGGCGCTAGTCACCAACTGATTATTATGTAGGCTATTGTGGAGGTTTACTTTGTAAGACTGTTTTTCACCAGCCATCTCAATCATGACATGTGCGATCTTATTATTAGTGATTTTTTGCAATTGAAAAATGATAAAAGGATAGTCCTCATATTCCAATAAATCATGCAAATCTTCTGTCATTTGTGAGTTTGGGCATTTGAAACTAAGTACCTTGAGGAAAAGTGCTTCATGTTCAATTTCAATAGATTCCCCATTTTTACTTAGCTGAACTTCAAATTCTTCTGCAGGTAAGCTTGCATTATAGCTGCAATTAAAGCTATTGACATTTGTGGTTCCGTGGATTTCTACAAAAGAATTGTGGGAATTAATTTTCACTAGTTTTTTTTCTGACTGACCATAAGCATTTGAAAAACTAAAGCATATAATGAATATAATATGTAAAGCAGGAACCCTCATCATTACTGTATTAAGAAGTTAAATTACATATACTTTGTGATAAAAGAAAAGCGATGAAGCATTGCTCCATCGCCCTCAACTAAACAAGATGCATCAAATTAGAAACTAATAGCAGCTTCAATCATTACACCTTTGAATTCTGCTCCCGCAAATCTTCCTGTCCAAGCGTCACCATTATATTGTTGGTTTACATATTCGACCTTTGTAATGATGTTGTCAGTTAAGAACCAACCACCACCAATATTAAATCGGCTAATATTCATATCTTCTGGTGCGGCTTCTGCCATTTTACCATTTACAGTGTTATAACGTCCACCAAGGTAATATCTTTCATTAGCACCAAATCTGTAGACTGCTTCACCTGCGATTTGAGTCATAGCGCCATCGCCTTCATTCAATCCGCTAGCTACTTCATAGATCCCAAAGAACTCAAATCCACCAGCTTTAATAAATGGATTGATTTGTATTGCAGAGATTTTAGTAAATCTAGCGTTGAATCGGCCATCAAAATCGCTTCCTTGAGAAGCAACACCAAGGTCTTCATTACCTACTGTGTGCAATACTTGGTAGTATCTAGAGCCACCTCGGTCACCACCGTATAACCAAGTTCCTGTGCTTGTCCCAGTATTTACATACCAGCTACCAGTTAATCGAGCTCTGAAATCATCACTAATTTGCTTATCGAATCCTAATTTAGTGTAGAAAGATAATTTGTTATCATTTCCAGAAGTTACACTTTGGTTCAATTTACCATTGGTTACCCCAACTACTGCCAACAATCCATTGTTTTGAACCGTTACCTCACCGAATGCTTCAGTAGAGAATGCATCCATAATATAGTTTCCTACAAAAGGATTGTAAATTGCTCTTGCATTGTCAGTTCTTCTAAAGTGTGCGTCACCATAATTGAACTCATCCAAACCAACCGTTAATGTGGTGTATTTCATTAAACCTTCCATAAAACCTTCGCTAATGAAGTCTAATTTATCAATTTGTAAGTGACCACCTTTTACCCATGCTTCTGCGTGGTGACGAGCAGATAGATATGTACGTAAATGTAATCTCACACCATCATACATCTGAACATCTAAATTTAAGTTTGCTGTTGGCAAGTTCATATTGCTATTCAACTCTTTCAATTCTAGACCTGAACCAGCGGCAGCGTCATTGCTTTGGCTTAAGCCTTGAAATTGCATGGCGAAATCGCCCCCAACTCGTACTTTTATTCCTTCATAATCTACTGTATCAGCTTTTGAAGTCTCAAATACATTCAAACCGGGTTGACCCACTGGTCTGAAAAACTGCAAGTTTCTGCTGTCCTGTGCGAAAAGCACTTGCGCAAATCCCATTAACAGGGCAATCATTGTGAATCTTAAAAACGTTTTCATGGTTTTTTATGTTTAAATTGTTGTTTTGATTTATTTATATTGTGCGTTAAATTTTATCGTTACTTCATCTCCAGTTTTGATGGTTCCAAACACCGCAGTAGGAGGGTCTATTTCGAAAACAGACATTTTGAAAGTAATATCTCCACTAAATGCTATTCCATTGCTTGCATCAGCTTTTACATTCATGTTGACTATCTTGGTTACGCCTCCTATGGTTAGCGCTCCTTTGGTACTCATTGTGGTAATGTTTCCCTCTATACTAACATTGTCCATTGAACGGAACTGGTATTTTATTATAGGATGATCTTCTGCTTTCAAAGCCTCGTAAGTGTTGTCGTCCATTGCAGATTTTCCACTTTTTAAACTTTCGACTGCGACATTGAAGCTTAAACTGTTGATGCTTTGTAAGGCATTGTTTTCAATTTTTAAATCTGCCTTACCATCGAATTGCTCCGCTTCAATTGTCCAATCATGAACTGTTGAAGTTCCATCAATGCTTAGTTTAGTATTACTTTCGTTTACTGTTAATTGCTGTGCATACACCAAGGGTGCAAAAAACAGCATCATTATGATCATTAAATTTCTCATAGCTTTTGACTTTTTTATTATGATGTAAAGGTGGCAGGTAAAAGCTAGAGATACTATGACGTAGGTCATGGAAAAGTATGATTAAATGCCTCCAGGTATTTTTAAGGCTGTTTTCATTGTTATTCTGCCTTAAGTAATAGCAAGCAACTATTTTATCTGAGGAAAAATATATCAGAGAAGAAAAAAATTAACCAGCATTTATTATAGTTTTACATTATGTGTTTCAAAATCATTTTATAAGTCATTTTTCAAAATGGGACTATTTTCAAATATCATTGAGTTCGGAATGAATGGGGATCTCTCAGATTCTGTCAAAACAAAAATTCGCTTAGGGAATATTTTAAATGTCACCCTCATCATTATTATCAGTTTTTATGCTATCATATCTGGCTTAGTGATTCCAGAAGTCCTACCTTATTGTTTATATGGATTGGCAGCGTATTTACTAATTCTATTGATCTCATATTTCGGCCTTAATTTATTGAGTAGATTTTTGATGGCCATTATGCCTGCTCTAGTAATTGGAATGTTACATGCGGTAATCATGCAAGAAGGAGACTCAGTTATAAAAGAAGTATATGCTTTCCAAATTGTGGGATCATTGCTGGCTTTTAGTTTATTTGATAATAAGAGAGTACAGTTTTGGCTTCCTGCTTTTATTATATCCGTTATCCCCCTTATTTCTATCTATCAGCTGAATGATTATTTTGATATTGCATTTGATAATTCGACTTTTCAACAAGCGTGGATTAGAAATACTGTACTTTTTGGAGCGCTGCTTTTAGGTGGTTTCCTATTCATTTTTTTACAAAGGCTGAATCAAAAGGAATTTAATAAGGCTATGGACTTAACAAATCAATTTGCTGAAGAAAATAAAAGAGCAACTGAAAAAGAGAAAGAGTTGGAAGAGTCTCTCGGCAAATTAGAAAAGGCCCAACAAGAGGAAAAGAAAAGAGCTTGGGCTACAAAGGGGTTGGCAGAGATTGGGTCTATTTTAAGAGGAGAAGAAGATTTGAAAGTGCTTACAGAAAAAATCATTGCATTTGTGGTTAAATATTTGGATGCTAATCAAGGTGCGCTATTCTTATTAGAAGACGAAAATAAAGAGGATTTGCATCTTGCATTAAAATCTGGATATGCATTTAACAGAAAAAAACATTTGAATAGAAAAGTGAATCTGGGGGAAGGTTTAGTAGGGCAATGTTATTTAGAGAAAGATTATATCTATCTAACCGAGGTGCCAGAAAATTACATAACCATTACCAGTGGGCTAGGAGATGCAAATCCAAGGTCTATCTTAATCACTCCTATGATTGTCAATGACGATGTTTATGGCATATTTGAAATCGCTTCCTTTAATACTTTTGAGCAATACCAGATAGAATTTATGCTTGAAATGGGTGAAAACATTGCGATGCAACTCAATAGCATTAAAACGAATGAAAAAACGAAGTATCTTTTGGCTGAAATGCAAGAGCAATCACAGCAGCTGCATTCACAGGAAGAGGAAATGAGGCAGAATATGGAAGAACTTCAAGCCACCCAAGAACAGCAGGAACGACAAGAAAGAGATCTTAGAGCGGAGCTGGATGTCGTTAAAAGAGAAAAGGAAAAGCTAGAAAGGGAAATTCAGGAATTAAAAAAATGATATTAATTAATGCAGGAAAACCATCCATCACAAAAAATGTACTATTAAAAGTTAGTTTATTGCAGTTTATAATTATTGGAATACATTTGTAAAAAAAATTATCATCAACGTGCACATACTTACAGCAAAGAACCTCAATAAGACATTCCATCAGAATGTTGCGCTCCATAATATAGATTTAGAAATTCCTAAGCAATCTATTTTTGGACTACTTGGACCAAACGGAGCAGGAAAAAGTACTTTCATTAGAATCGTAAATCAAATTATCAATGCTGATTCAGGTCAGATTCAGGTCAATGGAGAGAATTTAGCAGCAAAGCACATCGGAACTATTGGCTATTTACCTGAAGAAAGGGGCCTGTACAAGAAAATGAAAGTTGGAGACCAGCTTTTATACTTAGCTCAATTGAAAGGACTGTCCAAAAAAGAAGCTGTTCAAAAAATAAAAGCATGGTTAGAAAGATTTGAAGCTTCCGATTGGCTTAATAAGAAGATTGAAGATCTGTCAAAAGGTATGCAACAAAAAGTGCAGTTTATCTCTACCGTTATGCACGAACCGGAGCTGATTATATTGGATGAACCATTTTCTGGATTTGATCCCATTAATGCCAATTTAATTAAAGATGAGATCCTTCGATTGAGAGAAAAAGGAAGTACTATTATTTTTAGTACTCATCGAATGGAGTCTGTAGAAGAAATGTGTGATTACATAGCCTTAATCAATAAATCTGAAAAGATTTTGGATGGTGAAAAATCTAAAATAAAAAATGATTTTAAATCTAACCAATACACTTTAGTCCACAGAGGGAATGGAATCATTACGAACGATACTTTTAATCTGGAAAATAAGTCAGATTTGGGGGAAGGGCTACATCAATCTACACTGAAACTTTTGTCTGGAGCTTCTTCGAATCAATTATTGCAAGAATTGATCAATCAAAAAGTTGATATCGTTTCATTCCAAGAGGAAATTCCTTCGATTAATGACATTTTCATTCAGCTGGTACAAGGTGATAAACAAAACAAACCCACTTCATAACCTTAAAAAACGAACACATGAGTAAGATTGGCTTAGTAATTAAAAGGGAGTTTGATAGTAGAGTAAAAAAGAAGAGTTTTTTGCTGGCTACTATATTAGTACCTCTGTTGTTTCCGGCCATAATCGGAGGGATGATATATTTTGCAATTGAGGAATCCAAAAATGCAGAACAACAAAAAGTTTATGTTTTAGATGAAGCAGGAAGTTTCAATTTCGAAAATGATAAGAAGTATGCTTTTGAAGAATTGAACATTAACTTAGAGGAAGCCAAAACGATCTTTACCGAAAGTGAAGCATATGCGCTTTTGTATTTCCCAAAATTAGAATTAAGTGATCCTCAAGGCATAACCATGTACGCCAAAAAGAATCCAAGTTTACAGGCAAGTTCATATTTTGAAAATCAAATAGAATCTCAGATTCGAGATCAGAAATTAAAAGCCAGTGGCATAAATGAGGCAGAACTGGAAAGCCTAAAAACAAATATAAGCTTAAGTACTATCAATGTATCCGATTCTGGAGAGGAAAAAGCCAGCAGTGCAGGTGTTGCTTACGGCATTGCTTATGCCTTCAGTTTTTTGGTTTATATGTTTGTGCTGATTTATGGAAGTCAAATCATGCAAGGAGTAATTGAAGAGAAATCCAGTAAAATAGTGGAAATTATTGTCTCTTCAGTTAAGCCTTTCCAGCTAATGATAGGAAAAGTAGTAGGGGTTGCATCCGTTGGTTTATTGCAGTTTGTCATTTGGGTTGTATTAATTTTTGTGCTTTCATCAGCAGTTTTCAGTATGTTTGATTTAAATCCGGCTGATATGCAAAGTGCCCAGCAGAGCATGTCTGGCATGAATGGCAATAGCGAAACGCAAGCCATGATGGAGAATTCCAAAGTAGGGGAAATACTCAATATTGTTTATGATATTCCGTATGCCTATTATATATCCGTTTTCGCCTTTTTCTTTATTAGTGGATATTTATTATATGGTGCCTTGTTCGCAGCAGTGGGTTCCGCTGTTGATAACATTTCCGATGCCCAACAATTTACGATGCCAATTACAATGCCGATGATTATCGGGTTTTTGGGAACATTTATGTTTGTAATGCCTGAACCAGATGGTAATGTTAGTTTTTGGTTGTCCATCATTCCATTTACTGCTCCCGTTGCGATGATGGCAAGAGTAGCTTTTGGAGTGCCGGCTTGGGAGCTTGCTTTGAGTATGGGATTAATGGTCGTTGGATTTTTATTCACTATTTGGATGGCAGGCAGAATTTATAGGATCGGGATTTTGATGCATGGAACCAAAGTGAATTATAAGACTTTATTAAAATGGGTAAAAACTAATAGTTAGGGGGCGTAAGAATATCTGCCAATTTTTAAGTAGTTAAGATTTGGTGGATATTCGTTCTCGTCTACCAGTCAAGTCATACCTTGCTTAAAGGAAGAAAAGATTATTTTTGTCAACAGTCAACCAATAAACAACAATAATCCATTGCTAAATATTATACAAATAGCGATTTACATTTTAGGAGGTGTCTTGATTCTTGTCAGTATGCTTCCATTAATTCGTAATGACTATTGGACTTTTAGAGTCTTTGAATTTCCCAGAGCGCAAAAATGGGTACTGAATGCTGTTTTCTTAGTAGCTGCAATCATTTCATTTCCGTCAGATGCTTACTTTTCATTTGGATTTATCCTACTTCTTGTTGCAAATCAACTTTATCTAAGCTACCAAATTTATCCCTACTTGCCTTTTGCTAAAAAACAGATTGAATCTGTCAGCCTAAATGCTCAGCCAAATATTAAGTTATTAATTGCCAATGTTTTTCAAGATAACCGTGATTGGGAGAAACTGGCGAACACGGTCGCTCGAGAGCAGGCGGATGTTGTTTTGCTGGTAGAAACAAATAAATGGTGGAAGGATAAATGCTTGGATGCATTTGGAAATGACTATAAGTATCAGGTCTTGGAGCAGCGGGAAAACACTTATGGTATGCTATTATTTTCGAAGTTAGAATTGAAGAGCACCCAGATTCACTATTTTATTAAGGATGATCTTCCCTCAATAGAAACTAGTATTGTTTTGGATAATCGTTTGATTAAACTTTATGCAATTCATCCTGAGCCTCCTGTACCTTCAGAAAATCCAGAATCTACAGCTAGAGATGCAGAGATCTTGTTAGTTGGAGAAAGAACTAATGCAGATCAAGTCCCTACTATTGTTGCTGGAGACTTGAATGATGTTGCTTGGAGCTACACCACTGAATTATTTCTGAAAGTGAGCGGGCTCTTAGATCCAAGGAGAGGCAGAGGGTTCTTCAGTTCATTTCATGCTAAGCACTCTTTGGCTAGATGGCCGCTAGATCATGTGTTTTGCTCAGGCCATTTTCGACTGCAAAAAATGAAAAGGATGGAGAATATTGGTTCAGATCATTTCCCGATATTATTACAACTACATTTGGCGAAAACCGACAACGATAAAGAAGAGTTGGAGGTTACTGAGGAGGACAAAGAGCTTTCAAATGAAAAGATAGAAAACGGGAAAAATTAAAAATTCGATTTACGCTTTTGTTGACCTACCAAGAAGTGCTAGTGTCATTTCACAAGATCAAGAAAGCCCTTGGACTAGCAGTAATAAAAAAAGATTCCTAATCTAAATTTCCAATATAGGTAGTTTTTTCATTCAGTATAAAACACTCTTTTTACTCTTTCACTAATGTTCGTAAGTATTTCGTAAGGTATGGTATCAATAGCTTTGGCCATATCCGAAATGCTGGGGCTATTGCCTTCACCGAATACAACTACTTCATCACCTGCGCGGCAGCTGATATTCGTTACATCCACCATAGTCATGTCCATGCAGACATTTCCAATGACAGGTGCCAGTTTCCCATTTATCATAACATTTCCAATTCCTTGACTGAACTTTCGATTAAAGCCATCTGCATAGCCAATTGAGATAGTAGCTGTTTTAATATCCTCCATTGCTAATCCTTTTCTAGCATAGCCGATAGTTTCTCCTTTCTTGATATATTTAACTTGAGAAATGACCGTTTTTAAGGTAGAGACGGATTTCAATAGCCCAGAATGAAGACCTGTAGGGTCGACTCCATATAGGCCTATTCCTAATCTTACCATATCAAATTGATAATCTGGAAATCGGCTTATTCCCGGGCTATTCAGGAGATGTAGCAATGGCTTATACCCTATAAAACCGATAATTTCATCTGCTGATTTTTTGAAGGATAATGCTTGCTGAGCTGAAAATCCATTATGCGTTGCCTCATCGGATGCAGCAAGATGACTAAAAATAGACGCTACGTGCAACTGCGTATTTTGCTTTAATAAGGTTTTTAAAAGATCGATTTCTTGTGGTTCAAAACCCAATCTGTGCATTCCTGTATCCAGCTTCAGGTGGATATTTAGTGTTCCTGCATTATTTTTGGTGTAACTGGCATAATCTCTGAATATATTTTCACTATAAAGCTCTGGTTCAAGTCTGTATTGGTGTAGCAGTTCAAATGAACGTGGATCAGGATTCATTACCATAATTGGCAATTGAATCCCATGTTGACGCAAAACAACACCTTCATCAGCATATGCAACTGCCAAATAATCAACATTCTGAAACTCCAGCCAGTTAGCAATCTCATGGCTACTGCTGCCATAGGCAAAGGCTTTGACCATTACCATAGTTTTTACATTGGGTTTCAGCTTAGCGCGATAGAGGTTTAAATTATGGGTTATTTTGTTAAGGTCAATTTCCAAAATAGTGCCATGTATTTTTTGTTCCAAACGCTGGACAATTGCTTCAAAACCAAATTTTCGTGCTCCCTTTATTAATATTAAGGCCTCTTGGAAAGGGTGTTCTTTTTCAAATTTCAGAAAGGAAGAAGTGTCAGAAAAGATCAGTGTATCACTTTCATAAGTAGTCTCAAGTAATTTAATATGATCACCTATCCCAATCACTAAATCAATGTTTTCACTTGAAATTCTATCGGCAAGCTGTTGGTATAAAACTTCTGAGCTTAATCCTGTTTCAAGTAGATCTGATAAAATCAAAATCCTTTTTTGAAATTGCTTTTGTTGAGCGAAAAACTGAAGAGCAGTATCAAGTCCAACCAGATCATTGTTATAGGAATCATCTACCAAATAGGTGTTATTTTTACCTTTTTTGGTCTCTAGCCTCATTTTTAATGGCCTAATTTCTTTTAAAGCGCTTTGAATTATCTTAGTTGGAAAGCCCTCGTGAAGTAAAAGCAAAAGGCAATGCGTGATATTTTCTAAAGAGGCATAGTCTTTAAATGGCACTTGAAAGATATGGAATTGGTCATTAATAGGAATTCTAATAGCAGTCCCGTTTTCTCTTGCTTCAGTTTCAACGAAATAATTGGAAGTATTGTCTTCAAAAGACCAACCTATAAATTCTTTATCTTCCAAATTTTGCAAATTGTGCAAGGCATTTGAAATTTCAGGGAAGTCTTTACAGAAAATAATGGTGGAACAGCC
>NZ_FXAW01000012.1:2500-42361 GCF_900177665.1 Marivirga sericea
ACTCTCCTTCAAAACTCCTGACCATTTACTCCCCATTCCCTCAACTTTTCTACTGCTTTTCCCGCCTCGCTTTCCGTATTGGGAGTGCAAATGTAGAAGCTTTTTTGCTCTAAACAATGCATAAGGCCAAAATAAATCGGAAGAATTTGTAATGATCAAAGTAAATGTTTTACTATCAGCTTATTATAGCCAATTATTTTTTTGGCGCTTTATAAATCGGAACTGTACTACATGGTTCACCATACATTAATGAACTAACAAAAGGCATCATTCTATTCGTGATTTCTGTAAAAGCGAATTCTGGGTGAGATAAGTCACTGCATCCTTTTATCACAATTTTACCATCCTGAAACTGGCTATAATCAATTTCATTCAACTTTAATCTTAAAATTTCTTTTTCCAATTCGTTAACATCTCCCTGCACGATCAATCTTGCCAGCGAGGAAAGCTTACTAACCAAAAGCATATAAGCCCAATTGGGTATTATGGCATCCTCACTACAGGTTATATTCACATAGCAATCTTTGTACTGACTCCAGTCATGTTCTTTTACAAAAACACGGAAATCCTTTTCTCGCAAAACCATCCCTTGAAATAGGTTGTCTTTCAGATCTATGGTTTTCCTTTCTAGCGCTTTGTCTACAATGTCTTCCAAATCGAAAGAAACCAAAGGGCTTTTCTTAACTTTATTTATAATCTGCTCTTCCATCACATCTCTTTTGAAAATCTTCTGAGCACCTCAACGGTTTAAATCTAAAAATGATTTCTTTTTTGACTTAGGTGAGTAAAATTCTTTACCATAATTTGGTTCAAAATACGCAAGGTCTTCAAACTGCTCTTTATTATACTTACTAAATGCAATTGCTCCGAAATATTTCGCTGAAGGATCTACGTGATTAACTAGAATGAAATTTTCAGACTGTTGAGTTAATACATCCCACGCCTTTTTCGCTCCGTTTCCAAAAAGGTATATTTTCTTTTCTTTGTATTTATTAAATGAATCCTCTTCTATAATCAAGTTCGACATTTGTTCTATGTCTGAAAGATTCACATCGGAAATCTTATAGAAAACCTCCATCCTTCTTGCATCAAGCATCGGAATATAAAATGCACTTGGATCATGATGAAAGTTAATCACTTGTTCTGTCATACTATCAAGAGAGGAAATAGAAATCAATGGGATATCTAGTGCATAGCACAACCCCTTTGCCGTGCTTAGGCCTATTCTTAATCCTGTATATGATCCTGGACCAGAAGAAACTGCTATTGCATTTAAATCACTCATTTTCAAGTCGCAATGTTGAAGCAATTGTTCTATTAAAGGAGATAAAGAATTTGAATGGGACTTTTCTAGAAAAAGATCCGCATTAGCCATCAGTTTGGCATCTTTATGAATTGCCACGGAACAAATGGGCGTAGAGGTTTCTATACTAAGAATAATACTCATAACAATTCCATCAACTTCTTAATAATGACTAGTACAATAAAAGATGAAAATAAATAGCTTACTGAGGAAGCTTTCATTTTCCTACTCAATTTCACTCCCCACCTAGCGGTTAGAAGCGTCCCCACTATTAATGGACCTGCTACTTGGAAAAGAATATATCCTGAGTGATTTACATCTATGGTTTTCATAGGCTCTTGAAAAAGATTAAACATCACCATAGCCAAGGAGGTAATAGTAATCACTCCCAGTGAGATGGTTTTTGCTTTTTTGACGCCCATTTTAAAGCCTTGATTTAGAAATGGAATAATTACTATCCCTCCTCCTAATCCAGTTAAGGATGCGGTTAAGCCAGCTGAAAGCCCTGTAAATGTTAACAATCTCTTAGTTCTCTTTGTAGTTTCTTGAAAACTAGCTTGCTTCTTTGCATTTGATAAAGTAGACACTAACATAGCTATAAGTAAAAAGATCACTACGATATTAAAGACATCACGAGAATAAAATGGGGTATTCACAATAAAATAAAGTGACAATAAGCCTGCTATAATCGATGAAACACTAATGAGTAAAATTTGTCTTGGATAAAATTCACCTTGCCTAAAATGACTGTATGTTGCAAACAAGCCAGCAAAGAAGGTTCCAAAAAGGGAGTTAGCGATAGTGAATTGCGCAATTTCTTGATCTGGAATTCCAATAAACTGAAAAGCTATCGGCAGAATAAGGATATACACAATTCCTCCACCTACACCTAATAGTCCGGATATTAAGCCGCCTACTAAACCTGCCAAAAATAACAAGAAATAAAAATCCATTAATTCTTAACTTGAAGAAGGTTTTTATATTGATTCTTATCATTTAGTAGCATTATTGCTTCCTCAACTTCCTCGTCATTTTCAAAGGAAGACTCAATCATTCCTTGTCTTTTATGATAGCGAGAAATAATCTCTTCTTTGAGCGCCCTCTTGATTTCTAACTGAAACACTTCCAAATCTTCCTTCTTGTGATTCTCAATTTCATTTTCAAGAGCAGCAATCTCTTCTTCGATGAAATCAAAATATTTATCTTGATTAGCAGTTTCCTTTAGCTCTTTAATCATTTCTTCGGTGGATGTCGTATAGCTATAATTACGTCCAGAAACCCATTTTGTAAATTCTTTATACAAATCATCAGAGATATTGAATGCCTTTGGATCTGGCTTCAAATCTACATTTTGATAGTAGTACTCAGTGGCAAAATCAAAGATGAAGCCTTTTTTTATTAATTGAATGGTAATCGGTGCATACCCTTTATTAACTACAGCATGGTCAGGTGAAACGCCTCCGCCATCAAAAACTACTCTTCCTGCCCTCGTTTTAAACTCGCTTTTTAGAGAATCTGGTATCTTCCCTATACTACCATCTTTGTTTCTGTGGCTATAATCAATTGCTTGAATACATCTGCCACTAGGAATATAATACTTGGCTGTAGTAATTTTCAACTGACTGTTGTAGCTCAAAGGCCGAGTGGCTTGTACTAAACCTTTACCAAAACTCTTCTGACCAACTAATACTCCTCTGTCGTAATCCTGCATAACTCCAGCCACAATCTCAGAAGCGGATGCGCTATTGTTACTGATCAACACTGCTAAAGGAATATTAACATCAACAGGATTCTTATTGGCTGTATACGTTTTATTCCATTCTTCTATTTTGCCTTTAGTGCTTACTACCTCTAGCCCTTTAGGAATAAAGATGTTGGAAATCTCTATAGATTCGTTTAAAAGTCCACCGGGATTCCCTCTCAAATCAAGAATAACTTTTTTAGCACCTTGCCCTTTTAACTCTACCAATGCAGATCGTACTGAAGCGCCAGCACCACTTGAAAACTCTGTTAATCTTATATACGCAATATCCCCAGAAATCAAACCATAATAGGGAACACTTTCTATATTGATTCGATCACGATTTATTTCAAAATTCAGCGGCTTTTTAACTCCCTTTCTATTCACTTTCACGTCAACCTCCGTGCCTATTTGACCTTTAAGAAGTTTATTGATTTCATCAGTACTGTAATCCTTAACGGAATTGTTATTGATCTCAATCAGTTCATCTCCAATTTTTACTCCAGCAATCTCAGCTGGAGCCCCTTCCAATATCATCATTACCACATGACGGCCCTCAATCTCCCCCATTGTAGTTCCAATCCCACCATACTGCCCCGTGGACATGATGCGATAATCTTCAATTCTATCTTCAGGAATAAAGTTAGTGTAAGGATCTAAAGATTCTAACATAGCTTCAATACCTGTCTCCATTATTTCCGTAGGATTAATCTCGTCAACATAATAAGTATTGAGTTCCTTGTAAAGTGTGGTGAAAACGTCTAGGTTCTTAATAATTTCAAAATATCTATCGTTTTTCTTTACTTGGAATGACACCAATGCTATCATACCAATTGCTAGAAGTGTGATTATTACTTTATTTGAAAGCTTCATGGACAGTTATTTACTTAATTTTTTACAATACTAATTCATGTTATCTCTTTTGCCGTTCAGTTAAGAAACTGAGAATAATTGATCAAATATCTCTAGAGCTATTGCTTTTTTTTTCATTTTTCGCATTTTCTATTTGCTTGACCAAAAGAAATCAGCTAGTAAGCGGACAGGCGAAAAATTCAAGAATGTTTAATGCTTCCTCCCTCAAGGCCATCGCTGGCTTGTCTGCCACAAGCAGGCCCGCTAAACTTTCCTCCCTCCCGCTCTTCCGAGTTCCTCGGAAGTGGACGATTAAGTTCTTTTAATACTGAATATGACAATATATATTATCTCTTTTGAATTTCGGTTATTAAACTATGAATTCTTGATGCAAACGCTCCAAAGTCTTTTTTAGTTTTTTAGTTAAAACATCAGATGGCATTTTTTTATCAGAAGTGTAAATATAAGCAATCCTTAAAATTTTACTTAGTTTTTGAGGAGCAATCAAATCTTTATGATGCCGATAGGCTTCTCTTACTTGCCGCTTTATAGAGTTTCGGTCGGGGGCTTTTTTAAATTTCCTTTTGGGAACGGAAATCAAGATTTGCTGAGGCTTGATTTTAGAATCAAAAGATTCAGCAATATAAATGACCTTAAATGGGTATAAATAAAAAGAGGAGCCTTTTTCAAAAAGCTCCTGAATATCATTCCTGTGATGTAAGCGCTCTGTTTTCTTAAAAGAGAAATCGTTATTGCCCGAAATTACAGACATGCGCTTAGTTGCATAGAACTATTATTTTCTATGCTTACTTTTTTCGTCTGAAACAGTTAATTTATGACGACCTTTCGCTCTTCTTCTCGCCAAAACGTTTCTTCCATTAGCAGATTCCATTCTAGTTCTGAATCCATGCTTATTTTTTCTTTTCCTTTGAGAAGGCTGAAATGTACGTTTCATATCTTTATATTTTTAAATTTTCTCTTGTTCTTTTGTAAGGGCTGCAAAGATAAGCAGTTAATTTCTTTTTGCAAAACAGTTTTTCAAAATACTATAACAATATCTCGTTTTATATCTCCTTATAAATCATCAACTTTACAATACAGATTGAAGATTCGCGGCTAGTGATCTATAATGGTCAACAAAGATCGCAATCAATAGATTATTAACCAAAAAAAATCGATCAAACAATTAATCTGCTGAACGACAAAAATAACACTAATGATTCAATATACATTATCGCAAAAGTATCCGCAGGATTCATTTTTACAAGTAGAGGTATTGGTAAAACCCTCCCAGGCCAATTTTGAAATGAAACTGCCTGACTGGCGGCCAGGAAGATATCAACTGGGGAATTTTTCCAAATATTTAAGAAATTTTAGAGCTACAAATCCAAAGAAAGAACGCTTAGATTATAAAAAAACTAATAAAAACACTTGGCAAATACATTGCAAGGATGAATACTGTGTCATTCAATATGAAATTTTCACTTCTACTATTGATGGTGGTAGCACTTATGTTGATGAAGAGCATTGGTATCTGAATTTTATAAACTGTTTACTCTATCAGCCCGATGCAATGCTGCTGAATCATAAGGTGCAATTAGAAATCCCAGAAGACTGGACAGTGGCATGCGGGTTAAAAAAAGAAGGCCGAAATTTGTTTGCCAGCAGCTTCTACGAATTGGTGGATAGCCCTGTTTTAAGCTCGAGCGACTTGCAGCATCTTCAATATAAAGTTCAGGAAATAGATTTTCATTTATGGTTTAGAGGAAAGGCAGATTTAAGGAAACGAGAGCAAATAATTGAAGATTTCAAGAAGTTCACGACCTTCCAAATGGACACAATGGGTGAATTTGAAAATCAAGACTATCACTTCTTATTTCAGATTCCTGATGAGAAAGCATATCATGGAGTGGAACATTTGAACAGCACGTGTATAGTGTTGGGTCCGGCAAAGGAATTTAATACTGCCAGCTTTTACGATAACTTTCTGGGCATCAGTTCACATGAGTTATTTCATTATTGGAACATTATTCGAATAAGACCTAAGGAATTGTATCCTTACGACTTTGAGAAGGAAAACTATTTTTCAACTGGATATGTGGCTGAGGGTGTAACCACCTACTATGGAGATCTGTTTCTGATTAGAAGCGGAGTAAAAAACTTAGAATGGTATTTGAATGAATTAAATATCTTATTCAAACGACACTTCGAAAACTACGGTCGATTCAACTCATCATTAGCTGACTCGTCTTGGGATTTATGGCTAGATGGCTATGAAGCTGGAATCCCAGATCGTAAAGTCTCAATTTATGTCAAGGGTGCTTTAATTGCTTTAATACTGGATCTAAAAATCATTTTGGAAACTGAAGGGGAAAAGAGTTTAGATAATGTGATGAGAAAATTATGGGACAACTACTATAGGCAGGATAAAGGATTCAGTCCGGAAGACTATTTAAGTACTGCTGAAGCAGTCATTGGTCATGATTTAACAGCGTATTCAAAACAATTCATAAACGGTTGTCACCCAATAGAAGAAGAATTGAGCCTCTTATTAGGACAATTCGGATTTGAACTACATTTAAAAGAAAATGAAGACTCATTTGCTAAGCATTTAGGTTTAAAAACCAATGAAGGCAAAGTTATTGGTCTAGCTCCTGATAGTCCCGCTGAAAAACAATTCAGAATTGGGGATCAATTGATCAGTTGCGAAAATCATAGATTTAACGAGATTGATACTGGAAATTTCGTAAACAGTGATAAACCAACATATAGCTTTCACATTTTCAGAAACGATGTTCAAAAGGAAATTAAGCTTCATTCGGGAAAGCGCCTATTTTACAGTCGATTTACTATCAAAGAGAAAAAAAGTGCTGATAACAAAGAAAATCAAATGAAGAAGAAGTGGTTAAATCTTTGATTAAAATACAAAAGGGTGGGAAAAGCGAAAGGCAGCTCCCCAGCTGCCTTTCTATTTCAACCAAAACCTTACAAAGTCATTGACTTGTATAAGATGTCATAAATGTAAAATGATTTATTTTAGCAGTCAAGCCCCTATTAGAATTTTTTTCAAAATTCTATGAAAAGTTATACTTAAAAACTATATATCTAATTAAAGTACAATGCAATTACTGTTGATACATGAATTATTGTTTCAAAGATAATTTAAACTCCTCCCAATTTAAGTCAATGGGTCTTTCTTTTACAGAATCACTTGCATTTTCGGTGACGAACTGAATTCTTTCCTTCAAAGCCGGGTGAGAAGAGATCCATTCTAAGCCTTCAGGAATCTCTCTATTTTTTTGCTTTAGTTTTAAGAAAAACTGAGTTAATCTATTTGGATTAATTTGAGCATTGCTTAGATACTGAATGGCATATTCATCTGCCTCTCTTTCCATTCTTCTGCTGAATCCACTACTTACTACCATTTTGGTGATTTCTTGCATAACTACAGGGTCTCCCCCGGAAATGATAAGTACTAGGGAATTCAACCCTATTTCTTTAACTAGATTCTTAACTACATGTCTCTTTTCTGCATGAGCTAATTCATGCGCCAAGACTGCAGCTAACTCTTCTGGAGATTCTGTCTGATCAATTAAGCCCGTAAAAACAAATAATTGTCCATTGAAAGCCGTAAAAGCATTTACCTGATCCGATCTTAAGACGTAGATATCATAATCGTAGCTGACAGTATCCATTCCATTTGCTAAGCGCTCAAAAATCACGTTCATGACTGAATCTGTAAGCTCTACATCTACTGAATCAAACTCTTTGAAAATTTGACTATTAAAATAATCCGCAATATCAGCCTCTTGCTCAAGAGAGACCAGATCTTGCTGTTCAGTAGTTGTAGAGAAGTAAGTAAATCCTGCCCAAATTGCTGAAGCAATGATGACAATTACTGCTAAATCTCGCAGGCTTCTATTCATGTGTATAATATTATTTTTTAATTGTCACCCCGAGTAGTCGGGGCAAGCTATGGAATTCACATAGATCTATTCATTCCTCGCTTGGTATATTAGGGAATCTAGATTTATGCTCATTTTATAATTACATTTTAGGCGGTTGATTGACAATTTTTTCAGTAACAAAATCTTTCTTCTTAAAGACCGACTGATACGATACTCTACCAAAAAACAAGAAATAATACATTTCCCCTTTTCTTGCTTTCACTGCACCTATAATACTGAAAATGATATAAATTAGGTTAGCTACACCTACTAGCCATAAATAGCCTTTGAATACATCAGTAAAGGCATAATCCAAGAAAATTATTCTTGCACCCCAAAATACAGCTATAGCATTCAAAATACTAGTTGGCAGTTGACTCAATAGTGATTGTAAAGAGTGAAATCTAACGAACAAACTCTTTCCTTTATTGATATAGTAATAAATAATAGCCGCAACTAAATTCAAAATAGGCAAAGGAAGCCCAGCTCCTAATGCTGCAAACATCATCAAATAGGCCCCCATTGCATCTTCCTTCTCTCGAATATCTAACTGATCAGGCTGCGGAATTGGATTGAAATTTTCTTCTGTCATAATTATAAAGGTTTACCTGAAAATGGAGGGTATACATCAGTCATGTATGACATATAAAGGTTCACTCGCGTTTGCCACCTTAAGGTTCCCACTATAAATTCATGCCAAGACTTAGGGAATTCACCAGTAAAAAGCACTACCCACCATGCAATAAAAACTAAAATTTGTGTCCAAATAAATCGGAAAAAAAGGATAAAAGCATGTGGAATGATCACGTAAATCGGACCAAAAAATAATCTCAACAGAACCAATCCTCTGCTTATTCTTTCAGGATATTGAACATCTACCTTCACATAATCATCTTGTGCATCTAAGCCAAAGGGAGGGTAATCATCAACTAAATTAAATAGCCTTGCACTTACTCTAGTATTCCATCGGATCAATTTTACTTGGTATTCAAAGAAGCTCTGGGGATATCTACCTGTAAAAAGTACCACCAAAAAAGCTATAAAACCTAAAATGGCACCCCACAACCCCATGAAAAAAAGTAAAAACAGATGCGGAATCGCTATATATATAAATCCGAAAAAAGTTCTCAATAATAATTCACCCCGAGAATAGTGGTCTTGATGTTTAATACTAAAAGTTAACATAGTGATTGTTGGTTTAGTGAAACCCGAAATTGTAAAATAATATGATAAATTACAATTTTTATGCTATTTATAAACACTAGTATTATCTACAGTAATTTACAACTCACTTTCACTCAATAAAAAAGGCTCGAAAAATTTCGAGCCCTTTATCTATTATTGTAGAGTAAATCTTAATGATTAAAATTCATAAGCTTGTTTTTCCAAAACATGATCAGCTATTGATCTTCTAACGTCTTTCAGATTCATAGGATCGATTTTCGTGAATCTCTTCAGACCTAACAACATCATGCGTTGTTCATCGCCTTCAGCAAAGGCAAAAATCGCTTCTTTACCCGCTTTGTTAGCGATTTCCACCGCTCTATGCAAGTAAAGCCTACTCATATTGATTTGTTGCTCACACGCTTGCTCTCCTTTTATACCTACCAACTTCTCTGTTCTTAATAAAGCAGATTCCGCTGCATAAACTTCAATCAGCATATCCGCAAGATTCATTAATATTTCTTGCTCGTGAGAGAGTTTTTGCATGAATTTTTGAACCGCTGCTCCTGAAATCATCAGGCCAGCTTTTTTCAAATTAGACAACACTTTTTTCTCTTTAGCGAACAATGAATCATCTTCATCCGATCCAAAATCAGGTATTGAAGTCAACTCTTTCTGCACGTTCATAGCAGGCGTCATCAAGTCCAATTTACCTTTCATAGCACGTTTCAACAACATATCAATTGTCAACATACGGTTGATTTCATTCGTACCCTCGAAAATTCTATTGATACGGGCGTCACGGTATGATCTATCCATAGGAGCATCAGCTGAGAAGCCCATTCCACCGTAGGTCTGAACACCTTCATCTGCTACATAATCCAAAGTTTCAGAACCATGAACCTTCATGATAGCACATTCAATGGCAAATTCTTCGACTGATTTTAATTTAGCTTCAGTTTTATCCATTCCGCCAGCTACCATATCTTCGTAAGCATCGTCAATATTCTGACCTGCTCTGTAAGCTGCTGATTCAGAAGCATAAGTTCTTGCTGCCATTTCAGCTAGTTTGTGCTTTATAGCTCCAAAACTACCGATTGAAGTACCAAACTGCTTTCTCTCATTAGCATATTGAGAAGCATTTGCAATAATTCCCTTAGAAGCCCCAATAGTAGAAGCCGCCAATTTAATTCTACCTATATTCAAGATGTTAACAGCAATCTTAAACCCATTTTCTCTTTCAGAGAGTAAGTTTTCAACCGGCACTTTGCAGTCATTGAAGAATACCTGACGAGTTGAGGATCCTTTGATTCCCATTTTCTTCTCTTCTTCGTTCATGGTAACTCCACCAAAATCCTTCTCAATTATGAAAGCTGAAAGATTTTTATCATCATCTATTTTAGCAAATACAATGAAGATATCTGCAAATCCACCGTTTGTGATCCACATTTTCTGTCCATTGATGATATAGTGCTTTTTATCTTCCGTTAAAACCGCCTTAGTTTTTGCAGCGTTTGCATCAGAACCAGAATCCGGCTCAGTCAAACAGTAAGAAGCTTTCCACTCACCTGTTGCTAATTTTGGCAAATATTTTTTCTTTTGGTCTTCAGTACCATAATATAAGATCGGTAATGTACCAATTCCAGTATGTGCTGATAATGCAACCGCAAATGAATATCCTGCTCCAATTACCTCTGCAACCAGCATTGAGGTATTGAAATTCATACCGAAGCCTTCGTATTCTTCAGGAACTGAAGTACCTAAAAGTCCAAGCTCTCCAGACTTATCCAATAGTTGAGGCATCAATTCCGGATTACCTTTTACATCATCGATTTCATCCAGCTTAGGATAAACTTCCTGCTCTAAGAAATCTTTACAAGTTTGGGCGATCATTTTTTGCTCTTCTGTCCACTCTTCCGGAGTGAAAACTGCCTGAGCAGGTGTTTCTTCAATTAAAAAAGCCCCACCTTTTGCTGTGAATTTTTTTTCTGTCGTACTCATATTATTAGTATCTAGTATCTAGTATCTAGTAGCTAGGAGCTAGAAATGCATCTAGACAAGGACTACTAAATGGGTTCTAAAATTATTTATTTTATAACTTTGGTTATATAAACCAATAAATAATCTAGAGTCTTTATTCTAGACTCTAGATTCTCTTTTTACATCATCTCGTAAATTCCGGCAATACCCTGACCACCACCAATACATGCGGTTACCATTCCATATTTACCGTTCGTTCTTTTCAATTCATTCATCAACTGAACTGAAAGCTTCGCACCTGAGCAACCTAATGGATGACCCAAAGCAATTGCTCCACCGTTTACATTCAATTTGCTTGTATCGATATCCAACTCTCTGATTACCGCTAAAGATTGAGCGGCAAAAGCTTCGTTCAATTCAATCAAGTCAATATCACTCATCTTCAAACCAGCATTTTTCAAAGCCTTCGGAACTGCTTCCACTGGTCCGATACCCATAATTCTAGGCTCAACTCCTGCAACTCCAAAACCTACCATTCTAGCAATTGGCTTTACATTTAATTCTTTTACCATTCTTTCCGACATCACCATTGTAAAAGAGGCACCATCATTAGTTGGAGAAGAATTACCTGCGGTAACTGAACCACCTTGGGCAAATACTGGTCTCAAATTTCCCAAAATATCTGTGGTAGTTCCTGCTCTCGGTCCTTCATCTTTATCTACTGTGTAATCACGTGTTTTCTTTTTACCCTCTTCCACATAGGTTTCTTTCACGTTGATAGGCACGATTTCATCATCAAATTTGCCTTCTTTTTGTGCTTTCACAGCTTTCATGTGCGAGTTATAAGCAAACTTATCCTGATCTTCGCGAGATATTTTCCATTTCTGAGCAATTTGCTCTGCAGTTAATCCCATAGAAGTGTAATAATCAGGAGTCTCGGTAGCAATCTTATAATTAAGGGCAGTTTTATACCCCATAATCGGCACCATTGACATTGATTCCGTACCACCTGCAATAATGATATCAGCATAACCAGCTTGTATTTTTGAAGCTGCAATATTGATCGCTTCCAATCCTGAGCCACAATATCTATTGATTACCATACCTGGCACCTCTTTGCCTAAGGCCAATAATGAAATCATTCTCCCCATTTGCATTCCTTGCTCTGCTTCCTGCACAGCGTTTCCTACAATAAGGTCATCTACCATTTTATTTTCCACGCCACCCACTTGAGATACCAAGTGCTTGATGACATCTGAGGCTAAATCATCCGGACGGTAAAACCGGAGACCTCCTTTTTTGGCTCTTGTTACAGCCGTTCTATATCCTGCTACTATATATGCGTCCATTTCTTTTTAATTTTAGATATTTAGAATCTAGAACATAGAGTCTAGACTTCTGCATTCATTTTCTTTATAAAAGAATTAAGCATCTTCTGGATTTCGTTTAATGCTTCAACAACAGCATCAAAATCGCTTTCTGAAATAAAATCCAGATCTTTACTTAACAATAATTGAGTTTTCAATTCAAAACTAGAACCAATAGATATTCTCAAGAACCTAGAAAAGTCTTTGCTTGAATCTCTAGAAGACCCTTCAGCGATATTGGACGGTATAGAAACTGCACATCTTCTGATCTGAGACGTTAATCCAAATCTTTCCTCTTTCGGAAAAGTACTTGTGATTTGATAAACCAATAGAGATAACTCCATTGATTTCTCCCAAATTTTAAGCTTTTTATAATTATGCATTTTCTATAAATTTCAGTCTAATATCTAGACTCTAGGCTCTAGCATCTTACTGCTAGTTTCTCAAAGGTTTTCCTCCCTGCAATACTGCCTGAATTCTTTCGAGTGTTTTCTTTTCTCCCAAGAGAGACAAGAAAGCTTCTCTTTCTAGATCCAATAGGTATTGTTCTGAAACTTCTTGAGGATATGATAAATCTCCACCGCACATCACATAAGCTAGCTTATCTGCTATCTTTTGATCGTGTTCTGAAATATATCTTCCCATCTTCATACCAGAAACACCCGCTTTGAATAAAGCGATGCCTGTTTTCCCTTGAACTTTGATATCTGTTCTTTGAACTGGCATAGTATATCCAGCATCTGCTAAACTAATCGCAGCAGCTTTGGCATCTGCAATCTGACGACTTCTGTTTATAGAAATACCATCTGAAGGCCTTAAAATACCCATATCTCTAGCTTCATGTGCTGAAGTTGCCACTTTTGCCATTGCGATATTCATATATGCGTTTTGCAATGCATTCAACTCTACATCGCCATCTTGATATCTATCTGAAACACGAAGTGCATTTTCCTTAGTACCACCACCGCCAGGGATGACACCAACACCAACTTCAACTAAACCAATATAAGTTTCAGCTGACGCTTGAACGTGATCTGCATGCATTGAAAGTTCACAACCTCCACCTAATGCCATATTATGAGGTGCAACTACTACTGGAATAGCAGAATATCTAGCTCGCATCATGGTTTGCTGAAACTGACGAATCATAAAATCCAATTCATCATAATCTTGCTCGATCGCATACATGAAAATCATTCCTAGATTAGCTCCTACTGAGAAGTTTGAGCCCTCATTAGAGATTACTACTCCTCGGTATTTTTCTTCAGCCATTGAAATAGCCTTGTTGATACCTTCTACAACTCCGCCACCAAGTGAGTTTGACTTAGATCTGAATTCAACATTAATAATGCCATCACCTAAATCAATGATTCCAGCTTCTGCATTACTCCATATTTCTTTACCACTTTCTTTTAAGTTCTCCAGAATAATGAATTCTTCAGTACCTGGGATATTCACATATTTCTTGCTATCAATATCATAATACTGTTTCTGTCCAGCTTCCACTCTGTAGAATGAATCAGCACCAGATTCTAACATATCATAAACCCACTGATTTGGTTTACAACCTGCTTCCTCCATTTTTTCAACCGTTTTCTTAACGCCTAAAGCATCCCAAGTTTCGAAAGGACCAATTTCCCAACCGAAACCAGTGCAAAGTGCCTGATCGATTCTGTATAATTCGTCAGAAATTTCCGGAATCCTGTTAGATGAATATTGGAATAATCCGTAGAAAGAATCTCTGTAAAATTCACCTGCTTTATCTTTACCACCGAGTAATACCGGGAATCTTTCCTTCAGATTTGATATCTGCTTTGTTGTTTCAAGCGTTGCAAACTTTGGTTTAGATTTAGGCTGGTACTCCATTGAATCTAAGTCCAAAGTCAAGATCTCTGTCTTACCATCTTTCTTAGTTTTCTTATAAAACCCTTGTCCTGTTTTATCACCTAGCCATTTATTCTCTTCTAATTTCCCAATTACATCAGGTAATTTAAAGGTATCTCTAGCTTCATCATTAGGAAGATTGTCATATAAGCCATTCGCCACTTTGATCAACGTATCTAAACCTACTACATCAGAAGTTCTGAAAGTTGCAGACTTAGGTCGACCAATCACCGGACCTGTTAATTTATCAATCTCATCTATATTCATTCCCAGCTTTTGCATTGATTCCACTACTTTGAGAATAGCATAAATCCCTACTCTATTCGCAATGAACGCTGGTGTATCTTTACATAAAACGGTTGTTTTCCCTAAATACAGGTCGCCATAATGCATCAAGAAATCTGTGATCGCTTGATCTGTTTTTGGCGTAGGTATAATCTCTAATAATTTTAGATAACGCGGTGGGTTGAAAAAGTGAGTTCCAATGAAATGCTTTTGAAAATCCTCACTTCTATCTTCTAACATCATATGGATAGGAATACCCGAAGTATTGGAAGAAATGATAGTACCTTTTGTCCTATGCTTTTCAACATTTTCAAAGACTTGCTTCTTAATATCTAGTCGCTCAACAACAGCTTCCAGCACCCAGTCGCAGTCTTTAATTTGATGCATATCATCATCAAAATTCCCCAAAGAAATTCTATTGGCGAAATCTTTGTGATATAATGAGGCTGGCTTCCCTTTCAAGGTAGATTCAAAAGCCTCATTTACAATGCGGTTTCGTACCTGTGGATCCTCTTTTGTTAGACCTTTTTCTTTTTCGGCATCCGTAAGTTCAAAAGGTACGATATCAAGTAGAAGCACTTCCACACCAATATTGGCAAAGTGGCAGGCGATTCTTGATCCCATTATCCCAGAACCTAAAACGGCTACTTTTTTAATGTTTCGTTTCATTTAGTCGCTATGGTTTAAATTTTAAAAAATTAATGAACTGATTCCTTATTATCATAAATCTCATTTTTGTCTATTATATCATTCACTTTATGAATGACCTCAAAAAAAGCCTCCAATTTGTCAGGTTCAATCGTCCTGAAAACCTCTTCATTGAAAGCTTTTACCGTTTCTCTTGAAATTGCTTTTTTCTCTATCCCTAGTTCTGTCATGAAAATTCTTACAGAACGTTTGTCTTCAGGATCAGGCTTTTTGTAAATCAGCCCTTTCTCTTCCATACTTTTTAGCATACGAGTTAGACTCCGACTCTCTAAACCCATAAGGGGGGCAATTTTAGTAGCAGGAGTTCCGTCTTTCGTATTGATATTCAATAAGACAAAGCCAATGGAAGTAGTGATTCCGTATTTTACAGCTTGCTGGTTATACATACGTGAAATCGCATGCCAGGCTGCTTTGATATTATAATCGATAGATTCTTCTCTCTTCATGGAATTCAAATATACAAAAATATAGTATGCATGCATACTATATTGTAAAAAATATTTTATTTGGTGATAAACTCGACTAAAGAAGAATAACTGTTAAAAAACGAATTTCAAGCTATAAAGGATACGTAAATCGCCCATAAGCTTATTTTAATGCAAGTCGGATGTCTTTGAAGGAACTTAGTGAATCAAATAAAAAGAAAAACCCAACACTATCTAGAAACATTAAAATATGATTAAGCATGGGTCTTCTTTACTTTAAATATATGTATGAAGATGCTGAATTAGCCTATGCTCCAAAAGCAAATTATCAAAATACATTCGATCACATTACTCAAGCATTTTATTGTAATTACTTGATCGAAAACTATTCTTATTTCATTTAGTCTTACCTAAGATTTAGCACAATGAGGGATTCTTATTTACGATCATAAGTGTATCCCGCATTCCACCTTAGCATTGCCTGACCATCGCCCTTCTCGGCCGCTTCCTTTTGTAGTACAGTGGGTACATCCAATTGAGCTATAGCCCTTTGCTACTAATTTATGGCTGGGCAGTTCGTGTATGAAAAAATAGGCATGCACCTCCTCCGGAGTCATATCCAATAGCGGATAGACTTTTAAAATATCCGGTTTTTCATCGAAAAAAGTCAGTTGCTTACGGTTCTCATTCTGATATTTGAACAAACCCGAAAGCCATATTTTATGCGATTCGCGCAATGCCGCAAGGGGCTCCACCTTATTAATAAAGCAGCATAAATCCTGATTATGCTGATAGGTATAGTTTTCTTCCGTAAAACGATGTTTATTTTTCGGTGCACCTATGGTTTTTACATTTAAGCCCAGCTGTGCATGCAGTTTATCTTTATAGGCTTTGGTTTCCTCAAAATGATAGCCTGTATCCAAAAAATAAATGGGATGCCTGGGGCTGATTTTATGAATTAAATGTAAAAGCAAGGCCGATGAACTCCCAAAAGAGGATGTCATCAGAATCTCATCCTCAGCAAAATGATCGAAAATCCAGCGCACCCTTCCTTCTATGCTATACTGCTGAAAATCAGCTTGAGCAAATCCCTTGATACTGTCCATATCAATTTTCCTTTTTATGATGTACAAAAGAGGCAGTGATTTCATTTAGCACCTCCATTTTCTTTTCAAAATCACCTTTTAAGCCTTTTCTTATGGTGGCCAGATTTCGCAGAATATCATCTGTATTATCGGGCAGCACTTCCTCCAGTATTGCCCTTAGCCTTTTGGCAAATGTGGGCGATTTCCCATTGGTGGAAATCCCGATTTTCAGATTGCCTTTTTTGACCGTGCTGCCAAGGTAAAAATCGCAGAGTTCAGGCGTATCCGCTACATTCACCAAAATTCCTTTTGTCTTGGCATTCCGGTAAATTTGCTGGTTCACTTCGTAGAAATTGGTGGCGCCTATTACCAGATTAATAGCTGCTAAATCTGACTTTTCATAGCTTTTCTCCACCAATTCAATGGCTGGGTGAACCGCAGCAATTTCCCTGATCTCCTGCCTGATTTCGGGCGCCACTATTTTCACCCTAGCTTCGGGATCATTCTTCAAAAGTGCTCCCAGCTTTTCCCAGCCTACATATCCTCCACCCACTAACAGCGTTTGGATTTTATCCAGCTTTAGAAATACCGGGAACAAATGGTTTTCTTCAGATCTGTGTGACATGCTGTTTTATATTTTTGATGGTGGTAAAATCAATTTGCTGTGCTAGCGACTCGCCTACTAAAATAATCCCGGGAGAAGCCACTTTTTGCTCCCTTATGGTGTGGGCTAATTGCCCTACTGTGGTCCGATACACTTTCGCATTAGCCAATGAGCCATTGGAAACAATCGCTGCTGGCAGATCGGCTTTGTCTTGCAATGCATAAGCTTCACTAATCGCTGCCGATTTTCTTAACCCCATGAGAAAAATAGCTGTAGCAGAAGTTTCTGCCACTTTAGCCACATCTCTTGATAATTCCCCGCTTTTGGTGGTAGCAGTTACCACCCAAAAACTTTCATTGATGCCCCTGGTGGTTAAAGGCAGCCCGTACATTCCGGCTAAATTGATGCTGGAAATACCGGGCACCACCTGAGTCCTAATCCCGAAACTTTCCGCATAATCAATCTCCTCTTTTCCTCTTGCGAAAATAAAGGGGTCTCCACCTTTCAAGCGAACCACATGCCCATGACTAAATACATTTTCAATAATCAATTCATTGATTTCTTCCTGTTTGTAGCTGTGTTTGCCCGCTCGCTTGCCAACATAAATTTTTAATGCTTTTGAGGGCACATAATTTAATAATTCGGGATGCACCAGAGCATCATATAATACCACATCTGCTTGTGCCAATGTTTTGATACCTTTCACACTGATCAAATCCGGATCTCCCGGACCTGCTCCTACTAGACTTAATTTCTTTTCCATGATTATGCTTTATAAAAATGATTAATGACTTTCTTTTCCGTTGATTCAATTCCTCTCAAACTCTTGGCTTCCTCCAAAAATTGATGGGCCGATTTCAGATAATGCTGTACAAATTCCTCTGTCGGTTTTTGTGATTTGATCTGATAGACCAAATCGGCAAAAGAGCTTTCCAAATTCACTTTTTCGGTCTCCACAAAATGCACATCAAAATCCGCTATGATACCAGCTTGGGTATTACACTGCACATCTTCCGCCAGCAATAGCGCTTTAGCCGTGGTGACCAAAACATTATAGCTGTTGTACAATGCATGTTCCAGCTCATTATCCTGAAAATGCTCATAGGCATTTACCAACTTTTCCTCTGCTTCTTTGAAAATGGTGCTGACCAAATCAAAGCTGGTTCCGGCACATTCTCCCAATCCTATTTCGGGTGTGAATTCCTGATCTCTGTTCCAGTCGATATAATCCTCATCCCTGATGTGGGTCAGATCACCCAAATGCTTCAGTAAATCATAGAAGTACTTTTTCTCTTTTGTCCTGAAATAATCCGGATAAAATGCCCCATTGGCATTGGCTTCATAATCATTTAGCAAAACCCTGAAAGCTTCCGGGATTCTTTTAGTCGGCAGTTTGATGACCTTTTCTGCCGCTAATCCGGTTCCATCAGATCGCAATCCACCACCCAAAACCACTTGCATGGCGGGCACTACTTTTCCTTTGTTTTTTATGGAACTTCCATGAAGGCCAATACCGGCAATCATGTGTTGACCACAAGCATTCATACAGCCGCTGATTTTAGTATTGATCAGTTTGCTATGCGCCAGATGCGAAAATTCCTGCAATAGGAATTTCTCCAAAATATCCGCCAAAGCGGTACTATTGGTTACCCCCAGATTACAAGTATCCGTTCCGGGGCAAGCGGTGATATCGGCAAAGCTTTCCGCTCCGGACTGATTTAATCCCAGCTCACCCAACTTTTCAAATAAAACGGGCAAGGCATTTTTCCGAACAAAGCGAATGACCAAGCCTTGATATACACTGATGACCAAATCACCGCCTACAAATTCGTCTATTAGATCGGCTAGCTTTTTGGCCTTTACATGATCAATATCGCCCAAAGGTGCTTTTACCAAAACCCCATAATAGCCTTGCTGCTTTTGCTCAAAAACATTAGAATCCAACCATTGCTGGTAGGCCCATTGATCTTGCACATCATAGCTGGAATAGATTTTTTGAGGCTTTGCCTCTTCCACTTTCGAAGGTTTTAAATCTAATGGCTTAGGATGTAAAACTTTCTCTTCTTCCCCTACCAATCTCCTGAATTCATCTAATCCAATTTTCTTGATAAGGAATTTCAAGCGGGCTTTCATTCTTTTCTCGCGCTCGCCAAAACGGTCAAAAACTCTTAAAGCTGCTTCAAGGAAAGTGATCAATCTATTTTCGGGAAGAAATTCGAAGAACTCCTGGGCCAGAATGGTTTGGGCACCTAAGCCACCTCCAACTAAAACACGAAATCCTTTTTCTTCTTCTTTTCCATTTTTTCTCAAGACCGGGATAAATCCGAAATCGTGAATGAAAGCAAAAGCCGTATCCTTCTCACTGGAGGAAAAAGCAATCTTAATTTTTCTCCCCATTTCCTGGCAAATCGGATTTCTCAAGAAAAATCGGAATACCGCATCCAAATAAGGTGTGACATCAAAAGGCTCATGCGGATCAATGCCTGCCTTATGACTAGCCGTTATATTCCGAACCGTATTTCCACAAGCTTCTCTTGCGGTTAAACCCGAAGCTTCTAGTGCGGTCCAAATGGCTGGGGAATCATCCAGTTTCACATAATGAAATTGGATGTTTTGCCGGGTAGTTAAATGTAAATTGCCCGTTGCATATTGATCCGATAGATCAGCCACTACTCGCAATTGTTCGGTGGTAATTCTCCCAGCAGGGATTTTCAATCGGAACATCTGCACGCCCTGTTGCCTTTGTCCGTAAACCCCGCGCGTTAATCGGTAGGCCTTAAATTTCTCTTCATCTATCTGTCCAGATCGGAAGAGTTCAATTTTGTTTTGAAGCTCAGCTATGTCTTTTTTTGCTAGCTTCGGTACTGCTAAATTTTCAGATAATGTTGTCATAGTTTTAAATTTTGAGTAAAAAAAATGCCTCTTGCGGAAGTTGGGATTCTGCAAGAGGCACTATAGTTTGGGTATAGCGATATCATGCAGCATGCGGAGGAGCCTTGCAACACATCATAAAACAGATCTTATTTTCTATCCTTAATTCCATTATTTTGAAGCTTTTAGTGCTTGTTCAATATCTTCAATGATATCATTTACATTTTCCAAACCCACCGACAAACGGATGAGCCCATCGGCAATTCCTACCCTATGCCTTTCCTCCTCGCTTAGTTTGCTGTGCGTAGTCGTGGCAGGATGCGTGACAATTGATCGGGTATCTCCAAGGTTGGACGTGACCGACAGCATTTGCAGATTATTGACAAATTTGCTACATCGTTCCCCTCCGCCTTTCACAATGAAAGTGAGAATACCGCCTCCTTTTAGCATCTGTTTTTTTGCTAAATCAAACTGAGGGTGCGATTTCAAGAAGGGGTATTTAACGCTTTCTAATTCGGTATGCCCTTCCAAGTATTCCGCAATTTTCAAAGCACTTTCGCAATGCCTGTCCATGCGCACCGCTAGAGTTTCCAAACTTTTGGAAAGTACCCAGGCATTAAAAGGTGAAATAGCCGGCCCCGTATGGCGACTGAAAAAGCGTACATCCTTGATTAATTCTTTAGAGCCCAGGATCAAGCCACCCAATACTCTTCCTTGTCCATCAATAAATTTGGTGGCACTGTGTGAAACAATATGCGCACCCCATTTGGCTGGTTGTTGCAAATAGGGAGTGGCAAAGCAATTGTCCACCACAAAAATCAAATTATGGGCTTCCGCCAATTTCCCCAGCCATTCCAAGTCAATAATCTCCAGTCCAGGATTGGAAGGCGTTTCCACAAAAATCATTTTGGTTTCAGGCTTAATCAGGCTTTCCCATTCATGCGTTCTGCTGATATCCGCATAAGTGTGAGAAATACCCCATTTTGGGAAAATCTGCGTCAGCAATTGGTGGGTAGAACCAAATAATGATCTAGCCGCCAAAATATGGTCCCCTTGTTGTAGCAATGCCGCCATACTTCCAAACATTGCCGCCATACCGGTAGCGGTTGCAAATCCGTCTTCCAAGCCTTCTAATCGAGTCATTTTATCTATCAATTCCGAACTATTGGGGTTGGAAAATCGGGAATAAATATTGCCTTCCTCTTCATCATTGAATAATGCTTTGGCTTGTTCGGCATTTTCAAAAGTGAAGGAAGATGTCAAATAAAGCGGTACGGCATGCTCTCTGTTGCCACTTTGGACAGCTTGGGTACGGATAGCCTGGGTTTCGAAATGTTGAGACATAAAAATATTGGTTATAGTTTCCCCTTGAAGGGATGTGAAATTTGAAAAAACTAAGTTGGATAAGCTTTAAAGATGCGTGCAGAAACTGCCTAGGATTATGATCCCATACAAATTCAACTGATTACCTAAAAGCTAAAATTGGAAATCAACAACAGCAATTGCTACAACAGCAAATACTTATTAGATTTGTTAATTTAGAAATAGTCGTAAATTCCAAAGATTGATTTTGTGAATCAAGTTGGTAATTGCGCGAGATGTAATCTTTTTGTGTGTTCATTGTTTTACCGTTTTATATTTCCCTTCGTTGGGCAGGAATTGGCACCTTTCCAAATTGCTTGGGGGTTGCCAGAGGGTCAACGAGCCTGTTCTCTCACCTCATCTATATAAATCGGTCGAAACCGATATGATTTCTCAAATATAGAAACTTGATTTTGACTTAACCAAATTTGTAGTAAAATATTTTACGGAAGCGCTCCTTTTGTTTTTGTAAGTAGTTAAAAAACAGCCTCCTATCATGCTGATATGGGTGTAATTAAAGCACGAACTGGGAAGCTCGCGCTAGCACCTAACTACAGTATTTAAAAGAAAAATATTAGATTAGCTTGATAATAAAATATATCAGCAAGGCTGATAGTATCCAAGATTAAAAAGCAGAACTCCACATGAAATTTAGAAAAGCAACCATAAATGACGTTCCCGATATTGTTGAAATGATTGCGGATGATGAACTAGGAAAAACCAGGGAAAATTTTCAAACACCCTTGCCAGATGAGTATATTAATGCTTTTGAAAATATAAACTCTGACCAAAATCAAGAACTGATTGTTGTTGAAAACGAAAATTCTGAAATTATTGGTACTTTACAATTGTCATTTATTCAATATCTGACTTATCGTGGAGGGATCAGAGCTCAAATAGAAGCTGTAAGAATTAGAAAAGACAAAAGAGGACTTGGAATTGGAAAGACAATGTTTGATTGGGCAATTAATAGAGCAAAAGAAAGAAATGCTCATCTATTGCAACTGACAACGGACAAAAAAAGACCAAAGGCAATTAAATTCTATGAAGACTTGGGATTTAAAGCTACACACGAAGGAATGAAAATACACTTTAAATGATGTAGCTGCTTGTAGCTGTTCGAGATTTGTAATCTCGAAACTATTAGCTAAGGATTTATAATCCGCTTAGCCATAATATGCAATAGAGATTAAACTTGGCACATACGGATTACAAATCCTATGATCTTTATTCGACATTACAAATGTCAAATAGCGCAAGTGGCGGTCTAAGTTTCCTATTTTATAGTAGTTGGATGCTTGCTAGTATGAAATACATTTAAGATCATGACTCTGGATTCTTTAACAAGATAAACTACCCGGTAGCTCCAGCGAAAAAATCTTCTAACCTCAAGCGTACTATCAGAATAATATTCATCAACTTGAAACTTAAAAGGATTTTTAGATAACTTGTCAGTTGTTTCAATAATTTCCTTTCTAACTAAATCTGAATAAAAAAGAGAGTCTCCGGCTATAATGTCACAATAAAAATCTAACGATTCCATTGCTCTCTTTGACCATATAACCTCGTATTCTTTCAAATTTTCTTGTTCATCTCTTCCTGAGAAATAAACTGTCCACTTTCTATTTCAGCAATTGCATCGTCTATTTCCTTTTTATAAGCTGATTGGGTTAAAGGTAATCCTTTTGAGGTATAAGCAACTATTTTTTCTTTCTTCTCCATTTCACTACGCATAAAGTTTTTAAGCTCCGTTAAAAATTTTATATCATCATTTTCAGCAATGAATTGATGGAGTGTGGATTTTATTTCTGCTATATTATTCATTAGATCGACATTTCGTTAAATATAATTATTTCTGTAACACAATTCCAATAGATTTCATTCAAACAGCCGCTGCCGCCTGCAACAATAATCCACAAATATAAGCTGCGTAAGTACCAAGCGCATATCCCAATACTGCCAAAAGCACTCCAACCGGAGCTAAGCTTGGATGAAAGGCACCGGCTACAATTGGAGCGGATGCTGCACCGCCAACATTGGCTTGACTACCTACTGCAACAAAGAAATAAGGGGCTTTTATGATTTTTGCCACACCCAATAAAACGATCACATGCACCGCCATCCAAATCAAACCGACCATAAAGAATCCTGGATTATCGAATATAGCCGTTACATCCATTAACATCCCTATGGAAGCCACCAAAACATAAATCATAACACTTCCCAGGCGAGAAGCCCCTACGCCTTCTAGTTTGCGGGCTTTGGTAAATGATAGCCCTAAGCCAATGGTAGTGGCAATTACGACCAACCAAAAGAAAGAGGAAGTCAAACTAAATTTATCTAATTGAGGAGCAACCTCTCCTATCCAAGGGGCAATAATATCTGCTCCAAAATGTGCAATTGCAGTAGCTCCAAAGCCAACACCCAATACCGTCATTACTTCCGGTAAAGTGGGTATTTTCATGATTGAAGCCTGATATTTCTCAATTCCATTTTTCACTTCTTCGATGGAAGAGGCATCTGCTTTTAATCTTTTATCTAGCTTCTTGGAAATACCGACTCCATACAGCAAGAACGCCATCCAAATGTTGGCTACAATCACATCTACAGTGATCATAGTAGCGAATAAATCTTCACTGGCTCCGAACGTTTCAAACATAGCGGCTTGGTTTGCTCCTCCACCAATCCAACTCCCGGCTATAGTCGCCATTCCTCTCCATACTGCATCAGGTCCAACACCGCCTACAATATCGGGGGCAAATGAAGAAACAATCAGAATCGAAAGTGGGCCACCGATAACGATTCCAGTGGTTCCTGCTAAAAACATGATGATGGCTTTTTTTCCTAATCTGGCAATGGCTTTAAGATCAATGCTCAAGGTCAGTAAAACCAAAGCTGTAGGCAATAGATATCGAGATGACATGAAATACAGATTGGATTCATCTCCTGAAATGATCCCGAAAGTGTTAAATAGAGACGGAATAAAATAGCAAAGCAGAACAGAAGGAATAAACCTGTAAAATTTTTGCCAGCCAGATTTTTTACTGGACGCGGTGATAAAAACGGCTGCCAATATTAGCATTAGCAAACCCAAAACTACAGCATCATTGGTTATAAAAGGTTTTTCCATTAGGTATAATGTTCTTTCAAAATTTCTACAAATTCGCTTAAAATCATGGCCGTTGCTCCCCATACTACCCTTTCCTCTATATCGAAAAAGGGAGCTTTTAACCTGACAGTCTGGGCTACGGTCAATTCCTTTTCTTGCAATGTTTGAGGATTAATCAAATGTTGGACTTCCGCTTTAAAAATTGCTTCTACTTCTCTTGGATCCTTAACAAAATCAGGTTTTTTATTGAGCACACTTATCACCGGCTTCACAATAAAGTTACTTGCGGTCACATTCAAATCTGATAAACTGCCGATCACCTCTTTATCTGATATCTTCACTCCAATTTCCTCAAAAGTCTCCCTGATGGCAGTCTCAATTAAATCACCATCTGAATCTTCCATTTTTCCACCAGGTAGGCTGACTTGTCCACCGTGAATTCCTTCGTAAGGAGGCCTCTGCATCAATGGGAAGTAGATTTTCCCTTCATCAGGATAAAGTACAATCATCACCGCTCCTTTTTTAGGTGGCTTTTCATATTGCATCTTAAAGCGCTGCCCAATGGGTTGAGCCATCATTTGCTGATGGGCATTATCCCCTGGTAATTCTTGTGCTAGCCGTGCTTCCAGAAAGTCTTTTAGTTGCAGTATCATAGATTATAATCCACAATAATACAAAACTTCAGTGATGTGAGTAAAAAAATACGTGGAAAGCTAAAGTTAAAAGATCAAATCCTGAATGTTAAGGAAATCCCATATTTATATTGAAAAGTAAATCGAAAGTTTCGGACAATAATTCCCGAGCTTCGGACAATAAATGAGGGGCTTCGTCCTTGATCGGTATTGAATCTCGAAGATTGTAGCTTACTTCCACAAAGAAATCCTTCATAACCTTTTAGTTGCAGCTGATCCAAAGCAATTATTTTATAGAGTGAATGCAGGAATTCAAACCAAACCACGTATTTATATTTTCTTAAACGATATAAACTAAAATGAAAAAGTTATTATCAATTGTATACTTACTATTTAGTACATTACTCTGTATAAACTCAGCACTGGGTCAAGCCCCCACCATCACCAATATATCACCAACTGAAGGCCCAGTCGGTAGTTTGGTGACCATCACCGGAACCAACCTTGGTGACCTAACAGCCTTAAGTATAGCTGGTGTAACTGGTCTTGAAATTTCCAACGATCAATCCACCCTGATAGGCTTTGTAATGCCTGGTGCCACGACAGGCACCGTAGATGTAACTACCTCATTTGGTAGTGTAAGCAGTTCGCAAAGCTTTACGGTAAACAATCCAGCTGCAACCCCAGCCTTACAGCTCGGTGCAGACATAGACGGAGAAGCAGCAAGTGATGAATCAGGCTCTTCAGTTTCAATTTCTGCAGATGGTCTACGTTTAGCCGTTGGTGCTCCTGGTAATGATGGAACCGATACAGATGCAGGACAGGTGCATATCTACGAATGGTCAGGTTCGGCATGGGGACAAGTCGGCTTAGACATTGATGGTGAGGCAGCAGGTGACCAGTCAGGCTGGTCAGTCTCCCTTTCTGCCGATGGGCATCGGGTGGCCATTGGTGCTCTTGGTAATAATGGATTTACTGGTCATGTGCGCGTTTATGAAGACATTGCAGGGGTGTGGACGAAAATTGGTGATGATATAGATGGCGAGGCAGTAAGTGACCAGTCAGGCTATTCAGTCTCACTTTCTGCCGATGGGCAGCGAGTGGCCATTGGCGCTCGTCTTAATGGTGCAAATGTTGGGCATGTTCGTATATACCAAGATAATGCAGGAGTTTGGACGCAAATAGGGTTAGATATAGACGGTGAGAATACAAATGACCAGTCAGCTTTTTCAGTCTCGCTGTCTGCCAATGGACAACGGGTTGCCATTGGTGCCCCTTTTAATGCAGGAAATGGTTCAAGAGCCGGGCACGTGCGTATTTTTGAAGATATAGCTGGCACCTGGACGCAAGTGGGTGTAGATATAAATGGAGAGGCAGTAAATGAAGAGTACGGCTGGTCAGTTTCGCTTTCTGCAGATGGACAACGGGTAGCAATTGGAGCAACTGCAGTTCTAACTGGAAGTGCTGGATATGTCCGCATTTACGAATGGTCTGGTTCAGTTTGGAATAAGATAGCAGATATAGACGGAGAAGTACCAGATGACAGATCTGGCATTTCAGTCTCACTTTCTGCCGATGGGAATCGGGTAGCAATTGGCGCTCGCCTTAATGCTGGAGGGGGCTTAGATGCAGGGCATGTACGTATTTATGAAGATATAGCTGGGACATGGTCGCAGATTTTAGATGATATTGATGGGGAAGCGGCAGGTAATGAGTCAGGCAGATCAGTTTCACTTTCAGCAGATGGTGAGCGCCTGGCAATTGGTGCTCCTTTTAATAATGGGAATGGTGTGAGTGCTGGACATGTGCGTGCCTTTCAGCTGGTAAATCCCTTAAACCTGATCACTAGCACTCCAACTAGCAATGCTAATAACGTGGCCACGAATAGCAATATCGTTTTAAACTTTGATTTAAACGTTGATGGCACCACTGCAAATGCTACAAACATCGTTGTTTCTGGAAACCTCTCAGGTTTAATCGACGGGACTTTTTTGGGCGGTGGTACTTCTACCATCACCTTTACTCCTTCTAACTCTTTTAAACCTGCGGAAATTATTTCGGTAACGGTAACTGCTGGTCTATTAGGGACAGGAGCTGAAATTGCAGTGGCCAAAACCTTCCAATTTACTGTCGCCAGCCAGACGGGTCCCGGTACTTTTCTGCCTGCTGGAAACTTAATTCTAGGTGGGATATCCGGAGGACGGGGACTAAAAGCTGTCGATTTGGATGGAGACGGTGATATAGATTTCCTTAGTGCAAGTTATTTTGCCGATGAAATAGCGTGGTTGGAAAATGATGGAAGTCAAAATTTCACAAAACGTGTAATAGGCACCGGTTTTCAGGTTGACCAGGCAAGCGATCTATTTGCTGCTGATTTTGATGGAGATGGCGATTTAGATATCGTAAGCGTGTCAACGACCGATTTTGGTAGAGTCAATTGGTGGGAGAATGACGGAAGTCAAAACTTCAGCACAAATTTTGTGACTGCATTTTCTATGGAAGATCCTGGTGTTGTTATAGCTGCTGATATGGACCGTGATGGAGATATGGATATTGTCCTTGGCACATCCATCCCCGCTCCTCAAAGGATCAGATGGTACGAAAACACAGGTCCATTTTTTGCTGCAGGGAGAGACGTGCTAAGTGGAATAGAAACCGTGAATTTTGTAAGTGGTTTGTTTGCTACAGATATGGACAATGATGGAGACATGGATCTGCTGAGTTCCTCTTTTCTTGATGATAAAATTGCCTGGTATGAGAATGATGGGAATGAGTATTTCACACAACGAGTAATTACAACAACCGCCAGTAGGGCAAATGATGTATATGCAGCGGATATTGACTCAGATGGTGATGTAGATATATTTACAACTGGATTTTTAGATAACACAGTTTATTGGTTTGAAAACAATGGGAGCCAATCTTTCACTGAACGAACGTTGACCACTAAAAATGGCCCCAGTTCAGTTGTGGTAACTGATGTTGACGGAGATGGGGATATGGATGTTGTCACTTCAGCTCAAGATGATAATACAGTTACATTTTTAATCAACGATGGATCACAGAATTTCACAGAGCAAGCCATCACAAGCACAGCTAATACTCCGAATACTGTAACTCCTGTGGACATGGATCAAGATGGAGATTTAGACATCGTAATTTATAACCAAGCAGGAACCGAGATACTTTGGTACGAGCAAGCAGTCATTGCACCTATAACCCAAGCCAGTAATCTTAGCTTTAGCAATGTTACCAGTTCTTCATTAACACTCGATTGGACGAATGGCGATGGCGCAAACAGAATAGTAGTAGCCCGGGCAGGAAGTCCTGTCGATGCGAACCCTTCTGACAATACTACCTACAATGCAAATACTATTTTTGGTGATGGAGACCTTGTCGGGACAGGTAATTTTGTAGTATACAACGGCAGTGGAAACAGCTTTACAGTGACAGGCTTAACGGCTGGTCAGACCTATCATTTCAGTGTTTTTGAATATAATGGTGCTACAGGAGGAGAGAAGTTTAATACCGCTACTGCCATAAACAATCCTGCTAGTAAATGGATAGGTAGACCATTTATCACCACCTGGTCCACAACAGATGGTAACATTACTATTCCAACAACCGGTACAGGTTATAATTATGACATTAAATGGACCAACCTAACCAGCACTGGAGTCGGTGATGGTCTTGCTTCAGGTATTGGTAATACCCCTTACTTAATTTCGGGACTGGCCCCTAATGAAACCTATCAAATAGAAATCTCAGGAACATTTCCGCGAATTTATTTTTTTAACGGTTCGGAAAAAGATAAAATTCAAACCGTAGAACAATGGGGCGATATTGTCTGGAGTCCCACTATGACCTTTACATTTCTTGGTTGTACCGCATTGACAATCCCTGCAGTAGATGCTCCGGATTTGTCTAATGTAACAAATATGACTGGATTCTTTAACGGTGCCTCTGCTTTCAATAGTGACATAAGCAATTGGGATTTATCTAATGTGAATTTTATGGGTGGCTTTTTTCAAAATGCCACTGCCTTTAATAATGGTGGCCAACCTTTGACTTGGGGTAGTAGTGTGTCAAACGTCAGTAATATGAACAGCTTATTTAGTGGTGCAATTAGTTTCAATCAAGACATTAGCGATTGGGATGTGAGTAGTGTAGAGAATATGAGCTCAATGTTTTTTAATGCTTCGCTATTCAATCAGGACATTAGTGATTGGGATGTTTCTGAAGTGTTAGACATGAGTTTTATTTTCGCTAATGCTTCAAACTTTAATAATGGTAGTCAAGCATTAAATTGGGGAGTAAAAACTGCTAAAGTACAAAATATGGCCAGAATGTTCGAGAATGCAGCTCAGTTTGATCAAGCCATAGGTGACTGGAATGTGTCTCAAGTAACAGATATGAGTAGTATGTTTAGTGGTGCCTCTAGTTTCAATCAAGACATTAGCAGCTGGGAAGTATCAGAAGTACAAAACATGAGCCAAATGTTTATTACTGCCTCTAATTTTAATCAAAATATAGGTGGCTGGGATGTTAGTAAAGTAGAAAATATGTCTTTGATGTTTTTTTCAGCTACTGAATTCAATAATGGAGATGCCCCTTTGCTATGGAATTCAAATGGCGGAACATCAGCCGTAATCAATATGGCTTCAATGTTTTCGAATGCAATTAATTTCAATCAAGCTATTAGCACTTGGAATGTAAGCAGTGCGACCAATATGTCTGGCATGTTTTTTCGAGCTGGTTCTTTCAATCAAAACATCGGGGGTTGGGATGTAACCAGCGTAACCGATATGTCCAACATGTTTCGTGATGCCTCAAACTTCAATAATGGTGGATCTGCTTTACTCTGGAATACAAACGGAGGAACAGGAGCCGTAACTAATATGTTTCGCATGTTTCACAATACTTCTGGTTTCTATAGTTTCAATCAGGACATTGGCACTTGGGATGTCAGTAGCGTGACCAATATGTCTCAGATGTTTTACAACAATAATTTTAATCAAAACATTGGGGGTTGGGATGTGACTAGTGTGACTGATATGTCTAGAATGTTCAATAGTGCATCTGCATTCAATAATGGTGGAGCACCGCTGCTATGGAATTTAAATGGAGGAACAGCAGCCGTAACAGACATGTCTAGCATGTTCTCTTCTGCCACCAGTTTTAATCAAAATGTAAGCACATGGGATGTAAGCAGCGTAAACAATATGTATCGGATGTTTCTTAATAGCCTTGCTTTTGATCAAAGTCTAGCCGCATGGGACGTCAGCGCAGTAGTAAGTATATCGAGCACAGATGGAATGAACAATATGCTGTACAGATCAGGCCTCTCCACTGCTAATTACGATGCCACCTTGGAAGGCTGGAGTAGCCTTCCCCTTCAAAACAACATTACTCTTGATGCACGTGACATCTTCTATTGTTCTCCTTCTGCCGCAGCAGCTCGAGCTGATATAATTGCGAATTTTGGCTGGACGTTTGATGATGGAGGAATATGTGAACCTTCGAGCCAAGCATCAAACATCACCTTTAGCAATATTGGTGTCAATCAGATGGACATTAATTGGACTAGTGGAAACGGATCTGATCGAATTGTAATAGTGAGAGATAGTGCTCCAGTGAATGCAATTCCATCGGATGCAAATTCATACACTGCTAATGCTGCTTTTGGCGATGGCGCAACGGAAATAGGAACAGATAACTTTGTAGTCTACAACGGGACTGGAAACTCAATTACTATAACAAATTTAGTAGGTGGTACAGACTACCATGTGAGTGTTTTTGAATACAATGGAACTACAGGCAATGAGAACTACATTTCAACCGGTTCAATAAATAGCCAATCTACTTTAGCCACTCAGCCTACTGCTCAAGCAAGTAGTATCAATTTTACCAACCTTGCTGCTTCTGAATTGGAAATCAGCTGGATGAATGGAAACGGAAGTAACAGAATTGTACTGGTGAAAGCTGGGGCTCCAGTGGATGCGGTACCTGCAAACGCCACTGCCTATAACGCCAATTCCGTTCTTGGATCAGGCGATGATTTAGGAACAGGGAATTTTGTAGTTTACAACGGTAATAGTAATAATTTTACTCTAAGCGGACTGAATGCTAGTACGACTTACCATGTGCAAGTATTTGAATACAATGGCACTTCAGGGACAGAAAGCTATAATATCAGTGCGCTAAGTGGCAATCCGGCCAATCAAAGCACACTAGCCACCCAACCCACGAATCAGGTATCCAACATAGCCTTTACTAATTTAAGCACGACTCAAATGGATGTTGGCTGGGATATTGGAAATGGCACTAACCGCATTGTAGTAGTGAAAGTCGGAGCTCCGGTAGATGCAACACCTGCAAATGCCTCTACCTATAACGCTAACTCAGCTTTTGGCTTAGGTGATGAGTTGGCAACCGGCAATTTTGTGGTTTACAATGGTACAGGAAACACTTTTACCCTCACAAACTTGACATTTGGAACAGAGTATCATGTACGAGTATTCGAATATAACGGCACAAGCGGCACCGAAAATTATAATGTTAATATCGGTGTAATGGGTAATCCGACTAATATTTTCCTAGGCCCAGAAATTCAAGTCCTCAATGAACCTACCAACTTGACTTCGACAGATTTGGTAGATTTTGGCTCCGCTCTGATAAACCAATCCAGCTCCGAAACCTTTACAATCACCAATCAAGGATCCATAGATTTAATAATATCCGACATGCAATTGACGGCGGGCACTGCTTACTCCATTAGCGGCATCACTTTACCGGCAACTATTAATGCTGGTGGCACAACCAATTTCACAATTACACTTTCCAGTGCTATCCCTCAGCAATGGGACGATATTTTGACCATTTCTAATAATGATGCAAACGAAACCAATTTTGTGATCAACTTATCAGGAACGATTACAGCAACAGCAGAACCGGAAATAGAACTACTAGCCGGTACTATTCCTTTTAGCACAGGTAGTACAATAACCTTAGCAGATGCAGTGCAATCCAATGAAGCAACTCAAATTTTTACCATTAATAATATTGGAACTGCAGAGCTAACCATCAATAGCGCCAATTTTAATGATGGATCAGCTTTTAGCGTTTCTAGCATTTCCTCTCCAATTGCAGCTGGGAGCTCTGCAAACTTTACAGTGACTTTAGATGGCACTTTAGCAGGTGATTTTTCAGATGTATTGACGATTTTCAGCAATGATGCAGATGAAAGTAGTTTTGTCATAAACCTATCAGGAACGGTCATTGGAATTTCAGAACCAGAAATTGAAGTTATAAACGCTTCAACAGTATTGGTATCAGGCAGTTCGGTCATTGATTTTGGTCAAGGCACAGTTGGTAGTAATGTCCAACAGCAACTGGTCATCAACAACTTGGGGACCACTGATTTGAACATCTCTTCTCTGACCTTGAGGGGAGATAGCAATTTTTCTGTTAGCCCTGCCACTGCTGTTGTGCCGGCCGGTGGCACCGCCAGCTTTAGCCTTACATTGAGCACCGCTGCAGCGGGCAGCTTCACCGACCAGTTGACCATTAACAGCGATGATCCGGATGAAGGCGCTTTCATCATTGACCTTCAGGGTATCATTGTGGCAGCCGATGGGCAAGAAATTTCCGTCATCTACGATGGAAGCCCGCTCATTTCCGGCACAGGCCTAATAGATTTTGGCGAGGTAATCCAAGGGCAAACTGCCAGCCAGACGCTTACAATCGAAAATACGGGCACCAGTGAGTTAGTCATCACCGAAATACTCTTGGATGACGGCTCTGCATTCTCATTTGAAGAGTTGGATTTTCCACTGACACTAATGCCCGAGGAATCTTTGGCCATCACCCTGCTCTTGAGCACGGATGTTGTAGGCTTTTTTACCGATACCATGACCATTGTCAGCAATGACCCAGACCTCGGCGGATTTGAGATAGACCTATCCGGTAATGTAAATCCTGTCCCAGTCCCGCGACTGGAAGTTAGGGATAGTGCAGGACTAGTTGGCAAGGTAGTCCAATTTGGAACAACAGAAGAAAACAATGGACTGAGCTTGTCATTTAACATCTTCAACCTGGGGACTGCCGAACTTCAGATAAGCAATATTGGTAGCACGAGCGGGCAGTTCACAGTATCCGGCATTACTTTGCCGATCAGCATAGCCGCTAGCACTTCCGCTTCTTTCAATTTAACCTTCTCTGCCGATCAGGTGGGCGAATTCGAATCGACCATCTCCATTTCCTCCAACGACCCCGGTCAAGAGGTCTTTTCTTTCAACGTCCGAGCAGTGATTTCGGGTGGACAAGCGGTCGTGTTCATCACCAACGAGGACAATACAGTAGATCGTTTCGTCATCTCCAATGAGGACATAGACTTGGGCCAGACTCTTGTCGACTTGGACATAGTCAAAATATTTGGGATAGAAAACCTGAGCGAGTCGGAAACGCTGCAGATCAACGGCATCACCACCGATAATCCATTGTTCACCGTCTCCGATATCCCGGCATCGGTGGCTGCAGGGGGGTTAGAGGAGTTTTCCCTCACCCTCAATTCAAGGCGGGTCGGGATCAATTCAGCACAGATCACCATTTCCACCAGCATCAATGACTTCTCCTTCAATGCCGTGGCAGAAGTCATAGCCGAAGAAGAGCCACAATTGACCGTCTATAATGTCATCACCCCTAATGGGGATGGAAGGCATGATTTTCTCTTCATAGAAAACATCGACCTCTACCCCAACAGCAGTCTGAGCATCTACAACCGTTGGGGAAACAAAGTATTCGAGATCGACCGATATGACAACACTGGAAATATCTTCGAAGGTATTTCCGACAGCGGGGAGGAACTGCTCACCGGCAACTACTATTATGTAATAGACCGAGGCGATGGTTCCGGGAGGTTCAGTGGGTTTATACTTATCAAAAGATGAAAAAAGAAATGAAAAATTTATTTAAATTAATACTGTTTGCCTCAGTCTTGTTCCCGTTTGGCTTAAAGGCCCAGCTCGACCCCCTCTACAACCAGTATTTCTTCAACCAGGCCATGATCAATCCTGCCTATACCGGGGTTAACGATGTCTTTAATGCCACCGCCATCAGCCGATTGCAATGGGCTGGGATTGACGGTGCACCCGTGACCAACACCCTTAACGTAACCAGTTCGGCCTTCAATAACAAGGTAGGGTTAGGAGGCACACTCATCTACGATACCTACGGCATCAACAGCAATACCGAGTTCAACGTGGCCTATTCCTACAAAATTTCTACCGCGACCGGTGACGTCTTTTCAATGGGCCTGCAAGCAGGCCTGATCAATATTAATTATGATTATGAGCGCTTGACCCTGCAGTATGTGGATGATGTGGTCCTCTCGAGTGCTCAACCAAGTGTGACGGAGGAAAACATAGGGGTCGGTTTCTGGTACATGAGCAAGGACTATTATGTGGGCCTTTCAGTCCCCAGGATGCTGGATATCAATATAGAGGATGGCGGTATAGAAAGCACCCGCTACCGTAGGCATTATTACCTAAGTGCCGGCTACGTATTCGACCAGCTCTTTGCCCTCAAGTTCAAACCTTCAATCTTGCTGATGTATATGGACAGGGACAATTACGCCCTAGACCTGAACGCTTCCTTCTTGTTGAACGAGGCCATATGGCTTGGGGCATCCTTCAGAAACTTCGGCACCGTTGGCCTCAACACACAGATGAAGGTCGGTGAGGCCCTCAAACTGGGCTATGCCTTTGAATTGCCTGTCAACAACACCGCCCTGACCGGTTTTGGAACTCATTCTTTAATGGTTTCGCTTGATTTTGAGTTATTGAGTAAACATGGAATTGGTAGAAGGTTTTTTTAATAAAAGAACCCCCTTTAAGACCCAAACTAACAAACCTTAATCGTGGATCCTCTTGATGTGTATCGCAAACTTGAAAAGTCTGAGCAACTATTTGCATCAATAAAAACACAAGCATTGTTAGCCTTATTACTGGAAAAATAACCCCTATTTTCCTATTTGCCTATACCTTTCAACATTTGCGCACTAAAGAAAATATTTACATCTCAAAAAATTACTTCTTTTTACTTTCCCATGACCTTCTTCCGAATAATTAGGTGTAATTATCTAATGAATGCTGATTAAAAATCGATAGTTCTTGTTATTAAGCGTTTAGGGTAAATACATCATTATCAATTATTTAAGAATATAGTTAGTAAAAAATATTATTGTTTTCTTAGTATTTTTTTATATACCTTTATATACAATATTTTAAAATTCTCATCTCTGCCATGAAAAAACGGATATTTTTCTTTCTGCTATTATTTTTTGGAGCTGGTTTCATATCTAAAATAAGCGCTCAGAATCCCTTTATCACCACTTGGCAAACCACAGATGGTGGAATTACCATTCCAATTATTTCTGAGGATAGCTTAACCTACAATTATGATATTGAGTGGAACAACCTAACAAACCCTGGAGCGGGAAATGGGTCAGATACTGAAATTTCAACTGATTACACCATTGACGATTTAAATAATGGTGACACATACGAAATTAAAATCTCTGGGACATTCCCGGCTATTTATTTTTTGGGTTCAGGCGCTGCAAATGCAGCAAAAATTCAAACCATTGAACAATGGGGAGATATTGAGTGGCAAACCATGTACTTTGCTTTTTGGCAATGCGAAAACTTAACTTCTAGTGCCACCGATGCACCAGATTTAAGTCAGGTAACTAGTCTTTTGGCAACATTTGGCTTAGCAACATCATTTAACAGCGACTTGAATAATTGGCAGGTGAGTTCTATTAAAGACATGACCGGTACATTCTTTGGAGCAACATCTTTCAATGGTAATATCAGTAATTGGTCAACTTTTGATGTCGAGAACATGAGTCAAATGTTTGATGGCGCTACTTCTTTCAATCAAGACATCGGTAATTGGAGCGTCAGTTCAGTTACGACAATGAATGGAATGTTTCGCAATGCAAGCTCATTCAATCAGTCTTTGACAGATTGGTTTACATTTAATGTCACCAATATGAGCAATATGTTTTCGGGGGCGAGCTCATTTGATCAACCTTTGGGCGATTGGAATATTGGGGATGTCACTACTATGGCAGGGATGCTGGATAACAGCGGTTTATCAAAACTTAATTATGACGCCACATTGAGAGGTTGGGAATCTTTCTTTGCTACACCGACAAACGTTACTTTAGGAGCAAATGGGCTAATTTATTGCAATGCTTTAGATAGTAGAACCACCTTAACTGGAACTGCCTTGAATTGGACAATCAATAATGATATCTTACAATGTGAACCCTTTGTAACCACTTGGCAAGTATCTGATAATGAAATCACTATCCCTACCTACACTTTCGGATCTTTGATCTATTTTTATGAAGTTTCTTGGTCAAACCTTACTAATCCGGGGGAAGGTGATGGTTCAGATGCTGCAATTACTGGAACTTACACTATAGCTGAATTAAATAACGGGGACATTTATGAAGTTTCCATTTCAGGAGATTTCCCTAGAATTTATTTTCAGAATTTCAATCTTTCTGCAGAGGATAGAGCAGAAATCCTAACTATAGAACAATGGGGTGATCAAGAATGGTCTAGTATGGATGGTGCTTTTTCAAATTGTGTCAATTTGGTATTAGAAGCAACAGATACACCTCTCTTAAGAAATGCTACATCCTTTAGAAACATGTTTTCTGGCGCTACAAACTTTGAAGGCGATCTAAGCGACTGGGATGTGAGCACCATTGAGGATATGGAAAGAATGTTTGAAAATGCTACTTCATTTAATAGCAATTTAAATAACTGGGATGTCAGTAATGTAAACATCATGAGCTCCATGTTCAGAGAGGCTACAAATTTTAATAGCGATTTGAGCAATTGGGATGTAAGCAATGTAACACAAATGGCCTCCATATTTAGTGGTGCCACTTCATTTAATAGAAACTTGAATTCATGGGATGTTAGTAATGTTAATTCTATGAGCAATATGTTTGCGGGAGCTACTTCATTTAACAATGACATAAGCAACTGGAGTGTTAATAATGCAACATCTATGGACGGAATGTTTAGGGAAGCTTCCGCTTTTAACGGAGATATAAGTGATTGGAATGTTGGGAATGTAACGAGAATGAATGAAATGTTTGCAGATGCCACCTCATTCCGTGGAGATTTAAGTAATTGGGATGTTCGAAACGTTACAGAAATGGCTGGAATGTTTAATGGGGCAACATCATTTAATAGTGACTTAAGCGATTGGAATGTAGCAAAAGTCACCAACATGGGTGGAATGTTTTGGAATGCCACTTCATTTAATCAAAATCTTGAAAACTGGGATATCAGTTCAGTTTTACCCTTTGAAGAAGAATCAAGTGGGCCTGTTGGGATGGAATCCTTTTTTACTAATTCAGATCTATCTACATTTAATTATGACTCTACTTTGATCGGTTGGGCAACATTATCTGCAGGAGAATCTCAGATTCCTACCGATATAATTTTAGGTGCTCAAAATTTAAATTATTGTGTTTCAGATGATGAGAGATCATCGTTAATTGAAGATTTTGGTTGGACGTTTGAAGATGATGGCCCAGGTTGTTCAGCACCATCTATTCAAGCCTCCGGTATTACTTTTTCAAACGTCACGGATTCTCAAATGGATATTGCCTGGGTCAATGGAGATGGTTCAAGAAGGCTCGTAATTGCTAGAGAAAATAATTCTGTAGATTCAAACCCAAATAATCGATCTGTTTATACAGCAAATTCAGTTTTTGGTGCAGGGCAGGAATTAGGTACAGGAAATTTTGTAGTCTACAATGGTAATGGAAATAACTTTACACTCTCTGAACTTTCAGAGGGAACAACTTACCACATCAGAATATATGAATATAATGGAGATGGTGGATTAGAAGTTTATAATCGAACAACTGTTTCTGGAAACCCTTCTTCTCAAGAAACGCTGTCCATTCCAAACATTACAGATTTTAACCCACCTATTGCTGGAGAAGGAATGAACATTACTATAAATGGAAGTGGCTTCAATGGAGTGAATTTTGTAAGCTTTGGAGGAACTTCAGCAGATTCTTTTACAGTGGAGTCTGATTCAATCATAAATGCCACTGTGGCAAAAGGATCAACAGGAGACGTCCTAGTACGGAATCTAGCAGACTCTGCCACTCGAGCAGGTTTTGAATTTATCCCCGCACCAATAATAACTTCCTTTAGTCCAGTCTCTGCATCACCAGGCGAAACTATAAATATTACTGGAGCGAATCTATCTACTACCTCCGAAGTAAGCTTTGGAGGCATCAATGCAGATTCATTCACTGCAGTTTCAGATACATTAATTAATGCAGTAGTAGGTGAAGGCTCCAATGGCCAAGTCTTTTTGCGTACCATTGGAGGCTCTGCATCCTTGGGTGGCTTTAACCTAAGTTTTTCTCAGATCTCTGTATTTTCGGCAAATAATAGTGCTATTGCCAATAATCAGCCTGAGCCTATAGATTTAGGAACTTCCGTACCAGGAGAAGTAATTGAAGCACAATTGATTATTTTGAATAGTGGGAATTCTGACCTTATCATCTCAGATTTCCTGTCCTCATCAGAAGATTTTGTAATTACAGCCGCACCTGATACAATAAGCCCTGGGTCTCCGGCACAATTTACGGTGCAATTTTCATCAAACGCTTTGGGAGACTATGACAGTGAGATAACAATTCGTAATAATAGCTTTAATAGTCCAAACTTTACTTTTAATGTCAGTGCCGAAATAATCGGACTTAATATTATCAATAATGACACAGACTCCATTATCATTTCAAATGAAGATATCAATTTAGGCAGCACTGTCATTAATGTTAATGTTGATAAGATTTTTAGTATAGAAAACCTGAGCTCAAAATCTTCAATTGAGATCGAAAACATTGTGTCAGACAATCCAATATTTCAAGTAATTAATGCTCCCTCCACAATAGCACCTCTCTCTACAGAAGAGTTTACTGTAAGACTTAATGCTAATACAGTTGGGGAATACAGTGGTATTGTCACAGTGACCACCAGTCTAAATGAGTTCTCATTCGCAGTTTTCGGGACTGTGTTAGCCGAAGCATCAACAGAAATCAATGTCTATAATGTGGTTACTCCGAATGGTGATGGAAGGCATGACTATCTTCAAATTGAAAACATTACAGAATATACTAATAATTCGGTAAGCATCTACAATCGATTAGGTAATAAGGTTTTTGACATAAACAATTACAATAATAGTTCTAATGTCTTTGAAGGCCTCTCTAATAATGGTGAAGAACTGCTCACAGGTAATTACTATTATGTCATCGATAAGGGTAATGGGGATAAAAGAATCACTGGGTTTTTACTAATTAAGAGATAATCAAATGAAGAAAATTTATAGGCTTTTATTCGTCTTTATTGCTTGCTGTTCTTTTAATGTAAGCGCACAGCTTGATCCCCTATACAATCAGTATTTCTTTAATCAAGCCATGATCAATCCTGCC
>NZ_FXAW01000017.1 GCF_900177665.1 Marivirga sericea
CATTTTTAATGGCCTAATTTCTTTTAAAGCGCTTTGAATTATCTTAGTTGGAAAGCCCTCGTGAAGTAAAAGCAAAAGGCAATGCGTGATATTTTCTAAAGAGGCATAGTCTTTAAATGGCACTTGAAAGATATGGAATTGGTCATTAATAGGAATTCTAATAGCAGTCCCGTTTTCTCTTGCTTCAGTTTCAACGAAATAATTGGAAGTATTGTCTTCAAAAGACCAACCTATAAATTCTTTATCTTCCAAATTTTGCAAATTGTGCAAGGCATTTGAAATTTCAGGGAAGTCTTTACAGAAAATAATGGTGGAACAGCCTTTAAATAATTGTGCTTTTTGATTAGCTTTTTCTTCTAAACTAGGAAACCCTTCATCGTGAGCAGTTCCCAAATTAGTATAAATTCCGATTTTTGGTTTTATAATGGCCTCAAGCTTTTCCATTTCTCCCATTTTGGAGATTCCTGCCTCTATGATCGCATAGTCTTGATAATTGTTCAAGTGCCAAAGAGATAAAGGAACACCTACTTGAGAATTGTAACTTCTAGGACTCCTATAGACCGAGTAGGCCGATTCTATTAATTTACCAAGCCATTCTTTAACAATGGTTTTACCGTTACTCCCCGTTATACTTATTAAATTTCCTGTATAATGTTTCCTTTTAGAGCCCGCTAATGCTTGCAGTGCAGAGATGCTGTTGAACGCTTTGAAGAAATTAGCTTCAGGATAATTAGTAATGTTAATGTCGTGATCAATAATAAAATTTCTAATTCCTTTAGCATATAGTTCATCTATAAAGCGATGCCCATCATGTCTTTCACCTTTAATGGCAATAAATAGGTTTTTATTATTAGCGACTGTGTTTCTGCTGTCAATGAAAATATTCTCTATCGAATAGTCTTTGCGGAGTTGGGATATTTCTCCTTTTAGAATAATGGGTAGCGATGAGAATTCAATTTTCAAGGATGAGAAGGGATGGATTATATAGTTTGTATTAAAAAAAAAGCTTGCTTAAAAGTTATTGTAAACTGTCCGTTAACAATGTAAAGTTCCATTTTTATACTAAAAAGAGGACTTTAAACTTTTAAGCAAGCTTAAGAGCTATTATTGCCCAGCGTCTGCTGGCCTAGCTGAAAGGTTTTCTAAGACTTCTTTCAAAGGCACTCTTACACCTTCTTTGTAAGGTACAATCCAAGCTTCTTTCACTCCCATTTTTCGGAGGGTCTTCTTGAATTTATCAGCTTCCCAATAGTCTCTAAATCGCCCTAAAGTAATCCTTTGCAAGCCGTCATCAGTTTCTTCACCACTGAAGTTCGGATTGTTTTTAAAGTATTCCGACATATCAATATTTTCAAAAGCACCAACCTGTACCTTAAACCATGTTCCACTTTCATCTAAAGCTTCTGGTTCTTGGTTATTAGCGTCTTTTGCTTTTTTAGCCATTTCATTTGCTCTTTGTCGTTGAGCTTCTGCCATTGCTTTTGCTTCTTGAGCTTCTTCTTTTGCAGCGGCTATCTCTGCATTTTTATTACTCAGTTGCCCTTCAAGGTTTTCCACTTGTGAATTCAAGCTAGCAACAGAACTTTTCAGGCTTTCGTTTTCTTCCACCATGGCCTTCATTTGCTCGGGATTCCTTTTAAGCTCCTTAGCCATTTTTTTCATTTCTTTCTTTTCTTTTCTGCTCAGTTGGGCAGAAACCGAAAAAGCCATGCAAAAAATCATAAGGATGGCGATTAAACTTATCTTGCTTTTCATATGATGATTAAGTTAATTCTAAATTTATACAGTTAAAGTAAGCAAATAACTATAATAAAGACAAATATTACTATTTATTGTTTTTTCATACTGCCTATCATGTCCTCTGGTTTTACCCATTCGTCAAACTCTTCGGCTGTCATAAAACCGAGGTTAATGGCTTCCTCTTTCAATTTAGTGCCATTTTCATGAGCTGTTTTAGCAATTTTTGCTGCCTTTTCATAACCAATTTTGGTGTTAAGAGCAGTGACCAGCATTAATGAATTATCTAAATGTTCTTTAATTCTCTCGTAATTTGGTTCAATGCCAACTGCGCAATTATCAGTAAATGAAACACAGGCATCCCCAATTAGACGGGCAGATTGTAAGAAATTAGCTGCCATAACGGGTTTGAATACATTCAACTCATAATGACCTTGAGTACCTCCTACGGTGATGGCCACATCATTACCCATCACCTGAGCACAAACCATTGTGAGCGCTTCAGCTTGGGTGGGATTAACTTTTCCCGGCATGATAGAGGAGCCAGGTTCATTGGCAGGGATAATGATTTCACCAATTCCAGATCTTGGACCTGATGCTAATAGTCGAATATCATTTCCTATTTTATTTAACGAAACAGCTATCTGTTTCAATGCTCCGTGCGATTCTACAATAGCATCGTGTGCCGCTAAAGCCTCAAATTTATTTTCAGCGGTTCTGAATGGAAGTCCAGAAAAGTCAGCGATCTTTTCAGCAACTAGTTCAGCATATCCATCAGGAGTGTTGATTCCAGTCCCTACGGCAGTTCCTCCTAAAGCAATTTCTGATAGGTGGTCTAAGGTGTTTTTTAATGCTTTAATGCCATGATTCAATTGTGAAACATAACCCGAAAATTCTTGTCCAATAGTTAAAGGAGTGGCATCCATGAGATGGGTTCTTCCAATTTTTACAACCTTCTCAAATGCCGTAGATTTTTCTTGCAAGGTATCTCTTAGCTTTTCAATTCCTGGAATGGTATTTTCAACCACCATCTTGTAGCAAGCTATGTGCATTCCTGTAGGAAAAGTATCATTTGATGATTGTGACTTGTTTACATCATCATTAGGATGCACTACTTTTTCATCATCATACGTTTTACCTGCTAAAATTTGCGACCTATTTGAAACCACCTCATTTACATTCATGTTTGATTGAGTACCTGAACCAGTTTGCCAAACGACTAGCGGAAACTGATCATTGTGTTGGTTTTCTAGTATCTCATCACAAACTTTGGAGATAAGGTCTCTTTTTTCTTGACTTAAAACCCCTAATTCATGGTTAGTATGAGCAGCTGCTTTTTTAAGGTATGCAAAACCATGCACGATTTCTAAGGGCATGCTCGCCTCTGCCCCTATTTTAAAATTATTTCTACTTCTCTCCGTTTGGGCACCCCAATACTTGTCTGCGGGCACCTGAACTTCACCCATGGTATCTTTTTCAATCCTATATTCCATTACTTAATGCAGTTTTCGATTAACAGCGTAAAATTACAACTAATCATATGAATTTCTATGATTAAGTGCTAAAATCGACACATTAATAAATCAATATAATTAAATATTATATTAAATAAGTTATAATGATTTAGCATTTTACAGAAAATCACAATATTTTTGCATCGCAACAACAAGAAAGGCTTAAATGAATAATCTTTATAGACGACTGATGATGAGTATACTTTTGATATTTGTATGCATTTTATCAGTGAGCTATTGTCATCAACTGAAAGACGGGGATAAGAAAGTGATGTCCTCCTTAAAGGATATTAGAAATGTATCGGCAGCCTATGCCGTATTTCCCTGAATTGTAATTTCTTTATAAAATATCTAAGCGCTGGTGAATGTAAATCAATAGGAAAGGGCATTACCATTCTTATTCCTTCGATTAGCAACACGAAACATACTCCTTTTTTTTCAGAATGGAATCACTCAGCCTACTCATTACCATAAATTGAAAGATTTAAGAACGACCAACTTAGAAACGATTGGGAAATTTGACCTCATGAAACCAGTCTCTATTTCATAGAATAAGCGATTTGCGAATTTATTTAAATCTAATCTAAATAAATTTCAGTTTTTATTTGTAACCAATCTAAATAAAATTAATTTTGCATCATCATTAGAATCAATCTAAATACAAATATTAATTTTACCCAAATGAGAAACTTAAAGTTATTAGGATTAGCACTTTTAGCAACAATTTCCTTTACCGCCTGTGATGATGAAAACCCTACTGGTGAAAACAACGGAAATTATGAAATTCCATCTACCTATGATTTTGAAAATGTAAGCTATTCAGGCCAAACACAACGTTTGGATATGTTAGACGAACTAACTGTTTATATGAAAACAGCAAACAATGGAGCGGTATTGGACGCACAAAAGATGCTCGATATGTATGCCAATGAAAATAACGCTTTTGATAATGCAGAACTAAATTCGGCAGATTCTAAAGAATTGGAAAACAAAACGGTAGAAGCAGATATCGCTTTATTCAAATCTTTTATGAATGATTTTGCTCAGGCAACTATTGAGTCAAACGGAGGTGTGGGAAGTAATGGCACTCCAGGTGTTGTGACTTCGAACGATGGCGCAAACAAATACTTCTTTGACGCCAATGGAGTAGAACACATTCAATATATTGAAAAAGGATTAATGGGCTCTTGTTTTTACTTTCAAGGGGTATCCATTTATCTGGCTTCTGGAAAAATGGATGTTGACAATGAAAATATCGAAGCAGGGATAGGTACTGAAATGGAGCACCATTGGGATGAGGCCTTCGGCTACTTAGGCGTGCCTACTGATTTTCCTTCCAATATTGACGGACTCAGATTTTGGGGAAAATACATTAACGGAAGAGACGCCTTGTTGGGGAGCAATGAAATCTTAATGAATGCATTCATTAAGGGAAGGGCAGCGATTTCAAATAAAGATCTAGAAACAAGAGACGAGCAAATTGAAATCATAAGAAATGAGTGGGAAAAAGTTTCTGCAGCCACTGCCATTCATTATTTAAATCGTGCAAATTCTTCATTTGCTGATGATGCCATCAGGAATCATGTTCTATCTGAAGCCTGGGCGTTTATTTATGCCTTAAAATACAACCCAACTAAAAAGTTAACTAATGCTGAGATAGATGCAATTTTAGAAGATTTAGGAGATAATTTCTACACTATAACTACTGATGATATAAACACTGTTAAAGCAACTTTAGTAACTGCTTATGGATTTGAAGACATTCAAAACCAATTTTAATCTATCTTAATTTAGAAGTATGAAATCATTAAAATTTTCTTTCTTCATATTAGTTTTATTTACTTGTTTCACTGCCTGCGATCCTGAGTCGGGCAGTGAAAAAGTAGATTTTGACAGAGAGGCTTTTCTTATTAATATGGCTGACAATGTGATTGAGCCTTCAATTGAAGATTTTGCCTCAAAGGCTGAAGGCCTTTCTGTAGCAACTAATTCTTTTAACATTAATCTTTCATTAGAAACTTTGAATGTTCTAAGATCTGAGCTGAAAGCTACATGGTTAAGTTATCAACACTTGTCGTTTGTTCATGTTGGGCCTGTTTCAAACGTAAATTTGCGAGATAGAGTCAATATTTTCCCAACTAATACGGAGATAATTGATGAAAATATAGCATCGCAAAATTATGTTTTAGGTGCAGCGTCTAATGTGGCAGCCAAAGGTTTTCCCGCCTTGGATTACTTGCTTTTTGGTACTGCGAATTCTGATGAGGAAATTTTAGCATATTTTGGAGATCCAGAGCTTGGAAATCATCGCTTACAATATCTATCTGATGTTGTAGAAGATATACAAGCGACCTCTACTATAATGGTAGAAGGTTGGGGGGATTATCGATCAACCTTTATTGGAAATACTGGAACAGATGTAGGCAGCGCAACTAGCCTGCTAGTCAACGAGTATAACTTCCAATTTGATATTAGAATCAAAAATGCTAAAATCGGTTTTCCTTCTGGAGGAAACCCTCGAACTGGCGGAGTATCGTCTCCTGAAAATGTAGAGGGGTATTTTTCTGGTTGGTCTGGTGATTTAGCAGAGAAAGCGGTTCAAGCTTCAATAGAAGTATTTAAAGGAGAGCACTTCGATTCATCTGAAGATGGCTTAGGATTAGATGACTATCTCACAGCGCTTGATGCAAAAACACGAGACGAAGTTGATTTAAGTACTGCAATCATTAACCAAAAAATGATGGCTTTGGAAGAAATGGAGAAGATAGAAGCGCCTTACAGCGAAGTAGCGTCCACAGAAGGGGGGCAATTGGTTGCCGTTTATAATGAGCTACAAGCGGTAATTCCATTGATAAAGGTAGATATGACGTCAGCCATGTCTGTATCTATTACTTTCCAAGATAACGATGGTGACTAACTGGTTACCGACATATCGATTGAATCAAGTAAAACATATTGCTCCACTAGCTACCTTTCGGGTAGCTTTTGGTGTTATGATGCTAGCTTCCATTATTCGTTTTTGGTCCAATGGCTGGATAGCTAAACAATATATTGAACCAGAATTCTATTTTCCGTATTTCGGATTTGAATGGATACAAACATTTGGAGACCCGGGCATGTACCTCCTATTTGCTGCAATGGGCGTAGCGGCCCTTGGAATAGCTTTAGGAGCTTTTTACAGATGGAGTGCGATTCTTTTTTTTCTAAGTTTTACCTATGTTGAATTAATAGATAAAACCAATTATCTCAATCATTATTATTTTGTCAGTATTATTGCTTTTTTATTGATTCTGGTACCAGCCAATAAAGCTTATTCGATTGATGCTTGGCGCAGAAAAAAGCAAGAACTTTATGTTCCCGCTTGGAGCATTCATATCATTATTTTACAATTAAGTTTGGTGTATTTTTTTGCTGGTCTTGCAAAACTTCAGCCTGATTGGTTATTGGAGGCATTACCATTAAAAATCTGGTTGCCTTCCAGAGCAAATACTCCCATCATCGGCTTTTTGCTTGACTATAAGTGGACTGCGTATTTATTCAGTTGGTTTGGTGCCTTTTATGACTTAACAATTCCGTTTTTCTTACTCTGGAAAAGAACCCGTGTTATTGCCTACTTAACCGTAATTGCTTTTCACTTTATGACAGCTGCACTCTTTCAAATTGGCATGTTCCCCTATATCATGGTTGTCAGTACATTAATATTTTTCTCAGAGGATTTCCACCAAAGATTATGGAAAAGAATCTTTCCAGAAATAGCGTCAAGTATTCCAGAAAGGAGCAAATTATCTAATTCGTCCATTTTGAAATATTTCTTCATTGTTTATTTCGCTTTGCAAATATTGCTACCATTTCGATTCGCACTTTATCCTGGAAAATTGTTTTGGACTGAACAAGGATACCGCTTTTCTTGGAGGGTCATGTTAATGGAAAAAGTGGGATATACACAGTTTACAGTGAGCATTCCTGAGCAAAATAGGTCATTTGAGGTTCTGCCAAATCAGTTTTTAACACCTGTACAGGAAAAAATGATGAATACACAACCCGATATGATTCTACAATTTTCTCACTTCTTGAGAGATAAATATGAATCTGAGACGGATAAAGAAGTGGAAATATATGTGCAGAGCTACGCTACTATCAACGGAAAGGGAAGTCGCCCTTTTATTGATCCAAATGTAGACTTGGCGAGCATGAAGAGAGGTTATCAACATAAAAACTGGGTTCTTCCCTATACTAAATGAAAATACTGAAGATCCATATTGCCCTACTATTAATTGGTCTTTTTCCCCAATCACTGCTTGCCCAAGGAATTAAAGGGAGCATCATTGATACAGAAAGCCGAAAAGGAATTGAGCTTGCTGAAGTATTTGTTTTAGATACTCAATATAAAGCAGTCACCGATGAAAATGGTGATTTTGAACTCAGCTTGCCAAGCGGTGATTATCGAGTAGCAGCCTTTTACTTGGGCAGACAAAGTACAATTAAGGAAATTCAAATAGAAGAGGGCTGGAAAACTGTGGATTTCTCTTTGGCTCCCTTGTTTGAAACTTTGGAGGAAGTGAAAGCAGTGGGAAAGAAATCTAAAGTCTTCAATGTGACCAGATTAAATCCGGTGGAAGGGACATTGATTTATGAAGCTAAAAAAAATGAGGTAATCTCTATCGATCAAATAAACGGAAATTTGGCCACAAATAATGCCCGTCAAGTATTTGCGAAAGTTCCTGGCTTAAATATCTGGGAAAGTGACGGAGGTGGGCTTCAATTAGGAATCGGTGGCCGAGGATTAAACCCGAATAGAACGTCTAATTTTAACACCAGACAAAATGGATATGATATTTCTGCTGACCCATTAGGCTATCCAGAGAGCTATTATACACCACCTGTAGAGGCTCTTTCTAAGATTGAAGTAGTTAGAGGTGCGGCTTCACTTCAATATGGCTCTCAATTTGGCGGCATGATTAATTTCTTGTTTAAAAAAGCCCCAGAAGGAAAGCCTGTACAATTTCATACTAGGAATACCGTAGGGTCTTTTGGGTTGCTAAGTTCTTACAATAGTCTTTCAGGAAATACCGAAAAGATGGATTACTTTGTTTTTTATCAAAGAAAGCAAGGAGATGGATTTAGAGATAATGAATCATTTCAATCCAACACTTTATTTGCTGATGTGAATTTTGATATTGGAGATAAGTTGTATTTGTGTTTTGAATTTACGCATATGGATTATCTGGCCCAGCAAGCTGGTGGTCTTACTGACAGGATGTTTGAAGAAGACCCGAGACAATCCGTTCGAGAGCGAAACTGGTTTGGTATTGAATGGAATATACCTGCTATCATATTAGATTATAGAATCAATGATAAAACTAAGCTTAATTGGAAGACTTTTGGATTAGTGGGATCAAGAAAGGCTTTGGGGAATTTAGAGAGAGTTACTCAATCGGACTTCCCTGAGGAAGAAAGGAACTTATTGTGGGACGATTACAAGAATATTGGTTCTGAGTTAAGGTTCTTGCATCGCTATGACTTTCTCGGTCAGATTCAAGCTTTGGCAGTTGGTGCTCGATATTTTAAAGGTAATACGCAGCAACGTCAAGGACTTGGGCCAGCCGGCTATGCAGCAGATTTCACCTACTCCAATCCGGATAATTTGGAGGATTTGTCTTTCAGTTATCCTTCACAAAATATAGCGCTTTTTGCAGAGAACATTATTAATTTAAATAATCGCCTTAGTGTAACCCCCGGATTAAGATGGGAATATATCAGTACAAATAGTTCAGGTTATTATCGAAACATGGTCGAGGATTTGGCGGGCAATATCATTTTCGATACTACCATAAATGAATCTAAGTCTTTAGATCGTTCTTTCATGTTGGCGGGACTTGGCATCAGTTATAAAACACAGCAGGATCTGGAGGTATATGGAAATATATCGATGAATTATAGAGGCATTAATTTTAATGATTTGAGAGTGAATAATACCAATATTTTGGTAGATCCAAACTTAGAGGATGAAAGTGGGTACAATGCTGATTTAGGCTTTAGAGGAAATTACAGTGACTTCTTAAACTTTGATTGGAGTTTGTTTTACTTAGCATATAATAACAGATTGGGAGCCCTATTAAGATATGATGATGCAATTGATGGTTTTCCTAGAATCTACAGGTTTCGAACTAATGTGGGTAATGCTGGAATTGCTGGCTTCGAATCGTATACGGAAATGAACTGGAGCAAATTTTTGAACCCTAGGCCCATTCATGAATTCTCAAC
>NZ_FXAW01000015.1 GCF_900177665.1 Marivirga sericea
ATGAAAGTGGGAGAAACACTGAAATTGGGATACGCCTTTGAATTGCCTGTCAACAATACAGCCCTAACTGGTTTTGGAACCCATTCACTCATGGTTTCCATCGATTTAGAATTACTAAAATACCACGGATTGGGGAGAAGGTTCTTTTAAAAAATGACCATAAATCAGTTTTAATAAGCATCCTCAATCACAAGCAGTTGCCAAGTGCATGAAGGTCAATACCCCAGATAAACTATTGAAATAATTTAGTCGAATAATTATAGTTTACGAGTAATTCCTTGTATTAATCTAACTACCTTGGTGTTTCAATTTGAAAAAATAGAGAACACAAATAACTTGGTAAGCTAATGATTTCAATAAGGGTGGCAGTCAGCAAAAGATATCCATCCTTATTTTCGGATTCCCCCAGTCGGCAAATGCCTTTACATATTTACGAATACTATGGAATCAGTTAGCAATACAATTTATACAGGAAATATGGTCTCTCATTATACAGCTAAAACTTTTGGGAAGATAGCCCTGCGCTTAATTACTTTCTGCTCAATTCTATTATTGTCATTCAATGGTTTAACACAATCTCCAACCATCGCTTCCTTCACCCCAACAAGTGGACCAATTGACACGGCAGTAACCATCAAAGGGACTAACTTTGATGCCACTTTTGCCAACAACGTTGTGTTCTTCGGAGCTACGCAAGCCACTGTTACGGCAGGGAGCGCAACAATCTTAACAGTAACGGTGCCTTCAGGTGCAACGCACCAGCCTATTACTGTATTGAGCAATGGGCTCATCGCTTCTTCAGCAGCTCCATTTATTCCATCGTTTATTGGAGGGGTTATTGATGCGACTTCCTTTGCAACCAAAGAAGATCAAAACACGGGAACAGCGCCTATTTCAGTAGCCATAGGCGATTCGGATGGCGATGGAAAATTGGATTTGGATTTGGCAGTAGCAAACAATGGTGGCGCTAACGTATCTGTTTTTAGAAATACGAGTACAGGAGCTAGCACGGTGAGTTATGCTGCTAAAGTGGATTATCCAAAGGGATTCTTTCCTCTTTCGGTAGCGATAGGCGATTCGGATGGGGATAGCAAATACCAAGATTATGGCGTGAGGATAGGAATAGCAGCTAATCTGGATAACTTATTCTAGTAAGAACTCCTATTTAGTAAAATGCTGCGCAAAAGAAAGTTTAACAAAAATAATAAATCTATACTCATTTAATGGCGTAAATTAGATATTAAAAAAATTTACCTAATGGTATTCCATCGTCTTGGTGTCAGACTTGTTGTACTATTTGTTTAACTTCTTTAAATAAAAATAAGTCACTGACTACATTCAGTTATGAAAAGAAAATATCTTTGTTAAACAAAAAAAATTAAACTATTTAATATCTTACAGTTAAATGTTATATTGAGGCAGGTGAAGCTGCTTCTAATATTTATACTATTCTTTAATATCTCTTTTGCTAGGGCTCAGCAAGGCATTGATAGTCTTAATGCTTTACTTTCAAATCCGTTGGATCAATCACAAAAAGCTTATCTTTTCGATGAGTTGTCTTATCAATGGTTCTATGAAAATTTAGACAGCTCTTTGTTTTATGGAGTAATTGCTTATTCAGAATTTTCAAAACTTAACGACCCTCAAGGCTTATCTCAAGCGGCTACTTCTGTTGCCGTAGCACATCATTATTTAAATAATTGGGATAGCGCAGTACTTTACTATAAAGAAGCGCTATCGATTAGAGAGGCAAATAAATCGACCAGAATAGCCTCGTCACTGAATAATCTTGGGGTGGTTTTTATGGATCAGGAGGATTACGAAGAAGCTATGAAATATTACATCAAAGCTATGGAAGTAAGAGAGCTATCTAATGATACAATTGGAGTCGCTCTTACCAAAATAAATCTTGGTCTTATTTTTAAGAAGCAAAGTATTTTCAACAAAGCTTTAAGCTACTACAAAGAGTCAATCGAGACTTTGGAAAAATTCAATCAACAGAAACATCTAGAAGTAGCTCTTTTAAATATGGGAGCGATCTATAACACCCTTAAGGAGTATGACACTGCCAAGCTATACAATATAAAACTCCGAAATCTCGCTAGTCAAAGATCTTCGCAAAGAAATCTTGCGAAATCCTTTGTTAATCTTGCGAATTCCTACCAAGGTTTAGGCTTTTTAGATAGCAGCCTTTATTATGCTAATAAGGGATTAAAGTTTTTTGAAGCACAGAATGATACGTTGAATATGGCTAATTCTTTACTCTCCATTACTCAAAGTCACTTTGAGGGCAAGAATTATAAAACGGTTATTGCCTATTCTAAAAGGTTAGAGCAGTTGAATAAAATTGTTGGGAACATGGAAATAGCAATCGAAAATCAATTGATGTTGGCAAAAGCCTTTGCCGCCTTAAATGACTATGAAAATGCCTACAGTAAACTTGAAAATTCTTTTTATCTCAAAGACTCTTTTCTCACTACCTCATTAAATGAAACCATTTCAGATCTGACTGTCAAATATGAAACAGAACAGAAGGAAAAGGAAATTTCGCAACTCAAGATAACAACTCAAGATTCTATTATTGCAGAGCAAGAGGCTGCAAACCAACGTAATTTATTGCTCTTTTTAGCTGGATTTTTAATTTTGGGAGCGATCCTACTATTTTTACTTTTAAGAACAAAGTCAAAGTCGAATGCCATTATTGGTAAATCCTTGAGCGAAAAGGAAACACTTTTGAAAGAGATTCATCATCGCGTAAAAAATAATTTACAGGTTATTTCTAGCTTGCTAAGCCTTCAGTCCAGATTTATTGAAGATAAAGATGCAAAAGCACTGGTTAACGAAGGCCAAAATCGGGTAAAATCAATGGCACTCATCCACCAGAAACTGTACCAAAAAGATAATTTAACTGGAGTAGAAGCAGCAGACTATATTCAAAACCTAACCAGTACACTTTGCAGCACCTATGGTATTGACATGCAAAAAGTAGATGTAACGTATGACGTTGATCATTTGAACTTAGACGTAGACACCATGATTCCTATCGGGCTCATTTTAAATGAACTAATCAGTAATAGTTTTAAGTATGCCTTTCCATCTGGGGAAGGGACATTAAGCATTACATTAAAAGAAAAAGAGAAAAATCTGATCCTTTCTGTTAAAGATAATGGAATTGGCAGTACGCAGGAGATAAATATGGCAGACTCATTTGGCATGCGAATGATTCAATCACTAGCGCGTAAATTAGAGGCAGAGGTGGATTTTGATCTTAGTGACGGAACCAAAGCATCACTTACTATTACACACTACAAGTTATATAATTACTAAATGGGAAAATCAGTACTTATTGTTGAAGATGAACCACTAATAGCAGATGACTTACTTTTCCATTTGGAAGATCTAGGTATTAATGAAGTAGAAATCGCCCTAAAGTACGAGCATGCATTAGAAAAAATTCAACATAACCAATTCGATTTAGCCCTGCTTGATGTCAATTTATCTGGTACAAGGGATGGCATAGATCTCGCTAACTTCCTAAATCGCCAACAACCATTTCCTTTTATTTTTATTACTTCCTATTATGATCAAGAAACGCTAAATAGGGCTAAAAAGACCAACCCAATAGCTTATATACTGAAGCCATTCGATAAAAATGAAGTGACTGTAAATGTTGAAATGGCCTTTCATAAAATTTCGCTATTAAAAGAGCAGCCAGCCCAATTTTTTATTAGAGATAAGAATGGGCTTTTACCAGTAAGGCCAGATGAGATTTTATACGTAGAAGCTTTTGATAATTATGCCAAAGTTTTTACGGAAATCAATTCGCACATTATAAGTCATTCACTAAAGAGCATAGAAGACAAGCTAATACCTTACGGTTTTGTTCGGGTGCATAAATCATATCTGATAAATATCAATAAAATATCTCGCATCAATGAGGGGTATGTTTTTTTTGAGGAGATATCTATTCCTATTGGGCGAGCTTATAAAAATAATTTTATGGCAAAAATTGCTTTGCTGTAAAAGTCATCAGTCTCATTATGTCGTTTGCTAAATATTTAGTGTCGTTCACTAAAAAGCATTAATAACAAGTTTAATTATATCTTAACTTGATGCTATGTTTTATAATACTCGTATCCGTTTTTGGCTAATAGCTATATTCACAATATGCTTACAAAGTGCTTTATTCGCTAAAGCCTTTTTAACAACCTGGCAAACTGATTTTCCGGAAAAGATAACGTCATTAAATCTCAATTCTTAATGAAGCTTTTATATTATAGACTTGGTTGGGTGCTTCTGTATGTTATTTCATTCAGCAGTTATGCCCAAATAACTGTCACCAACACCAATAATGCAGGAGCTGGATCGCTAAGGCAGGCTATTATTGATGCGAATGCTAACCCTGGAGTTGACAATATTGTCTTTAATATTCCCGATACAGACCCTAACTATACCTCTGATGGAGGAACGGGAAACGAAACTTGGACTATTTCACCAGTGACTAATGACCTACCTGAAATCACTGAAGGAGTAATTTTGGATGCTACCACCCAGCCAGGTACAGGCAATTACAAGATAAAAATTGATGGCCAGGGAACAAGAGATAGAGGATTCAATGTGACAGGTGGATATGTAGAAGTCTACGGGTTTTATATCACAGGTTTCGATGTCTTCAGTCAGTCCGCAGCTATTCGCATCAGAAATTCCGATGGTTTGCCAAGTACCATTGGTGATGTTAACAAAGGCAACGTCATTAATTCTAGCAGAAACGGAATCGTAATTGAAATTGTCGATGACTGTATTATTAAAGGTAATTTGATTGGAACGGATGAAACAGGACAGTTGGCAATGGGTAATACTGAATATGGCATTAGTTTAAGTACTACCGCAAATAGGACTATTATTGGAGGTTCGTTACCGGGTGAGAGAAACTTAATCTCCGGTAATATTTTCGGAGGAATTTCGGTAGTTATCAGTAATAGTAATATTATTCAAGGCAATTATATTGGAACTAATATAGATGGCACACTTGCTATTCCTAATTCACGCGGTATTTCTTTGAGCGGTGGTTTCAGCAGCAACGGTCAAAATCAGGTACTAGATAATCTAATTTCCGGTAATTCAAGTCGGGCTATAAATTTAAGTGGCAGCGATGAAAATATCATTAGAGGAAATATAATTGGCGAGGCAACTGATGGCTCTGCCCTAGGCAACAATATTGGCATTGCAGCAACCACTGGCGGGACTTCAACATCTAACAATATCATTGGTGGGCTAGGTGTGGGAGAGCGAAACATTATAGCTAATAGTACAAATCAAGCTATTTTCTTTGACTTTGCTGCTGCAGTCAGTAATACAATTATTGGCAATACTATCTATTGCAATGGAAGTGGTATTGATCTTAATGGTGTTGCCAACAATGATATTCAACCTCCAGTGATCACTTCGGTCACATTAACATCTGTGTCTGGAACAGGGATTGATGGAGATGATATTCATGTTTATAGAGATAATTCGGGATGTACACCTTTACAAGGTCAGGAGTATTTAGGAACAACTACTGTTTCTGGTGGTATTTGGACAGTGGGTTCTCTGGCGCTAAGCGCTAATGATGAAATTACAGCCACTGCTACAAATAGTGCAGACGGTACATCGGAATTTATCGAATATTCACTAGCTCCTTTTATCACCACTTGGAAAACGGATAATCCAGGATCTTCAAATGACAATCAGATTACAATACCTACCACAGGCACGGGCTATTTTTATGATGTGGACTGGGGTGACGGGATGAATGATACTGGCGTAACAGGAAACATAACACATACCTATGCTGCACCAGGAACTTATACAGTTTCTATTTCAGGAGACTTTCCTAGAATATATTTTAATAATGGTGGTTTTTTTGGTGATGACAATGATTCGGAGAAAATATTAACAGTTGAGCAGTGGGGAGACATTGCATGGTCTTCAATGGCCGGAGCTTTTAGCGGGTGCCTAAACCTGAGAATCAATGCCGCTGATGTTCCTGATCTCTCCGCAGTTACTGACATGACAGAAATGTTTTATGAAGCCGAAGCATTGAATGACAATATTAATAATTGGGATGTCAGCAATGTAGAAATAATGAATAGTCTTTTCAGAGATGCTACGGCCTTTGACCAGCCGCTCAACTTATGGGTAACAGATAATGTTACTGATATGAGAAGAATGTTCTCGTTTGCACCTGCTTTCAATCAGGACATTGGAAGTTGGGAAGTAAGCAATGTAGAGGACATGAGTTCGATGTTCGGAGGGGCAACTTCCTTTAACCAAGACATTAGTGGGTGGTCGGTAACAAGTGTGCTAACTATGAACCAAATGTTCTCCGTGGCTACTTCCTTTAATCAAGATATTGGTGGGTGGACCATGACAAGTGTTACTGATATTGGAGGAATGTTCAATGGTGCAACTGTCTTTAATCAGGACATTGGTGGGTGGGATGTGAGTAATGTAACAAGCATGATAACGGTTTTTAGCAATGCTCCTGCCTTTAATCAGGACATCAGCGGATGGGTGGTAGATGATGTAAATAACATGAGATCTATGTTCAATGGTGCCACAGCATTTGATCAAGACATAAGTGGATGGAATGTAGATAATGTTGGCGATATGGAGAGTATGTTTAATGGAGCTGCAGCATTTAATCAAGATATCAGCGGATGGGTGGTTTCAGGAGTCGGGGATATGTCTGGAATGTTTGAAGGAGCTATTTCCTTTGATCAGGATATAAGTGGCTGGAACGTTAGCAACGTAGATGATATGCGTTTTATGTTTTCGAATGCTACATCCTTTAATGTAAACTTAGGTGGCTGGGTTGTTACAGATTTACGGTTTGCGGTGAACATGTTCAATAATTCGGGACTGTCCATTGAAAATTACGATGCAACGCTTATTGGTTGGAGTGGACAGGCGGTTAGGAGTAATGTTTCATTCGGGGCCGCCAATATTTACTATTGTGAAGCAGAAGCTGCCAGATCAAATCTAATAACAACATTCAATTGGTTTATTACTGATGGTGGTCAGGGTTGTATAGCAGTATTTGACGGGCTTGATACTACCGCTCCTGAAATAATGAACGGTCAGGCCACACCCATAGAATTCGGGTCAATTAACATTTTACCAGCTACTAAGACTAGAAACATAACCATACTCAATCGTACCAGCTCAGACCTGACCAATGTTAATGTAACAAGCAGTGGAACTGCATTTAGCATAGTTCCAGCAGCTCCAACTGTTATTACTGCGAGTTCCTCAGAGACTATTAATATTGTATTGAGTGGAGGTGTGCCAGGTGTTTTCTCCGAAACAGTTTCTATAACCAGCGATGATTTTACAGGTACATTTAATTTTGACCTAATCGGTGAAATTACTGCCACTCCAGAACCAGAGATAGTAGTATATGAAGGATCATCTTTAACAGGCACTGAAATAAATAATGATCAACCAAGTCAATATTATTTTGGAAATGAGTTAAGGGGCAATAATTTAACCGCTGACATCACAATTACTAACATAGGCTCAACTTCATTAGACATCTCAGATATGTCTATAACTGGCAGTGCCTTCAGTTTCGCATCAATAACTCCTGCATCTGTAGCAGTAGGGGCAACAGAAACGGTACAGATCATTTTAGATGGAAGTGTTGCTGGTGTATATACTGAAACCCTCACTATATTAAGCAATGATACAGATGAAGGTATTTTCAATTTTGATATTGAAGGGGAGATTGTAGGGCCTGATATCGCTGTTTTTCAGGGAACAGATATCTTTTCCTCTACAGATGAAATTTTTGATGGACAAGCAACAAGTCTAGACTTCGGAAGTACCACCGAGGGTTCTGATATTGTAAGACAGATTACCATTGCTAATTTTAACCCACTGGATTTAAATGTTTCAGATATCTCTATAACGGGATCAGCCTTTAGCATTAATGCCACCACTCCATTCATTATTGCAGCAGAGTTTGATGGCGTCATATCGCGCATAACATTTAACTTAACACTTAGTGGAGCGGTTTCAGGTAGTTTTAATGAATCTGTCACCATTACCAATGATGATGATGATGAACCTGCTTTCACCTTCAATTTAAAAGGTACAGTTACAGCAGCCGATGGCCAAGCAATAACAGTGACCTACGATGGTAGCCCTATTCTTCCTGGTAGTGGCACTATTGCGTATGGAAATATTGTACAAGGAGGGCAGGCAAGCGAGATACTTACCATTGAAAACACAGGAACCAATAATTTAGTCACTAGTGAGATACTGCTAGCTGATGGAACAGTCTTCTCTTTTGAAGGTCTTAATTTCCCGATCACCTTGCTACCAGATGAGACCTTGGATATTAGTCTTGCTTTGAATACAGATAGCTTGGGTACTTTTACCGATACCATCACCATAGTAAGTAATGATCCAAACTTAAGTGGCTTCCAAATAGCTTTAAATGCGAACGTTATCCCGTTTGATGCACCAGAAATTGATATAACTAATGCAGCCAATAGCTTAGCTGATAATGCTGCTATCACTTTTACTAGTGTGGCTCAAAATGATTCTTCCGATCAGGTGTTGACCATCAACAATACTGGAACTGCTGATTTAGTTATTTCAGACATTCAGCTGGCCACAGGAACAGCTTACAGCATCAGCGGCATCACGCTGCCGTCTACTATTGAAGCTGGAGCAACAGAGGTTTTAACAGTTACGCTATCCAGTGCTACTGTCCAAACATGGACTGATGTTCTAACTATTAGCAGCAATGATGCAGATGAAAGTACTTTTACCCTAAATTTAACCGGAGAGGTAACTTCCAGTACTTTCCCAGAAATAGAAGTGCGCAATGGAGCAACTGATTTGGTTATTAATGATGAGATTGATTTTGGTAGCATTACGGAAAACACATCCGCATCACAAACCCTTACCATCAGCAATTCTGGAACAGCTGATTTAACGATCGTAGACACTCAGCTTACAACAGGAACAGCCTATAGCATCAGCGGCATTACCTTGCCAACTACCATTGCTGCAGGAAATACAGTTGATTTTATTATCACCTTATCTAGCGATAGTGTCCAAACCTGGACTGATATTCTGACCATTACAAATGATGATGTTGATGAAAGTCCTTTCATCTTGAATCTGACTGGAGAGGTAATAGCAACTCCGAATGCTGAATTACAAGTCCAGAGAGAGAACACAATTGTAAATGAAAAAGTAGAATTAGGAAATACAAAAGCGGGTAATCCCTTAGTCGGGACCTTCGATATTTTAAACCTAGGTGACGCAGACTTAATAATAAATAATATAGTCAGCAGCAACGACTTATTTACTGTATCATTTGGCTCTTTACCTGTCACAATTTCTGCCAATAGCTCCAATATCTTTGATATTGAATTGAATTCTACCGTAGTGGGCATCTTTGAATCAAAAATCTCAATCACAAGTAACGACCCTGACCAAGACGTATTTGAATTTGATGTTAGAGCTGTTGTTGAAGGTGCAAGAGTGGTTTTGCTCATCACAAATCCTGATAACTCTATCGAAAGAATTGTGATTTCAGATGAAGATGTTGATCTTGGTACAACACAATTTGATGTAAATTTAGAAAAGGAATTTGCAATCGAAAACCTAAGTGATTCAGAGCAAATTACCGTGAATGAAATCACCTCGGACAATCCGCTATTCGCAGTATCAAATATTCCTTCGGCACTAGTTGCTAATCAGACAGAAGAATTCTTAATCACTTTAAACTCTAAAAGTGTCGGACTTAATACAGCGCAAATTACAGTCTCCACTAGTCTGAATGAATTCTCTTTCAATGTGATTGCAGAGGTGATAAGTGAAGAGGAACCTCAGCTAATAATTTATAATGTAATTACCCCCAATAATGATGGGAGACATGATTTCCTCTTTATTGAAAATATTAGTCTATACCCAAACAATGTAATAAGCATCTTCAATCGCTGGGGTAATAAAGTTTTTGAAACCAGCAGCTATAATAACTCTGGGAATATTTTCGATGGTGTATCAGACAAAGGAGAAGAACTGCTGACTGGTAATTACTACTATGTAATTGATAAAGGGAATGGTGATAAAAGATTAAGTGGATTTTTAATCATAAAGAGATAAAGAGCATGAAAAAATTTTACAAACTACTGTTGCTTTACAGTACAATTCTTCCTTTCAGTCTACAGGCACAGCTTGATCCCCTATACAATCAGTATTTCTTTAATCAAGCCATGATCAATCCTGCCTATACAGGTGTGAACGATGTTTTTAATGCTACTGCTATCAGCAGGTTGCAGTGGGCGGGCATAGAAGGTGCTCCCACTACCAACACCTTGAATGTAACTACTTCCGCTTTTAACAACAAAGTAGGATTAGGCGGTACCTTGATTTATGATACTTACGGAATCAACAGCAATACAGAATTTAATCTTGCCTACTCTTATAAAATAGCTACCGC
>NZ_FXAW01000016.1 GCF_900177665.1 Marivirga sericea
ATCGATGAATTATAGAGGCATTAATTTTAATGATTTGAGAGTGAATAATACCAATATTTTGGTAGATCCAAACTTAGAGGATGAAAGTGGGTACAATGCTGATTTAGGCTTTAGAGGAAATTACAGTGACTTCTTAAACTTTGATTGGAGTTTGTTTTACTTAGCATATAATAACAGATTGGGAGCCCTATTAAGATATGATGATGCAATTGATGGTTTTCCTAGAATCTACAGGTTTCGAACTAATGTGGGTAATGCTGGAATTGCTGGCTTCGAATCGTATACGGAAATGAACTGGAGCAAATTTTTGAACCCTAGGCCCATTCATGAATTCTCAACCTTTTTAAATGCTGCATTTATCAGAGGTCGATATGGTGAAGAAAATATGGAGAGTTCGATAGCCGGAAATAAGGTTGAACTAGTTCCTGACATCAATATTAAAACAGGTTTAAATTATAAATGGGGTGACTTTTCTTCCACAATGCAATTCACCTATTTAAGTGAACAGTTTACTGAAGCAACAAATGCAGAAAGAACAGCAACCGGTGTGGATGGTATTATTCCTGCTTTTCATGTATTGGACCTAAGCGCAAAATACAAATACAAATTTGCTCAGCTAGAAGCAGGAATTAATAACCTAACCAATAATTACTATTTCACCAGAAGGGCAACAGGATATCCCGGCCCTGGAATAATCCCGTCAGCTGGAAGAAATTTTTATGTAACGCTCGATTTGAAGTTCTGAATCACAAAACATCATTTTTCTTTTTAGGGTAATCCTACTGCTTGTTTTCAATATTTAGTAATCTGAATCTGTGAGATCTATCCCCTTGAGGGGATTATAGGGGTGTTTTGCTATACCAGAGAATGATTTAAACTTATCTCACCATCCCACCCTTCAAAACAGAATGCCAAAGTACCACACCTATACTAACAGATATATTCAAAGAATGCTTGGTGCCAAATTGAGGGATTTCCAAGCAATGATGGCTATTGTCCACAACTTCCTGTTCTACTCCATATACTTCATTTCCGAAAATAAAAGCATATTTTTCATCAGGGTTAGGCGTGAATTTTTCCAGACTTAAACTGTTTTCTGCCTGTTCAACGCTTAAAACTTGATAACCCTCTTTTTTTAGTTGTTCAACTGCATCAAGCGTATTTTCGAAATGCTCCCATTCCACGGTATCTGTAGCGCCCAGAGCTGTTTTATTAATTTCTCTATGAGGAGGTTGGGCGGTAATACCACATAAATAAATTTTTTCGATTAAAAATGCATCCCCAGTTCTAAAGGCAGAACCTACATTATTCATGCTTCTGACGTTGTCCAACACTAAAACGATTGGGTTTTTCTTCACCTTTTTGAATTCATCAACTTCCAATCGATTTAATTCTTCATTGGCTAATTTCCTCATATTTTATCATCTTTGAAGTGCAAAACTAAGAACATTTCCCTAAAAGCATGGCGAAGACTCAAGAAGCAAAGGAAACCCCTTTAATGAAACAATATAATCAGATAAAAGCCAAATATCCAGGTGCGCTTTTACTGTTTCGTGTGGGCGATTTTTACGAAACTTTTGGGGAAGATGCTGTCAAAGCGAGCAAGGTCTTAAATATTATCCTGACCAAAAGGGCAAACGGCTCTGCGTCACATATTGAATTGGCTGGTTTTCCTCATCACGCGATGGATAACTATTTGCCAAAATTGGTGCGCGCAGGGCATAGAGTTGCCATTTGCGATCAATTGGAAGATCCGAAATCTGTAAAGGGAATTGTCAAAAGAGGAGTAACCGAATTGGTAACTCCAGGTGTTAGTTTTGATGATAACGTATTAGAAACAGGTCGAAATAATTACTTAGCATCTATTCATTTCTCCAAGAATACGCTAGGGGTCGCTTTTTTAGACATCTCTACCGGTGAGTTCATGACTGCTTCTGGAAACGCCTCTTACATCGATAAATTACTGCAGGGATTTCAACCTTCGGAAATTATTTATTCTAAATCAGCCAGAGAACATTTCTCGCACAGATTTTCAGATGATTATAATGTCCATCATCTGGAAGATTGGATTTATGCTTTCGATTTTGCCTACGAAAAATTAACAAAGCAATTTAAAACCAATTCATTAAAAGGCTTTGGTATAGAATCATTAGAGGAAGGAATAATTGCAGCGGGCGCTATTCTTCACTATTTGGAAGAAACCGAGCACAAAAAGATTGACCATATTGCTTCTATCTCTAGAATTGAGGAGGAAAAATATGTGTGGATGGATAAATTCACTATCCGTAACCTTGAATTGGTTTACCCTCAACAAGAAGGAGGGATTCCTCTGATTCAGATTTTAGACAAAACGCTCACCCCTATGGGTTCTCGCCAAATTAAAAAATGGATGGTTTTACCGGTGAAAGATAAAGCGGTGATTGATGAACGACTTCAAGTAGTGGAATCATTTCACAAACATCCCGACTCAACAGAAAGTCTGCGCGCTTCCTTAAAATCAATGGGCGATGTAGAAAGATTGATTTCAAAAGTGGCTGTTGGAAGGGTCAATCCGAGGGAGCTGAATCAACTAAAAAAAGCCTTGGGCTTAATGATTCCATTGAAAAAAGCGCTGGATGAATCCGAAGAGCAAGCTTTGAAAAAACTTTCCAATCAAATAAACCTATGTGAGTTCCTCTATGAATTGATTGACGCACAATTAATGGAAGATGCTCCTTTGCTGACCAATCAAGGTAATTTGATTAAAGAAGGCGTGGACCATGACTTAGATGAGCTGAAGAAAATAGCGTTCTCAGGGAAAGATTATCTACTTCAATTGCAAAAGCGGGAAATGGAAAAAACAGGGATTACTTCTCTCAAAGTGGCTTACAATAAAGTTTTTGGGTACTATTTAGAAGTGACTAATTCACATAAAGATAAAGTGCCGCAGGAATGGATCAGGAAGCAAACTTTAGTGAATGCAGAAAGATATATTACGGAAGAACTGAAAGAATACGAGGAAAAAATATTAGGTGCAGAAGATAAAATGGTGGTGATAGAGCAAAGAATATTTCAAAGCCTGCTGCAAAATGCCATGGATTTTGTGAGCCCTATACAGCAGAATGCCAGAATTGTGGCGCAGGTAGATTGTTTATTGAGCTTTGCGGAAATCGCTACAGCCAATGATTATGTAAAACCCTTCATTACTGAGAATACTACTTTAGATATCAAACTAGGTCGGCATCCAGTGATAGAACAACAACTGCCACATGGAGAAGAATATATTCCTAATGATGTGTTTTTGGATAATGAGACGCAGCAAATCATGATCATCACGGGTCCAAATATGGCGGGTAAATCAGCTTTACTCAGGCAAACGGCATTGATTGTGTTGATGGCACAAATGGGCTGTTATGTGCCGGCAAAATCAGCTGAAATTGGTCTGGTGGATAAAGTGTTTACAAGAGTCGGAGCTTCTGATAATCTTTCTAAAGGTGAATCTACTTTTATGGTAGAAATGACGGAAACCGCCAGCATTCTCAATAATCTTTCTGATAGAAGTTTAGTTTTGATGGATGAAATCGGAAGAGGGACTAGTACTTACGATGGTGTTTCCATTGCCTGGAGCATAGTGGAATTTTTACATAACCACCCAAAATCTAAAGCCAAAACCCTTTTTGCTACGCATTATCATGAATTAAATCAATTGGCGCATGATTTCTCAAGGATTAAAAACTTTAATGTGTCGGTAAAGGAAATTGATGGAGAAATAATCTTTTTAAGAAAATTAAAAAAGGGAGGAAGTGAGCATAGCTTTGGTATTCATGTAGCACATTTAGCAGGAATGCCTAATCCAGTGGTACTTCGAGCCAATGAAATTATGCATCACCTGGAGAAAGATAAAATCCGTGATAAAGCCAATCGAAGAATGAATGAGGTCCCAAAAAATAATTATCAGTTGAATATGTTTGAAGCAGATCCTGTCCTTTCTGAAATTAAGGATTTATTAGATAAACTGGATATTAATTCCATGTCACCAGTGGAGGCACTCCTAAAACTGAATGAATTAAAGAGTAAATTAAAGTAGAAGTCACATATCAATTCCTCTTAGAAGAACGGCAACAGTCATTCATAAAATGCCTTAAGCAAAATAATGGGTTTTTATAATTTTAATTTCATCGTAAAAAAGTGATTTTGCCCCTAATTCATTACCTATTAAAAGCATAGCGAAAAGAATATTTAAAACTTTCTTTCTTGAAAATTGTCTTTGACTGGCCTCTCCAGTATAGTTTAAGTACAATAGTGAGAGGCTAGTAAAAGTAGATATCTAAACATTATGGTATCTATTCTGTTTAAAGAATCTTATGGAAAAAGTAATAAATATTCAACAAACACAAAAGGCAAAAAAAGACCCCATCGATTATTTGTCCGAAAATGTGGTGCTTTTGTCTCTGAACGAAAATTTTGATGTGCTTTCTGCGAATGAGACTTTCCTTAAAGTAACAGGATTTGATCGGATAGATTTAGATAGATTAAATTTCTTTCAACATCTATGCGATGAGCTGCCTGATTATATTCGAGATGAATTAAATTATTTACTGCGTCAGCAAAAATCATGGAATGGTAATTTTGCCCTGCCAAATGTAGAAGGCAAGGCTTCTTGGTTTCACACCAATATAATTCCTTCTAGAGATGAAAATGGCAGGTATATTGGTTTTAATTTGTTAGCAACTGTAGGAGAGTCGCAGCAAAGCATGATTACCGAGAAAGAGACTACGGAAAGCTGGATGAAGGCAATATTTAATGATGCTGATGAGGGTAATATTTTAATTGGTTTGGATGGAAATGTAATCGAATTCAATGCAACCGCATATGAATTTATGTCTTGGTATACTCATAAAGAATTAAGGCTTGATGAAACTATGCACCATTATTTTGGGAATAGTTTTTCGAATACTTTCAAAGCTTTTTTCCAAAAAGCAAAGAATGGCCAGAAGCAAAAATTTTGTAGATCATTTAAAAATTTAAGTGGCTACGAAAAAATTGTGAATATGGAATTGAAGCCTGTTGCAGATTCCAGAGGAATTATTGTTGGGGTAATTCTAAATTCAACAGACATTACTGCAGAGGTGAACCTAGAGAGAAGAATTAGAGTCTCAGAAAAGAAATTAGACGATATAGCCTTTATAAATGCTCATGAAGTGAGGGCTCCACTAGCATCCATTTTAGGGTTGTTGAATTTACTTGATTTTGAATCAGTCGATGAAAGTGGAAAATTAATACTAAATCATCTCAAAAAGTCCGCAAACGATTTAGAGAAAATTATCCATAAGGTTTCTGAAAGCACATATTTGACGAACTCAGATTCTAACATCTCAGCATAAATTTTAACGATATTCCTTTATGAATAAAATACTTTTACTCCCTTTTATAGTACTATTCTCTATCCAACTAAATGCCCAGAACTTAGATAAACTAAGAATCATGTGCATTGACGAAGTAACTGTATCGCAATACAGTGGTGAACTATCGCAAGTAGAACTACAAAATCAAATTGCAGCAATAGGTTTTAGGTACATTGAAAATGGTCAAAATAAATATCATCAAGACTTGATTGTTTATGATTGCAATACAGGGGCTGTAAAATTTACAGCTGTTTTCGATGAAAATGAATTAGTGAAAGAATTTGTCCTATACGAGTCTCAAGACTTACCATCTAAAAAAATCAATTTTGCTAAAAATAATGAATCTGATTATGTCGATTTGACTTTCAACTACAAAGGACAAGATATCCCTGCCCATCCTACTGGTAAAGCGGAGATTTTCCAATCTGGCCAAATAAGTCAGACTATTCTGTTCAATCAAAAGGGAGGTATTCCAATTGTTACAAATTATGATAATAACAAAAACAAAATTTCCGAAGGCGGTGCGACCATTTCAGGATACCTTCAAAAAGAATGGGGAATAACTAAAACAGGAGAGTGGAAGTATTTTGAAAATGGTCAAATAAATTCGGTTTCAGTTTATGCTGATAATGGACATGAAACTGCAGATAAGCTCTACAGCAACGGAAACTTACTTAAAGAAAATAAATATATATCCGATAATACTACTGAAACGACCATCTTTTTTCCCAACGGAACTATCAAAGAAAGTGGAACACAGCAGGCGGATATTAGAATAGGAAAATGGAAGCGTTTCAATACAAAAGGAAAACTTGAAACTACAGTTGAATATAGAAAGGGGGCGGAAGTTCTAAAAACTGTATATGATGATCAAGGCAATGTCGCAAAACATATAGAATTAAAAACCGCTAAAGCAGATTTGCCTAAATCATTACAAGCATTAAACAGAGTTTACGAAATTACCACTTTTTACCCGGATTCAACACTGAAGTCTTTAGGGTATAAGGAAGAAAACAATAAAGTTGGCGTGTTTGAATACTATAATTCAAATGGGGAATTGAGTGAAATTAAAGAATACGATTTAGATGGCGCTGAAATCAATAGTTTAGAGGCAGACACTTATAAGGCAATAAAGGAAAAAGAGCGAGCAATTTATCAAGAGCTCCTTGTCGCTAAAACTACCCTGCCGCTCAATCTTTTGCTTGAAAGTGAAATTCAATTATTAACAGACTCATTGCAAATAGATTTTGATAGTTTGATGATGAATTATGATTACAGCAAAGATTACGGCCAGCAATATTCAAAACTACTAAAGCAAACTGCTAATTTTGGAAACTTATCCAATAAGATTGTATGGTATGATTCTTTGGTAACCTCAGCAGTGGATTTTAATAATGAGGTTTGGTCGTATTCGGATGATTTATATGACACAGAATTATTGCTAAATCAAAAATTAGCCAATTTAAAAGTAAAAGGAAATATAGCTTGGCTTAAAGAGAATTATTCTAGATCGAAAAAGACCTTATTCGGCAAAAAATTAATAGTAGTAAATGAGCAAGGAGAAATCTATAATGCAATTATAAACGAGATATATCCAACTATTAAGAAAGAGATTTCAGCTTCCAACGATAAATATAAGGCAATAGCCATATCGGAAGAATTTGTATATTTGGTAAAAAAAGCTGCTGCCATAATTGACCAGCCCGATGCACAATTTCAGGAATCATTGGAGCAAACAAATTCCATCCGAGAGAAAAAACAATTGTTTCTATCAATAAAATGAAAAAATTATGCCTTTTAATCTTGATGTGCCTGCCCTTTCTGAGTCAAGGTCAATATAGCGAAAGCATTGCAACAGCAAGACCAGGAGCTGCAAATGGTGCGGGAACTGTTGGAAAAGGAATTCTACAGTTTCAGGCAGGAATTCAATTTGATAATTTAACCGATACCTCTGACTGGTATATTAATAACGTATCAGAAAATCTTGTTGTTCGCTTTGGAATTCGTGAGCGTTTTGAAATAAGTGCCGTTATTAATCACATTAATTCCATTGAATACTTGAGTGACAGTGAAGAATCAATAGTTCGCAATGGATTAAATACTAGCCTAATTAGAGCAAGGACAAAAATCAATGATAACATGGCATTTCAAGTGGGGATTGAGACCAGATTGAGAGGAAATGACTATCAAATTAGGTACATAGCGCCGAGATTTCGTTTGATGTATAATACTAAGTTGGGAAGGAATTCGAGTTTGACCACCAATTTGGGTGGCGTTTGGAACGGTAATGATAGCAAGCCCAGAGGTTTTTATGTATTTAGTTATTCCTTGTCCTTGACTAATAACTTATCATTCATTGCAGAGAGCTATGGTGATTTTGTCCGCTCTGGAATCAATAATTATTTTGATATTGGTTTGGGTTATAATATCAGCAAGGATTTGTTAATTGATTTAAATGGTGGGTGGGGGGAAAACTATCCTTATAAAAGCTACTTTCTTACAGCAGGAATTTCCTACAGGCTAATCACTAGGTTTAGACCAGATGAAATGAAATAGAGTTAGTTCATGAAGGCCTATTTGATATTTTTCTCTTTGGTGCTCTTTTCAGCGAGGGTTAGTGCACAACAACTTCAGCCTTTGGTTTTTTCAGGAGGAAAGAATTTTGTCGGAAAAAACGTCATCCAAGTTGAATACGGTCTTAATTTCGAGCGACAGATCAACAGCATAAATAAAATTGATCAACAAGTTTCACAATATGGTTTGGTAAAATATGGGGCACTCAAAAACCTAGACCTCTCCTTCAGCTACAACTTTACAAGAGAACAAACTTTCGTTTCTGACCAAATGCGGAGAGCAAACGGATTATCAAATGTAACTGCTGGATTTAAAACAAAAATAGCTCCTAACTACTCGTTAAAATCAGATGTGGGCTTTTCAAAAAACGAGTTAGGGAAGCTATTAGGTAGCTTTCAAATTTTGGGAATATCCGAACATAGTATTGATAGTTTTCTGGCATGGGAGAATAATTTAGGGCTTAATTGGCGAAATGGTGAACCGCAGGCTAATCTAGTGTATTTATCAGGGCTCACTTTTACTGTGCCTTATCCTCTGGATATAATCTTTGAATTCTATGGACAATATGGAGAATTAGCGTGGAACAACTACGCAAATATTGGGGTGGGTCACTATTTTAATGCTGATTTGATGCTAGAAGCATATGTGGGCTATGGCAATACCCTCAATCAGCAAAGTGCTTTTTGTTCTGTTAACTTGTATTGGCGATTGGTCCCCTCAAGCTACAATGAAAAATAAATCAGAGAACCTTTCTTCAATAAGAACTATTTTGGAAATCAATTCGTTTTGATTTTTCAAGATTAAAAAGGGAATAGTCTTATCTTTGTCTTATCTATTAATTACACATTATTACAAATGGCAGTTGCAGTAAAAGAAAACTTAAAAATTCGAAAAAAAGGCACTTGGAAAAAGGAAGTTAGCTTTGCTATAGTGCATTTATTGCCTCTGGGTGCAATTTGGACAGGTGCAACATGGTTCGATTGGACAGTTTGTGCTTTCCTATATGTTTGGCGAATGTTTTGGGTAACAGGCGGTTATCACAGATATTTCGCCCATAGAAGTTATAATACTTCCCGTTGGTTTCAGTTTTTGATAGCGTTTTTTGCACAGACTTCTGCTCAAAAGGGGGCTTTATGGTGGGCTTCTCATCATCGTCATCACCATAGAAATAGTGATACATTGAAAGATCCGCATAGCATGTTGCATTTTGGATTTTGGTATTCACACGTAGGCTGGATTATTGGATCTGATTTTAAGCAAACAGACTTCAAGGTAATTTCTGACTACAGTAAATACCCGGAATTAAGATGGTTGAACAAAAATTATCTAGTGCCGCCTGTTATTTTAGCGATTACCGTTATGGCTCTAGGCGGAATAGTGAACGGAGGTAGCATTTTAGCAATGTTCACAACAGCTGGGTTTTCTACGCTGTTTATCGGCTTCTTTTTAAGCACAATCATTTTGTATCATGCTACCTTTTCTATTAACAGCATTATGCACAAATTTGGGAATCAGCGTTATGAAACAGGAGATGAATCTAGAAACAGCGTTTGGTTGGCATTATTGACTTTAGGAGAAGGATGGCATAATAATCACCATTATTATGAATCTTCAGCCAGACAAGGATTTTTTTGGTGGGAAATTGATCTTACTTACTATGGTCTAAAATTTATGTCAATGCTAGGACTGATTTGGGACTTGAAACCAGTGCCAAAACATATTAAAAAATCAAAGAATAGACAGGAGGCAAAAGCACTAAAAGAGCAAATGAAAAATCAGGCTGCATAATTTTTTCAAATTTTTTATGCATTGCTATTGTATTTTAAAAACTGCCTGTTAAATTTGCAATCCCATTGAGGGAAAAGCGAGAGTAGCTCAGCTGGTAGAGCGCAACCTTGCCAAGGTTGAGGTCGCGAGTTCGAACCTCGTCTCCCGCTCAAATTAATCATAAGTGAGCATAAGGCTCACTTATTTTTTTGACACCTACAGTCATTCTAGCCGGGATGGTGAAATTGGTAGACACGCAAGACTTAAAATCTTGTGAACATTAGTTCGTGCGGGTTCAAGTCCCGCTCCTGGCACAAAAGCTTCTCAGTAATGAGAGGCTTTTTGTATTTTATGGCATTTATACTAATTTGTATTTATGTTTATTACCTACGCCCT
>NZ_FXAW01000018.1 GCF_900177665.1 Marivirga sericea
CTTAGGCCTTTTCAAGGCTAATCAATCCGCTTTTATGCCCTCTTTCTGCCAACTGCCTAGCAGAATAATTTTAAGAAAGGAATTAAATACAACGCTATGGCTATGATGAGTGGGGCTTAGAAACTACTAAGCTTGCCATCCGCACACAGCCACAGCGATTAATAAAATTACAAATTGTGGCTGACTTTCCAAGTACCGCCAATCTTTCCTGACTGATGAAACCCCATTCATTCATAGCTGATGTTGTAGCTTGTTTTTCTATTGCTTAGTACTTTTTGCCTTTTTAGGAATAAGAAAAACAAAGAGTAGGCTATAATTGTAGTTAATAAATCATAATCCGATGTTCTCTTGTCTATATGTAAAAAAGTGTCAGCACCAGAACCCAATATGAACCATGCATAGTAATTTCGGAAAATATGCATTCCAATAGTTATCTCTATCTTTTTTGTCCTTATCATCACATAAGTCATAAGTGATGAGCTTAAAAAGAATACTAGGAATGAGTATAAAAAAGTCTCGCTAAGTAATAATCTATGCGTGTGATATATAGTGAATAAAAAGCCAATAATGCCAGATGACAGAATTCCTGACTTAACTTTCCTTTCTACAGCATCTAACAAAAAAGCTCTAAATAAGTATTCCTCATAGGTTGAAACTACAATTAAAACAATTACACCTATTAAAATTCCGTAATCCCATTCAAAACTACCTTCAATTTTAAGAGGCATTCCAGTTAGAATACTTAAAATTAAATCTGTGAAGAATAAAATAGAAACAAATACGATTCCATATTTTAAAATACTTTGAGGATGGAATGAGAAAATCTTTAAACTTCTTTTAAATTGATAGTACAAAATTTTCTTTGCAACGAAGACGGTTAAAATTATAGCAAATAAAATTTGACAGAGATGAAATAAAAACTCCACGGCTCTATTACCTTTCCACTCTTCATAATCTGCATCAAGAACATATATAAATAAAACAGAAAAAAATAGCGTCCCTAAAATAATCCCTAAAAGTGGTATTAAATAGATAATAAAATACCTGATAATTTGATTTCTCTTTTTCAATTTATAAAAGGAGTTTCTATTCTAAAATTCTCTTGACCGCCTAAGCGAGAGCTGACATTCAACGTTACTTAATATTTTATTTGCCCAATTCTTCTGTTAGCTGACAAGTGAATAATTTTGCTGTACGTAATGAGCTACAACGCCACTGTATAAATTCGTGGCTGATTAAAAGTATAAAAAATTCAGTTAACTACCGAGACAATCCGCAGGATTGGCTTATTAAATTAATTTTCACTAATAAGTCAATCCTGCGGAATGACGGGCTCTCTACAAAGAGCAGAAGGAGCAATAATCTACTAACAGCCATGATTTATGACAGAATGTTATCTACCTTATTTCCATATCGTTTCTCATGGGCAAATCTTGGATTTTCCCCTTTAAAAAAAGTTCAATCTCATAATCTGAAGAACTTAGTTGAGTAGTTAGACCTCTATTTCTAAGTTCTCTTAATATATAGGCAAACTTGAAAATATCTGCTTTTATTGATACTCGAAGTGTAGAAGGTTTTCTTTTAGTATTTATTACAATATGTGTAGGTGTTCCTCGATTTCCCTTTTTATAGATTAATTTACTGATGTCCTCAAATTTCAGGTTGTATTCTGAGAATCCTGTTAATAATCCATATTTTGAAATAATCATACTGTTTTGGGAAATCCGTATACCATCAAAATAATTAGAGTCAGTTATTATCATTAATAGTATTACAGCACCTAAGTCAATTAAAAATACAGTCAAGTTGAAATTGATTCCACAAATTAGAAAGTATATTACTACTGCCATACCCAACCAAAAAACTAGTTTCTTTATTTGGGATTTAGGCTTCTGGTCGTATATGTCTATGAAATTTTTCAATGCGGTCCGATATGGTAGATAACGTCATGCTATCAATCGTTTTGATTGGGAATCTTAGTTATTTGATGACCTTTCATAATGATTCGATAGCTGATGTTGTGTTTAGTATATTTTTAATTACTCCTAAAGTAGTAGAAATAATGGTAATTGAAAAATACGCTGTTCCTTTCTTAAATCCTTCTACATCATCTGCCATGTCAGTTGGAGTCATGACTTAATGGTATATAGCTGGGACTATGTAATCCGTTGTCATGCCGGTAGAAAGCCTAAATCCACCCCTGATAAAAGCGATTGCTTTTTCATTAGCTTCTGAATTCCTTGACTTTATGGCTGGAATCGGCTAACTTCACTCTAAGTTTTTTAACGGTCTCTACCGTTTAGAAGCACGCTGCTTCCACGGCTCGCCCGCAAAACTTAGGCCTTTTCAAGGCTAATCAATCCGCTTTTATGCCCTCTTTCTGCCAACTGCCTAGCAGAATAATTTTAAGAAAGGAATTAAATACAACGCCTGTATAAAACCCGTTTGCTATACTAGGCTATGAAATACTGAAAGTAGTAATTAATGCTTTCTCCACAAACTGATACACTTCATTAATTGCAAAAGCTTTGAATAATTAAGCACCATACCTGAGCAAAGCAATATTTTTGCTTGCCAGCTATGAAAAGCAAGCATAAATTACGGGCTATTTAGCACTCAATTTCCTACAAGGTGCTGAGCAAATGGGTTTTATATAATGTTGGCATTTCGTTTTTTCAGATCAATAACGACTAAATGTTTTGAACTTAGATGTAACAAAATAGTCAATCAATTCTTCATAGGAGTCGAAAAATTCAATGTGTACTAAGCCACCACGTTCTTGCACTTTTAATTGATATCCTGAAACGCCATTTTTTTCAACCCATTGACTATCTTGTTTTGGGAATAGTTTGTGATTTTCATTTAGTCTTTCAATGTATCCACTTCCTTTAAAATGTTCTCTAAGTGTTTCCTTAGATATTGAGATGTATTTTTTTGCTACTTCAGGAGGTATAAATTCAGCATTAAAACCCGGTGTTAGTTTGTTGATGATTTCTGGGCTATGCCATATAAGCATATTTGCTTGATCCTGTTCGCTGATTTTAGGAAAACCAATCTTTTCATGTTCTAAATAGATCTCCTTTGCCTGCTGCATAGTTGAAGTGAATGAATGCCAACGCCTGTATAAAACCCGTTTGTTATAATAGGCTATGAAATACTGAAAGTAGTAATTTATGCTTTCTCCACAAACAGATACACTTCATTAATTGCAAAAGCTTAGAATAATTAGGCGCTTTACTTGGCCAAAGCACTATCCTTGGTTGCCATCTATGAAAAACAAGCATAAATTACAGGCCATTTACTACTCCATTTCCTACAAGGTGCTGAGCAAATGGGTTTTATACATTGTTATGGGGCTTTCATTCCGTATCCATCGGCTAGCATGTCTTTTATGCTCAAATGAAAGTCACTATTGAATAGAACATCAAAATTGACGGCTGTTTATTCTAGTAAAGGGTGATTGATAAACGCTTATTTAATTGTCTTAGGTTTAACTATTCGTAGACGATTACCAAATATTACGAGTAGAATAGGAGTGACAATTAGTAGGCTCAAAAATGTTGGAATGTGAATAGGGCCAATCATGATATCAAATGAAGTTGACCAGATACCCCAAATAAAAAAAGAACCAACCAAGCCGAATACAAGCGAAAGAATTGAAATTGTCACGAAGCGTAGCCACCGAAAAGAGTTCGCCCGAGAAACTAAGAAAATAAAGCTAAAAGCTATTAAATAGCTAACTGAGCCTAAGAAAAGGTTTAATAATATGAGTTCTGAAAGTGGTGTTTGTAATTGTTCTTCCATAAGTAGTGGCCTCTGTGCCCCATAACGCGAAGCTAAAATGCGTTTGCTAAACTTCGCTGATGAAAAACTAAAGTAGCGAAGCCAAACCATAACCACAATTATTAAAAGAAAAAAAGAAGAACTATGCTGAGAATACCTTAAAACGAAATGAAGACATCAGTTTGGCTTTGTGGAGAATTAACTAATCACCTTGCTAGAAGCAGTAAGCAAATGCATTTTTAGCAATTGTTGGTAAGCGTTAATATTTTTTCTGTCTAATCGTGTTGGAATCGATAACAGTCAAATTGTGTTCAAATGAAATAGTTTTTTTAGTAAGGAGCTCTTCTAAAATCTTTGCTGTCTCTAATGGTTCAGTTGGCTGAGTCCTGATGAAAATGACACCTGCTTGTGGTTTGTATCCATGCTTGAATATTAATTCACCATAATCGCTGTCATAAGTTATAATAGTCCTGTTCTCATCAATAGCAATCTGCATAACCTGTTCATCCGTAATACTAGGGTCGTCAACTCCAATTGCCTTAATGTCGTAAGCTTTTGATTTGAGATAGGTGATACTGGAGAATGGTACATTCTCATTAGCTAGATACTTCAAATTGGGGGAATTTAAGAATTAGTGTATAAAAGTCCGTCCTTTAAGCATTCTTGGATGTAAGAGAAAACAGCTTGTAGTGATTCCTGATTCATTCGAGGATAATTTTCAAGAATTTGTTGTTCTGTCCATCCTTGAGCTAGGAGTCCAATGATATGTTCAACAGATACACGAGTTCCTTTTACAGTAGGCTTTCCAAGTAGTACAGTTTCATCCGCTATTATGTGTTTTCTCCATTCCATATTCAAAGGTACGAAATTTCTTTTTTCTTAGTTCGCCCATGCTTACCAACGCGAAGCTAAAATGCGTTTGCTATACTCCGCTTATGAAATACTAAAGTAGCGAAGCCAAACCAAATGCACAATTATTGAAAGAAAAAGCCATTCTTACTGCATGTCCTCAATCAGAATGAAATCATCAGTTTGGCTTTGTGGAGAATTATCTACTCACTTTGCTAGAAGCAGAAAGCTAATGCATTTTAAGCAAATGTTACCTTGAGTATTTTTGAAGCCAATCTTTTATCTGTGCGAAATCTGTCTCACCTTTTGAAACTGAAATAACCAAGTCATATTTTTCGTCTTGGTCTGCATAGATGTCGAGCTTATCATTCATTATCAAAAGTCTTGCTAGAACGTATCCAGTCCTTTTATTACCATCTGAAAAGGGATGATTTTTCACTATGCTTTCAAGAATTGCAGCGGCTTTGTCAATTGCTGAAGGATAGAGCTCTTTTCCATCAAATGTTTGGTAGGGACGGCTTACTGCTGAATTTAATAATTCTTTATCACGGATACCTCTTGATCCGCCAAATTTGTCAATTAAAATATCGTGAATTTCGACAACTTCTTCTTCGGATATCATTTAGCCAATCTTTCTAATAGCTCTTTGTCTTCAGTTAATATTGTCCGGAGATTTTTAGATAATGAAATTGAATCTTTTGATTTGTCCTTGACAGATTTTAAGTAGTCAAAAACTTCTTGTAAAGCTTCTTCAGGGATGCTCTCCAACATTTTATTGATTTCTGATTTTACTTCTTCTCTACTCATACTGTAAATATACGAATAAGTGATGAATGTTGTTTGAGACTGCAATTCAAGGTAACGCCACTGTATAAATTCGTGGCTGATTAAAAGTATAAAAATTTGCGTTAACTACCGAGGCAATCCGCAGGATTGGCTTATTAAATTATTTTCACACAATAAGGCAATCCTGCGGATTGACGGGCTTTCTACGAAGAGCCAAAGGAACAATAACCTACTAACAGCCATGATTTATTACAGAATGTTAGGTACAGTATCTATTAAAATGTCTCTTCCGGATAATTAAGAGTTAGTAAATGTATAGTTATCAATAGAAATTCTCTTTTAGATTCAAAGTCAAATCTTTCGCTTTGTTTTAATAAAAGAGAATTCATAGAAGCACTGTAGTCACCAAGGTATTCAAACGGTTTTCCGTAAATCTGTAAAGTGTCTTTTGATTTGGTAGTGGAAAGCAATAATTCAGCAAATTTACCTTTAGAATTTATACATAGTGATTTTATTTTTACTCTTTTGTCCTTTTTAGAAGTTGCTTTGGAACCTTCACAATAGATCCAAATCTTATCAAAAAGGCTTTTATCTATTTTCGTAAGTAATTCTTTCTCCTTTTCTTTAGAAATACCGAGATCAATATCAGAGGCATTTGCAGGTAGATCTTCGTACTGGTTAAAATATTTAGAAATGCATTCTTCATATTCCGACTTACAGTCAGCTGTGATTTCGTTTCTAACAAAATTCATCAAAAGCTCTAAGTGCTTGATTTCTTGCTCGTCAAAGTATTGCTGGATACTGTTCTGTTCTTCTTGGTGTGAGCAGGAGACGAATAAAAGAGTTAAATATAAAATGTGAAGTTTATGCATTGAACTATTATTGCACCTAACAACCGTATAAAAACCGTTTGCTATACTGGGCTATGAAATACTGAAAGTAGCAATTTATGCGCTGTTCACAAACACTCTCTGTTAGTTTATACTTAACTGATACAAAACAGAAGCCCCAAATGACCTTGGTGGCTATTAGCCAGCCATGGAATGCTAGCATAAATTGCGGGCGAGCTATGCACAATGTTTGCTACAAGGTGCGGAGCAAATGGGTTTTATACCATGTGTCTGTTGCACAACTCAAAAATAGCTAAAATTTGCTGGCATATGTAGGTGATTTTCAGTATTTTTAAATAAACTCTTGCAAGGAAAAAAGCACCACCAACCTAAGCTGTTTACCACCTTCCAGCTCTCTGATAGAGTGCCTTTAAACAGCTTTTACAGAAGACTTAAGGATATTTTGGACTTGCGTTATCTCTATAAAGAAACACGCAAATACTACGGTGTTTGCGGTCAAAAATCACTTGATCCTGTCGTGTTTTTTAAGCTATGCCTGGTAGGTTACTTAGAAAATATTATCAGCGATCGTAAGTTGATTGATCATTGCAGTATGCGTTTAGATATTCTGTT
>NZ_FXAW01000007.1 GCF_900177665.1 Marivirga sericea
TTCAAATCCATCTCCTCCATTCTAATTTTAATTGCTTCAATGGGGTCTGGGGCATCTATCGGGTAATGCTTTTTTTCGTATTCATCAATTAGAAGACCTAGAATATCAGCTTCATCACTTTCTGGAGTTCCAATTTTAGCATCAAAGATTTCTTCAAGTCTGTTGAGGGCCTCTTGATATTCGACATCTGTTTTTATAAGCTTTAGTATCATAATTATCTATTTAAATGTTGTTGGCATCAATTTTATCGTATTCGGCATGCATTCCAATAAAACGGATAAATATCCACTGCTTTTCAAAATTGAACTTTACTACAAGTCGGTATGAATTTCCTTTGATGTTAAATACAACTCGTTCCTCTTTTAGTATACTAGCATTTGCATAAGTGTTTTTCACGTCATTCGGGGTTTTCCACTGACTGTTAATAGCTGTATCATACCATGTTTTGAGATATTGTTCAGAGTCAGCATGTTTTTCCCAAAATTCTCTTAAGGTTCTTTTAGCAAATATTCTATCCATGTAAAAGCTTAGTAATTACAACAAAGATATAAATTTAGTTCTTAAAAAGAGAACTTATATTAATGGATTTTAAGAAGCAGTAAATTTTTTGAAGCCATTCTTAAAAGGTAGCCAAAAGCAAAGAGCAGATAAGCCGAAAAGGATAAAACTGATTAGTATTGTAACTGGTGCCATTATTTAAATTACTGCCAACGATTAGTATAAGAATAGTAGCCGACTGCATGGCAACGTCCCGTCAAGTTATATGAAAGTTCAAGCGTGCTTGCACTCTTGAAATCATCAATTTTCCGGCTATTATTTTTATATCTTGTTGTGCGTTCGGCTTTTTAGTTTAATTCTCTATATTCTATCGGAGTTTTTCCAGTTTTATTTTTAAATAACTTACTAAAATATTGTGGGTATTCAAACCCCAAGGAATAAGCAATTTCGCTGGCTGAATAATCCGTGTTTAAGAGAATATTCTTGGCTTCTTCTATCAGATAATAATGAATGTGATCTTGAGCATTCATACCGGTTTCCTTCTTGAGTAAATCGCTAAGATAGCTTGCAGAAAGGTGCACTTCATCAGCTAAATACTTTACAGTTGGTAAACCATTTTCCTTTATATTTTCATTTTTGAAATAGCTCTTCAATAATTTTTCTACCTGCGACAGGGTACTTAAATTGGTGTTTTTTCTTGTGATAAATTGTCTACTATAATATCTGTCACAGTAATTTAGTAAAAGTTCAATATTGGAGACAATAAGCGTTTGACTATGAGCATCAATGTTTTCCTGAAGCTCACTTTCAATACTTTGTACGCAATCGAATAATATTTTCTTTTCCTTATCAGATAAATGTAAAGCTTCGGTTACATCGTAATCAAAAAAGGTGTATCCATCCATTTTATCAGCCAAGGAAGTCCCTCTTAGCAAATCTGGGTGGAAGAATAATCCCCAACCAAGCATATCATCGTTTTCTTCTATTTCTGTATCCATCACCAATACTTGTTTTGGCGCGATACAAATTAAGCTTCCATCTTGAAAATCAAGCGATTGCCTGCCATACTTTAAGGTATTGGCAGAATAATTTTTAAACATGATCGTATAAAAATCAGCGTTAATGCGCATGCCCTCTTCCAGATATTGATCTACTTTGCCAAAGTCTACCACCGAGACTAATGGGTGCTTAGTTTTACTTTGTACAAATTGGTTGATTTCAGAAATTTGCTGTAAATGAATAATAGGTTTCATGTCATTTTTGTTAATGGATGCTTACATTTTGAAAATCGGATAGCAATATGTCTTTCCCATAAACAGCCGGTGTTTGAAAGCCAGAGGTCCAGTTATCCGTTAGTATTTTTTTCGAAATACTGCTTAAGGTTTGAGCCGTAAACACATAAGCTTCTGGCCCGCTGATATTAATCCGTTCAGTTTTTCCATGCTGATTTTTTACTTCAGCATACACAAACGTTTTTCCTTTTCTTAGTTCCTTTTCTGATGGCCCCACAGGTAGAAAATTAATCAATTTATTTAAAATTAAATTTCTTAACCATAGTAACTTCCCTTTCATCATTCTTTCTACAAAGCCTGGGAAGTTGGAGTAGGTTTGAATATTGGGTATCTGAGTGGAATGTAGAGCAGTTACTAAATCCCCCCGCCAGGGGTTATAAACTACCCGTTGTTTTTTGCCTCCTGCATCAAAGTAAAAATCAGACTTAGCAGGCATCGCTTTCACAGATTTCCCATTTACAATTTCAATACCTTCTCTGTGGATGTCTTTTAAAACAGTCTTCAAAGTCCCTCTTGTGGCACCTCCTATTGTAATATACGCAATCTTAAGATGAGTTGCATCAGGTAGTTTTTCATGAGCCATTTTTGATGCAATATCGGTTGGCACCACACCAAATCCTGCACCAGGCATGAGCATGATATTAGCCTCTTTTGCTTCTAAATCAAAAGCTAGAGCTGATTCAAATTCTGGCGTTTCACCTGAAATATCTATGTAGTGCGTATTAGTTTGCAAGCAGGCTTTAATAAAAACTTGTTGTGTATTCATAAATGGCCCAGCAAGGTTAACAACCAACTTTACATCATTCAAATGAGCAGCAATGGTATCTACATCATTCAAAGAAAACTGCCGAACTTCTTCGCTAGATTGCAGTGCAGTTCTGCTACCTAAAACGATTGGCATATTGGCGTTTTTGACATACTGTGTAAATAGTTTACCCATATAGCCTCCAGCACCGTAAATTAATATCTTATTTTTCATTTTCTACTCTTTGTTTTAAAAGGTTATTATGCTCAATAAATGCATTCTCCATCTTGTTTAGCAGACTCTTCGGGATAAACCAAGAAAAAAGACCGGTAAACCATTCTCCATGCAGCAATTTTGTTCGACTCCCGTCAATGGCCTCTAAACGATAGTAATGTTTACCTGCCATTAAAAATCTAGCCCCTTGAACTCCTTTCCAAACGAGTGCTTCATTCTCTTTCCACTCTAGTACTTTAGGATGGTAAGTTTTCCCTAAGGGTATAATATGAGTGCTAATCTTTCCTCCTTCTCTCAGATCTCCAGTTAAATCGCCTACCAGAGGATTCCAGCTTGGGTAGGCCTTAAAATCTGTGAGGTGTTGCCAAACTTGTGCTATGGGAGCCTTTATTTCGATGGATGTATGATACTCTTTCATCCCTTACCTTACTTGGCTCATCACAATTTTATCAAATAGCCGATCGCCTAAGTAAATTCGTAACCAAACCATTGGTTTAGCAAAATAGCCTACCCTATATCGAGTTTTAGGTTTCTTGGTGTTAACGATTTTCTTAACTACATCAGCTATTACTTTTACCTTAGAGCCTTGCCCTTTTTCGTACATAGTTTTGGTGGAAGCGACTAACTTGCTGGTCAAAGAGGCATAAGCTCCTTTTGCAGAAAATTTACTGATGTTATCAAGCATAATTTCACCCCACTCTGTTACAATTATGCCTGGTTCTAATACGACTACATTAATATTGCTTTCTGCTAATTCTATGCGTAAGCAATCACTAAAACCTTCTATGGCATGCTTACTGGCATGATACCAAGCTCCTAGTGGCGTGTACATTTTACCACCCATGGAAGAGGTATTAATGATGGTTCCTGCCTTGGCTTTTCGCATAAAAGGCACCACCTTCTGGGTCAAAGCAGCGACTCCAAAAACGTTTACCTCAAACTGTTTTCGGGCTTCCTCCATTGGCACATCTTCTACAGCACCATACAATCCGTAGCCTGCATTATTCCATAAGACATCAATTTTGCCTTCTTTTTCAATGATTGTGTCTACTACATCTTGGATGTCATTTTCATTGGTCACATCCATTTTGATAGGATGACCTCCTAGAGATTTTAGGTCTGCCATTTGTTCAACCCGCCTTGCAACGGTATAAACGCTATGACCCTGTGCAATTAAAATTTTTGCTGATTCTTTGCCCATACCTGAACTTGCACCTGTAATGAGAACTACTTTCTTTTCCATTTCTTTTTATCATTTATGTGATGACACAAAGGTCAGGAGAATGGGTAAAGTAGGAATTATACAGATTCGGGCTTATTGTATACTTTTTACAGATTGTCTGCTTTTACTCTGACGCACAACGCCACTGTATAAATTCGTGGCTGATTAAAAGTATAAAAATTTCAGTTAACTACCGAGGCAATCCGCAGGATTGGCTTATTAATTTAATGTTTAGCAATAAGGCAATCCTGCGGATTGCCGGGCTATCTACGAAGAGCTAAAAGTACAATAACCTACTGAACAGCCATGATTTATACAGGATGTTGTAAACTGTCTTTTTAGAACTCGTAAATTACAGAATCTGTTGAATAAAAAATGGTATCAGCACCATAGGTGTAATCTGAAAATGTAGTTAAACCAATGAGACTTTTGTTTCTTAGTGCAGATAAGCTTGCATTGTAAAATACTGCTGAGTACTTTAAATTAATTGGAAGTTCTACATTCTGTATTTCGGTATCTGTGATTGTTAAAAAGAAGGTTCTTTCTAAATCAAAAACTCTTGGTGGCTGGTACGGTTCCCTGACTAAATAGAACTGAAAATATACAGAGTCCTTATCGGTTGAATACTTCGAAAAGGCTATCAGTTTGCCATCCGAATCTGCAGGGTCTCCTTTTTGGTCATATTTCCTAAAATAGGTCAGTTCACCTTCCAAATTGGTATGGTAATAGATTTTATACATAGGATGGTCCTCCATAATGAATGTATCCACTTCGGTAATAAAGGAGTAATCAATTGTATCGTCATAATACAGCCCATGTTGTCCAAAAATCAGCTTTCCCTTATCATAATTAAGCATAATTTTAAGTTTCCCAGAGCTATAATTAACTGTAAATGTAGAATCTAACTTACCATTAGTTCGCTTAAAATTATATTTATTCCCAGATGAATCTGTGAAGCTAAAAGTTGAATTTATAATTAATGGCTTGTAATTGTCAGCAATTATAATCGCCTTCTTTATTTCATCAGAAAAAGCTATTTCTGATTCAGATTCAAGCTCTTTATCTTCATTATTTTGCTGAGAACAGGAGGAAACAAAAAGTAGTAAAATAGTTAAAATATGATATTTCATTACGATGGTTTACAACGTCATGCTATCAATCGTTTTGATTGGGAATCTTAGCAATTTGATGACCTTTCATAGTGATTTGATAGCTGATGTTGTATTTAGTATGTTTTAAATTAGTCCTAAAGTAATGCATTAAAAGCTAATTGAAAAATACGATGTTCCTTTCTTAATACCATCACAATCATCTGCCACGTCAGTTGGAGTCATGACTTAATGGTATATAGGAGAGACTATATAATCCGTTGTCATGCCGGTAGAAAGTCCAAATCCACCCCTGATAAAAAGGATTGCTTTTTTCATTAGCCTCTGAATTCCTTGACTTTATGGCTGGAATCGGCTAACTTCACTCTAAGTTTTTTAACGATCTCTACCGTTTAGAAGCACACTGCTTCCACGGCTCGCCCGCAAAACTTAGGCCTTTTCAAGGCTAATCAATCCGCTTTTTATGCCCTCTTTCTGCCAACTGCCTAGCAGAATAATTTTAAGAAAGGAATTAAATACAACGCCTACATAAAACCTGTTTGCCTATGTGGGCTATGAAAAGCTAAACTAAGCAATTTATGCGGTTTCCACCAAGGCAGAATGTTGATTAAAGTGATGTCCACATACGGTAGGTCCAGTGGGTCGGTAAAAACCAGTCCGCCCGATGATGGCAAGTAGTTGGGTTGATTGCTACAATGTTAGGCCTGCCCGCCGAAGGAGGGTCCGCCCGTTGATGAAGTTGCCACAAAGCAAAAGCATAAATTGCTGGCTAATTACTGCTGACTTTGCTACAAGGTGCTGAGCAAATTGGTTTTATGTTTTGTTAGAGCCTTTTTTTATTTCATCAAGGACATGTTGAAAATAACTGTTGAGGCTAGAAATCTTAATTCTGTTGTTTATGTATATGAAAGCTACAAATATGCCACCTACTAAAATGCCTTGGAGACTCAACATCATTTCACCTGAATAAATAGTATATGAAAGCCAAGCTCCTAATATCACAGAGATTAATACTAACATATCAGAAAAGCGTACATCTGGTTTAATTACATATTCTATTTTCAATCTTGATTTATTAGAATCTATAAGCTTGCCGACTATTTGACCTGAACCCCTAAATGGATTCATTAGGCCAGGTTTACGAGTAACCTTTATGGTGTTTTCTTTTATTTCTATATGATCAAAGTTTATAAAATAGTCTTGGATAAAGCCAAAAGAGTCATTTTTATAGTTTTCTTTTAACTCACACAATTGTGTCTTAAAAGCTTTCTGGTCGATATCTATTATTGAATCCATTTGAGTATGGAGCTAATTGGCTCTAACAATTGAACACGTGCACCTCAAGGTAAACGTATTTGCTATATATTTTTAGCAATCTAATGGATTTTTAATATTCTTAAAAGCATTTGCTACAAAACCCTTTTTTTCAAACCTGTCAATTTATTATAGGACGACACTACTTATTATAAGACGGCACCACCTATTATAGGATGGCACCCTTTAAACAAAACAATCTTCTCTCCTGATTCTTATTTACACTTCCCTGCAAAATATTATTGTCTTCTGAGTATTTTTTAGGCTTCCTGACTTAGTATTTTTAATTCCTGAAACTCAGGATAGCTATTTCACCTGTATATATCAATTTCTCTAACACCTACAGCACTGCTAATTCATAAAAAAGCCTTTCACAATAAGTTAAGACTATTGTGAAAGGCTTTAACTGTAGAATTAAACGTTTACTAAACGATTAACTCTACGGAAAAATCTAAAAAAATTTATTCCAATATCTCTTCAATAGGCTCCCCCGTTGCGCCATTTGGCAGGTTAGTCCCTAAAATATGAGCTAAGGTTACGGCTATGTCATCTATATTCTGTCTTTTATAAGAAGTCCCGCTTTTAATACCTGCTCCATACCAAATTAAAGGCACGTGAGTGTCGTAAGCGTAGCCTGTTCCGTGTGTAGTGGCTGAACGGGTTTGATAAAACCATCCAGGCTCTAATACTAGTAATACATCGCCAGAACGCTTAAAATTATAGCCCATTTGCAAAGCCGAGGCCTTGTGCTCCGTAAACTCAGTGCGCTGCATATCTGTAGCGGAATAGGCCTCCGCAACGCCTTCTAGATTTAATGCTTCATTTACTAAGAATCTTCTGACCGCATCTAATTCTATATTGCTTTCCTTTATCAAATCATGATTTAAGAAAAACTGCTCATTCGAGTAATCTTCTATCCATTCCCCCTGTCCAAATTTCTGATTTAAGGCCTTGCTCATATTCTGAACATAAGCCTTGCCGTCATAATGATTAGCAGGAATCTTATTGGCTTGCAAATACTCAGGTACTTCTGCACATCCGTGATCGGAGGTTAAAAAGATCAAGTAGTTCCCCTCTCCTACTTTTTCATCTAGGTGTTTAAAGAGGCGGGCTATTTCTTGATCTAATTTGATATAAGCATCTTGTACTTCCACAGAACGGGGGCCAAAACCATGACCTATATAATCAGTAGAAGAAAAGCTTAGGGCTAGAAAATCAGTGATTTCATCTTGTCCCATTTCCTCGCCTTCCATAGTTGCCATGGCTAGCTCAGCTAGAATTGTATTTCCAAATGCAGTATTCGGCAGTAATCCAAAATTGCCATTTTCAGCTCTGAGGGCTTTTAAATCATAAGGGAAAATAGGCTTTTCTTTTCCTCTCACTTTCATTTCATATGGCATATCATCTGCAGTCGACTGGGTGTACTTCTCTAGTGGCATAGATAATTCCCAGGCCTGGTTAAGATATTGATCTGCAAGATTACGAGCATTAAATGCCTGCAACCAAGAGGGCAATTCTTCTTTTCCATAATAACTGCTGCTCACGAAATGTCCGTTGCTTTTATCGTACCAATAGGAACCCGTTGGATTATGGCCCGCAGGCAAAATAGAACCTCTGTCTTTTATAGAAATCCCCACCACTTTTGATTTGAAATTGGTAGATAAGCCCAGTTCATCTGTAATCGTGCTGCTTAACATCCGGTGCGGAGACATGAGACCTGCCTCTGAAGTAGATCCAATAGTATGCACAGAGGTATCTTCAGCGCAATAAACGGAGGTTTTGATGTTCTTATCGTACCAGTTATTGGCGATAATCCCGTGTGTGGCAGGAGTGGTTCCTGTATAAACTGAAGCATGGCCGGGTCCAGTATAAGTAGGCACATAATTATAATGCGTATTATGATTATAAAAACCACCCTTTATCAATCTTTTAAAGCCATCTTTTCCAAAATTATCGGCATAGCGTTCGAAGTAATCATGTCGCAATTGATCTATTACGATACCCACTACTAATTTAGGTTTTTTTACTTTTTGTTCTTCCTTTTGAACCGGCTGGCAAGAAAATAAAATTAATAGAGCAAGTGCTCCGCTTAAATACTTTTTCATTGATCTTGAATTATGATTTTTTTGCAAATTAAAATTTTGAACTGACTAATGATACAATTTTAAGATTAAGGTTTTATGATGAAAAAAATAAAAGCAGGCTAATCACATGCCGTTTCCAAATAATCATCAAAGTTTAAACCCTCCTTGAATAGCACTTGACCATTTTTATCAAAATAAGCGATTACAATGTAGTTGATTTCAGAAAGCCTTCGCTCAGCTAACCAGTAGAGTTTACTTTTACTTTCATAGGCTTTTAGCTCATTAAAAATGAAAGGAATTACCTCCTCTCCCAATTGATTAATAACGCCATATCCTGCTTGCCTTCGAACAATAAAAAAAATTTCTTCTCCAAAAACTATTCTTTCCCAAGTTTCTAAGTCTTCAAACAAATATTCTTTACTATAAATGTTAAAGATACCGATTTGGCCGGCTTCTTCCACTATAGCTGTTGAATCATTGAAAAATTCTATGGCCTCAAAATCTGCATCTACCACAATCTCTGCTTTAGCATTACTTATACCTAGCAGATTATCTTCCTTGAAAATATACAAAGAGTCTTGGAGGAACAATTCTATTTTACTTTGCGAATGAGCAGGGATGATTTTCAAGTCTTCCACGATAAGCGCACCAAATTTTCTGTTTTGCAATATCGGGATTAACCCATCTTGAAAAGCCCCGAATGCCTCCACATTTTTAATTTTGATTTCGGTTCCGCTGGAGTCAATTAATTGCTTCTTTTTATTCTGATGAACCTGAATAAGACGGGGTGTCAATATGTTAATATCAAGATCCTGCCCTTCTTTCACCATTCTGCCCAAGCCATTATACAACTTGAAATAGCCTTTCTCATTTGAAATTTCCACAAAGCGGATCTGGTCTGATACATTAGAAAAGGCCACATTATAGTTTTTGAGAATCCTATATCGCTCCTTTTCCTTCAAAACAACTTTTTTTCCTGATTGAAAAAGCAAATACTCAGCATCATCCTGCTGAGCGTAAGTCAACCAACTATTAAATATTCGAATAGAATCATATTGGAATTTTGGAAATCCTTTGAATCCGCTGATAAATACTGACCACAGCATTTCATTTTTAACCCCTAAAACCCCAGATTCAAATTGAAAAGCAGCCAAGTCTTCCTCGAAAAGTGAATTCCTGTTTTGATCTAAAACTTTCACTTTACCATTTTTTTCTTTAACCCATACCGCATCAAAATAATTAAAGCTAGCTTGCTCCAACGGAAAAAAAACTTCCGCCCGTTGATTTAAAATGGTTTCGTAATCATTGGAATGTAGCCGCAGATATTTTTCATCTAGCCACTCATAATCATTATATAGATAGCTTAGAGATTTTAACTCATTCTTGGCTGATTTTTTGAAATCTGCTATGGAAGCCACTGCCATATTATTTCCTTTCTTAAAGAAGAAAACTTCGCCTTCCTTCCAAATACTATCCACGGGCTGTTTCAAAATAGCTTCACCTAATAGCGAAATTAAATACCAAGAATCATCTTCTTTTTTGGCCAAATGAAAATCATCTAAAATTTGAAATTCAACTGCCTTCTGACTCAATTTATCATGTTGGCTAAAATGAACTAAATTTTTGTCCCGTCCGTAATCATCGATTTGAAAGAATCCGCTTCCCAAATACTCAATCGCTTTAATATTGACATCAAGTATCTTCTCTCCGTTTTTAAGATAAGCAAAAACTACATTAGCCTGTTTACTTAAGATGAAAGGCTGCTTTATAAAAGAGCAAGAATCAGGAACTATCTCCTCAAATTGAAAAGATGATAAACCTTGCTTTTCTAAATTATAAAAATGAAACGCACTATCTTTTTTATGCGTCAATAATTCATCAGTTCTACCCTCATAACTCACGCCCTCTAGAATTGTCTGAGCAAGCTGAGAAGCTTCAAATTGGTTATATTGCTTGATGAATCGCTGATAATCTAATGTTTCTGCTCCAGCACTGATGATATTCAAGATTTCAAAAGCAGCTTCTTCCGCAAACTCAGTTTGAGGTCTTTCTTTTACATAATCTACATATTCGGTGAGCGTTTCATTTTGAGTTTTCTTCTCATAGTAGAGTGTTTCAAAAACATTTCTTGCTTTCTGAGCTTGAGGAGCATCTGGATATTTCCTAAAAAAATCACTGACCGCTTGAGTTGTATTTTGAGCAATGGCTTTATCATAGGCTACTTGATTTCTTAATGCTGTAGCTTCTTCTTCAAAAGTTAAATAGTCATAAGTATTAAGATACTGATTGTAAGCATCTTCTGTATTTTCTGCTTGAGCTTTTGCAAAGGCCAAGCTATCTACTATTAAGGCTTGTTGCACTACGGCCACACTGTCTAAGCCCTTTTTACTCAATTTCTTTACAGTTTTGTTCTCAAGCTGAGGGAAAGTATCGCTGACTGATCGAATATAAAGATGCGCAGAATCTACTGCATCAAAAGACCAAACTGAATGACTGTAATATTTGGCCAGCATAAATTGTGCTGCTGGATTGCGAGGATCATTTTCAATCGCTTTGTCAATACGCTTTTTTGCCTTACCCATCTCCTGCTTCTCCAAAAACTTATCAGCCTTCAATACTTTATAAGCACATCCGTAAAAAAATGTGACCATAAAAATTGCGAGAAGGAAAAATAATAGTTGACGCATACACCTGATTAAAAAAGCTAAAAGCGCTTAATTATATAACAAAGTTATAAATATTATTAAAGCTAATGGAAGGTTTGATAGCAAACTGAAAGATAGGCAAAAATTTAAGAATCTTTCAATCAAATGATCTCTCTTCATTCGGAAAGCGATAGACTAGCACTCCAATATTATCTCAATTTTAACATTTCTTTAAGTTCATTACCAATGTTAAATTTTAACACTGTAAGCCTATTCCTGCAGTCTACTTTTATGATCAATAAATCACACAAAATCATAAACCATGAGACAAAAAACTACAAAAAAAATGATGTTCAATTGTATAGCATTTTTGCTTGCAATGCTGTCAATTCAGACAGTTAGCTTAGCTCAGTCTACAGATGCAGCGATAAGCGGAATAGTAAAGGACAGCGATGGGAAAGGATTACCTGGGGCAAATGTAATGCTAAAAAACAAATCAACAGGATTTGAAACAGCTACCGTCACTGCCCTAGACGGGAAATTTTTATTAAAACAACTGCCTTTAGGAGGACCTTACCAATTAAGCATTTCATTTATCGGTTATCAGAGTTATCAAGTGGAGGATATTCAATTGAATCAAGGAGATAAAGTAAGACTTGATGTGGACTTAAACCCTTCTACTGAGGAACTAAAAGAGGTGGTGGTAAGTGCCAATAGTTTTTCTAAAAGAGCTGATAGAGCAGGATCTGGGATAGCAATCAATGCAGAAAAAATGAAGCACTTACCAAATGAGGGTAGAAACTTCACGAATCTAACAGCTCTTTCCCCATTACAGGGTGGCGGAAGCATAAACTTGGGAGGACAGAGAAGAACATCAACCAATGTGACTGTGGATGGGGTAAATGCCAGAAACCAATTGACCGCAGGGGAAATCGGAAGAGGTCCTTATACTATTTCCATGGAAGCAATCAGAGAGTTTGAAGTAGTGACCAATTCTTATGATGTAACCCAAGGTCGTCAGGCAGGTGGAGCATTAAATGCCGTTACCAAATCAGGAACCAATAAATTTGAAGGTTCGGCATTCATGTATCACAGAAATGACCAATTAGCTAGCCAGTTAGACATTCGTGGAAATGAGAGAGATCAGGAATTCTCCAATTACCAATGGGGGTTCAGCTTGGGTGGCCCTATAGTGCAAGATAAAGTGCATTTTTATATGGCATACGACAGACAAGATTCAGGCCAGCCTGTATTCATTGCTGATATCAATAATGAAGCAGATGAAAGGAGATTAGGCATTAGAAAAGATACCTTAGATAAAGCAGTCGAAATTGCCAGAAATCTATACGGAGTTAGTGAAGCTCAACAAGTAGGTGAATTCCAAAGAAGTTCAGTGGCTAATACCCTGTTTACCCGAGTCGATTGGCAATTGAATAACAAAAACAGACTAACCTTGAGGAATAATTACACAGATTGGAATAATCCTTTGAGTATAAGCGATAACTCCAATATTGAACTAGCCGAAACCTGGGGAAGCTTTTCTTCCAGAGAAAATAGTTTACTACTGTCATTAAGAACAGCTGTAAGCCCAAATCTAACGAATGAATTAAAAGCTCAGTTTCAGCATGCCGAAAGAGAATTTGGCGCTAATCCGCAATTGCCTAGCCAAAATATCCCTAGAGCAATTGTGCAGGTAGAAAGTCCATTTCCGACAGAAAGTAATCCTAATGCAACCCAGTCACGAACCCTTCAGTTTGGTGGCCAGCGCTATACGCCAGAAACCAATTTAGAAAGACAACTTCATCTAGTAAACACTACTTATTATACCCAAGGGAAATATAATTTCACTTTCGGAACTGATAATATGGTCACCTATTTAGAAACCCTACTTTCTAACGAACAAAATGGACGATTTTTCTTTAACAGCTTGCAAGATCTAGAGAACAAAATGCCTATCAGATACGCTAGAGAAGTACCTACCCAAGGCTTACCAGTGGTACAGCAAACAGTTTATGACGTTTCCTTATTTGGTCAAGTTGATTTTGAAATGCTACCCAATTTCAATACCACTTTCGGCTTAAGGTATGATGCTACTATTTTCTCAACTCCTGCTCAGTACAACTCTACAGTTGATGAAGAATTAGGAATCAGAACTGACAGAAAACCATCCGATTGGTTTAACCTTCAGCCAAGATTCCAAGCATTGTGGAATGTCAAAGGTGAAAACAAGGACATCATTAAGTTTGGTGCAGGATTATTCTCGGCTCAGCCACATTATTATGCACAGGTCAATAATATTCAGAACAGTGGACAAATGTTAGCTTCCATTGATGTAACGGATCCTAACTTAATCCCTTCTCCTGATTTCGAATCGTACAGGGCTGATCCTTCTTCAGTTCCGGGTATTCCTGAAGGTGCTTCAGCTGGAATCGCCACTATCAATGCTGTTGGTGAGGATTTTAAAGTTCCAAACACCTTGAAAGCTAATGTTAATTACAATAAGTTTATGGGAGATAGATTAAGAGTAGGTGTAAATTTACTATTTAGCAAAACATTCAATAATTATGTTTACCAGGAGTCCAATTTGGTAGATGATCCATACTTTAGATTAAGCAACGAAAATAACAGAGGAGTTTTCGTACCAGCCTCTGCAATCAACCCAGCAAATGGGCAATCAAGTTGGTTAGATTCCAGAAAATCAAATGAAGTGGGTCGTGCTTTGGTCCTGCAATCTGATGGTGAATTAACGCAGTATGCAGCAGTGATTGATGCAAGCTTAAGATTAGGGAAAGATGGAAGCTTGAACGTAAGTTACACTAGAAACCAATCGAAAGACAATTCATCCTATAATTGCTGTGTAGCCAATACTTCGACTTTTCTTCCAATAGAAGATGACCCAAGAGCATTGAATTATGGATATTCAGACAATCACTTTTCTGATAAGGTAGTGGTGAATGGAGTTTCACCATCTTTTGCAGGATTTACTTTTGGTGCAACTTTCAATGGAATTGGAGGAACACGCTATTCATTCTTAACCACAAACGGTAGTTTGAATGGAGATTTTAATTTAAGAAACGACTTGGCTTTCGTTTATGATCCGAATGACCCTAACACTCCCGCTAATATTCGCGAAGGTATCAATGGCATTTTAAATGATCCAGAGACTTCTCAGAGTGTCAAAAACTACATCAATGAAAACCTAGGTCAGATAGCAGAAAGAAATGGAGGCGTGAACCCATTCTTCTACACTATAGATTTACGGATGATCAAGAATTTCAACATTGTTAATAAACACAATTTCGAGTTGTCAGCAGATCTTTTCAATTTAGCTAATCTGCTGAATTCTGAATGGGGCGTCAACAATGATTTCAATAATAGAAACTTATTAAGAATAGCCGGTTTTGACCCTAGCAGTCAGAACTACCAATATAACGTAGAAAGCAATGTTGGGGCGCTTCCAGTGAATGGAACTCCGTGGCGATTGCAATTAGGCCTGCGTTACTCGTTTTAATTTCTTTTTATTTTTTTGATTTTAAAGTTAGGGGAACAGAAGCTTAATGTTCTCTTAACTTTTTTTCTCTACAAACAGACTAAATTCACAACTCAAATTAACATGAACATGAATTGCTTTTATAAAACTCTAATACTTTCTATTTCCATTTTAATAAGTTTTGCTGCTTCTGCTCAAAAGCAACAAGTGATCCTAATCTCTATTGATGGCCTTAGACCCGATTTCTATTTAAACAATGACTGGCCTGCTCCAATTCTACAACATATGGCAGAAAATGGAGCCCATGCAAAAGCAGTTAAAGGCGTTTTTCCATCTGTTACCTATCCATCCCACACAACAATTATTACTGGAATGCCACCTGCTAAACACGGAATATACTACAACACTCCTTTCGAACCATATGGTGCGACTGGTCGATGGTACTGGGAATATGAAACTATCAAGACTCCCACACTATTTTCTTTAAGTAAAGATGCCGGTTTAGTCTCAGCTGCAATTTCCTGGCCTGTTTCTGTCGGTGCTCCTATCGATTATAATATCCCTGAAGTTTGGTCCCTCGAAGAAGGAGTTGATCGCTTCACACCTATGAAAAGTAATGCTACTCCTGATGGTTTTCTTCAAGAAATTGAAACATATGCCACAGGAAAAATCAATACTACTAATTTTGGCAATGGAGGCTATTTTGCTAGAGAGCAAAAATTTGCCGCAGCTGCTTCTTACATTTTCGAAAAATACAATCCTGATCTGCTAGCCGTTCACCTGCTATCTGCTGATCATTTTCAGCATACTGATGGCCGGGAAGGCTTTATGCCAAAAAGGGCTGTAAGTGCTGTAGATGCTGCTATTGGTCAGATTTTAGAGACAGTAGAGCGACTGGGTAAATTAGAAAATACAACTTTTATTATCACGGGAGACCATGGTTTTGTGGATATCCATACCAAAATGGCACCTAATGTATTATTGAAAGAAAACGCTTTGATCAGTGAAGATGAGAAAGATTGGAAAGTCAAATTTCACACTTCTGGGGCTGCTGCTTTTCTACATCTCAACAAACCAGATGATAGTGAATCAGTCGGAAAGGTAAAAGAGCTTTTGAACTCTCTACCTGACAGCCAAAAAAAGCTTTTCAGATTAGTAGAAAAAGAGGAACTCGAAAGCATAGGAGCTGACCCTAAAGCGATGCTTGCCATTGCCCCAAATGAAGGTATAAGTATGACCTCTACCGCAGAGGGTGCACTATTTAGAGAGGGAAGTGGTGGTACACATGGATTCTTTCCGGAACATGAAAATATTTACACAGGTTTTATCGCTTTTGGCGGGAAAGCAAACAAAAAGACCGTATTAAAAGAAATGTATTTAACAGACATTGCCCCAGTAATAGCTGAAATACTAGGTTTAAGTTTAAAAGATGTCGAAGGAGTATTATACCCTGGCATATTAAAAAAATAAAAACAATCGTGACTAAAACTTTTGAATTATTCGCCTTTTTAAACCAACAAGAGCAATACAAAAACTGTCTTAAAAAGCATATAAGCTCCAAAGTATACAAAAAAGGACAATACATTTACAAGCCTTCAGAAGAGCCGCACCTAATTTTCGAACTCATTTCCGGAACTGTGAAAGTGGGGAACTATGCGATAGATGGTACAGAGCATTGCTACGACATACTAAAACCAGGTGATTTTTTTGGAAATTACCGTCTTCTGGACGGTAATTTCCAAGAATTCGCTAAGCCATTAACTAGCGTTAAAGTGCGCCAGTACGAACTAAGCTATATCAAAAAATTAATTTTTACAGATATTCAAATCTCGGAATTATTCACAAAGTATGTCGTTCGTAGATGGTCAAGAGCAGAAACGCGGTTTTTTACCGTTATTTCTGAAGACACCTCTGTTAGAATTAAAAGGCTATACCGAGAATTTAATGTTAAAATAAAGGATGCTGATGGAAGAGCTGTCAATATTTTTAGTCTATTTTCTCAAAAGGACATTGCAGATTTAACTGGCTCAAGCAGACAAACAGTTGCTCATATCTTTAAAAAATTAAATAAGGATTATGAGGCACTTCTTTTGGACATAGACCCTGTGATGATCCCATAATTTAAATGCCATTGGACTGAAATCTGATTGCCATTTCCATGCTAAATAGTATATTGCGCATTGTTTTTTAGGCAGGTACAGAACTATGGAGAGAATAGCCATTATAGATTTAGGCACTAATACTTTTCACTTACTCATTATGGAAGTAAAAGGTGAGGAAGAGAACATTATTCACAAAGAGAAAATAGCTGTAAAGCTAGGAGAAGGTGGGATAAGTGAAGGCAATATTAGTAAAGCTGCTGAGGAGCGTGCTTTAAAGACAATGCTGTATTTCAAAGATAAAATCAAGGAAGAGCAGGTAAAACAAGTATTCGCTAGCGCTACATCTGCAATGCGCAATGCAAGCAATGGAAAAGAAGTTATGGAGCGAATCTATGATGCTACAGGCATTTCCATACAGTTAATCTCTGGACTGGATGAAGCTAAATTCATCCACAAGGGCGTAAAAAAAGCTTTAAACATTGGCTTGGAGCCTGCATTAATTATGGATATCGGCGGTGGCAGTGTTGAATTTATTATTTGCAATCAACATGAAGTGTACTGGATGGAAAGTTTTGAAATCGGTGCACAAAGACTTTTAGATAAATTCCATAAGCATGACCCAATGCTTCCAAAAGACATAGAAAACTTAGATGATTTCCTAAGAAAAGAATTGGCAGAGCTAAAAGTCAAAATGGATATTTATCAACCTCACCACCTCATAGGCTCTTCTGGTACTTTTGACACCCTAATTGACATTAACTATCAAGAAAAAGGAGTAGAAAAGCCAGATGATAATGCTTTCTCACTTTCTCTGGAAGATTTCGATCGTATTTTTAGTGAAATCATCCATAAAACGAGAGCGGAAAGAATGGAAATTCCAGGCATGATTGAGATGCGAGTGGATATGATAGTAGTTGCGGTTTGTATGATTCAATTCCTCATTGAAAATAATGAGTTCATAGATATAAAAGTTTCAACTTATGCGCTTAAAGAAGGTTTATTAGATGCTATCATCTCGAATGAGTTGAAAATATCATAAAATACGCTGGTCGACTACAACACAAGCTGTTATTACCAGATTATCATTAATTCAAAAGTATTATCATTAAATAATAGCAGAATCCATATAATGAAGTTATTTGATCACATATCATTGCAACATTTTGTAAAAGAAGTATTCATCCGAATGGGTTGCCCAACCCTCGAGGCAGAAGAAGCAGCTGCGGTTTTAGTGAATGCTGATTTGCGCGGAGTTGATTCTCATGGAGTAGCGCGTTTGCATGGGTACATCAGGCTATGGGAAGAAGGTCGGATTAATGCAAAACCTGACATTAAGATTATACATGAAACCCCTAGTACGGCCGTAGTAGATGGGGACAAAGGTCTTGGGTTAGTAGTAGCACCCTTTGCTATGAGAATAGCGATGGAAAAAGCTGAAAAGGTGGGCACAGGATGGGTCTCTGTTAAAAATTCAAATCACTATGGCATAGCTGGCCACCACAGTATGATGGCCTTAGATAAAGACATGATCGGATGGTCTATGACGAATGCCAGTCCTTTAGTATCGCCAACTTTCTCTAAAGAACGATTATTAGGAACAAACCCTATTTCTATTGCCATACCCACTAAAAACCAACCTCCCTATGTAGCAGACTTTGCTACTACTACAGTAGCGAACGGTAAACTAGAAGTATTGAAAAGAAAAAATGAAAAAGCGCCATTAGGATGGGTGCAAGATGCAGAGGGAAATGGAACAACAGATGTAGACGCATTGAAGAAGGGTGGAAGTATGTTACCCTTAGGAGGTTCAAGAGAACACTCAGGACATAAAGGCTACATTCTTGGATCCATAGTAGATATATTCTCTGCGGTGCTTTCAGGAGCGAATTACGGCCCGTGGGCTCCACCATTCGTTAGCTTCCTACCTCTAAAGGAAAATCCTGTAGGCGAAGGCTTAGGCCATTTCTTGGGCGCAATGAGAATTGATGCTTTCAGACCTGCTGAAGATTTCAAATCCCACATGGATAATTGGATAGAAACATTCAGAAATGCGGAAACTACAAATGAAAATGATAAAGTATTGATTCCTGGTGATCCTGAAAGGGAAATTAGCGAAGAGAGAAAGACAAATGGAATTCCATTATTGCCTGCAGTAGTGCAAGATTTAACTACTATTGGGGAGAAATTTGAAGTGACTTTCAAAGACTACTTTAGATAGGTTGTAAACTACAACACAAGGCCGTTTAGAACAAAAGCCGCCATCTGAATGTCTATCTAAATGGTAAAGCCTACCCGCAAAACAAAAGGAGAATTATACGGAGAACGAGAAACATCATAAAGTAAATTATATAATGCCATTACTGTGAAACCAGCTCTATTTCCAATAGGCTGAAAATACCCCCCACCAATAAAAAAGGCTGGAACCCATGCTCTGCCTAGTTCAAAACCATTTGAAGTATTATAAATTACATCTAAATTAATATTCTCATACTCAGAATAACCGAATAATTGTTGTGAAAAATTATATCTTCCAAACAATTTGCCTCCAAAAATATTGGTTTCATAATCAGCCACTCTATTGCCTCCTCGGACTCTGAAATATTGATAAATTCCACCAACGCCCGCTGAAAGCTTTTCATTAATCATATAGCCTACTATAGGGGAAGCTTCAATATGAGTGAACGTTCCAAACTGGAGTCCAAAATTACCTCCAAAATAGATCCTCTCTGTAAAACTGGAATTTTCATCCACATATTTCTGAGCGGACGAGTCTTGAATAGTACTAGCAGTTAGTATTATCAGAATCACACAAAATGTAAATAGTTTCTTCAATATTTATTCTTTTTCAACTATAACGAAAAGATCTTCAGATTCTTTCTTCATCAGGTATCTTTCTCTAGCAAATTTTTCTAGCAATTCATCATCACTCATCAATCCCTCTCTGTCTAATTCGACTTCCTTAATCTTCTCTTGATAATATTTCTTCTCCTTTACCAAATCGTTATACTTGGAAGAAAGTCTCCACTGAGAAACTAAATCATTGCCATCAATGAATAACATCCAAATCAGGAACACTGCTCCTGCAATAAAGTAAAAGTTCTTAAAGATTTTTGGAATTCTATCCATTATATGCATTACTATTGATGCTTTAAAAGTAACATAAAAAAGTGAAACAGCCTAAAAGTAAAAAAGGCTACTGGCACAACACCAATAGCCTTTTGTGCTGATTGTCTATAATTAGAAGTTAATACCAGGAAAATACGCCATTTCACCTAATTCTTCTTCAATTCTCAATAATTGATTGTATTTCGCCATTCTATCAGAACGAGAAGCAGAACCAGTCTTGATTTGACCAGACCCCATAGCCACAGCCAAATCAGCGATAAAGGTATCTTCAGTCTCTCCAGAACGGTGAGAAATTATATTTTTGTAAGAAGCCTTATCCGCCATTTTGATTGCATTGATAGTTTCCGTCAAAGTACCAATTTGGTTTACTTTAATTAAAATAGAGTTTCCTATTTTCTCATCGATACCTCTTTGTAATCTTTTAGTATTCGTTACGAAAAGATCATCTCCTACTAACTGAACTGTTCTTCCGATTTCACGAGTTAATTTCTCCCAACCTTCCCAATCATCTTCTTGCATTCCGTCTTCAATAGAAAGAATAGGATATTTATCGCACCAGTTCTTCCAGTAGCTTACCATCTCATCTGAAGTCAACTCTTCTCCAGTACTTTCAAATACATATTTCTTTTTAGACTCATCATAAAATTCGGAAGCTGCTGCGTCTAAGGCAATGAAAATATCTTCACCAGGTTTGAAGCCAGCTTTTTCAATTGCAGTTAAAACTACTTCAATAGCCTGATCATTAGATTCAATGTTTGGTGCAAAACCACCTTCATCACCAACGTTAGTTGACAAGCCTTTGCTTTTCAACACTTCCTTCAAGTGATGAAAAACCGTAGTCCCCATTCTTAATGCTTCAGAAAATGACTCTGCATTTACCGGCATCACCATAAATTCCTGAAAATCAATTTTATTGTCCGCGTGGCTACCACCATTCAAAATATTCATCATTGGAACAGGTAAAGTATTGGCATTTACTCCTCCAATATATCTGTACAATGACTGACCTGAAAGCTGAGCTGCTGCCTTTGCACAGGCCATAGAAACGCCCAGAATAGCATTTGCTCCTAACTTAGCTTTATTTTCTGTTCCATCTAGTTCGATCATTATCTTATCGATCAGATTTTGCTCAAACACAGAAAAACCGATCAGTTCCTCAGCAATCGCACCGTTAACATTATCAACAGCTTTCAAAACCCCTTTTCCCATGAAAATGGACTTATCTTTATCTCTCAATTCAACTGCTTCATGGATACCTGTGCTAGCACCAGACGGAACTGCAGCTCTACCGAAACCACCATTGGTTGTAAACACCTCTACTTCTACAGTAGGATTCCCTCTAGAATCTAATATTTGTCTTGCGTGAATGTTTTCTATTATACTCATAGTTTTATTAGTTGATTAGTGAAATAAATTGGTCGAATAAATACCTTGAATCATGTGGGCCAGGGGATGATTCCGGATGATACTGCACAGAGAATACTTTCTTATCTTTCATCCTTAAACCTTCCACCGTCTTATCATTCAAATTCAAATGCGTGGCTACTACTAGAGTGGATTTCTCTACATCTTCAGTGACAATACTAAACCCATGGTTTTGTGAAGTGATTTCACTTCTCCCTGACTCTACATTCAACACTGGTTGATTTAAACCTCTATGTCCATTATGCATTTTAAACGTTTTAATTCCATTTGCTAGTGCAATTAACTGATGCCCTAAGCAAATACCAAATAATGGCTTACCACTTTCGATAATCTCCTTACTATTATTGATGGCATCTGTCATTACTCCCGGGTCACCAGGCCCATTTGATAAAAAGTACGCTTCAGGATTCCATTCTTCGCTTTCATTAAAACTTGCACTCGAAGGGAATACTTTGCACCTAAAGCCTCTTTCAACTAATTGCTTTAGAATACTACTTTTTATACCATAGTCCATTACGGCCAACTTCACTCCTCCATCTGGTCCCATTTCATAAGCCTGCTTAGTCGTTACTTTAGAAGAAAGCTCCAAGCCTTCCATTGAAGGCACTTTATCCAATTCTCTTTTTAATTCGTCTATATCTGTTATTTCTGAGGAAATGATAGCGTTCATCGCACCTTTATTTCGAATATGCCTTACAATTTTTCTTGTATCCACATCACAAATACCAGGAATTTCATGCTCAATGAGATAATTATTCAAATTATCGACTGCTTGACCTCTACTGTAGTCATCTGAAAAGGCATTAATTACTACGCCAAATATCTTCGGACTGTCAGATTCTGACTCATCAGGGTGAACTCCATAATTTCCTATATGGGCATTGGTATTCACCATAATTTGACCGTAATAGGAAGGATCAGTATAGACTTCTTGGTACCCAGTCATACCCGTATTAAAACAGATTTCACCACCTTTTGTGCCTGAAAAACCAACGGATTTGCCGTGGAAGACTGTTCCGTCTTCTAAAAGTAAGATTGCTTTGTTTTTGTTTTTATACTTCATCAGATACTATTCTGAAATTGAAAATGAAATGGAGCTTTATTTATTAAACTGAGGCAAAAATAAATAAAAAAAAAGGGATTGAATAAATATCCAATCCCTTTTATTAAATCTATTGTTAGAAAGATTATTCATCTCCCTTTTTCTCATCTGATTTATCATCAGATTTTGTCTCTTTTTTCTCTGCTTTCGGAGCATCCTCTGTCTTAGCTTCGGCTTTCTTAGTTTCAGCTTTAGGAGCTTCTTCTTTTTTCGCTTCAGCCTTTGGAGCATCTTCTTTCTTAGCCTCTTTCTTCGGAGTCGCTTCTTTGGTTTCGGCAGTACCTTCAGCCTTAGCAGAAGTAGATTTAGAACTACCACCTCTACGGCTTCTTCTAGTAGTTTTCTTTTCCTTCTTCTCACCACCTAGCAACAACTCATTGTAATCCACTAGCTCGATTAATGCCATTTCCGCATCATCACCCAATCTAGATCCCAATTTGATTATTCTAGTATAGCCACCTGGTCTATTAGCAATCTTAGTTGCAACTTCGTCAAAAAGCTCCTTTAGTACTTCCTTATTCTTTAAAGAAGAAAAAACAATTCTTCTATTATGCGTAGTATCCTCCTTTGATTTTGTCAATAAAGGCTCAACATACTTCCTTAGTGCCTTTGCTTTAGCAACAGTGGTTGTAATCCTTTTTGAAAGGATTAAAGAACCTGCCATGTTTGATAACATCGCATTTCTATGGGAAGCAGTTCTACTTAAATGATTAAATTTCTTACCGTGTCTCATTGTCCTTATTCTTCGTCAAGTTTGTATTTGGATAGATCCATTCCAAAGGTTAAACCTTTATCTGCTACCAATTGCTCTAATTCTGCTAACGATTTCTTACCGAAATTTCTAAATTTCATCATATCAGAAATTTCAAGTGCAACCAAGTCTCCTAGTGTTTTAACATCAGCTGCTTTCAAGCAATTGTACGCTCTTACGGAAAGGTCTAAATCGTTAAGAGCTGTTTTAAGCAATTTGCGCATATGCAACATTTCCTCATCTACAGCTTCAGGTTCATCAGATCCACCAGCATCCAATACCATATTCTGATCAGAAAATAACATAAAGTGCTTGATCAATATATTTGCAGCACCTTTTAATGCTACTTCCGGGTGAATACTACCGTCAGTTTCAATATCTAAAACTAATTGTTCGTAATCAGTTTTCTGCTCAACTCTTGTATTTTCAACGCTATATTTAACGTTTTTTATTGGAGTGAAAATTGAATCAATAGCAATATAGTCCGTAGCTTGGTCTACTACATTGTTCTCTTCAGAGGAAACATATCCTCTTCCTTTTTCTATCGTCAATTCTATCTCAAAATTAATTGACTCATCCATGTGACAAATCAACAAATCAGGATTCAAGATTTCGAAAGAAGTTGTGAACTTATTGATATCACCAGCTTTGAATTCCTTAGTATTTTTAAGAGAAATGTTAATTTTGTTGTCAGCAGTCTCTGCTATCTTCTTAAATCTTACCATTTTAAGATTTAATATCAATTCAGAAACATCTTCCACCACACCTTCTACTGCAGAAAACTCATGCAATACACCAGGAATCTTAATACCTGTTATAGCATAACCTTCAAGTGAAGATAACAAAATTCTTCTTAAGGCATTACCTACAGTAACGCCATATCCTTTTTCTAATGGTTTGAATGTAAAAAGCCCGTGAAAATCATCTGCTTTCTCCATTGCCACCTTTTCAGGCATTTGGAATGCTAAAATGGACATATTATTAAATTTCTTTAAATTAACTGTTTATTTTGAGTACAACTCGACAATCAGCTGCTCATTAATATTCTCTGGAATATCTTCTCTTTGCGGAATATTTACAAATTTTCCTGACATTGAAGACTTATCAAATTCCAACCAAGAATATTTCGTTGCTGTATTGGATGAAAGGCTATCAGTGATAGACTCTAGAGATTTAGATTTCTCTCTTACACCAATTACATCACTTTCTTTCACTTGATAAGATGGGATATTTAAAATCTCTCCATTTACCAAAATGTGTTTATGACCTACCAACTGTCTCGCTGCTCTTCTAGTAGGAGCAATCCCTAATCTAAAAACAACGTTATCCAATCTACTTTCCAACAATTGAAGTAGTACCTCACCAGTAATACCTTTCTTTCTGGAAGCTTTATCAAATAAATTAGCAAATTGCCTCTCTAATACACCATAAGTGTATTTAGCTTTTTGCTTCTCCATCAGCTGCACAGCATATTCAGACTGCTTTCTACGTCTTCCTCTGCCGTGTTGTCCAGGAGGATAAGCCTTTTTGGATAATGCTTTACTTGCACCAAAAATTGGTTCATTAAACCTTCTTGCTATTTTGGATTTTGGTCCTTTATATCTAGCCATTTTCTTTAATTACTTAAGCGATGAATTAAACCCTACGTCTTTTAGGTGGACGACATCCATTATGTGGTAATGCAGTAACATCTTTAATCACCGTTACTTCAATACCTGTATTTTGAATAGTTCTGATGGCAGAATCTCTTCCTGCACCAGGTCCTTTAACATATACTTCAACTTTCCTAAGACCTAAATCGTAGGCAGTCTGTGCGGCATTCTGAGCAGCGACTTGACCAGCATATGGAGTGTTCTTTTTAGAACCCTTAAAACCCATCTTACCAGCGGATGCCCAGGAAATTACCTGACCTGTAGAGTTTGTTAAGGAAATGATGATGTTATTGAACGAAGCTCTGATGTGTGCTTGTCCGATAGCTTCAACATTAACAACTCTTTTTTTAGCTTTATCTTTTCTCTTTTGAGCCATGATCTAATGATTACTTAGTAGCTTTCTTTTTATTTGCAATAGTCTTCCTCTTTCCTTTACGAGTACGAGAATTGTTCTTTGTTCTCTGTCCCCTTAACGGAAGCCCTTTTCTGTGACGTAAACCTCTGTAACATCCAATATCTAACAATCTTTTGATGCTCATTTGAACCTCAGATTTTAGAACACCTTCAGTCTTGAAGTTTTCACTAATGACAGATCTAATGCTATTCGCTTCGTCATCAGTCCACTCACTAACTTTTTTATCAGCGTCAACACCAGCCATTTCTAAAATCTTTGCTGATGAACTTCTACCAAGACCAAATATGTAGGTCAATGATATAACTCCCCTTTTATTATCAGGAATATCTACTCCGGAAACTCTTGCCATAATTACCCTTGTCTTTGTTTGAAACGTGGATTCTTCTTGTTGATCACATAAAGCTTGCCGTTTCTTCGGACTACTTTACAATCAACACTTCTCTTTTTGATTGAAGCTTTAACTTTCATAATCTTTTTATTTGTATCTGTATACTATTCTACCTTTTGTTAGGTCATAAGGAGACATCTCCAATTTCACCTTATCTCCAGGAAGAATCTTAATATAATTCATTCTCATTTTCCCAGAGATATGAGCTATTACCTCATGACCATTACTTAATTCAACACGAAACATAGCGTTCGATAACGCTTCCGTTATTGTTCCATCTTGCTCTATTGAACTTTGTTTTGCCATAATTACTAGATTAAGCTACCGCTGTTCTTTGTGACGAACTACCTTTCACTTTACCTGACTTCATCATCCCTTCATAATGACGCATCAACAAGTAACTCTCTATTTGCTGTAAAGTATCTAAAATCACCCCTACCATAATGATTAGGGATGTTCCTCCAAAAAATTGAGAGAATTGAGTGCCAACACCAGCTCTAGCAACGAACGCAGGTAAAATTGCAATCAGTGCTAAATAAATAGAGCCCGGTAAAGTAATTTTCGTTAATATATTATCTATAAAATCGGAAGTTTCCTTTCCTGGTTTAATTCCAGGCACAAAACCACCGTTCCTCTTCATATCATCTGCTATCTGACTAGGATTAATCGTAATCGCAGTATACAAGAATGTAAACACTATGATTAACAATGCAAATGTTAAGTTATACTGCCAACTTTGAAAATCTGAAAATACATTTCCAATATAAGCCGCTGTATCACTATCATCTGCCCATAAGTTTGCCAATAAAGCAGGTAAAAACATCAATGACTGCGCAAAGATAATCGGCATTACACCTGACGCATTAACCTTTAATGGAATATATTGACGTTGACCACCATACACTCTTCCTCCCACAACTTGCTTAGCATACTGAACTGGTATTCTTCTGGTAGCTTGCACCAACATTACGGTGACCATCACTACGAAGAATAAAGCCACGATCTCTAGAATGAAGAATAATAAACCACTCATGCCTAGGGATATTGCTTCAGCAACAATAGAACCAGGGAAACGTGAAATAATTCCTATCATAATCAGCATAGAAATCCCATTCCCAATACCCTTATCAGTAATTTTTTCTCCTAACCACATACAAAAAATTGTACCTGCTGTTAGAACAATAACGGATGTGACAGTGAAGAAGGTCTGACTCATCATAATAGCCTCCGATGGAATCGTTCCTGCTACGTAGCTTACACCTTGTACAAAGGTGATAGCAATAGTTAAGACTCTTGTAATTTGAGTGATTTTCTTTCTACCAGATTCGCCCTCTTTTTGCATCTTCTGAAAATACGGCACAGCAACTGTCAAAAGCTGAATGACAATACTTGCAGAGATGTAAGGCATGATACCTAACGCAAAAATGGATGCGTTCGAAAACGCACCTCCTAAAATGGTGTCTAAGAGACCAAAAATACCTTGGGCATCACCGGACAACTTTGAAGGATCAACACCAGGTAAAACCACAAAAGAGCCTAGACGGAATATTATTAAAAACCCAATAGTATTTAAAATCCTATCTCTCAGCTCCTCAATGGAGAAAATATTCTTTATGGTAGAAAAAAAACGATTCATATTATATTTTTGATGCAGTTCCCCCAGCTTTTTCAATTGCCTCTAATGCAGTTTTTGAAAATGCATTAGCTGTAACATTCAATTTAGCTTTCAAGGTTCCGTTTCCTAAAATTTTAACCAAGTCATTTTTAGCAACAAGTCCTTTGCTTTTCAATAATTCCAAGTCAATAGTATCAACACTATACTTTTCTTGAAGTATCTGAAGATCACTCAAATTGATGGCTTTATAACTAACTCTATTGAAGTTATTGAAACCAAATTTAGGAACTCTCCTTTGCAATGGCATCTGTCCACCTTCAAAACCTTGTTTCGAAGAATATCCACTTCTCGATTTAGCACCTTTATGACCTCTTCCTGCAGTACCGGCAGCTCCAGATCCCTGGCCTCTTCCAATACGCTTTCTATCTTTAATAGAACCTTCTGCTGGTTTTAATGTATGTAATTTCATCTTATCCTTCAGTTATATTAACTAAGTGAGCTACCTTTCTCAACATTCCTTCGATTTGAGGAGTTGAATCTTTAGTCACTGTTTTATTAATTCTACCTAAACCTAAAGCTTCTATTGTAAGCTTTTGATTTTTAGGCCTTCCTATTACACTTCTGGTTTGTGTTACCTTAATTTTCTTAGCCATTGTAATTACCCATTAAATACGTTAGAAAGTGCAATTCCTCTATCTTTCGCTACTGTATAAGGATCTCTCAATTTAAGTAGTGCATCAAAAGTAGCTTTCACTACGTTGTGCGGGTTCGAAGAACCTTTAGATTTTGCTAAAACATTATGAACACCAGCACTTTCGAAAACAGCACGCATTGCACCACCTGCTATTACTCCAGTACCTGGAGAAGCAGGTTTCACTAATACGAAACCACCACTATATTTACCGATTTGTTCATGCGGAACAGTACCTTTAAGAATAGGCACTTTTACCAAATTCTTTTTAGCATCATCAATTCCTTTGGTAATCGCATCCGTCACTTCATTGGCTTTACCCAATCCATAACCAACAACACCATTACCATCTCCTACAACCACGATTGCAGAGAAGCTAAATCTTCTACCACCTTTCACAACCTTAGCAACCCTTTTAATGGCTACCACCTTCTCCTTCAATTCGATTTCGCTTGCTCTAACAGATTTTATATTACTCTGAGACATATTTTTAGAATTTTAAGCCACCTTTACGAGCACCGTCAGCCAATGCTTTTACTCTACCATGAAATCTGTAACCACCTCTATCAAATACGATTGATTTGATACCAGCATCCTTCGCTCTCTCGGCCAATGTTTCACCAACCTTTGAAGCCGTATCGATATCAGCATTGCTATTAGCTCCTAACTCCAAAGAATTAGCGGCTACCAACGTATGCCCTTTTAAATCATCGATCACTTGTGCATAAATGGCACGGTTACTTTTAAATACCGTCAAACGAGGTGTTTCAGCAGTTCCGGAAATCTTTCTACGAATTCCTAATTTAATTCGAACTCGTCTATCTTGTTTACTAATAGCCATTTTTAATATTATTTAGCGGCAGTCTTACCTGCTTTACGTCTAACTTGTTCACCAACAAATCTAATTCCTTTTCCTTTGTACGGTTCAACAGTACGTAAGGACTTGATCTTAGCAGCAACCTGTCCAATCAATTGTTTATCAAAGCTTTCTAAAGTAACGACAGGATTTTGACCTTTAACCGTTTCAGCAGTCGCTTTTACCTCTTCAGGCAATCCTAGAAATATACTGTGAGAATAGCCTAAACTTAACTCCAATACATCCCCTTGAACTGTGGCTTTATAACCAACACCAACCAGTTCTAATTGCTTTTTATATCCTTCAGAAACTCCAGTAACCATATTATTCAATAAAGCTCTGTACAAACCGTGCATCGCTTTATGTCTTTTAGATTCTGTAGCTCTTTCTAACTGTATTACACCATCTGTGTTCTTAACAGAAATAGCAGAATCAATTTGCTGTGTTAAAGTACCTTTAGAACCCTTTACCGTTACTAAATTATCTTTAGCAATTTCAAGCGTTACATCTTGAGGTAGTTGTATAAGACTTTTACCTATTCGTGACATTTCTATTCTTTAATATACGTAGCACAATACTTCACCACCAATTTTAAGCGTTCTAGCTTCTTTGTCAGTGATTACTCCCTTTGAGGTTGACATTATCGCCACACCCAAACCATTTAAAACTCTCGGCAAGTTTTCAGAATCAGAGTATTTTCTTAACCCTGGCTTTGAAACTCTCTCTAGTTTTGAAATAGCAGGAGTCTTTGTTTCAGGATCATATTTCAAAGCAATTTTGATATTACCTTGCGCGTTATCTTCCTCAAATTTATAATTCAGGATATAACCTTTTTCATGAAGCACTTTGGTCATACTCTTTTTCAAGTTTGATGCCGGTACTTCTACGATTCGGTGATTTGCCTTTATAGCATTACGAACCCTTGTAAGAAAATCAGCTATTGGATCAGTTACCATCTCTTAATTAATTATAATTTCTATTTGCCCTGCCGAAACAGGCGTGCAAAGTTAAGAAATTAATTTGTTTATAAAAATAAAAATTTAAAAATCACCAACTTGCTTTGGTCACCCCTGGTATTTTACCTTGTGAAGCCATTTCACGGAAGGTTACCCTTGAGATTCCAAATTTACGCATATACCCTTTAGGACGTCCAGTCAATTTACATCTGTTGTGCAACCTTACTGGCGATGCATTTTTTGGTAATTTATCTAAAGCCTCATAGTCACCATTAGCTTTTAACTCAGCTCTTTTGTCTGCGTACTTAGCGACTAATCTCTCTCTTTTCTTTTCTCTGGCAATTACTGCTTTTCTAGCCATAATTATTTGTTGTTTTTACTAGCAAATGGCATTCCGAAAGCTTTCAATAATTCATAGCTCTCTTCGTCCGAATTTGCAGTGGTTACAAATGTGATATCCATCCCGGAGATAGTTGAAACTTTATCAATACTTATTTCCGGGAATATGATTTGTTCTTTAACTCCTAGAGTATAATTCCCTCTACCGTCAAAACCTTTATCTTTCACACCTTGAAAGTCACGTACTCGAGGTAATGAAACAGATATTAATCTATCTAAAAATTCATACATCTTTTCACCCCTAAGCGTCACCTTCGCTCCAATTGGCATTCCCTCTCTTAACTTAAAATTCGAAATAGAATTTTTAGCATAAGTAGGAATAGCTTTTTGACCTGTTATCATGGTCAACTCCTCTACTCCAGTGTCTACCAACTTTTTATCAGCTGTTGCTGCTCCAATTCCCTTGTTGATTACAATTTTTGTAAGCTTAGGAACCTCCATAGCAGAGCTGTATTGAAATTTCTCTTTCAAAGCGGGAATTATTTCACCCAGGTATAATTCTTTTATTCTTGGATTAGCCATTGTTGATTACCTCCCCCGTTTTTTTTGAATATCTTTGCAATTTACCTTTTTCGTCAAGCTTTCGCCCAGTTCTAGTTGCTTCACCAGTTGCAGGATCCACTAATTTCAAGTTACTGAGATGAATTGGTGCTTCCACTTTGTCGATACCACCTTGAGGACTATTGGCAGAAGGTTTGTTGTGCTTTGTAACCACATTAGCTCCTTCAACAATAGCTCTATCTTTCTCCCCGATCATTTCTAACACTTTACCTGATTTGCCTTTAGCATTACCGGCAATTACCATTACAGTGTCACCCTTGCGGATATGAAACTTCTTTTGTTTGTTTTTTCTCCTCTCCATAATATTATAATACTTCAGGTGCTAAAGAAACAATTTTCATGAATTGCTTTTCACGCAATTCTCTAGCAACAGGTCCGAAAATACGAGTACCTCTTGGCTCATCATTAGGGTTCAATAATACCGCAGCATTATCTTCGAAGCGAATATATGAACCATCTTTTCTTCTTACCTCTTTCTTAGTCCGTACGATAACGGCTCTAGAAACGGTACCTTTTTTCAAGTTACTTGAAGAAAGAGCAGACTTAACAGTTACAATCACTTTATCACCAATGGAAGCGTACCGTTTTTTGGTACCACCCAATACACGGATACACAATACCTCTTTGGCACCACTATTATCCGCTACACTTAATCTTGATTCTTGTTGTATCATGGTTATTTAGCTCTTTCAACGATTTCTACTAATCTCCATTTTTTATTCTTGCTCAATGGTCTAGTTTCTTGTATTTTGACAGTGTCGCCAATCGTACAATCATTAGCCTCATCATGAGCCATGAATTTGGTATTTTTCTTTACGAATTTACCATACATAGGGTGTTTAACCTTTCTTTCTACAGAAACGGTAATGGACTTATCCATTTTGTTACTAACAACTAACCCTACTCTTTCCTTTCTAAGGTTTCTTTCCATCTTAGCAATTATTTAGCAAGTACTTTACTTCTTAGTTCAGTTTGCAGACGTGCAACATTCTTACGAGTATCTCTGATTTGCATAGGATTCTCTATTGGAGAAATTGCGTGCGCAAACTTTAACTTGTGAAGTTTTTGTCCTTCAACTTTAATATTCTCATTGAGTTCGTCAACGGATAATTTTTTAATATCAGTGTTTTTCATGATACTATATTTTCTGAGTAATCCCTTCGTACTGAAAACTTAGTTTTCACAGGCAATTTTTGCGCTGCAAGTCTAAGTGCTTCTTTGGCATCTGCCATAGATACACCACCCGCTTCAAACATTATGGTACCAGGTTTAACAGTTGCAACCCAATATTCAGGTGCACCTTTACCTTTACCCATCCTTACTTCTGCAGGCTTTTTGGTGATTGGCTTATCAGGGAATATTCTGATCCAAACCTGACCTTGTCTTTTCATAGCTCTAGTCATGGCAATCCTTGCTGCCTCAATCTGTCTACTGGTAATCCAACCCGGCTCCAGTGACTTCAAAGCAAAACTTCCAAAGGCAATTCTATGCCCTCTCTGAGCAATTCCTTTTACTCTTCCTTTTTGCTTTTTCCTAAATTTTGTTCTTTTTGGCTGTAACATTTTCTAAAAATCTTTTACCAAGAAAGCGCTTACTTACGCTTTCTTTTAGGACGTTCACTTCTTCTATTATTAGCCGGGCCACCACCTTTACCAGGTGTACCTGCCCCAACATTAAGCGACAAGTCTCTCTTGCCGAAAACCTCTCCTTTGAAAACCCACACTTTCACACCAATTGTTCCATAAATTGTATGTGCTGGAGTTGTCTCATAGTCGATATCTGCCCTTAATGTATGCAAAGGAATTCTACCTTCTTTATACATCTCGGTACGTGCCATTTCAGCTCCGCCTAAACGTCCTGAAACTTTAATCTTAATTCCTTGAGCTCCTACTCTCATAGCAGATGCAATTGCTTGCTTCATTGCTCTTCTGTAGGAAATTCTTGCTTTTAATTGCTGACCAATTGACTCTCCAATTAATTTGGCGTCTAATTCTGGACGTTTTATTTCAAAAATATTGATTTGAACATCCTTTCCAGTCAATTTTTTAAGCTCCTCTTTTAGTTTATCTACTTCGCTACCACCTTTACCGATTACTACTCCTGGTCTAGCAGTGTGAACAGTTAAAGTAATTCTTTTTAAAGTTCTTTCGATAACAATTTTAGAGATTCCACCTTTTGGAATACGAGCTAATATATATTCTCTGATCTTTTGATCTTCTATAAGTTTATCAGAAAAAGAAAGACCTTTTCCCCCGTACCAGTTGGATTCCCAACCTCGCACGATACCTAAACGAAAACCTATTGGATTAACTTTCTGTCCCATTGTTATTTATTTTCAGCGTTATCAGTTTCAGCCAATACCGCTTTGTCCGCAGCACTGTCAACAATCAAAGTTACATGGTTTGATCTTTTTCTAATTCTATGAGCTCTACCCTGAGGAGCTGGTCTAAGTCTTTTTAGGACTCTACCACCGTCAACTTGAACAGACTTAACATATAACTCAGCATCTTCAAGATCTAGTTCTGGATTTGCTTGTTGCCAGTTGGCAATTGCAGACAGCAATAATTTCTCAACTCTAGCTGCTCCATGCTTAGATTCAAACTTAAGAATATTCAAAGCACGGTTAACTTTTTCACCTCTGATAAGATCCACTACCATCCTCATTTTACGAGGAGAAGTAGGTACGTTATTTAATTTAGCTATTGCTTCCATTATCTCCTACCTTTATCTTTTTTGTTTATATGACCCCTGAAATTTCTAGTAGGAGAAAACTCACCTAGCTTATGTCCTACCATGTTCTCAGTTACATAAACCGGAATAAATTTATTCCCGTTGTGCACTGCAAAAGTATGACCAACAAAATCAGGAGAAATCATAGATCTTCTTGACCAAGTTTTGATAACCGATTTCTTACCGGAGTCATTCATATTGTCAACTTTCTTTTCAAGACGAAAGTCAATATAAGGTCCTTTTTTTAACGATCTAGCCATCTATTATTTCTTTTTACCGATAATTAATTTATTGGAATATTTCTTAGGCGTTCTGGTTTTCAAACCTTTAGCCAATAAACCTTTTCTTGATCTAGGGTGACCTCCTGAAGATTTACCTTCACCACCACCCATTGGGTGATCAACTGGGTTCATAACAACCGCTCTGGTTCTAGGCCTACGACCTAACCAACGCTTACGACCTGCTTTCCCTAACTTAACAATCATATGATCGCCATTAGATACAGTTCCTACAGTAGCCATACAAGTTGCCAATACTAATCTCATTTCACCAGAAGGCAATTTCAAAGTAGCATATTTACCATCTCTAGCCAATAACTGTGCATATGATCCAGCACTTCTTGACATTGCACCACCTGCACCAGGTTTAATTTCAATATTATGAATTATTGTACCTAAAGGAATATCAGACAAGGGAAGAGCATTTCCAACCTCAGGTGCTATACCCTTACCTGAAACTATAGTATCTCCTACTTTCAATCCGTTAGGAGCTAAGATGTATCTCTTTTCTCCATCAGCATAGTGCAATAAAGCTATAAAAGCCGTTCTACCCGGATCATATTCCAAGGTCGCTACTTTAGCAGGAATATTCAATTTATTCCTCTTGAAATCAATAATTCTTAAACTTTGCTTATGACCACCACCTAAATAGCGCATAGTCATACGTCCTGAATTATTCCTTCCACCTGATTTCTTACTTGGAGCAAGCAATGACTTCTCAGGAGCCACTTTACTTAGCTCGGTATAAACCGGTGCTAATCTATATCTTTGTCCAGCTGTAACTGGTCTTAATTTTTTAACTGCCATTTTTCAGATCATTAAATTTCGCTGTAGAAATCGATTACCTCTCCTTCTGCTACAGTTACAATTGCTTTTTTGAAACTAGGCTTTCTTCCAGTAAGAATCCTAGACTTAGTATAACGAGATTTTTGTTTGCCCAAATACTTCATAGTATTGATGCTCTCGACATTTACACCGTACGTCTTTTCAACCTCAGCTTTAATTTGGATTTTGTTAGCATTAATATCTACAACAAATCCATATTTACCTTTTTCGTTGAGGTCTGAGACTTTTTCCGTTACAAGTGGTTTTATTAAAACGCTCATATCTTTTACTTAAATAAGTTTTCTATTTTCTCTAAAGAACCTTCAACGAATAGCAACTGATCAGCATGAAGAACATCATACGTATTTAATGAATCAACTGTAGTTACTTGCGTGTTTTTAACATTTCTACCAGAAAGCACGATATTTTTATCTACTTCTGGAAGAACTAAAAGTGTCTTTTTATTATCCAAAGACAACTTGCTCAGCATTTCTGTGTAAGATTTCGTTTTCACTTCATTAAAAGTAAACCCTTCTAATACCGAAATCATCTGATCTTTAGCTTTGTAAGTTAAAGCAGACTTTCTCGCCACCAACTTTAGCTTTTTATTCAATTTAAAGCTGTAGTCTTTCGGTCTAGGACCAAATACTCTACCACCACCTTTAAATATCGGAGATTTAATACTACCCGCACGAGCAGTACCAGTACCTTTCTGCTTTTTAATCTTTCTGGTTGAACCTGAAATTTCTGCTCTCTCTTTAGATTTATGCGTTCCTTGTCTCGCATTAGCCATTTTCTGCTTCACATCTAAATAAATAGCGTGATCATTTGGCTCTATATCAAAGATGGCATCCGATAAAGAAACTTTTCTTCCGGTGTCTTCGCCTGTATGTTTTATAATTGAAAGCTCCATCTTTATTTCTCTATTATTACAAATGAATTTTTTGCACCCGGTATTGAACCACTTACTAAAAGTAAATTCTTTTCAGGGATCACTTTTAACACTCTCAAATTAGTGTTTTTAACTCTATCCCCTCCTGTTCTACCGGCCATACGCATACCCGGAAAAACTCTTGCCGGATAAGAAGCACCACCTATTGAACCCGGTGCTCTTTGTCTGTTATGCTGACCATGAGTTGCTTGACCAACCCCACCAAAACCATGACGTTTTACAACACCTTGGAAACCTTTACCCTTTGAAGAACCTGCAACATCTACAAAATCGCCTTCTTCAAAAACATCGCCGATAGTTACCGTTTGTCCAAGACTATACTTGTCAACAAAAGTATCATAACCTTCGTATTCACGAAACTCAACTAGCTTCTTCTTTGGCGTTGTTTGAGCATTTTTAAAATGCCCTTGCAATGCTTTTGGTGTATTCTTCTCCTTGCGCTCATCATAGCCCAATTGAATAGCAGAATAACCATCGGTTTCCTCTTTTTTTACTTGTGTAACCACACAAGGACCAGCTTCTATCACCGTGCATGCGACATTTCGTCCATCGACACCGTAGATACTAGTCATTCCGATTTTCTTTCCTATTATTCCTGACATTATTAATTTGATTAACAACCTTTTAACGGGTTTTACCGTAGCTTTTCCCGAAAGGACTGCAAAGTTAGTAAAATATTATAAGCTACAAAACTTACAACATTAAAAAATACAAAATTCCAAAAAAGAAAAACCAATGATAACAAGACCATTGGTTTTTCTAATTTTAAATAATATTCGATTACACCTTAATCTCAACATCAACTCCACTAGGAAGCTCAAGTTTCATTAAAGCATCAACTGTTTTTGCGCTATTTGAATAAATATCAACTAGTCTTTTGAAAGTACATAATTGATATTGCTCACGAGACTTTTTGTTCACGTGAGGTGAACGCAAAACTGTAAAAATTTCTTTTTCTGTAGGCAAAGGGATTGGACCACTAACTACCGCACCTGTTGTTTTTACAGCTCTCACAATTTTCTCAGAAGACTTGTCTACTAAATTGTGATCGTATGATTTTAACTTTATTCTGATTTTTTGATTCATGATTCCTAATTATTTAACAGTCTCCCCTTTAGATTTTGCAATTACTTCTTCCGCAATATTTCGAGGAACTGGGTCATAGTGTGAAAAAGTTAAGGATGCTGTAGCTCTACCGGAACTTATAGTTCTTAAGTCTGTTACATATCCGAATAACTCTGACAATGGAACGTCAGCTCTGATAACTTGAGCTGCTCCTTTAGGATCCATTCCTTTCATTAATCCCCTTCTCTTATTTAAATCACCTGTAACAGGACCAGTATACTCTTCAGGAGTAAGCACTTCTACTTTCATTACTGGTTCAAGTAATTGAGGACCCGCTTTCTTAGCTGCCTCTTTGAAGCCGATTCTAGCAGCCAGTTCAAATGACAAAGCATCTGAATCCACGTCATGGAAACTACCATGGTATAGTTCAACTTTCATCGCTTCGATTGGATATCCTGCCAAAGGACCATTCGACATAGCCTCAGTAAATCCTTTTTGAATTGCTGGAATGAACTCCTTCGGAATAACACCACCAGTAATCTTATTATCAAATTGTAATCCTGGCTCGATCTCACCTTTTTCGTTAGGCTCTGCAGGAGATAACTTAAATACAATGTCAGCAAATTTACCTTTACCACCAGACTGCTTTTTATAAACCTCCTTGTGATCAACTAAAGCACTGATTGCTTCTTTATATGCTACCTGTGGTGCACCTTGGTTGATATCTACCTTAAACTCTCTTCTTAATCGATCCATGATGATATCTAAGTGCAATTCTCCCATACCTCTTAGGATTGTTTGCCCAGTTTCTTCATCAGTATTTACTAAAAGAGTTGGATCTTCTTCCACCAATTTAGCAATCGCCATACCCATCTTATCAACATCTGCCTGTGTCTTAGGCTCAATTGCATAACCAATCACTGGCTCAGGGAAATTCATTGATTCAAGAACAATTTTATGTTTCTCGTTACAAAGTGTATCGCCTGTCTTGATATCTTTAAATCCTACAACTGCAGCAATATCACCAGCATGAAGTGTATCAATTTGGTTTTGCTTATTTGCATGCATTTGAAAAATTCTTGAAATCCTTTCTTTTTTATTAGTTCTAGTATTGAATACATAAGAACCAGAGTCTAAAGTACCAGAATAAGATCTTACAAAGCATAAGCGACCTACGAATGGATCGGTAGCAATTTTAAATGCTAATGCTGCGAATGGATCTTCAGATGTAGGTTTTCTTGTAGTTTTCTCATCAGTATCAGGATCCGTCCCAACAATATTATCTCTATCCAAAGGAGATGGTAAAAGTTCCATTACATAATTCAACATGGTCTGGACTCCTTTATTTTTGAAGGCTGATCCACATAACATTGGAACAAATGCCAAGTCCAAAGTTGCAGCTCTTAAAGCAGCAATCACTTCATCTCTGGTAATAGTCTCAGGGTCTTCAAAGTATTTTTCCATTAAGGATTCGTCATACTCTGCAACTGATTCTAATAAGTGCTCGCGATATTCGCTTACCTCATCTTGCATGTCCGCAGGTATTTCCACTTCTTCCCACGTCATACCCATATCTTCTTCGTTCCAAACGAAGGCCTTCATTTCCACTAAATCAACAACACCTTTGAAATTACCTTCGGCTCCGATAGGCAATTGCAATGGAACTGACTTAGTTCCTAACATTTCTTTAACCTGCTTACAAACGTTTAAAAAATCGGCACCATCTCGGTCCATTTTGTTCACGAAGCCAAGTCTCGAAACATTATAATTATCAGCTAGTCTCCAGTTAGTTTCAGATTGTGGCTCAACACCATCAACCGCACTAAATAAAAATACTAGACCATCTAAAACTCTTAAAGATCTATTTACCTCAACAGTAAAATCAACGTGTCCTGGAGTGTCAATAATATTTATATGATACTCCTCATCTTTATAAGGCCAAAATACAGTAGTAGCAGCTGAAGTAATCGTAATACCCCTTTCCTGCTCTTGTTCCATCCAGTCCATAGTAGCTGCGCCATCATGAACTTCACCTAATTTGTGACTTACACCTGTATAGTATAAAATCCTTTCAGTAGTAGTAGTTTTTCCGGCATCGATATGTGCTGCGATACCTATATTACGTGTTAGTCTGAGATCTCTTGCCATTATACTAGCTTTTAAAATCTAAAATGAGAAAATGCTTTGTTTGCTTCAGCCATACGGTGCGTATCATCTTTCTTTTTGATAGCAGCTCCTTCACCTTTAGAAGCAGCGATGATTTCACCAGCCAAACGTTCCGTCATAGTTTTTTCACCTCTTTTTCTTGCGAATGTAATCATCCACTTGATTCCTAGAGATGTCTTTCTTTCAGGACGAACTTCAAGAGGTACTTGGAATGTAGCTCCACCAACTCTTCTACTTTTTACTTCAACTGCAGGAGAGATGTTAGCTAACGCTTTCTTCCAAACTTCTAAACCGTTCTCTTTTGTTTTCTCCTCCGCCATAGCTAATGCTTCATAAAAAATGTTGTAAGCAACACTTTTTTTTCCATCAACCATTAGGTAGTTAACAAATTTTGTAACCAAAGTATCTCCAAATTTCGGATCTGGAAGGATATATCGTTTTTTAGGTTTTGCTTTCCTCATCGTTTTTTATTTCTTAGGTCTTTTTGCTCCATATTTTGATCTTCTTTGGGTACGACCGTTTACACCGGCTGTATCCAACGCACCCCTAATAATGTGATATCTCACACCGGGTAAATCTTTTACTCTTCCACCCCTGATTAACACAATAGAGTGCTCTTGAAGGTTATGACCTTCACCAGGAATATAAGCGTTCACTTCTTTTTGATTGGTCAACCTAACCCTAGCCACCTTTCTCATTGCTGAGTTTGGCTTTTTTGGAGTGGTGGTATAAACACGAGTACATACACCCCTTCTTTGTGGGCAAGAATCCAAAGCAGGAGACTTTGACTTAGAAGTCAATTTCTTTCTACCCTTTTTAACTAATTGTTGTATAGTAGGCATTTATTATAACTTTATCTTCTATTACTACTTGAGATTTTTAGGACTGCAAAGGTAAAAAATCAGATGCATTATCCAAACACATCTGATTAATTATTTTCACAAAGTCCTAATTTATAAGGAATAAGCTTACGCTTCTCCAACATTTGAACCGAAATTCATCGGAAATTTTGGCGATTCTTCCGATTGCTTTATCGGACCAAAATTACTTTCATATTTACTTATATTATCCTTTAAGGCATTCAAAAGCCTTTTTGCATGCTCTGGAGTAACTACAACTCTAGATTTTACCTTTGCTTTTGGCACCCCCGGCATCAACCGAATGAAGTCAATCACAAATTCACTATTCGAGTGTGCAACCATCGCCAAATTAGCATAGACTCCTTCTGCAACATCATCGGGAAGCTCAATATTAATCTGATTTTGTTGTTTCTTATTCTCTTTCTTGTCCTCCATTTTATGAATCGGATTTTATCATCTAAAGAAAGACTGAATTAAGCTTCAGTCTTTTCTTCTTTTACTTTACTTTCCTTCATACTGTCAAGTTCATCCTGAGACCCAACAATCATTTCGCTCCAATCACTCAAACCTGTACCAGCAGGGATTAAATGCCCTACAATTACATTTTCCTTAAGACCATTTAAATGATCTGCTTTACCTCTAATAGAAGCTTCACTTAGCACTTTAGTAGTCTCTTGGAAAGAGGCTGCTGAAATGAAACTTTCAGTTCCTAAAGAGGACTGTGTGATACCTTGCAATGTAGGTTTAGAAACAGCTGGTTCAGCATCTCTAGTCTTCACTAACTTCAAGTCCTTTCTTTTCAGAGTAGAGTTTTCATCCCTTAATTTCCTAGCAGAGATGATTTGACCTGGCTTCAAATTAGGTGAATCACCTGCATCTGTCACTACTTTCATATCTAAAACTCTATCGTTTTCCTCTCGGAACACAAAGCGATCAACCACTTGGTTAGGCAAGAATGTAGTGTCACCTGATTCTAATACCTGAACTTTTTGCATCATTTGTCTTACGATCACTTCAATGTGTTTATCATTGATTTTCACACCTTGTAATCGATAAACTTCCTGAATTTCGTTTACAATATATTCCTGCACAGCAGTCGGACCTTTAATTGACAATATATCAGAAGGTGTAGTAGCACCATCTGATAGTGCATAACCTGCTTTTACAAAGTCATTGTCCTGAACCAAAATATGTTTCGATAGTGACACTAAATATCTCTTCTTAACTCCGTCTTTTGATTCAATATATATTTCTCTATTCCCTCTTTTGATACCTCCAAAAGTTACAACACCATCTATCTCAGACACTACTGCTGGATTTGAAGGATTTCTTGCCTCAAACAATTCTGTAACTCGCGGAAGACCACCTGTAATATCCTTAGACTTACTTGTAGATCTTGGAATCTTAGCCAAAATCTGACCTGGCTTAAGCTTAGCCCCCTCATCAACTGACAAGTGAGCGCCAACAGGAATGTTATAAGTTTTCGGGTCCTGACCTTTTGTATTTACAATAACAGCAGGATTCTTGGTTTTATCTTTCGTGTCGATAATAACTTTCTCCCTATGTCCTGTTTGCTCATCTGACTCTTCCTTATAGGTTATTCCTTCTTCGATACTTTCGAATTCAGTTACTCCTTCAAACTCAGAAAGAATCACAGCGTTATAAGGATCCCAGAAACAAAGTTCCTGATCTTTATCAACCTTTTCTCCTTCTTTGACCTTAAGTGTAGCACTATAAGGAACGTGATTACTCATCAATACTTTCTTGCTTTTCGGATCGATGATTTTGATTTCACCTGATCTTCCCATCACCACCGTTCTTGATTCACCTTCATCATCCGTAGACTGGATAGCTCTCAAATCTTCAAATTCAACTACTCCGGCAGTCTTCGCTTTGATTGTAGCTTCAACAGCTATGTTAGAAGCAGTACCCCCAACATGGAAGGTTCTCAATGTTAACTGAGTACCAGGCTCACCGATTGATTGTGCTGCAATTACACCAACTGAATCACCTTTTTGAGCAATCTTAGATGTCGCTAAGTTTCTTCCATAACACTTACTACATACCCCTTGACGAGTTTCACAAGTTAAGACAGATCGTATTTCAACTTCTTCAATTAAAGCCTCATCGATTTTTTCACAAATATCATCAGTGATTGTTTCACCTGATTCAACGATCAATTCATCAGTTTGTGGGTGAAATACATCATGTACACTCACTCTTCCAAGAATACGCTCATACAGTGATTCAACAACTTCATCATTATCTTTTAATGCCGAAACATTCAATCCTCGTAATGTGCCACAATCCACATCGTTTACAACAACATCTTGTGCTACATCTACTAGCCTTCTGGTTAAGTAACCAGCATCGGCAGTTTTCAATGCCGTATCAGCAAGACCTTTTCTAGCACCGTGGGTAGAGATAAAGTACTCAATTACATCCAGCCCCTCTCGGAAGTTAGATAAAATTGGGTTTTCAATAATACCTCCAACTGATCCTGCTAGGTTTTTCTGTGGCTTAGCCATCAAACCTCTCATACCACCCAGCTGACGAATCTGCTCTCTTGAACCACGGGCTCCTGAGTGCATCATCATATAGATAGAGTTAAATCCTTGATTATCCTCTTCCAATTGTTGCATCAAGGTATTCGTCAATTGAGAGTTAATTCTAGTCCAAATATCAATTACCTGATTGTATCGCTCATTATCAGTGATTAGACCCATCAAGTAGTTGTTCCACACTGCATCAACTTCTTCTTTGGCTTGTTCTACCAAGGTATCCTTCACTTCAGGAACCATAATATCGCCAAGTCCCATTGAAAGACCTCCTTTATAAGCACTTTGGAAACCTAATTCCTTAATATTATCTAAGAAATTAGCAGTTTTAGCTGATCCTGCTAATTTATATACATGCGCAATAATACCCTGTAAGTTCTTTTTAGTCAATAATTGATCAATGTAACCTACCTCTTCTGGTACACTTTCATTGAAAATTACACGACCTGCAACAGTATCAACTATTTTAGTCTCAAGCTCACCGTCAGCATTTCGCACCTTAGTTCTTAACTGAATATTTGCATGTTTTGAAAGCTTCTTCTCATTGATAGCAATAATTACTTCTTCAGAGCTATAGAATCTTTTACCTTCACCAATTACAGGCTCTTCCTTAGTTGATTTTCTTCCTTTAGAAACATAATACAGACCTAAAACCATATCCTGAGATGGTACAGTAATAGGAGCCCCGTTTGCAGGATTTAATATATTATGAGAAGAAAGCATTAAAGTTGAAGCTTCCAAAATAGCTTCATGTCCTAAAGGAACGTGAACCGCCATTTGGTCACCATCAAAATCGGCATTAAATGCAGTACACGCTAATGGGTGTAACTGAATTGCTTTACCTTCAATCAATTTCGGCTGGAAGGCTTGTATACCTAAACGGTGAAGTGTTGGAGCCCTGTTTAATAGCACAGGATGTCCTTTCATCACATTCTCTAAAATATCCCAAACCACAGGATCTTTTCTATCTACAATTTTCTTTGCAGACTTCACCGTTTTCACGATACCCCTTTCAATTAATTTCCTAATGATGAAAGGTTTGAAAAGCTCAGCGGCCATGTTTTTAGGCAAACCACATTCGTGCATTTTTAACTCCGGTCCTACAACAATTACAGAACGACCAGAATAATCCACCCTTTTACCTAATAAGTTTTGACGGAATCTACCTTGCTTACCTTTCAACATATCAGAAAGGGACTTCAAAGCTCTGTTTCCATCAGATCTTACTGCATTTACTTTTCTTGAGTTATCAAACAATGAATCAACAGCTTCTTGCAACATCCTCTTCTCATTTCTAAGGATAACTTCAGGCGCTTTGATATCGATCAACCTTTTTAGACGGTTGTTTCTGATAATAACTCTTCTGTATAAATCATTCAAATCAGAAGTCGCAAATCTACCACCGTCAAGAGGTACTAAAGGTCTTAGTTCAGGCGGAATTACAGGCACCATTCTGATGATCATCCATTCTGGACGATTTTCGATTCTTGTTCTTGCATCACGGAAAGCTTCTACTACTCTCAATCTCTTTAAAGCTTCTGCTTTTCGTTGTTGAGAAGTATCAGTCGCTGCCTGATGTCTTAATTCATAAGAAAGCTCATCTAACTGAATTCTGCTTAAAAGCATATCCAGAGACTCTGCTCCCATTTTAGCTATAAACTTGTTTGGATCGTCATCGTCTAACTTCTGATTTTCTGCCGGAAGTTTATCTAAAATATCTAAATATTCATCTTCCGTCAAGAAATCCATGTAGGCAATACCGTCCTCTTCCTTCACACCTGGCTGAATTACTACGTATCTTTCATAGTAAATAATCTGATCCAACTTTTTCGTTGGTAGACCCAATAGGTATCCTATTTTGTTAGGTAGAGACTTAAAATACCAAATATGAGCAACAGGTACTACCAATTCGATATGCCCCATTCGCTCTCTACGAACTTTCTTTTCAGTTACTTCAACACCACATCTATCACAAATGATGCCTTTATATCTGATCCTTTTATATTTTCCACAATGACATTCCCAGTCTTTTACAGGTCCAAATATTCTTTCACAGAATAGACCACCCATTTCCGGCTTATAAGTACGGTAGTTAATGGTTTCAGGCTGAGTGACTTCACCATGAGAACTTTCCAGAATAGATTCTGGAGAAGCCAAGCTAATGGTGATTTTTGAAAAGTCAGTGTTAATTTTTTTATTTTTCTTGAACGCCATAATAAAGTATATCTAAATGGGGCCGGTTAAAGCCCCGATAAAACAAATGAAATTAGTCTAGAGTGATTTCTAGAGCTAGACCTCTTAATTCATGAACCAATACATTGAATGATTCAGGAATATTCGGTTTACCCATATTTTCACCTTTGACAATAGCTTCGTAGGCTTTAGCTCTTCCAATCACATCATCTGATTTGATTGTAAGAATCTCTTGCAGAACATGAGAAGCACCGAAGGCCTCCAATGCCCAAACCTCCATCTCACCGAAACGCTGACCACCAAACTGAGCTTTACCACCCAATGGTTGCTGAGTTATAAGTGAGTATGGTCCGATAGAACGAGCATGCATCTTGTCATCAATTAAGTGACCTAATTTCAGCATGTAAATAACTCCGACAGTAACTTTTTGGTCAAAAATATCACCTGTTAAACCGTCATAAAGATGTGTTCTACCAAATTCAGGTAAGCCAGCTTCAGCTAATTCAGCAGAAACTTCATCAGAGGATGCACCGTCAAAAATAGGTGTAGCATACTTCCTACCTAATTTCAATCCTGCCCAACCTAACACAGTTTCATAGATCTGACCTATGTTCATCCTTGAAGGTACACCTAGCGGATTCAATACGATATCTACTGGGGTTCCATCTTCTAAGAATGGCATGTCTTCATCACGAACTATTTTGGCTACAACACCTTTGTTTCCGTGACGACCGGCCATTTTATCTCCTACTTTCAATTTACGTTTTTTAGCAACATAAACTTTAGCAAGCTGAACTATACCTGCTGGCAATTCATCTCCTACTTCAATAGTAAATCTCTCTCTCTTAAATTTACCTGCTATTTCGTTTCTTCTTTTGTTATAATTTCTAACTAAATCAACGATAAGCTTATTAGTATTATCATCGTTAGTCCAATTATCCAAAATCAAATCAGAAATCAAATTCACCTCTTCAGGAACATTGTAGTTACTTTCATCTCTGTAAATGTTCTTCTCAGGGAATAAGTTCTTTTCAATATTGTTTTGAGTGAATTTAACACCTTTACTCATGATCTCGTCACCAAACTTATGCTTGATTCCTTGACAAGTTTTACCTTCAAGTAAAGTAGCTAATTTCTCGATCTTAAGATTTCTCAATTTCAATAATTGACGGCTATATTCTTTCGCCAAAACAACAACTTCTTTCTTAGCGTCCGCTCTTCCGTCCTTATCTTTTTTGTGTCTAGCAAAAAGCTTGGTATCAATCACTACACCTCTTAAAGATGGTGAAGCTTTCATCGAAGCATCTTTAACATCACCCGCTTTGTCTCCGAAAATTGCTCTTAAAAGCTTTTCTTCAGGAGTTGGATCAGTTTCACCTTTAGGTGTGATTTTACCAATAAGGATATCTCCTTCTTTGATTTCAGTACCCGTTCTGATGATACCGTTTTCGTCAAGGTTTTTAACCGCTTCTTCACTAACATTTGGAATTTCAGAAGTTAATTCTTCCTCTCCACGCTTAGTATCTCTAACTTCTAATTCAAATTCTTCAATGTGAATAGAAGTAAATATATCTTCTCTAACAACTCTTTCAGAGATTACAATCGCATCCTCAAAGTTGTAACCTTGCCATGGCATAAATGCCACTTTCATGTTACGTCCAATAGCTAATTCACCTTTTTCAGTTGCATAACCATCACAAAGGATTTGACCTTTTTTCACTTTATCACCCTTGTAAACTAGTGGTCTAAGGTTGATAGTTGTATTCTGGTTAGTTCTTCTGAATTTGATTAGATCGTATACCCTATCATCATCTTCGAATGAAACCAATTCTTCCTCATCATTCATGTCGTATTTCACGACAATTTTTGTAGCATCAACAAAAACAACAACTCCGTCTTTTTCTGCTACAATCATTGATCTAGAATCTCTGGCAACTCTTCCTTCAAGACCCGTACCTACAATTGGTGCTTCTGGTCTTAATAAAGGAACAGCTTGACGCTGCATGTTTGATCCCATCAAAGCTCTGTTCGCATCATCATGCTCCAAGAATGGAATCATTGAAGCAGCAACGGAAACAATTTGATTAGGAGCAATATCCATGTACGAAAGCTCTTTCGGTTCTAACACTGGGAAATCACCTTCAAATCTCGCTTTCACTCTATCATTAAGATATTTACCAGAGTCATCTATAGGGGCATTAGCCTGCGCAATATTATGATCATCTTCCTCTTCAGCAGTAAGGTATAGTACATTACCACTCATATCTACTTTACCACCTTCAACTTTCCTATACGGAGTTTCAATGAATCCCATACCATTTACTTTGGCATGTACACACAATGAAGAAATCAATCCAATGTTTGGACCCTCAGGCGTTTCAATTGTACATAATCTACCATAGTGAGTATAGTGAACATCACGAACCTCGAAACCTGCTCGTTCTCTAGAAAGACCACCAGGTCCTAATGCTGACATTCTCCTTTTATGGGTTACCTCAGATAATGGATTCGTTTGATCCATAAACTGAGATAATTGGTTGGTACCAAAGAATGAGTTTATAACAGAAGACAATGTCCTAGCGTTTATTAAATCAACCGGCTTAAAGTCTTCGTTATCTCTCACATTCATTCTTTCTCTGATGGTTCTTGCCATTCTAGCCAAACCAACACCGAATTGAGCGTATAACTGCTCCCCTACTGTTCTTACTCTTCTATTACTTAAGTGGTCAATATCATCAACAATAGCTTTAGAGTTGATCAAGCCAATAAGGTATTTCACAATATGGATTATATCCACCTTCGTTAAGACCTTAGTTTCAGCGTCTATATCTAAACCTAATTTTTTATTGATTCTATATCTACCAACTTCACCTAAGTCATATCTCTTCTCTGAAAAGAAAAGATTTTGAATTATCTCTCTTGCAGTTGCTTCATCAGGAGCTTCAGTATTACGCAATTGACGATAAATTTGCTCAACTGCTTCCTTTTCTGAATTGGAGTTATCCTTCTGAAGCGTATTATAAACAATGCTGTAGTCAGTGATATTAACATCAGTTCTATGAAGAATGATGGACTTAACACCAGCATCAATAATTAATTCTATATCTTCTTCTTCTATAACAGAATCTCTTTCCAATAAGACTTCATTTCTATCGATAGATACAACCTCTCCAGTATCTTCATCCACAAAATCTTCCGTCCAAGTCTTCAATACTCTAGCGGCCAATTTACGTCCAATGACCTTTTTCAGCGCTGCTTTAGTACCATCGACCTCTTCAGACAAATTAAAGAGATCTAAAATATCTTTATCAGAACCATAACCAATTGCACGTAGCAATGTAGTCACAGGGAATTTCTTCTTCCTGTCAATGTACGCATACATGACATTATTCACATCGGTAGCGAATTCAATCCAAGAACCTTTAAAAGGAATGATTCGTGCAGAATATAATTTCGTCCCGTTGGTGTGTTTACTTTGAGCAAAGAACACACCAGGTGATCTATGCAATTGTGAAACAATCACACGTTCAGCACCATTAATGATAAATGAGCCTTTTTCGGTCATATAAGGGATGTTCCCTAAAAATACCTCTTGCTCAATGGTTTCAAAGTCTTCATTATCCTCATCATTGCAAATCAAACGTAGTTTTGCCTTCAAAGGAACAGAATAAGTTAATCCCCTATCAATACATCCATCAATATCATATTTTGGTGGATCTACCAAATAATCAACAAATTCCAAAACGAAATTCTCTCTGGAATCAGAAATAGGGAAATTTTCTTGAAATACTTTAAAAATTCCTTCTTCAGCTCTCTTTTCAGCGGGAGTTTCCAATTGGAAAAAATCCTGGAAAGATTGGAGTTGAACATCAAGGAAATCAGGATAATCAATTACTGCCTTAATTGAGGAGAAATTGATTCTTTCAGATTGATTTATATTAGCCAAGGCTCTGAATATTTAAAGTTGTGTAAATCTATAGTGTGCAATTAAGCACTATCCTGCTGCATAAATTAGTACAAACAGGAAAAGACCTGACCACGAAAACGAAAAATCGTCATCGGGGACCAGGCCTAATTTCTTGGGCAGAAATCAGTTAATCCTTTCAGGATCAACTTGTTACTTTAATTCAACTTCTGCTCCAGCTTCTTCAAGTTGCTTCTTAAGCGCCTCTGCTTCGTCTTTAGCTACTCCTTCTTTTATTGCTTTAGGAGCACCATCAACTAATTCTTTTGCTTCTTTCAAGCCTAAACCTGTCAATTCTTTAACAGCTTTTACAACTTGTAATTTAGCAGCACCTGCAGAAGTTAAAACTACATCAAAAGATGTTTTCTCTTCTGCTGCATCTCCTCCGCCAGCACCGCCAGCTGCCATTACAGGCGCAGCTGCTGCTGCAGGTTCGATACCGTGTGTTTCTTTTAGGTAATCAGCAAGTTCATTAACTTCTTTTACTGTTAATTCTACTAATTGATCTCCAATTGCTTTGATATCAGCCATGATTGTGTTATTTAAATTTTAATGATTTTGTTCTAGTAATTTGTTAATTATTGTGCTCTTTCTTCAAGTGCTTTCACTAATCCTGAAACAGTATGTCCTCCGCTTTGTAAAGCAGAAATAACATTCTTAGCAGGTGATTGTAATAGACCCACAATATCGCCAAGCATATCTTTCTTAGATTTAAGTTCGCTTAGTGGCGTTAAGTGTTCTGCACCTACGTAAATATCAGTATCTATAGCAGCAGCTTTAAATAAAGGCCTTTCTGTACTGTTTTTCTTATGAAATTCTTTTATAACCTTAGCAGGTGCATTACCTACTTCAGGAGAAAACAGAATTCCTGAGAAACCTTTTAATGATTCAAATATTGCAGTATAATCTCCTTCCTGCTTCTCTAATGCTTTTTGTATTAAAGAGTTTTTCACTACTTTATACTCAAGCCCTTTTTCAAAACAAAGTTGACGAAAGGTATTAGTTTGCGAAACAGTCATTCCTGAACCATCTGCCAGATAAAAATGCGGATATTCTGCAAATTTTTCTGTAAGTTCCTCTATTAGTTGTCCTTTTTCTTTTTTATTCATATTAAATTCCAGCTATAGAGTTTTTATCAATTGAGATGCCCTTGCTCATCGTTGATGACATGGTCATACTCATGAAATAAGTACCTTTAGAAGAAGCTGGTTTCAACTTCGCTAAAGTTTGAATTAATTCATTAGCATTCTCAGTAATTTTCTCTTTCGAGAAGGAAGCTTTACCAATACTTGCATGAATAATTCCGAACTTGTCCACTTTAAAATCAATTTTACCTGATTTTACTTCTTGGACCGCCTTTCCTACATCAAGTGTAACAGTTCCTGATTTTGGATTCGGCATAAGACCTCTTGGTCCTAGCACTTTACCTAACCTACCTACTTTTGCCATAACAGTAGGCATTGTTACGATAATATCAATGTCTGTCCAACCACCTTCGATTTTTTTGATGTACTCATCCAATCCAACGTAGTCTGCACCAGCATCTTTTGCTTCCTGCTCTTTGTCAGGAGTTACTAATGCTAACACTTTCACATCTTTACCTGTTCCGTGGGGAAGTGCCACAACACCTCTAACCATTTGATCAGCTTTACGCGGATCAACTCCTAATCTTATGTCTAGGTCAACAGAAGCATCAAACTTGGTAGTTGTAATTTCTTTAACTAGAGAAGACGCCTCATCTAAAGCATATACTTTAGTTGAGTCCAATTTCTCAGCTGCAATTTTCTGATTTTTAGTAAGCTTTGCCATTTTACCTATTTTTTAAGATTTCCAAGGAGCAGTTCCTGTAACTTTAATTCCCATGCTTCTCGCAGTTCCTGCAACCTGACGCATAGCTGATTCAATTTTAAATGCATTCAAATCAGTCATTTTGGTTTCAGCTATTTCTTTAACTTGATCCCAAGTCACAGAGCCAACCTTAACACGGTTTGGCTCAGCAGAACCTTTTTTCTTCTTAGAAGCATCTAATAAAAGTACCGGAGCTGGAGGAGTTTTAATTACAAAATCAAAAGATTTATCTTTGTAAATTGTAATAACAACTGGCAATACTTGCCCAGCTTTGTCTTGAGTCCTTCCATTAAATTGCTTACAGAACTCCATTATGTTTAGTCCTTTACTACCTAATGCAGGACCAACGGGAGGTGACGGATTTGCTGCACCCCCTTTAATCTGTAATTTCAGATATCCACTTATTTCCTTAGCCATCTTGCTATTCTGTTTTTTCTACTTGCATGTAATTCAATTCCACCGGAGTATTTCTTCCAAAGATTTTCACCATAACATTTAGCTTCTTTCTTTCTTCAAAAACCTCCTCTACGGATCCGGTAAACCCACTGAACGGCCCATCCATCACTTTCACTGCTTCTCCTATTATGTAAGGAGTACTCAGCTTCTCGTCCATTTCTTCAGTTTCATCAACCTTTCCGAGTATACGGTTCACCTCATTTTGTCTCAAAGGAACCGGTTCTTTCTCATCACCTTGTCCACCTAAGAATCCAATTACTCCAGGAATACTGGTGATCACGTGATGCGCTTCTCCATGAGATATATCAGCCGATACAAAAACATAGCCCGGAAAGAAATTCTTTTCCCTGACACGCTTTTTCCCATTCCTCATTTCATACACCTTTTCAGTAGGTATAAGTATTTGAGGGATGAAATCTTCTATTTTTTGTCGAGCAATCTCATTTTCAAGATAAGTTTTAATCTTCTTCTCTTGACCACTGATTACTCTTAAAACGTACCATTTATATTCTGACATTATCTCAATATATCTTAAATGCTAAAATGCATTATAAAACCACTCCATCGCATTATCAAATGCCAAATCAATAACACCTATCAACAGGGCAAAAATTAAAGCTCCAACTAATACCAAAATAGAACTATTTTGTAGCTTACTGTACGGTGGCCAAGTTACTTTATATCGCATTTCTGACCACGATTCTTTTAAGAATAAACTTAATTTTTGCATCTTATTAATGTGTTAAAATTGCACGGGTGGAGGGACTCGAACCCCCAGCCAATGGTTTTGGAGACCACTACTCTACCAATTGAGCTACACCCGTATTTACCAATGCAACTCAAAATGGTCTGCAAAGGTAGACAAAAGTTTTATAAGAAACAAATGCGCTCTCAAAATTTCGAGAGCGCATCGTTTAATTTATTACTAAATCTTAAGTATTAATCTAAGATCTCTGTTACCTGACCAGCACCTACTGTTCTACCACCTTCACGGATAGCGAAACGTAAACCTTTTTCACAAGCTACCTTGTTGATCAAGTTTACTTCAATAGTTACGTTATCACCAGGCATAACCATTTCAACATTTTCAGGAAGTTTAATCTCACCTGTTACGTCAGTAGTTCTCAAGTAGAACTGTGGACGATATCTGTTAAAGAATGGTGTGTGACGACCACCTTCATCTTTCGATAGAACGTAAACCTCAGCTTTGAAATGAGCGTGTGGAGTTACAGAACCTGGCTTACAAATAATCATACCTCTTTTGATCTGAGCTTTTTCAATACCTCTCAACAAAAGACCAACGTTATCACCAGCTTCTCCTCTATCTAAAATCTTACGGAACATTTCAACACCAGTCACAGTAGACTTTAAGTTTTCAGCTCCCATACCGATTAAGTCAACAGCATCTCCAGTGTTAGTTACACCTCTTTCGATTCTACCAGTTGCAACAGTACCTCTACCAGTAATAGAGAATACATCCTCAACTGGCATCAAGAAATCTTTATCAGTTAAACGCTCTGGTAATGGAATATAATCATCAACAGCTTGCATTAACTCATCAATTTTAGCAACCCACTCAGCTTCACCGTTAAGTGCTCCAAGAGCAGATCCTGAAATTACTGGAAGATCATCACCAGGGAAGTCATAGAAAGAAAGTAATTCTCTCACTTCCATCTCTACTAATTCTAATAACTCCTCATCGTCAACCAAATCAACTTTATTCAAGAAAGCAACGACAGCAGGAACACCTACCTGACGAGCCAAAAGAATGTGCTCACGAGTTTGCGGCATTGGACCATCTGTAGCAGCTACTACTAAAATAGCTCCATCCATTTGCGCAGCACCTGTAACCATGTTTTTCACATAATCCGCGTGACCTGGACAGTCAACGTGTGCGTAGTGACGGTTAGCAGTAGCATACTCTACGTGAGAAGAGTTAATTGTAATACCCCTTTCTTTCTCTTCAGGAGCGTTGTCAATAGATGAGAAATCTCTCATCTCTGCGAATCCTTTATCAGACAATACTTTACAGATTGCAGCAGTTAATGTAGTTTTACCATGATCCACGTGACCGATAGTTCCGATATTCACGTGTGGTTTCGAACGGTCAAAGGTTTCTTTAGCCATATTTGAAAAATCCTCAGTTTAGTTAAAATTTATAATATATTTATTCAATAACACTGATTGAGCCAACGAGGGGATTTGAACCCCCGACCTCTTCCTTACCAAGGAAGCACTCTACCCCTGAGCTACATCGGCTTGAAATCATTCAGTGCCTTTTGCAGGCACATCCTAACAAAGGCAGTGACGTTTCCGTTCTGCCTTAGATTTTCACCGAAATGCCTATTGTATTATAGAGCGGGAGACGAGGTTCGAACTCGCGACCTGCAGCTTGGAAGGCTGCCGCTCTACCAACTGAGCTACTCCCGCTTGTTTGATTAATAACTACTAAAAAATGGTAGTATTAAAATCAAATTGTAATCTTTCGCCGAAGCTACAAACTACAAAGTGGGGGAAACAGGATTCGAACCTGTGAAGTCGAAGACAACGGATTTACAGTCCGTCCCAGTTGGCCGCTTTGGTATTCCCCCAAATGGTTTCAATAAGCATTTCCTAAATCCCTTTCGTTTTAGGAAGTGCAAAATTATATGGATTTTATATTTTATCAAACTTTACTGACAAAAAAGATTACTTTTTTTTCATCTTAATTTCTAATCATGCACTATCTCTTGTAAATCAGTTATTTATAACTAAAAGAAAATGTAGTAGATATTTGAAGAATACAAAAATACAAGCGAATCGCTTTTTACTTATCAGCGTCTGACTAGTTTCTTAGATTTTTTTCAAGCGCAAAGGTGAAAAAAAACTCAACACTTTCACTAATTTTAAAATGAAATGTGTGAAATTTAATATGTGTTCCTATCTTCGTGTTAAATTTTAATTATGTACGAAATAAAATTCAGTCAATCCGATAAAGAATATCGACTATCCACGAAAGACGGAGATATTTTCATAGACGATAAACAAGTTGATTGGGACATAAATAAAACCGATCATCAATCCTTCCACATCATTTATCATAATCAAACATTTAATGCACATATTGTCGAGATTGATTATGAAAGTAAAGTTTTCAAATTACAATTAAATGGTAAAATCATTGAATTGGAGTTGAAAGATAAGATGGATCTACTTTTAGAAGAAATGGGGATCTCTGACTTAGATCAAAACCAAATGAATGATGTCAAGGCTCCCATGCCAGGATTAATTATAGATATAATGGTCGCACCAGGAGACGAGGTTAAAAAGGGAGATCCACTGTTGATTCTGGAGGCAATGAAGATGGAGAATGTGATAAAAGCTGCAGGTGATGGCACAATTGCAGAAATAAAAGCCAAAAAAGGTGATAGTGTAGAGAAAAATCAATTGATAATTCAATTCTAAATTTTTGAAGTATATTCAACAACTAGAATCGAATAAAATACTTATAAAATAGACTTAAACTTTTAAAGGGACAGCAACAATTTAACTATGAAATTCAAACGTATTCTATTGAAATTAAGTGGCGAGGCTCTTATGGGTGATGAAGGCTACGGCATTGACTCCAAACGATTAGCGCAATATGCAAAGGAAATAAAAAGAATACATGACCAAGGCATTGAAGTGGCTATAGTTATAGGTGGAGGAAATATTTTCAGAGGTATTCAAGCTGAATCAGCGGGAATTGACAGAGTTCAAGGCGATTATATGGGAATGCTAGCGACAGTAATTAATGGTATGGCTGTGCAAGGGGTTTTGGAAAATCACGGCATGTTCACTCGTTTAATGTCTGGTATTAATATGGAGCAAGTTTGCGAACCATTTATAAGAAGAAGAGCGATACGACATCTAGAAAAAGGAAGAGTTGTGATTTTTGGTGCAGGAATCGGTAATCCTTACTTCACTACTGATTCTACTGCAAGCTTAAGAGCTATTGAAATAGAAGCGGATGTAGTTTTAAAAGGTACTCGAGTGGATGGGGTCTATACATCAGACCCAGAGAAAAATGCTGATGCTGTGAGATATTCAAACATATCATTTCAAGAAGTCTATGAGAAAGGGTTAAATGTTATGGATATGACTGCATTTACGCTTTGTCAAGAAAACAATTTGCCTATTATTGTATTTGACATGAATAAAGCAGGAAATTTATACGACCTGATAAATGGAGAAAATGTTGGTACCTTGATAAATTCTGAAAAATAAAAAGCAATGGAAGAAATAAATTTAGTATTGGAAGAAGCAAAAGAGCTAATGGAAAAAGCCATTCAGCATACTAAAAGTAATTTGCAGAAAATTAGAGCAGGTAAAGCTTCACCTGCAATGCTCGAAGGATTAATGGTTGATTATTATAACAATGACACTCCTATCAGCCAAGTTGCTTCAATTAGCACACCAGATGCACGTTCAATCATTATTAAACCATGGGAAAAAAATATTATCGGTGAAATAGAACGTGCAATTATCAACAGTGATTTAGGATTTACTCCTCAAAATGACGGTGAAATTGTAAGGATAAACATTCCTCCTTTAACTGAAGAGAGAAGGATTGCTTTGAGTAAGCAAGCCAAAAATGAAGCAGAAGATGGAAAAATCTCTATCCGAAACGCACGAAAAGATGCTAACGATCAACTGAAACAATTACAAAAGGAAGGGATTTCTGAAGACGATGTCAAAAGAGGAGAAGAGAAAGTGCAATCACTTACTAATGACTATACTAAAAAAATTGACGATATCTTAGAGCACAAAGAAAAAGAGATTATGACTGTTTAATTATTTATCACTTAAACTTAGGCTGTTTTATTGGGTCGACAAAATCATTAAAGTTGCTGTTTGTCGAATTTATAAAACAGCTTTTTTTTGCCTAAATATTAGGGAGTTTATACAGCTGTTCCAATTGTTTATTTACCACAAATTGAGGTGTCATTTTCATGACTAACTTCATCACAAACTGTCCTACGCTGCTATGAGCCATTTTGCCAAAACGCCATGAATTATTGACTACATAATCTACCTTCTTTCTTCGTAATGTTTCAAACTCTTCAAAAATCTTTTCAGATGGTTGAAGCTTGGAAAACAACTTGGCTATCACATAAGCATCTTCAATTCCTTGCCCCGCACCTTGTCCCATATTTGGTGTTGTAGCATGTGCGGCATCTCCTAGTAAGCAGATATTTTGCATATGCCAATGATCTAATCTCCCTAAATCTAAAATGTCACCTCCAATTATCTTCTCAGCATCTGTATTACTTATGATTTGCTGTACAAGCGGATGGAAATTTTTAAACTTTTCATTTAACTCCTTTTTTACTATTGCTCTATCAACTTCTACTTGTGCATTTGCCTCTGCTACTGCAAACCAATAAACCAAATCATCAGAGACTTGAGAAAAACCAAATCGGACTTTATTACCCCAAGCTTCTCTACCCAAATTCCGGAGCTCTTCCGGGACTTGAATCGCTGAGATTCCCCTCCAACAGGTCTGCCCTGAATGCCTTAAGGAAGAAAGAGGAAAAAGTGCTTGCCTGATCCTGGAATTAATACCATCCGCTGCTAAAACATAATCTGCTTTTAAAGAAATACTTTCAAAATGCAAGTCCACTTTGCCTGCACTTTGAGTAAAGGATCTTAAATCATGCCCTAATTTAAGCGCATCATTTGGCAAAGCTTCTACTAAGATTTTCTGCAACTTCCCTCTGTGAATCGACACAATTTTGTTCCCCTTCTTATCTTGAACGACACCATTACCAGACTGAAATGGATTTAATTGACGATTAGTGATATCTACTCTATCTAATTGAACTGCATCCTTCAAGATGGAATCTTTCACGCCTAAATAATCTAATACTTTCAATGCATTAGGTTGCAACCAAATACCAGCCCCTATTTCGTTTAATTGCATTGCGCGTTCATATACAACAGATTTAATCCCCTGCTTTCTTAAAGCTAATGCAGCAGTAAGACCTGCTATACCTCCTCCAATTATTGCTATTTCCATACTTATTCCTAATTTTAGGTCAAATATACTAATTTATTTTAATTAGGTCAAGTTTACTAAAAATGAAAAATACCAGAGCAAAAATTCTTAATGCAGCTCTCCAGCTTTTCAACGACAAAGGCATGGTCAACGTCAGCTTGCGACAGATTGCCCAAGAATTGAAAATCAGTCAAGGGAATTTGAATTATCACTTTAAACTTAAAGAAGATATTGTCGAAGCTTTATACGTTCAACTAGTGGGAGAAATGAATCTTCAAATGACTTCAATGGATGCAGCAGGCACCGTACTTGAAGCCTTATATGAGTCTTCGTTAAAGACTATGGAAAAAATGTTTGACTATAAATTTATACTGATTGACTTTATCCATTTGATGAATGCTAACCCAAAAATAAAATCACATTATGCAGATTTAATGAAGATTAGAAATGAACAGTTCCAAGTAATTTTTCATTCACTTATTAAATCAAATATCTTAAGGAGGCCCGAATTTGAACATGAATATGAAAGACTATATCAAAGGATGAATATTGCTGGAGATAGCTGGATAAATATCTATGCTACTTTTGACGAAAACAATACTGTCCAATACTACTGCAACCTACTTTTTGAAATGATATATCCGTATTTAACGGAAAAGGGCAAGGAGGCGTATCAAAAAATACGGAAAGCATGAGTTCAAAACTCTAATAGTTTCTTTACTTGCTCTTCCAATAACTGGCTGTAAAGTTCATCGGTAACTTCTTCACCATCAAAATTCTTCTCAATCCTCGCTAGCTTAGGCTTTAGCGCTAAGACATTCATTCCTAAGTAATTAAAAATATCTGTCATATGGCTTAATGCCAAGCCGGCCCCTTGCATTCCTGAAGATATACCCACTAGCGCACATTTCTTATCTTGAAAACTATTGGGATATTCCATCCCATCTATGAAAGCTTTCAAAACTCCAGGAAAAGAACCATTATACTCTGGAATAATGAAAACGTACTTCTCTGAAGTGCGCAATTTTTCCAAGAACTTATTAAAATCAGCATTTTTTCCATTGTTGTCGTACAAGGCTGTATACACAAAGTCATTAGGTAAATCAGCCAAGTCAATAATATTGGATTCAACTTCATGCTTTCTCAATAAGCCTTGGTAAAGATGAGCTACTTGAGCAGATACTGAATTTGGACGGTTGGTGCCTGATATAATGGTTATCATTCTTAATAGATCTGTTAAAAAACAAAAATAGGGACAAAATGTCCCTATTCAATAAATAATACAATACGTTTAAATTATAACGATGATAAATTAACTGATAATTCAAAATCATCATAAATCATTTTGTCTCCTAATCCATCGAAAAATGAACCAGAGCCATATCTTACTTCCCATTTCGTTCTATCTAGAGCAAATGAAGCTTTAGCGTTTGCCTTTCCGTCTTTAATTGTGACTGTAGCTGGAAAAGTAATTTTATTGGTAATTCCTTTTATTGTTAAATCACCAGCAATAAAATGTGTCGCATCTGTTGCTTCACTTTTATCAATTGAAGTAATTGTAAATTTTGCAGTCGGATACTTTTCAACGCTAAAGAAGTCGTCAGATCTTAAATGCCCCATCAATTTACCTTTGTACTCTCCTTCTAAATCTAAAACATCAATAGTCGTCATATCAATAACAAAAAATCCGCCTGTTACTTGACCTTCTTCCATTTCAAGAGCTCCCTCTTTTATGTTAACGATGCCATTATGCTGACCAGTTACTTTTTTACCTACCCAAGCAATTTGACTTGAATTTGTATCTACTTTTACTTCTTTCTGTAAAACAGTAAAAGCTGCAGTCATAATTAATGCTGCTAATCCGATTGATAAAATTTTTGTTTTCATTTTTATTAACTTTATGTTGTTACATTTAATGTTGATACATATACTTACAAATATATAAAAAGGTTTTAAAATCTCTTAAAATAATTTTGAAGAGATAGAGACTTCAATCAAATTGAACCAAAATTGTTTAAATAAATTATGAGCACATTGAAAGAAATAAAACAAGCAACTGATTATTTAAGAGATAGAGTGGATTTCAAGCCAGAAGTAGGGATCATTTTAGGTACAGGTCTGGGGGCTTTGGTAGAAGATATTCAAATCAAATATAGCTTTTCTTACAAAGACATTCCTCATTTTCCAGTTTCAACAGTAGAAACGCACAGCGGAAAATTGATTTTTGGCGAATTAAGTAGTAAAAAGGTAGTTGCTATGCAAGGTCGCTTCCATTACTATGAAGGCTACAGTATGCAGCAAATCGTTATGCCGGTAAGAATGATGTACTTATTAGGAATACAATATTTATTCATTTCAAATGCTGCAGGAGGTTTAAACAAAGGCTTAGAATTGAGTGATTTAATGATCATTAAGGACCATATCAATCTTTTTCCGGAAAATCCACTTAGAGGTCAAAATATAGATGATTTTGGCGGTCGCTTCCCTGATATGTATGATGCATACGATCCTAACTTGATTGCCTTAGCAAAAGAAGTCGCAAAAGAGGAACATATTGACATAAAAGAAGGCGTTTATGCTGGTGTTCAAGGGCCGAACCTGGAAACACCTGCCGAATACAGGTACTTGGATACAATAGGCGCTGATGCCGTGGGGATGAGTACTATACCAGAAAATATTGCAGCTAGACATATTCAAATTCCTGTTTTTGCTGTTTCTGTCATTACCGATTTATGCTATGCAGAAAAATTAAAACCTGCGGCAATACCAGAAATAATTGGAGCTGCAATCAATGCCGAACCTAAAATGACTAAAATTTTCAAAGGATTACTAAAGAAGCTAGGCTGATCTTATCTTGTTAAGCTAATCAACTTCATATTAATTTATTGTTAACTTAAAATTGCTTCTATTAATATTGATAGCCATTTTATTCAAAACAAAAATGGCTTAACGAAAATATGGGGCAATTATTAATTATTTGTTAACACAATAAACTATCAGATAATATAGGAGGGATTTACATTTGCAGAAACTTATAGGAAATGCAAAAAACAATTCTGACTTTTTTATTATTAGTCCTACTATCTTTTTCTGCTTTAGGACAAATTCAGAAAATGCCATACGATATTAATGGCAATTCATGGTTTGAGAATATCAAAATAGGAGGATATGTTCAAGCTCGATATAACAGACTATTGGAAACCAATCCTGATTTAGATTGTAACCAATGTGATAAAAGCTGGGGAGCCGGAAATAGTTTTTCATTAAGGAGGGTCAGACTTAAATTTTCTGGAAATTTAGGTGAGCACGTGTACTTTTATATTCAACCAGACTTTGCAAGTTCGGGCAGCGGAAGCGGTCAACATTATGGTCAGTTGAGAGATGCTTACTTTGACGTTAGTTTAGATAAAAAACGTGAATTCAGATTTCGATTTGGTCAAAGTAAAATACCTTACGGCTTTGAAAACATGCAATCAAGTCAAAATCGATTACCATTAGACAGAAATGATGGTATGAACAGCTCCATTAAAAATGAAAGAGAGCTAAGCGTGTTATTTTATTGGGCACCAGAAGAAACAAGAAAATTATTTAGAGAATTAGTGGCCGAAGGCTTAAAAGGATCTGGAGACTATGGAGTGATTGGCTTTGGCGTTTTTAATGGTCAAACAGGAAATGCGCCAGAATTGAATGACGACCTCCATATAGTAGGTCGAATTAGTTATCCTATCCAAATAGGGAGACAAATAATTGAACCTGGAATACAAGCATATACTGGGCAGTATCAAATGCCACAAAGCAATTTAAGCACTGGTGTGAATGTGCAAGAAGGGTTAAACTATTTAGATCAAAGAGCTGCAGCTTCATTTGTACTGTATCCCCAGCCTTTTGGGATTCAGGCTGAATATAATTGGGGAACTGGCCCAGAGTTTAATAAAGTAACTAATACTATAGAGCAGACTAATCTAGAGGGTGGCTACGCAACATTGACATACAAATTTTCCAAATTCAACCAACTTTTCTATCCATTCATGCGGTATCATTATTATGATGGAGGTAAAAAATTTGAACTCGATGCTAGAAGTTATAATGTAAGTGAATTAGAAATTGGGATGGAGTGGAGACCGGTTAGAGCATTTGAATTAGTAGCACATTACACGATCTCTTCAAGACGGTATGAGGATTTCATAAATCAAGATAATTTGCAAACTGGTAGATTATTGAGACTTCAAGCCCAAGTTAATTTCTAATATTTCTTACAACCAATTAGTCGCATCTTCGGTATATTATATAAAGAGGACTGTCGATAATGGGAACATTTGAAGTAAAATTAGAGGTTGTCAAAGGGGATATCACCCAACAGAAAGATATTTCTGCAATTGTAAATGCTGCAAATGCAGAACTCCAAATCGGAAGTGGAGTAGCAGGTGCAATTCATACTGCTGCTGGAGAGGGATTGGCAGAGGAATGCCGTTCTTTAGCTCCCATCAAAACAGGGGAAGCTGTCATAACAGACGCCTATTCTCTACCTAATGAATACATTATTCATGTTCTTGGCCCCATATACGGCTTCAATCAGCCTGAAGTTAAGTTTTTAGGCCACTGCTATGAGCATGCTTTAGCACTGGCAGAAAAGCACAACATTGAATCTATCGCTTTCCCCGCAATTTCGACAGGGGCCTTTGGCTACCCTTTTGAAGAAGCAACTGAAATTGCATTAAAGACAGTTCAAAATTTTCTTAGTAAAGCTCGCTCACTAAAGTTGATCCGTTTTGTTCTCTTCAGTGATGAGGATTTTAAGCACTATGAAGAAAAGCTGCCTTCAATCACATAAATCTGAATGTAAGTAGCAAGGAAGAATTTAAATTAGGTTTGACTAAAGTAGCAAGTACTTCAACTTGTAACCGTGAAAGAAAGAAATGATGGAATCAGGCTATTATTCTTTTTGTCAAAAAATTATTAATATCCAATAAAGCATCGACTATGTTATCAGCCATTTTTTGGCGATACCCAATTACCCTCTGATTAATAAGCTTTCCTGAATCCCCATTGAATGCAAATCGTCCTATAATTTTATTATTTCTGATTTCATAAATTAAAACCTCATAGATGGATACATCAACCCCATTGTGGTAACCTACACCCATTTTCCAGCTGATATCTCTTCTTTCTTTAATAGTATGATTTAACAAGTCTACTATTGCATTTTTACTTAAATCCATGTGCTTCAATGAGTTGTTTCCTTACTCAATTTATAAAAAATTGAAACTACTTAAAAACAAATTAAAACATATTTACCTAGATGCAATCCTTTACACCCATAGAACTTAAATAAACAATGCGATCACTGGTTTTTGAAGCTTTTCAAAAGAGATTATTTGGTTGCTTCACCCTGCATAATCTCCCGTCTTTTGCCTACATTCTTTTGCCTTTTTAGTAGAGATAATTTTCCACAAAGGATTTCTGAAAAAGAGCACTGACTTAACGTAGAAATTGTGCATAACACTTTGAAAACTTGAATGATACTTTGAGGCATTTTTAGGCATCACTACATATTCGTAGCCAAAACGTTCACTCACTTTATCCATACAAGGATTTCCGTATAGTACATTTTTTGTATCCTTTATATAGATACTCAAAAGTCTTCTATCTTTTTTAGTGCCTTCAGGTTCTAGCTCAGGTTGCCTTTTAATTTTTTCTGTTGCATTATTATTGTAATCAACTTGACCAATAGCCTGCAAAGAAATTAGACAGAATAAGATAAGGACACATGCTGTGAAGCTTCTCATTTTACAAACATCCGAAAATAATTAAATAAAAAAGGGATTAACTTAGATTTATTCAATTAAACGCTTGTTTTCTCTGAAATCATATAGCGTCAGCTGTCTTAAATTATAATAGGCCTGCCAAAAATTTCCCAATGAATTGATATAGTCTCTTTTGGCTTGATCTTTTTCGGTAAGTGCAATGGATAAGTCTGTAATGCTGATCTTACCGATTAAGTAACGGTTTTTAGCAATATTGTACCTCCTTTGGGATATATCATCTGCTTTTTCAGTGATGGCAACTTGATCTCTAAGCATTTCAAGAGTCTTAACTTGCGTATAGACTTCTTGCTCAAAATTGACTTTCTCCTGCTCTACAGTATATTGAACCAATTGATAATTTGCTTCAGCCGTTCTTACTCTTGACTTTTGCCTTCCCCAATCCACTATTGGAATAGTAAAACCCAATTGTACTCTTTGCTGATTCTCCGGGGTTTGATAGATTGCAGGTAGCTGTTCCGCTTGATTAGTTAAACCAAAACTTCCGAATAAATTCATATTCAAACCTGTTTCACCTTGAGCTCGATCTACCTCTTTGTTAGCTTCCAATAATCTTCTCTTAAAACCAACTGCTTCTTGTCTATTGTTAAGGGCTTCCTGAAGTGCTAAATCAGGATCAATTTGAAATTCAGGTATCTTTTGAGGAACAATCAAATTAAGCTCATCGTCATTTTTCAATCCTAAGAAAGCCTTTAACGCTAGTTGAGTTGTTTCTAAATCCAAACTTGCTTGAGCAACTGCTTGTCTAGAATTCATTAAACTTAATTCCAATTGTAGTAATTCATTTTCTGGTATTTTACCAAGCTCATATCGTCCTTGGGCAATTTTATAAATGGTATCATTATTACCTAAGTTTTTTTGTGCTATTTCAAGACTTACTTGAGCGCTTAATAAATTGAAAAAACGAGTAGAAACATCTTTAGATATTTGTTCAAACTCTTCCACAAATTCCCTTTTGGACTCCTCGTATCGCAATGGTTCAATCTCCCTGTCCCATTTCAATTCATTAAAACGAAATAAAGGCTGGATAAAACCAATGGATAAAGGGTCACCACCATATCTAAAATCATTTCTTTCAAAATCATCAAAACGATTGACCGTAGAATTTAAAAAAACAGTTCCCCCAGTCAGACCAATTTGCTGCTCAAGGTTCAAAGATACATCTGAATTACTATTGAATACAGAACGATATTGCGTGGAGCCGTCTTCTTGTGTAACGGGGGTTACAGACCTGTTAAAATTAGGCAAGGTACCACTTAAGCTTAACTGAGGAACAAAATTAGATTTATAGACCCTGTACTGCCAGTACCTGTTTTCCTTAATGGTTTCGGCTCTTTTATAAGCTGGAGATTGGGTTTTTGCTATTTGGATGACCTCTTGAAGCGTATAGGTTTGTTGGGAATATAAATCAAAACTCCAAAATATAGAGCTTAAAATCATCACTGTATTAAAAATGTACTTTCTATTCATATCTTAAAGAGGTTATTGGATCCTGATTTGCGGCTTTCCTAGCAGGTGCTATACCAAAAATTAAACCCACGGTTGCGGCAACTCCGAATGAAATTACTATTGAAATACCACTTACGATTGTGGGGATTTCAGCGAAAGAAGCCACTAAATAAGCAAAAATAATTCCTAAAATAACTCCTATTATCCCACCGCTAATACTAATCATTACTGCCTCCAATAAAAATTGTAACACAACATCTGATTTCTTAGCTCCAAGAGATAATCTCAGTCCAATTTCTTTTATCCTTTCCATCACCGAAGCGAGCATTATATTCATAATACCTATTCCACCGACCAAAAGCGATATCCCTGCAATAGCTCCGAGCACGATATTAAAAATATTCTTTGTTTTCTGTTGTTGCTTCAACAATAATTCCGGAATAGTCACTTCAAAATCCACTTTTTCATAATGCCTTCTTTTTAGCATTCTAGAAATAATTTCTGCTGTTGCATTTAAATTATCAGATTCTGAAACTTGTACCGTAAGTTTATCTATTTGATGATAATTAGTACTTCCTTGATCCTGACTATTGGCATTTTCATCACCATTTCGAGCATTGGCTTTCTTCAATTGAGCCTGAGTTAGTGCCGCTCGGTTTTTGTAATTAACTAAAACGGTTTGAACAGGCGTGTAGATATCCATATTAAAATCTCTCAAGCCTAAGTTATCCAAACTTTTTTGACTATAAATTCTTTCTTTTAATACGCCAATAACTTGCAACCAATGAGGCCCTACTTTAATCATTTTACCGACAGGATCTGTATTTGGAAAAAATCGGGCTTTTACTGATTTTCCAATAATGCATACTCTACTTCCAATTTTCTGGTGTTCTTCAATAAACATTTCTCCTTCATTGAGCTCAAATGCAGACAGATTGAAGTAGGAAGGATCTACACCCACAAGTTTTGCAGAACGCCTAATTCCGTTTCGAATAACGTAAGTTTCTAAAATGATTTCGGGACTGACGGCCTCGATACCCGGTATGATTTCTTTAATACTCTCAGCGTCTGCTAAAGTCAAACCAGGGCTAAATTTCTTTTTTTCCTTCTTCCCGTTCCCCTGCTGTTGTAAGTTTTCTTCTTTTTGCTCTACAACTGGCTCAATCACTATATTATTTACACCGACTAATTTTATTTGATTGAGAATCTCCTGTTGTGCTCCGTTGCCGATAGCAAGCATAGCAATCACTGCAGCCACTCCGAATATTATTCCCAAAGCCGTTAAAAACGATCTGGTTCTGTTAGCTACTACAGCTTCAAAGGCAATATTAAGGTTTGCTATAATTTTTTCTTTCATCTGTTTATAATCGATTAGAACAGGTCAGATGTAAATTTTGAAGCTTAAAACAATCATTGCCCTGCTTTTCAACTGATTATTTTAATTATGCCAATTTCATTTAAATTTCAGAAGATTTTAATAATGTCACTTCCTTTTCGTCAAGGTCTTGAGGTGCAATCAGATACAACTTTTCTCCGGACTCAATTCCTTCTTTGACTATTACTTCATTTGCATTCGATTTGCCTAAAATAACTTCTTGTTTAATAGTCTCTAATCCGGATTTTTTATAAACATAAGCAATAGAATCTCCTTGATTAAAGACCGACTCTAAAGGAACAAAGATTGCTTTTGGCTCTACGTCAGTTATAATTTCGTTGGCAGTACTCATGGCAGGTCTTAAAGTAGTATCACTTTCGTTAATTTCTACTTTCACTTCAAAAACTTTAGCATCTGAATTTGGTCTTTGCTCCCCTACATTAGCAACATAAATGACCTCACCAGTCAGCTTTTTGTCAGGAAATGCATCTAATCCGATATTTACATGTTGGCCTTTTGCAATCTTTCGAATATCCACCTCATTCACAAAAGTAGTGGAGATCATAGTTGATAAATCTGGCAATGTGGCCACTGTTGGGTCCCAAGCTCCTATAGAAGCCCCTTCAGATTTCTTAGAACCATCATACTCACGGACGTAAATCACCATACCATCCTCAGGAGCCATAATTCTAAACTTTTTCCGTAATTCAACCAAAAAATCTCTCTCGTCTCGATCTTCAGATAGCCCTGCATCTGCCTCCTGCATTTGTGCAACTGCTTTATCCCTCTTTAATAAGTAATTCTCCTTTGCTTGTTTAAACGCTCTTTCTGCTTTACTTAAATCAATTTCCGCTTGTTTGATGGTAGCAGGCGGCTCAAATTGAGATTGCTCTAAGACTAATTTCTTTTCTTCAACTGCGAACTCTAGGTTGATTAATTCATCACGAGATTCCCTTAGTGTCAGAGCTGTATCTAATTTGGTTTGTGTGTATTGAGAGAGACTTTGCTGATATTCATTTTCTACTTCTCGTAATCGATCAGAAAGCTCTGAGGCATCTAAGCTAGCCACAAAATCTCCTTTTTCCACAACGGTCCCTTCATCAACTAATTGATCAATTTTCACATTCCATAATCTAGCTGCCCGCAAACCTGACGGACCTGTTATTTTGATGGCATTTTTAGCCTCCAATTCACCAGTTGTCGTTATAGCAATGACAAATTCTCCAGCCTGAGCCTCAGTCATTATCTCAATAGTTTCGCTTGTCCCGCTTCCCCGAAAGGTGAAGAAAGCTATTACGATAATCACAAGTGCTGACAATACTATAATTAATTTTTTATTCATGGGATCTATTATTCTAAGAAAAACTACTAACGATCATTTTGTAAAAATATTAATAAAAAATATACTTTTTTGCACCACCTATCAATTAATCAAGCCTACTAAATAAATAGTTTTAGTAGCTAATCAGCAGTGATCCACTAAATTTATGATGCGATAACATTATATTAGTTTTAAATACGTCACAGTTTAATCTACTAAGCCGCTGCCAATGATTATAAACTAGCTACCCACTTCAATTTCCATCTACACAAAGCAAGAGTCTTTAAGAAGATTCCAGCATTTTATTACCTTTGCATTCCAAAATAACTCCATGAAAAGAATTATAAGTTTTTTATTACGCAATATCCCTAGAAAATACATTCAGAGAATTAGTGGCATTAGCCTAAAAGTAATCGGTCTGTTTTATAGAGGAGATAATGTCTATTGCCCGATTAATGGAAAAGGATACAGGAAATTTTTACCATATGGAAGAGTAAATCCACGTGAAAATGCCTTATGCCCAGATACGCTTTCCTTAGAGCGACATCGATTAATTTGGCTATACTTAAAAGAAAAAACTAATTTCTTCAATTCGAAACTCAAAGTTCTACATGTTGCTCCTGAGCAATGCTTCATGGATCATTTTGAAAAACTACACGGTGAAAATTATATCACAGCCGATATCGAATCCCCTTTAGCAAAGGTGAAAATGGATATTCATGATATCCCTTTTCCTGAAAATACATTTGATGTGATTTTTTGCAATCATGTAATGGAACATGTTGAAAACGATATTAAAGCTATGAGTGAACTCCAAAGAGTATTAAAACCAGGCGGCTGGGGAATAATACAAATTCCCTTTTTTGAACCCATCCCTGAGAAAACTTTTGAGGATAATAGTATCACTGATCCAAAAGAAAGAGAGAAAATATTTGGTCAGGATGATCACGTTAGGCTTTATGGAAAAGACTATCCTGATAGATTAAGAAAAGCCGGCTTTGAGGTAACTGAAGACAACTACATAAACGAACTACCGGAATACCGGGTTAAAAAATATGCGCTGCCAAAAGGAGAAATAATTTATAAGGTAGAGAAATAATTACTCAAAGAATTTTACCTACTTCAGTCCTGTCGGTTTCGGCTGTTTTACGTAGTTAAAACTTTCATTAATAAAACCCATACCGTAAGCAAATAGCTGAATAAAAGAGGTTAGTATACTTAGACCAGCCACAAAGGGGTTTCTCGTCTTCCTAAAAGCATCCGCACCAATAAGTATATAGTAAACAGCGAAGGCTGTCCCTCCCCACTCAAACAGTTGACGACTCCACAAAGGGGTGAGGAACCAAAAAAACAATCCTAACACGAAAAATAACGGCAATAAATGGACTGCCTTCAGTTCACTTTTATAAAATCTAAAAATATTGATCCGACCCCGACCAAAAAAGAAGAGTTGTTTATAAAATTGGCTCAATTTTGTTCTTCGCTTATGGTAAACTTTAGCGTCAGGAATTAAGCCAGTTTTAAAACCAGCTTTTTCAATCCGAATACTAAATTCAATATCTTCACCCATTCGTGTAATATTGTAACCATCAGTCTTTTCAAAAACCTCTTTTGAAATTCCCATATTAAAGCTTCTTGGACGAAACTTTTCTAACTGCTTTTTACCTCCTCGGATGCCACCGGTGGTAAAAAAAGAGGTCATAGAATAGCTAATAGCTTTTTGAACAATTGTAAAACTATCCATAGCTGCATCGGGTCCTCCAAAAGCATCTAATGGGTTAACATTCAGGTATGTTTCTACTGTTTCAAAATAATCGGAAGGAATAATACAATCAGAATCAAAGACAATATAGTAATCTCCTTCTGCTTTTTTAAATCCATAATTACGACTAAACCCTTGACCTGAATTTTCTTTATAGAAATACCTAAGATTTAATTTAGAAGAAAAAGACTGGCAAATCTCTTCACATTTAATGGTCGATCCATCTTCGACTACTATGATCTCAAAATTATCAAAAGATTGTTGAGTAAGACTTTCTAATAATTCTTTGATCTCATCGGGACGATTATAGATGGGAATAATAATAGAATAAAACCTCATCCTATTCCAGTTTCTTCATCTATACTGTAGTCTAACTTTCTCGGTGAATTCATGGTGAGCATCTCACCGATAAACCCGGCCAAAAACAATTGCACTCCAACAATTAATGCCACCAGAGCTAAAAAGAACAGCGGTTGATCAGTAATTTCCCGTACTGGCAAACTATAATGAATTTCATAAAATTTCTTACCAATAATATAAACGGTAACAAAAAAGCCGAAGATAAACGAAAGGGTTCCCATTGCACCAAAAAAATGCATCGGACTTTTCTTAAATTTAGAGACAAAAGTAATGGACAATAGATCAAGAAAACCATAGAGGAATCGCTCCAATCCATATTTTGTTTCTCCGTATTTTCGAGCTCTGTGTTCTACAACCTTCTCTCCTATTTTTCTAAATCCATTCCACTTTGCTATTACTGGAATATAGCGATGCATCTCGCCATACACCTCTATGTTCTTCACTACTTTATGGCGATAAGCTTTTAAACCGCAATTAAAATCATGTAATTTAATCCCAGAGATCTTTCTAGTAACATAATTGAAAAATTTAGAAGGAATGGTTTTACTGATTGGATCATGCCTTTTCTTCTTCCATCCCGACACAATATCGTAACCTTCTTTTACGACCATATCGTAGAGCGCAGGAATTTCATCAGGACTGTCCTGCATATCGGCATCCATGGTCACCACTACATTCCCTTCAGAAGAACGAAATCCAGTGTGGAGAGCCGCAGATTTACCATAGTTTCTAGCAAATTTGATTCCTTTAATTTGAAGTTTATTCTTTGCTAAATTTTGAATAATCTCCCAAGAGTTATCTGAACTCCCATCATCGATCATAATCACTTCGTAGCTCAGCATCGGATGCTTTGCCATCACTCTTTCAATCCAAGCAATAAGTTCAGGGATCGACTCCTCCTCATTGAAAACGGGTACTACGATGCTTAAATTATACTTCATAGTCGCTTAGGTTCACTTGTGCGCATAAATAAAGAAACCAATGGAGTGATTAAAATTCCAATTAGAATATTGTTGAAAGCTAAACTCCCGATAATTCGAGCGTTTGAGGATTCTCCCGATCTCAAATAATCCTGATAACCGTCTTCCCCCATTTTATCAACTAGCATTTCTCTACCTGCTACTATTTTCTCCACTATCATTTCTCTATATTCATCAAAATGATCGGTATCAAACACGCTTCCATCCATCCATAAAACAATAGAATAGAAAAGCGTGAAGAAGAGAGTATATAAAATACCGATCGAAAAACCTTGCCAGAACCTTAAACCATCTGGATTAGTATCACGAAATACTTTTATGCTGAAAAATAAGAAAATAGCCATAAGTGGCCCGATAAAAATGATATTACTTCCGTAAATCACAGGATTTTTATCTAAAAAAATCAGAATAAAAAACATTAATACCACAAAAAATATGGCGATTAAGCTAAATCGTAAGGGACTTTTGACTAATAAATTCATACTTTAAGAGTGAGTAAATTTTGAATCCAAATATTGTGTTCTATTGTTAAATACTGCTAATACCTTGGCGGAAAAATCAGTATTCAGAAAAGGCGAATTATCACTTTTTGATAAATTATTTTCTGCGTTGAATACCCACTTCTCATCTAAAGAAAATAACGTAAAATCAGGCGCTACACCTTTTTCAATCTTACTTTGCTTCATCTTTAGAATCTTACGAGGATTACTTTCTATGCAGGCTAAGAAAGTTTCTAAATCAATTTGATCTGATAAGAACTTATGATAAAGCGGTAAAACAATTTGTGCCCCCATAATCCCAAACTCAGCCAAATCAAACTCCATTTTTTTATGGTCTTGATCATAGGGCTGGTGAGCCGATACAATAGCATCGATCACGCCCTCATTAACTCCATCAATTAATGCCTTGATATCCTTTTGGGTTCTTAAAGGAGGTAAAACCTTGTAATTAGTATCGAAAGATTCTAAATATTCATCGTCTAAAATCAAATGGTGAATATTAACATCGCAAGTCACTCGTAACCCTTTGGCTTTTGCATCCTTAATCATTTGAACGCTCTTAGCACTGCTGATACAACTAAAATGTAATTTACCACCGGCATATTGGAGAAGTTCTAAATCTCGCTGGATTACTATCTCTTCTGCCAAATGCGGAATGCCTTTCAAGCCCAATCCTGTGCTAGTTTTCCCTTCATTCATTTGTCCAAACAATGCTAGTTTATGGTCTTGAGGAAAGTTTATCAGTAAGCCGTCAAATTTTTGAAGATATTGTAGCGACTTCACTAAAATATCGCTATTCCACAGCGGCTGAGCACCGTCAGTAAAAGCCTGAGCCCCTGCTTGAAAAACATCTAACATCTCATTGAGATTCTCACCATCGCAGTTTATGGTGATGGCAGCAGATGGTAAAAATTGACAGACATGAGATTTATTATGAGATAAAATCGTCTTAATGTCTGCTTTATTTTGAATGGTTGGATTCGTATTAGGCATTAATAATGCTGCTCCAAATCCTCCTGCTTCTAGCACTTTCGCTAAGCTCTCAAAATCTTCTCTGTACTCTTCACCCGGCTCTCCTGAAAAAACTCGCATATCTACCCAAGAAGGAGATGCATATAATTGCTTTGCTTCAATAATAAGATCAGCATCAACTTTTCCTGAAGGATTGACATCTATAATTTGTCCTTCATCTAATAGCATATCGATGGTCTGATTATGCCATGTGGAAGCAGGGTTAATGATTTTGACAGCTTTTATATAAGTACGCATATCTATTTAAAAAAGCGAATAATTAAAACTTCAGCTAATAAACTCAACAAAGCTAATACTAAGAAGTATTTCCACAAAGGAAAACCTTTCTTGGTTTCAGCTATGTAATCGTCAATTGATGAAAAATCATAGCTATCTAATAATATAATATTACTACGATCTTGAAATAAAGTCTGTAATTCTGAGCTAGTGTAATAGTCACTTTGACTTTCCGATTTAGGATAATTCAAACTTAATTTTGCCACTTCTACCTCAGTTTTTGCTTTAACTACATCATAAAACCCATTATTGATATCTTCTTGATGTAAAATTAATCTTAATTTGTTACCACTTATTCTTTGATCAGGAACTAACTCTTGTTCACCTTGCCTTAATTTAAAAATATCCCCTGATGTTAAATCAGGAATCGTGAGATTAATAATGGCATCATCCAAATAAGCGTATTGAATTTGATTTTCCCTTTTTCCTGAAAATGAGATTTTATACAAAACGGGGAGAAAAATTCCATGCCGAGTGAAGTTGGTATAGTCTTCGTTCAGTGGCACTGAAAACGCAAAGACATTTTCCTGTCGTCCGGTGAGCCCTAAAAAAGGATAGGAATTGGCAAAAGCAAGTAAATTTTGACCACTATTCCACTTCATAAATAATTGAGACTCTGGCATACTTAATCCGCCCTCCATTGAGTTGAAAATATTCTTAAAAAACGGATTTCGAATATCTGGCTTTTCTAGTCTTACTGCTTCTCGGCTAGTCTGATTGATGGAGCTTACATTAGCAAATCCTAACTCCTCCAGGAAATTAAATTGATCAAAGTTACTTTCAGGTATGATAAGCAAACTATTTCCTGAAGAAGCATAAGTTTTGATGGCTGAAGCTGCAAAATTATTTAGTTCGTCTCCAAGGTGAAGTAACACTAGATCATATTCATCTAAATCCTGAAAAGAAAAATTATTCAGTGACTCCGACCGAAATTCGAAGAGTTCTTCATTCTCAAAAACAGTATTGATCATTTCATTGGGACTACCAGCTGATAAGCCCAAGACTTTTAACCTATCCTGATTTAGAACGGAAAAATAGAACTCATTATCAAATTCTATTTGATCACCTTCTAAGGAGATCTGAAAAGTTCTATAACTGCTGTTTAAAACTCTCTTTATAGGGAAATCTAGTATTATACTAGCATTCTCAGCCATTTCAACTAACTGTGTTCCAATTAACTGGCCGTTACTTTCCAAAGCAAGGTTGACTTCTTCTACATTTCCAATCGCAAAAAGTCTGATACGTAAATCAGTATTTTCACCTCTCCCATTACTCTGTTCAACCCAAATTGAATCCACCATGACATTATTAGGTGGCAGCAGGTAAGGAGGCATAAAAACATAGGCCTTAGTAGAGTCTTGAAAAAACGCTAAATTTTCATCGATGACAGATTTTTGAAAATCGCTTAACAGCAATATCTTTTCCGTATCATTATGCTCTTCTAGTATTTTTTCGAAATTTATTTTGCTTTTACTCTCCTTTATAGCTCGCTCTTCGTAAGGCTCTACTGTCTGACCTGATTGATCAACAGCTTTCAAATCCTGAGGATATTTTTCAAAAAGCTGATTAATAAAACTCATGTTCTCCACCACTATAGGATTAGATTTTCCTTCTGCAAAACTTAGATTGGAGGGCGTTTTATCTAAGATTACTAAGTTCAGTTCGTACTGCATAGAATCACTTTCCAAAAAAGGCCTAGCCACACTAAGTACCAAAAAGACAATAAGCAATATCCTTGTTAATAAAATTAAAAGATGTTTTAACTTTTTGCTCCGTTTTTCCTCTTCATTTACAGCACTCAAAAAATAAAGATTGCTAAACTTGAGGCTTTTATATCTCCTAAACTGAAAAAGATGAATCAGAATAGGGATTAAGATAAAAGTAAGGAGCCAAAAAGCGCTAGGATTGGTAATAGTCATAGAAAGGGCAAATTAGTGCAATAGATGAAAGTAATCAATACTTTATAGGAATATTTAGCCCGTTCATCAATAAATAGAGACAATCCAAAAGATAATTTTAATTTATTGAGATAAATTGTATTAAATTATTTAAAATTGTCGGTTGTACAGCTTAATCAACTCTATTTTTTGATTAAATTGATACAAGATTTTTAAAACTATACTCAATGGAAATGAATTTACTCAAAAAAACTATCTTACTATTTTGTCTCGCAATAGGAATAGCATGGCAAAGTAATGCACAAAGCACAAGAATTTCGGGGACAGTCATAGATAATGACTCTAAAGTACCACTCATAGGGGTGAATGTGGTAGTGAAAGGAAAGGTATTAGGAACCACGACTGATTTTGACGGTAACTTTGACTTTAGTGTGAATCTCCCCAACCCGATTACCTTACAATTCAGTATGGTAGGTTACCAAACCCAGGAATATACTATTGATGAAAACAATAGCAGCACTGGTATTAAAATGTCGATGTCAGAAGAACTGCTGATGGGACAGGAAGTAGTGGTTTCTGCTTCCAGAGTTGAGGAAAGTATTTTACAATCTCCAGTTTCCATTGAAAAAATGGATGTATTAGCTATTCAACAAACACCAGCAGATAATTATTACAAATCTATCGGCTATTTGAAAGGTGTAGATGTTACCCAAAGTAGTATCAACTTTCAAATTGTAAATGCCAGAGGTTTTAACTCTACAGGAAACACTCGTTTCGTTCAGTTGACAGATGGAATGGATACTCAAGCACCCGCTTTGAATTTCCCAATTGGTAACTTGAATGGCCCATCGGAATTAGATGTAGAAAGTGTTGAGTTTATTCCAGGCGCACAATCTGCACTTTATGGACCGAATGCATTTAATGGTATTATGAGAGTAACCAGTAAATCCGCCTTTGAATATCAGGGTTTAAGCGCATTTGCTAAAGTAGGAGTCAATCATGTAGATGCCAATACTGAAGCAGGGGCACCAAGTACACCGCAACCAATGTACGAGGCTTCCATACGGTATGCTAAGTCTCTATTCAATGATCGTTTCGCTTTTAAGGTAAATGCTAGTTATATGCGCGCTGAAGATTGGTATGCGACTGATTATAGCTCTGATCGAAATTCAGGGCTGCAGCCTGATAATTTGGATTTCAACCCTGGTAAAGATGCACCGAACTTAATGGGAGATGAAGCGGCTGTAAATTTAGCTATTTTATCTCTTTCCGATGCATGGGGCACTTTAGCTGGTCAATTGAGTAATAATTCTCAAATCCAGAGAGACAACCTTATCATGAAAGGCGTTCCGGCAAGTAGTTTCGTTCAAAATGGCTTTCTTCCAAATCAACTAGTATCGGCAACTCCTTATCAAGAACATGAAGTGATTGATTATGGAGCAGAAAATTACAAAGCAAACGTTGGACTCTATTACAGAATCACTGACGATATTGAAGCCAGTTATTTGTGGAATGCAGGATACGGAACCAGTATTTATACCGGAGCTCAACGATATAGTTTGAACAATTTCGGAATCCAACAGCATAGACTACAATTTGAAGGAACCAATTGGTTTGTAAGGGGTTATGCTACATTAGAAAACTCTGGTGATTCTTATATCACTGAATTCTATGCAAAGAGAGTTTTAGATTTAAGTGTTGCTAATAGTCCTGTAGGTGTTTTTTCGCAGGATGTTTCAGGCTGGTTGGGTACTTATGCTTACAACTACTTAGCATCATTATCGCAGCAGGGTATAGATCCACAAAACAATACAGTGGCAGATGTTACTCCAGAGATTCAGAGAAATGCCTTCAACTATGCTAGAACTACAACCGAAGCATTTTTTGATGTGGATTTTGATTCAGAAGAAGGTCAAAGAATTTTACAAGAAGCTGCTGAAGGAACAGTACCCTCTGGCCCAAAATTCAACGATCAATCAAGAATGTATCATGCAGAAGCACAGTATGATTTTAGCGACAAGATAGAATTTGTAGATATATTGGTAGGTGGAAGCTTCCGTCAGTATGATTTAAGATCAAATGGGACTATTTTTCCAGACAGCCCTGAAAACCCCATCACCATCAATGAAATCGGAGGTTTTGCTCAGGCATCTAAAAGATTACTAGACGATAAATTGAAATTAATAGGCTCTATTCGAGGAGATAAGAACGAAAACTTTAATGCTGTTTTCAGCCCTCGATTGTCTGGAGTTTTAACATTTAATAAAACACATAATATTAGAGCCTCCTTTCAAACCGGATTTAGAAACCCAACTACTCAGGGTCAGTTTATAAATCTTGATATTATTTCTAGTAGATTATTAGGTGGACTGCCTGGCAATTTGGAAGAATATGGAATTGGTACGGATCCTAATATTTACACTATTGAATCTGTCAATGGGTTTGCCGCTGATGTTTTTGCAGCAACTCCAGAAGAAAGGGCTGATGCCAATTTCATTCCATCTGCTGCTCAACAATTGACACCGATAGAAAACTTCGATCCAGTTGCTCCTGAACAAGTGCAGTCGTTTGAAGTAGGTTACAAAAGTGTTATAAACAATAAGTTGATGATGGATTTTGTTGGTTATTTCAATAATTATAACGACTTCATTGTTCAGCAACGAATGAGAAGAGCTGGTTTAAATCCTGATGGAACCCCTAACCCTCTTACTTTGCTGAACGGAACAGCAGACAATACTTTCCAAGTTTATACGAATGCAGATGAACAAATAAGCGCCTATGGGTTTGCTGGTGAGTTAAACTATAGTCTACCAAGAAAATATACAGTTGGTGTGAATTACAACTACAATCAATTAAACACTCAAAATGCAAGTGATGATTTTGTATTTGGTTTTAATACTCCTGAGCACAAGTTTAATGTGAAATTTGGTAATAGAAAACTGACCGACAAGCTAGGTTTTAATATTGTTTACAGATGGCAATCAGAATTCTTCTGGGAATCATCTTTCGGAGATGGGATAATTCCAGCGTTTGGAACTGCAGATGCTCAGATTTCTTATAAACTACCATCAAAAATGATGTTGAAAGTAGGTGGCTCAAATTTATTCAATCAATACTATATCCAAAGTTTTGGAGCTCCTAGAATCGGAGGAATCTATTATGTTTCAATCACATTCGACCAGTTGATGAATTAAGTTCTTAAAATTCAGAAAAATACATTTTAAGGATGATCAATTTCTTGATCATCCTTTTTTTGTGAGAAAACTATAAGCAGCACCACCTTTGCACGTTTGATTTGGATAGATCTGAGAATTTTCATAGCGCCAAATATTAAACCTAGATGAAATAAAGCTCTTAAATTCTTTCGAATCAATAGTTAACTATTTGACCTAGGTACATGGAACCTATTCTAAGTTTTCATACTAGCTAACATCATATCTTTATCATATGCCTGTAGTAACTGACATTATATTACAAAAACAATAGTTCTGATACTGATCGAAAAATACTATCAAACTATTGAACTGGATTGACAATCACCATAAAAAGCTATATAAGCTTTCTTCTAATTAGTAACGATTCTTACAAAGAGTAGATTATGTTTCAAGTCCAAAAATGAAGGAAGTATTTATTTTAGTAAACGATAATTAAGGACTATACTTTAGACGCACTCAATAAATTGAGCATAAAAAAAGGCCATCGAGTGATGACCTTTTGATTTTTAAAAACGAAACTTATTAGTTACCAGTAACTTGTACCTTCACTTCTATAGTTATGGTTCCAGTGTTGTTAGTGTCATCAACTGAGACCACTCTTATTAACCCTGCATATCCACCTCGATCAGAATCTAAAGTGAAAGCAACAACACTTCCTTCTTGTAGATTGGTAGCAGATAAATTTGTATTATTTTCAGAACTGGCAGCATCTTCAAGTTGACTATTCAAGATAATTCCTCCAAATTGTTCAGGGGATAAATCAGTCACTCTAAAGCGTGTTGAGTTTCTAGTATCAAAATCAATTGCAATGTCTAATGAATTATTAGAAGCAAAGAAATTATTTCTTAAACCATCCGAATCAATTGATGCTAATGTCGCTTGGTTTGTATTACCAAAATAGTAAGCCAAATCAACTGGTGAACTTGTACCACCTGAAGCAGAACCAGCATCTCCATAAGAATATCTAATATTGCTAAATGCATTATAGAAACTTGGCTCAGCAGCATTACCAGGACTTCCTAACAAAACAGTCTCGTAGGTATTAACGCTTGATACAATACCTGCAACAGCATGAACTCTTCCATTATCAGAAGTAATATCAGCAGATACTACAGGAGCACCTCCAGCAGAAATTGTAGCAACATCCTCACCAGTCTCCGGATTTGTAAATATACCCGGACCTACTTGTATGTTGGTTTGAGCTGCCGTAGCATAAGTTCTTACACTTGGGTTTGCGGCTAAACCAGCTTGAATATCTTCAGCTGAAAAATCACCACCCGCTAATACATGAGTTGCAATAATTCCGTACCACTGCTCAGCAGTAAAGGTCTCTAAAGTTATACCTGCAGATGCAAATACTTGGTTAATTGGAGCAAATACCGTAATTGGATTATCACCAGCTAAAACATCCGTTAAAAATGGAACGCCAGTAGTTGCATCAGCATAAGTATCTGCTTTTGCAATAGCCGCAGCTAATGTACTAAAATCAGCACCTAATAAAACCGTTTGTGAAACTTTACCAAGATTAGCTCCAATAGTTGCAAAAATCGATGGTGGAATCAAAATCGTTTCCACTACATGAACTACGCCATTCGTGGCTAAAATTTCATCTCCAACGAATTCAACATCAGTATCTGTTCCTCCATTGAATATATTTGCATCAGCATTAAAAGTAATATCCTCACCTTGCAATGATGTTAATTCAGATTCTTCTGTAAAAGACTCTCTTAATTCAACAGATGCAACAGCATGATATCTTAGCACAGCGCCTATTACAGCAGGGTTTACCTGATCTAAGCTTTCTACATCTAAAATAGTTCTCAATCTGTCAAAAGCAGCATCATTTGGAGCAAATAACGTCAAATTATTGCCACCTAATGCAGCTGCTAAGTCAGCGTCAGCTGTTACAAAAGCTTCGAGTTGAGTATGTGTTTCACTGGCTGAAACTATCTCTAGTATTGAATTTTCTGGTTCCGGTTCTGGTTCTGGATCATCGTCACATGCCGTGAACATAAATGCCGACATTACCACAAAAAGCATAGCTAATAAGCTGCTTGTCGATTTTAAAAATAAATTTTTCTTCTTCATAGTAGTTTTAATTTGTTAAGTAGTTGTGAAAATAGGTAATTAAACCTCATTCTTAAAATATTGTTACGAATATTTGTTATGCATAACGACTAATTTACGCAATTATTTTTTCGCAAGCAGTTATTAGACACTATATTGTTTAATATAGTTGGGACAATTCAAAAAATAGTTTTGAATGTGTACATCAGCCTGTCAGGTTCCAACAACTGCTTTCGCTATTCAATATCTATAAACAATAGCTATCACTATAAACCGATACCCGACAGGATTCAAATTGACCAATATCTAATCGCTTACTTCAAATACCTATCTAAATAATTGATATAGTTATTCATCAAAAGTAAATAACTCGGGTAGTTATAAGCTACACCATGCGCTCCTGGAGGAAAAATTTTCAAATCATGATCTTTTCCATTGTCGATTAATCCCTTCACCAATTGAAACGTATTTTGAACATGTACATTTTCATCCATAGTGCTATGCGCTATAAACATATGGCCTGTTAAATTCTTTGCATAAGTAGTCGAAGCAGAATTGATATAGCCTTCTTCATTATCCTCTTCCAATCCCATATAGCGCTCTGCATAAATACTGTCATATAATCTCCAGTCTGTAACAGGAGCTCCTACAAGAGCCACTTTAAAAACCTCAGGGTGATTCAAAATAGAAAAGCTACTCATATATCCTCCGTAACTATGGCCTCTGATCGCAACTTTATCAGCATCAACATATCCTTGATCTATTATGTATGCGGCCGCTTCAGCAAAATCCTGAGCTTCAGCATGACCTAGATTTTTATAAACTACTTTTTCAAACTCACGGCCATAGCCTCCACCTCCTCTGTTATTTACCTGCAATACTACGTAGCCATTATGAAGTAAATATTGATGCCAAGCACTTACGCTCCATTGATTATAAACTGATTGTGCACCTGGTCCACCGTAAACATCTACTACCATAGGATATTTTTGGGATGCATCAAAGCCTAAGGGTTTATAAACTGAAATGTCAATTTTATTGCCCTCACTATTTTCAAAACTTGATAATTCCGGCATCACAAATGCGACATTATTCATTGCTTCATTAACTTGCTTATTGTCTTCCAACATTTTTATAGACTTACCCGAAGCATCTCGCAATTCAATTTTAGTAGGCGTATTTATGTTAGAATATCTATCAATAAAATAAGTCGCTTCAGGAGCCATATCAATGTTATGACGACCTTCCATCTCTGTCACTTTCTTTTTCCCTCTTCCATTAAAATTCACCACATAGAGCTGTCTTTCCAGAGGTGAATCTTCTGTTGAGCTGTAATATATTTTCTTCTTTTTACTATCAACAGCATGCACATACACGACTTCCCATTCACCCTCTGTCAATTGATTTTGCAATTCACCTTCGTAATCGTAGCGATACAAATGAGCGTATCCATCCTTATCAGATATCCAGAAAAACTCTTCACTATCTTTAGGGAAAAATGCGTAATGCATAATGCCCGCAAAGAAATCAAACACATCAATCCAGGCATCAGAAGTTTCTTCCATGATCATATTGGCTTTTCCTGATTTAGCATCTGCCATGTACATTTTCATATGAGTTTGTGCTCTGTTCAAATGCATCACTGCTAATTTCTCTTTTTCAGCTGTCCAGTAAATCCTTGGGATATACCCTTCCTCCAACGGAACCTGCATCCACTCTTTAGATTTTTTAGATACGTTAATCACCCCAATTCTAACGGTCGGGTTGGTATCCCCTACTTGTGGGTACGGAACTTTTATCCATTCTTTATGAGTACCTTGATAATCCGTCATTTGAAAAATAGGGACTTCTCTTTCGTCAGATTGCCAAAATGCGATATACTCACTGTCATGCGACCATTCCCACGCTTGAGCAAGTCCAAATTCCTCTTCATAAGCCCATCCGAAACGACCATTGTAGAATCCGTCTTCGGCATCATCAGTTAATTGAGTTTCTTGCTTAGATGCTAAATCGAAAACAAATAAATTACCCCCTCTTTCATAGCCTACTTTTTTTCCGTTCGGAGATAATTCAGCAGTTTGTGCGTCTTTAGCAACTAAATCTAAGGTCTTGTTTTCAATAGAATAGTAGTAATAGTCTGATATACCTGATCTTCTCCAAACAGGACGGAAATTAGTTTGAAATAATAAATATTTGGAATCATCTGACCACTGGAAAGACACATATTGAAATGGATCTTCAGATCCAGGAACTTTCATGCCTTCAGTAGAAAATATTAGATTCTCTTCTTCGCTCTTTGGCTTAAAAGATTTAATTAATTGAGCTCCGTTTTCAGCTCTTTCAGTAAATGAATAAGCCTCACCATCATTAATCCAATTGATATTACTCGGGCCTGAGTTGCCGCCCAGCGGTCTTAAACCAGACATAGCTTCTTGAAAGCTACTGAATGTTTGTTTCTCCTGTGCTTGAACTGAAAAGCACATCATCAATAATAGCAAGCTAAAAAGCTGCGTAAATCGTTTCATTATCATATTTCTGATTGTCTTTGTTCTAATTAGGCCTGAATTTAATAAAAAGGAATGGAAATATAGGTTTACAGCTTGTCAAGTTATCAGGTTTTCAGGTTAGAGGGTTTAGGTAGAATAGTCCTAAAAAGTTTACAGATCTAACATATTTTTATAGATAGAATACCTTGGGATAAATTTAGATCTACCTCTACCCATTACAATTCATTTCTCTTCTTGATCACCCGTAATTTCCAATAGCCCATTTTATAGTAAGCGAACGCTAAAATTGCAGCCATAAAATTTGAAATCGGAAATGCCCACCAAATTCCTTCAAATCCTAAAGAAGTTTTATTGGACAACATAAAGGCAGTGGGAAAACGAACAATCCATAAGCTAAATATGGAAATCAACATAGAAGCTTGCGTAAAGCCTGCACCATTAAATACACCATTTAGAATCTGCTGGACACCCAATAAGCCAAAACTTGGCGCCATTATTTTGATAAATAAAGCACCATTTTTAATTACTTCAGGATCATTCGGTATAAAGAAAGCTGTTATCGGTTCTGCAAAAATAAATAACAAAAATCCAATTCCTGTCAAACCGAAAAAACCAATTTTATTACTTAGATCTCCAATTTTCTCAGCCCTTTTGAGCTTATTTGCCCCTATATTTTGTCCTACCAAACTTGTCGTTGCAATGGCAAAACCGAGAGCTGGCACAACCACCAAACTCAAAATCCTAGCGCCTACACCGTAAGCAGCCACTACCTCACTGCCGAAACTCGTCACTAACATGATCATGAAAGTCATTCCTGCCGCCCTGCTCGATTGATCTAAGCTAGATGGAATACCTAATTCGAAGAGCTTCTTCACCCATGCGAAATCCCACTTCATATGGAAAAACTTTATCTTAATGCCCATATTTCCTCTAAATAGGATTGCTAAGCCTATGAAAGCTGATATACCTTGAGTAAATACGCTGGCCATTGCAGCTCCAGCTACTCCATTTCCCTCTATCGGACCCCAGCCGAAAATAAAAAGAGGATCTAATATCAGATTTAGCAATACAGTGCCTAAAACGATAAACATGGGCAAATACACATTTCCAATTCCACGCATAAGGGATTGGAATACGAAAAACATGAAAAGGAAAACAAAGCCAAGGGATGATACTTCGAAGTAACTAATTGAATCTTTCAGAATCTCAGGACCCGCACCTACTATTTTCATCAGGGGCTCAGCAGAAAAATAACCAAATGCCGCTAATAAAATGGAAATAAAAAAGATGATAATAACGGTCTGAGAAGAGGCATAATTAACCTTCACCTGATTTTCGGCTCCTTTGTGTTGCGAAACAATCACGGTGCCGGCCAAGGTCAATCCACCTCCTAATGACAAAACCAAAAACAGGATAGGGAAACTTAAACTAACCGCTGCCACAGCATTGGCTCCCAATCGACCCAGCCAAAAAGTATCAATTAACTGATATGCCGTTTGCAGTACATTAGCCATGATTATAGGGAAAGCCAGACTGACCAAGGAGTTCAAAATCTTCCCTTCTGTGTACTTCTTAGCTTTTGCCATTTTTAAAGGTACGGCTTTTGATTATATGGGTTTGTAATTCCTATTATGATTTAAAAAGTAATCAAAATTTCATCGACAAACTCCAGTTTCCTAACAAAAAGATCCCCTAGCTGTTGTCCTAAATAAAAACTATGAGAGAATACGAAGTTTTCTATAAAGATGGATCTACCGTTAATTGTGATGCCAATGATCAACAGGACCTTCTTGATCAATTATTTGATGGAAAAGAAGAAAAGCTGATTGAAAAAGTGAAGTTACTAAGGTGGAGTACCGGCACTATGATCTACACAAAAGATCCCGCCAAGGAAAAAATTAACTCTGAAATCACCACTGCAGATGCTAACCCCTACGGATGGAGAAATGAGGGAGACATAGAAAAAGAGTAAAAAAGATGGGTCTTAGACAGCAAAAGTAAGTCGCTGAGAAAAAACACAAGATCCCATTTTTACCAAAAATCAACTTCAAATAGGAACACTTTAGTCCTACTAAGGCACTAAGGCTGAATTTTTTAATCTAATGACTTCCTCCATAGTGTGTTCATCTACAAATTGCTCAATAGTGAATCCCTTTTCTACCACTACAGATTTCTTCCTTAAATTTGATGCCGCTACTTTCGAAAGAATTTCTTTAGGATCTATTAATTGCGCATGAAACAATTTCTTACCCTGTAGATGTTTTAGCAAGCCCGGAAATAAGTTTTCAACAATCCAAGCTTGTGCTTCTAATGAAATAATACTCATCTTTCTAATGTCGGCCACTACAATGGTCGTATCTAACTGCTGAAAAGCTTGCAATAAATTACTGTTAATCTCTATAAATTCATCTAGGTCTTTCACTTTAGAATTGTACTGCAAAAAGAGTGCATTTAGCCCCTGATCCCAAAATACACTAGCTGTTGCTGTTTCGTAGTAGATTTTTGATTTTTCCATAGCAATATTTTTTTATGAAAATAGCACTTTTTTTTTAATAATTATTGATAGAAAATATATTATTATTTTAATTAGCTTGTAAAATATTCAAAATCAAACACTCTCTTGCCAATAGGCAAGTTCCCGCTTGATTGCATGAAAACACAATTTATTTTCAGACTATCATGATCAGTTTTAATCAATAATTATTAAATTTTAACCTAAATCAATTAGCGGAATAGAAGTGATTAATGTTGACCACACCTCAGAAGTAAAAAATCAGGTAGTAGACAAAGATTTTATTTCAAGTTTAAGTTTCTATCACAGCGATTTAATTCTTAAAGACTATTTAAACCGCAAAGTTAGTCCAGAAGGCTTAAATTATAGGGGGGGGGGGATAAATTAACTACTCTTTTTCAACTGTCACTAATTTTGAATCAATTGAACCGAGATAATTCCCATTGGATGAAGCCAACTTGTGAATTTTTAAAAGCGCAACTGAATCAGGAAGACAACTTAAAAGTCAGAAGTCTTTCAGATAGTAAAGAATTAATGGGATGGGAGATTTAATTTTAACAAAAACCTTATGATACTAGATTCAGAGTGCAATACAGTTTATTTTTCCGAAAAGCTCAAAGAACACTTTCCAAGAGAGTTTAAAAACATCAGTGATGCTATTGCTCCTTTCGATTATATCAAGCTAAAACTATTAAAAGGAACCAAAGATGAATGGGCAAGAGATTATATGCCAATTCAGACTGCAGAAAAAAGATTAATAAAGTTTCGTTATCAGCCAAGCTACGAACCAAGAGCCCGCTGGACTGAAAGCAAAAAGGTCATAAAAGCAAACAGACTAAGAACTAATTTCTCAGAGCATAATATCAATTTAGACGGAGGAAACGTGGTGAAGTGGAAAGACAAAGTGATTATCACAGATAGAGTTCTTCAAGAAAATCACACCTATGAAAAATGCCCTTCTTTACTGTATGAAAGAATATCAGAAGATCTTCAAGCAGAAGTGATCGTAATAAAAGCTCATCGGGAAAAAGACGATATGACGGGTCACGCTGATGGAATGTTACGATTTGTAAATGAAAAAACCCTTATTGGAAATCGTTTAAGTGATGAGTGTGAACCCATCCGAGAGAATATTGCTCAGATGCTTAAAGGACATCAATTTCATTATATCGATTTACCGTTCTTTGAAGATACGACTGTAAACCATTACTCTGCAATTGGAACTTATACTAATTTTCTAGAGATAGCAGATATAATTTTATTTCCTGTTTTTAATCATCCCAAGGAAAAAAACCAGGAAGCCCTAGAAATCATAAAAAATAGCTTTCCTAAACGGAAAATAATCCCGATCAATATTGATGCAGTAGGAAAGCATGGAGGACTAATGAATTGTATAAGCTGGTGTTTGAAAGAGTGAGATTGATAAATGATCTTAAGTACAATTGCATAAATAACTGATTAAAGATAATGAACATGATCAGCTAAAACGATGTAGTTATGTTCCCGTTATTATTGAGCAATCAGTAAAAAAACGATTTCTATGTTTAATTTTGATTGGCATGAGGAGCTCATAATATTTATGAACGTCGCCATTGCTGCGATACTAACCGGCCTAATAGGCTGGGAAAGAGAAGTGAAGGACAAACCAGCAGGTTTTAGAACCAATATGATTGTAGGTGCCTCTTCAGCATTAATTTTATCCTTAGGAGAAATTCTTATCAATCATTATATTCAAAATGGCTTAAATAATGTCATCCAACCTGATCCCACCAGGATTATTGAAGCCATAATCTTAGGAATAAGTTTTATAGGTGCAGGAACTATTTTAAAAGCAAATGGCGATAGCAAAGTTTATTATCTTACAACTGCTGCCACAGTGCTTTTCGCTGCTGGAATCGGAATTGCTGTGGCTCTACAACAATATGTTCTTGCAGTTGCAGCTACTGTACTATTGCTAATCATAAACAAGGTCGCAAATCTTCTTAAAAAGAAAGTATAATATGATTTGACCTGTAATCTCGAGTAGGAAGCGTAAAGTAGGACTAATCTTTAGTCCTAGAAAATCTTCTGCGATATCTTAAAATAAATAAAACCATTAAAGCTGCCAACAGAAAGACGGCAGCTTTAATGCATTAAAAACTCTAGCAGGCAAAACAAGATACTAGTTTAATTAAGGCAGCACAGGCAACTCACCCAAAATCACTTAGCTGAAATACTTATGATAAAAGACATATTCATTCTTTTTCGGTAATACTCATAGCAAAGCCTCCTCCTGAAGCTAATCTTACCTCCAATTGAGAATCTCGAGTCAGCTCCACTTCTTCTATTTCATACTCTTCCGGATTATCATTCCAATGTGCTTGAGGTCCATCTTTATAGAGGGTGCCACTATAGGTTTTACCTTCCTTCAGAAAGTCAAAAGTCAAGGATTGCATTCTTTCATTTTCATCCGTAATACCTCCTACAAACCAGTCTCCGCTTTCTCTTTCCTGTCTAGCAATGGTAACATAATCGCCTACTTCCCCATCTAAAACCTTCGACTGTTGCCAATCTACTCCAACATCGGTAATAAATTGAAATGCTGGATGCACTTTACCGTCTTTCAGGTAATGCTCTGGTAAATCACAGGCCATCTGAACAGGACTGTAAATGACCACATATAAAGCCAATTGCTGCGCTAATGTGGTATTAACCTGATTGTCTTCTTTGTATTCATCAAATTTAATATTGAACACCCCTGGTGTGAAATCAATCGGCCCTGCCAACATTCTTGTAAAAGCTATAGTTGGTAAATGGCTGGGAGGATTACCTCCATCAGAAGCCCAAGCGTTAAATTCTTGCCCTCTAAGACCTTCTCTCGCAATTGCATTTGGATAAGTTCTGCGCTTGCCCGTAGCCTTAATAGGCTCATGTGCATTGACTGCTATCTTCTTTTTAGCGGCCTCATCTAATACCTTTTGATAATGATTGACCATCCACTGCCCATGGTGATATTCTCCTTTAGGGATAATCTCTCCCACATAGCCCGTTTTTACGGAATTCATCCCGTTCTCCTTCATAAAATCAAATGCTACCTCCATTTGCTTTTCATAGGTTCTTGGCGCAGCCGAAGTTTCGTGGTGCATGATTACCTCTACTCCTTTTTCATCCGCATACTGCATCACCTCCTCAAAATCATAATCATCATAAGGTGTCATGAAATCAAACACTCCTTCACGATCATCTGTATTGATCCACTGATCCCAACCCGTATTCCATCCTTCCACCAAAAGGCCTCTAATACCATTTTGAGAGGCAAAGTCAATATACTTTTTAGCATTTGCAGTAGTAGCTCCATGCCTCGATGTACCCGCTTTACCCGTGGTATAAGTATTCATATCTTGGCTTCCTTCTATGTCCCAGGTGGATTTACCAATATGCATTTCCCACCAGATCCCTACATATTTCATGGGCGTAAAATAAGGCAACTCTCCTATTTCGTTAGGTTCGTTCAGGTTTAGGATCATTTTTGACTCAATGAGATCTCCTGCTTTTTCTGCAATCTGAATAGTTCTCCATGGAGTATTGAAAGGTAAGTTGACCTTTGCTTTTCCTCCCAGTATTTCTGAACCCACGAGTTCGCTTGTCATCTCAAAATTTTCAGGATCAACTTTTAAAGTCATACCAGCATAATTAGTTAAATCAGCTTCATGAAAACTTAAATACAGCCCATCATCTGTTTTCATAGTAACTGGCGTATTTACAGCATTTTCAGGTATATAGGTGGCATTTAAATCCGGATGGTTTCGCTTGGAAATGGCATCAATCGCAGAGAACAAGCTTTCATTATATAAATGCTCATAGTTATCCCAGTCCCCTGGCATCCACCACACCTTATGATCGCCTGTTAAATTAAATTCTGTGTTTTCATCGGTGATCAACAGCTCTTGCATTCCTGCCTGCTCAGGAAATTCATATCTAAAACCAATTCCATCATCATAGACTTTGAAATGGATGTTGAGCTTTCTTTTAGTTTCAGATTGTTCCTCTAAATAGACAATCAGCTCATTATAATGATTTCTGACCTGTAGCTGCTCACCCCATGGCATGTCCCACACTTCATCGGCAGTCGCTTTTTCTGACTTTAGAAATTTAAAATCATTTTTTAAGCTCTGAAGGTCTTTGAAATCAAAACTCATAAAAGAGCTATCCACGACAATTTTATCATTATGACTAAGTCGATAAAAAGGCTGTCCTTCTTTTGATAGATCAAAGGTTATTTCGTTCGCCTCATTGGGAGACTTGACGGTTAAGAGTGTTTTCTTTTCCTCACAGGAAATCAGTGAAACAAATAAGAATGTACAAATTGCTAAGCATAAATTTTTCATTATTATAATATTTAGTGATTTGTCATGGCTTGACAAGTTCTTTCTAGAATGTATCTCCAACGGCTAATTGATACACTGCTAAAGTAGCAATGCAAAACAAGTACTACAATCTTTCTAAGAACTATTTGACGAGAAGCTAGGAACGAGAGCAAGATGATCTGCATTTCGCCAAGAAAAGCGATGCAGAATGGAATAAGTTCAAGGACTGTAGTCTTCCTTTATGACGGTCCCATATAATAAATCTGGACCAAATAACCTTTTTGTAAACCCGACCCCTATAATCGAATAGCCAAAGAATGCTTGACCATATTGTATATTCTCTCTCTTCTTTTAGCCATTTTAATCATCTAAATTCCCCTAGGCTGCCTAGATTAGTTAGTTGACTGACCATGAATACTTTTTATGCCGCCAAGGATTATCAGCTTCAATAAATTTAGCTTAAATAGCGTAAGGAAATTAAATAGGCGGTGAGCCTTCAAAATCGTTTAGCCGTGAATAGCCTCTGATTTTCCGTAACGGCCTATGATTTCTGCTTCAGCAACTAGTAGTTCTTTCCATTGCTGATCAACGTCAATTCCTTCCCCGTACTTACGAGCAAAACTTAAAAAAGTGTTATAGTGTCCTGCCTCACTAATCATTAATTCACGATAGAATTTAGATAATTCTTCATCTTTAATGTTATTGGAGAGCACCTTAAAACGTTCGCAGCTTCTCGCTTCAATCATGGCTGAAAAAAGCAACCTATCAACTAGGCTCTGCTGGCGACTACCGCCTTTTACTCGGATTTTAAATAATTCGTTCACATAACTGTCTTTTCGCTCACGCCCAAGGGTATACCCACGCTTTTTGATAATATTATGCACCATTTCAAAATGTGACAATTCTTCTTGGGCAAGTTCCAAGAGTGCCGTAACTAACTCCTCATGCTCAGAATTTAAGGTAATGATGGTGATGGCGTTGGTAGCTGCTTTTTGCTCACACCATGCGTGATCTGTTAAGATTTCCTCAATATTTGTTTCCACTAAATTAGCCCACCGGGGATCTGTGGCAAGTTTTAATCCAAGCATAGGTTGTATTTTGTCAATAATTATACGGAATGCAAAAATACGATTAAAAAGACCTTGTTCATAGCGTCTTGGGGAAATTAAACTTTTGCTGGAGCACTTTCTTTCTTCCTTCATTCAGTTTGGAAGAACGAGCTTCAAAGAATTATGCTTTTTTCAATGTAAATTCGATTTGCATAATCAGCTCAAGTAACAATAGTTTTGTGAGCCGATTAGATTTATTAATTGGCTCATAACAGCGTAGCAACTATTGCTAAAAGATGGGAATTTACATTGAGTGGTTACTTTCTAATACAAAAAGTAATTATAACTGACAATCAATTAGTTATAATTACAAGGTACAAATAAGGTATATATTGACCATTTTTAAGGACTTCGCAAGTATTTCTTTAATCCTCTAAGAAGTAGCGTAGATGATTCGCTAAGGTCAGTGAATTACTTTAATCAGTATTTACAGTATTACTATTAGATTCTAGAGTTTCTTTATCTGTAACGCCTTGTCCAGTAATTTCCCTCTGCTTTAAACCAAAAGTCATAATTCTAAGATCCTTTTTAGTTAAGCGTCAGCAATTAAACCCTTCATCTTTAATTTAAAATCCTGGAAAAGAGTAAAATATTTTCCCTTTATATTTTTAGCAATGGTTTCTGCAGTCGCACTATTATATGCGTTAGAACTTTCATTTCTGCTCTTGATCATTTCCATCCATCCTTCTCCATCGCTAATCAATTCCAGCTGGAAAGCTTCTCTTGTTGCATCCTTTGATCCATATATAGGGCTATTTCCTTTCTCTTGGATAAAATCTTTCAAGCACTGCCAGGCCAATTCATGATTGCATTCAAACAATTGGATAAGGCCTTGCTCTTCCAAATCCGTTAGTTCCCTCTCTTCACTTAACTGCACAGCTTTCTCTAATTGACTAAAGGCTTTATTAAAATTTGAAAAGCGTTGTATCCAACGTATGTCTTTATCACCCATAAAACAAAGATATCAATTTGCTTACTTCCCAATACAAAACTTACTGAAAATATTCGCCAATAAATCATCTGTAGTGATTTGCCCGGTAATTTCTCCTAAGAATCTTAGTGCATGACGGATATCCAAGGCCAAGAAATCTCCTGTGATATTGTCACCAAGTCCACTCAGGACGGCATTTAAGCTATTTTGAGTTTGTACTAGATTGTCGTAATGCCGGATGTTGGTCACTACCGTATCTCCGCTTTTGAAATTATCGAGATTTACGGTGTCTACTAATTTGGATTTCAAGGCCTCTAGGCCTTCCCTATTGATGGCTGAAATAAATAAAGTGCTTTCGTCCTTCTGCATTTCTGCATACAAATCAGCTTGAGCTTCATCTACCTTATTACCCACTTTTATGAAAGGGATTCCTAGGTTCTCGAGCATGTTAATGTCTCGGTTCACCTCTGTGAGGCTGTCATTTTTGAGGTCAAACATATAGATGATTAAAGAAGCCTGTTTCATCTTTTCTTTCGTCCGCTGTACTCCTATTGCCTCCACTTTATCCTCAGTATCGCGAAGACCTGCGGTATCGATAAATCGGAAAACAACGCCCTCCAAATTGATCTCATCTTCAATAAAATCTCTGGTGGTTCCTGCTATATCTGAAACTATCGCTTTTTCCTCGTTCAAAAGCGCATTCAACAAAGTTGATTTTCCTGTATTGGGCTTTCCTGCAATGACGGTAGGCACTCCGTTTTTGATCACATTTCCTAAATCAAAACTGCTGACTAAGGTGGTAATTACGCTCAATAATTGGTTGACAAGTTTTTTTAAGTCATCTCGGTCTGCAAACTCCACATCTTCTTCCCCGAAATCCAATTCTAATTCAATCATGCTGGCAAAGTGAATCAGTTCTGCACGTAATTGCTTGATCTGTTCTGAAAAACCACCTCGCATTTGATTGATCGCAGCTTTATGAGAAGCTTCTGTATCGGCATTTATTAAATCAGCCACTGCTTCGGCCTGCGCTAAATCAAATTGGCCATTTAAAAATGCCCTTTGTGTAAATTCTCCTGCTTTTGCTAATCTCACCCCTTTGCGCAAAAATAATTTTATCAGGCGCTGCACGATGTAAGGAGAGCCATGACAAGAAATTTCTACCACATTCTCTTTTGTAAAGGATTTGGGAGCTATGAATAAAGTAGCAACTACTTCATCTATAATTTCTCCTTCCTCATTACGAATAGTGCCAAAATGTGCAGTATGGCTTTCCTGGTTTAAAAGGTTTTTGCCCCTGAAAACACTATTGGTGATAGCTATAGCATCATCTCCCGAAAGTCTGATAACAGCAATAGCTCCTACCCCAGGAGCTGTAGACAATGCAATAATGGTTTCCTTCAACTGATCTAACATAACACAAATTTCATGAATTCTAGGGGATTATAAAATGGTTATTTGCATTAAGGCAGTTCTTCACCTTTTGCCGCTGAATATAATGCATACCAATCTTCTTTTTCCATAGTTTTAGTTTCCAATTTCAATGCTTCTTCTAACCTTACTAATTTGGATGTACCTAAGACAGGAATGATCCCTGAAGGATGCTTTTTTAGAAATAAAAGCATTAATTGAGCATTATTGAGCTCATATTTTTCACTCAAATTTTTTAATGTCCTATTCAGTTCCTGCTCAGCTTTTGAATTGCCTTTATGCATAAAATGTCCACCACCTAGTGGAGACCAAGCCGTTGGTTTAATGTTTTTCATTAATAACTGATCCAAGCTACCGTCTTCAAACGGCTTTAAATGTAGTAGGGAAGCCTCAATTTGATGGGTAACTAAAGGAAATACTGCGTTTATCATTTCAAATTGAGGAGTTGTAAAATTAGAAACTCCAAAATATTTCACTTTACCTGCATCCTTTAATTTGTAGAACGTTTCTGCGATCTCGTTACGATCCATCAAAAAGTCTGGTCGATGCAATAGTAGGACATCAATATAATCTGTTTGAAGATTTCGCAAGGAATTTTCCACTGATTCAATGATATGTTGTTCACTGCTCTCATAGCTTTTGATTCTATAAGTAGGACGGTTTTCTGCTGGCATTTTAATTCCACACTTGGTAGTGATTTGCATTTCATTCCGCAAATGAGGCTTTTCCTTTAATACATTACCGAAATCAGCTTCCGTTGTATAGTCACCATAAATATCAGCATGGTCAAAATCTCTCAACCCCAATTCAAGAGATTTTTCTACAAAATCAATCCATTGTTTAGTACTAAAATCCTCTCCCCATTTTCCTAGCCGCATTGTGCCAACTAAAAATGGAGAAAATTCAATTGATTTACGTGATAGGCTTGTTTGTCGCATAGAGTATTTAAAATAATGTCAAAATTTACATAATTATTTCATTATCACATATCCAATTTTAAACTTCTTCGTTAGCTTGCACATAGATCTATAGTTAAATGAAATTAAACGAACAATCAACCACCAATAAACTTTTATTAGTATTAGTAATACCTGTAATATTTTATAGTCTACAGCTATTATCATTTATCTTCATCCCTTTAATGTTTGCTATTTTCATTGCATTATTATTTACACCTATGATGAGATGGATGAAGAAAAGGAAGGTTCCACAATTTATAGCTTTAGGAACTGTGATTCTAATATTAACATTTACAGGTTTTTCCGGTATAAAAATTGTTCAAATATCAGGCAAGCAAATCGAAGAAGGTAAGTCTGAAATTTTTAAGAAATTAGACAATAAAGTTGAAGCGGTGGTAACCCCTTTTGCCGAAACATTAGGTTTAGACCAAAGAAACGGTGACAGTACCATAAAAGGGCTGTTAAAGAGTGATAGAATTGAACAAGTGATTATAGATAATTTCACCATCACTATTTCTTTTATTCAAAGCACTGTAGTCAATATTCTGATGACGCTCTTCTTTTTAATGTTACTTTTGGCCGGCTCGCTCAATTTTAAAGATATTCTACAGAGTACCTTATTCACTGGAGGTACCCAATCCGTCAAAACCTTCATGAAAGTGGAGCGTAGTGTGTCTGACTTTCTTAAAGTGAAAATTTTTGTAAGTTTTTTAACTGGAGTAGCCTTTGGTGTAATCGCATGGTCACTAGGAATCAGTTTTCCACTTTTTTGGGGCTTACTAGCTTTCGTGATCAATTTTATTCAAATGGTAGGCTCTGTAATCTCTACTGTTTTGGTCATGCTCTTTGCATTCATTGAGATCGAAAGTCCTGGTACTTTATTGTTAGCCGCTATTTTATTTACTGGCGCCCAAGTTCTATTTGGAGCTGTTTTAGAGCCCATTTTTATGGGAAAATCATTCTCCATTAATATTATTGTAGTGCTTGTAATGTTGATGTTTTGGGGCTTTATCTGGGGAGTGCCGGGCTTAATTTTGTCAATCCCCTTGACAGTGCTGCTTAAAACCATACTAAATGAATTTCCTGCAGGCAAAAAGTTTGCAAAAATAATGTCTTAAACCTAAGTACAATTTTCCTAGCAAATTTAATTTAAAAAAAATCTGACCATCTTTCATCAGAAATCTTATTCCTAATTATCTGTTTTATTGGACCTCATTTAAGTATTTCTACAACTGTAATAAAAGCATCAGATATTTTTCGTAGCTTCCAATAAACTACTGCTTGCTTAAGATTTTATGTCTAAAAAGAAAGTACTCAAAAGAACCGGCATCATAGTGATTAGTGTAAGCATTACACTTTTTATCTCTTGGCAATTACTCAAAGAATTAAAAATTGAGTCGTTTGTGGTTGACTCTATTCATACCGAACTCAACCATTACTTCGAAGATTCTGTACATTTTCAAATCGAAGATATGTCCTTTAGAGTTTTGGCAAAAAGAATCAATTTAGAAAATGTTAAAATCAATTTAATAGATGACAGAAAAGACACACTTGCCAGTTTAGAATTACCCAACCTAAATCTGTCATGGGATAAGTATAGCGAAACTTTTAACAATCAGTTTTTCAAATTCAATACCTTAGCTCTGCAAAAAGCTAAACTGTTACTTCCTTTTGATTTTGATAAAATAAAAAGAACTACTGCATCTCGCCCCTCTTTTGAAGGTAGATTCGAATTAGAAATTAAAGAATTGCGTGTTGAAGGAGGCGAAATACTATTTTATGATGAGCAAAACAGCAAGACGGGACGAGTGAAGACTGAATACAATTTATTTGCACAGGATCTTAAATTTAAAAAAGGCGAGATTCCGCATAAATTTCAAGATGTAGCAAAAGACATCTTCTTAGAGTTTCATAATATGAGCTATTACTTACAAGATAATCTTCATAAAGTAGATATAAAAAAGTTGTCCTTTAACTTATTCAAACAAGATATTACAATAAAAAGTGCTCATTTTCGTCCTATCCACTCTCCTGAAAAATTTGCAGAACTAAAAGGAGACCAAGCTAATCATATTGATATTTACTTAGATAGTATACGATTAAATTCCATGAAATGGCAAGGAGATAGCATGTTCAGCGCCAATACTATTTTTACCAATAATATTGAATTAAAAGTCACTAAAGATAAAAATTATCCTCTGCCAGATGATCGTTTTGTCCCTGTGTTGATCGAGGTTTTAAAAGACAGTAAGATTTCAATTGATGTTAGGAAATGCAAAGTAGAAAACATGAATCTAAGCTATTTTGAAATACCCGATGGAACTCAAAAAATTGGCACTGTTAGTATTACGAATATTGAGGGTGAGATTTCAAATATCACAAACAGAAAAGATAGTATTGAAAAACATGGCGATGAGTTAGTCATTAAAGCAAGTGGAAATCTATACGATAAAGGAAAACTTATTGCAGATATTCGATATGATCTGACCTCCAATTATGGATATTTTAAAGTGGCGGGTAGCTTAGAGCCTATGTCTATTGGTGCCATAAACCAATATATGTCGAAATCTACTCCAGTAGAAATTACTTCGGGACAAGTTGATGAATTATATTTCACTTACTCAGGAGGCAATAAAGCCGTTCATGGGGAAATGCAATTCAAGTATTCTGATTTAAAAATTGAATTTAACAAAATACTAAACGAAGAAGAAAAAGGAGATAAGGCCTTAAGCTGGTTGGCAAACGTTGCGCTGTCGCAGCAAAACCCTAGAAAGAATGGGAAGTTTAGAATTGGGGAAATTCAGTTCAATCGAGATACTCGAAAATCTATGTTCAGCTATTGGTCAAATAGTTTAGTTTCAGGCTTCCAATCAACTGTGGGAGTAAAAAAAGCAAGCCGAGTTGAGAAATTAGAAACAGAGAACGATGATAAAAATATCTGGCAAAAATTAGGTTTTGGGAAGGAGGATGAAAGTGAATAAGAGGAACTTTACAATCGGCTTCATTATATTAATCATTATTGTTGCTTTTAGCGGCTCTATATTCTTTCCTGATAGCAGAACCGCTAAGCCCGAGAAAATCAAAGGCTTCAATTTAGTAGCCCCTCCACAAGTTTTCCCTCTTGATTCTTTGCAAAAAGTGAAAGAAGTAGGAGCTAGCTGGGTGGCAATAGTACCTTATGCCTTTTGTAATGCCCAAACAGGTGAAATAACGTTTGACCATCAGCGCCAGTGGTGGGGTGAAAAACCAACAGGAGTAAAAGAAACAATTATCATGGCAAAATCATTAGGCTTTAGAATTATGCTTAAGCCTCACCTGTGGGTTGGTGGTCAAGGATGGGCAGGTGATTTAGAATTTGAGTCAGATAGTCTTTGGGAAGTATTTGAAGAACAATATACGGCCTATATTAGTACCTATGCGAAAATAGCTGATTCGCTAAATGTTGAAATTTACTGCCTTGGAACGGAAATTCGAAAATCCACTGGGAGTCGTAATGACTTTTGGATTGAGTTAATTTCAAAATCCCGTTCGACTTACAGTGGAAAACTGACTTATGCTGCCAACTGGGATGAATACGACCAAATTGAATTTTGGAATCAACTTGACTACATCGGAATAGATGCTTACTTTCCTTTAAGTGAAAAGAAATCTCCAACTACACAAGAATTGATAAAGGCATGGCTAGAACCAAAAAAAGAAATGAAGAAAATTTCTGAAAAATATCATAGGCCGATTCTGTTTACTGAATATGGCTATGAAAGCATTGATTACAATACAATGGGCCACTGGAAATTATCGAAGGATAGTTTATCAGTGAATTTTGATAATCAAAAAATTGCCTTTCGAGCCTTATATCAGACCTTAAATCAAGAAGATTGGTGGGTTGGTGGATTTATTTGGAAATGGCATTTAACCAGAAATGGTCTTCACCGCAGAACTGTAAAAGCCTTTACTCCCCAGAATAAACCGGCAATTGAGACGATTACCAGTGCTTTCAAACATACTTTTTAAATTGAGAAACTATGAAAATTTCATTCCAAAACTCATTTTTTACTTTGGCATTCATTGCACTCCTGATTGCATTTTTGATAGTGGCCAAGTCAATTTTGATTTCTCTCGGCATCGCCCTGCTATTAGCCTTTATCTTGTACCCTGTACATAAAAAATTTATAAGGTGGGGAGTAGGGAATATCCTAGCTGGTTTTCTTTCTATTTTACTGCTTATCATAATCATCGGAGGAGGAATTACTTTTTTTTCTGCGGAAATCATAGCGTTATCAGATGAGATTAGCACCTTTGGAGAAAAACTATCAAAGCTTTATACTGATGTTATTTTTTACATCAACAAGAATGTCAGCATAGTTCAGGATTTGAACAAAGACCAATTGATGGTAGATATCAAATCGTGGCTAAAAGACTCTGCCGGTAGCCTTTTAGGCGGAACCTTTAATAGCACGGCAAATTTTTTCACAGGCATGGTAACGATGTTTATTTACTTGTTTCTATTCCTGATTTATCACAAGGGCCTTGTAAGGGCTTTTATGAAATTCTCCCCAGAAGACAAAAAAGAGCAGTTCTTCAACATGCTTAAAGGAGTGCAACAAGTAGGGCAGAAATACCTTTCAGGTATGCTTGTTTTAATCCTAGTTTTAGGCCTTGCCAATAGCATCGGACTTTGGATCATTGGAATTGATAGTCCCTTCCTATTTGGCTTTTTAGCGGCTTCTTTGTCGATTATCCCCTATATCGGCACTACATTGGGGGCCACTATCCCGGTTTTATATGCTTTTATGTCTCATGACCAGCTCTGGGTACCATTGGCTGTAGCCGCTTTGTTTTGGTTTGTTCAGCTAATTGAAAGTAATTTCTTAAGCCCTAAAATTGTGGGCAATAGCGTAAATGTAAATGCCTTTGCTGCTATTCTAAGTTTGATTATAGGGGCATCCATATGGGGAGTAGCTGGTATGGTGCTGTTCCTCCCCTTCGCTGCTATGCTCAAAGTAATATGTGAAGAATATGAACCGCTACAACCCCTTGCTCTTTTAATAGGAAACAGTAATTTTCAAGATGGGGATGGCAATAAAAAAGGGTTGTTTTCTAGATTGAAAGAGAAGTTCAAAAGCAATTGATTAAGCTCCAGAAAACGCAAGTAAAAGAATTTTTTATTTCAATATTAAAAACAGCAAGAGCTTAGCAGATGTATGCTTACTTCTTGACCCTATTCGGGTTATCATTAATAAAGGCTTTCCAGCTCTTAGGACCGCTAGTAGTTTTACCCCCCTGGAAATGATGGCAAACTGCCACTCCTAATGCATCGGTTGCATCTAGCAACTTGGGGATCTCCTTTATACCTAATAAGGTTTTTAACATTTCCGCAACTTGCTCTTTTGATGCATTCCCATTTCCAGTCACGGACTGCTTTACCTTTTTAGGAGCATATTCCGAAATGGGTAAGTCTAGTCGAAGTGCTGCTGCCATAGCAACTCCTTGAGCTCTCCCCAGCTTGAGCATTGACTGTATATTTTTCCCATAAAAAGGAGCCTCTAGAGCCACTTCATCAGGGGCATAATCTTCAATCAAACTTGTGACTCTATCGAAAATCTTACGGAGCTTTATTTCATGATTGGCATACTTGGACAAATGGATTACTCCATACTGAAGCATTGTCATTTTATTACCAATGATTTGGATTACCCCATATCCCATAACCGAAGTACCGGGATCAAGCCCTAATATGATTTTGTCTTTTGCCATTGCGAAGAACCTAGATTCTAGAATTTAGATTCTAGACGTTTCATTTATTTACTTCCTGTTTAATTGTACTTTTATCTCGTAAAAAGCATTTCCTAAAGAATAATTTTCGGTCTGACCTGCGGTACTGACCTCATCATACCACTTCTAACTTTCTACTTCACACATCAAACTTCCCACTTTCTATCAATGTGCCTCACTCCAATTATCTGCAATACCAACCCCAATTTCCATGGGAACATCCAGCTCCATGGCATTCTTCATCAAATCCACTACTTTTTCCTTTAGCTTCTCAACTTCATCCTTATGAGCATCAAAAATCAATTCATCATGCACCTGCATAATCATCTTTGATTTCATCTTTTCTTTCTCCATCCATTTATGAATGTTAATCATAGCCACCTTAATCATGTCAGCAGCACTGCCTTGAATAGGTGCGTTTATTGCATTTCGCTCCGCATAACCTCTTATGGTTTGATTTCTAGAATTAATATCTCTTAACCATCGCTTTCTTCCTAATATAGTGGTTACATATTCTTTTTCTCTGGCTTCCTCTTTCACTTTTTCCATGTATTCACTCACCTTGGGGAATTCTTTGAAGTAAGCTTTAATAATATCAGAAGCTTCAGTTCTGGAGATATTAAGATTTTGAGCTAAACCAAAAGCTGAAATCCCATAAATAATACCAAAATTAACTTCTTTGGCTTTTCTTCTCATGCCCGGGTCAACATCATCCAATTCCACACCGAAGACTTTTGCAGCAGTGGTAGCATGAATATCCCTACCATTCTTAAATGCCTCCATCATGGCCTCATCTTGCGAGAAGGCAGCCATTATACGCAACTCAATTTGAGAATAATCTGCCGCCATCAATTGATAATTTTCATCTCTAGGCACAAATGCTTTTCTAATTAATCGCCCTTTTTCAGTTCGTATTGGTATATTTTGAAGATTCGGATTGTTGGAGCTTAATCGACCGGTTGCTGCTACTGCTTGTCGATAGTCTGTATGAACTCGTCCATCCTTCTTACTTATTAGCTTTGGTAAAGCATCCACATAAGTAGATTTCAATTTCTGATATTCCCTGAATTCTAAAATCTTATCCGCTATTTCATGTTCATTAGCCAACTTAGATAAAATCTCCTCTCCCGTAGCATATTGTCCGGTTTTGGTCTTTTTTGGTTTGTCAACCAATTTCATTTTATCAAAAAGAATCTCACCCAACTGTTTTGGTGATGCGATGTTAAATTCCTGACCTGCTAATTCAAAAATTTTCTCTTGGGCTTCTAATGCAGCAGTTTCTAATTCTTTAGACATTTTGGCCAATGCATCCTTATCAATTTTCACGCCTTCGTATTCCATTTCTGCCAATACATAAGAAAGTGGCTCTTCTACTTCATGCAGTAGATTTTCAAGATTATTTTCCTTTATCTCTTTTTCCAAAATATGCTTCAACTGTAGTGTTATATCAGCATCTTCACCTGCATATTCTACTACGTCCTCTACCGGTACATCACGCATATTCCCTTGCTTCACACCTTTTTTACCAATCAATTCAGTTATGGAAACCGGACTGTAGTTCAGGTAATTCTCAGCCATGACATCCATGTTATGGCGAGTTTCAGGATCTATTTGGTAATGAGCCAGCATGGTATCAAACATTTTTCCTTTGACTCTAATCCCATAATTGCGTATCACTTGGATATCATATTTCAAGTTTTGCCCTATTTTTATGATATCTTCATTTTCTAACACCTCCTTAAATTCATCCGCAATTTTCTGAGCTTCCTTCTGATCGGCAGGAAAAGGCACATAATAAGCTTCCCCAGCTACATAGGAGAATGCGAGACCAACCAACTCTGCGTCTTTCGGTTCCAAATCAGTAGTTTCTGTATCAAAACAAAATTCGTCTTGTATAGATAAATAGGTAATTAAGTCCTCCCTCAATTCCCGAGTATCAATTAGGTGGTAGTGATGTACAGTATTTGCTAAGGTTCTTCTTTCTGCAGGCTCTTCCTCCTTGTCTGCAGCCTCCTCAGGAGAATCAGTGAACATAGACATTTGAGCGGGGTCAACCTTTGAAGAAGACTTTGCTGGAGCAGCTGGTTCTTCTCCCAAAACCCTTTTCATTAGGGTCCTAAATTCGAGCTCCTCAAATAACTCTTTTAATACCTCTTCATTTGGTTCATCTAATACCAGCTTATCTGGTTCATATTTTAATGGAACATCTATTTTGATAGTGGCTAATTTTTTGGAAAGTAAAGCCTGTTCTTTATTAGCTTCCACCTTTTCCTTCATTTTTCCTTTTAGCTCATCGGTGTGTTCAAGCAACCCTTCTACAGAACCATATTGCTTCAAGAATTTAACTGCAGTTTTAGCCCCCACTCCTGGGATGCCCGGTATATTGTCAACTGCATCGCCTTGTAATCCCAAAATATCAATAACCTGCTCTACACGATCAATATCAAATTTTTTCTTCACTTCTTCTATGCCTAACACGTCAACACCATTCCCCATAAAGGCTGGCTTGTATAGAAACACATTTTCTGTCACCATTTGAGCATAATCCTTGTCAGGCGTCATCATATAGACTTTAAAGCCATCTTCACCTGCCTGTTTCGCAATAGTTCCGATGATATCATCTGCTTCAAAGCCATCCATGATGAGTACTGGAATATTAAATGCTTCTACAATTTTCTTTACATAAGGAATGGCCACTCTAATATCCTCAGGTTGTGCTTCCCTTTGGGCTTTATATTCAGGGAATTCTTCATGTCTAAAAGTTGGAGCAGAGGTATCAAATGCAACTCCTATATGCGTAGGCTTTTCTTTTTTCAGTATTTCTAACAAGCTATTGGTGAATCCTAGTGCTGCTCCAGTATTCATGCCTTTTGAATTAATTCTTGGTGTCTTGCTAAAAGCAAAATGTGCTCTATAAATTAGCGCCATTGCATCAAGAAGGAATAATTTTTTATCAGATTCAGGTGTATTGCTCATTTGATATTTAATTCAGAATTTAAAGAGATTTTAAAGTTAGAAAATTGTTGACCGAAAAGGAATGACAAACAGACAATTCCTTTAAAGTTATAATTAATTCCTTTTATCAGTAAAATCCCCTTTTAAAATAACCCTCTCTAAGCTCCTCAAGTTTTGAATATCATCTAAAGGATTTTTAACTAAGATTAATAAATCTGCTACTTTCCCCTCTTCTACACTTCCATAATATTTTTCCAAATCCATAAATTCAGGACCATGGATCAAAGAAGTTTGTAAAGCCTCAGCTGGAGTAAGTCCAGCATCAACCAAACTAAACAATTCGCCCCAAAGTGCTTCTCCAGGATAAACAAAAGAATTGAACGGTCCACAGTCTGAACCGGCCAAAATAGGAACACCAGCATCGAACATGGGTCGAATCATTTGCTTAGCTAAGTCCGACACTTTTTCTCGCATCTGACTTCCTGATGACTTGGCTCTTTGAGCAGATTTAATTCTTCCTTCATAAGTTTTTTGAACACCCGTTCCTATTTGGTTGAGCAGGGAGTCTTCGCTGTGATCTTTATCAGCTAACTGGGAAAGTACTTTTCCAATATATAGCGTAGGGGTGATATACACTTCTTTTTTAGCCAGTTTCGTAAAAAATTCGTTTGCTAATTGGGAGTCATAAGTATCCGTGATAGTTTCCATCATGCCATAGCCTAAACCCAATTCCGTTAAACTATCTGCCTTAGGTGAACAAGCCTTCATCACATAATACATATGTTCACTTCCATCCAATCCCAAATCAACTGCTTTATTCAAATCGGCCGACATGGGCATATGACCGGTAACTTTCATACCTCTTTTGTCTGTTGCTTCTATAATGGCATAGAAATTTTCTTTTGATAAACTTCCATCATAAATTTTTACGTAATCTACTCCAATTGATTCTAAAGAATCCAAGGCATTTTGAATATCTTGATCATTTTCAATTTTAATTGATCCTTCCCAAGCAGGCTTTGGCCCATCTAGCTTTGGGCCAGAAGTAAAAATTCTTGGACCTACTAATTCGTTCTGCATAATTTTTTCCTGCCAACCCATCACCGCAGGCGTTATATCACCACCCGCATCTCGAACAGTGGTCACCCCAAATTTTGAAAACAAGCCCAATAAATCCTGATTTCCAGCAATTAAGTCCGTTCCGCCTCTGAAATGTACATGATTATCCCACAGGCCAGGCATAACGTATTTTTCTTTTAGATCGACAGATCTTTGAGCGCTATAAACAGGTATTTCATCCATAGGACCCGTGGCAAAAATTGTATCTGCCTTAATTGCTACATATTGTTTTTCGAGTGTCTTGTTATTTTGAATATCTACAATGGAAGCATTCATCAGAATTAAATCAACAGATATTTGCTTATTAAGAGTACAAGATGACACTAAAATGACACTAAGTAGTGTAAGGAAAAGTGAGCGATGTGACTTCATGATTTTTCTTTAAATATAATGAAATTGATCTAAGATGTGGAATCCATATCAAAGGGAACAGTAATCATTACTAGGCAGAGACTAGCGATTGTAGACATTCACTTCCACTAGCCTCCGGCTAGTTAAAATTACTACCGCCTCTGCCGAACTAGAAAAAGCCCTCCCCAGCAGCTTCCTCTGTAATCCTCTCGGAATTTTCCTTCCCTAAATATCGATCTATCAAGAAATGAGCAACGTAAAGAAGTGGCGTCAGTAAAATAGCCAGTGCACCTTTATATATATAATTAATGACTCCAACAGAGAGCACTTGTTCCATGCTCCAATTCCCAAAAACAAAGAAAGCAATCCAAAGGACCACAAAGCTGTCTACTAACTGGCTAACCAAGGTTGAACCCGTAGCTCTGAGCCATATCTTGCCACTTCCTGTAAATTTTCTTAAGTGTTGAAAAACCAAGACATCTAAAAACTGACCAATCAAAAAAGCGGTCAAAGAACCGATGATAATTCCTAAACCTTGTTGAAAAATAACTCCGTACGCATAATTAATGTTAAAATCCTTTCCATTCGGATCAGGTGAATTAACATTCAACCAAAAATCTGCTGGTGCCAGTTTAGTCACAGCATAAATCACAAAAAAGGAATATAAAATAAACAAGGCAGTTAAGAAACTGATTCTACGCACTCCTTTTTTACCGAAATATTCATTAATAATATCAGTCGTGACAAAAACAATAGGCCAGATGATGACGCCAGCAGTAAGATTAAAATCTAATACAAAATCACCAAACAGTCTGATTTGTGCAGGTGGAAAACCTAAAGTAGATTCAGCTGAAAAAATCTTGACTCCCAGAATCTCAGCCAATAGTGCATTGGTGAGGAAAATCCCACTTAGAACAATAAAAAGATTCCTTTTCTTTCTATTCAGAGATCCACTTGACTTTGTTGCCTCCATCCTATTCGTTAATTGTAAAAACTTTTCCTTCCTCAGCCAGCTGAGTATTCGCAAATTCTTTTTGCGCCTCCTCTAATAATGGATACAACTCTTTATATCGATTTGAAAAATGGCCAATCAATAACTGTCCTACATTCGATTTTTTTGCAATAATACCAGCCTGTTTAACTGTTGTATGGAAGGTAGCTTCTGCCCTCTCTAAGTTTTCATGTAAAAAAGTTCCTTCATGATAGAGTAAGTCAACTTCTCTTACCAAAGGAATGATTTCTTCATTATATTTAGTATCAGAACAATACGCATAACTTCTGGAGCGCTTAGCGGGCAAAGTATAATCTGAATTTCTGAGTTTCAGTTGACCTGACTCATCCAACACATCTTCACCCTTTTTCAAAATATTAATATCTCTAACGCTTAGTTCCAAAACTTTTTCTTTTCGCAGGCGCTTGGGCTTGGGCTTTTCTTTGATCAGGAATCCTGTGCATGGAATTCTGTGTTGAAGGGGAATAGTTTGTACTGTAATTTTTGGATGATCTAAAATCAGTTCGGATTGGTCGCCTTTTAATTCTTGAAAATGGATGGGATAACTTAAGCGAGTATTTGCGTACTTCAATTGTAAACTTATGATTTCAGACAAGCCTACCGGCCCATAGAGATAAAGATCTGTTTTTCTACCGTTTAGATGCATGGTTGATAGCAAGCCCATCAAACCTAAGAAGTGATCGCCATGTAAATGGCTTATAAAAATATGGCTCAAGCGATTCTTCCTTAAGCCATATTTTTTCATTTGCATTTGTGCAGCTTCCCCGCAGTCGATCATGATCTGCAAATCTTGAATCTTCAAGACCTGAGAAGTATGATGCCTGCCATGAGCTGGAGCTGCCGAATTGGAGCCTAATATGTGAACTTCAAATGACAATGGATCTTACTCGCTATCGCCTTCTTCACCCAAGCCTTTTTCTAATTCATGCATGAATACAGATTCTACTGCTTCGTGAACTGTTGGTAAAATATCGAATACTTTATCCAATTGAGATATTTTAATCAATTTCTCCGTATGCTCTGTAGGAGCCGCGATGATAAAAGCCCCACCATTCTCACCAAATACTCTATTTCCGACCAATAAAGCACTTAAACCAGAAGAATCGACATATTTCACATCTGACATATCAATGACCATGTTTTGAACACCTTCTGCTTGCATGGTCACTAAATCTGATTTAAAGCCAGATGCTACGGAAGAATCAAATTTCTCTTCCTTTATTTTAATCAATGAGTATTTTTCTTCTTTATCAATTGAATATTTCATAATGTTTTGTTTAAAAATCTGTATTGCTTTTCAGTAAGCAAATCTAACTTCTTATTTAATACTTTTTAGGATATTTTGTTCAATGGTTTTTAATACGTCATTGTAATCTCGGGGTTGGAATTTCTCACCAGTTACTTTTTCGTATAATTCTACATAACGATTAGAAATCTCCGCAACCTTCTCATCTGTCATTTCAGGAATTTGCTGACCGTCTTTTCCTTGAAAACCGTTTTCTATCAACCACTCCCTTACAAATTCTTTTGACAATTGCTTTTGCTTCAATCCTTTCGATTGATTTTCTTCATATACATCAGCATAAAAGAAGCGTGAAGAATCAGGGGTATGGATTTCATCTATTAAGTAAATTTTATCCCCCATTTTACCAAATTCATATTTAGTATCTACCAAAATCAAGCCATTTCTAGCAGCTAGGTCAGTACCTCTTTGAAACAATTGTTGAGTATAGTCCTCCAGTTTCTCATATTCTGCTTTTGAAACTAAGCCTTGTTTCAAAATTTCCTCTTTCGAAATATCCTCATCATGTCCTTCATGCGCTTTGGTAGTAGGCGTAATGATCGGTTGAGGCAATTTATCATTTTCCTTTAACCCTTCTGGTAAAGAAACACCACAAATACTGCGCCTCCCATCTCGATATTCTCGCCAGGCATGACCTGCTAAATAGCCTCTAATGACCATTTCAACAGGGTAAGTCTCGCAATTAAACCCTACACTCACATTGGCGTCAGGATTAGATAACAACCAATTTGGTACTACATCCTCCGTAGCTTTTAAAGCTTTGGCTGCTATTTGATTTAAGACTTGTCCTTTAAAAGGAATAGCCCTTGGCATCACGACATCAAAAGCAGAAAGCCGATCAGTGGCCACCATTATTAATTGATTGGGTGTAGTATAAACATCCCTTACTTTCCCTCTATAAAAATTTTGCTGATTAGGCAGCTGAAAATTGGTTTCTCTAATTGCTTCCATTGTGGCAAAAATAGCTAAGTGTTGGCAGATAAAAAAGATAGGATGTAATTGAATTTATCAATAAACTTTATCCCTAGGTCAGCTTCGCTACTTTCATTTCTATTCCTTTCTTTTTGCTTAATCAAAAAGATGTGATTGTATTTAAAAAACTCTTCGTAACAAACAGTGTTTTTAAAAATTTATAAGATTTCCCATTGTTTTATCAAATAATATTGCAAACCTTTGTTACTGAATTTGAAAAAGAATAATACCATAGCGCAAAATTTTAATTCAGTAGCAATTATTGCTGTTGATGCTACGGCTGTATTGCGTAGTCGCCAGACTCGCAGGTTTTTCTTTAGGGCATAGCCCTTTTCTATTCTAGGATGCCCTACGCGGGAATCCAATACCCCAATTATATTCTATTATTTCATTGTTAGTGCTCTAGCTGTTTTTCATACTGCTATGCACGCCTATTTTCAATTTTTCATTCAATGGAAAAATCAAAATTTATCATCAGAATTGCTCAAGAAGCAGATCAAATTTATGCTTCAACTATCATAGATGAAATGGCAGACTCTGCAGCCAAAAGAGGTACCGGCATTGCCCGAAGATCGGTAGCGTATATCGAGAAAAAGATGTTGGAAGGCAAAGCTGTTATTGCTTTGAACCAGAATAAGGCTTGGGCCGGCTTCTGTTACATCGAATCTTGGGATCATGAGAAATATGTAGCAAATTCAGGATTAATTGTAGCGCCCGAATTCAGAAATTCAGGTTTAGCCAGCGCTATCAAATCCGAGATATTTAAATTAAGCAGGAAGAAATATCCCAATGCAAAGATTTTTGGCTTAACAACAGGAAGTGCTGTCATGAAAATCAATTCTGCCTTAGGCTATATCCCTGTAAGCTATTCAGATTTAACTAAAGATGAGGAGTTCTGGAAGGGCTGTCAAAGCTGCGTAAATTATGATATTCTGCAATCCAAAAATAAGCAGAATTGCATTTGCACCGCTCTGCTATATACACCCAAATCTGAAAGTAAAGCCAAGGCACTTAGAAAAAACTTCTCTAAGAACATCAAACTTTTTGAGCGCTGGACTAGGATTAAAAAGCATGTCATGCTGAAGCTCAAAAAGCATTCATCTCAATGGGTGAATTTATTTTAAAAAGTCTTAAGAAATCAAAAATATAAATTATGAAAAAAGTTGTTTTAGCCTATAGCGGTGGTTTGGATACCACCTTCTGTGGCCTTTATCTATCAAAAGAACTAGGTTATGAAGTCCATGCCGTTTTAGTCAATACGGGAGGTTTCTCTACTGAAGAATTAAAAGCAGCGGATACTAAATCCCAAAAATTAGGCATCGCGTCCTTTACGGTTATTGATCGTTTGGAGGAATTTTACGAGAAAGTGATCAAATTTTTGGTCTTCGGAAACATCCTGAAAAATCAGACTTATCCCTTATCAGTCAGTACGGAAAGAATCGTACAAGCACAAGCTTTAGCTGAATATGCAAAAGCAATTGGAGCAGATGCCATCGCGCATGGAAGCACAGGAGCAGGCAACGATCAAGTTCGATTTGATATGATTTTTCAAATCCTTTTGCCTGAAATTGAAATCATTACTCCGATTAGAGATCTGAAATTAAGCCGAGAACAAGAAATTGATTTTTTAAAGACGCAAGGTGTCGAAATGGATTTTGAAAAGTCTAAATACTCTGTCAATAAAGGGATCTGGGGGACATCAGTAGGTGGAGCTGAAACCTTGACTTCTGATCAATATTTACCCGATGATGCGTTCCCAACTCCAATAAGTAAAACTGAAGCGGAGGAGATATCACTCACTTTTAAAAATGGAGCGTTTATCGGCTTAAATGATAAAGATTTTACGCACCCAACTGAAGCCATTCAAGCATTAGAAAAGATTGCCAGTCCTTTTGGGATCGGTCGAGATATACATGTAGGTGACACCATCATCGGCATAAAAGGTAGAGTGGGTTTTGAAGCAGCTGCTGCATTAATCATTATCAAAGCCCATCATCTTTTGGAAAAACATACCCTTACCAAATGGCAAATATTTTGGAAAAATCAATTGTCCGAGTTTTACGGGAATCATTTGCACGAGGGACATTATTTGGATCCTGTGATGCGAAATATTGAAGCTATGCTTTTGGACAGTCAGGAAAAAGTAAGCGGTAAAGTTTTTGTGAAATTGAAGCCTGAGCATTTCATCTTAAAAGGAATTGAATCAGTCCATGATTTGATGTCCAGTGAATTCGGTAGCTACGGAGAAATGAATTTGGGTTGGACTGCAGATGATGTGAAAGGCTTTACCAAAATCACAGGCAATCAAACGGCTATTTATCACCAGATCAACAAAGAAAATGGATAAGCTAAAAGTTGGAATAGTAGGAGCTGCGGGCTATGCAGGGGGTGAACTGATAAGATTATTATTGCATCATCCTAAAGCAGAGATTGATTTTGTTTTGAGCAATAGCCAAAACGGGAGAAAGGTAAGCGAAGTCCATACAGATTTAATAGGTGAGACAGATTTAATGTTCACCCAATCGCTTAAAGTAGGCGTTCGAGTAATATTTCTGGCTTTGCCTCATGGAAGATCTCAGCAATTTCTTCAAGAAAATAAAATAGCCGATGAAGTTTTATTGATTGATTTAAGCACTGATTTTCGAAACGAAAAAGAAGGTTTTGTTTATGGACTGAGCGAATTTTTCCCGAAAAAAGTAAAATCATCCAAGCGAATCGCCAATCCGGGTTGCTTTGCCACAGCCATTGAATTGGCCTTGGCTCCGGCAATTGCCAATTCTTGGGTGAAGGAAAATATTCATGTAAGTGGAATTACGGGAAGTACGGGAGCAGGTATAATTCCATCCGACACCACCCATTTCAGCTGGCGAAATCAGAATATATCTGCTTATAAGTTATTCGAACATCAGCATTTGCATGAGATCAAGCAGACTTTTACTCAAATAAATTCAGACTTTACGAAAGATGTCTTATTTGTACCCTACAGAGGGAATTTCTCCAGAGGGATTTTAACAACTGCCTATTTTCCTTTTGAAGGCATGCTTAATATTGCTAAAAAGGCTTTTACTGATTTTTATGAATCCTCTGCTTTCGTCCATATTTCTGACGAGCCTATTCATTTAAAGCAAGTGGTCAATACTAATAAATGCCTATTGCATCTTGAAGTAAAATCAGGTCAGTTAATTATCACCTCCATCATTGACAATCTACTGAAGGGAGCTGCCGGACAAGCAGTCCAAAACATGAATTTGCACTTAGGTTGGGAAGAAAATTCAGGCTTACAACTAAAAGCCACTGTCTACTAAAATTAAGAAAGATGAAAAATTATATAAAATTCGATACTAAATATTCAGCTGAAAAATTAATAATATCAGCACTTCAATTTAAGGAAAACCCATTTTTGAAAAAAGAAATTGGAAAAGGACTAAGAATTGGATTGATTTTTTTAAATCCAAGCTTAAGAACTAGAGTGAGTACCCAAATTGCAGCCAACAATCTAGGGATGGAGGCTATTGTATTTAATATTGACAAGGAAGGATGGGCTCTGGAATTTGAAGAAGGGGTCATCATGAATGAAAATAAAGCAGAGCACATCAAAGAAGCGGCATCAGTTTTAGGTGGATATTTTGATATTTTAGCAATTCGAGCATTCCCTACATTAATTGATAAAGAACAGGATATGGCGGATAAGGTCATCCATCAATTTATCAAATACAGCCAAAAACCAGTGGTCAGTTTGGAAAGCTCAAGTCGCCATCCGCTCCAGTCTTTAGCGGATATGATGAGTATCGAAGAAACTTGGCAGAAGGTTTCAAAACCAAAAATCGTTTTAAGTTGGGCACCGCACGTAAAAGCTTTGCCTCATGCCGTTCCCAATTCTTTTGCGGAATGGGCGCTAGGTTTAGGACACAATTTGACCATAACACAACCTGATGGCTATGAATTAGATGCGCAATTTACCAAAGGGGCAGCGATTGAATATGACCAAGAAAAAGCTGTTGCTGATGCAGATTTTGTCTATGTGAAAAATTGGAGCAGCTACCATGATTATGGAAAATTGCCAAAAGTGAAAGGCAAATGGTTATTAAAAGATCATCAGTTAAAAGAAAACGCTAAAATTATGCATTGCCTGCCAGTGAGAAGAAATTTAGAATTGGCTGATGAACTTTTGGACGGCAATAAAAGTCTAGTGCCTTTGCAAGCCCAAAATAGAATCTATGCGGCTCAGGCTGTACTTTTTGAAATCATTTCAAATATGGGGTCATGAAAAGAGAAGTCATTAATATTATTAAAATTGGGGGAAAGACCATAGATCATGAAGAGAAATTGGATCGATTCCTAAATTCATTTTCCAGAGTGCCAGGACAGAAGATTTTAATTCATGGAGGGGGTATATTGGCCAATCAAATAGGTGAAAAAATGGGGGTAGTGACTAAATTTCATGAAGGCAGAAGAATTACGAATGCTGAAACTTTAGAATTAGTCACAATGGTTTATGGCGGATTGATCAACAAAAAGATAGTAGCAAAACTGCAATCGCAAAATGTAAATGCAATTGGCTTGAGCGGTGCAGATGCAAATTTACTTACGGCAGAAAAAAGAGTAGTGAAAACGATTGATTATGGATTTGCTGGAGATATTCAAAAAGTAAATAATGACCTATTGCAAAACCTATTATCTCAAAATTTAACTCCTGTTATATGCCCGATAACACATGATGGGAAAGGACAATTATTGAATACAAATGGTGATACAATTGCCATGACAATTGCCTGTGCCTTACAATCACAATTTGAAGTGAATTTATGGCTATGTTTTGATAAAAAAGGTGTTTTGCTAGATATAAAAGATGAAGAATCAATTATCCCACAACTTAACCCTAGCACTTATGCCGAGCTACTTTCTAAATCTCTGATTCATGAGGGTATGAAACCCAAATTAGAAAATGCATTTCGGGCTTTAGAATCAGGCGTTTCTAAAATCAGAATCGGGTCAGCAGATGATATTGATTTAGCAATTGCCAATGAAAAAACAGGAACCCTTATTTGCGCCTAATGGAAAATATTCAACACATAGACTTGAAAACCAAAGCAATTCAATTATTAAAAGAATTGATTACAATCCCTTCATTCAGCGAAGAAGAGGATAAAACCGCTGATGCAATTTCTAATTTCCTAAAAAATGAATCAGTTGAATTTAATCGAATAGGAAATAATGTTATCGCTCCCAATCTTCATTTTGATAAGCAAAAACCCTCCATTTTACTCAATTCTCATCATGATACGGTAAAAGCTAATGCAGGCTATACTAAAAATCCATTTGAACCTGTAGAGGAAGACGGAAAGCTTTTTGGCTTAGGAAGTAATGATGCAGGAGCTTCATTGGTCAGCTTGATCGCCACTTTTCTTAAATTTTATTCAAAAGATATTCCCTACAACCTCATTTTAATTGCTTCTGCAGAAGAAGAAATAAGTGGACAAAATGGAATCAGCAGTGTGCTTGAACATATACCAAAATGTGAATTGGCCATAGTAGGTGAACCAACAGAAATGAAACTGGCAGTAGGAGAGAAAGGTTTACTAGTGATAGATGCAGTGGCAAAAGGGAAAGCCGGGCATGCCGCCAGAGATGAAGGAGAAAATGCTATCTATAAAGCTATGGAAGATATTCTAAAAATACGGGACTTTAAATTCAAAAAATCATCTCAATATCTAGGGCAAAATAAAGTAAGCGCCACTATGATTAAGTCTGGGCAACAACATAATGTAGTGCCTGATCTTTGTGAATTCACATTGGATGTTAGAGTTACAGATGCTTACACTTTGCAGGAAGCCTTTGGAGAATTACAAAGCCATTTGGGCACTGAATTAAAAGCAAGATCATTCAGATTACAAAGCTCATTTATTCCCGAAACGCATAAAATAATAGAAGTAGGAAAGGTATTAGGATTGAAAAAATTCGGAAGCCCTACTTTGTCTGATCAGGCACTTATTCCATTTCATTCTGTAAAAATTGGCCCAGGAAAATCAGAACGTTCTCATACAGCAGATGAATTTATTGAAATACAAGAACTTGAAGAAGGGGTTGAAATTTACATCCAATTGTTGGAGCAATACATGAATCATCAAAATACTGTAATATGAAAATTTGGCAAAAAAATATAGACTCTTTAAAAGAAATAGAGCAATTCACCATAGGAAGAGATACGGAGTTTGATCTTTTGTTAGCTCCCTATGATGTTTTAGGCTCAATAGCCCATATCAGAATGTTGACGAAAATTTCTCTTATTTCTAAAGAAGAACTCAAAGCAATATCAAAGGAATTAAAAATTATTTTTCAAGAAATTCAGGCTGGAAATTTTCAGATTAAGGAAGGAGTGGAAGATGTGCATAGTCAGATTGAGTTTTTACTTATTGAAAGATTAGGGGATATCGGTAAAAAAATCCATAGTGGTCGATCAAGAAACGATCAAGTATTGGTGGATTTAAAACTATTTTACCGCGATAAAGTCAAGGAAATAGTAGCGTCTGCAAAGCAATTATCTGAATTGCTTATTCAATTAGCTGAAAAATATAAAGGGGATTTAATGCCCGGCTATACGCATACCCAACTAGCCATGCCATCTTCTTTTGGCCTGTGGTTCAGCAGTTTCGCAGAGTCTTTAGCTGAAGATATGGATATGCTTTATGCTGCCTATCAAATCATCAATAAAAATCCTTTGGGTTCTGCTGCAGGATATGGCTCTTCTTTTCCGCTTGACAGAACTTTCACGACTGAATTATTGGGGTTCGAAGACCTGCACCATAACGTAATCAATGCACAAAACAGCAGAGGGAAAACTGAAAAGACTTTAGCTTTTGCATTAAGTGCAATAGGAAGTACTTTGAATAGAATGGCATCTGATATTTGCCTGTTTATGAATCAACATTTTCAATTTATCAGTTTTCCTGATGAGTTGACAACAGGAAGTAGTATTATGCCGCATAAAAAAAATCCTGATGTATGGGAATTAGTGCGTGCCAAAACTAATCAATTGCATGCCATCCCGAATGCCATTAGCTTGAATGATACTAATCTGACCACTGGCTACCATCGTGATAAACAGTTATTAAAAGAATACATTTTTCCTGGCATCGAAACCACATTGGACTGCCTAAATATCACTCATTTTATGCTGAAAGAAATTAAAGTGCAGCAAAATATTTTGGTGCACGAGAAATATCAATATCTCTTCAGTGTTGAAGAAGTAAACCGACTCGTGAAAAAAGGACTTTCCTTTAGAGAAGCCTACAAAAAAGTGGGGCTGGATATTGAAAAAGGAGATTTTAAAGCCAAAACCACATTAAATCATTCTCATGAAGGCAGTATTGGGAATCTATGTTTAGAGGAGATCAGTGAAAAAATAAAGTCAAAAATTAAACGATTTGATTTCAGGAAAATCGAAAGCAGTAAAAATGACTTATTACAATAATAGCTTCAGGTAATAAAAAAACTGTCCCTAAACCAATTTTAGGGACAGTTTAACTGAAATTAACTACATAAGAACTGTCTTGCTGATCAAAGCTCAAAAACTACTCTACCATCAAAAACCGTCATAGAAACTGCAGCTTCAAGGATCTCATTCTCAGGTACACTCATAATATCTTTGTCAAAAATGGTGAAATCGGCTAATTTACCCACTTCAATAGATCCTTTAATATCTTCTTCAAAAGCGCCATAAGCAGCATCAAGAGTATAAGATCGTAAGGCTTGCTCACGGGTCATTTTTTGTTCCGGCTCATATCCTCCTTCAGGAGTTCCCTCTAGAGTTTTACGACTAACACTAGCATAGAATGAAGCTAAAGGATCAATTGGTTCAACTGGCACATCTGTTCCATTCACAATTGGAACTCCTGATTGTAGCAGGGCTTGCCACATATAAGCGCCTTCTTTTATTCGCTTTTCACCTAATCTATCAATCGCCCAAGGCCTATCCGATGACATATGAACAGCTTGCATAGCAGGAATTACTCCTAATTCAGCAAATCTTGGAATATCATCAGGATGCAAATGTTGTGCATGCTCAATGCGGAATCGATGGTCCTTCGTTTTTTCAGAATTTTCCTTCATGGCCTTTTCATATCGATCCAGAATTTCTTGGTTGGCTCTATCTCCTATTGCATGCGAACATACTTGAAATCCAGTCTCTAGACCTTTTGTAGAGGTAGTATAAACAAAGCTCATAGGTAAAGTTTCATGTCCAAAGTGACCTGGTTGATCAGTATATTCCTTCAAAAGCCAAGCACCTCGGGAACCTAAAGCACCGTCACAATTCAATTTAATAGACCTAATTGTTAAAAGATGCGCACTATCAACCTCTGGTCCTTTTTCATACCATTCATTCAAGAGCTCTTTGTCCCAACCTGTAAGCATTGCATACATTCTCACATCTAACTTACCTTCTGCCTTCATATCTCGATACAGCTGAATATTTTCTCTACCGATACCTGCATCATGAAAACTAGTAATTCCATTTCGGTGACTAGCTTTCACTGCTAATTCAAAAGCTTTTCGATCTTTTTCTGGAGTACTTTCAGGTATGTGCTTAGTAATTAAAGTCATTGCCCTTTCATTAAAGACTCCCGTGGGATTTCCATTTTCATCCCTAAATATCTCTCCTCCTTCAACATCCAAATTAGCCAAACTTTCTTTAGACAAAGGAAGCACTCCTGCAATTTGCATTGCCTTTTGATTGGCCATTCCTGCATGACCACTGGCATGTCTTAGGTAAACTGGATTATTAGGTGAAACTTCACTGATAGCATCATGTAAAGGAAAACCGTTGATGGTATTTTCAGGTAATTCTTTCCACTTGCTTTGATGCCATCCTCTACCTGTAATCCATTGGCCAGGTTCAGCGGCATCTACAGCCTCTTTTACTTTTTGAATGATTTCAGCATAGCTTTTAGTTTGTAATAAATCTACATTCAGCTCATTATAGCCTAAACCCATGAAATGACCATGTCCTTCAATAAATCCAGGAGTCATGGTTTTTCCCGCCAAATCAATTTGTTTTGTTCGCTCAGAAAGATATTTCTCAACCTCCGCTGCATCTCCAGCAAATATGATTTTATTGTCTTTTACGGCAACAGCCTCCACTGTTGGCTGCTTTTCATTAACTGTGTAAATAGTGCCTCCTTTTATGATCAAGTCTGCGGTTTCTTGCTGATCCTGGCAGCTTAGCAAGCTAAGGATAGCGACTAAGGAAAGTAAAATCTTTATCTTCATAGTATTAACATTAAAATTTTGATTGAAAGTAATTTTAAAAAGCATAAAATACAATAAAGATTATTTGAATGGAAAAGCTTTACACCCATGGTCACACTTTATAGCAGTCTGAATGAGCTCAACCCTTCGGTAATGAGCTCAGTATTATTTTCTCAAGACTTGAGCTGCTTCTTTAGCAAAATAACTTAGAATTACATCTGCACCAGCTCTTTTGATACTCAATAAACTTTCCATCATAGCAGCTTCTCCATCTAACCAGCCTTTTTCAGCAGCTGCTTTTACGAGACTATATTCACCACTTACATTATAGGCTGCTATTGGTAATTCATTATTCTCTTTCAGCAGATGAATCACATCTAAATACGCCAGCGCAGGTTTCACCATCAAAAAATCAGCTCCTTCCTGTGCATCCAATTCGGCTTCAATCAAAGCCTCATATTTATTGGCAGGATTCATTTGATAGGTCTTTTTATCACCAGATTTCGGAGCAGAATCCAAAGCATCACGAAATGGGCCATAAAAAGCCGAAGCATATTTTGCACAATAGCTCATGATAGAAGTATTTTCAAAGCCATTTTCATCCAAAACCTCTCTTATGAACTCTACTCTTCCATCCATCATATCAGAAGGACCAATGATATCAATACCTGTTTCTGCCTGAACTAATGCCATGTCCGCCAAAACATCCAATGTTTCATCATTTAGAATATTGCCGTTCTCATCCACTATTCCGTCATGTCCATCCGTACTATAAGGGTCCATTGCCACATCTGTCATAATGCACGCTTCAGGAAATTTAGATTTGATTTCCTTTAAGGCTTTGATGTAAAAGAAATTTTCATCCGCACTTTTGCTTGCCATTTTATCTTTATGTTTCTCCTCGACAACTGGAAATACATCAAAAGCTTTCACACCCAATTGCAAACACTCCTCTATCTCTTTGAGCATCAAATCAACTGTGAATCGATAAATCCCAGGCATACTGTCGACAGCTACTTTCTTGTTTTTTCCCTCAAGAAGGAACAATGGAAAAATGAAGTCTTTTGTAGTTAGAGTAGTTTCTTCGACCATTTCGCGAATAGCGGCTGACTTACGATTTCTTCTCGGACGTATTAACATAATTACGATTTTTTGATGAGTCAAAGTTAAGCTTTTATGAAATGAAAAATGGAATAAGGATTAAGAAAATCATGCAATCATCAATGACTTCTTCTTTTCAGTTCATAAAAAAATAAAATCTCAGAGATGGGATATGTTTCTATTTATCATATTTACCTTATACTTTTGTGTACGTTTTAATTTTCAAGAATATGCGCCAAATAGTTTTCATTTTTATTGTATCAGTATTCAGTGCTTGTCAGCAATTACCCAAAGAAAAGAAGCTGGATGCTGCAGAAAAATTGTCACTACAATTGGGAAACGCCACCTTGTGGTTTCAGCAGTCTGCTGAAATGGAAGCTGCTTATTTGCAAGCCTATGATAAAGGCAAAATGCTCCTAAAAATAAAAATGGATACACTTTCCTCATCAGGATTAAAACCAGCAGTGGTATTGGATTTGGATGAAACGGTTTTAGATAATAGTCCTTATGAGGCTCGTTTATTTTTACAAGGAGAAAGTTATGGTTCCAAAAGCTGGGAGAAATGGAGTAAAGAAGGAAAAGCAGTGGCTTTACCAGGCGCTACTGACTTTTTACATTTTGCAGATAGCCTAGGAGTGAAAATATTCTACATCTCTAACAGAAAAATTGGAGTTTTTGAATCTACTCTGAAAAATTTAAAAACACTAAAGCTGCCCCAAGCGGAGAAGGATCATCTGTATTTACGCACCACTAAAAGTGATAAAACGGAAAGAAGAGCAATGATTGAGGCGCATCATGAAATACTTTTATTCGTGGGAGATAACTTGACAGATTACGACCAGAAATTTGCTGAAAGAGACTCCACATTGGGTAGGCAACTAGTCAAAAAATATCAGAAAGAATTATTACATAACTTTATTATGCTTCCGAATCCTATGTATGGAGAATGGGAGTCTGCTCTCTACGAGAATGACTTTTCTAAAAGTACAGAAGAAAAATTAGAGCTAAGAGAGAACGCATTGAATCCTAGAAAATCAAAATAATTCGCATCCTTTTTTCTAAAAGTATTATAATTGCTTTACATCCAGAAAATTAGCAATCTTAAAGAATAAATTTTACTTAGTTGAGTAATTTTCATATTTTGTCTAAATTTTAGTACAAACATGAAGATTCAAAGTGCTGTATTACTATTTCTTGGTGTTACTCTACTACTTCACAGCCAACTTAGTGCCCAATCTCTTAGCTGGTCTGAGGCTCAAAAGCAAAGAACAGCTACTTTGGATTTACACTGGTATATATCTAAACCTTTTATTTACAAAAGCAGAACAGGTAAACCGGAAGGTTTGGAAGTTGAAATTTTAGAATCTTTTCAAGCATATGTTAAAGATAATTACCAAGTAGACTTAACATTAAACTGGGTTGAGTCAAAGAGCTTTCATTATATATTTAATGAAATTGCACGCACTACAAAACCTAATTCCATGGGTGTTTCTGCCTTTTCTATCACTGATGAGAGGAGAAAAAAAGTGAATTTTACGAATCCATATTTAACAGATGTAGCAGTCTTGGTCTCAAGTAAAGGGACACCCATAGTCAGAACACTGGGAGAAATCAATAAAATGATGCAGGATATGACAGCTGTGACCATAAGAGGAACAACTTATGAACAATTTCTATTAAACTTAAGAAAACAGCTAAATACTGATTTTGATATCCTATACATAGGATCAGATAAAAATATACTTGATGAGATCAGCAAAACAGATGACCGATTTGGATTCATTGATCTACCCATTTACTTGATGCTGATTAAGACAGGAGGTACTCTAACACGTCAAAATTTCTTTACAATAAAAGGTAATGGGTACGGGTTTATAACCCCTTCCAAAAGTGACTGGACGACTATTTTCAACGAATTTCTCTCAGAGCCAAAGACAACTATGAAATTGGCAACAATCACTTCAAAATACATGGGGCCTGAGCTCTACAATTTTATAGACGGGCTGTATAGTGAGAATAATCTGGGTGCATCAATTCTAACCAAGGAAAAAGAAATCCAACTACAGCAGTTGAGAAAGACCAATTTGCTTTTGGAAAAGGAAAAAAATAGTAGAAGCACATTTATAATAATTACACTTGTTTCAATAATCTTATTGGGAATCATAATTGCCTTATTTTACCGCGAGCAAAAAATCTCTAAATTATTAAGTAAGAAAAACAAACAAATCGAGCAACAACAAAAGAGCATTCAAAGTAAAAATGAGAAATTACATAATCGGAATTTACAGCTTACGGGTCTCAATGAAGAAAAAAATAATCTGGTCAAAATTTTAGCTCATGATTTAAGGTCACCCATCAATCAAATTACGGGTTTATTAGACATATTAAAACTAAGTCATAGCCACTTTAGTAAAGATGAAGAAAAAATAATTCATCAAGTACAGGATTCTGCACAAAGATTAAATCAAATGATTTCGAAAATCTTAGATTTTGATGCTTTGGAAGGCAATCGAATGAAAGTAATAACAGAGGAAATTGAAGTAAAAGAACTATTGCAAACTGTAGAAAAAGAGTTGCAGGTGATAGCTAGTAAGAAAAATACTACTGTTCACTATAAAACAGATAGAAATTTACGATTTAAGTCGGATCATCTGTTTCTCACTCAAATCTTAGAGAACATCATTGTAAATGCTATTAAATTTTCGGATCCTGGCAGCAAAATTAGTGTTAACGCTAAAATTGAAAAAGATAAAATTATCTTTTCGATCAAAGATGATGGTCCAGGCCTTACCGAAGAAGACAAAGCACTAATTTTTAAGAAATTCCAAAAGTTAAGTGCAAAACCAACAGGAGGAGAAAATTCAACCGGATTGGGATTATCAATTGTTAAAAAATATATTGATTTATTGGATGGAGAAGTTTGGGTTGAATCAGAAAAAGGACAAGGAAGTACTTTTTTTGTAGCACTTCCAATAGAGTAAATCTCCTCTTAAGATTGACTCTTCAATTGTTTTTTCAATGCCTCATTTTCCTTTTGTGAATCTGCCAGCATTTGCTCATAGTCTTTTTGTGTTCGTTGCATTTCTTCTTGAGTAGCAGATAACTCTTCCATATTCTGACGCATTTCCTCCTCTTGAGCTCTCATTTCTTCCGTTTGCTGCTGAGACTGCTCATAAAGTTCCGTGGTTTTCTGATTAACTTTAGCCGTATTTAGCGCAACAGCAATGCTTTCTCCTGCTTTCTCTATAAATTCTTGCTCGTACCCTTTTAGGATCCTAAAGCTTGCTAATTCAATCACTCCCTCAATCGTTTCGTCTCTTTTTACTGGTGTAATCACAATTGATCTTGGATTAGCGTCTCCCAAACCAGATTTAATGTTGATATAATCTTCAGGGACCTCCGTTAAGTAAATGCTATCTTTTTCCTGATATGACTGTCCTATTAGACCTTCTCCAGGTTGAATTCTCTTTTTGATTTTCTTACGTCTATCGTAAGCATAACAACCTTCTAACTCAAGAAAAATGTCATCACCCTCTTCTTTGACAATAAAAAAACCTCCTTGATTGAGCTTCATATATTTTACTAGAAACTCAATCACCTCATAAGTTAAATCTTGCAAGTTGCTCCCATTATCTCTAATGATATTAGAGAGTTCTGCTAATCCTTTATTGGTAAAACGTTCTTGCTCTTCCCGAGTAGCACTTTTCTTTAAGCTCTCTTTCATTTCAATCAGAGCACCACTTAACGGGTCGTCTTCGTTCAAATCAAATTCTTTTTCATAATTATTGTTAGCAATCTCTTTTGCGAAAAGAATATTAGTTCTGGTAACTTCCGCTTGTACTTCACTTTCAATCAATTTCTGAAAAAGAAATTTTGAACGAGAACGGCTATTAATAGAATACACTCCGGCAATAATAACAGCGACAACAACCAGTCCCACATGGAATAAAAAGGTCTGGAAATCCATATAGTCCAACTGAGTGAAATAAATTGATTGATAAGATTCATTATTGTTCACAAATCCCAAGTACTGAATATAAGCAAATGCACCATGGTGAATTGCAATAAAAAGAGTAGCCGGCAAAAATACTTTGTAATTCTGATAGGCCATCAAAACAATGATGGCAACAAATGCAGTAAAATGCATTTCAAATAAACCATGCATCTGGTAAATAAATTGCGCCATAAAAATACCTAGCAATAAGCTGCCGATATAATGATGAACGTAAGTTCCTTTTAGTAAAAATTTTACTCCAAAGTATAGGATTAAAGATAACGATCCAACCCCCAAGCCCACTAACCATGTGTCATAAAAGAATGCTAAAAACAAACCGAAAAGGAAATATCCGGCAATGGTTATTTCCAATACCCTATCTGCTCTTTTATATATTTCATCATAATAGGGTTTAAACCTTTTCTTATCAATTGCTGTCATAAACTTAAAAAGTTAAAAAATTTATCAAATCTAGTATTCGTATTACCATTCGCGGGGAGCTCGCACCCATAAGCAACAGTTGCGAGTTCAGGAAACACAGGTGCTTGCCGATCTTCTACCATGGCCGAGAGTGCTAGACTTGCAAATTTAGTGTTTTGAGTAGTGCAAAAACGTGCTTTATTATAGTTCCCGCTAAAATAAATTTGTTGGTTCTTTATCAAAACTGCTTGAGGTGTACTGTATACTCCTAATTTTTTAGCGATGAGTCCTTCGTGATCTAGATAAATATCAATTCCCATATCGTACTTTTCTACGAAATCTTTGACTTCACTGTCCTCCTCACCAACTGTTTCCAAAACTGCCAAAAATTTCACTCTTGACTCATATTGAATAACAAGATTCTGAAATTCTTTGATATTAAATCGTGAACACGGACAATCAAAATTGTAGAAATGAATAAAAAGCTGATCAGCGGACGTCAATCCTAACATCGAGATCACATCATCGGGAATCGAATCTCCTGTTTGAACAGTAATATGATTAGAAGGGACAGGCGTAGGTTTGGAAAATTTCCATTCCTGTTCCCAAAAAAGAAACCCTATCACTGAAAGGATAGATATGGTTAATAAAACCGCCAAAAGTATTCTCATATAATATTTCCCTATTCGTGTTGAAGCTACTACTTTTTATTCAAATTTGTTTGTATAAATACGAATTAATATAGGGATCTGGATTACAGACAAGTAAGAAAACTTGAGCAATCTCATCCGACATAAAAAAGTCAACATTAAATAAATGAAATCTAATGCTGACAGTTCTTTCTTTTTATGGGAGATCTAGGCTAGTATTTATCAGGTCTGTTTTGCTGCCTATCCTTCACTTTCTCTTTGGCTTTCCTCACATGTCTTTTCGCTACTTCATAGCAATCTTGGCCTGCCGAAACAAAATCAGACCCTTCACCTGAAACAAAGATATCGTTCCCAGGTAGAAATATTTTCGCATCTACTGTTTTTTCTCCGTCCTCATCATTGGTATTTGATTTGAGATATAAATCGATTCCTACTATTTGATCATTATATTTTGACAATTTATTGAACATTTCACGCATGTGATCATTCAATTCTTGGCTTATATTAAAATCTACAGGTTCTAATGTAATATTCATTATGATAAGTTGTTTTGGTATAAATCTGATGTTTCTATGGTTTCGGCAATTTGCCTTAAGTCAGCGAGCATATTAAAAACCTGCTGATGTCCTACCTCTGCTTCTTGATTGTAGCGTGCATTTCTAAAAGCAACCAAAGGTTCCAAATTAATTTCTCCAGGAAGCTTTTGATTTTCCGACAGTTCTCGTGCAGCCTGCCCAATTTCTTGCAGATATTCATAAACCGTTTCTTTAACCGGCTCATTTTTTCTAAAATCCTCATAATCCATGCCATCAGTCTGCGCATTGACTTGAGCTATGTTATCTACTATTCTGTTTAAATGTTGAATTGTTTCTTGTAATTGCATCATACTATATTAAGCGATTACAAGAGGGTTTTGTTGCAGATCAGTATGTCTTATCTTGACTGTAGCTAGTTATTTTTGGAGCTTAAATATTGACTATCAACTAGAAACAACTTCTTTTCTTTTTAAATTTTCACAATTTTCAATCGTACAATCCCCGTAAAAAACTAAAGAATGATGTTTAATTTCAGAGCCTACAGATTTCCCTACACGCTTTTTGATTTCTTCAATGCTAGGGTCTAGGAACTCTTTAATCTTTAAGCAGTTATTGCAAACCAAATGATCATGATGTTCATAGGTGAGTGCAGGCTCATATAATGCATTTTTATCTTTAAAATTATGTTTAACAACCAAACCGCATTCCACTAATAAATCGATGGAGTTGTAAACAGTAGCGCGAGAAATGGTGTATTCCTTGTTGCGCATTCTTAAAAAAAGAGTTTCTACATCTATGTGCTCATCCTGTGGCAAATAATATAACTCCTCCAAAACAGAATAACGCTCAGCCGTTTTCCTCAAATTTTGGTCATTCAAATATTCATCCAATATATTTTTTGCTCGCTGCAAAATTTCCTTCATCACCGGTTTAGACATCGACATCCTATAGTTCTTTTATTAATAAGGTCTAAGTTAGGTTTTGAATACGAAGTTTAAAATATCATGGCCGAATTTTATTGAAGTTTAAAGCCATTCTAAACAATTTTTTTTTCAATTAAGCCTGCCGTTACTTACTAAAGTCTTTAATTTTTACTAGATTAACGAATGATTAATCTCAAGCCGAAGCCTGACTTATGTCATGTTTTTGGAGCTCGGCAGCTATTACTTTTGGAAAAGAAAAAATTAGCGATTAATGAGTACGTCAACAGCAAAAAGCCAACACCTAGAATGTCACCACTGTGGTGAGCAGTGCGATCAGGAGCTCATAAAGAGTAATGATCAAAATTTCTGCTGCGAAGGTTGTAGGATGGTATACGAAATATTGCTGGAAAATGACCTCGATAATTTCTACTGTGTTGCCGAGTCCCCAGGTGTGAGCTCAAAAAAGAAAAAATCGGAAAATTTTGAATTCCTTAAAGATGAGGCTTTTGCTAACAGTCTTTTAGATTTCCAAAATGAAGAAATCAGTAAGGTAAGATTCTATATTCCCGCTATCCATTGCAGCGCTTGTATTTGGCTTTTGGAAAAGCTGTATAAACTGCACGCTGGTATTATTAGTAGTCGTGTAGATTTCAATAAGAAAACGGTCATCATCTCATTCAATCATCTGGAAATTTCCTTATTGGAGTTAGTTAAGATGTTGGATTCAATAGCCTACACTCCTGATATTCAATTAGATAATAAAACATCCAACTCTTCTCCTTATAGAAGAATATGGTTGCAAATCGGTATTGCAGGCTTTGTATTTGGAAACAGTATGCTTTTCAGTTTGCCTGAATATTTCGGTCTCAATATATTTAATGACGATATCATATCAAAAATATTCCCGTTTCTTAATGCTCTATTAGCCCTTCCTATAGTCTTTTTTTCAGCCCAAGATTACTTCAAGTCTGCTTGGGGTGCGATAAAGCAAAGCCAAATCAATATGGATGTACCTATTAGCTTGGGCATCATCACATTATTTACCTATAGCTACTATATTATTTTTTATCAGTCTGGCCTTGGGTACATTGATTCACTTTCAGGCCTTGTATTTTTTCTTCTTTTAGGGAAATATTACCAGCAAAAAACTTTTGATCATTTAAGATTTGACCGTGATATTCAATCTTTCTTTCCATTATCAGTAACCAAGATAAATGGTCAGCATGAGGAGCAAGTACTCCTCAATAGCATCATCCCTTCTGATATCTTAAAAATCAGAAATGAAGAGATCATTCCAGCCGACAGCCTTTTAATTTCAGATGAAGCGTCAATTGATTACAGTTTTGTAACGGGGGAATCCTTACCAGAAATTAAACAAAAGGAAGAACTGTTATATGCTGGTGGCAGATTGAAAGGTGCTTCCATTTTAGTTCAAGTCAAGAAAAGCCCTTCTCAAAGTTACTTAGCTCAACTTTGGGATGATGAATCTATCCAAAAAGGCGCAAAAGCCCAAGTCCAAAGTACTGCAGATAAAATCAGTAAATATTTCACTTCTGTTGTGGTAGCCATTGCATTCATTTCGCTGGCCAGCTGGATCTATTTAGGGGATTTTGAAAGTGGTATCAGAGCATTCACCACTGTACTCATTGTGGCTTGTCCATGTGCATTGGCACTCGCAACTCCTGTCACTTTAGGTTATGCCATGCGCGTATTGAGCAAAGCGGGATTTTTCGTGAAAAGTACTCAATCAGTAGAAGACTTATCAAAAATTGACGCTATAGTTTTTGATAAAACAGGCACACTTACTTATTCAGATAAAGCAGAGGTGGTTTTTGATGGAAACATGCCAGAACATAAAGTTCTAGCTGCAGTAAAAACACTTTTTAATCAGTCCAAACATCCGTTGAGTCAGATTATATGCAACTGGCTTCCATACTATCCTTCGCAACAAATTGAAGATTATAAAGAAATCAGCGGGCAAGGTATTAGTGCTAAAGTAAATGGACAAATCATCAAATTAGGTAAGAAACAATTTGTGGATAATCAAGCGACTGATTTTGATAGGAAAGCCAACAGCTCTCAAGTATTTATCAATGTAGATGGCTTAACCTACGGCTGTTTTAATGTGAAACATGTCTTCAGAGAAAACATTGGTAACTTATTTAACAGCTTAAAGACTGATTATAAATTAAATCTTCTTTCAGGAGACCAAGCAGCTGAGAAAGAATATTTAAGCCAATGGTTAGCTGAAGAAAGTATGCATTTTGAACAACTTCCTGGAGACAAAAAGGAGTTCATTACCAAATGGCAAAATGCCCAACAGAAAGTCTTAATGGCAGGAGATGGCTTGAATGATTCAGCTGCTTTAAGAAAAAGTGATTTTGGCTTAGCTATTACAGAATCAACCCGTCAATTCAGTCCTGCATGTGACGGCATTCTTTTGGGTGAAAACTTAAAGCAATTACCTCATATCATGAAATTTTCAAAAGCTTCTTTCAAGTTAGTGATTGCGGGCTTTATACTCTCTTTTTTTTATAATGTGGTGGGCTTGAGTTTTGCCATTCAAGCACTTTTATCACCTGTAATTGCTGCTATACTAATGCCTATTAGTTCATTTTCAGTGGTGCTTTTAGCTACGCTAGGAACACGATACTTAGCAGGTAAATATCTAACTACAACGGAAAAGAGCAATAATTTATGAACATACTAGTAATTCTAATTATCGTGAGTTTGATAGTGGCAAGCGGCTTTTTGGTGGCTTTTATTTGGGCTGTTCGTTCTGGACAATTCGATGATGCATCAACGCCATCTTACCGCATGCTCTGGGATGACGACATCACTAAGAAAGAAAATAAATCGAGTAATCAATCAACAAATCATAAACAAAAATCACATGGAAATTGAAAAGTTTCATTATGACAACAAAGTCGTCAAATACTTTGCGATAGCAACAGTAGTTTGGGGCGCCATCGGGATGCTGGTAGGTCTTTTGGCCGCTACACAGCTATTTGCACCGGAGGCTAATTTAGGTTCGGAGTATACCACCTTCGGTAGAATAAGGCCTTTACACACGAATGCCGTAATATTTGCATTTGTTGGTAATGCCATCTTTGCCGGAGTATATTATTCCATGCAGAGACTATTGAAAACTAGAATGTTCAGCGATGCCCTCTCATGGATAAATATGTGGGGTTGGCAGATTATCATACTTTCTGCTGTTATTACCCTACCGATGGGATTCACTTCTTCTAAAGAATATGCCGAACTAGAATGGCCAATTGATATTGCTATTGCACTCATCTGGGTGGTATTTGGTATTAATATGATTGGTACTATTATCAAAAGAAGAGAAAAACACATGTATGTAGCTATCTGGTTCTACATTGCTTCTTTTGTTACTGTAGCAGTTTTACATATTGTAAATTCCTTTGCGATACCAGTTGACTTTATGAAGAGTTACTCTGCCTTCGCTGGTGTGCAAGATGCATTGGTTCAATGGTGGTATGGTCATAATGCTGTGGCATTCTTCTTAACAACTCCATATTTAGGTTTGATGTATTACTTCTTGCCTAAAGCAGCTAATCGACCAATTTATTCTTATAAATTATCAATTGTCCACTTCTGGGCATTAATCTTCTTGTATATATGGGCAGGTCCACACCACTTATTGTATACTTCTTTACCTGAATGGGCACAAGCCTTAGGTACAGCATTCTCCATTATGTTGATAGCTCCGTCTTGGGGTGGTATGGTGAATGGATTATTAACTTTAAGAGGTGCTTGGGACAAAGTAAAAGAAGATCCCATCTTAAAATTCATGGTGGTTGCAATTACTGCCTACGGTATGGCGGTATTTGAAGGCCCGATGTTATCCTTAAAAAGTGTGAATGCGATTGCGCATTATACGGATTGGATTGTAGCACACGTTCATATTGGCGCTTTGGGCTGGAATGGATTCTTGACTTTCGGTATGCTATATTGGATGATCCCTCAAATGTGGAAAACTAAACTATTCTCTAGAAAATTAGCGAATACACACTTCTGGTTGGGAACATTAGGTATTATATTCTATGCTTTGCCGATGTACGTTTCTGCTTTTACTCAATGGTTAATGTGGAAAGAATTTACTCCAGAAGGAATTTTGCAGTACCCTAATTTCTTGTCTACTACCTTACAAATTATTCCAATGCATATGTTAAGAGCATTTGGTGGCTTACTTTACTTAGTAGGCGTTTTTGTGATGGTTTACAACTTAATCAAAACCGCTAAAGCAGGAAGTTTTGTAGCGAACGAAGCAGCTGAAGCTCCAGCTCTAGAAAAAGCAGTAAGTAAAGGTAAAGAGTACTGGCACCGAGTATGGGAAAGAAAACCTATTTTCTTCACTCTATTAACTACAGTAGCCATATTAATCGGTGGAATTTTCGAACTCATCCCATCATTTATGATGAAGGATAATGAAGCCACCAAAATTGAAGCGGTAAAACCTTATACCCCACTAGAGCTGGAAGGTCGAGATATCTATATCAGTGAGGGCTGTGTAGGTTGTCATTCGCAAATGATTCGCCCTTTCCGATATGAAACAGAACGATATGGTGAATACTCAAAAGCAGGTGAGTACGTCTACGATCATCCGTTCTTATGGGGATCGAAAAGGACCGGACCTGATCTGCATAGAGTGGGTAGCAAATATCCGGACTCTTGGCACTTCAATCATATGTATGATCCAAGATCGATGTCTCCAGGTTCTACTATGCCTCCATACCCTTGGTTACTGGAACAAGCTTACGACTTAGAAGGACTACCGGATAAAATTACGGTTATGAGACAATTAGGAGTACCGTATGAAGAAGGTTTTGAAGAAGATGTTCAGGCGAATGCTATGGCACAAGCCAAAAGTATTGTAAAAAGCTTAGAAGGAGACGGAATTGAAACGGTTCCTGAGGCCAAAATTGTGGCCTTAATTGCCTACTTACAGAGATTAGGTACTGATATAAAAGTTGCAGATAAATAAAATTGAAAAGACATGTTTAAGCACTATTTTGAAACAATTGATAATGTGGAAATTTTTCCCATCATCTCGCTGAGTATATTCTTTATTTTCTTTGTCGGCCTAATTTGGTGGGTGATAAGAGCTGATAAAAGCTATATCAATAAAATGAAATCCTTACCTATGGAAGAGGATGATGTTACATACAAAAATGATTCTAAAAATGAAAAAAGTCACTAAAATGATATGGAGCAGCCTTTTCCTTTTTGGATTGGGTATAACGCCACTTTTTGCACAGGTTGAGGAAGCTGTGCAGGAGTTGGAAATTGAAAAAGTTACCATGTGGGAACAACTCATGCAAACAGAGCAAGGCCGCCTATTACTTTTAATAGGTGGGCTTCTACTTGTCTTGATTGTATTGATGGTTATTATGGCCGTGTTAATGGTAAAAACTGCTGAAATAATACTAGATAAGAAAGCAGCTCAAAAAGGTGTAGAGCGTATTTCTTTCTATCAGCAATTCAAACAGAGATGGATCACAGGTAAATTTAAACCAGTAGGACAGCAAGGCGATATGATGCTGGATCATAATTATGACGGCATCAAGGAAATGGATTATGGAATGCCCCCTTGGTTGAAATACGTTTTCCTTGGAACCTTCATTTTCGCAGTATTTTATGTACCAGCCTTTTTGATTTTTGATATTATTCCAGATCAGCAAACGGAATATCAAGCATCTATTGAAGAAGCTGCCCTAAGAGCTGAAGCTCGTGCAAAAGCAGGAATGATTCAAATCACTGCTGAAACAGCTGAATTGCAAACAGATGAAGCTGTAATGAAGGCCGGGCAGGTTCTATATAAAAAGAATTGCGCTGTTTGCCACAGTGATGATGGTGGCGGAGGCGTAGGCCCTAACTTAACAGATGAATACTGGATACACGGAAATGATATTAAAGGAGTATTTACTACCGTTTCCGAAGGAGTTCCTGCTAAAGGAATGATTCCTTGGAAAGGTAATATGAGCCCAAAGCAGATTCAGGACGTATCCAATTATGTTTTGAGTTTGGTAGGAAGTACTCCTGCTAGTCCAAAAGAACCTCAAGGCGAAATTAGAAAGTTAGAAAAAGCAGAGGAACGAATTGAAGAGAATGTGGATGAATTGCCTGAAGTCAAGGAATTAGTAGAATAAGGTATTGTGAATTAACCTAACAGGTTTTATAAATAATAGTATTTATGCATTGGACGCTAAGTAACCACCTACTATCAGGTATTTTGTCCAAAATCGTATGAATCAGATTAAAATAGACCTGTGAGTTTTTGAAAAGCTCACAGGTCTCTAAACAAAGTGCAGTATGGATAATTTAAATGAAGAGCAATTTAGAGGGCAGCTTGCCACAGTAGGCGAGCAAGGAAAGCGGAATTGGATTTTTCCCAAAAAACCAAAGGGAATATTCCATAACTATAGACGAGTTTTGGCTTGGTTGCTATTAATTTTATTCTTCGCAGGTCCTTTTATTAAAATAGGAGGTCATCCTTTATTGCTGTTCAATATTTTTGATCGTCAGTTTGTAATCTTAGGAAGTGTTTTCTGGCCACAAGACACTCATTTGCTAATATTTTTGCTCCTTATTTTTGTAGTATTTATCCTACTCTTTACGGTGGTCTTTGGTCGGGTATGGTGCGGTTGGGCTTGTCCACAAACCGTATTTATGGAAATGGTTTTCCGGAAAATTGAATATTGGATTGAAGGAGATGCTAACCAACAAAGAAAACTTGCAAAAGCACCTTGGACATGGAACAAAATCTGGAAGAAAACCACTAAACAAGGAGTATTCCTACTCATTAGCTTTTGGGTATCCCATACTTTTATGGCGTATCTCATTGGTATCGGAGAAATGACCGAAGTGATTCAAGCAGGGCCGGAAGCCAACTGGAGTGCCTTTACCGGATTATTGGTCTTTACAGGGATTTTCTATTTTGTCTTTTCTTACTTCCGAGAGCAGGCCTGTACTGTAATTTGTCCATACGGACGATTACAAGGCGTTTTCCTCGATAAAAAATCCATTGTGGTGATTTATGACTGGTTAAGAGGTGAACCAAGAGGAAAATTAAAAAAGAACGAGCCTCAGGCAGATAAAGGAGACTGCATTGACTGTAACTTATGCGTTCAAGTTTGCCCAACAGGTATCGATATCCGCAACGGGACTCAAATGGAGTGTGTCAATTGTACCGCATGCATTGATGCTTGCGATGAGGTAATGACTAAAATCGATAAACCGAAAGGTTTGATCCGATTTGACTCTGAAGAAGGTGTGGAGAGAAAAACAAAGAAGTTAATTACACCGAGAGTATTAGCTTATTCAGTGGTATTAGCCATTTTAGTGGGTGCAATGGGCTTCTTACTTGTGGGAAGAGCGCCTATCGAAGTAACTATGACTAGGACGCCCGGATCCATTTATCAGATAAAAAATGATTCTATTATCAGTAATATGTATCAAATGGAGATGATTAATAAGTCTTTTGATCCGATGAATTTAACTTATAAAGTGAAACCAAAATCTGCTAGCTTATTTTTTCCCTCAGGACCTATAGAAGTTTTGAGCGGGCAAGAAAAAGATGAAGTTTATGTTTTTGTGGAAATGACTAGAAAAGAATTTGCACAAATAGACGAAAAAATACAAGTTGAGATTTACAGGGATAATGAATTAATCCAAACCATTGATTCAAGATTTCCTGGACCTAACACATTTAGCAAGAAATAATCATGAACTGGGGAAATAAAATAACATTAGTATTCGTAGGTTTCGTAATCCTGATAATCACGATGGTGATTTTTAGTATGAAGCAAGAATTCCATATGGTGGAAGAGAATTATTACGAGGAAGAGATTGCCTACCAAGGCAAAATGGATGAAATCCGAAATGGCAATGATTGGAAAGGGGTAGTCTCCGTGAAGCAGGAAGGCGGCAATTTGGCTTTGCAATTTGAAGGAGCTGCAAAGGTCAACGGAAAAATTCAATTTTATAGACCATCTGATGCTGATTTAGACTTTTTTGTTCCAATCAGCGAGGAAATCAACATCCCTATTGAAAAATTCAAGGCAGGAAATTGGAAAGTTTCCTTTAATTGGGAAGCTGATGAAAAAAAATACTTTAAAGAAGAACAAATTTTCATTCAACGTTAAAAATGATTTGGGCAGCATTGAGCATAGGTCTATTAGGTGGGATTCATTGCACTTTTATGTGTGCGCCACTTATGCTGGGAGTATTTCGTAATCAATCGATGGCCTGGGGATTTGCTGCTTACCAAACTGGAAGAATCACTACTTATATTATTCTGGGGCTAGCCTTAGCTTTTGTAGGAGAAAGTTTATCCATTCTAGGTTGGCAAAATAGCCTATCCATCATCATGGCCATTTTCATAGTTTATTTTTATGTATTGCCTGCTCGCTATCGATTTTTGAAATTTATCAATAAAATAGAGTCCGTTCCTTATCAAAAAGTAAAGAATGGATTTAAAAAGTATATCGGGAAACAGGATATTTTATCTAGATTCTCAATAGGCCTGCTAAATGGGCTTTTGCCATGCGGTCTAGTCTATTTAGCACTTTTGAGTTCATTCGCTACTGAAACTATAATGGATTCTGTGGTTTTTATGGCTGTGTTTGGATTAGGAACCTTACCCTGGCTGATAGGAAGCGTTTGGGCTGGAAAAATAACCTTCAGAAAACTAAATGGTATCACACAGAAATTAAGACCTGCATTAGCATTAACATTAGCCTTATTTCTTTTCTTAAGAGGATTGGAAGTGCAATTTATTCATATACCGCTTCCTGATTTGGGGCAAGCACAAACTACCATGGATATTCCCATTTGTGGAAAGCCTTGAAAAGGTATTTTTATAACTTACCAACTAGCCTTCCAAAATCCTATAAATTCCATACTTTTGTGGTACAACTGGATTTGATCCGTTTTTAAGATAATAAAGCCCATTTTTTAGCTATGCTATTGGCTTAAAACAACAGGAAACAAGACGACTATGGAATTAAAAAAAGTACCTTTAAACGACATACACGAACAATTAGGTGCCAAAATGGTATCTTTCGCTGGTTATAATATGCCGGTTTCTTATACTTCATTACTGGAAGAGCATAAAACCGTACGAGAAGCCGTGGGTGTATTTGATGTATCCCACATGGGCGAATTTTTCATCAGTGGCCCTAAAGCACTTGATTTGATCCAAAAAGTAAGTAGTAATGACGCTTCAAAATTGGTAGTAGGCCAAGCTCAATATAGCTGTTTGCCTAATGCCACGGGAGGAATAGTAGATGATCTTTTGATCTATAAAATGTCAGAAGAAAAATATATGTTAGTTGTTAACGCTTCTAACATTGAAAAAGACTGGAATTGGATCAAATCACATAACTCATTTGGCGCAGTGATGGAAGATCAATCCAATGACTATGCGCTTTTAGCAGTTCAAGGTCCTAAAGCTATGGATGCTATGCAGAAACTGACTGATGTCAATTTAGAAGGCCTAAAGTATTATACATTTGAGGTAGATGAATTTGCTGGCGAAAAAGATGTGATTATCTCGGCTACAGGTTATACAGGTTCTGGTGGTTTAGAATTGTATGTGCCGGCCAAATCAGCGGAGAATGTTTGGAGAAAAGTACTGGATGCTGGAGAAGAATTTGGCATTAAACCTATTGGATTAGGTGCAAGAGATACTTTAAGAATGGAGATGGGATTGTGCCTATATGGGAATGATATTGACGATACCACCTCTCCTATCGAAGCTAAATTAGGATGGATCACTAAGTTCACGAAGGATTTCATCAATTCAGAAAATCTTAAAAAACAAAAAGAAGAAGGCGTTGATCGTAAATTAGTTGGCTTTCATATGATAGACAGGGGTATCCCTAGGAAAGGTTATGAAATTCTAGACATGGAAGGAAATACAGTGGGAGTTGTAACTTCAGGAACTCAATCACCTAATTTAGGTCATGGGATTGGTCTGGGCTATGTAAAAACTGATCTATCAAAACCAGAAACACCTATTCAAATAGCTGTTAGAAAAAATCAAATTAAAGCAGTGGTTAAAAAATTACCGTTGATTTAAGTAAGTAAAAAATATTTCATAACCCCTATTCATTTTATTTGAGTAGGGGTTTTTTGTTTGTTTCTAAATAGGTTATATTCCGTCTGCAAAACTAAAAACGCAACATTTGGAAGTATTAGGCATTGACATCGGGGGCTCCGGAATGAAAGCAGCCATTGTAGATTTGAAAACTGGTGAATTTACTACTAAGCGTAAACGATTTAAGACTCCACAACCAGCTACTCCTGAGGCGATGATGGATACTGTTGTAAAACTTCAAAAACACTTTAACTGGTCGGGACCTATCGGCTGTGGCTTTCCGGCTGCAATTATAAATGGGACTGTGAAAACTGCTTCCAATATTGACAAAAGCTGGATAGACAAGCCGCTAGCTAATATGATTAGAAAAGCTACTGGTTGTGCCACACGTGTTATGAATGATGTAGATGTTGCAGGCTTGGCGGAGATGAGATTTGGAGCTGGAAAAGGACATGATGGAACGGTTTTGGTCTTGGCCCTAGGGACAGGGATTGGTTCTGCATTATTCCATAATCAACAAATCATGCCCAATACAGAATTGGGACACATTCAGTTTAAGGGAGATATTGCCGAGGCATATGCAGCCAATTCCATAAGAGAAAACGAAGACCTAAGCTGGGAAGTTTGGGGCAAACGATTGAATCAGTACTTGGTGGAAGTACATAAATTATTTTGGCCTGATTTAATCATTATTGGTGGTGGAGTCAGCAAGAAATTTGAAAAGTATGACCGGTTTATTGATAAAAAGCTTAATGTGATTCCTGCCGAATTAAAAAATCAAGCGGGAATAGTAGGAGCTGCAAGTCAGTTTTTATAAGCACTCACTTAGCTTATTCTACAGGATAGCCGGTTAGTACATAATTATAATTTTCAAAGTCCTTTTTTAGATTCAAATATTCTTTATCTCCTGTTAATTCAAATAAAGTATAATACAGTAAAGAAGATAAGTGCTGTCCACCATCATTATTCCGAATATAGTCTAGCGCTTTTTTAACAATTTTGATTTTTTCAGACCGGATACCTTCGCCAAATTTTGATTTTTCAACGGCATTATAAGTTATTCCGTATTTTTTGAAGTAGATTTTGTCTGCTGCTATTAATTCTTGAATCAGTTCTGCAACTAACTCGCTCTCTTTATTTTTAGCTAAGTTGGATTCAATCAACAATTCATAAAATTTTAAATTATTTGGATATAACCTATGAAGCATTCTAGCATACTTATAGGCTGAATCTGGCTTATTCTCTAGTCTTAAATTAATATGTGATAAATATATCAAGGCCTCGGTTTTTGCTATGCTCTCGCCTTTAGCCACCTCTTGCAACCACCTCAGGCCAACTACTTTATTCCCTTCCTTAAAAAACCACATCATGGGTTCATAAAGAGGATTTTCAGACCGATAATAGTGATAAAAATAGTGATACAGACCAGATAGAAATAGCAACTCTTGTTGTTCCGGCTGCTCCTCTAAATTATTTTTAACAATATTGTACACCTTTGCCCCTTGCTGAAACGCTTTATAATAGTTTCCTTGATTATAATTAAACTCTGCCTTCAGCAAAGCACTGTTAACATAAAGATGATTAAGCCCCTTCTTATCATTCTCGACATCTGTGGCTTCTAAATACTCATTGTAAGCATTTAAAATATCCTCTTCCTGCTGGTGCATTGGTAAATAGTACCATCGCATATAATGAGATTTCAGGAAATTGTACCGGCCGCTTTCTTCTGTGCTATCAATATTAGAAATAACTTTACTGGCTTCAAAGAATTGGAAATTGTAGAGATAGTTGAAAAACTGCTGGTCCTCACTGTGATTAATCTGAGAAAATGAAGGCAATTGGAGGGTAAAAATTAGAAAAATGGAGAGCCAGTAAACTTTCATGTGTGACCAATTATTAAAACAATGCAGGATGCAATTGAAGGATTTCACCATAAGCATTTGCTCTATATTCCCTTTGTTTTTCCAATGCAGTTTCCTTCGCTTTCATATACCCTCCTTTGTGGTATCGTTGAAACCAAGGTAACACTACTACATAACCTTCGACCAATGAAAACTGAACGATGTAATTAAAATATAAACCAACTAATGATGCGGATAAAGCCAAAGAGTTTAGGCCATCTTTCCAATTGCCATATAAAATCTGGCCAGTTCCTGGCACGAAAACACTCATCCACATGGCTAAATTAGGTTTAACCTTTTCTGCCTTTTGGTTATAGATTTCAATAGTAGAGTATCCTACATTTGAGGTCAAATTCATATCAATTATATATTCAGAAAAGATTTTGTCAAATTGCTCAAAATCTTCTTTGAGAAAATAAGCAATCGATTTATAATACTGTTTCTTGAATTTCGCCTCAGGTAAATTAAAGTCATTGATAGCAGTCAAAGAAATTATGGCTTGATTGAATTCTTTAATACTCAAATACGCCAGACATTTCTTAAAAATAATATCATTCCGTTTATTAATATCATTTTCCATAAAACTGGCATTATCGTAAAATCTGATAGCTCTTTCAATATTGCCTTTCTTGAAATATGATTCTGCCAACTTCATATAAGTGTCTGAGGAAGTCTTCTCTTCGAAATAAATTGCTCTCTCATATGCTAATATACTATTAGTATAATTTCCAAGCTTAAACTGCTCTGCAGCAAACTGAAAGGTTTCGTCAATCGTTTGTGAATACAAATGATGAAATGGACAAAAACTAATAACTAGAACGAATAATATCTTCTGCATCATTTTCAATTTCTAGCCAAAAATTTTGATTATAGACTTTTACGGCCTTTGCCGAGCCATAAATATTACCAGCATAAAACCCAGTAGATAAACCCGCGAATACCCATCCCACAGTAGATGAGGCACCATTCTTACTAAATCCTCTATAAGATTGAAAGGCTGTACCTCCTACTACCAACAAACTAAAAATACCATCTTTATAATCACCTGTGTAAAATTTACCACTTCCTGGTAATACGGCAGACATCAAGACAGATACCCAAGGTTTTTTAGGTTTGAATATGCTAACTTGTTTTGACAACCTATTTAAACCAGAAATTGAAGGTTGGTTGAAATTCAGTTGAGGAATCTTTACTTCTGCTTCCGCCCAATTCCCAGCCATAATATCTCGATGCAATTCATAAATATTTAATTTCTCTTTGTCTATTGGCAGATTTTCAGCGCTGCTGTCAAAACCTTCAAACCTTTTACCAAGAATGAGCATTTGAAGGTATAGTTCACCCATAGGATTGGGAAAATCACTTAATGAAGTATATAATGATTCTGTTCGTTTAATAGCTTTTTCTAATTCGCCATTCTCAAAATAGCTGCGAACCAACGCAATTTTTAATAAATCATTATTTTTCTCCATGAACAGCAACCTTTCATATTCAACTGCTGATAGTTCATATTGCCCGCTCTTGAATAAATATGATGCAAATTCTTTACTTTTATTGACCGTATAAATGTCTTGAGAATAGCACAGGTTTGTAGTCCAAAGGAGTGTAAAAATTAAAAGAAATAATCTCATTGTACTTGTAGGGGATCTATCAAAAGACGAGTTTCAGGGTCAACCTCATATTTTTCTGGAGAAAGGGAATTACATCTTGACAATCTGTCGAAGCCGTTCATCATACCTTTTAATACCCCTTGTTTTTTCACTGCTTCTAAAGCATAAACGGAACATGATGGGATGAAAGAGCAAGATTGCGCATCTTGAGAGGAAATAAATGATTTATAAAAAAGAAATAAGCCTGAAAAGACAAATTGGATTTCGTTAGTATTCACATGAACGTGCTCATATTGATTTCGAACTTTTACTTTTTCGACCGTTGAATCATCATACTTAATTGCGCTTAAAACGGCTAATTCTTCTTCAACTTGAGACCAGGACTGAAAGCCAAAGACACTAATCAATAAGGTCAACACGATACATCTCGTCATTTTCAGACTCATCAATTTTGATATTACTAAAGGTTGTGATTTTATAGTATTCTTCTCCGTAAAGGTAAGAAACTTGAATGATTTGTTGGGGAAATGGCAACCCATTTACACTTGTATAGTTTTTATAAAATCTTTTCCCCATTATTTCACCATTAGGCTTAAATAAAACAATGCCGAACAATTGTTCATTTTTAAGCGATAAGATGGCTTTTCCCAACTTATCGCTTAATTCCTCTGGTGGTAGCCATTCAATGATAGTCTGGTCATCTGACTCTTCGATTGAATTTATGTAGTAACCCGCTTTATCTAACCCATAGTTTTTTAAATCCCCACTTAAAGCTAAATTAAAGATGGTAAATTTGTTTGTATTGGGAGTGAAATTTTGACTCACAACTTTTTTATTTTCCAATACATACATTTGTGTGTCGGCCATCACTAATGTTTTACGTTCAGGAAAAGATACTTCATAAATCACTTTATTAATTACCTTATCAAAAAATACTTCCCCTTTGTAAAATTCCTTGCCATTGACTGTATTCTCTTTAATCGAGAAATCAGCCTCTACTCTAAAATAAGCTTGTGCATTTACGAACTGATTCAGTTGGAAAAAAATAATTGTCAAAATAAGAATTACTTTTCCCATCACTTTTGTCCCTGCTTCATAGATAAAATACTTTCTAAAGCATCTTAGAAAAAGATACCAAAGCCACTACCTCCAAGTAACAAAAAGGAACCCACACCAATTAAGTATGAAATTTTATGATCATTTCCTTTACTGTCATTTATCAAGACTGTAAAAATACCAACTGGCCAGCAACATAAACCCCAAGCAAAAGATCCCCACTCGAAATTATCAATGGAAAATCCATTCTGACCCATCATCCCTTCTGGTCCGTAAGAAAGATTCATACCATTCACTAATCCAGCATTCTCCTCGTAAATGTTATGGATGGTAACATTTTCATTCATAGAAACATAGGTTTCCAATTCATTTAATTCTGCAAATTCTGCATTGATTTTTGATTCATCTAGTTCAAATAAATCAGCATTCGTTCCGTAGCTTAAAGATGTGAATACAAAACAAGCCAGAACAGCAAGTAGTAATTTTTTCATGTCAAATAGTTTTAGGTTTAATTATATTTTAAATAAATAAACGACTATTAAATTAAAATTGCAAAAAGGACTATTGTTTTTTAGCTAAAAGATTGAATTATTACATTAAATAACTACCCCCCTTGGTATATCAATCGGCAATCTGCTCAGTAACTCATAATTCAATTGATTACTTAGCTCCCCAAAACTTGCCACGGTCACCTTAACTTTGCCGGTGCTGCCAATTAGAATTACTTCATCTCCTTTCCCTACATTTTTACATTCCGTTACGTTAATAATCATCAAGTTCATATTGACTGTACTAATTACAGCCACTCTCTTACCATTTACGATTACTCTACCTTGGTTGCTCAATGAGCGAGCAAAACCGTAGGCATATCCAACCGGAACAGTAGCTATCTTCATTTTCTTCGGAGCTTGATAACTAGTGCCGTAGCCAATAAATTCTCCCACTGGCACTTCTTTAACTGACATAATTTTACTTCGCCAACTAATGACGCGCTTAAGGGGATGCCTTACTTTACGTACGCCCTCTTGTCCATAACCATTACTTCGTTGATACGCAATCAAGGTCTCTTGACTTGGCCAAAAACCATACAACAAAATACCGATCCGAACCATATCCATTTGAGTTTCCGGATAAGACATTGCAGCTGCAGAACAGGCGGTATGTTTCCTTTTTGGAATCAATTCGTTTTCTGTAAATTGCTTATAAATCTTTTTGTAAGTGTCAATTTGATCCATCACCCTTAAGTAATTTGTGATACTTTCTGCTCCAGCATAATGCGTACAAAGACCCTCCAAGGTAATATGATCTAAGTTATCCTTGACCACTTTTATCACTTCTTCAAGATAATTCTCTTCAAATCCAGTACGATTCATTCCTGTTTCTACCTCAATATGAATTCTGGCTTTAATATTAAGAAGCTTGGCAAAATGAATTGCAGCTTTTAATCTCCCCATCTCAAAAACGTAAAACTCTATGCCATTCTTAATAGCCCACTCTGTCTCTTCATCTTCCATCCAGCCCATTATCATGATATCCGTAGTTGGCTTCTTGACTTGGCAAACTTGCTGAGCTTCTTGAGTGGAGAACACTGACAGGTGCCTCACTCCTGCTGACTCAAATAAAGGAACCATGAATTCGATGCCGTGGCCATATGCATTACCTTTCAAAACAGCAGAAAGCAATACATTATCGGCTAACTTTTTTTTGACAAAACGCACATTTTGCCGAACAGCACTCTTACTTAAACTTATACTAGATGTACTAAATATGTTTTCGCTCATATTCTTCTATTTAGATTTGAAGCAAACAGATATTTTACAAAAAAGGCAATGAATAATGATTATCAAATCAAACAGAAGGTGCTAACACAGATGCTAATCTATCAAATCAAAGTATTTCATTAATCCAGCATACATTTGAACACCTGATTCAATTATACTGTCAGGAAAATCATAAAATTCATCATGCAGGTGAGGGCAATCGTCACCAGCACCAACCCCAAAGAAACCTGTTTTATATTGGAGCTTATACTGTCCAAAATCCTCACTCCATTTAAAAGGAGTAATCAATTCTTTAAAATTAAGATCTATACCTGTTGCTGCCTGCTGCATTATATCGAAAGATTCCTCGCTATTAATTGTGGCTGGGAAAACTTCCGTATAAGATATTTCACACCCCAATCCATCATCTTCACAATATTTGTGGACCAAGTTTTCAGCTTCATCAATGAGAAAGGACATATCCTCATCCCTCATTGCTCTTAGTGTGACTCTTATTTCGCCATAACCAGGGCTCGTTCCAAATGCGATTTCTCCCAGCTCGCTATGGATAACCGTTGCTAAGGTTAAATCTGAAAAATCAATTGTTCGATGAATATGTGTTATTTCAGTAGAAATCTTTGCCATTGCAAGTACTGGGCTTATTCCAAATTCCGGCTCAGCAGCATGACTCGTTTTTCCAAATATTTTAACAACCATCCCTCTCGAAGCAGCTGCAAAAGTTCCCTTTTTAGAAACAATTTCACCTTTCGGAAAAGCAGGAAGGTTATGGAGTCCGAACAGGTAATCAAGTTGTATGTCAAGAGCTTTTAAGCCCTTATTTATTCTTTCAGCACCTTCACCTGTTTCTTCAGCTGGTTGAAAAATTAAATAGACATTCCCTCTCTTTAAAGCATATTGCTTTAGATATGAAGCTACTCCCGCCACCATAGTCATATGACCATCATGTCCACATTTATGGGAAACATGTGGGGTTTTAGATTCATATTCTAAATGAATGGTTTCTTCTATATGCAAAGCATCTAAATCTGCCCGAAATCCTATACTTTGACCGTCTTCTTTACCTTTAAACAAAGCGATTACGCCATGTCCTCCAACATTTTTCCAAATATGGTCAGCGTTATACTTTTCAAGAAAGTCTACAATTATTTTTGCAGTCTTCTCCTCTTGATTGGCTACTTCTGCATGAGCATGCAAGTGATGTCGTAATGTGACTAGCTCATCTAAATTAAGCTTCAAATCCATACCACAAACTTAAAACTTATTCTACTGTTTTCTCAATATAATTGGAATTTAGAATCCCTAAAGCACCCATATATTTCACCTTGAAATTAATCAAATCCCCCACTTTCCTTTTCATATTATTATCTCCTAAGTCGATCACGATCATGTCTGAACTGGAACCTACAATTTCGAAATCATAGCCTTCCAAAATCAAATATTTTGGATCAATATCCAGTACTCCAATATCTAAAATCGCTCTAAAACTGGTTTCACCATACAATGACTCATCTATTTGAGTAGTTTCTCCTTGCGGATTTGCTGCCATTTCACCCATAGGGACTTTAGGCTTCTCAGTAATCTCAATGATTTCTGTAAATAGCTCAAGGCAATCATCATGCATTCCTTCTATGGTAGTCTCTTCAAAAAGATTTGCTCCAAAATAAAGTGTCTCTCCTATTCTAAAGTGATTAACACCTGCAGGGATTTGCTTATTCATGATTAAAGGAATAGTAACAGAAGTACCTCCTGAAACTAAAGGCAATTTCCTATTGAATTTCAGTTCAATTATCTGCTTATAAAGACTTAATTGTATAAGCTTGTCTTGAGAAGGTAAAACACCATGCAGACAGTTTAAATTAGTCCCTATTCCTTCAATTTGAATATTTGGAAGCTCGAACACCTTCGCGTAAAAATCAATTAAATGATCTCCCATTACGCCTTCACGTAAATCACCAGTTTCCACCATAATAATTACCTTATGTGTCTTATTTTGACGAACTGCCTCATCTGAGAGAAGTTTGAGGGTATAATATTCGGTATTCATGCTCATGTCAGCATAGCGTACAATATCAGGAATACTTCTTTTCGCTGGCGGCTTGATGTAGCAGGTTTTAACAGTGGAATCTATCTCTTTTACCTTCTGAAGGTTTTTTATACGAGAATCGTGAATTTCCCTGAACCCTAAATTTATGACTTCCTTTAAATAAAGTTCATTACCGCAAAACAGTTTAGTTACCGCTCCCCAATCTAGGTTGTTCTCTGTAAAAAGTTTATGTAAAAAATCAAAGTTATGTTTAAGTTTATCCTTGTATAATTTTAAAAATGCCATGTTTAGTTTTTTAACCTCATCTCCAAATATTTGTTGGTGAAGCCTAATTTCTCATATAAAAATTTGGCAGGATTTTCTGGTTCAACATGAAGGGCAATATCTCCTTTAGCTGTATTGATTGCTTTTTTCATCAGCTCTTTCCCAACTCCTTTACCCCTCTGGTCTGAATGAACAGCGATGTACACCAATATGTTTTCAGGAATGTAACCTGACATACCTGTTTGATTAACCACAACTGCTCCTTTTATACTTCCACTTTCCCTCGCTAAAACTACAAAACCACCCTGATGACCAAATGAACTAAGTGCGTAATCCAGACATTTCATAATGTCATCTTTGGAATCACCAAATTCATCAAGATGAGTATGCAGAAAATCTGCAATCTCGTTTTTCTGTAAAGTTGTTGCTGAGTCTATTGAAGTTAAAGTTTGAAATTCCATGTAATTATTTGTTTTTAGGATAAATTAGAGAGTAAGTTACAAAAATTATTGCTGAAAATAAGATACCAAACACGTTGGGATCTAATCCTGCGGGTAATTTAAATAAAATATCAGAAAATGGAATACCTATAATCTGCATTTTGTTGATTGATTCTACCGCTTGACCCGGTGTCATACTTTCTAAGTCTATCCCGATAAATTCTATATATGTTGTAGCCTCCCTTATAAATAATCGTAAATCAGGCATTTTAGTTGCAGTACCAAAGGTGATTTTATTGGCCTGAAGCAATGCGGTGGTCAATCCACCTACTATCATGGCCAAAAATGCTGCATTATTATTACTCTTTTTCCAGAACAATCCACCTAAAATTGGGATAAAAAGACCCGATACCATAAAAGCGTAGCTGTATAGCATCAGACTTAAAACATTCTCCATAGCGCTGGCAAGTAATAGTGCCACTGCTCCAACAATCAATGTCACAATTTGAGATAATTGAAGTTCTTTTTTATCAGAATTAAATCGAGTGGTAAATTTTTTAATAAAATCTGAAACGAAATTCCCTGAAGATGCCATTAAGCAACTATCGGCAGTAGATAGGATAGCTGAAAAATATGCTGACATCATTATTCCTAGGAGTCCTACGGGTAAAACAGTCGCCAACATCATAGGTAATCCTTTTTCTGGATCTGCCTGCGCAATATTTGCAGGCCCCAGTTCTGCAAACATCCCTTGATCAGCTGCTACTCTGGCCAAAACGCCCAATGCAACACCCATAAAAGCCATGATAGGCCATTCGAAAATTCCAGCAATAAACCATGCTTTTTTAGCGGTTTTCACATCTCTGCTGGCATAAATTCTTTGATACAAAGTCATTCCCACAAACCATATAGGAATAATGGTTACTACCCAATAAACTATATCCTGCCAGCTAATATTAGTGAAGGAAAGCATTTCAGGATCTAAGGTTTCCTTTATAGCAGACCATCCTCCTACAGCATTATAAGAAAGTGGAATTCCAATGAAAATCAGTCCAGTTAATAAGAGAATCCACTGAATGGTATCTGTATAAATTACAGCTTTAATTCCACCCATTACTGTATAAACCACCGCTATAATGCCCATAATAATCAAGGCTTGATTCAAGCCCAAATCTGGAAAGGTCCCAGAAGCTAATTTTGCGCCAGCCAAAATTTGAGAACTTGTAAAACCCAAGTAACCAATAGCTGAAATTAAGGCTGCTAATAATGCTGTTTTCTTATCAAAAAAATAGGCAAATAATTGCGGCATAGTATGAAATTTCTCAAATGCCTTATTACCTCTCACAACTGGGATTAAAAAAACAGCTGCTAACCAAGCACCTATTAAGCCGGTGAAAAGCATCCATGAACCTGATATCCCAATAGTGAAGCCCAGTCCTCCTAGTCCAATAGAAAAGCCACCACCTACATCTGTAGCCACCACACTCAAACCAATATGCCAGCTGGTCATTTTCCTTCCGCCCACATAGTAGTCATCCATTCCCTTATTAGATCTGAGGAAATAGTATCCAACTCCCAGCATGGCAATCATATACGCAATAAAAATACAAATATCAATGATATGCATATTCTACAGGTTAAAGTTAATAATTGTAATATATAAGGATGGATTAAAACTTAAACTACGAAAAATTTGCCAATCATTAAAATATATGGGGCATTCCTTCCTTTTATGGGTCTTTGAGAATAAAAAAAGGGCCGAAGCCCTTTTAAATTGATTTATATTATTGAGATTAACTTTGAGATCCCACTTTGGCACCCAAATATTCCCGATTCATTCTTGCAATATTTGATAAGTCAATTCCTTTAGGACATTCAGCAGAGCATGCACCTGTGTTAGTACAAGCACCAAAGCCTTCTTCATCCATTTGAGCTACCATTTTTTCAGCTCTTTCTGAACGTTCAACTTGCCCTTGAGGTAACATTGATAACTGAGATACCTTCGCACTTACAAAAAGCATAGCTGATGCGTTTTTACAAGCAGCTACACAGGCTCCACAACCAATACAAGTAGCGGCATTAAATGCCTCATCCGCTACTGACTTAGGAATAGGAATTTCGTTAGCATCTGGCGTTCCTCCAGTATTCACACTCACGTATCCACCCGCTTGAATCACTCTATCAAATGCACTTCGATCAACTGCCAAATCTTTGACAATCGGAAAAGCCTTTGCTCTCCATGGTTCAATAGTGATAGTTTCACCATCCTGGAAACTTCTCATATGAAGTTGGCAAGTAGTCACTCCTCTTAAAGGACCGTGCGGCTCACCATTAATATACATACTGCACATACCACAAATACCTTCTCTACAGTCGTGATCAAAATGCACAGGATCCTCATCTTTATCTATTAATTGCTCATTTAAAACATCAATCATTTCCAAAAATGACATATCGGAAGATACTCCATCCAACTCATACGTTTTAAATGCTCCTTTATCTTGATTGTTCTTCTGTCTCCAGATTTTTAATTTAAATTTCATAATTAAAATATTTTAGATGACCTAAAGCTTACTTATAGCTTCTTTGTGTCAGTTTTACATTTTCAAATATCAACTGTTCTTTGTGAAGTGTTTCTGGCTTTTCAGGACCATTATATTCCCAAGCCGCTACATAAGCGAAATCTTCGTCATTACGTTTTGCTTCACCTTCTGGTGTTTGATGTTCTTCTCTAAAGTGACCACCACAAGACTCTTCTCTGTGCAGCGCATCATCAATCATCAATTCCCCTAATTCCAAGAAATCTGATACTCTTGAAGCTTTTTCCAAAGAACTATTAAATTCCTCATTTGAACCTAAAACTTTCACATTCTTCCAGAAGTCAGCTCTAAGTTCCTTCACCATGTCTTTAGCTTTATTTAAACCTTCAGCTGTTCTTGACATTCCACAATAATCCCAGATCACTTTACCTAATTCTTTGTGGTAATGATCAACGGATTTTGTTCCTTTAATGGAGAGCAGTTTTTCAATATTATCTTTTACTGCTTTTTCAGCTTCTTTAAAAGCTTCGTGATCTGTTCCGATCGTCTCGTATTTCTCACCAGCAAGATAATTACCAATTGTATAAGGTATCACAAAATAACCGTCCGCTAAACCTTGCATCAATGCACTAGCTCCTAATCTATTCGCTCCATGATCTGAGAAATTCGATTCACCGGTTGCGTATAATCCATCAATATTGGTTTTTAAATTGTAATCAACCCATAGACCTCCCATTGTATAGTGTACAGCTGGGTAAATTGTCATGGGTTCTTTATATGGATTACTTCCAGTAATTTGTCTGTACATATCAAACAAGTTACCATACTTACCTGCAATCGTATCTTCGCCATCTCTATTAATAGCATCTCTGAAGTCCAAATAAACCGCTTTTCCAGATTCATTCACTCCTCGTCCTTCATCACATACGTACTTAGCATTTCTTGAAGCCACATCACGCGGTACCAAATTACCAAAAGCCGGATATTTCGTTTCTAGATAGTAATCTCTTTCATCCTCGCTTAAATCGTTAGGATGAATTTCTTTCTTTCTAATTTTCTCTGCTAATTCCTTCGTTGCAGGCACCCATACTCGACCATCATTTCTTAATGACTCTGACATCAATGTCAGCTTCGATTGGTGGTCTCCACTAACTGGAATACAAGTTGGGTGTATTTGGGTATAGCATGGATTTGCCATCAAAGCACCCTTCTTGTGCGCTCTCCATGCTGCGGTAACATTAGAACCCATTGCATTAGTCGAAAGGTAAAATACGTTTCCATATCCACCAGTAGCTAATACGACAGCGTGTGCCGAGTGAGATTCAATTTTCCCAGTTACTAAATTTCTTGTTACGATTCCTTTCGCTTTACCATCGACCATTACTAGGTCTAGCATTTCCGTTCTTGGGAACAACTCTACTTTACCGTTTGCAACTTGTCTACTTAGAGCACTGTAAGCACCTAATAACAGCTGTTGTCCCGTTTGACCTCTTGCGTAAAAGGTTCTCGATACTTGAGCACCACCAAATGATCGATTTGCTAATAATCCTCCATATTCTCTTGCGAATGGAACACCTTGCGCTACACATTGATCGATGATATTCACACTGACTTCAGCTAGTCGGTAAACATTGGCTTCTCGTGAACGATAATCACCACCTTTAATGGTATCATAGAAAAGACGGAAAACACTATCTCCATCATTTTGATAATTCTTGGCTGCGTTGATACCGCCTTGAGCTGCTATAGAATGCGCCCTTCTAGGACTATCTTGAAAGCAAAATGCTTTTACATTGTAGCCAAGCTCAGCTAATGAGGCAGATGCAGAAGCTCCGGCTAGACCAGTACCAACTACAATTACATCATATTTACGTTTGTTTGCCGGATTTACCAGCTTCACATTAAATTTATGATTTGTCCATTTCTCTGCCAACGGACCTTCAGGTATTTTTGATTCTAAATTCATAGTACAGTAATTAATCCTTAACTATTGAAAAACATGATTACAGGAATACTAGCAAATGCTGCCGGAATAAGGATAGCATAAACAATTCCTAATTTTTTAATGAATGGTGTATATTTACTATGGTTGACTCCAAGTGTTTGAAAAGCACTAGAAAAACCGTGTGAAAGGTGAAAAGCTAATCCCACCATGCATGCTACGTAAATTGCCACATACCACCATTCAGCGAATGCTGCATTAACAACTGCATATAGGTCTTTGTTTCCAGCTTCATCCATTGGGATTGAACCCCAATGCATTTCGTACCAAAAATTTCTCAAATGAATTACTAAAAAAACAAAAATGATGAATCCTAGAATACCCATATTCCTTGAGGAAAACGAACTATTCGCAGATCCTTTCACCTTGTCATAACCCACTGGCCTTGCATTTTTATTCTTAACTGCCAAGGCAATAGACATAATAATGTGGATTAAAATAAATGCATATAGACCATAAGAAGTGAATTTGATAATGGGATTCGATGTCATGAATTTAGCATATGCATTAAATGCCAAACCACCATCGTCAGCTAACAACTGAAAATTTCCCGCCAAATGGACAACCAAAAAAATGATTAAAAAAAGACCAGTAAGTGACATCACCAATTTCCTACCGATTGTACTTGTTAAAGTGTCAGAAAGCCAACTCATATATTTTACTTTAATTAATAGGTTTATAATAAAATGTTTGTCTCAAAGTTACATTTGGAACACTTAGAAAACAATTGTGTTTTCTATTTTAAACAATTCTAAATAATATCACTTACATTAAAAGAAAAATAACTTTTAATGAAATCTCAATGTTTCGATGTTTTGAGAACATTATTTTTTAAATTAACGTTTTAAATATCTCACCAATAGTTGACCAGTGAAAAAAATTAGCTTATTCATCATATTGATTTTCTGCACCTTAGGTGAAGCATTTGCTACTCACATACGAGCAGGAGAAATCACAGCCCGAAGAGTTGGATGTAGTGGTCTTCGCTATGAATTTACATTAACTGCTTACAGAGATACTGGTTCCGATATTCTATTTGGTAATGGTGAATTCAAATTCGGGGATGGTGAATCTATTATGTTAAACCCAGATGGTTTTAGCAGAAAAGAAATTATTGATGATGAGATAGAATTAGTTGAGTTTAAAATACCACATAATTATGATTCTCGTGGAGATTATGTCGTATCATATGTTGAAGATTTTCGAAATGTAGGTATCGTGAATATGAGTAATTCCGGTTCTGTTTCATTTTACGTGGAAACTTTAATAAGGCCAGATGTATTTTTTGGTTGTAATGACACACCGGTTTTTCTAATACCTCCTGTTGATAAAGCAGCCGTAGGAGTTTTGTTCTATCATAACCCTGGCGCATTTGATATTAATGGGGATAGTATATCTTTTGTGATGGTTACCCCGCAGAGTAGAGAAGGAGTGAATGTACCTAATTTTAGATCTCCAGAGATTGCTGCAGGTGGCCAAACCAGTCAGCAAACAGGCCCAGCTACCCTTACTCTTGATAAAGTACTAGGAGACTTAATTTGGGATGCTCCTGGAATGAAGGGTGAATTCAATGTAGCCTTCATTGCTGAGGAATGGAGGAAAATCGCAGGTGAATGGCGCTTTCTGGGCAGTGTTACGCGAGATATGCAAATTATTGTAGATGAAACTGATAACGATCCTCCTGAATTACAAATTCCTCTTGATACTTGCGTAGAAGCAGGAACCTTGCTAGAAGCTGAAATCATTGCTACCGATCCTAATCCAGAATCTCTAGTTCGTATCGAAGGATTTGGAGGACCATTTATTTTATCCCCACCTGCTATTTTAACTCCGGAAAGCGATGACTTTTTTGAGTCACCTACCTCTTCAAGTTTCTCTTGGCAAACGGATTGTTCACACATTAGAGAAGATCCGTATTTGGTAAGATTTAAAGCTACTGATAATGGGCCAGGATTACGACTGACTGCTTTTGAGACATGGAGCGTGACAGTAGTACCTCCGTCACCTAAAAATGTTGTTGCTGAAAGTAGACCGCAGCGTTCAATTGAGGTAACTTGGGACGAATACAATTGTGGTGATGCAGAAGTAATTCAAGTTTACAGACGAGTGGATAGCTATGAATTCGAACCTGAGAATTGTGAGATTGGTATTCCTGAGAATGGAGGCTATGAGCTCATTGGAGCAGTACCTGTGGGTCAAAATTCATTTGTTGATAACAATGAAGGTCAGGGACTGGCTTTTGGAGCTACTTATTGCTACCGACTAGTGGCTGTATTTGAACTGCCAAAGGGTGGTGTTAGTTATGCCTCAGAAGAAGTATGTCAAAAAATAGATGCAACTGGGCCAATAATTACAAATGTGACAGTTGATGAAACCGATTCTAATAATGGTGAAGTAACGGTGAGTTGGTTACCACCTTTAGATATTGATACCGAAATATATCCTGCACCATACAAATATCAAATTCTGAGAAGCAATGGTGGTAGTTTTGATCCTGTAGCTGTGGTGGAAGATGACACTACTTTTACTGATACTGGTTTGAACACCACATCGGGATCTTTTAGGTATCAGTTAGAATTATATCTTTTAAATGATGAAGTAAGCCAAGAAAATATAATTGAATTTTCCGCTACTGCTTCAACTGTGCGTTTGTCATCTGTCGGATTATTTGAATCGATTGCATTAGATTGGATTGCTATTGTACCTTGGTCAAACACCAATCAAGATAATCCCTATCATTATATTTACAGAAATAAAGTGAATTCAAATCCTGACCAACTGGTTCTAATTGATTCAGTTGATGTAACGCAGCTTGGTTTCAATTATATAGACAGCGGTCAATTCAACAATCAAAATCTATCCAATACGGAGGAATATTGTTATTATGTAACTACTTCTGGAGGATATGGAAATGAAGAGGTTTTTGAACCACTTCTTAATGATTCCCAGATTTTATGTGCTCGACCTGATGATCAGATTGACCCTTGTCCGCCATTCGATGTTGGTTTTCAGATTGATTCTCCAGACAAATGCCTAGAATTCTTGGCTGACAAAGACTGTGAATTCAATCAGTTCCAAAATGAGCTTTTCTGGGAGGCAGATTTAGCCGACAGCTGTGACAGTCAAATTAGCTACTATGAAGTCTTCTTCCAAAACGATTTAGGCAACGAATTTGAATTGGTTGGTGTAACTACTGATTCTTTCTTTATTCATGATAATCTTTCTGAATTTGCAGGATGCTATAAGATCAGGGCAGTAGATCAGTCTGAAAACAGAAGTGATTTTTCTGAAGTTTTCTGCAAAGAAAATTGTCCGAACCTAGCGTTCCCTAATGTGTTTACTCCTAACGGTGATGGGAAAAATGATTTCTTTACACCTTTCTATCAAAAGCTAAATGAGCCTGGCTCAATTGCTTTAGGCCGATGCCCTAGATTTTTGGAAAAAATTGAGTTTAAAGTATTCAATAGATATGGAAAGCAGGTATATGCTTATGAAAGTGGGGGCGAAAATGGATTATATATCGAGTGGGATGGAACAAACTTTGGAGGCGAACCACTTCCTTCAGCTACATACTTCTTTGAAGCAATTGCTATATTTGATATGCTTAGACCCGAAAACAAAGAAAGAAGGTATAAAGGATATGTTCAAATCATAAGATAATTGAAAGAAGAAAAACCTATCATATTCTTCGATGGAGTTTGTAATTTATGTAATGGAGCCATAAACTTCATCATTGATCATGACAAAACTGCTTACTTTAAATTTGCACCCTTACAATCCAGAGTTGCTGATGAATACCTCCCCACTTCATTAACAAAAAATACAGACAGTATTATTTTATGGGAATCAGAAAAAATCTATTCAAGAAGCACGGCCGCCTTAAGAATTGCTAAAAAATTAAACGGGCTATGGAAACTGTTTTACGTTTTTATGATATTCCCGAAATTTGCTAGAGATTCAGTATATAAACTAATAGCAAAAAACCGCTATAAATGGTTTGGAAAAAGAGAAACTTGCAGGTTGCCAACAGAAGATATAAAAAATAGATTTTTAGAAATGGATTAAGCCTATTAAGGCTATTTTGATTTTCTAAAAGTTTATATCTTGCCGAAAAATTCACATATTGATTACAATCAAAATTAACATTCTATGAAATTCGTACAAACCTTAGAACTTTAACTATATAAATAAAGACTTCTAAAGCTTGTGCAGTATTCCATAGTCCAACTTAAAAATAACTGTAGCATGAAAGCATATGTATTTCCGGGCCAGGGAGCCCAATATCCGGGAATGGGAAAAGAATTATATGACAACAGCAAAGAAGCTAAAAAACTATTCGACCAAGCCAATGAAATATTGGGCTTTGAAATCACAAAAGTAATGTTTGAAGGAACTGCGGAAGAACTGAAAGAAACTAAAGTCACTCAACCTGCTGTTTTTCTGCATTCAGTAATAAATGCTCTAGTTCATCCAGATTTCAAGCCCGAAATGGTTGCTGGTCACTCTTTAGGGGAATTCTCTGCATTGGTAGCAAACGGTACTTTAACCTTTGAGGATGGTCTAAAATTGGTATATAAAAGAGCCTTGGCAATGCAAAAAGCATGTGAAATTAACCCTTCAACCATGGCAGCAGTTTTAGGCTTAGAAGATGAAGTAGTAGAAAAAATATGTGATCAAATAACAGGAGAAATTGTAGTACCAGCTAATTACAATTGTCCAGGTCAATTAGTAATCAGCGGTTCCAACAAAGGAATTGAAATCGCATGTGAAAAAATGAAAGAAGCTGGAGCCAAGAGGGCTCTCCCACTCCCTGTTGGAGGTGCGTTTCATTCACCATTAATGGAACCTGCAAGAACAGAACTAGCCAAAGCGATACAAGAAACAGCATTCAGCAAACCAAACTGCCCGGTTTACCAAAATGTTAATGCTCAAGGCTCTATTAATGTTGAAACTATTAAAGAAAATTTGATTTCACAATTGACCGCTCCGGTACGATGGACTCAATCAGTGCACCAAATGGTGCAAGATGGAGCTTCCATTTTTATTGAAAGTGGACCAGGTAAAGTACTTCAAGGATTAGTCAAAAAGATTAATAGAGAATCCGAAGTGGCACAATTGTCGTAGGTTTAGCAAATAAATAATTGCAATAAGTGGGTATTTCATCAAAAAACGCTCAACTTCAATTGTTTACTGAAAATTTAAACGATGCAAAAGCCCGAAATTCCACAAAATGAAAAAGACCGGTTAAGTGAGCTCCGCAGGTTAGATATTCTTGATTCTGAGCGGGAAAAAGAATTTGACGATCTTGTAGAGCTCGCTTCTATTATTTGCAAAGTACCCATCTCATTGGTGACACTAGTAGATACCGATAGACAATGGTTTAAGTCTAAAAAGGGCTTAGATCCAGATTCAACGGGACGTGATGTCTCCTTTTGTGGTCATGCTATTAATCAGGAAGAAATATTCATCATTGAAAATGCTATAGCTGACGAAAGGTTTTTTGATAATCCTTTAGTCACTGGTGATCCTAATATCAGATTCTATGCAGGGATGCCAATCAAATCTGAGAATGGCTATAATTTAGGTACCTTATGTGTCATTGATTCTAAACCGAAAAAGCTCAATGAGCTGCAAATTAAAGCTTTAAAAGTATTAGGTGCGCAGGCTTCTAAGTTGATTGAGCTAAGAGATAAAAAAAATGAATTAGAAATTAAGAATGAAAAGTTAGAATCTTTAAACCAACTGAATAATCGGATAACCAGCATTATATCGCATGATCTAAAAGGACCAATTACAAGTCTAAGGGCATATTTGAATTCAAATTACGTAAATGCGAATGATGCAAAGGATTTGGCTAAGTTATTCCCCCTAGTAAAAAATAATCTCAATAGCCTCCACGAATTAGTCGAAAACCTTTTGGACTGGTCAAGGAACACCAACGATGTTAATTTTACTGAAGTGAAATTAAAAGATGTAGTGCTTGAAACATTCTACTTATTTGAAGGAAATGCTTTAGAAAAAAGTATTACACTTGACTATGAGATCGATGAAGATGGCAAGGTGATAGCAGATGTCGGTATGCTTAAGTTTATCTTGAGAAATCTGATAAATAATGCAATCAAGTTTACTGAAGACGGTAAAGTGAGTGTTAAAACTGAAAAGATTGGAGATGATAAAATGCAGATACAGATTATAGACACTGGGGTTGGAATACCAAAAGATTTGTTGGGTAGAATCAAACTAGTGGACAAGAAAGTGTCAACAAAAGGAACAAGAGGTGAAAAGGGAACGGGATTGGGCCTTCAGCTTGTGCGTGAGTTCTTATCTATACATAAATCTGAATTACATATTGAATCAGAAGAAAAAAAAGGAAGTACATTTTATTTTATACTTCCTTTTAGTCAAAACATATAGGGTAATTAATTCTCCCATTAAAATACACAGTTACTAAAATGGTATTATTACAAAGGCATTATTAAACGATCTATTTTATATATTATCACTTCATTAGTTTCATCATATTTGCCCTCTATAGTAGCATTTTCAACTTTTAATTCATTACCATGAAAAATTTGAATAGGCTGGTTTTGAAGTGTTGTTAATTTTTCAGATCCTTTAAACTCTTCTATTAGTACTTTTTTAGGAATTACATGATAACTTAACAATTCAACTAAAGCATCTTTATTATCTTCATCCATAAAGTTTTCCCAAACATCTTCAGGTAATAACCTAAACGCCTTATTCGTAGGAATCATTAAAGTCATATTAGATAACTCAGCTACTTTTTCTGATAGTGATGCTTTGTTAATAGCCTCATAAAACATGGAAAACTCCGGATTATTTTCGATAGTTTTTATTATCCTATCTACTTCTTCAATACTTAATGTCTCAGTATCGGGTTTAATTTCTAATCTTAAATGAGCAAACGATTTTGTTCCTATAATTGAAGCAACGATTATGCCTATACATAAGATAATATTTCTTCTTTTCATCAACTTAAAATTTAAAAACTCTGTGTAAAAATTATAACTGCTTTATTAACACAGGTCTTTAAATTTTGTTTAACTATTTACATCATTTAATTAAACAAAATTGATTACTCGAATTCTGATCGCTTTTCAGGGTCGTACTTTACAAAGAGATTTATATACGCTGCTCTAGATAAGCGAAAGGTTATCGGAATCATCACTAACGACAAGGAGACCGACAAAGTAATTATCAACCAAAGTTTAGCAAAACCCAAAATATTCAAAGCAACAAAGACTGTAATGATTAAGGCTACTTGCATAGCATAACTTATATACATTGCACCATCAAAGAAAGAAGGCTCTGACATATATCGCAAGCCACAATGAGCACAATGTTTAGGCATTTTTTGAAAGTTCCTTAAATCATATGCTTTCGTTTCAAACAAATCACCTTCATGACACCTTGGACATTTATAGTTGAATATGCTATATAATTTACTTCCTTTTTTCATAGGCTCTTTTAAACTCGGGTTCAAACATTTGTTTACAAGCTGCAAATAAAGATAAATATAATATCCTGTATGTGACCTAAGTAGCACTTAGGTATTTAGCCATCTCCAAAATTTACCTAAAGCTGTTTTAGGTTTTGGTTTCTTATTAAGATTTATCTGTTCTACGGATGATTTCTTTTTCTTAGGTCTGTTTTTTTGTTCGATCTGTTTCGGCTTCAAGACCTTTTCTTTATAGAATTCTTTCCGCTTTTTCTTCTTTTCTTTAGTAACTCTCTCACGCTTCCTAGCTTCCCTATCCTGTTCTCGCTTTCTGATCTCTGATGGGCTTAACTCTCGCTTTTGTTTCTTATTTTTTGACCTCTTGCTTACAATCTTAGAATCAGGCTTCCTCGGTTTACGATTTACTTCTTTCTTTTCTTCAGGATCCGATTTTGGTTTTGGTTCAGGTAACTCAATTTTACCTACCACATTCAAGCCTTTTAATTCTACTTTTGGTGCTTTAATAACAAAATCTTCATTTGAATTATCATCCTCTCCTTCTAATAAATCATGTACAGTTTTAAATGATTTCCGAGTTGAAATTTCTTCATCCTCGATTCTCGCCTTAGCTTCTTCTGAAGAATCAACTTTTTCGTTCTCATCGATGTCTATTTGTTCAGACTGATCTAGTGCTACCTTATGATCTTGCTCTTCATAATCATCCTGGACATGTTCAGGTGGACCTTCCAGATGTTTTTCATTATTTTGATCCAATACTTCCTCGCCTTCCTCTTCAATTTCGAAATACTTGTAAAGTAGATCTACAGCTTTTTCATCCAATTTTGTATTTGAATCTCTCTCAATAGAAATACCTCTGATCTCAAGGAAATCTACAATATCTTCTGTAGTAATCGAAAGTTTTCTCGCTGCCTGGGCAAGTCTCATGGTTGTTTTTGGTTATTAGCTGCTTAGTTGCAAATATATCATTTTAAGGAGACATATGAATAAGTGTTCAACAATTTAATGATGACGCACTAAGATCAGCTATTTGAATTATAAAGAATGGAAGCTGAATAGTCTACTTCAAAAAGAGATCTACTTTAGAATATTTGAACAAATAAGTGCGGAAGTCATAGGGCACTTCCGCACTAATTTAATGAGTTATTCTCCCTGACCTAAGGAAAACCCTAATTTCCCATCAAAGGTGTATAGGTTTTCAGTTTTAATAATATCATAACCTGCTTGATTTAAAGCACTCATCAAATCCAACACTTCCTTATAATCAATAGTCTTATAATCTGGCTTTCCTTCAATTGCTGTCGCATTCTTTGAAATAAATCTACATCTCCAATGATCAGTACAGAAAGTAGAATCCATTCCCTGAGGATAAACTTTTACTCCTCTATTGGTAACCATCTTAAGTTTTAAGAAATCCTTGGAGTCATTAGTCAATGAATCACCAAACTTATTGGCATTTCTGTCTCTATGATCTATGAATACATCTACACCTACTAATTTCTTATCTTTTGGAGTATGAGCTTTTTCCTCGATGTTAATTCTGAAATCCTCTCCCTCTTTAACTTCAATTTTCTTAAAATGAGAAGGGATTTCACCTAACCTTTCAATTACAGCATCAGCAAATTCCATAGTGCCCACTTTCTTTTTGCTGTGACCTTCCTTATAGATTTCTCCAGTGTGAATACCATCTTCCAAAGTAGTCAACCAAGCATTATGGATTAAAGCGGCCTTTTCTACTTCGCCAAAGTACTGCAACATTTGGATAGCACCGTGCAATAATCCAGACGGATTAGCAATTTTCTTTCCTGCAATATCAGGAGCTGATCCATGAATGGCTTCAAACATTGCATAGTCCTTTCCAATATTGGAAGAGCCTGCTAAACCTACCGAACCAGAAATTTCAGCTGTTACATCTGAAACTATATCACCATATAGGTTTAAGGTCACAATCACATCATAATCTTCTGGACGGTTTGCAACTCTGGCAGTGGCAATATCAATTATCTGACTTTCTGCTTGAATATCTGGATATTCTTTTGCCACTTCTTTGAAAACACTGTGAAATAAACCATCAGTTATTTTCATAATATTATCTTTTACCAGGCAAGTAACTTTCTTCCGATTATACTTTTTAGCGTATTCAAACGCATAGCGAATGATCTTCTCTGAACCTGGTCTTGAAATCAATTTCAAACATTGAACTACTTCATCAGTCTGCTGATGCTCAATTCCTGCATATAAATCCTCCTCATTCTCTCTAACCACAATCAAATCCATCACGGGGTGCTTGCTTTCTACTATAGGATGATAGGAAACTGCTGGCCGAACATTAGAAAATAAGCCTAAGGATTTTCTGATCGTAACATTTAAACTTTTATAACCTGACCCCTGCGGTGTTGTAATAGGAGCTTTCAAAATCACCTTCTTTTTATGAATGGCTTCCCAAGCACTTTCAGGAATCCCTGAAGTATTGCCTGATAAATAAGCCTGCTCACCTATTTCAATATGATCAGCATCTAAGCTCACATTAGCCGCTTCCAAAATCTTTAAAGTAGCGTCCATGATTTCCGGACCAATTCCATCTCCTTTTGCAACGACCACGGGAAGTGGTTTGGTAGTTTTTTTCAAATAATCTGCATTAACAGAATCTTTCATGACTGGATTTTTAAGTTCAATAAAATTATATTTTCGATTGAAGGGTAATTTTGGTAATGAGGATATACACGATATAAATGCATTATAGTTGATATAGCCCCTATAATTGTTGCAAAAATAGTGCAGAAGGCATTGGAATCAAAGCCGTTGTAAGTTTTAAACTGAAGTAATAATATTCAAGCAGTTAATTCGGGTTCAGGTTTATCTTTAGGTAAGCAAACACCAGGTGGTAAATCCAATACTGGATCATCATCATTTTCATTAGATCCACCACCACCTCCGCCATCTTCATCGTCTGAATTATTACCGTTTTTGAGTACCCATCTTATAAAATATGATACCAAAAAAGCACAGCTTGCTACCAAAATAAGGTAGTCAGGATTCTGAATGATATAGCGCAAGAAAGTTTCTGACATTTCTTCTAATACAATATTTATGCTAAAAGCATTCAAAAGTTAATCAATTTCTTACGAAAATGTTAAATGAATCTCAAAGAAATTTAAGTATTGCTGTACTGCAATTGATCATTTAACATTAGAATCCGATCAGATTTCTCATTGTAGTTATTAATGCCAAATCGTAAATTTATTATGATGCATCATCAGAGAAATGCACCTAAAATTTCGACTGAAGGAAATTAAAAATTCATGCTCTTGTACCACTCATACACCTTTCCCAGACCTTCTGTAAATCTAACTTGGGGTTTATAACCTAATAGGTTTTCTATCTTCGAAATATCTGCCTTGGAATGCTTCACATCTCCAGGTCTTTCAGGCCCATAAGTTGGTTTAATATCCTTTCCACTAATATCTTTCAACAAGCCAATCATATCATTCAAACTCATTTGATCTCCGCAAGCCACATTGTAGATTTGATTTAGGGCATCTTTATTTTCTGTAAAAAGGGCTAAATCATTTGCATGAACAGCATTTTCAACAAAGGTAAAATCTCTACTCGTTTCTCCATCTCCATTTATGGTCGGCTCTTGACCATGAATAAATGCTTTACAAAAAATTGGAATAACTGCAGCATAAGGATTATCAGGATTTTGTCTAGGACCGAATATATTAAAGTAGCGAAGCCCTACAAAATCTAATCCGTAGGTCTTTTGGAAAACTTCTGCATATAATTCAACTGCATATTTTGTGACCGCATAAGGACTTAAAGGATTACCAATAACATCTTCCCTTTTAGGTAGATTGGGGCTATCGCCATAGGTACTGGAGGAACAAGCTAAAACTACTCTGTCAATTTTATTTTGAACAGCTGCATTTAAAATATTCACTGTTCCATCTATGTTGACTCTAGTGCTCTGCATAGGGTTTTCTATAGAGCGTGGTACTGATCCTAAAGCTGCCTGATGACTTATTAGATCAAAGCCTTGTGTAAGCTCTAGCATTTTCTCATAATCGCAAATATCCTCATTGAAAAACTGAAATTTAGGATGACTTTCAAATTCTTCTATATTACTATAATAACCATTTGAAAGATTATCAATCACTCTCACCGTCTCTACACGATCATCACTCAGATACTTTTGAACTAAATTTGACCCAATGAATCCTGCGCCTCCCGTAATAATGATTTTCTTTTTTGACATACTAAAACTTTAACAAATTAAAAGCAAAGATAGGGACTCTACTCTTTTAGACTTGAGAATTCTAGAAAAATTCACTAAACCACATGCTTGACAAGAATCAAATAGACGCCAATAAACCAGTTTTCATTAACAATGAATTCGTCCCGTCAAAAAGGAGAAGGAAGGAATTCATTCTGACTAAATTATGATATATTTAAGCGTATTAAATTAGTAGCCCAAAATATTCAACATACTTTCGCTTGTTTGCTCCTCGGCAAACAGCTTAGTGGTTATATTTCCCTCTTCATCCTTATTCACCAACACATGCTTAGGGGCAGGAATCAAACAGTGCTGGATACCACCGTATCCACCTAATGATTCTTGATAAGCACCTGTGTGGAAAAACCCAACATATTGCTTATCATTTCTTTCTACTTTTGGCAAGAACACTTCAAAAGAATGTGCTTCAGAATTATAATAATCCATAGAATCACAAGTTAAACCGCCCAATTTCACCTTATGAAATGGTTCGTTCCAATTGTTGATCGCCATTAATATGAATTTTTGGTTTAAACCCCAAACATCTGGCAAATGCGTAATAAAAGAGCCATCGATCATATACCAAAGCTCCTTATCATTTTGCAATTTTTGGTCTAATATGGAATAAATAGTGGCGCCACTTTCCCCTACAGTGTAACTACCAAATTCTGTCATAATGTGAGGAGTATCTACATTATTTTTTTCACAAATCCATTGGATATTTTCCACAATCTGGTCTACCATGTATTGGTAGTCATATTCAAAACCTAAAGAGGTTTTAATCGGGAAGCCACCGCCTATGTCAATAGTATCTAATTCAGGAGCTATTTTCTTTAACTCACAATATTTATCGACAAAACGACCTAATTCACTCCAGTAGTAAGCAGTGTCTTTAATGCCTGTATTGATGAAGAAGTGCAACATTTTCAACTTTGCTTTCTCACTTTTGGCAATTTTATTTTGATACAAATCAAGCACATCATTGTAGCGAATTCCTAACCGACTTGTATAAAATTCGAAAGTAGGCTCTTCATCTGAAGCAATTCTAATTCCCACTTTGTAGGGTTTTTTAGCTTCTGCCTCATAGCTGTCAATCTCATTTAAGTCATCCAATACAGGAACAACATTTTCAAAACCATCATTAATTAGTTCATTAATATATTGCCTATAAAGTGGCCTTTTGAAGCCATTACAAACTACATAATGTTGCTTAGTCAACAATCCCTTTTCATGTAATTTCTTTACAATTGGAATATCGAAGGAAGAAGAGGTCTCCATATGTACTCCTGCTTTTAGGGCTTCTTCCATTACAAAAGAGAAATGAGAAGACTTAGTGCAATAGCAGTAAGTATATTCTCCTTTGTAATTTAATTTTTTAAAAGCATTAGCAAAATATTCTCTTGCTTGATTAATATTTTGACTAATCTTAGGCAGATAAGTCAATTTTAAAGGAGTGCCATATTTTTCGATGATGTCCATCAACGGAACGTCATGAAATTTTAAGGCATTATCCTCTACGTTAAATTCTTTTTGAGGCCAATAAAAGGTCTGCTCTATTAAATCGATGTAACTCTTCATTCAACTAAAGTTTAGTACGCTGTTGAAATGCAATATTGAATTATATTTGCAATCTTTGCAAAACTAAAATTTTACCGCAGAAACATTCGGTTTTTTCTATTAAATAATTCAATATTTTTTATGATTAATGTATTTGTAAATGATGAGACTTCCCCTTTGAGGGCAGTGATATTAGGGACTGCCAAGGGCATTGGAGATGTGCCCAATTTGGATGATGCTTATGACCCTAAATCTAAAGAACATATTGCTGCAGGAACTTACCCCAAAGAAGCCGATATGGTAAAGGAAATGGAAGCATTTGCAAAGGTTTTAGAAAAGCATGATGTTAAAGTATACCGTCCTGAAATCATTAACGACTATAATCAAATTTTTTCTAGAGATATCGGATTTGTAATTGAAGATAAGTTCATCAAACCTCGAATCTTGAAAGACAGAAAAGAGGAGATTAAAGGAATTCAATATGTTCTAGATGAAATCAATCCTGACCAAATTGTATCAGTTCCAGACGATGTTCGCGTTGAAGGTGGCGATGTAATGCCATGGAAGGAGCACATTTTCGTAGGTTATTCAGAAAACCAGGACTTTGACAAATACATAGTTTCCAGAACCAATAAAGCAGGTGTAGAATTTTTAGCAAAAGAGTTCCCTCACAAAACAGTGAAAGGTTTCCAACTGAATAAGTCAGATGAAGTAGCTAAAGATAATGCTTTGCATCTTGATTGTTGTTTTCAGCCAATTGGAGTAAATCAGGCTATTATATACAAAGATGGATTTAAGATAGAGGAAGAATACCAATACCTAGTAGATTATTTCGGAGAGGAAAATTTAATACACATCACAAGAGATGAAATGTACGAAATGAACTCTAATGTTTTTTCCATAAGTACGAAAGTGGTGGTCTTGGAAGAAAACTTTAGTCGACTAGCTGGAATTTTGGAGGATAGAGGATTCACTGTAGAAAAAGTACCTTATGCTGAAATTTCCAAAATGGAAGGTTTGTTAAGATGTTCAACATTACCGCTCGAAAGAGCTCACTAAATATTTTTTATCTTTTTGAAATTTTAATCAAATGGAAAATAAACAAAGTACGGACACCATCATGATGATTCGACCAGTTCAGTTCAGATTTAATGAACAAACAGCTGTCAATAATTATTATCAAAAGTCAATAGAAGGATTAAGCGCATCCGAAATACAACTAAAAGCTGCTCAGGAATTTGACGGCTTTGTTGAAAAATTGCGTAGCAAAAAAATTAATGTGATCGTTGTAGAGGATACTCCCGAACCGAGTACTCCCGATTCCATATTTCCCAACAATTGGGTCTCCTTTCATGCAGATGGAAAAGTAGGATTGTACCCAATGTATGCGGAAAATAGAAGATTAGAAAGACGAGCTGATATCCTAGAAAGTTTCCAATCAAAAGAAGGGTTCAAAATCACTGAAATCGCAGATTTTTCAAGCCACGAATCAGAGAATCGCTTTTTGGAAGGGACTGGTAGTATGATTTTAGATAGGCCTAATAGAATTGTCTACATAGCCATTTCTCTTCGGACTGACGAAATGGTTCTAGATGAGTTTTGTGAGAAATTTGATTATACAGCAGTAAAATTTATTGCTAATCAAACAGTTGATGGGAAAAGATTACCTATTTATCACACAAATGTGATGATGTGTATAGCAGATGAACTAGCAATTTTATGTGCCGATTCAATAGATAATATAGAAGAAAGAAAAGCAGTCATTGAAAGTCTCGAGAAGACAGGAAAAGAGGTGATTGAGATAAGCGAAGAACAAAAACATCATTTTGCAGGTAATATGCTGCAAGTGAATGGCACGGACGGAAAACCTTATTTAGTAATGTCAGCAGCTGCTCATCAAGCATTAAATGAAGAACAGATCAAAAGAATTGAAAAGCATTGTGAAATTTTGAGCAGCTCATTAGATACAATTGAAGCTCTTGGTGGTGGAAGTGCTAGGTGCATGATGGCAGAAGTGTTTTTACCTAAAGCTTAATCATTCAATTCATCATTTATTAAATAATTCTCTATTATGTTAAATTTAACAGAAGAACTTAAAGCATTATCCCTAAAAGCATTCAAAGCTTTATTTGATCAAGATTTGGATGAGTCACATATTCAAATTCAGCCTACCAGGAAAGAATTCGAAGGTAGTCACACTCTAGTATGCTTTCCACTAGGACGATTTTCAAAATTAAGCCCTGAACAGACCGCTAAAGCGATAGGTGAATTCATGCAAGAGAATTCTGCATTGGTAAGTGGGTTTAATGTGGTGAAAGGTTTTTTAAATATTGTATTTGCTGATAAGGTATGGTTGCAAATTGCTTCTGATATTTTGACTACTCCCAATTTCGGCTACAAAGCAGAAACTGGAAGAGAAGTCATGGTAGAATATTCGTCTCCTAACACCAATAAACCTTTGCACTTGGGGCATTTGAGAAATAATTTCTTGGGTTATTCTGTTGCACAAATTCTAAAGGCCAACGGGAACAAGGTGCATAAAGTGCAAATTATCAACGATAGAGGGATTCATATCTGTAAATCTATGGTGGCTTGGCAGAAATTTGGTGAAGGCGAAACGCCCGATTCAAGTGGCTTGAAAGGTGATAAACTGGTAGGAAAATACTATGTCATTTTCGACCAAAAGTATAAAGGGCAGATTGCTGAGCTAATAGAAGCAGGTAAGACAAAAGAGGAAGCCGAGAAAGAAGCTCCCATCATAAAAGAAGCACAGGATATGTTGCTGAAATGGGAACTAAAGGATCCTGAGACCTACGCCTTATGGGAGAAAATGAATGGATGGGTTTATAAGGGGTTTGAAAATACTTATAAAACCATGGGAGTGGATTTTGATAAGCTGTATTATGAATCTCAAACTTTTTCATTAGGCAAAGAAGAAGTACTTCGTGCGGTTGAAGAAGGCTTGGCTTATAAAAAGGAAGATGGTTCTGTCTGGATCGATCTGACTGAAGATGGACTGGATGAGAAATTATTACTCCGAAAAGATGGAACTTCTGTTTATATGACGCAAGATATCGGAACCGCTATTCTACGTTACAGAGACTTCCCGAAAATTGAACAACAAATTTATACAGTAGGCAACGAACAAGAATATCATTTTAAAGTATTATTTATAATTTTAGCTAAACTTGGCTACAAATGGGCAGAGAATTGCTACCACCTGTCCTACGGCATGGTAGACTTGCCAACGGGTAAAATGAAATCCAGAGAAGGTACTGTGGTAGATGCAGATGATTTGATGGAAGATATGTTTGCCACTGCTAAAAGCAGAACAGATGAATTGGGCAAAATTGATGGTTTCAATGAAGCAGAAGCTCAAGAACTATATCGTCAGTTGGGATTAGGTGCATTGAAATACTATTTGTTAAAAGTGGATCCTGTAAAACGAATGATGTTTAATCCTGAAGAATCTATTGATTTTCAGGGAAATACAGGACCTTTTATTCAGTATGTGCATGCTAGAATATGTGCTATTTTAAGAAAAGCAGAGCAATTAGGAATTGAGCCTAAAGTCAGTGACACACTAAGTTCACTAGAACCAACAGAAGGAAATGTTCTTCAATTAATAGTGGATTTTCCAAGCAAAATAGAAGAGGCCGCACGAGAATATGCCCCTTCTATAATTGCTAATTATGTTTATGAAGTAGCAAAAGCTTACAATAAATTTTACTCTGAGGTTTCTATTTTCAACGAATCAGACCAAGATGCACTGGCATTTCGAATAGGATTCTCCAGAATAGTAGCTGAAACGATTGAAAAATCAATGAATTTATTGGGAGCAGAAGCTCCTACGAAGATGTAGGGTAAACAGATAGTTAACAAAAAAAATAGGTCAGTGCGCCAAAGCTAAGATCAAAAAGTATAACCTTAATCACTTCTAAAATCGAAAATCATGAACATTCACATCCAAATTCTGTTTCTTCTGCTGAATTTATCTATTTTCACAAACTCAAATGAAACCGAAAAAGCAATGAGTATATACGATTTTCAAATACGATCTTTAGATAGCGAAATGGTAGATTTCTCAGATTATAAAGGCAAGAATTTATTAATAGTGAATACGGCTAGTGAATGTGGTTACACTCCTCAATATGCTGATTTACAGCAATTACATAAAGAATTTGGTGACCAAATCACAGTACTAGGCTTTCCAGCAAATAATTTCGGAGGACAAGAACCTGGTTCGGATCAGCAAATAGCTAGCTTTTGCGAAAAGAACTATGGTGTTACTTTTCCAATGTTCTCCAAAATGGAAGTAGTAGGCAAAAATCAACACCCACTATTCAAATTCCTCAAAGATAAAACAGGAAAGGAACCCACTTGGAATTTTTGTAAGTATTTAGTTTCTGAAGATGGCGAGGAAATTACTTTTTATCCTTCATCTGTAAATCCTGGTGAGATAGCCGAAAAACTGTAAGTATGCTTAAAAATTGGTTGGAAGCCTTTAGGCTAAGGACTTTACCATTAGCTTTATCATGTATCGGAATGGGCAGTTTCTTGGCTGCTTTTTATGGGTATTTCAGCTTAGCTGTTTGTATATTAAGCCTAACTACGACTCTATTTCTTCAAATTCTTTCCAATTTGGCTAATGATTATGGAGACAGCATTCATGGTGCTGATAGTGTAGACAGGGAAGGACCAAAGAGAAGTGTGCAACAGGGCAGCATTTCATCTAAGGCCATGTTCAATTCAATCATAGTTTTCGCAGTATTATCCTTTGTGAGCGGAATACTACTATTGCATTATTCAGTAGGGCTTGGAAGTATTACATTTTATGTTTTCCTAGCACTAGGTTTAGCAGCCATTGCAGCAGCTATAGCCTACACAAATGGGAAAAGACCCTATGGTTACAGCGGACTAGGAGATATTTCCGTTTTTATATTTTTTGGCTTGTTGGGTGTTTGCGGGACGTACTTTCTCCACGCTCAAAGTTTCGAGCCTTTTATTTTACTTCCAGCTGCCAGTTGCGGTCTGTTTGCCACTGGGGTTTTGAATGTGAATAATATACGAGATATTAAGTCTGATCAATTAGCTGGAAAGAATAGTATACCTGTTAGAATAGGCGTGCATAAAGCTAAAATTTATCATACAACTATTATCATCACAGCAATAGTAACATCAATCGTGTTTTTGCTTTTAACAAGCAATTACAGAGCTGTATTGTATCTAGTTTTTTGCTATTTCCTATTTGCAAAGCATTTATCGAATATGAATAAAGCAGAAAGTTCAAAAGAATTTGATCCTCAACTAAAAATTTTAGCCTTATCAACACTTCTATTTGTAATCTTATTTGGCATTTCAATTTTAGCACTGTAAAGGATAATTTGTAGTCCTTTTTTAATCATTTTGATATAAGATTCGTATATTCAAATGAACAACTAAAGAAAACTATAACACTATGAAAAAAATATTGGTCCCAACCGACTTTTCAGATCAAGCTAAATACGCATTGAAATTAGCTGTAGAAATTGCAAAAAAAACAGATGCTGAATTAACAGTCTTGCATGTAGTAGAAATCCCTGGTCAAACATCCTTTAATACGATGGGGGAAGCTACAAATATTGATGGAATGGAAGGTGTTTTTGTAATGAAAATGATTGAGCAAGGCAAAAAGAAACTCAAAGCGCTAAAAGAGGACGACTTATTAGAAGATGTTAATCTCAAAACTGAATTAAAAGCAGGTAATACATATTATAATATCTCTAGCATAGTAAATGAATACGAACCAGAGATGATTATCATGGGAACCAGTGGCAGCAGCGGGGTAGACGAAATCCTTATTGGTTCTAATGCTGAAAAAGTTGTGAGAAATGCTAAATGCCCAGTTCTGACATTGAAAAAAGAAATTAGCTTAGCAAATATTGATAATATAGTATTCGCTACTTCACTAAAGAATGATGATAAGGAATTAGCAGCTAAAATGAAGGAGATTGCACATTTATCCTATGCTAAGATTCATTTATTAAAAATAAATACCCCAAATAACTTTGAGTCTTCAACTACCACCTACAACCGAATGGATGAATACATGAAGAACAATGGTTTAGAGGCTGAAAAGCATATTCATAATGGGATCAATGAAGAAGAAGGAATCTTAGAATTTGCTAAAGAGAATAAAATTGATTTAATAGCAATGGGAACTCACGGTAGAAAAGGCTTAATGCATTTGCTAAGTGGTAGTATCGCAGAAGATGTAGTGAATCATTCTAAAAGACCAGTACTTACATTGAAGATAGGAGATTAAATTTTTTTATTGATTAAAGTTAAAAAGGCTTAAGCATTGGATTGCTTAAGCCTTTTTTCATCTTCAAAATCTGAGGCACCCTTGAACTAGGGACTTACAAAGCTAATAGACAAATTAAAATAAGGCGCTGGTCCGAGCGAATTCCTCATGGAAAAAGGGGCATCTCCTAAAATTCCAAAAACTCTTAAAGTTTCATCTCCATTATCCAAATAATCCGCATCATATGAATAATCTATTCGAACACCCGCTTGCACTGACCACCAGAAAAAACCAACCAGTTGTCTCTGATATTCAACTCTTGCCTTAATCTCCCCTCTACGTATTTCAAAACTACTAATTTCTCCATCAGTAGGGTTAGATAATTCTCCTATTCTATAACTTGCTCCTTCCAATGCAAAGCCTGCCAATATCAAACTAGTTTGATTGATATTATATCTGTAAGCTGCTCTTGCTGGTAGCAATGCTTCAATACCCCATTTACGATTCTCTGATGTATAATTATACATAGCAACTGGAATATAATTCGGAGCACCTACTCTGTAGGTTCTACTCAGACCAACTGCCCATTGTAAGCGATCATGTGGGCGCTTTCCAAATAAAACAGCTGCAGAATACCTCAAGTACTGATCTCCTAGATTATCTAAAGTATAGTCGCCACTCATATCAGCCTGCGCCTGCAAAAGCAAAAAGTTAGTCTCATTTAGGGGCTTATATAAAGTAGTGAATAGACCAGTGGTATGTAAGCTTCTACCATCTAATTGTTCCTTCAAGCCACCTTCCACAGCACCGCCTTCACTGAATCGATAAGCAGTTTGCATATAATTAAAACCCATCTGCCAAATAAAGGAATTAGTGGATATGACAGGTATATTGGCATTAATTCTCAATCCTCCTGTGTACGTAACCTCCCCTTCTTCTCCAAGATTATTATCGATAGCATCTTGTCTATCTTGGTCAAAACTATAACCATCTTTTTGAATAGTAGAGTATTGAACCGTATAAGGCATCTGTTGCTCATATCCAATAGTTACAAACCTAGCAGGGCTTAAACCTACAATTTTAGCATTCGCGAAGGTTTTCGATTCTCCTCCTGCATACTCTACTTCTCCATATGCATCCCAATCGATTTCCTCCTCTTGACCTTCTTCTTGGGCGAAAACTTGAGCAAAAGAAAACCCTGTTATAAAGAATGTGGCTATTGCAATACGATTTATCTGTCTCATATCACAAATCACCTTTTAATTTTAAGCCTCTTCCAAACATCAGAACGCCCAAAAGTCTTCATGCCAATGTAGCCGCGAATATCAAGTGTGTTTTCATCCTTTAACTTGATAACAGAACTATAAGTATTGCCATTTTCCGGATCATAGATTGTTCCTTCTGACCATTCTCCATCCCCTTGATATTCAAAGTCTTTCAACATTCTGTAACCTCTTAATGGAGCAGAATGCATAGATTCGTCAGGATTGTTTTTATCCAATTTTGGCTCTCCAGTAACAGGATCATTTGGCTCTTTCAACCAGACGATTCTTCCATAATACTTATCTGCAATCTTATCGATTTTAATTCTTGCTTTTCCATGGCTAGGTTCCCAAATTCCTATCAAAGCATCTGCCCCTTCTTTGTCTTGAGCTTTTACTGGAGTAGCAAAATAAGTAGTAGCTGCTACTGCCAAAAATATCAATATTAACCGTTTCATAGTCTCTTTTTTATTGTTTAACTTCTAATTCAAATTCTATAACTGTTGTAATCGAAATTGTACCCTTAGGATCCTCTTTCAAATTAACATCTGCCACAAAAGTGACTTCCTTTTGTTTTAGGAGGTCTACCAGATTTTCTTGCTCTTCGGCTATTGATAAATCAATTGAGGAGCTGTTCTCAGGAACAGGGTTTAACAATGCTACTCTTTGCATATTAGTGCCAGATGCCGCAAGTTGCATAATTATTTCAGCCAAAATATCTGATTTTTCAGGCTCTACCATCTCCATTTTGATGCTTGTGACCTTTGCAGATTCAATATTATCAATATTTATGCCAGCTAAGTCAACCTCCCAAACTCCGGTTAGGGTATTGGATCCTTCCATAGCATACTCTTCAATCATTGCAACACTAGTTGAGGTGATTGTTTTTTTCTCTGTTTCACTACAAGAAATTAGGAAACATAATAAAACAACTAAACTTACGGTAAGTGATTTCTTCATATATTATTTCGTTATAAACCTAAAAAATAAATTATTAATCAAACCAAAATCGAAAATAATATAATATTCTTCTACAAATCACGATTTAACGTTATGAAATTTTGTTATGACAATTATAAAGAATTATTATAAACTACAATTGAATGCTTTGCGACTTGCCCGAGGTAAAAACGTTTTGATTGCAGAAGTAATAACTTATTTGAATGGGATAGAATTTATTTAAAATAAGTTCCGAATGCATTTTCATCCTCGAAAGTTTGAATGATTTCTTCTTCTTCGGATGTTAATTTAATTATAGGATTATCCTTCCAAAATCGTTTTTTATATCTGACGTTTGAGACGGACTTTAAATCTTCAAGTTCTAGAGAAGGCTCTCTCAGACCTCTAAATCTCTTCGTATTTTTTTCAAAAAGCACTGCCCTCGAATTCACAGTTGCTTTTAGGACTTCTTCATTGACTTGTAAATCAAAAGTGTAGTCAACTTCGATATAATTCAGATCGTGATTAGCTTGTTCTGAAAAGCTGTAATACCATGAATGCCGGGGATTACTAGCCGAAAGAAAAACAGAATCTACCGTTAACGGAATCAAATTATCTGCGCCTAAACCATGAGAAAGATTAGCAGAGTAGTCAAGTAAATATTCTTGGGTTACATTAAACGTAAATACGGCATTAAGCCATACTTCATTTGAATCAGATGGAATCGTTTTGACAGGGGGAATGCACTTCACCTTTACAATTTCTTCATTATTCTTCCTATATTTTTCCTCTACTACAAATCGATACTCATCAAAAACAGTAGAAAACGGCATCTTGATTTCAGAAGAATCTTTTAAATAGAGCGGAAAAAAGCTTAGAAACGGGAAATTTGTGAAAATAAAATCTCCTTCTTTTTTCCTAGCATATCGTGCCTGTTTAATTTTCAATTTACTAATGCCTGATTTGCTGTAAGCTATATTGTAGAAAGATTCTACAAATTCAGTAGATATGGTATCTGTAGTGGTAAACTGGCGGTAAAATACTCTACCATATTTCTCTTCCTTACTCGACAAAATTTCTTTTACTTTTTCGGCTATAATCCTCGCTCTTGCGTCTACTACCACTTCTTCTAAAATGATATTGTTACTCTCTAACTGAACAATGACAGATTGCTTTGGATCATTCACAATCATCGCTTTACTTTCATAGGAAATATGTGAAATGACTAATTCAAGTGGGAACTGGGCTTTGGGAAGTGAAATGGAAAACTCCCCGTTTTCATTACTAATGGTACCTATTCCGTACCTTTCTGAATAGATATGTGCAGAGGGAATAGAATCTGAATTCTTTTTATCAAGAATACGACCTTCGATTGTTTGCGCATCAGTATGTAGCACAAATAAAATTTTCAACATGCAAAAGAGTACTGTAGTGCGCATTGGAATTTTTTTGCACTAAAATAGTAGAAAAAAAAATAGCCTTAGTTTTTACTAAAGCTATTTTTATTTTTTTTTACTGAGCTAATTTCTCTTTCACACTTTTAATATTGTCCTTAAAGACTCTGTCAATCAACAAGTGTCTGGGGTCAATTCCAGCTTTAGCAAGAATGGTGTCCACCACAAAAGTGAAATCCATTTCTTCTTGATCGATTTTAACTCTCTTTTGGAACATTAAATCTTCTTCTTCGGCATCAGCAAATAAACCAATATCAATCCAGTCATTAATGGGAACATTAGTTTCATTACCCAAACTATCAGCTTTCATTTTTAGACTTTACACTCTCAAATTGACTTCATCAACACCATCTTCTAATATCTCATAAGTGGCATCCGTCAATCGGTTATCGTATAAAGTTATTTCCTTAAAACCAATCAATCTTCAGTTGAAGTTATTCGAAGAATCTGGTGCTTTTGATTCAATCAATATCTAGCCTTTATAATTCTTCAATGCAAATGATACCACAGTCGCCTCGTCTTTCCATCCCTATTTCAAGACAAGGCAGGTTTCATATCTTAAAAAGTGAATCAAATTTATTGCATAGTAAAACTTATATCACCAGCTGGTTTTAATTGATATTTCCTGTCGTCAGTGTATATTAAAAGTTGGTGTGCACCGATTGATAACCCTTGAGAAAAGGTTGGCTTTTTTAGTTTATAACCGTGGTTGATACCTGAAGAAGTATTGTACTCTTCAGCTGACAAATAATCCAACAACAAAGTATCTTTTTCGGAAGTGACAATTGCGTAATTTAAAAATTGTGTTCTGTAATATACATTTGTTTCAATTTTTATGTATCCCTGTTCTTCTTCAACAATTCGGTATTTACCTTCTACAAACTCTAAATAATTATGAGAATTATCAACATTTAAATAACCACTTTCCTTAGGAAGTACCATTTCAAATTTATCACCATCACTAAATGGAATAGTAGTAGGCATAACAACACCAATTTCTCCCGGCCAATCATAACCTTTACGTGCAGGATAACCTCCCACTTTAGCTTCTGAGAAGGTACTGATCTTATTTGTATGCTCGCCTGTAATTAACATGAATGAGCCTGGGGCATAAGGCTGATCCGTAGGCAGATTATAGGCATAATGCATTTTCATACTTCTGCTAGTTTCCAATTTATGTGTTCTGGTTATAGACCCGTCTTCTGAATAAATATTAAATTCTAAAATTACTGGTGCCGCCTGACCGACTTTATGAATTCTAATAATATCATTACCGATTATTTCAGAATCTACAGAAAAGTAATCAGGATTAGATCCATCAGGGTGCTGAAGAATACGTAGCATAAATTCATAACCTTTATTAAAATTATCTAATACTATATCAACAGGCTGCGACTCGCTGAGTGTATTTTCCGAAACAGATCTTATGGTTGGGAGGGATACTTCAATTTTTTTCCCACTTTCATATTTATTGTATAATCCCCCATCAGAAATATTTTCCTTAAAGTCGAGAATTATCTCAACAGTACTACCTAGTAATTGTGAATAAAAGGGCACATATAGAAGTAATTCATTTTCCTTCCAATCTCTTGAATCACCTTTACCAGCTGCATTGAGTAAATTAAGGTGATTTGCTTCAATATCTATCCCCGCACCTGAAAGAAATACGAAAGATACTTTATGTAAATTTTCTCCTTTTAACAATATTGAATCACCGAGCATGATCTCTTCCTTATCAGTAACTATCTCATCAAGACTAACTAGAAGACCGTCATCTGTATTGCAACTCAAAAAGAGAATTGATAAAATTAAATATCCTAAGTAACTAAGCTTTTTCATTTATGGCACCTTTCATTTAGGCAGCAAAGATAAAAAAAAGAATTTCTGATCCTATGGTTGAAAAAAATAGCCTTAGTTTTCACTAAAGCTATTTTTATTTTTTTTACTGAGCTAATTTCTCTTTCACACTTTTAATATTGTCCTTAAAGACTCTGTCAATCAACAAGTGTCTGGGGTCAATTCCAGCTTTAGCAGGAATGGTGTCCACCACAAAAGTGAAATCCATTTCTTCTTGATCGATTTTAACTCTCTTTTGGAACATTAAATCTTCTTCTTCGGCATCAGCAAATAAACCAATATCAATCCAGTCATTAATGGGAACATTAGTTTCATTACCCAAACTATCAGCTTTTATTTTCTTGCTTTCTACTTTTAAGTTGACCTCGTAAACGCCATCCTCTATTTTTCGATAGCTAGCATCTGTCATTCTATTGTCGTACAAAGTGATTTCCTTAAACCAGTCATCAATTAAATATTTCATGGAATCTGGAACCTGAGGCTCTAAATACTCGAGAAAATCAAGAGAGGTCGGATATGGGGGACCTTTATAGCGATACTCCTCTAGGAAAGCTCGCATAGCTTTGTTCACATTCTCTTCTCCTATGTAATCCTGTAAAGCAAAAAGGACAACGCTCCCTTTCCCATAATGAATATAACCTTGATTCTCTACCCTATACAGCGGTAATTCTTTTTCCAATTCACCACTTCTTCCTCTTAAATAACGATTATGATTGTATTTATTAAACTCTCGCATTTTCATAGGATCATCGGTTTCATTTTTCATAGTCATTAAAGATGAATATTCAGAAAAGCCTTCACTAAACATAGTGCTTCCTTGCATTGCCGCTCCAATCACTTGATGCGCCCAATATTGGTGAGCAATTTCATGAGCAATAACCGCGTCTATCACATTATTCTCCGTTTCATCTTCTAAATCAATTACAAATCCAAAAGATTCTGAATAGGGCATCGTACCCGGGAAGGCTTGGGCAAATGTAGAATATCTGGGAAACTCAATTATTCTACTTTGCTTGTGATAATAAGGACCAAAGTTATCCGTATAATATTGAAGTGATTTTCTGATAGCTGATTGCATTTTAGGCACATTTACCTCATGCTTTTTATCATAGTAAACTTCAATATCTACATCATTCCACTTTTCTCTGGAAACCTCAAATCGTGCAGAAATGAACGAATAAAAATTCATAGACGGATGATCTACTTTGTAATGAAAATACTTTCTACCATCTTCTTCCCATTCTCTCAATAAACTTCCTGGGGCTATGGCAATTTGATCTGACGCTGTAGAAATCACAGTTTCTACCTCAATGAAGTCTGACAAGCCATTCGTTAAATAGTTTTTATCGCAAGCAGGTCCACAATTTTCTTCTAAAGCAGGCATCCGCTCTTTTTCAGGCAAATCATATTTTTTACGAGTATTATTGTCGCTTATCTCAGCTCTTGAATTGTAGCCTAGAGAAGGTAACACTTCAAAATTATTCAAAAAGGTTCCATTTTCCACTATCGAAGTATTGCTCACCTGATTTTCAAAGCCTTTGGTAATATAATTATTCAAAATAGTAGCTCTCATGCTATCTCCGGGCTGAAAGGGCTGAGCCAATTTGTAAATTCGATAATCAAATTCCTCATCTTCAAAAACCAATTCTGCTCCTTCTATCAAGATCTCTGTGTCCCATGCAGGATTACAGCTGAAATGAAGAGAATCGATCGCTACATCCGTTTCATTTGTAAATAAGACTTCCGCTTTTACCTTCACATCCCTTTGGTATGGAAAAATATCAATAAAATAGTCAATTTCCCCGATTTTTGGCATGGCCATGTCTTCATACTTTTTATAGGTCTTTTCATACTCTACTGCTTGCAGTTCTCTTTCATCTGAAGTATCATAAGTATTTATCATTTGAGTATTGTAGAACACAAAGCCCGATAAGGATAACCATAAAGCAATCACCAAGAAAAAACTAATCTTAAAGGACTTAGGCATGCTCTTTCTCATCAGCTGCACTTTTTCTTTAAAATTGGCTTGAGTTCCTCTTTTCCAAATCATAGTTGCCAAAAACAAACAAATCAGTGCAAAGGAAATCCAATAGAAATTGAACCAAATTGAGCTAATTAAAGCTGGCCCAAAGGCATTCATATCGGAATAGATGATTCTTGGAGTAGCCCCTAACGAAATCATATTACTTTGAACATCTACAATTAATAGTAAAATATCTAAAGCAAAAATTAAGATTATAGAAATGAAATACCCAATATATTTATTACTGACCATGGCGTGAATCAGCACCATCACCATACTGTAAATTATATAATAGCCTAGGTAGCTGATGAAAAAGTCGCTGAAGTATAAACCTAATTCAATTCTGCTATACCCTGATCCTAATTGATAAATCACAGCACTTAATACAAAGAAGGCATACAGTACAACGGTGATAGCCACCAAACTACTCACTTTTGCTATTAATGAAGTAAAAGACTGATGCGGAGTGGCATCTATCACTTCATTGATGTTATTATCCTTATCTCGCCAAATCAATTCCCCACTGAAGAAAACCACAATGATAATGGTGAACAGACCGGAAACACTAGAAATAACATCCAGCATTTTATAGGTGACCGGATAAGACTGCAATCCGAAATATTCAAATCCTCCAGCTAAATTTGAAATCAGCATTAACAAACTGAAAATGATCAAAATCTTAAAAGTGGTGCTTTTGATGATACTTAGGAAATTAATATAGAAAAAGCTTCGAAACTGCTTCAATGATGTTGCCGAAGAAAAGTTTATGGACACTTTTGGCAAAATAAATGGCTCTCTTTTGATTGCCTTCTCCTTCTTTTCTGCTTTTACTTTTTTATTTTTTTGTTGGAAGCTAAAACTAAAATAAGAGGCTAGAAGAATAATCAAGCCTACTCCAAACCAAAGCAACCTATTGTAAAGTAGAATGGGAGTCAACTGCAATCCTAATGAATTCTTCTCCACTGGCGTATAATACTTCGACATAAAGGAATAAGTCCTGATGCCAAACGTATCTAAAAGTGCTGCCATGCTCTCGTTTTCAATGTCTGACATTAAGGTTCCGGATATAATATAGGCAACTATAACCGCCAATGCTCCCACAAATGAGATCACCGTGTTTTTCCAAATATTCGCAAAAGCAAAAATGATGGCCCCTGCAAAAAACATATTGGGCAAGACTATGAAAAAGTAGTTATTGATAAAGGAAGAAAGATAAAAAGCCCCAAAACGATCGGCTTCAATCCAGCCAAAAATAGGCGCTAATGCAGAGCCAATCAAGATACCAAGAAACACACCCAACATGGGGACAGTAGCTAGAATTAGTGCACCAAAGAAGCGACCAAAAAAATAGCCTGCTTTTTTGATGGGCGTACTAAACAATATTTCATTGAATTGATTTTGATAGTCTCGCAAAGCCGCATTATTAAAAAAGGCAGTAGCTATAATCAGACCAAATATGGTCATCACTCCAGTGTAAACCGCAATGATATGAGGTGCATTCCTGTACACATTACCTATTGAGCCTCCAATGGTCACGTTGTCGCTGACCACCGCAAAAAAGACCAATAGACCTAACAAAGCCGTGAATATATAAATCATCGGCTGCTTAAAAGTGTACTTTAATTCTGTTGTAAAAAAGTGTTTAAACATGACTGATGAGTTTATACTAAAATGTTAGAAGTATTGATTTTGGAGAAGAATACATCTTCTAAATTTGGCTGAACCTGCTCAAAGCCATCGCCTGGATTACTTTCACTGAACACGTGAATGAGAGGTCTACCACCCACCATTTTATTAGATATAATTGAATATTCTTTAGCATATCCATCTAATTCTTCTCGCTTCACTATTTTTTGATAAACTTTTCCCGTTAAATCTTCAATAGCCTTTTGTGGCGCGCCTTGGAAAACGATTTCTCCCAGGTTCATAATAGCCATATTGGTACATAGTTCTCGAACATCATCGACAATATGGGTAGATAAAATCACTACTACTTTCTCTCCAACATCAGCCAGCAAATTATAAAATCTATTTCTTTCACTTGGATCTAAGCCTGCAGTTGGCTCATCTACTATTATCAATTTTGGATCTCCAATCAAAGCCTGAGCAATGCCGACTCTTTGTTTCATTCCTCCTGAAAACCCTTTGATCGCTTTACTTCTTTTATCATAAAGATTCACTTTATCCAAAAGGTATTTCACCATTTCCTTGCGCTCGGACTTTTTAGAGATGCCTTTCAAAATCGCCATATGATCCAGCAGTTGTTCAGCTGTTATCCTAGGATACACCCCAAATTCCTGTGGCAAATAGCCCAAGACTTTACGTAGTTCATCGGGCTGGTTTAAAATATCAATTCCATCTAAATGGGCACTGCCTGTATCTGCTTCTTGTAAAGTAGCTAGAGTTCTCATTAAAGAAGATTTTCCTGCACCGTTAGGCCCTAATAGACCAAACATGCCGTTATCAATTTCTAAATTGATATTATCTAATGCTTTTACGCCATTCGGATAGGTTTTCGAAAGTTGGCTGATAGTAAGTTTACTCATGTTCCTTTTTTTAAATTTAAATCTCAGTATATAGATGCACTAATCGATACATTAGTAACTCGAAAAATAATATTTATTACGAAACTTACATCTACCTTTCATATAAAAGATTAAAGGAAATTAAATAGGATAAATGGTTAAGGCTTAAAATGAAGTATTTTTGAGCTAAGACCAAGCAAACCATTTTTCTTTTTATTAAAAACTATTTAAAAAGATACATAATATAAATACTCACTTTTAGTTTATAGGTGAGTATTCAATAAAAATGCCTGCTAATACATGAAATCAGCTTTTTACCTTCTACTATCTTTTTTAACAATCCAATCAGCTTATAATCAAACTTTAACAGGTATTGTACAATCATCCGAGGATGGTTTAAGTATAGAAGGCGCACATATTGTGAATATTTCTAAGAATAAAATGGCCATTTCCTCAGAGATGGGGAATTTCAGAGTAGAGGGCGATATAGGTGACACCTTGGTAGTGAGCAATATTAATTATATAACCAAGCGATTTATTATCAACACAACAAGCAGAATATCAATCTTACTGAAACCAAATCTAATTCAGCTTGAAGAAGTGATCGTAAGCAACCTCCCAAAGACTGCAAATGACTTTCGTAAAAAACTGATAGCAATGCCGATGCAGGATAATGGCAAACTGGTACCCTTCGGTGTAACACCTGGTAAAATCATGCCAAATATTCCAGTAATTTATGATAAAAGAGTAATTAATGGCTTAGGTTATGCAATTTCAAATCCACTGAAATATACCGCGTCCAAACTAAATGGAAAGTTTCAAGAAAAAGTCAAATATTGGGCAATTCAAGCGGATTTAGATAACTCTTTGATTAGAGATAAAAAATATAATAGAACATTAGTAGCTTCCCTTACCAAATTAGAAAGCGATGAACTAACAAACTTTATCCATTTCATGGATCTAGCTGATTCATTTATTAATAGCGCTTCAGAATATGAAATTGCGGAGAGAATTAAGGAAGAGTTTAAGGAATATCAACTACTAAATAAAGAAAACTAAATTCTATAAAACCTGAAAATCATAACTCCTTTTCTTCATTCGACTAAAATTAAACCACCAAATCCAATAAATACTGTTTATCATTCAAGTAATCCCCATAAAAGCCTAAGCGCTTCATATTTTCTAACAACTGCGAGAAGTCAGCAGAGTTTTTTAATTCTATCCCCACTACTGCCGAGCCCGTTTCTCTTGAATTCTTTTTGGTATATTCAAAATGACTGATGTCATCATCAGGACCTAACACCTCCACTACAAATTGCTTTAATGCTCCAGCTCTTTGCGGAAATTTTACTACAAAATAATGCTTTAAGCCTTTGTAGAGCAGGGCTCTTTCTTTAATTTCTTCAGTTCTGGTAATGTCATTATTACTGCCGCTCAAAACACAAACCACATTTTTGCCTTTGATTTCATCTGCATAATGATCCAATGCAGAAATGGATAATGCTCCGGCTGGTTCGGCAACAATGGCGTCCTTATTATACAATTGCAAAATGACATCGCATACTTTTCCTTCCTCCACGGTGATGACTTCAGTTAAATTTTGCCTGCAGATTTCAAAATTCAAATCCCCCACTTTTTTAACCGCTGCACCATCCACAAATTTTTCAATATGCTTCAAAGTCGTATTCGATCCTTTTTCAATAGAAGTTTTCATAGCTGGCGCTCCTGCTGGCTCCACTCCTATGATTTTGGTTTGAGGTGACAATGCCTTAAAAACACTGCTCACCCCAGCTGATAGTCCCCCCCCACCGACTGGCATAAAGAGATAATCAATAGGATTTTCTGCTTGTTGCAAGATTTCCAGACCCACTGTTCCCTGTCCTTCAACTACTTTAGGATCATCAAAAGGATGAATGAAAACAGCCCCAGATTTTTCTTGGAATTGCTGAGCGGCATGAAAAGCATCATCAAAGGTATCGCCCACCAATTCTATCTCCACGAAATCCTCGCCAAACATTTCTACTTGCGCAATTTTTTGTTTTGGAGTTGGTGCGGGCATGAAAATCCTGCCTTTCACTTCCAATTTTTTGCAAGAAAAAGCCACTCCTTGTGCATGATTACCAGCACTAGCGCAAACAATGCCTTTATCTAATTCTTCCCGACTAAGGCTACTAATCTTATTATAGGAACCTCTAATTTTGTAGGAACGCACGGGTTGCAAATCCTCTCGTTTGAATTGAATATTAGCAGCAAACTCTTTCGACAAACCCAAATTGGGAGTTAAAGGAGTTAAAAGTGCCACGCCTTTCAGTTTTTGCGCGGCACTTTGTATAGCTTCTATTTTTGGGTAGTATGCTTTTAAAGTAGTTGGCATTTCTTAAATTCTTAATTGAGAAACAGTTTAACTCATTAATTTAAATAATATAATTCGCTCAAACCGAAATTATATATATGACAATAAGTTCTTCTTATACCCATCTATTGACACCTTTAATGATCTTCCTTTTTCTTTTGTCTTGAAACAAAAGAAACAAAAATTCAAGGCTGTATTCATTTCTTAACGCTATTTTCATTTTGTAATTGGGAAACAAAAAAACTCCCTGCGGTCAAACAGTTTTTGTTTCTTAACCAATTACAAAATGAAAATACCTAAAATGAATAAGGCCGTCCTAAACATGAGACCGTATAAAATGGCTGAATTTACACTCTTATGCATTTTCCGGTCTTAACTTTCTGACTGCAGCACCTGCTTGCCACATTTCAGAATTTTTCAATTCATTCAATTCTTTTTCTAATTCTACTCTGTAATCGGCTTTTTCGTTGGCGGTTATGGTCAGCTTTGCTTCATTCCCTGTCTCAACCGAATCATATAACTCTTCAAAAACAGGTTTTACTGCATCTCTGAATTTTTTCCACCAATCCAATGCACCTCGTTGCGCTGTAGTGGAGCAATTAGCATACATCCAGTCCATACCGTTTTCAGCAACCAATGGATATAAAGATTGCGTTGCTTCCTCCACTGTCTCATTAAAAGCTTCAGAAGGAGAATGACCTTTTTTACGCAGTAAATCATATTGTGCTGCAAATAAGCCTTGGATAGCTCCCATTAAACTACCTCTTTCTCCCGTCAAATCACTATAAACTTCTTTTCGGAAATCGGTTTGAAATAAATAGCCTGAACCTACTCCTATTCCCAAGGCTACACATCTTTCCCAGGCTTTTCCGGTAGCATCCTGATGGATGGCAAAACTGGAATTCAAACCTCTTCCCTCTACAAATAATCTTCTTAAGCTAGTGCCCGAACCTTTTGGAGCTACCAAAATCACATCTACATCTTTGGGAGGAACTATACCAGTTTGATCTTTATAGGTCACCCCAAATCCATGAGAAAAATACAATGCTTTACCTGGAGTAAGATGCTTTTTCACCATTTCCCATTGTGCTATTTGTCCTGCATCTGATAATAAGTATTGCAGAATTGTACCCTTTTCAGCAGCTTCTTCTAATTCAAAGAGTGTTTTGCCTGGTTCCCAGCCATCAGCTACAGCTTTGTCCCAACTTTTAGAGCCTTTTCTTTGTCCGACAATCACATTAAAGCCATTGTCTTTAAGGTTTAATGCCTGTCCTGGGCCTTGCACTCCGTAGCCCAAAACCGTTATAGTTTCGTCTTTTAATACTTCCTGAGCTTTTGCTAAAGGAAATTCCTGTCGTGTTACGACTTCTTCTTCTACTGTTCCAAATTTTAGTTTTGCCATTATTTTAGATTTTAGAGTCTAGATTTTAGAACCTAGACGGTTGATTTAATTCTTATTTTTATACATCTTCTACTGTTCTATTTTTTAAATCACCGGTCAGACGCTTTATGCGTCAGACCGAGATTCTTACCCATTCCCCCTTTGGGGGTTAGGGGGCTTACAGTTCGACCTTTGGTGTCGTCCCCGTTATTAATTATCAATTCGTAATTATTAATTACAGTCTCGAAGCTTGCTCCACTTCCGTAAAATAGTCTTGAAATTCCTTCATCGGTTTAGAAATTGAAATTCTACCAGATCGAACAAATTCGAGAATACCATGTGGCTTTAATTGCTCAAATAATTCCTGTGTTTCTTCCTTGAAACCTGTTTTTTCAATAATGGTGAAGTCAGGTTCCACTGCCAGCAAACGAGCATGATGTTTCCGCACAATATTTTCCACTTCTTTTGTTTGTGACAATTGCTTAGTCGGCATTTTATATAATGCCATTTCTTGATACACTATGCCATCATTCTTATGATAAAAAGCTTTGAAAACATCCACTTGCTTTTCAATCTGCTTCACAATTTTTTTTATTTTATCCTCCTCAGAACTTACCACAATAGTATAGCGATGAATATCTTTCACTTCACTTTCTGAAGCGGTTATGCTCTCAATATTGATATGCCTACGGGTGAAAATGGTAGTCACCCGGTGCAGAATTCCAATAAGGTTTTCTGTATAGATTGATAAAGTGAATTGTTCTTTCATACTTAAGATATTTAGATAGTAGAGTCTAGAATCTAGACTATGACCTCTTAATTTCAGATTCTTATTTCTAGACTCTAGGTTCTAGTCTCTAGGTTCTATTTTTTATTCCAGTCTTATTTCAGAAACTGAAGCACCTGTCGGAATCATTGGGAAAATATTATTCTCTTTCCCCACCATTACTTCAAGTAAAAAGCTTCCTTCATGCGATAAAAAGCGATGAATACTATCTTCTAATTTGTCTCTTTCCGTTACTTTCTCTGACTCAATCCCGTATCCTTTTGCAATCATCTGAAAATCAGGGTTTACCATGTCTACTGAAGAATATCGCTTCTCAAAAAACATATGCTGCCACTGCCGCACCATTCCTAGATACTCATTATTTAATAGCAAGATTTTCACATCAACCTTGGTTTCGAAAATAACACCCAGTTCCTGTATGGTCATTTGAAAACCACCATCTCCTATCACGGCAATTACTTGACGGTTTGGAGCAGCAAACTTAGCCCCGATTGCAGCGGGCAGGGCAAAACCCATGGTACCCAAACCGCCTGAAGTCACATTACTTTTCCAATTCGCATATTGATAATAGCGCTGTGCTACCATCTGATGTTGGCCCACATCCGTCACGATGATGGCATTGCCCCTAGAAATATTAGAAATATGTTTGATGACTTCCCCCATGCTCATGGGCTCATCTGCTTGAGGATTTAATTCATCTTTGATTACTTTTTCATCCTCCTGAGCATTCAGTTCATTAAATCTAGCCAACCATTCACCATGTTGATTCTCATTTGCTTTTTCTAATAAAGCCGTCAGTGATTCTTTGCAGTTCCCTAATACAGGCACATTTGCCTCCACATTTTTATTGATTTCAGCAGGATCAATTTCTAAGTGAATGACCTTTGCTTGCTTTGCATATCTGCTTACATCACCTGTTACTCTATCATCAAAGCGCATTCCCACGGCAATCAATACATCACATTCATTTGTTAGAATATTGGGCGCATAATTTCCATGCATACCCAACATTCCCACATTTAAAGGATGTGAAGTGGGCAATGCAGATAAGCCCATGATAGTCCAGGCTGCAGGAATGCCTGTTTTCTCTACAAAATCCTGAAATTCTTTTTTAGCATTGGATAAAAGCACTCCATGCCCGAAAAGAATCAGAGGCTTTTTCGCTGAATTGATTAATTCTGCCGCTTGATCTAATGCTTTTTCGCTTAATTTAGGATTAGGCACATAGCTCCTTATTTGATCGCAAGTTTGATAATCTTCAAATTCAGCCTTTTCAAATTGCGCATCTTTTGTAATATCGACCAACACAGGTCCAGGTTTTCCACTTTTGGCTATATAAAATGCTTTTGCCACTGCTGCAGGTATATCTTCAGCTTTTGTTACTTGGATATTCCATTTAGTTACCGCCATCGAAATACTTACAATATCGGTTTCCTGGAAAGCATCCGAACCTATCATTTTACCCGGCACTTGCCCCGTTATGCAAACCATCGGGGTAGAATCCAACTGAGCATCTGCTAAGCCGGTTATTAGATTTGTAGCCCCCGGACCAGAAGTAGCCAAACAAACACCTACTTTTCCGGAGATTCTTGCAAACCCTTGGGCAGCATGTGTTGCACCTTGCTCATGACGCGTCATGATGTGCCTGATTTTTTCTTTTTGATCAAATAAAGCATCATAAACCGGCATGATGGCACCGCCAGGATAACCGAAAAGTGTTTCCACTCCTTCACGGATTAGGCAATTCACCAGAGCCGCTGCACCGCTCATGGTTGTTTTCGTTTTTTGTGATTTAGTGGCTACTGTTTCCATTTTATAAATCGGTTATACATCCCAAAGATGCTGATGATACCAGCTTGCTATACTTCCTTAAGCTTCCGCTCACATTTCGCTCAGGCTTTGCAGGAGATTTGTCCTTTCGTTTTTCCCATTCCTTTTCATTCATCAATACACTTATGGAATTTTCCACGGCATCAATTCTAATGCGGTCTCCATTCTCCACATAAGCCAATGGACCATTATCAAATGCTTCCGGGGAAATATGCCCTACCACAAAACCGTGGGTTCCTCCAGAAAATCTACCATCTGTAATAAGCGCTACTTTCTTCCCTAAACCTGCTCCCATAATAGCAGCAGTCGGCTTTAACATTTCAGGCATGCCGGGGCCTCCTTTTGGACCTTCATAGCGAATGACCACTACATCGCCCTCTTTTATTTCACCTTTGGCAATTCCATCATTCGCCAAAAATTCTCCATCATAAACTCTAGCAGTTCCTTCGAAAATCTCTCCTTCTTTCCCTGTGATTTTAGCTACAGCTCCTTCAGGTGCTAAATTGCCTTTCAAAATCCTGAGGTGACCTGAGCTTTTGATAGGATTTTTCACTGAATGAATGATGTCTTGCTGCTCTCCTAAACCTTGAACATCTTTATAATTTTCAGCTAAAGTTTTACCTGTTATAGTCATGCAATCTCCGTGAAGAAGCCCTTCCTCCAACATCATTTTCATCACTGCAGGAATCCCACCACTTTTATGAAGATCTTCCATCAGGTATTTGCCGGAAGGTTTTAAGTCTGCCAGATAAGGAGTTTCTGCACTGATTCGAGCGAAATCTTCCAATGTTAAATCGATTTCAAAAGCATTAGCTACTGCTAATAAATGTAAAACCGCATTGGTAGATCCGCCCAAAACTGTAATCAACCGTATGGCATTTTCAAATGATTTCTTAGTGACTATATCCCGTGGCTTCAAATCCTTTTCAATCAAATTCTTTATGGCTAACCCTGCCTCTGCACACTCTTCCCTCTTGTCCTCACTTTGAGCAGGATTGGATGCCCCATAAGGCAAACACAATCCCAAAGCTTCAATAGCCGAAGCCATGGTATTGGCTGTGTACATTCCTCCGCAGGCTCCAGGCCCAGGGCAAGCATTCGCTACTACTCCTTTAAAATCTTCTTCTGAAATAGTATTGGCTTGCTTCTTCCCCAAAGCTTCAAAAGCCGAAACCACATCTAATTTTTCTCCATTATGACAACCTGGTGCAATAGTACCTCCATAAATAATCATCGAGGGACGATTCAATCTACCCATGGCTAACAATGCACCCGGCATATTTTTATCGCATCCTGTAATCGCTATCATAGCATCATAAGCTTGCGCATTTACCACTGTTTCCATGGAATCAGCTATGATATCACGTGAAGGAAGAGAATAACGCATGCCATTGGTTCCCATTGAAATGCCATCGCTGACTCCAATTGTGTTGAAAATCAATCCTACCCACTCATAAGATTTGATGCTTTTCTTGACCTCCAAGGCCAAATCATTCAAATGCATATTACAGGGATTACCTTCAAAACCAGTGCTTGCAATGCCTATTTGGGGTTTTTCTAAGTCTTTATCAGACAAACCAATGGCATGTAACATGGCCTGAGCTGCCGGCTGCGTTGGGTCTTGGGTTACTGCTTTGCTATATGGATTTAATTCCTTCGCCATTATATGATGGTTTGATTTTGTAAATCGTTAAATAATACTTTTTGTCGGTAGATATGATAGATGCTCTGACCTATAGAATCTTCCCAACTCAATGGAAAGATCGTATCATTTACTTGAGCGATTGGCGCAATTTCAGCTGCAGTTCCAGTAAAGAAAGCTGTATCAGCTTCCAATAATTGTGCTTTAGAAATAGGCTTCTCCGTCACCTTGATTTCATGCTCTTTGCAGATCTCCAAAACAGTTTGACGAGTAATTCCTGGCAAAATAGTCCCTCTGGAAGGCGTGAAAAGCTCTCCATTTTTCTCTATAAATATATTAGCTCCAGAACCTTCTGCAACATGCTGTGTGTAATCCAATAAAATAGCTTCATCAAAACCTAACTTTTTAGCTTCAGTAGTGGCCAGAATTGAGTTGGTATAATGACCTACAACTTTAGCTTCCATATGCTGGGAAGCTGGATGTATACGTTGATATGATGAAATTTTAGCCTTGATGGGATCATGACCCAAATATTTCTCCCATTTCCAAGCGCATATGAACACATTCACCTCTTCTGTAGGCTGCAGCGCCATATTAGCACCTAAATAAACCAACGGTCGGATATAGGCATCGGTCAAATTATTGCGATCTAATAATTCATAGCTTATGCTGACTAATTCCTCTACTGAATACGGCATTTTGATATGCATTAAGTCAGCCGATTTGTGTAAACGCTCATAATGCTCATGGGCTTTAAAGATGTTAAAACCTACATCATTTTTATACGCGCGGATACCTTCAAACACCCCATTTCCGTAGTGCAGGGTTTGTCCATACAAGCTCGTTTGCGCATCTTTGGCATGTTGCCATTCTCCATTGAGGAATGCCAGGGTTTTATCATTATAATACATAGCCGTTTCGATTTAGATTTCCATTTATTTTTTTTAAAGAAAAAGCCATCCTGTTTTAGCAAGATGGCTTTCTATCATTTCATTTTTGATAAAAGCTCATCTTGCCATTTTGAAAAAAATGACGCTGATGTTAATAATGACAATATTTATGATTTCGAATTTTCTCATTACGCACTTACTGTTACCAGCTTTTTAATTTCTTTTACTACAAAATCACCTACTTCTTTGGTGTTTTTTGGATTTTCCTTTTGGATGTCTTCAGTAGCAAATCCTGCTTTTAATGAATTCGCTACTGCATCTTTTATAATTTGACTTTCTTCTTTCAATTCAAAAGCATATTCCAATAACATGGCAGCTGATAATATTGCACCTAGTGGATTCGCAATCCCTTTTCCTGCCGCTTGAGGATAAGAACCATGAATTGGCTCAAACAAACTGCTTTTAGTTCCTAAAGAGGCAGAAGGCAATAAGCCTAAGGACCCGGAAATAACAGAAGCTTCATCCGTGATGATGTCCCCAAACATATTTTCAGTCAAGACCACGTCAAAATCTTTCGGATTCTGAATGATTTTCATGGCAGCATTGTCCACAAACATAAAATCAAGTTCAACCTTCGGATACTGACTTGATATTTCTTTTACCGTTTCTCTCCACAGACGTGAAGTAGCTAAAACGTTCGCTTTATCCACTAAAGTCAGTTTCTTCCTTCTGTTCTCCGCAGCCTTAAATGCCAGATGAGAAATCCGTTCAATTTCAGTTTTGGAATAAACACAGCTATCAAAGGCAGTGTTTCCATCTTCTGATCTACCTCTTGGCTCACCAAAATAGATGCCTCCAGTTAATTCCCTGAATACCACAAAATCGGTTCCTTTAATGATGTGTTCTTTCAAAGGAGATATGGGCAAAAGGGCATCATAACTACTCACAGGTCGCACATTGGCAAAAAGTCCTAAATTTTTACGCATCTTCAATAATCCCTGCTCAGGTCGAACTTTTGCGTTTGGATCATTATCATATTTAGGATCGCCTATGGCACCAAATAAAATAGCATCTGCTGATTTGCAACTTTCCTCCGTAGCTTCCGGAAAAGGATTCCCTGTAGCATCAATTGCTGCAGCCCCAATTAATGATTCAGCATATTTAAACTGATGACCAAAAGTTTCAGCAACTGCATTCAAGGCTTTCACTGCCTCAGCTGTTACTTCAGGACCAATTCCGTCTCCGGCCAATATTGCTATGTTTTTATTCATATAACTTATTCCTTTAAGCTAGCGATTGCTCGTAAGCTTCGATTTCATTCTTTTTATTCAACAGAAAATCTATATCATCAAAGCCATTTTGCAGGCAATATTTCTTATAGGAGTTGATTTCAAAGCTTTCGGTTAAAGATGAACCCACCAAGCTGATTTCTTGCTCATTTAAATCAATTTGCAATTTGGCTTCCGGCCTATTCTTTAAAATTTGAAAAACTTGTGCTAAGAAATCATCTGTTACTTGCACAGGCAAAAGACCATTATTTAACGCATTATTTTTAAAAATATCTGCAAAGAAACTGGATACGACTGCTTTAAAGCCATAATCCACTAGTGCCCAAGCTGCATGTTCCCTGCTGGATCCACAGCCAAAGTTCCTTCCTGCCACTAAAACATCTCCTTTATTACCAGCCTGATTCAATACAAATTCAGGATTGGGAGAACCATCTTCAAAATACCGCCAGTCGCGGAAGAGGTTCTCACCGAACCCTTCGCGGCTGACGGATTTCAGGAAACGAGCGGGAATAATCTGGTCGGTATCTACATCCTCATAAGGAAGCAGTACAGCCTGACTATTTAATGTGTTAAACTTTTCCATACTATGTTATGCTTCTACTTTCATGTGTTTAATGTTTGTTTTTAACTGCCACATGGAATTCCCATAAATCTATTCATCCCTAGGTTGGTAAATTAGGGATTCTAAATTTATGTTCATTTCATTAATTCCCTCACATCCGAAATTTTACCTGAAAGTGCAGACGCTGCCGCAGTCAAAGGACTCGCCAATAAAGTTCTGGCACCTTGTCCTTGTCTTCCTTCAAAATTCCTATTAGATGTACTTACACAATATTTTCCTTTCGGCACTTTATCCTCATTCATGCCCAAGCAGGCCGAACAGCCCGGTTGTCTTAATTCGAACCCTGCTGCTTCCAATATTTTATCTAAGCCCTCAGCTCTGGCTTGTTTTTCTACTTGTCTTGAGCCCGGTACAATCATCGCTTGCACATGATCTGCCTTCTTCTTGCCTTTTACCAAATCAGCTACTAAACGCAAATCTTCAATTCTACTGTTCGTGCAACTTCCGATGAAAACGTAATCTACATGATGACCTAGTAATTGCTTTCCGCCTTCCAAATCCATGTATTTCAGTGATTTTTCAAGACCGGAAGTGGTTTTTCCATTTGGAGCAGGAATATCTTTAGTAATACCGATTCCCATTCCAGGATTAGTACCATAAGTAATCATTGGCTCAATTTCTTCCGCATTGAAATAATATTCCAAATCAAACTGAGCATCATCATCTGATTTCAAAGATTTCCATTCGGCTACTTTTCTATCCCATTTTTCGCCCTTAGGTACAAAAGGCCTTGATTTCAAATATTCAAAAGTGGTTTCATCCGGAGCAATTAATCCTCCTCTAGCTCCCATTTCAATGCTCATATTGCAAATTGTCATGCGGGCTTCCATTGATAGTTTTTCAATGGTAGAACCACAAAATTCAATAAAATGTCCTGTTCCGCCTGCTGCCGTTAGCTTTGAAATGATATGTAAAACGATATCTTTAGAAACTACTCCAGGATTTAATTCACCATCCACTTGAATTTTTAATGTTTTAGGCTTTTTCTGCAATACGCATTGTGTCGCCAGTACTTGTTCTACTTCACTTGTTCCAATTCCGAATGCAATGTTTCCGAAAGCACCGTGAGTAGAAGTGTGGCTATCACCACATACTATTGTCATGCCTGGTTGCGTAATTCCTAATTCAGGGCCTATCACATGTACTATTCCTTGATAAGGATGACCTAAGCCGTATAATTCCACCCCAAAATCATTACAATTCTTAATTAATGTTTCTACCTGGTGACGAGATAGGGCATCTTTGATAGGTAAATGCTGATTTTCGGTGGGTACATTGTGATCTGCAGTCGCAACGGTTTGTTCAGGTCTGAAAACAGGAATTCCCCTCGCTTTCAAGCCTGAAAAAGCCTGAGGACTGGTCACTTCATGGATGAAATGTTTATCTATGTAGAGAACCTGCGGACCATCCTCAACTGAATGAACCACATGTTTATCCCAAATTTTATCAAATAATGTTTTTGCTGACATTTTTTTAGCTGAAATTTATTTGAATACTACTTCATGGTTTTTCACCAAATACTTTAAATCTTTATCTTCCACCACATTAATGCGGTCTGCTAATTCACAAAAATGTTGATACGTTTCTTCCAGTTCTTCTTTTCCTAGATGGACTCCTAACTCAATCAATCTGAAATTCAAGGCTGCCCTACCACTTCTAGCTGTCAGAATAATACTTGATTTATTGACGCCTACTTCATAAGGATCTATGATTTCGTAATTATCTCTGTTCTTGATAACTCCATCTTGGTGAATTCCAGAGGAATGAGAAAATGCATTAGAACCAACAACTGCCTTGTTAGCTTGAACCGGCATGCACATGGTTTGTGAAACCATCTGACTTATCGGGAAAAGTAGTTGTGTGTTAATTCCAGTTTCCAAAGCTAACTCAGGATGCTTCTTTATCACCATAACGACTTCCTCTAGAGAAGTATTTCCTGCTCTTTCGCCAATTCCGTTGATGGTACACTCAATTTGCCCAGCTCCATTTTTGATGGCTGCTATGCTGTTGGCCGTTGCCAATCCCAAATCATTATGACAATGAGCAGAGATGGTAGCATTTTCAATTCCTTTGACATGATCTATCAAATATTTGATTTTGGCACCGTACTCTTCTGGCAAACAAAAGCCAGTTGTATCGGGAATATTAACCACTTTTGCACCAGCTGCAATGGCAACTTCTATCACTTGCGCTAAAAACTCGTTGGAAGTTCTTCCTGCGTCTTCAGCATAGAATTCAACTTCATCTACAAAAGAGCGGGCATGTGTAACACATTCATGAGCCTTCTCTAAAACTTGCTCTCTTGTGAAATTCAGTTTTGTGAAAACATGTTGATCCGATGTTCCTAATCCTGTATGAATTCGAGGTCTTGCAGCACCTTCAAGTGCACGGGCCGCCACTTCAATATCATTTTTTACTGCTCGAGATAAGGCACAAATAGATGAATTTTTGATTTCCTTTGATAAGAGACGCACAGACTCAAAATCACCCGGTGACGATATAGGAAAGCCCGATTCTATTACATCAACTCCTAAGGCTTCAAGCTCCTTGGCAATCTTCAGCTTTTCATTCTTGCTTAAGCCACAACCGGGAACTTGCTCTCCGTCTCTTAAAGTGGTGTCAAAAATCGCTATCCTACGTGCCATATATCAATTTTTTTATGGTTTAAATCTTTCGAAAAACTAATGTAAGAGGATCGAAGAGCGTATGTAATGCCAAATATTTTTGTAATTACGATTTCTATTTTTCACATTTACATATAATAACACGTAAATAAGGCTATTAAACAATTATTAATTACGATGTCTAAGCAATCATCTGACCACTTATCAGATTTAATAAAATCGCTCACAAAAAGTGAAAAGCGCTATTTCCGCTTGCTATCTCAACAACAAAATGAGAGCCAAGCTAAATACATGCAGCTTTTTGATTTTTTTGAACAAAAGGAAAATTATTCAGCTGATTTGGAGGGAATCACTTTTATAAAAGCTAGTCAGATCTCCAATATGAAGGCGCATTTAATGCAAAAGATATTGCAGGCATTACGGCAATTTGAAAGTGCAAAAAATAGTGAGATTCACATTCGTGAGATGATCGATTATGTTCAGCTGCTCTATAACAGAGGGCTTTTCCGACAAGCCTTTGATATCTTAAAAAAGGCTTATAAAAAAGTGGCTAAAACCGGAAATCTGGAATTAAAGTTGGAGCTGTTGAAATGGGAAAAGAATCTTCTAAATCAAAGTGTTGGTAGTCAATACAGTCAAAATGTACAACGTGTAATTTCAGAAGTAGAAGATGCCAATAGTAAGATTAATTTGATCAATCAGTTTACTAATCTAGCGGTAAAACTGAATTCAATCTATGTTAAAACAGGGTACATTAGGAATGATGTGCATTTAAAAGAGGTTCAGAATTTATTTTATGATGGTTTACCGCATCATGAGGAAGAAGAATTGTCTATTCATGAAAAACTAAGTCTATACAGACTATATGTGAATTACTATTATTTCTTAGAAGAGATGGATTTTGGGTATAAATATGCCCTAAAATGGCTGCAGCTGTATGACCAACATCCTGATTTAAAAAACAGCCAACTAAATGACTATTTGAGTGCAATCAATCAGGTAATGATAGCAGAATATAAACTATTCTTCTACAAGAACTTTCTAAAATCACGGGAACGCCTGCATGCTTTGAATGAGCAGATGCAAAAATCCGTCAATGAAAATATTCGCAACAGACTCGTTAAATATGTTTATGTGCATGAATTTAATAGGATATTCATGCTGGGGAAATTCAATTTGGGTGTAAAGTTACTGCAAAAGCTAAGTCCGGATTTGGAAAGTTTTATTCAGCGCTCCGATGAGCATTCCCGAATAATATTGTTCTACAAGATTGCCTGCCTTTATTTTGGAGACAGTCAGTACCATAAAGCCTTGGAATGGCTAAATCGAGTGCAACAAGATGAAAAAACTGATTTAAGAGAAGATATCCACTCTTTTGCTAAAATCTTAAGTTTGATTGCACACTATGAGCTCGGGAATATGGAAGTAATAGATTATTATATCCGCTCGACTTATCGTTTTCTTTTAAAGAAAGGTGAACTGCATCTATTCCAGAAATACATCATGCGCTTTCTAAGAAAACTAGCTGGGGAATTTAGAGAAGAAGAGTTGATCCCTGAATTTAGAAAGCTTTTGAATAATCTTGAGCCTTTGCAAGATATCAGATACGAGAAAAGGTCTTTTATTTATTTTGATATTATTGCGTGGCTGGAAAGTAAAATTATGGGGATTAGTGTACAAAACAGGATACAAGAAAGGGCTAGGGAGAAGATGAGGTGAAATTATTTTCATAATTATTTTTAGTACTTCTAACATTTTCTTCTCAAACTATTTCTCGAATCCTTTTTTCTACTTTATACAAAAAGACAGCAGACAATGATGCTACTTTCTCAGATGGACTATAACCAGCTAAAGCTGGATACTTAACCACAAAAGAAATGGAAGAAAACAAAAGACAGCCAAAGGCTGTTTAATCCTGCCCACCACCTTATATATAGCAAGGATATTTTGTTATTTCTATTTATGAGTCAATTGGAAAAATGAAATGTCATTACAGCTAAAAATAATCTTCATTATTTTCTTTGTGTTCTTTGTGACTTTGTGGTTAAAGTCAATCAGCCTTCGGCTGTAGAACATTTTGGTATGGCTAAAGTATTTACTTTAATCAAACTCATAAAAGTGCTTTTCAAAAGTTTTTCCGCTGTGTTCACCATCTCTCAACACTTTATAAACCATCCAGATCACAGCTATAGGAGATATACTAAAAATAGCCGCTATTAAAGGATATGGAAAATTAAAAGCTACAGCTACTATGTAAAAAAATAGTAGAAAGGTTACGAGGCTTAAAGGAAATATCAGCTTGTCCATACTATTTAAACCGATATTGAAATGTAATTGTTTAGCTTCTAGCCTCTTCCATTTTAAAAAGCATTAATCTGCCAATTGTGCTTGCCCGTGTTTTGGCTTCTTTGGCGGTAGCACCTTCAAAAAGTTCATCTACAGTTTCAAACCACAATTCCAGCCATCGGTCAAAATGCTCTTTTTGCAATGGCTCTTTTTCATTTAAAGCAAAATGCTTATCCATTGGATTGCGCTTATATTCGGTAGTTCCCAATAAAACTGACGACCAAAAGTCATACATTATAGGCATATGGGCAGGTACATCCAGTTTAGCGACTTCAGTAAAAATATAGCCGATAGTCTCGTCTTTCAGTACTTTTTCATAAAAGCTATCGACTAATAATTGAATGTCTTCTTTTTGGGTAAGGTCTTTTTTGGGCATAGAATTCCTTTTTATGATTAGACGGATAAAATTGTCTTATCGTTTTTTTGATATTTTAACCTTTGATTAAAATCAACAGATTCCTGCCTGCGCAGGAATGACGCACCGATGAGAGCAAGTAGGTTACTACTGCATAACTCTAATTTTAATTTAAGTCTAAAGTTAAATAAAACTCAAATACTCTGACTAAACTGAGGCTTATCAGAATTCTGCTTCAATTTTGGATCAAAGAGACTACAAATATTTCTAACAAAAAGCATTCCTTCTTCTGTTACTTTTAGGGCGTAATCTCCCATTTCCAATAAACAATCTTTTTGCATTTCTTCCAGCTCATCTTGGGCTTCTTCCCGTAATTGCATGGCTAAAGAACTCTTATTAAACTCAACAGATCCTTTGCAGATAATTTGATTTATTAAATTGGCTGCTATCTGCTCCTCTTCTGTTAAATAATGCCCAACAATTAAAGGTAATTCATTATTCAGGACTGCCGTCTGATATTTTTCCACTCCTTTTTCATTTTGAACAAATGCTGAACCTGTTGCACTTATAGCAGAACATCCCAAACCAATCATCATCTGGTTTTGGTCCGTGGTGTAGCCCATGAAATTACGATTCAAATAGCCTTTTTCCTTGGCAATGGTTAATTCATCTTTTGCTAATGCGAAGTGATCCATACCAATATTATGATAGCCCATTTCATTTAGCATTTGCTTGGCTCGAAGATACATCGCCAATTTTTCTTCTGGCTTGGGTAAATCATCATCTTCATAACCCCTTTGCGCTTTACTCTTCCATGGAACATGGGCATAGCTATAGAGTGCAATTCTTTCTGGCTTAAACTCGCGCAATTTTTCGATATTTTCTTCAATGTTCACTAAGGTCTGAAAAGGCAATCCATAAATTAAATCATAATTTATGGATGTGTATCCCAATTCTCTTGCCCATGCAGTGGTCTTACGCACATTTTCAATAGGTTGAATTCGGTGGATGGCTTTTTGCACTTCTAGGTTAAAATCCTGAACGCCATAGGAAACTCGATCGAAGCCTACTTGAGCCAATGTTTCCAGCTGCTCATAAGTGGTATTATTAGGATGACCTTCAAAGCTAAATGCTTTTTGCGGATGAACTACGGCTGTCTTTAAAATGGAAGATAAAAGCTTAGAAAGATTTTCAGATGAGAAGAAAGTTGGGGTACCTCCTCCAAGGTGGATATTTCTAATTACAGGTTTTTCACCTAATGCTTTAACGTAAATATGCCATTCTGCCAATATAGCGTCTATGTAACGATCTTCGACCTTGTGGTTTTTTGTTATTCTTTTATTGCATCCGCAATAGGTACATAAGCTTTCGCAAAATGGCAGGTGTATGTAGAGACTAATACTCTTTTCTAGCTGAGAAAAGTAAACACGCTTAACTTCTTTCAACCATTGGATTTGATTTGGATTTGTAAGCTCCCAATGCGGTACTGTAGGATAGCTAGTATAACGAGGAATTGCTTTATTATATTTGATGCTTAGTTCTTTCATTTACTTTCAATTTACTGAGAAGTCAAAATTAAGATGGCCAGCATCAAAAAACACTGACTTTAATCAGCTTCTGACTTGAAAAATGTCAGTTTAAGGAATGAGAATGAGATTTTACCTATCCTGTAGATAAAACTACTTCGAGATTGCGGATTCTTAGTCTCTTCTTTATATTTTTGCAGAAAAGAAATCAGATCATAATGGGAAGAGCATTTGAATACCGTAGAGCAGCAAAAGAAAAAAGATGGGGTAAAATGTCCCGTTTATTTCCAAGATTAGGCAAAACCATTACCATGGCAGCTAAAGAGGGTGGCCCTGACCCTGAAATGAATGCGTCTTTGCGCACGGCCATCCAAAATGCCAAAGCTCAGAACATGCCAAAAGACAATATTGAGGCAGCCATAAAAAGGGCTTCAGGTTCTGAAGCGGAAGATTATATTGAGGTAACCTTTGAAGGAAAAGGCCCGCATGGAGTACTAATATTTATCGAATGCGCAACAGATAACAATAATCGAAGTGTAGCAAACATCAAATCTTATTTTAATAAAGATAAAATCGGGGCAAACTTGGTCCCTAATGGCTCTTTAGAGTTTATGTTTTCAAGAACTGCTGTCTTTGAATTTGAGAAAACAGAGGATATGGATATTGAAGAGTTGGAATTAGAACTGATCGATGCCGGCATGGAAGAAATCGAAGAGAACGAAGGTAATCTTTACGTTTATGGAGATTACAAAGAATTCGGAAACCTTTCCAAGAAATTGGAAGAACTGAAAATAGATGTCAAAAATGCCTCTCTTAAGAGATTTGCAAACGATTCAGTAGAGTTTACAGAAGAACAGCTAGCAGATATTGAGAAACTGATTGACAAGATTGAGGAGGATGATGATGTGCAAGCAGTATATACTAATATTGCATAAGAACCTCTTAATTTGAAAGTATAAGAGCCATTAAATTTAATGGCTCTTTTTGTTTTTAGTAGAAATACAAGTACTTTAAATTACAAACCACTAAGACTTTTGAAATACATAGATGACTGGTAATAAAAAGCACTCCTATCCCTTACTGATGTATTTTAGGCATATTTTTATTTGTTTACTTCTTTTTCCCTTTGATTCATTCTCGCAACTTGACAATCAGCAATACGCGCAAAAGCTTTATGCAAAGACTTTAGATCATATCGATGAGGGGCTTTTGTACCTATCAGCCGCTCAACAAAAAGAAAATGACTCGATTTTTAAATTAAAAGGGGAATGGGAGTCTCAAATGAGCATGAATTTTTGGTTCCCTTTGTTAGGAAAGGAAAGTAGCGAATATGATTCCAATTGTTTTTCCGTTTCTACAATTCATAATATTTTAGCTAACATATACCTTCAGTATCCAGAATATCAAAGCATTCCACCAATGCTAGATTTAGCATTTCCACGAATCATGAATTATGAGACTAATGGGACTTTTAATTTCTGGAATCTACTTCCCCCAACCAAAACGCTAAAATGGTTTGAAAAAGATACGGATGAATTAATAAGAAGGCCCAACAACTTTCCTTTAGATATTAGATTTGTTCAAAAAGCAGCTAATGTCGTCAATGATGCAGATGATACTGCTGCAGGCTTAATAGCGATCTACCTACGAAACAAAGTGAAGGGTCATCCAATTCCAGACAGTCTACACAACATCCATAAGATTTTTGACGAATACACTGATTCGGCTCGTGACAATAGACATTGGTACAACTTTTGGCAAAAACAAGGCCCTAAAACTGAAGCCTATCTCACGTGGTTGGCAGATGAACACCAATTCTCTAAAAAATGGAATCCCGTACAAGAATTCTTTCATCTTGGAACATTCTATCTACCTACTAGCAAAATGTTCCCTCATGCGTATACTCCTTACATACCCTACGGAAGCAATGATCTTGACCCTGTTGTGAATGCCAATATTTTAAGGACTTTAAGTATCTACGGGAACATGTATAGTACTGCAACACAGAGTGCCATTGAATTTATTAATAAAGAAATAACAAATGAAAACTATGACTATGCAGCTACCTATTACTCCAACAGATATCACATTCCTTACTACATTTCAAAAGCCTACAATACAGGGATTAAAGATTTAAAAGAAAGTTGTGAACTGATCGAAGATTACATTCTAAAGAATTATGAAAAGAACAACTCCTGGACATCAAGAGGTGTGATCAACAGAGGCGACAGTTTACAATCGTCCATTCTTGCCGTTAACACCTTACTAAACATCTCAGGTCTTGAGTCTGAGAAATCCCAGAAAGCAATATTAGGTGGACTAGAATACATCTTTTCGAAAAGCATTGAAGGCGATAATGGAAAATATTGGGAAGGTGGCGTTTTTTTCTCAGGAGGAACATTAGTAAGGCATGTTTTGCACTGGAAGTCGGATGCAGTAACCACAGCATTTGTACTAGAAGGGCTGGTGGAATTGAGAAAACAACTTGAATTCCGCTATCCTCAATTAAGTAAATCATACTGAAATTCTACATTTTGAACAAAGAAAAAGAGCAGTAGAATCGGATTCTAAACTGCTCTTTCCCAATACTGTTGTTTTTTCATTTCAACTACTTGTTCCTAGTTCTAGAAGAAGTTGAAGAGACTCCACTTCTAGAATTTCTTGCGTTACTAGAACTTCTCTTTTCAACGGCAGAATTTCCTCTATTATTGTCAGCCCTTACTTCAACAGTCCGTCTTGAAGACTTACTTACAGATGAGTTTCCTCTCTCAGCACTGTTTCTGGAAGTTGCACTTCTCTGACTATTGAAAGACCTATCATTTTTAGAACTCCTATTGTTTATTTGTCTAGTAACATTATTGTTTCGATTATGACTGACATGGCTGCTTCTAACATTTCTATTTGAAACGCTACTTTTCGCTGCATAGGTATTATAATTTCGACCACTTCTGTAAGCAATATGATTATGCCCTCTGTGGTGACCGTGTCCATGACCTCTGTGATTACACACAACTCTGTGGTTTCTGTAAAAATTACCATGATAACCACAGTGACCACTACAAATATGCTGTGCTAAGGGATAATTGCGGTAATAATTGATATCCAAAATCAGAGCTTGTCTACCGAAAAATACTTCAACAAACTGTCCTCTATCTTCTAGCAAAACATTGTAAAAAATGTTTCTTCCTCTCCGCTCACGATTGATATGCACAATCTGATGGTAAGGATAATAATAGTCGATTTCATAAAGCACTGCATTCGGAACTGCCCAGTTATGTGCTGTACCAAAAGAAGCCACAATTTGAAAATTTTGAGATTTTGCAGAATTAGTAAAAAATAATAACCCTAATCCTAAAACGAACGGAAGTAAAATGTGCTTCTTCATAACATTAGTTGTTTGGTGTTATGAAGGATTAACCAAGTATTGTGCCAAAAACGAAAAAATGAGTTTATGTACTTGATTTACAGAGATATAAAAGAATACTAATTTCCCTATTTTTTTGATAAAGGATCAAAGATGAGGATTATTCATAAGCTGTCCTACTTATGATACTTCTTCCCAAAGTAATTTCATCAGCATATTCTAATTCTCCTCCGATTGGAATTCCTCTGGCAATGGTGCTCGTTTTAATACCAAGTTGCTTAACTTTCTTACTAATGTAGAAAGCAGTTGTATCACCTTCCATGGTCGGAGAAAGACCAAAAATAATCTCATTAACTTCTGAGTCTGGGGAAGATACTCTTTCCATTAAGCTGTCTAGCGTTAAATCTTCAGGACCAATTCCTTCAATCGGAGAGATAATTCCACCCAACACATGATACAACCCATTGTACTGAGATGTATTTTCGATTGCCAAAACATCGCGAGTATCCTCTACCAAACAGATTATAGAATTATCCCGTTTATGACTGGTACAGATATTACAAATGTCCTCATCCGAGATATTATGGCATTTTTTGCAATATTTTATATTTTGACGCATTTCCGTCAAGGCTTGCGCTATATCTGTTGTGAAATCTTCTTCTTGTTTCAGTAAATGTAAAACTAACCTTAAAGCAGTCTTTTTGCCAATTCCTGGCAGTTTGGAGAATTCAGTTACTGCAGACTCAATTAACTTTGAGGAGAATTCCATACTATTCTATCTCAGCATTAATTCCGGCATCCACTATCGCTTGCCTGTAAGGAATCAAATCAACAAAAGCACCCTTTTTCACTGCACATTTCCCCTTATAGTGGACCAATAATGTACATTGCTCTGCTTGCTCAGGTGTGTGCTTACAAACTTTCACCAAAGTACTAATCACATGATCAAAGGTGTTTACATCATCATTATAGACGATCAAATCATTGATATCTTCATCTGACGTAGTCTCTAAGACCTCCTCTCTTTTGTCTTCTTCTAATTGATAAGAAATATTAAAGTAGTTCATCACATCGAAATAACTTTTAAGACGGCTTAATGTTACAATTTAGCATTATTCATATGCAAATTTACGAAAATTTAACCAACTTCGAATTTATTTAAAAATCAGTTAGTAAAAATCAACCTTCTTTACACTGAGTTTCTATAAGGATGATTTTTAATTTCGAGTTCAGTTACTATAAACGTCTAATATGAGTCCGATTCTGGTCATTTCAGTCATCACTATATACTTTCTGGTTTTAATGGGTATTTCTTGGCTAACTTCTCGCAAGAATGATAATCTCACCTTCTTTACCGCCAATAGGCAATCACCATGGTATTTAGTGGCTTTTGGCATGATCGGTGCCTCACTTTCTGGTGTTACGTTTATTAGCGTCCCCGGTGAAGTAGGTAATACCGCATTCGCTTATTTTCAGGTAGTGCTAGGTTATTTGGTAGGCTATTTCGTGATTGCTACTGTTTTACTTCCTTTATATTATCGACTGAACCTGATCAGCATCTACACCTATCTTGAACAAAGATTTGGGAAATACTCCTATAAAAGCGGAGCATTCTTTTTTTTACTCTCAAGAATTGTAGGTTCTTCCTTTAGGCTTTTTCTAGTGGCAGGTGTTTTACAATTAGCGATTTTTGATGCTTATGGATGGCCTTTTTCAGTTACAGTAGCCATCACAATTGCTCTAATTTGGCTTTACACTTTTAGAGGCGGAATTAAAACCATTGTTTGGACAGATACATTGCAGACTCTTTTTATGATTTCAGCGGTTGCCATTAGTATTTATTTAATGAAGGATGCTTTGGATATGTCTTGGCTACAGCTAAGCGAGAAAGTTTCTGCTTCGGGCTATTCTGAAATCTTTGTTTGGGATTGGCAAAGTGGCCAAAACTTCTTCAAGCAGTTTATTAGTGGAGCTTTTATTGCCATCGTCATGACTGGCTTAGACCAAGATATGATGCAAAAAAACCTGACATGCCGTTCCTTAAAGGATGCTCAGAAGAATATGTTTTGGTTTTGCATAGTGCTCGTAATAGTGAATTTCATGTTTTTAAGCATGGGAGCTTTACTTTACATTTACGCAGGGGAGATGAATATTGCTATTCCTGCCAGAACGGATGATCTATACCCTCTACTTGCCCTAGAACATTTTCCTTTGGTGGCAGGAGTTGTATTTCTTTTGGGAATTATAGCGGCTGCTTATTCAAGTGCTGATTCAGCCCTTACTGCTTTAACCACTTCATTTTGTGTGGATTTTCTCGGCTTAGGACAAAATGATAAACCAATTTCCAAAAAAATTCGAATAAGAGTTCACTTAGCATTCTCAGTTATACTATTCCTTGTGATCATTGCTTTTAAGGCTATAAATGACCAGAGCGTGATCACTGCTGTTTTCAAAGCTGCAGGGTATACCTATGGTCCTATTTTAGGATTATTTACTTTTGGACTAATCACTAAATATCAACTCAAAGATAAATGGGTGCCTTTAGTTGCTTTGCTTTCTCCCGTTATTTCTTACATTATCAATGCGAATTCCGAAGCATGGTTTGGTGGCTATAAATTTGGTTTTGAGATACTGGTAGTCAACGGTTTGCTCACTTTCTTTGGGCTATTTTTAATTAGAAAGGCTGAGTTGGAATTGACCTAATTTAGATTACTATGCAAAGAATTAGAATTGATTGGCTTATAACTGACAACAGAAAAGAGATTTCAACTTTTGAATGAAGCCCAACTAAATTCTGACTCAGGTTTATTCCAGATGTTGTGAGGGCAAAATGTGTTTTAAGAAATCAGTAAAGAGCTGCTCAATAAGTGTATTCTAGAAGCCTCACCTATGAAATTGAAAAGACTTTTTTATTCACAAGATTTAAACGTAGAGTTAACCGTTTATTAATCGTTCATTAATCGTTTAATTATACGATTAAGAACATAAACCCTAATCTATTTCAATTAAAGCGCCTTTTTTTGTTTATAATTAATATATTAGTAGATTAAAAGATATAAAAGAAATAAACGCAATTGCGTTTATTCAATTGTTAGCCTTTATTAAAAAATGACCGAAACAAGAGTGACATATTTGAAGAACGAATTGACTGAAAAAGGATTTTGCCATATCCCAAACAGGAACAAAACGGACTTGAAAGAAATAATCTCTCAACTTGGAAATGTCATTAACGAAACAGATGTAATCGCCAATTCAGAGAGTAAAAGTCTTGTTACTTCAGACAAATATCTTGACTTCCATACCGACAATCATTTAGCGAAATACATTTTATGGCATTGTAGAAAACAAGCCGAAAAAGGTGGACAATCAATGCTATGTGATGCTGAAAAAGTCTATGCCCAATTGACCGAAGATGAAAAATTGGCTCTTTCAAAAATTCACGTTTACGAACACAAAATGTATCCCGAAAATCGAAATTCAAACCCAATAGTAAGAGAAGTTGAAGGACAACGTAGATTTTATTATTCATTTTGGTTAGCACGAGAAAAATACCGTGAACTGCCAGTATTTAAAAAATGGCGAGACTTAATACAAAATGCAACACACGTAAAATTACGACTTAAAGAAAACGATATTTTGGTCATTGACAATCACCGAATTTTTCACGGCAGAACAGAAATCATTGGCGAGCGGAACTTAAAACGTTTTTGGATTAATCCTGATTTTCTGCCAACCAAAACTTTGTATTCTCAAACTTAAAATTCAATAAATATGAAAGCACCAGTAATTCACACAGCGACAGATTTAATTTATCCAGACCCAATTAGTCCGGAGCGAATTTCCTTTCTAATCAATGTAAAAGGAATTGCCCCAGAAGTGGCTGAATTGGATTTTGAATTAATGAAACAGAAGTTACAAGACCATGAAGAAGGAATGGGTTGGACTCCTGAACAAGTTGATAGTGCAGAGATTGAATACAAAAGGTATTTAAACCTCTGTATGGTATGTGGCAAAGGAATAGTTCCAAATAAAATAATGGACCAAACTTGGCACTATCACATTTTGGACACAAGGTCTTACCACAAAGACTGTGACAAATTATTTGGCGGCTATATGCACCACTACCCTTATTTCGGTATGCGTGGCGACCAAGACGCACAAGACCTCAAAAATTCGTTTGAAAATACGAAAGACTTGTACCTCGACTTGTTTGGAGAAGAAATGGCAAGAGACGAACACAACAAATGTTGGCACGACTGTGAAAACAGATGTTGGAATGCTTGTCCTTCAAATAAAATGGAATGAAAAAACAAAGGCTAACAATGGCTAAGAAAACATAGGGCAGATAAGGCTTTTAGAAAGGTTCGTTCATTTAATAAACTTCGGTTTCGGTGGACAAGTAATCGCTTCGAAAGCCCTACGTTTCTTAGCCTAAACGTTAGAGTGCATCAACCACCACTCAAAATGGGAATTTCCAGAATAATAATTTTAGCAGTGCTCATTCTTTCAGGATGCAATAATTCAGCGACTGAGGATAAGCAAACTGAAAATGCATTTAATAAGACAAAAGAATCATCTTTAGATGCTCAGTTTAAAAACAGGACCATTTTAACATTAAGGGATAAGCTGGACGAAAAATATCAACTTGACTCTGTCATGCTTAAGTGGACAGACAGTTATGTTCCTTTCGTTTATGACGGTGATAGACTGTATTCGGCTTCTCTTTACTCAATTCAACCAAAAGTGAATGATTTTCAAGTAGTCGCAATTAGAACTAATGCTGATCATTGGAATAGAATCCATTTGCTTACCATAAATGGAGATTCTCAAATTGCCGATAAAGTAATTATTGCTGACGACTGGGGAGAATTGCTTGAGGCTGCTGGCGACACTGAAATTGTAGGAAGTACAAACATGTATACTAAAACGATTTCACCTACAGAATATCTTAGAACCAAAATTTATACTACTGAAATCATTGACTATTATTCTGATAGTACGACCCATGAGATTGACTCGATTACATCCAGAATTGAAATCAAAGATGATGGCCATTTTGAGATTATCCATTTAGACAGTATAAGAACTATAAAATACTCAGGAATCGAATAATACGCACTCTAACATCCTGTCATAAATCATGGCTGTTAGTAGGTTATTGTTCCTTCAGCTCTTTGTAGATAGCCCAGCAATCCGCAGGATTGCCTTATTGGTGAGAATTAATTTAATAAGCCAATCCTGCGGATTGCCTCGGTAGTTGACTGAAATTTTTATACTTTTAATCAGCCACGAATTTATACAGTGGCGTTGTGCTTAATGTGGAAAAATGATTTGGAGAGATATAATAAACGATTCTGACCTATGGACTGGTTTGAGACTTGAGGTTAAGCAAGGAGTCTCTGGAGAATATCAGCTTGAATCAGGAACCAATTGCCGTTTTAAATTACATAGCAAGAAGAGTCCCATTCTATGGGGAACTTTCGGTTCGGAATATTGGGGAGTATGGATTCTGAATAATAAAGTGGATTGGGAACTGAATGATATGCCAGTTAAACCTATCAATTCTTCTACTATTGAGGAATCAAAAAACGCGGATTTTTATCCGTTCTGGTCTCGTTTTTTTGCAAAACAATTAAGTAATGGAAGTCAATCTATTTTGTCGAGTTTACTTTGGACTATTACCATTGGAGCCTCATTTGAAAATAGAATGGATAACACATTAGAATTCATTAATGATATCGACAATGCTTTTGATAAAGAAAACCCAAGATGGGTAGAATGGGACATTGGTAGATGCGGAAGTATTGTCGCATTAAAAAATGAACCGAATGAAGAAAACGGTAGAGTAAAATGGTTTCGGAAACTGGTACACCAAGAATCCTGTCCACCTGTATTAGTTTGGTATTTGAGCTGTATTGACGGATATGTTATACTTGATGGTCACTCTCGGCTAAAAGCATTCCAACTTGAATCTGTTCCTGCTAAGTTTTTGGTGTTGAACTCTGTTATTGAGGAAGAAATTAAAAGAGACCCTAAGGTTCAGGAAAATATTTTGCTTGGGTTGGAGAAAAGGCAAAAAAATCAAGTAAAAAGAAAAATGAATGTAGAAGAAGTCAATAAACTTTTAATATCTGCATTTGACACTAGACCTTATTGTCGTCCAATAACCAGTGCTAAAGCAAGAAATGGTTATGAAGAAAAATGGACTTCAGAAGTACGAGAGCAGGGTGTTAAACTAAATCTGAACTCTGATATCATTGAGGATATGATTAAAAGAATAGAAAATTAACTAAGCACAACAATGGCTAAAAAATCATAGCTGCCCTGCGGGACAGCAACGCTTTTTAGCCGAACCGATATCTAATCTTTCAATAAATATTTCCATAACATACTAACTTAAAGTGATAAGCTCTTTTTCAAATAAGACAAGATTGCACGGACTTGATAATCTTAGAGCAATAGCAATAATAATTGTAATGATTTTTCACTATTACCCAGCTCCAGAATGGCTTGAACCTATTGCGAAAATTGGTTGGTCAGGTGTAGATTTGTTTTTTGTATTAAGTGGATTTCTAATTGGGTCTCAGCTACTAAATGAGTTCAAAAAAAACAATAACATATCATTTAGAAATTTCTACGTAAAGAGATTTTTTAGAATTATTCCAACCTACTTAGTGGTATTACTTATATATTATTTACTTCCAAATCTTAGAGAAGGATCTGGTATGGCACCACTTTGGAAATATTTAACATTCACACAAAATATAGGATTTGATGTTGCAAATTCAAGCTCATTTTCTCACGCTTGGTCGCTTTGTATTGAAGAACAATTTTACCTTTTACTTCCCATCTTAATTTTGAGCCTTTTTGCAATAAGACTTCAAACCAAAGCTGGATATATAATAATAGGACTTGTAATTTTAGGAATACTACTTAGGGTTTATAATTGGAACGAGTATGTCCAACCGCTTATTGATATTAATAAGGGAAGGAAAATGGCTAGAAGTTTTTTTGAAAACATTTATTACCCAAGCTATAATAGAATGGATGGCTTGCTGGTTGGAATTAGCGTTGCTGCCATTTTTACTTTCAAACCAAAAATTAAACAACTATTAATAAATAAAGGTAACTACTTTCTTCTCTTAGGAATTGTTCTGTTTTTACTGGCATTTCAGATCAATGAAAATCTAATTTCATATAACAATGCTGTTTATGGTTTTCCATTAATTTCGATTGCATATGGATCTATGGTAATAGCTGCTTTAAGTCCAGTTTGTTTTCTTTATAAGCTTAAATCTAAGATTACCTTCTTTATAGCAACACTATCATACTCCATCTATCTGACTCACAAATTAATATTTCATATAATAAAAAGTGAAATCATAAATCATGAATTAGACCTAGATCCAAATTTAACTTTTGGAATATGTATGTTTACTGCAGTAATTATTGGTTTACTTCTGCACCTTACAATCGAAAGATCATTTTTAAAACTTAGAGAGAGAATATTAGATGGTAATAAAAAAAGAAAGAAAAAATTAAGCTCTAACACCAACTATGGATGAATGGGGTTTCATCAGAAAGGAAAGTTTGAGGCACTTAGAAAGTCCACCACAAGTTTTAAATTAAATTAAGGCTTGGCTATGTGCGAGACGAGAGTTTAGTGCTTTCTAATCCCCACTTATCATAGCCGAGCCGTCAGCGCACATTTAAAAAATTCTACTTCCTCAAAAAAATCTGTTCGCTAGTCAGTAAATTTTGTTCGATAACGAACAGTTCGGATTCCCTAATATGGCCCTATGCAAAGAAAACACAGTTTACTGTTTTTGGCATGCATATTGAAAAAAGTTAGTTAAGCTCTTTAACTAATTTAGTTGCTATGAAAAAAGTTCTATTATTAATTATTACTTTCTACTTATCTACTGCCTACTGTGTTGCGCAAGACAGTCCTTCTCTAGAAAAGGATGAGGTTGTAAAAGAAATTGCCCTTCCCTCTTTTAATACTGTTGCAGTCAAAGGAGGTGGAGATTATTACTTTCACTACTCATCCAATACCAAAGTAGAGATAAAAGGAGCCGATTCCTGTGTGGAGAGTATCGGAGTTATAGTGTCATCAAAGATTCTTAGCCTAAACCCCTTGGGAGGATTTTCAGAGAATTGTAGAGTTGAGATTCATATTTTTATGCCTAACATTAGAGAAATTCAGCAGAATGGTGGAGGTCGAATAGTCGTAAATGAAGGCTTTGCACCTGTGGATAAATTCAAATGCACTCTAGATGGAGGTGGTATCCTAATCATGACATCATTAAAGGTGGATTCTCTTCTTGCTTTTATTGAAGGGGGAGGAGAAATCTCTGCACGGGTAAACAAAAAGATTCACGGAAAAATAAGAGCAGGGGGTGTGATTTCCTACCAGGGTGACCCTCTCATTGAGACTGACATTGTAGGTGGTGGAACGATAAAAAGAAAATAATATGAAAATTAGGTATTTAATTCTTACAGCTTCTGTTGGCATCATCTTTTTTAGCTCAGCTTGGCATTCAGATAAAAGAAATCTAAAAATCCACTTTGGAGTATACACTGACCCTAGAGATAATCACCGTTACCAAACAGTGAAAATTGGAGAACAGGAGTGGATGGCAGAGAATTTTGCCTATCTGCCATATGTCTGCCCAGTGGACTCTGTTGAGTGTGGAGTATGGGTTTATAATTACAGTGGCACGGATATTTCAGATGCTAAAGAAACTTTGGAGTACAAAAAATTTGGCGGCCTATATAGTTGGAAGTCTGCACTGGAGTTAGCACCGGAGGGCTGGCACTTACCAAGCGATAAAGAATGGAAAGAACTGGAAAGGCATCTTGGGATAGCGGATTCAGATATAGATAGTAAGACATGGAGAGGAAAAAGTAATGAAGCCAATCGGTTAAAGGAAAAAGGAGATACGGGCTTGAAGGTGACTTTTGGTGGCTGGAAGACAGATTACGGTAAGTTCAATTTCATTGAAGAGCATGCAAATTTTTGGTGTTCTACCGAAGTAGATAAAGGCAGAGGCTTTGAACGCCTGATTGGAGTGAATAATGGAAAAATAGGGAAAGCAGCAGGGAATAAGGGTTGTGGCTTTAGTGTAAGATACATAAAGAATTAAAAATGTAACAAAATACATTTAGTGGTCACAAAAGGGGGTCGGAGTTAACTGAGATAAAATGACAAATACAAATCAAAATACCATTAGCAAAACAAAGACAATCCTTGTTTTTATTTGTACTATCATTATTGGCTATGCTCTTTTCTTTATTCCGGATATATTCTTTGGAGTTACAAAAATCAATGGTGGAAAGATTGGCATTAATTTACTATTCATTGCTTTATTTCAATTCTTATCAATTATTACCTTGCTCTATGTTTCTCTAAGAATTTTAAAGAAAGACTTTAGCTATATCGGTCTTCGGTTTGTAAATATAAAAAATGATATTTTCTTAGGTCTTATTTTCGGTCTTTTATGGACAATACTTCAATTTGCTCTTATAATTCCAAATACAGGTGGGATAAACCGTCCAGACATTCAAGGAATGTTGGCTATGTACGATGGGACATTAATAGGAATATTGTCATTTATTGCATTAGGGGTGATTGGCGGTGGAATTACAGAGGAACTCTTTAACAGAGGATTTTTTATCAACGTACTTAAAGAGGCATTTAAAAATCCAAAGATAGGACTATGGTTTTCTATTATTTTATCTGTAGCGCTTTTTTCACTCGGTCATATGCCAAGCACCTCATTGGATTGGTTCGACATTCTTATTCCGACTGTGATGTACACTTTACTATTCGTAAAAACCAAAAAATTGACTGCCTCAATAGTAGCTCACGGAATTTACAATATAGCTGCAATTATTTTGACTTATTATCTATACTTCAACTAAAAACGTTTGTAGACTTAAGAGGTATAAACGTAATGCAGGCTGAAGTTCTAAATTAGGACGAATTGCGAATTAACGAACTTATCGGCAAACCTGAACCGAAGTGCTCCCAATCACAAACTACGTTTAAACTTGCCCTTAATACATTCAAATCTCCAACTCTTCCATAGGATCCCAAAAAACACTTTTGAAATTCTGAATCTGATCATCCTTGACCTCAACTCCTTCTGCTTGCAGCGCAACTTGCATGGTATCTGGAGTTTCAAAATGCATTTTTCCAGTTAGCAGTCCATTTCGATTTACAACTCTATGCGCTGGTACATTTTCCAAACTATGAGAAGCATTCATAGCATAGCCCACAACACGAGCACTTTTGGCTGCTCCCAAGTATTTGGCAATAGCTCCGTAAGAAGTCACTCGCCCCTTTGGTATTAATCGAACGACTTGATATACCTGATCGAAAAAATCATTCTTTTCTTTCATAAAATATGTAGACTGCTGTAACTTTTATATTTTTGATGTTTAAATTAATTAATTCTTGGCGCTAAATATTTCTTTGATATTAAATTCAAAGCGTATAAAGAGAGCCCTTGAAAAATAAGTCTCTTCGACCTTTTAGTATGACAAAACTACTGTATATTTTTCTATTGCCATGGTCTATGATTGCTTATGCTAGTCAAGCACAGGCATTTTCTGATTTTCCTGGAGACAGCACTGTAGAAATCTTTTCAAAAAAGGGTAAAATTGGAATGAAAAACGAAAAGGGAAATATTTTGTTAGAACCAAACTATCAAGCCTTGGGCTGGTCTGATGCTAGACTCAAAAATAGTAAAGGCTTCCTTGGCTTCAAACAAAATGAATTATGGGGCTTGATGACTAATAATTTTGAAATTATTTCACATCCTCAATACAATAGCTTAATCCCGTTTGATGACGATTTATTTATTATATCACAAAAAAGTAAATACTCCAAGGTTTTATTTTACGGACTAATCAAGGCCAACGGCAAGGTCAAAATTAAGCCAAGCTATCGAAATATTTACCCAGCAGGAAGCCATCTTGTTGCAGCTACAAAAAAAGAAAAAGACATCTACTATGGAATTATCAATTCCTCTGGTAAAATTATGGTACCATTTAATTACTTCCATATAGCAGCTTTAGGAAATGATAATTTCACCTTAACAAAAAATAATGGAGAGAAAGACCTTATAAAACTGGGTTCTAAACCTCATTCACTTTTCACGAGTATGGATAGCGTATCTACTTTCAGAGATGGTGTTGCTATAATTTTCAAAAACGGAAAACAAGGACTTATCAGACAAGACGGGAAAATTTTATTACCCATAGAGTATAAAAAAATCGAGTGGAATAATGGCAAACAAATATACGTCACTCCTTTAGACCAATGGACCATTTTAAATCAAAAAGGGATAGAAATGGGCTCGCAGAAAGCGGACTCTATTTTCTATTTAAACGATAGCTTGCTCGTAAAAAACACTTCCTCTTTTGCCCAAATCTACAATACCAATGATGGCGAATCTAAGGAAGTATTTCACGCAGACATCATTGGTGTGTTCGGAGATCACTTTATACTTAACAAGACAGGCCAAATTTATATTGTTGATGACAATAAAAATGTAATTAGTGAAAAATTTACGGGTGAGGTATTTTGGAACGAGCATTTTTTTGTTGCAAAAAAGAAAATATACCAAGGTTTCGAATACATAACCATTGATACAAAGGGAAAGTCCATTACAGCTCAATCGTATATGTTTTCTGATAATGCAATTGCATTAAAAGTGAAATCAAATTGGGGGATTTATGACCAAAGTTTACAAGAAATAATACCCCCCTTATACCAAAAGATTGAACGAAATGGTCAGCACTATATAGTCAACTTCAAAGGACAATTTGGAGTGATCGACCAAGGAAATAACTGGGTGATTCCGCCTCAATACAGAGAGATAAATGCTATCGACAATAAATACTACAAAACCGTTGATAAATATTTACGAGAATTTATATCGGACGGAAATGAAAAGTATGAAGCAAGCTTATATTATGATTTTTACGAAGATTTTGTAGTGGAACAAGATGTTGAAGATTTTTTTAGATTAATTGAGAAAAATGGAAATGCCATTACTGACTTTAGAAAAGGGAAGTATAATGGCCATGGTAAGTCGGGAATAATTTTCAAGAACGGAAATCAACATTTCTTGCTCAATGCTGCAGGAAAAGAGCTCTTCAAAATTAATGAATATGATTCTGTTATTGTTTCGGAAGATGAATTTCTGCCTATTCAAAAAAATGGTAGTTGGGGGTTCATTGACAGAAACGGGATTTTAAGAATCGCTAATCGCTATGATACCGTTCGTTCATTTCACAATGATAGAGCAGCGATTAAAATTAGAAATTCTTGGGGATTCATTAATAGAACTGAAGAATTGGTTATCCAGCCTTATTATTCCGAGGTTTCAGATTTTCAGAACAATACCGCATTTGTGCAACTCAACAATAAATATGGATTAGTTGATGTGAGTGGAGATTTTATCATTGAGGCAGAATATGACGAAATCAAAATGAAAAAAGGCTTTTATTTGCTGCGCAAAGCGTCCAAATGGGGAATTGCGAATAAAAGTGGAAAAGTCATAAGCTATCCCAATTATTCTAACATCTACGTAGGGGATGAATTTATAAGAGTCGAAAAGTACGGCACAACCAGAATCCTATCGGAAAATGGAACCACTCTTATCGATAGTCAATTTGATGACATCTTTTTTGATGAAGAGCGAAAGCTTTTCTTAGCTAAAAAAGCCGCTAAAAAGGAACAGGTTTTCCTAACCGATATCCTGAGCGGAAATTATCCATGATTGATTAAATTCCTTCCAATTATTTCTTTCCAGTAATTTAACGCAACAGTTTTTTATCGAAAATTAGAGAACTATCCCTTTCATTTTAGACAGTGTAGAAAAATATTCATTCTAATTTTTTTCGATAAGATGTGATTTTTAGCTTATATTTAGGTTGTTTTTAGGGACGAATTGAAATAATTTCAATTTCCGAATGAATTTTATGACCTATAAGTTAGAACATACTGCTGAAATTGCTTCTGAACTTCCAGGAGAACTTCTTTTTAAGATAATGAAAGAAAGCTCCTTGGTTGAAGCTGATGGTGTCCCCACTAATGCACTAAATAATATGTTAAATTTCATTAGCAGTGAATTTGGGGCTGATGAACATTGGGTAGTCGAAGAAAGCAAAAAAGGTAGCTGTTTAAAATGGGATTTGGACAATCCTTTGATAAAAGAAAGTATTCCATTCAATCCTGAATTGAAAGAGCAAAGTGAGCATCCCTTTTTTACGATTGAAATAAAAAAACCATTTTTACTGTTCAAACATCATTTAATTTTTCCTATTGATTTAAATGGAAAGAAAATTTATATCGGATTCTCCTCTCAACGAAAATTTGATCTAAGTTCTCAAGATAAAAAGTTCTTTCATGTTATTTCAGAAAGATTGAAAGAGTTAACCTTGTTAATTAATAACGAAAGAAAAGCAAAATCAAAAACTCAGCGATTAGAAACCATTCTAGATAGGCTTCCACAAGCAATTGTTTTTACAGAAAATAAAAATGGAGATACTTGGCTTAACAACGAGGCGCTTGAAATTTTTGGTTTAAGTAAAAATGAAAAATCAATCCCGTCTGAACTCTTCAGTACTAAGCTAGCAGAACTTAAAGTTAAAATCATTAATAAAGAAGAAGTAGAGCTGGTAGGAAACAATATGATTAGTCTAAACGCACTACCTTCTAGTTTTGGAGAAGATTGGATCTGGAAATTTGAAAATTCCGTTCTTAAAGTGATTCGAAAAAACGCCTATATTGCAGGAAAGGAAGGAGAATTATGGGTTTTTGACAACGTTAGTGAGTTGTATTTTGCAAATGAGAGATTGAACTCTCTATTCAGAAAACTGAATGTGGCTTATAATGAAATCAACGCGAATCTTACAGAATTTCAAAGTAAATCAAGCAATAAAAGCATTACTGATCTTGAGGCTGAGGAATCTCGCATTATTCAGCAATATGACGATAACGACATCTTAGGAAAAGTTACACATGATTTAAGAACTCCTTTTGCCAAAGTTTACACTATTGTTCAGCTACTTTTATCGGATAATGAAGAAAACTTGAGTGAGCAGCAAGTGGAAAGAATTAACCTTATCAAGCAAGTTGTTGCAGATGGCTTACAAATCGTAAAAGGCTTTCTTGATACCGGTAACATGGTGTTAGATGACAAAAAATTTAAACCAGAAGTTATCGATATACAAGAATTCGTAGACAGCAGTTTAATGCCTTACGAACTTTTATCAGCTAAAAAGAATATCATTTTCATTACGCAAGTTTTAGATAGGAACCTTAAACTAGAAGTTGATCGCACTTATCTAAGAAGAATTATTGATAATTTGGTTTCCAATGCTATCAAGTTCTCGCCCAACGAGACACAAATAAACTACACTATCTACCAAGAAGGAGATGAAATCATATTCTCAGTTAAAGATCAAGGCCCTGGTCTGACAGATGACGATAAAAGCCGTTTATTCAAAAAATATCAACAACTCTCAGCAAAACCTATAGGAACAGATGATTCAACGGGCTTGGGACTCTATATTGTTAAAACCATGGCAGATAAAATGGGGGGTAGAATTTGGGTTGAAAGTGAAAAAGGCAAAGGAGCCGAATTCAAAGTGGCTTTAAGTTCCAAAAATTAGTTTCTTTCAGGAAGAAATGCAGCATCCTTCTCTTAATTTATTTAAAAGTATCATACTTTAGCGAATTGATCTAAAACTCCTATTTATATATTTTAGTTATAGCAGCATGAAACATTTATACCTATTTGCTATTGTCATTCTCATAGTAGCTTGCTCACCTAGTGAAGAAAAAATTGACTTATCTGGAAATTGGATTGGTGAAATCAGTATGCAGAACAAAACCATGCCTTTTGAATTGCGCATTAAAGAAGTGAAGGATGGTAACATTAAGGCCACAATCATTAATGGTGAAGAAGAAATTGTCCTAGATGAAATCGTAAAACGAAATGATTCGCTTCATATCCCATTACACATTTTTGATATCTCAATTGATGTAAAAATCGGCAACAATGTATTGGCTGGAACTTACACAAAACATTATGAAGACAACTATATACTTCCGATCACATTTCACAAAGGAGAAAGCAGATTCAAAGTGACTTCAGATGAGGAGCCAGCTGATTTTTCTGGAAAGTGGGAAGTTACCTTCATTGAACCAAAAGAACAAGACACAACTGAAGCAGTTGGGATATTTAAACAAGAAGGAACGGACGTTAAAGGGACATTTTTAACGCCATTAGGGGATTACCGATATTTAGTGGGTATTGCTGAAGGAAATCAATTGAAACTAAGCACTTTTGACGGGAATCATGCTTTCCTTTTTGAAGCCGAAAAACAAAGTGACAATACCCTAAAAGGTGATTTCTATTCAGGTAAAGATTGGTATGAAAGCTGGACAGCATTTAGAAATGAAAAAGCAGCACTACCTAGTCCTGATTCACTAACCTATCTCAAAAAAGGCTACGATAATATTTACTTTAGCTTCCCAAATTTAAAGGGTGAAAAAGTGAGCCTTACAGATGACAAATATCAAAATAAGGTAGTAATTGTTCAAATTTTCGGGACTTGGTGCCCAAACTGTATGGACGAGACCAAATTTCTCACCAAATGGTATGATGAAAACAAACAAAGAGGCGTAGAAATTATAGGCTTGGCTTACGAAGCAAAAGATGATTTTGACTATGCTAAAAGCAGAGTAGAGAAGATGATTGGTAAATATGATGTAAATTATGACTTCCTTATTGCTGGTACTAATGATAAAGAAGAGGCTTCAAAAACGCTACCAATGCTTAATCAAGTTATATCATTTCCTACGATGATCATAATCGATAAAAATGGGGAATTAGTGAACATCCATACAGGATTTAGTGGCCCAGGAACAGGAAAATATTATGATGAATTTGTTCAAAATTTCAACACTAAAATGGATAGCCTTTTAAGTGAATAAATCATGAATTTCTTTTTCAAATATAGCTTGATTTGTTTTGCGCTCTATGCATCTGCTCACACGTCCTATGCTCAGGAAATTGGGGAGAAATATGAAAGAGAGGAGAAAATCAAGCAGGAAGAGTTTCCAAAACCTGCTTTGGAATTAATTAATCCAATTCTCAAGGAAGGAAAAAGAACTCGCTTTTTAAAGGAATACGAAAAAGAAACTTACTTTTTTGAAATAAAGACCATTTATAAAAAAGAAAAAATAAGCATTAAGTTTTTTAAAGATGGCAGCCTTCTGGATATCGAAATCTTAAAAGAATTAAATGAGCTGCCAGAAGATATTCAAAAGAAAATAACTCAATACTTTCAAGACAGGTACAAAAAGCATCAGCTTAACAGAATCCAGATTCAGTATAATAGAGAAGAAGAATACGAAGATGGGGAATTGGAAATTGATGATGATGAAGAGTATATTGAAGAGTTCTTGGAGATGGATTTAGAAGATCTTATTATCAAATACGAAATTGAAGCTGAAATTGTAAATAAGGAAAATGAAAGAGGCTTTTTCGAGTATCTTTTTGATAGTGAAGGGGAAATAGAGCAAATCAAGAAAATCATTAAAAGGGCTGATGATAACGTACTTTATTAGAACTTTTATTTTCTGCTTTATATTCATCCAGTACCAGGGATTAGCACAAAATAGTCCCTCCCTCCGCTGGGAACCAGGTGTTTCATTAACTAAAAAAATAGATTCTCGATGGAGTTACAATATTTCCCTATCTGGCAGGCAACGATTTACAAACTTTGGAGAAGGAGAAAAAAACTTTAAAACGGATAGGTGGGAAGTAAAAAGCTTCGGTACTTATACGTTGTTTGGCAGAAGAAAATTGAGTGTCGGTTATATGTATAGAACAGTGGATCCTTTCGAATCTGAAACTGGATGGGAACACAGAATCACGCAGCAATTTGCTTTCATTACTACTTTAGGAGGATATCGCCTGGGAAATAAGTTCAGAATAGAACAGAGAATCCGGTCAAGTAATTACTTAACAAGAATAAGATATGCCATTAGTAATGATTTCCCATTGCAAGGTGAGAGTTTAGATCCAAAAGAATTTTACCTAATTGGAGGAAATGAATTGGTTTATGCTTTCAATAGTTTAGGAGATGAACTTGAAAATAGATTTTCATTGGGAATTGGCAGATTAATGCCCGGAGGACGAAAAATTCAATTTTCTGTAGCGAGCCGATATAGCGACCTAATCAGCTCTGAACGAGATCATATTATTCAATTCGAAAGCGTATACTACTTCAATTTATAAGAATATATTCTCGCTGTGGAAAACTTTCACGAATGTCTTCTTGTTTGATTTTATAAAGCTGTAATTTTGCAGTATCCTCAGGGTGTTAAACAAATTTTGGTGAACCTAACAAGTATGACAATACCGGGTGAAGCAAGCTTGTAAAGCCAGGCCTCATCCGCCAGATGGCGGACCTCGTTTCTCGTTTGCGGGATTCAGGATAACAGTGGAAGGCTGATCAGGTACGCAGCCCAAATCCTGTAATAATCGGGGTTCACGCAATTTCTTTGATGCTCTGAGGTTTTTTTAGTTTAAGCCAGAATTTTGAAGTCCGAAGCTCGAAGTGTAAATTCCAACTTCGTTCTTCCTACTTCCAACTCTTCACCCACTCATCAAAGATGAGACTCATTCCCCAACAATTTCCTTACTTTTTGATTTTGATATTGATATATTCAGCAAAAAATAAAACGTACTATGAAAAAACATATACTAACACTGACTTTTGTCGGTATTGCACTGACAGCCTTTTCGCAAGCACCACAGGAAGTGGATACTCGGCATTATGATATAGTCGAAGCAGTTTCAGCAGACAGAATAGAAAGTGATATTCGAACATTGGCAGGTTTTGGGACTAGAAACACTTTCTCAGACACGGTCTCCAACACTAGAGGAATTGGGGCTGCCAGAAGATGGATAAAAGGTGAATTTGATAAAATCTCGGAAGAATGTGGTGGTTGCTTGGAAGTATTCTATCAAAAAGATTATGTAACCAAAGAAGGGAACAGTAGAGTACCAAAAGACGCGTGGGTTGTAAATGTGGTTGCGATACAAAAAGGAACCGATTACCCTAACAATCATGTATTGATGTCGGGAGATATTGATTCTCGCGCTAGCAACACTATGGATTATGAAACTGATGCTCCAGGTGCCAATGATAATGCTTCAGGTATGGCAGGTACAATTGAAGCCGCCCGAGTGCTCTCTAAATATAAATTCAAAAACAGCATCGTTTATGTTGGGCTTTCCGGTGAGGAACAAGGTCTATTTGGAGGGGCAGGTTTAGCTGCCTATGCGCAAGAAAAGGAATGGAACATAATCGGTATCTTAAATAACGACATGATTGGCAATATTGAAGGTGTAGATGGTGTGATTGACAATAGAACTTTTAGAATCTTTTCAGAACCCGTTCCTCCAACTGAAACAGAAAGAGAACGCACTATGCGTAGGTATTATGGAGGAGAAGTTGATGGCATTTCACGGCAACTAGCTAGATATGTGCATAATCAAGTGAATACCTACATGCCTGAGATGAATCCTATGATGATATACCGATTAGACCGATTTGGGCGAGGCGGCCATCATAGACCCTTCAATGATTTGGGATTTGCCGGTATCAGAATAATGGAAGCTCATGAAAATTATAACAGACAACATCAAGATATCCGTGTAGAAGATGGAATTGAATATGGTGATGTTGTTGAGGGAGTGAATTTTGACTACGCAAAAAAATTGACAGCTGTAAATGCTATATCCCTAGCTGGACTAGCATGGGCACCTCCTGCTCCACAAAATGTTGGGATAGGTGGCGTAGTAGAACCATCTGCTAAGCTAGCCTGGGATGAAGCTGATGATGATAATATTGTAGGTTATAAGATCTATTGGAGATTGACCACCTCTCCTACTTGGGATAATTTCAAGTATGTAGGAAACGTCAACGAACATACTCTAGAAGGAATTGTAATTGACAATTATTACTTCGGGGTAGCTGCAGTAGATAAAAATGGAAATGAATCGGTAGTAGTTTTTCCTGAAAGAGTGATTAGATAGATTAATTCATTCTTAAATCTCTTTAAAGGCTTGCTGTGACAGCAAGCCTTTTTTATGCATTCGATATCCATTTTAATCGATGAAAATATCCAATTCATGCGAAATACTTACATGCGTCAACATTATCATACGTAGATCGTTTCTATAGCATCAACAAAAATCAAGATGATGAAAAAATCAATTTTTATTTTAGGAGTACTTTTTTTAGTATTTGCATCAGCGCGAATTTCAGCTCAAGTGAATAACTATGATGTGATGAATATTGTAGACTTCCACAGTGTTAGCGTTAATTCAGCTTATACGGTCTATTTAAAACAATCGAACAAGGAAGAAGTAAGAGTTGAAGCTGAGAAAGAGATATATGCACTGACTGAAATTACTGTAGAAGAAGGTGTTTTACACATTAACATTAAAAAAGATGATTCTCAAACCAGTAAAAGTATATGGCAAAAAATAGATAATATAAAGTTATTACCTACCCTAAAAGTATACGTTTCAATAAAAGACGTTCAAAAATTATCGGTTAATGGTAACGGTAAACTTATCACTGAGAATTCAATTGCATCCGATAGGATTTCGCTATTAGTTGCAGGAACAGGCAGCATGGAAGTGGATATAAAAAGTGATCAGGTAGATGCTAAATTAATCGGTCCTGGGAATTTATCCATAAAAGGTTATGCAGAAACATTGAACATTGAAAATAGTGGCGCTGGCAGCATAGATGCTTTTGATTTTGAAGTTCAAAATGCCACTGCAAATTTATATGGTTTAGGCTCAATGAAAATCAATGTTTCAGATAAACTAGACGCTAAAATTTACGGAAGTGGGGATATGTTGGTTAAAGGTGCAACCAAAGAAATCGTGAAAAAAGAATATGGTAGTGGTGAGATAGAAAGAAAAAATTAAGTCCTCCTATGAACCTAAAAAAAGAATCATATCTCATTATACATGCTGTAATAAATAAAAATGTAACAATAGAAGCTTAAATCGGGTATAATATAGGAGAGTAGTTTTTATTTTAATTATTTAAAAAAAATCGAAATGTCAACTATAAAAGAGAAAACACTAAAAGAATTGGAAAATAAAGTACACGATTTAGAGAACTTTATTTCGAAGAAAGGAATTGGCTCTAGTTATTTATCAAGAGCTGAGAAAATTCAAAGAAATTTCAATATCGGACTGTTCGTAGGTGGAGTCGCCTTAGTTGGTGGAGTAGTAGCCTACTCGCTATTGAAATCTGATAATGAAGATGATGAGTAATATTAGTAAATAAAATAAAATAGCAAGAAGCCTGACTTTAGAGAGTTGGGCTTTTTTGTGCGCTTATTTGTCATGATGCATATTGTAATTAGGAAGCAACCTGTATTTTGAACAGCTTCATCTGGAAGAAAAAAGCTTTAGAATTTCATAGAATATTAGTATTGATTAGAAGTGCAAAATACTTATTCAACCTTAAAAAACATTCTATATATTAGTTTAAATCCATTTTAAGAGCTTTTTTATTTACAATTATTTCTATAGATTGCTAAGGCTATAAAAGATATAAGTACATATTTGGTAGATTCTTTGCAATTAATAATTGTATAATGTTTCTAAAAAAAGACTAGTATTAATATTTTATATGCTTTGGAAATTTTCACTTGATAGAAAAAACTAAAAAATGGAGAAAAAGAAATTACCAAATAGTCGATTAATTTACGTTTTAGCAATGTCGAGTTGTTTTCTGTTTTGGTTTGGAGGTTTTCCTATCATTTTTGCTTTCACATCATATTACCTTGCTAGAAAATCAGAGAGGATATACCTTCAAAATCCAGAAGCATATGATAATAGTAAGAAAATTAAAAAAGGTAAGATTATTGCCATCATAGGGTTAATTCTTAATCTAGTAATTCTAGGCATAACCATCTGGACCTTAGCAACAATTGGTTGGGATGCTTGGTCTGAAGAATTTGTAAGGAGATGGAATGAAGGCTTGGAAAATAACAGCTACTCCAGATAAACGATTTAAAACAATGATTCCCGCAGTCAAAGAGGGTTCTACTATTTCCGAATCCTCTTGGCATTATTTAACTTTGAGCCTAACCGAATACCAAGGTATATTAACCCTAACCTGACTATTTTTTTTTGAACCAAGAATTTGTAAATCCTTTTCCCAAATTAGAACTGATCTGAACTTAATTAAGTAATTGCAATGCAGCTTCCTTTTTATCAAAAATAGCTGCATATTTCGATATACAGCCATCACATTTAAACTGATCAACTAAACTTATGAAAAATCTAGTTATAGCTTTATTTATCACTTTATTATGTTCATGCCAGCCTCAAAAGGCAGAACAGCAACCCATAACTGAACAAGAAATTCAGATTGCGAAAGAGCTCATTCAAGGATCATTCGATGATTTATGGGCAGGAGTAGATTCTACTAAGATTAGCAAATACCATACAGATGACTTCATTATTTTGGAACAAGGCGAAATCTGGGATAATGATAGAATAAAAGAATATATGCGGAAGCAGTTGGCTCGGACTGAAAGACCCAAGCGAACAAATCGAATGGAATATATTTCGATCGATAAATATGGTGAGTCTATTCAAATAGCGTATTATAATTTCGCTGAATTTACACAAGCTGATACCTTAGTCGGTGAAGCTAAATGGCTAGAAAGTGCATTGGCTGTTTCGACAAAAGAAGGCTGGAAATTAAAAATGATGCATTCCACCTGGGCTGGTGATTAAGTTGTAAATGTTACAGCGCTTAAAGATGATGGAGATTAGGCTTTTTCAGTGCTAATCACTACTTTAATATTGTTGAAAAGCATTGGAGATATTAATGCCTTAGACCATAACTGAATTTACAATCCATAACGCTAATCACTTGAAAACTACACATAACCTCCTCCTATTCTTAAGCCTTATTATAGTTGGCTGCCAAAATAATGATAGAGCAAAGACTGCAGAAAGCAGCTCCAAAGAAGTAAACTACTCCTCCAATGATTATGAGGATTTAGTTGCTCTATTTAAAGAATGGCGGACATTTGAAGAACCTCCCCTACTTGACGGTGCTCCTGATTATACCAAAGCTAGCTTTGAAAAGCGTTGGCCAGATTTTAAAGAATTACAATCAAAACTTCAATCCATTGATACCAGCGGCTGGTCAACTGAAAATCAAGTGGACTGGATGATTGTTTGGGCCGAAATGAATGGGTATGATTTTAACCATAGAGTTTTAAAGCCCTGGACTCGTGATCCAACATTCTACAAAACAGTTTGGAGCCATAGAAGTGATGTACCTGCGCATGAAGGCCCTACTCATCATGCAACTACAGAATTATGGACATATACTTTCCCACTTTCCGATGATGACAGAGTTAGCTTAATGGAAGATTTAAAAGTAATCCCTCCACTGAATGCACAAGCGCAGAAAAACTTAACAGGAAATGCCAAGGAATTGTGGATTGCTGGTATCAGAGATATCAAAGAACAAAGTAACGTACTTACAGCATTAAAAAATGATCCTAAAATTAAAGAGGATAAAGAATTAGTCTCCATTATCGATCAAGCTATTACTTCCACCGATGAATTAGCGAGCTGGTTGGAAAAAGAAGGGCAAACTAAAACAGGTCCTTCAGGGATTGGCAAAGAAAATTATAGCTGGTACCTACAAAATGTACATCTGGTTCCTTTGAGTTGGGAGGATGAAGTAATGCTCCTCAAACGGGAGCTAGCTCGAGCTTGGTCTTCTCTAAAATTAGAAGAACATAGAAACAGGAATTTGCCAGAATTGAAAGAGGCTGATTCTCCAGAAGCCTATGATAAAATGGCTGATGAAGCCGCTAAAAGTTTGATCCAATTCCTGGACGAGCAAGAAATAGTGACCGTGAAACCTTATTTTGAACCAGCACTTCGAGAGCATTTGGGCGAGTACTTACCAAAGGACGAACGCAATTTTTTTACTATTGGGGAGCATTACGATCCACGTCCCTTATACTCTCATTTTTATCATTGGTTTGAATTAGCCAGAATGGATACTGAACCGCATTCAAGTGGAATTAGAAAAGGTCCTTTGTTGTATAATATCTTTGATTCCAGAAATGAGGGAACTGCTACAGCAGTGGAAGAAATGTTTATGCAGGCTGGCTTGTATGATGACTCACCAAGAGTTCGAGAGATTGTCTACATTATGATCGCACAACGGGCTGCACGAGGATTAGGATCCTTATATGCACATGCTAATGAAATGACCATGGAAGAGGCCGGTGGCATTCATACAAAATACACCCCTCGTGGATGGATGAATACCGAAAAAGAGCTGCTGATTTTTGAGCAGCATTTGTATTTGCGCCAGCCGGGTTACGGCACCAGCTATATTACAGGTAAATATTTACTAGAAAACGCGATGGCAGAATACGCTAGACTGAAGGAATCTGAAGAAGAGCCATTTCAACTAAAAAGCTTTTTTGATACGCTAAATGGAATCGGGAATATTCCGATTTCATTAGGTCAATGGCAAATGACCAGTTCCAAAAGTCATATGGAGGAGATCTATGATTAACTTAGTATAAATTAAAAAGGAAGAGGTAAAGCTTTGTATCAATCTTTATCTTTTCCTAAGCTTACACTATAATCTTCCGGTGTGCCACTTATTCTGAGATTCAGATATCGCGTGTTTTTATCGTCATCCTTTTGTACGATCTCGTCTACTTGGGTGGAATCAACCTGAGTTTTCTTTCCAAACACTTTATTCATTCCTGCTTTGGTAATGACCTTAACGGGAATACGAACATAATAGTCCATTGATAAGTCAGTACTTTGATCTCCAGAAACTTCAAAATAACCAAGCGTGGAATTGATGGTCATAGCAGGAATTGACAAGGTTCCTTGGTTAAGATCAAATGTATTTTGTAATGTATCAAAACGCACATTTGAAAGGTTTTTATCTGAAAAATAATCCGATAAAGCTTCAAAAGCAGAATAATTATTGATGCTTCCGTCTACTACTTTCATTTCAATATGTAATTCTGAATCATCTATGATCGGTACCATATCGGCATGCATATGAATTTGACCTTTAACAATGCCTGATAGTCTTCCGTGAAGATTCTCAGACACTAAATGGTCTTGTCCGAAATTTTCAAATTTGAAGAGCAGTTGATCTAAATCTATATTAGTCAACCGCATATTCGGACTGAAATAGATCGCTTTAGGATCGGAACCATTAAAATATCCATTGAGGGCAATTGAGCCTCCTGCAGCCTTTAAACTTAAAGTATCCAGATAGACATAGTGATTAGCTTGCATTCTTCCTGCCAAGTTAAACTCCTTTAAATGAATGCGATGGTAGTTTAAATCTCCAATTTTCAGGCCGAAATTCATATTACTAAAAGGCACTTCAAAAATATTGAATCCTGCTTCATGATCTTTAGGATGAGTAATTTCTCCTTCAGGTGGTGGGTTATAAGCAAAGAGCTGATCAAAATCCAGAGTATTGCTGCTTAAGAAAAATGAATTAGGTACTGCTGAGGTACTATCAGCCGTGTAATGCGTAAAGCTTATCTCAAAATCAGAATTACCCAGCTTGCCTGATGCATCTGTCACTTTAAAGACCGCACTGTCCATATAAAAGCTTCCTTTGAATTCTTCAAATCGCATAGGATGGACTTTCATGTCCGTCTCCAGTCTATCAATATCAACTTGAGTACTGACCAGCTTTTTGTCGAATTTCATATCCGCCAATCCATGCAATCTCAAATCCCTGAACTCCTCATGCTGATAATCTTTCGGTACATAGTTTTGGCCATTGTAGGAAAATAAATCATCTAACTGGAGTAAATCAGAACGCAGATTAAAATCAATTTTTGTATCTCCCTTTGGCTCCTCAAGAAACCACAAGTCGTAGTTTTCTAATTTTCCTGTGAAATGAAAGTCACTTTGATCTATCATCCCAGTAAAATCAATCACGCGGAAATTAGCTGAATCAATGAACACATCTGCATTGAAGTCATGCAACTCATGTGGGTAATTCATTAGTTGAGCATGTAGCTTTTCAATAAAAAACTCACCTAAGGGTAAATTAGGCGATTCCGTAACTGCTTTTGCAGAACTTTTGAATATAAACCGCATCGAAAGATCTTTAATCTTTTCCTTGAATCCTGAAGTAGTATCTGAGGGCCTGCTTGTGAGTTCTTGCAGGTCTAAGGTTTTCGAAGAAATATCCAAGACGGCCTCCACTGGAATATTGGTATGATGCAAAATGGCAGGTAAATCAGAAACACTTGCTTTAATAGACATATCCGAACCGCCCACCTCAAAATCTAATTGCTCAATCAAGGCCTTATGGCCGTCCATTTGTGCGCTAATATTTACATTTTTGATCGGTAAGGGATATACTGAGCTCTGCACATTTAGATCCTTCACTTTTAGTTTAGTGAAATAAGACTCATTTAAGCGCTCTATACTTCTTTCAGGTTGCGTCAGATCAATAATATCATGAAAGTTCATTTCCAGTGATACAAATCCAGAAGACTCCTCTAGATTATTGATGTTTAAGAATTTAGCCAGAAAGCCCAGATCAAATTCAGAGATCAGTTGGATGTCAAATTCAGGAGAATCAAAGTTCTTAATCTCTACATTTCCACTAAACAACCCGGTTTCAGGCTTAGCTGTAAAATCTTCAATGATCAACTCCATGGTAGAGGGGTCACGCTTTTCACCATTCGTAAAATGACCTTCAAAATAAAGATCATTCACCGTTTTGTTAGTTGAGGTATTATTCACAAATGCTTCAGCGCATCCGAAATCTACATTAATTTGAGGAGAGTAATCATTTATGGATTTCCCTTTTATCCTAGCGTCAAAATATATTTTCCCACCATTATCGTAACGACTTAATACAGGATTAAGCTCTGGTGGAGCAAAAGCAAGGAATAAATCAAAGTTGGGTTTGTTTCCACTAAAATGAAGATCCAGATTCATATCATCATCCACATCAACCGAGCCTTCCATAAGGAATAGTGCCTTTTCTATTAGCAGTTCTGAAGGACTGATGGTTAACTTATTTTCTTCTGCATTAAAATTCAGAGCTGTCGATAATGAAACATGTTTATCGTGTAAAAAAGAAGTATCGCTGTCTATAATTAAGTTAAAAAGGAATTTGCTATCCAGCTGTATATTGATATCCTCCTCAGATGATTTAAAGCTAGAATTCGCTTCTTCTATAAAAGCTTCAATTAAAATACTATTTTCCTCATTAAGTTTCAGTAAATCTATATTCACTAACTCAATCGCGTTCAAATCTAGATGTGTTGCTTCGGTTGTCTCCTCTTCCTCGTCAGCCTCAGATGATAAAGCATTTAAGATATTGAAAGAGCCATCTACATGTTGTACTAACTTTATGTAGCCATTTGAAAATTTGATCTTCTTGGCTTCAAATGAGCCTTGGATGATTGTCCAAATATCAAAGCCCAAGTAGATATCTTCAATATCCAGTAGCATTTCAGCACTATCTGCTTTACTTTCAAATATTTTGACATTCTCCAGATCTATCGATATATACGGGAAATTTTGGAAAGGAGAAATGTGGCTACCGTTAATTTCAAGACGACCTTCAAAATCATGATTAACCTTGGCCACCATTTCTTTCACCACAGTATCTTGATGGCTATAAGCGAGTGAAATGACTACTGCAATGGTAACAAAAAATATTACAAATGCTGTTACTACAATTTTAATCCATTTTTTTCTTTCCGGAAACATATTGCAATTTAATGATAGTCCGATTTATAACATTAAGGATCGTCTTAAATTTAGATGGCAAGATGAAACATTTTATAATACCCTGGACAAATCTTAGATTTGATACGCCTTGAACTATAATAGAACCATAGTTTGTAGTCATGACAACTTCAAAAAGGAATCAGTAGCATCAGTTAAAAAATAGAAACACTTCGCTCAATCGCGTTTAAAGGTAGAATTAGATAATGGGTAATGACCTAATATTTAATTATATTTATAATAAATTTAGTATTCTGACAACCTTAAGTACGCCATAGTAAACTAACATCTTTCCAAATGACAAATAAAAAAGTAAAGCTTATTGTAAGGATATTTTTGTTTGTCGGCACTGCAATCTCCTTATACTTTGTGCCTTGGCCTGTAGTCTTTGCATGGCTCAGCCCTTTACCGAATTCCATACAGGAACAAGTAGATAAAGCAGCCTATTATGGTTTTGATGGCATTATCGTTTATGTTGATAAAAAAGGAGAGTCGCCTAGATCATTCACTTCTGGCTATAAAAATAGAGCAACTAAAACTCCTGCAGATCCAACTTCACTTTTTAAAATCGCTAGTGTTGATAAATTATATACTGCACTTGCTATTGCCAAGATGGCAAGAAGTGGAAAGCTTTCTTTAGATAAGAGCTTAGGGTTCTATTTACCTGAGCTCAAGGGAAAAGTTGAATATGCAGATGAAATCAGCTTAAAAATGATGGTGCAACACCGATCAGGCATTCCCAACTATACCAATACCCAGCTTTATTGGGTGGCGCCAAAAGAGTCAGACGAGGAAAAGTTGGCTTTAATACTTAATTTACCTGCGAACTTCAAGCCCGGTGAAGATTACCAATATTCCAATACCAACTATCTCCTATTAGGTAAAATAATGGATAGAGTCTTGGGCTATGAGCACTTCCAATATATTCAAGAGGAAATACTAAAGCCACTGGACCTCAACAATACTTTTGCCTCCATTCAGGATGTGGATTTAGCCGATGTCATGAGTGGATATTATGTTGGCTATGAGCAAGATTTAAAAACAGACAATGTAGGCTCTATGCTGGCAACGGCTGCCGACCTCAGTACATTTATTCGCGCATTAAATGAGGGCACAGTATTTACAGACGAGGAAGAGCAAAAAATTTATGCTTCTATTTATAAATTCGAGCATACGGGTTTAATCCCAGGCTATCAAACCATCGCAAAATATCACCCTGAAATGGATGCAGTCATCATCCAATTCACCAATACGGTTAACTTTGACGGCTACAACTGGAATTTATCTGAAGTCATGTATAGTCGCATTTTAAAAATTTTAAAAGATTCATATTAGCCTAATGGCATGCCAAAAAAATAGATTAGGAGCCTGAACAAGCTGAAAAAAGGCACTAAAGGGAAGTAGGTACAATCAAAATAGAGATTATCATGAAAAGTCAATTTATCATGTTTTTTGCCGTAATAATGCTTGGGGCTTGTAACAGTCCTAAGAAATCAGGTATCACTGAACAACCTACTTTAGCCGATTATCAAGTGGGTGAAAAATGGGTTTGGAAATACAAAGGCGTAACCACAGCAGGAGAAGTACGCTCGGATGGAACAGATACAAGAGCAATAGTCAGCACTGATGGAGTTTTAGGTATGACAATCGGCAAGGACACCATTCCTGTATCTGATATTGTGAAACCCGAAGCAAGTAAAACACCTAAGTATGACTGGCCGCTGGAAGTGGGTAAAAACTGGAAGTATGAAAACAACTGGACAAGTCAAGATGGAACAACAGGAAGCCAAAGTCAACATGCCGAAGTACTATCCTATCAGGAAGAAACAGTAGAAGCTGGAACTTTTATGGCCTATACGATTCAATATAATGGGAAGACAACCAATTCTAGGGGTTATAGTGCCGATGAAAAAGAAGTGTGGTTATATGCACCAGCAGTAAAGAATTTTATAAAACTGACTCAGCATCAAGGTGATTTTTTATACATAGAGGAGCTAATCGAGTATTCAAAACCAGAATAAAGCGAATAAGAAAAATATACCCGACACAATTAAACACCCTTGCAGCCATTCTCCGCAAGGTAGGAATGCTTTTACAATTATTGGAGCACTTTCATTAGTTAAATTAGATACTTTTAGAGTATCTACTCCTTTACAGCCCAAGCCTACTTCAATTTGAGATATTTTTGATAGAAAGAGGGCTATATTAGAAATATTTTCAGATTCAGAATACTAATGAGTTTCGAAATATTTTAATTTACTTTGTATCATACAATATCATATGATAGACTACAAAAATAATATTGGCCGCTTGGTGGGTCATCTAAATCACCGTTTTCTAAGAAAACTAGATGAAGAATTCAAAAAGAAAGATATAGCATTGACTGCCGAGCAATTTCGGCTAATGACCGTCTTGTGGGATAAAGATGGTGTTTCTCAGCAATCCTTAGCTACTTTAATTGGGAGGAACAGAGCAAGTACCGGAAAAATGATTGATATACTTGAAAAAAAAGGCATTCTCGAAAGGCATGATCACCCAACTGACAGAAGACTAAAACTTATTTTTGTATCAAAGCAGGGTAAAAAACTTGATGAAAAAGCTAGAATTATCGCCAAGGAAGTGATTCAAATGGCTATTAATGGCATTCCAGAAGTTGAAGTTAAACTTGTAACAAACCATCTATTTTTGATGCTAAAAAATCTACGTTAAAAAAATTTTGTAACATTGTATGATATCATACAGTATAATAGCATACATTTGTTTTACTAATAATGAAAAGTGAAATATGATTATAGAAAAAGTCGAATTAAAGATTAGAAATCTGACATCACCATTTGCATTGAAAATAGATAATGCTTTGATGGATAGTTTTATCAGTCTGTGGACACAAAACAGAAAGGACCTATGAAAAAAATCCCAAATAAGTTTAGAATGGTCATTTTCGTATTTTTTATGACCCTATTTATAGGGCTAATCATGTCAGCGATCATGACTTGGAGAATCGAAGGCTTATCACCTGACTTTCTAGCTAGCTGGATAGTTCGATTCATTCAAACCTGGATTATTGTCATCCCCACTGTGGCTGTAGTCATTCCTATTGTAACTAAAATCACAAATAAACTCGTAGAAAATGAAAACTAAAATTTTAACTGGTCTGGCCATATTGGTTGGACTGATGCTTGTCAACTCAGGGCTTAATAAGTTTTTGAACTATATGCCCATGGAAATGGCTGAAGACGCAACTGCCATTATCAACAGTTTTATTGCCTCGAAATGGCTTTGGCCTTTAGTAGCTATGGTCGAGATAAGTGGAGGGATACTTTTTGCCCTACCAAAAACTCGAGCTTTAGGAGCAATCGTACTCTTACCAGTAACCATTGGTATTTTGCTTTTCAACCTAACCTGGACCCCAAGTACTGCACCCGTTGCGGCAGTTATACTGGCTGTGAATATCTGGGCGATAGTAGAAGCTAGAAAACAATATACTCCACTTATTAAAAACTAATACCATGAAAAAATCAATTCTTTTAACACTGTTTATTTTAACATTTATAACATCAAACATTATGTCTCAAAATCAATACACCGAAAGGTTAAAAAAAGAAGAAGTTACTCTCGTAATGGTAGATTTCTTAGAAGGATTCGTGCCTGGAATTCGCACAATCGATCGTAATATGTTTTATGCCAACGCTGAAGCACTTGCCAAAGTAGGTAGCATATTTAAGTTACCGACCATCATGTTGGGTGATGAGGGCGGATTCAGAGGTAATTTTTTTCCAAAAGTGAAAGAGAATCTACCGAATGCTACTTATATCGAACGACACACAGTTAGTGCTTGGGATGAACCAAAATTTAGGGAAGAATTAGAACGGATGGGTAACAAAAAAATCGTTCTTGGAGGTATCTCGATTGATATCTGTACAACGCAATTAACCCTGGATCTATTGAATAATGGTTATCAAGTTTATGTAGTGGTAGATGCCTCGGGATCCGATACGAACCTCAATGAAATGGCAGCCATGCTTCGACTAACGCAAGCTGGTGCTGTAATGCTTAATTGGGGAGCCTTAGCTTCCGAATTAATGAAAGATTGGGCAACTCCAGAAGGACCTCAAGTGGGAGAGTTGTATCAAAAGTATTCTTACTGGGGAAGCTCAGAACTGAACAAATAATATCTCAGACCAACCCATCCAGATATTTGTCCTTGGGTTGGTCATATTAAAATACAAAGTTGACTACTTACGAACTTTCGTTAAATGCCCAAGCAAATTATTACAACTCATGAGAACACTATTTACCATACTGTTATTCGGAGTTTTACTTACATGTTATGGGCAACAGTCGACTAAAGGAGAACAAGAAAACAATCTCATAAATAAGAAAATGGAAAACGAATTATTGTCAGAGGTCATTGGTACAGATAAATCACCTGTGGTTATTCTATTTGGTGGAAACCCTTATCGTAGAGACGAGATAGTCAAGTTGCTGTCTGGACTTGGCGACATCACAGTTTATGGTACACTTGGAGAAGAAGAAGGAATGGCTAAAATACAAGCTTTAAACAGGAAAGTAGATTTAGTTCTGATCGGAGGAGCCTATTCAGAAGCACAACGTACCCGAATTAAACAGTGGGTACAGGCAAACTTAGCCGGTGTTGAAGTAACACAACCAGGCTATGAATATCCCTATGCAAACGAGTCTATTTATGCAGATGTTAAAAAGAAACTTAATCTATAGCATACTTAAATCGGCCCATTATTAAGAATATTTTTACTGTTTTTGTGCCCTATAATTCTGTATGAATTCAAAATAGAAAAATCAAATGTCATTCGAAAAAATAAATATAGCACCTCGATTTGATCGTCCACATTCTCGGAATGTCATGCCTTCAGGCTACCCAAAAAGTATTGGACCATTCATTTACTTTGATCATTTGGGTCCCTATAATTTCCCCAAAAACAGGTCCGTTTATATCCCTCCTCACCCTCACGCCGGTATTACAACCATATCGTACATGCTTGCAGGTGAGGGAAACCACAAGGATAGCTTGGGGAACGCTCTTGTGTTGGAACCAGGAAGAGTGAACTGGATGAATGCTGGTAATGGCATCATCCACTCGGAGGGGACCTCCGAAACTTTTTCAGGTCAGGGTGGCAAACTGCTAGGTTTTCAAATATGGATTATGGGAAGCGATAATGAAAGAAGCAATGAAGCCACATTTCAGACCTATTCTTCTAAAGAGTTACCCTCTATACAATCAGGTAAATCAACCATACACCTTATTGCTGGCAAATACTTAGAAAGGTCTTCGCCCGTGGTGACCGATCAGGAACTGCTGTTAATGTGTATAGAAGCTAAGCAAGACGATGTAGACCTAGTGTTTGATTCAACACATGAATACTTGATCTACAGTTTAGAAGGAGGGTTTGAAGCAAAAGAGACTTCTTTTTCTACCGGAGAAGGACTTATAGTGACTAATCTGGAAACATTACGGATAAAAGCTGTTAACGAAGTGAAGGTAGTTATAGCAGGTGGCAAGCCCATAGAAACGTTACCAATTTTTAGTGGTTCACTCGTGGCAGGGTCTCACGATGAGCTTCAGGATTATATGGATAAACTCAACACCCAAGGTTTCGGTGTTTTATAATCTAACAAATTTTCACCTTTGAACCAGACTTTTTTAACGGATAATACCATGCAACAGCATACAGAAACAAACAAGATCAATAAATTGCAGATCTACCGCTCAAATCAACGAGTAACTGAGAAAAGACCAGGCTTCCAGTCTTTTCAAAGTTTCAATTTCTCATATAGTTATCGGGAAGGTAGAGATGGTCTGAAAGCGCTCAGAGTCTTCAACGATGATTTTGTAGAACACAATACAAGAATTCCCCTTCACCCCCATGTAAATTATGAAATACTGAGTGTGGTTCTGGAAGGGGAAATGAGCCATGAGGACAATTTTGGAAATAACATCTTGGTTCAAGCTGATGAAGTAAAATGCATGAGTGCCGGAAAGGGTTTATATCATGGTGGCACATGCTACCATAGCACCAATTTCTTACAAATTTGGATTGAACCAAACGTAAGGGATACGGAACCAGTCATTGCCAAAATGACTTTTAACGAGTCGGAAAGAATAGGCAAATGGCAGCTTCAGGTTTCGCCAAATCAAGCGGATGGAGTATTGCATATTAAACAAAGCATATATGCCTACAGAGGAAATTTTAAGCAAGGTGAACGCGTGACATTTGAAGAGCTCCCATCAGTTGATGTCTTTTTGTTTCCTCTTAAAGGTGCATTTCAAATATACGACCAATTAGTGGACAAAAGGGATTCCGCCGAATTTACCACACAAAATGGATTTGAGATAGAGATTTTACAAGATGCCGATCTATGGCTGATGGCACAACCCAATACAAAAAATGAAAACAAGACTAATTAAACGACAAGACCGCAGGATTGATAAAAACAGCTGGAGAACAGCTTGGCATGAATACTACCCAGGCATGACCAATTTTGGGAAGCTGACAGGGTTTAACCTGGACATTGTTTCTCCTGCACAAGGATTTCCAGAGCATGCACATCGTGATATGGAAATCATTACCCTACCTACAGAGGGTGCACAGGAACATAAGGACAGTTTAGGCAATTCGAAAACAGTTGCTTCAGGTGAGATTCAAGTAATGAGTGCTGGTAGCGGCATCCGTCATTCCGAGATGAATGCGGCGGCTGATAAACCATTCACCAGCTACCAGATTTGGATTTATCCCAATCAAAACAACCTGCAACCGAGCTACCAGCAGAGGAGCTATTCACCGGCTGAAGCAGGCACGCAGCTACTTGTTTCACCCGATGGTAAAGACGATAGCCTTGTAATTCATCAAAATGCGTGGTTATCTTTTGCCAATTTCGCTGCAGGGTCAGCTGAATCTTATCAACTCAGGGGAAGTGCTACCGGCGTTTACATACAAGTGATAAAGGGCAAAATTAAGATTAGTGAGCACGAACTTCTGGCGGAAGATTCGATTGAAATCGAATCAGATCATAAAATTGAAATAGAATTTCTACAGGATTCACAGCTAATCATCATTGAGTCTGACCTGTGATATGAGCAAACAAATCATAATCGACACAGTACGTCTCTTGATTTTCGTCATATTGACCTTAAATAGCACCTTGGTTCTATCACAGACAGGGCCTATTAAAATTTTCAGAAATATTGACGATTTCGCCTATGTTCAAAACAATGATTCTACCAAGTTGAAGTACTATGAAAAGCTAAAATACATGAGCTTGGCAGAGGATGGCCGCATTAATATCTCCTTTGGAGGAGAAATTAGAGAACAATATCAATTCTTCAATAATGAAAATTTTGGCGACTTACCACCCAATGTTGAGCCTGATAACAATGGTCACCTCTGGCATAGGGTAATGGCGCATGCTCATCTAAGGCTTGGTGACCAATGGCGTGTTTTTGGACAGTTCAATTCAACATTTGCATTCGGAAAGTCTTTTTTAACACCTCAGATAGATGAAAATCGCCTTTCGCTTCACCAAGCATTTGTACGATGGCAGCCTAACAAAGGCAGGGGTTTTTTTACCCAAATCGGCAGGCAAGAATTTGGTATCGGTTCTGAATACATTATCGCTATGCGAGAAGGACCTAATACACGTCTTACTTTCGATGCAGCTCTTGTAGGAGTTGAAAGGGAAAAACACAAGCTCTATTCATTTGTAGCTACCCCAGTTGTTTCGCAAGTCGGTGTTTTTGACGACACACACATTTCAGAATACATTTGGACCTTGTACTGGGTCAATCAATTAAAAAAACTTCAGTTAGACTTATATTACTTTGGATTCTACGGGGAGGAAAATCGGTACAACTATGCAGAAGGAATTGAGCAAAGACAGTCCTTGGGGATCAGACTATATAATCTACCTCAGAATCCCTTTATGTACGATGCAATTGCTGTGTACCAGTTTGGGCAGTTTGAAGAATTGAGCATCTCAGCCTACAATCTTATGGTCATTTCAGGATACCGCTTTAAGAAGGGAAAGCAGACATGGATACCTGGTTTAACGCTGAACCTGAGCAGTGGGGATCAGTCGCCAAATGATGATAGACTCAACACCTATAATATGTTATACTCAAGGCCTACATTTGGTCTGTCGGCTCCTATTGGTGCATCAAATATCATTAACATAAAACCTACTCTGGAATATGATCCTCAACCCAATATTCGGATTATTATGAGTGGTTATTTCATGTACCGGCATAGTATCAATGATGGCACTTATACCCCCGGTCGGGTGCAAACACGTCCGCTACCTTTTCAACTATTCCAATCGAGCGAAAAGGAAATAGGTAAACAAATGAGCCTTGAGATTTGGTACTTAAAAAATGCCAATTGGTCATTTTTTGCTGATGCATCCTACTTTACCCCCGGAAATTACGTGAAGGAAACAGGGCAAGGCCGACCTATAACTTACCTTTCTGCCAAAGCGAGCTTTAAATTTTAATAAAAAGAGTTTATTAGTTAAAAAATAAATAAAATGAAAAAAATGATAGCATATATAATTATTGGACTTGTTATTGTCGTTGGCGGTTTGAGCCTGACAAGTTTTGAAATCAATGAGAAAGTTGAAGTAAAAGCTCCCATAGACAGGGTTTGGGCAACTATAATTGACTTTGATTCCTACTCTGATTGGAACACTCAACTTGAATACCTCGGTGGGGAAGTAAAACCAAATGGCAAACTTCATTTAAAATTATCTGCGGAAGGAGCAGACCCTTATGAATTTAAGCCAACAGTTAGCCATTGGGAAGAGCATGAAAAATTTGCTTGGTTGGCAATAACAGGCTTTCCAAGAGTCTTTGATGGAGAGCACTTTTTTGAACTTGAGCGGATTGATGAGAATACAACACTTGTCACCAACAGAGAGGAATATCGTGGAGTGATGTCTTTGATCATGAAAAACCTCCCGATGATGAAAACCGCTCCCGAAGGATTTAAGAAGATGAATTCTGAATTGAAAGAATACATAGAAAGTAGAAATTAGTGTGCTACATAAAACGATTTGACATAGACTTGAACTGATTTGTACAAAATGTCAGCAGCAACTGCTGTATCTGATATTTAGATTCCACAGTAGAAAATCAGTCCTTCAAGAACCAACTTCTGTCATATCATTTAGCTTTTGCTTTAAATCATTTAATGATTACAACAATTGCTGCAGATTTTTCCACGTTAAATAGAAAATGAGGAACGCATGATTAAGAAAATATTGGGACTTGCTCCTACAAAGGAAAAAATGGCGCAGGCTATATTCCTTCTCCTATGGGAAGAATGCTTGGGACTCTCAAAGTCAGGTGGGAAAATCAAATCATGAAGCATCTGCTGACGGTTCGTAAATAAGTATGCATCGCTATATTTCAGCCGTTCATAGAAATAAAAGTGCCCATCCAAGGAAAAGTATAAAGAAATCTCGTAATTAGAGTTTTCTACTAATTCCTACTCAGCCCACCTGACCATTGATCAAAAAGGTTTTTTTAAGGAAATTAGAGTGTATTAACAACAGATATAATAATACATAAATACAATACGTTTTCTTTCCCATAAACACAATTGGGTTTGGCGAAAAGTTACCCAATATAAGCAATCATGAAAAAAGTGACGGCAATTCTATTTATTTTAATGAAGTCTAACTTATATGCTCAACAAGAGCCCAACTGGAAGTTGGGTATAGAAATTTCTCAGGATAATCTATCAGGTGAAAATTATGCTGTAACTAGTGGAGTCATCAGTGGATATACGATAGAATATTCTGCACACAATTATAGTATCGGAATATAGTCTGGACTCAATCTGAATGAAAGGGTAACTATAAATTCAGGTCTATTCTTCTCAAACAAAAATGCTACTGGAGCAATACTCTGCAATACCTGTGATGTAATCCCTGTAATGATTAAGCAACAGTTTTTGAGTATTCCTATTTCAGTTAGTTACGGAATTCTTAAATCAAGATTGAGGCCACATTTGAGACTTGGATTTATAAATAATATAAGCTTGATAAATGAACTAGAAAATAGTAGTGAATACTTTAGTAGCAATGAATACTTTATTGAAGGGTTCGCTGGGGTGTCGCTCTCTTATAAATTGGGTGAAAAATGGGAAGCTGAAATAGGGTACAATTATCGAACGGCAATAACGAGCATGTATAAAGAAACTTCGGTTGGTGACTATACTCGTAACAATCTCGTTACCAATAGCTTGTCGATATGAATTAAATACATCCTAAAATAACATTGGGTCACAACGCCTATGAATGAATAGGGGTTCATCGGTCACGACATTATCTTAGGGATAAGAAAGTCCGCCACAAGTTTTAAATTTATATCCAGGTGTTGCTATTTGTGAGACGGGAGGTTAGTGCTTTCTGATCGCCAATCCTCATAGCTGTGCGTTGCCATTACTTGGGTCAATCATAAAGTGATTTGAGGGGATACTAAATTAAAAAAAGAGAGAAACTAAAACGTATTTGCAAATATTTAATGTAATATTAACTAAAGAGTAGATTATTAATATTACTATCTTACAAGTAATTTTATCTGAATCAAGTTGAGTTTTTTTCGCTTCATCCTCAGTAGAGGATAATTTTCAATAGTTTTAGATTATAATAATATCATATTAAATTACAAACATAAGAATGGAAAAAGTATTTAAAATTTTTCATTACCTAAGTTTTATAAAATATCCAATTTTGATTATTGCCGTCTATTATTCTTATAAGCCAATATTCTCAGACGGCAAGGATCTTCTGGAGAGTTACAATTATGCGCTCATTTTTTTAGGACTTGGAATGGGGTTTGACTCCTTGAAGAACTATGGAAAACTGACCTGGTTGGACAAAAAGGTTTATCACAAACCAAAAGTTGCAAAATACTATTTTAGCGTTTTGGGATTATTAATTTTAAGTTTAGTTGTATTTGGTGCCATAGGATATTTTTCAACTGCTCAAAGTGCTTTAAAGGAATTATCAATTGGATTAATAATTATTGGAATTGGAACTATTGCATTATTGAAAGCAGGTATGCAAGCAACTAAAAATTTTATAGAATCAGAAAAATAGAGACTAATAGCTATATCCTGTATAGATCATGGCCGTTCAGCAGGTTTTCAGAGCTTTGGCTTTTAGTAAATTGCCTGTAGAGATCTAAATTTTTTATGCATTTAATCAGCCACGAATTTATGCAGTGGCGTTAGCAATAATTAAGAGAATGACCAAAAAAATAATTTACTTCGCATTTTTGCTGACTATTTTGTTGTCTTGCAAAAATCACCATGACAACAAAGTCGAATACCTCGAAAAACAGAAGATTGATGAAATAAATAGCCTCGCAAATCGCTATTTAGAGCTAAACCGTTTCAGTGGAACAATAGTAGTCGCTAAAGATGATATCATCATTTATAATCAAAGTTTTGGATTAGCCGATCACGAAAAAGAGATTCCATTTTCTACTAAGACAGCCTTTAAAATTGGGGAAATCACAAAATTAATTACGAGTGAATTAATTGATCAATTAGTAAAGGAAAAGAAAATCTTACGGACTGATAAGATATCCGAACACCTTCCAGAAGTTGAGTCTGATCTTACTGTTAATGACTTTATAAATCGAGGCCTTGATATTAACTACAATATAGCAGGACGTCTAATTGAAAAGGTAACCAACAAAAGTTATCAAGAAAACATAGAAAAATATAGCACAGAATTAGAATTAGAAAACACCTACTTTCAAAAAGATGGCGCATCCCCTGCTGTAGGTTATCTTTATTATAATTATAGAGGTAAAGGCTTGGAGTTACAGCAATCACCAGTCTATAATATAGAAGAAGCATTTAGTAGTAATGGTCTAAAATCCACTGCTCATGATTTAATAAAAATTCTTAAATCTCAATCACAGCAAATAAAAATAGACGGTTATTTAGATAATGATGGATTTAGTTATTCCATCCTAAATGATATAGAGAAAAAAAGATCGATTATAGTCTTGAGTAACTTTAAACATCCCGTTAGTGATGAAATATCAGCTAGTATAAATTCGATACTTGATGGAAAAGAATATAGACTTCCTTTATTAAGAGAGCCTTATGCTATTGACAACACCGTTTTCAAAGATTTTGCTGGTAATTACTCACTTAATGAAAATGTGAGATTTGAAGTTCTCCATTCAAATGATAGTCTTTTTGTGTTAATGGGTCCAAATAAAGTTTATTTAGTTCCGCAATCGGCTAATCAATTTTATATGAAAGAAAGCGATGCCGCAATGAGATTTTTACGAGACTCAGCAGGTTTGGCTGATAAAATAGTGCTGTTAAATGGGTTTATTGATAGTGAACAAATAGCAAAACGAGATTAATACTATTGGCAACAATGAGTATTAATCATTGCGAGTTGAAACCTACTTACGAAAGTCTTCAAGGACTTTATAGCTGTGATTCATTTGCTAATTTTTGGCACTTAAACACGCAGCGATATCATACAAAAAACCCTTTACAAACATTTAAACAGATCAGCTAAGAAAACAGAGGATAAGATTTATAGTCTTAATGAAGGCTATAGTCCTGTTATTTACAAAAGTAAATCTGGTCTTACCTATTCCTTTCCTGTTTCATCAGGTCATGCAGATATGGAATTTGAGTTCGATATTTCAGAACAAGATTTTGAAGTATTAAAATCAAGCAACTATAAATTTAAAGCATTTTATTACATACTTTTCAATGAAGCTCAATCTACTTTTGGAACTGGTCATCCGAATCCAAGGAAATATACAGCTGAAGAATTTGAGGATGTAAAGAATAAGGTGTTGTATAAATCAGACCATGATTTAAAATTATTCATTAAGGAATTTTCTAAAGAGAAAAATTTAGCGGAAGAATACTTTCAATCGTTCAGTAAAAATGTATTTCAATAAGAATAATAGATCGTAGGTAAAAATCTATTACATCGCTTAGATGAAGGCAATCTCCTACGGCAGCTTAGGTATACCCATAATTTTCTTTCCTAATAAGCGTCCAATTGATATTTTTATTTATATTTAGTGCATCAGTTCAAATGTGACCGATTGCAAATATTTTTTAAATTACATTTTAAGTACAATTTACTTTTAATAATTAGTCAATTAGGCATATTACACATGAGTCAAGTGTTGAGGATTTTAAGTATAACGTTAAAATACACTGAAATTTTATAGAACCTTAAAAATTAAACCCTTAAAAGAACCTAAATGCAATCAATCTTAAAAACCCTTTTCATCTTGGTATTCTTCACCTTGATGATCAACACAGTAAAAAGTCAAAATTGTAAATGTAGTGACTCCTTTGATCAAACAGTTCAAACTTACGAACAAGATTATTCCCTTTTTCAATTCAAAGTAACGGATGAGAACAGGAAACTATACAAAGCGCATACAGCACTGATGAGACAAAAAGCAATGCAGCAAGAGTCTGTAGCCGACTGTAAGCAAGTACTTGAGCAATGGCTTGATTTCTTTCGCGATGGACACACCTATATCGGAATCTCTACCGAGACCGAGCTCAATAGTGAGAAGATCAAGATATCAGAAAAACGTTTCAAATCCGATTATAAAAAATTAGCCTATCATAAAAACCCTCTTTTAGGTATCTGGACCTCTAAAGCCTATACAGTGGCCATCATTCCCAATCCTGAAGGCAGAGAAAAGGAAGTCGATTTCGTGGGGGTTTTATTAGAAAGTACGAATGACAACTGGAGTAAAGATGATGTAAAGTTTGAGCTTACAACAGTTTTTGGTAATCGTTATGATGCGCAGTTTTACATGGGAAACCATTCTCCAAGAACTACGACAGCTGAGCAGCAAAACACCCAACAGCTTAGCTTCCGAAATAATATTGGAGATTGGACAAAAGTTTGGCCAGCAACAGATATGGCGAATCCTATTTCGGAAGTAGATTTAAAATTTAATCAGTTTCATTTTACTGAGGTAGAAGGAATCCCTTATTTAAGATTCCCTGATTTCTTCACTGTAGAACCGGCTTATGTTGATAGTATTGTCAAGGCTAATCACGACAAGCTAATTGCAGCTGATTTCATTATAGTAGATGTCCGAGATAACAATGGCGGAAACGATGCCACCTATTACCCTGTGCTACCCTATATTTTGAATGGACCCATCAAGATCCCTAATTCAGGGCTTTGGATGAGCAAAGCAAATATAGCGCTGTTCCTTGAAAGTAGTGGTCTAGAAGAAAAGCCATTAGAGGAGTATGATGAAGAAGAGCGCGAAATGTATGACTACGTAATGTCTCTAGAAGGAACAGCCTTTTTTCAAAATCCAGATTATGATTCTACTTATGAACCCGATACCATTTATTCGCCCTCTCAAAAGGTGATTTTACTAACTGATGAAAACACCGTTAGCTCTGGCGAAACATTTGTGTTCAGAGCTAATCAAAGCGATAAGGTCGTAGTATATGGTCAGAATACAGCGGGCATCATTGATGGGTTTAATGGATTAACCAAAAACATTGGGTGCTTTGACTTAACATATCCTTCTTCCTTCCGAGCAAGTGATCTGAAAGATAACCCCATCGATCCTTATGGAATTGCTCCTGATGTTTTTGTGGACAAAGATGTTGATGTGCTAAGCTATTCAATTGAACATATGAAAGAATTGATACAGCAAGAAAAGTAGTTATAGTTTAAATAATGCTTATTTGAAGTTCTTAGTAAAATTTAAGAAGTTAACAGATAAGATAATACCCAGTGGCATATTTTTAATGTTCTGATATAGGTTTAATGGGATAATTATTTTAAATTTCTTAACGAACCAGAATCCAGTAAAATTGAATTCAACTTTAAAAGTGATCACTGACAAATTGTGTTGTAAGTCTTTTGGGATAGCCCTAATGCTGACTTGTTTAAACTTTATTTGTTATGCTCAAGATGAAAAAATAAATAAAAATACTGCTAGTATAAATGGAGGGACCACTTTATTAGTTTACAGCAGAGCGGGTTTTAATTACGAAAGACTCTTGAAATCGTCAGACAAACGGATATTCTCACGTTACTATTTGAATGCAGGTCTTGGTAGATTCGTTGAGGCTAATGGCTTTGCTCCTGCGCCCATACCATACGGAATAGAAACTGCTTTGCAATTTATAGTTTTAACTGGAACAGGTGCCAATCACTTAGAATTAGGTACGGGTTTATCAGTAGGTTTCGTTACGTTCTATAAGTTTCCTGACCCTAATCAAGAAACGGAAAACACCATTACCAAAGCTAATTTTTTAGTGGGATATCGATTTCAAGAAAAAAAAGGCATGTTTTTTAGAGTAGGCGCTGCTTATCCTATTGGTTTATATATGGGCATTGGAGTATCCTTCTAGCCATATAGAACGCTTTTGTATCATCGCTGAAATGAAAGAATTAAACATTTACTTATAACCCGAAAATTAGAATATATTTAATGCCGCTTTCATAAGAAAATCATACCGTCATGAAAATCATAATCCTTGTCACTTCGCTATTATTATTTCTGCATTTTGAAAGCAGTGCACAAACCAAATTCGTATTAGAACCCTCTCAGAGTATGATTATGACAGGAAAAGGTTCTGGTCAAGATGCCACCATAAACCCTTATTTCGGACAAGATTGCTATGCCATCGTCAAGAATATTGGGAAGAGGGAATTCTCTATTAGAGTTCAGCAAGAAGGGAAAGTCATAGAAGAAATTTCGATCTTGAAAGATGAAGTAAAAAAAGTAAAACTCTTAAAAGGCTACGAACTCTACTTAGATCCAAACCCAGAAGGCAGAGCAAAAGCCAGCGTGGACTATGAAAAAATAGTGGAAGAAAAATAGGCTTACCACTTTATAACTGGCACGCTGCATCTCCATCCTCCCTAACCAAAGCCTATTTCACTTTGAGATATTTGTAATAGTGAGCTCGATATACCACTGTAATAGTATAGCTCATTATACCACTGTAATAGTATAGCTCATTATACCCTATCAGGTATAATCTTAGATAATTCCAATCAAATTATACCCGAAGAGGTATAAATCATAATAAATAGCATTTTTTATACCCGAAAAGGTATATTTAAATAATAATTCATACATTTATACCCTAAGAGGTATAGTAACATGAATAAATTAAGTCAATTCGTAAAAGAAAAGAGGAAATCTCTAGGACTAACTCAAGAAGATCTTTCTTTCAAATCTGGTGTAGGACTGAGGTTTATTCGAGATTTGGAGCAAGGAAAACCTAGTTTACGAATGGATAAAGTCAATCAGGTGCTAACATTATTTGGTCATGAACTTGGCCCAATACAATCAGAAAGAAACGAGCCATAAAATGTTAGTAGGTTTTACGATATTTATTTTAAGTCGAGTTCCATGTGACCTTTGAACACTAATAAATATACACATGAAATGAAGCAAGCTAAAGTATACATGCATGATAAGTTAGCAGCAATACTAACAGAGGACGAAAACGGTTTCCATTTTGAATATGAAAAATCATACCTGGAAAAAAGTGATGCTGAGCCCATAAGTTTAACACTTCCACTTAAAGAAAAACAGTATGATAGTAAGGTGATATTCCCCTTTTTTGATGGCCTAATACCAGAAGGATGGTTACTCGATATAGCCCAAAAAAACTGGAAATTAAACCCGACAGACAGGATGGAGATATTACTAAAGACATGTCAAGATTGTATCGGTGCAGTATCAATAAAAGAAATTTAGACCTATGAAAAACAAGTGTTTATACTGCTACAAAACAATAGATTCTGCAGATTTAAATACTGCTGCAGGGCAGAAAGGGTATCATCCTAAGTGCAGTAAAAAAATTTATGGTAAACCTACACCACCACTCCTAGACTTTACAGAAGATCAACTATTACAATTAGCAGAGCAGGTCATTAAAAGTAAAAAAACTGTGACTGGTGTACAACCGAAACTGTCACTTGGATTGAGTAAGAAAAGGGATACCCCTGAACGTTTTACCCTTGTCGGATTATGGGGAGAATATATATTAAAACCCAAGGCTGAATTATATCCAAACTTGCCTGAAATAGAAGACTTAACAATGCATCTTGCTGAAATAAGTAAGATTAAAACAGTTCAACATTCATTAATAAAACTTAAATTAGGACAACTAGCCTACATCACAAAAAGAATTGATCGTTTTAAGGGTGAAAAATTCCATATGGAAGATATGTGCCAATTAACAGAAAGGCTCACCGAACATAAATACAAAGGTTCTCATGAACAAATTGCAAAGGCTATTAAGAAATATACGGCTAACCCAGGATTAGACGTAACAGATTATTATGAATTGGTGCTGTTTTGCTTTTTAACTGGTAACAATGACATGCATTTAAAAAATTTCTCACTGCTAAAAAGAAACCAGAAATATGATTTGTGTCCCGCATATGACTTAGTGGCATCTGAATTGGTGGTAGAGGGAGACAATGAAGACCTTGCATTAAACTTGAACGGTAAGAAGAAAAAAATTAACCGAAAAGATTTTGAAACTGCGATGGCAGGTGCTGGATTAGATCAAAAAGTAATTGAAAACGTATTTAAAAAATATTATAAACTACTTCCTAAATGGAAGCAGTTTATAATGGATAGTTTTTTGTCAGAGGAAATGAAAATTGAATATATCTCTTTAATTAAACGAAAATCAATTCAAATTGAACTATAGAAACTAGCTACTAAAAGGCCTAAAATGCAGATCACCCAAAATCATTCAGCCACCTTCACGGCTCTCTTTTTCTTATTAAAAACCGAAGCATCACCTGAGAATTGAATATTAGAAATAGTGGCTTCTCCTAATTGATCTTGTAAACCCTCTTCTTCACTCCAATTCCAAAACTTCCATTGCTGTGCAAAGGGAATGCCTTCTACTTTTATATAATCCGAATAGCTGATCGCATGTGGGTTTTGAGCTGCTTTGGCTTGATCTCGACCACCAAAAGTTACGATATAGGCCATGGCTTCCAAAACTTTACTTTCTTCATTCTGATAGACCACATACCAATCATCTGGAGCATCTCCAATATTTTCTCCAAAGGTCAATTTAGTGGTCATCAAACTGTCATTTTTCTGATAGGGTAATTTTTTAGGTTCCGTATGATGTGTTCCTGGGTCGTTCAACTTAAAAGGCGCCATAAAAAAGTAAGACCAGGTCAAGACATCAAATCTTGCCCCATCGTATAAGCTATCTTTTGGATGAATCCAGATTTCATTTCCGTCAAACAATAAGCGAGTGTCCTCTGAATTCTCCACCAGTACTTTAGAAGAATTAGTGGTAGAATAAATCCTAGCGTTCAATCGCTCATTACCTCCAAAAATCAATTTGATATCAAAAGAAATAATCTTTTCCTGCATAAACGCATCAAGCTTATGAGCCTCCTGAATGGATTTTATGATCGGATTAACTTGCTCTGCTACAGCTGAGCTCTTTGGTGATTTTTCTTGTTTATTTTCCTTTTGACTTGAACATGAAGCCAAAACCAAGGAAACAAGGATTACTAAATATCTCATATCGTTTCTTTAATTATAAAGGCTAATGTACTATCACTATTTCACCTAAATTGTCAGCTGACCATCATTTTCATTTTTATTTCAGATTATCAAATTACCATTCCTAAAATAACTGAGCGCATAATTGGCAAATTTCACTAAATTTCTCGTATAAATAATCTTTTAATCTATGAGGAAATATACAATACTATTCATGCTAATCGGCTTAATAGCTTTCAACTTCGGATCCTTTGCCCAGGAAGCCGAAAAAGCTGACAGTACTAAAAAAGCCACAAAAGAGCTTCCGCTTGAGCCGGAAAGAACCATCGAGTTTAACACCAAAGAAGGTACCTGGCTTTCTGTGGATGTGAGTCCGAATGGGCAGACTATTATTTTTGATATGATGGGAGATATCTATTCCATTCCTTTTACGGGTGGGGAAGCCACTAAAATCACAGAAGGAATGCCTTATGATGTGCATCCTCGCTACAGCCCAGATGGAAAATCGATCGTTTTCATCTCTGATAAAAGCGGTTCAGACAACATCTGGACAATGGATTTGGCTTCTGAAGAGATGAAGCAAATCACCAAAGATGACAATCAAAACTATTTCTCAGCCGACTGGACTCCAGATGGCGAATATATAGTAGGCGCTAAAGGCAGAAGAAACATCAAACTACATATTTACCACAAAGAAGGTGGTTCTGGTGCTCAATTAATTGATGAGCCTGAAAATTTAAAAACAACTGATCCAGCTATTAGTCATGATGGAAAATTAGTCTATTTTTCTAAAAGAAGATCCGCTTGGAACTACAATGCGCAATTCCCGCAATATCAAATCGGCACTTACGATATGGAAGATGGTGATATAGCTACCATCACTTCACGCTACGGATCAGCCTTCACTCCTACTTTATCACCTGATGGAAAATGGTTAGTGTATGGCACTCGTTTTGAAACAGAAACTGGCTTAGTGAGGAGAAATTTAAAAACAGGTGATGAAGAATGGTTAGCCTATCCTGTTCAGAGAGATGAGCAAGAATCAATCGCTCCTTTAGGCGTTTATCCTGCCATGTCATTCACGCCTGATAGCAAATTTCTAATCGCTACTTATGGCGGTAAAATCCATAAAATCGACATCAATGCAAAAATGGCTTCTGAAATTCCATTCGAAGTAGACTTGAAATTGGAGCTAGGCCCAAGATTGAAATTCGAATATCCTATTTCAGATAATAAAGAAGCTTTTGTAACCCAAATAAGAGATGGTGTACCGTCTCCAGACGGAACCCAATTAGCCTTTACTGCTTTAAACAGATTGTACGTGATGGATTTGCCTAATGGTGAACCAAAAAGATTAACGAAGCATAACTTTACTGAAGCGATGCCGGCATGGTCACCAGATGGCAGTCAAATTGTATTCTCGACTTGGGAAGAAAAAGAAGGTGGGCATTTATATAAAATCAATTCCAATGGCAGAGGCAAAGCTGTAAAGCTGACACAAAACCCAGCCCTATACCTTGATCCAGAATGGTCATATACTCAAAATAGAATTGTATTCAATAGAGGAGCGAATCAGGTTTATAAAGATGCAGTTGATCCCTTCGGTTCATTAATGATGGAAGATTTAGCCTGGATTTCTACCGAGGGTGGAAAAGTAACTTTAATTGACAAAGCAAAAGGAAGAAGCACTCCGCATTTCTCAAAAGTAGCAGATAGAATCTATCTCAATCATGGTTCTAAAGGATTAATCTCAATAAGATGGGATGGAACAGATGAAAAGGAGCATTTGCAATTGACAGGAATCACTACTTATGGCTCATCTATCGACATGATTCATGCGCACGATGGTTCTCATAATATTTTACCGGGTGATGAGAAGGCATGGAGAGAAAATAATAAAGCTTCGAAACCATCGGAAATTAGAATTTCACCAGATGGAGAAACGGCTTTAGCAAAAATCAATAATGATGTGTATTCGGTGACTATCCCGAAATATGGTCAAACTCCTAAAATATCATTAGCGAAAGCAGATAATGCTGCTTTTCCTGCTATGAAATTAACCGTCATGGGTGGAGAATTCCCTGCTTGGTCTGGTGACAGCAAAAAAGTACATTGGTCTTTAGGAGCAAGTCACTTTATTTATGACTTAGCTGCTGGCAAAGCCTATGCAGATAGTGTTGCCACTGCTAAAAAAGAAGCCGCTAAAAAGAAAGAGGAAGAAAAAGAGGAAGATAAAGATTCTGAGGAAGACCAAGAAGAAGAGGACAAGGAAGAAAAAGCAGATGAGAAAAAAGACAAAGAAGAGAAAGAGGAAGGCTTCACGGCTAAAGAGATAAAAGTAAAAGTAGCTTACGAAAAAGATATTCCAGAAGGTACTATCCTTTTAAAAGGTGCAAGAATCATCACCATGTCTGATCAGGGCGTGATTGAAAATGGAGATATCTTAATTGAAGACAACCGCATTAAAGCTGTTGGAGAAAGTGGTAGTTTAGAAGTTCCAAAAGGAGCTAAAACCATTGATGCTGGCGGTAAAACCATCACACCAGGATTTGTAGATACACACGCGCATATGTGGCCAAATTGGGGGTTACATAAAAATCAGGTTTGGATTTACTCAGCTAATTTAGCTTATGGCGTTACTACCACTCGTGATCCACAAACGGCTACAACCGATGTTTTGACTTATTCAGACATGGTGAATTCAGGGATGATCCACGGACCTAGAGTATACAGTACAGGCCCTGGCGTTGGCTACTGGATGTATAAAATCAAATCTTTGGAGCACGCCAAGGAGGTCTTAAAGCAATACAGCGAATACTATGATACCAAGAGTATTAAAATGTATTTGGTAGGTAATCGTCAGCAGAGACAATGGATCATCATGGCCGCTAAGGAACTAGAGTTGATGCCAACTACTGAAGGTGGGTTAGATTACAAACTGAACATGACGCAGTTATTAGACGGTTATCCTGGTCATGAGCATAGTTTACCGATTGTAGGTATTTACAAAGATGCGGTACAAACAATTGCTGAATCAAAAATGGCAGTCACTCCTACCCTTTTGGTTTCCTATGGTGGACCTTGGGCTGAAGAGTATTACTATGCCACTGAAGACCCTTACCATGATGAGAAGCTACAATATTTCACACCTTATGAGGAATTAGCTCAAAAGTCAAGAAGAAGAGGTGCATGGTTTATGAAAGAGGAACATGTATTTCCTAAGCATGCTAAATTCATGAAAGACTTAGTTGAAGCTGATGGTATTGGTGGCGTGGGTAGCCACGGGCAGTTACAAGGCTTAGGTTATCACTGGGAGCTATGGTCTGTTGCCAGCGGTGGCATGACGAATCTGGATGCTTTAAGAACTGCTACAATCCTAGGAGCGGAAGCATTAGGGCTAGAAGGTGACTTAGGAAGTATAGAAGAAGGTAAATTAGCTGACTTATTGATTATGGATAAAAATCCATTAGAAGAAATCAGAAATACCAACACCTTAACTCATGTAATCAAAAATGGTAGAGTTTATGATTCGAATACCTTAGATGAAGTAGCCCCAAGAGAAAAGAAGACGGAGAAATTTGAATGGCAAACTAAGAGACCTGAGAATGTACCAGGTGTTGAGAAGGATTAAGATCTAATCTTAAAATAAATTCAAAAGGGATTCTGTTTTTAGATCAGAATCCCTTTTTTTATCACTCTATTTATTGATAAAAAAAATGTTAACTGTTCAACATTTGGAATGTCGAAATCCTATAAGGTTGATTCGCGGAAATAGCCAGATTACAAATCCTATGAACTTTATTCGACATTGCAAATACCGAATAGCTAATTTCCCACCTTAGCAGGGATGAACGTCCTGATCGCACCTAGAAGCTATACAAAATTCCTCTTCATTATTTTAATATTCAAAACAAGATAGGACTGATTTAAAGGCAGGAGATTAAGATTTGATTTTAAAAAAAATTCAAAAGGGATTCCGATTTAGTATCAGAATCCCATTTTTAAATGTTCTTAGCACATTTTAAGAAAGTACGGCAGAAAACTGATTAGTCTCTTTCCCACCAGAAACTTCATTTGAATTCATCACCTTAAAGATCATCACGAGCATTAGAATTTCAAATACAGTCAAAGTAAAGAGCGCAGGAATTGCCATTAAGACACTTACAAATCCCAGACCAGTTACAATACCAAAAATCCCAGTTACCAATGAAAGTGTCCCTAAGGATTTTTGCCTTAAAGCAAAAGCTGTCCCCAATAATAAATAGCCAATACCGAAGATAACGCTTCTCAGTATCAACAGCGTCTCTACTGACAGATAACCTGAATAAAACACGGCTATATCATTAATATTACTGATCACTATAAGTACAATCAAAAATAGCGCACTAACCTTTACGAAGTCATCATTAATGGCTTTTCCAATTAGATAGAAGGCATAATAAAACACAGCAAATGTCAGCATCACTCCTATTTTTACTAGGCTATAACTTAAACCCGAAATATCGCTAATACTTTCATCGTAGAATCCAATCTCCATAAAGCCTTCGACAAAAGACAGGCATAGATACACTATTCCTAGAATTGCTCCCCATTTCAAAAATGACCTCTTATTTTCTAATAAAATAGATAATTGATTCTTCTGCTCCTCTTTTAAATTAAGTTCAGAAAAGTCCACCTTTAGCACTTCCAAGATTGTTTTCACTGTATAGCTTCTTGGAAGCACTTCTCCCGCCTCAATCCGCTGAAGCGTACGAACATTTAAATTACATTTTTCTACAAGCTCTTCTTGCGTAAGTCCTTGTGCCTTTCTCCAATTTTGGATTTTATGGCCTAATTCAGGTTGTTTCATGTTATACATTGTTTTGTTGACCATGGCAAGTAGCTTTTTATTAACTTAAAATAAAACGAATTAAAATGGATTAAAGCCGACTTTAACCCGACAAACAGCTTTTAATCCCAATTTAGGCAATTTCTACTATTCAATTAAAATAATTTCATACTCTAATTTAAAAAAACAGTATCTTTAAAGAATCATATTTTCACTGGAATATTTTTAATGAGTCCTACTACTTTTAATTTTGAAAGATTTTTTGAACTCACAACTGATTTAGTTTGCATTGCCAGTTACGATGGCTATTTCAAAAAGGTGAATTCTGCAGTTTCCAAAACACTAGGGTACTCATTGGAAGAATTATACGCTAAACCGATCAATAATTTTGTCCATCCAGAAGACCAGAAAGAAACTGCATCTGCAAGGAAAAAATTAACCAAGTCAAGTGAACTACACTATTTCGAAAATCGATATATTACAAAAAAAGGAAAAATAGTATGGTTCTCTTGGACTTCCATTCCCTCGGAGGAAGAGAAAGTCATATTTGCAATTGCAAAAGACATCACGCACAAAAAACGACTGGAAGCGGAAAGAAATATGCATTTAGCAGAGCTCTCTAAAAGCAATAAAAATTTTGAGCAAATTAATTATAAAACATCTCATGACTTAAGAGCCCCTATTAATAATCTTAATTCAATCATAGAAATGATTGATATGAATAAAATTGAGGATGATAAAAACAAAAAACTGATCAACTTAATAAAGAGAGGAATTGATCAATTGGAAGAGAAAATGAAATTCTACATCAATTCCCTTGTTGAAACTAGCAACCATAACATACTAGTAGAAGAAGTTTCATTTGACAAAAGTCTCGAAATAGTGCTTGATTCCATTAACAATTTAGTGAGTAAATCTGGTGCTAATTTTCTAATTGATTTTAAAGATTGCCCTGAAGTTGAATTTAACAGAGATTACATGGAAAGCATATTTCTAAATCTCATCACTAATAGCATCAAATATACTGCACCAGAAAAAACTCCTGAAATAAGGATCAGATCTCAAGATCTAACTTCTAAAATCGAATTATCCTATGAAGATAATGGAATTGGTTTTGACATTGAAAAGGTAAAAGACCGTATTTTTGGCTTGCATCAAACTTTTCATCACAATGAAGATAGCAAGGGGATTGGCCTGTATTTAGTTCACACCCATGTTACTAGCCTTGGTGGAAACATTAATGTTGAAAGTGAAGTGAACAAAGGAACCAAGTTTGCAATTACTTTTAATAAGAAATTGAAGTGAGGGGGATTAAGTCTATTATTACTGATCAACTGTTTATCATATTGCTCACTTAATTCCGTGCGTCATCCTCACGAAGGTGGGGATCTATCTTGCTATTCCATATTTATCATGTCGAACTTCCTAGCCGTGGATTTGTAATCCGCATAACTGCAATCTACTTTTCCTGGCTGGAAGCAGTAAATGAAAGCGATCGCTACAACACATTCTGGTGAACTGTCAAAGTCACAAAGTAGGAAGCACTCTAGTTTTTTACTACGTATTCAAATGACTTCGATATATTATTTTTACTATACAATAATTAAAATTCTTGACTTAGTTACGGATTAAATCCTACGAGCTGAAATCGACATTGCAAATGTCGAATAGCCAGATTCTACTTGTTGGATAAATGTATTGAAACTTACTTTCAATAGGCAATATTCCTTTCTTCAAAGGGATGACGATCTTATCTAATATTGTGCTTTACAATGAACACCTACTTATCTAATCAAATTTATGGTATCAAATTCTGGAATGGTTGGTGTGCCACCAACCATGGGGACATGGAGTGGACAAAGCTTACATCATAGAATAAAAAAAAGCCCTAACTCATTGCTGAATCAGGGACTTCTATATGATTTTATTTTCTTAAATCAACTCCCATAAATCTCCGCTAATTTTTCATGAAGTCTTTCACCTCTTAAATTCTTAGCAACTATTTTACCTTCAGGATCCAATAATAATGAGAATGGTATACCATTGATTTTATATTCTTGCACAATTGGTGTTTGCCAATATTGTAATTCAGAAACCTGAGTCCATTCGAGATTATCAGTTTCGATCGCTTTCAACCAATCCTCCCGTTTTTTATCAAGTGACACTCCTAGCATTTGAAAGCCTTGATCTTTGTATTTATTGTAAGCTTCTACAAGATTAGGATTTTCCTGACGACAAGGCTTGCACCAAGCTGCCCAAAAATCAACTAGAACATAATCTCCTCTAAAATCTTTCAAACTCACTTCTTTCCCATCTGGAGTTGGCATAGTGAAATCAGGGGCTTGAGCTCCAACTGAAATTTTAGCCATCTCATCCATTTGCTTTTTATAATATGTAGCCATTTCAGAGTTGGGATGCGCTTCAGCAATGCGGTTAGCAACAGATTGCATAAATTGAAAATCTTCATTAGGACTGAAAAAATTCATGGCTTGAATAGCCGCTAAGGATGGCACCATTTCCTCCACTTTTTCTTTTATATTCTCCTTTTTCTTTTCTTGCATCAAAAGAAAATCATCCTGAATATTTTTCATTTTCTCTTCATCCTGAGCTTTACGAGCCTCCATAAACTCTTTATTGATTTCTTGAACCTCATCATTTTGCTGCTTCATAATATCCTGAAGTTCAGTCATGTACTCCATATCTTTAGAACCCGTAACTTCCAATTTTCCACTTCTCTCACTACCATCTGCTACAATCTCTAACTCTTCATCATTCACAATTAAAGTAGCCACTTGAGTATTGTAAAAATTAAGTTGAAAAAACTCAGGACCACTAGTCTCTACGGTAGTTTCGAAAGAATTTTTAGCATCCAGATATAATGTATCTACTACCTCTCTTTTTCCTGCACTTATTTTAGCTAACGTAATCGCTCCTTGATCCTGTGGATTTTCAACAGTACCGCTAATTGTAGTCCCCGATTGTTTTTCCTTATCACTCCCACATGCTACGAAAAGCAAAGTAGCTAAAATAGCCAAAACACTATTTTTAAAAATAATTTTCATATGTATTTGGTTTGTTTTTAAATTGCCATATGGAATCTTTGATTAAAAATTCAGCTTCAGTTAGTGTAAAATTTGAAGTTGATTTTTAATGTCGATTTCATAATCTATTTCAAAGTTTGTTTTAATAATTCATTTGTCTTTTTGGGATCAGCCTTTCCTTTACTACGTTTCATCACCTCCCCAACGAATAAGCCAATCAATCCTTTTCTACCGGATTTATAATCCTTTACTTTATCAGCCATTTCAGATAGAACCTCATCTATAATGGGCTGAATATTCTCAGACGAACTTTCTTGAATTAGGTTCGCTTCAATTGCAATCGATTCAGCATCAGCATCTTTAATCTCAAGCATTTTAACGAATATCTGCTGATTGGCTACAGTATTACTCACTTTATTATCTTCAACTAAATGAATCAATCCAGCAAGCTGCTTTGGCGACACTGGAAATTCTCTACAGTTAATATTCTTATCATTCAAATATGATTTAACTGTTCCCATCATCCAATTTGAAGCGGCTTTGTAGTTTTTGGTCTCCTGACATACAGCATCAAAATACATCGCAAAATCTTTATTGTCTGTTAAAACCTGCGCATCATACTCCGGTAATTTATAAATTTCCATGAATTTACGCTTTAATTCACGAGGTAAAGCTGGCATTTGGGCTTTCACTTCCTCAACCCATGATTGATTTACTATCAAAGGTGATAAATCCGGCTCTGGAAAATAACGATAATCATTGAGCTCCTCTTTAGTTCTTAAACTAGAAGTTGTTCCTGTAGCGGCATCAAAATCACGGGTTTCTGAAATCACTTTTTCACCACTTTCAACCAATTGAATTAAGCGCTCAGCTTCATGCTCAATCGCCCGGTGTACATTTCTGATGGAGTTCATATTCTTCACCTCCACCTTGCTTCCATATTCTTTGGCATCCTTGAGCATAACGGAAACATTGGCATCACATCTCAAGGAACCTTCTTCCATATTACCATCACAAATTTCCAAATACCTTACTAACTTTCTAATCTCCGTTAAAAAAGAATAGGCTTCATCTGCACTGCGTAAATCCGGTTCGGTCACTATCTCAATCAAAGGCACTCCAGCCCTATTATAATCCACCAAGGTATCAGTAGCATCCTCCGTATGAATGGATTTACCGGCATCTTCTTCCATATGAATTCTATTCAAGGCTATCGCTTTTTCTTCAGACTCTCCTTTAGCCTGTATCCAAACTTGGCCGCCTAGGCAAATAGGGGCTTTATCTTGGGTTACTTGATAGCCTTTTGGTAAATCAGGATAGAAATAATTTTTTCTGGCAAATATATTTTCTTCTGTAATGCTACATTCACATGCCAAACCCATTTTTATAGCATAATCCACTGCTTTCTTATTAAGCATGGGTAAAGTGCCGGGATGCCCCAGTGAAATAGGACTAATATGGGTATTCGGACTTGCACCAAAAACAGTAGCATCAGAACAGAAAAATTTGCTCTCAGTCAGCAACTGTGCATGCACTTCTAGTCCAATTACTACCCTATATTTATCTCTTATGGATTTGTCTAAAGCCATATTTTTATAATTCCTGAGCCATAGTTTTGGCTTGTGCTACAACATCGGCTAACCCTTCTAATTTTTTACCACCTGCTGTCGCAAAAAAGGCTTGACCACCGCCTCCACCTTGTATATGTTTAGCCAAATCTCTAATAATTTTTCCGGCATTCAAATCTTTACTTTCGACCAAATTCTCTGAAACCACTACTGAAATTTGTGGTTTTCCGTCCACATTACAAGCTAAAACGGCAAATAATGAAGCGATCTCATTTTTCAATTCAAAAGATAACTTCTTCAAAGCGTCAGCATTGGGTAATGTAATTTCGCTGATGATGACCGAAATATAATTTTGTTTTTCAGCATTCTTAATCAATTCATCCTTTAACTGCCCAGCTTGCTTTGATTGCTCTTTTTCTAAAGATTTTTGCAGTTCATTTTTCTCTTTCATTAACTGCTCTACTGCTTGAGCCAAATCTTTCGGGCTTTTTAATAAAGCATTTATTTGCTTCAAAATTGTTTCCTGATTTAACACAAACTCTTCTGCTTTTTCCGCAGTTAACGCCTCAATTCGTCTAATTCCAGCTGCAACAGATGTTTCTGTTGTAATTTTAAACTGGCCAATGTTTCCAGTGGCAGGAACATGTACCCCACCACAAAGCTCCACAGAATAATTGGGATCAAAGGTGATCATCCGCACATGATCACCGTATTTTTCTCCAAAAAGTGCCATAGCTCCTTTCGACTTCGCTTCTTCTATCGGAATATTTCGTTCTTCTTGTTGAGGAATGTTCTCCCTAATTTTCTCATTTACCCTACGCTCCACTTTCAAAATTTCTTCATCCGTCATCTTGGAGAAATGAGAAAAATCGAAACGTAAAATCTTATCTGAAACCAAAGAGCCTTTTTGTTGTACGTGATCACCTAAAACCTCTCGTAATGCAGCGTGCAAAAGATGAGTGGCAGAATGGTTGTACACTATCTTCCTTCTTCGTTCATTATCTATTAAAGCGTGAACCTTAGCCTCCAATTGAGCAGGAACCTTATCTACGAAATGAACAATCAAGTCATTTTCTTTTTTTGTATCCAAGACTTTGATGCTTTCATCACCCACTTTCAGGATACCAGTATCGCCTACTTGTCCTCCACTTTCCGCATAAAACGGAGTTTTATCCAATACCAATTGAATTTGCTCTTTCTGCTTAGTTTTCACAGAGCGATATCTTAAAATCTTGGCTTCAGCTTGAATTTCATCATAACCTATGAATTCTACATCACTTCCCTCATTCACAATTTGCCAATCTCCAGTTTCCATTTTGGCAGCTGATTTTGACCGGTCTTTTTGCTTAAGCATCGCTTGCTCAAAACCTTTTTCATCTACTTTTAAACCGTTCTCTTTGGCAATTAATGCAGTCAAATCTAATGGAAAACCATAAGTATCGTATAATTCGAAAGCAACTGCACCCGAAATCATGGTGTCACTATTTGCCGACAACTCAGCTTTAATACTGTCCAACCTTCTCAAACCGTTTTCCAAAGTTCTCAAGAATGCAGTTTCCTCTTCCTTAATCACTTTTTCCACCAATTCTTGCTGTGCTTTTAGTTCTGGAAAAACCTCTTCAAACTGCTTAGCTAAAATGGAAACTAATTTAAAAAGGAAAGGCTCTTTTAAATCGAGGAAAGTATAGCCATATCTAACGGCTCTTCTCAGTATTCTTCTGATTACATATCCCGCTTTATTATTTGAGGGTAATTGTCCATCCGAAATAGAAAGGGATATGGCTCTAATATGATCAACAATAACACGAAATGCGATATCCGTTTTACCTAGCTCCCCATAAGGTTTACCAGAAATCTTTGCTAATTCATCTAGTAAGGGTGTAAAAACATCAGTATCATAATTTGACTTTTTATTTTGAATAGCCATACAAATACGCTCAAAGCCCATACCTGTATCAATATGTTTTGCCGGCAATGCATGTAAACTTCCGTCCGCTTTCCTATTGAATTGAATAAATACCAAATTCCATATTTCTACCACCAAAGGATGGTCATTATTGACCAAATCCTTTCCAGGTATTTTGGCAATATCAGCTTCGTCTCTTAAATCAACATGGATTTCTGAAGCTGGCCCGCAAGGACCAGTATCACCCATTTCCCAGAAATTATCACTCTTATCTCCTTTTAATATTCTAGCTTCATTAATATGAGATTTCCAAAAATCGTAGGCTTCTTGGTCAAATGGTATATTATCTTCTTTATCACCTTCGAAAACTGTCACATACAATCTTTCTTTTGGCAATTTGAAGACTTCTGTTAACAATTCCCATGACCATTCGATTGCTTCTTTTTTGAAATAATCTCCAAACGACCAGTTACCAAGCATTTCGAACATGGTGTGATGATAGGTATCATGGCCCACTTCTTCTAAATCATTATGTTTACCAGAAACCCGAAGACATTTCTGAGTATCCGTAACTCTTGTGACCTCTGCTTTTTTATTCCCTAAAAAGTAATCTTTAAATTGGTTCATACCGGCATTGGTGAACATCAACGTAGGGTCATCTTTGATCACCATAGGGGCTGAGGACACTATTTTATGCTCTTTTTCTTGAAAATAATTCAAGAATTTTTTACGTATCTCGCTGGAAGTCATGTAGTAAAGTATTTGTATTTAATGTGTTACTTTAAAAATAATTACTTATATTTGCCTTTATCAATTAGATTTATCAAAAAATTTGATTTTTGATGAACCTTTGTGCAATTTTGCGGATTAAAGAATCCGAGTACAAAATTAGAAGATTTTAACTAGTCTAAAACGGAATGGCAAGAATTAAATACTATTACGACACCGAAACTTGCAGATATGAGCGAGTAAAGGTATCAAAGTGGGACATATTTTTAAATTTATTGGGCTTTTTGTCTGTATCTTTAATTTTGGCTGTCGGTATCATCATTGTTTATAACTCTTATTTCGACTCTCCAAAGGAAGCCCAGCTCAAGAAAGAAAACAAAGAACTTCAATTCTATTATGACATGATGGAAAAGGAAGTAACTAATGTTCAAAAAGTTTTATCATCCCTTCAAGAAAGAGATGATGAAGTCTACAGAAATATTATGGGAGCAGAACCTATACCATCTAGCATTCGTGCAGCTGGAGTTGGTGGTGCTGAACGTTATAAGAATATCATTGAAAGTGAGCTAGAACGTGAGAATTTGATTCTCGGCATGATGCAAGAATTGGATAAGGTCAAAAAACAAATGTATATCCAAACAAAATCTTACGATGAGATTTTGGAAATGGCAGAGAATAAAGAAGAAATGATGGCTTCAATTCCTGCTATTCAACCTATCCCTAATAAAGAATTGAAAAGATTAGCTTCGGGCTTTGGAATGAGGATGCATCCAATTTTGAAAGTAGTGAGACCTCATGAAGGTTGTGATTTTTCTGCACCAAGAGGTACGCCAATTTATGCTACAGGAGACGGTGAGATTGTGAGAGTACAAAGTACTTTTGGAGGGTTTGGTAAATTAGTAGTGATAGACCATGGATATGGCTTTATTACCAAATATGCTCACATGTCATCTTTTAATGTAAAAAGAGGTGATAAAGTGAAAAGAGGTGACTGTATCGGTTTTGTTGGTACCACAGGAACTTCAACAGCTCCTCACTTACACTATGAAATTCATAAAGACAATAAACCTATCAATCCTGTACACTATTTCTATCAGGATGTATCAGATGAGGAATATGAAAAATTACTAGAATTATCATCGAGAGAAAATCAATCACTAGGTTAATCATAAAAAAGATTTAAAATATTAAAGAGCAGTCGAGAGACTGCTTTTTTTAGCCTCATAAATAATGACTAAATCTGTTTTCACATTTTTTATAGTACTTTTCATCCTTTCAGGATGTAAATCTTTACAAAAAACAGCACAAAAGGACGATACCAGAGAAGCACAAACTCAAGTTGACAGTACTCAGCAAGTAAAAGATACTGCTCAGATTGCTCTTAAAGATACTATTAAAGTTCAGGAAGAAGTGACCATCAAAATCCATCCTAAAAAACCTGATACCATAAGTATTATAGGCGTTGGTGATATTATGATTGGAACAAATTTCCCAAATGACGGCTATTTACCGGCTGATTCAGGAAGATATATGTTATCTTCTGTTTCTTATGTTTTACGAGATGCTGATCTAACTTTCGGAAATCAAGAGGGAGTTATTCTAAATGAAGGAGGAGAAGCTAAAAGTTGTTCCGATCCGTCATTATGCTATATTTTTAGAAGCCCTGAATATTTAGCGCAACATTACGTTGATGCAGGAATAGATCTAATGAGTTTGGCTAATAATCATGCTGGAGATTTCGGAGATACAGGTAGAAAGAATACCATGCGCGTCTTAGACAGTCTGGGAATCCATCATGCTGGTCAATTAGCTCAGCCTTTTACCATTTTCGAACATGAAAGAATAAAATACGGTTTTGTGGCCTTCTCTCCCAACAATGGTACTCAAAGCATCAATGATTTAGATGCTGCAAAATCCTTAATCGAGCATTTAGATAGTTTATCAGATATTATTATTGTTTCTTTTCACGGAGGAGCTGAAGGTAAGAAATACCAACATGTTACTCGAGAAAGAGAATATTTTTATGGAGAAAACAGAGGGAACGTGTACGAATTTTCTCATGAAATGATAAATGCCGGTGCAGACATTATTTTTGGCCATGGACCTCATGTAGCCAGAGCCATAGAGGTCTATAAAAATAGATTTATAGCTTACAGCTTAGGCAATTTTGCAACTTATGGAAGGTTCAATTTGAGAGGAGAAAATGGGTTAGCTCCTATAGCTAAAGTTTGGATTACAGAAGATGGAAGTTTTATAAAAGGAAAAATTATTTCCGCTCATCAAAAAGGTGCTGGAGTGCCTGGAATTGACGTAAACCACGGAGCGGCTCGAAAAATAAAAGAATTAACAGAATCTGATTTTCCGGAATCGAAGATTTTAATTGACCCAGAAGGGAATATTCGCTATATTCATGACCAATTTTAAATTGAATCTATTCGTCAATTAAAGGACAATTGTAGTAGTGATTTAAAATTTAGTACTGAATGATAAAAGTTTGTGTGATCTAATTTTAGAAAATATATAATTTACGTGCCATACAAGGAAAAAACCATAGAGAAAAAATACTACACCATTGGTGAAGTAGCTGAACAATTTGATGTAGCCACCTCTTTGATTCGTTTCTGGGAAGGAGAGTTTGATATTATCAAGCCTAAGAAAAACAGAAAAGGAAACAGACAATTCACGAAAGAGGATATCGAAAATGTGAAGTTGATCTATCATTTGGTAAAAGAAAAAGGATTCACCCTGCAAGGTGCTAAAGACATGCTGAAAAATGATTCTAACGAGGTCCGGGATAAAATGGAAATGCTTGACTCACTTAGAAGTATAAGGATCTTTTTAACCGAAATAAAAGAAAATATTTAGAACACAATTCAACCAAAACCCATATGGATGCAGAGAAAAAGGCCTTGCTTAGCCTGCATTTAATCCCCAAAATTGGCAATGTCACGATCAAAAATCTTATCAGTCATTGCGGTTCCGCTGAGGCTGTTTTGAATTTACCGCAATCAAAATTGTTGAAAATTCCAGGTATTGGTCAAAAGACTATTGACAACATCAATAGCAGAGCAATTACTGATTACGCTGAAAAAGAGTTTGCTAATGCTGAGAGACAAAATGTAAAAATCACCAGTTATTTAGACAAAGATTATCCCTTTCGCTTAAAGCAAATACCGGACGCACCCATTCTAATTTACACTAAAGGTCAATTCCCAATTCACAGAAAGCAACCAACTGTAGCAGTGGTGGGCACAAGAAATGCTACTAACTACGGCAAAAAACTAACAGAGGAAATGATCGAAAAGCTCAGTCCTTTAAATCCCATTATTTTGAGCGGACTAGCTTATGGAATTGACATCCACGCTCATAGAGCTGCTTTAAAAAACAATCTCTCCACCTATGCTGTAATGGGCTCAGGTATAGATGTAATCTATCCTTCTGCGCATCAATCTACAGCTATGGAAATGCAAAAAGCAGGTGGCATAATTTCAGAACAAGCTTTTGGTGCCAAACCTGACGCCTTCAATTTCCCAGCAAGAAATAGAATAATAGCGGGAATGGCAGATTTGGTCATTGTGGTGGAAGCAGCAAAAAAAGGTGGTGCCTTAATCACTGCTGAGTTAGCAAATTCTTATGATCGAGAAGTAGGTGCTTTCCCTGGTAGGATCGGTGATACTTATTCGGAAGGGTGCAATAAACTCATCAAACAGCATAAAGCCCATTTAGTGGAAACTGCTGATGATGTTCTGTATATCATGAATTGGGAACTAGAGAACCAGGCTGCTATCAAACAAAAGGTACTGGATTTATCTTCTTTAAATGAAGAAGAGCAAAGCGTGATGAACACCTTGCTTCAAAACAATAAAGAGCTTCCTATTGATCTTTTAAGTATAAAAAGTCAAATTAATCTCAATCAATTAGCAGGCATCTTATTGAATCTCGAAATGCAGGGCATAATTAAATCTTTACCGGGCAAAAGGTATTTGGTGGCTTGATAATAGTAAAACAATTGTTGACTTTGTTTCCTAATGTCAGTCCCTTCAAAAGCACATTTCAACCGGTAGATTATTTATCTCATCTAAAACTTCATTTTTTTTTAAGATCCTTGTTCCTAGTAGCGGAATTAAGGAATAACTTGCGCAACTTTTTAATCATTACATATTTTAATTGCTAAAATGAGCAAGCATTTTTTTTCTATTATTATCCTATTCATTTCTTCCTTAGCCCTCAGTAATGCGCAAAGTTTTGAATATGGGATAGGCTTGCAAGCGGCCACAGTGAGAAATCTTGATGAAAACCAAGATCCTATTCCTGGCGAGTGGGACGCAGCTCGAGCATTCGACTTTATGATAGGTGGGAATTTTCCGATCATCAATTTCGCAAAAGAACTATCTCTAAATTCTTACTCTCAGCTACACACTGCACTATTTTCCTCATTGGAAGACGGCTACAGTTTTTCGCCTCTCTTATCTATACATATCCCGACCTTTATTACACTGAACTACGGTGCTGGATCAAATAAAAGAAGCATCTTACCTTTTGGACTGGGTGCAGGACTAGGGTACTCTTTTACAGGATATTTTGGAGATATAGACGAGTCTTACCAAGATTCAGAATTCTTTCTTTCCTATTTCGCTCCCGTATTTATATTTGAGTTAGCCTTTGATTTTGGAAGAAGTGAGAAATACTTTGATAACGTGAAGATTTGCTTTGAAAAAAATTTAATCCCAACCTATTACCAATACATAGACCAAGAAAGTAACAGCATAGTAGAGCAGTCCTTTTCTCAATTCAACTTATCATTCATATTTTTTAAAGACCACCGATGATTAAAAATGTAATTCTAATCGTAATTATATCCATTTCAACTAATTTAAAGGCACAGAAACTTTTAAATAGTAAAGAACTTAATGACAACATAGCCTTCTATGGCTATTCACCTCAAATTATAAATATTAATGCTACTGAATTTTTAATGGTTCAGAGAAAAAAAGAGCAAATTGACTTGGTGAAATATGATCATGAATTAAATGAAAAAGGAACAATTCAAATAAAGGATCATAATATAAAAACCCAGTTCACTCATATTGAAGGCAAAAATCAAATAATCTCTTTCGAGTTTTTAACTGATGGAAAAAGGAGGAATAAAAATTACTCTATAGTTTCCAGTTTGTACGATATTAAAGAGTTAAAAGTACTGAATAAAGTGATTCTTCTTGAAGAAGACGAGAAATTTCATGACGTAATTACTTCTAAAAATGGCCATTTTTTCGCTCTTGTTCACATACCTGAAGAAAAATATGACAATCCTGTAGAATTTACAATTTACAACTCATCTTCAGCTTCAAAATTGGGAACAATACAATACCAACTTCCTAAAAGAGCGGATATAGACGGAATAAATTTAAGTAATAGTGGCAAACTAATCTTTGCAACTTTAAATGTTGAATCTCAACTATTCTTTAATTTATATGACAACACTGGCGAATTACTAAAAACCATAGAGAAAGAATCAAAAGTTGAAGGAAAAGAATATTTTGATGATATCATTTTTCAAGATAATGGGGACTACGCTACTATAGGGATTAGTTATGCTTATGATAACTACGAACTAAGCAGACTACAAACTTTCGAAATCAATTTTACTAAGGAAAATATCGAAGCAATTCACCATGTCGTGTTAGACAAAGACTTTGTAAAAGATAATTTATACCAAAATGTTTATGAAAGTTACGATGACAAATGGGGAGACACCGCCCCAATAGGAGAAGAAGGCAAAAACCCTAAGAAATTAAAAGGGTATCAATTTACCAAGATGTACCGAACTGGATCTGGCAACATCATTTATCAGCTAGAGGAAAAGCAGTATAAAGAGATAACCAGAACTAGTGGGCCCAGCACTCGCCTGTACACTGTAGAGGATTTACTTCTAATTGGATTTGATAATGATGGTAAGTTTAAGTTCAGCACTGTTATCGATAAAAAAGCAAGTATACACTACAACTATAGCAACCCTTTTACTCCAGCCTATTCTGGTCTTGAAACAACAAGCCACATAAACAACAATAAGCTCAATCTGATAAGCAAGGAACCAACAGGCTTTGCTTCATTTTGTATGATACATAGAGAAGTGGACTTAAGCAATGGGAAAATCACTAAAATGGCTCCTCTTTTTGAAGATTGTGATCAAAATTTTATTAACAACAACTATACAAGGTGGATTTCACCTTCAAAATTGGTGACAGTTAAAATGAAAGGGACTGGATTTGTTCTAAATAATAATGAATTTAACCTTCAGATAGTTGAGTTCTAAAATTGTTGAGCATTAGAGTGCTACTAATTTCATTTGTAGCACTCTAATGCATTACTATTGCACCAATAAAACGGGCACATGCCTATCTGACTGAATCAGTTTTTCTGCTACAGATCCTATTAGTAGATCATCATCATCAGATTTACCTTTTATGCCTACAACAATCAAATCTACATGATGTGTTCTTGCATAATTATATATCACTTTATCTGAAGGCTGACCATCGGCAAATTCTACCCATGCATTAGATTTGGGTTGTTTGGTAAATTTCTCTCTAAAATTATCTAAAGCCTTTTCCGCTTTTTTCTTTTCCTCCTCTACCAATTGTCCAGATTTCTGCTTTACAAAAGGGAAATAAATAGCGGGAACTTTATACACATGAAATAAACTAAAATTTGAGGCAGAATCAGGAATAAAGTGATTGAGGAATTTAACGGCTTTCTTGGAGTAAGAAGAGAAATCTACACAGAGCATGACATTGTCAAAATTCGGTCGGGAAGTCTCTGTTGTAAATAAAATTGATTTATCAATCAAACGGGCGATCTTGGAAGCAAAGATTCCGGATCCTGGATTTATTACTTTCTTTCCAAAAACGCACAAATTGTAATCACTATTGTTTACCCAATGCGTTAAATCGTCTTTTCCACCTTTTCGGTGTATCTTTATAGAGAAATCATCTCTTTCCCATCCGACCTTCATTGCTGTATCTACAATTTCATCTTCCAATATATCTTCAAGCGGCTTATCTAAATCAGGAAACTGAGTAGAGAAATCATCTGTCAACTCTTGAAGTTCAATGTAGTGCATGAGGCATATCTTGTCAAAACCCCAGACCCTCTCCAGCTGTTTTACTTGCTTCAAAACAATCTCGTCCATTTTGGACATATCCATAAATACGAGTACATTTTTCATGTGTATAATTTTTTATGGTTTAATGAATAATTTAGCTTATCGGGCTTCACCCTTCTTCGTTTTTTTCAATCTTGGAGCTTCTTTTTCCTATGACATTCTTAAGCTTGTCCTGATAAGCTGCAAAATCTGTTTCTTTATCTTCAGCCAACCCACGAGCATGTTCCTTCATCAATCCTTTATAAAGGCTAAACATCATTAAAAGCAATACGAAAGCAAAAGGCAAGCCGGTAGTAATAGCGGCTGTTTGTAGAGCAGTCAATCCTCCACCAATTAATAATACAGCGGCTACCCCGCCTTCTGAAACTGCCCAAAAAATTCTTTGACCAACAGGCGCATCTAATTTCCCTCCAGCGGTAATACTATCTATAACTAAAGACCCACTGTCAGATGAAGTAACGAAAAAATTGATAACCAATATTACTCCTATACCAGACGCTATGCCTGTAAAAGGAAATTGTTCCAGAAGCACAAAAAGACTTGTGGAAGCATTAGCTACAATATCAGGACCTATATCGGCTATTCCATTCAACTGAACCCAAATACCTGTACCACCAAATGCAGTCATCCATAAGAAAGTAAGCAAAGTGGGAACTAATAAAACGCCTGTAATAAATTCTCTCACTGTTCTACCCTTAGAAACACGCGCAATAAACATCCCTACAAATGGTGACCAACTGATCCACCAAGCCCAATAGAACACAGTCCAACCGTTTTGCCAGCCTCCCTCGCCTTCCATAGCATAGGATTCTGTCCAGAAACTGAGATTAAAAAAGTTCTGCACATAATTTCCCAAGTTTTGTATGTAGGAATCAAAAATAAATAAGGTAGGTCCAACCGCTATTATAAAGATTAAGAATATTGCACCAATTCTAATATTCAATTCGCTCAAGTTTTTTACGCCTTTGTCCAGCCCTGAAAAAACCGAAATGGTCGCAACCAAAGTAATCCCCCCTATTAATAGCACTTGTGTAGTAACCGTATCAGGAATATCGAAGAGATAGGTCAATCCGGAGTTAACTTGTTTCACTCCGAGACCCAAGGAAGTGGCTAAGCCAAACAATGTGGCCAGTACAGCGACCACATCAATCACATCGCCTATCCAGCCATAAATTTTATCCCCTAATATAGGATAAAAAACAGATCGGATGGTAAGTGGCAACTTTCTTGAGAAGGCAAAAAATGCTAAAGACAAGCCGACTAAGGCATATATACCCCATGCATGAAGCCCCCAATGAAGGAAACTAAATTGCATAGCATTTTCTGCTGCTTCTGAAGCGCTATTTACATCTTGTGGTGGATTTAGAAAATGTGTCATGGGCTCAGCCACACCCCAAAATATAATTCCGATACCCATTCCTGCACTGAAAAGCATGGCAAACCATGAGCCTGTGCTAAATTCTGGCTTGGCATCTTTACCGCCCAACTTTATTTTTCCAAGTTTACTGAAACCGATCACAATACAGAAAACCAAAAATAGATTAGTCACCAGTACAAAAAACCAGCCTGCATAATCAGAAAGTCCGCCTTGAATGTCAGCGAATATTTTTTCCATAGGCTCGCCCACAATCAGCGTAACCGCAATAAACACCACAATTAGGATGGTTGCGGGCCAAAAAACAGGCTTATGAACATCGAAATACTTACTTAACTTATTCTTCATAGTTTTCTCTTCTATTTAGAAATAATAACCAATATTTATATTAAAACGAGTGTTGATTGTAGGATTTGACTTCGGCGGATTTATAGCCCCTTCTTCAGTAATTCCTACAGTTTGCCCAACATTTTCTCCTCTTCCAGAACTTAGTGCGTTGCCTCCAAAAGCATCACTCAACCATGGCTGGTTAATGCCAGAAGCAATATCAAAAAATGTAAAAGTGTTACCTGCCGTCACCATAAATCCCAATATGTTCTGTTGGGAATCTACAAAATCGTATTCCGTGCCCAAAATCTCAATACTCCCATATTTATGCATGTAGGAGTAATCATCATAAAAAGTAAGACTAGAAATCGGGCCCCAATCCACTTTATACTCATAAGATAAGCCTAGTGAAAATGTACTTGCATTAGAAGCTACTTGATAGGTGTTAAATCCATAAGCACCCATATTGATATGTTCCACTGGATTACCAGTAGCATCAATGCTATTTGGATAATCATAGTGGGTGAATTGGAATTTGATTTTCGCCTCTTCTTTCAGTGAATATTGCGAATGAAATGCCGCTGCCCAGTGAATAAAACTGTTTGTCGTATTGGAATTGTAAATTTCACCAAATTGACCAGAAAAGCCGACCAAAATTTTACCCTTTTCATACTCTGCACGAGCGTTCAGCTGATTTCTTTCCTTATTACCGTTATAGCCATCTGCAGGGATAACATCGTACGAATATCGTGCAGAAGAGAAACTGCCATAGCCTGGCTCACTTACACCTCTAGGCTCAGCCATTAAGAAATATGCAAAATGATAGGTCCAATTTTTTAAATCCCATCTAAATTTTATTCCAGTATCATAATCATCTTCCAAACCGAAATAATAAGGTAAATGAAACCACCAAGAATTACCTGAAAACTCTAATTTTCCAAAAGGAACTTGTGTCACTCCCAGTTGAATTTGGAGACGATCTGAAAAATCATGAAATAAAAAAGCTTTCTTTACAAAGTGAGTATTAAAGCCGGGATAGAAACGATACTCAAAATCAATTCCCACATTTTTGGTTTGACCATTTGCTTCCAGGCGAAAAGTATCCCAAAAGAATCCATTTCTATTTTCGGTTGGGAGCGGAAAAGTTTCTCCTTCATAGATCGTGTACATGGTGTTGAACCGAACAGCTCCTCCAACAACAATGTATGTTGTATCCTTATTGTCTATTAGAGCCTGAGCTTCACCACCAAACTGCATTGATAGGAATAAAATGAGCAATGAAAAAAATCTAATTTTCATAAGATGACTATTAGAATTAAAAAATATGCTACTTATGTAATGCTGGAAAAGCAAAATTGTTTAAATCTCTTTTTTCCTAAACATTGTATACCTCTTCAAACTTCTAAGAATAAAAAATAGGTTAATCTTGAATCAATCCCAAGAAAACCAGCGCTTAATAATGGATTTCGAAGTAATTTTCCTTATTTCGTACTCGTTAATAAATAAAACATGCACAATATATTCTCTCAGAAAAAAGCCATCATATTCGACATGGATGGTGTAATTGTCAATAACATTTCTTATCATATCGAAGCTTTAAAACAGTTTTTGAAACAATTTGGAAAAGAAGTTACAGAGGAAGAGTTCCAAAGCCATTACAATGGAAGAACTATTCAAGAAGTAATTTTAGAATTGAAGCCAGAAGCTGATCATATTGAAGTGATGAACTTGGCTGAGGAAAAAGAGCAAATATACAGAGATTTATATAAGGCGCATTTAGCCCCAACTCCAGGTTTGGAAAAGTTCTTGGAACTTGCTCAACAGGCTGGACTACAAATGGCGGTGGCAACTTCCGCGATAACAGCTAATGCTGATTTTACATTAGATGGACTGAACATCAGAAAATATTTTAGTGCCGTAATCGATAGTACGATGGTGATTAAAGGGAAGCCAGATCCACAAATTTATTTAAAAGCAGCAGCAGAACTGAATATTTCTCCAGAGAATTGCGTTGTATTAGAAGACGCCCTAGCTGGCATACAGTCTGCAAAAAGTGCTGGAATGGATGTACTAGGATTGTATACCTCGCTTAAGAAAGAGGAGCTGCCTGATGGCCTTCTTATGAAAATAAAAGATTTTAACGAGCTTAACGAGCAATTCTAGCCTTTTAATAATACAAATTTTAGAGCTCCAACATGATGAAACAATATGTATCAATCTTTTTAATATTTCTAATTACTCCATTTTTTTCAAGCTACTCACAAGAAGTGAAAATAGCTAAATTAAAATATAATGGTGGTGGAGATTGGTATGCGAATAAAACTGCACTACCAAATCTAATAGATTTTTGCGAGCAAGAATTAAATATCCCTTTGAACAAAAAAGACTATGTAGTAGAAGTAGGTAGTAAAGAGATATACCAATATCCTTATGTGTATATGACTGGTCATGGGAATGTAGTTTTTTCTGATGACGAAGCTCAGAACCTAAGAAATTATCTAATTTCAGGAGGATTTCTTCATATTGACGATAATTATGGTTTAGATCAGTTCATTAGGTTAGAAATGAAAAAAGTGTTTCCTGAAAAAGACTTTGTAGAAATACCATTTGATCATCCGATATATCATCAAAAATTTAAATTTGAAGGCGGTTTGCCAAAAATACATGAGCATGACGGTAAACCAGCTCAAGGCTTTGGCATAATTTATGAAGGAAGGGTGATATGTTTTTATTCGTACGAAAGTGATCTCGGCAATGGCTGGGAAGATCAAAGTATACACAAAGACCCGCAAGAAGTACGATTAAAAGCTTTGAAAATGGGTGCAAATATTATCAGTTTTGCTTTCACTCAGGATTAAAACAAAAGCATATAATAAATCAATAAGAAAGTTTAATTTTGCAGTCATGATTAAAACTGCCTCACTATATATAGGAATATTTGTAGCAAGCTTAGCTTTTTTATGGGCTTGTGAACCCTGTGATGACTGCGGACCTGATAATGCATATCCATATTTTAATTTAAGCATTTTAAATAAAACATCCCTAGATACCTTAACTCAGTATAAAGCAAGACTAAATAACGAAATAGAGGTAGTTGACGCAGCTCTAGCTGATCCAGAAAATGCACCTGTTGTAGATTCTTTGAATAATTTAAGAAACACTAAAACGGATTCATTAGCTATAATTAATGGTTTGATTACCATAACCAATAGTGGGACTATTAGCATTGAATCAATTAATGGAACTACTAATCTATTTGAGAACAAAAATGGTGGGGATAGCTTAAGTAGTTTTAAAATACCTTTAAAAACCACAGAATCTCAATCAGAATATGTTTTTCAAATAGAATTTTCTGACTTTCAGTATTCTCTTAAAATAGAATACGAATTATCAGATACCATTATTAATAGCAAAATCACCAAATCGGCAAAAGAATTGAACGTCATTGAACATCAGTTTGATTCTCTAGCCGGACCGTATGGATGTAACCCAGTGTCAAAATGCATTAGCAATGAGCTCGAAATATATGTTGAAATCTAAATTATTATGCCTGATTGTTTTTTGGACAATTTGTTGGGGAAAGGCTGCAGCTCAAGATTCAACAAATGTGAAAACCGAAGAAGCACCGATTGAAGGAGTTCAAAAATTAAGTGTTGGAATTGCATTTGACTATTTAAAACTTCATACCTTACTTTTAGACGAAGCAGAGAAGTGGGAAGGGGCCGTCAATTTCCATATTTTTGAAAAAGTCTCTGCCATAGGAGAATTTGGCATTGCAATACTATCCCCAGAAGATGCCTACAAAAACTCTAGCTATACATCTGAGGGCAGTTACTATCGGATTGGACTAGACTATCGCTTTACTGTGATACCTAATAATTTCCTTTTCCTAGGGCTAAGATACGCTCAGTCTTCATTTAACGAAGAAATTATCTATGAAATCGGAAACCCACTTTTTGAGAATGAAATTGGTCAGCTTTCCCGTAATAATTTAAATGCCACTTGGTATGAATTTGTATTAACATCTGAGAAAAAGGTACGAAAAATAAGAAACTTGGACATCCCCAATATTTTATCCTTAGGTTTTAAATTCCGCTTAAAGGCACTGCAGGAGTATAATAATTTCACAGATTTTGAAGTAAAAAATATTCCAGGTTATGGCAGGACTAATATTTCTTTAAACCCTGAATTTAACCTTTATATTAAATTTAGAATACCAGTTTTTTAACCGTACCGTTTTTATAAATAACCCATCTAAATCCCTCTAAGAGTACAATTTTTTTAAAACATCTTTGCCTTAAGTAACTAAAACGCTAAGTTAAAAATCTAACGTAAGGCCTTTTCTGATTAATTCTTCAGAATATAAATCAGCTAAATTCAATATCACTTTTCATCCTTTACGCTTCCTGATGCATTATTTTTATGAAATAGCGTGGCCGAGAACAAAGCTTAAATTCAGTGAATTACAATGACGCAATAGATAGACTTGGAGGATCCAATAATATCAATGCTTCCACTTGCTTAGTAGAATAACTTCGATTATCCACAAAAAGCTTTCATCCAAGAGCTCTACTATCTTTACATAGTAGAGCTCTTTTATTATTATCTTCACAGAATCTATAATAAATTGAAACATGAATGATCTTAGCCAGTTTTATACATATGGAAACGAATAAAAAATCAGATATGGAAATCAAATTCATCTATAATAGTACTCAGATAAAAGAAAGAGAAGCTTTGGGATATGCTAAATCATTAGACCAACATTATATCAATGAGATTGATTTAGAAAAAGAAACACTAACTGAGCGGCATTGGGCTGAAATAGCTACAGCACTTAAGGTTGAGCTAAAAGAATTAATTGATGAAAATAATGACTATTATCAAGATGAACTAAAAGGTAAGGATTTTGATGAACAAGATCTATTACAACTAATTGCCTCACACCCTCAAATCATCAAAACACCCATTATTCACTCCACTAGATTGACTCGTTTTATCAAATCACCTTATGATTTTAATGAAATGGATTTAGCTTTCGAAGAAATCAAGAAACACTTAGCCAATAAGGGCGAAAGTGATGAGTAAAAAAAGAAATGGCTTTTACTTAAAACATATAAGCCAAACTCATATTTAAGCCCATAAATGCTGGTGTACTATCAAAAGTTGCTTCATCAGTGGTGACGTTTGATAAGGCTCGTTTGTAAGTAGGCATTAAACTAATAGCATATTTATCAGCAAAAGGATAACTTATTTCAACACCTGCTAAGCTGCTAGCAAACAAATTATTATACGATTTCCTGTCCTGCACATCAAAATTTATCTTATTAATTTGATCACTTCCAGCTTTTATATTATTTCTTATAATAAAATCTGCTGATAGGCCTGCAACAATTGAAACATCGAATTTTCGATCGATGATTTTATAAGAAGCCATTAACGGGATCGTTAAAATTTGAAGATCATTGTACAATTCATATTCCGATGTAAAATTAATAACTCTACCATCCGAAATCTCGGGCAAACTACTTGCACCATGAAAAGGATATAGTTCATCACTATTTCTGTCTCTTAATACAGTACTACTAGATGAAGATGATCTGTAAGCTCCGTATTGAAGCCCAGATTTAATGTTCCATTTTTCGTTCAAAACTACCCCAAAGTTCAAGCCAAAAGTGAATGAGGTATTCCCTTTCATAGGAGCAGAACTTAAATTTTCAACAGCAGTTCTTTCTTGATTACCATCAAAAGACGTATTATCGCCTATAGTTCGTGCGGTAGTACCAGCATTATTGAGCGTTGAAGCTGTTGAAAAAAAAGGGGTTTCTGTAATCTCTGAATTCGGATTAAAATTACCAGAGCCTATATTCACATTGGTATTCCAAGCAATACTTGAGCCCGTTTTTGGTTTCTCTAGCATACTCACTGCAAAGTAAGATACCTTTTCAACTTTAATGTCTGACTTATGCAATTCAAAATCATTTGGCACTAAGCTCTCTGCCCTTGCTATGGTTGCTACTGCTGCACGATCTGAAGAATTATTAATAATATCTGCACTATTCCGCGACTGAGGCGACTCGCCATCCGCTTTTTCAGGACTGTAGGAACTTGCTAAGCTCTGGTTTCCATTCCCGCTCTGATTAGAATTTGATGTACCATCCTCAGAATCAGCAAAAACATTTGGCTTTTTTAAGAGTATATCATTATTACTTACATAATTTTGATTGCTTTGCTTTTCTATTTCCACTGGTATAAACGTACTATTTTGATTACCAATAAAAGTGACATCCTGCAAATTGAAGTAGATCGAAATTAAGGCTATAAAGATTACCGCTGCCGCAACATTTCTGTAAAAAGCGGCTTTTCTCTGCATTCTTTTATTATCCTGCTTCAGCAGTTCCGCTTCAATCCCTTCCCATACACCACTACCCGGCTGAACTTCAGCACCGGCAAATTTTCTAGAAATTGAATCGTTAAATTTATCTTTACTGAAATCTTTCATTCCCCCACTTGTTTTGCTTATCTATTTGTTCTATTAATATTTTTCTTGCTCTTGAGTATTGAGATTTTGATGTCCCTATACTTATCTCAAGCATTTCTGCAATTTCCTTATGTTGATAGCCCTCAACAGCGTAAAGATTAAAAATCACCTGACAACCTGTAGGTAAATTTTGCACCAAATCCATCAAATCCTCTACAGCCAAACTATCTACAGATAAAGAATTAATTCCTTCTTTAATATCTTCTACGTCCACCATTGGATATAGATACAACTTACTTCGCTGATGATTCAGCGCTGTATTAATGATTATTCTTTTAATCCAATATCCCAAACTGGAATCACCTCTAAACTTCTTTATATTTTCAAATATTTTTATAAACCCCTCTTGTAAAATATCTTCAGCTTCTAAAGTTGATTTTGAATAGCGCAACGCTACAGCCATCATCCCGGAGGAGAATTGTTGATAGAGCTCGTATTGACTCTTTCTGTCACCGTTTTGGCAACCTTTTATAAGTTCTTTGGTTCTAGGCATGACAAAACCTTAAGGATTCTGTTTATATTAGACCCAAATTACAAATTAAAGGTTGGAATGAAATATTATTTTTATTATTTAATCACATTTTCCTGCATTTTTAGTTTGATTAGTGCCTGTGTGCCAGTACAATCCACCAGCACCTCTCAAACACCTAGGCCAAATTACTATCCTACTTTATCTTTTGAGAACAAAAGCTATAAAGAGAGAATTAAAACTGTGCAGCTTATACACTTTAAGGGTAATCAGATGGTATCGACTAATAATGCTGTTCTGGAGTTAGCTGCCGATGAACGATTGCTTCTCACTTTTGATGATATAAATGATCAACAGCAGCAGTATTTTGCAAAAATTATACATTGCAATAAAGATTGGTCAGCAAAAAGCAATCTTCAGTCCATGGATTATCTTGAAGAATACAATCAATTTCCGATACGTGACTTTGAATTCTCCTTTGATACTAAACTAGGATATATCCATTATGAATGGAGTGTGCCAAAGGTAAGTCTATCAGGTAATTATCTAATAGTCGTATATGAAAATAACAACGAGGATAATATAATTCTTAGCGAACGTTTTATGGTTCATGAAAATAAGGCTGGAATTGACTATCAAATTTCAGCATCTAATGTAGTTTCAAAACGAAGAACACATCAAGAACTTGAATTTGAAGTTCTGCTCAATAATATAAATATTATAAATGCTGGCACCGATATTTATCCTGTAATCAGACAAAATAGTAATTGGCTTTATGCAATAGATGCACCTAAGCCTTTAAGTATCACGGACGGCAACAAAAAATTATCATATAAATTCTATAATGGAGAATTAAATTTTCCGGGAAACAATGAATTTAGATTTTTTGATATTACTACTGTAAATTTCAAAGGGAATGGTGTAGCCAATATAAACAAAGAAAGCGCTCCAATAACGATTACTCTCCGACCTGATGCTGTACGAGCGTCAGAAGCTTACAGAGAATGGCAAGACAGAAACGGGACATTTGCGATCGGGAATAGAGAAAGGCCTAATACTCCTTTAGTATCGGACTATTTTTTAACTGAGTTTAAATTGGAAGCTCCACAAGATTATCAAGAGATCTATGTTGTTGGTGAGTTTAATAACTGGCAATTAAATAGTATCAATAGGATGACCTACAATCCAAATACGGGGCTATATCAAAATAATTTACTACTAAAGCAAGGCTATTATGAGTACAGCTACTACATACCCAACCGAGACGGCAATCCAATAGATGGTAGTCATTTTAGCACTGAAAACACTTACGATATATTAATATACTATAAAAACCCTCAACTACGATATGATAGATTAATTGGCTATACTAAATTTAATTCGAGAGCTGCCCAGTAAAATAGGGAACTGTTTTACTACCTGGGGTTACTTCCGCAAGATCTAGCATTCCAAAACCCTTATCGTTAAATAAGCCCAAACCACACTCAAATAAGTATTTATGAAGTTCCGGTGAAGCTTGTAAGGTAAAAGGAAATGTATATCCCCGCACCTCATAAGGTATATCTTGATCAAAAATAGGATATACTCGAGAGTATTTTTTTCCTCTATCTTCTAATTTTTTTAAATAGTTTTGATCTGGATGAAATTCAAAACCTCCGAAATCATTTAATTCATTTTTTTCTAGCAGTGCTTTTCGTAATTGCTCTACAAACTCCCCTGATTCAGGATGCATGAATTTTTTACCTTCATCACTAGAAAATTCAGGGGTCAGCAAAATTAAAGGCGAAATACATATATACTTAGTTTCTTCAGCAAATTCAATTTCATTCTCAAGTTCTACAGAATGTGGAATTATAGACAGTCCATTCAACTTAATTTCAGGTAAAGTGAATAATACCTCAATAATTGAATCGATGAAATCTTGATTTGAACACGAAAAAACAACAGTTATTTTTGAACTGTAAAAATGCAGACCTGATTTGCTAACGGTTGTCTGCCCCTTCAATCCAGAAAAGTTGTAGTGATTAAAATTATTAAATTCATCTTTGCCAGACTTTTTGATTAAACCTTTAAAAAATCTAAACAAGTAGTACTGATGGTGAAATGGAACCGTAGCTCCCTTTTCCTTATTTTTAAAAATTAATCTTACTCTCACGGCCCTCTTTTATTTTTTAAGACCAATCGTCAAATAAAATTGTTTTAAACTTTCTAAGAAAATTTACACATTGAACCTAAAATGCATAATATCACCGTCTTTTACGATATATTCCTTTCCTTCAATCGATATTTTACCTGCTTCTTTACAGGCTTGCTCAGTTTTAAATTTCTGATAGTCATCTAATTTGATAACTTCTGCTTTAATAAAACCTTTTTCAAAATCTGTGTGGATCACACCAGCTGCTTGAGGCGCCTTCCATCCTTTTTTGATAGTCCAAGCACGAACTTCTTGCTTACCTGCTGTAAAATAAGTGATGAGATCTAAAATGGAATAAGAGGCCCTGATTAATTTATTTAAGCCAGATTCTGTTAGCCCGTATTCTTCTAAAAACATGGCCTTTTCATCTAGATCATCAAATTCAGCAATTTGGGCTTCGATTGCAGCACTTACAACAATTACTTCTGCTTCCTCGTCTTTCACATAGTCTTTAAACTTTTCAACCCATTCGTTACCAGACACTGCAGCAGATTCTTCCACATTGGTAACATAAATCACCGGCTTATCAGTCAATAACATCAGATCTCTGACCGGATCCTTCTCCTCTTTCGTGAGTTTTAAAGTTCTGGCATTCTTGCCATCCTCTAAAACCGATTTATATTGATTAAGAATTGCCAGTTCCTTTTTTGCATTTGAATCCCCAGATCTGGCAATTTTCTCTGTTTTTTGTATCTTCTTTTCAACAGAATCCAAATCTTTCAACTGTAACTCTGTATCAATAATATCTTTGTCCGCTACCGGATTCACTCTCCCAGAAACATGCGTAATGTTATCATCCTCAAAACACCTCACAACGTGAACAATGGCATCCACCTCTCTAATGTTTCCCAGAAACTTATTTCCTAAACCCTCGCCTTTACTAGCACCTTCCACTAATCCTGCTATATCAACAAATTCGATAATAGTTGGCACTACCTTATCTGGATTAACAAGTTCTTCTAAAATTGTTAATCTTTCATCAGCAACACTTATGACTCCAACATTCGGATCTATAGTACAAAATGGAAAATTAGCAGCTTCTGCTTTTGCATTAGAAAGCGCATTAAATAAGGTTGATTTACCTACATTAGGTAATCCAACAATCCCGCATTGTAATCCCATGAAAATAATTTAGTTAATTCTGAAATATTTTATACTGTTTGTATCCTTGATAAAGCTCAATTAAAATCACTCTTATCACGGTGTAAACTGGTATAGCAGCTACCATACCTAACACACCAGCCAAGGATGCGCCCGCAAAGATAATAACAAATATTTCTAATGGATGTGCTTTTACACTTTTTGAAAAAATAAGTGGTTGCAAAACTATATTATCAGTTATTTGAACTACTGCAAATACTGATACAATCTTGATAATTAAGAAAAACAACTGATTATTAAACTCAAAAATACCGCCAGTAGTGACGCCAACTATAATACCAAATGCTGATCCCAAAATTGGGCCTGCATATGGAATAAGATTTGCCACAGCAGCAAATACTGCAATCGTTACTGCGTATTTAATTCCAAAGATACTTAAGCCAACCGAGGCAATTGTAAAAATAGAAATCATCTGAAACAAAAGCCCTAATAAATAATTGGATAGCAGCTTCTCAATTTTATAAATCGCACCAATTGAAACTTCAAAATATTTATTTGGAATTATCTGAATGAATTTTCTCCTCGCCAACCCCTTCTCATAGAGAAGAAAGAAAGAGATGAACGCTACCGCTAAAATAGCAACAAAAATACTTCCTGTGATGGAAATGAAATTATTCAAGATATAACTAAAATCTACCGTTTGTACAAAATTTATGATACTCTCCTTTAATCTATCGATTATAAACCCTTCATCTCCTATGTTAGGTATTGAGTTTATTAAAAAGAATTCAACTGATTGGATAGGAGTGGTGACTTTACTGTAAAGACTGTCGTAGTCTAATTTACTTAAAATCTGGATTTGTTCGGACACTAGCGGAATAAAAAGCCCCACAAAAAGCACTATAAAGGCAATCAAGACACTGAAAGCAATTATAATTGTGAAAATTTTTGGCAACTTATACCCGTAAAAATATAGACTATTTAGGTATCCCACTAAAGGTCTGAGAATAGTGGATATAATTAAAGAAATGATGATATAAATTAATATATCAGAAAAAATAAGGCTAATGAGATAGAGCAATAAGGCTCCTCCAAATAAATATAAAATCGGTCTGAGTCTGTTCACAACTCTAAGATAATAGATAAAAAGCGAAATGAAAGACTAGAAAAGTCTTCCATTTTATATGATTTCAATTTACTCTGCTGTATTCCTAACTTTAACAGTAGTGCTCTTCATACCAACCTGTCCTGTTTGTGTCATCCCTTCAACCCTGACAGTTATATCCATCACTTCATCAGAAGTGTAGAATTCAAGAAAATACTCCCCTTCTTCATTAGTTTTTATCATTGGTTCCCAATGTAAAAGGGCTCTTCTATCTGGTTTGGCATGTGCCTCCTTTTTCACAGAATAATCAGGGCTATAAAACTCCCTAAACTCTTGGTAACCTGTCAGTATTGTTGTTGCAGCATTTCCGGCTTCGTAGGTGCTAAAACTTTCCCCTCCTGGTTTTGTAAAGAAGGATAAAACACCATTTGCTCCATTTACTCCAAAGATTGCTGCTGAAGCACCCTTGTAAACCTCAACTGATTGGATTTGCCTTGCTGAAATTGAATTTAGATAATCTAAGGGAACTTGAACATTATCAACCAATATTAGCGGAGTAGTACTTGAATTAATCGAACCTGGTCCTCGTATTTCTACTTGCCAATTGATCAAACTTCCTGAAATACGAACTCCTGCTATTCTTCCTCTAATTAATTCGAGAGGGTGTTGAGCTGTTTCACTTATATCAAGTTCAGTAAGATCTAAGGAATTATCACCCGGTCCATATACATTATTTACCTGATCTTGTTTAGTTATTTTATCGGCTTTTACAGTCACCTCATCTAAGGTTTCGAAATTATTATCAAAATTATATGAAGCGTCTATTTCCTTTCTTTCTAAAGTTTTCTGGATTGATTTTCTCTGAAATTCAGATAAAGTACCAGAAATCTGATGTTTAGCAGACATTAATTCTGGATATGATTTAGTCGAATCAATCGAAATTACAACATTTGGTTTGCCTTTTTTGTCTTTGCCAGTTAAAACGATAGCCTTCTCTCCTGCAAAAAACAAATCATTGATTTCAAAGCTACCATCAGCATTTACTTCCACCTCATTAAAGATCTTTGTACTATCTTGAACGATATAACTAACTGAGCCCCCCTTCGCTGGTTTTTTAAATATATCTGTTTTTAAATTACCACTCACTGAAAGCGCTTGTTCAATTTTAAACTGTAACAAATTCGCATCTGACTTCAAGATCTTATCCCAATCAAATGAAGTATACCCTTGAGTCATCATGAGTAAATCTAGACGCTTCCACGCATCATCAAAAATTTCATTAAAATAATTAGCTGGTGCTTCTACGTACCCTTTTAAATCACTCGTCAAATAGAAATATGATGCTATGTTATTTTCCTCCGCATTAAGTAAAACTTCATTATTGTTTGTTGCAGACAGAGATAAATAGCTCTCGATACCATTACCCCCTTTCATCGATGCGATCCTGAGCTTTACCTTATCTCTTTTTAAGTACACTTCCTTATCGCTTTCAATTTCAACATCAAAAGTTGGTACTGAATTTATAAAAAAGGATCTCTCCGCCAGTGGGACACCTTCTTTACTAAAAATGGTCATATAGTTCACACCAGGTAGAAAGTTATCTTTTGGTATCATTCCTGAAACTGCTGCACCATTTAGATTTGTACTTGCCACATAAGTAGGAACTCCTCTGCTATGAGTGATAATGAAGCAATCTTTATTGAAATTATTAGAAGATAGTTTAAATCTTACTTCTTTCAATTGAGGTAGATTCATTAAATAAATTGACAACCCCTTCTCTTTCACTTGCGGAAACTGAATCTTTGAATTAGGATACTCATCCAAAACAGCATAGTAACTTTTTTGAGCATCGGGAACAAGAGTAAGTTCTCCCATACCTAAATGCATACTCTTAAAACTCGTAACTATTTCCCCGTTTTGATCAAACAACTTACCAGACACTTTTTCACCGTAGCCATCTGAATTTAAAGCCTTAAAAGCGACTCTTGCTTGTACATCACTGATTAATTCTCCACCCTCTGGCATAAAGCTAACAGCAGGTACATTTCCCTTCTCTTCTTTAGCTATCTTATTATCCTCTTCCTTTTCAAACAAATTAAAAACATTCAATTCATTTTGAAAAAAATAACCCTGAGAACGGTTTCTCATCCAGTTAGTATAGGCCCTTAAAAGGTATTTTCCAGTTTTTAGTTCTTGAGGAAGCTCTAAAAAACTATTCCCTATTCCATTGTCTGAATAGAATTTAATCCTTTTTACCAATTTAGACTCAGGATCAATCAATTCAACAAACATCACTTTACTGAGAGGTGAAAATTGATTAAAGTATCCTGCAGTTACATAACCTTTGAACCAAACAGTTTCTCCAGAAACATAATTTGATTTATCTAAATCTAAATAAACTTTTTCAATTGGATTGACATCAAAATGATTCTTAATTGAATCAGCTACTTCTTGAGCAGTGAATTTTTGGGCAAAAGAAGTTGAGCATTGCAGTATAACTACAATGCTCAACAATAATTTAAGGTTCTTCACGAAAATAATTTTAGGTTGGTTGAACAGATTAACGATAGGTTCAAGAATATATTACTGTATTAAATTGTTATCAATGTATTCGAGTAAAAAAGTAACGTGGCTCGGATTATTCAAATCAAGATCATTCTTTTTGATTTGCTTTTTGATTTCTGACTTTTGGTTCGGAGCGATGTCATAAAAATCTCTTTTTCTACTTTTGAACTTATCTAACTTATTATTAAGAATCAAGTAGGTTTTTCGATCATTTACGAATTTTCGATATTCACTTGCTCCGTAACTTGCTGGTGTTACCCTCGTCTCTAATACTTTGAATTCCTCAATCAATGATAAGTTATCTCCCTGATAAATTACATTGTAGAAATCTGTTTTTTCAATTTCACCTGGAACACTAAATCCATTCCTGAATTCATATTTCGTTTTTTTACCTCCACTTTCTTCACTGTAATAAAAATCAAAACCCTTCAGATTGTAATTATCAATGATTAAAACATTTCCATCTTTTCTATACTCAACTTCATTATCAAAGCCATTGAAACGAATTGGAATATCTTCCACCATTTTACCATCTGCAGTATACAAAGTCCCGTCCATCCAATTATCTGAACCAAAATAGTAAGGGGTGCCTTCGATTTTACTATACTTTTTCATCATGATGGGTTTACCACCACCAAATTCATTTATATTCCCTATTTGAGAATAAGCAGTAACACTAAAGAAAAATACTGCTACTAATAAAACACCTGTTTGTAATAATTTCATATTTACTCAATTAAAAATTTAAGTTTGATAGATTTATTTTTTCCCGACAGCTCAATAAAATACAAACCAGACTTGTAGTTACTAACATCTAATCTAATACTGTTAGATGTCTGATTTAGATCTTCAGAATGTACTATTTTACCTTGAAATTCAAAAATTCTAATTTTTTCGTAATTTTCAAAGTTTTTTACGGTTAATATATTGTTAACTGGATTTGGAAAAAGGATAATACTTTCTACTAGCTCCTTATCATTTGAGGTTACAATATATTCAAACGAATCAGAAACTCTAGATTCACAACCTTCCTCTGCATTACCAAAATAAGCAACATTATACACTCCAGATTCAAAGTCAATACTCAAAACTCTTTCAGTCTCTCCCTCGATTGCTACTCCATCTTTAAACCATTGATATTCTGCACCTGAAACAGTTGCTACTAATCCTTGATCATTCTCAACGATTTTAATTTCATTCAAAGTATTTTCATCTACTTGAATAAATTTCGAAAATTCAGAAGTTTGATTTTCATTTGAAACTATCAATTTGATTTCGTATTCACCTATTGAATCAAACCATATCACTGGCTCCATAACGTCATTAACTCCTTCAAAGATCATACCATTCCCAAAATCCCAGCTAAAATCATCGATTTCTCCGTCAGACAAGTTATCAAGGTAAATTAAACCATTGGCGCAAGTAGATGAAATCTGGAAATCTGGGAAAATCAAATCCTCACAAGGTAATTCCAGGACATTTACAGAATTAGTGATAGATCCATTTGATGTGACATTCAATACTGATTGAGAAGAAAAATGAATATTCTCAACCACTAGATTATCTAAACATAATTTAGACCTAAAGGTAAATTCTAAATTTGCTAGAGCATCACTGTTAGAACCCGAAATTTGTTTGACATCATTTCCCAATAGCTTTAATCCATTATGAACCAATAGAGAGTCTTCATTATTTATGACTATTTTGGAACCGCTACTAAGTTGCAAGCTATCCACTTCAAATTTATCAATCACTTCAATCTCAGAATTGTTGATAAGCTTTGCAAAATGAAACTGCCCAGTAAAAGAATTACTGCCTGAAGCCTGAATAGTATCTCCTGCTGCTAAGCGATAGTCTGAAGATACAATAGCATCGTTCAATGACCAAGAATTACCCTTAAAGCTGACACTGTCAGAGTAATTATAAAATAATCCGGAAAGCTCAATTACGTTATTTTCTAAGCTAGCTTTAGCTTCTTTAAATAAATTCAAGCCTTCAACAGCTATTCTCTTATTTTGAATCGTATAGTTTCCATTTATGATATTTAGTTGATCAGCTTTAACACTACTTTCTATAATAAATTGACCATCATTATCTAAATCTATAGCCAAGTTATCGGAACCATCAAATTCCAGATAAACATTATTGTTTGGATCGGACTTAACCACCAGCTTCCCATTAGAAATTTTCAGGTTCTCACCAGCGGAGTGAATCGCATTGTTTATAGTGAGTGTATTACCTGCTAAATCAATAGTTAAAACTTTATCTGAAGTAAAAATAATATTATCTAATTCTAAATCACTAGTCATTGTAATCACTCCATCATTAGCAAATGAATTTTCATCTACAGTCAAAGATTTAACAGCTGCTAAATCGATCGCTTGACTAGCACCACCTGATGTCTGAGAAAAATTGGTCCCTGATGTAAAATCTCCATTTCCACCAACCCAGTAAACCAAATCATTACTTACCTTGGCACTACCATAAGTAAGAGATAGAGCGTAGGTCTGCGCTCCACTTTCCAAGGATCCCTTGTGACTAACCACAAGCCTATATTTCCTAACATTAGGAGCTACAAATTCTACTTTCTCAACATTATCGAGGCTATTTACGCCTTTGCTGGCAGCTCCACCAACATTATCAGGATTCATTCTCCAAGGATAATATATATTTCCTGCATCATCCTCTAAATGTATGTCTAGATCGTTAACTAAGTGCGGAGTTGGTGACCCAAGTTCAGTGACTTGACCTGGAACATCTGTCCAAGCTATAGTCGCTGTTAATTTTGTTTTAGTGTCTGGAATTATTTCATATTCATGAACTTCACCTTCATTCAATGTTGCACTCGTCATTAAAGTATCCTTATCATTTCTGGACTGCATTACTTTAATGGCATCTACTGCATTCATAACACCCCAACCAAATTTATAATCTGGTCCGGGGAATTGACCGGCTTCCCTAGCTGTATGGATTGCTAAAGATTTCAGTTGTGCAGCTGTCATAAAAGTATCAGCACTTTGACGATAAAATTCTTGTAGCACACCCAGAGACCCTGTCACATTAGGTGCGGACATTGATGTTCCTTGGAGCGTTGCATATTGATCATCTCCACTAGAAGATGCAGAAAATACGCCAACACCATCGCCCACGATATCAGGTTTAATCCTTCCATCATTAGTTGGACCCCATGAGCTAAAACTGCTAATTTCTGCAGAAATTGGACCTTCATATTCTTCATAACCGGTAATAGCCCCGACCGTAATAATGTTCTTTGAAGTAGCAGCAGGTCCTACAATATTGAATGGACCATCTGGTGGCCTTGTTCCATCTCCAGCATCACTTCTATCGTTTCCAGCAGACCAAACAATGGTATAATAAGGTGCATTGTAGGCAATATTATCTAAAGTTCTACTATCACTCGTGTATGAACCAAAGCGATTATCTTTACCGTTATCCTGTCCAAACCACTCCCATGCATTTCCGTTAAATCTCCAACCTAATACTAAACCATAAGAGTGGTTAGATAAAATCAAACCATTTGAAGCTTCCTCTGCCATTGGACCTAAATCATCCTCAAATGCAAAATATGAGTGTATAGTTACTTCAGGAAGCATCCCTTTGGCATCGGGATTAACACCTGCTGCAGCTATTGTCCCGGTTACATGGGTAGCATGATTGCTATATTCAGATCCTAATTTGTTTTTTATTCGACCTCCAAACTCTTGATGACTATTCAATACTAAACCACCATCCCAAACTCCAATAGTCATGTTAGAACCATATAGTGGTAGATTTAGTCCAGATTCTGCTTGCACAAATTCAACCCCAGTGGTATATCGAGCTTGAAGATTATGAGTAGCCATGTATTGTGGATGACCATTAAGAACATCCACTAAGACCCCAGTATTTCCATCTTCTAGCTGTATAGTTCGCTTCCTATCTGAATTCTCTAAAAACTTTTCTATCCTTTCTTGCCGCTCTGCAAGCTGGGTCTTCTCGATTGCAGCAATTTCGTGCAATTTTTGTGGGTTAAATTCTTGGGCCATTGTCAGACTGACCAAAAAAGATAATGCAAATAGTGTAGTAATAGTTTTTTTCATAGTGTACCTATTTTTAGACAACTCAGTCAACACAACTGAATTACCAATAATCTAGTTCATTTTTAAACAAAAAAAGAGGCTAATATGATTAGCCTCTTAATAATTAAATCTCTATAGTTCTTAGTTTTGCACCCAGGTAACAGTACCCTCATCATCAAAACCATTAACTACTGTATAAGTGATATTACCATTACATGCATCTAATAAACCAGTAGCCTCCCAAGTGGTACCGTATACTTCGCTACCAGAACCTGTAACAGCTCCAGTTGCGGTATTTACCAGAATGGTACCTGACTGCGAAGACAATGCACCTGTATAACACTCACCATACCATGCTTCATACAAACCTGCAAACGAATCCGAAATAGTAAATGCTATTGCCTCGTCCGTGTCGCTAGCTGCATCTCTGGTTAAAGTTTCAGTTGATGCAAAGGTAAATGGATCTGAACCAGGACAAGGATCTGTTGATGTACCCACTGCATCAGTAGAATATTCACCTGCTACAGTTGTATAATCAAACAGCTCAGGAGGACATAAACCAACTAAAGTAATTGTCACTTCACCGTATTCCTCAAGTATTGGCACTGACGCATTAGTCAATCTGAATGTGATAGTGATTGGATTATCAGGATCCAAAATATCATCTACTACTTCAAAAGTGATAGGTGCAGTATACTCTCCGCTGGCAATAGTCACTGATCCTGCAGATACAAGTGTGTAATCAACTCCTTCAACAGCAGTTGAAGAACTTGCTACTACTTCAAAAGATACGTCAACTGGCGCATCACTAACTGCTCCGCCAAAAGAAACTTGAATCGATTGAGTTACATTTGCACCATCAGGAACAACCACCACATTTTTAGTAGGACTAGCCCCACCATTAGCTTCCACTATCTCAACAAAGCCCTGATCTGTAAAATCTGTGATCAACTTTGAAGTTCCAGGCTCTTCGAAACATCCTGTAAGGAATGGTACGAGAGCCACGATATATACTATATATAATATTTTCTTCATATCTAAAAAATTTATTAATTATAACCAGGGTTATTTACCAAAATGTCCTCACTTAAACTGATTTCAGCTTGAGGTATTCTAGGAAGAATTCTAAAATCCTCGTAAGGAACAGCTCCAGTTCCTGCAGCTGCAGGCTTAGAAATGTCTCTTCCCAATCTTTTCAGATCAAACCATCTATGACCCTCTGCCATAAATTCGATTCTTCTTTCTCTTAGTACATTATCAACCGTTGCTGATACACCACCCGCTAAACCACGAGCTGCTCTGAATGCATTTAAGAAAGGATCACCTGCGCCAGGGCCTAAAGCCTCTGCCGCAATTAAGTAACCTTCTGATAATCTCAGAATCGGAATATTTTCCTGAAAAGGAACAGTTCCTTTGTTACCTTGCCATTTAGTAAACTCCTGACCTAAAGTCTCAGTGTTAAACATCCCGCTTCTCACATCACCTGCTTGAGACTCAATAGCTGCAATAAGCTCGTCACTAGCTGTAATAATGAATTGGCTACCTCCTGTATCATTCATTAGCAATGAATGCAAACTGTTATTGGCACCGTCAACTCCATTCCAATCAGCAACACCTAAATCTGATGAAAACACTGCTTCTGGATGAAATACGAAATTAGCATCATCCCATGAAGCTACATAATCAGCAGCTGCCACTAGGTCAGA
>NZ_FXAW01000021.1 GCF_900177665.1 Marivirga sericea
AGGATTTAAGAAAGGAACATCGTATTTTTCAATTACCATTATTTCTACTACTTTAGGAGGAATTGAAAATATACTAAACACAACATCAGCTATCAAATCATTATGAAAGGTCATCAAATAACTAAGATTTCCAATCAAAACGATTGATAGCCTAACGTTGGCAACCATAACTGCAAAATGAAGATTCTACTCCACTTAATAATTATTGTATTAATCTTTTCGTGCAATAGCAAGACTGAACAGGAAAGCCATGAAACTCAAATTGTATCAACTCCGACAGACTCAAGCGAACTTTCTGATATTCTTAAAGTAGAAGACACACAGTCTCCATCAAAAAAACCTATTGAAACAGAAACAAAACAAAAAACAGTGTCATTTAACTCGTTGAAATCTGAGCCATGTAATGTTAAAGTAACCCTCTACGTCCATCAGAATATCGATAGCTTGTCAAAAGGTGCAATTGATATGTTTTTGCAGGTTTTCTCAGAGGAATGCGACAATCACGTTGAATTTTCAGAATTCAGTCAAGAAATGATATTTGAGGTATTAAGCAAGTACCCAAAGGACGTTGCTGAACTAATAACAAAAAACAACTACGACTTGAACGCCATCACATCAGAAATTTGTTGCCCTTTACTCGACCCTGCCATCAAGCCAATTATTAAAGATTTCGAGACTTTAGAGATTAGTAATCCCAAAATAGACAGTATACTAATTGCACTCAATAGAGCATTAGAATATCAGAATAATGAATAGACGTTTGCCAACATTCTGTATAAATCATGGCTGTTAGTAGGTTATTGTTCCTTCAGCTCTTTGTAGATAGCCCGGCAATCCGCAGGATTGCCTAATTAGTGAAGCTTAATTTAATAAGCCAATCCTGCGGATTGCCTCGGTAGTTAATTGAAATTTTTATACTTTTAATCAGCCACGAATTTATACAGTGGCGTTGGCAACAATAGCAACCAGATGAAACAAGCAATTATAATTATATTCTCAGTAGTATTAGCATCGTGTACAACTGACTCATCATTAGAAAACTTTTTAGCCAAGCAAAAGGAATATGAGTTACAAAGAAATGAGAGAAAATCGAATGCAATTACTAATCTAATATCAGAAAGTCAGAATAAAGAACTGCAAGTACAGAGCAAATTACAAACACTTGACTCCCTATACGACAGTGCTATTGCAGGTGTTAATGAAGGGAGCGACCTTCGGTTAATATTTGATAAATTTCAGGAGTCATCATCAAAACTTTCAAAGTATAATTATTCGGACTGGTCGGTTATCTTAAAGGAAGCTCCTGATAATTATAAGAAAATTGCAGGAACTATAGCATTAACTAAAGCAAAGACCGCAATTATGGAAAATATTTCCATGGAAGTCGGAGCGTCCTACATGTTTGACCAGCTTGAATTAATGGTTGTTCCTACAAAGACGGTTTTGTCGGCAAATGAATCATTTGAAGCAGAGGTTATATTTTCAGCTTTTTCATCAAAAAGTGAGGAGTTCATGACTTTTGTATTAAACGACAGAGACACACTTGACATAAATAATGGAAGAGCTAAAATAAAAATAAGCCCACAATCTAAAGGTTCACATACCATTAAACTGAATATGTATGATAAACAAGGCCTAGACCTTTCTGATGAGTTCATATTAGAAAAAGAAATAACGTACGAGGTCAAATAAAGACTGTTGCCAACATTCTGTCATAAATCATGGCTGTTAGTAGGTTATTGTAGCTTTGGCGCTTTGTCGATAGTCCAGCAATCCGCAGGATTGCCTTATTGGTGAAAATTAAATTAATAAGGCAATCCTGCGGATTGCCTCGGTAGTTAATTGAAATTTTTATACTTTTAATCAGCCACGAATTTATACAGTGGCGTTGTATGCCACTGTACGAATAGCTAAGAATATGCAAATAATAGATAATGACGGATTTCTAGCACTTGTAAACTCATCAAAATTCAACGCTTTCCTAACAGAAGATTGGGAATTTGATCAATTGATGAACCATTTTGTCGAGCAGATGAATCAAGGACATTTTTTGATTTGGAGAACAGGATATGAAGGAGGAACTTGGAACGTTGATTTTGTTTCCGAACGATCGAACCAAGAATCCTTTAGGGACTTTGAAGCGACTATTGAGGTTACAGACTGTAAACTATTTCTTACAGAATATTCTGATTTAACAATGGCGGCTTCATATCCAAAACAAAAAATTCCATCAAACCATAACTCTGAACTTTATCATGAACTTTCGAACGGGATTTACTCAGTTACTGTAAGACAACTTTTCAATCCTGAATTAGATGATGAGAATTTGGAATCCAAAACGAACTTTGAAATTGTACTAAAACCTTTAGATGCCGAACTAACCAATCAATTTAAAAAAGTACAATGGTTTGAATAGAGAGCGGCATACAACAAATGCTATGAATGAATGGGGTTTCATCGGTCAGGAAAGTTTGGTGGGGATTGGAAAGTCCGCCACATATTATAATTTTAAATCAAGGCGTGGCTATGTGCGAGACGAGAGGTTAGAGCATTCTAATCCCACTCATCATAGCTGTGCGTTGTAGCCAATCTGTGTTTACGAACATGAATAAAAAATGAAATATTTAATATTATTAACAACCTTCTTTACACTTAGCTGTGAAAGTCCTTCCTCAGAAAAAGAGGCAAAAGAAACAGTTGCAGAAGAATCGGTATTGACTACTTCGAGGGATTCCATCAATCAAGAACTTCCAGACACTACAGTATCAGAGGACATATCCACGCAAACTTTTATGGAATTCTTTAGCCAATTTATGTGGGATAGAGATTTTCAAAGAAGTAGGATTGAATATCCTATAAAAATTGATGCGGTCAATATTGTCGAGAAATCTGATTGGGAACACCTGTCCTTTTATACAAATAAAAGTTCCATGCCGATCCTTCATTTTGACACATTAACATACTTTGATAAAGACATAAGAGAAGAGGATATTTCTATGTACATTCTGTCATTTGAAAATGATAATGCAAAAAAATATTCCTTTGCCCAAAAAGCTGAAAATTGGAGACTTTTTTCAGTAAATACAGTTAGCATCAATTCACTTAAGGATTTAGAATTTATCGATTTTTTAAAGAGGTTTTCTTCGGACTCAATTTACCAGACGAATCATATTGAGTTCCCATTAACACGCTTTTTTGCTGACTACAATAATGATTATGAAACAGCTAGAGATTCAATCGGATCCGGAGATTGGGGGTTTTGGAATTTAATAAAATCTACTGAAGCCCTTATGGTTTTGGATGTAGAACAAAGGACACAGTACAGAACCATTTTCTTTAGAGGCATTGAAAATGGAATTCATGTGAAATATACTTTTATTAGGTCAGGAGATAGTTGGCAATTAATAAAGCTGGAAGACTACTCCACATAGAAAAACTGGCAACAACACTAAATATAGGTCATTGGGCAGATATTGCTAAAATCGAAAATGATTACATTTAAAAAAATATCTAAGGAATTGGTAGTTTGGAGCCTTGAAGTGCCCAACGCCCCATATTCTTAACGTTATATGCAATAATACTATGAACAAAATTATCCAAACTCTTTTAGTTCTGACGCTATTTGCTTGTTCTTCAGACAAGCAAACTAACCATGGCGAATCAGAAAAAACAACACCCCTACAATCCGAAAATGAAGAAGCTAAGAAGGTTGTACAAGCGGAGACAACTACGGAGGATCTGAACCCCCAAGTTGCGGTTGATTTTATTAATTCCTATGTCGATAATCCTGAAAAAATGGGAGATCGTATTGAAATAAGAGAGTGGACAAGAAATTCAGAACTGGTAACAGATTATTTCAAAACCGAATTAGATAAAATGATAACTGAAGCATATGAGCGCGAGCCTGAATAAGGATTAGGATTCGACCCAATTTTGGATGCTCAGGACTATCCCGATGGAGGGTTCAAACTTCTGAACTTTGACGAAACAACTGGTTTAACAACAGTGAATGGAAAAGAAGGGGAAAGCTTTCACATTAACATTCAGCTTGTCTCGCAAAATGGTCGAACTCTAGTGGACGGGTGCGGTGTTGTGAATTTACCTGAAGAACTCAGAGCCGCGCGATAATAAAGCATATAACATCAGCTATGAATGAATGGGGGTCGATCAGTCAGGAAAGTTTGGCGGTACTTGGAAAGTCAGCCACAATTTGTAAATTTATTAATTGCTGTGGCTGTCTGCGGTTGGCAGGCTTAGTAGTTTCTAAGCCCCACTCATCATAGCTAGGCGTTATGCACCACACCGCATTGATTAAGGATTATTCGAAATTTCATGTATCTTTGAATTATGGTTGAATTGATTCAAAATAAACTTGATGAGATTGTAGACGCATGTAAAAAACATCATGTGATTGCTATTGCTTTGTTTGGATCAGCTGCAAAAGATGCTATGAATGAAGACAGCGACATCGATCTTCTCGTTGAATTTTCTAATGAAATTGACGTTTTGGACTATGCCGATAACTATTTCTCTTTATTACATCACCTTCAAGAAATTTTAGATAGAAAAGTCGATCTGGTATCTACCAAATCACTGAAGAACCCAATTCTCAAAGAAGAGGTATACCAGTCAAAAGTAGATTTGTATGCAGCCTAAACTACTCAAATACATTTTAGACATTGAGAGTGTTATCGAGGAGATCGAATCTATTAAGCAGAAAACTCAAAATGACTTCAACAATTTTTCTAATGACATTATTTTGCAACGGGCTATAGAGAGGGATTTAGAAATCATTGGCGAAGCCATTAGGAAAATCATTGATATTAACCCAGACGTTCAAATTACAGCCTCTAAAAACATCATTGGATTAAGGAATATTA
>NZ_FXAW01000022.1 GCF_900177665.1 Marivirga sericea
ACAATTCTTTCGATAGAGTTATCAGGATTTGTGATGAGCAAAACCACTCTTGCACCTTCAACAACAGCTCTAACATCAAATTCAAATACGTCTTGTTCAGGGTCGTTACTTGAGATTGCGATTTTCGATTCAAAGATGCCTACTATGGTAGAATTCAATTCAATATCAAAACTATTGGAGCTATTGGCAGAAATTGTGGCAGGTAAAGAGCCAAATGATATAGTAAATAAGTCGTTGCTGCTGACTATATTATTTATTATTAAGTCTGCTTCACCTACGTTTAGAATATCGAAGGTCCCGACTAAGGTATTACCCGCTTCAGTATTTCCTAATTCTACTATTCCATTTAAAGGTAAATTCTCTCTTTGGACTTGTATTTCTGCATTAGGCGTTGCGATTATCTCTCCTGTGAGGTTCAAAATGAAAGGACTTTCATCAGCATCATCGCTTGTAATAGTTAGAATGTCCGTCCAGGTTTGGACACTATCGCTAGATAAGGTGATAATAAAATCAACTGTATTTCCGGCAACAATGGTAGCCGGCAAGGTAATGCCGCTGATGCTATAGGCTGTTCCTGTTGTCAGCTGAATGTCTGAGATGGTTAAATCAGCTGTACCAGAATTTCTGATGGTGAGGATTTGTGATGTGGAAGTGTTTTCCAAGGTACTACCAAAGTCAATCTCAGCATTAATAGCGAGATTAGTTGCTCCATTGAGCAGCTCTATTTCAGGTACAGCAGTGACAGTTACCTCTCCGGTTAAATTTAGGGAAAAAGGACTCTCATCAGCATCATCACTGGTTAATGTTAAAGCATCTGTCCATGTTTGAGCACTAACACTAGATAGAGTGATCGTAAAATCAGTGCTATTTCCCGATGCAATGGTAATAGGTAAGTCGATACCGCTAATAGCGTAGGCCGTTCCAGTTCCCAGTTGAATATCCGAAATCGTTAAATCGATAGTTCCCTGATTATTGATAGTTAAGGTTTGCGAAGTGGAAGTGCTTTCTACGATGCTACCAAAGTCAATCTCATCATTTACAGTCAAATCTACTGCTCCATTGAGTACTTGGATTTCAGGTGCTATCAGTATATTAGCTGAATTATCAGAAGTGACAGTAGTATTATAATTTTCTATACCAGACGTACCATTATAATCGTAAATCTGTACATGATAAGTTTCTCCTACAGTTAAGCCTGTGAGAGTTACGAGATTTCCATTGCCATTATAAACAACATAATTTCCAGAACCATATTCAATTCCAATACCAAAGTTGGTGTCAGCTGTATACGAGCTAGCATCAACGGGTGTGAAATCTACGGGGCTACCGACTTTGACTACAACGATTCTGTTATTACCGTTTCCTGAAGTCCAGCTAATATCCATTTGAGTGGATGTCACATTTGAGAAAGTGATTGCAGATGATTGTGTGCTAGGTTCATCACAAGCTGTTCCAGCATCATTGATGGTCCAATTATTTGTACTCGTATTTGTTAATATAGCTCTTTCAGCTATTGCACTGCAGTAGGAAAGGCCTGATGCTCCAAGTGTCACTCCTGCAGGGATAGTCTCCGTTCCTCCGTTGTCGTCTGCCCAGCCAATCAGCGTAGCATCATAATTAGCACTAGAAAGAGCAGTGTTATTGAGCATGTTTTCCATACTACTAGGAACTGTTATGCCACTAATGTCCCAATTTCCTAAGCTTTGGTTAAATAGATTGGCTTCAGAAAACATGCTGCTCATATTTTCTACTTTTTCAACTGTCCAGGAACTAACATCCTGATTGAAAGCACTTGCTCCGCTGAACATGGCGTTCATGGATATCGTACTTACATTTGGAGATTGCCCTAGCGTAGTCCAGTCAAGTGCTACACCACCGTTGTCAAAGGCACTTGCAGAAACAAACATGGCGACAAAGTTATCTACCTTGCTGACATCCCATGCGCTCACATCCTGATTGAAATTCTCCGCTCCGTTGAACATAAAATTCATTCTTACGGTGCTGACATTTGGAGATTGACCTACTGTCGTCCAGTCGAGTGCGACACCACCATTATCAAAGGCCGTTGCAGATTCGAACATACCTAAAAAGCTATTGACCTTACTGACATCCCATGCACTCACATCTTGATTGAAAATAGTCGCTCCACTGAACATACGATCTATGCTTATCGTATTAACATTTGTAGATTGCCCTAGTGTAGTCCAGTCAAGGGCTACTCCGCCATTATCGAAAGCATCTGCGGCAAGAAACATTCGTTGAAAAGTCCTTACTTTACTAACATCCCAAGCGCTCACATCCTGATTGAAATTACTTGCTCCGCTGAACATGGTCGACATGCTTATTGTGCTGACAAGCGGTGATTGCCCCACCGTAGTCCAGTCTAGTGCTACACCACCATTATCAAAGGCACTTGCAGAAAGGAACATATCTGTAAAGATGTTTACCCTTCCAACATCCCAATTACTTATATCAGAGTTGAAATTACTTGTATTACTAAACATTCCTTGAAGTGACGTGACGCCCGTTAAATCTGGGGAATCAGCAGCACTTGATGTTAGATTTATACAACCTGCAAAAGCATTTTGCATAGAGTTCCAGGAAATATTTCCCCATTGTTCTATAGAGAGGATTTTGTCTTTATCACCGCTATTGTTAAAATAAATTCGAGGAAAATTTCCTATGATTTCTATTCGATAATTGCCGGGATCTGGAAATGTAATAATTGGGTCTCCGGTTAAATCTTGCTCCAATCCATTATTGTCAACATTTCCGATTTCTTCCCAGTAAACATCAAAACTGTTGGTCGTGAGATCAGTTGGGATTTGAATTTGATTGTCATTCGTAGATCCCGGATTATCAGTTTGCCATGTAGTGATAAAAGCTGTACTTGATTCTCGTAGTATGAATTCTTCGGTTAAGGAAGTACAGTTTCCAAAATCATCAATGGTTAAGGTATAAGTACCAGATTCAGGAGCGACTATATCATTGTTGGTAGAATTAAAGCCGCTGGGTCCAACCCAATTAAAACTATAAGGAGTTGTTCCTCCACTTGGAGTAATATCTACAGCCAGATCATTGATCTGAGCATCTATGCTGATGCTGCCATCTCCATCATCAAGGATTTCCCAACTCCAAGTGTCGATCAAAACCTGTCTTTCAATCTCAGCTTCCTTGGAATACTGAATTCCGCTCGCTCCTAAAGTTACATTGCCTTGCAGCGAACTCAGACCAGACCACGCAGCTAGAATGTTATTATAATTGCAGATAGATAGATCTGTGTTATCAAACATATTGGCCATGTTTCCAACTTGAGTTACATTCCAACTACTTAGGTCTTGATTAAAATCCGAAGCAAATCTGAACATACCTTCCATATTGGTGACATTATCTACATTCCAACTTTCTATATTTTGGTTAAAGGATATGGCTTGGTAGAACATATTTTCCATGTTTTCAGCACTGCTAGTAACCCATAAACTTAAATCTTGATTAAAATCAATAGCATCGCGAAACATATCGCTAAAATCTGTTCCTGAGGTAACCGGCCAATTTGCAAGATCTCCATTGAAGGATGAAACTCCATTTATAGCTCTAAACATTTCAGAAAAGTCTGTAACCTGACTTACATCCCAATTGGTAAGATTTTGGTTAAATTGTTCAGCCTCTTTAAACATGGCGGACATATTGGTAGCGGCAATAGGAGTCCATTCACTTATATCTGAGTTAAATGCTAATGCTCCAACAAACATTCCCTCGAAATCTTCACCACTTGAAACGATCCAGGAACTTAAATCTCCAGCAAAGGCATCGGTTCTACCTAACATAAAGGAAAAATTTGTAACGCTTGAAACGTCCCAATTACTTATGTCGCCATTAAAATTTCTTGCTAGGTAAAAAGCTCCTTGCATGTTTGTGATTCCTGAAACATTCCAATTGGTTAGATCGCCAGTTGTAAAATTTGTACATAAATAAAAAGCTTCACTTATGCTTGATACATTTGTCAAATCTGGTGCATCAGTCGCGTTATATTGCATATTGGTACACCCAATAAAAATGGAGCTTAGACTTTCCCATTCAATATTGCCCCATTGTTCAATGGATAATACTTTTTGAGCATCATCAGGACCAGGATTGGCGCCAGGGAAATTAAATACTCTTAATTCACCGGTTATTTCAATTCGATAAGTCCCAGGATTAGGAAAAGTAATGATCGGATTACCGCTCAAGCCTGTCTCAGTTCCGTTATTACTTGGGTTTCCAACTTCTTCCCAATTCACATTAAAGTTGCTGAAAGAAGAGGAATTGATCTGAATTTGGTCATCTCCACTAGTGCCGGGATTATCAGTTTTCCATGTGGTGATAAATCCATTTTGGGCAAATAAAGAAAGCTGGAAGAAAGAAAATATAATAATTGTAATAAATCGGTTGCGCATAATGTAAATAACTATTTTTGATTAATTCATTATGTGCAGATTACCGGTATTTGGTGAGCTATTCTTCTAAAGAAAAGTAAAAATGAGCTGTATTACTTCAGGAAACTATAATAATGAACTTGAACTATTTTACACTCATCAAATATACTAAAACAATTTAAATCTTATATTACATCATGATAAAATCTGAAGATGTTACCTTTGCATAAAGATCCTAGAGGGTAGAAACAATAATTTTAAAAGAATCTTCTGCCTAGTCCATGTTTTCCGAAAAGCTCAAGATCGAGCGATACCATGAGTGAATGGGTTCCAAAACCAGTTAGGGCTGTATTGTTGACAGGCAATTCAAAGGCGTATCCCAATTTCAGTGTTTCTCCCACTTTCAT